>NZ_SWFP01000002.1 GCF_005869225.1 Dyadobacter bucti | reverse complement strand
GTCGGTTATAACATTTGGCCTAATGAAGTTATAGACCAGATTAGAAAGCGGGGAATCCCTACCATTGCCGGCAATTACGATTTTGGAATCGGAAGAACCAGCGACGACTGCGGCTGCGCGTATAAGACAGAGGAAGAAAACGAAAATGGCAAGATGTCCATTGCCTTTACAAATGAGATTGTCAGGGACGCGCAGCGGGCTTATTTAAGAACGCTGCCGGCGCACATTCGTCTGGATTTCCAGTTAAATGATAAACCACTTTCGGTCCTTCTGGTGCATGGCAGCCCGCGCCGGATCAACGAATATCTGTTTGAAGACCGGGATGAAAAAAGTATGCTGAGGATCATGGAGAAGGCTAGTGCAGATGTGATGCTTTTCGGTCATACGCACAAACCCTATCACCGGATACTGGACTCGGTGCAAACAGATGGGACAGACCATTTCCGTCATGCAATCAACATTGGATCGGTGGGTAAACCAAAGGATGGAGATTCAAGAGGTGGTTATGTGATCCTGAATATTAATGCGGATGCATCAATATCAGGTAAAGATAGTATTACGGTAGAATTTATACGTTTTGAGTACGATGTTGAAAAAGCGGCGAAAGCCGTAGAAGACAGTATCCTTCCTGATGCATATGCGGAATCATTACGTCTGGGAAAATGAAAATAGCACTACTATCTGATATCCATGCAAACCTTCCCGCTTTCGAGGCGGTGTTGGAAGATCTGGAAAAACAACAGCCTGATGCGGTTTACTGTCTGGGCGATCTGATCGGCTACAACGTTTGGCCTAATCAGGTAATTGGTCTGGTCCACAAACATGGTATTGCGACCATTGCAGGAAATCACGACCTGAAAGTTTCGAAAATACTTTCATCGCAAGACGAGTGCAGCAAGGAAGAAAATAGTGAGTATGCTTACAAGCTGGTGGGAAGCAAGGAAAGGGATTACCTATTAACACTTCCCAGGCATCTCAGGTTAGAATTTCAACTTAATGATCAGCAGCTCAATATGCTGCTGGTCCATGGAAGCCCGCGAAGCATTAACGAATATCTGTTGCAGGAGCTATCAGAGCAGTACACGCTGGAACTGGTCAAGGAATTTAAAGCGGATATCCTTTGCTTTGGGCACTCTCACAAGCCTTATCACCGGATTATTAATTCGGGTGAGCATGGCATTGACCATTTTCATCACCTGGTTAATACGGGTTCTGTCGGTAAACCCAAAGATGGCGATGCGCGTGCTTGCTATGTACTTATCAACATTGACCAAATGGCAAACAGCAAGTCTAAGGATGCTGTTCAGGTTGAATTTGTAAGGGTTGAATACGATGTCGAAAAAGCAGCGAAGGCCGTAGAGTTCAGCTTGCTTCCAAATGCATTTGCAGATAATCTAAGGAAAGCATATTAACCTTTATCGAAATGAAAGGTTTGATGATTTAGTTTTCGGTCTTCTTTACCACTGTGGCAACTTGCTCTCCTCTTTCGGTTCGGGAGAAACCGCATGAAATAGGCAATCAATTATCTTCCCTTATTGATTATCCTGCTGTTCTTGGGGCAAATGGTGGAATAGTAGTGATACAATTGTCTATCGGTGGAGGTAGCGCCATAGGAAAAGTGAAGGTATTCACCAGAGATGATGAGCTTAATAATGATCCAATCCGCCAGCTGACTGGCAAGAGGGTACATTTGCCTGATTATCATCACCCAGCTAACAGCTATATAGTTAAATTAAGATTTGTTAGGCCTAAATTAAACGATCAGATAAGGGTGCAGAAGCATATCACGGAAATGAAATTGCCAATGTATGCGTCTTTTAGCTTGACGTTTGCTTTGATGGGCGATGCATTTCTGTATTCATTTCTACCGATAAACGCTTCCAGCATTCAAGTTCAGATAATTTGGATAGGAACCATCTTGTCAATCAACCGCTTTACACGCATTCTGCTAAATCCGCTGATCCTGCGCGTTTTCAGTCGTTTGGGTTTTCGTCTACCAGTGATTGTTGCGGCTACTTTTTCCGTATTTGCCACAGCTGGCTACGGTGCAGGTTTTGACATTGTAACTTTGCTAGTGCTCAGGGTTTTATGGGGTATATCGTATTCTGTCCTTCGCGTTGGGGCAGTTACTTATGCCATGGATTATCCCAAAAAAGGCCTGGCCCTGGGAGTGAGCCAAAGTATCGTCGAGTCCGGGCCGCTGCTGGCACTATTGATCGGCCCATTGCTTTTTGAAGTAATTAATCCTAGATCGATTTTTTTAGTGATTGCACTCCTTTCGACGCCAGGAATATACTTTGCCTTCAAACTTAAAGAGAGAGAGACCGGGCACCGAGCCGAAAATTCAGCTTCAAAGTATCATTTCCTTCGATTTTTAACCGTTTAGCGTTTTTAGGGGCATTTGCAGTGGAAGGTATGCTTGTGGTTTTGATCGGAGCCCTGCTGTTGGATGAAAAACCCAATTGGTCACCGATTGAAATTACTGCCGCAGCTTCTGGATTTTTGAGCTTTCGACGGATTTGCTCTCTTTTAATTTCACCTTTTGCAGGTTGGTCTGCTGATCGATATGGACTTCCCAATATCTACTCAGCCTCTATTCTACTAATTTGTCTAGGTTTGCTTCTGGCAGCAAACGGCTGGGTGGTCGCAGGATTGATCATTGTATTTACATTTTATAATGTCAATTCATCCCTTGCAGCTGGTGCAGCGTCTGTAAGAATGGCTGATGTAACACAGGCAGTATCCAATAATGCTACGTTTAGAGATGCTGGTTCAGCTTTTGGGGCTTTGATCGGCGGATTTCTATTGACCAACGATCACTTGAGCCTAATCTTTACCGCAATCACTTTACTTCTTATATTTCTTACCTGGGTATATCATAGAGAGTCGAAGGCCTTCCTTATTTAATCGCTGCATTATAGATATTATCGATACCAGATACCCGCTAAATTAATCGGTGGTGGCCGTTGCGGAACTATCCTGACAAATTGAATCTGAGGAATTCAAAGATCTAACTTGTGAGATTTTCAAAAATTTCAAGGTAAAAAGCAATCGAGGGCGTAAACAATGCGCCGGTTAAGTGCGCTATGGTATCCATTGCTGCACTATTTGCCAATTTCCTTTTAAATGTTTTGAGGTACTTTTTGAGGTTGAAGCAGGTTGCTGCCATCAGCATCACCTTATGTGCCGCGGCTTTTCCCAGAACATTAATTTTACTTAATCCGTAATGATGGACAAGGCTTCCAAACACCGGCTCTACCGTACTTTGTCGCACTTGTTTCATCCGTTTCCCGCGCCTGCTTAGTTGTCTTTCATAAGCTCTATGGTAATGATCTTCATAAGCTGTCATAAAAATCCTTTTAAACAGGGACTTAGGCGTACAGGATTCTTTTAGAACACAGGGGATGCAATCTCTTTTTGAAGCTCGGTAGTTTTTTATTGGCTTTCCGTCTGCGGATCGATCGAAGCCTTTAAAAGGGATTGTCTTACCCATGACACAGGTAAAGACGTCTTCTTTCCTGTCATAAGTAACCCACTGCCTTTCTGGTTTGTATTTGCCAAAAACACGTATCCAGGGTGTGAGATTCCTCAGTTCCAAGAACTCATAATTAAAGCCATTGGAGTATCCCGCATCTGCTAACAGCTCAGTCATGCGAAGCTCATTCGCTTTCAGTCGCTTTTGAATTTGCACAGTCATTGCTGGCAGATACTGACTGTCTCTTCCATCTGCAAAGTCAGCTTGGATATGGCTGATTACGCCCTGAGCAGTATCTACTGCCATACTGCAGTGATAATTAAGCTTTCTTGCTTTGCCAGGCTTTACTGAAATACGAGCATCCGGGTCATGCGGGTTATAATGCGTTTTATTACTAAACAACTGAGCTTTCTTATGAGAAGCGCCGCTGGCTCCGACCGGATTTTTACGCAGCTTATCATGAATATGTTTAACACGCTTCAAATGATGCTGCTGAGCAGTGATCAACCCCACCGTGGAAGTTACAGCAGTGCTTGTTTGATTTTGGTTTTCGGCGTCTACGGCTTCAATGTGCCTTTCAATAGATTGAAAAGGTCTTTTCAGTTCAAGACTTTCCATTGAAGCATTCGCCTTAATAGGTGCCGAGTCCGCTAACCATGCCTTTATCAACACACAAGGCAAATATCTTATTGAACAGAGAATCAAAAACGGTAGCTGGATATAATTGTCTGGTCCGACTGATAGTTGAATGCCAGGGTAATTGCTCGTCAATATCAAAGCCCAAAAAGTAAGGAATGTCCATGCGCATCGAGCAGTGATCTACCAGTTTACGGTCAGACGTAATATTTTCCAGGTAACCGACCAGCATAAACTTGAAGAACACAACCAGGTCTATGGATGGGTTTCCAGTGCTTCCATAAAGCTCTATGGTTTCCTTATAAATGGATTGTAGATCCAAAGTCTCTCTGAGCCTTCTATAAAAATTATCCTTCGGAATCCGCTCGGATAACTGAAAGCTTAAAAACAGCTTCTCGGAATAATTTTTTCTTCCTTGCATTCCTGAAGTTACAAAAATCCTAGCAGTTATGGAAAGGATTTAGGCGGTTTTTCATAGAGTTGTGCAACAGCCACGACGGTTTTTTCGTACTCCGGCATTCGACTGCCATGCCGTTACAAGTTGACATAAAACACCAGACAATTGGTACAGATTAGTAGTTCATGAAATCTAATTATGTTATACTAGGCGGATAGACCTTAAACTGTACTGTCAGTGATTTGTAGGAATGTCAATTACGAAAGAATTGAAGACAAACTTGCAATTTTAATGCTTGGAGAAAACTGAGTTTTGAAACTGAATTCCATTAGAAGATCTTGGATGCACGCCACGGATTAAAATTAAGACACCAAAGATTTGGACTGATGAACTTACTAGCGCAGGTCCGATACATTATCTAGCAGGCATTTTCAAACTCATCTTTACGGTTCTTTGTAACGATTTGCCAGCGAGAACAAATTCATTGATGTTATGAGTTGTTTGCTAATCTCCAATACAACATTATATCTCACGTGGATGCCTGTCTTTTTACAGAGGTAACATTTGGACTGTAACTGTACTGACATTTGCTGGGAACGATTGAAGATTGTATCTTTGAACAAGAAAAAAGATGTTCTAAATGTAACTTTCAAATTGAGAGGCAAATTCGGGACTGCTGCATTTTGTGGGATTATAAGTTTTTGAAAATAAATCGGTTACTGTTAGGGTTCGACTCCCTGCATCTCCACGAAATGCCGTTCCAAGTAATTTGGGGCGGTTTTTTGCTTTTCGGGACAATAGTCGGGACAAAATCACATTAAACAACCCCACCCCGGGCATTTACTTACAAAAGATAGGTAACCGGTAAAAAACACCATGGAGACAAACAAAGACAATAAGTCCATTGAGAATATTGAGTTGGTTTTTCTAAAACCGGAAGATTACAAGGAGATCAAAGAAATGATGATCGAGACTTACTCGAATATGCCGAATGCGTATTGGAAAGAACATCACATCAGAACACTGATCTCTATTTTTCACGAGGGGCAAGTGGGCATAAGAGTTGATAATGAACTCGCCGGTTGCGCATTGTCCATTATCGTGGATTACGACAAAGTTGATTCCAAACATACGTATAGAGAAATAACGGGAAATTACAGTTTCAAGACTCACACAAACGATGGAGATGTTTTATACGGTATTGATGTATTCATACGGCCTAAATTCCGTGGCCTGAGATTGGGAAGGCGTTTGTATGATTACCGAAAAGAGCTTTGCGAGAATTTAAATCTGAAAGGAATTGTATTTGGTGGCCGGATCCCCAATTTCCATCAATACTCTCATTCCATGTCCCCCAAGGAATACATCGAAAAAGTTCGAAATAAGGACATCTACGATCCTGTTTTAAATTTTCAATTGTCAAATGACTTCCACCCTGCCAGAATCCTGCAGGGGTATCTGGAAGGGGATGTCGACTCGAATGAATATGCAGTACTACTTGAATGGGACAATGTTTACTATGAGAAAAGCTCGGATCAGGCTGCCTTTAAAAAGTCGATCATCAGATTAGGTTTGATACAATGGCAAATGAGGTTGTATAATGATTTTGATGAACTGATGCAGCAGGTGGAATATTTTGTGGATGCGGTATCAGGCTACAGGTGCGATTTTGCATTGTTTCCCGAGTTTTTCAATGCCCCTTTAATGTCCGACTACAACCACCTCGCAGAATCGGAGGCGATAAGAAGGTTGGCAGAATATACAGACAGAATTGTAACTCGCTTCTCAGAGCTTGCCATATCGTACAATATCAACATTATTACGGGAAGTATGCCAGAGGTCGTTGACAATAGTCTGTATAATGTAGGTTATTTATGCAAAAGGGACGGCGGGATTGAACGGTTCGAAAAGTTGCACGTTACCCCGGATGAAGCCAAAGTCTGGGGTATGCAGGGTGGAAGCATGTTAAAAACGTTCAATACCGACTGCGGAAAAATTGGCATTCTGATTTGCTATGATGTCGAATTTCCCGAGTTAAGCCGCATTCTGGCAGACGAAGGAATGAATATTTTATTTGTGCCCTTCCTGACCGACACTCAAAATGGTTATTCAAGGGTAAGGAATTGCGCTCAGGCAAGAGCGATTGAAAATGAATGCTATGTTGCCATTGCGGGCAGTGTCGGAAATTTGCCGAAAGTTCACAACATGGATATTCAATACGCCCAATCCATGGTTTTCACCCCCTGCGATTTTTCGTTTCCTACCAATGGAATAAAAGCGGAGGCAACCCCGAATACAGAAATGATTTTAATTGCCGACGTAGATATTGACATGTTACGCGAATTGAATCAATTTGGAAGTGTCAGAAATTTAAAAGATAGAAGATCTGATATTTATTCAATAATTCGTACATCTGCGGATAAGACAAATGGCACCAGTGCCTGACACTCGATGCAGAATACCAACAGATAAAAAGCTGCTCCGAAAAGGGGCAGCTTTTTATAATTTAGGGAAATGTAGGTCTCATGAGTGCAATCATAATTTCCCTGATGGTAATGCCCGGGCAAATATCCCATTACCGGCAAGGGCAGCCCCAACTTTTAAATTACTGATGAAAATGGTTCTGTAAATACACAGGCCCGGCAGTTCCATTGACATTGAAAATGGATGGAAAGTCGCGGTATGACTTTTGCTAATTAATAGTTTGTCAGTCTTTTATCTGAATGTTTGCCAGATAAAGCTGGCCGGATGTAAGACACGCACAGCTTCGCATGTATGGTTATTGCTTTACCTCCGATTCACACATCCGGTTTTGAACTGGAAAATAGTCTGTTTGCCAACCGGCATCCAATTTCCCTGCCTGCATATAACGCTTGCCAATTCCCAGTATCCAACCGGATAACTGTTAATCACTAAATTCATCAAATATGAAAAGCCTCGCGGATACTACTGAATTATTAGAGACAACAACAAGCCTGCTGATGGGCAGTGAAGAATCCATTACCACGCACGGCGGCATCGAATTAATGGATCAGTGGATCGGAATCCTCTCAGAAAGTGAGAGCACACAGCCAATTGCCCATCAGCTTGACGAGCTCAAAGCACTGCTCCTGGCAAAGCCATCGGATTCTGAGGGGATCGCCGGCCAGATGGAAGCAATTGCTGCCAATGTTTCACAGATTGCGCCTGAAACCGGTGCGGAAGGTGAAATGCCTTCGCTGCTAGCAGCACTTTCGGCTGCGCTGCGAATGGGATCTGTAAGCACCGATCAGCAATGAACATTCGCTATGGTCATCATTAAGCAAGGGCTGGCCCGCCACTAATTTTTAAACGCAAAAACACGATTGTTATGACCAGTAAAGTAAAGCAAATACACGATTTCGGCCAGAGTATCTGGCTGGATTTCATTGACCGAAAAGTCATTTTATCAGGAGAACTGAAAAAGCTGATCGAAGAAGATGGTGTCAGGGGGGTTACCTCCAATCCCGCAATTTTTGAAAAGGCGATCAGCAGCAGCACTGATTATGACGCAGACATTGCCGACCTCTCAAAAGGTGATAAGACCAATGAACAAATCTTTTTCGCGCTTGCTGTCGAAGACATCAGACAGGCCTGTGATCTGTTATCAAATGTTTATAATGAAGAAGAGGTTGTCGGTGCCGACGGTTATGTAAGCCTGGAAGTTTCCCCGTTTTTAGCCGAGGATACCCACGCGACCATTGATCAGGCGCGAGAGCTGTGGAAAGCTGTTGGGAAGGATAATGTTATGATTAAAATCCCAGGAACAGAGTCCGGGCTTATTTCGATCCGGACGGCCATCAGCGAAGGCATCAACATCAACGTAACTTTACTTTTTAGTCTTGACCGTTATGAAGCGGTTGCCGAAGCTTACATCAGTGGACTGGAGGAAAGAGTGGCAAATAACCTGCCGGTTGACCGGGTTTCGTCTGTCGCCAGTTTCTTTCTGAGCCGGATCGATATTCTGGTTGATCCGTTGCTGGACCAGAATGGACTTGGTGAGCTGAAAGGCGAAGTGGCGATTGCATCCGCAAAACTAGCCTATCAGATATACAAGCGCGTGTTCAGCACAGACCGCTGGAAAAGGCTGGCTGAGAAAGGTGCTGTGCCCCAGCGCCTTTTATGGGCGAGTACCAGCAACAAAAACCCGGCTTTCAAAGATACCAGGTATGTGGAAGCATTGATAGGACCGGATACAGTCAATACAATCCCTCTCGAAACACTGGAAGCCTACCGTGATCATGGTACTCCGGCAAGCCGTCTGGAAGATAATTTGGAAACAGCGGAAGGTATCATGGAACGGATCGATGATGCCGGTATCGATATGGGCGCTGTGACGAAACAGCTGGAAGAAGAAGGAATTGAAAAGTTTATAGTGCCATTCCGGAAACTGCTCGATGCAATAGGTAAACAGAAAGATGATGCAAAGAAGTTTTTCGGTACAAGCCCGATTTAATACTGCCTCCATTCATTCTTCCAGGGCCAAGGTTTTCCCACCTGAGCGCATCAACCGTTATGTCCTTTTCAGTTTTCCAAGGATTATTGCTTTGCGGTATCCGGGCATATTTTTTCGTAACCCTGATAAAGGATTGATGAGGATCGCGTGTCAAGTCACTACTGATCCAACGAATTTGTGATATCCGGGTAAAGCTGCCAAATGGCAATAATTCGATTAAGAGAGGATGTAATTAAAGTTATAATAAATAGTAAAATGATAAGTATTATTCTTGGTAAATAACTTTTATCATCAATGATAACACGTGAAATTATCTCAACAACTATTTATTTTACAAGGACTTATGCAAACAATTTTATCGGAAACTCAACGGTTTTTAAAAAGTGGCATAATATCTCTGTTATTGCCCCGGAAAGAATCTTTAATACGATGCGTTAACAGGGCACATCGGGCACTTTTTTCTCCTGTTTGGATGGCTTTTGCTTTTTGTTTGCTACCGCAGATAAAACTGTTGGCCCAGCCGGCTATTCAATGGGATAAGAACTTTGGCAGCACCTTTGGTTCAGTCTATGGCTTCGACTTAACATCTTTACAGCAAACATCAGATGGCGGTTATATCCTGTGCGGACGGTCCTCGGCTCCGGCAGGTGGGGACCAGACGGAAGGGGTTGTCGGTGGCGCTGATATCTGGATCGTCAAGCTTTCCGCGAACGGGTCCAAAACCTGGGACCGGACCATTAAGGCCAGTGACTACGGGCTTTCGGGGTCGATCCGGCAAACATCGGATGGCGGCTATATTCTGTGCGGAAGTTCGGCTGCCAATGCAGGCTTGGACAAATCCGAAAACAGCAAGGGCGAACGTGATTTTTGGATCATCAGGTTGTCTTCGAACGGCACAATACTCTGGAATAAAACCATAGGCGGACAGGGGCATGACACGGCGCTGGTTACTTATCAGACATCCGACGGAGGGTTCATTGTCGGAGGGAACTCGGAGTCCGGTGCGGGAGGCGACAAAACAGAGAGTTTGAGAGGTGAAATCGATTATTGGGTAGTAAAATTGTCTGCCACAGGGAATGTTCAGTGGAACAAAACGCTGGGAGGAGGCGACAGTGATCTTTTCAGCTCATTGGCACAGACAAATGATGGAGGCTACATCATCGGGGGCCGGTCCAGATCGCCCGAAAGTGGCGACAAAACTGAGGCGTCGCATGGCGGCTTTGACTTCTGGATCGTGAAACTCAGGCCAAACGGTACGGTGGAGTGGGACAAAACCATTGGCGGGCAGGGGGATGAAATGTTATATTCCATTATTCAGACTTCGGACGGTGGGTATGCCATGGGAGGCTCAAAAGATACGAATGGCCCCGGCGCGCCCGAAGATGATTTATATGACCGGGATGCCTGGGTGGTAAAGCTCGCAGCCGACCGTACACAACAGTGGGACCGAGCGCTGATCGGCCAGCGTGATGCGGGTTCGGATTTGAGCGCAGTGAGCTCAATCCGGCAAACAGCCGACGGAGGATATATACTCGGTGCTGGTTCCAACATGGGCGCCGGACCGGACAAAAGCGAAGGGCCGCGGGGGACGGACCGAAATTCCGATTTCTGGGTAATCAAGCTGGCCGGGAATGGAGCGAGGGTTTGGGACAAAACCATTGGCGGAGATGCTACGGACGAGCTTGCTGAAATCCAGCAAACCTCCGATGGTGGCTACGTACTGGGCGGGAGATCGTTATCTGGTATTTCAGGGGAGAAAACCGGAGCGGTGAAAGGCACTTCCGATTATTGGATCGTCAAGCTGGGACCCGAATCTTCGAATAAAGTACTTTCATTTTCCCCTGCATCACTGACATTTACACACGTCATGGGCAGCAGCCCTTCGCGCCAGGTGGCTACCTTATCCACCAATACAGGAAACCCCGTGATCTCTCTGTCGCAGTCGCCGGCGAGTAGCTGGCTCGTGCCTCCGTCTGCTTCACTGGGAGCCCTGACATTCGGAGCAAGCGGTGAGGCCATGTCGCTGGGAACTCATTATGCCACTGTTACCGCGCGCGCGCCGGGTTATGCGGACGCTACACTGTCGGTGAGGCTGATTGTCAAAGAACCCGACCCGACACTGGTCCTGAACGATATTGACGACCAGCTAACCATTGTTGGCCAGGAGGTATCCTTTGTAGCCACTTCGCGGGCGAACAGAAACCAGCTTAAAACCTATTCTCTGGTCAACGCCCCCGCTGGCGCAACCATCGGTTCGTCCAGCGGCTCTTTCAGATGGACACCAGGTGCAACGGGGGATTTTACGTTTTCTGTAAAAGTGAGTTCCGTCGATTTTCCCGGATTGTCCGATGAAGAACAGGTCAAGGTCAAAGTTTTGGCATTAACAGCCAACGACAGATTGCGTATCAATGCCGGCGGGCCGGCTTTTTCAGCATCGGGTAACCGGCAGTTCACGGCCGATCAGTACTTTACGGGTTTGGACGGCACTACCAGCATTTCCGGCGTGGATATCCTGAACACAACGGACGATGAACTCTACCGTACAGGCCGCAGCTCTGAGGGCTTTGATTACAATATACCGGTCAGAAATGGCAACTACAATGTTGTGCTGCACTTTGCAGAAACCTGGTTTGGTGTGCCGGGCAGAGGTCCGGGGGGAGCCGGCAGGCGGAGCTTTGCAGTAGGGATCGAAAACGAGACCAGGCTGAGGAATTATGATATTTTTGCCAAAGCCGGCGGCGCGTTAAGGGCTATTAAAGAGACGATACCTGTGACGGTCAAAGACGGAATGTTATACATTTCATTTATGAGCGGCGCTGCCGATAAGCCGAGGGTAGAAGCCATTGAAGTGCTGCTGATCAACCCCGTACCGAGAATTGTAAAGTCTCCCATCGCAGATGCCTATGTACGCAATGGCAGCTACGCGGGGGTGAATTATGGGAGTGACCCTGCCCTGGAGGTGAAAAGTGTGACCGGCGACGGCCTTTCCAGGTCTTCGTACCTGAAATTTTCGCTGACAGGCATAACACAGGTAACTTCTGCCAAACTCCGGATTTTTGGGCAAAATTACCAGGATGCTGACCACGTTTGGCCCGCTGCTTTCCCTGTCGGCAATGACAGCTGGACAGAAAACGGGATTACCTGGAACAATGCCCCGGCACCGTCGGGCGCTTCATTAGGTTCTGTTGAAGTGGGTAATGCCCCGAGATATTATGAGGTAGATGTGACAAATTTCATCCGGGCTGAAATAGCCGGGGACAAGGTGGCGACGATACTGCTCCAGGATGCGAATAACAGGAACAAAAGGCTTATCTTCGAGAGCAGGGAGACTTCCCCAAATCCGCCGGAACTGGTTATTTATTCAGCTGAACCACCCATTTCGGGTACCCGGATAAGTCAGGAAGTTTTAGTCGGGACGTCTCGGGAGAAAGTGGAAAAATCAGTTATTTATCCCAACCCCGTCCGTAACAAATTTACACTTGAAACCGCAGATCAGCATGAAGGGGAAGTTTCCCTTAACCTGATACATCAAAATGGCCGTAGTTATAAAGTCAATGTGCCGCAGCAGAGCAAACCGGGCGCAAAGTCGGAAATTGATATTACGGAACTCTCGCTGAGCGCAGGAATCTACGTGCTCAAAGTGCGATCGGCTGCCGCTACGGAGTTCATTAAAATGCTGGTGGTTGACTGACGCTTTTAGGTTACCACGGATGTCAATGAGCGGCCGCCAAAAAGTTCGCCCGGAAACTGGATGGTGATTCACCCGTTTTAGTCATAAATAGCCTGCTGAAATACGCAGGGTCGTTGTAACCAAGATCATAGGCGATCTCCTTTGCCGTGAGCGGCGTATGTACCAGCAGCCGTTTTGCCTCGAGTATGATACGGTTCTTTATCACCTCGTTGGGCTGCGGCAGCCTGAGGCGGTTGAACTTGTGTGTGATCGTTTTCGGTGCCATGGATAAAAAATCCGCGTAATCGGCTACGGTGTGTTTGGTTTTATAATGCTCTTCCACGAGCCTGGTAAACTTGCGGAAAAATTCCAGATCGCTTTGCTGTTCGCTCACTGCATTCTCCAGATGCTGCCTTTTCCATGAACGCGTAGCCCTGATCAGGAGTTGCTTGAGGTAAGTCCGGACCATTTCCTCCAGCGAGCCATCATTCAATTGGAATTCTTGTATCAGCTCCCTGAACATGCTTCCTAAAAAAGCAATGTCTGCTTCCGAAGCTTCTACTTTGGGCATGTTCCGGATGTTGTTGAACAGCAGGCCATCACAGGCAACTTCCTGATCGTGGATCTGAATGCAGTAAAAATCGCGGTTGTAGAAAATGAAATAGCCGCTTTCCTGGCCGGCTTCTTCCAATTCAAGATATTGATTGGGGCTGATGAAGAAAAGAGTCGGCTGCTGCGTCTCAAAACGGGAAAAATCTACCCTAAGCTTGTAGCCAACCGGCAGATAAAGGATTTTGATATATTGTTTATAGTCGGGGCCGTTGATGGTGTCCGTTTGGTCCCGGGTTACGTGCAGCAGTCCCAATGTCTTTAAATTATTGTTGAATACGGTTGTACTCATGGCTATCCTAATAAGGGGTTGGTGTTCATATGTTCCGAAATGATTGAAGGTCCCGGCGAAGCAATCAGCAAACTCACCGGGACTTCCGGATCATTAGCTCCTTGCAAATTTTTCGAGTTCGGCGTTAAATTTATCCATTTCCTCCAGAAATAGTCCGTGTCCGCTTTTTTCAAATCTGATCAGGTAGGAACCTTTGATCGCTTTGTTCAGCTGTTCTGCCTGGGAGAAGTCACATAATTTGTCGTTCACACCATGGAATATCGCAACAGGTATTTTTATTTTTGCCAGCTCGGGACGGAGGTCAAGGTCACGCAATGCAGTGATTGCCTGTGTAGTAGCGTAAGGTGATGCATCCAGATTAATGCTTTCAAGCCAGTTGAGCGATTCCTGGGAAAGTCCGCCCTCCTGACCGGCAAAACCTTTTCCAAAACCTGATACCAATTGCTGCCGGTTGGTTTTAGTCTGTTGGATCAGGTCAGCTGCGCCCTGGTCGGAGATGCCGTAAGGATAGCCCTCGCGTTGTTTCCATGATGGGCCGGTTGCGCCGAATAAGGCTAGCTTGCTGATATGTGCTCCTTTGTATTTGGTAACAAAATGGAGCGTTACGGCGCTTCCCAACGAAAATCCTCCCAGCGTTGCATTTTCGATCTTCAATTTTTCCAAAACCACTTTGATATCGTCGGAGAAAGTGTCGAAATCGTATTTTCCGTAGGGCCTGTCGGATTTACCGAAACCGCGGAGGGAAATGCCGATTACCCTGAACCCTTTTTCAACCAGGTACTGGTATTGATATTCATACATCGCATTGTTCAGCGGCCATCCGTGAATGAGGACCACCGGCTGGCCTTCGCCAAGGTCGATCACATGCAGTTTAACATTTTTTTCTACCTCAATGTACTCTTCCCTTCCGGCGGACGAGGGCTTTCTCGTTTGTGCAAATAAAAATTGACTTTGGATAAAAGTAAAAAATGCGATTGTAAGTGCAATAGTTTTCATCTGGGTAGTAAGATTGAGTTTTGTAAGTTAACCAGCTAACCGCTAGCTGGTTGTCGTTGTTTTGACATTACAAAGATGGCAGGTTAAAGCGCGCCGAAGAATGGATAAAAGGCAAAGTGCCTGGTACATTTTTCCCGGAAGGTGAAATTTTGATTAAATAATCAACCCGTTTGTTCCGCCCAAAGTTAAATATGGCACTGCAATGCGTAAAGGGTGGGCAGGCACGGCTTGATTTTTTTACTGAGGTACTTTACAAGGCGTACAATACAAACATCATGTTTTGCGCCGACAGACGATTTCTGCCATTTTACTACTCAGTTTAAATTATGCTTAAAATTTACCAAAATCAAAAGAGTGTCGGGCTTGCTGCATCCCTGATATGTTTGGTCCTGATCATCGCCTTGCTGTATACCCTGCAGAGTGTTCTGGTACCATTAATGTTTTCCATCCTGCTGGCGATCTCTCTTTTTCCGGTGACCCGTTTTTTCGAAAAGTATAAAATCAACAGGGTCACCGCGTCGCTGTTGTCAGTGATCATCGCTGTTGTGCTGATTGGCAGCCTGGTTTGGTTCATTATACACCAGGTACTGGTTATCGGCGCTAACGGAGAAGACCTGCAAGTACGGTTTATCAGTATTCTTAATACCATACAACGATGGGTCACCATCCATTTCGGAATTGAACAGGGACAAATCACCCAGCAGATTACCAACTTTACAAATAAGGTTGTGTCCAATGCCGGCGTAATCGTCGGGGCGGCTTTCGGTTCAGTGGGGAGTATCCTGGCCGGAGTCGTTATTGTGCCGTTATTTACTTTTTTCCTACTTTATTACCGTGACTTTTTTCGTGAATTTTTCTTCCACGCATTTACATCGACATCCAAGGAGCTTATTAGTCAGGTTTTAGACAAAATATACTACGTTGTCCAAAGTTACCTGGTTGGCCTGGTGACGGTCATGGGCATTGTAGCTATATTGAACACAGTTGGCCTGCTGCTGCTTGGAATTCCCTATGCTTGGTTCTTTGGGATACTTGCTTCCCTGCTGATGTTGCTGCCATACATTGGGATAGCCATAGGTTCAGTGCTTCCTGCGTTGTTTGCGTTGGCAACCAGAGACAGCGCGTGGTATGCTTTGGGTGTGGTTGTATGGTTCCAGATTGTGCAGTTCCTGGAAGGGAATTTTCTGACGCCCAACATCGTCGGAGGCAAGGTGAGTATCAATCCGTTGATGGCGCTGATTGGGCTGCTACTGGGCGGGATGCTTTTTGGATTGGCCGGTCTGATACTAGCAATTCCGATCACGGCAGTGTTAAAAGTCGTTTTTGATGCCATACCTTCCATGAAAGCTTTCGGATTTATGATCGGGGAACCGGAACAGTACCATTTGAAAAGATTTTCGGGAAAAATCATTCTCAAACGCTGGAAAATCAATCAGGTCCAAACCTCCGGTGAAGGCCCGGTCACCTAGGCTGCCGGTAATATCCGGCCGGTAATGATGCATAGTTTCGCCATTGTTTTTTTATTTATACTTGCCGTAGTCAAGCTATGAGGATACTGCTTACAGGTGCTACCGGTTATATTGGTAAAAGATTGCTGCCAGTCCTTCTCCAAAACGGGCATCAGGTGATCTGTTGCGTGCGGGACAAGGGGCGTTTTCCCACGGAAGGCATTTATACGCATGCAGGGATATCCGTTTTGGAAATTGACTTTTTAAACGAAAATATCGGGCCCCAAACATTGGGGAATCTGGATGCAGCCTATTACCTGATCCATTCCATGAGCTCTAAGTCGGGGGATTTTGAGAAAATGGAAACATTCTCCGCCCAAAACTTTGTAAAACTTGTTGAAAACACCGGCATCAAACAAATCATCTACCTTGGGGGAATCGCCAATGGGGACAATCTTTCCAAACATTTGTCTTCAAGAAAAAAAGTGGAGCAGGTATTGACTGACAGCAACATTCCCGTGACGGCAATCCGTGCGGGAATCATTGTGGGATCGGGCAGCGCGTCGTTTGAGATCATCCGCGATCTGGTGGAAAAGTTACCGGTTATGATTACCCCAAAATGGCTGAACACAAAAAGCCAGCCGATAGCGATCCGTAATATTCTTGAATACTTATCCGGCGTCCTGCTCAAAGAAGAGACATTTAACCGCTCGTTTGATGTGGGAGGTCCGCAGATATTGACCTACAAGCAAATGCTGATGCAGTTTGCCGAGATCCGGGGCTTGAAACGGTTTATCATCTCGGTACCTGTGATGACACCCAGACTGTCCTCTTACTGGTTGTATTTCGTTACTTCGACCTCTTTCAAGCTGGCCTCTAACTTGGTGAACAGTATGAAGGTAGAAGTCATTGCCAGGGAAAATGACCTTGCTGAGCATTTGGGTATCAAGCTGCTTACCTATCGGGAATCGGTTGCGCTTGCTTTTCAAAAAATTGAACAGAACAATGTCGTTTCGAGCTGGAAAGATTCGTTCGTTTCCAGCTATGTCAGCAATTACATGCTAGAGCATATCCGAATTCCAAAAGCAGGCTGTTTTACCGATAAAAGACAAAAGGAAATCCCTGGTGACATTGACCAGGTGATAAAAAATATATGGTCGATAGGGGGCGGGCGCGGATGGTACTACGGGAACTGGATGTGGAAACTGAGGGGATTTATGGATAAAATGTTCGGAGGGGTGGGGCTGCGAAGGGGCCGCACCAATGCACATAGCATCAATAGCGGTGACACGCTGGACTTTTGGCGTGTATTGGCCGCCGACAAACCCAATGGGAGATTGCTGCTGTACGCAGAAATGAAGCTTCCGGGCGAAGCCTGGCTGGAATTTAAGATCGTCCGAAAGGATAACAAAAATTTCCTGCATCAAACAGCCACCTTCCGGCCCAAAGGGTTGCTGGGCAGGTTGTACTGGTACTCAGTGCTTCCCTTCCATTTTTTCGTTTTTGAAGGGATGGTCAATAACCTGATCCGGTTTCAGGAACGGGGATAAGATCGAATTGATGCGCAATAAAAATCAAACTTCGGAGGAGTAAATTGCGGTCGCTGGAAAGCATTACCGCATCAGGTGAATCAATAGCCCGGTCGGGGAAACTTTCAAAGGGATATTAACACTCCCGCCGAGGCGTAATTGATCCAGGTGAAGTTATATATTTCATCGTTGTCAGCCCCGCCTTCCACCACACGGTATCCCAGTTTTATGCTGAAATTAGGATTTATATCGTAGGATAAGCCGGCAAATATATCTTCGGCCCTGCCAAATTTTGAAGCCAAAGCATCTCCTTCCAGGACAGCGGTCCAGCGTGCAGCAGGTTTGTATGCCACATAGAAGTTAACCAGGGGCACGAACCCAACGTTGCTGAAATGCCTGTCGGTTGAGGCATTTCGAAGCCTGACATCCGCATCACGGATTTTTCCGGTCAAACCAGCCCCGGCCCTCCAAAGTCCTGATACGACAAAGTCGTACCGGTATGTAAGTCGGTAGGAATTAAATTTGTAATCGAACCGCACATCTTCATTTTGGTTATAAACGGCATTGTTGAAATTGACATTCTGGTCAAATGAACCCGAGTATTTTACAGTGAGCGGTGCGTATAAAGCCGAGATTGTGTGCCTGTCAGCTATGGTATAACCAGCCCTTACCCGGTAAAATATGCGTGGGGATATTTCAAGTTGTTTATTAACATCGACCAGCGTCCCGCTCGTTCCAGGGAGTCGGATGTCGTTGTAATTTGTTCCCAATACAACACCGCCTTCCAAATCTAACTTGAACTGCGCCATGATTGGCTGATATGAAGAAATGAAAAGACAAAAGGTGATTAATCTCGATACCATACATTTAAAAAGAACTGATCTTTTATTTGGATAAAAATGGATGCCACTGCAAAATGAAAACGATACTTGGAAAGGAAATGGGGAAGAACTGGTGGGGACTTCCTGATTCAGGCATTTGCCATCCGGCCCTGGTTGTTCTCATCGTCGATGATTTCCCGGATGGCGGGTTTTGACCCAGGGTCACTATCATCTTCGCCCAGCAAAATTCCCCAGGGGTTAAGGCCATGTACCCTGTCAAAGATCACCTTAAAAATAGCAATGACGGGAATAGATAGGAACATGCCGGTGATTCCCCAGATCATTTCCCCAAGTACAAGTCCGATCAGTGCCACAAGTGTATTTATTTTCACTTTGGATCCGACGATTTTTGGCATGATGTAATTGCTGTCGACAAGGTGAATGGCAACTATCGCGATTGCAACGAAGATCAACTGGCTGGTCCCGGCGGTTGCGAAGGTGATCAGGCTGGCTAGCAGCAGGGCAATTAGAATGCCGATATAGGGGATCAGGTTCAAGATTCCGGTAATTAATCCAAGCAAAAGGCCGTATTTGACCCCGAGCAGCCAGAATGCCATACAGGAAAGACCTGTCACCAGCAACATCTGCAGAAAAAGCCCGAATATGTATTTCTTTACGATGTACTGGATCTGGCTCACGATGTCGTAGACAATCACGCTGTGCTCCTGGTCAAATACCGAAACGATGAAGCGAAGCAGCAACCGTCTGTGCAGGAGCAGAAAAAATGTGTACAGGAAAGTAAAAAGCAGGAACAACAAAATGGAAGAGACCGAAAGGATTGTGTGCCCCAAAATAGTGGTACCGGTATTGACCGCTTTCGATGCCGAGTCGTTGATGTAGTCCATCTGCTCCCGACTATCTATATGAAAGGTTACCTCGATCCATTTTTGCAAGTCAGTGGTTGTATCCAGTACCTGCTGCTTGAAAGCCGGCCAATCCTGCGCTAATGCTGTGAGTTGCGAACCCAGCAGGATAAATATCCCCACAATCGCACCGATCAGGGCCAGTAGGGAAACCGCCGAAGACAGCGCCCTGGGGAAATGGAACCTGTATTCCAAAGTTCCGGCGAATGGCAGCAGAAGAAGTGAAAATAGAAGCGCAAAGATCAGTGGTGCCAAAAGGGTTTGTCCTATGATGGCAATATAGACCAGGCAGATAATGCTGATTAAAACTTGGGCGAGACGGGTGTAGAATGGGGTAGAGATGACCATATAGGATTGTATTTTAATGTTGTTTTTTTATTGCGCTGGAATTGGTTTTGTGCTTCCGGATTTTTCACGAATGGGGATGCGCACGCATTTGGTGTGTCAAAAAAGCAATGGGAAACCTATTGTTGAACAGGAAGATAGATGCTGAATGTTGCCCCTTGTCCCCTCTGTCCTTCGGCAGATATGATACCGCCGTAGCCGGTAATAACCTTTTCGCAGATCGCCAGACCAATACCGGTGCCGGAAACCTTATTCGTATCGTGAAGCCTTCGAAATAATTGAAACATGCTGCCGGCCTGATCCTGATCAAATCCGATACCATTGTCCGCAACTTCAATCAGGTGATAATTTTCACTGTTCTTTGTCGGATGCACAGAAACCGGTAAGTCATTTTTTGCCATTTTTTTATACCGGATCTCAATTTGCATCGGAACATTGTGCCGCCTGAACTTCAGGGAATTACTGATCAGATTTTGAAATACCTGGCACAGTTGCGTGTGTTCTGCCATAATCTTTGGCAAAGGATCACTTTTTACAACTGCCCCTGTTTCCAAAACGACCAGCTCCAGATCCAGCAAAACTGTCTGAAGTACCCAATCCAGCGAGATCAGGGAATTTACCTGGGGACTGCCGGACACTTTGGAAAGCGTTAGCAGATTATTCACCAACTCCGACATCCGGTGTGCGGCGGACCGGATTTTAGAGATGTATTGGGCACCTTCACCCAATTGGTGTGCATGGCGTTTGAAGACCAGGTCACTAAATGCCTGAATCTTTCTTAATGGTTCCTGCAGATCATGGGAGGCAAAAAAAGCGAATTGTTCCAGGCTCAGGTTTGATTTTTTTAAGTCTTCGTTTTTCTTGACAACTTTCCGGTTCACCTCAGATAGGGTTTTATTGGAATCGGCCAACTGCTGTGTTCGTTGTAACAATAGATTTTCAAGTCTGTCCTCGAAGCTGATTTCACCGGTATCTAATTCCGATTTAAGCTTCCTGAGTTCTAAAAGACTTACGACCTGATTTGCCAAAATTCTTAAGGCGGACAGCTGCTGGTCGGATAACTGTTTTGGAGAATGGTCGATAACGCAAAATGAACCCAGGGCAAAACCACTGCTATCAACCAGCGGCACGCCGGCATAAAAAATGACAGACGGGGGGCCTGTAACCAGCGGATTGTCGGCAAATCGCTTGTCTTTTCTCGCATCTGTCACCACCATGATTTTGTCAGGCTCATTGATCGCGTGCGCGCAGAACGAGAGGTCGCGGTGCGTGCCGCCGATCGAGAGCCCATGGTGAGATTTAAACCACTGTCTTTGTTCATCTATCAGCGACACCAGTGAAATCGGTGTCTGGCAAATTTGGGATGCCAGATAAGTCAGATCGTCAAAATCTTTTTCAGGCAACGAATCCAGAATGTGATAACTATTTAATGCAGTAATCCTTTCCTCTTCCTTTGCAGCAGTAGCCCTATTCATAAATTGCCTGTCCACAGTAAGCATTTCCATTTTCGTAATAAATGACGGATATTTCTGTATATAAAATATTGATCCTGCAGTGCATATAAATCTTGCATAATAGAAAATACCTGCCCAGCAACCTGGGCAACAAATGCATGCTGAATCCTGAAGGGTACCTGCTGTGTGCAGGCGGGATACGAGTGGAGGGATACGCTATAAAGAAAAAGCTGCCCCCGAAAGGGCAGCTAAACCATTAGTACGACGCATTGAACTCAATCTGCTTTAAACGGTAATTACCTTCGCTGCACAATTTTATCTCGAACATACTAATCAATGTGGTTTTTTAGGCTACCCGGTTTTATTTCTTAACCAGTGGGATTGCCCAGAACAAGCTGGCCTGGATGACGCTGTTTTTGAAATCAGGGTCAATATTGCTTCCTGTAAAATCGCCTACTTTGCTAAGTCCTGCAATGTACCGCACACCTACCCCAAGGCCGATGGGAGACTGGTAACCTATGCCACCTGCCGCCGCCAGGTCAAGGTTTTTTGCAAAATTGTTAATGGTCTGATCCGGGATGTCTGAGGATGAGCGGAACCCGGCTTGCGGACCGAACTCCACGTAAAAGCCGCCATTGGTTTTAAATTTGAACATTACAGGTACCGTAATGTAGCTGATCTTGAAATCAGAACGTGCGCCGTCATTTTGTACTTTCGCACCCTGCGTTGAAAAAAGGACCTCGGGCTGGATCGAGAAAACATTGCCAAAACCGTAATTAAGTATCCCGCCCAGGTGATAGCCAACCAAAGCCTCCGAGTCAATATTTCCACCCGTATAATTGCTCACGTTAAGCCCTGCTTTGGGGCCTATGCTAAATGATTGTGCAAATGCGGTGTTGGTGATCGCTGCGACAAGCACTGCTAAAATAAACTTTTTCATGGTAGCGTATTTTTTGATTTTTAGAATTGTAATGATTTTTTAGAACCGTTTAAAAAGTCCGTGCTACCCAGCTGCAATGGATTCTCTTAAAATATTATTTCGGATAAGTGCCAGCAAAAAGCGTAATAATCCAAACCTGAATTAGCCTTATTTGAAGCCTGAGTAATAATTTACGCAGTGGGTCGACGAAAATTGAGAAAGCGGCAGATAATTTGTGGAGAGTTTGATATAATCGCGATGGATTGCCCCTGTCGTCTTACTGGCTTACATTTTTTATCATCTTCGCCATAAAAAACTTCCATGGAAAACGGACCAATATTATATGTAGGCGGGGACCCGGACGACAGGTTCCTGGTTGAAAACGCGCTGGGCGAGATTGGCTGCACCAGTGAGGTGATTAATTTTGATAATGGTTATGAGCTTATCGATTATTTAAGGGAAACGGTAACCCGTCCGTTCTTCATTCTTTGTGACCTGCACATCCCGCAGATTACCGGCCTTGAACTGAAAGAACTGATTAATTCGGACGAGAACCTCAAAAAAAGATCGATCCCTTTTATTTTTCTGTCCGAGTCGATTAATCCAAAGGATGTCGATGACGCTTATATGTCACTGGTGCAAGGGTTCTATCTGAAGCCTCGGAGTTACGAGGAACTCAAAGAGCAAATGTTTGCCATCTGCAGTTATTGGCAGCTTGCCGTGCTTCCAGGTAGGTATAACTGGGAAAATTCCTGAAGTGAAATGGTATTTTACGGGTTTGACCGCCTCAACCGGAAAAGATTTTGAAAACAGATGATCAAAGGCAAATTTGTTTGTTAAGCCCTCATCATGCGAGAGATCAAAGCAAGGATGATTTTTGTGTGACAGAAGACCGTGTCTTTAAGCTAAATTTGGATTATTGGATTTTAAAGGGAAAATTTGCCCCGCGTTAGTGACGAAGATTTTTATATGGGTTCAGAGATGTCCGAAAAGGGGATAGATTTTATACTGCTGGCAGATGATGATGAAGACGATGTTTTTCTTTTTCACCAGGTAGTAGGGCAGTTAAAACAGGTTCCACACGTAGTGGTGGCGACGGATGGGGTACACGCTCTGGAAATACTGTCTGGTCTTTCCCGTCCGTCGCTGACTTTTCTGGACATTAATATGCCCCGGATGAGCGGTTTAGAATGCTTTTCCAGAATGCGCGGGCAAGTCGAAACGAGCGGCGTCCCCGTGATTTTTTTATCGACTAGCAATAACCAGGAATTTATTGACGAAGCGGAAAGGCTTGGAGCAAGAGGTTATATTAGAAAACCCCTGTCGTTCGTGGAATTTGAGCAGGTGATTAGCGAGGCCCTCAGCGTGGACTGGAACAATTCAAAAGCGCCTTTTTTTGTCCACCAATAGATAACTTCCCTACCCGGGACCCGCCCGGTGCCGGTTGCTTCAGGGAATTGTATAAAATAAGGATTTTTCGAGAAAGGATTCATCGATTGGCGGGTTATGGCCAGCTCAAACAGCCCCTTATCTTGTGATGGATTGGTCAGCGTGTGCCTTTTAAAGGTTCTGAGACCGCGAAGTAGGGATCGCAAAGCTTCGGTTTCACCAGCTGTGAAAACGATTTGCCTAATAATAAGTTTTGGAAATTTGGGGATGGCTTATAGGGAAGAAAAGGTTAAATTGTATACAGTCACAGTGAACCCTTCTATACCTTAAAAAATAATGAGCCAGGTTCCCGAAAATGGGCACGCCGAGCCAGGGACGGATCCCAGGCCTGTACTTCCCGAAGGTTTGAATAACATTGCTCTGTGTTTTTCCGGAGGAGGATTTCGGGCAGCAGGCTTTGCACTTGGTTGCTTCGCTTATCTGGAGCAAATCTGCATAAAGGACGAGCCGCTTTCGCGGGTTGTCAAGTTTATTTCTTCCGCTTCCGGCGGCTCTTTTGCAAGCATGGCAATTGTTCATGCCCAGCGCAACGGACATGGTTTTGAGGAAGCTTACCGCAATCTTTTCAATTGTCTGGAAGGTGATGTGCTTTTAAAAGAAGTACTCAGCATACTAAAGGATGATCATTTCTGGGAAAATGAGCGTCCCGGCAAAGACCGGAATCCGATCAACGGATTCGCCATTGCCTACGACAAGATGCTGTTCAAAGGCGACGGATTTGGTGTGATCTGGAATACTCCCCCAGCAGGGTCAGTCAAGGAAATTTGTGTGTGTACAACTGATTTTACGCACGGGCAACAATTCAGATTTCAGCACGATGGATCTGACAAATACAAAGGATCTTTCGGAAATAAGTATCTGACCTTACGTACGCCCAATGAAGGTGAAGATGTGAAGGCGGTTAAGGCGCAGTGCCTGGAAGTAATAAAAAAGATCAGGCTCGGCGATATTCTGGCCGCTTCCAGTTGTTTTCCGGCAGGGTTTGAGCCAATCGTTTATCCGCATGATTTTTCCTGGAAAGCTGGTGAAAAAAGCCTGACGGTTGATGAGCTTTCTGAGGCGGTACAAGCCAATGACGAATTTATCATTCCTGATCCAGTTGCCAGATCTTCCGGTGAGCGTCCCAGATATGGATTTATGGATGGAGGTATCGTAGATAACCAGGGTATAGACGCTTTCGGTCATGCAGAGAACAGGCTGCAGAGCGAACAACGGAAAAAGTTGAGGGATGCATTGACGGTACGCGCAAAAGAAGCGCTCAAAAATGCGGATGATACTGAAAAAAGTATGATTGAAGCCCGTTTGGAACAGGAAAAGGATCTTGTCCAAGGATATGGCTATGATCTGCTGGCAGTTTGCGATGTGAGCAGTAACTATACCGACGAATACCGTTATGCCCGTCCGGACAAGTCCAGCTGGTTCCTGAAATTGTCACTGGTGCACTATGCAGTGCTGGATATCATCTTGTTCTCATTGGGTGCTTTTGGCATTTTCACCGATGTGTACACCAAAGCTGCCTACTTCTTGATCGGGGCTACCGGTTTGCCCATTCTTGTCGCAGCTTATAATTTTCTTTCGTTTTTAGCTAAAAAAATCTTTCGGAAATTCACCGGAAAGCATGTGCCGCCAGGGACTATTGGCAAAATGTTTGGACAACACATCTGGTATTTTGCCAGACTTCCGCTGTACCGACTTGTGGAATTGTTGGAAGCCAGGGCCACTTCGGTTATCAATCTGGCAGTCACGCTTTTCCTGAAAAAAATCAGACAGGATTCGTATGAAGGGTATTTGTCAGGAAGTTTGGGGAAAAGCAGGGTCTTTGATTTGGTTAAACTGGCTGAACAAAAAAAGTTTCTGACTGTTCAGGATGAGCCGGGTTTGAAGAGATTTGTTGAAAACCAGAAATCCCGGAGGGTCAACAGTATTTTTCCTACTTCTTACCTGTTAAGCGAGATGAACAGGGAAGCGTTTATGGAAGCCTTGTGTGGGGAAAATTGGGAAGAAATGAACATCGAGGTAAACTATGATAATCGATCAGAATTGCTTTACAGAGTCATCCAGCCCGATGCCAAGATTACCAAAGTAGCCAACGTTGCTGCGCGCATGGGTACAACGCTCTGGTTTGATGCGTCACATCAGCAAATGGAGATGCGAGCAGCGCTGATCGCCAGCGGACAGTTCACCATGTGCCACACGCTACTCCGCTTTGCGCACCGGTTTCAGGACAGCTCCAAGGAATGGAAGCAGTTTCAGGATGATCTTCTGGCCGACTGGCTGAAATTTCAGAAAGATCCTTACTGGCTTTATAACCAGATCGGGACCAAAATAGGAGGAGGGGCGGAGCCACTTAAAAATTTTAAACCATTGACAATCTCATAAGATATGGTGGCATTTGACTTTCGGTCGAGGTTAAATCAGTTGATGGACAGCATGTTCAGTGAAGGGATCAGTAATCCCCTGATTGCTGTGGAGCAGGTAAGTTACCTGTTCTTCCTGCGATGGCTGAACGTATATCATGACCTCACAGGTTCGGACCTTAGCTGGGACTATATTCTAAAAATGGAAGATGTAGAGCGGATGAACAAATTTCCAAGTGCCATCTTTCCAATGCTTAAGAATGTATCGTTTACAAATCATGCCTTCAGTAGCTTAATGTCCAATAGCGTGTTCCTTATATCCCGGCCTACTTTGCTGACGGACGCGTTGCTGACAGTTGACATGGCATTTTCAGACGCTACCGTGCCAAAGTCCGGCAGTAAGGGGCTGCCAGAAGCAGGGGAGGCATTTGAATTCCTCCTAAACAAAATCCCGGCAACTGCGCGGGCGGGGGTTGTTTTGGCGGAGCCGGAATTAGCGAGGTTAATGTGTGCTTTCACAAAGCCGCGGGCTACGGATAACGTTTTGGATCCTTCCTGCGGAGCAGGCAGCCTGCTTGCCGAGACGATCAGGTACCAGCAACGAAATCCTTTGTCCGGTACGGGTCCCGAGAGTGATGCCGCCAGTCAGATTGAAGGTAAACTGACAGGAGCAGATCAGGATATCACAATGGGGCGTCTTGCATCCCTGAATTTGATGATTCACGGGATTGATACTCCCGACATACGCATCGAAAACCTTTTAAACCAGTCATGGCCGGAAAAGTTTGACGTGATTCTTTCCAACCCTTCCATTACAGCCTGGGGTGTGGAAATGGAGGGATTACCGGGACCCGGCATCAGCCAGAACGAAATGCAGTACATGGACAGGTTCCTGGATCTTCTGCAACATGAAAATGGTAGATCCGCCTTACTTGTTCCCGAGAAAATTCTGGGTGACACGGATAGCGACAGTATGGAGATGAGGCGAAAAGTTCTTGAAAGATGCGATCTGCGGGCTGTGATAAGTGTGCCGGTTGGGTATTCCAGACGCTACCCTCATCCTATGGCCCTTCTGTATTTTACCAGAGGATCTGGTAGGGATACACTACCTTATCCGGGCGATGTATGGTTCAAAGAATTGCGGCAGGGAGAAGGGGAATTTGTCATCAGATATTTTGAAAATAGCATTTCCACCGCGCAGGGAAATCCGGAAAGTGGATTCAGGGTTTCAGTTGAGGAAATACGTGCAGACGAATATAATCTCATTTTTAGCAGACGCGCTTCACAGGCCAGCCCCAATAAAAAGTCTGCTCTGCCGAATACTGGTACATCAGTCCAGGCTAACGATCCGGATGATGACGGGCTTTCCGAGCTTAGTGAGAAACTGGGCGATCTTTTATCCAATAAGGACATCTTTCCTGAAAAGCCTACCGTAACCAAGTCACTCGCCGATTCGCTCCTTAGCTTTCTCCCGTCCGAAAGTCGCGAACTTGTTACCTATCTCAAACTATTATCAACTAGCGATGTTCTGAAGCTGCTTGGTGGCAAATCTTCGATAGAGACCGTCGGCGGCGCACTGATTGAATTGCTGCTTGGTAAAAAGGCGGAACTGGAGACAAAGGCGGAGATCACAGCGCGCCAGCATCCTTACTACCTGCTTCTGCATGATGCCTGCCAGGTTACAGATCCACTTTTTGTTAACCTTAATTTGCTGGACGTCGCGAAGGAAACAGCCCTGAAAGATTTCTCCATTGATGAGTTGCTGAATGCTTCTATCGACAGAGGTTTCTTGCACATGGATTTAATAAAGCTGAAGACATTACTTAACGATGCATTGATACAATTTTTGAGGCAGGTCAATGTGAAATTCAGATTTCAGGATTTACAGAAAGTTCTCAGCCAGCTGCAGTTTCTTCCAGGTTACGATGTGTTGAGTGATATTGTTCTCGAAGGTCTCAAACCGGGCGGCCCGTTGCGGCAGGTTTATCTGAATAAGGAAAGCAGCGCCCCCCAAGTTTCGGAAAATATAGAATTCATCCTTTTTAACAATGTTCCCGGCCAAATGCATATTGCCCATAAACTCATTGACGAAGCCTTTGTACCATGACGCTAAAAGAATTAAAGCTGACCAGCCGATTCCGTAGTCTGCCAGCGGGTTTCAGGATAGAATTCAACCGGCCTGCTTTGTCTCCTGATTCAAGGAAGGTGCAGCCGCTGTGCCTGGTAGGGTCGAACGGAAGCGGCAAAAGCAATTTACTGCAGGTACTGGCAAATATTTTCTATTATCTCGAAACGTTTGCGATTTCGGGGTCGAGAAATGCGCTGATCGCCCCCACAGAGTCAGAGTCACAGCTGGGTTTCGTCATTCACTATCTGATGCCGGTGGTCGCGAGCACGCACCTAAGCTACCTGGATCCGAGAGGCGAGCGCATGTACGAAGAAGAGGTGACACGTATGCGAGGTACCGAATTACGGGGCGTAATCATTACCAAAGAAGTTCAGAAGGATCCTGTGTTTGAATTTTACTATGGCGACCCAATGTCCAGGAAGATCTTTGGGATGAACGATACTGAGAAATGCATGTTCGGACGGTTGTTGCCTAACAGGGTCGTGGGGTACAGTTCGGGAAGCAATGAGATACTGAGCAATCCGTTTGTCAAAATGGACTTTTATTATCTGGAAGAGTTACGCAGAAAAACGGCCGAAATCAGCAATCCGACTATTCCCCAAAACAATCCTGAACAACAAAGTTCTGAAAAACACGCGCTCACGGTGAACCGGCTTTTTTATCTGGATTATCACAGTAATGCCATGATGGTGATCGCCAACTTTTTGATGAAACGGGTCAGCGTTGCCGGGGAAAAAACGGAGCTGGATATTATCAACAGCATTGTGAATGTCCAGGATTTGATCTCATTTCGGATAAGGCTGCGGTTTTATGTTCGTAATCAAATACCGCTGTCGGAGTTACTGAAGACTGTCGGTGAAACGCTGACAGCCAAAGAAAAGCTGAAAGCTCTGATTTTGATGCGCCCGATTTCCATTCCCTCGGAACTTGAAGAAACGGTGCTTGCCCTGGTGAATTGTTCAACCACTGTCAACGTAATCCCGATCCCGACAAATCAGGAGGAAGAAGCTTCTTATGAGCTCGATTATGTTGTCGATGAAGAGATGAAAAAGGCTTTCCGGGATCATTTCAAAGGAGACCGGGGAGCGATTTATTTATTCGAAAAGCTCTATCTCCTCAATCTCCTTAACATAGAGAATTATCCGGACAGCCTGAAAGAAAGTGTGAAAGCCAGCAGCTTTTCGCAGAACATTTATGATATGCTCCCCAGACTGCCGGCAGAAGAACGCGTGTTTTATGTAGATGACATCAGGCTGCGCAAGAACAATGGAGCTGAGGTGGGATACCGGCAGCTTAGTGATGGCGAACACCAGTATTTGCAGGTGGCCGGATCACTGATGCTGATGGATGAAAATGCGACGCTGTTTTTGCTGGATGAGCCGGAAACACATTTTAATCCGGAGTGGCGCAGCAGGCTGGTGCAAACGCTGAACCAGATCCATGACCGCAAGAAAGAGCTCGAAAGTCATGCCGACCGTGAACAGTTTGAGCTGGTGCAGGACATTTTACTCACCACACATTCACCATTTATTTTGAGCGACAGCGAGCAGGAAAACGTGTATATTTTTACAAGAGATGGTTCGAACGAGGTAAGATGGAAAAAACCGGAGATCAATACTTACGGTACCTCCGTTAACCGCCTCATGGAGACGATATTCAACAAACGTGAGACCATATCCGCGATGTCCCTGGCTGAGCTTAATGAGCTGAAGAAAAATATTGTAACACTTGAAGATGTGCAAAATGCGAAAGAGGAGAGCAGGAAGCTTGGTGAGTCATTAGAAAAGGTTCACTTGTTTAATTACCTGATCACCAGGCAAAAAGAAATTGAAATGCAAAATTCGGGACTTAAATAGCAACCTATATGATCGCCCCTTATAAACTCCACAGGCATGGCTATCAGATGTTACATTGCTTTATGATGTCATTTCTAAAAAAAATGGCCGAAATGGTAGAGCAGGGAAAACCCTTCCAAGAAAAAGTTTTCCACCCGGACTTTCTGCCGATTGCCCTGGCACATAAAACGAAGATCTACAAACGATGTGAAAGGATTTATCATGCTTACGCTGCAATGAACGAACATGATCGCAAAGTGCTGGCGGACAGAGTATCAAAAAGTATGGATGTGGAAGCTGTGTGTAAGGGGAATGTTATGCCTGTGCATAAAAAGGAAGTGCCGCAGCCACTTTTCGAACTGGTCAAAAAAACTTTCGAAGATCTGTACAAGGACATTCTTAGGGGAAGAGAGGCTTCTGCATTTGTGAAAAATTACGGGCATATCCGCAAACATTTTGAAGAATTTTTTACTAAAAATAACTCCAGTACCCTTTGTCCTTTTTGCGGTGTGTCGCCCGTGAATACAGAAGAAATGATGGAGTATGACCATTATTTACCGAAAAGCATTTATCCGCTTTACGCGGTTAACCTAAAAAACCTCGTCCCGACTTGCAAGGTCTGCAACCAGACCTACAAAAAAGCAAAAGATGTCATCAAAGGCGCCTCCGGCCGGATATTCTATCCGTTTGACCAAACACTTACCGGCGTTGATATTGTGTTCCACATGTCACATCCGGTACTGGAATTGTGCCAATGGACGGTGGATTTGAAAAGCCGCGAGGGATTATCGCAGGAACTGGAGAGCTGGAAATGGATTTATGGAATTGAAAAACGGTATGTGAGTCAGGCAAAGGATAATTCAAGCAAAGTATGGGGAATATTTATGGAGACGGTTCACTATGCAAGACTAGAGAATCCGGAACTCACCCTCGACCAGATCAAGAGCGTTTTTCAGATCACCATACGGGCAATGCAGCACTCAGATTATAACATGCTGCTCAAACCAACATTCGATGCCTTGTGTCAGGAGAGCCATTTACTCCAGGCGCTGCGGGAAAGTCAGGAATATACCAAAGTGTAAAACCTGAACACCGGCTTAAAAATGGTGACCGGGAATATCATTTGCGAGGTGAATCGCATTCCGGAAATTCCTATCTTTGCGACCGATCTGATGCGTCCCGTTATAGTTTACATATGGCTTTTTACGACCATCCTGCCGACTTTTAGTCAGTGGGGAACCATTGCATACTACCAGATCAACAAGGCATATATTACGCGCGTACTTTGCGAAAACCGTAACAGGCCGCAGCTGAATTGCAACGGGCAATGCTATCTCGCAAAAAAGCTCAAAGAGCAGCAGGAAAAGCAGGACCAGCAGACGGGTGAACTCGTTCAAAACATACCTGTCCTCCAACTGTTTGCATCTCCGCTGACGATCTTTGAGTTTATGCAAAGTCATTTTAGTCAGGCTCATCAGCACGCTTTCCTCTATCATCTGGCCACCTATCAGGCCCCGCTTTCCATTCTGGTCCCACCTCCCTGTGTATAAGGACGTTTACATTTTGTAGGCGGCTTATGATCCGGTGAACGGTTTTCATCCGGGTGCATACCTTTTTTTACACAAGAAACTAATTGTCCCCGTTCAGTACTGGATAGGGTCATCCACAAATGCCATTCCCATGCATATCAAATATCTATTTCTGTTATTTTTTATTACAAACAACTGCCTCCATTCCTTTGCCCAATCTGAGCTGGGAACGCTCAACGGCCGTATTGTGAATGCCGAGCAGCAGGCCGTAACCGGCGCATCCATCACATTGCAAAACACAAAACTGGGAACGATCACCAATTCCAATGGGCAGTTCAGCCTGAAGGGAGTCACGCCTGGATCATATATTCTTTCGATTTCCAATGTTGGCTACACAGCTTATACGCAGAGCCTTCAAATCTCAAAAGGGAAAAACCCTTTTCTGAACCTGCAGCTTTCCGAAAGCAGACTGGAGCTGCAGGAAGTGGTGGTCAGTACCGCGAAAAACCGCTACCAGGTATTAAGCTCCAATACATCCACCCGCAGCAACACGCCGCTGCTTTCTACGCCGCAATCGGTACAAGTGATGTCTTCACAGGTATTGCGCGACCGTCAGGCCTTTACGCTCAATGAGATCGCAGGGTCTTTTACGGGAATGAAGGCTAACAACGGCAACGGTAATTTTCAGATTCGGGGGTTTTCTGCTTATTCTCCCAACGATGCCAGTTTCCTGCTTTACAATGGGATTCGGGGTAACCTGTTTTTGTGGAGCCAGCAGCCATTGCTTTACAACATTGAATCTGTGGAGCTGCTGCGAGGGCCTGCGGGCGCCTTATTCAGTGAAGGATCTCCGGGAGGTGTAATCAATTTCGTTACGAAAAAACCCTTGTCCGAAAAACGGGCGAACGTTGATTTTTCGCTGGGAAGCTGGGGATTTGGTCGGGCATCGGTGGATTTTACCGGGCCGGTCGGTAATCAAAAGAAGCTTTTATACAGGGCCATTGTCGGTTACGATCGCGCGGAAAGTTTCAGGGATTATCAAAAGAAACAAAACCTGTTTGTAGCTCCTTCGCTGACTTACGTTTTTAGCGGCAACACTTCCTTGAACCTCGAGTTGAATTACGCCTACCAAAAATCGGTTCATCAATACGACAATGGGAGTTTCATTTACACCCGTCCCGATGGCAGTTTTGACTTCAACCATTACCCTAACAACCTGACGATCCAAAGCCCGACAGATTATGGTAAAACACATAATGCGTCGGCTACACTAACTTTTGACCATCAGATCAGTGACAATCTCAAACTTACAATCGTCGAGCGCGCAATACGTAATAAGCTGGATTTTACGGATCACATTCCGGTCGGAAGGATCCGCAATGACAGCATCAGCCGCGGATATCAGGATTGGTTAACGGACAGGTTCAGCCTGCAGACAACTGCTTTTGCTACATACACCACAAAAACGGGTCCACTCGGGCACCAGATCATTGCGGGTACAGACTACAACCGCTACGGCTGGACCCAGAACGATTATCAATACAAACCATCTACCCGCATTTCAATTTTTAATCCAAATTACGCCGGCAGTGTCCCCGATGCTTCCGTTCCGGCCGACGAATCGGATGACAACAAGCGCGTTACGAACCTGATCGGCGGCTATATCCAGGATCAGATTGCCGTCGGCGATAAATTAAAAGTGCTGCTTTCATTGCGTTACGATCATTATAACGCCACGGAAACACCCCTGTCGGATCGGGACAATAAACAGGGGGACGAGCTGCAGGCCTCGGGCTGGATTCCCAGGATTGGACTGGTGTATTTACCAGTGAAGAATGTGTCGATTTACGGGACCTATCTGAAATCATTTAATCCCCAGACATCGAACAACGTGCTTGCTGGTGGTCCTTTTCCCACCAGGCAGGCAACCCAATATGAAGTAGGTTCCAAAGCTGACCTTTTCGGTAGCCGCCTGTCTGCCACCTTGTCGTTGTATCAGATCAATTACGCTAACATTCTGACGGCAGCACCGACAGAGGAAAACTCTCACCGGCAGGCGGCGATTGACGGCACGCGCAGCCGCGGCGGGGAGTTTTCCGTAACGGGTAATCTGAATGCATTGAGCCTGGTTGCGGGATATGCTCTCAATGAGCATGTACTGGTTAGCACGAGCAATTATGGTAAAAAAGGCGACCGTTTTGCCAACGCACCGAAGCACCAGATCAACTTTTGGGGCAAGTATGCGCTTGCAGGCATGATGAAAGGGTTCGGTATCGCCGCGGGCGTCCGCTATGTCAGTGACCAGGTGGGGCTGCTGACCAACCAAAACTTTATTTTTCCTTCCTACACGGTTCTGGATGCTGCGCTGTCCTATCAACGGAACCGGTTTCAGGTTCAGGTCAATGCATATAATCTGGCGAATAAACACTATTTCACCGGAAGCCGCTCTGGTGTGACGCTGGCCGGACTGGGCGATCCGTTTAATATCAGGGTAGGGGTTAGCTATCAGCTCTGGTAGTTCATTTTCATTCATGATCGGGATCAATGAAAAAAGCATCACTCAGCCGAAAGCTCTTCAAGCTGCATAGCTGGCTTGGACTGTGTACAGGCACGTTTCTGATATTACTTGGATTAAGCGGCTCCGTTCTGGTTTTCAGAACGGAGCTCGACCATTTCTTTAATCAGGATTTACTTCACGTTTCAAATCCACGGACCAAGGTGCCGGATCAAGCCCTGAAAAACTGCTACGACAGCATGACCAGCCGTTATCCGAACCTGGACGGAATTGCCTGGGTCAATCCGGACGCCGGGCCGGGGCAGGCTTATGATTTCCGGATCTACTTTAATGACGCACGCCTCTTGACGTATGATCTGGCATTGATTTCTTTCAATCCTTACACCGGCGCAATTCTCAGGGAAGGGCCTTCTACCCAGTTTACACCCAGCTTCATGGAATGGCTGTTTCAGTTTCATTTCAGTTTCCAGTTAGGCATGCCGGGTGCGGCTTTGACGGCCATTTTTGGGATAACGATGCTGTTGTCCCTCCTTACCGGGGCGGTAGTTTACCGGAAAATGCTTTGGAAAGTCCTGGCCTTCCAGATCAAGATCAACCGGAAAAACTGGCGGACGGTCAACTCCGACCTGCACCGCATCGTTGGTGTGTGGTCTTTACTTTTAAATGCTGTGATTTTCTTCACAGGCTTCTGGATGAACATGTTCGCCTTCAACGCAAAAACATGGCAGAACGAGCTGGTGCAGACCAGGCCAAATACGCTCATATCAGTGTCGCCGGATCAGATGTATCGGAAGGCACTTGCCGCCATGCCGGATTTGGAACCTACCTATGTTTACCTGCCGACACAGCCTGAGCGTAAGTTTGAAGTCAGGGGTTACACAAAAGGACAATTGAAACTTGCGGGTAGCGGCAGCTCAGTGCGAATGGATCAGCAAACCGGAGAAATCCTCAAAATCAACCGGCTGTCAGATAAGCCTTTGGTAGAACGCATTGAAGCGACATTCTTTCCTTTACATGTGGGCAATTTTGGAGAGCTTGCGGTGAAAATCCTCTATGCGATTATCGGGCTTACGCCCGGCCTGCTTGCCTTTACAGGCTTTTTACTGTGGTGGCGACGTGCCCGCAAGCCGCGTGCGCGCAGGAAATCCCCGAAACAAACTATTTAGGCAGCCCGCTACAAAAAATAACGTGCTATTCTTCAGGCAGGTGTGTCCTGAGCAGTCCCCTTGTCATCAGCAAGCAGGATTGCTGTGATGTGGCCGCTGCCCGGTACAGGCCATAGTCACAGCCTGGTACCGCCGGGTAATGGGGTAGCCTTTATCCGGAACGTGGTCATATCCTTGGCATGGTTTGTTTAAAACTCAGTTATCAAAATCTCAATAAAAAAAATATGCTGGATGAACTGGTTAATCTGATAAGACAAAACGGACAACAGGCCGTTGTAGAAAATGATGCTGTGCCGAACGAGCACAATGAAGCCATCATGCAACAGGCCCGGAACTCCATCATGGACGGTTTGCGGGGCATGACCGGGCCGGGGCAGGTAAACAGCCTGTCCGAATCCGTGCAGAGCGGGCAGGTGGAAAATAACCCGGCTGTTCAGCAGATCTCAAACAATTTTATGGGGAACATCATGCAGAAATTTGGGATCAATGCCAGTACGGCTGCTTCCATTGCTTCGTCACTGATCCCTGTTGTACTCAGCAAAATAGTGAACAAAGGGAATCAGCAAGGAGCGGGGGGATTCGATCTGGGTGCGCTGATCTCTTCTGTGACCGGAGGTAGCAACACAGGATCAGGCAGTGGTTTGGGAGGAAATCTGGGCAGTATAGGGGCCAAGTTGGGACTTGACAAAGACGGCGATGGCGATGTGGACCTGAACGATCTGACTAAAATGTTCAAATAATCTGCCGGCAAAACTATAATAAGCCCGCTTTAACCAATTGCTTTTTTGTCCTGCCCCGTTCCGGCGGCTTGATGCCAATGTGATATGTTTACTGTTGTGGGATGAGAAGAATTCTGGGGGTTAAAAAATGAAATATGCATAATCACACCAATTACGGGTCTTCCAAAAGTAGGGAAGCATCTTTAGACACAGATACCTCCCGGGAGAATTTACCTCGTGCCGTTTTAAGGCCCAACGGGTATGTGTTGCTGGACGGTGAGTGGAAGTTTGCCGTCGACTCTGATGATGTCGGGCTTGATGAGAATTGGCATGTAGCCCATGCTTATTCTCAGACCGCAAACTGGCCCGGCAACGTGGAGCAGCACCTGGCAGCATCCCAGCAGGGTGGTTCTTCGTGGAAGGACAGCATCGTGGTCTGGTATGAGCGCGATTTCGAATTATCCGAATGTGCGCCGCTGGCCGAAGAAAGTGGTACGATTTTACAGCTCACATTTGGTGCGTGCGGATATGAAACACAGGTTTGGCTGAACGGGCGTGCGCTGGTCACGATTGAGGGCGAACAGGTCCACAAAGGAGAGTATACTTCTTTTTCATACGAGTTGGAGGAGCTTTTACCCGTAAACCGCCTTACTGTCCGTATTGCGAGCAGTATGGATGCGGATATTCCCCGCGGAAAGCAAGAGTCGCACGTGTACAAGCGTGGGGGAATCTGGTACCAGACTTATACCGGCGCAGTGCGAAGCGTGTGGCTGGAAAGGGTTGAAAGGAACAGGCTGCGTTCGAGAGTCGGCGTGGTTAGCATTATTGAGGATCAATTGGTTCGGTTTACCCTGACCACCCGTATCCGCGACCCGGGTTTATATAAGATCAGGCTGGCGGTGTTCCCGGCTGATGCCGGCCGGAATGACAAGCCGGTTGCCGAAGACGAGTTTCCGCTTATGCTGGAAGCCGGACAAAAGTCCCAGCGACTGGTACTGGATGTGCCCGACGCCAGGCTCTGGTCCCCCGAAACCCCTGCTCTGTACAGACTGCAGGCCCGGTTAATTGACGGAAATGAACTGGAATCAGAAATAGAGACCAACTTCGGGCTCAGAAAAATTGAAGCCAGGGGAAGCCGCATTTACCTGAACAATCAGCCGGTTTACCTCGATGGAATTCTTTATCAGCCGGGCAACTCAACCTACGAACAGATCAAGAGGCATCTGTTTGCGATGAAAAAATCAGGCTGTAATCTGGTGCGGATCCATATCGCCGGGGTCGACCCGCGTGTTTATAAGCTTGCGGACAAAATTGGAATGCTGCTGTGGGTAGAAGTACCGAGCCCGCATCAGTCAACTCAAAAAAGCCGTGATAACCACCGCGCCGAGCTTCTGCGCATGCTGGCCCTGATCGGCACCCACCCATCTATCGTGATATGGAGTCTTTACAACGAAGACTGGGGTGTGCAGGATATCGCCCACAACAGCCAGGCCCGCGAGTACATTGTCGACATGTACCACTTTATGCAGATTTCCTATCCGCAATTTCTGGTTGTTGACAATGATGGCTGGCAACACATTTCGTACGAAGGAAGACTGAAATCCGATCTGCTGACCGCACATTTATACACACCGGATTTGGATCAGTGGACGAAAACGCTCGATGAACTGACCGCGGGGAATATGGATACTGTCGCAGCGTTCGCGCTTGTGGTGGGCGACCCGTTTTTTTACCGTAAACAAGTGCCTTTGATCGTGAGTGAATGGGGCGGGTTTGGTTTCCAAAATTACGGCGGGCCCAGTGACGATACTTCACGAGCAAGCCAGATCGCGCTTTTTAAGGCTGAACTAAGGAAAAGGGCCATTGCAGGGGACGTTTATACACAAGCCACAGACATTGAAGATGAACGAAACGGACTGATCGATCAGGAAACAGGCGATTTGAATGTGCCGGAAGGTCTACTCAACTCACGCGGTTGAGAACATGGTACAAATCACCTCTGGGCTTTGGTGGCATAATATTTAATGCTAATGCGGCGACCAGGAAATACAACTCAACAAAGTAAATTATGAACGGCTTGAATGTAAGCAAACGAACAATTGGGGTCAACTTTACCGCGTCAGAAGAGGCACGTGTACAGTTGTGGGCACCGGAGGCAAAGGAGGTTGAACTGCTTATTCCCGGCAAAAACAAAACTGTTTCTCTCACCTGCAAAGAACAAGGCTACTGGATCGCAGAAACCAATCACCTGCAACCAGGGGATCTTTATTATTTTGAACTGGATGGTAAGAAGCAGTTGCCGGATCCTGCATCCCTTTCCCAACCCGACGATGTGCTGGGAGCTTCCCAGGCACTGGATATCAGTTCGTTTAAGTGGGAAGATGGCAGCTGGCAACATTTTCCTCTAAAGGAATATATCAGTTATGAAATCCATATAGGCACATTCACGTCCGAAGGGACATTTGCTGCCGCAGAAAAAAAGCTGGATTATCTGGTGGATCTTGGCATTACCGCTGTCGAGATTATGCCCGTAGCCCAGTTTTCCGGCACGCGGAACTGGGGCTACGACGGCGTTTACCCATTTTGTGTGCAGCATTCTTATGGGGGAGCCCAGGGTTTACAAAGTTTTGTGAACGCGTGCCACATCAAAGGTCTGGCGGTTATTCTGGATGTGGTGTATAATCACATTGGCCCGGAGGGCAATCATCTCGCAGAGTTTGGCCCCTATTTCACCGAAAAATACCGTACACCCTGGGGCAATGCAATCAATTTTGACGACGCCTGGTGTGACGGGGTACGGAAATTCTTTATCGAAAATGCTCTGATGTGGTTTCGTGATTTTCACATTGACGCACTGCGAATGGATGCCGTTCATGCAATCAAGGACTTTAGTCCGATGCATATTTTACAGGAAATCAGGCAGGAGGTTGATTTGCTGATGCAACAAACAGGCCGCAAGCATTATCTGATCGTTGAACTGGATCTCAATGATACGCGCTTTATCAATCCGTTGAGCAAGTTGGGCTACGGCATGGATGCTCAATGGATCGACGAGTTTCACCATGCGCTACGGGTCACGTCCGGTCAGGAAAAAACCGGTTACTATTCCGACTTCGAGGCCATTGAATCTCTGGCAAAATCCTATCAGGACGCTTACGTATATGATGGTGCGTTTTCCGAGCACCGCAAGAAAGTTTTCGGAGTAAAAACCGAAAATCCCGGTGAGCAGTTTGTCGTATTTTCCCAGAACCACGACCAGGTGGGAAACCGGATGCTCGGCGAGCGGACGAGCCAGCTGGTAAGTTTTGAAATGCAAAAAGTACTCGCGGGGGCAGTGTTGGTTAGTCCTTACTTACCCATGCTGTTTATGGGAGAAGAATACGGGGAGAAAAACCCTTTCCAATATTTCGTCAGCCATAAAGACCCTGAGCTTGCCGAGGCGGTAAGGAAAGGACGAAGAGAGGAATTCAAGGCATTTCATATAGAGGGCGAAGCGCCTGATCCGGTGTCAGAGGAGACCTTCGAACGTTCCAAACTCCGGTGGGATTCTGTCGATCAGGAGCCCCATAAAACAATGTTGAGCTATTATAAAAAACTGATAGCCATACGGAAGAGCCAATCGCCTTTGTACGTTTTGAACCGAAAAGAAGTTTCAGTAGAGTACAAAAAAGAAACCCAGGTGATCATACTTCGCCGCCAGCATAAAATGCAGGACATCATTTGCCTGATGAATTTTTCGAAGCAGGAGCAGCCCGTTGACGTGCCTGTATATGCATCGCTCTGGTATAAGTTACTTGGCTCTTCGGACCAGGAATGGGCGGGTCCCAAGGACATGCCTGCCCGGTTCTCGGGTGAACTGGCATTGACCTTACCACCAGAATCAATTACACTTTACTCAAATCACTATGAATAACCCTATTGCTACCTACCGTTTGCAATTCCATAAGGAATTTACTTTCAAAAATCTCGAGACACTGATCCCATATTTTCGGCAGCTGGGAGTCAGTACCATATATGCATCACCTGTTTTCCGATCGACGCCCGGGAGCACGCATGGCTATGACGGCACCAACCCCAATGAAATCGATCCTGAAATTGGCAGTATTGAAGAATTAAAATCGCTCAATACTATGCTGAAAGAAAGTCACATGAGCTGGTTGCAGGACATTGTGCCCAACCACATGGCTTTTCACTCGGAAAATCCATGGTTAATGGACGTGCTGGAGAAAGGTGCGCAGTCGGTGTACGCGCGGTTTTTCGACATCGCCTGGAACAGCCGTTTATTTCACGGCAAGCTGATGGTTCCCTTTCTTGGGTCTGACCTCAATGAAGAGATCGGGAATGGGAAAATTACCATTTCGTATGAATCCAACCGACTGATGCTCACTTATGAGGGCGCAAATTTTCCCCTTAACCCCAGATCTTATTCCACGCTTTTCGAATCAGACATTATCACGCAGAACCAGGCGCTTTTACAGATAGGGTCGCAATGCAGGGAGATCAATGAGGTGGAAGAACCGGAAGTTTTTGCCGAGAGATGGAACGAGCTTCTTTTGCAACTTTCGTCACTGATGAAAAATGAGCAGGAGAAAGCGTTGATTGACAGGGCCTTGAACGAGGTCAACAGCGATCAGGAAAGATTGAAACAGATTATTGACCAGCAGACATATGTCTTGTGCAACTGGCAGGATACGGATCAGCAGGTCAATTTTCGCCGGTTTTTTACGGTAAACGGCTTGATCTGTCTGAATATTCAGGATGAAAATGTGTTCAGAAATTACCATGCATTGATAAAAGAACTTATTGATGAAGGTATTTTTCAGGGTCTGAGAATTGACCATATCGACGGGCTGTACGATCCGTCCGGGTATCTGGAAGACGTCCGGCAACTTGCCGGAAACGATACCTATGTTGTGGTAGAGAAAATCCTTGGCCAGGATGAAGACATGCCAGAAAGATGGCCTGTCCAGGGTACTACGGGTTATGAATTTCTTGCAATGGTGAATAATTTATTGACCAATGAAAAGGCCGAGAAAACTTTCACAACCTTTTACGAGGAATTGGTAGGTGAAAGCGAGCCGATCCAGAGCCATTTGCTGAAAAAAAAGGCCCTTATTCTTTTTGAACACATGGGGGGCGAACTGGAAAACCTGTATCAGTTGCTGGTAGAACTGAACCTGGTCGACAAAATAGCGCTGGAGAAGATCGGTAAGGAACAGGCCAGGAAAGCGATAGGGGAATTTTTAATTCATTGTCCGGTATATCGGTATTACGGCAACCAAATGCCGTTGGAAGAATCGGAAATTGCCGCTGTCCGTAAGATATTCGACGAGGTCAGGAGCAGTCATCCCGCGCTGGCAGAAGCTGCTGCGCTTCTCGAAAATGCACTGTTAGTAAAGCCTTCCGAGGGCGATGAGGACTACAACGGCCGGGCACTTGAATTTTATCAAAGGGTCATGCAATTTACCGGACCGTTGATGGCCAAAGGGGGCGAAGACACGCTCATGTACACTTATGAGCGTTTTATAGGCCACAATGACGTGGGGGATTCGGTTGAAAGTTTTGGAATCGCATCGAAGGAATTTCACAGCAAAATGAAAACGCGCCAAAGAAAATGGCCGCTTTCGATCAACACCACATCCACGCATGACACCAAGAGGGGAGAAGATGTAAGAGCACGACTTAACGTGCTGACCGACCTTCCGGAGGAATGGATTTCTCGTGTAAAACGGTGGCAGGAACTGAATGAGCCGCTGAGAAAGAAACTCTCGGCGCCGGACGTGAACGACGAATACCTGATATATCAGACATTGACCGGCGCTTATCCGATGCCCGGGCAGGATGATGATGATTTCGGTGCACGATTTGAGGAATATCTGCAAAAGGCACTGAGAGAAGCCAAAAGGAATACAAACTGGGCCGAACCCAACGAAGAATATGAGAAAGGCACACAACAATTTGCTCGCGAATTGCTGAACGAACAAGGGGCTTTTTTCAAGGATTTTGTCTCATTTCAAAAAGAAATCGCAGTTTTTGGCATCATCAACTCTCTTTCCCAGCTCATTTTGAAATTTACTTGTCCGGGTATTCCGGACGTATATCAGGGATGCGAACTGTGGGATTTAAGTCTTGTTGATCCCGATAACAGAAGGGCAGTGGATTATGAAAAAAGACAAAACTGGCTGAATGAATTCGGGAATACCGACAGAGATGCGCTTCGGGAAAAATTGTGGAAAGATCCCGGCAATGCACAGATCAAACTTTGGCTTACCCAGCAATTGTTTAATTTACGAAAACAAAACCCCGATCTTTTCTCGGAAGGGGATTATGTGCCTTTGCAGGTGAAAGGCAGTTTCAAGGGTCATCTGTTTGCATTTGCCCGCATTCACAAGCAGAATATTTTAATAGTTGTTGTACCGATGCACCTGGCAGCACTTTGTAAACAGGAAGATTTGCGCGCTTTTGACTGGAAGGATACGAAGATCAACTTACCATCTGGACTTCATGCACACTGGGAAAATCTGCTTACCGGGCACAAACATGAATATGAAAGGGAAATCTCACCGGCCGGGTTATTCAAAAGTCTGCCATTTGCAATTTTAAAAGGCAACAGGGTCAACAATGAGCGGAGAGCCGGTGTATTGGTGCACATTTCATCTCTTGCCTCGCCATTTGGGATAGGCGATCTGGGACCCGAAGCCGTTGCTTTTGCCGACTTCCTCGACCGTAGCAATCAGCGGATCTGGCAGTTGCTTCCGTTGAACCCAACCGAAGCCGCACAGGGAAATTCACCTTACAGTGCGCTTTCCAGCCGGGCGGGAAATCCTGCTCTGATCAGTCCCGAGCTTTTGCAACAGGAAGGACTGCTTGACAACATAGATCTTGCGGAATATCATTTGCCAAAGGATAGTAAAATCGATTTCAAAAAAGCAGAGAAAATCAAAAACGAACTTCTTGAAAAGGCATTCGGCACATTTGAAGAAAATCCGGAGCTGTTCCCTAAGGAAGAATTTGACAGATTCTCCGAGGATAATGCGGAATGGCTGGATGACTTTGCCTTATACATGGTCATCCGCGAAAAGCACGATGGGAAACCGTGGATGGAATGGGAAGAGCCGCTGAAACTTCGTGATGATGAAGCGTTGAAGACACTGATCGAAAGCGAACCGGAAAGGATACGGTTTTGCAAGTGGGTGCAGTTTGTTTTCGACAAACAATGGAAGTCGCTTCGGGCGTATTGCAATGAACGGGATATCAAATTCCTGGGCGATATGCCATTTTATGTGAGTTACAATTCATCCGACGTGTGGTCGCACCGGGACCTGTTTTTACTGGATCAGGACGGGAAAATTAAAGGCGCCGCGGGCGTTCCGCCTGACTCGTTTTCTGAGGATGGTCAGCTGTGGGGAATGCCGGTTTTCAACTGGGATGTACTTAAAGATCAGCAATATGAATGGTGGATAAACCGGCTTCGGAAAAACGCCGAACTGTATGACCTGACCCGGCTCGATCATTTTCGTGCTTTTGCGGATTACTGGATGGTACCGGGTGATGAAAAAACAGCTGTGAATGGTGAATGGAAATTGGGGCCCGGTTCGGAATTTTTCAGAGTTGCGGAGCGTGCCCTGGGCGGGCTTCCGTTTGTTGCAGAAGATTTAGGCGAGATAAGTCCTGCCGTTTATGAGCTGAGGGATGAATTTCACCTTCCCGGAATGAAAGTACTGCAATTCGCATTCAGTGAAACCATTGGCGACTCCCTTTTTGCCCCTCATAATTATACCGGCAACTTTATCGCGTATACGGGCACACACGATAACAATACAATCAAAGGCTGGTTTAAAAATGAGCTGGACGAAGAGGCACGCGCAGGATTGGAAGAATACACCGGCCGTGCTTTGGATGAAGATAACGTGTATTGGGTTATGGCCAGGCTGGCTTATTCCTCAGTCGCAAAAATGGCTGTCATTCCAATCCAGGATCTGCTCAATCTGGATGAATCCTGTAAAATGAACAGCCCCGGATCAGGGAAGGACAATTGGGCCTGGCGTCTGGTACCCGGGCAACTGACCGCCGAAGCTGAAAATCAACTGAAGCTTTGGACAAAGATGTACAATCGAGGGTGATCGGTTCCCCACTGGTCCGGATACATACAGTTGGTAAGTCCAGGCGTTGGAAATCCCTCGAAATGACCCTTGCCCTGTTTTGAGTGGGCATGCTTTTTGATGGTTAAAGGAGACCTGTGCCGGTATGATCCGGTGCGGTCAATTTTATCACCACTTAAACAAATCATTACCAATGAAAATTACATCAACATTCTTAACACTCGCAACCATGGCCATGTTATGGGGCTGCGGATCCAAAACGACCGAAACAACCGACACGACCGAGTTTGCCGACAGTTCCAACGAGGCAAGTGCCGATAATGCTGGCACAGAATCAGCCGCCGTCGCCGAAGACGATGCGGAGTTCGCAGTAGAGGCAGCGAATGGCGGGATGGCAGAAGTTGCACTGAGCAAAATCGCAGAGGAAAAAGCTACCGATCCGAAAGTGAAAGAATTTGCAGCGCAAATGATAACGGACCATTCGAAAGCAAACGATGAACTGAAAACGCTGGCTGCAAGCAAAAACATCACCCTGCCTTCGGCGCCCAATGAAGAAAAGCAAAAGGCAGCAGCGGACCTTGGCGGCAAGAACGGAAGCGATTTTGACGAAGCTTACATATCGCAAATGAAGAAAGATCACGAAAAAACCGTGAAACTCTTCGAAGATGCGCAGAAAGAAGTGAAAGACGCCGAGCTGAAAGCTTTCATCGACAAGACCTTGCCGGTGATCAAAGCACACGCCGAGCATGCAAAAAGTCTGGATAAGACTAAATAGTTTGTAAAAAGTTTTGAAGCTGGCGGTCAGAATTGTGGCTGCCAGCTTTTATTTTGAAGTAGTACACAAAAAGCCTACCCCTGCGCGCCCTTCTCCGGAGCATGTTCGATTATTGTTCACGTTGGTAACGACCCGGAAGGAATGCTATATTCAGGTAGGTGTATCCTGGGTAGTCCCCTTGTCATCAGTAAGCAGGATAGCCTTGATGCGGTCAATATGCACCTGGGAAAGTTCTGCCCTTTCGAGCGCCGATTTCCTGGTCGCCCCGGTTTGTTCCCTGGCAAAGGTGGTAAGCAGGTTTCTTCTTTCTTCAAACATGCGTAAGGCCGTCCACATCGTCTCTTCGATCTTCAAAGTCTGCTCGGCGATCAAGGTCTGAGCTGTGTAGGCGTGTCCGACGTGGCAGCGGTAGCGCGTCAGGGGACCTTTGTCCACTTTCCATAAAACACCGCCACAGCCAGGGCAATTGAAGGGTACCTGATCACCCAATGCGTTAACGGCCGGTAAATCACTGAGCACGCGTTTGGCAATTTTGGCTTCGATCAATATGTCCTTGGGGACGGGCGTGTCCTTTTTGGCTTTCGCTGCAAGCAGCTGGTATAGTAAACCGCCCATTTCAGGAAGCGGCACACAAAAATCGATATCTGCCTGTTTCAAAGCATTAGCAGGCATATCAGGGTATTCTGCATCAGCCGGGTCCTGCACAATGCACGTTCCGCCGCACCGTTTGATAGCGATCATCCCGGCTGTTCCATCGTCCAGATAACCCGTTAATAGCATCCCGATGACCTTGCTGCCGAAAACGACAGCGGCCGACCGGAACAGGGGATCGATTGCGGGCCGGGAGCGGTTTTCCTGGGCACCCTTGGTTACCAGGATCTTCCGGTCGTCACCCATCATTAAATGGTGATCAGAAGGAGCCAGGTATAAGTGCCCGTCTCGAAGGTCGTCCCCGTTTACAGCGTGTTGACATTTCAGGTTGTTCTGCTGACCGAGCGCATCCAGGAGCACGTCGCCCGTCGCGTCGGCTGAAATATGCTGAACGACCAATATGGGTGCTGGAAAATCCTCCTGCAGCTGGTGGATCAGTGTTTTTAATGCACGAAGGCCACCGGCAGACGTGCCTATGACAATAACTTTTCCTGACGGGCCTGCTTTGTTTATAGTCATGGGGACATGTCGGTGAAGAATGGTGGCAGCATTCATTTTTTAACCATATAATGCCCGATCTCATGCCGCTTGCTGTAGCTCCGGGGCCTGTGGTACTTAAAAACAGCGGCTTCCTGCAAAGCCACTGTTTTAAGAATCGTTTAACGTAATATACAGCGCACTAGATTTGCGTGTGCTGACCGAGGTTATCATTAAAACTTCTGAATTTATCCACCGTCGATTTTGCCCCATCGGCAACCTGGATGACCTTGTCCATTGCCTTTTCGGCATAACTATCCACAGTACTTTCCGCATGTTGGGCAGCCAGATCGGCTTTTTCCCTGACATTGTCTACTGCGGTAGCCACCTTATCTTTGGTCCTTTCCCATTCGTTTTTCAGGTTGTCTTTCTGCTGATCGGCAAGGTCCTTTAACTGCTGCCGGGTTTGTTCACCGGATTTAGGGGCAAAAAGCAGCGCAATCGCAGCCCCCACCACAGCTCCAACCAAAAGGCCGGTTGTAAAACCTCCACGGTCGGAATCTTCGTTTTCGTAGTACTCGTTATCTGATTTCATGTTTGTATGGTTTGTAGTAGATCCTTGCCTTATCGAAAAACGTGCCATGGTGCCAGACTCGTTTGATGCTTCGGAAAATCCAGGGCTGCGGTGACCCCCTCCTTGCAACCGATGTGGCATAGCTTTTTTAGGAAGCCGGGCTTTTTGCCGGAAAGAAAGAGGCATTAAGCATTCATCAACTCAAAAAAATCAACAGATCATGCGTAAAAACTATCCAGTCTTAAAAACTTTTCAACTCGGTTGTGCAATCACGGCGTTTTTCGTAGTACTTACATTTGGCTGTAAAGACGGCGATGGTTTTTGGGATTCGATTATTCCCGAGACTGATAAGGAGGCTACCTCCACACAGATAGAAGGCTACGTTTTTTATCCCGCAGTACAGCCCGCCACAGACGCAAATATTGCTCAGCTCCGTGTTCCCGGTGGTTTTAAGATCAACAAATTCGCGGAGGGCGTCGGCAAGCCTAGGATATTGGTCTCTGACGGCAACGGGCACATATATGCCTCGGACAGGGAAGCCGGTTTGGTGATCATGTTGACCGATGCAAACGCAGATGGTATGTCGGATCATGTCAAAACAGTTGCAACCATCAAGCAGGTCCATGGGCTTACGATTCATAACGGGAAAATGTTCATGGTGGCAGTTAAAGAAGTTTATGTCGCAGATCTTAATCCGGATGGCACTTTAGGTACACCCAAAATGATTATGGATGATTTGCCGGACGGTGGCCAGCATCCAAACCGTACGATTGCATTCGGGCCGGACAACAAGATGTATCTCTCTGTCGGAAGTACATGCAATTCCTGCCCGGAACCGAACCCTGAAAATGCCACCATGCTGAGGGCGGAGGAAGACGGTTCCGACCGTAAAATTTTTGCCAAAGGGCTCCGTAATACGATCGGCTTTGGCTGGCATCCCCAGACCAGCGAGCTTTGGGGCATGGATCACGGCATTGACTGGTTAGGGGATAATGAGCAGAAAGAGGAGGTTAACCAAATTAAGCAAAGTGCGGATTATGGGTGGCCATATATCTACGGAGAGGGGAAATATAATCCCGGAGACAGGCCAAAAGGTGACACCACTTATCAGCAGTATTTGCAAAAGACGACCCTTCCGGCACTTACTTACCAGGCACATTCCGCTCCGATGGCTATGGCATTTTATTCCGGGGCAATGTTTCCGGAAGAATACAGGAACGATGCATTTGTCGCGATGCGCGGTTCGTGGAACAGAAGTGAGCCGGTTGGATATAAGATAGTCAGGCTGCACTATGAAAATGGCAAACCCGTACGATTTGACGATTTTGTCACAGGCTTCATCGTGAACAACAAGAAGGCACATTTTGGCCGCGTGGTCGGGGTGACTGTTCACAAGGACGGATCGCTGTTATTTTCGGACGATACAAACGGAGTGATTTACCGGGTATCTTATCAGTAACCAGCGCAGAAATTCATTTCATGCATCAGAGGCTGTCGTCCCTGCTTAGTAGAATCGTAACGAAAAAACGTAAAAACAGAAATTGTGCCAGGCTGCTGCGTGGCACAATTTTTTATTAGTTAGATACCATTTTTATCCGGCCCGGAACGGGACGCAGCTGCTTCTCATTAGTCTTCCATTCATCAACACATCTGCTATGCGCTATTCTTATACGTTATTCCAAATGATCCTGCTCTTTTTTTACGGCATGCATGCCGTATCCGCCCAAGGCAGGGAAGTTACCGGCGTTGTGCAGACATCCACAGGCGAGTTGCTGCCGGGAGCCACGGTGATCATTGCCGGCACCAATACCGCGACGATCACCGATGCAGAGGGGAAATTTTCAATAATTGCCCAAAACGGGCAAACCTTACGGGTTTCGTTCATTGGCTTCCTGGCTGCCGAAGTTCCCGTTACCGATCAGTCGGCCTACACGGTACAGCTCGTCGAAGACGCACAGAACCTGGAAGAGTTTGTCGTGATCGGATATCAGTCGGTGAAGCGGTCGGACCTGACCGGTGCCACTGGTATCATCGATGCCCAAAATACAAATAAACGCATTGCGCGCTCGTTGCCCGAGGCTTTACAAGGTATGACGCCCGGAGTGGCGGTGCGGAATGGCGGCGCACCGGGGCAGGAGGCGGTGGTGAATATACGCGGGTTGAGTACGCTGTTTGGAAATGCCAGCCCGCTGTATGTGATCGACGGTATGCTTGCCGATGCGAACACCACCGTAAACCCTAATGATGTTGAAACGATACAAGTTTTAAAAGATGCGTCGGCGGCGGCTATTTACGGCTCCCGGGCGGCGAACGGGGTGATTATCATTACCACCAAAAAAGGAAAGGAGGGTGCGCTCAAAGTGGATGCCTCTGCGCGTGTCGGTGTTTCCTCCCTTCCCAGACGCTGGGATATGATGAACGGACAGGAATATGTCTCCACGAATACCCGCGCGTATCAGGCGGCGGGTTATGCATTGCAGCCGGCTGTTGCAAATTACAATGGCGCGACTGATACCAATTGGGCCGACCAGTTGCTGCATACGGGCAGTATCCAGGATTACAACGTCAGTTTGTCGGGAGGCGGAAAGGACAGCAAGTACCTGATCTCGGGTTCTTACTTTGCGGACGAAGGTGTCCTCAAAGCCCGCGATTTCCAGCGGGCGTCAGTGCGGATCAACACGGAGGCGACGCGGAATAAATTTACCTTCGGGGAAAATATGATGATTTCCAGCACCGAACGCAATACGCCGTTTCAGGGTGGATTTGCGGAGGGGAATGCATGGTACGATATGTGGACAAGCTTGCCGATCATTCCGGTGCAAAGCGCCGATCTGGCCAGTACTTCCAATCCGGGCGGCTGGGGTTACGGTTCATTCAATGCGCGCTCGTTTGCAAGAAACCAGGTCGCCATCAACGATATTACCAAAACGACCTTTAACTTTTTTAAGGTACTGGGAAATGCATTTGTCGATTACAAGATCCTCAAAGCCGTAAGCTACCGTTTCAACGCGGGGCTGGAGACCAGTTTTGATAAAACCAATGATGTAAGAAAAGAAGGGCTCTGGTACTGGAACCAGTCACCGGATTTCAGCAGCGTGGCACAGAACCGCTCCCAGTTTCTCAGCTACCTTTTTGAGCATACTTTGAACTTCAATTTTACTTTTAACAAACACAACCTGAACGGCGTGGTCGGGTACACCCAGCAAACCATCCGCAACGACGCAGTGGGCGGCCGGAGATTGCAGCTTGGTATTTACGGTGGCGACTACTTTACGACCATCAATTCGGCCAGCGGCGGGATGACGGCCACCGGTACACGCTCTCAAACGCTGATCAATTCCGCGTTGGGAAGGATCAATTATAATTTTGCGGAAAAATATTACCTCACCCTCACGTTCCGCGCCGACAAAGATTCCCGTTTTTCACCGGCGCACCGCACAGGTTATTTTCCTTCTGCGGCAGCTTCCTGGAAAATCAGCAATGAAGAGTTTTTCAAGTCGGACATTGTCACCGAACTGAAACTGAGAGGATCGTATGGCGTACTGGGTTCGGCCAACCTGAGCAATTACCAGTTTACCGGCTTTCTGAACCAGGCGCCCCGGGCAGTGTTCGGCTCGGAGCAAACGGAGTTTCCCGGCGCCACGCAGGCGAGGCTTGTATATGAGGATATAAAATGGGAACAAAAGGCTACGACCAACATTGGTGCAGACCTGGTCCTTTTCAACAATAAGCTTGCGATCACGATCGATGCGTTCCGCTCGGTAGCGAAGGATGTATTGCTGTCATTGCCGCTGCCGCTCTACATCGGAAACCTGCAGGGCGACCCGCTGGTCAATATCGGTTCTATTGAAAACAAAGGTTTGGAGCTTGATTTCAGTTACCGCCATACTTCCGGGCCATTTACATGGAGCGTTGCGCCGAATTTCAGCATCATCCGAAACAAAGTGCTCGCACTCGGAAACCTGGGCGTGGACGAAGAAACCGGCGAACCGAGAAATTACATCCAGTCTGGCAACACCCGCTCGCAGGTCGGCCGCTCTATTGGTGAATATTATCTGATCAAAACTGACGGGCTTTTTCAGAACAATGAAGAAATACAGGCCCATGGCGCACAAGCGGCCTATGCCCAACCCGGGGATATCCGTTACGTGAACCGGATCGACCAGAATACAAATGACGATATCAACGACCGCGACCGCTCGTTTGCAGGCAGTCCGTGGCCTAAGCTGACCTCGGGCCTGATCCTGAACGGAACCTGGGCCGGCTTGTCGCTGAACGTTCAGTTTTACGGGGCTTTCGGTCAAAAAATATATAATGATGTGAGAAGAGAAATCGACGGAATGGGCTATTCCAATTACCGCCGGGATATCAACCCCTGGACACCCGACAATACCGGAACAGATTTCCCCAGGCTCGGGGTGTCTTATTCGACAGGAGCTGCGGGTGATCCTGCCAGCGCCGACCGGGGTATTGTTTCCAATGTCCGCGCCAATACCGATCGCTGGCTCGAAAACGGCTCTTACCTGAGGTTGAGAAATGTAGAGCTTTCCTATTCGATTCCTCAGACCGTTACCGGAAAACTGTCTGTAAGCAATGCGAGGGTATATGTGAGTGCACAAAACCTGCTGACGTTCACCAAATACACCGGGCTGGATCCTGATGTGGTAGGAGCAAACTTTAATCTCGAACCCGGAGTAGACCTGGGCGGGTACCCTTCATCCCGCATCATTTCTTTCGGCCTGAACCTTGGTTTCTGACAAGCGGATATTCATCTCAAAGACATCAACATGAAAAAGATATTTTTGCTCACTTCATTCATTCTGCTGGTTACCACTTCCTGCGACCGCGATTTTGACCAGCCTAATCCGAATAATCCCACCATAGCGTCCTTCTGGAAAAGCGATGCGGATGCAGTAAAAGGCATCAATGCTGTTTACAGCACGTTTCACCGGACGGCTACACTGTATTCGAGGTTTTTATTCTATCACGGAATGCTCCGGTCGGACGAAGGGTATGGCTCCGGCGGCGACATTACGCTGAACAATATCATGAGCTTCAACCAGACCAATTACAATGAAGGGCTGACAGCCGGAACCTGGCAAAACCTGTTTATCGGTATATTCAGGGCAAATCAGGTACTGGCTTACGTGCCCGGCATTGACATGGAAGAAACGCTGAAAAACCGGATTATCGGCGAAGCAAAGTTTCTGAGAGGGTTATTTTACTTCAACCTGACATTGTATTTCGGCAGGCCGCCGCTGCTCCTCGAACCTTCCGAGCCGACAGACCGGCCATCGAACGCTACCAATGCAGAAGCCTGGGCGCAGGTAGAAAAGGACCTGTCCGAAGCAGCGTCAGCTTTGCCGCTCAGCTATACCGGCGACGATCTCGGGCGGGCAACCCGCGGTGCTGCATTGGGACTACTCGGCAAGGCGTATCTGCACCAGGGTAAAAACCAGGAGGCCGCAACTACGCTGGCATGGTTTATCACCGGGGAAGGAAAAGGGATTTATACTTTAACTGCCAGTTACCAGGACAATTTCAAAGCTTCCACCGAAAATAACAGCGAATCTGTTTTTGAGATACAGTTCAGGTTCAATCCCAATGAAAGTACCGATGACGACGTCGATGAAACCCGGATCAATAACACCGGGACTTCCATTGCCCAGTTCTATGCGCCCCGGGGCGTGGGCTTTTCCGACGGCGGGGCCCGGCGGTGGCTTGTGGGAGAATTTAAAAAAGAAAATACGGCCCTGGGCACCAGAGACCCAAGGCTTGCCGCAACCTTACTTTTCGATTCCACAGACGTACGCGGCCCGCAGTTTACGATGATTTACGGGCAGACCTTCGCCAGCCGCTATGGAACCACAGGCGGGGAAAGCAGCGCAGTCTGGTTCAGAAAGCAGCTGAACGATAACGAGGCCGGGAGGACCGAGGAGGGTTTCAGATCGCCGAACAATCACCGGCTGCTGCGCTATGCCGACATTTTGCTCATGTATGCTGAGGCGCTCAATGCACTGGGCCAGACTGTCCAGGCGTATCCGTTCGTGGATATGGTGCGTGTGCGGGCGGGATTGCGGCCGCTGACCCAAGCAAAGCCGGGCCTGGCACAGGCACAATTTCTGGCACAGATCAAACATGAACGTATCACAGAACTCACCGGCGAAGGCTGGCGGTTTGCCGATCTGCAGCGCTGGGGCGAGCTGGGGCCGGGACTGGCTACGAGAGATCCGGAATTCACCAATTTTGTCAAAAACAAAAATGAATGGTACCCGATCCCGCAGTCTGACATAGATCTCAACCCCAATCTGACCCAAAACCCAGTGTATTGATTCGAGGGTATTTCGAAAACATTTATTGAATTTAACCCCTGCTTATGGCATATATATCTTTGTTCAGGCCAGTCATTTTCTGGTGTTTTGCTTTTGTGTTCATCAGCGCATCGTGTAAAAAAGAAGCGCAGACGCCAAAACCGGGCGGCCAGCAAACATCCACATTTACGAACCCTTTGCTGAATGCCGCGCCCGACCCCTGGGTTTATCAGAAAGATACCACCTATTATTACCTGCATACGCTGGGCAACCGCATCCAGATCTGGAAAACGGGCAAAATGAGCCGGTTAAAGGATGTTGCGCCGGTTACTGTCTTCAACGCGCCGGCTACCGGAGATAATTCCAGGGATATCTGGGCACCGGAGCTTTTTTATCTGCGTGGCAAGTGGTATATCTATTACACTGCTTCCGATGGAAATGACCGCGAGCACCGGATGTGGGTACTGGAAAATGAAAATTCCGACCCGACCCAGGGTACCTGGACGAACAAAGGCAAACTCGGGACTCAGCCTGCGGATCTTTGGTCTATCGATGCGACTGTTTTTCAGCAGGATACGTCACTTTTTATGGTATGGTCAGGAAGGCCGTTCAAGGGCGGCAGCACCGATCTGACCCAGAACCTGTACATTTCCCGGATGACAAGCCCTTTCACGCTTAGCGGGCCTTCGGTAGAAATATCTGCTCCCCAATATGAGTGGGAAAGACGCGGGTTCCCGGTCAATGAGGGGCCTGAGATACTCCGAAACCCGGCGGGGCAGGTGTTCCTGGCTTTTTCGGGTAGCTATTGCGGGGACGACCGTTACTCGCTCGGCCTGATGAGTTTGAAAGCGGGAGCCAATCCGATGATCCCCGCCAGCTGGACCAAAACTGCCACTCCGGTTTTTACAGGGCTGGCGTCGGCCAATGCATTTGGCGTAGGGCATAATGGTTTTTTCAAATCGCGGGACGGGAAGGAGGACTGGATTATTTACCATGCCAACTCGACTGCCGGGCAGGGTTGTGATGATTCCAGGAACGTAAGGATGCAAAAATTCACCTGGACTGCCGAAGGCCTACCCGTCTTCGGCGAGCCGGTCGCCACCGGACAGGCTATCGCGGTTCCTTCTGGTGAATAGGATGTTGGAGTTTGTTGGGCATTTGACAAGCATTGATACTTGAAAAAGCCACACATGCGTGCCAGTTTCTTGTGGCACAATTTTTAGATCAGGCTGGTCAATTATTGAAAAACAACCGATCCAAAAGTCAACAAACATGCCATCAGAAACCATTATCAATTGCAGCCGGATTCTTAAAGAACAGGGGCTGACCATTGCTTTTGCGGAAAGTGTTACTGCGGGACGCCTGGCCGCGGAATTTTCACTGACGAAGGATTCCGGCAGTGTTCTGAAAGGAGGGCTGGTCTGCTATGATGCCGAGGTGAAAGAGGATGTCCTGGGCATAGATCCAGGATTCATTGAGAAATTCACCCCTGAATCTGAGGAAGTGACGAAAGAGCTGGCACTCCGCCTGAAAAAACTGATCAAGTCCGATATCCAGGTTGCTGTTACGGGGCTTACCACAGCGGGCGGAAGTGAAACACCGCAGAAACCGGTCGGTACGGTCTTTATTCAAATCCTGATAAGGGACAGCTCCCTTGCTGTGAGAGAGGTGTTCGAAGGTTCGCCGGAACAGATCGTGCTTCTCGCTGCTGACCTGGCTACCCAAACGATCATTGACGATTTAACGAAGACTGACCGATGAGCGACATCCGTATAGGCTACCATGCTTCTCATGAGCAGTTTAAACCCAGCGAGCTTATTGCTTGCGTGCAACTGGCCCGGCAGGCGGGTTTTACAAATGTGCTTTGTTCAGACCATTTTTTCCCATGGAGCGAGACGCAGGGTGAAAGTGGTTTCGCCTGGAGTTGGCTTGGTGCCGCAATGCAGGCCACTGATCTGCACTTTGGGATCGTTAATGCACCCGGCCAGCGCTACCATCCCGCCATAATCGCACAGGCGGTCGCTACTCTTTGTGAAATGTTCCCGGAGAGATTCTGGATCGCTGTGGGTAGCGGGCAATTTCTGAACGAGCACATTACTGCCGAGAGATGGCCGGCAAAGGAAGAGCGAAACCAGCGGCTGAAAGAATGCGTTGACATCATGCGCGCGCTGTGGGCCGGGGAGTCTGTCACGCATGACGGGCTGGTGCAGGTATATGACGCAAAACTGTATACGTTGCCGGGTTATATGCCGTCCGTGGTAGGGGCCGCCATTACCGAGAAAACGGCTCGCTGGGTCGGCGGATGGGCGGACGCCATGATCACCACATCCCGCCCGCCCGATGAGCTGAAAAGAATGGTCGATGCTTTCAGGGATGGAGGCGGAGAAGGAAAACCGGTTTATCTTAAGGTTCAACTGTCTTATGATACCTCCATGTCAAAGGCGCTTGAAGGTGCGCATGCGCAGTGGAAGAGCAATGTTTTTGCGTCCTCGCTGCTGTCCGATATCCGCTCTCCGGATGGGTTTGACGCAGCAGGAGCGATTGTCAGGCCGGAGGATATGGGGGCGGCTGTCAGGATCTCCGACAGCACCGATCAGCATGTGGAATGGTTGTCGGCTGATATCGAGGCGGGGGTTACCGAGCTTTATCTGCACAACGTCAACCTGAACCAGCAGAATTTCATCGAAGCATTCTGGGATAAGGTCCTCCCACAATTAACCAACCGGCAATGAAAGGTATTTATCTGGCAACCTGCGTTCTTATTATATTGTCGCGGACAGACGCGATCGCCCAGCTGACAGTTTTTAATGTGTCGTCATCTGAAATCACAGACGCCCGCAAAATCAGCGCACAGCAACAATTTGAAATTCAGGATGAGATCGAATCTTCTACAACGCTAACCTATGGTCTCGGGAAAAACTGGGAGGTCGGCGCCAATCTGATCAATCTTGACTATGCTTTCAAAGACAGAGGTTTTGAGATAAATGATACCACTACTGCCATGCCGTATGCCCCGCTGTTACTGGGAAATGCCCAAAAGGTTTTTGAACTGACTCATACATTTTCAGTGGGGATCGGGGCGGTTGCAGGGACAAATCTCATGGGGCATCACCGAAGCTTCGTTTATTACGGGTATACCAATGTCCTTGCTTCCCTAGGATCGCAGGAGCAATACCAGCTGGCCGCCGGGCCTTATATCAGCAACCATAAATACCTGAGCGACGGCCCTGTGTGCGGGGTACAGGCAGCTTTTGACGCGGGGATCTTCCACAAAAAATTTCACCTGCTGGGTGACTGGATTTCGGGCAGCCACAAAAAGGGGAAGTTGACCCTGGGATTTGAGGTCTTTCTTGCCCGGCGTCTGCCGCTGTCGTTTGGCTGGCAGCGGAGCAATGGCGACGGTTCCCAAGCCGGGGTGGTTCAGCTTACATTTTTACCTAAATGATTTAAACCAGCATACCTGTGAGCTCTGGGCTTTCTAACCAACCCGAACAGCCGCTAAGTCATTTCCACAACTTTTGAGAATTTTGAAACTGATTTGCACCGGAGTCTTCGACAGGTAAACAAAGATTTGTCCTGTCAAAATACTATCATAAGAAAAGCCGACTAATCTGGTCGGCTTTCTTATGATAGGAATGTCCAAACTATTCTGCGCTCGCATGCTCGTTCACATATGATTCGGCGAGATCAGTCAGCAGATGATCGGTTTCTCCTTCCTGATCCAGCGTTTGCTGCAACAGTTCGGCTGCATCTTCATAGCCAAGTGTCCTGGCAATATTGCGAAGTGTGCCATACGAAGCTATTTCATAGTGTTCAACTTTCTGTGCAGCCATGATCAGTCCGCAGTCGCGAACCAAGGTTCCTTTGTCAGTGCTTTCGATAATCTCGTTAGCTTCTTCGATCAAGCCTTCCATAGCGGCACATTTTTTTGCCTGGGCCTTTTCTCCCACGATTTCAAATACCTGTTCTACTGTGGCTACGTGTTCCTCGGTCTGGGTTTTATGAAGGTCAAATGCCGATCTCAATTCTTCCGAAGTCGCATTTTTTGACATTTTCACCAGGGCTTTCACCAGATTTTTTTCAGCCCAGTAGATGTCTTTCAGGCCGTCGACCAGCAATTCTTTTAATTTTTCGCCATCTTCTTCTGTGATCTGTTTTTTGGCGGCGGTTTTACTTTTTTTGGTTTTCATAGCATTCAGTTTTTAATGTGATTGTTGATTTTTTTGCGGTGTTTTTAAAAAAATCCGTACCAATTCTGACCTGTTAAATCAAGCGTCAACGGAAAAAATGAAGATGGGTAACTATGAGGAAAACTGTTACTCATTTTGGGATATTCGCGGACTCGGCAATGGATTCGGCGAACTGTTTGGCCGCATCTCCGCTGAAAGCGCTTTCGACTTCGGCAAAAGTGGTGTCCGCAAAAGTATTGATATGGGCAGATGTACCCAGGAGCTAAAATCATCCCAATGTGAGATGTCGTTTCAGGGGCTCTTCTTTCATTTGTTGGCGTGACACCTTAACACAACCACACAATGCCCGACGACATTCAGCTGGTCGGCCGATGCGATCGTATATTCGTTTTCACCGATAAAATTCTCCGCAGTATTGATCACTATGTGCCACTCAGAGCCGCATTCTTCACTTGGTAATGCAAAATCAATGGGCTGGTCGCCGGTATGGAAAATTATGTAAAAGTGATCGTCGGTGATTTTGCTGCCGTCCGGGGCAACGCACCTGATCCCCTTTCCATTCAGAAAAACACCGAAGGACCGGGCCGGATTGCATTCCCACTGCTCATCGGGTATCTGGTTCCCGTCCGGGTGGAACCACATAATGTCCTTGACGTCGGTACCGGCAACGGGCAGGTCCTGAAACCAGCGACGGCGCCGGAAGGTAGGGTGGTCTTCGCAAAAGTGGATCAGCGATTTGGTAAACTCCAGAAGCTGCCGGTCGGCAGTTTCCCAGTTCAGCCAGGATATTTCGTCGTCATGGCAGTAGGCATTGTTGTTCCCGTTCTGGGTCCTGCCGATCTCATCACCTGCCACGAGCATTGGTACACCCTGCGAGAGGAACATCGTGGTCAGGAAATTTCTTTTTTGTCTGTCCCTGAGCGAGTTGATCTCCGGATTGTCCGTTGGTCCTTCCACTCCGCAATTCCAGGAATGGTTGCTGTTTTCGCCATCCTTGTTATCTTCTCCATTGGCTTCATTGTGTTTTTGCTCGTAGCTCACCAGGTCATGGAGCGTATAGCCATCGTGGGCGGTAATGAAGTTGATACTGGCCGTGGGTCTGCGATCATCGCCCTGGTAAAGGTCGGGGCTACCGGTAAAACGCTTGGCAAATACACTCATTTCGATGTCGCAGCCGCGCCAGAAGTCGCGGACCTGGTCGCGGTAGATCCCGTTCCACTCTCCCCAGCCCACGGGAAACTTGCCAACCATGTAGCCGTCTTCATTGATATCCCACGGCTCTGCAATAAGCTTGACCTGCGATATCACAGGATCCTGATAAATAATGTTGAAAAAGGAACCGAGACTGTCGGTTTCATGTAAGGTGCGGGCCATCGCCGAGGCCAGGTCAAACCGGAAACCGTCGACATGCATTTCAGTCACCCAGTATCGCAGGCTGTCCATGATCAGTGCCAGCACATTGGGCAGTTGGACATTCAGTGTGTTGCCTGTACCCGTGTAGTCCATATAGTGCCGCATTTCGTCGGCTACAAGGCGGTAGTAGGAAGCATTGTCCAGTCCTTTAAATGAAAAAGTCGGCCCCTGGTGGTTACCTTCGGCCGTATGGTTGTATACGACATCCAAAATCACTTCAATGCCGGCCTTGTGAAGCGCACGCACCATTTCTTTGAATTCAGTGACCTGGCTACCCGGCTCTTTGTTGCTGCTGTACCGTGCATCCGGAGCAAAAAAGCCCAGCGTATTGTACCCCCAATAATTGGTAAGTCCTTTTTCAAGCAGGTGCCGGTCCTCGGCGAAATGGTGCACTGGCATCAGCTCGACAGCGGTAATGCCCAGTTCTTTCAGGTATTTGATAGTAACAGGGTGTGCTATCGCCGCATAGGTGCCCCGTATTTCTTCCGGAATTTCGTCCCTTAGTATGGTAAAACCTTTTACATGTACTTCGTAAATGACCGTATGATGGTAAGGGATTTCCAACAGCGCGTCGCCGGTCCAGTCGAAGTGGTTGTCAATGACTACTGCTTTGGGAATAAAGCCCGCACTGTCCGTCTCACTGAAACTCAGGTCTTCGTCCGGATTTCCGATTTCGTAACCAAAAACCGCATCGTCCCACTTGATAGTGCCGTTAATGGCTTTGGCATAAGGGTCGAGCAATAATTTATTGGAGTTAAAACGATGGCCGTTTGCTGGATCGTAAGGGCCATGCACCCGGTATCCGTAAAGCTGCCCGGGGCCCAGGTCGGGTACATATACGTGCCAGATGTGGTGGGACACTTCCTCAATCTTGATCTTAATGTATTCATCTTCCTCATTTTCAGCCTTAAAGAGGCAAAGCTCCACGCCGTCGGCATTCTCGGAAAAAACAGCAAAATTAATTCCTTTCCCGTCCCATGTTGCGCCGAGCGGATAAGGTTTACCGGGGAGGGTTTGTATATTCAGGCTGGCCGGTGATTCCAGCAGCTCGTTCTCAATTCGTCTTTCCATTACGGGTATTGTTTACTTTTTTGACTGTTTTGATGCCCAAAGCGGCAGTTGAAAGAGTCTGATTTCGGATCAGGCTCGGACACCCGGGCATTGCATTGTAATTCTTTGACGTGATAAAACATCGCGTTTTGCTTTGGCTTCCACATCTTGAAAGTCGCGCTTCCCGTAAAAACCTGTGCCAGTCCGGATGAGTATTGTGCAGGTGCTTTCTTTCTACACAAGTGGGAATCGCTACGATCAATGCTCAGGATCAGCGGATCATAGATGAGGTCAGGTGTGTCAGCCAGGTATTGCATCAATCGGATGCTCTGGCATAATTCTTATTGAAGGAGTCACTTTTTTTACTGAACACCTTATTTGAACATGACCATCAACTTACAAAAAAACCTGCTGTGTTTTTCCCACCTGAGGTGGGATTTCGTATTCCAGCGCCCGCAACATCTGATGACACGCTTCGCCGGAATCGCCAATGTGTATTTTATGGAAGAGCCTATTTTCGACTGCCCGGGGATACCGTATCTTACATTCGAAAAAAAGCTTGAAAAATTATGGGTTTGTGTGCCGCACCTGCCGGCGGGCGTCACCCCGGCAGAAGTTACCCAAATGACGAGAAGCCTTTTGAATTCGTTTTTTAAAGACCACGACTGCAACGACTTCATCTTTTGGTATTACACGCCCATGGCTTTTGAGTTTTCAAATTCATTTACGCCGAAAATGGTGGTGTACGACTGCATGGACGAGCTGTCTGCTTTCAAATTTGCGCCGCCGAGGATCAGGCATATCGAGCAGCAGCTGCTCCGGCAGGCGGACGTTGTCTTTACCGGCGGGGCCAGTCTTTACGAGGCTAAAAAGGCCAGTCACCATAACATTCATTCATTTCCGAGCAGTATCGATAAAGCACATTTCCAGGCAGCCAGGGCTGCCATGCCCGAGCCGGAGGACCAGGCTGGGATCAACGGTATAAAAATGGGTTTCTATGGAGTTATTGACGAGCGGTTTGACCACGAGCTGATACGTGAAATTTCAGCCACACGGCCTGACTGGCAGATTGTCCTGATCGGGCCGGTGGTGAAGATCGATCCTGAAATGTTGCCGCGTGCAGATAATATTCATTACCTGGGTTCCAAAAGCTATCACGAATTGCCTTCCTATCTTTCGGGCTGGGACCTGGCGCTGATCCCTTTTCTTCTCAACGAATCCACCCGTTTTATCAGCCCTACCAAAACGCCTGAATACCTGGCTGCCGGAAAGCCTGTGGTGTCCACTGCGATCCGGGATGTCGTTTTTCCGTACGGGGAAACGGGGCTGGTGAGCATAGGCGATGATGCTGAAACTTTTATCTCGGCTATCGAATATGAGCTGAAAAAAAATACAGACCGTCTGTGGCTTCATGCGGTGGATGCGTTTCTTTCTGATAAATCATGGGAGAATACCTTTGCCGCTATGGTGGAATTAATGGTGATGGCAGGACAGCGGGACAATTCAGTTGTTCTGGTCAGTGAATTGAAAAACGCCAGCTAGCCGCAAACGGTAATTTAAGAACATCATGGAAATAGGATTTAATACCTTCTGGATGGCCGGGTTTGAATGTACCGATCAGCTGAATGCAAGCGGGGACAGGGTTGATCTGCTCGGGATGACCGGTCATCTCGAGCTGGTCCGTGAAGACTATTCCCGGATTTGCTCCCTGGACATCCGAACAGTTCGCGAAGGCATCCGTTGGAGCGTTGTCGAGTACAAGCCTTATCATTATAACTTTGATTTTGTACTTGAAATGATGCAGGCGGCAAAGGAATACCAGGTGCAGCAGATCTGGGACATTTGCCATTTTGGATACCCTGCCGACCTCAGTCCGTTTCACCCGCATTTCACCCGGCGTTTTGTGTCGCTTTGCGAAGCTTTCGTAACTTTTTATATCAAACATAATCCAGGCGAGCTGCTGTATGTTACTCCCATCAACGAAGTAAGTTTCATCTCGTGGCTGGGAGGGGAGGTCGGCGCAACGGTACCTTACTGCACAAAAAACGGCTGGGAGCTAAAATACGCGCTCATGCGGGCGTACATCGAAGGGGCAAAGGCCATGAAGCGGATCAGCGGATCGGTAAGGATCGTTACCACCGAGCCGCTGGTGAATATGGTGCCTGGCCTGGAACCTACGGAAGAAGAACTGGCTGTGGCAGTTTTGGAAAATGAGCAGCAGTTCCAGGCTGTTGACATCCTTTGCGGGCGTATGTGCCCTGAGCTTGGCGGCAGCGAGGAACTGGTGGATGTTTTGGGCTTCAACTACTACTATAACAATCAGTGGATCATCGGGGGTTACGATTTTCTGGGGTGGAACGACCCCGTGGCTGATCCCAGGTGGCGGCCTCTGGCCGACCTGCTCGAAGCCGCTTACCGGCGTTACGACAAACCTGTGATTCTGGCGGAGACCAGCCATCCAAAGGAAGACCGGCCGCTCTGGATACAAATGATCGCCTCTGAGTGTGCGCAGCTTATCGAGCGGGATGTGCCGCTGCTGGGTGTCTGTATTTACCCAGTCATCGACAGGCCCGACTGGGACCACCCCGACGTCTGGCATCATTCAGGGATGTGGGACACGGATTTTTCTGGCAGGTACGGGAGGGTTTTGCACCAACCGTCGGCAATTGCACTTTTGGAGGGACAAAAACTGATCGACCGGCAACTTGCATATAGAAAGGCAACCCGGCAAGATCTTCACAAGGTTCGTTTATTCTGACAAGAAGCCAGCCGCTGGCATGTCTTTTTATACCATAGTTGACCAAAAAAGTAAAAAACCAGATTCATCAAACTTAAAACTGAATAATTATGAAAAAGCCAATAACATTTTCCCTTGCTGTCATGTTGTGTGCGGCATCGGTTTCTTACGGACAAAGTACAACCGGTTCCGTTGACCTGCCGGCAGGTCAGAATAAGCAGGGCCAGACAACCGGGACAGCGGATCAAAACAAACCACGGGCGCCCAGGCGGGTGATCAGGACAAGACCGGCCAGAACGATGACCGGCAGGCTACTCCGGCGAACCCACGTCCGGGCGGGCAGGAAAATCTGGGTGAAGATGGCGTAAAATCGAGTACCCGCCCAGGTGGAGCTACAAACGGGAACGCAAATTATTCTGACCGACCCGGATCAGGGGATTCCGAATCAATACTGAACTCTAAGGAGGCGATCGAAAGGCGTAACAAAAACCTTACCGAATCGGATACAACCCTTAAAAAAGGCAGCGGCTCCGCTCCCAGGAACATGAAGAACAAAACCGGGAAAACTAACAATTACGAGAACCAGGCGACAAAGCGTAGTCAAGGCCGTCCTTAGGTCATAGGCTGACGTCAGTTAGGGCGTGTCGTTGGAATAGGAGTATAAACACTTCAAATCCTGCGACACGCCTTAAATATAGTTTCCCGTTTTCAATTCATGTAACCTGCCCGAAAAATACCGCTTAATCCTGGGAAGTAAAGGCCGCTGATGCAAGACGATTGTAATCGACCCAATAGCGGCAGACCGTCGCCAGCAGTTTTTTAAGTTCTTCAAAATCGACTGGTTTGATGAAGAACGAATTTGCGCCTGCCTGATAGCACTTGTTGATATCATCCTGATGGGCGGAACCGCTGAGCATGATGATCGGGATAGCTTTCCATTCGGTAAATGTATTCGAGGGTGTCTGCCGGATCAGTTTCAGGAGCTCAATACCATCTATCGTATACATTTTCAGATCCAGTATGATCAGTGCCGGACGCCTGCCTGTGTACTCATCATCCGACTGCAGAACCATATATTGATATAACTCCCGGGCACCCTGAAATGACCTGATGTTATATTCTGGTAAAAAGTGATTGAAGATACTCCTTACGAGTTGGCGGAAATCCGAAGAATCTTCAACAAGATAAATTTCTTTTTGCATACTTCATTATAATTCAATTTCTATTCGGAATTTGTTCCATAAGAAAACGGATACGGACGAGCGTCCCTTTTTCCGGTTTGCTTTCTATATCCATTGACGCTTTCATTAGTTCGCAAAGCTTTTTGACTATAAACAAACCCAGCCCTTCGCTTTCTTTGACCGCGTCTGACTTTGCGAGTGGTTTTTCATCAAAGAGGGGAGTGTCCTGATGACTGGCAGTTGTTGACAATGCCGGCTTCAGTTGCTCAGCAAGCAGAGCGGCCGGACTATTCGTGGAAAACCCTGGCCCCGTATCCTGAACGCTTAACGTCCAACGTAACGAATTTTCCATGCCCCAGCTCACGTAGACACCTCCTTTCCGCGTGTATTTGAGGGCGTTGTGCAGCAGGTTGATGAGAACGCGCTGTACCTTTACGTAGTCGCTTGTTACTTCGAGCGTATCGGGGCCGGTTCCCAGAAGTTCCAGACCGTAGTGTTCTGCAAGCGGTTGTGCGACCTTCAACGCGTCCCTGATGAGTGCGGCAACGTCAAATTTTTGGATCTCCAACGTATCTTGGCCTGCTTCAATCCGCGCATAGTCAGTGAGTTGTAAAAGCATTTCCTGAATAGAAGACAGGTTACGGTTGAGCATTGCTATCAGGTCTGCACGCTCTTTTTCGGTTGCCGGCATTTCGAGCAGTTTGGAGGCCGCCATCAAAATGCCGAAGCCTGCACGGATATCATGCGAACTCTGCCGAAGATGCTCATTTCTTTGCTGGCCCAATCGCTGTAGCTGATTCAAAGCGAACTCAATGCTGTTGGCCCGCTCTGCCGCACTATTTTGTATCCGTTCATGATAGGATAACACACTCCCGCGATTGGCATGCCCGTAAATTTCAAACACCTGCTTGTAAACAAACTGAAATGCTCCCGCGTCATTCCAGCCGTTTTTTTCGGTAAAGGCTTCTATTTCCCTCAGGATAATATTGAAAAGGTGCTCGGTCTCCATGATCAGCTCAGGAAGAGAATATCCCGACTGCCAGCGGTGAAACCCATGCTCGTTTGCGACGACTCGCGGATCGGTGGGTGTTTTTTCGCCAGCCAGCCTGCGGAATAGTACATCGATGAGCAAGGGCATCTGGTCGTTAAACTCCTCGCGTGAAAAACTCGCCTTGCTGGTCATTCGCTCATCCGTAGCACACACCATCCGCCAGTTGGTCAATATAGTTTCCAGGCGGGCCCGGAGATACGCAACCAGATTGTTTGTTGACTGCTGGAAAGACGTTTTGTTTTTTGACATTGGTCAGGTAATATTGTTACATTACATTTGAAACACATTAATATTGTTCCAGAATTGGTTTAGACCACATTTTCAGTTATCACTAACTTTTAATTTCAGTATGTTTTTATTGCAGGGGGGAGAAATCATATGAGAGACACCACTACTATTTTTATTGTGGATGATGATGAAGACGACCGGATGTTTATTCGTGAAGCACTGCAGAATGTGATTTCCAATGTCAGGATCATTGAGTGTGCGGACGCAATCGAACTATTCGGAAATGTCTCAAATTATGGTGTCGGGCCTGGGCCAAGCCTGATTTTGCTTGACATGAATATGCCCAAAATAGACGGACTGGAAGCGATTTCAATGATACGTTCCAATGAGGATTTTTCACACATTCCGGTCATTATGCTTTCCACAGCTTCCCACTCGGAGCAAATCAAGGCGGCATATCTGCATGGAATAAATGCCTACATCACGAAGCCAGCGCTCGTCCAGGGCTATATGGAAATTGCCGAAGCGATCAATACATGCTTTTTGAACAATTTCACATTCTCAGAGGAACATGCTGGAATGACGGGAAGAAGGAAGGCGAATGTGTTGCTGATCGAAGATAACATTGATGAAAAGACGCTGATCGTACTGGGCCTGACGGCCGTCTCCCCGAATATCAATGTCATCGGCATCCACGACGAAGACAGTACACTGGGATATTTGTCTGAAAAATTAATGTTGCCCGGCTCAACGCCGCAGCTGATTGTGCTGGACCTTTATCTGCCCGCCAGGCAGAACGGTCTGAATTTGCTCGACCAAATAAAAACCCTTCTGATTAAGACAGACCGTCCCGCTGTGCCCGTGATCATAGTGAGTCACTCCAGCGCGGCAGACGACATTACCGAATGTTACCGGCAGCGTGCCAATGCTTATGTTGTAAAGTCTTTGGACATGCGTTCATGGGTACAGTATTTTTCACGCTTGTGTAATTTTTGGATGAATACGGTAAGCCTGCCACACGTCGCCTGACCACTTGTGGACTGCTAGCTTTCCTGGTGGAAATGGCATAATTTTTTAGATATCGTTCATTGCTTTTAATGCTGCAGGGCAAAAAATTAAGAGTGATTTTGTTATCTTTTCAGTAACCAGGCATGCAAACGATCAATTTATTTTCTGAGTACGATTCTGCGACCTTGTTTGATAAGATCCAACGGGAGGCAGCAAGGGAGATAAACCAGTGGCCGGAAACTTATTTTGCGGCCGGTCATTTAGAGGATTATCTGAACGCGCTCAAGGACCGCTTTTATCCGCGGCTTCCGGAAATTGACCTGCATAACGGTATCGAGCTGATGAAGGAAAAAGTCTGCCTCCTTTCCGACTTACAGCCCGGTGCAAAACCAGGTGTTCACGTGCGGGTAAATGTATTGGTCTACGAATATTCTTTCAAGGGTGAGCTTTATTTACTTGGCTGCCACCCGTCGCAACTTGTACCTGAATCGGCAGGGGTATGTTTTGTCGATCGTGCCAAACATGTCATTGTCATCGAATATACCGGTTTTGATAAAAGCCCCCGGCAGATCATCAACGTTCACAGGGAATATCTGTCAGCGCTTACAGCATGTTATGCGGCGCTCAAAATCGAGTTTGAAGCATTTGAAAATACATTTTCCGCTTTTCTTGGTTCGGCTGCCGAATCGAGAAGCAAGGAAATTGACCACAGGCGCAGACTTCTTTCGACCATGCAGCTGATGCGCTGAAAATTATCATTTAGACTGTTTACTTCTACTGCCAAGCAGCGACTCCAGATGCAGCAGTACAGTAGCATAATCGGGATCGGACGTCCAGTCTATGGTGATGTGGAGTTCTTTATTTAACGGCCCCCAGCGCTCTGGTTCGCCGTCCATGCTGATCACTATGCTCGGCGTTTCCGTTGCCGCTGCAATATGCGATACCCCGGTGCAGTTGCTGATCAGCAGATCAGCTTCGGCGATCAGCTGCGCAATTTCACCCAGGCCCGTTTTTCCTGTCAAATCGATAGCCGGGTAATCCATCAGCCCTATGACCTCGGCAGTAATGGCAGCCTCTGCTGCGGTTCCCGTCACGACAATCCGGTAGCCCAAACCCGCGCACTGATCGGCCAGGCGTGCAAAGTGCGACGGTGGCCACTGACGCCACGCACCACGCGAGCCGGGATGGATGCAGATATACGGCGACTCCGGGAGAAACCGGAGCTGCGAGCGGAGCCTCTGAATTTCCTCACCCAAAACCGGGAATTCGAGGGCGGTGCCCTGGCTGGGAATACCGAGGTGCTCCATCAGTTGTAAATGCCGTAATATCTCCGAAATACCCGACGGATACTGTAAAAATGCATCCGGACAGCGATAATTTCCTTCACTGTGAAAGCCGGCCACCGGACTTTCGGAAAGGTTTTCAAGCATGTCGTTGACAATGTTGCCGTTTCCCTGCATCTGCAGAATAAGGTCGAACTGCTCATCCCGCATCTGTGCAGCGAAATGCTGGTATGCGATTGGGTCAACTGCCTGCTCCGGCAGACCCGGAAATCCCGGGAAATGAATAAACCGGTCGAAGTAGGCCGGGAACCTGGTGCAGAGCGATTCCGCCCAGGGCAGCCCCAGTAAGGTAATCTCCGCATCGGGATAAGCTGCCCGCAAAGCACGCACAGCCGGGATCGCACATAGCATATCGCCCAGTTGCAACGCCCTGAAAACGGCGATTTTACGGGTTGTTTGAAGTGGGAATTTCATAGGAAAAATACTTTATAGCGCCACGCCCCGCGAACGGTCCAATAGACGGACAGGTACGGAATAAGCAGGGACGTGATGACCATTTCCAGCCGGTGCGAGAGTGATTTGTCAGTGCCCCGGACACGTAGCGCAATAAACGACGCAGTGGCGACAAGCCAGACAATGCCCGCAAGGCCAAACAGCAGATCAGCCCCGAAAAACAGTGCGGCGAGTGCAGCAACACTGGAAAGTATGATCACATAGTAACGCCAGACAGGAGCGGGATCGATCTTTTCCCTGTAAAAATGAGGGTATTTTTTAAACAACAAAGCATTGAACATGCTCTTTCGCTGGTCGCTGATACTGATGCCCCAGAACGCCTTGCGCACAGGGTGACATATTAACGCCCCGTCCACCCGCACAATGGGAATATGCCTTTCGAGTAACTTAAAATGCAGGTCTGAATCCTCCCGCCAGGCAGTTGGGAAATCCTCGTCGAATCCGCCCGTCAGTTCCAGCGTTGACCGCGTGCACGCACAATTGGCGGTAATGAATTCAGCAGTAGCGAGGTGCGCCACATTTTTTTCGTAGTCAGTCGGGCGGTCCGGAACAGGTACTGCCACCTTGCCTGTCAAAGCAATCTCCGGGTGATTACTACGCTGAAAGGCTGTCCAGTATTCTTCCAGCCATCTTGTGGAAGGAATGCAGTCGTCGTCCGTAAATACTATCAGTTCTCCCGAACTTTTGCGCCAGCCCATATTGCGCGCAGCAGCCGGTCCGCGGCGGGCGGGCTGGGTGTGTAACGTGAGAAATAGGTCGGGGTGCTGCTTTTGGAGCTCCGGAAACAATGCTTCTGTTTCAGTATCCCGACCATCGGATACGACGATCACCTCAAAAAGTCGCTTTGGATAACTCTGGGCCAGAATCGCTTCGAGACATTTTCGCAGGAGATCAGGGCGGCGGTAAGTCGGGATAACTACGCTGATATTTACCAAAGCCATTATTTCTCAAGAATAAAAGAGTTGATAATCAATGCATCAAATGGGGATGTCCAGAAACATTCGATCGCATCTCTGGGCGAGCAGACGATCGGTTCGCCCCGCGTATTAAATGACGTATTGACAAGTACCGGCACATTGGTAATTTGCTTGAATTCTTTGATCAGATCGTAATAGGCCGGATGCTGGTTGCGGTTAATAGTTTGCACACGCGCCGTGCCGTCCGTGTGCGTTACGGCGGGTATTCTGTCCGCTTTTTCCTGTTTTACGGGATATACAAAAAGCATAAAAGGCGACACCTTCGCGTCTTCAAACCAATCGGCGGCATCTTCTTCCAGCACGACCGGAGCGACGGGACGAAAATCCTCCCGGTCCTTGATATCATTCAGCCTGGCCTGCATTTCCGGATGGATGGGCGAAGCAAGGATCGACCGGGAACCCAGCGAGCGCGGGCCGAACTCCATTCTGCCCTGGTACCAGGCCACGACTTTGTTCTGCGCCAGGATTTCGGCGGTTTGTTTTGCTACATTATTAAGTCGTTTGTACGGAGTTTTGGCCCAGATCATAAATTGTTCAATTTCCTCATCCGTATACTCAGGCCCCCAATACACATGTTCCATTTCGGCAGTGTATTTGTTGGTGCTGTCCGTCGCATTTACCTGTACATCAATCCATTGCGCTGCTCCGAGTGCAGTGCCTGCGTCGCCTGCGGCGGGTTGTATCCAAACGTTTTTAAATGGGCCCTGGTCCCGGATCACGGCATTCATCACGCAGTTCAGTGCGACGCCGCCTGCCATGCAGAGGTTTTCAGCCTGTGTCTGTCCGTAAAGCCAGTTGACCAGTTTCAGAACGGTTTCTTCCAGGGCCTTTTGAAGGGAATGCGCTATGTCGAAATGCAGTGGCCCGAAAACATCATCCTTTTTACGGCCCGGTCCCCACCATTCCGCAGGGTCGAATTCGTCGATCGTATACTGGCCGTCGTCGCCTACGTGGATAACCGAGCGGAAATCTTCGAGGTACAGCGGCTTTCCGTAGGAAGCCAGCGCCATTACTTTATATTCGTCGGACGAATGCAGGAAACCAAGATAGGTTGTGATCTTTTCATATAACATACCCAGGGAATGGGGCATGTCTACCGTCGCGATTGACGTCAATGTATTATTGTCCCCCATAAAATAGCCGGTGGTGGCTTTCTCTCCGCGTCCATCCAGCGTCAGTACGGCGGCATTTGTAAACGGCGATGGGAAAAACGCACTGGCGGCATGGGCGATGTGGTGATTGACGTACACCCATTTTTCGGCTATGTCGTCCACATCCGAAAATCTTTTTTGCAAATGGTGCGGGTATCCGTCGCGGAGCTGCTCGGGAGCTTTACGGATATAATTTAAAAAAACCGTATCCCAGTCTTTGTACGTGCTTGTTTCCACCAGCGTGTCTGCATCGTCGTACGATGCATCTTCGTAAACAGACGCCTCATTTACGCCTTCCGGATCAAACGAATATGCGATCCGGTCAACATCTTTGAGGGTTATGCCTGCGGTTTTGAGGCAATAGTCTATCGCATGAAAGGGCAGTTCCCAGGTTGAGAACGGCAGAGGGCGTTTGCCGTGCTTGATGTGTGTAAATCTTTCTTCTTCGGCGGCGGCGATGATCTTGCCGTCCTTTACAAGCGCAGCGGCGGTGTCGTGAAAAGCTGCATTAATTCCCAGGATGTACATAGTGACTTAGTTTAAAACGCAGGCTGCCTGGCACAACTTCCATGCCAATCGCAATCCGGGACACATTGGGATTACTTAAAATGGGATAAGAAGCGTCTCGCGCATATCCCTTAAAGGCGGGTGCCGGATGTTAATTTTTTTTATTAAAACTGGGTACGGGCCAAAATCAGGTCTTGCCGGCTCAACATGGGGATATTCTTCCATGCATAAGAAAACGGCTGATGAAACTAAAAGTCTTTTTCAGAGTCGTGAGCCCCGATTTTGCCAGTGATCCTCATAAACTCCTCAGAACCAGGGAAGCGTTTCCCGACGATTGGCACTATTTTTTACCAGAGGCGCGTCTGTTCCAAGCAAACGCATCAACGATATGAATAAAATTACTACCGGAAAAGACCGGCTTAAAATTTTCACCTGGCATATCCACGGCAGCTATCTGTACTATCTTTCACAAGGCGACTACGACATTTACATCCCGGTGAATGAGGAAAAAACCGAAGGATATTACGGCCGGGGAGCGACATTTCCCTTTGGCGGCAATGTCATTGAAGTCCCGGCGGCCGAAGTAAGGAACATGGATTTCGATTGTATCCTGTTCCAGTCGGAACGCAACTATCTGACCGACCGGCACGAGGTACTGGCCGACTGGCAGCAACAGCTGCCCAGCGTCTACGTGGAGCACAATACCCCCGAGCGCCATCCTACCAATACCCGCCACGTCGTGACGGACCCGGCAGTGACGCTGGTGCATGTGACCCATTTTAACAAACTCATGTGGGACAATAACGGGCTGCCGCACGTACGCGTGATTGAACACGGCGTGAGCATTCCGGAGGTTACTTACAAGGGCGACATTCCGAGAGGTATTGTGGTGATCAACCACATTCAGCAACGGGGCCGGATTACGGGCTGGGACGTATTTGAGGAAGTCCGGAAATATGTTCCGCTGGATCTTGTCGGGATGGGCACTTCCGGATCGGGCGGGCTGGGAGAGGTGCTTAATCCGCAGCTGCCCGAATTTACCAGTCGCTACCGCTTTTTCTTCAATCCGATCCGCTACACGAGCTTTGGCCTGGCGGTATGTGAAGCCATGATGGCCGGTATGCCGGTGGTTGCCCTGGCTACAACCGAATATGCCACCGTGATCAAAGACGGAATTTCAGGCTTCATCGATACCAATATTGAAAAACTGGTCGACAGCATGAACAAGCTCATAACAGATCCTACGCTTGCGAGACAGGTTGGAGAGGGCGGGAGGCAGCTGGCCCTTGAAAAATTCAATATAGCCAGGTTTACAGAGGATTGGAAAAACCTTTTCCACCAGATCATTCAAATTAATTTCCACAACCATGAAAAGGAAAATAGCATTCATCAGTGAACACGCTTCGCCTCTGGCAGTATTGGGCGGCGTGGACAGTGGTGGCCAAAATGTATATGTTGCGGAGATCTGCAAGTCGCTCGCCAGACTGGGCTATGCCATTGATATTTTCACAAGAAAAGATACGCCGGAGCTTACACAGATTGTCAACTGGCTGCCCGGTATCAGGGTCATAAACGTAGCCGCAGGCCCCGCAGCAAATCTTCCTAAAGAGTGTTTGCTGGCGCACATGGATGAATTTGCGGCAAGTATGCTGGCATTTATCGGAGACTCCGGAATAAGGTATGATCTGATCCACGCCAATTTTTTTATGTCAGGCCTGGTCGCGTCGAATATCAAAAAGCTGTTGAAAATACCTTATGTGATTACTTTTCATGCTCTGGGGAAGATCAGGATGATCCACCAGAAGGAGCAGGACGCCTTCCCGCCGGCCAGGCTGGATATTGAGCAGATGATCGTAGGTGACGCTGATCATATCATTGCCGAGTGTCCTCAGGATCAGCAGGATCTGATGGAGTATTATGGCGCCGACCCGTCAAAAATCACCGTCATACCATGCGGTTTCAGTTCCCGGGAGTTTTATCCGCATCCCAAACAACACGCACGTGCCAGGCTCGGGCTTCCGGACGACGATCTGCTCTTGCTGCAACTGGGCAGGATCGTTCCTCGCAAAGGGATCGATAATGTCATTCGCTCGCTGCGCTATCTCAGAGACATTCCGCGGATCAAGCTGCTGGTGGTGGGCGGACCTGCCGATAAACCAGATTTTGAACATGATACGGAGTTTATAAGGCTCCGTTCGGTTGCAGAAGAGGCGGGTGTCGCCATGTCGGTGGAATTTACCGGACGGCGTGACCGGGAGCAGCTCAAATTTTATTATCAGGCGGCTGATTTTTTTATCTCAACGCCCTGGTACGAACCGTTTGGCATAACCCCGCTCGAAGCAATGGCATGCGGCACACCGGTGATCGGGTCGGACGTCGGAGGGATCAAATATACTGTGAAGGACGGAGAGACTGGTTTTCTTGTCCCGCCACATGACCCCCAGGCCCTGGCAGCCGCGATCAGACAAGGTATTGCATGCCCGGAAAAATACGGGATGCTTTGCAGCAATGCGATCAGGAGGGTCAACCAGTTTTTCACCTGGGAATTTGTTGCCAGTGAAGCCGACCGCCTTTACGCCAAGGTTACAGCAGAGAAATACCTGCAACCAGCGTATTTGCTGAAGCTGAAAAGGAAAAATACGATACGTTTGAAATACAGCCAGTCAAATGCCACGGTATATGCTAGAAATTGACAAACAGCTTGATAAGGTTGTGTTTCTCGATAAGGACGGCACGCTCATAAGGGACGTGCCGTACAATGTCGATCCCGCGCAGGTAACCTTTGAGACGGATGTTTTTGAGGGGCTGAGAACCTTGCAGGGTGACGGTTACAAACTCGTTATCGTTTCCAACCAGCCTGGCATTTCCATGGGGCTTTTTTCCGGGAGTGAGCTGGATGTGCTGATACGGTATTTCGAAGATCAGTTTGTTGCAAACGGGGTATTGCTCTCAGGCTTCTACTATTGCCCGCACCTGCCTGCTTCTGAAACGAATGCATGTGAATGCCGCAAGCCGGAGCCGGGAATGCTTTTCAGGGCTGCGCAAGAGCTGCATATTGACCTCGGCGCATCCTGGATGATCGGTGATATCCTTCATGATGTGGAAGCCGGCAACCGGGCTGGCTGTCAGACAATTCTGATCAACAATGGCAATGAAACCGAGTGGGCCGGGGGGCCATACCGGACTCCCGTTTATACTACCCGCGAGTTTCTGGATGCAACCGACTACATTACTTCCCGAACCCTGGCCCGTGATAGCTGAACATTACTCCAATATATTGTGTGTCAGAGCCGATAATATGGGTGATGTCATCATGTCCTCACCCGCGTTCAGGGCGTTGAAAGAGACGTTTGGCTGCCGGATCACTTTGCTTACCTCGAGTGCTGGTTCGCTGATAGCGCCCTATTTGGAATGCGTTGATGATGTTATCGTTGCAGATTTACCGTGGGTCAGGACAAGCGGGGAAAGTGCCGGGGCATTGATGTCTCTGGTGGAAGATATCAGAAGCAGGAATTTTGAGGCGGCGGTCATCTTTACTGTTTACAGCCAGAGTTCGTTACCGGCGGCAATGTTGCTTTCAATGGCAGGTGTGCCAGTACGCGTTGCCTACGCGCGGGAAAACCCGTACGATCTGATCAACCGCTGGATACCGGACAGGGAACCCTATGACCATATTTTGCACCAGGTTCGTCGCGATCTCGACCTCGTTTTCAGTCTGGGCGCGCGTCCAGCCGACGAGCGGTTAAAGCTTCGGATCAAAGATGGTGACCAGGAAAATGTTCAGGACGAGCTCGGTCGGCTCGGTGTCGATCCGCGTACTCCGTACATCATCCTGCATCCCGGTGTTTCGGAGGTAAAGCGGGAGTACCCTGCTGATCTCTGGATCGCCGCCGGCAAACTGCTTGCTCAAAAATACCGATTGCCGTTGCTGGTAACAGGTTCGACGAGCGAAAGTGACCTTGCCGGACGCATCGCAGACGGGATCGGGCAGGGCGCATTGGCAGTAGCCGGTAACTTCAGTATCGGAGAATTCATTTGCCTGATCGATCATGCCAGCTGTGTGGTTTCGGTTAATACCGCGACCATTCATATTGCAGCCGCCAGGCAAACACCGGCGGTGGTTTTGTACGCCCAAACCAATCCTCAGCACACTCCCTGGCAAAGTCCGCATCAGATACTCCCCTTTTCGGTCCCTGCGGGATTAAAAAGTTCCAACACGATTATCGGCTATGTAAACGGGAAACTTTATCAAGGCAAAGTACCCTATCCCCATCCGAAACAGGTCTTGCTGGCGGTCGGAAAATGGATTGCTCATCTTTCTGATCGTCTTTTTCGGGAAACTTACGGGTAGATATCTGCGATCGCTGGCATTTTGTGTCGGAAACCCAGACTGAATCGATAAAATTTCCATATTTTCAATGATAATAGGTTGAAAGTATGGAAATTATGGGTCTGTTCACATGTTGTTCAAATTCCTGACGATACGCCGCTTTCCAACTGCTTTACCTTATGAGAAAACCTGTCATTCGAATGTTGACGATACCTGTAGTAACCATGGTGCTGCTGGTTTTAAACCTTGAATATGCTGCAGCCCAGGTAGGGGACGGCAAAGTAAGCGTTTCGCTCCAGAAAAGGGTGGAATCGGACCTGGACAAGGGGGCGTGGGTGCTGCTCAACAGCAAAGAGGAGTGGAAAGCTGCGGAAACGGCTATTATTATATGCGACATGTGGGACCGGCACTGGTGTATCGAGGCCACCAACCGCGTGGCGGAAATGGCACCGCGTTTGGACGCTGTCGTCAAGATCGCCCGTGACAAGGGAATGCTGATTGTACATGCTCCCAGCAGCACCATGAAATTTTACGAAAATCATCCGGGACGGAAGCTTGCCCAAAAACACAAGGATAAGAATGTCGCGAAAAAGATCAGCGAGGTTTTCCTGGAAAGCGAATCGGCGGCAAAATGGCCGTTTGAAATCTCCAATGGCGGCTGTACACCTTCACCGGGAGACGCACGTGAAAATGAAGAGGTCTGGACCAGGCAAATCAGTACGATCGGGATTTCGGAAGGTGACTCTATTTCCGATTCGGGCATTGAGATCGGGAGTTTGTTTGTCAGAAAAGGTATAAAAAATGTTATCCTCACCGGCGTGCATACCAACATGTGCGTGATCGGGCGAAGCTTTGGACTGAGGAACATGAAACGGCTTGGCATGAATGTGGTCCTAATGCGCGACATGACCGATACGATGTACGACCCGGCTTCCGAACCCCGGGTGTCGCATTTTACCGGTAACAGCCTGATGAGCGAATACATCGAAAAATATGTCTGCCCAACGATGGTTTCCTCCGATCTTACCCTCAAGAAACAGTTCCGGTTTGGTGACGATAAAAGACCTGTAGTGGCTTTTATCATGGCCGAAGGGGAATACCGGGCCGACCAGCGTCTTCCTGAATTTGCCCATGAACTTTTGCTGAAAAAGAATGTAAACTGCGAATTCGCCGTCGGGGAACCGGTTATGGAGGGTGCGCACAACATCGAAAATCTTCAGATATTGGAGGACGCTGACCTCGCAGTGGTTTTTGCCCGTCGCAGGGCGTTGGAGCCTGAGAAAATGGCGGCTCTCAAACAGTATGTGGAGAGCGGAAAACCGGTTCTGGGCATCAGAACAGCCAGCCATGCCTTCGATCCAAAGGGAATTGCCCCCGGCGAAACTTCCCTGGCCGGCTGGCCGGAATTTGACAAGGAGGTCCTGGGCGGGAATTACCAGGGGCATCATGGCCACGTCGGACAAGGTACAGTGGTTGTCCCGGTGCCCGGAATGGAAAAAAGCATGCTTCTGAAAGGTGTTAATCCCAAGGGTTTTACCAGCCCGAACTGGCTTTATAAAAACCGCCCGCTAAGATCCGAAAATGCACAAGTCCTTCTTCTGGGGACAATTTCCGGCCAGCCGGCGGAGCCTGTATTTTGGGTAAATAAAAATAAGTACGGAAAGGCTGTCTATACCTCTCTCGGACATTGGGGCGACTGGGAAATTGAGAGCTTCAAAAACATCATGTTCAATTCGGTAGATTATCTGCTGAACCGTTTGGATCAGGAATAGGAAATATCAAGTCACCAGTAGTAAATTGTAGAACTCGTCTTTTCTCCTGACTAACCATTTTTGTTATTTACATTCTCAGGTTACTGAGTATGTAAGTATGTGAAAGGAAGCCAACGCTATATACAAGCATATTTTCAACATGTATATGGCTCTTGCTTTAAGTATCTCTGACTATGACGATGAAATACCTTCTTTTTCTGATAATTATGTTTCTCGTCGGTTGTAAAGAACAGGAGCTGGATATGAAAATCCCTTATTCCGGTGACAAGCTCGTCTTATGGGGCAAACTTCAGGCAAATTCCCCGGTCAGAATACAAGTGACAAAAACCTTTAACCCTGTCGGAAAAATTCCGGCCGATGTCACCGTTAACAATGCTACCGTTGTGTTGTATAAAAACGGGAAAGCATATTTAACGCTTCTGCATTCCGGGAAAGAGGCAGGGTTTTATACATCCGACAGCCTGATACAGGCGGGTGCAGCTTATTTCGTGCAGGTATCGGCACCTTCTTTACCCACTGCCGAGTCGGCTCCTGTCACCGTCCCTTTGGAATTACCTGGTATGACTGCGATAAGAACACGTGATGTTGTTGGTCAAATGAATCATCAAACCCCACAAGATCTGATCAGTTTATATTTCACAAAAGAGGACGCCCTGATGGACCGGCACTTTAGCATCAAACTGACAAGTTACTACGCGAACGATACAATTTCCAGCTATCCCTATGCTTCGGCGGACAATATACCTGCCAGCGAAGAGGATTGCCATACCTGGGGAATAGAAGTAGAGAAACCCAAATACAATAACATTGTAAAGGCCTATATTTATCCTCAAAGCCGTGTTTTTTTAATGTCGAATCAATGTTTGCCTGCACCTGCCATTCCACTGAAGTTTTATGTGGAAATTGGATCCGGTTACAACTATACTAACCGCGCCTTGAAAGTAACTGCACGCGTTGGCGTCATTTCGAAAGATTTTTTTGAGCATTCGAAAATAGAAAGTAAGCAACCTGAGGGTGTTGATCATCTGGTACTTCCTCCGCAGAAGGCATTGACCAATGTCAAAAATGGCTACGGACTTATTTTTGCCTCCAACGAAAAGACCATAGACCTGCCATGACCCAGCCATGGACCTTTGTATTTGCTGTGTTGTTTACTTTAATCGGGCAGCGTACCTTTTCTCAAAAACTGACGATAAGCGGGACGGTACGTGATGCTATGAGCGGAGAATTGCTTATCGGGGCTTCTGTGGGCGACAGCATTTCGGGGACCGGCGTGCATACCAATGCATATGGCTTTTTTAGCATTGAAGTGCCCTCACCGGATCATTATCTCAAAGTCGGCTATGTCGGTTATCTGCCGGTGTACCTGAAAAACCTTTCAAAGCTTAGTTTTCCGTTGGAGATAAAATTGTCCCAGGCCAATAACCTGAATGAGATATATGTCAGGGAAAACAAAGTCCTGGGTTCTCCAATCGGGAGTTTGTCAATTCCTATCGAGAGAATTAAAGCGATGCCGGCGTTACTCGGCGAAGTCGATGTTTTAAAAGCATTAAGCTTCACACCTGGTGTTTCCACTGGGACCGAAGGAAGTGCAGGCTTATATATTCGGGGTGGAACTCCGGACCAAAACCTGATCCTGCTTGATGAAGTACCTGTTTACAATGTGATGCATCTGGGCGGATTTTTTTCGGTTTTCAATCCAAATTCTTTAAAATCGGTGGATCTCTATAAGGGGGCATTCCCTGCCCGGTACGGCGGAAGACTTGCATCTGTCATCGATCTTACCATGAAAGATGGGAATAACCAGAAATTTGGCGGAGAGGTCGGACTGGGCCTGCTCAACCAGAAACTTACACTGGAGGGGCCCATTATTAAAAACAAGGCTTCGTTCATCATCTCCGGAAGGGTTTCTACATTGGGGCTTACTTCCTTGCTCAGTTTACGCAAGAGGCCCGGCTCCGGCACAGGAGAGGACCGTGTTTATCGTTTTTATGACCTGAACGCAAAATTTAATTATCAGATCAATAAAACGGATCAGGTGTATGCCAGTATTTACAATGGCTATGACCGATTCAAATATGCAGAATGGAATACCAATAATGGAAAAGAGACGGAATCAGCCGTTGGGAACAATTGGGGCAATACCACGGCAACGGTTAGATACAACAAGGTTTTTTCTCAAAAACTTTTCGCAAGATTTGCCCTGCTCTATTCGAAATATACCAGTGAATTCACTAATAACGTCGAAGATAAAGATGTAAATGAACAATCTAGTTTTTATCGCAATACCAATGCAGGTGTAACCGATTGGGGAGGTAAAATTCAGTTTGATTATTTTCCTGCGAATCAGTTGAGTGTAAAATTCGGTCTGGACGCTACACGGCATTCCTTCAGTCCGTTTGTTACAAAAAGCAACTATAATGGTTTGTTTGATAATACCAAAGAAGGGCAGCTTCCTGCATATCAGCTGGAGTTTTATGTTGACGGGGATATTGCTCTAACTCCACAGATCCGGCTTAATACCGGCTTACGTTATAGTCTTTACAAAGTCAGTGGCCGTGCATTCTATAACCCCGAACCGCGACTGGGAATAAACTGGTCCCTTCCGGGCAACTGGTCGCTGAAAGCAGGTTACTCTGTGATGAATCAATACCTTCATCTGCTTACCAACAACGGCTTTGGATTTGGTTATGACGCATGGCTACCCTCTACGGACAAGGTGGCTCCGTCAAGGGCCGATCAATTATCGGTAGGATTATACAAAACTTTTCCCGTCTCAGGCTGGGAGTTGTCTCTCGAGGTATATACCAAAAGGATGAAAAACCTCATAGACTATCCTGATGGCACTAATTTTACCGGACTGCTTGCCGATTCCTGGGATGCTATTGTTATAAAAAATGGTATCGGACGGGGAAAAGGTATGGAATTGATGATCGGTAAAAATATGGGCAGATTCAAAGGGTCTTTTGCTTACACCTTGTCCAAATCTGAAAGGAAATTTGCAGGAATAAATGAGGACAGCTGGTATCCGATGAAATACGACAGAAGGCACAATCTGTCGCTGACAGCCGGATATATGATCGGCAAAAAATGGACCCTCAATACCACTTTTGTTTATCAAACGGGACATACCGTCACATTGCCCGAGGCTGCCGTACTTACCGGGAATGGTTCTGCCCCAAAGTTTATATACAATAACCGGAATAATGGAAGAATGCCCAGCTTCCACAGACTGGATATTGGTGCAGTCAGATCTTTAACCACCGCCCGTAAACGCAAAGCTGAGCTAAGCATAGGATTGTACAATGCCTATAACAGAAATAACCCATTATATCTTGATCTGAAGATCCAGCGGAGTAACAGTGATTTCAAGCCAACAGAAATTGGAATAAAGCAGGTTTCATTTCTTCCGGTGTTACCTTATATAGGCTATACATTGAAATTCTAGCAACATGATCTAATAAATGCAAAAAAGAAACCTACTTTCATTTTTATCTAATTCAATGTTTTCCATGAAACAGGTAGCCTATACACTCATTGTTTGCTTTTTTATCCTCGTATTACATGGCCATTTGCATGCACAGGGAGATTTGGCAAAGAGTACCCCAACAGACCTTTCTGACAGACCATCCCGTAAAGAGTTGAAAAAAGGCAGCTTCACTTTGGCCCTGAATGCTTCTACATCTGGTACCAATGGTTTTCAACATTCTGGTAGGAACTGGTCGCTGACACCCCAAGCAGGCTATTTGGTGGCTCATCATTTGGTGGTCGGGCTCCAGTTATCGATGGGCAAAGGATCCCAGACACTTAAGTCAGGTACGCCGGCGTCTGTTGCGATTCCTGAATATGAGTTCTATTCGGCTCTTCCTGAAATTTATTCCCGCTATTACCTTTTAAGATTCAGGTTGAAACCATTTGTGCAGCTCTCTTCCGGATATAATTTTCAATGGGGTAAGGAGTACACGGACGGTGTAAAAGCTTCAGTCAATTCTCGAAATTTTGCTTTATCCGGTGCATTTGGCTTGCATTTTCGCATCAGCAGGCATATTGGTTTAGATGCGCTTTACAATACCCGTTTCGATAACAATTCCGGAATCATTGATTCCAATGAAATCCTTAAATACCGGCTGGGTCTTTCGGTATTTATTAAGTAGGTTAAAAAGCCCTTGAAATATTGCATTTGCAAACAATTTCCGGCACGCCTAACTCGATGAATATCTTGCATTTGCGCTTCGACCGCTGCCGGTAGAATTTCGCAAATGCTTTGTCGAAGGCGACCTAAATCAAAAAATCCCGGCTGCTGTACGGCCGGGATTTTTTGATAATTTTATTGAAATAAGCCGGAGCTTAGAAGCTGTACCTCAGCCCGATCTGTACCTGGTAAGGGTTACCCGAAGGTGTAACCACACCAGCTGTGTTCACACGGTATACAAACTCGTTCTTTGTTCTGTCGAACGCAGGTACCGCAGCTTGTCCGTTTGCGGCAGGGATACCCAATGCGTAGAGCGCTTGTGTACCGAGCGACTTGTTGCGGCCCCATTCCTTGTTTAAGAAGTTGGCAAAGTTGAAAATGTCGGCGGAGACCTCAATGGCGTGCGTACCGGCGATCCTGATGCGTTTTGATGCGCGAATGTCGAATACGCCGTAGAAAGCATTGGTACCCCCGTTTCTTTCAGCGATCTTGCCTGAGTTCTTCGTGATGTAATCTTTAATGCTTTGACTTGCATCCGGGTTGTCTAAGATAGCCTGAAGACCTTTTCTTACGTTTTCAGGTACGTTCGGGTCGTTTCTGTCGAAGACGAACGCGAGGTCGTTCTGTCCGGCTACGAAATCGCCATTCGTGTTACCGCCTGAGAGCAGGGTGTAACGTGTTCCACCGATCCCCGAGTAGCGAACCCCCACGCTGATGCCCCAGAAGCTTGGTGCCGATCCATAGAATACTACTTTGTTACGGAATTGGTTGTCGGAATACGACATCAGGCTCAGGTTACGAGGATCGTCTCTGACGGGCAGGGAAAGCGTTGCACTGTTGGCCACGTTACCGTTGAATGACGTATTATCCTTCACATCGTTGTAAGTATAGCTCAAAGTGATCTCTCCGTCGCGGAAGTATTGGTACTTCACGTCAGCCACAAAAGAGAAAGAGTTGACCTTGCCTTCACTGTTCAATTCCAGTACGCGACCGAATTGTGTGGCTTTCCGTCCTTTCAGCCAGTCACCCGCACCATTCGTTGGCATATCGTCGCCTCCCGGCACGAAAACGCCGCGGTTGCCCTCATTTGCCAGTCGGAAGAACGGCTGGTCAACCATGTTCCTGTCCACATACATATAATTGTTGCGCCCCAGGGTCATGTAACCTGCGACGCCTACTTTCAGTTTGTCGGTCAGGTATTTGTTGTAGGAAATGTTGGCCTTGTACATAATAGGCACGCGCGCATCTGAACCGTTGGTGTTGATCGTCGGCACTTGGAATTGAGCCAGCGTCGGAATGCTGTTGTAGTTGGCGCGGTATGCTGCAAAGTCCGGGGCAGGGATGTTCGGGCTTCGTACATCGACGGTAGCAAGGTGCTTTCCGTCAAATGTAAGGTTGTTGATCACTATATAGTTGTTGATGTCTGACGCAAACACACCACCGCCGAGACGGAAAATGTCGGTGTGCTTGTCATTCACATCCCAGGTGAACTGAACACGGGGCTGCACTACGAATGACTTGATCTTGTTGTCGGTGCGGATTTGCAATGCGTCGTACAGAGTCTGGTTCAGAGGAGAGCTAGGATAATGCGCGTAATCGAGGCGCAGGCCGGCAACGACATCCAGACCGGTTGCCAGTGTAGTTTTCAGCTGACCATAAATGCCTGCGTTCCAGATCGTCCCTTTTACCGACCAGTCGTCCATCAGAGGCACTTCGCGGTAGTAGCGGTAAGGTTTCAGTTCATTGAACTGGTCGAGGGCAGTTTTACCTGCAGCAGCGTCCACATTGTAGTGGAAACGACCGTTTACTTCCGATCCGTAAGTCGAATGCGAACGGGTCATCATGATGTCCGCACCGAAAGTATATTCTACCTTGTCGGTGTTATAATACAGGTTATCAACCAATTGAAGCACATTGTTGGTAAAACGCTCCTGCGCGAAACGGTGGCCTCCCATCTGAATATTGGTAGAACGTGAGTTGCCGTCGCTCAATACAGAGTTGACGTTCTCCACGATCGCCCTCGGGATGTTGGCAGAAGGCAGCTGGTCGCCGGGGGCACTTTTTTGTTTGACAAACAAATGCTGCACTTTCAGCTCGTTGGTAACTTTCGAATTGAGTGTCGAACGGAGCGATGCGAGCAGGCTGTTATCCTGGTTAAAGTCGTTTCCGTAAGACTCGTAGGCGTTGATCGTCGTGTTGTCCGCCAGGCCCAGCTTGTTGCGGTCGTTGGTGTAGTTGTTTCGGATCGTCAGAAGGTTCCTGTTGTTCAATTGCCAGTCGAGACGGAGAAATGCCGCGTCCGAACCACGTTTTTTGTCGAATGTTCCAAACTGCGGCGTATTATCCATGCCGTATTTGCTGCGGCCGATCTCTACAAACCTATCGAGCGTAGTGCGGGTTACATTGAAACGGTTTTCGTCAACCGGGCTGAGAATGTCGGCGATGATCAATGGGCGGCTGTCCTGCTGATGGTCCCATGCTACGAAGAAATGCAGCTTGTCTTTCAGTATCGGACCGCCCAGAGAAAAGCCGAACTGGTTGGTAGCGAATTTGTTATTGATCTTATTGCCGCGAATATCATACGGGCTCGATAACCAGTCGGCGCGTGTAGTTAAATGCGCTGCCGCTGAGCTGGTTGGTACCCGATTTCGTTACCGCACTGATCGTACCGCCGCCACTGCGCCCGTAAGTGACGTCGTACTGGTTTGTTACCACCTGAAACTCGCGTACAGCCTCGATGGAAATTGAGTAGGGAGCGCCGCTCCGGCTTGTCGTGGCACCGGCGGAAGTAGGGTTTTTTGCATTCATCCCGTCGATGGTGTAACCTGTTGAAGAGCCCAGCTGACCGGAAATGTTGCCTCCCCGGCTCAACGGTGAAAGGTCCATCAATGACGTAAAGTTCCGTCCGTTTACAGGCAGACGGGTGATGTCCCGGGCCGAAATGGCTGTGGAAGCACCCAGGTTTTCTATTTTGTTCTTGATACCCGACGCTACAACACTTACTACTTCGAGTGTCTGGCCGGCTTCTTTCATTTTCATTTTAACCTTGATCGCATCGCCCTGGTGAAGCAGATAGCCCGTGAGTTTCTGTTCTCCGAAACCTACGTAAGAGGCTGTAACCGTATACGGGCCGCCCAGCGGGAGCTCTTTGAATGCATATTCGCCTTTTGCGTTGGTAACACTCCCGGTTGTAAAGCCTGTCGATTCGTTCTTGACCTGGACCGTTGCGTCGGCCAGTTCCGCGTTTTGGTCATCGGTTACGGTTCCGGAAATCGATGCCTGCGTAGTTTGTGCCCTGACAATTATGATGTTGCCAAAGCAAAAAAGCAATGTCAGGTAAATAGGAAGTAAAAATCTCTTATTCATGAGCATGTTGATATTTGAAAAACTTTCGCAAAAAAAGAGGATCTACCCATCTAAGATGTTATCAAGATGTTACCAAGATGTTATATAATTGGAAAGCGGAGGTAACATTCGATTTTGAGCAAATAGTAAAGGGGGCAATGATAGCTATGCCTGCCCGGATAGATCCTGCACCCGGCAGCCAGGCCCGGAGCCCTGCCGTCGACTGGTTGTGCCTTAAACCGGATCCCGGATATATGCAATAGCTTGTTTAAGCTATTGACGGTGCGCTGCATGAAGTGTTAGTTTTGTTGAATCAGGACTAACTCAGCGTATTGTATGAAAAACACCTTTACATACCCCATTCTCTTTTACACCTCCTCTTTTGCCCTCGGTCGGAGGGGTATTGGCTCCGCACCAGCATGCGCCATCTCGTAAACGAAAACCCGCCAATGGCCTGCCAAAATTGTTTGCTAGCACTGGTTAACCAGGCTACGGACCTTATATCTGTTGTAGATCCCGAAGGAAATTATCTCTTTTTGAACGACAGGTATAGGCAAATTCTCGGAACCGACTTGTCACGGTATCTGGGGCAAAGCGCGTTTGACCGGATCCATCCTGATGACTTAGCACAATTTGTGGACTCTTTCTCATCTGTAACAGGCAGAAAGCAGGTGCAGTTTGCTCCATACCGTTTAAGTGATGATGTTGGTAACTGGCGCTGGATGCGCCCAACGGCCAGTGACTCGTCGCTGGACCCTGCTATCAACGGAATTGTGCTCATCTCGCAGGACATCACAGATTTGGTATCGGTGACAAGCCGGCTACAACGCGCTGAGGAGCGTGATAGTGTGCTTATGCATGCAATCGGCGAGGCCATTTTCGACTGGGATGTTTTCGAAGATAACCTGGTATGGACAAGCAGCTTCTCACATCATTTCGGTTACAGGTCCGTTCAAGGCAATAGCTATGAATTTTATAACAGGATTTATCTGCCGGACAAAAAAAGAGTATGGGCTGAAATAGAAGAAGGGATGCGGTCTGTCCATGTGAAGACGGTCTTTTCCGAGTTTCGCCTGCACAAAGCCGATGGAAACCTGGCCACTGTGGATTGCTTTATTATTTTTCTCCGGGACCAATCTGGCAAGGTTTACAGGGCAGTCGGGTCGCTGCGTAATATTTCAGAATATGAGGACCACCTTCAGAATATAAGAAGGAAAAACGCGATGATCAGGGAAATAGCTTTGTCAGACTCGCACGCTATCCGGGCACCGCTGTCGAGAATGTTAAATGTGATTGAACTGATGATCAGTAATCCCGACACCCAATCAGAGACGAAAGAGCTGCTCAAACTGGTATTGCAGCTTGCAAACGAGTTTAACCAAAATATCAAAGACCTGTCCGTGTGAGTTAGCCTTTACTATTCTTATATGCATACCCTTAATGATAAGACCATCGCGGTGGTGGACGACAGCCCTGTGGTTCGCGCCTATGTAAGTTTTCTTTTGATCAAAAATAATTTATCCGTTGTATTTGAAGCGACAGATGGCCAGGACTGCTTGTCGAAAATCCGCGAAGCCGGAAAAGCGCCCTGTGTAGTTATCCTTGATATCGAAATGCCCATTATGGATGGCTTTGAAACGGCTTTGATCCTGAAGAACGACTGGCCTGATACGAAGATCATCGCAATGTCCAGTAAAAGTGATTCTTCAACAATCGGGCAAATGGCAGAGGCGGGGGCCGATTTTTTTATTTCCAAAGAAGGAAATATCACGGATGCATTGATAAATACGCTGAACATGCTTTTAAATTGAGGAAGTAATTCTATTTTAGGTGATGTTATTTTCTGATTAAAAACCAGTAATGCCGCCTCTGCTCCATATTTGTTATTTCAGTCTGTCGCTGATATTGTTGTGTGCGAATGTGGAGGCTCAGGCTCCCCAGCAACTGCGTTTTGAGACATTAACCGTTAACGACGGGCTGTCACAGGGATATGTAACGAGCGTGATCCAGGACCGGAAAGGATTAATGTGGTTCGGGACCAATGACGGGCTGAACCGGTATGACGGATATACATTCACAGTTTACCGGCACAAACCTTCCGACCCGGCTTCCCTTGCCGACGATGCGATAAGGAGTGTTTTTGAAGATTCAAAAGGCAGGTTATGGGTGGGTACGGCTTACCAGGGTCTCGAACTGTTCGACCGGCAGGCGGGGCGGTTTGTGCATTTTCCGGCCAAACCCGGCGACGGTCCGTCGGGGAAGCAGGTTAGGGAGATCAGTGAAGACCGTTTCGGGAATATCTGGCTTTGTACTTCGGGAGGTTTGGACAGGCTGCGGATCGGATCGGAGGGCGCTGCGGACAATTATGGTTTTCAGCAGATTGCATCGCTGCCGCAGGATGCCCGTTTCTTTGAAGACCAACCTAATGTACTGAATGCGCGGAATGCGACATTTGTAGTGGGCAAAGACCGCATCTTTCAGTTTTTGCCCGATAACCAGGACAACGGCCGTTTCAAGCTCCGGACAGTTTACCGGATGGCCCGCGCACGTGACGGCTTTATGCCGAAGTTTTTGGAGGATACATTGAGCCGTTCATACCTGCTTCTTACGGAATTTTCAGTAGTGAAATTTGAGGACTACGATTTCAAAAATGCCAGGGAAATTTACCGGTCCGATCAGAGGATCGTCGTCAAGACGGTCGATAAGGAAGGATTTTTATGGATTGAAGACAAGGGGAAATTCATCCGCATTCACATGATTTCGGAAACGCGGCAGGAAGTGACGGCGGATCCCGCCCTGCTGCGTTTTGTGGAGAATTCTGCAAACCATTACACCGATCCGGGAGGCGTGATCTGGATGCCGACCGGTGGTTTCGGTTTATTGAAGTACCACCCGGCGAGGGATTATTTTCATCATATTTCAAAAGGAAATAACACCTATCAGATCCTGCCTCTCGGCGGTAACAGGCTGCTGGTCAATGGCCGGTACCTGCTGCGGACGGGCACAGGGATCTATGAAAATCAGGAAGGAGGTATTTTTCCTGATTGGCGGTCAGATTTTAACCGAAGCGCCACCCGGGCCGGAAAAGACCAGCTTTGGCTCAACTCCTCCAATGGTATCTTGAAAATTGATCTTTCCGGTAAGGTATCGAAAGCTGTCTTTTTTCAACAGACAGGGCTTTATCCGTTGTATCTGGGTCAAAATGAACAGCTCTGGGCAGGAAGCGACAGCATGCTCGTGCAGCTCGACACGCGCGACGCGCACCTGCGTTTGCATCCTCTCCCCCGGAAGCCGGGCGTGGGGAGGTATACTTTCGTAAACCAGATTTTACAGGATAAAGACGGGGGTTTATGGCTGGCGACGGTGGCGGGGTTGCTGCACTTCGATCCGTTTTCAGGAAAATGGCGTTCTTTTTCGGGTATCCCGGGGGATGACCAGTCGTTGAGCCATCATTTTCTCCTGTCGCTCTGCGCGGATCCCGAACAGCCGGACCGGTACCTTTGGATCGGGACAATGGGCGGCGGGCTGAACAGGCTGGATAAAAGCACAGGGAGGTTCGATCATTTTACAATGCAGGAAGGCCTGCCGAATAACACTGTGTATGGAATACTTGCTGACAAAGCCGGGAATTTGTGGATGAGCACCAACAAAGGAATTGCCTATTTTGATCCAAAAAGAAAGGTTTTTCGAAATTTTACAGCCCGCGACGGGTTGCAGGACAATGAGTTTAACCGATACGCTTTCGCAAAATGGAACGATACGCTCTATTTCGGAGGGATCAACGGCATCAACTATTTCCTGCCCGAACAAATCCGCTCCATACGTCCGCCCCGGGTTTTTCTCACAAATTTTACACTATTTAATAAGCCCCCTGACCTCAAAAAATCAGGAACCCCGCGCACGGCAGATATTTCCTATATCAGGAACATTGAACTGAAACACAACCAGAACATGATCGGCCTGACTTTCGCGGCAGCCGATTACAGCGGTACCGGGCGGATACACTACCGCTACCGGCTCGATGGGCTGGAAGATGACTGGGTCGTCACAGCTACCAGCCATGACGCGACGTATACCAACCTCGACCCGGGACATTACACTTTTCTGGCACAAGCAAGTCTGGACGGAATTCAATGGGGCGCGGAGCAGACCTTACTGACCGTCGATATTATCGCCCCGTTCTGGAAGACCTGGTATTTTTATATTTTATTGGTTGGGCTGGTGTCTGCGGTTTTGTATGGTATTTATCAATACAGGTTACAGCAGATCATGCGGTTACAGCAGCTGCGAAACCGCATTTCCCGCGACCTGCACGACGAGATCGGATCTTCGCTGAGTACCATTTCGATTTATTCAAAAGTTGCTTCGGCCCAATTGAAAGATGCCAGCGCCAACCCCCAAATATTGCTGGAAAAGATTAGTGAGAACTCCGAGCAGGCGATGGAGGCGATGAGCGATATCATCTGGAGTACCCATGCCGAGAACGACCAGTTTGTAAATATCATTAACCGGATGCGTGAACATGCGGTGCAGCTTTTTGAGGCAAAAAATTATGTGCTGCATTTCACCGACGACGAGTCGGTACGGACTTTAAAAATGGATATGGAAAAGCGCAAAGACTTTTATCTCATTTACAAAGAAGCACTTAATAACATTGTCAGGCATGCTCAGGGGCAACATGTGTGGATCGAGATCGCCCGTTCGCCGGTGGGCCTCAGATTATCCATCCGAGATGATGGCCGGGGTTTTGACAGGTCGGTAAAAAAGCCGGGAAATGGTATTGTGAACATGCAGAACAGGGCGAAAACATTAAAAGGAAACCTGACATTGAAATCGGAGCCGGGGCAGGGTAGTAGTACTGTGCTCGAGTTTCCGGTCTGATAGCCTGTTTGAGCTATTGCGAGCCAGGATGTATCCGGTAATTTTGGTATTATGATTAAAGTTGCAATTTTTGACGACCACACCGAACGACGCGCTGCGTTGCGTTTATTGCTCAGTCTGGACCCGGAACTGGAATGCGTTGGCGACTACGCAAATTGCCGCAATCTGGTAGAACGTTTACATCACAGCGTTCCGGATGTAGTTTTAATGGATATCGATATGCCGGAGGTGGATGGGATCGAAGGCGTGAAGTTGGTGCAGCGGCATTTTCCGGCAACTCATATCATCATGCAGACAGTTTTCGAGGACAATGAAAAGATCTTCGACAGTATTCTGGCAGGGGCGCACGGCTATATTTTGAAAAAAACAAAGCCTGACAAATTAATTGAGGGCATTCACGAAGTTGTCAATGGCGGTTCTCCGATGACAGCGTCCATCGCCAGAAAGGTCTTGCAATTCTTTCGCGAAAAACCGGCTGATGAAATCAATCAGTTTTTAATTTATCGGACAGAGAAATTGAGATTCTCGGTCAACTGGTAAAGGGCCTGAGCCATAAAATGATCGCTGCCGAACTGAACATTTCGCCATTTACTGTCAATAACCACATTAAAAAGATCTACCAGAAACTGCATGTACACAATGCTTCCGAAGCCGTGGCGACCGCTCTGAAGAACAGGATTGTGTAGCATGTCACGTGACCGGATGAGTTCCGAGATCAGGCGCAGAGCTGTCTGTATCCGGCCGGTATTCAAGAATATCGCCGGGCTGACAGTCGAGTGTTCTGCAGATTGCTTCCAAGGTCGAAAATCGGATGGCTTTGGCTTTTCCGGTCTTTAGTATGGACAAATTGGAAAGGGTGATATCGACCCTTTCAGATAGTTCGTTCAGTGAAATTTTGCGTCTGGCCATCATCACATCCAGGTTTACAACAATCGCCATGCGTTAAATCGTCAGATCATTTTCGGCATGAATTTATATTCCTCTCCGGAATATCTGTCCTATCACCAAAAGGGTAATACCCATAAAAAACCAAACGTCACCGCTATCGAAATGCAGAGATTCGGTATCCGGCATTTTTACGCCCTGGCTGATCAGCCAATGGGTATATTTATAGCCCATTGTTGAAAACAGTCCGATGGCAAAAGTTAAATACGAAAGATTAAGCACGAGTCTTTTCGCTTCGATACTAAATGGCTGGATCATGCTGATGTTCTTTTTCAACAGGGCTTTGATGATCAGATAAAACATGCAAGCCTTATGGCCCGCAACGATCGCCGAGCACAGGACGATGACTGCAAAGTAGCCCCTGTCATGCCTCAGCAGGTCCGACAAGTCGGTCTGCTGCCACAGGATCGGAACAGCGGATGGTTTAAAAACCGCAAAAACTGCGTTGGTCAGAAATGCGCCCGCCTCAATACTCAGTCCGACAAAAATGAACCATGACACAAACAGCAGCGTACGCAATATCCATTGGGTGGGAATTTTGATTACCATGTTTATCAAGCTTAAAGTGACATGGCGAATGTAGTGAATATTTATCGATTATCGATAAATATTTGTTTGTAAGCGGGAAATTTTGGATAGAGGGGTGGCTATTTTTCCAGATGATGCATGCCAGCACTTATTCCGCCACCGTGAATACCAATTGCTCCTTACTTTCATGCTTCGTGACACAAAGCAATCGTTTCGATTTAATATCCGAAATTAAATCCCTAAGGAGTTGCGTTTTAGCTTCGTCGGTGATATTTGTCGATCCGTCAGGGCCGGTCTTGGGATGGAGGAACATCAGATACAAGCTATTGTCCTTGACTATGATATAAAAGTAGGCTCGGTATCCACCGGAACCTCCCAAACGCTTTTTTATATACGGATTTTCCGCGTGGCCACCCAACCGTCTGCTACCTGAGAAGTCTATATTTTCTGCGAAAAAATATTCGACGATTTCTTTTTCTAAATCTCTGTAAGCATTCTTTTTACTGAGCCTTTTAAATATCTTTTCAAACTCGGCTGTGCAGAAAATTTTCATCAAAGATTTGCAAGTTCCTTCATAGCATCATTGAATTCTTTGGAATTAGGCAATGTTATCACCGCTGATTTTAGATCAGAAATCGCTTCACCCAGATCCTCGACAGCTTCTTTGTAAACCTTATACTCATTTGCCGCAAGCCCATTGTTGATTATCGGCTGAATTGTTTGAATGTATTCCAACTCCAGGTTGTACCAGGCCAGCGATGAATCGAGTAATCCTGCAATGGTCTCCCTGACCTTTTCGTCTGTGATATCAACCCAGGTTAGCTTGGCCAGATAGGTGCTTACGATCTTAGCGCCAGAAGTCTTTTTTGTTAGAGTATCTCGTAATTCATTGATAGCCAAGCTTAATGCTGTAACTAAATCTTTCTGTTCCTTCGTGCTCTTGGCTGTTTCCGGAGTAGAAACCGCCTTTCTTAGTCCGTGAGTGAGTGTATCGATATTTGGCTTAGTCGAGAGCATGATCAGTCCTGTTGCGTAAATTCTAAATTATATTGGCTAACAAATTAAAACAAAAAAAGTCTTTCAACAATCACCTGCGCCGCCGGCTCTTTGCGAACCGGCGGCGTATATACGGCTATTTCTCTTTCAATTCGTCGTTTTCGACAATTTCATTGATCAGCGCGTCACGTTGATCGATCGTTTTGTTTAACGCTGCTGTATCTTTTTCCGGGTCGACATTCGCTGAGTCGCCGGCTGAAAAAGGCCGTTGACGAAGACGGTGCTCCTGCAGTAACGGCCGGTCGATGATCCGGCTTTTTAAATACACTCCGCGAGCATCCACACTCTTTGGCGTTACTTTATCGCCGTCTGAAACACTAGCAGGATTGAGGATCAGATCTTCATATCGGACGCCTGGTTGCGGATTGGATTTGCCATTGGTCACATCGAGGGCACCGTACTCATCCATGATGTGTGCGGCAGCTACAGCTTCGTCCGCACTTTCGGCGTGCACGGTTACGATCGTGCCCCGTTTGCCAGCTTCGGTAAACTGCTCCCGCTCGTCATGATCTTCGTTGAACAGCTCCTGGAAGAAATTTCCAATCCTTTCAAACAGGTTGTCGTCCGAGTCGACGTGTGGTTCGGTTTCCTCCGACTTGTAACTGGCAGTTTTAATATCGACATCACCATCCCCGAAGCCATTGGCGAGCAAGTAGTTTTGTGCGTTCTGTGCATCACTTTCATATTCAAAAATCCCTACGACTGTCTTCATAACACAAAAAGGTTTGATGGTATATTGTTGGTTGAATGACCTGCAACTAAAATATCCATGCCGGAGGAATTCCATCGGCGCTCCTAAACCTTCTGCCGCCGGACAGTTCGTCTTTTCTGCGAAAAAATATTCGCTGATTTCTTTTTCCAAGCTTCTGTAAGCAAGTGCCGGACTTACCTGACCACTTCGTAGTGCAGTGTTACCACGCCCGATCTGAGGGTTTTACTTTCCAACAACTTCAACGGCCTCTTGGCCATATTGCCATCGAACAGACTGATGCCGTTTCCCAGAAGCACAGGATGCAGGGTTAGTTTACATTCATCTATCAGTCCCAGATTCATGAAACTCTTGGCGAGGCCCGGGCTGCCGAATATAACCAGGTCTTTGCCCGGCTCTTCTTTGAGCTTGCGCACGGCTTCTGCAACATTGTCTTTGACGAGTGTCGTGTTGTTCCAGTCTGCGGTGACCAGTGTCGTCGAAAACACTACTTTGGGGATATCCTGCACCCATTGCGCATGTTGCAGCGAATGCTGGTCGGCACCAGGTTTGTTTAATATCGTAGGCCAGTAGCCTTCCATTAAATGATAAGTGCTTTTGCCATATAAAGGCGCCCCCACTGTTTTGACCACCTCGTCGGCATATTGTTGCAACTCCTGATCATACGTCAGAAAACCGAGACCACCATTGACATCTCCTGCAAAACCATCCAGGGACATATGTGCGAATAATACTACCTTTCTCATTTTAGTTGTGTTAATGTGTTTTGTTCATTTCTGTAAATGCCCATTTTTGGGAATCAAAGTTATGGCAGGCATGCAAAATCCGTGGTGGGGTTTCAGGACTATTGCGGAGGGGTATTGTGCCAACCATTCAGATCTTGTAAAGCCGCCCCGCCGCAGAATTTCACCAAAAAATGTGGCGGAATGTTGGAAATCAGATATTAGCAAGGGATTTGCCGGGGTGATTTTTGTCCTACTGTTATTTCCTGAGCAACATAACCCACTGCGGAAATCACCAAAATCGATGCCTGGTCCGGCACCCTTATGCTAAAAGCCCCGCTTGCGTCCGTGTTTGTTCCAACTGTTGTACCTTTTACCAGAATAGTAGCACCTGGAACCATAGCCGCGGTTTCATCCTTTACAGTCCCGGTTACTGTAAGACCCTGCGAAAAAACAGGAGATCCCGCAGCTGCCAGGAGCAAGATTAAAAGGAAAAAAGGTTTGAAAAGATTTTCTCTCATACACGATCCAGTTTAAAATAAATTATATAATTGATAAATAAAGTACTATTTAGCAATTTACCATTTAGTTGGCGTTTATGTCATCCCGCAGGTACTTTTTATGCCTACGTTTTCATGTACAGGAATATCTGTAACCCTTAGCGACTGAATAGAAGGGATGCTGACCGGTGCCCGACCACATCAAACCACGCCCGGTCTGAGCATTAAAAATGGTCTTTCAATCAAATTAGACATGCGTATAGCAAGAATTTGCTATTGTGCCTTGCGGTTGCATTGCCTTCTTTTGTCAGCACAAAATCAAGCATCAATATAAGTCTGGCGCGTGCTATGATCATTTTCAGCTAAGCCGCTTCTCAGATACTTAGATTTTACTCAACGTTAATAGCTAAAACCCGAAATGAAGAAACTTCAAATTCCCCGCAAACGCCTGGGTTTCCCAGACCCGTAAAGCCAGCAAAGCAGGACTCCAGGATGCAATTATCAAGTAAAACTCCATTTAACGAACATGAAAAAATTTATTTACTCGCTTTCAACCTTAGTAACCTTCCTTTTTGTCCTGGCCTGCACGGACCATGAATCATATATTCCTGAGCCTGAATCTTTCTCTTCCGAGCCTTTTGTATCCGGCTTGAAATCACCGGTTGGACTGACGATGGACGACAAGGGGAATATCTGGGTAACCGAGGCCGGCACAGGTAACGACAACGATGACGCGAGCATAGCCATGATCACGCCTTCCGGCACGAAAACAACATTTGTAGCCGGGTTGCGGTCAATCACCAATCAGGGGTCAACAGAAGGAATCGGACATTTGCTTTACCGCGACGGAAAGTTATATTTCCTGCATGGTTTGGATGGAAGGCTGTATACAGCCGATGTATCTTCGTTCAAAACGGGTGACATGCCTGTCAGCATCGATGACATTCCTTCCCAGGATGTTGCAACTTATATCAAAAGTCTGGCCTTGGTCAATCCGCTGAATTCCAATGCATTCGACCTTGTATTCGGGCCGGACGATCATTTGTTCATTGTTGACGCGGGCAGTAATGCGATTTTCAAGAGGGATAAGACATCGGGCGAGCTAAGCCTGTTCACCCATTTCCCCGAAGCTTCAACTGGTGTGGATGCAGTGCCGACAGGCATTGTTTATGACGGAACCAAGTTCTTTGTTACCATTTTAACAGGCTTCCCTTTCACGCCCGGCGATGCAAAAATCTATCAGGTAGATCAGGACGGAAATTACAGTGATTACAAAACCGGTTTCACGACCCTTTCGGGAATAGTGCTTTCTGTTAACAACAGGGCTTTGGTACTGCAGCACGGGATATTCGGGAAAGGGTTTGAGGAAAAATCGGGGAGAGTTCTGGACGAGGACGGTAATACCATTCTGGACTTCGTTTCCCAACCGACTGACATCGTTCGCGCAGACGACAAAACCTATTATCTGTCGAGTTACAAGGACGGAACGATCGTTAAGCTCAGCTATTAATAAAAAACCATCCCATCAAAAATGAAAGCATTAAAAATTACCGGCTTAATACTTGCCGGCCTGCTGGTCCTGGTTGGCGCGGCCATTGTTTATGTCAAAACAGCCCTCCCCAATATCGCCGCCGCGCCGGATCTTAAAATAGAAAGAACTGCGGCCCGTATTGAGCGTGGAAAATATCTGGCCAATCATGTGACCGTATGTATGGACTGCCACAGCACGCGGGACTGGTCGCGATATGCAGGGCCACTTACCGGGTCATTGGGTGGTGGTGGCGAGGAATTTACCCAGGAAATGGGTTTTCCCGGGAAATTTTATGCGCCCAACATCACACCCTATGCACTGGCAGGTTGGACGGACGGAGAAATTTTTCGTGCCGTCACAACAGGTGTCAATAAAAGCGGAAAAGCATTGTTTCCCGTGATGGGCTATCACCGTTTCGGCCAGCTCGACAAGGAGGATATTTATTCGGTGATCGCCTACATCCGCGGGCTGCCACCGGTGCAAACGAATATCCCGCAGTCGGAACCGGATTTCCCGGTCAACATCCTTATTAATACAATGCCTCAGGAGGCTGCCTTTACAAACCGGCCTTCTGAAGCGGATCAGCTGGCTTATGGAAAATATCTGATCACGGCCACCGGGTGTGTGGAGTGTCACAGCAAAACGGAGAAAGGCAGCGTGATCCCCGGAACGGAGTTTGGCGGAGGAATGGAATTCAGAAGTCCGAACGGGGTTGTGCGCTCGGCTAACATCACCATGCACAAAGAAACCGGGATTGGTACCTGGACGGAAGAAGCGTTCGTAGCGCGTTTCAAAGCCTATACCGACAGCAGTTATGTATCACCACAGGTTGCACCTGACGAACTGAATACGCCAATGCCCTGGGTTATGTACTCGGGAATGAAAGAACAAGACCTCGCCGCAATCTTCGCCTATTTGAATACCATCAAACCGATTGAACACAGAGTGGTAAAGTTTGAAAAATTATGACAAGGTGAAAGAGCATTCTCCACGAAAAGCCGTTTCCTGTTCAGGAGGCGGCTTTTTTCTTTCCTATCTGCGCATCTACTGACGCGAAGTCATAACTGTTCCAGGCCTGAGCGATTTTTCCAGATTCGACCCTGATCATGCAGAGACCCGGCACGACGACCGGTTTCTGCGTCTCGGTATGTGTTGCGTAAATAACGGTTCGGGCCGATTCCATATCATCCTCCGAAACAACATCTTCCACGTCGATCCGGATGTCATGATATTGAGCGGTGAAGATTTTGTAAAATGCCTGAAAGCCCGGCGCGCCCTTCGGCAGGCTGTCATCAATACCCTGAAATTCAGCATTATCAGTCATAAGCTGCGGAATTGCAGCTTCATTTTTGGCATTCCAAACCTGATTAAACCACTTGTACAGCAGCGTATTCTCTTTCTGGCGCATAACACAAAGTTTTAGGTGAAGGAATTTTTAATAAGGAAAAGCCGGGATTGGTGGTTTTTACTGTTGATTAGCGAGTTAATGTGCTGATTTACAGGTATATTATTGGTTACAAGCTTGGGTGTGGGAGTGGCTTATGCAAATGAAGCGCTATTTGTTGCAAAGAGATGATTAAAATAATGAACTTAATTGTCGGAATTTTGCGATTACCGCGCTTTCTAGAAATAGACTGTTTTGCAAGGGGTAGTTTAGAATTTAAATTGTAAAAATATCATGAGACTTATTATTTTGACGCTGATAATCGGCAGTTTTTGGAAAGCAGGTTTTGCACAAAAGGTTACCAACGATTTTTTTGCACTGCATAATATTATTCGCGGCGATTCTGTCTACAATACCTTTGAAAAACAGGTGCAGCTGATCCAAAATGCAGGTTTCGATGGAATCGAGATCAACCAGACCGACAGTTTTGAAGGAATGAAAAGTGCACTAGACAAGTACCACTTCCGGGGCAGTTATTTTTATGTCAAAGTTTCACTGGATGAGCCGTATATAGATCAGCGTTTACAAGCATACATTATGCAGCTCCAAGGCAGCAAAACGATCATCGCTCCATTTATAACAGGCGATTCCAGGAAATTTAAATCTTCGGAGGCAGCCGATTCACTGGCCGCAGGTCTTGTAAGCCAGGTCGCCGGCTGGGCAATGCAAGCCGGATTACAGTTAGCGATTTACCCGCACATTGGTTTTTATGTGGAAACCACCGATCACGCCCTGGCGCTGGCAAAGCGGATTAAATCAGAGAACACCGGCTTATCATTTAATCTTTGCCACTGGATCGCGACAACACCGTTATCCGAGCGCGGCCAGCTGAAAACAAAATTGAAAGAGCTCAAACCATATCTCAAAATGGTGACAATAGCCGGGGCAAACAATGTACAGTCAAAAAATAAAAACATCTGGGACGACTACATACTTCCGTTGGGACAGGGTAACTTCGACAACTATGACTTGCTTAAATATCTGGTCAGGGATCTGAAATTCACAGGGCCCATCGGCGTGCAGTGTTATAATATCAAGGGAGACAAACCGGCGCTGGTGCAAAATACGATCTCGGTATGGAAGGATTACAAGTCACGTTTGGAGTCGGAGATTGACAAGCGCTGAGGGAGTGGTTCCGGACAAGCTTGAATAAGTTGCTGGTTATGGGTAAGTTTTGTTTTTTCCTCTCTGTTTTTTTAAAAGTAAAAGGAATTCCTCTCTGATTTGATCGTCGGTCTTGACTTTGTCGCCCGGCTGATTTCTGACATAAAAATTTGGCTTCGCGAAATATCTTTGTTGCGAGGCTGCCGAACACTACTGGATTTTAAACCAAAAGGCCGTCACAGTTGCATCTGGGGCAACCTCTTCCTGTATTTTTCGTGTTAATGGGTTTCATTCTTCAAGGCCCTGTTTTGATTTTCTTGAACCGAATACTCCCTGTCGCGTCACCAAAACTCCCTTAAACGTCATTTTTGCTTAATCCCGGTCTCTATCTTTGCGTTCGATATAATTAGTCTAAATAAGACGGTATTCAGATTCTCCCGATCTTGACAAAAAGCGGTGTGAATTGCCGGGCAACAAATATTAAGGAACAAAACTGATGTTGTTGAAATATACTTTACTCATTACCGCAATAGTTACACTATTCTGTTTCAGTACTTCCGCACAGACATCCGTCCCGAAAAAAGCAACTATCAAAGGCAAAGTGAGGGATGAAAAGGGTGCGGTCGTAAGCTTCGTGACCATCAGGATAGGGGACACCAATATCGCCACTTTTTCTGAAACGGATGGTACATTCCTGCTCGAAGACGTGCCTTACGGAAACCAGGATATCGTCATTACATCTGTTGAAATAAAAACCAAAACTTCCAGATTCCACATACACAAGCCATTTCACGAGATTAACCTGGTGGTAACACGGACTGCCCAGGATCTCGACGAGGTACAGATCGTCCAAAAAACCGAAAAAAAGCAGATTGAAACAACCGGGTTCGCGGTTGCGGTCATTGAAACCAAAGAAGCCTCCCTGAGAAACCTCACGACCAATGAACTCCTGGACCGGGCCGTAGGTGTGCGCGTTCGTCAAAACGGGGGTGTCGGATCACGTGTGGAATACAATCTGAACGGGATGTCCGGCAGTGCGGTTGGTCTTTTCCTGGATGGGATCGAAATATCCACCTATGGTTCTTCATTCAATCTCAACAACATTCCTCCTGCGATGATAGAACGCATCGAGGTGTATAAAGGGGTGCTTCCGTCCCACCTTACAGGTGATTATGTCGGCGGGGCTATCAATGTAGTGCTCAAAAAGGACGCTTCCCAAAACAACATTACAGCCGCAGTATCTTACGGGTCATTCAATACATTCCAATCCGATCTTTCGGGCATATACCGCGATAAGAAAAGCGGCTTCACGACCAGAGCGTCTGGCTTCTATACGTATACCGACAATAGTTACACGACCTGGGGAAAATTTTCCAAGTTTGTACATCCCGACCGGACGCTGGAGCGCTATTACAGGGCCAAAAGATTCAACAACCAATATAAGTCTGTAGGTGCGCGGTTTGAGGCGGGGTTCACCAATGTGAAATGGGCAGACCAGTTTTTTCTGGGATACAATATTTCAGATACTTACGCCGAAATACCGCACGGTACTACGATGGCGAGGCCGTATGTAGGCAGATTTGGCGAGTACAAGGCGCATGTCGTAAGTCTGAATTACAATAAGAACAATTTTCTGGCCAAGGGGCTGGCGATTAATGTAAATGCCGTCAGAAGTTACAGGAGCACTTATGTTCAGGATACGGTCGGCCAGGTTTATAACTGGGACGGAAATCCGCGGATGCTCATCAGGAACGGTCAGGTAATACCCGTTCCGCCGACAGCGGGCATGGGCCAGCAGGGCGCCAAAAGCATTGTGGAAGTGAACCGGCAGATCACCAACATGCGTACCAACCTGGGGTATACCGTCTTCCCCGGACACAGGATCTCGCTGAACCACAAACTGGAAACAACCGACAGGGATGACAACGACCTGCTCAATCCGGTGAATAAAGATATGGTTACTGTAAGTAGTGTGATGAACAACATCTTCGCGGTCAACTATGAAGCCCAGCTGCTGAACGATAAGCTGAAAACAAATTTATTAGGTAAATACACCTCCAACAGGACCATCCAGACACGGCCTGAGCTGGTTGAACAAGATGGGGTCAATATTGTTAACAGGGTTCAAAAGAAAACCGTCAACAATAACACAGGATATGGCGCTACGGTGTCGTACAATGTCATTTCCAAAATGTACATCATCGGGTCCACCCAAAACTCCTATGTGGCTGCTACCGAGAACCAGCTGTACGGGGATCCCGAAAACAATATCCTGGAAAACCAGGCCCTGGTGCCTGAGAAGAATGTGAATTATAACATTGGATTCCGGCACGGCCCGATTCAGGCAGGCAAACATAAACTTACGCTCTATGCCAGTGCATTCTGGAGAAATGGTTTCAACAAAATCACCCAGCAGGCAGTGGAAGACCAGATCGTTCCGGGAAGAGAGAGTGATGCGGATATACAGGTGACAAGATATGTGAACATAGGAAGGACACAGTCCAGAGGGTTTGAGGGTGAGATCATCTATGTGTATGATAACCGGTTGAATGCCCTTTTCAACTTTTCCAAATTCAATACATTATTCAAACAAAAATTTGATCAGCAGGGTAAACCGCACGATTTGTACAATTTACAGCTGCCCAACGAGCCGTTTTTTACGATGAACGGCAGTGTCCAGTATCGCCTCAATGACAAGTTCCAGAAAAAATCGGTACTCAACATTTACTATAACACAGGCTTCGTAGGTCCTTTCGGAACAGTCTGGATGGAGTCGGAATGGTTCACTACGCCTACACAGTTTTACCATGATATTGGTGCAAGCTACCGGTTCCCCAATGGGAAAATGGTGGCAAGTCTTGACCTTAAAAATATCCTGAATGCGGAAATGTACGACAATTTCGGCGTGCAAAAGCCGGGAAGAGCAATCTCAATCAAGTTAAATTATACAATCAGTAAATTTTTATAACCAACTTCAAAATGAAAAAAAGTCTGTTTAAAGCAGTTATACTGGGTGTTACCGTGATCTTTGGCGGTTGCAAGGACGACGAGGTAGCGGGTCCGGGCGGAGAAACCCCGGGTGAGACGAGAGAATTTATATCACTGACCGCTTCGATTCCCGATGACGAAGGAACAGCGGGTAACGGTGGAACAATGGCCTATGCCATTACCCACGAACAGGCAATCGATCCCAATTTCTCGGTAAATATTTACGACAACGGATTTGGCCTGAGATCTGCCCGTACTGCCCGGGTGCAGGCATCCGAGGATGGTACTGAACTGTACAACATCCAGTATACAGGCGAAGATGGCGGTGTGTTTAACAAGTATATTGTAAAGGGCGGAAAAGATTACCAGGATACAGGCAATGAGCTGGATCTTTCGGATATCATTGGAACTTCTCCACGTTGGACCAAAGCGGCCGAGGATATCGGGATCGGCGTACATTTGACCGGATTTCAGACGATTTCGGATGGGGTTGCACCAAACCACGTTTATAAGTACGGAAGAGGAAAAGTAAGGATTGCCCGTATCGATCTGAAAGGTGCGAGCGTGCCTAACTCCACTGAATTCGACTTCCCTTTCACGGCTGAACTGGAAGCTCAGGGCTACTCGGTGGGACGTATTGATGTTCCGGTTTTGAACCAGGCCCAAAGCAAGGTTTTCATCGGCTGCAACGTAGCCAAGGTAGACCCGACCAAATTGTCGTACAACGCAAGCGGCGTCCCAACCTGGGCTAATGATGCAGCCAACAGAACACTCGGGACGACTACTCTTGTGGTGGACTTTCCTTCATTACAAAACCCAAAGCTGATTTACTCTACGCTCTCTAAAACCAATAATCATTCATACCGTACAATGACGCAGTATGTGGGTACCGACGGGCATGTTTACCAGGCTACCGCAACTGGCGGAAAGGACATTCTACGCATCGACAAAAACACGAACGAATACGATAACAGCTACCACTTCGACCTGGATCAGGCCCTGGGCCTGACAGGTACACGTATCCAGGCATGGAGATACATCAAAGACGGCATTGGTCTGGTATTGTACAACATAGCCGGGAATGGTGGTTACATCGCAATGATTGATCTGAACGCTAAAACGGCTACCAAGATCAGCAATGATTACGAGGCAGGGTTGAACTTCGGTCAATATCAGAACCTTGCTGTAAGCGGAGACTACATCTATGTGCCACTTACCCCAACCGACCTGCCCGGCAGACTGTACGTAATCAACTGGAAAACAAAAGATGTTATTAAAGGAAGCGTATTGACCGGCAAGACAGGATCAAGTTATCTGGGTTCTTACTAGGTGCTGTAAGATTACGCAGATGGCGTTTGCAAGTGCTGCCATGCAAGTCGTAAAATGACCAGGGATTGACAAAGAGAGATACAGCGCTAAACATGTTGTATCTCCTTTTTTGTATAAAAAAAACAGCTAACTACTTCTCAGTATATGAAAAAAATCCTTATTTCTGCATTAATAATCAACGCATTACAGGTAAATGCGCAACAAGCCAACACGCTCATGAGCGCCGATTTCTGGAAAACGAAACCGAATGTTGAGCAGGTTAAAGCCGAAATTGCAAAAGGAAATAGTCCTTCCAAGCCGGATGCGGCATCCTGGGATCCTACTGCCAGAGCCATTTTAAACGGCGCGCCACTGGAGACCATTAAATTTATGGTGGAACAGGAAGGGAACGGCGTGAAGAAAAAAACGCACCACAGCGCCTCGTACCTGCATTGGGCGGCAGCGAGGGGCAATGCAGAGCTGGTAAGTTACCTGATCGAAAAAGGCTCTGATGTGGATCTGACCGATAGCCACGGGGCCAGTGTCATTGGCAATGCAGCTTCCAATGGAAACCAGGACAAGGGGGTTTACGAAGCCTTGTTTAAAGCTGGCGTGTCTCCTAAGGCAAAGTATGAAAACGGCGCCACGGTACTCATGCTGGGCGTGGCCGCAGATCCGGACCTTACGCTCACCGACTACTTCATTTCGAAAGGACTTTCTATTTCGGATAAAGATGAATACGGGCGCACGGTTGCAGACTACGCGGCAAGAACGGGAAATAAGGAGCTTATGGAAAAGCTGATGAAAAGAGGTGTTAAACCGACCGGCAATGCCTTGTTTTTCGCGACACAGGGATCCAGAATGTCAAGCAATGGAATCGAAACTTTCAGATATCTGGTAGAAACCCTGAAATTGGATCCGAAAACGATCAACAAAGACGGGGCGACAATAATGCACCAGCTTATCCGCAGGCCGAATGCTGAGGTAATCGCCTATTTTGTCGATAAAGGTGTGGATCTGAATAAAGCTGACAATGAAGGCAATACTTTGCTCATATTGGCTGCTTCCGGAAGAGATGTTGAGCTGATAGAGAAGACTTTGCTGCCTAAGGTTAAGAACATCAATGCAGTAAATGAAAAAGGAGAATCAGCGTTAACCAGGGCTATCGCGAGCGGATCATCCGAGGTTGCCGCATTGTTGTTGAAAAACGGAGCGGATATCAACGTGCTGGATAAAGATGACAATAACCTGGCCTACTACTGGTTCGAATCATACAGAGAAGGCGGCCCGGGAGGCGGTCCCGGTGGTCAGGGTGGAAATGGCAGGGAACGCGCTGAGCAGGATTTTGAAAAAAAACTGGAAATACTGAAAAACGGTGGCCTGGATGTTTCAGCGCCCCAGAAAAACGGAAATACGCTGTTCCACTTGGCGGTAGCAAAACAAAATCTGAAACTGTTCCAGAAGGCTACGGCACTTGGCGTCAACATCAATGCGCAGGATAAAGAAGGAGCTACTCCTTTGCACAAGGCTGCTCTGGTGGCCAAGGATGATAAAATGATGAAAACGCTGATATCATTAGGGGCAAAGAAGGAACTCAAAACCGAATTTGGCGAGACTGCCTATGACCTGGCGAAGGAAAATAATTTCCTGGCAGATAATAACGTGACGCTGGACTTTTTGAAATAATGAGGGAATGAGGGAATGAGGTAATGAGTGAATGAGTGAATGAGTGAATGAGTGAATGATTATTTTTTGATTAGTCATAAACCGTTCGACCGTTGACTATTCAGCCATTCCACATTCACTCATTCAAAATTCACTCATTCAAAATTCAAAACACATTCACCCATTGAATACCCAACCGATGAAGTATTTTTTTAAGCCGCTTTTGTCATTCGTTTTTATAGTATATTTTGCCGCCAATGCTTTCGCTCAAACCAGTAAATACAAGTGCCTTGTACAAATGAACGGCTATCGTGGTGAGGCTGCTTATGTGGTGATCTCTCTGATCAACCCTCAGGGTGCTTACGACAAAACATTGTATGTACTGGGGCCAGACAAACAATGGTATAACACACTTAAAGAATGGCACAAGTACCAGACGAAAACAAAGGCGAAGCTCAGTGCCATCACAGGTGCCTCTGTTACAGGAGGAGACAGGGCCGTGCATGTGATAGAGGTGGAAGATGCTAAAATGAACAAGGGGTACAAATTAAGGTTTGAAACGGCCGTGGAAGAACAGAAATATCATGTTGCCGATGTCGAAATTCCTTTAACCACAGAAGGCCTTGCCGAGCGGACAACAGGAAGCGGGTATATTCGCTTTGTAAAACTAAGTAAAGTACAATAAGTCCAATGACTCTCTCTATCTGGAGGTTTGCACATTTAGCGCTGGCATTTGTTTCTACGCTGTTCCTGGTAATTCTTTCGGTAACAGGGGTCATTCTGGCGTATGACGCAGTGAATGAAAAAATGCCAGCTTACCGGATTAAGGATATCAATTCCGTTAATCTGGCGGAGTGCATACCGGCTCTGAGTAAGATCTACCCCGAAATCATTGAGCTGTCTGTGGACCACAATCAGTTTGTGACAATTGACGCCACCAATGAAGAGGGTGAGCATGTAAAGGCTTACATTGATCCGCGGGATGGTAGGGTTTTAGGGCAGATCGTGCCCAAAAGCGATTTTATCCAATGGAATATTTCGTTACACCGGTCTTTGTTCCTCAAAGAGACCGGACGAATTATAGTGGGGGTGGTCTCCTTTCTGCTACTTCTGATCGCGATAAGCGGCGTTATTTTAATCGTTAAACGGCAACAAGGCGTACGCCATTTTTTTGCAAAAATAAACCGCGATTTTTTCTCCCAATATTTTCATGTAGTCAGCGGCAGGCTCTTTCTGGTTCCCATTCTCATCATTGCGCTCACCGGAACTTACCTTTTTATGGTCAGGATAGGAGTCATGAATCAGGATGAGGTGGAATTACCCGGTGTGGATGCACCCGGTGTGGTACAGCCGGCCGAACCGGTAGCTCTGGAAAAAAACAAATTTCCAGTATTTCGGCAAACGAAACTTGCTGATGTTGAAAAGATAGAATTCCCTCTTTTTGAAGGAGATCCGGAAGAATTTTATATTCTGAAACTGAGGGATAAAACCATCAGGGTCAACCAGATCGATGGCACCATTGCCGGGCAAACATCATACAACGATACCGTAATTTTTGAAAAATTAAGCCTGGACCTGCACACGGGCCGTACCAACATTTTGTGGGCTATTGTATTGGGCTTTTCTTCGCTGAACATTCTGGCGTTCATTTACACGGGCTTTGTGATGACTTTGAAGCGAACCCGGACTAAAATAAGAAATAAGTTTAAAGCCGAAAGCGCGGAAATTGTAGTACTGGCAGGGACCGAAAATGGCAGCACTTTATTCTTTGCCAATCAGATACATCAGCAGCTGCTTGCGGACGGGAAGCGCTCTTTTATTTCCGAAATGAATCAGTACAAAGCCTATCCTCAGGCGCAGCATCTGATTGTTTTTACCTCAACCTACGGATTGGGCAGTCCACCGGCAAACGCGACTCATTTTACCGATCTGGTACAAAAAATCAGTCAGCAGCAGGATATTTCATTCAGCGTTGTCGGTTTCGGATCAAAGGCCTACGCCGATTTCTGCGAATTTGCCAAAGATGTCGATCAGCTGCTGGAAAAGCAGCAATGGGCCAAACGGCACCTGAACCTTTACACGGTCAATGATAAGTCTCCGGAAGAATTTGTCCGGTGGGTTCATGCATGGAGCGAGAAATCCCTGACCGCCCTGGCCACCGCTCCGGCACTTTATACAACCAAACAGGTCGGGCTGAAAAATTTGAAAGTAGTAGAAAAAACCCTTGTTAGTGCGGATAATGCAACATTCAAAATAGTGCTCGCGCCGGAATCACCTGGTGTTTTCCAGTCCGGCGACCTGCTGGCGATCTACCCCGCAGGCGACAGCCGCGAACGCTTCTATTCGATCGGACAAAACAATGGGATGGTCCAGCTGATGGTAAAGCTCTACGAAAACGGTCTGGGTTCGGGTTACCTTTACAAACTGGAAGTGAACAGCAAACTGAAAGCCCGTATTATGCATAATCCCGGCTTCCATTTTCCGCAAAAGGCGGGCTCCGTTGTTATGATTGCTAACGGCACCGGTATAGCACCTTTTTTGGGAATGGTCATGAATAACCATGCAAATATTCCGGTAAGAATGTATGCAGGGTTCAGGTATGACAACCAACTGACAGAGCAGTACCGACAGTTCGCATCTTTTGAAATTGGACAGAAACGCCTGGAAAGTCTGAACATAGCCCACTCCCGGGGAGCCGAACCGCAATATGTGATGGATCTGATCCGAACGGACGCCGAATATTTTACGGACCTTCTGAGGAACCGTGGCGTGATCATGATCTGTGGGTCTTTAAGAATGCAGAAAGATGTGGAGCTCTTGCTGGACGAACTTTGTCTGTCAAAAAACAATCAGAGCCTCAGTTTTTACAAAAGCCGCAATCAGCTGATGACCGATTGTTATTAAAATTGGTAAGCCGGCAGATGTTCTTCCTTCCGTAAACTGTATGATCGCTCTCCATCACTACTTACGCTTGAATGTCCGTGTTAGGGATTTGAAAATCTCCAGATTCTTCGCGAAACCGGTGTTGGCGGAGCCGATCATGATATAATACAGATTGTCGCTAAACAGGATTGCCTGATAGATTTTCTCATCCTGGTCATATTTCTTGTTGCTGACGTCTCCGCTGAGTTCGTAGCCAGTGATTCCGTCAACGCTTAGCTCACTGGTCTGATCGACCTTTATTTCGGGATGCAGCTGTTTTATCCTGTTTAAGCAAAAGAGCTTTTTTTCCTCCGGTTGCACTTTTGAAAATGACTTCGCGATAACATAGGATACCCGATCCGTGGACTCCGTAGGGAGCTTTCCATCTGTGTTGTAAATGAATGAGTATTTCAAAACCTTGCGATAAAAGAGCATCCTTTGTCAACCCGGCCTGAACTTTTTCAGCCGGCCCTGGAATGCTGACGACCATGATACTCGAGCCACTTTACGGCTGTTGAAATCCAGCGAAATTCGATGCTTTTTAAAGCCACCCGGGGGCACAACGCTCACTTTCGTTCCGGGAATTGGCAGGTGCCCGGCCGTAGAAATATTGGTGATTGCCTGCTGTCCAAACGCATTAGAGATAATGAACAAAAAGAAAATAACCAATGAATGCGGGAAAACCAAGGTAATTGATCTGATAGTAAGGGTCAATGATGTTTTAATTATTCAGCTGTTGCGAAGTTGTGCCAATATACCGATTTTCTTCTGGCCGGTAATGGCAAGATCCTGCACTCAGCGTCACCTGTAAAGAACCGGTAGAGACTATTGCGGGATTAACATGATTTTTTTTCAAATTAGGGGATTATTCAAACAACGCTGACCCCAAATGCCAAGATCACATCACAAAGCGGTCACCGCCAAGGATCGGAGTCCGGGTTACTGAGCATAAAAACCATAAAAAATAATGAGAAAAAGGATAGCAATAGCGCAGATCGCCTGTTTAGCGGCATTCCTGCTATCGGGGTTCAGGTTCGGTGCCGAGAGTCCTGTACAAGCGGATGTATGCATTTACGGAGCAACGTCGGCCGGCGTGATAGCAGCTTATACGGCTAAAAAAATGGGTAAAACGGTTGTGCTGATCGAGCCGGGCGGGCATTTGGGAGGCATGACTTCCGGTGGGCTCGGTTATACGGATATCGGGAACAAATATGCGATCACCGGTCTGTCGCGTGACTTTTATCGTCGGATCGGCAAACATTACGGCAAGTTCGAGCAATGGACATTCGAACCGGGCGTCGCCAAGAAATATCTGCAGCAGTATCTCGACGAGGCCGGGATCAAGGTTTTATATCAAAGCAGGGTCATCAGTGCCAGTAAATCCGGTGCTGAAATCAAGTCCATCGTTTTGGAAAACAGCCTCAAACCCGATACCAAATCCAACCGCACCATTGTCGCAAAGGTTTTTCTGGATTGTACTTACGAAGGCGACCTGATGGCCAAAGCGGGTGTGAAATATGCGGTAGGGCGGGAGGCCAACGCTGATTACAACGAGACGATCAACGGCGTTCAGCTCATGAAGGGACATCAGCTTCCCGACGGTATCGACCCCTATAAAATTGCAGGAAAGTCGGAAAGCGGACTGGTATGGGGTGTTTCCAATGATAAACTGGAACCAAACGGAACAGGCGACAAAAAGGTGCAGGCATATAATTACCGTATTTGCCTGACATCGGATCCCGGTAATATGGTGCCAATTACAAAACCCGATGGCTATGACCCCGCCCATTTCGAACTCCTTGCCCGGCTGATCGCCAGGCAACCTGAACGGAAAACCCTGAACGACTACTTTATCTGGTCGAAAATGCCCAATAACAAAACGGACATTAACAACCGGAACGGCTTTTCGACGGATATGATCGGTATGAACTACGACTATCCGGATGCCGGCTACAAGAAGCGGGAGGAAATTATCAAAGCGCACGAAAGCTACACCAAAGGTTTGCTGTACTTTTTTGGCCACGATCCACGGGTTCCTTCTGAACTGAGGGAGGCAATGCTGAAATGGGGTTATCCCAAAGATGAATATGTTGAAACCGGGCACTGGTCGCCGCAATTGTACGTCCGGGAGGCAAGGCGAATGATTGGCAACTATGTAATGACCCAAGCCAATTGTGAGGGGAAGGAAGTAGTCAAGGACGGTGTGGGAATGGCCGCCTACACGATGGATTCGCATAACATTCAGCGCATTGTGGTGAACGGCATGGCCAAAAACGAGGGGAATGTCGAGGTCGGCGGATTCGGCCCTTACCCGATCGCCTATGGGTCACTAGTGCCGAAGGAAAAGGAATGTACCAATTTGCTGGTGCCGGTCTGTCTTTCAGCTTCGCACATCGCCTACGGCTCTATCCGTATGGAGCCCGTGTTTATGGTGCTGGCGCAATCCTCGGCCGTCGCAGCAGTCATGGCAATTGATTCCAAAACCAGCGTTCAGCGTATCGATGTCGCCAAATTGCAGGCCAGATTAAAGACTGATCCGCTGGTGAATGGTTTGGTACCTGAGATTCTGGTCGATAATGACGATACGAAGCATGTTGCAGTCAAAGGGGAGTGGGAAGTGGTAAAAAAAGGGGGGTATGGGCCATCGTTTTTAGCTACGAAAGAGAACGAAAGGAATGGCGGGTCGGTCACATTTACACCTGAGGTGCCCGCATCCGGCGCCTACCATATTTACGTGTATTTCCCGAAAGTGGCCAAAGCGGCTTCCGAAATAAAGCTTACGGTAAAACATGGAAATGAGGTCAAGGACATAACAGTACAGGATAAAGATATTGTGGTGGAAGGGCAAACTTCCGGTGAGTGGTATCATCTCGGCAAATTCGATCTTCCCCAGGGCGGTGCGTCTGCCGTGAATATCTCGTCGGAGGGCGCTTCGGGGGCCGTGGTTGCCGACGCAGTTCTGTTTGTGCCTGATTCAAAATAATCCGCTTTTTTGATAAGAATATCACTTAATCTGTTTCCCGCAATAACATTCCCTGATCGTCTTGCCATTCAGAAAATATTGCTGAACATGACGGAAGTGCTTCCACATCATCCATTTCATCCGTCGGTACCCGAGATTTCCAAACGAAAACCATGATCGACCGTTATTGCCTAAATCGTATCAAATGTTGTTAAAAAACACAAAATCATTCCTGTTGAGCGCTGCATTGTGTTCGGCATTAGCTGTTCCTTTTTCCAGCCGGTCGCAGCAGGCGCCTGTCACTATAGATGTGAATCTTGCCGCAGTAAAAGAACCAATGAAACCGATATGGGCATTTTTTGGCTATGATGAGCCGAACTATACCTATATGAAGGATGGTAAAAAGCTTTTGACTGAAATGGCACAATTCAGTAAAGGTCCCGTTTATGTTCGTGCGCACAGTTTGCTGGTCACCGGCGATGGTGAAGCCGCACTCAAATGGGGATCAACAAATGCATATACTGAGGATGCACAGGGCAATCCGGTTTACGACTGGACCATTGTCGATAAAATATTTGATACCTACATCGAAAGAGGTATGAAGCCTATCGCACAGATCGGCTTTATGCCACAGGCCCTTTCGACCAAACCGGAGCCTTACCGTCACCACTGGAAACCGGGAGATGATTACAACGATATTTACCTGGGCTGGGCATATCCTCCAAAAGATTATAACAAGTGGGCCGAACTGGTGTATCAGTGGGTGAAACATTCCGTTTCCCGTTATGGACAAAAGGAAGTGGAAAGCTGGTACTGGGAACTTTGGAACGAACCAAACATCAGCTACTGGAAGGGGACAATGGAAGAGTACATCAAGTTGTACGATTATACTGCCGACGCTGTAAAACGTGCCCTGCCGACTGCAAAAGTGGGAGGTCCGGAGGTGACAGGGCCGTCGTGGGACAAATCGCAGGTATGGCTGAAAGCTTTCCTGGACCATGTAACCAAAGGCAAAAACTATGTAAGCGGAAAAACAGGTACGCCCCTGGATTTCATTACCTATCACGCCAAAGGAGCTCCTAAACTGGTGGATGGCCACGTACAGATGAACATGGGAACGCAAATGCGTGATCTGGACAAAGGCTTTGAAATTGTAGCCTCTTACCCCACATTGAAAAAACTGCCGATCATCATCGGTGAATCTGATCCGGAGGGATGCGCGGCTTGTTCGGAGGATGTAAGCCCGCAGAATGCGTATCGGAACGGAACCATGTATTCGAGCTACACAGCTGCATCTTTTGCCAGAAAATATGAATTGGCACATGCCAGAGGGGTGAACCTGCTGGGTGCGGTGAGCTGGTCGTTCGAGTTTGAGGATCAGGCGTGGTTCCGTGGTTTCCGTGACCTGGCAACGAATGGGGTCAACAAGCCAGTACTGAATGTGTTCAGGATGTTTGGAATGATGGAAGGAAACCGTGTGGAAGTGAAGCAGAATCTGGCTTATGATTTTAGAAGAGTGCGGGATGAAAGTGTGCGCGGCGAGGCCGATATCAACGGTCTTGCTTCCAAAAGTGCCAACTCTGCCGGTGTGATGGTATGGAATTACCATGACGATAATGTTCCTGCTCCCGACGCACCTGTAAAGGTTTTGGTGAAAGGATTGCCATCTCAGAAAATGATGCTCTATCATTATCGCATTGATAAAGAAAACAGCAACTCCTATGAAGTCTGGAAAAGCATGGGTTCGCCAAAACAACCTTCGGGAGAGCAGATCCGGGTACTGGAAAAAGCAGGGCAACTGGAATTGCTTACTTCACCGGAATGGATCACGCCCAAAAACGGCAGCACAACAGTTGAAATGAAGCTTCCGCGCCAGGCTGTTTCCTTTCTTCATTTCAAGTGGTAGTTGGTACCACGCGGCCGGGAGACATATCTGTTACTTTTTTCAGACAGGCTTTGGCAGCGCCCCTACATGCCGGTAGGTGTTGATGAGTACACCTGTGGGTGTCGTTTTGGTGCTGACGAAGGCGAGTTCGCGTGGGTCGGCAGTGTCCGAAAAAAAACGTTTGCCCCGGCCCAGTAAAACAGGGTAGACCATCAGCACAACCTCGTCGGCCAGTCCGTGGTTCAGCAATACGGATGTCAGCGTTGAACTTCCCCAGACAATCAGGTCGGGGCCGTCGGTGGACTTGACGCTGCGTATTCCCTCTATGACATCCGCGCCTAGGTTCCCGACCGGGCCCCACTCGAGACTGTCCGGCCTGTGGGTTGCGACGTATTTGGTTGCGGCATTAATACTTTTCCCTATCGGGCTGCCTCCTGCATTTGGCCAATAGCCGGTCCAGAGATCGTAGGTGCGTCGGCCAAGTAGCAGGTCGAAAACATCGCCCTGAGCCTCCATAACGGCCTCTAACCCAGCCGGGCTCCTATAGGGGGTCGTCCAATCGCCGTGTACGAATCCTTCACCGTTTTCATGCTGGATCACGCCGTCCAGCGAGACATGTTCCATGATTTTGATCTTTCTCATTTTGTCCGTTGTCAAGTTGATGTTTGCACAAAGTTAACGCGGGCAAGGGACGTGCGTGAGGGACAATCGTGACAATATGAGGGTGTTTTGCGACAATTTGCGGGTGGCTGGAATGGGGGTGACAATTTGTGATAGTAGCGGATGATATCGGCCGCATTCCGGCGGATGGGCGTTGGAAGATTTTGGGAAGTATGGCGTAAGACAGCGTGTACAATCGTTAAAAACCTTTGACTAGCTCCTCGATTTCTACAATCGCATTCAGCATATCGTATCGCCACGTCTTAATTTCAATGTCCATATACAAGCTGCCTTTGCTGAATTACATTTTGCAGAAAATATGGATTCTTAATCGCTTTCTCTTCCAACAGATCAACCGGCCGTTTGAAGTTTCCTGTAACGAAAATTTGAAATCAAAGTAGTTGTCGGCATAGTCCTCAACTTCCATATTAGCAAAGTCGACAATCAGATCAATGTCACTTTCACCGTCGAAACTGTCAGTCAGGACTGAGCCGAAAGCATACAGACTCTTCACTTTGTGCGTTTTACAAAGTTTGATCATCGCGGCTTTATACTTCTCCAGTCTGTTCATTTTCCGACCTATTTATTCTCAATTAATTTTTCTGAAATCCTTATCTGCTCATCTTTCACTTTCAGCAACTCTGCATTTAAACGTCTGATTTCCTCCAATGCTTCTAACCATTTTTCCATTGGATTTATATTGAAACCAGGTTGGATATTCATAACGCTTGACTGTGTCATATGAAGCGCTGTTTCGTTGAAAGGGAAATTGATATAAATCCCTCGGGAAGTTCCTGGTTAATTTACATGCATTTCAATGTAAGTTACCGGGTGGATGTGCTTTGTCCAAACACGAACGCCAATTGTCCGATACTGAACAAACGCCCGTTGCCGGTTTACTCAAAAACATCGATTTCAAGCCGATAAGACAATGATCTGATTCTGGCACACAGTTTGTTATACAGAAATAGATCATATACATTTTCATTTAACAACCGCGTTGATCGATGAGACGGAGCGATTTGGGAGAATTTGAGGAAATTGTACTGCTGGCGGTTGCTGCCTTGTCGAGCAACGCATACACGATAACCATTGCCGAAGAGCTTGAGCGTGAAACCGGCAATATCGTAACCTCTGGTGCCGTGCACGCGGCGACGCAACGCCTTGAGCAAAAAGGTTACCTGCGGTCGGTCTGGGGGGAAGCAACTTCGGAAAGGGGCGGGCGCAGAAAGCGTTTGTACTCAGTAACGGCTTTGGGCGGACGCGTTCTGGAAGAGTCAAGAGCCGTTCGTAACAGGTTTTGGGACCGGATTTTGCCGGCTATCCGCATGGAATGGAACTGATCAGTTAACAAGCTTCTTCCGATGAAACCGAAACAAAAGTCCTCAGATCGGGCATCCGGTCAACCGCCCCGTTATCTGACCCTCCTGCTGAACCGGCTGGTTGCGCCGCATCTCCGTGAACAGGTCCTTGGCGATCTGCACGAACGCTACGCCCGGCGGCTGACGGTTCATGGAATAACCAATGCCAGAAGGCGATACATCCTGGAAGCGTTGTCTTATATCAGGCCGGTATTTATTGAGCGCCAAAAGAATGAATATCAATCAACCTTTAATTTAGGCCCCGCCATGATAAAAAACTATTTCAAAATTGCATTTCGTAACCTTGTCAAGAACAAAGGGATCTCGGCTATCAATATCTGCGGGCTCGCACTGGGTATTTTATGTTGCCTCTTTATTTTCCTTTGGGTTCAGGACGAAAAGCGGGTTGATAGTTTTCACGCCAACGGCAGCGATCTGTTTGCGGTTTACGAAACAACTACGGCAAACGGAAAAGTGAATGGATCGTATTCAGCTTCATTTCTCATAGCGCCGGGCTCGAGTTATCCCTCTTTTGCCCTGGAAAATATCCATGAAGCGATTCCCGAAATCAAATATCAGGCCTACTATGCCACCGGCTATGAGTTGCCCTGGGGGCATCCGGAAACATTTCAGGTAGGAGAAAAAAAGATAAAGCTTGAAGGCTCCCGTGCGGGGAAGGATTTCTTTAAGATTTTTAGTTATAAACTGATCGAGGGAACGGCGGAGACAGCATTGAAGGACGTAGGAGGTGTAGCGATTTCCAGGCGGATGGCGGAAATGTTCTTTGGAGACCCGGCCAAAGCAATGGGGAAAACAATGCGATTTGAAAGCCGGATGAATTTTAAAGTTACCGCTGTTTTTGAGGACATTCCACGTCACAGCTCCCTGAAATTTGACTATTTATTCAACTGGGAAGCGCAAAAGACCAAACTGGAATTTGCTTCAAACGAGATCCGATCGTACCTGATGCTCTCGGACGGTGCGGACGTAGCAAAAGTGGAGGGTAAGATCAATCATTACCTGGCGGCGCGCCTGGAGAAAAAGGAGGGGGTTGAGCGGCGAGCAGGTCTGATAAAATTCTCAGACCAGTACCTTCATGGCACTTTTTCAGATGGGAAACCCGCAGGCGGCCGCATCGAATATGTGCGGATTTTTAGTGGAGTAGGCATATTCATACTTATGATTGCCTGCATCAATTTCATGAATTTGTCTACCGCCCGTTCTGTGAAGCGTGCGAAAGAGGTTGGTTTGCGAAAAGTGGTCGGATCGTCCAGAACCAGTCTGGTGCTGCAGTTTTTTGGAGAATCGCTTCTTTTTTCCTTTTTGGCAATGCTTCTTTCACTGGCATTTTTAATATTGTTATTGTCGGCCTTCAATAACCTGACAGGCAAAGAGATCGGTTTTCCTGCTACCGACACATCTTTCTGGATTTTTTTGACCGCTTTGTTACTGGCCACCGGCGTGGCAGCGGGAAGCTATCCAGCGTTGTACCTTTCTTCCCTCAAACCTGTGTGGATTTTAAAGGGAGTGGCCCGGTTTACGCAGAGCGGTTTGTGGTTCAGGCAGGGATTGACTGTCTTTCAATTTGCGCTGTCGATCGTGCTGCTGATTGCCACTATTGTTATTTCTCAGCAGACCCGTTTCGTTCAGCAAACACATTTGGGATTTGACCGGGAGAATCTGGTTTATGTTCGGGTGGAGGGGCAATTGTCAGCCAAAAATAACTATCTGCTTTTTAAAGACCGTGTTTCGGAGCTTCCCGGCGTGGCCATGGTAGACAGAAGTACCGAGGCGCCGCACGACATGGGCTTTTCGGTGGCCGATGCCATTGACTGGGAAGGGAAAGAGAAGAATGCCGCTGTATATTTCAGCCCGGCTTCGGTAGGTATGGATTTTGTGAAGCTTATGAACCTGAAAATCGTGGCCGGCCGTGATTTTTCGAAATCCATGGCTACTGATTCAACAGATGCTTTCATGGTTAACGAGGAGGCCGTAAGACAAATGGGTATGAAAAATCCGATCGGTAAATGGATCTCGGCATGGCAAAAGAAAGGACATATCATTGGGGTTCTCAAAGATTACCACACGCAATCGCTGCACGAGAAGATCAGGCCGCTGGTTATTGATGTCAAGGAAAATGAATATTTCGGGGTCATTGTGATACGTACCAAACCTGGAAAAACCAGGGAAGCACTTGCTGGAATCGGTGCCGTTTATAAGGAAATCAACCCGGATTACCCTTTTAGTTACCAGTTCCTTGATCAGGAATTCGATAAGCTTTACCGCAGCGAACAGGTGATTGCCAAACTTTCGAATCTGCTGGCACCTCTTGCAATCCTGATTTCAAGCCTTGGATTACTCGGACTGGCATTGTTTTCGGCGGAGCAGCGCATTAAGGAGATCGGGATACGAAAAGTACTTGGGGCTTCGATCGCCGGCGTGGTAGCATTGCTTTCGCGGGATTTTTTAAAACTGGTGGTCATTGCTATCTGTATTGCATCTCCGGTAGGATGGTATGTGATGAACAAATGGCTTGAAGGATTTGCCTATAAGATCCATATCGAATGGTGGGTTTTTGCGTTGGCAGCCATCCTGGTGATGAGCATTGCAGTTTTTACCGTGTCTTTTCAAAGTATTAAAGCAGCATTAATGAACCCGGTCAGAAGCCTTCGCAGCGAATAGTTGCGGAGGATATTACTTTTAAATTCAACGACGAAGCCCCTCCGGGAGCGGGTTCCCCGCCTGGGGAAAGCTTTTCCGGGGGCCTGCTACATGGAAAGTATGTCCTTAACGGCTCTCCCGAACTCAGAAAACATAGTTTCATCCCCAATCTTCATTTCAGCCCTTAACTTCCCCAAGCCCCCGCACGGGCGGGGCAAGTTTGTATGGCCAATACTGAGATTTCAGTATTTTCTTCTTCCAGGATGCACAAATCCAGGTTTTTTGTAGTACTTGGCATAATTTGTTATCCTTTTATCTAACTTTATTTTTGGAGTGCCTAATCATTTATTTGGCAGCTTTTATTTCGAGATACCGTATGTTGCCAGAATATTCGAACTTGGACCCCGTTACTTTCGAAACTCTTTACAGGAGGTTCTTTAGGAAGGTGTTCAATTTTGTGCGCAAGAATGTCAAAGATATAGCGGAAGCCGAGGACATTACCCATGACGTGTTTTTGAAATTATGGAAATGCAGGGAATCTTTCTCGGAAACAATTTCTGCGGATGCCCAGCTTTTGGTGATCGCGAGGCAGCTGGTGATTAACCATTACAGGCGGGACATTATCCGGGAGAGAGCGTTTCGTGCGTGGGAATGTGATGCTCCGGTCTCCACAAGGGACGATATTTCGGAGATGACGCTGCGTGAGAAAGAGATTTCAATGGAATTAAAAAATGCCATCGAATGCCTGCCATCCAAGCGTCGCGAGATCTTTGAAAAAAGCCGGTTTCAAGGAATGTCCTATGATGAAATCGCTCTTTCAATGGACATTTCGCGCAGCACCGTCGAAGGTCAGATGGTAAAGGCACTGCGTTTCCTGCGGGAGCGGTTCTCCCATTTTTCCTTTTTCATGATTTCTTTTTTTGATTTTTTTTAAGGACCGGGTAAAGGTGCCCGTCCTGCCGATTGTATTACTCCATAGAAACACAAATTTTCAAATGATCACTCGTCAGCTATTGACCAGATATCGTCAGGGTCTTTGTACCCCTGATGAACTGGAAACGGTACAATTCTATCTGTCCGGAGAAAATCTCTCCGAACTGAAGCGCATGCTGGACGAAGACTGGAAGGATGCTGCCGCCGAAACAAACCAGGATGGCAGGGAAGCGGAGGAACGTATATGGAGCAAGTTAGCAGAGGATATGGATGAGGTAAGGGAATTGCCGGTTATGGTGCGGAGAAAATTCAACCTGAAGTTTCTGTGGCAATGTGCAGCCGCTGCGGTTATCGTAGTCACTGCCGGCTGGTTTATAAGTCAGCAATTTGCAAGCGATGAACTCACCTACGAAATAAACCGAAGTGCAGCTGAGACAGCCTTGTTGGAAAAAATAAACGGCACGTCCGGTCCGATGTTGATTACACTCAGCGATGGCAGCCGGGTCAGGCTCAGCCCCAAAAGCAAGATAAGCTACGCCGCCTCATTTGATTCAGAACTTAAACGTGAGGTTTATCTGAGCGGAGAGGCTTTTTTTATAGTAACTCCCAATCGCGATAAGCCCTTTTTTGTGTACGCCAACGAGCTGGTAACGAAAGTTCTGGGAACAAGCTTTAATGTGAGGGCTTACGCGGAAGATAAAGATGTTACGGTAAAGGTAAGTACCGGCCGGGTCAGTGTTGAGGTGGCCGAAAAGCTAAGGAACCATCAAAATATGACTGCCCGGGAAAAGGGCGGGATTTTATTAACCCCTAATCAGCAGGCTGTTCTGTCGCGGCAGGAGTTTCATTTAGTGAAATCTCTGGTTGAAAATCCTTTGCTGATCATTCCCGAGGGGAAGACCAAGACAGTCAAGGAAGTTTACTCCTTTAAATTTCAGGCGGCGACGTTAAACTCAGTCTTTGAAGCAATTGAAAAGGGCTATGGCGTAAATATTGTTTTTGATGACGAAATACTGGAGAATTGCCGGCTGACCGCGGACCTCTCCGGCGAATCACTATATGAGAAACTGGACATTATCTGTAAAAGTATAGAGGCGGAATACCAGGTTTTTGATGCACAGATCATCATAACCGGAAAAGGCTGTAATTTCTAAACATAATCCACCATAAAATTCCTAAATGAAACCCTGAAAGAACCAACAACCTAACCCAAAAAAATGAGTCGTCAGTGCTCCAACACTGACGACTCTGAAATTCCCCTTCATTTGCGCATGGCATCATCCAGGATGATGCAGGGAAGTGTTTTGCCTTTACAGTTCGTTCCACCAAAACATTCAAATTTATGAAATTATCTAAATCTACCCGCTATCTGGTAGTGAAAATCATGCAATGGTCCATACTACAACTTTGTATCGTAACATTTTTTGCAAACCTCTCGTCAGCGACCCATGTTACCGCGCAGGAATTACTCAACCGAAGAATTACTTTACAGACCAATAATGAAAAGATCAATACCATACTGAACGAAATTGAGAGAAGTGCAGAGGTGAAGTTCTCGTACAATCCAAATCTGATCCGTACGTCAGGACGGGCGACGCTTAACTTTGCAAATGAGAAACTGTCGGATGTGCTGGCGAAATTGCTTTCGCCTTACAGCATTGACTATGAGGTTGTTGGTAAGCAAATTATTCTTAAACGGGAAAAACGGAAGGCGAAATCCGGAGAGAACGGTCAGACCGGCCAGGAAAATTTCCAAAAGGCAGATATCGATATTTCAGGAAAGGTATCTGATGACAAAGGAGCGGGGATCCCGGGTGTAAGTATCATTATCAAAGGGACAACCAAAGGAACGATAACGGACCAGGACGGGAAATACCGTATCGCGGTTGTTGATAACAGCTCGGTCCTGGTCTTTTCTTATGTAGGATTTTTAACCAAGGAAGTGCCTGTTCTTAACGTCAGCGAGGTGAATGTCCGCCTGGATGTCGACACCCGGAATCTTGAAGAGCTGATTGTAGTAGGTTACGGTCAGCAAAAGAAAGGGCATCTGACAGGTGCGATCTCAACCATCAGTTTTGATAAAACCATGGAAAACAGGCCCATCACCAATGCGTCCCAGGCATTGAGCGGAAAGGTGCCGGGCGTGTGGGTGAGCCAGAACTCCGGCCAGCCGGGAAGCGACGGAGCCCAGCTGCGGATCAGGGGATGGGGAACTTTGAACAATGCCAACCCGCTCGTGCTGATCGACGGCATCGAAGGATCTATCAGCGAAATAAATCCGAACGACATCGAAAGCATGTCGGTGCTGAAAGATGCGGCAAGTGCAGCGATTTATGGGTCAAAAGCGGCAAACGGGGTTGTCCTGATCACAACAAAAGGAGGCAAATTCGATGAAAAAACATCGGTGAACTTCACGAGTTACTTTGGTTCGCAAAAGCTTGTGAAAAAATATGACCTGATCGATAACAGTGTGGAGTACATGAATATGTGGAACCAGGCACTTACAGGGGCCGGAGGAAGCAAACTGTTCCCGGACAATGTGATCGACGATTTCAGGAACAATTCGGATCCATACAAATATCCCAATGTCAACTTCTTCGATGAGGTTTTCAGATCTGCACCTGTCAGCGAACAGAATCTGTCGGTAAAAGGCGGCTCCGCGAAAAGCAAATACTATATGTCGGTCAATTACCTGGACCAGAAGGGTATCATGCTCAATACCGGCTCGAAACGCTACGGGCTTGCCGCCAATATCGAATCAAAGGTGAATAAATGGTTAACGATGGGCGGCCGCATAAACGGAATGCGGAAGATCTCTACCGAACCATTCACATTCAGCCGGGTGCTATATATTTTCGCGAACGGTGCTTATCCATTCACGGCTCCCTATACCCAGGACGGCAGGTATGGTGCCCCTCAGGCGATTAATAATGGAAACAGTATTGTCGGAAACCGGAACCCGCTGATCGAGACAGCCAATGGTTTAACCAAAACCGAGAACAATTATATCAGGCTAAATGCTTATGCGGATATCAAGCTGGCGGATTTTCTTTCATTCAAGACAAACTTCACCTCACAGAATAACAACAACATCAGGGACAAGTACAATCAGCGGGTTTTCGGTTATACCGACACAGGTGTAGAAGCGATCAACCTGGACTATCCGACCACATTGGAAGCCAGCCGTACCAATACGGACAATTACAACTATACCTGGTTCAGCACGCTGAATTTTGACAAAACGATTGGTACCAAGCATACGATCTCAGCCATCGCCGGGATGCAGATTGAAAATACGGTGATCAAAAATACCTTCGCCAGGAGATCCAATCCCCCGAAAGCCGGACTGATCCAGGTGGACGCCGGAACGTCGGGTATTCAGGCGCAGGGCAACATGAATGCTTTGCGGATGCTGTCTTATTTTGGCCGCGTCAATTATGCTTTTGCGGACAAGTACCTCTTCGAAATGAATCTCCGTGCCGATGCTTCCTCGCGGTTTAAGGACGGCAATCGCTGGGGTGTATTTCCTTCCTTTTCAGCAGGATGGGTGGTGACGGAAGAGGATTTCATGAAGAACCAGAATTTGCTGTCGAATACAAAAATCCGCGCATCCTGGGGCCGCCTGGGCAACCAGAACATCAACAGCTACTGGCCTTATCTGACCGTAGTGAGTCAGTTGAATGATCAGAGTTATAATTACGGGGGCGTGTTTGCGCCGGGGGCCGCGGTTACAAGTCTGGTAGACGAAGGTATTTCCTGGGAAACCACAACTTCCACGGATATAGGCGTGGAACTGGGTTTTTTGAAAAACAGGCTGAGCCTTGAAGCCGATTATTTTGTCAAGAAAACCAGCGATATTATCGTTCAGCTGCCGATCCCTCAGGTATTGGGTGGCGTGGGCGCGCCGTTTGAGAACGTGGGGGAAATGCTGAACAAAGGCATTGAACTTGACCTGAGCTATTCAAACAACAGCAAAAGCCCCGATAAACTGGGATACACCATCGGCGGAAATGTAACCTACCTCACAAACAAGGTCGTCAAATTCAGGGAAGGCGCACCTGACCAGCTTTATCTGATCAGGGAAGGATATTCGTACAATACTTTATACGGTTTGAAAGCCGAAGGTGTTTACAATACCAACGAAGAGGCCAAGGCACATATGTTCGCCAACGGATATGTGCCCAAGGCAGGAGAGCTTAAATATCAGGATGTTAACAGCGACGGCAGAATAGATTATCAGGATAAAATGGATCTTGGCAACACCATTCCGAAGTTCACTTACGGATTCAATGCTGACCTGAGCTACAAAGGTTTTGACCTGGGCATATTGTTTCAGGGAATAGGGGGCGTGCATGCCTACACTCAGAATGCCTGGACGCAGCCGCTGGGAATTTCCGGAGGCACCATCACCGAGCGATGGAGGGATGCATGGACGCCTGAAAATACCGACACCAACATTCCGGGTATCGCCATTAACAACACATGGAATGGAAATGCATCTTCTTTCTGGATATCAGATATATCCTTCCTGAAAATCAGGAACATCCAGCTGGGATATACTGTGCCTTCCAGACTGACTTCAAAGATCAATGTCCAGAAGCTGCATTTTTACGTGAATGCGCAGAATGTATTTTCCTTTGTCAGCAAAAATTATGAAGGTTTCGACCCAGAGAGAAACACCTTTGATTCCGGTGAAAATTTCTACCCGCTTGCCCGGATTGTGTCTGCAGGTCTAAATGTTAATTTTTAAATAAAGAAAAAATGAAAAAGACTTTAATATACAGCCTGTCAGTTCTGTTTCTTCTTTTCGCAAACGGATGCAATGAAAGTTACCTGGAAGTACTTCCGGAAGATAAAATCACGTCTGCAACATTCTGGCAGAGTGAAGACGATATCATCCTGGCCCTGAACGGGATTTACAGCGTGCTGCGTCATACAGCCATATATGGTGCCGGACCGAGCTTTGAAGCATGTACACCGGACGGGTACCAATGGTCGCACTGGAACGGTAAGCTCATGCAGATCGGGAACGGGTCGGTTACTACCTCCCTGGACGGTGTCCCGGCAGACAGGTGGACGATGTCATACAGGATCATATCCCGCGCCAATTACTTTCTGGAAAATTTCGAAAAAGTGACGCTGAGCGCTGAGGCGAAGGAAAGGTATATGGGCGAAGTACATTTCCTGAGAGGGATCGCCTATGCACTGCTGGCTGAAACTTACGGCGGTGTACCCATTATCGACAAGGTTATCACCACCAAGGAAGCAACGGAGCTCAAAAGGGCCACCCTGGATGAAACCTGGGCAAAGGCAGTATCGGAATATGATATTGCGATCGCAGCGCTGAAAGTGGATGCGCCGCAGGTCGGCCGTGCAACAAAAGGCGCTGCATTGGGAATGAAGATGCGGGCACTGCTTTATCAGAACAAGTACACCGATGTTCTGACCGTGATTCAGCAGATCGAAGCGCTGAACAAGTACACTCTTTTTCCAAGCTATGAAGAGCTTTTCAAAGTAGCCAACGAAAACAATTCGGAAGTCCTTTTCGATATCCAGTATATTGACGGAGAGCAGGCGCAGGGCAACTTCTTTGCGTGGCTCGGTAATCCGGGCGTGGGGATTACGACGGATGCCGGCGGAGCCAGCTGCGTAGCCCCGACACAGAACATGGTGGACAAATACGAGATGATAGACGGTTCCAAGGTAGATCCGGCAAACCCATACAAAGGACGTGACCCCCGCCTGGATTTCTCCATATTAAGGCCCGGCGCAAATTTCGAAGGAAAACCTTATCCGACGGTCATCAAGAATCACACCGGACAGCGGGTCGGTTTCAATATGCGAAAATATACTTCCGAGGGCATTAAGGTAAGCACGGCGCGACAAAACCCGATTAACTTTATTGTATTGAGATACGGCGATGTACTGATGTCCAAAGCGGAGGCTTTGATTGAAACCAACACCGGTATCGATGAAGCGATCAAGATCATCAACCGGATACGTACCGAAAGGCAGGACGTGAAAATGAAACCTGTACCTCTTGGTCTTTCACAGGCGGAAGCCCGTAAAAAAGTAAGGTTCGAACGCCGTATCGAGTTTTTTCTGGAGGGAACGTATTGGTCCGACATCAAACGCTGGAAGATCGGCGGGGAATTGTATCCGAGTGAGGTACGCGGAGGTGACGGCAGTCTTATCGAAACAAAGTTTTCGGCAGGTTATCTGCCAAAGGACGATCTCTTGCCTATCCCTGATTCAGAAAGGGCCCAGAATAAAAATCTGGAACAAAACCCGGGCTGGTAACGGTGGTGCGGTCGGCTATGGGCTATGGGCTTTCGGCTTTCTGCCAAACCAATTTCAGCAACGATATTTTGGCAGGGATACCCCGCCGACTGCCGATGGCTGCCCGCCGAAAGCAAATTCGTGATAAAGTCCGATATACTTAATTTTGTTCCCTGAATTTGCTAAGTTTCAGGAATGAAAATCTAGTTCAGTATCCGAAATTTCTCAAAGAAATGTTGCTCTTTCGGAATCGGGTGCTGAACTTTCCTAAATCTTTAAAAATTATCATGACCCACCTGAAATCCTGCTTCATCATCATGTTATGCTGCGTGCTTTTTAGTGCCTGCAGCAGCAAAATTGATTTGCCGGAAGACGTTCAGTTGGAAATGTCGAAAATTTCAAAACCCATTGACTATACCTACGATGTAAAGCCCATCCTGTCGGACAGGTGCTTTGCATGCCATGGTCCCGATGAGGCCAAACAAAAAGGCGGGCTGCGGCTGGACGTTGCCAATGTAGCTTATGAGAAATCAGGCGACAGCGGGCTCAAAGCAATTGTGCCGGGCAAATCGGGCAAAAGCGAACTGGCACACCGGATACTGTCGTCGGACCCGGAAGTGATGATGCCGACCAAAGAATCTCATTTATCCCTGAACGCACGCGAAAAGGCAATTCTGATCAAATGGATCGAGGAAGGGGCAGAGTACAAGCCGCATTGGGCATTTACAGTGGTCAGAAGGCCGGAGGTGCCGAAAGTGAAAGATGAAAAGTGGGTCAGAAACGACATAGACCGGTTTATCCTGGCGAAACTGGAAGATAAGGGTTTAAAACCGTCACCGAAGGCATCTCAAACCACTTTGCTGCGCCGGGTTTATATGGATCTGAATGGTTTGCCTCCGACGCCTAAGCAGGTACAGGCATTTTTAAACGATACCACAGCGAATGCCTATGAAAAAGTGGTGGATCAGCTGCTGGCTTCTGAGCATTATGGTGAAAATATGGCTGTTCCCTGGCTGGATGCCGCCCGCTATGCGGATACCCATGGTTATCAGGACGATATGATGCGAACAGCCTGGCCGTTCCGTGACTGGGTGATCAATGCATTTAACAAAAACCTTTCTTACGACAAGTTCGTCACCTGGCAGCTGGCAGGTGATATGTTACCCAGCCCAGACCAGCAGCAGCTGGTTGCCACTGCTTTCAACCGCATGCACGCCCAAAGTATGGAAGGCGGAATAATCGCGGAAGAATACCGGACCGAATATGTCGCCGACAGGGTAGGGACCTTCGGTACGACCTTTCTGGGAATGACCGTCGAATGTGCCCGCTGCCACGACCATAAATATGACCCGATCAGTCAAAAAGATTACTATTCGCTTTATTCCTTTTTTGATAATGTAAATGAAAACGGGCAGATCCCCTACAATGGAGAATCAAGCCCCAGTATCACGCTGCCGACTCCGGAAGCTGACAAAACCTTAAAATTCATTGCGGCCAACCTGGAAGCTGAAAAGAAAAAACGCAAAGTTTTTACGGATACGTCTGATGATGAATTCAGACAATGGCTTAAAAAGGCGGAGACCGATGCCGGGAAAAATACGCTTTCGGCCAAGGACGGTTTATACGGACATTTTACGTTCGATGAGCCCTTAGGCAAAGCCTTTAAAAATTTGGCAAATCCCAAACATCATGCATACGCGGAGGGCGATTCGGCTTTATCGGATAAAGCTTCCCGCCGGGGCAGATTTGGGAATGGCAGACAGATGTTAGGAGAAAATTCAATCGATTTCGGACCGGACTTCGCTTATTTTGAACGTAATCAGCCGTTTACAATCAGTATCTGGCTGAACATACAGGACGCCACTATTGACGGCTCGCTGATCCACAAGTCAAATCATATCACAAGCGGCTTCCGGGGATGGAATATTTTCCGGGATGCCGACGGCACGGTGCGCGTTACGCTCAGCCATGTTTGGCCCGAAAATTCGATCGAGCTGAAAACGGTCCAAAAATTCCCGCTGAAAAAATGGACGCATATCGCATTTACCTACGACGGATTGAGTAAAGCCGAGGGGGTAAAAGTTTACATAGACGGTGAAAGGACACCGGTAAAAGTCTACAATGATAACCTGACACAAAGCCTGTTGTTTGGGAAGAACAAGACAAATATTGCCGTCTTCAATTTGATGATCGGAAGATTGAATGACCGGTTTACCAAAAACTTTGCGATCGATGAATTGAAAATCTATACACGTGCACTTTCAGCGCTTGAAATGCGCGGGCTGTTTTCTCAAAAGGACGAAGTGGCAGCGGCCTTGAAAACTCCACCGGTGCAGCGCTCAAAGCAGCAGTATGATGAACTCCTGGCATATTTCACAACGAACATTGACAAGGAGTATAAAAATAGCATGGCTGCGAGCCTTGCATACATCGGGCAGCAGACCGAACTCCTCAATACGCAAATCGACGTCATGATCATGAAGGAGCGTACCGTGCCCCGGAAGTCGTACATATTAAACCGTGGCGCATACGATGCCAAAGGAAAGGAAGTCAGTCCGGATACACCGGATCAGATGTTTAAAATACCAAAAGAGTATCCCAGGAACCGTTTGGGGCTGGCCCGGTGGTTGCTCCACCCAGACCACCCTTTATTCAGCCGGGTCGCTGTGAACCGGTTCTGGCAGCAATATTTCGGGAATGGCCTGGTAGCTTCAAGCAGCGATTTTGGGAACCAGGGCAACTTACCCACGCATCCCGCTTTGCTGGACTGGCTGGCAGCAGAGTTTCGAGAATCCGCCGTTTCGGGAAAATGGAATGTAAAAGCACTCCAGAAGCTGATCGTCATGTCGGCAACTTACATGCAGTCATCAGCAGCCAACAGCCGGCAGCTTGAAACAGACCCGGAGAATCAATTGTATGCGCGCGGGCCGAGTTACAGAATGAGTGCGGAGCAGATTCGGGACAATGCACTCGCATCAAGTGGATTGATCAATGAAAAAATCGGCGGGCCGAGTGTTTATCCTTACCAGCCGAAGGGGCTTTGGGAATCAATCTCAAACTATCATAAATACAGAGAACAAAAAGGCGACACCTTGTACCGCAGGAGCATGTACACCATTTGGAAGCGGACTGCGCCGCCGCCCATGATGCTTAATTTCGATGCGTCGGAGAGGCATTTTTGTGTGATGAAAAGGCAAAAGACCAGCACACCCTTACAGGCGCTCGTGGTTATGAATGATCCCCAGTTTGTAGAAGCTTCCCGGGTACTCGCACAGCGAATGCTCAAACAAACGGGTAACCTCGACGCAAAGCTATCGTATGGTTTTATGGCTTTGACCAGCCGTCGGCCGAGTTCAAAGGAAATGAAGATACTTAAGGATCTGTATCAGGAAGAGTTGGCTGACTTTCGTACAAATCCAGGCCGTGTCAGGGCGATTTTAAGCACCGGCGAACATCCGGTCGACAAGCTCATCAATCCTTCCGATCTGGCAGCCGGTACCATCGTGGCGAGCACAATGATGAATTTCGATGAGTTTCTGATTAAAAGATGATCCGCTGGTCATAAGCTTTTATGAGGAAATAGAAACATACTCACCGGCAATTTTGCGTTACTTTTCTGCTCACTTTACATGGTTTTTCTCAATCTTAGCTTATCCGGATATTCCTGAATGAGCTGGAAACTGACAGGGAGTCCGCATTCGTACAGGAGTGTCCGAATACGGACAAAAAATAATGGATATTTTCTGTAACTATTTAGGAATTCGCTAGTTACCACAAGGCATAATAGTTGCAGCAAATTTTTAACCCTAATTTTTCCCGTCATGCTCAAAAACTATCTTGTTCTCGCATTTCGCAACCTTGTCAAAGACAAGTTTTACAGCTTCATCAATATTTTTGGGCTCACGATCGGTGTGACCTGCGGAATGTTGTTATTCCTTTACGTTTCCGACGAGTTGAGTTATGACCGGTACCATGATAAGGCCGACCGGATCTACCGCATTGTATCGTACATCACCGAGCCGGACAAGATCAACAAGTGGGTAAGCACGCAGCCACCTTTGGTAAAGACCCTGAAGCAGGATTATCCGTTTGTGGAGAACTATGTACGGTTTTTCGGTAATGGACGGGTCATGTTCAGGCAGGGTGAAAAGCGGTTTTACGAGGAGGATATCTACTCGACCGACTCGACGGTATTTGACATTTTTACACATAAATTCCTGGAAGGTGATCCCAAAATCGCCCTCGACCAGCCCGGCAGCATTGTACTGACAGAGAAGGTGGCCAAACGGTTTTTCGGAGGCAGTCACGCACTGGGGCAGGTGCTGAGAACGGGAGACAGTACTTCGTATAAGGTAACGGGTGTCATAGAGGACGTTCCCAAAAATTCACATTTCACATTCAATGCACTGACGTCACTCGATCCTAACCAGCGCAATGCGGACGGTTGGGGTGGTTTTTATATCAACAGCTATTTGCTTCTTTCCAAAAACGCTGATATCAAAAAGCTGGAAGCTGGTTTTCCGCAGCTTTATGAGAAATACATGTCGTCCATTTTCAAGAGAATGGGCATTCATATTACTTATCAGATGCAGCCGCTGACCAGCATTCACCTGCATTCCCAGTTTGACGGGGAGACGAACGGAAATATCGGCTACGTCTATACGTTCAGCGCGATCGCGTTTTTTATGCTGCTCATTGCAAGCATCAATTATATGAACCTGGCTACCGCGCAATCGGCCCGGCGCGCAAAAGAAGTGGGGCTGCGGAAAGTGATGGGCTCAATGAAAGGTGCATTGATCGCCCAGTTTCTTACCGAATCCGTCCTGATCACGATGATCTCACTTTTTTCCAGTCTGATCCTGGTAGCCGCGTTGCTTCCCTTTTTCAATACCGTTTCGGGCAAGGAAATTGGTTATCTCCAATTGCTGACGCCCAAATTCATGTTGATAGGGCTGTTTATCGTTGCCTTTACGGGACTGGTAAGTGGCAGTTATCCGGCGTTTTATTTGTCTGCGTTTGAACCGGCCGAAGTGTTGAAAGGATCATTTAAGGCACGTGGCGGCTCTTTTTTTAGAAAGGCATTGGTTGTTACCCAGTTTTCGATTTCGATGGTGATGCTGATCTGCACCTGGATCGTATACCAGCAGCTCAACTACATGCGTAGCAAAGACATGGGTTACGACCGGGATCAGGTCCTGACGATCAATTACCAGGGAAACCGGTCGCCGGCCAAGTACAATGCATTTCGGAAATACTTGATCGATAATCCCAATATTGCGAATGTAGCGTCGGCCTCATCTCCCGTGAGCAATATCGGCGGCCGGGTCATTTTTACGGTTGAATCCAGTACAGGCATGAAGGAAATGGCGTTCAAGCCGACGCAGATCGATCACAATTACGTAAAAACAATGGGGATGACCGTGGTGAACGGGCGCGATTTTTCAGAAGATTTCCCGGCCGATACAAGCAATGGCGTGCTGATCAACGAGGCTGTCGTGAAACGCATGAACTGGAAAGAACCGATCGGAAAGAAGATCATGCTGGGAACGGTTTCGCCTGACGGGAAAAATAACCCGCCGACCGCACAGGTAGTGGGGGTTGTGCGGGATTTTCACCAGCAATCACTTTACAATCCGATTGAGCCGCTTATCATGATGTATCAGCCCGCCAATCCGGTTATTCATGTGAAGGTCAGAACGAAGAATACGAAGGAAACGCTGGCCTTTATCGGGCAGAAATGGGCCGAAATTTATCCCGACAGGTTGTTTGAATACCGTTTTCTGGATCAGGATTTTGAGTCGGCTTATGAGGCAGATGAGCTGCGCGGGAAGATATTTACAGCATTTTCAACATTAACCATTCTGATCGCATGCCTTGGACTATTCGGCCTGGCCACATTCACGACCGAACAGCGGGTCAAGGAAATCGGTGTGCGAAAAGTACTCGGCGGTTCCGTTGCAAGCGTCGTTCTGTTGCTGTCCAAAGACTTTACGCGGCTGGTTTTATTCTCATTCCCGATCGCCATCCCGATCGCCTACTTTTCAATGGACAAATGGCTGCAAAGTTTTCCATACAAAGCCGGGATCAGCCCGTGGATCTTCGTCGGGGCATGTGTAACTACGCTGGTGATCTGCTGGCTCACAGTTATTTACCAGTCACTTAAGGCGGCACTGGCCAATCCGGTGAAGTCGTTGCGGACTGAATAAAATACCGGGATACAAGTTCCGTGCGGAGGGATAGTCAGGCTAAAATGCGTTTGCGTTGCATAACACATCAATATTTTGTTATTCTATTGCAATATGTTAATTTTAGCCTGATTAAATGAATTGTAGATGACCGACCAGGAGCAGGAACTATGGAAGGCTTTTCAAGGCGGTAGCACAAAGGCTTTTGAAGAGATTTTGGAAATTTTCTATCGGCCAATGTTTGATTACGGTACCAGGTTTCAAAAGGACCCTGACCAGTTAAGTGATGATATCCACGATCTGTTTTTAAGTCTTTGGGACAGAAGGGCGTTTTTAAAGCCTGTTGAAAATCTCAAACTATATCTTTTCGCCGCGGTCCGGAACCAGGTTTTTCGTCAGAAAAAGAAAGCTACCTGGATGGAAGAATTATCCGATGAGCAGGAGTATGAACAGCATCAGGAAATCGACTACGCCGAAATCCGGATCATTCACAGCGAACTGACCGACGAGCGTCTTTCGCGTATCAACGCGGTAATGGGAAAGCTCTCCAAACGGCAGCAGGAAATTTTACACCTCCGCTTTTTTGAAAATCTCTCCAATAGCCAGATCGCAGAAATTTTGAATATCAGCGAGCCCGCAACTTATAATCTCCTCTCCAAATCCCTGAAGATGTTCCGGAAATACTGGAATCTCCATTTTATTGTTTTGCTGTTTTTATTTATTGTATATAAATTCTTGTATATCAATTGATTGAAAAATAATTCAAAAATAATTTATTGCATGTGATGAGATTTTAATCAAAATCATACCCTTTATACAGTAAGTCATTGGAAATTGTACTGAGGGATGAATAAATACGATTTAGATTATTTTTTAAAAAATGACGAATTTGTCAGCCTGGTCCGTTCGGGTGCGAGTCTGGAGGGGACGGTCTGGGAAAATCTCATGAATTCGGATCCCAATGTAAAATCAGAACTTGAACAAGCCAGATTATTGATCCTGGACTGGAATCAGCTGCCATCCGCTTTATCGGACAACCGGCGTACCGAGAATATACACAAGATCATGACCAGCGTTTACGAACGCGAAGAGGCGGCGACAGAAACAACTCCTGCTTTCCGCCTGGGTATCTGGACAAAGGTTGCCGCAGTTTTTCTTCTGGCAGCGGGCCTGGGCTGGTTCTGGGTCAAACAGAATCAGGCCGACTACTCGTATTCAGGTTTAACGGCCAACGCGAAGTCTACGTTGACAGAAATTAAAAATGATCAGGAAAAGGATCGTCAAATAACACTTCCGGACGGGAGTACGGTAACACTTTCAAAAGGAAGCCGGCTCAGTTATTCCGATCAGTTTACGACAGACTCGACCCGCAATGTTTACCTGGAAGGAAACGGGTTCTTTCATGTTGTCAAAGATAAAACACATCCTTTCCTGGTTTACACCAACGGGCTTGTTACCCGTGTGGTCGGGACCAGTTTTCAGATATCTTCTGACCGGGAAAAAGTTTCGGTGGTTGTAAAAACCGGGAAAGTGGCTGTTTACAGAGTGAGGGAATATACGGCGTCGCGTCGGGATGATTTGTTGCTAACACCCAATCAGGAGGCTGTTTACCAGACGGAACAAAATCAGATATTGACGAAACTGGCTGAAAATCCCGTCGTGATCGAGGGAGAGGAAGAACTCCTGAAATTCGATTATGTGGAATCGCCGGTACCGAAAATATTTGAATCGCTGGAAAAAGCCTACGGGATCAAAATTGACTATGATCCGGAGATCTTTAAAAACTGCAGTATCACCATACCACTGAGAGAAGAGCCATTTTTCACCAAGCTGAATATCATCTGTAAGACCGTCCAGGCGAAGTATGAAGTTGTAGGTAACGAAGTGATTGTTTCAGGTAAAGGTTGTGATTAAACCTAAACGTATTAAATCTTTTAACATGACAATAAAATAGTGCAAAAAAGCCGGCGATACTGCCATATCACCGGCCGAGTTAACTCCCTGTATTCACTTCAAAATGAAACTCCTTGTAAAAGGAGTAAGGGATGGTTTTGTTTCTTAGTCCAAAAACCGTAAACAAATTATGAAAAAAAAGTTTATCAAACGCAATTGCATTCATTTGATTATGAAAATCAGCGTCCCACTCTTTTTGGTGCTTCTTTTGGGTGGTATCACTTACGCCGGAAATAGTCACGCGCAGGAAATGCTCAACCGAAAAGTGAGCATCGAGGCTGAAAATACCGAATTGAAAAGTGTTTTGAACCAGCTGTCAAAGTCAACGAAAGTCCGTTTTTCGTACCTCGTTTCTTTGATAAATACGCAGAAGGTCAGCGTGTCGGCTAAAAATGAACGACTGGATGAGGTATTGCAGCGCGTCCTGAAACCATTGCGTATAGTGTATTCCGTTTCTGACGGTTTTATTATTTTAAGTAAGGAAAGCAGTCCGGATCCCGGGCCTTTAAAGACAGAGAATAAGGAGAAAGACCCAGTCAGGACTTCGTCCTATCTGGACTATATTCTTGAAAAATCGGTAAGCGGGGAAGTCCTGGATGAAAAAGGTGAAAGCCTGCCCGGTGTCAGCATTACGATAAAAGGAACCACTACTGGAACGTCCACGGGCTCCAATGGAAAATATTCACTTGTAGTGCCTTCGGAAGACGCGATTCTTGTTTTTTCTTTCGTTGGGTACGTTTCTCAGGAGATCCAGGTCAACGGAAGATCCATCGTCAATGTGAACCTGACTACGGATACCAAGGCTTTGCAGGAAGTGGTAGTGGTAGGTTACGGAACGCAGAAGAAGGTGAACCTGACCGGGGCGGTGGCCACCGTGTCGGGGGACGAAATGACGAAACGCCCGGTTACCAATGCCACGGCGATGCTCCAGGGAACAATGCCGGGTGTTCAGATCACGCAGGGAAGGGGAGAGCCGGGCAATGAAGGATTGTCGATCAGGATCCGGGGCAGCGGGACTTTCAGCGATGCGGGATCTGATCCTCTGGTACTGATTGATGGCGTGCAGGGGAATATGTCTGACCTTAACCCTGCCAATATTGAAAGTGTTTCCGTTCTGAAAGATGCTGCTTCGGCTTCGATCTATGGTGCGAGAGCTGCGAACGGGGTGGTTTTGGTTACGACCAAAAAAGGAACTGAAGGTAAACTGAGCGTTCAGTACAGCGGAAGTTATGCGGTACATAAGCCGACAAAACTCTTTGACCTGATCACCAATTCGGCAGAATACATGGAGCTGTTTAACGAGGCACGGATCAACTCCGGGCTTACTTCCGGACTTTATTCGCAGGATCAGATCGATACCTACCGCAATGCCACGGACAGGAATTTATATCCTAACACGGACTGGCTGAGCCTGATTTTCCGTACTGCTCCGACCCACATGCACAATCTTATTTTTGATGGCGGCCGCGGCGGTACCCGTTTTAATGCTTCGGTAGGTTATGTGAACCAGAAAGGAGTGATGAGAGGTTTTGATTTTGCGCGTTACAATGCGAGGTTGAATATCAGCTCGGAGATCAACAAGAACATCAAATTCGGGGCGAACATTGCTTTGAAGTCAGGTAAAACACAAGCGCCTGTGAACGGTTCGGAAGATATGTTCTTGTCGGCAATGTCGCAGGCACCTACCTATTCTCCGCAGCTTGCAGACGGCAGCGGGCACTATACTTACAAAGCGTATGATCTGGAATACAATAACAAAAACCCGATAGCCGTACTCGACGGGCGTCTGAACCGGGACAAATACGACTATTCGGGAAATACGCAGGGTTGGTTTGAAGTGAACCTGCTGAAAGGGCTGACCTGGTATACCAAGGGCGCGGTCAATGCGGATTTTTACAAAACCAAAGCTTTTCAGCCTGCACTGCAGCTATACAATTTCCGCACAAATGCTTTCATGACTTCGCTTGATCTGGGTGGCGGCCTGGAAGTGAAGGATGAGCAGAATGTGTATACCAACCTGTTTTCTTATCTGAATTACGAGCACAGTTTCAATCAAGATCACTCGGTTAAAATTCAGGGCGGTTACAGCACCGAGAAAAATACGTTTCAATATCTTACTGCTACCAGAAAGAATTTCCCGACCGAAGTTTTGCAGGAAATCGACGCAGGCAGTCCTTCGATCCAATATGCAAACGGTTCCCAGTATCAGTGGGCGATCAAGTCTTTTTTTGGAAGGCTCAATTACAATTTCAAAGAACGTTACCTGCTGGAAGCCAATCTGAGATATGACGGAACTTCCCGCTTAAAATCTGATTCAAGATGGGGCGTATTCCCTTCTTTTTCTGCCGGCTGGCGTTTGACGGAAGAGGATTTTATCAAAAATCTGGACCTGAACTGGTTGAACAGTCTGAAATTCAGGGGCTCCTGGGGACAATTGGGCAATCAGAACATCGGGAATTATCCTTACCAGGCTATCCTGAGCTTTACGGGAAATTATTCTTTTGATGATTCCAACCTTTCATCGGGTGTCGCCCAGACCAATTTATCAAACTCAAACATCAAATGGGAAACTACTACAATCGCTGACCTCGGACTGGACCTGACGGTTTTCAGGGGATTAAACCTCACCGCTGACATTTACCGCAAAACCACAACAGACATTTTAAGAGGTTCGCAGGTTACCGGCGTTGTTGGCCTTGGAGCGCCTACGATCAACAACGGAACGATGCAGAATTCAGGAATTGAACTGGGCGTTTCATACAGTAATCAGGTTACGGACGGGTTTTTCAGCGGGCTCAATTATAATATGGGCGTTAACATCGAGCATTATAAAAACAAGCTGGTCAAATTCGGTGAGCGGGAAATCGACGGATACCGTATCCGGGAAGAAGGAAGAGAGTGGAATACATACTATATGTTGCAAATGGACGGTATATTCCAGTCGGTGGATGAGATTGACAATGCGCCAAAGCAATTCAACGATGCGACTGTGCCCGGCGATATCCGCTACAAAGACCAGAACGGTGACGGGAAGATCGACAATGACGACCGCGTTGTGATGACGGGAAATTATCCGGGAATGAATTATTCCTTCAATCTGTCCGCGAACTGGAAAGGATTTGACATTTCGGCTATGCTGCAGGGCGTTAACAATATCCGGTTTTATGTCGACAACTGGGGAACCGTACCGTTTGTCCAAGGTTCGCCTCCGACAACAGACTGGCGCAATCGCTGGACTGAAACCAACCCGTCGACCACAATGCCCAGAATTTACTGGGGCTGGGGCGCGCCGGACCGCATCAGAAGGGCCTCGTCGTACTTTTTGCAGGACGCATCTTACCTGCGTCTGAAAAACGTAACATTCGGTTATACACTTCCCAAAAACCTGACAGGCAGAATAGGGATCGATAACCTGCGCGTTTTCTTTTCGGGAGATAATCTGCTGACGGCAACAAAGTATCCCGGACTTGATCCTGAGCGCGGCGGAAGCGGAAGCTTTGTTGCTTACCCGCAGAACAAAATATTCTCATTCGGACTAAATGTTAAATTCTAATTCCATGTTCGTGAAAAAACATTCATTCAAAATATTCGTGCTGGTCGCACTGGCACTGGGTTCCTGCAATGATCTGGACCTTAACCCTTTGGATCAGATATCCTCTGCAACTTTCTGGAAAACAAAAGGCGATTTCGACAAGGCGCTGACGGCGAATTATGCATACATGCAAAGTGATATATGGGCCGTGGAGTTGCCGGTATGGAACTGTCTGACCGACGATGGTTTTGCGCAGCACAACTCCGGTTCTGCCAAAGAGATCATTTCGGGAAGTATCAGCCCGTCCACGACGGGTTATGTTTCCGGTGTTTATTCGGAGAGCTATAAGGCAATCGCCAGGGTGAACATCTTTCTCCAGCAGCTCAATGCATATCAGAACAGCGATATTTCGGATGCTGACAGAAAGCTGTACGAAGCAGAGGTAAGGTTTCTGCGCGGCTTCTATTATTTCCAGCTTTACAGTGCTTACGGCGACGTGCCGCTGGTTCTGGAGCCTTTGACCCTGGAAACACAAAAACAGCCGAAAGTTGCTGCCGACAAAATTCTCGCCCAGATCCTGGAAGACCTGGATTTCGCGATCGCTAACCTGAATACGGCCGCCTATGCGCAAAATGGCGGACATGCAGCGGCTTCTTCCGCACAGGCACTGAAAGCGCGGGTTCTGATCTTTTCTGCATACGGAAATACCGGAACGCCTGATCTGGCAGTTTTGCAACAAGTGAAAGACCTGGCAGCGTCAGTGCGTGAAAAGTATTCGCTGAGCCCTAAATTCGAAGATATTTTCCGGGATGCAGGCCAGAAGGGAAATCCTGAAATTATATTTTCGGCCAATTTCCTGGCACCCAATAATACCCGGCCCTGGGACATGTATTATGGCGACTGGCTGGTGGCAAGTCCGCTTCAGAATTTTGTGGACGCTTTCGAATGTACCGACGGCCTTCCTTATGGTGTCTCGCCATTGACCGATAAAAAAGAACCATTTAAAAACCGTGACCCGAGACTTGCCAAGACGGTTTTTGTGGATCATCCCGATTTCGGCGGCGGCAAAATCCATACACCTTCCAACAGCCGTCCGACCGGCTATGGGGTAATGAAATTCCTGGTCCCTGAAAATATTCCGTACGGATTTTCAACGCTCAGTCAGCAAAATGCGGTTACGCTGCGTTTGGGTGAAGTTCTCCTGATGTTTGCCGAAGCCCAGAATGAAATAGCGGGCCCGGATGAATCGGTGTATGCAGCCATGAAAGAACTGCGCGCGCGCGTGGGTATGCCGCCTTTTCCCGCGGGATTATCGAAAGCACAAATGCGCGAAAGGATCCGTCACGAGCGCAGAATTGAACTCGCTTTTGAAGGGTTAAGATATTATGACTTGAAAAGATGGCACATTGCTGCTGAGGTACTTAATAATGTGAAGGATAGTTTTGTTCCTTACAAGTTTGAAGAGAAGTTTTACAAATGGCCATTGCCCCAGCCCGAAATCGACAAGAGCGGTGGAGTGCTGGTTCAGAATAAAGATTATTAATCAATACGTTAATGATTTTCAGCTTACGCAATTCTAAAAACGTATGGACAAAAAATTAAATGTATTGGGCACCGACATTGGGTCGGTGCTTTTGAAACTCATCGTATGCTTTCTGATTTTACTGACAGCGAAAGCACATGCCCAGAGTTACGAAGCAGAATCAGGCATACTGAGCAGCGGTGCTTCGCTGCAGAGTTGCAGTACTTGCTCCGGGCAAAGTATGGTCGGCGATCTGGGAAATGGTGCTGTCACTATTCCCGTTACGGCAGCGGCGACAGGTGTTTATAATCTTACAATTTCCTATTGTACCGGCGATCAGCGGACGATCAGCGTAACGCCCAATGGCGGTGGTGTCATCAGCGTAACTTGTCCGGCTTCGGGAGGTTGGTCCACAGTCGGCACGACGCAGGTTACAGTTCCGCTCGTGGCCGGAAGCAACTCGATCAAACTGGATAATGCATACGGTTACGGCCCCAACATTGACAGGATCTCACTCTCTGCCATCAACGCGCCCGATGTAAAAACGATCAGTTTTGGCACCAATAACCACGTTGATTTTGACCTCGCCAACGGACATTATGATGTGTATTTTGATAACAAAAAAATAATTGGGGAGGCTTTTTCCTATGCAAACTCGAATACCACTTTCGTAAGTAATCAGGGTTTCACCAAAAGAGAATATGCTTCTGCTCCGGTCACTGATCATTTCGGGACAGGCACGCGGCATGTCATCACGATGACCGGCGACGGTATGCTTGAAATGCAGCAGGTTTTTTATACCTACAACGGGAAAAATTATTTTTTCACCGAAACACTTTTGAACGGTACGGGGTCCAATTCGTATAAAATGTCACCGCTGACTTCAAATCTGGTCGATATTCATGCCCATGCAGATAAACGGGCTTTGTTTGTTCCTTACGATAACGACAAGTGGGTTCGCTACGAGGCCAAAGAAATCCGCTACGCCAATTTCACAAGCTCGGAAGCCGGTTCCATCTACGACAATACTAGCAGAAAAGGCCTGGTGATCGGCTCGGTGGAGCATGATACTTGGAAAACGGGCGTCAATCTGGCAGGGGAGGGGCGTGGGGAAACTTCCTATGTTTCAGTAATTGCAGGGTTCACGAGCGAAGATGTTACCCGCGACAAACGGGGCCACGGCTGGGTGAGTGTGGGGCAAAACAGCTGCAAATCCCCGAAAATCTTGGTCAGCTATGATAACGACTGGCGAAATGGATTGGATGATTATGGAAAAGCAAATGCAACAGCTGAACCCCGGTATGTGTTTGACTGGACGGCTGCTACACCTTTTGGCTGGAACAGTTGGGGCGCAGTTCAAGCGGGTCTGAATCTGCCTAAGGCAAAATCAGTGGTCGATTATTTTGCGGATGACCTGCCAGGTTTAAGAAATGGCGACAATACCCTTTACATTGATCTGGATTCTTATTGGGACAACCTTGCTCCCGGCGGTATGACCGGCGATTTCAGCCAGCTCACAGAGTTTGCCGATTACTGCAGATCGAAAGGTTTCAAACCGGGGATTTACTGGGCACCTTTCGTGGATTGGGGCAAAAACAGCCGTACCATGGAAGGCAGCTCGTACAATTACGATGAAGTTTGGACCAGGGTAAACGGTGAAGCGTTTGATCTGGACGGGGCTTATGCGCTGGATCCGACACATCCGGCAACAAAAGCAAGAATTGCCTATCTGATCGCCAAGTTTAAAGCGTCCGGATTTGAGATGATCAAGATTGACTTTCTTTCCCATGCCGGAATTGAGGCTGACGGATTTTATCAGCCGGGCATCCACACCGGAATGCAGGCTTACAAAGTCGGTATGGAATATCTGATCGACCAGCTGGATGGTTCCATGCTGGTGTACGCTGCGATTTCGCCCAATCTTGCCACGGGCAGGTACGCCCACATGAGAAGGATCGCCTGCGATACCTACAAGGATATCAGTGAAACGGCTTATTCGATGAACAGCGCCAATTATGGCTGGTGGCAAAACCATATCTATCAATATATGGATGCCGACCATGTTGTTTTTGGTTCGGAAAGCGAAGGGGAAAATCGTGCAAGGCTTGCCTCCTCCATTATAACCGGGACAATCATCACGGGCGATGATTATTCGGCCAACGGCAGCTGGAAAGCCAGATCCCAGGTACTTTTACAAAATTCGGACCTGTTGAATCTGGCTAAAAACGGGAAAATTTTCCGCCCGGTTGAAGGAAATACGGGCTGGGACCCTAGTGAGGTTTTTGTGCAGACGATCGGAAATAAAAATTACATCGCCGTTTTTAATTATGGTCAGGCCAGCAAAACTTTCACGATCGATCTCACCAGAGCAGGCTTTGACGGAAGTACAACATTTCAGGCAAAAGAACTTTTCTCCGGGAGTAATCCTGAGGCGAAGATGGCGGCTGCCCAGGCGCAGGGCACCATCACGATCACAGTTCCCGCTGCCGACGCTGCGATAGTTCAGCTAACGGATATCGCCCTCCCGGTCACGCTGAAAAATTTCAAAGCCACCAAATTGAACAACAACAGCCTGATTCAATGGCAGACGACGGCGGAAAAAAACAATAAAGAATTTGTGGTTGAGAGGAGCAGTGACGCCATAAAGTTCTCAGCCATAGCCACGGTTCCCGGGAACGGAGATTCGGGAAAAGAACATTCCTATCAGTTGACTGACAGCACGCCGGTCCGGGATTCGGTAAATTATTACCGGCTCAGGCAAAATGATTACAACGGACAATTTGAATATTCCAAAATCGTGGCGGTCGACTTTGGCGGTATTGAAAATACGGCTTCACTGTATCCTAACCCGGCCAGCACACAGGTTTCTGTGAAGCTCAACAAGAAGGTCAAAGGGAAACTGCACGTTAAAATCGAAGATATCGCCGGCCTGACCGTTATGACCAGATCTTTTAATAATCCTTCGGAAACAATCACAATACCCGGTATCGGCCGCCTGCGGAGCGGAGTATATCTCCTGACCTTGCAGGACGAGCAAGGCGAAATCCGGAAGCTGAGATTTGTAAAAAATTAATGGAAGGACTTATTGGTCAAGCAATAAGATTAACTCCGGAATGGTGACCAAGTCATTTTACGGTATCAATACCGAACATTTTCACTTGGCAGGAATAGTATAAAAAATGTCATTTCTGCCATCAATTCCATGTTGTAAATTTGAGAAACGATTGGGACTCGGAGTAAAAACAGAGGCCCATGGAGGGACTTAAACAATTCAGACATGAAAATTGCAATCAATGGTTTCGGAAGAATTGGCCGCATGACTTTGCGTGCTTTACAGAATAAGGAAAATATTGAGATCGTAGCTATCAACGATTTAACAGATATCAAAACGCTGACGCATTTACTCAAATACGACTCGTCACATGGTCATTTTCCGGGGCAGGTTTCGGAAGACGGCACACATATCCATGTGAATGGAAAAAATATCGTGCTGCTGAGCGAAAAAGCGCCTGAAAAACTCCCCTGGAAAGAACTTGAAATTGATGTTGTCATTGAATCCACCGGGCGTTTTACGGAAAGGGATAAAGCGCAGCTGCACATCGACGCCGGCGCAAAAAAAGTACTGATCACCGCCCCGGCAACCGGGGGTGTAAAAACCATCGTCAGCGGAGTGAATAATGCCATTGTTACTTCCGACGACAACATTTATTCAACCGCATCGTGTACGACCAATGCGATTGCGCCGGTCCTTCATGTTCTTGATAAGGAATTTGGCATAGAGTCGGGGTATATGAGTACAGTGCATGCGTTCACGGCAGATCAGGTGTTGCAGGATGCGCCTCACCGGGATTTACGGAGAGCCAGGGCCGCCAGCCAGTCGATCATCCCTACTACCACGGGTGCGGCGAAAGCGATCGGGGACGTGTTACCTGGCCTGAAGGGCAAACTGGACGGTTTTTCTTACCGCGTTCCCGTTGTGGATGGTTCCATCGTCGACCTTTCACTTAACTTGTCAAGACAGGCATCCGCTGAGGAAATCAACGATGCATTGAAATCCTATGCCGAAAATGAGCTGAAAGGTGTGCTGGAATACACCGAGGAACAATTCGTGTCGGTGGATATCCTGGGCAATACGCATTCGTCGATTGTAGACGGTACGCTGACAAGAAGTATCGGCAAGATCGTGAAAGTTGTGGCCTGGTACGACAATGAAGTAGGTATTTCCAACCGAATCTCCGAACTTGTTTCGGAACTTTTAGAGACGGTTAAATAAAGTAAATCAAATGGACATATCGGTGCATTCGAAGCTGGTGGTCATTGTCGCATTCCCGGATCTGCCCTTACTGGAAATAGCAGGTCCGGGAGATGTGTTTTTTCAGGCGTCCAAAGCGGTATATGAAAAAACCGGAATTGAAAATGCTTACAAAGTGCTTGTCGTGGCCGCCGACCGGTCCGACAAAGTTGTGACCAGGTCTGGCATTACGATCAGTTCCCCGGTCATGCGGGATAACATTCAAGAGCCGATAGATACACTCATCATTGCCGGTTATAATTTTGAAAACCCGGTTATCGAGACGTCTGATTTTTACCATTGGGTTTCGGAGATGTACCCCCGGGTCCGTAGGATCGGATCTATTTGCGTCGGCACTTTTGCCTTGGCCAAAGCCGGGCTTTTGAATGATAAAAACGTCACTACTCACTGGGAAAAGGCATCCAGGTTACTTCGCGATTTTCCCGGACTTCATGTCGATTCATCCCAATTATTCATCAAAGACGGCAATATATATACATCCGGCGGCGTGTCATCGGCGACCGACCTTTCGCTGGCGCTTGTGGAGGAAGACTACGGGCGTGATATTGCTGTTTCGGTTGCGCGCCATCTGGTGCTTTATCTGAAACGTCCCGGATACCAGTCTCAATTCGGGGACTTGTTACCTGAGCCCGAAATTGGTATTTTTAGTAAAATTCGGGATTGGATGGTTGCCAACCTGGACAAAGATCTGAGCGTGGAGCAACTTGCGCTGCACAGCAATATGAGCCCGAGGAATTTTGCCAGGGTATTTCTGAAAGAAACCGGCCTGACACCCGCCAAATTTGTGGAAAAACTTCGGATGGAAATGGCCCGGAAACTATTGGAAGAAAGTGATTTGAACATGGAACAGATTGCCGTGAAAACCGGCCTCCAGAGCCTGGTATCCATGCGGAGAGTATTCCTGCGAAACCTCATGATCACCCCTAGCGATTATAAACGTATGTTCCGTACCAGTAAAACCGTTGAATTTGCATAAAAATGGCTGAGCAAAACTATCCCCACGAGGTAATTGAAGATTTGATGCAGTATTTCCGGCCGGACATCGGCGCGGATTTTGAGAAATACCGGAACCATGTTTACCGGGTATTTCTCAATTGCATTTTGCAGGACAGTAATGCCGCCAATGTCGAAAAATACGCGATTGCCGCGGTTTTTCATGATATCGGCATTTGGACAGACCATACGATCGATTACCTCCCGCCTTCCATAGATCAGTTGCGAAAATACCTGGCCGAGAACGGCAAAGATGCGCTGGCAGATGAAATTGCCACGATGATTTACTGGCATCACAAGATCAGCCGCTACCGGGGAAAGTTCGAGCTCGTAACGGAGGTCTTCAGACGTGCCGACTGGGCGGATGTCACATTTGGTATCATCGCTTTCGATATCGATGCAAAGGCATCGTCCCACTATCGCAAAATGTTGCCCAACAAGGGTTTTCATGCTTTTTTGATAAAAAAGCTGGTATTGAATTTTCTTAAAAATCCCCTGAAACCGCTTCCGATGTTTACCAGGTAGCGAAGTAATCCCGGTGGGGACATGGATTGTCGTTTCGGGCAACTGTGGGTTCCTTCGTATATCCATAAAGGTTCGTGACGTGCGGGCTGTTTTTGCTCCCGCCGCACGCGTTCAACTGCAAGGCTATGTCAGCCATTTTCCTTCTCAGTGTTACCGGAAAGTTAATTTTCAGGACATAATTTTTAAAACCGAGTAGTTATCGAAATTTTCAGATTTCTTCTGTTACAAATACTTATCACCAGGATGTCATTTTAAACCTAAACCTATCGAAATACTATGCAAAAACTGATTGCGCTTTTTACTCAAAATTTAAACCCTCTAAAACGGAATGAAAAATGTTATTGAAATCTACTGACAAGCAGAAATTAAAGTGTGTGACACGATCCTTTTTTCTGGTTTTCTTCGCGCTCGCCAGCTTTTCCATGCAAGCCGGCCCAACTGCCTTTTCAAAAAATAAGCCTTCCACGAAAACTGTGCTGCTGCCCATAACGGGAACTGTAATTGACCCCACAAATGCGCCGCTTCCGGGGGCCAGCGTGGTGTTAAAAGGTACTTCAAAAGGTGTGGTTACCGATGCGGATGGAAACTTTGCTATTCAGGCAGAAATAGGAGATGTTCTGGTGATATCGTTTATAGGAATGAAAACCCAGGAACTAAGCATCAGAGATGAAAGTAAATTGAAAATTACTTTGATAGCTGACGCTACCATGCTGGGCGGGGTAGTGGTAGTAGGGTACGGTACTCAGAAAAAGAGTGAAATAACTTCCTCCATTGCAAAAATTGATGGCAAGGATATCGAAACATCGACTGCATCCAACGTGGCTTTATCGTTACAGGGCAGGGCTTCCGGTGTCGAGTTTGTTTCATCCGGTCTTCCCGGAAAAACGCCGAGTATCAGGATCCGGGGAGTGGGTACGATCAACAATACCCAACCGCTGATCGTGTTGGACGGCGTACCTGTGAGCGCTGATATACTGGGGCAACTGGCGCCGGCCGAAATCGAGTCCATCGAGATATTGAAAGACGCAGCATCCGGAGCAATATATGGTACGCGGGCTGCGAATGGTGTGGTGCTGGTTACTTCCAAAAAAGCGGGTTTCAACCAGAAGACAACCGTGCGGCTAAACGCCTCTACTGGTTTTAACAGTCTCATTAAAAAATATCCTGTCCTGAATGCCGAGAAGCTTTACGAGCTTAAACGTGAGCGATATGTAATGGACGGCCTCCCGATAGACCAGAATTCTCCGTGGGGGGATGAGTATTACAACAAGACCCGTACCGACTGGCAGGACGCCATGTTTCGCACCGGATTGTTCACCGATTACAACGTCACCATTGGCGGGGGCTCCGAGAATGCGACCATTAACGCCAATGTGTTTTACAGAGACGAAGAGGGCACACTTATTACCACTGATATGAAACGCCTCGGCCTTTCGCTCAGAAGCACCCAGAAAATATCCAACCGCCTCAGGGTGGAAGAAAACGTACGGATATCAGGCAGGAAAAACCGGATCGTACAGGACGACCTCGGAGGCTCGGGAACTTCCACGACCATATACTCGGCTTACCGTTATATGCCTGCTATCCCGGTAAAATACGACAACGGCAGCTACGGCTCGGGCAAGGCAAGTACGCAGCTGGGCGACATGTGGAATCCGGTGTACAAGGCCAGGGAAGAATGGTGGTACACCGATGAGGTCAGAACCATTATCACTACCAAGGTGGATTTTGATGTGACCAAAGCCCTGACTTTGAGCGCAAGGGCATCTTACCAGCGGACAACCTCGGGTAACGACAGGTTCCAGAACATCACACCGGACCAGTCGAGAAGTGAGTCGGCCCCGACATTGGAAGATGCCAATTTTGAAGCAACAACCAAGTTAGGGGAGGTTTTTGCCAACTATGACAAATCTGTCGGCGACCATCACATCGGTGCAACTTTGGGTGTTTCCGGGCAGATCGACGACAGCAACTGGAACAGGATGATCGGGATGGGGTTTGCATCTACCATCAACAGCCAGTTGGTGATGTCCAATGCGGCGACCACCAGAGTGGAAGGCAGCGAGTATCCGACCACCGGGCTTACCTCGGCTTTCTTTCGCGGTACCTATAGTTTTAAAGACAAATATTATGTTTCCGGTATTTTCAGGGCAGACGGTTCGTCCAGATTTGCCGACGGTAAAAGGTGGGGTTATTTTCCCTCTATTTCCGCAGGGTGGCGTATTTCAAACGAAAGCTTCCTGAGAGACAACTCCATGATATCCAATATGAAGCTGAATGTCGGCTGGGGACAACTCGGTAACCAGAATGTGGATGCGTTCCAGTATTTGAACGTATATCAAAAGGATGTCAAATACGTGCTGGGGGGTACCAATTTAACGGGAACCCGGCTCGCTTCCTTTGCGAACGCCAATATCACCTGGGAAACGACCAGCTCGCTGAATGTCCTTCTGGAATTGGGCCTGTTCAATAACAAAGTGAACATGGATATCGCTTATTTCGACAAAAGGACCAAGAATATGCTGATCCCGCTGCCCAGCCTTCTGGCATCCGGAACGGTATCTATCCCTGATTTCAATGCCGGCGAAATGCGCAATTACGGACTCGAGATCGAGCCTTCCTACAACGGTCAGGTTGGAGAGGTGAATTTTGACCTGGGGTTGAACCTGACTTTCCTGCAAAACGAGGTCACAAAACTATATGGCGAGGCCAAATATATTTCCTCAAACGAATACAACAGGACCTACCAGGGCCAGGCTGTGGGCACATTCTACGGCTGGAAAACGGACGGGATATACCAGAATCAGGGAGAAGTCGACGGCGATCCGAATATCTCGGCAGACCCCCGCAAAGTGTATATCACGCCGGGTGACGTGCGTTTTATGGATCTCAACGGCGATCATATCGTAGATGAGAAAGACAGGGTCAGAATCGGAAACCCTAACCCGAAAATGCTCCTGGGCTTCAATTTGGGCGTCGGCTACAAAGGTTTCAATCTTTCCACAACTTTCAGCGGCTCTTTGGGCCATCAGGTTTATGATGCCATGATGGTGCGCGGGATCGACCCAACCCAGAGCGGCAATATGGATGCGGTATCCTATGAAAGGTGGACAGGGGAAGGCTCTACAAACAAATACCCCAGAATGTCGACCATTCGGGCCAATAACAATTACCGTGTTTCGGAGCTGGGCCTTAAAAACGGCGATTACGTCAGAATGAAAGATGCAACTCTTGGATATACCTTTCCTGAGCCTGCATCGAAAGCCATTGGGATGTCACGTCTCAGGTTTTATTTGTCAGGTCGTAACCTATTGACATTTACCAAATTCGATGGTGTCGACCCAGAGGAAAGCGGAAGCGACAACCTGAACCGCGGTGTGATTCTGAACAACACGCCTCAGTCCAAGAGCCTCGTACTTGGGATAGATATCACATTTTAAAACAATAAAGCCTTATTTAAAATGAAAAAATATGCAGTGTTGGTAGTGATCGGGCTACTGTGTTTTTCCTGTGATAGTATTCTCGACCAGCAGCTGGTGGGCAGCCGTACTGACGAGGATTACTGGCAAACCGAAGCGGATTTGCGCGATGCGATTGCCGGCGCATATGGCCCATGGGCCACGCGGGCGCTGGGGATGGACGATCTGTTTTTCGACAATCAGAGCGATGACCACTGGAGAGCCGGCGACCATGCCGAGGACGAAGAGATCGAAACTTATAACACAGATCCGTCCAACGTAAAAATCAAGGATACATATCAGTATAAATATGAGGTGATCAGCCGGGCCAATGGTGTGATCATCAACGGGCCGAAAGTGAAGGCAGCAGGCGCAATCAGTGACGACTCGTATAATTCCATCATGGGACAAGCCTACTTTCTGAGGGCCTATGCGTATTACAGGTTGTATCTTATTCACGGACAGGTTCCTATCATCAAGGAAGAAAATGTTCTGAACAACGAATACAATCTGCCGAAGTGTGAATCGCCGGAGGTTCTGGCCCAATTTATATTGGAGGATCTGAATACAGCCGTAGGTCTCCTGCCTTTGCATAATATTGCGGGCAGCGTTGGTAAAGGAGCGGCATGGGCGCTGATGACTTCCATATATATGCATTTGGCGAAGAATTATGCGGATTCCGACAATCTGAACAAGGCTATTGCATCCGGAAAGAATGTGATCGACAATTATGCATTGGCCCCCGACTACCTGACCCTTTTCAGGACCGGAAACGAGAACATTGAAGAAAATCTTTTTCTGATGATGAATGATATGTCGTGGATCAACCAGGAACTACTCTCCAAACACCGTGGTCCGCGTCCCTGGGGCATGTACGGCTTTAATGAGCCAATGACCGATCTGGTGAAAGAATTTGAAACCGGCGATAAACGTAAAACAACCACCATTGTATCGGACGGGGAATCTGTGAACCAGGCGGGTGTGAGGGTTGTGCATATACCCGGGCTGTCCAACACCGGCCATAGTTATTTCAAATACATGGATTGGGTCACGCCGGAAACATTCAACCACGGGCTCAACATTCCTTTCCTGAGGGCTGCGGAAACCTATCTTTTGGTGGCTGAGGCAAAGATTCGTCTTAATGGCAAAGGTGCAGGGGATGCCGAGATCAATCTGGTACGTAAAAGAGCCGGTCTCAGTCCGGTTACCGGGGCGGATATCCATGCACTGATACACGAAAGCAGAATGGAACTGGCGGGTGAGAATTTCAGATATCAGAACCTGCTGCGTTGGGACAAAGCCAACATATATGATCTCACAACTTTTCTGTTGAAGCCTGAAAAAGTATTTCCCGCCGACATAGGAAGAACAAAATGGGTGAGGCCAAAAAACTATTACCAGCCTTTGCCGCAAATAGAAATAGATAATTCAGACGGCGTGTTAAAGCAAAATCCGGACTGGGTAAACTAAAGAAATACGGATAGGCAGCCAGCGTCAGCTGCTCGCCGGTGACAGGGCCTGCTTCAAATCCCGACATGGGGAATTTGAAGCAGGCCCTGCTGTTTTTGTTGATCTTCAATCTGTTACTTCCAAATGCCGGGGGGCGTTTTTGCGAAGTAACTGAGGTCTTAAGTAACCTGTATTCACGAGTCAGGATTAAACTGATGTAGCCACCAGTATATACATTTCGACTTCATCTTTTAAGAATAATTATTCTTAAAATTTTACAAATATGACGTTATCTATACGAAGTTGTTTATCGGTCCTGCTGGTCGTGCTTTTTTGCGTGGCCAATGCCGTGGGCCAGGACCGGAGGGTCAGAGGGAAAGTCATAGATGAAAGCAATGCGCCGATCCCGGGCGCGAGCGTACTGGTGAAGGGTTCCAACAATGGTACCAACACCGATACGGAAGGTAATTTTGCGATCTCGCTGCCCACCGGAAACCATGTCCTTGCGGTATCGTCCATCGGTTATGTGACGCAGGATATGAACGTGTCGGCAGCCATGTCCGAAGTGACGGTCAAACTCAAAGCGGATGTAAAAAGCCTGGGCGAGGTGGTGGTAACGGCCCTGGGTGTCCAGCGCAACACACGGAATGTAGGTTATGCGATCCAGCAGATCGACGGTGGAGGGATTCAGGAGGCCAGGGAGGTTAACTACATTAACTCGCTGCAGGGAAAGCTGGCCGGGGTCCAGATCGGCGGGAACAGCGGTTCGATGGGCGGGTCGTCACGGGTTACCATACGCGGGTTGAAATCCATTTCAGGGAATAACAATGCACTTTTTATTGTGGATGGCGTGCCTATGGCGAATATGAACATGAATTCGTACGGAGTCACGGGCGGTCAGGGTACCGGCGGCGGAGGGTATGATTACGGTAACCCTGCCCAGCTGATCAATCCCAATGATGTCGAGAATATTTCGGTACTAAAAGGTGCAGCGGCGACAGCATTGTATGGAAGCCGGGGGCAGAACGGGGTGATTTATATTACTACTAAAACCGGCAAAGGTTCCGGCAAGCTCTCTCTCAATTACGACCTGAACGTCCAGACCGACCAGGTTTCGCTTCTGCCCAAGTTTCAAAATTTGTACGGCGGCGGAGGCAGTTCCAGTTTTGCCAAATTGTATGTCAATCAGAATCCTACTGGTTTTTTACCAGGGGGCGGTACTTATGACGACGATGATGGCAAGGGGCGTTACGACCTTATCCCGGATTATGGTACGGACGAATCCTGGGGGCCGAAAATGGAAGGCCAGCTGGTGCGCCATTACTGGTCGTGGGACCAGGACCGCAACAATCCCAATTTTGGTAAAACTGCCCCGTGGAGCCCGCAGCCCGACAATGCAAAACAGTTTTTCAAAACAGGGGTAACTTTCTCGAATAACCTGTCTGTCGCCAGCAGCGGCGATAATGGGTCGATCCGTTTCTCGGTCGGGCAAACGAAGCAGAACTTTATTTACCCGGGAAGTAATCTCAGCCGCTTTTTTATCAGCCTCAATACTACATATAAGTTCAACGAAAAATTCACGTTCAGCGGCGGGATCAATTATGTCAATGATCATTCCAAAGGACGGCCGGGAACCGGTTTCTTTGGCAATAACCCGATGCTTTTTTATGTGATGTTCGGACAGCGGCAGATTGATGATGCTTATCTGAAAAACTACAAATACGCGGACGGAACGGAGCAATCCTGGAACCGCACCGCGTGGAATATCCAGAAACCTGCATTTACTCAGAATCCGTACTGGAACCAGTACGAAAATTACAATACCGACAGGAACAACCGCTATTTCGGGAACGCAGGGCTTACCTACAAATTTACCGACTGGCTTTCCGCCGACATACGTGTGTTTTCGGATTATCTGAACCACCTGGATGAGGTCCGCAGCGCGAAAGGCTTTTTTGTAGGTTCTTATGCCAAAAGGGCGGTGGTCAACAATGAAAACAACTACCAGGGAACGCTGAATATCAACAAGTCTTTTGCAGATTCGAAGCTGACACTGGAAGCGGTAGCCGGTGGGAATATTCTGAGCATCAAATCCAGTATAGATGCAGGCACGACCAATGGCGGGCTGCAGAATCCGATGGTTTACGTGTTGCAAAACTCGGTGACACCTGCTACGGTTTCCAACGCTTACGGCAACAGACAAACCAATTCCCTTTTTGCCTCGGTGACCCTGGGCTACAAGAGATACCTTTTCCTTACCGCAACCGGGCGAAACGACTGGGCGTCGACATTGAAACAGACCGGCAATTACTCGTACTTTTATCCGTCTGTGGCCGGTTCATTCATATTCTCCGATCTGCTTGCAAAAAGCAACTGGCTGACGCTGGGTAAGGCGCGCCTTTCGTATGCGCAGGTGGGTAACGATGCGGACCCGTACTCGGTGTCGCGCTACTATGATTACGTGGCGCCTTTTGATACTTATCCGTTGCAGAGTACTTCCGACAAGCTTTTCAACAGTCGCCTGAAACCGGAGCTTTCTTCGGAAACGGAGGGCGGTGTTGATTTCAAGTTTTTCAATGACCGGGTCGGGGCGAACTTTACCTACTACAACAGGAAAACCAAAAACCAGATCTGGAATGTGCAGATTCCTTCCGAAAGTGGATTTACTACCAAGGTAGTGAATGGCGGTACTGTGCAGAATAAGGGAATTGAACTGACACTTTCGGTAACGCCGGTTATGACGACGAATTTCAGCTGGCGCCTGGGCCTTAATTTTTCCAAAAACAAAAATACGGTGCTCGATCTGAACAGTACCGGCGACAACATCCAGGGTATCGAAAGGTTTATCATCGGTACCGAACGCCGCACGAACAAAGTGTCGATGGTGGCGCAGAGAGGGATGTCGCTCGGTACCATGCTCGGAACCGATTATGTGTATGATGCAAAGGGAAATAAAACGGTAGCCGATAATGGTACCTACAATGTAACCCCGACACCCGTGATCATCGGTGACGCCAATCCGGATTTTATCGGAGGATTGTCGAATATGCTGAGCTACAAGAATTTATATCTGTCTGCCCTGGTGGATTTCCAGAGGGGTGGTGACTTTTTCTCTTATACCAATTTGTATGGTAACAAATCCGGTATGCTGGCAGAAACGGCTGAAGACGGTATCCGTGAAAACGGCGTGATCAATCAGGGGGTAAAAGCAGACGGTACCGTAAATGATATTGCAGTACCTGCCAGGACGCATTTCAACGCCGATGGTGGCAACCGGATCAGCAGGGCAAACCTGTACGACGGCAGCTACATTTATTTGCGCGAGGTCCGGCTGGGCTGGTACCTGCCCGAAAGCTTCGCCAAAAAGCTGAGTATGCAGGCATTGCGGGTAACATTGACCGGCCGGAATCTCTGGCTGATGAAAAGCAATGCACCCAATGTGGACCCGGCCAATATCACCAATTCCATCAGCAACCAGATCGGTTTTGAAGGAGGAGCATTGCCGCCCGTCCGCAGTTATGGTGTTAACCTGAATGTTACTTTCTGACCTGCTAACCCGGATATCAAAAATTTAAAGTATATGAAAAACAAGCTATTTTTCCTGTTAACAGCCCTGATGGCTTTCACAGGGTGCGATAATTTCGAATCCCTGAACACCGACCCGTCGCGATCGAGCGAGACGCAGCCGGAATTCCTGTTGTCAAATGCCGAAAAACGCGCCTCCGACCTGATGTATGACACCTATTTCAATGGCCGCATCGGAATGGAGCTCTCCCAATATTGGATGGGCACCGACAAGACATCCGACGGGCGTTTTTTGTTTACCAATGATGGCCTTTGGGCCGGGCTGTATGCCGGCCCGCTGATGGATCTGAAAGAAATACAGAACTATTACGACCGGCATCCGTCAGAAACCAGTCCGCATACCATAGCGGTGGCGGAAATTCTGAAAGCCTGGATTTTTCACATCCTCACTGATGTGTACATCGATATTCCTTACACCCAGGCATTGCAGGGAGAAGACATTCCCCAGCCTGTGTTCGACAAAGGCAGGGACGTTTATGCGGCATTGCTCGCTTCTTTGAAGACGCAGATCGATGTGCTGTCGGGAACTCCGTCGGGTGTGGTCCGGGGGGATGTTATTGCGAAAGGGGACGTGCAGCAGTGGATCAGGATCGCGAACGCCTTGCGTATGCGGATAGCCATGCGGATGGCGGATGCACAACCTGCGGAAGCCAAAGCCGTGATCGAGGATGCGGTAAAGAATACGCTGATGAATGTGGGCCAGGATGTATATTTTCCTTATAATGTGGCTACCACCACCAACCGGTTTCCTTACAACGACGTAGAACGGCCGCTGGTCGAATTTGCCGTCACATCCACTTTGGTCGACTACCTCCAATCGGTGGAGGATCCGCGGCTGCCGATTTTTGCCCGCCCGGATGATACAAATGGTAAATACATTGGAAAGGTGTATGGTACGGAGGCTAATCTGCCTACGATGATCGGGCTTTCCAAGCCGGGTGTGATCGCTTACAGCGGTTCGGCAAAAGGTTATATGATCACTTATGCAGAGATAGCTTTCATCAAGGCCGAGGCAGCAGCAAGGGGTATGAGTGTGGGGAGCGCTGCGGCTGAGGATTTGTACAAAGAGGCCGTTACCGCTTCCATGACACAATGGGGTATTACAGATGCCAAAGCAGTGGAAACCTATCTAGCGGCCGTGCCTTACAAGGCAGGGGATTGGAAAAATGTGATTGGTACCCAAAAATGGATTGCCATGTACATGCAGGGAATACAATCCTGGCTCGAGAGACTAAGGCTGGACACCAAAAAGCCGGATGGCAGCGTGCTGTTTATTCCCCCCGCGTCGGGCAGCCTCGACCCGGACGTTACCGACGTTCCCAAGCGGTTGAAATACCCGAACAATACCCGCGCAAGCAATGCCCGAAACAGTGAGGAAGCCGCCAAAAATATCGGTGGTGACACCCAGGCAGTGAAGAATTGGTGGGACATTAGATAAGACAGGGACGGTTTTGGTTCGCTGGATACGATTGTGAGCCGGAAACTAAATGAGGATCAGTCTGATACAAGAACGATAGTTAATTTGCTTACCGACCAGCAACACGGGCTTGTTTGATTATGAAAAAGCAGAGCAGTCGGCAAGGTGGATCCAGGGACTTAATAAGGTGAAAAATGGCGGGCATGTACCGGAAACGGAAGAGTAGGGCATCAGCTCTTTTTGTTCCGGTACGTGCGGTCTTTTCATCCGGAGCGCTTCTGGAATTATATTTCTTAAAATTGGCCAGCCGGGATGATCCGTAGCAAAGGATTGTTCTGGATTGCTTCACGGCACGCGGATGCGCTGTATAACCGTGATGTGATCGAATTACGCTGGGGGAGATGACCGGCCAACGCGCTGATTTCGGAAACCCATAAAAAATAGTACCCGCATATTCATTCGGTTTCAGGCGGGTACAAACGATGAATGGTTTAAAAAAACTATTCGCTGCGCAAGCTTTTGACCGGGTTCGTTAGTGCAGCTTTAATGCTCTGAAAGCTGATCGTGAACAATGCGATCCCAGTGGCCAATAGTCCCGCCAGGGCGATGACCCACCATTCCAGGGTGGTTTGGTAGACAAATCCCTCCAACCATTTATTCATGGCATACCACGCAATCGGTGAGGCGATGACGATGGCTATCAGTATCAGCTTCAAAAAATCCCGGGAAAGCAAGCCCACAACACCAGCGACGGTCGCACCCAGTACTTTGCGTACGCCGATTTCCTTGGTCCGCTGCTCGGCCATGAAAGCGGATAGTCCGTACAAACCCAGACAGGAAATGAAAATGGCAAGCCCGGCAAACAGGTTGAAAATGCTCCCCATTTGCTGTTCGCTTCGGTAAAGATTATCCAGATCCTTATCCAGGAAGCCAAATGTGAAGGGGAAAGCCGGATTTAGCTGCTGATTGATCTTTTCCAATGCTTTGATAGTCTGCTCGTTGTTGCCGGCCGTCGTGCGGATCATCACCACGCCGCCCCATTTGTTGAGGCGCAGGATCAGCGGCTCTATCGCGTATTGCAGCGATTTATAATGAAAATCCTTGACAACGCCAATAATCGTTCCCTCCCGATCATCATAATTCAGCCTTTGTCCCACTGCATTGTTCACATTCAGACCCATGATCTGCATGGCCTTTTCATTGATCATATAACCTGAGCTGTCGCCCGAAAAAGCTTTCTCGAAACCCCTGCCCGCCAATATGTTTGCTTTGAAAACCTTTACAAAATTTTCATCCACATCAAGGGATGGGAACACCACCTGGTTGCGGGTGGTTTGTCCGTCCCAGATCACATCAATGGTACCGGATTCAAGCTTTGTAGGAAGATCTGAAATAACGGAGAAATTTTCCGTCAGGGGATTTTGCGCCAGTGATGCCTTCAATGCCTGTTGTTTTCCACCCAGCTCGCCGGTCGTGGGCAAGTATAGCAGGTTGGATTTGTCGAAACCCAGGTTCCGCTTTTTGATAAAATCCAGCTGTTTGTAAACCACCGCAGTACCCACGAGCAGCACAATAGCAACTACAAATTGGGTCACCACCAGCGCATTCCGGAAAAGCAGGTTTCCGCCGGCAATCCTCATTTTGCCTTTCAGTACTTTCACGGGCGCGAAACCCGACAGGAACAATGCAGGATAACTGCCGGATAGCAAGCCTGTCAGTACCGCTATGCCCATCAGGCTCATCAGGAGTTTTCCATCCAGCAAATGAATGGTCAGGGGTTTCTCCGTCAGCATTTTGAAGATGGGCAGCAGCATGTATACGATCCCGATTGCGATCACCAGCGATAGGAATGAGAAGATGAAAGATTCGCCAAGAAACTGGAAAATCAGCTGATAGCGGTTTGCACCTACCACCTTCCGCAGTCCTACTTCCTTGGCCCGGCGCTCGGAGCGTGCCGTGGCGAGGTTCATGAAATTAATACAGGCCACAATCAGGATGAAGATTGCGACGACAAAGAAAATATTGACATACTGCATGTTACCATGCCCGGGAAGGTCAATCTGCAGATTGGAATGCAGGTGAATATCCGTTAGTGGCTGTAGCTGGAAGTCAATTTTAACCGTCTGGCCGTGCTCGTGGAAAATTCTGGCTATTTGTTGGGTAAGTTTCTGCCGGGCGGAGGCAGAGGCCGCCGTTTTTGGATCGAGTTCGAGATAGGTATAAAAGTTAAAATTGCCCCAGGTTTCGATTTGTATGTCCCGGCTCCACTTGGCCATGGTTTTCATAGGAATGATGACATCGAACTGCAAATGCGAATTGGAAGGCGTATTGGCCAGGACGCCCGCGATTGTAAAATTTTCGTTGTTGTTGATGCGGATGGTCTTGCCTGCTGCATCGCTTGTACCGAAATATTTTTTTGCCGTTTCTTCAGTGATCAAAATAGCTCCCGGATCTCTGAGTGCCGTAGCCGCATTTCCTGACAGCAGCGGAAAAGAGAAAACCTCCAGAAAATTGGAGTCGGCATAAAAAACGCGTTTTTCTTCCATCTTTTTTTCGCCAGCTTCAAACAGCAACGAATACTGTTTGCTCATCCTCACTCCGCCTTTGATCTGGGGCAGCTGCGCCTGCAACCCTCTGGCCATTCCAGCCGCACTGACGGCTGTTTTGAAGTCGCCAGCGCTACAGGTCAGCCTAAACAGCTGATCAGCGCGGGTATGGAAGCGGTCGTAACTCAGCTCGTTCTGAACCCAAAGGAGGATCAGTATGCTGCAAGCCATGCCGATGGATAAACCGGCAATGTTCAGCATAGAATAAGCTTTTTGACGGACAATGTTCCGCCAGGCGATTTTGAAATAATTTTTTAACATATCAGGGCTAAGAGAAAATGGTTGATCATATATTGTTTTGCCAGGACGCCGGCGTACAAAGGGCGGCAGAACGGTTACGACATTGAGCAGGTAACGCAGTAGAGCCTTCGTTTTTCCGGCGCGTTGTACCGAGTAGGCGTACAGCTCGTCCAGGTCTCCTTCCACTTCTTCAATCGTGTTTTCAGGGTGCAGCCAGCGGAGCAGAGTTTTTGTCCACTGTGGCGGTTGTGGCTGGTTCATATGCCGCTTGGCTTTAAATTGTTGTCGGGCATCATTTTCCAAAGCCTGTTACGCAGTTGCTGTATATCCTCCAGCGCGATCTTTCCCAGATTCGTTACTTTAAAAAGGCGTTTTCGCCTGCCGCCGCGCTCGGTAGTCGCTCCCCCCAGCTCAGATGTGACGAAGCCTTTTTCTTCCAGCCGGATCAGGGTGTTGTGTATCGCGCCAAAGGTGACCACCCGGCCGGTGTGCCGCTCTATTTCCTGACTAACTGTGACCCCATAAGCCTGGTCGTCCAGAATGACAGTCATGATCAAAACAAGCTCTTCAAATTCTCCCAGATACGTTCGGCGCATGCTCAAAAACAATTTGTTTATATTTTCTAGTACAAATGCGTGCCAGTTTTCAAAAACATGCTTATTGAGGCAGAAAGTAGCTATTTCGTGTTTTTGACGGAAAAATCCGTGTCCGCAGAAGAACAGACGGTGTCCGGTAATGAACAGCGTAATAGGGTAGCAAGAACCTCAATCAGCCGCTGTTGCCCGTCATGAAGGAAGGCGTTTGCCAGGTATTTGAAATTGTATGTGATAGTGAATCCTTCGTACCTTATTTGTTTCACAAACTATCTGAAATTGAAGAATCCGACGGCAACGGTATGGTTGAAAAACCTGCAGACCCACCTATGCCCGCATTAGGGAAAAGCGCAGGGAAGATATTGTTGGCGGTCACTTACCATCTACAAATGAACGCTGACCGATATAAGGCCGGAGAATGCAAGCAGCTTTATTGCGCAATAGGTCTGCGCAATAAAACCTCGGCAGAAAGTCGCAGGTGCGGGCGGAGTAATTTAAGTAAAACAGGCGCCCGGATTTGCAAGTCCGGGGCCTGTTTTTTACGGGAGATCAGCGGATGGTTAAAACCGCTAACCAGGGTTTAGGCAGTTTGCATAAGTTGTCTCCTTGTGGATTCGGTAAGCTCCCTTTTGGCCAGCGCATGGCACTCGTAAAGTGCGTCGTTGAACATCATTTGCTCCGGAGGGGTTTTCTGGGTAGATGCCGATGGCCCTCTCAGGGCTCCCACAAGGCCAAGTTCGCGGGCAACGTACACATACCGGATCGCATCAATGACCACTCCGGCGGAATTGGGCGAATCCTGTACCGAAAGCTGCGCATCCAGGAAAACCGGTGCACCCATAAATCCTTCCAGCTCCAGGCGGAAATTAGCCACTTTATTGTCTCCGTAGTATGCGATGTATTCGGATGGTCCGGCATGTAAAAAGCTGTCTTCCGTCGAAATTCCCCGTATGTCGTTCTGCGCCCTGATGACATTTTCCTTCGATATCTTTTTCGATTTCAGCCGGTTCTTGTCTTCCATGTTCAGGAAATCCGTATTACCGCCCACGTTGCGCTGAATGTGTGCCCGTACATGGTGCCCACGCTCAAAGGCCAGTTCTTGCAGCATTTGTGACAAAATACTCGCACCAAACTGGCTTCTCATATCGTCCCCGATTATCGGTATTCCGGCATCGATGAACTTCTGTTCCCATTCGGGGTTGGAAGCAATGAAAACAGGAATACAGTTCACCAGCGAAATTCCGAGTTCGAGGCAGATTTCCGCGTAAAACTCTGTCGCGAGCTGAGAGCCGACCGGCAGGTAATTGATCAGCACTTCCGCTTCATGGTCTTTCAGGTGTCGGATAATTTCTTGCTTTAGCTCCTGAACGAAGGCCGCATCATGGGCGCCTGGGCTCGCCAGCAGGTCGGTAGGTTTCAAATTCTCTTTGATAATAAACCGGTTGTCCGGCGGATAGTTGGCCATCAGCGGAGATACCCCGTCGATCACCGGAGACCTGTAAACCGGTGCCTCGGATCTCACATCCGGGTTGAGTACGATAGCGCAATTGGGTTTGGCGAAAATCGCCTGTTTCAGTGGCAGCCCGATCTTACGTTCATCGATATCAAACCCACATACAAACTCAATGTTACCTGCCTTATAACCCCCGATGTCGTCTGCCATCAAGCCCGATTTTTTTTCGGAAAATACTGTGTAGTATTCCACGCCCTGCACCAACGAGCTGGCGCAGTTTCCTACGCCTAAAATGGCCACTTTAATTTTTTTGAACTGATTTTCCATTTTTTTAAATCTTGTATTTGCTGGCCGCCTCAGACCGGCTTGTCGGTACACAAATAGCCCTCAAATTGCTCATACAGGGCAAATGAGCTATTTTTGCACTAAATTAAATAAAATAGGATAAATCAATGCAAACGTTTGCATAAAAAACAAAATAATGGAATCCGGGCTGGTTTTTTGCGTATGAACAGTCATTTGTATTCTAACCTGGATGGAGGCTTCACCCAGGTTAGAAGTAGCTACAGAACGTATCATTTCCCGATCAGGACGTACTCTTTTCCTGCTTCGGTCATGAAATCGAAGGTCGGCTTGCCGGTGCCTTTCGTAGGGTCTGTTGACGCGCGAAACGATTTGTAAAATGGATTGGTATTGTCGCCGGTGGCTGGTTTCAGACTCTTTTTTTCAAGTTTAAGTGCATTCGGAACCGCGATACGGCAGTTACCACCCAGTTTGGACCGGACCGCCAGTTTAGAGACTTGTCCTTTGTTCCAGGTAATATCTACCTCAAATCCGCCCCTGGCCCGCAGCCCCTTTACCTCTCCGGTGGTCCAATCGTCAGGAATTGCCGCAAGAATGTTCAAAAAACCGTCATGGCTCTGCAGCAGCATTTCAGTCATACCGGAAGTGCCGCCAAAGTTGCCGTCGATCTGAAAAGGAGGGTGGGCATCGAGTAAATTAGGATACGTACCCCCACCTTTGGCATAGTTCGTTCCTTCCACACCGGTCAGTTTCAATTGCTCACGAATCAGCTTGTAGGCATGGTTGCCGTCCAGAAGCCGCGCCCAGGTGTTTATTTTCCAGCCTTTGCTCCATCCCGTACCTCCGTCCCCGCGCAATTCCATTGTCCGGCGGGCAGCCTGAGCGTAGGCAGGCGTGTAAAGCGGGGATATCTGCCTGCCCGGGAATAATCCGAACAAATGTGAAATGTGGCGATGCTCTGGTTCTGCCTCTTCCCAATCCTTATACCATTCCTGCAGATTCCCTTTTTTGCCGATCTGCATCGGGAACAGCTTGCTGCGTTTCTCGATCAGCAATTTCCGGAAGTCGGCATCCTGGCCTGTCTTTTCGGAAGCTTCTATGAGATTTGTAAAAAGGTCCCAGATGATAGCCATATCCATGGTTGTTGCAACCGACACGGATCCTTTATAGCCTTTTGCATCAATGAAAATATTCTCAGGCGTGGTGGAGGGTGAAGTTACCAGCTTGCCGTTTTGATCTTCGATCAGCCAGTCGAGACAAAAGATAGCGGCAGATTTCATCAGCGGATATGCCGTTTTGGATAAAAATTCCTGGTCGCCGGTAAACTGGTAATGCTCCCAAAGATGCTGGCAAAGCCAGGCACCGCCCATAGGCCAGTTGGCCCAGGAGGGGCTACCGCTCACGGGGTTGGTTGTCGCCCAAATATCCGTGTTGTGATGCAGTGTCCAGCCTTTGGCGCGGTAATAGTTCTTCGCGGTCTCGGTCCCTGTTTTTTCCAGCTGGCCGATCATGTCCAGCAGCGGGGTGTGGAGTTCAGATAAATTCGCCGTCTCCACCATCCAATAGTTCATCTGGGTGTTGATGTTGGTCGTGAAATTGCTGCTCCAGGGCGGCCTGACGTGGCTGTTCCAGATTCCCTGCAAATTGGCCGGGATGCCGCCGGGGCGCGAACTTGAAATAAGCAGGTAGCGCCCAAACTGGAAATACAGCATTTCCAATCCCGGGTCTCTGGCACCTTCGGTATAGTCCTTCAGGCGCTCATCCATAGCCTTGTCCGGTACCGGGTTCCCGTTTAAAACCAGGCTGGTGCGGTTGAAAAAGTGCTGGTAATCTTTAACATGAGCTGTTTTTAAAACATCGAAACTTTTGGCAAGGGCCGGCTGCAGGTATTGTTCTGCCAGTGCTGTTTCATTTTTTCCGTCTTTATCAGGGCATTTGTCAAATCCATTGAAGCTCGTTGCCGCCGAAAGCAAAAGTACGACCTCACTGGCATTGCGTACATGTACCCCGGCGCTGTCGGTGGTAACCTCACCGTCCGACTCCTTCACTTTCAGCCGCAGTTCGAAACGCATGCCTTTGCATTGCGAAGGATCGTTGTAAACGACCGGAATTTCCATGGTCTGCAGATAGTTCGGATCCGTGTGTGAGGGTGCCTGTCCCTTCATGGCAAGCTGGTCATTTGCGATCGCGACATTGTTATATACCAAAGGGCTGGAAGTAGAAGCTGTAAAATTCAGTGCACCTTTTTTACCGGCTTTCAGCTTCACGACCATGACCTGGTCTGGTGCGGAAATAAATACTTCCCGGCTGTATTCCGTGCCTTCCGAGGTGAACGTGGTAGTGGATACCGCATTGGAAATGTCCAGCTCCCGGCGGTAGGCGGACGGTTTGCCTGCCAGTTCCTGCCTGATCATCAGATCTCCCAGCGGTTCGTAGGATTCAGTGAAAAGGCCCTGTATTTTTTTGGTGAGTTCTTCCGCCAGTTTGTAATCTTCGTTTTCCAAAGCTTTCCGGACTTGCGGAAGGTATTTGTATGCATCAGGATTCGGGTTCTTATTGGCCGGCCCGCCCGACCATAATGTTTCCTCGTTCAACTGGATCAGTTCTTCATTCACGCCCCCAAAGACCATCGCACCGATCCGCCCGTTTCCCACCGGCAGGGCCTCACTCCAGTTTCGGGCAGGCTGTTTGTACCAAAGTTTCAGGTTTTGCTGGGCATGGGCTGAATTGGAATTGTAAAAAAGGAGAAAAACAACAATACCTATCGAAAAAGGCATTTTGCATAGCTTTGATGGAGATAATCTGCTCATGGTTTGTAGTTATTATTTGAAAGGACTTCCTGTTGCAAAGGGTTTTTCAGCTGTGTGAAAACCCGCGACCGGGTAATATTACCTTCGGGCGCGGGTTTGCGTGTTTAGGATTTTTAATGGGCTAATAACCGTCGTTTTGTTTCAGCTCCGGGCTGTTGCGGTCTATCTCTGTCTGAGGTAACGGCCAGAACTGGTATTTGTCTTCATACTTCGTCCTGACTGTCGGCGCCAGCGGATTCTGTACGAACCCATTCAGTTTCTGCGTAGCCATTCCCCATCTTCTCAAATCAAAATAGCGGATCCCTTCGAGCGCAAATTCGGACCTGCGTTCCTGCTTGATGCGCTCGCGGAAAAGGTCTTTCGTCAGTCCGGTGGGCAAAGCAGGCATTCCCACTCTTGCCCTCACCGCATTCACCGAAGCGTAGGCGTTCAATGGTCCGTTTACTTCGTTTTCGGCCTCGGCGTGCATCAGCAACACATCTGCATAACGGATCAGCACAAAATCGTTGTCTCCCAAAACGCCATAATCAGGATTGACAAGTGTGGGGTCGAGCCATTTTTTTGCTGCATAGTAACCGTTGGTCCAGCCGCCTTTTCCGGGTGTGGCCACCGAAAGGTCACCGGTAAAAGGCCAGCCCGACGATTCTTTTGTATCACCCGGGAAGAAAAATGTCATGCGCATCCTCGGATCTCTGTTCGTAAACGGATTTTTAGGATCATACCCGCTCCCGGCTTCGTTTATGGCCTTTCCCGTGGCGGTTTCGTAGGAGTCAATAAGGTCCTGTGTGCCCTGGGCTTCTTTCCAGCGGAACAGGGGAACTGCCAGTCCGTTGTCCTGGTGGGAAATGTTCGGCAGCTGGTACTTCACCGAAAACATGATCTCTTTGCTGGAATTTTGTGCAGGCTTGTAGAAATTCCCGAGATAGTTGTCAAAAAGAGAATACACTTTCCCGTCGATGATCTGTTTTGCGAGCGCGGCAGTCTCCGGATATTTCTTCTGGAAAAGCAGCATTCTTACTTTCCAGGCCTGGGCAGAGCCTTTTACAGCATGGCCGTTGCCATACAGATCATCGGGCAGACCTGCAATGGCCTTGTCCAGATCGGCCAGTACGAAGTTCACCACTTCGTCACGCGACGACTTTGTTTTTTTTGTTTTGAAATCAATGCTGAACGGATCTTCCTCCGTGATGACCACGTTGCCGTAAAGCTGCGCCAGCCACGAATAATGGAATGCACGCAGGAAATATGCTTCTGCCTTGTATTTTTCGAGCTTATCGCCGGTCAAGACTTTGTCTACGTTTGCTAGAAAAGTGTTGATCGCAGCTACTGCACGGTAGCTGTTGTCATAGTAATTTCTTACAAATTCGCCCGACTGAGGTGTTATCCCGGAGGCCAGCGCCGACTGTCCGCCGCCATAGTTATCGGGGCTGTACGTGTTATCGCTGAAATTGTCCCATGCATATATCTGGAACTGCGAGTTGGAATAACCTCCGCCGGGTGCATACAGGAAGTTATAAAGTCCGGTTAATGCATATTCGGCATCGGCTTCTGTCTTCCAGAAAGTGGTCGTCGACCTGCTTTCCAGTGGGTTGACGTCAAGCAGATTATTTTTACAGGAGCCTGCCGTAAGGCAAAACAACAGCAGGAATAATATGTTTTTGCTATATTTTTTCATGTCAATACTTTTTGAAATGGGGTTTAGAATTGGATGGAGGCGCCAAATGTGACCGTTTTGATCTGAGGATAAGTCACATAAGTTCCGCTCACGCTTACGCGTTCAGGGTCAAGCCCGGGGTATTTGCTGAACATGAAAAGGTTGTCCCCCACGGCATATACCCGCAGCGATTTCGCGCCTATCTTGCTGATTATTTTAATCGGCACGGTGTATCCCAACTGAACGCCACGCAGCCTCAGAAAAGAAGCATCCTTGAGAAAATAGGTAGAGGCATAGTTCTGAACCGGCGCATAACTATCGGCTACGTAAATTTTAGGCATTGTTGTGCTCGGATTTTCAGGCGTCCACCGGTTTCTCCAGTCCGTAGTAGGGACCGATCCCTGTCTGAACGGTTCGGCACCCCATCCGTTCACATAGATTTTCTGGCCCTGCGAACCGTACATCTGAAGGCTCAGGTCAAAACCTTTCCAATTGGCTCCGATGTTAAACGAGTACTGCATAGAGGGATAGCGTCCGTCCACATACGTCCGGTCGTTCGGGTCGATTTTACCATCGTTATTCACATCCTTGATTTTCAGGTCGCCCGGAGTCGGTTTCACAGGCTGCACCGGAGAATTGTCGATTTCCGACTGACTCTGGAATATACCGTCCCACACATACATGTAAAACTGGTCCAGAGGCCTTCCTTCCTCCCGGATCGTGTTGCTGCCTATCTCTTTGACTCCATAGCTCTCGATTTTATTCCGGTAGGTCTGGATATTTCCGCCGATACTGTATGAAAAATCATTGCCGATCCTGTTTTTGTATTCGATATTGAGCTCTACACCCTTGTTCCGCAAAGCGCCGTTATTGATGACCGGGGCGTTGAGTCCCAGCCAGATCGGGATGAGCGGTGTGCGAAGAATGTCAAAAGTGTACTTGTTGTACCAGTCGGCAGTGATATTAAGCTTGTTGTTAAATGCCGTAACATCTATTCCGACGTCGAATACCCGGGTACTTTCCCATCTCAGCGCCGGGTCTACCAGCGTGGACGCGGAATAACCTGTAGCTACGGAACCCGAGAAAGCATAGTTGCGGAGCGACAGCACAGGCTGGTAGGGGTAGGGTGTTAAAGCTGCCCTGTTGGCATCCGTAACAATGTTCTGGTTCCCGACTTCTCCCAGCGATGCACGGACCTTCGCATCATTCAGCCAGGAAACATCTTTTAAGAATGCTTCTTCTGTGAGCCGCCATGCTGCCGAAACCGAATAGAATGTTCCCCAGCGTGTATTGGAAGGCAGCCTGGAAGTACCATCGTACCGGATACTTCCGCCAATCAGGTATTTGTCCTTAAAATCGTAATTTAAGCTGCCATAAAAAGACCGGAGCGCCCATTCCGACGCAGCACCGTTATTGCTTTGGCCATCCGCCGGGCCGGCATTCAGTTCCCGCAGGTCGTTGGAAGGAAATGCGTTTCTGCCGGCGTTCAGCTCACTGTATGTATTGTATTCCTGCTGCGCACCTGCGAGTACCGACAAATTATGCTGGCCGAATTTCCTGCTGAAATTGAGCTGGCTGTAAAGCGACCCGTAGATATTGTCCTCCCTGCGCACGCTCAGACCGGGGGCGCCTACGTCCAGGTTTCCGGCAGGGCTCATGTCGTTGTAAAAATACATAGGTATACGAGGCCTGAAATCATTGTTTTTCAGAGAAAAATAGGTAGCCCCACCGCGGTTTTCCCACCGGAGACCGTCGATGATGTCAACGTCGAGCGATATGTTTCCCTGCGCATAATAATCCAGTGTCCTGATCCGGACATCATTTTTTGCGATGGCCACAGGATTTTTGTTCCGCTGTTCGTTGGGATAAGCGGATGCGATCCACCTGCCGTCCGGCGCCTGCGCAGGGTAGAGGGGCGACTGTGCCAGCGTGGACAGGAAAATATCCCCTCCGCCCGACCTTGGCGCGTTTCTGTTACCGTAACGCATCTGGAGGTCTGTCCCAAATGTCACCCTTTTATTCAAACGGGAAGAGAGGCCAATGCTCACTGTGTACTTTTGGTAATCAAAACCGATGACCGTTCCCGGCTGATCCGTGATTCCGAAACCAACATTATAAGTAGTGCTTTCTGTTCCCCCGCTCAGGTTCAGGAAATGGTTTTTGGTGTATGCGGTAACAAATACATCATCAAGCCAGTTGTGATTGGGGTATTTGACACGGTCAGTCGCATTGCGGTAGAGATCGATCTGGTCTTGTGTGTACAGTGGCTGAAGTGATGAATTCCTCCGCGCTTCATTGGACAGCTCCATGAATTCCGCTGAGTTGCTGATCGTTTCAGGCAGTTTGGCGGTTGTTGAAATCCCGATATTGAAATTGTACTGGAGTGCAAAGCCTGCCTTGCCTTTTTTGGTTTTGACAACAATGACGCCGTTTGATCCTCTGGACCCGTAGATGGCCGCGGAAGCAGCATCTTTCAGTACGGAAATGGATTCGATATCATTGGGGTTGAGCGCAGTAAGGTTCCCAGGCAAGCCGTTCACGATCACGAGCGGATCGTTACCGACCGAGCTGAAAGTAGTAATACCCCGCACCCGCATCTGTATCCCTTCGTTACCCGGCTCACCAGACCCTTGTACGACCTGTAATCCCGGCAGTTTGCCCTGCATGAGCGTCAGGGGATTGGTACCCACGCGCTTGTTGATGTCGGCACCGGAAACAGTGGCTACCGAGCTGAGCAGTTTTCGTCGCTCCTGAGACTGGTAACCGACTACCACGACTTCGTTCAGGTTCGCGGCCATAGGGGCCAGACGGATATTCAGAACGCTTTTACCGGAGATCGTTACGCGCTGGGTCTGGTAACCGATGAAGCTGACGACCAGTGTTGCATTTGGATTGACATTTAGTTCGAATTTCCCGTCAGCGTCGGTAGAAGTGCCCCGGTTCCCCGAGCCTTCCACGATGATGTTCACACCGGGCAATGTTGTGCCGGTTGAATCAATAACGGTACCGGTTACTTTTTGTACCTGCTGGGCAAATACTGGCCCGGATCCCAGGCAAACAGCGAAGAAAAAAAGCAACTGCATCAGCAGTGGGTGACCCGGGGAATTAGCCCTGGTCCGTCTGGGTAAATTGTGTTTCATAGTAGGTAATTGATTGGTTTAAAGGGTAATTTTTGATGGTTTAAACAGGCATATTGATCTCAATGAACAGCCGTCACCAACAGCCGCCAGCATGAAATGCACCTTGAAGGTTTGAACAGAAGTCAATTAATACTTGGAATTAGAGAGGGTCGGCTTCGTTCTTTTACAGGAATATTTAGCTTATTATTTTTCATAAAACTGCAGGTTGCACTCTTCGTCTGTCACATTCGGTTGAATGGTAAAAACTGAAAGTCCGGGATGAAGCTTCTCCGGAAGCCGCCAAGTTGGGTTTTACATTAGGTCGTTATACCGGGGTCTTCCGACTGTATAATCAAAAAAAAGGTCGTTTGATATTGCCATCCGGTATTTGAACCAATGTAAAAGTTTGTCTTCATAGGGATGTTTAAGGTCTGGTTTGATCCAATGAACATTACAAAGAAAATATATGCAGCGAAGGTCCGGGGGGCAAACATTATCCAGTTATTAAGTTATTTTACCATTTTATATATTCTATATTTTTTTTTGTGTTTTTTTAATCCTTCATTAAGACTATACCTTTTTATCACCTGGAAATGATGCTCCGGGACCAACTCAAATATCGGTAATACCAGACTAAGTTATGAAGCCTCAAATTCTCCAGGTTGCTACCACACCCAACAGGTCGTTCAGTATAAGAAGAGAGCTCATTCCGAACATCAACAGCCGCTGGCACTGTCATAGCGAGGTGGAGTTGATCTGTTTTCATAAAGGCAGCGGTACCCAGTTCGTAGGGGACGATGTCCGGAGATTTAATGCCGGGGATGTGGTTCTTGTCGGTGCCAGCTTACCTCATTTCTGGCATTTTGACGTAGAAGAACGATCTGATCAGGGAGACATTAACTCGCCATTTTCAACTGTGATCCACTTTACGGAGAATTTTTGGGGAGAGCGTTTTTTAATGCTTGCAGAAAACGCTGTCATAAAAAACGTACTCGAGAAAGCAAAACGCGGCCTGGCGCTGAAAGGGGAAATCGCGGTGAAAGTGATAGACCTTATGGAACAGCTGTATCATGCCGAAGGGCCTTACCGGATTATGCTGCTGATAGAGTCGCTGGTTGCCGCAAGTAACGTAAGCGATAAAAGTGTACTGGCTTCCCTCGGCTTCCGGTACGACAATCCGGAGCAGGAAAATGAAAGGATCAACGCAATATATAAGTATACGCTCAACCACTTCAGGGAAAAGATCAAACTCGAAACGGTGGCTTCCATAGCCGGGCTGTCGCCCAATTCTTTCTGCAGGTATTTCAAGTCCCGCACTGGCAAGCAGTTCTCACAATTTGTGACCGAGATCAGGGTGGGGTACGCATGTAAAATGCTCATTAATAATAACATGGGGATCAAGCAGATTTGCTATGACAGCGGATTTCACAACTTCACCTGTTTTTACAAGCAATTCAAACAAATCACCGGAAAGACGCCTGCGGGATATCAGCAGGCATTTTCAAACAGATAAGCATGCAGCACCTCTGTTGATCTACTTTTTGCCCGGTTCGTCTACTTTTTTTCAGCCGGACAGAACAGTTTCGCACATTTGTCAGGATGGCGCGTGGAATGATTTTTCCCTGCCGGCGTGCAACATTCCGGATCAAAAGGTGTCATTGCGATATTCCGGTCAGCCGGAACCCAAAGGTTGATGCCCGTCTGACCATCATCTATTTCGCCATGTTATGAAAATATTACTACTCTCCCTGGTTGCGTTCGCTGCGAGTTTCTGCCTGGTGTCGGCACAGCACATTAAAATCTCGGGTTTGCTGATGGACTCAGCAACCGTCAAACCCGTCGAATTTGCAGCTGTGGCCCTCCTGAAAGACGGAAAGATCATGGAGGGTGCGAACTCGGATTCCAAAGGCAGGTTTGTGTTCACCAAAGTTCCTCCCGGGCAATACGCCATTCAGGTTTCACTGATGAGCTATGCGACCAAAACGGTAGGAAAGATATCGGCCACAAACGAGGATATCGAAGTAGGTATCATTAAGCTTGTGCCGGCGGTTCAAAACCTGAATGAGGTGACGGTCAGTGAGCAGAAGGCATTGTTTGAGGAAAAATCGGACCGGATGGTTTACAATGCAGAAAAGGATATCAGTATCAAAGGCGGGGATGCGACCGACGTGCTCAAAAAAATACCCTCGGTGGCAGTGGACATTGAAGGTAATGTACAGCTTCGCGGCAGTTCGAATATCAAGGTGCTGATCGATAATAAACCATCGAGCATTGTAGCCCGCAGCGTGTCCGACGCCTTAAAACAAATCCCGGCCGATATCATCAAGCAAGTGGAGGTAATTACTTCACCATCTGCAAAATACGACGCGGAAGGCACCGCCGGGATCATCAATATCATTACCAAACGGAATACCATGAGGGGTACCAGCGGATCGGTCAGCCCTAACTTCGGACAATGGAACAACTGGCCGAATGCAAGTATCAACCACCGGATGAAAGGCCTGGGTATCTCTGCCAACGGCGGTTTCAGCAACTGGAGGAACAAGCGTTATATGCAATTGCTACGCTCTTTTACAAATGCTGACACGGTCACTGACCAGAACCAGACGCAGTGGGTGAGGGGCGATGGCCAGAATTTCTATGGTACGCTGAACCTGGATTGGGACGTGGATTCACTCAACCGCATCGGAGCGGGAGTGAATTATTATGATGGCGCCAACACCAATGGATTTGATATCGTTTTTGAGGAGAGCAGCAACGACAATGCCGGGCAATACTTCCGCAGGGACATGAGCAGAACCTACGACTGGTCTGGTGCGACCATCAACCTGGATTATACCCGTTTGTTTAAAAAGCCGAAAAAGGAAATTAATCTTTTGATGATGTATTCATTTGAAGAAGAGGATAGTAACTATTGGTCGGATCTGCTGAACCGCGGCAACAATGTTTACTACCGCGAGAAAAGCTACAACATCAGCAACAATAAAGAGGGAACAGTTCAACTCGATTTCACCAATCCGCTCGACAGCATCAGCACGCTCGAAATGGGCTCCAAAACCATCTTCAGGCAAATATTGAGCGACTACCGCATATCCAGCGCATTAGAAGGATCGACAGATTTCACAGACATGCCCGAGCTTGCCAATATTTTCGATTATGCCCAGCAGGTTACCTCTGGTTATGTCGTATATAGCCGTACGCCCAAAAAACGCTGGGGCGTCAATCTTGGGTTACGCTATGAGCACACCTTCATCCAGGCCCATTTCCTGAACGGGACAGCGTCTTTTGCAAACAACTACGGAAACCTGATTCCGAGCCTTAGTTTGTCACGCAGCCTGAAGAAAGATCAGCAGGTACGATTCAGCTATTCTCAACGCATTCAGCGCCCCCAGTTTTATTATCTAAATCCTTATGTAAATCAGGCTGATTCCAAAAACCTGTATGGCGGAAACCCTTATCTGAAACCCGAACTGACGCATTCCGTGGAGGCGAATTACAGCATATCCATCCGGCAGACGAGTCTCAATGCTTCCTTCTTCCTGCGCCAGACCAACAATGCCATCGAAAGCATCAATACCGTGGACAGCAGCGGTGTACTGAAACAGATCTTTCAAAATGTGGCGGAGAATTCAGCCTATGGGGTCAACCTGAGCGCCAATACGAAACTGACCAAACAATGGACTGTGAATGGTTCATTGAATGTATTTTACAATGTACTGGAAAGCAAGGAGCTCGCAACCAGCAATAAAGACTGGATGTACCGCATCAATCTCAACTCGACCATTGATTTTGGAAAAGGCATTAAAGCGCAGCTTTTTGGCTTCTACAACTCCCCCAGGGTTAATCTGCAGGGAAAAAATGGGAGCTTTGGCTTCTACAACATGGTGCTGCAAAAAGAGATCCTTAAAAAGAAATGCACCATTGGCGTGGGCTATGACAATCCCTTCAACCGCCGGATCAGATGGCGCAATGATTTTGTCGGTCCCAATTTTGTGCAGACGCAGGATGTAGCCATGTACCGCAGAGGGTGGCGCATTAACCTGAAATACGAATTCGGTCAAATGACGACCAACCAGCGTCAGAAAAAAAGGATCAGCAATGATGATAAAAAAGGAGGCGACGGCAACAACTAAGTTACCGGTAACCTTGCGTATAAATCGGGATATCGCTACTGCATCGAGTGGAGGCCCAGTTTATTCCCCTCTGTATCCGCGAACGTGGCATAAAAACCCATTTCCGGACTGATTTCAGTTTTGGCAACAATCACCTTGCCGTTATTGGCTTCCACCTTGTCCAGAATTACCTGTAAATTATCGCCTCCGTTAAGATATATGATCACGCCGTCCGATGAAGGTCTGTAACCTGCCGCCTCGATGATCGATCCGGAAACGTTTGTTCCATCAGCCGGGAAGAGCCCCATTTTAGTCCCCTGCCAATCGAGTTCCTCGATTTCGGTATTGAGTATTGCTTTGTAAAACGTTACTGCCCGCTGGAAATCGGATGCGGGTATCTCAAACATTGAAATAAGGTTTTCCATTTTGATCATTGTTTAATTGTGGCTGCAATGTGCCGTTTTTAATGATTAAAAAATTGGAAAAATGCGACACGTCACTCCCGGGAGTATAAAATTGACGAAAGGGCCAGTCCGCCGTCCTGATAAAAATCCTTGGGGCTGATACCTGCCAGCTCCTTAAAATCATTTGTAAAATGGGATTGATCAAAATACTGGCTTTCGTAGGCCACGTCTGCCAGGCTTTCGGTTTTTTTGTCGGCCATCATTTTCAAAACAGCCTGTAAGCGTATCGCCTTGCCCAGTTGCTTTGGGCTTAGTCCTACCTGTTTGGAAAAATTCCTTTCCAGCTGCCTCCTCTTTGAAGGATTGTCTTTCAGGATCTGATGAATTGAGGCGCTTCCTTTTGTCGACAGCATGGCTTCAATAGTCGATTTTACGATTCCATCGACCACGCTTTCTTCTGTGATCTTGTCAAAAAGAAACTTCTCTATTTCTTCAATGCGTTGTTCCGTGTTTTCGGCATTGACTATATGTTGTTCGAGCTCGTTTGAAATTTTTTCGCCAAACAGCGCCAATATGCTGGTTTCCTTATCCGTGAAATTTTTAATGGGGATGGCAGTAAAGTTGGCAAAACCGTACGGATAGAAACGGACAGCGAAAGAATTGACATAACCGGTGGGCTCAATAAAATATGGCTTGCTGATCTGGCCGAGAATCATAGCACGGGGTTGCAGAATGTATTGATCCGCTGTTGTGTACCGTTTCACATCGTCTCCGAGAATAAATATCATTTCAATGCAGCCGTCCGGAAGAATCCGCTGCTTCTGAGCGTTTGCTTCTGCCGGAACCTCTAATGTCCAGTAACATTTTATTAGCGACGCTAAGTCGGAGTGGGGCTTAAATGTCTGGTAGTCCATATCTGAGCGAAGTAGCCGTTTTACGGATCGAGTATACTAATTTATAAGAGAAATCCCATGAAATGCTACTAGGTGTCAGGCACTTTGTATCATAGAAAAAACAAAAAAAGCCAAAAGAAAAAATCCTCCGGCTTTGGTTGATACGCATTTTATTGTTGATAGTGAGTAATTTACAGGTAGTAAGTAAGTTTGCCTAGTGTGGGGACTCGGCCGTCGGTTCATTCTGCAACAGCTTTATCGGCTTCTTCAAAAATCGACAACAATTCGATGAGGTTGCCTATAATATAATCCGGACTGGCCTGACGAAGCTGGTCGGGCGTGTGTGCCCCGGTGGTGATGCCGATACTCAAACCGCAACCTGCATTCTGTCCTTCTTCAATATCGATCGCGGAGTCGCCTACTTTTGCAACTTCGCTTGCATCCGTGATACCCAACTGGCTCATTGCGAGTAAAATCATGTCAGGATTGGGCCTGTTAAGTTCAACGTCCGAAGCCGTGATCAGGCAGTCGAAATGGACTCCCGGTTCCCAGCCTATCTTTTTTACCAGTGCTTCCGCAGTCTGACGGTTGTAGCCTGTGTTGAGCACAACGGCAATGTTGAGCTCTCTCAGTGCATGGAACACACTGGTGGCATTGGGTTGCTCCAAAATATCCTGCGTGCTGTATGCGTCATCGAGCAGTATGAGGAACCGCTCAAAAATCTCCGCGGCCAGTTTTTCGTCTTCAATCTGCTTTAAGCTCAATATGCTTCTGATGGCCTGAAGCTTTTCCTTTCCTGCACCCTCTGCCAGTACTTCGTCCAGCGTTACGGAAAGTCCCTTTTCATTAACCGCGCGCATGAGTGTTTTGTATACCACATTATTTTCGTCGACCGTGGTTCCCGCCATGTCGAAAACGACCATTTTAATCATTGTGTCATTTATTTAGTTTGAATGTTATTTATTTAAAAACGATATCGTCCATTTTGGTTTCAAGAATTCGGTCACCGTACCACATAGGAATCCGGCCTGGCCGCTTTGATTATTTCATCGTCTGGCAATGCTCCCTTTTTCTGAAAATCCCGAGCTGTTTTTTTTGAAAAAAACAGGTGGCTAAAACCCAGTGCAAGCAATGCAACGATAGTAAGAACATAACAAAACTGCGTTAATGCGGCAGACCAGTTAAGGTCTTTCATGAAAAATTCCTTATAGAACAGCAGTATGACGCTGCCGAGATAGCCGCAGGCATCGCAGATGTAAACAAAAAAGCCGGCATTTGCCTTTATCTTGAAAAGGGCGATCATCCGTTCGAACAATGCGACCTGTATCGGGGTGTATGCCAGGAACATACCGGTACCCAGCATAACCATCCAGCTGAACGGCCCGATCCATTTGTAACTGAAGGCCAGTGTGCTGATTCCGCAAATCAGTATACCAAATGCAATCAGCCCCTGAATAGCCAGAAATCCTTTTGAATTGCTTCGGATCGCAGACAGGCAGCCCACAGAAAACAGCACGATCAAACCACTGATAGCTTCTGTTTTGGAGAACACGTTTCTGTCCCATCCGGGCTGGATCTCATTCCAGATCTCCACCGAAAAGTTATCCCTGAAATCACGCATCGTGGCCAGCAGGATGTAAATGAGGACAAATCCCATTACGCCCAGACCAAAGTTTTTCATCACCAGACGTTTATCATCACCTGTCATAGGAAGTCTTTCCGACCGCAGTATTTTGTCTGACTCGGTGGGTGGCGGAATAAGCTGGAGCATCCAGGAAAAAAACAGGAAAGCAGGTAAAAACAGCAAGCCGATTATTGTAGGAAGCCAGAATTCGGTCAACCCCGGAAAAAAATATTGTATCTGGAAATAAACAGTTTTGAGAAAACCGGACGAAACAATCAGGCTGATACTCAGTCCCATGCCCAATGCCTCCGTGAACTTCCGGCCTTCCAGGTAGCTGAAAATAACCCCCCAGACCATTCCCAGCGGAAGCCCGTTGAAAAACAGGAAAATGAAATTGTAAGGTGCCGGCACAAGCCCGAAAAACAGAAGTGACATTTCGGCGAAAACGATCAACCCGACAATGAGCGTTTGCCTGAATGCTGGTTTGAGTTCTGAAATGACTTTGATACCGACCCATTTGGAACACATATAGCCAATCACCTGCGCTACAATCAGGACTGTCTTGTAATGAAAGCCCCAGAGCGCAAAGTCACCATAGGTTCCGGCCGTGAATGGTTTGCGGAAGGCATACATACAAAAGTACGTCCCGAAGGCGGCCGCAACACACCAGAGGATAAAAAACACCTGGGAACGTGCCAGCCATTTCCTGATCAGTATCTTCATGAAAAGTGGAGTTTTGAGGTGAAAATCATAGGCTGACGCTGTGATCACTGATTCTGGTCGGAAATCTGGCACGCACTTCGTCGGGCGTTTCCTTGCTGTAAGTAGTGCTCCGGCCTTCTATGATCAGCTTGCCTTCCGGATCAAGGGTGATGAAAGCAAACAGCGGGTCTTTGTAATAATGCGCCCCGCTGTTGGTATAAACATAGGAGGCACTGTTGATGATAAAATAATGGACGCCATTTCGCTCGCCATGCCTGTCGTCATGGTCATGTCCCATGAAAACCGCGGCTACTTTGTTATTCGTATTGTTTTTGTCCGCGTTAAAATTCGCCTCGTCGAAGATTTTCAGGATGTCACTGGCATTGCCGAGTTCGTCAAAAAAATCACTCAGGAATACCGGCTGATGCATAAATACAATGACCGGATGCTGCGCTTTTTTCAGATCTTCTTTCAGCCAGTCCAATTGTGGCTGGTCGGTAAAGCTTCGTTTCGGAGCGGGTAGAGGCCCCCAGTTGGATGCATTGTAATCCACGAGCGTTAAGTCGTCCTTTTTCAGGAAGTTGCGGTCCATCACCACAAAGTGAAATCCCTCCCGGTCGAAAGAGTAGTAGCGCTGCTGCATACCCCACATTTTCATGATCGTCTCCTTGTCACAAAAGTCCATATCGTGGTTGCCCAGGACATGGTATTTTGGCCCTTTGAAACGGTTCCATTCCTCCATGATACCTGCTATCCCGGCTGTTTGGGTGGGCCTGCAAAAGTCGCCGCACTGTACGATGAAGTCAGGGTTCTCCTGCATCACCGCGTCCATAAAGCCTTTCATTCGGATGTCCTCCGGTTTTCCAAACTGCAAATGGTGTAGGTCGGTAATGAACCCGAACCGCAGTATTTTCTTTTCAGCCGACTGGCTCGGCGGAATGGCGTAAACATTTTTGGCCAGCAACGCAGTACCCACTGCCACACCGATATTTTGAATAAAACTTCTTCTGTCCTGCATGACTGTGGCTTTATTGGTTAAAGATCTTGCTGATGTTTTCCTGCGCATAACCTGCCGAACATGTCATACCCTTTCCGCCAATTCCCACGGTGATGAAAATCTTGTCTTCTATTGCGTGTTCAAAGATTTCTTCTTGGTCATGCAAACCGTAATATCCGGCCCAGGATTCACTGAGGTTTGTCATGTCGAAATCGGCAATCCGGCTTGCTTCCTTTAACATCAGATCATTAATGTGCTGGTTCAGCTGGTATCCGAGGTTTTCCTCTTCCCCGATTTTTGCATATTCATGTGAATCGCCGATGATGACCGTGCCGTCGATCGCCTGTTTGAGGAGAATATGGATGCCGTAACTTTCCAGTTCCAGCAAATGGTCGGGTGTCTTCATATTGGCAAATCCAGGGCATTCAGTAAAGGCCTCATACCGGCGGATACTCAGGCCGGTACCGATGTTGCCGGCCATTGCCAGTTTGGGAAGCGGCTTTGTGCGAAGCATCTGCAACTTGCTGACCGATAGTTTTTGCTCTTTAAACAATGCAGGAAAAAGCAGCCTGAACTCGTGCCCGGATGCAATAACTGCCCGTTCAGCGAGCAGTCGTTCGCCGCCGGCCATCGTCACTGCGACGTCACTGCCCGAAACGCTGCAATCCGTCACAACAGTCGCTCTTTTCATTTCAAAGTTTGTAAATGAAGAAAGCATGTACTCATGAACCTTATGGATGAACAGGTTAGGTTCGACGCTTACTTCCTGGGGGAAGTACAATGCTTCCCGGCAATAGGATGCCTTCATTGCCGGATATTTTGCCAGCAGCTGCGTTTGTGAAAGCAGCTCTGCTTTATAGCCCTTCGTGTCGTAAGTAGCTTTCAATTCATGGAGCAGTTGCTGCTCATCGTCGTCCGAGGCAATGTATACCGAGCCGTTATTGCGGACCGAGACGTCGAAACGCTGCTGGATCGATTTGTAAAGCTCCGTACCATACACCCCGTAATCGAACCATTTCCCCGACATACCGGAGGCGATTACCATACCGAAATTGCGGACAGTTGCATTGACAGGACGCTGGTCTTTTTCCAAAAGCAGCACTCTCTTCCCGGCCGCCGCTGCATGAAAAGCATGAAACGTCCCCAACGCCCCCGCCCCTACAACAATCAGATCATATTTAGAAACCATTTAATATTATTTAAAAGTTAATTCCCCGGTATACAGCAGCCAGATCTCTTATTAAGTCATTGGCTCATGGAGTCATTTATAGTTCGCCGGCCCAGTCCTTCGGTTCGACTCCACTCACCCTGACATTCAAAATTCATTCAATCATTCACTCATTCACTCATTCACTCATTCACTCATTCACTCATTCACTCATTCACTCATTCACTCATTCACTCATTCACTCATTCACTCATTCACTCATTCACTCATTCACTCATTCAATCATTCAATCATTCAATCATTCAAAATTCACTCATTCAAAATTCACCCCTTCCCCCACAGGATGATTTGCCGTAAACGTAAATCCCATCATCCGTGCCGCAGTTTGTGCAAACTGGTCCTGGTAGATCTGGACTTTGTTTTTCATTTCCCCGCCTGCCGGTGTATCCGGGCCTATCAGAGCCAGAAAAGTTTCATTGGAGCCAGGTGCTGAAGTGCCGTGGCCTGTCCAGTGCTTACCGGTGCCGCGGCCATGATCGGGATAGATCATGAATGTTGTTTTATCCTTGTAAAACGAATCTTTTTGCATCGTTTCCCACAGGCTTTTGATCATAGCGTCCAGGTAATGTGCCGCATCCAGGAAAGAATCGTATTCCCCTGAATGCCCGAAATTATCCGGATCAGCGAAATCGATATGGACAACCCTGGGATGGTTCGCGATGACATAGGATTTGGTCAGCGCATAGGTATGTGCATCAAAGCGGATACCATCACCAAAATAATCCGGAATGAACTTCTGCAATTCGTTTGAAAGGATCTGCGCCTCGGACAGGTTTGCGCCTTTTATAGTTTCGCCCGGAATGTTTACCAGCATTCCGTTCCGCTCGCGGTTTACGATCCTGTACACTGCGTCCCAGGAAGCAAATGTGACTACCTTTCCTTTGAAGCCTTTTTGTTTGTCGAAAAACTCCAGTACATTCTCATTAGGGTTGTTCGGGTAACTGTTGCTATTGATTTTTTCATCATAGTAACCGCAAAGCGTCTCGCTGCGTCCGGGATAGGAAAACCAGTATTTGTTTTTCACGTTGACGTTGTTTCCAAGGTCCCTGTTGCCATAAAGCCGCCCCTGGCCGGCTATGGTGTTCCAGAAAAAGGGCATCAGCTTCTGTCTCCGGTCATGGGCGGACGCGGCCCAGTACTTCTTGAAAAGAGCAGCAGAATCCTGTTTGCGGTACTTTTTGTCGAATAATAATGTTGAATCCGCGCCTCGGAAGATTTCTTGCCAGCGGTACCCGTCAATGGAAATCAGCACGATGTTTTTGGTTTGCTGGGCATAGCCTGCAAGGGTGCACACCAGCAAGGAAAGGATCAGGAGTTTAGTTCTCATCAAGTATTCTGTAAAGGGTTTAGGAATTATGAATGTTCTTATCTGATCAGCCACATTGTGTCATTCTGCGTGTCCGCGCCGCTAAATTGCGCCTGAATCGCAGCTTTCAGGTTGACTTCATTGGTGGTGTATTCCGATGTGGGGTACGCCCAGCGCACCGGGATCTGGTTGTTATTGGCATTGGACTGGCCGATATCAAATGCTGGTACGCCCGTTCTCCTGTTGTCGTAAAAAGCCTGCTTGCCAGAGTTCTCGAAAAAGGACATATACTTTTGTTCGAGGATTTTGTTAAGTCCCTGGGCAGCGGATGCAGGATATGGATTTGCCGCTATAAAGCTGGTCACGGCCGCAGCGCCAATGTTGTAAAACTTCATCGATTCCTCGATACCTTTTTGATAGAAATCTGCTGCGTTACCTGGCACCCATCCACGGTTGATGGCTTCGGCAATTACAAAGTTCACCTCAGGAGCGCCCAGCTGGATCGCGGGTACACCGGCAGCTGATGTTTCCCAAAAATCAAAATTAATCATCGACAAAAGGCCAGCACTGGACTGATCAAGCAGGGTAGACTGCAGATCGCCGGTTTTTCCGCCGCCGTACCTGGCGAATACGTCCGTATTTTTGGCAAGGGCTTCGGCGGGAAGCGCAACCACCATCAGGCGGGGGTCTTTGGTACTTTTCGCAATATTCACGTAGGTAGCGGCTAATGTGTTCCTTTTGTCATTTTTAACCACAACACCGTTACTTGGCCACAGTGGATAGGTGTTGAAGGTGTTGTAAATGACCTGGAAATTATCCGCGTTGGTAAGGATCAGCGGATACTTGGCCGGATCGGACAGGATGGTTGCAAACTGCTGCTTCACATTAAGCTCAGGCGTATCGTCGGCCCTTTTGCTCAGGCTGATCAATGTTCTCAATCTGTAAGAATTGACCAGTTTCTGCCATTTGGAAAGATCACCGTTGTAGATAAAATCATTGGGAATGGTTACGCGCTTTTCAATCAATGCGGGAAGTTCGGCGTTGGCTTCGTCCAGCCATTTCAGAACCTGAATGTAAATGTCTTTCTGGCTGTCGTATTTCGGCTTGAAATTCTGATCGCTTACACCTTTCATCGCTTCCGTCATGGGTATATCTCCGAACATTTCAGTTGCGCGGCTGTAAAAATAGGCCTTAAAGAATTTGGCCATCGTTTTGTACTGCGCGCCCAGATCACCCATTTTTTCGGCTTCGATTTCCATCTGGTTCACGTTTCTCAGTGCGGTGTAGATGTTTTCGTAAGTACCGGTCGTCCACCCGTAAGGCTGGCCTTCATAGTATGCTTCATTCTGGGTCATAAACTGGTTGTGGCGTTGGTCCAGACTCCACGGGGAATCATAGCTGGTCAGCAGAATGCCTGCAAATATCAAATCTGCCGACGGCCTGGTAATGGCTCCCGGGTCTTTTTGAAGGTCAGCGATATCCTCGCAGGATGCCAGGCAGACCGCGAGCGAAAAGATTATATATTTAAGATTTTTCATTGCGCTTTTGATTAAAATGTCAGGTTGAGGTTGGCACCGAAACTTTTAACAGATGGAGTCTGGAAACTCGTCGTGGTCTCTGTAAATTGATCCAGATCGATGTTCCGGGTATATTTTCCGGTGAAGTAGAGCAGGTTTCTGCCAACCAGGGAAATACTTGCAGCGGAAAAGAAACGTGTTTTGGCCAAAAGTGCCGAGGGTAAATTATAGCTGATCACCACCTCTCTCAGCTTCACGTAAGTCCGGTTTTTTGCGCCCACATAAGCCGACTGGTAATAATTGGTTGCCCAGGCCTGCCATAGAACCGGCACATCGTTTGTTGCGAATTCCCGCGTGTCGGAAATTACGTTACCGTCCTGGTCGGTGTTCAGCTGCCCTTTCACAATCCGCTGGCCATCGGTCATCACGCTGCCTTTGTAACCTTCAACGTTCCTGTTGTTCCAGTCTTTCAGACGGTATTCGCTGGCAGATTCAGGCGCGCTTCCGCTGCCGAACTGTTTGGTATACATATAGTTGTTGACTTTCCCGCCAAAACGGCCATCGACCTGAAAACTGAACACCAGGGATTTGTATTTGAAGGTGTTGTTGATACCGGCTGTGAATTTGTTGTCGTAATATCCGATTTTAGTGTTGTATGGATTGTAGGCAGGCATACCGTTGGTTCCCACGATCATATTTCCCTGCTCGTCGCGCTGAAAATCCTTGATAAAGTAACTGTCCGCACGGTCGCCCAGCTTGATGTTCCCATTGCGGGTTTGTGTTCCGTCAATCTTATCAAGCCATTTATGGTTCGTGGACCAGTTAGCGGCTATGTTCCAGGAGAAATTGTCCAGTTTGACCGCTGTCCCTTCAACGGTTAGTTCAGCGCCTTTTCTGATATAGGTAAATCCATTCTGCTGTATACCGGATACGCCCGACGTTATTGATGTGGGAACGCTTACAATGCCAGGCCCTTCCACGTTCCGGAAGACCGTCGCGTCAAAAGCCAGCCTGTTTTGAAAAAGGCGTACTTCCATGCCCAGTTCAAAAGTTTTTACCCTGGCCGCTTCCAGGTTGTTGCTGTAAAGTGTTCCCGTGTAGCTTACGCCGGTATAAGAGTTGTTCCAGCGCCCGGAATTGGAGTAGGTAGGAAGCAGGCTGTAAATTTCATATTGCTTTTCTTCATCTACAAAGTCGCTGGCAACGTTGGCATAAGATCCTCTTATCTTCACGAAAGAAATTTTCTCGGGAAAGGAAATCACCTCGGAGAGGACAGCGCTCAAAGAAGCCGATGGATAAAAGTATGTGTTGTTTTTGATGGGCATCGTGCTTGATTTGTCCACACGCCCCGTTACGTTCAGGAATAGGAAATCTTTGTAGTCCATGTCCACAAAACCGTACACGCTTCCTACCTGACGTTTTGCATAATCGTTTACAGATGTTGCGGGCTGAACCGAATTGGACAACGCATAAACGCCGGGAACGATCAAACCTTTTGTTGTAACCCCGTTCAATGAGGTAACCTTCACGGAACGCAGGTTTCCGTAGAGCGAGGCGTTAAGGCCAAAACGCTGACCAAACCGTTTTTCATACTTTACGGAAGCTTCCGTATTGTTTTCAAAAAAGGTATCGTATGTTTCTGAGTATCCTCCTGCCTGGTTGGGAAAACCAAAATTATACAGGTTTGAAGATATCGGTGCCCTGGTGCTCCGGTTTCTGTTCCATGCACTCAGACTTGTGCGCACATTGAAAGTGAGGTCATCCGTAGCCTTGTAGTTTGCTTGTGCAAAACCGTAAGTGTCGGTTTTGTAATAGGTTTTCAAAGCTTCATAGGCGGTCATCCACGGATTATCGTAAATGGTGTATTCGCGGTTGTACTGCTGCTGGTTCTCTTTGCCCGGCTGCCAATAGTTGCGCATATCGTTTACGTCATAATCCACGCCTCCCCAGACCGTAAAAATGTAAATAGGGCTCGCGGGGCCGTAGTCGAGGGTAGGGTAGTTGGGGGAATACTGGCGGTTATAATTGATGCTCGCATCGAAACGAAGCTTTTTACCCGCGTTGATACCACCTGCAATGTTGACGGTCGTTCCGCCCAGTTTGGTATTAGGGACCTGGCCGCGCTGAAACAGCTGCGAAAGCGACAGGCGAAAATCCCCGAAATCACTTTTATTGGAAATGGCAATGTTATTGGTGCTCAAAAGCCCGTTTCTCAAAAAGTTCGTAAGGTTGTCTTTACCCCTCGCCAGCCAGGGTATAGGGATTAACTTGCCAGTTTGCGGGTCCCTCTCGCTATTGTACTGGGTAATCGGCTGGCCTTCGAAACGCGGCCCCCAGATGTTGTAATCATTGTCATTGATACCGCCCCCACGGCCGTCCACAAAGGAATATTGAAAGTTGCTTCCCGGGCCGTACTCGCTCTGGTACTTGGGGATGGCGTTGAAACCAGTCTGTAACTGCGTACTGGAATTGAAGTCGACTGTAAATCCTTTCTTTGCGGAAGCGCCTTTTTTAGTTGTGATAATGATCGCTCCGTTCTGTCCCCTGTTTCCGTACAATGCGGCCGCGCTCGCACCTTTCAGGACAGAATAGGTCTCAATGTCATCCGGGCTGAGATTCCAGGAATCCGTATTGACGGGCACGCCGTCGACCACATACAAAACGCCGGTGCGTCCCCTCAATGTAACTTTGGGATTGGAGAACAGGTCGGGACTTTGAGCGATTGTCAGACCTGCCACCTTACCTGTAAGAGAGCTGATCGCATTCGGTTCGCGGGCCTTTACCATGGTGGCACCCTTCACTTCCTGCACGGCATACCCTACCGCTTTTTTCTCTTTTTTGATACCCAATGCAGTGACGACAACTTCATTCAGCTGCCTTGGATCTGCATTTAAAGAGACATCAATGGTAGTCTGATTTCCGAGCTTTACCTCCCGGCTCACAAAACCCAAAAACGAGAAGATCAATACATCGTTGCCATTGTCCACGTCAATGGAATAGTTACCTGAGGCATCCGTGATGGTGCCTTTTGAAGTCCCCTTGACGAGTACATTCACGCCTGCGAGTGCCCCGCTGTTTGAAGCGTCTGTCACTTTGCCTGTTACTTTGTCGACCGCATCGATGTCCGTCACGCCGGAACCTGCACGGGTATACGTGGCGTGATTCGCGCCGGCTGCTCTGGAAATGGTGGGAGCGCAGAGTCCCGTCATAAGGAGCAGGCAAGTTGGCAACAACCCCTTTGTCCAGTAAGGGCCTTCCAGGAAGTAAACCTTGTTTTTCATAGAATAGGATTTAGTGTTTCCTGTTCTATATCAAAAAGCAGCCCAATGATCATGTTGTTGAAAATCAGATCGTTATTAAATGCAGATATTCAAATTTTGATGATATGGCCCGTTTTTGATGATATTTAGTCAAAAATGAACGCTCTCGGCATTGCGGTTAACATTGGGATAATCTGAAAAGGGGAGAAATTGCGAGACAATCCATGCTATTATTCCTAAAATGCAATAGTTTTTTTCGAAAATCCGGCCATTCACAATAGTTACTGAAAGTCACACAGGGCTGGCACGAATGAGTGGCTCAATGTGATGATTAATCATCAGCATCATTGGGCCGCCGGATCTGCAGTTTCCGAATGCGGGATTGCAGCGTGCGTTCGTTGATCAGAAGCAGTCGTGCCGCACCCTGGTCACCGGTAACCCGCCAGTTGGTTTGCTGAAGTGCCCGGACAATATGAATCCGTTCGTTTTCCTCCAGTGACTCGATGGCGCCGCTTTCTCCGGGATTCTGAGGTGAGCCTGCGGAATCTTCGAGCAGCCAGCTGTCTATTTTAAACTTGTCGCCTTTGCTCATAATGATACCCCGCTCGATCACGTTTTCGAGTTCGCGGATATTGCCCGGCCAATGATGCGCCTGTAAAAGATGGTAAGTTTTCTTGGAGATACGGCGGATTACCTTTCCATTTTTGACGGCATATTTACGTACAAAGTGTCTTACCAAAAGCGGAATGTCGTCTTTCCTTTCCCGCAAAGGAGGCGTGTGCAAGGGGAATACATTGAGCCGGTAAAACAAGTCAGCCCGGAAGCGACCCTGCCGGACCGCGGCATTGAGGTCAACGTGCGTAGCGGTAATCACCCGGACATCAACTTTGGTGGTACGTGTTGCCCCAAGCCGGTCAAATTCCCCCTCCTGCAGAACACGCAGTAACTTTGCCTGCAACTCCAGCGGAAAATCGCCGATCTCGTCGAGGAAAATGGTACCCTGATGGGCCAGTTCAAAACGGCCCGGACGAGCGGACGTGGCACCCGTGAATGCCCCTTTTTCATGGCCGAATAATTCGCTCTCGATCAGTTGGGCTGGCAGCGCCGCGCAATTGATTTTAATAAATGGTTTCTGCCGGCGGTGGCTCAGCCTGTGGACAGCCCTGGCCAGGAGTTCTTTGCCGGTGCCCGTTTCACCGGTGATCAGGACAGTTGCGTCTGTAACTGCCACGCGCGCGGTACGGTGCAGCACTTCCTGAAAAATGGGGCTGTTACTTACCATATCATCGAAATTGAACGATTCGTTCACTTCCTCCCGGAGCAACTGATTTTCCTCTTCCAGCAGTTTGGTAAGGGTTTCCACTTCACCCAATGCCCGGCCCAGGTTTTCGTTGGTCTGTTGCAGATTTTCAATCAGTGCCGCGTTCTCTCTTTGTAAAGTCCGGATCTGCAGCGCTCTCTCAAATGCCCGGTTCAGTTCCTGTTCAGCCCAGGGTTTATGAAAGAAATGGAAAATCTTGCCCTGGTTAACCGCCTGTACAAGTGTTTCCAGGTCGCCGTAGCCCGTCAGGAGAATGCGGGCCGGTGCCGGGTCCAGTTCGTAGATTTTCTCAAAAAACTGAACGCCAGACATGCCAGGCATACGCTGGTCAGCCACAACCAGATCAACCTCATTTTGTTTAAATATTGTCAAACCCTCCTCCGCTGATAAGGCCGTCAATACATGATATTCCCATGAAAACGTGGCTGCGAAAAACTTTAGGTTGATCTCCTCATCGTCAACATACAGGATGGTATAGGGCTTTTGTTCCATTGCCATTTTGTTAATATATATTAAACATAATAGGCGAAAGGCTTATGTTAGTTAAGTCAGTGTTAAATTTGTGGGAAGGTAAATAAAAAATCTGGTACCACGGCCGACTTCACTTTCAACTTCCAGCGTACCCTGGTGTTTCCGGATGATACCGTAGGAAATTGACAATCCCAGCCCTGTACCTTCGCCCACCTGCTTTGTAGTGAAAAAAGGATCGAAGATTTTGGCCAGGATGCCTTGCTCTATACCGGTGCCGTTGTCACTGATGGTAATTTCAATTTTTTCACCAATCTGCCTGGTAGTAACGCTGACCAGTCCCTCGGTTCCGTCTGTTCTGGCTTCGATAGCCTGGATGGCATTGGTGAACAGGTTCATAAATACCTGGTTCAGTGGTCCCGGATAACAAGCCATCTCGGGTATGTTATCGCCATACTGCTTCGAGAGCTGGACGCCGGCTTCTTTAAATTTGAACTGAAGTAAAAGAAGTGTAGAGTCAAGACAGTCGTGGATATGGGCCCGCGTACGTTCAGACTCGTCGGTACGGGCAAAGTCACGTAAGCCGCTGACAATGTCCGCGGTACGTTTGGCACCAAGCCTGATCCCGTCGATAAACTCATTTAAGCTCGCTTTCACAGCCACATACCGGTTATTTTTCTTGACCAGTTCAATGGTATCCCGGTGCATGGCGATCTGCTCAACGGGCAGATCTTCCATTTTTTCCATTTCCGTAATGACCGTCATCAAAGCATTGATGTTTTTCTCCAATCCATTGATCCCGGTGAAAATGAAATTTACAGGATTGTTGATCTCATGGGCGACACCAGCCGTCAGCAGACCAAGAGACGCCATTTTCTCAGAATGGACGAGCGTATCCTGGGCAAGCTTAAGGTCGGAAAGCGCCTGTTCGATCTGATCGTTTTTCAGGATCAGTTTGTCATTCAACCGTTGTTTCGACCGGCTGGACCGCACAACCAGAGTGATAATGACGCCGATACCGATAACAATCAATCCCAGTAAATAAAGTGATGCGGTCTGGGTCCTTATCTGAATGATCTGTTTGTCGAGCACTTCTTTCTGTTGCTGGATTTTGGCGCGCTGGCCGTCAATCAGGCCGTCGCCTTTTGCCAGCTCCTGCGATTGCTGGGCGAGGCGTTCCTCATAATAGTTCAGGAAATAAACGAGCTTGCCCACCTTATCCGCCGCCTGCTGAACAGACACAAAATCCGTTGCCAAAGCATCAACAAAACGAACGGGGCCAACAGCTCCCCAGTTCTCCTTAACATGGTGCCACACAGCGGGATCGTCGTGATGTAAGTTCAGGAATAATGATCTCAACTGCTGTTTCAGAGCGTCCGGTAAATTTCGCCGTACCACGACCGGGCTTTGGGTGATCGGATAGGATGTCCAGATAATTCTGACTGCGTCTTTGGCGATCTGACCGGTGAGCTGATAGTTGATAAGATCATCTATGGATACAAACGCCGCGTCGGCACGTTTGCCTATAACCGATCGGATCGCCTCGAGGTGGCCTCCCGAAAAATGAACGCTCTCGAACTGTGCTTCGGGATACTGTACGCCTGAGGCAGCCAGCTGCATGCGGGGTACAATGTGCCCGGAAGTCGATGCGACATAGGCGAAATCTATTTTGACCCTGTCGGCTGCGCTGATGATCTGCCCCAGGTCGCGGTATGGGCTAGCCGGTCTGACGATGAGACAACTGCGGTAGGTCTTGGCTTTGCCACTGTTGTCGCCCAGAATTACAAAAGGCTCAATGTTGGTTATATGGTCGCTTTTGGCAAAAACATACTGAAAGGTGTTCATCATCGCCAGATCTACCTTTCCCTGCCTGAGCAGTTCGTGCATATGCTTTGTGGAGGGGATATTTTCGTATTTGACGGGGATCTTTAACTTGGCAGAAATATAATTGCAAAGGACCAGGGTCCGCTTTTCGTCAAAATAAGAGGATCCGGTAATCCTGAGCGTGTCCGGCTGAGACAACGCTGACATTGGGAGCCAGACAAGTAGCAGTAAACAGCCAATCGCCCCGTATAATAATTTAGCCATATCAGTTAGCAGACAGCCAGAAAGATAACCCTGAAAACCCTTTGTGCGTTTAAAGTGATATAAAAATTATTTGAGAGGATTCTTCCCGGCGGGAACCAACTTGTGCTATGCCTTAGATTTTGCGAGGTACGCGCGTTGCCCGGCCGACTATTCATGGAATTTTTTCGTGATGTATCCACTCGCTCGTGTATCTACTTGCAGAATATCAAACATCAGTAACGAAAGTTTGGTGAGTATGGTGTCGCATGAGAGGTTGGTTTCGACTGTAAACTCAATTCCTGCCATGTCTTCATGAAGGTCGAAACCCAGTGATAAAATGTTTTTTCTGAAGCGTGGCAGATAAACGTAATAATGTGCTTTCAACATTTCGCTTTCTGCAGGAATCTGGCAATAGAGCTTGTCATTGGGAAGTTTGTAGAAGTGAAGATAAAAATCTGAATTTTTGAGGAAGAACAGAGAAAATCCTTTGATCCTGTTTTTATTCAACTCGATTATCGCGTCCACCAGGTATTGTGTATCGGGTGCCAGGGGATTCCGGTTCAGTTGTTTGAGCCGGTCGATTTTTCTCTCAATCCGCCAGATGCCTTTTTGATAATACTGGGCATATTTATAATCCTGAAACTGAAGGCATTCCTGCAATTCTTCATTCAGCCTTAATTTTTCAGCCTCCAGTTCCTCGATAAGCAATTCAAATTCTGTCAGCATGGATACGTATCAGAGTGCTTTTGTTGAATCCCTGGCCGCATTTTTTCCGATTTGTAAAAACTGTGCGATGGCTGGCCCGCTCATACCATTGGTGATGACAACATGCGGATTTGATCTGTTCAGTTGATTCACAATGCTATCGGTAGCATTGGATTTCCAAACATATACCGATCGCATGGTCTTCATGGAGGCAATACTTTTGAGGCCATTATCAGTGATTTTTGTGTCGATCAGATTGAGGTATTCTAGGTAATCCAGTGATTTCAGATTTGCCAGGCCGGCATCTGATATTGCTGTATGGTCGAGGTGGAGTTTGGTCAGGTACTTCAATTTGGCAATTTCTTTCAGGGAGGCGTCGGTGATTTTGGTACCGCCCAGTTTTAAAGAAACGATTTGTCCTGATAAACCGGTCAGCAACGCGATCTGGCGATCGTCAAAGTCCTTCGCGTTCACAGCACTGACTTCCAGCAGGTTCAAATCCTGCGAAACCGAGTTGACAAGTAATCCTGCTTTTCTGAGCGCATCTATTTGTTTTTCATCCGCCTGCCCGACTTTCAGGCTTAACACCGGTGAAACAGTGGATTTTGCAGGACCGGCAGGGTTACCCGACGTCAGCGATGCCAGTGCCGGTTTTACAGCATCTGATTTTTGAAGCTCGCCCACTTTTTTGTCGGCAGGGGCACCTTGTTCTATCCACCACGACAGCAGTGCAATTTGCTCATTGGTCAGTTGGGGTTTTCCTTTAGGTGGCATGTGCTGATCGTCGTTTTCCGGGAGCAGGCACTTTTTGATCAGGTCACTTTCGGCGCTGTTGCCGGCCAGAAGGGCCGGGCCGCTCTCGCCTCCTTTTACGATGAAGGACATATCGTCCAGCCGGAGGCCCCCTTTGCTCTTGCTTGCATTGTGGCATTGCGTACAACGCATTTCCATAATAGGCTGGACAACATCCTTATAAACAAGGGCCTGCTCTATATTTTCAATCGGCTTGATTTCCTCGGAAGGCACCTTTCCAGGAGGCATTCCTGCCAGCGTGCGGAACGGCTCGGGCGTATATTGAGACAGGTATCCTTCCCCGTGCGTCAGCGAGCCGCCGTCATGCCCGGCGGTCATGGTGAGCAGTACGGCCAGGCCCAATGTGCCTGCATAAACGGTTGAAACGAGCGGTATTTTTTCTTTGAATTTATCAATGCTCACAAACCATGCGACCCACGCAAAAGCGGCCACGCCGATCCCCTGCCATTTGTGCCTGTCGAGCAGAAGTGCGTCGTATCCGCCTCCCAGTGAAAGCAGATAACCGGCAACACATGCCAGGGAAGCACCGATGGCAGAGCACAATAATATAAAAGCAATCGCCGGAGCCCCGACATTAATTTTATTTGTCCGCCGGCCCAGTTCCAGCAATGCAGCGATCAATAAAAAGCCGATAGGCAAATGAACCAGCAAGGGATGGAACCTGCCTATGAAAAGTGCCCAGCCTGACGACTGGAGAAGTAATTGAAACATAAATTGAAATAAACTAGGCTAAAACTTCTTTAACAACCTTGCCTTCTGTGTCAGTGAGCCTGAAATTCCTTCCCTGGAAAGGATAAGTGAATTTCTCGTGATCAAAGCCCATTAAATGCAGTATAGTAGCCTGTATGTCATGGACATGTACACGGCCTTTCACTCCATAATAGCCCAGTTCATCTGTTTCTCCATGCGAATATCCCTGTTTCACACCGCCTCCTGCCATCCACATCGTAAAGGCATCCAGATGGTGGTCCCGGCCCATAAAGGGCATCACCAGGCCATTCCGGTTTTCCTGCATCGGTGTCCGTCCGAACTCTGCCCCCCAGATAATCAGTGTTTCTTCCAGTAACCCGCGCATTTTCAAGTCCTGGATCAATGCCGCGATAGGCTGGTCAGACTCACGGCATTTTTGTCTCAAACCTCCTTCTACATTGTGATCTTTTGAAGTTCCGTGCCCATCCCAGCCCCAGTCAAAAAGCTGGACGAAGCGGACATCGTTTTCGACCAGTTTTCGGGCCAGAAGACAATTCATCGCAAAGGTGCCTTCGCCTGGTTTTACACCATACATATCCAGGATAAACTGCGGTTCTTTCGAAACATCCATCACTTCCGGAACGGACATTTGCATCCTGAATGCCATTTCGTACTGGCTGATGCGGGTCAAAATCTCAGGGTCCTGCACATCTTCGTAGGTCTGGCGGTTGATCTCATTGATGGCTTCAATGGTTTGTTTACGCATGCCGCGGTTCATTCCATTGGGATCACTTACATACAAAACCGGGTCTCCTCCCGTTCTGCACTGAACCCCCTGATATACGGACGGTAAAAATCCGCTTCCATAGACACTTTTTCCAGCATCCGGCTGCTGCCCGCCAGATGCCAATACTATAAATCCCGGCAGGTTCTGATTTTCAGAACCTAAACCATAGACCGACCATGCTCCCAAACTCGGGCGTCCTAAACGTGCACTTCCCGTATGCATGAGCAATTGCGCGGGTGCATGGTTGAACTGATCCGTGTGCATGGCTTTCAGGAAAGTGATTTCATCGGCAACAGTTTGCAAATAGGGGACATAGTCAGACATCCAGGCGCCGGATTGACCATATTGCGCAAATTTCCCCTGAGGCCCAAGCATTTTTGGAACACCCTGAATGAAGGCAAATTTTTTACCTTCCAGAAATTCGGCCGGACAGTCTTGTCCATGGTATTTTATAAGCTCGGGCTTATAGTCAAAAAGCTCCAGCTGGGATGGTGCGCCTGCCATGTGGATATAAATGACCCTTTTGGCTTTCGGGGCAAATTGCGGGATACCGGTTTTCACAGATTGTGGAGTGCTGTCGCCGGAAGCTGCAGTGCACGAGCCCATCAGAGAACCTAATCCCAAAGCACCCAGGCCAAACCCGCAGGATTGTAAAAAGTGGCGCCTGGTCTGATGCTGCAGGTGCGTATGCTGAAGTTCTTTTAAGAGATTTTGCATAATGTTTGTCTTTAAGCCAAAGATTATTCCTTCGTGATCACGTTATCCAGGTTGAGCATGACATTGGCCGAAACCGTTAACGCGGCCAGTTCAGGTGACTTTTCATTTCGGTACAATAGCATGCTGTCTGCCTCTGCAGGTTTTGATTTATATGCTTGCAAGGCCTGGTTGTATACATTGACCAAAGTATTCAGGTTCTTTTTTTCGATGTTCCTGAAAGTGAGCATCCGGTAACCTTCCGTTATTTGCTGCTGGGGTGTACGGCCTCTTTTTTGCATATTGGTAGCCAACTGCTCGGCAGCTTCCAGGTATACCGGATCGTTCAACGTCACCAGTGCCTGCAAAGGTGTATTGGTAAGTATCCTTCTGGATTGACAAAATTCACGGCTGGGCGCGTCGAAAGTGACCATGGACGGGTAGGGCGACGTCCGTTTCCAATAGGTGTAAACGCCTCTGCGGTAACGGTCTTCACCTTCACTGAGTACCCATTTTTCACCACTGTAAGGCGATTGCCAGATCTTGTCGGGCTGAGGCGGCATGACACCCGGGCCATACATTTTTCGCGAAAGCAGCCCGCTGCATGCCAAAGCCTGGTCGCGGACCTGTTCGGCGCTCAGCCGTACGCGTGGCCCCCTCGATATCCAGACATTGTAAGGGTCTTTCTCAATTTTTTTTCCGTCTGTTTTCGAGCTCTGCCGGTAAGTAGCAGACATAACGATACGTTTCAACAGTTTTTTTACACTCCAGTGGTCTGTCTCCATGAATTCTACGGCCAGCCAGTCCAGCAGCTCCCGGTGCGAAGGCTCGGCTCCCTGAGAACCGAAATCTTCGACAGTTTCAACAATGCCGCGACCGAAAAGCTGCTCCCAGAACCGGTTGACGATGACCCTGCCGGTCAGGGCATTTTCTCTGTTCACAATCCATTTGGCCAGGCCAAGCCGGTCGTTGGAATACTCTTTTGGCATGGGATACAGCAGCTTGGGCACGTCCGGTTTTACCTGTGCACCTTTTACCATCCAGTTGCCCCTCACGAATACATGCGTCTTTCTGCTGAAATCCCCTTTACCTTCCCAAAGCACAGGAATATCCTCTATTCCCTTGGTTAGCAGTCTGCTGTATTCAGTTACTATATCAGGGTACTCCGGTTCTGTTTTTCCTGGGATTCCTTTTTGGAAAGACAGCCATTTTACCCCAACCCAATTGTCCGGTGTTTTCGGGCTATCCAGACTAAAGAACAGATCCTGTTTGCCGCCCCCATGGGATATCGGAACGACCATGACGGTGTCCTTTCCCTTGGTATTGGGCACGTCGATGCGGGCAATAAAGGCCTTGTCGGACGTGTCCTTCCGGATCGTCAGTACGGATTTATCGATATTGGCACCCAGGGACACTACCATGTGTGTCATTCCTGTCAGGTTGGCATTGGGAAGCCTTCCCGAAGTTTTGTGTTTCAGTCCCAGATATTTCCCGTCGAGCAAAGTGGCACCGCCGATGATCTGGAAGTCGTGGGAGTTGATCTTGGGCTCCATCACGCGCATAAATTGCGTAAAGTCTTCGGTTTGAGCGGGGTCACGCTTGGCCACCCAATCGATCAGGCGCTGTACTTTAACGGAATCGTCGCCTTTGTAAAAACGCAGGGTAGGGGAATCACTGGGCACATCTTCATCACGGGTATTGTTGAAATAAGCCATGTACTTGTAATACTCGTCGTGCGAAATAGGATCATAGGGGTGGCTGTGGCACTGTATGCAGGCAAATGTAGTGCCCTGCCATACTTCCCAGGTGGTGTTGACGCGGTCGATCTGTGCGGCGACGCGGAACTCTTCATCCGAGGTACCGCCTTCGTCGTTGTTCATCGTATTGCGGTGAAAACCGGTGGCAATGAGGTTTTCCTCGGCGGGCATCCCGTTCTTTTTCGGAAGCAGGTCGCCGGCCAGCTGTTCTATTGTAAAAACATCGAATGGCTTGTCTGCATTAAAGGACCGGACGACATAATCGCGGTAACGCCAGATCCTGCGCCCGCTGTCTTTTTCGTAACCTTTTGTGTCGGCATACCGTGCCAGGTCCAGCCACATCGATGTCCAACGCTCTCCGAACGAAGGTGATTGCAACAAGCGGTCGATTACTTTTTCATAGGCACCGGCCGAGTTGTCGCTGACGAAGTCGGCTACCTCTTTTTCGGTAGGCGGCAGCCCGGTCAGGTCCAGGCTCACCCTTCTCAACAATGTCACTTTATCGGCTTCAGGAGAAGGCGAAAGATCTTTTTCACGGAGTTTTTGCAATGTGAAATGATCGATCTCATTTTTCGGCCACTTTCTGACATCCGCGTCCAGCAGTCCGAAAAGGTTCCAGACAGTACGCAGTGACGGAACTTCTGGTTTTTCGATGCGTTTGTAAGACCAGTGCGTTTCCCAGGAAGCACCCTGGTCAATCCATTTTGTGAGTATCTCAACATCGTCCTTACTCAGCGGCGTACCGTTTTTCGGCATTTTTTCATCCGCGTCATCGGTCAGGATCCTGCGGATCATTTCACTGGCGTGCGCGTCGCCCCGCACCACCGGTATTTTTCCCGACTTGCCCGGTTCAAGCATTTCGTGCTCAAACAGAAAACTTACATCCCCTGCTTTTTTGACCCCCCCGTGGCAGCCAATGCAGTTTTTATTGAGAATAGGTTTAACCTCGGTGTTGTAATCAATCTTGTGGCCGAATAAACCTGACCAGGTAAAAGACATCATGCCGACAACCAACAAACCGATGAAGGCCCAAAGCTTTATTTTCATTGGAATTAATTTGGTGAAAATTGCTGCCATTTTTAAAAATGATAAAACAGGTCCGGGCTAAATAGCCCTGGTTAGCTGTTTTGCACATCAAAACCAGCTCCATTAAGCAATGTGCCCGACGGGAAGGCGTTTTTGATGTAAATTATATGCAAAACTAAGGTCTTTTAGTCCTATAAACCAATTCCCTGTTGTCTTGTTTCGATATCATATTTGCGGATTACGGTCCCAGCGATATGGAAACCTACAAGTTGAGTTGCTATTATTCAATTAATAAAATATGAAATAGGTTTTATGAGTCAAACATACTAAATGTTTACTAATATTAAACAATAGTTCATTTAATTATCGAGACAGAAATATTGGATGCCGGAAGAATTTTTTAAAGCACAGGGGTAGTGTTATCAGACGGGATCTGATGCTGGAACGGCATCGCCACAACCACTTAATTTCCTGGTTCAATGAGTTGGGGATGAGCAGGAAATCAGCTTTCGTATATAGGATTGCGTTATTGAATTAGCTGCGTTGATCAAAGAAATACAAAACGAGCAGCAGGCATTCACCCGATGAAGTGTTTTTGGGAACATGGGCCAGCCTTCCATCGAAAAACAGCGAATCGCCTTCGTTGAGATGCAGCGTCTGACCGTTGACCCGGTAATCGGTTTCGCCTTTGATGATATAGATAAACTCGTAAGCATCCGTGGTGACTTCTTCTCTGTAAGAATCGGTTGACAGTGTGAGCAGTGCAAAATCCACGGTACTGGGCGGAAGATTGCGCATCATCATGCGCTGGTAATTGAAACCCCTGGCATCTTCTTTTTCGAATGGCACGTAATCGCCTTTACGATTGAGGAGAATAGTAGGTTCCAGGAGGCTCATGCCCTCAAAAAACTCACTGACTTCAATCTCCAGTGATTGAATAATACCCAGCATGACGGGTAGTGAGGGGATACTACGGCCATTTTCGATTTGAGACACAAGTCCTTTACTGACAGCAGACTTATCTGCCAACTCCTGTAGCGTCATTCTTTTTTCAAGCCTTTTTTGCTTGACCCGCCTTCCTAATTCTAAAATGAATACTCCTTCCATACACAACATTACTAAAATTTGTTTGCTACCGCCTAATGCTGACACAAGTTTAGACGCAAAAAAATATCAGAAGTCATTTTTTGTTTAAACATTTGGAAGTAGAAGTGAAATAATGAACTCTGGATTTAACATTTAGTGATGATAATGTTTAGTATTTGTAAATCAAATGACGTGCTGTATCTGAAAACCTGTAAGGAGGTAAACGCAAGCTCTGGCGGACCTTACCATTACCTAAGCACAGCAAAATACATAGGATTTGTTTTGGACGGGCGGTGAAGAAGACCTGCCAAATCAAGACGGGATTCAGCGGGCAATGCCTCATTTCTTTAAAATTTAATACTGACTTGCAGGATATCGAAAATCATTCTCCCCGTTTTCTTGTTGCTTAGGCAGATCTGTTAGCAACTACTTCTTCAACCCATGAAAACAAATTCCGGCACACGCACGGCTATTGTATTAAACAAACTCCTGTTACTTGTGGCGGCGGGGCTTTCGTCATTGATCTATGTATTTACTTTTTATGTATTGAAATACCGTTACAAGGTGATCAGGAAGAATCTGACGACATCTTTCGCAGTGGAGCGGGAAAAGAATATTACGGGCATCATCTCAAAGTATTACAGGCATCTTGGCGATCTGGTGATCGAACCGTTTTTATACTATTTGGTAAGTCCGGCAAGACGAAAGGAACTGGCTACTTATACCAATCCTGACCTATTGGATCAATTCTACCTGAAAAAGAAGCACGTGGTTTTGCTCGCTTCGCATTACGGCAACTGGGAGTACCTGATTAATCTGCCAAAAGTTGTTGATTTCCAGGTTTATACAGCCTATACGCCGATCTCCAATCAAACTATCAATAACTGGATTTTGAAGATGCGCTCGTCGCTGGGCGTGAGGCTTATTCCCAAGCAACATTTTTATCGCGGCGCACTGTCGACTTTGAAGCAACGTGAAAATCCGTCGCTGGTGGTAGTCATTGCTGATCAGCGGCCTGCTACCGAGGCAAAACATTATGTCGAATTTCTGGGCCAGAAAACCCAGGTTCAGATTGGCGCGGAAAGACTGGCGATTGCCTCCGACTCAGCGGTTGTCTACCTGGAATGCATCAAAAAGTCGCGCTTTCACTACGACTATACATTTCACCTTATTTCGGAAAAATCTTCGGAAAATTCTCCTATGGAAATTACGGACGCCTATTATGATAAACTGGAGACAAACATCTACAAGGCGCCGGCACTCTGGCTCTGGTCACATGACCGTTGGAAAGGTCTGTCCGCCGGATAACGTAAACGATTCGGCCAAGCTGGTTTTACTGCTTGGCCGAAATCATAAGAAACATGCGCGTTATGTGAAAAAGTCTGGAATTATTATCAGATGTGTAAAGTCAAAAGGCAAAAAGTGATGTAAATGAAGATCATCGTGAAGGCACAGATCATCACAGAAAATATCTCGCGGGCAGGTCTGCTTTTTTCATCTTTCATAATCACTTTGTTTTAATAAGATATTGATAATCAAATGCCTATTTGTCTTTTTTTATAGAGGGTATCTCCTGTATTTCTGACCAGAACTGATGAATAAAAACACGCTCCTGACGTGACACGCCTTCGTTTCCTTTTGCCACACGGTTCAAAATGGTCAGAAACCGGCTTCCATCCTTTTCAGTAATTTTCGATGGCCTCCTGTTCGGTCGATGCGAAATAGAGCCGGTCATCCCCAGTATTGCTGCATTTTCCTGAATAAAACTGGCGTAAACCGAAAAATCAGATTGCAGTTCCGCAGCGTAAAACCTTTCGTTACCCTGAGCTCCCTTCTTTTGGAACATGTCCTCCATCTTTGCCAAAACCAGTGCCACCGAAGCGGATCCCGGATTTATGTTTGTTGAATGCATACACTTCAATTAATGTGAAACAAATTACATCTTGCCCTGATACAAATATTCAGGTTTTTGATATTAAGCAAAAGAACTGGCCGCAAGCTGATGAAAAACCCTTTCGTCGAGCTTGTAGCGGTCGTTCAAAGTAAGACTGCTGCGGGCGTTAAAAAGCGCATGATTGACAGCATTGTACATCAGCCAGTAGGACGGATCCGCTCCGAGAAGCCTCTGCTCAAGCCTGAGCCTTTCATAGGCCTGCTTCGCCAGCTGAACCGGAATAGGCAGTGTCTTGAGCAGGTTTTCGTCTGCCCGGTTCACTGATCTTTGTTGAAAATGCTCATAGACGGTAGCCGTTAACGTAGCCTGCTGTTGATTCTGACCGGCCAGCAATTCGTATAGTTGTCGTTGGAACAGCTCCGGAGTTAACCTGCTGTGATGTATTTTTCTCACGCCCGGTTCTTTTTTCACAGCGGGAGTACCTTTACGGACTTTTCCCTGCGGCCGCTCTTCTAACCATTGCTGATAGTCCGGTAATGCGACAAACGAGTCTGCCCAGCCCATCAAACCGTTTTGACATACTGCCCTGTACATGCTGCTGCCCGGTTTGATATTGTTGTCCAGCATGGTGGTCAGTGTCTGGCCCTGTATGCTGAAAGGGGTTTTGCCATTATAGCTGTTTGTCAATATCATACTGCGCTGAAGACGTTCTCCGCCTATGGACAGCTCCTGGGGAAGAATGATACTGATGCTGAACTCGCCCGTGGTCGTATATTTAATTTGAAGGTCATATTCACTGAACAGCTTATCCACTACCTCCCTGATCAGAATATTAGGGATAATGTCGTAATCCGTACTCTGGATCCCAAAGATCATTTTTCTTCCTCCTGCGGGCTGACCGACGACCAGTTGCTGCCTGTCGGTAGCTATGATATCGTAGTCAGGTAATATGTCGGCAAGCCATACCGGGTTGACAGGATAACAAATATCATCCCAGGAATTACTTACATGTGGCTGAGCGCTGATATAGGTCATATCTTACTTTTATTTTTACAGTTGTAAATTTACAGTCATAATCTCAATAAACAAACATGATCCGGATTGCCTTGGAATATTACTCATTATGGACAGTTGCCTGATTTTAAACGGGAAGGACATAATCGGACGCAGATACAGTCGGTTACATAGGTGTTTCCCCTTTTATTTGGAGTAATAAAAGGGATAATTACACTTAATAAAGAAACTGGTGTTTTGCTAATACATTATTGAAGGCAAATGGAAAACGATGTGCATATCTGGCAGAAATTCAAAAGCGGCGACCGTGCTGTTTTCGAATCGATGATCAGGGATCATTACCGCACATTATTTGATTATGGTAAAAAACTGATCACAGATCAGGACGCGCTCACAGATTGCATCCACGATCTTTTCACGACCTTGTGGGACCGCCGGGAATTTCTGGGAACAACGGATCAGATCAAACCTTATTTGCTGAAAAGCTTGCGAAACCGCATCTTCAAGGAAAAGCAGCGCAGTACTATCTTTATTTCTCTTGAAGATGGGGACGAGCTTTTTCTGAACGATGAGAACATTGAGTCCAGGATCATTTCGTCCGAGCATACCGATGAGACGAAGAAACAGATCGGCTATGTGCTGCATACTCTGACGCACCGGCAACAGGAGATCATTTATCTGAAATTTTACGAAAACCTCACCAACGATCAGATCGCGACCGTATTGGGTATAACCCGCCCGGCAGTAGCCAATTTGCTGCATATCACGCTTAAATTGTTCCGGGAAAAGTGGGAGGCGCTTTTGCATACCATCCTTTTGTTTATTCTATCAATCTGATTTTCAAGTCATTAATTATTATTGAGATATTTATTTAAAAATATTTCAACTTTTTCCATGATTTTCCGGGGACATTCGGACTATGTCATTGTAAGTGCCGCAATTATGGTGCTTTATTATGAAATATTATGATAAATACAATCTGGAAGATTTCCTCCTGGACGAAAATTTCAGACTTTGGGTAGTTCAGAAAGACCAGGCTGGTGATGACTTTTGGGCAAGAATCGAAGGACAGTATCCCGACAAGAAGATTATTATGCAGCAGGCGCGGGAGCTGCTGCTTACCTGGAACCAGACCCACTCCGAACTTTCTGAGGACAACCTGGAAAAACAAGTTAGCAGGATTCTGACCAGCACGGAGGCCCCGGTTATTCAGCCGGTTGCCTTCAATTTTATGCGAACCTGGGTTTCCGTGGCCGCTTCGGTCCTGCTGATCCTGGCAACAGGGTGGGGGATATCCTGGAAAATGCAACACGAAGAACCTGCTTCCGACTATCGGCAATATGTTTCCCGGGTCCCGGTTCCGATGAAGGAGATCGTGAATCAAACCGGTAAAAAAATGTCGGTTAAACTGCCTGATGGCAGCGTTGTAGCACTTTCGCCGGCAAGCAGGATCAGTTATGCCCATACATTTATCAATAACAAGAAACGGGAAGTTTATTTGTCGGGGGAGGCATTTTTTGATGTGGAGAAAGATGCGCTCAACCCGTTTTTTGTTTATGCCCACGGCCTTGTTACCCGCGTGGTAGGAACTAGTTTTCTGATTAAGACCACCGAGGCGAACGTTGAGGTGCTTGTCCGGAGCGGAAGGGTTTCCGTTTTGGCGATGAAGGACATAGACAGTCAGAATAACCGTAACACCGAATTGCTGCTGACGCCAAATCAGCAGGCTATTTTTTCAACCAAAGACAATCTGATCTCCAAATCCATATCCAGCATGCCGCTTGAACTCATCAAACCCGAAACACAATCGGGGTTTGTATTTCAGGACCAGCCTGTCCATAAAGTTTTCGCGACACTTGAAAAAGTTTACGGCATCCCCATCGTGTACGACAGCGCCGTCATGGAAAAATGCTCGCTTCATGTCGAGCTGAGCAACGAGCCTTTTTTTACGAAGCTGGATATTATCAGCCAGACGATCGGGGCAAGCTATCGTGTAAGCGACGGACAAGTGGTTGTCTCCAGCGAAGGCTGTGATTAATGTTCTGATATTCCTGATCCGCTAATCTTTAAACAACTATATATGACTAAACGCTAGGTACAGAATAAAATAAGCCGGCAACGGGTCCAGCGTTACCGGCCTTCATGCTCCACTCCATTTAAGCTGTTACTTAAAGTCCCCAATGGGGATTGAGGGAGGGTTTTGCCGTTAGTATACACCAAAAACCAATGTAATATTATGAAAAAAAATAGTATACCATTAAAAATTCTGGTAACTGTGATAAAAGTTACATGCATTCCATTTCTTGTTTCCCTGATCTGCACCAGCCTGTCGTTTGCCAGTAACGGTGTTGCGCAGGAACTGCTGAACCGGGAGCTCAGCATTCAGGCAAATCAGCAGGAATTGAAAAGTGTTCTGGCCAGGATTGAGAGGTCTGCGAAAGTGAAGTTCTCATACGTTCCGTCTTTGATCAAAAATCAGAAAGTAACCTTGTCGGCCAACAACCAGACATTGAACGAGGTGTTGAAAGAGCTGCTTGTGCCCTTGCAGATCCGGTTTTCTGTCTCTGGTGAATACATTATATTGAATAAAAAAGAAGAAGATGCGCCCGGCAACACCAAGGATCAGGGAATGCTCGTCCCGCTTCCCTACCTCCATCCGGTTGACATTACCATCAAAGGCCAGGTGCTCGCCAGCGACAGCAAAGAGCCGCTGCCCGGCGTAAGCGTGGTCGTAAAAGGTACACAGCAAGGTGCCATTACAAGTGGCGACGGATCTTACACACTGGTAGTTCCCGACGAAAAATCCGTTTTGGTTTTCAGCTTCGTCGGTTATGTATCTCAGGAAATCCAGGTAGCGAACCGGTCGATCCTAAATGTTACTTTGCAGTCAGATATCAAAGCTTTGAGCGAAGTCGTTGTGACGGGTTATACCGCCCAGTCGAGAAGGGATATTACGGGTTCGGTCAGCGTTATCGATGCGGATAAGCTTTTGGCAGTTCCGGCCACCAATCTTGCGCAGCAGTTGCAGGGAAGAGCTGCCGGCGTCACAGTCGGAACGGATAATACGCCCGGTGGCGGCGTGGCTGTAAGGGTGCGCGGGTATGGCACATTGGGAAACAATGATCCGTTGTATGTGATCGACGGCGTACCTACCAAAGGAAGCCTGAACACGATCAACCAGAACGACATAGAATCCATTCAGATATTGAAGGACGCATCTTCTGCTTCCATTTACGGTTCCCGGGCAGCCAATGGCGTAGTGATCATCACCACAAAAAGAGGTAAAAACGGCGTTCCCAAATTTACATTCGACGCCTATTATGGGGTACAGAAGCTCGCCAAAACGATGGATCTGCTGAACACGGCCGAGTACGGGCAATATCTCTGGCAGAGTAAAAAAAATGCAAATGTTGTAAATCCGACTACCGGTAATCCCGAACATGCCCAATTTGGACGTGGTCCCGAGCCGGTAATCCCTGATTACATTATTCCCGACGGCGCCTCCGCAAGCGACCCGAGGGTGAACCCGGCCAATTACAGCTTTGACCGCTACACGGATCCGCAATTTGGCAAGACGAAGTTTTCGATCACCCAAGCCAATAAAGAGGGTACGGACTGGATGAACGAGGTTTTCGACGCTGCCCCGATCCAGAATTACCAGCTGGGCGTTTCCGGTGGCACAGAGAAGAGCAGATATGCTTTTTCGACCAACTATTTCAACCAGCAGGGGATCCTGATCCATAATGGTTACAAACGGTACTCGGTTCGGGCAAACACTGAATTTACAATCAAGAAAAGGATCCGCATCGGTGAAAATCTACAGGTTGCCTATGGCCAGCGCCAGGGGAATTATGGCAATAACAGTGAAACAAGCCAGGTATCCAACACCTACCGCGCACAGCCGATCATCCCTGTTTACGACATTGGCGGAAATTTTGCGGGAACACTGGGCAGTAACCTGGGGAATGCCAATAACCCTGTGGGGCAGCTGGTCAGGAATAAAAACAACGGTTATAAAGACTTGCGGATCTTCGGCAATACCTATGCCGAAGTGGATATTCTCAAAAACCTGACTGCCAAAACCAGCTTCGGGGTTGATGCCACGGTATCTGCGGGGACCTATTTTACCCCGGTTGAAATCGAACTTGCCCACGGCACGAATGTAAACAGCCTGAGCGAAAACAGAAGTTACAGCTACGCCTGGACCTGGACCAACTCCTTGACCTACGACAAAACTTTCGGCGATCACCACCTGAATGTGTTCGCCGGTCTGGAATCGATTGACTCCTACGGGAACTTTGTAAATGCATACAGGCAGGGATTCTTTTCCAATGCAGAGGACCTGAGATATATCGACGCCGGTAACCCTTCCACCTCCACAAACAGCGGTTATGCCACTTCTTCCTGGTCATTATTTTCCTACTTCGGGCGGATCGATTATGCATTTCAGGACAAATATCTTCTTCAGGGTACAGTGAGGCGTGATGCTTCGTCACGGTTTCAGGCGGCGTCGCGTTATGCTACTTTTCCGGCGGCGAGTGTAGGCTGGCGGTTATCCAAAGAGGCATTTTTGTCGAATGTGCGCTTTATAACAGACCTTAAACTGAGAGCAGGCTGGGGACAGACGGGCAATCAGGAAATCGGGGATTTCAACGCCTATTCCACTTATCAGAGCAATCCGAACAGCAGCGGTTACGGAATCGGTGGCGCGCCAATCGGTTATGTGCAGGGTTTCGATTTGGCAAGATTTGGCAACCCCAACGCAAAATGGGAAACGACCACAACGGTCAATGTGGGTTTGGATGCCAATTTGTTCCAGGGGAAATTTGACCTGAGCCTGGATGTTTTTGACCGCCAGACCCGGGACCTGCTTTATACAAAAGCGTATGATCCCCGCCTTGGCGACGCGTCTATTCCTGCCCAGAACATTGCTTCGCTGCAAAACAGGGGTGTTGATCTCGGCCTGAACTACAACGATGCGGCAATGGACGGCCAGCTGACATATAGTATTGGTGTCAACTTTTCAACCTACCGGAACAAAATCCTCGCACTTGACCCACAGAATCCCAACGACTTTTTGCCAGGGTTTTCATTGCGAACACCAGCCGTAACGCGTTCGATCGCCGGTCGTCCGATCTCGTCTTTTTACGGGTATATTATCGACGGAATCCTTCAAAACGAAGAGGAGGTCGCCAAGCATGCCAAATTTCCCGGTTACTATGATTCCAATATTTATATCAATGGAGTAAGGACACAAGGCGTAGGCAAGTTTGCCTACCGGGATATTAACAACGACGGGCTTATCAATGCCAATGACCAGACTTATATCGGAAGCCCGCATCCCGACTTTACCTATGGTGTCAATGCCAATGTGGCGTATAAAAACTTTGACCTGACCATTTTTGCACAAGGTGTGCAAGGCAACGATATTTTCAACCACGTTCGTTACTGGACTGATTTTGAAGTGTTTCAGGGAAACCGGACCAAGCGGATGCTTTACGAATCATGGCGGCCGGATAACCCCAATGCCAAGCTGCCGATCCTCGATGCCAATGACGCCCAAAGTGGTGAACCTTCGACGTACTTTGTTGAAGACGGCTCTTATCTGAGATTCAAGAACATTCAGTTGGGATATACCTTGCCAAAATCCATTCTTTCCAAAATCGGCACGGACCATTTGAAAATATACGTGCAGGCCCAGAACCTGTTCACTTTTACCAAATATACAGGACTTGATCCCGAAGTGAACCTGCGGAATTTCAACAGCGGTTCCGACCGGCAGATTGGCGTGGATGAAGGTGTTTATCCAACACCCAAATCGATTATCGTAGGTCTTAGTCTTGGATTTTAAACAGAACCGACATGAAAAAGATATTCATACTCATTACATTATTCATTGCATCTTCCTGCGGCGACAGTTTTCTGGAAAAGAAACCCCTGGGCCAGTATAGTCCGGATATCATCAAAACATCCGCGGGCATCGAAGGCGCCCTTACCGGCGCCTACGCATTGCTTGACGGGATCGGCACAAGCGGCGTAACAAGCTGGCACGGCGCGGTTTCCAACTGGATATTCGGCAGTGTGGTTTCTGACGACGCTTACAAAGGATCGGACGCAGGTGACCAGCCGGAGCAGACTTTTATGGAACGTTATGTATGGCTGACGACCAACACGCACATTTATGGCAAGTGGAGGACATTATACGACGGCGTGGCGCGATCCAACGACGTACTCAAAACACTGCCGGAAGTAGTAGGCCTGGACGAGGCCCGCAAATTGCAGATCCAGGCGGAAGCAAGGTTCCTGCGCGGACATTACCATTTTGAGGCTAAAAAAATGTGGGGAAATATTTCTTACATCGACGACGAGCTTTGGGACACCAGCGACCCCGGAAGCGTACAGATCCCCAATACGGAAGATGCGTGGCCGAAAATTGAGGCGGATTTCCAGTTCGCAGCCGAAAATCTGCCGGAAACCCAGGTTCAGCCGGGCAGGCCTACGAAATGGGCAGCGCTTGCTTACCTGGGCAAATGCCACATGTTCCAGGGATTTCCTAAAGGTCAGCCCGATGTAGCACATCTTACTGCTGCCAAAGCTGCGTTGATTCAGGTAGTCAACAGCGGTAAATACAGGCTGATGGATAACTTTCATGATAATTTCGCAGCTGAAACACGTAACAATGCCGAATCGGTTTTTGAGGTACAATATTCTGTGACAGCTGCGGACGGTTCAGGCGGTAACCAGGGCGATGAGCTTACTTACATGTACCCCAACGGACCCGGCGGTTGCTGCGGATTTTACCAGGCTTCGCAAAATCTGGTCAATGCTTATAAGACGGACGCAAAGGGTTTGCCGATGATCCAGACTTTTAATGATGTGGATGTGAAAAATGATGAAGGCCTGCTGTCGTCAGCTCCGTTTGAACCTTACACAGGACAGCTCGATGCGCGCCTGGACTGGACCGTTGGCCGCCGCGGGATCCCATATATCGACTGGGGCGTTCATCCTGGCCGTTTCTGGATCCGCGACCAATCTTATGCCGGTCCGTACTCTTCTAAAAAACAGATTGTGAGCAAAGCGGAATCCGGCAAGACAGGAAATCCGAGACAAAGCACAAATAATTATCGCTTAATGCGTTATGACCACGTTATATTATGGCTGGCGGAATGCGAGGTTGAGCTCGGGAATCTTGAAAAAGCAAGAGAATACGTGAATCTGATCAGAAAAAGGGCAGCTAATCCGGGCGGATTTGTCAAAACGGATGCCGGAAAACCTGCTGCAAATTATGTAGTGGGGCTTTACAGCGATCCCTGGACCAATGCGAGCGCCGCGAGAGAAGCGGTGCGTTTCGAGAACCGTCTGGAATTTGCGATGGAAGGTCACCGGTTCTTTGATCTGGTGAGGTGGGGCATCGCAGTCAATGTGCTGAACAAATATCTGGATAAAGAAAAAGGTTTACGGACATACCTCAGCGGGGCTAAATTTGAGGAAAAACACCAGTATTATCCGATTCCGCAGCAAGCAATTGTTTACAGCACCAAGAACGGTCAGGCTACTTTACAGCAAAATCCTGGATACTAACGTTATATATAGCAAAGAAGCTGTTTTTAATATGGCTTCTTTGCTGTAAATTATGATTTTAAATGACCCATTAATGTTCAAGCGTTTTTTTAAATATTCTCTCATACTGCCGCTCGGAGGCGCTTTACTGGCTTCCTGTGGAGGTAAGGTCGATTTGCCTGACGATGTGGCCGCGGAAATGTCGACGTTGTCAAAGCCCATTGACTATACTTATGACGTCAAGCCGATTCTGTCGGATCGCTGCTTTGCTTGTCATGGTCCGGATGCCGCCCATCAAAAAGCGGATTTAAGGCTGGACGTTGCCAATGCTGCCTACGAAAAGGAAACGGAAAGCGGACTGAAAGCGATCAATCCCGGAAAGCCGGGCAAAAGTGAGCTGGTACACAGGATTCTTTCGACCGACCCTGAAATACTGATGCCGACTCCCGAATCGCATTTGTCGCTCACCGCTCGTGAGAAGGCTATTCTGATCAAATGGGTGGAAGAAGGTGCTGAATATAAGCCACACTGGGCTTTTACCAAAGTTGAAAAACCGAAGCCTCCAAAAGTTAAAAATGAAGGCTGGGTAAAGAATGATATCGACCGGTTTGTCCTTCATAAACTCGAAGAAAAAAATATCAAACCAGCCCCCGAAGCGGACAAGACCACATTGCTGCGCAGGGCGTACCTGGATATTACCGGCCTGCCGCCGACACCCGAAGAAGTGAAGGCATTTTTAGCCGATCGGTCGCCAAAAGCCTATGAAAATGTGGTCGATAAGCTGCTTGCCTCGCCCCATTATGGAGAGCACATGGCCGTTTCCTGGCTCGACGCAGCACGTTATGCGGACACACATGGTTACCAGGACGACGGTATGCGCACAGCCTGGCCGTTCCGCGACTGGGTGATCAGGTCTTTCAACCAAAACCAGCCTTACGACCAGTTTGTAACCTGGCAGCTTGCGGGGGATATGTTGCCGAACCCGACACGCGACCAAATGGTAGCGACCGGCTTTAACCGGATGCATCAGCAGAGCCAGGAGGGCGGGATTATCCCGGAAGAATACAGAACAGCCTATGTTACTGATCGGGTGGATACTTTTGGAAAAACATTCCTGGGCATAACCGTGGAATGTGCCCGCTGCCACGACCACAAATACGACGCGATCAGCCACAAGGATTATTATTCGCTCTATTCGTTTTTTAATAACAACAATGAAAACGGACAGATCCCTTACAATGGAGAGGCAAGTCCGACTATCACCTTGCCAACGCCCGAAGCGGATGCGAAGCTGAAATTTATCCACGCCAATCTCAGCAAAGAAAAAACAGAACGAGAAAAACGTCTGGTTATAGCAGACCAGAATTTTCAAAAATGGCTCTCTGCGGCCGAGGCGGCACCCGAGAAGGCCTTACTCCCAGATTCCAAAGATCTGCTGGGGCATTTTACATTTGATGAACCTAAAGGAAAAGAATTCCAGAATCTCGCTGATCCAAAGCATAAGGCGGTTTCTGAGGGTGACGACAGCTTATCAAATGTGGCGTCGCGTGCCGGCAAGATCGGAAAGGCACGTTACATGTATGGTGAAAATCCGGTAGGGTTTGGCGATAACTTTGCTTTTTTCGAACGTAATCAGCCTTTCAGCATCAGTATCTGGCTCAATCTGCATGATCCGGCAGTGAGTGGTTCGCTCCTTCACAAGTCGAACGGCGTGATGAATGGCTACCGGGGCTGGAATATTTTCCGGGAAAAGGATGGCCGTATCAAGCTGACCATGAGTCACGTGTGGCCCGAAAACGCGATTGAGTTACAGACGGTCGACAAATTCCCGATGAACAAATGGACGCAGATCGGGTTTTCTTACGATGGTTTGAGCAAAGCCAATGGTTTGAAATTATATGTCAACGGAAAGCCTGCCAAAGTGGTTGTACACAATGACAACCTCACCGAAAGCATCCTTTACGGAAAGAACAAAACGAACTGGTATGTGGACCGCCTGAATATTGGCCGCTTGTCCGATCAGCGGACCAAAAACTTTGAAGTGGACGAATTCAGGATTTACACCCGGTCGCTCACGGGCCTTGAAATGCTGGGCCTTTATACACTAAAAAATGAACTGGTTACGGCGATCAAGACACCGGCGGCGGCGCGCAAACCGGCCCAGCTGGCTTCATTAAAGGAATATTATTTCAGCAATGTTGATCCCGAATTTACCAGACACCTGGCCGAGAGCAGAAAGCTGATCGGAGAGGAGACAGAAATTTTGGATAAGGAAATTGATGTCATGGTGATGAAAGAACGCAAGTTTCCGCGGAAATCCTTCATTCTCAACAGGGGGGCCTACGATGCACCGGGCAAACCCGTTAACGCGGATACTCCTGACAGTTTCTTTAAAATACCGAAAGATTTCCCAAAAAACAGGCTTGGGCTTGCCAAATGGCTGCTGCACGAGGATCATCCGCTATTCACCCGCGTAACAGTGAACCGTTTCTGGATGATGTATTTCGGCAAAGGACTCGTGGTTTCCAGCGACGACTTTGGTAATCAGGGCGAACTCCCTACGCACCCGGAACTTCTTGATTATCTGTCTGCTACATTCCGGCAATCGAACTGGAATGTGAAAGCGATGCAGAAAATGATCGTGACATCGGCGACTTACAGGCAGTCGTCCGGCGGAAACCCCGGAATGCGTGACAGCGACCCTGACAACAGGCTTTACGCCCGCGGTCCAAGTTACCGCATGAGTGCTGAACAGATCAGGGACAATGCATTGGCATCCAGCAGCTTGCTGACCCAGAGGATAGGAGGTAAAAGTGCATATCCTTATCAACCCAACGGACTTTGGGAAGCATTGGCAACCAGGAACGAGGTCGTTTATAAGCAGCAGCACGGCGATAGTTTATACAGACGCAGCTTATATACCGTCTGGAAACGCAGTTCGCCGCCACCGATGATGCTGAATTTTGATGCGGCGGAAAGGCATTTTTGTATTACCAAAAGACAAAAAACAAGCACACCTTTGCAGGCGCTGGTGGTGATGAACGATCCTCAGTTTGTAGAGGCGTCGCGGGTACTGGCCCAGCAGATGCTGAAAAACGGCAAAACGCTGGATGAACAGATCTCCTACGCGTTCACTGCGCTCACGAGCAGGCCGCCAAGTGCGAAGGAAATGTCCATTTTAAAGGAGCTTTACGAAGAAGAATATTCGGATTTCAGCAAGAACCCGAAAAGAGTGAAGGACATACTTGCCGCGGGGGAGTATCCCGTCGACAAAATGCTGAATCCTGCCCAGGTTGCAGCGGGAACAATAGTGGCCAGTACGGTCATGAACTTTGACGAATTTTTGATCAAGAGATAAAAAAGAAACAGTTATGAGCTTTTACAAAGAACTTGAAAACCATGTGCACGAGCAGTTGAGCCGACGGAATTTCTTGTCAAAAACGAGCCTTGGATTGGGGGCCGCTGCGATGGCTTCCCTCTTGAATGCAGATGATTCGATGGCCAAGAAAATTGTCGCCGGAACGCCGGAAGGCGCTTCATTGCCATTGGGTAAGCCGCATTTTGCACCGAAAGCAAAGCGGATCATCTATTTGTTCCAAAGCGGTGCACCTTCACAACTGGAACTGTTTGATTACAAACCCAAACTGGAACAGATGTGGGGACAGGACCTACCGGAGTCGGTAAGGAAAGGGCAACGATTAACAGGAATGACGGCGGGACAAAGCAGTTTCCCGCTGGCAGCCTCCAAATATAAGTTTGCAAAGCACGGTTCCAATGACATGATGATCAGTGAGTTAATGCCTTATACATCCAGTATAGTGGATGATGTGACATTTATTCGGTCCATGCATACGGAGGCTATTAACCATGACCCGGCTGTAACTTTTTTCCAGACCGGGAGTCAGCAGGGCGGGCGTCCTTCATGGGGGTCATGGATCAGCTACGGGCTTGGTTCGGACAACCAGAACATGCCTTCTTTCGTGGTATTGCTTTCCAAAGGCCGCCCCGGCGACCAACCGCTTTATGCAAAGTTGTGGAGCAATGGGTTTCTGCCCTCTGTGCACCAGGGCGTTGTTTTCCGCTCCGGTCCCGACCCGGTTTTTTACCTGAACAATCCCGAAGGTATTGATAAAACAAGCCGCCGGAGAATGTTGAATTCGCTTGCCAAATTGCAGCAGGCGCAGTTTGAAAAAATCCTTGACCCGGAGATAAACTATCGCATGGCGCAGTACGAAATGGCGTACCGCATGCAAACAGCCGTTCCTGAAACCATGGATATTTCCAAAGAGCCTGAATACATTTTTGACCTGTACGGAGAGGAATCCCGCAAGCCGGGCACGTTTGCTGCAAACTGTTTGCTGGCGCGCAAGCTCATTGAAAAAGACGTGAAGTTTGTGCAGCTCTATCACCAGGGCTGGGACCAGCACGGTAACCTGCCCAATGATATCAAAACGATGGCTAAAAGCGTAGACCAGGCTTCGGCTGCTTTGATCAAGGACTTGAAACAACGCGGACTACTGGATGAAACGCTGGTGGTTTGGGGAGGTGAGTTCGGACGGGGTGCTTACTCGCAGGGTAAGCTTACCAAAGACAATTACGGCCGCGATCACCACCCCAGAAGTTTTACAATCTGGATGGCGGGAGCAGGGGTTAAGAAAGGATTTGTGTTTGGGGAAACGGACGAGTTCGGATACAATGTGATCAAAGATCCTGTGCATGTGCATGATTTTCAGGCAACTGTAATGCATTTGCTGGGTGTGGACCATGAACAGCTGATCTTCAAGCACCAGGGACGCCGGTATCGCCTCACTGATGTGCACGGTCAGGTTGTGAAACCCATACTGACCTGACGGATTCTTTTTAGTAACGCTTGCGCTTTCACCGAATAATTTGTAAAATGACCTTTCAATAAGCCTTATTAAAGGCTGAGTTGTGTGATGACACCAGAAGGTTAACAGATGAAGAGCGAGCTGTATTCGACGCTGCCGGATGAAATGTTGGGAAGACTTCTTTTCACCGGGGACGAAAAGGCCTACGAGGCTATTTATCAGCGTTATTGGCGCTCACTGTTTTCCATCGCCACCTGGAAAACAAATAGTCAGGTGGCGGCCGAAGAATTGGTCCAGGAACTGTTCCTCAGATTATGGGAGAACCGGCAAAAAACGCTTATTGAAAATCCGGAAGCCTATCTCAAAACCGCGCTCAGATATAGTGTGATCGGTTTTATAAAAGCCAGGCTCGCCAGTTCCCAGATCGAGCTGGGAGAGGCACCGGAGCAGGCGGCTGACGTCCGGGCCGACATGGGCGTAGACCTGGAAGAATTGTCCGCTGCGCTTGAAAATGCGCTTAACATGCTTCCCGAAAAAACAAGACTTGTATTCCAAATGAGCCGTTTTGAACAGCGCTCTACTTCCGAAATAGCACGGCAGCTCGGGCTTACCGACCGTGCCGTGGAATATCATATCACGCAATCGCTGCGCCTGCTGAGGTTTCAATTGAAAGATTACCTTTCCTATTCAATCATCTACACCGTTCTTTTCTCTTAGATTTTGGAAAAATGTTAAACGATTATGTCAGGGAATGATCATTTTTCAGATGTAATTTTTTAAAGAATATTCAGGGCTATCTGCAATGTTGATTTGATTATTCAAATAACTGCAAATCTGTTTTACGGCAACGTCAGGTTTTTCATACTATATGATTGAAAACTTCTGAGTCGCAAACTGATGAACCGATCTGCTTTTCTTGAATTATTGACACGCTATGAAACCAACCGTTGCACACCGGAAGAATGCCAGCTGGTTGAGCAGTGGTATGAGCTGCTGGGAGAGCCGGTAGAAATCCCCTTTTCGGAAGAACAGTGGCTTGCTATGGAGCAGAAATTGTGGCGCCAGGTTCAGCCCCCGGTTTTGGAAGCGGATATGGACTCCGATGCGCGGGTCGGGCCGTTGTGGCGCAAGGTTTTCTTCATCGCGTCGGGGGTAGCTGCTTTGATCGCTATTGTGGTAGGTGTAAACTGGAATCAGCACCTGCTGACAGGCTTTTTGGGCCAACAGTCGCTGATCACCAAAACCGAACAGGCCGACTGGACGCAATATCTGAATGAAACGACACAATCCAAAGAGGTGAAGCTGCCCGACGGGAGCAGGATCGTACTGGCACCTCATGCGCAGCTGGCAGTACATAAAGCTTTCAATCAAAAAAACCGGGATGTAAGACTATTGGGAGAGGCAAGCTTTCATGTACACCGTAACCCGACCCAACCTTTCCTTGTTTACTCGGGGGATATCATTACAAAGGTTTTGGGCACGACTTTCCGGATCAGGGCTAAAGATCCCGGACAGCCGATCCAGGTGACGGTGCAAAGCGGTAAGGTAACGGTGTACCGGCAGGCGGCCAGGGATCAAACGAAAGTCAGCCCCAGCAGCGGGGTCATTCTGACACCGAATCAGAAAGCCACCTATTTCCCGGATAACCGGCAGTTTGTCACCAGTATTACGGAGAATCCTCAGCCAATTGCGGCTTCATCGGATGATAAGGAGTCGATTTCCCTGGTATTCAGCGAAACACCGATGGAGGAGGTGATCCATAAACTGGAAATCATTTACGGGACGGAAATTGAATTGGAGCAGGAATCTTTGGGGCATTGCCCTTTTACCGGAAATCTTACGCATCAGGCATTGTATACCAAACTGGAATTGCTTTGCGGGACGATCAACGGGACTTATGAAGTGCGCGGGACCAAAATTCTGATCACGGGAAAAGGCTGTCAGTAATCCATTTATAAAACCCCTTAACTTATGCGCTGAACTCTATCTGACTCCCCGAAATGAAATCGGTACCGTTGCACCGGTACCGATTCTCTCCGCCCTTCCTGTATCTCGCAGATCACCTGTTTAAGGGTGTACAAGGGCTTTTTTTGCTAAATCCTAAACAAAATTTAACAGATCAAAAGTATGAAAGACCGTCTACATTATCAAACCTGGCTTTGGGTTGTTATGAAACATTCCGTCTGTCAATTTATTCTGGCCGCCTTGCTGATGAGTGCCCTTCAGGCCCGTCATACCCATGCGCAAAACCTGCTGGAAAGGATCGTAACGATCCATCTTGACCAGACCGATTTGGGAACCTTTGTAAATACCCTTGAAAAAACAACCGGGGTCGATTTTGTATATAGCTCAAAGGCAATCGGGGCTAACCGCAGAGTAACTGTTCACCAGATCAACCAGAAATTATCAGTTGTCCTGGAAACCACGTTGAAGCCGATGAACATCGGTTACCGATTGGTGGATGGTTCCATTCTTTTGCACCGGTCTGTTCCGGAACCTCCACCGGTGTCCGGCGAATCGCTCAATACCCCGGATGCTACCGAAACCGGCCCTCCGGATCGCAATATAACGGGATCTGTGATAGACGAGAAGGGTGAGGGATTAGCCGGAGTGAGCGTGCTGGTGAAGGGGACACAGCGCGGCACCGCTTCCGGCGCCAGCGGCGAATACACTGTCAGCGTGGATTCAGATACTGATGTACTCGTATTTTCCTTCGTCGGTTATTTGTCACAGGAGGTTGTGGTTGGCAACAGAAGCAAGATCAATGTATCGCTGGTAACTGATACAAAAGCGCTGGAAGAAGTAATGGTCGTAGGGTATGGTACCCAGAAAAAGTCGGACCTGACGGGTTCGGTGAGTTCAGTAAAAGGTGCCGATCTGACGCGGCTGCCCACTCAGCGTGTGGACCAGGCTTTACAGGGACGTGCGGCTGGTGTAATGGTGCAAAATACAGATGGGGCACCCGGCGGGAATGCGACCATCCGTGTGCGGGGAGGCAATTCCATTACCGGAGGAAATAATGCGCTCGTGGTGGTCGACGGTATTCAGGGTGTCAATATCAGTACAATAAATCCCAATGATATCGAGTCGCTTGAAGTTCTGAAAGATGCTTCGGCCACGGCGATCTATGGAGCCCGGGGCGCAAATGGGGTTATTTTGATCACCACCAAAAGAGGTGCTTCGGGAAAGGCTGTTTTCAATTATGGTTTCAGTATTGGTGTACAAAGGCTAAACCATAAGCTGGATTTGATGAATGCCGGTGATTATGCCCGCAGGGCCAACGACTGGGCTGCGACACAAAACGGAACGGTAAGTGCTCCTATCACTCCAATCATACCTTTTACAGAACAGCAGATCAAGGAACTGGATGCGAAAGGCGGTACCGACTGGCAGGATGAAATATACCGCAGCGGTGTCATGCAGAACCACCAGCTTTCGGTCAGCGGCGGCAGCGAAACTGCACGTTATTTTGTGTCGGGAGGATATATGAGTCAGCAGGGTATCGTAGTGAACACCAAATATGCACGTTATAATTTAAGGAGCAATCTTGATCTGAAGATCAGCAGCTGGATGAATGCAGGTATTAATCTCCACGTGATCAAGGACAAAGGAAATGTGCCGCCGGTGGGTGAGGGCACACGTTTCGGTGATATTCTTGGTCAGGTTATCAATACAGTTGCCAGATTTGACCCCATCACCCCCATATACGATGCAGCTGGAAATTACAATAACAAGGCATTAAAAGGCGGTCCGGACGGGACCAAGATATATGCGGACAATGATGTCTGGAACCCGGTTGCTACGGCCCTGGAAACAAAAGCGGAAAAAAACAATATTACCAACGAGATCAGTACATTTCTTGATTTGAAACTGCTGAAAGGGTTGTCGTTAAGGGTTACCGGTGCAGCCAGTATCAACGCCAACGACGACCAGCATTATTACAGCACCAAAACGCAGCCCGGCCGGGGCGTGAGCGGATTGGGCGACCTGGCCGAAAGCAAATACCAGTATTACCAGAACTCCAATATCCTCACTTACAGCAATACTTTCAATAAGAAACATGCTTTGACGATTACGGGGGTTGCCGAGCAGCAATTGATACAATCCAAATCTTCTTTTATCTCCGCACAAGGGTTTTTCAGTGACGACACTGGGATCAATGATCTCGGCGGCGCATCGCAGATCAACGAACGTTACAATGCCCGGTCCAAGCAGGTTTTGAATTCCTATCTCGGTCGGGTGAACTATGTTTTTGACGAAAAATACATGATCACGGCCAGTTACCGGGCAGACGGCTCATCGGTTTTCGGGGCCAACAATAAATGGGGATATTTTCCATCCGCCGCCGCCGCATGGCGGATTTCTCAGGAACCGTTTCTTGAAAATATCAGGAACATTTCCAATCTGAAGCTGCGTGCCAGCTGGGGCAAAACGGGCAATCAGGCCATACAGCCCTATCAGACGCTGGCGACGGTGGCATCCGGTTTTAACTACCCTTATGACGGCAACAGTTCTCCCAACATCGGTTTCGCACTGGGCCGTGCCGCCAATCCAAACCTGAAGTGGGAAACCACGGAACAGACTAACGTGGGCCTGGATCTGGGATTCTTCGGGGAGCGACTGGTAGCTACCGTGGATATTTACAAAAAATTAACCACCGATCTTTTGCTGAATAAGCAGGTAGAAGCCTATACGGGGTTCACTACTATCCTTTCCAATGTAGGATCTATCCAAAACAAAGGGCTCGAAATTTCAATAGGTGGCAAACCATTGGAAGGCAGTGAGTTGAGGTGGAATACGTCTGTCAATGTTTCTTTCAACCGGAGCAAAGTCCTCGCCCTGCTCGATGATCGCCCCCTGGCAATCCGTACCGGCACGGGCGGTGGCTACCAGATCTGGGGCAGCGGTTTTTCTTTAAAGTACCTCCAGGTCGGTCAGCCGCTGGATCAGATGCAGGGATATGTGAATCTGGGCACCTGGAGTGAGGCTGAAAGGGAAGAAGCGAAAAAGATGGGACAGGCGCCGGGCGAGGCAAAATGGAAGGACGTGAACGGTGACGGGAAAATAACCCGGGCTGCCGACGGTCTGCAGGTGATCGGGAATGCCACGCCGAAGTTCATTTACGGCTGGAACAACAGCGTCAGTTTCAAAGACTTCGATCTTACTTTTTTGATACAGGGGAGTTACGGCAACGATATTTTTAATGCTGTACGTATCAAAACAGAAAACGCTTCAAACGGACTGAGCACCAACCTCAAAAACCGGTGGACCATTGATAATCAGAACACCGATGTGCCGGTGTTTCTGAGTTCACGCGAGAGAAACCAGCTGGACCTGGGCAGTAACCAAACTGCCGGCATCGGCGTGGATCAGCGTTCCAGCCGGTGGGTAGAAGACGGATCATACCTGCGCATGAAGAATATAACACTTTCGTATACGATTCCGGCAAGGATAATGGGCAAGATAGGTGTGAGCAGGCTGGCAACTTACGTCACCGCGGTCAACCTTTTTACCTTTACCAAATATACCGGCTACGATCCTGAGGTGAGTTCGTTCAATGCGGGCGGGGCCGGCGGACTAGGTATTGACCTGAGCAACTATCCTACGGCCAAATCATTCATGTTCGGGGTAAATCTGACATTTTAACAACCATCAAGTACTTGCCGGTGGCGAAATAGAGCAGTCAGAACTGACTAGGCATACGCCGGGCGATGATCAAATAAAAAACGGGCAACAAAATGAAAAAGAACATAATATATCCCGGCAAAAGCGTTGTGGTACTGCTTTTGATAATGGCAGGATTTTCCTGTCAGAGCCTTGAAGAAGTTCCGGAGGGTATTTCCACACCCCAGAATTTTTACGCAACGGTGGGCCAGTGTGAAGCGGCTTACGCGGGCTCGATGAATGCACTGTTTGTTACCTGGGGAGGTTATCAGAATATTCCTTCTTTTCCCGACGGGCAGTATGAAGGTACCAGTCTTGATTTTGGTTCTACCTCTTTCAATGACCTGTGGACCTGGCATTATAAGGCGATAGCCAATATCAATGCAGTTTTAAAAGCTGTCAAAGAAGGCAGTCTGACCGGCAACCCGCAGGATGTTATTGATAACGTGGTGGCACAGGGTCGGTTTCTGAGGGCCTTTAATTATTTTACGCTGGTGCGTTTATATGGTAAAATCCCCTATCTCACAGAAGATACACCGGACCCGGTATCCACACCATTGACACCTTCGTCCCGGCTGGAAGTTTCGGCAGTGTATGATTTACTGCAGGCGGATCTTCTTTTTGCCGCAGAACATTTGGGCGATTATGATGCGGCTACTCCCGGCAAACCCAATAAGTGGGTGGCCAAAGGATATTTGTCCAAGGTATATCTGACCCGGGCAACGGCCCCGCTTAACCAGGCAGATTATTACGCAAAGGCGCGGGATATTGCAGACGATGTAATTACCAACGGGCCTTACAAACTATTGCCAAGTGTATTGGATGTATTTAAAACAGCCAATAACCGTAACATGGAAATCATGTTTGCTTTTCATACCACACCCCAGACACCCTACATGCCTGGCAATGCATGGGCACCTTCCGAAATGGACGGATGGAGCGGCGGGCCTGTGAAAATTTACTGGGCATCCAACATTTATCCGGAACAGCCGCGGAAACACAACTACCTGCTGCTGGATTTTACATCGGATATTTATGACCCTTCCGCACCTGTGATCAACTGGTCGGAATCATCCGATGGCGTGCCCTATATTGGTAAATACAACATGCCTAATCTTACCTATGAACAGCAGGTGGGCGGCGGCGATGCCGGTATCGAAATGAAGTTATTGCGTTTTGCTGACATATTGCTCATTTATTCCGAAGCCGCCAATATGGCCGCAGGTGCGCCCACGCAGCTGGCCGTGGACCGGCTGAATATGATCATCGATCGGGCCAATGCTGGGACTGGCAAGGAGCCCAGGGCTACTCTGGCCCTGACCAAAGCCCAGTTTGACCAGAAAGTAATTGATGAGAGAAGCTATGAGCTTTGTTTTGAAAATGACCGCTATTTTGATGTTTTGAGAAAACGGATCTTGCAGGCTGTCAACTTGCCCGACAATGCGCAGGGCTACGATGAGAACGATTATCTGCTGCCGATCCCGGCTCTCGACGCAAAAGCAATCGGGCAAAATCCTGGATATGAATAAGCGGGAATAACATTACAAATAGCCGGTTTGGTTGCCAGACCGGCTATTTCTTTGTAAAGTTTGGCGTAGTTTTCAACTACGTCAGAGCGTCGACTGGCCTGTGGCCAGCAGCAGTAGAAGCAATGCGCCCAGATTATCAATAGCCCTGGCAATTTCCAGCTCCACTTTCGCCTGGCTTCCGAAGTCTTCCGCATTCCATGCGGCCGAGAGCATTGTCATGCAAAAACCCCAGGCTTGTATTCTTTTTCTGTCATATTCCAGTTCCTCCGACAGCACTCCGATCCGCTTGTCGATGAGCGATGCAAGCGCTGCGCCCGTTGGCAAACTTCCTACCGGATTGTACATGAGCACACCTGTTTCGGCCACCGGATCACCGGTGTACCCATGCGGATCAATAACTTTCCAGTCTGTATGATGCAAAAGAATGTTGTCATGATGGAGATCGCCGTGCAGGAGAACGTCTCCGGAACGATCGCTGGTCAGTTCCGAAAATAGTCCTTGTGCTTTCGAAAAAAGGCGTGGTCGGGCTATTCTTTTCAACGATTGCAGATCGGGAATAAGCTCCGACAGATGCCTGAAAGATGAATCCTGCCCGTGTTTTTTCCGGAGTTTTTTCATTACCCCGCAAAGTTGTCGCGTGGCCGCTTCGTCCCCGTGTTGGTCAAGAAAATCTTTCAGGCTCGTGCCGGGCTGACAATATTCCATTAAAAACGCATCCTGATTCTGATCCAATGCAAAAACGGTCACGGCTGCATTAGTATAATGTTCAAGCCATTGTACTTCAGGTTGCAAAGACCTTCCGGTCGGGCAGATTTTCAGAACAGCCGTTTCATCATCAGCATTCCGGGTTACAGTCGCAATGAAGTTGAATGTAAGGTTAGGGGCAATCCTGACATCCCGGAAATTCCAGACAACCGCAAGGGATTCAACCCTTTTACTGAGCCCGGTCAGCCAGGTTTCTCCGTCGCGTCCGTATATAGCCTGAATATTTGCTACAAATGATTGCGGTAAATTCAATATCGGTTTTGGTGTTTAGTTTTTGAAAAGTATAGGCAAATGTTCAGCATAGGTGCAAAGTTTGGCGTAGTTTCCGGCTACGTCAGAGCGTCCACTGGCCTGGGGCCGGCAGAAGAAGCAGCCATCCGTCCTGCAAACGCTTCAATCAGCGAATCTAGATATGCCTCCAGTTGCTTGTCGGTAATCATGCCTGCGCTGTCCAGCCGTCCTTTGGCAGCTTCGATATATTGGCTGGTCGAACCCGGTCGGATGCTGCCGGTCATAGCAAGGATCTTTTGTGAATGATTCCTCATATAAGTAAAATTTTAAGGGCCTGCCTGTGACAGCATCGACAAAATGTTATCACGGGCAGGCGACCTTAACATTACTTTCAACTCAGTTTCCAGCCGGGCCTTTCAAAGTGACAGGTGTAGCCGCCTGGATTTTTTTGCAGGTAATCCTGATGTTCGGTTTCCGCATTCCAGAAATCAGTTGCAGGTACAACTTCGGTCACGATTTTTCCGGGCCATATACCGGATGCTTCCATGTCCGCAATCAGGGCATTCGCCACATCACGCTGGTTTTCATCCAGATAAAAAATAGCAGAACGATAAGATGTCCCAATGTCGTTTCCCTGCCGGTTCCGCGTGGTAGGGTCATGGATCTGGAAGAAATATTCAAGGAGTGCCCGATAGGTTAATTGTGAAGGATCAAAGATGATCTCAATGCCTTCTGCATGTGTTCCGTGATTCCGGTAAGTCGCATTGGGAACATCGCCGCCTGTATATCCCACTACCGTTGAAATCACACCCGGATAGTGTCTGATCAGTTCTTCTACCCCCCAAAAGCAACCACCGGCCAGTATGGCTTTTTCAGTACTCATATAGTTTGTTTTTAATGTAAAAAAGCAATGGCATAATTTCCATGCCCTCAACTCATATAACACCCGGCGGGCTGCCGTACGTTCGCTGATCGTCGTATTTTCTCAGGGAAAGGTCTGCCGTGGCATAGTTGTGGGCTTCGGGCATCAGCATAAAATCTTTGGACGCAGAGTCGACCTGCGAAAGAATGGCGTAGTCCCTGTAAAAGAAAATGACGTTGCCACTACTTTTTGTCTTGTTTACAACGTCTATTACTTGTCGGTTGCGGTCTGTTTTTAGGTCCAGATCGATAAGGATGTTTTCTTTTGCGGCGATCAGCGCCTCTTCGAGCATAGCGATCATTTCATGGGTGATATTTCCGGTTGCCGCCAGGCGCAGTTGTCTCAAATCTTCGTAGTTCTGCTCCACCAGGTCCCCTTTTCCATTGATAAAGTGAAGGAAATCAAACGAAAGACTTGATCGGTTCTGAATTTCACCGTGAAGATTCTTCTATGGGTAAACAAAAAATGGAGGCAACCTTCAGCTCTTGCGTGAAATTTTATTTTTGTTATATAAATTACTTTAAATCAGACTGTTATAGCATAATACAGGGTAATTTGGGAGCCTGCCGGGTTTTGCAAAAAGTAGAAGTGAATTAAATGCGTTTTTTAAGTAAATCGATTCAGTTATTAATTTTATTTAATAACTGAATTGCTTTCCAACTATCATAACGCCCAATCCTTAACGTATGAAAAAAATCTTCCTATCAGATCATTTCTTCGGAAATGTTTGCGGGGCTTACAGACACCGGCACCGGTATTCTTTCGCTCACCTTTTAGCAGCCGCACTGCTGGTATTGACCATGACCGCCGCGCTCAGCGCTCAGAATGTAGCGGTTACCGGAACTGTTACGGATGTAAAGTCGGGGGCTGCGATTCCCGGTGCCAGCGTATTGGTAAAAGGAACGTCCAATGGTACCGTTACCGACAGCGACGGAAAGTACAGTCTGGTTGTTACCGGTGACCCTGTGTTGGTCTTTTCCTTTATTGGCTACGTCCGGCAGGAAGTGGCGCTCGGGGGCCGAACGGTACTGGACATCCAGCTGACAGAAGACGCAAGCCAGCTCAATGAAGTAGTCGTTACCGCGCTGGGTGTTTCCAAAGAAAAACGGCAGCTGGGGTATTCGGTGACAGACATTGCCGGTCCTAAACTGGCCGCTACCAATGAAGTAAGTGCGATCAGCGCTTTGCAAGGCAGGATCCCCGGCGTTCAGATCGACCAGGGAGCCGGTGGTCTTACCGGTAATACTAAAATCCTTATCCGCGGAAATTCGACACTGGGCGTCAACAACCAGCCCATTTTTGTAGTGGACGGTGTTATTCTGGACAATGACTTGTACGACGGCAGCGGCAGGGATTTTGGGAATAATATCAAAAACCTCAACATGGAGGATTTTGAAAGTGTTTCGGTGCTCAAAGGTTCCGCCGCGGCTGCCCTCTACGGCACGCGTGCGATCAACGGGGTTATCCTCATCACTACGAAAAAAGGACGCGTGCAAAAAGGCCTGGGCGTGAACGTCTCCCAGACTTTTTCCATGCAGGACCCATACCGGGGGCCGGATTTTCAAAATGAATATGGAGGCGGAACGGTAGGCGCATTTTTTACCGATACCCGAGATCCTAATTACAAGGCTGACGAAGGGTGGACAACGAAAGTTTTTCCTGTCAACGCAGCCGGACAGCCATATATCGATCGCCAGATCGGACGGGAGCTTGAAAACTGGGGGCCTAAATTCGCCGGTCAGCAGGTATTGGATTACGATGGTACCATGACGACCTACCAGGCTTACCCCAATAATTATCTGGACGCCTTTCAGACGGGAAGGGGCAGCCTGACCAATGTTGCCGTAGACGGTGGCAATGACAAGTCCACGTTCCGTTTGTCGTACAACAGGAACCAGAGCAGGGGGATCAATTTTAAGAATGAGCTCACAAAAAATGCATTTAATCTCCGGGCGACTCAGAAAATAAGCAAATTTTTATCTGCTGATGTAACGGCCGACTACACTTCCACGATCGGCAAAAACCCGCCAAGTTTGTCCCTGAACAGGTACATCTGGGTTTTTGGCAGGAATTACGATACCAAGAAGTGGATGAAACGTGAAAACTATATTGGTTACAACGGAGGTATGCCACAGGCCAGCGATCCCAATGAGCCCAACAAAGTCCCAGAGCCTAACATCTGGTTCAATATGTTCGAAAACGATTACACGCAGAAGGAGCAGATGGTAAGAGGCCGGATTGCGCTGACCGGGACTGTTACCGACTGGATGAAGGTGCAGGTCGAAGGGAACATCAACAATGTGTACATTGAAAATGAAACCAAGGAACTGGGGCAAGGTGCCAACTTCACAGGAGGTAAGTATGCTTTGGGGCATTCCACCAAAGAAACCCGCTTTCTGAAATGGATGGCGATGTTCAACAAACCGATTCTGCCTGATCTGGAGTTCAGCGGATATGTGGGCGGTGAATCGCAGCGCATGTCGCTATCGTTCAATAATGCCGAGACGGCAGGCGGACTGAGTTATCCGGGCAATTATTTCCTGGCAAACTCTGTGGACGCACAAAGGGTGACGGGCGGCATCAGGACCAGGCGGGCATATAATTCGCTTTATGCGAGCGCGGATTTCGGCTACAAGGATCAGCTGTTTCTGCAGACCACCTGGCGCGGTGACTGGTCGTCAGCTTTGACATATAAGGATGGTACCGGCAATAACTTTTACAACTACCCATCGGCGAGCCTTTCCTGGGTATTTTCCCAAACATTCGCCAGTTCTTTCCCGAAATGGATCAGCTATGGCAAGCTCCGCGGAAACCTTGCAGCTTTGGGAGGTGATATCGATCCGTTTACTTTGAACGCAGGGTTTGCTTTCAGGGATTTTACGGATGCAGGCGGAAAGGGTAACCAGCCGATGTCCACTTTCAATTCAACTTCTACCCTTCAGGCCAATATCAAACCACTGAGAAAAATTGCCAAAGAGATTGGTCTTGAAATGAAGTTCTTCCAGAACCGCCTTGGTTTTGATGTCTCCGTTTACCGTGACAATACCCGAAACCAGCCCATCTCCATATCATCCCCGATCGAAACCGGCGTAAACGCTATTCTGATCAATGCGGGAAATATCCAGAATACGGGCATAGAACTTTCGATCGATGCGACACCTATCCAGATCGGCGCTTTCAAATGGAACACAACGCTGAATTTCTCGCGTAACCGCAACAAGATCATCGAACTGTACGGAGACCGAGAGTACTATCCGCTCGAAAATGAAGGCGGCGGCAGCAACGATTTGATACCTTATGCCAAAGTGGGCGGGGCCTACGGGGTGGTCAGGACCAGGATCGCTTCCAAGCGTTACGTCTCCGAAGGCAGCCCCAACAATGGCAAGGAAGTACTTTCCTGGCGCGCCGATGCCCGTGCAGCTTTCCCGGCAAGAAGCAATGAATGGAAAGATGTAGGGGATATCAACGCCAAGTTCCGCTCAGGATGGGACAATAATTTTACATACAAACGAATTTCCCTTAACGTACTGTTCGATGCCAAAATCGGCGGTGATATGATCCTTACTTCCCTGCGCTACGGAACGCATACCGGCATATTCCCGTCTTCACTGAAAGGACGCGATGCGGAACATGGCGGTATTGTCTGGACAAGCAAATTCGATAACAAAACCTACGACGACGGGATTATCCCGGACGGTGTATTTGATGTAGGCCAAAAGATCACACAGGCTGACGGCAGCCAGGTGGATGTAGGTGGCATGAGCTATCAGGAGGCTTACGATAAAGGTTTTGTGGAACCAACGCACTTGCCACAGTTCATGTACCGCTACGGTTCCTCATCGACCGCGGTAGGGGATTACTGGATCAAAGAGAACTCCTGGATTTCGCTGCGTCAGGTTTCCATAGGCTTTCAGGTGCCACAGGCGTTTTGCGAGAAAATCAAGTTGAATAACCTGTCTGTCAACTTTGTAGGCCGCGATTTATTCTATCTGTACAATACGCTGCCAAACAACTTTAACCCGGCATCCAATGTATCAAACAGTACTGCGGTGCAGAAAGAAGTTGGTTTTATTCCTCCGATGACCCGCTCTCTGGGCGTGACGCTGCGGGCAGGTTTTTAACAAAAGAAGATTTTCGCAAGGATGATAAACGACATTTCCAAAATGAAAAATATAGCAACCAAATGGACAACAGGAATTTTGCTGGCGGGAACGCTGCTGTTTTCGAATTCCTGTAAAAACAACTTCAATGAAATCAACACAGACCCAAGTGTTGTTACGGATCCTGATCCAAAATTTCTGTTTACCTATTCGCTCAACAGCCTTCAGTCCAACGGATCGGAGTGGATTTGGGAAAACCTGGAACAATTGCTCCGTTTTACACAGCACATTGCAACTGACCCATACGAGCTGTCAACCAATATCAATTCCCGGTACGGCACTTTTTATAACAATGTTCTGCCCAACCTGATTGAGATCAGAAGACAGATCGACATGAAGCCGGATAAGGAACGCTATGCGAAAATGCGCGCGGCAACCTACGTGGCCGGTATTACCTATGCGCTTCGGGTTACCGACTTGAACGGTTCTATTCCCTACAAAGAGGCCGGCCTCGGCAGGAACGAAGGAAGCTACAAGCCTGTATATGACTCACAACAAAGCCTTTATGATACCTGGCTGTCGGAACTGAACCAGGCAATCACGGACCTTACTGCCGGCACGGCCGATCAGGTAAGCTATGGGAATGCCGACATTTTTTACCAAAGCGACTGGACGAAATGGGCGAAGCTGGCCAATTCCATGAAACTGCGCATTGCAGTGAGGTATGAAGGTCAGGACAAGACCAAAACGCAGCAGATATTCAAAGAGGTCATGGAAAATGCCACCGGGCCGATCGTGCTGGACGAAGACCAGTTTGCCTATATCGATCCTAACAACAATCCGATCGGGAATGATATCGACTACCGGAGTGCACGTTTTGCAACGAAATCGATCATTACCTTTCTGAAAAATACGAATGATCCGCGGATGCAAATGTATTTCAGCCCCAACGACCTGACCCCGGCGAACCTGGACACGCTGAAAAAATACAATGTAGCCCTGCCGGCGTTCATCAGCCCAACAGATCCACAGATCCGGTTCCAGGGCGGTCCTGCCGACTGGACCACCGAACCAGCAATCGCTGCGTTTTATAAGAACACTCTTCCGGCAGGAGGAAATAATCTTGTGTTGATGTCCACGATCAACAAAGTGTTTTTTGCTCCCCGCAGAAACGGTGGCACCGGAACCTTTCATGATTATCTGGTGACGAGTGCGGAGACCTGTTTTTATATTGCCGAGATGATCGCCAAAGGGTATGGAACTGGTGTTGCTACCAACGGGACGGCAGCAGACTGGTATAAAAAAGGGGTCGCGTCGTCTCTGCGGACTATGAATGCTATCGCTGTGGCGGCCCAGTCGGGCAGTGGCTTTAACCAGGCCACTATAGACGCACAGATCGCCGCCTATCTCGATCAGGCAGCTGTGAAACTGAACGGTACCAATGATCTTGAACGGATTTACATTCAGGAGTATCTCAATTTCATGCGCCTGCCGACGGAAGCCTTCACGTTCGTGCGCCGCACCGGTTATCCCAAAAACGGCTCTGCTTATTATCCTCGTGACAAATTCAACGAGCCGATTCCACGCCGCTACTGGCTGGACGAGCCGCCGCTCGGAACGAATAATGAGAATTGGCTGAAAAGTCAGACCGAACAGGGTTTTTCTCCTGGCGACAGGAGCGTGCAGGTGCTGAGCACGCAGCGTCTCTGGTTTGATAAAAACAGCCCTGCGCCGGGAGAAGGAAAATAGTGGCGTTTTTTGAAGCAACCGTGCCCGGCACTACCAATGATGGTAAATGCCGGGCACGGTCATTATTGGTCTGCGGAAAATGTAAACGGATTATTGAGTAACAGGATATCCTTTTTTAAGCAAAGCTGAAAGTTCACTCACAGTGATCGTATAGGCACTTTCCTTCGCCAGGTTGGTAAATTCGTTGGGGTCTTTTTCATGGTCATACAGTTCCACGCCGGCATTTCCTCCGTCCCATTCCGTATAACGAAACCGCTCCGTACGTACACTGCGGCCGAAAATCTGGTTGCGGCGCACCTGGGTGTAAGCAGCCTTGTCCCAGATTGCTGCGGGATTTTTCAGCAATGGTACCAGGCTTTTTCCCTGGAGATTTTGTGGGGGTGTCAAACCGCAAAGAGCTGCCAGGGTAGGGTATATATCCAGTAGCTCGACAGTACGGCCGGAGGCTTTGCCTTTTGCACCACCCGGTACGGAAAAGATCAGGGGGACACGTGCTGAATTCTCGAAAAGACTCTGTTTCATCCATTGTCCATGCTGACCGACATTGTAGCCGTGGTCGCTCCACAATACAATCACTGTTTTCTCCGTAAGTTTCAGCCTGTCCAGCTCATCCAGCAGTTTTCCCACTTGTGCATCCATGAAAGAAATTGCCGCATAGTACGCACGCAATGCTTCTTTTCTTTCTGCAACGGATAATCCCCAGTTAGCCGGTTTTGTGAATAATGCGACGTCCGGTATGTCGTCCAGATCATTTTCCACTTCTTTGGGAAGCGGCACGGTTTCGAGCGGGTATTGGTCAAAATACTTTTTCGGCGCAACATAAGGTGAGTGCGGACGGTAAAAACCTACGGCAAGAAAGAACGGATCATTTTTCTTTTCTTTCAAAATCTTGATAGCCTCGTTGGCCACCATTCCATCCGTTTGTTCGTCGTCCGTGCCTTCGCTGGCGCGCCATGCCAATGCACTGCCCAGGCCTCGATCGGGCGTAAGATTTTTGATCAGCGCCTCCTCCGTTTTGTCACGGCCTTTGGGATTCACTTTATGGTCCCACGAAATGGGGTCGTCCAATCCGTCGGTACCGATCTGCCCTGGCACGCCGTAATGGTATATTTTACCCACTCTTGCACTGTAATAATCGTTGTTTTTAAACAACTGCGGCAATGTTACCACGTCCGGAAGGATTTTGCGGAAGTGCGTCTGCAGCTCATATATTTTCGTGACATCCGGCCGCTGGCCAGTCAGTAACGACGACCGGCTGGGGCTGCAAAGCGGAAACTGCGTATAGGCCCGATCGAAGCGGGTGCCTCTTTTTGCCAGACGGTCAATATTTGGTGTTTTTACAAATTTGTTTCCATAGCAGCCCAGATCATTGTTCAGATCGTCGACGGCAATAAACAATACATTGAGTTTTTTAGCAGCGTTTTTGTCATCCGGACCCGCATGGCTTCTTACGGACAAAGCTGTAAACCCGGAGACTGAAATGGTAAGGACAGCGACTAATAATTGTTTTCTGATCATATATTTATCGTTTATTCCTTGCCTTCTTTTACTGTGGGCGCATCTTTTTTATTGACCGGAGGCAATGACTTTGCCAGTTTGCGTTTTTCAGCAGCAGGATTTTTAAGAAGTGGCACAATACTGTTCCCTTCCAGCTCTTTTTTTGCAGGTAAATTACACAACTCGGCCAGAGTGGGGTAAATATCCAGGAGATTTACGGTGCGTTCGGAAACCGAATTTTCTTTCGACAGGCCCGGTGCATACACGATAAAAGGTACGCGGGAAGCTTCTTCCCAAAGGGCAAATTTGCGCCAGTGTTCCTTCTCGCCAAGGTGCCAGCCATGATCGCCGAAGAAAACGATGATGGTGTTTTTTGCATATTCACTTTTTTCCAGTGCGTCGAGCAGGCGGCCGATCTGCGTGTCGGCAAAAGTGATACTGGCCAGGTAACCCTGCACTGCTTTTTCCCATTGTTTGTGCTCGGTGATGAACTTGTGGTCACCCTGCGGCTTGGCAATTTTCACCCCGGCCGGCGGTACGTCGGCAAGGTCGTTTGCAATGACTTAGGGTAATTGAATGGACGATAGCGGGTACTGGTCATAGTATTTCTGGGGCACATACCACGGCAAATGCGGCCGTGTAAGGCCGATGGCCAGGAAAAACGGCCTATCGTGTTTTTTGCCAAAATAATCGATACCCTGGTTCACTACTTTATAGTCGCCCATGTCCTCGTCTTTCACGTCGACCGGACTCCAGTCAAAATGCGCGAACCCGTTGACGGGCGCTTTGGGCGGCTCGGGCGATGGGGGTACATCAAAGTAAACCGGCCATGATGCAGCATCATTAAAGGAATTATGGAAGATCTTTCCCGCACCTTTTACCTCATAACCATTGGCAGTAAAATACTGCGGCAAGGTCACGGCATCCGGCAAAACGGGTCGCCAGGGCTGGTTGTTATGGTAAACGCCGGAGGTGGACGGCCGAATGCCAGTCAGCAGACTTGCGCGGGAGGGGTTACAGGCTGGCGCAGCGCAATATGCTTTTTTAAAAACAACACCTTTTCTGGCCAGCTTATCAATGTTAGGTGTTTTAATTCCCTTATAACCGCCAAATGGTCCGATCCAGTCGTTCATATCGTCAACGGCGACGAAGAGGACGTTGTATTTCGGTTTGGTCTGAGCGAAAGTTTTTGAAAACAAGGCTGGTATCAATGCCAGCCCAAGCGTAATCGTGTATTTGATTTTCATGTTTATTTGTAAAATCTGTAAAAGTCACCGCATCCCGGTTACCTTTTTCTGTTCTGTTTTCGTGTCAAATCGTTGTCGGTATCATCGGGAAGCTCCGCCGGAGCCAGCCATAGCGCCTGTTTCTGATCAATCGGCTTTATCCGCAAATGCCGGATCCGGTTCCAGCCCAGGCAAAATAACTTTCTTAACGCCCGGATCTCCGAATTTCCAGGAAGGCAACTTGGCCAGTTCTTTTTCAAAAACTTTCCTCACCCTTTCACCCTCGGCACCAGCCTTGCCCGCCGGAATATGATGTAGCTCTTCGATGTCTTTTTGCAAATCAAAAAACCGTCCGTCAGAATAAAGCTTGTAACGTCGGTCGCGGAAAAAGCGGGCCGAATTTTTGTTCGCACCCTCACTATGAATGGGCGTATAATGTGAAAATATAAAATCGCGCGTAGGTCCGGATTGCCCTTTGATCTGCGGTAAAATACTGATCCCGTCTACGCTCCATGCGGCCGGTACGTTCGCCCGGACTGCCTCTGCAATGGTTGGCAGGATGTCCGTGAAATCAACCAGGTTATCCGTTTCATGTCTGTTGTATTTACCACTGCCCCAATTCACGATCAGTGGCACATGATGTCCGCGATCCAGGGTAAGTCCTTTTCCGCCAGGTAGTTTGCTCCCGTCTTTCAAAGGCGTCACAATGGCCCTGCCGGTTCCGTTGTCGCCGGTGAAAATGATGATCGTATTTTCGTATAAGTTCAGGTCTTTCAGCTTTTGGATGATCTTACCTACATTTTTATCGCTGTAAGAGACCATATCCCGAAAGTTGAGCGTGTCCTTTTTGTGGCGGGCCGCTACATTGGTGTTCCAGTTTTTGCTGTCGGGCGTAGGTAAAAAGGGATCGTGCACCAAAGCCATAGGATAGTAGGCGAGAAACTTCCTGTCTTTATTTTTCTCAATAAAATCAAGCACATAGTTCACAAAAATGTCAGGGCCGTAATCCTCGTCGGTCGTTTGGAGTATTTCGCCGTCTTTATCGATTAGAGGCCTCGCGTAGCGTTCGCCGTCCCGCCTTGGTTTGCTCAGTTGCCACAGGCAATATTGGTCAAAACCAAAATGTTTTGGCAATTTCTGGTTCGCGCCCAGCTGCCATTTTCCGGCAATTGCTGTCGTATAACCAGCCTCTTTTGCCACATGAGCGAATGTTTTCTGGTCCTGATTGAGAAAACCAAACTCTGAATAGTTCTTGTAATTGTATTTACCCGTCATGATCTGCACCCGGGAAGGGGTGCAAAGCGGCTGCGAAAAACCGTAGTTGAATTTCAGCCCGTCCTGCGCAAGCTTGTCAATGTGCGGTGTATTGTAAGTTCCGCCGTAAGCCCCAATACACTCTTTTCCCATATCATCAGCCATAATCAGGATAATATTGGGCGTATTTTTTTGAGCAAAAACACTTGGGACCAGTATGACCCCGATTAGGGTTAGCAATAAATAATGGCTGATTTTAGTGGTGTTCAGCTTCATTTTGAGTTGATTTAGTTACCTGTTCGCGCTTCCTGTTTCGCTTTGTCATAATCGTAAAACCATTTAAAGGTTTTGTCAAATTCTTCTGCGCCTACACGCTTGTACCATTCTTCATATTTGGCAACCATTTTTTTAGCGATTTCAGGCTGCTCGTCAAACAAGTCGTTCAATTCCGTGCGGTCTTTTTCTACATCATACAACTGCCATTTTTCAGTTTTTTCGGCTACCAGTTTCCATTTGCCGTCGCGTATTGCGCGGTTGCCTTCATGCTCCCAGAATATAGGGTTTTTGCGATTGATGGATTTCCCTGCGAACGCCGGTTTGAGGCTGGTACCTTCGAGCGGCTGGATCGTCTGTCCTTCGAAAGTTGCGGGATATTTGGCTCCGCCCAGGTCAACAAGCGTTGCCATGATATCGATGATATGTGCGGGCTGTTTTTCAAATTTGCCGTTTCGGGATGCCGGAATCCCGTTGGGCCATGAGATAATGCCCGGGGACGAAATGCCGCCCTCATGCGTGTGATGCTTGTATGCCCAGAAAGGCGAGCAGGCAGCTTCCGCCCAGCCCTGACCCAGAAAAACGGTCGACTGCGCATTCCCGGGCTGATCGCCTTCATATCTTCCTTCCATGCCGGGCTCGGCGTTTCCTCCGTTGTCCGATACAAAAAGAATAACCGTGTCATCAAATACGCCTCGTTTTTTAAGACCTTCCACGAGATCGCCTATGCTTCTGTCGAGGCGGGAGATCACAGCTGCGTAAATCGCCATCATATCATCGTACCGCTTCTTTTCAGCCTCGCTCAGACTGTCCCATTTCGGGATTTTCGGATTGGCGGGAGGAAGTTTCCATGAGGGGTCGATGAGTCCCAGACTGATCTGCTTTGCGTAGCGTTCCTGCCGCAGCTTTTCCCAGCCATTGAGGTACTTTCCCCTGAACTTCGCAATATCCTCTTCGGGCGCCTGCAATGGAAAATGGGGTGCGTTGTGGGCCAGATATAGCATAAATGGCTTTTTCTCAGTCAGTGCCTCATCAATGAACCGCAGGCCAAAATCTGTCCACAAATCTGTTGAGTACCAGTTTTTGGGGAGCCTTTCGGAGTCATTCGCAAGTTCTTCGCCATTCAGAAAAACCTTCGCGTTTTTTCCGTCCCCGTAATAGAAGCCACCTGCCGGCGCATTCAGGGATTTGTCAAACCCGCGTTTCCAGGGCACAGTGCCTGCGCCCTGTCCGACATGCCATTTGCCGGTCATGGCCGTAAAATAGCCCGCACTTTTCATCACTTCGGCTATGGTTACACTTTTTTCATTTAAATGTCCGCGATAGGCAGGATGGTCTGCACCTTTGTCCTCCATCATGTGGCCTATGCCTGCCTGATGGCTGTAAACACCGGTCAGCAATGCAGCGCGGGTAGGGCAGCAGCGGGCAGTATTGTAAAAGTTGGTGAGCCGCACGCCATTTTGCGCCAGCTTGTCCAGGTTGGGTGTCGGGATTTCGCTGCCGTAACACCCCAGATCCGAGTAGCCAAGGTCGTCGGCGAGGATCACAATGACATTTGGTTTTTTCTGGGCGAAGGAAGCCTGGGCTACCAGAGTGGCCACGAACAGCAGGTACTTTATTTTTTTCATTGGTATAAGGATTGGTCTTGTCTATATCGGTAGCCGCTCTGCGGCATTTTCTTGCTGTTTGTTTTACTCGCCTTTATAGCTGGTGAGGCGAAAGCGTAAGATGTAATTTTGTTTTCATAAAATGATTTAAAAAAAGCCGGCAGCCGATCGCCACTATCCAAAATCATTCAACCTGCCGCATGACTATATACGCAGCAGGTTGATTTTCTCAATGTTATTGACCGTTACTTAGTCGCCGCAAACCGTTCGAGTTTTTCGGTTTCATCCTGCAGGCGCTTTGCATCCGGATTCAGGTAGCCAAACTGGTGCAGGTCCTTGCCCGAATTGGCAGCTACCCATAATAAAAATTTCTTTGCTTCCTGATTGGAATTGTGTTTATCGATGGACAAGTGAATGTATTCCACCGGCACATTCTTAACTTTTTCATTTTCAAGTCCGGCGATTAGTTTATCCAGATCTTCCAGTGATTTTTCTTCCCTGGAAACCCTTCCGTTGCCGTCGAGGTCAACAGGGATAACAGCGATGCCTTCGGCCGGTTTCCGTGTCTGAAGGTTGAAGGCAAGACCGGGAATAGTGTACGTTATACCTGTTTCATCTTTTAAGAGTGCCTTGATGAGGTGCTCGTCTGCGCCTGCGATCGCTTTGCCTTTGATGTCTTTTTGTTCGTAACCGAAATATTTTGCAAACGTAACCGGCGCGCCTGCTTTTTGCAAGCGGGTGTAAATGGTATACGGCGTGGTCAGGGATTTATCTTTTTCAGCGTAGATATCATGGAAGAAAATCTGTTTGTAATTTTTTTCAACCAGTCCCTTTTCCGCATATTCCTTTGCAAAAGCGGACTTTGCATTGGCGATAGGCAGTAGTGCGTAACGTGCAATGGAAATGTATTCACGAGTTTCCCTCACTTCCTTTTCCTGTTCGTACGCTTCAATGAGCAGGTCGTACTTCTGGGGATCGGTCACAGTTCTTGTTTCGATCCTGATCAGAGCCTGGGGATTGGCCGCCTTATATTCCGCGATCCACTTTTCGAGCAACGGGTATGCAAAGCGCACGCCGGTTATCACCACTTCATTTTGGTTTGTCGTTTGCGAAAAACTGTTGTGACCGATTGAAAAAGCCAGGCCGGTGGCTACCAGTAATGTTTTGATACTTTTCATGATAGTAAATTAGGATGAATGACCATGCCCTGAGCCTGGTTCTATTTGAGAAAAAATACTGTGTTTGCTAAACAGATTAACAGCAACAACAGCATGATTTTGAATGCGGAAGATCTTTGGATTTGGCCACCATAGTTGTAGTTTTCTTGCCCGAAGAATTAAAATTCATCGCTTTCACAGGTTAAAATATGTTATTGCAATCTGTTCTGCTGGTGGTTAACAGTTCAGAATCCTACTAAATTGATAGACAAAGTAAATTTAAAGAAAAGTAAATAGCAAGCCTTTTTTGATTTTGTATAAAAAGAACGGGATATCGCATGTGATATCCCGTTCTTTTTATACAAAAAAATAAGAGTCAGGCAGGTTTTTGCTGCTCATTAACCTGATGTGCCACCATGCTGTCGGGGATAATGGCGCCGATGGCCATCTGGAGTTTGTTCTTAATCCCTGAAACGACCTTGTCTTTGCCGGCCATCAAAGCGTCAAAACCGTCGCGGGCGACTTTGGCGGGATCGGCCATATTATCTTCATCCTGTACTGCCTTGCTTTCCAACATATCGGCTTTGTTGAAAAAGTCCGTATCGGTGACGCCTGGCATCAATGCCGTGATGGTAATTTCGGTGTCCTTTAGCTCTTCCCTGATGGCCTCCGTAAATGAGAGTACAAAAGCCTTGGTACCATGATAAACCGACTGCCAGGGCCCGGGAGACTTGCTCGCAATGGATGCCAGGTTGAGTATTTTACCGGAGTTTCTGGCAGTCATGTCCACCAGAAAGCATTTGGTCAATATCACCAGGGAAGAGATGTTCAGATCAATGATCCGCAGTTCACGGTCAATGTCAGTCTTTTCAAACTCACCATATACTCCCTGCCCGGCATTATTGACAAGCACGTCCACCTCAATTCCCCTCTGTTTGACCTCCGCATACAAGGCAAATGCCTGCTCCCTGTCAAAAAGGTCTTTGGCTATGGGAATCACGGTTACGTCTTCACTTTCCAGCTCTCCGCATACATTCAGCAGTTCCGTTTCATTTCTGGCTGAAATGATGAGGCTGTAACCTTCTTTGGCAAACAATCTGGCCAGTTCAAGTCCTATGCCGCTTGTGGCCCCGGTAATCAATGCATATTTTCTTAATTGTTCCATAATTTTTTAGTTTGTTGAGCAGGCTCGTTATAAAATCCATGCCTGTGTTTTTTATTCGTTGTATTTGATGGCTGCTTCATCGGACCGTTCTGCAACTATGCCCTGCGACAGTTCCGATTCGCTTTCGGCCCCGGTTTTTGTCATTTTATTATCACTGTCCGGCAGGTAGCGGTTGGCTATTTCCATGACACTGCTGATTGTCCCCGGCATAATTCCCTGCAACGCTATCGCGACTTTTGCCGTGAACGTCAAGATCACATGGCTTTTGCGATGCTGGAGGCCTGAGATAATTTCTTTTGCAGCTTTGTCCGCATTCTGCGATAGGAGCGGGGCGGAGGCGGAGAATTTAAACCATGCATATTCCGCAGCGTGGTCGCCTTTCACCGACACATTGCGGGGGCTGCCTGTACGCATGAGGTTGGGAATCACCGTAGTGACATGTATATTGTCTTTTTTCAATTCCACGCCAATACCCTCCGACAGACCGACCATAGCGAATTTGCTGACGCTGTAAGGAAGCATGTGCGGGACGGCGATTTTACCGCCAATCGAGCAGATGTTCACGATTCTGCCTTCACCTTGCTTTTTAAACTGAGGAATCGCCGCCTTGATCATATAAAGCGCCGACCATAAATTGGCATCAACCACCTTTTTAAAATCGTCGATATCCATTGTATTTTCCGGGCCCACGATCATCACGCCTGCGTTGTTGATCACCACGTCCAGTCGGCCGAAGCGGTTGACGGCGGCCTCTACGGCATTTTTTGCTTCATTCTGAACTGTGAGGTCAGCCTGTATGGTGATGACCTCGATACCGTCGGCCGCCAGTTCTTCCCGGGCTTTTTCCAATTGCTCGGGATTTCTCGCACATATCACAAGCCTGCAGCCTTTTTTGCCTAATTCCCTGGTCATTGCCAGCCCCAGGCCCCGCGAGCCGCCCGTGATCAGCACTACTTTTTCCCGGAGGTCGTATTTCGTTATTTCTGAATAAATGGCTTTGGCCGCGGCTATGGCTGCTACCCCCAACACAGCCCATAAGGCGGATTTGGAGGTAGCTGACGCATTTTCTGTTGTATGATTTTGCATAATTATCCTGATTTGACAAAAGCATGTTTAATACTAAGGCTTTAAAACAACCTTGACGCAGTCATCCGTTTTTTCATCAAATATCTTATAACCTTCTGCGGCATCTTTCAAGGCAAGCTTGTGCGTAATGATATCGTCGAGTACGACCTTTTCATCTGTCACGAGCTGGATCAGATGATCTATATAGTTGAGTACCGGAGCTTGTCCCTGCTTGATGGTGATCCCCTTGTCAAAGATCCTGTGCATCGGGAAGTTGTCATAAGGAGAGCCATAAACACCGACGATGGACACGGTACCCATTCTGCGCACCGCTTCGAAACACATGTCCAGGACTTTCATAGACCCTTTTTCGAAATTGATCGCCGCCTTGACCTTATCGGCAAAATTCCGCTCCGGTTCAAACCCTACAGCATCCACACAGACATCCGCACCCCGCCCGCCGGTCATTTGCCGGATTGCTTCTACCACGTCCACTTCGTTGGGATTGAGAGTATCTACATTGTTGACGAGCCGGGCTTTGTCGAGGCGGTAGTTCAGCGGGTCGATGGCGATAACCCGGCTTGCTCCGTTGATCCAGGCTGCTTTCTGCGCCATCAGGCCCACCGGTCCGGAACCGAATACAGCCACTACTTCTCCACCTTTCATCTGAGCCCAGTCGATGGCCGACCACCCGGTGGGGAAGATGTCCGTCAGAAAAAGCACCTGTTCATCCGTTAAGTTGTCGGGGACAACCCTAGGACTTACGTCGGCATAGGGAACCCGTACATATTCGGCCTGACCTCCCGAATAGCCGCCATATAAGTCGGTGTAGCCGAAAAGTCCCGCACCCTTCTGGTCGAGCAGGTCGCCGTTGGGGCCATAGTGTTTAAAGTTCGAATTTTCGCATGCGGGAGAGGCGCTGTGCGTACAAAAGAAACATTTACCGCACGAAATCGGAAAAGGCACTACCACGCGATCTCCTCTTTTCAGGTTGGTAATGGCCGAGCCTACTTCTTCGACTACACCCATAAACTCGTGACCCATGATGAGGTCTTCCTTCTGGGGAACGGCCCCGCTGAGGATGTGCAGGTCCGAGCCGCAGATGGCGGTGGAGGTTACTTTGAGAATAATGTCCCTCGGGTCCAGAATCTGTGGGTCGGGGACGTTGTCCACACTGATGTCACCTGGCTTGTGAAATACTGCAGCTTTCATGTTTTAGTTTGATGTTGATGAAAATCCTCCATGCTACTTAGCCGTGGGATACGTGGTTACTCTAAATATCCGTTCCCGCCGTCCGCGCAGCCTATGCAATCGATTGGCATAGTTGTTATATTATCTTACAGAAATAACACTTCGTCATGAACAACCCATTACCCCGTAACCTTTTTTGTTTTTCCCACTTAAGGTGGGATTTTGTGTATCAGCGCCCGCAGCATTTGATGAGCAGGTTTGCGCGAAACGGAAATGTCTACTATGTGGAAGAGCCCGTTTTTTATCCTGGTATTGACTCCAGTTTTTCGGTTACCAAAAAAATGGACGGCCTCTCGGTATGCGTTCCGCATTTGCCTTCGGGCCTGAGCGAGGAGGAAGTTGCTACGGAGGTCAACGGCCTGCTAAAAGGTTTCCTGAAGGAGCTGGACATCCCGGATTATTTTTTCTGGTATTACACACCGATGGCGCTGAAATATACACAGGGATTTACGCCTGTATATACCGTTTATGACTGTATGGATGAGCTGTCGGCTTTCAAATTTGCGCCCAGGGAACTCAAAGAACTGGAACAACAGCTGTTTGATCAGTCCAGCATCGTATTCACCGGAGGATATTCATTGTATGAGGCCAAACGTATGGAGCACAACAATATCCATCCGTTTCCAAGCAGTATAGACAAGCAGCACTTTATGCAAGCGCGTGAGGTATGTGAGGTCCCCGCCGACCAGATGGATATCAAGGGATTTAAAATAGGCTTTTACGGAGTTTTGGATGAACGTTTTGATACAAGTCTGATCGCTGAAATCGCCGAACAGAGGCCGGAGTGGCAGATTATGTTAATCGGGCCGGTCGTGAAAATCGATCCTGCGAGCTTGCCTGAAAAAGACAATATCCATTATCTGGGGCCCAAAAGTTATGACCAATTGCCCTTGTACTTGTCGGGATGGGATGTCGCTTTGATACCTTTTCTGCTTAATGAATCTACATTTTACATCAGCCCGACCAAAACACCTGAATACCTTGCAGGAGGCAAACGGGTAGTTTCGACGGCTATTCGCGATGTAGTTTCTTTTTATGGAAAAAAAGGTTTAGTGGGAATCGGTATTGATGCACAGGACTTTATATCGATCATCGACGGTTATGCTTCAAAGGGCACTGACACGGAATGGTTGCAAAATATAGATGATTTACTGTCTCACAATTCCTGGGAGCATACTTTTACGCAGATGAGAGACCTGTTGGCTGCCAGCATACCGGCCGCCAAAGTTTTGGTTTTTCCCAATGAGCTGGTGGATGAAAACAACCATTGAAAATCCTTTCCGCTCCTTTTGGATGGCGGGTTTCGAGTGTACGGATCAGCTGAACACGCATGGTGACCGGGTGGATTTTCTGAACGTGACATCCCATCTGGACCTGCTGGAACAGGATTACGAGCGCATTACAAAATTGAATATGAGGGTTGTGCGTGAAGGTGTGCGATGGAGCCGGGCTGAACCCAGGCCTTACCAGTATGATTTTTCTGCAACCGGGACAATTATCGAGACAGGCAGGAAATATGGCGTCCAGCAGATCTGGGATTTGTGCCATTTCGGTTTTCCTGATGACCTCACACCCCTGCATCCTCACTTTACGCAGAGGTTTGAGGCATTTTGCAGGGCCTTTGCAATCTTTTATAAAAGTGCAAACCCCGGGTCTGTAATGATCGTGACGCCTGTCAATGAGGTGGGCTTCATCTCCTGGCTCGGCGGTGATGTGGCAGCTACATCACCGTTTTGTCACAACAATGGCTGGCATCTGAAGTATGCCTACATGAAAGCATATATTGCTGGCATCAAGGCGCTGAAGAGTGTCGATCCTGATGTGCGTATAATGACTACCGAACCGCTGGTGAATGTGGTGGCGGATAATGGCGCTACTGCATCTGAGGAAAATGACGCTGCCTTTCATCATGAACTGCAGTTTCAGGTGCTCGATATGCTTTGCGGCAGAATATGCCCGGAGCTTGGCGGCAGGGAGGAGTATCTGGACTTGCTGGGTTTTAATTATTATTACGATAACCAGTGGATACGCAACCCGCATCAGATACTGGGATGGAATGACCCGGTACCGCATGCAAAACATCAGCCACTTTCCGAACTGCTTTACCGGGCATACCAACGTTATAACCGCCCCATATTGCTTTCGGAAACCAGTCATCCGGGTGAGGACAGGCCGCTCTGGATTCAGCATATTGGTAAAGAAGTAGTCAGGTTGCTGAATGGGGGTGTCCCGTTTTGGGGAATATGCCTGTATCCGGTCATTGACCGGCCGGACTGGGACGATCTGGGAAACTGGCATCATTCCGGGATATGGGACTGTTTTGGAGGGTTACCCGGGCAAATGCGGGTTCTGCATCAGCCTTCGGTAAGCGCTCTGCATGATGCACAGGGAATGACCGGACAGGCAGACACACAAAATGCCGTACGGAAGAGCTATCAGATCAACACAAACCATGAAGAAGAATGACCAATAATCTTGTGATCGATTTTGAGCAGGAGATCGGTAAAATGGAAACTGTGGAGGCCGGGTCTTTTGGCAAAACCATGGTCGTGGCACCTCATCCGGATGACGAAACATTGGGATGTGGCGGTACCACAGCTGCTCTGCTCCGACAGGGATTTGACGTTCGCTTTGTTTTTGTAAGCGATGGTACAATGTCCCATCCGAATTCTAAAAAATATCCCAAAGCGCGGCTCCGGTCCCTCCGTGAGAAAGAGGCAGTTGATGCCGTGAAAGTCCTGGGCGGCAGGGAGGAGCATATTTCTTTTTTAGCGCTGCCTGACAGAGATGTTCCCGGCCAGCAAAGTCCTTATTTTGAGTCGGCGGTTCGTTTGTTTATCAGTATTATCAGAAGTTTTGAACCGGAAACTATATTCATTCCCTGGCAAAATGACCCGCATCCCGACCACAGGGCAAGTTACCAGCTGGTAACCGAAGCTGTATCCCGCCTTGACAAAAAGCCGTTACTGATGCAGTACCCGATATGGTTTTGGGAAATGGGCGATAACTGGGATGTAGAACTGATCCGGAAAATGCGTATTTCATGTGTTGATATTTCCCCAACCCTGGCCGCCAAACAGAATGCGTTGCTTGCGCACCAGTCCCAGATCACGGACCTGATCGATGATGACCCGGAGGGTTTCAGGTTATCGCCGGAAGTGATTGCCCATTTTAACCGTACAAGGGAAATATTTTTCGAAAATATAAATGACCTTACCTGATGGACAAAAATAAAAAGACCCTTGACGCTGCTTATTTTAATGAGTTGTATGGGAACAACAGGGACCCGTGGAATTTCGAAAGCAGCGAATACGAGAAAAACAAGTACGTCCAGACCATGCTGATCATTCCGGACGATGTGTATGCAAACGTTTTTGAAATCGGCTGTTCGAACGGTGCGCTCAGCATGCTGCTTCAGAGTCGCAGCCAGAAGTTGCTTTCGGTGGATTCCAGCAGCATAGCGGTGGCAAATGCAAAGAAAAGGCTAGCGGAACATAGACATGTGACAGTAAAGGAAATGGAAGTTCCCCGGGACTTCCCGTCGCAGCAGTTCGATCTGATCCTGTTATCGGAGGTGGGTTACTTTATGGTCGAGGAAGACCTGCTGTTACTGCGCGACAAGATGATCGATGCCCTGCTGCCGGGCGGACATTTGCTTTTGGTACACTGGACACCACCTGTGGAGGAATTCCCGCTGACGGGTGATCAGGTTCATGAATTTTTTATATCGAAATCAGGAATAGAACCATCCGGTCCACTGGCGCATTTGAAGAACAAGACAGAACCGCAGTACCGAATGGACCTTTTTCTGAAAAAATAAAATATTAGTTACTTTGAATTCCGTTGCTGATCCTGAATATCTCTTTTTTCAGCTCCGGAATTGCTTCTGTAATATTGATCTGCGGCCATACGGAAGACCAGCCCTGCTCATTAAGTTTGTCCTCAATGACTTCCCACAGCATTCCGAAGTAAGGGGTGTTCTGACATTGATGGTTCGTCCAGTCCGGGTCGAGGCCCAAAGTGTCCGAAATTTCAGAGAGTGTTTTCTGTGCGTCAAAATCAACCTTCCATAATGCACGCAGGAGCTTTCTTGCATGCAGCTTTGCGATCAGCGAGCCCACAGGTTCCACCATCAGGGCGTGGCTGCCGGCATTCATTTCTCCCCATTGTTTGAGCTGAACAGACAGTCCGAAATCAACCCTGCCCACGATTCGGTCCGAGGTAAATACCTGAACGAACGGACTCAGGCGGATTTTTGCATCGATCCGGATCAGCGATTTATGAAAGGCCATATCCTCTAGAAACGGGACTACCGGCAGCCTGCCGGAACGGTCATATATGCGGCATGTTACAGCAAAACTTGCCCCGAAACACTGGAAATGCCTGGGCCAGCGGTCGTTGGTGACGGGGTCGAGGAGGTCTTCCAGTTTTGAAACGAGATGCTTATAAGTAATGTCGCGCAAATAATACAGCCGGGAAATGCTTTTGGCAGGTTTTGTGAAAATACGTCCGCCAACCACATCATTGCCGCTGTTGATCTCTTTGATGGTTTGACAGATCCAGAAACGATCTACTTCCGAGTCGCTGTCTGTGCTTGCGATAATCCCTGACGGTTTGCCGATACTGGTAAATCTTTCATAGGCAGCGTCCATCAGGAGCCTTCTCACCGTACCGATGTGGGCTACTTCCGCCGGAAGCGTGATTTCTTCTACGTGCAGGCAAAATTCGGGAAACCGCCTTTGGTATTCATAAGAAACCGCAACTGACTCGTCTGTGCAATTATTGGCCAGCAGCAGCACTTCATAGTCGTTATGGGAAACTGGCTTGCCTGAGTCATTGAGCTGTCTGCGAAGGGCGTCGAGCGTTTTGATCAGGTTTTCTTCCTCATTTCTGACCGGCAGTATCACTGAGATCTTTAAGGACTTGTTTACGGGTTGATTTCTGAAAAGTTCCGGAAATGATGTAAATCCGGTTGTTTGGTCAATTGTGCAATAGTCTGTCATTTCAATCATCAACATTTTATAGAACATGCAAGTAAAATCCATGCCACACAGCCCGTTACGGGATGTTTCAGTCCGGCGGGTACGATAGTATTATGATTGTGAATATCGTTGACCAGAAATCCCATGACCAATCCCTTTTTGCGGCCGTTTGTAAGCCAGTTAAAAAATTTTGCTACACTCAGCGACCTGGAAGGATTATTTCCGCGGCGCGAATTTGAGCTTTTAAAAGATGCCGGTTTTTTACAAATGCCTTTGTTAAAAGACCCTTTTGCGTTTGCGCCACTTCAGACGCGCAGGTTATTGGATATTCTGAAAATGATAGGATCGGCGAGTCTGCCCGCGGGCAGGATCTATGAAGGGCATGTCAATGCATTGCAGCTGATCGATTTGTTTGGAAGCCGAAGTCAGAAGGATTTTTATTTCAGTGAAGTTTTTAAAAACCAATCGCTATTCGGGGTGTGGAATACCCAGGACGGAGATGGTGTTAAAATAAAGGAAGCCGGTAACGGGCAGTACCTGCTGGAAGGCTCTAAGAACTTCTGTTCAGGCGCGGGCTGGATCCAATGGCCTTTGATCACAGGAGAATTGATCTTAAAAGGTGGCGGTGGCTGGCAAATTTGCGTGATCCCGGCGGAAAAAATGAAAGACGTTTTGGTGGACAGCAGCGCATGGAAACCGTTGGGCATGCGGGCTTCTGTCAGTTATAAAATGAATTTTTCCGGAATTGTCCTGGATCAGAAAGATCTGATCGGCCCACCGGACGCTTATTACCGGCAACCTTATTTTTCCGGAGGTGCCGTTCGGTTTGCGGCAGTGCAGTTAGGGGCAGCAGAAGCGATCCTGGAAGAAACACACCAGTTTTTGAGAGAAAATAACCGGGCTGACGATCCCTTTCAAAAGGTCAGAACCGCCGAGATTGCCTGTCTGGTAGAAACGGGTAATCTCTGGATCAACCGGGCAGCTGATATGACCGACGCCTGGATCTGGTCGCCGGAACAAAATGAGAAGCTGACGGCCTATATCAATATGACGAGAACAGTGATGAATGATCTTTGCCTGAAAAGCATGCAGTTGTCTGAAAGGTCGGTAGGGTTACGCGCCCTGATGCAGCCGCATCCCCTCGAAAGGATTCACCGGGACCTGACCACTTATCTCAAACAACCCGGTCCCGACGCGGCGATGGCTTCCGTAGGGAATTATGTTTTGGGACAAAAGGGAATTTCTACATTGTGGAAGTAGGTTGGGGGCTATCTGCCGTCGGCTTTCAGCTATTATTGCGGTTAAACGCCCATCCGCCCAAGCCTCGACGGGCTGACCGCCGAAGGCCGACAGCTACCGCCATATTGCTCGATTCCATCATACATTGGATTTCCAGATGTTGACCGGATTTGGTGATGATCTTTGTATCGGTAATACCGGTTTTGGTATCCCAGAAAACCACATGATAGTCTCCGTCAGCAAGTCCTGGTATGGACAGGGTTGTAACTCCGGGCGGCATGTTTAATTTGCTGTTTCCTTTTTTGCTTTGTACTGAAAGCATCCACACAATTGCCTGTTCGTTGTCCCCACACCCGAAAACCTGAACGGAAGGCATACCGACAAAAATCTCTTCATTTAAATTAACCCGTCTGAAATCCTTCCAATCGATCAGTTTTGTAAAGGCCGACAAGTTCAACTGGGCCCTTCGCATGCCGTGCGTCAGCACGTGCGGATGCCGGTATGGCCAGCGCATTCCCCCGCCTGCGGCACCGGAGGCGAAATGCGCCCATTGCATATGCAGGAAATATGCATCATCAAAGTCTTCGGGCAACCCTTTTCTGTTCCTACGGAAATAAGTGATAGGGCCATGCTCACTATCAAAAAACGGACGTTCGGCTGGCAGAAGCTGCAAGGCCTGCCTGACCATCAGTCCGGTTGTGGCTGCTGCTGAATGTACATTCCGCGGATAGTCGATGGACGCTGCATGATAAAAATGCGTGGATGCAAAATCGAGCGACGGATGCTGAAACACCAGAGCGTTCATATCCTGCTGGCTGAGCAGAGGGGCAAATACAGAAACGGTTTGCGGGCGGGATCTTTGGTACAACTGCATTTCCTTTTCCCGGATATGTATACTGAGCTGCTCAATATACCGTTTTAAATTATCAATGCTTTTGCCGGCATGCAGCGGATTGATCTCATTCCACAGATCCCAGCCAAACAATACACCGCTGGTTCCCCACCGCTCTAAGAAAAAAGTAAACCGGTCTTTTATCGCTGCAAGCATACGCGGGCATGTCAGCCATTGAAATTTGCTTTTACACGGGCCATCTGAAAGCTGGTTATAAGGATGGGATTTCCAGCGTCTTGCCATCCAGAAAGTGTCGAATGGAGTAAGCAGGATGCGGATCTGGTATTTTTCGCAAAGTAAAAAAAGATCGTCCCAGAACTGGACCATGTTCGGCTGAAATTTGCCGACGGGTTTTTCCAGATAGCGGTTCTCGGTTTGGCAGTACTCCATCATCATCCGCAGGCAGGTGACGCCGTGCGCGGCCAGGTAGGCTAAATGCCCTTCTGCTTCGGCAACATTTTTCCTTTTAAAAAGACCCTGGAAATCCGGCCAGGTAATCGCGTCGTTCTGGCCGACCGGGGTCCATGTTGCACCATTTTCATCCTCAAAATAAGGACTGTTTTCACATACCCGAATCCAGGGTAGTGTATTTTGGCTTGGTGGTGTTTCCCTGCTTTTTGTTGTCTGAAAATGCATTTTGTGATTTCAATGATGAAAGTGCTGCGTATGGAAAAGGCCTTATCCATGATATAATCCTTTACGGGTTTTTTCAGGGAACGCCTTTTGTAGTAATGGGTATAAACTTAACCATCTGCAAACTATGAATACTGAATCCGGCTCCGAGCCCAAGTTTAAAACCAAAACATCGACCAAAGCTGAACCTGCATTAAACGAATTGTTCCTGGACAGTCTCCGGGACATTTACTGGGCAGAAAACCACCTGGTTAAGGTGCTCCCCAAAATGAGCCAGGCCGCCAGTTCTTCGAAACTGGTAGAAGCGATCGAAAACCATCTGACTCAGACAAAAGAACACGTAAGTCGCCTGGAAGTGATTTTTGACCTGCTTGGCGAAAAAGCAATTGCTAAAAAATGCGATGCTATGGAAGGCCTTGCCAAGGAAGGTGAGGGCATTATAGAAGGTACCGACGAAGGTACTGCCACCAGGGATGTGGGTATTATCCTCGCATCTCAAAAGGTAGAGCATTACGAGATTGCTACCTACGGCGGGCTTACACAACTGGCTAAAACACTGGGGCTGGACGATGTTGCGGAGATTCTCGCACAGACTCTGGCCGAAGAAAAACAGGCCGATGAGTTGCTTACCGAGGTGGCTGAGAATGAAGTGAATTATAAAGCCTCAGAAGAAGCCTGACCCCAATTACCAACTAACAATTACTATGGCAACCAAAAAAGATTCGAATGTGCCGGCACAGCCCGGCAATGATAAAACGGAGAACCTTGCCCCGCATACCGCGGACGCATCAGGGGAATTTATGAATACCAATACAGGGCTGCGCATCAACGATGACCAGAATTCTTTAAAGGCAGGGGAGCGCGGCGCAACGCTGCTGGAAGACTTTATGCTGCGTGAAAAGATCACGCATTTCGACCATGAGCGCATTCCTGAGCGGATTGTACACGCGCGCGGGTCGGCAGCACATGGCGTTTTTAAGGTTTACAAGCCGATGGCCGAGCTTACAAAAGCTGGATTTTTAAACGACACTTCGATAGAAACACCTGTCTTTGTGCGCTTTTCAACCGTGGCGGGTTCGCGCGGTTCAACAGACCTGGCCAGGGATGTAAGAGGTTTTGCAGTCAAGTTTTACACCCAGGAAGGCAATTTTGACTTAGTGGGAAATAATATGCCCGTATTCTTTATTCAGGATGCGATTAAATTCCCTGATCTGGTTCATGCCGTAAAACCGGAACCCGACAATGAGATGCCGCAGGCGGCATCGGCCCATGATACGTTCTGGGATTTTATTTCCCTGATGCCCGAGTCGGCGCACATGATCATGTGGGCGATGAGCGACCGTGCGCTTCCCCGCAGCTACCGGATGATGGAAGGATTTGGTGTCCACACGTTCAGGTTTGTCAACGCGGAAGGTGTCTCCAGTTTTGTGAAATTCCATTGGAAACCATTGCTGGGCGTACATGCGGTAGCCTGGGATGAAGCGCAAAAAATTTCAGGAAAAGATCCTGATTTTCACCGCCGGGATTTATGGGATGCGATCGAAAGCGGTAATTTCCCGGAATGGGAACTCGGTGTGCAGATTGTTGCCGAAGAGGATGAGTTCAAGTTTGAATTTGATCTTTTGGACCCCACCAAACTGATACCGGAAGAACTGGTTCCCGTACAGAGAATCGGGAAATTGACTTTAAACCGCAATCCGGATAACTTTTTTGCTGAAACCGAACAGGTGGCCTTCCACCTCGGGCATCTGGTACCAGGTATTGATTTTACAAATGATCCTCTTTTGCAGGGACGACTCTTTTCTTATACCGATACGCAGTTATCACGGTTGGGCGGGCCTAATTTTCAGGAAATTCCTATCAACAGGCCTATTGTTCCCGTGCACAACAACCAGCGTGACGGGCACATGCGCCAGACTATCAACAAAGGGAAGTCCAGCTACGGGCCCAATACCCTTGGTGGTGGATATCCACTCCAGGCCAAAGCGTCGGAAGGCGGTTTTACCTCTTACCCGGAACGCGTGGATGCGAGGAAGGTGAGAGCACGCAGCAAAAGTTTCTTTGATCATTTCAGCCAGGCGAGGCTGTTTTTCAACAGCCAGTCTGATCCCGAGAAAAACCACATTGTGGATGCATTGAGCTTTGAGCTTGGAAAAGTAAAAGCCGTATCGATCCGCGAGAGGATGCTGGGTATTCTTTCTATGATCGATAAGAATCTGGCCGCGGAAGTTTCTTTCGCACTTCGTATACCGGTGCCCCAAGACCCGGAACTGCCTGTCAATCACAGCATACCTGCGGACGGCGATCCGGCAGATTATGATTCGCTGATTGTCGAATCTTCGTTGACTTCTTCAGCGGCGCTGAGTATGGCCAACACTCCGAAAGAAAGCATCGCAACCAGAAAGATCGCTTTTCTGGCGGCAGACGGCGTGGATGAAAAATCATTGCTGGCGGTAAAAAATGTCCTGGAATCCGAGGGTGCGGTCGTAGAAATTATCGCCCCGAGGCGCAGCTATATTATATCTGAAAGTGATGTGCAGATTCCGGTTGACCAGAGTTTTCTAACAGCAGCTTCCGTGCTTTTCGATGCGGTGTATGTACCGGGAGGGACGAATAGTGTTGCCACTATTGAGGCTGATGCTGATGCCGTCCATTTTCTGAACGAGGCTTTCAGACATTGCAAAGCAGTTGCAGCAGATGCATCAGCTATGCAGGTACTGGAAGGGACCTATTTTGCCAAGAAGATCCCTGCTGATTTTTCAGATGAAACGGTGATTAAAGAAGGGATCGTTGTGAGTGATGACGCGGAAAAACTCGCCAGGCAATTTGTATTGGCCATCGCGCAGCACAGGTTCTGGGAGCGGGAGAAATCCAGGAAAATCCCTGCATAGGTAGCGTTTTGCCGCCCCGATTGGGCTGCGTTCAGGGACAAGGGAGGGACTAACCTTCCTTGTCCTTTCAGCGCTTTTTTTAAGAAGTTGAAAGCAAGCATTGTCTTCCTGAGTGAAGAGGATAATGCTTGCTTTTCATTGATGTTCGACCGTCAGAATTTCAACCGCCTCCATATTCCCTTGCTGTATCGCCAGATCCGTCACGGACAGCCCTCTCACATCGACAATATCTTGATCGGCACCCCGATTTTTTAGCAACCTCACCAGCTCATTTCGTCCGAACATGGCAGCGAACATGAGGGCAGTTCCCCCATTTCCGTGCTGTATATTCAGGTCGGCGCCGTTGTCGATGAGAAGCGTCGCAATGTCTGCGTAGCCCTTGAAGCTGGCACCCATTAAAGCAGTATTGCCGCCAAGGTCACTGGCGTTAACATCAGCTCCTGACTCAAGCAGCAATTTTGCAGCCTCAAAACGATTGTTATAACAGGCAATGATCAGCGGCGTGTAACCTTTTTCATCAACGGCATTGACGTCTGTATTTAAGTCGATCAGTTCCTGAAGTACCGGGACGTTGCCGAGCCGGGCGGCGTGAATGATCACATGATTGTAGTTTTCCATTTTTTGTTGAATATGCTGAATCCATCCTAATAACTTTATGCCAGCAGTTGACGGGTCCGGGTCTCATACAAGATGAAAGTGAGATATAGGTTTCGTGACCGGAATCGTTTTTAAAAAAAAGTTTGTGGCTTAGAAAAATGACCAGCTACCTCAAAGTATTATTGGCAGGCCTCGCCATAGGATTTGTTTCGTGTGCCAGGCATAGCCGTTTGCGGCCGGACAGAATTGCCGCTGTGTACCCGGTATTTCAGGATACGTCCATTTATCACCGGGGCGGTTATACCCTCAGCAATGGCACGGTTGTAAAATATGACAAAGGAAATCTGTACGTGAAGGAGTATCTGGAAAACAATCTGGGAAATATCAATGCGCTAGCCAAAGATCCCGACGTGAGGCGTATTGCAGATATTATTGAGTTCGGTGAAACTTTTAAGGCACTGAAATTGCCGATAAAGGTTCTTCCATTTAAGGAATTCGGCTACATCCGCACATCAGAGGGGAAGGTTATTTTCTACGGTCTCGGGACCGAAAGTTTCTTTGACCTGACAAATAATTATATAAGCGCGCCGATTAGCCGCTGACATTTTATATCGAAATTATCGGTTACTGTCGAGTGTGAACACGTTCTTAAACTCTGTAAACAAAACACCCTCTCCTGAATAACGGAAGAGGGTGTGAATATTACTTCTACCTTTTGCAAACTAATATTCTGGAGATTTTTACATCTTATTTCCTGTTGGACCGGTCATTAATAAAACCCGAAAGTATAGCTGCCCCAGTAGCTTTGCCACTCGGCTTCGGTACTGTTTGTGTGGGGCGTCATGTGCACGGTGCTGATCATCCATTTGCCGTTTCTGCTGACAGGAAACGTCACCTCTCCCGATGCATTGCTTCTTAGTTTTGTGTGCGTCGCCTTCCCGTTTTGTACATGCCATGCCAGTACCAGGCTATTTTTGACCGGCTTTTGCCGGAACAGGATTTGGAATGTTACCGGCGTATTTTCTTTCGCAAGGTAAGGGTTGCCAGCAGGAATAATCTCAAGCATCATTCCCGTGTTGATCGCGAAAGTCTGGTCATTTTTGCCTCCTACCTGTACCAGCGTTTTAACGCAGCGCTGGTATAATTCCCTTCCTGCTTTTAATGTATCACCTTTTTGCAAGCGTAGCCCGGCGACGTTGTCCAACCCTTCTGTGCGCAGGTATTCATTGAACATCGCACTTTCCAATTCTATAAATTTGCTGGTGTTATTGAACGCAATGAGATGATTTCCGGCCTTTGCAAACGCGATTTCGAACTGGCTCAGACTATCTCCGTACACAGTTTTACGGATGTCGGTCTTGGTGGTCCCGGCATAATGGTCCAGTTTTGTAATCTTGTATTTCAAACCATTGGAATGTTCTCCCGAGTAGTCTTCCCCAACCATAAGATTGACGGTCACCTTTTCATTTTCTTTCAGGATAAACCGGAGCGGTTCCAGCCAGAATTCATGTGCGTAGCACAAGGTGGTGAGCAATAATAAACTGATGACTACGAAGGGTTTTTTAATTTTCATCATGGTGAATAATTGTCAAAAATGCTTTAAAACTCAAAAAATAAGATAGCCGATCCCGACTTGGAAATTGATCGGACTGGCACGGGACGCAAGCTGACAGTAAAGTAACTGTGGTCATTTAGCAGTTGCAAATGTTCTGTGATGGATTTCTATGTGATCATAACCCAGTCCAGGAAAGATTGGGAAAAGAGTCAGGCATCTTTCCGGATGCCGGAAAGAAAAATCGGGAATTTAAACAATCACTGACTGCTTCGGGGGAGAAAATATCGAGAAAGAGATTTCGGAGAGCGGGATTTCTTTGAGGTTACAAGAGAAATTCCGGCTATTAAATAACGAAACGGTATCAAAAAGGAGGTAGTCGGGGGCGAAGTGGGAATCGATGGCAGTGGTAACGGTTATATCCAAATGGCTGCCCTCGTCAGGAGAATTGACAAAATGACTGGCTAAAACTTCCTGCATCAAAGATTCGAGACCATCCATACGCATATATCTGCACGCTTCGTACCGATGATTTTCGCCGTAACTTTTTTCGATTTTCAGTACATAAGGATTTTCCTCGGGCCTGCTGATGCATCCTATGCCAGCCAGCCAGAGATAGTTAATCAAAAGTAAAGAAGCAATCAGGCGACGAACCATTAGTATCACTGTCACAATTACCACAATCGTGTGCTATATATACGCCAAAGGAAGGGAATCGGATCAATTGGTGATGCCGTAAATTATTTCGTCAGCTGTTCGTTGGTCCGGATTCTTCAGTCATAAATATCTTTGCGATGACCGATTTCATCTACCTCAACAATGAGGTTCGAACCATCTACCGTATAGAGTATGCGATAGTTGCCAGCCCGGATCCGGAAAATTCCATGATATCCTTTCAGCTTTTTTGTACCGGGTTGGTATGGGTCCCTCGAAAGGGAGGAGATGGCTGTTGAAACAAGGTTGTAGTTCCTCCCGGAAAGTCCTTTCAAGAACTTTTCTGCGGTATAGCTCAAAATAACCGTGTACATCAGGACAGGTTATGCTTAGCGTCAAGTTTTGCTTTGATGTCTTTCCAGGGAACATACTGCTCCGTTTTTCTTTGCCGGACAAGCAGGCCGTCCCGGTAATCTTCCAGTAGTTCATGAAGCTGGTCATCCGGCTCCAGTTCCCCATTAACTATGATGTTCATCAGGAAGGTATTTTCGCCAAGTTTGTCAATAACTGCTGAAAGTGTTCTGAATAGCTCTTGTTTAGCAGGCTTTACAGGGGTACCCGATGGTAGCACATCTTTCAGTAATCTTAGCAGCCATCCGTATTCTTTTCGAAAGCGGGTGGCGTCTGACACGCTGATATGATGTATTTCAAACTGGATAGCCGACAGGTCTGCCAACAATTCCTGGTAAAGTTTAGTGACTTTGTGAATAGCAAGTATGGACAGGGTTTTTCTGATACCTGGAACAAGCATCAGCAGGTGAAGGATCCTGTTAAAGAAAGATGTGTGTTTTAGACTGATGGTGTGCATGTGGTTTCTGATCAGGGTATTTGTTATTCCGTCCTGGCTCACAATATTAAAAAGATAAACAATTATTGGTATTACCAGTGTAATAATTGTTTATCGTTTCAATTAAATGATGTTGCTTTTGATGATACGGTAAACAGCTTATTGATCCTACTACAAAATTGACAAATAGATCAATTAAGTTTCCTTTTCCGCATAAACAGTAAAATTTTCTTCTGAATCAAAAAATCGCAGTAATTTTTGTTTTGAGAGTGTGTGCGCACACATTTTGTTTTTACATTTGTTCATATCCACAAAATTCGAGTACCACTGATCGGAATAAAACTGTCTCCAAAACAGTCTTTTATTTCCTAAGAAATTTTTGTGTCAACCTAACCATGTTTTAATGAAGTACAACAAGACCAACAAAAGAAGTCCAAGTTTCGCCTGCCTGGTTCCCTCCGAGGGTTCAATTGCACTACTCACTTATCACCAACCATCACGAGCATTTTGCTCGACAAACTCATTGTTCCTGATATGAAAGATCATTACAAACAGTTTCTGCGGCTCTCTATGCTTGCGGCGGTTTCTCTTTCGGTGAGCCTGCCGGCTTCACTGGCTGCCGTGCCTGCCGGGTTAGCAAAAAAGACGGTAAAAAGTACATCAAAACGGTTAGAGTACACGGTGACCGGAAAAGTAGTTTCCAGCGAGAAAGAAAGTCTTCCCGGCGTCAGCATCGTTGAAAAAGGTACCAATAAGGGAACCACTACCGACGTGGACGGAGCATTTAGTATCAACCTGACGACACCAGGTACTACGCTGATTTTCAGCTTCATCGGCTACGCTACCAAAGAAGTGGTGGTAGATGGGGCCACGAACCTGAATGTTGTCCTGGAATCGGACGCAAAAGGCTTGGACGAGGTGGTGGTTGTAGGTTATTCGGCCAAAAAGGTACGGTACCTGTCAAGCGCGGTGTCCACGATCAGCAGCCAGAAACTGCGCGATGTTACCTCCAACGAACTGCCAAACCTCCTGCAGGGAAAAGCTCCCGGCGTAGTGGTTTCCACCGGCTCGGGTGACCCTACCAGCGCCGCCAGGGTAGTGATCCGCGGGTCGGGGACGATTTCGGCAGGAAGTTCGCCTTTGTACGTGGTGGATGGTAATATTGATGGTACTTACAACCCGGTTGACGTGGAAAGTGTTACCGTTCTGAAAGACGTTGCCGCCACCGGTTTGTACGGTTCGCGTGCAGCAAATGGTGTCATCATCGTCAACACCAAAATGGGGAAGGCTGGCAAGACAGAGATCAGTGTGAACAATACATTCGGTTTTGCGGAGGCTACTATGGGTAAGTTCCGGATGATGAATGCCCAGGAACTGTACGATTTTCAGAGTACCTTTTACCCAAGAGATCCTTCCGTTTTGCAACGTAACACCAACTGGTGGAATGAAGCTTTCCGTACCGCATTTGTCAACAACCATAATATATCTCTTTCCGGAGGATCGGATAAAACCACTTTTTATGTTTCCGGTAACTACTACAAAGAACAGGGGACGGTTGTCGAAAACGACAAGACAGGATATAACTTCCGTACCAACCTGAGATCGCAATTGACCAAAAGACTGACTGGTGCAGTGCTTTTAAACGGGCAGTATACAAGGGATAACTATCAGAACAGCAATACTTTGTATGATGGTTATGTGAATCTTCCCTTTGACCCGGCATACGAAAACGGAGTGCCGACAGACGGACGCTCGTACCCTAACTGGCTGGGACGTGACCGCGAAAACTTCCTGCATTCGATCCAGTACAATTTTGCCAAGGCGAAGAGTCTGAGGACCAGCCTGGATGTAAACCTGGACTTTGATCTGACAGACAAAATAACGTTATCGAGCTACAACCGGGCGATGTTTGGAAACGGATCGGGTGCTACTTACTATGACCGGCGGACCAAACAGGGCGGCGCGAATGGCGGTGAACTTTATAATAACAACAACAACAGTTACCGGCTGCTTACGTCGAACCGCGCACGTTATTCGGAGGAATTTGGAAAGCATAGCCTGACTTTGCTCGGCGTAGCGGAGGCGGAAACTTCTTACAATCAGTATAATACAGTTTCAGGGAAAGGTTTGCCGGCAGGACAGGACGTATTGTCGGTAGCAACGGACATTCTTGTATCACCAACCGGGTACAGTGAGCAGGTTGCTTTCCGCAAGTTTCTCGGCCAGGCCGACTATAACTACGACAACCGCTATTTCCTGGTGGCATCGCTGGTCAATGAATTCTCATCATTATTTGGCAAGAATAATTCAACCGCCAATTTCTATCAGTTCGGAGCTTCCTGGGTGCTTAGCAATGAGAATTTCCTGAAAAACAATAAGCTGTTAACTTTCGCAAAACTTCGTTTGAGCCACGGAACTGTGGGAAATGCGGCTATTCCGAACTTTGCCTCACTGGGACTGTATACCATTTCACAAGATGCGAGCTACGCAGGTATCCCGGGGGCGTCACCTTTTCAGAAAGGGAATCCTGATCTGACCTGGGAAAAGATCAAGTCTTCCAACCTGGGTATCGATATAGGTTTGTGGAACCGCATTGATCTCGCAGTGGATATTTATAACAAAAAATCCGAAGACCTGCTTTATCAGAAACCATTGACAGCCACTACCGGGTACAGCTACGTTTGGGTAAACGCGGGTTCCGTCCGCAACAGGGGTGTTGAGTTCAGTTTGACTTCCAATAATCTTACTGGTAAGCAGCTAACCTGGGAAACCAGCCTGAACATGGCTTTCAATCGCAATAAGATCCTCGAACTGAGTGGAGGCGCAGCTACATTCCGTCCTGGAAACCGTTTGCCGCTGGCAGCAGGACACGATATGGGCGAATTCAATCTGCCGATCTGGGCAGGTGTAAATCCTGAAAACGGAGATCCGCAGTGGGAGAAGCTTGTGACAAATGCCGATGGAACTGTCACAAAGGAAATGACCAATTCATACAGTTCCGTCCAGACGGCCCAGTCACGCCAGTTTACAGGCAAATCCACCAACCCAACATTTACGGGAGGTATTACCAATACATTGAATTACAAAGGGTTTACATTCTCTGCGTTTTTCAATTTTGTATCGGGCAACTGGGTGTACAATGAAAGCCGCTTCTATTTCGATAACGACGGTCTGTACGAAAGCTACAACAATATGGTGCTGCCAAAAGGATGGTCGCGCTGGGAAAAGCCTGGTGATATAGCCACGCATCCAAAGCCGATCGTAGGTGGTAACAAGGATTCCAACCAGTCGTCGTCCCGTTATCTTGAAGATGGCAGCTTTATCCGTTTGCGTAACGTTCGTCTGGCCTACGATATACCGGTTAGTACGATCAGACGCATTGGATTCTCCCGCGCGAACATTTTCGTGAGTGCTGATAACCTCTGGACAGGTACCAAATTCACTGGTCCGGACCCTGAGTCGTCCATGTCTTTCGAGGATACACCGGGTCTTTCCAGCATCAAATATCCGATCAGCCGCAAGCTGCTTTTTGGTATCAATTTCACATTGTAATATTTTAGGCATATGAAATTCATAAAATCAAAATTACTACTGGCACTCGGTTTGGTATCGATGCTATCGTGCGAGCAATATTTCGATCCGACTACCTCCATAGACGAAACCACAGCGCTGGCCAACGAGTCGGATGTGCAGACCGTTACGATTGGAACGTATGCTTTCTTAAATAAAGCAAATTACACGTACAGCGGTCATATCATGATGGAGTATCCCAGTGATGAGATCGCCCAGGGGCAGATTTCATCCAATGATTTCACGCGGATATACCGGTATACCCATATCAACACCTCTTCGCACGCAACTGCATACTGGAGCCAGTGCTACAAGGTGATCGCCGCGACGAACAAGGTTATCGGTTTTGTTTCAAATGATGCTTCGGCGGAACTGCGTCAGCTGAAAGGGGAGAATATGTACCTGCGTGCCATGGCCCATTTTAATATGGTCAGAATGTTCGGAAGGCCATATCCACAGGAAAACGGAAACAATCCCGGTGTGCCCATTCTGCGTGACGGGCTCGATGACAATGCGGCAACTACTTTGCCGCGGTCGACAGTGAAGGAAGTATACGATTTCGTGATTGCCGACCTTTTGCAGGCGGCGGAGTTGATGACGGTGAAAAAGACAAATATTTACGCTTCCAAAGAAGTGGCCTATGCGCTGCTCGCAAAAGTGTATTTATTTAAAGGTGATAATGCCAATGCCTTGAAATATGCCAACATGGTGATTGAAAGTGGACGGTATACTTTGCTCTCGTCTTCCAATTTTCCCAACTATTTCAGGCTTGTCCCAGAAAATAATACCGAGACGATCTTTGCAGTTCGGCATACCAGCGTTCAGATCGCCGGGATCAGCACGATGTATATCAGCTCCGACAGATCAGGCGCTCCGCTGGCACAGGGTGTGAGTGGCTGGGCCGAGCTGTATGCTTCTCAAAAGTATGTTGACTTCCTCGCGCAACACCCGGAGGACATCAGAAAATCCTTTATTACCCCTTATGTGCTGAACGGAGAACTGCAGACCAATAAAAAGCTGACGCCTGCCACGCCGATGTACTACATCAACAAGTACACTTTGCAGGATAATGTGATCAATGCATCGTCTCCTGTATACCTGCGCCTGGCCGACATGTACCTGATCAGGGCGGAAGCGAATGCGAAACTGGGCAATACTGCCGACGCGCTGGCCGATGTTAACCTGATCCGCACCCGTGCTGGACTGTCGGGAACTGCATTGTATACCACAGCCAATATGGCCGCAGCGGGCAAGACAATACTGGATGTAGTACTGGAAGAACGGTTCCTGGAACTGGCCTTTGAAGGACATCGTATTTATGATCTGTTCCGTAACGGACGCCCGATGGTGCGTAATTATCCGGGAACCCACTCGCAAAACAATACTCCGACAACCGATGTACGTCAGACTGTTCTGCCAACCGACCCAAGAGTGGTTTTCTTTATCCCGCAAACAGAAGTAGACCAGAACAAAAATCTTACCCAAAACCCTTAATCAAATTAAATTCTGTTTAAGTATTGCGGACAGCAGACAGGTTTCCTGTCTGCTGTTTTTTGTGATCCGGAATTGGCTCAGTTGCGTATGTTTCACGTTTGATGCTGTTGTAGCGGAGGTAAAGGTAATTAACTCATAATGCGTCAATTAGATTAGATCCTGTCATATTTTCAATTGTATTAAAAAAATGATTGATACGGTAATTCTGCCGGCCGCACGCCTTCGCCGGAACGATGAAGTACTTTGCGGATTGACATAGAAATACTACCTTTTAATTACAAAATATTTTTTGTGATAATCAGAGAACCTTGTTGGCAATGAAAATACGATCTGAAATAATTCTGGGATCCTTGTTGATCATGATGCAGGCAGTAACCGCAAAGGGACAATCCTTTTCCCGCGACCTGCAGGTAAGCCTGCTCACAAATCAGGTAGGCTACACAACGGCTGCACCAAAAACCTGCGTTACAAAAGGAAATGTAAACCGCCCTTTCCGGGTCGTCGATGTCCTGACTCAAAAAGTTGTTTTCGAGGGTACTATGAAAACCCGGCCGGGTGACTTCGGCGATTATCTCGTTGGCGATTTCAGCAAACTCAATAAAGAAGGGCGCTTCTATCTGACGTCCGACACGCTCCGCTCTTATCCTTTTGAAATCCGGCGCGATCCCTACCACAATGCAATGGATCTGATCGTGCATTACTTCGCCCTGCAGAGATGCGGCGCGAGTACTACCGGCTATCTGTCTCCCTGCCATCTGGACGACGGGAAGCGCGTCGACACTGGCAAGCATCAGGACGTAACCGGGGGCTGGCACGATGCAAGCGATCTCAGAAAATGGGTGGGTGCGACGATATACGGGATGGTAGGCCTTGCAAAAGCTTATGAATTTGAAAAGGATGAAACGAAAAGAATGAAAATCCTGGATGAACTGATGTGGGGAAACGGATATTTCCTGAAAATGCAGGAACCAAAGGGATATCTCATGGACTTTATCGGCGGCGAGATCAAACAGGCCGGCGACAGCAACCGATGGACAGACAACCAGATAGGACAGGAAGAAGGCGAGCCACATCTGCAAAGCCCCGGATCCGGAAAATCCTCCCTGAAAGTGATGGTGATGGGCTCTGAGGATGATCGTGTGATTCAGACGCGGCCTTCCGACATGATCAGCCAGTACCATTTTATCGTAGCGGACGCATTCCTCTCGCGCGTAACGCGCCCCGGAAACAAGGAGTACGCACAAAAGTGTCTTGTGGCGGCTGAGCGTTGTTTTGACTGGTGTGTAAATGCGAAAACAAACCCCTCACCCACGGAACTCGGGGCATCGATTCTTGCCGCACTTGAACTTTACAAAACAACGAAATCTGAAAAGTATAAGCTGTATGCAGTCAATCAGGCCGGTTTACTTAAAAAATTGCAGGTGACTGCCGGCGGCGATACATTAAGTGGTTTTTTTCGTGTTTCGTCCAAAAAAGAGGAACCTTATAAAAACATCTGGAACGGTTGCCTGGAACTGATTTCAGTTTGTGACCTGATCACAGCTTTCCCGTCCCATCGCGATGTCCCGGCCTGGAAAGAAACCGTGGTAAGCTACTCCCGTCAATATCTCGCGGTCATGGCCGGGCGGAACAGTTTTTCTATTGTTCCGTTCGGCCTGTATGCTCCGGGTGAGCAGGATCCGGGAGGAAGCAGGAAAATCGGGAATTACTGGTACCGGTATTTTATGTTTCCCGAAAAGTGGTGGGTCGGCATCAACGCCAACATTGCGTCGTCGGGGATAGGTATGGCGAAAGCAGCGAAAATCCTCAAAGACCCGGAATTGCAATTGCTCGCCCAGCGGCAGCTTGACTGGATCGTTGGGGCCAACCCTTTCAACAGTTCAACCATCGTCGGGGTCGGATATAACCAGCCAAAACCATACATCAACAGCAATGAGTTCAAGCCGGCAACCCCTCTTCTGCCGGGCGCGGTCATGAACGGCCTGGGCGGAGACAAAGACGATCATCCGGTTCAGGGAAGCGGCAATTATAATATTTCGGAGTACTGGACGCCCATGGTAGCGTATACGCTTTGGCTGATGACGGAATTGTCAGGCGACAGACAATAGCGTTCACGCTTTTTAATATGACGCTTATAGAGTAATTTTGACATCTATGTAAATTAGTTTTACAAATAGTTGCACTGAGAAAATGGTAAGAAAGGGTTTGGTGATCATTTGGTTGGTGTCGCTTTTGTCCGTCACCGGCGCTTTATTCTGGTACAACGATTTGATTTATCAACTGCCTACTCCTGTTCCCGATCATTATCGCCCGGTGTCGAAAGGCACTAAGATTGATCTGGAAAACAAACTTCAATTCTCTCCTGATAAGCCTGTTTTTCTTCATTTTTATAATCCTGAATGTCCGTGTTCCAGGTTTAACAAGAATCATTTCAGGTCACTTGTCAGGCAGTACAGGCATGTAGTTGATTTTGCGGTGGTGGTTATGAGCGATCAATCTTATACGCCTGAAACGATCCGGGACAAAATAGGTGTGAACATTCCGGTGCTGTTCGATAGCTCTATTGCGGACAAATGTGGTGTATACTCCACTCCCCAGGCGGCAATCCTCGACACCCGGCAAAGACTTTACTACCGGGGCAACTACAACTCCAGCCGCTACTGCACAGATGAAAAAACCAGCTATGCAAAAATTGCTCTGGCAGGTTTGCTCAACGGCCGGTCAACGGCTGCGTATGATGATCTGGCTTTGAAATCCTACGGCTGCACCCTGCCTGTTTGCAAAAATTAAAATCTGTTAAAATAGTATGTATCGCCATTTGGACTTGTCAAGCTCTCCCACGGGTAGTTTTCTATTGGGGATTAAGGAAAGATCGGACTATATCATGAATTACTTTCTGGCAGGTTATTTCCTGCTGGGCCTGGTATTCGCTGGTTTTTACGACACCTGGTTCATTGCCATTGGTGTGGGCGGGATCTCTTTGCTGGCGTATTATTCTGTGAGGCTGATGCTGCCTGAATCTGACTTGTACCAGTATGTCCTGAGCACGGTACTCGGGATTTTTATGGCCCAGTATATTTACCAGATGCATGGGCTTTTTGAAATGCATTTTTTTGCCTTCATAGGCAGTGCCGTTTTGATCAGTTACCAGAAATGGACACTGCAGATTCCGATGATGATGGTGGTACTGGCGCACCATGCAATATTCGGTTATCTGCATAACCGGGGTTTCACAGAAGTTTATTTTACAAGGCTTGATTATTTTGACCTGCTGACGTTCACAATTCATATGCTACTGGCCGCAGCGATATTTTTTATCTGTGGGTTGTGGTCATATCTCCTGAGCAAGTACTACCAGTTGCAGCTGGTCCAGATGGTGGACATGGCCGAGTTGCAGAAGGAGGCGCAGCTTTCGCTGGTACGCAAACAAAATGAGGAAATTCAGATCGCCGCAAACGAACAACTCCGGGAGACGAACCTGGCGCTGGATAAAGCCCGCCGCGAAGCGGAACGGGCCAATCAGGCAAAAAGTATTTTCCTGGCTACCATGAGCCATGAAATACGCACGCCTATGAATGGGGTGATAGGTATGGCGGCCCTGCTTCAGGAAACGCAGTTGTCGGAGGAGCAACGTATGTTTACGGAGACCATTTCAACCTGCGGAGATACCCTGATCAATGTGATCAACGATATCCTGGATTTCTCCAAAATAGAGTCCGGTAACATTGAGCTTGAAAGCGAGGATTTTGACCTCCGCCAGAGCATTGAGGACGTTCTTGATATTTTTGGCAGCAAGGCCGCAAAACTTGGGCTGGACCTTGTCTATCAAATTGATGACAATGTACCTCAGCAGATCGTCGGCGACCAGCTGAGGTTACGGCAGGTGCTGATCAACCTGGTGGGCAATGCCATGAAATTCACGGAGCAAGGGGAGGTCTGCGTGTTCGTCACCAAGGACGAACTGGAAAACCGGGAGGGTAGGATAAGACTGAAATTTGATGTGCGGGACACGGGGATCGGTATCTCAACAGACAAACTCAACCGGCTTTTTAAGGCGTTCTCCCAGGTCGATTCTTCCACGACCCGGAAGTACGGTGGTACCGGATTGGGTCTGGCAATATCAGAAAAGCTGGTTGGCCTGATGGGCGGCGAGATCAGCGTCGTGAGCGAACCCGAACATGGGTCTACCTTTTCTTTTACGGTAAAAACGCGCAAAGGGGATAAAGTGCTGCCTGTTTATCAGGACAATATGGAAGAATATGAGGGCAGGAAAATCCTTGTGATCGATGACAACGCGACCAACCTGACAATCCTGAAACACCAGCTCGACACCTGGAAATTGCGGCCGGTACTGGCATCTTCAGGAAAGGAAGCATTGGAAATATTATCTGTTGAGAAGGATATTGATCTCATCATCACAGATATGCAGATGCCCGGCATGGACGGTCTGATGCTTGCTGCTGAAATTCATCTGCTCCGAACAAGACAACCTGTTATTTTACTTAGCTCGATAGGTGAAGAACTTAAGGAGCAGCAGCGCGAGCTTTTTGTTTCGGTTCTGACCAAACCTATCAAGCGGAATGTTCTGAGCCATCACATCCTGAACGCGTTGCGCGGCCAGGTGCGAACCGCATCTGAACCTGCTGCGCGCAATAAACTTTCAACAGATTTCGCTGCCATGTACCCGCTGCATCTGCTCGTCGCCGAGGATAACCGGATAAACCTGCATGTGATCATGGGTATCCTTCAAAGGCTCGGCTACAAGCCGGATGTCGTATCGAACGGACTGGAAGCTGTTGAGGCGGCGAACCAGGTCAATTACGGCATGATACTGATGGACATGCAGATGCCGGAAATGGATGGGCTTGAGGCAACGGGAATCATCAGAAAAACGGTTGTGGAACAGCCGGTTATCATTGCCCTGACAGCCAACGCAATGGAAGGTACCGAGCAGGAATGCCTGGACGCCGGGATGAATGATTACATCAGTAAACCGATCAAGCTGGATGACCTCATGAGTAAGATCAAAAAATGGCATCCTAAAACGACATCGTGATTTAATGCTCGGGAGGTGGCACAGGCTGCCAGTGAAACCCGGGAAACGTATTTAATTCATCATTTCAAGCATACCGGTAATCGCGTTCGCCGAGTGGAGCATCGCCGTTGAATGCAAAGTGATCTGCCCGATTTCTGCAAATCTGCGCAACATCTGCTTTTCATAACCTGATATTGCGCTTTGTATATCAGAAAATTGTCCGCTGGTGAGACAAATGCTCAATTCAAGAGCGTCCAGCATCGCCATGTTTACGCCTTCTCCGGCATAGGGCGGCATCAGGTGTGCGGCGTCGCCGAGCATAGTCAGGTCTGGTTGCGTCTCCCAGGCTTGGTCCAGCGGCATACAGTACTGGGGACGGACGGTTAGGGGAAACGTGGCTTTCCCGATTAATCCCAGCCAGATGTTGTCCCAGCCTGCGAACTCTTTTTGGAACCACGATTGCGCCTGTGCCTGGTCTGTGAAGTCGATTCCGCAGCTGGTCACCCAGTGCTCATCAGTTTTGGATCCGGTATAAAACACCAGACTACCGTCGCCTTTTGAGCTTACAATGATCGTTTTCTCATCGCCCATCACGAATAGTTTTCCGCCATTCAAGAGCTTGTGGATTTCCGGCAATGCGGTTTCGGAGTTGTAAACGGATCCTTCCACCATCGTAATACCAGCGTAAAATGGCTTTATCGGAGTGATAAGCTGCCGGACTTTGGAATTTGCACCATCGGCTGCTATAACAATATCAGCAAGGAATGACGTGCCGTTGCGGAAATCCAGCTGCCAGGAACCATTGATTTTGGACATAGATACAAAATGGCTGTCCCATATCACCGTATCAGGCAGTAAGGAATCCAGCAGGATGTTTCTCAGCGGACCCCGGTCAATTTCGGGTCGTGCTGATGCTTCATCTTGCCCGGCAAGACTATCGTCGAGAATGATATTTACATTTTTATCAATAATGCGCAGCCTGTCAGCGCCGGGGCGGAAGTTTGCCCTAAATTCATCCATCAATCCCGCTTCTTCAAGTGCACGTAACCCCGAATCCTCGTGGAGATCCAGTGTAGCGCCCTGCACTCTCGTATCCCTGTTGAAGTCTCTTTCGTACACTGTTACATGTCCGCCTTTCTCCTGCAAAAGTCTGGCTAATGTGAGCCCGCCCGGGCCGCCGCCTATGATGGCTATTTTTTTACCTGCTATTAATTTCGTATTCATGGTTGTGATTTTTTGATATACAAAATTATCTGGTCGGAATAATACATAATAGCTATATTGGGCAAATAATTAGTCCTTTCCGGTCAATGTATGGTTTTTGAATTCGTATCATCTGGCGGGCCCGGCTTTATGACCGCCTTTGCAGAATCCATCGGCAGTAAGATTGAGAATGGTATCCTCCGGCTCCCGGAAAAATTGGGAAGAGGGCATATCAAAGCGATGGACCTGGACCCGATGATAAGAATGATCGTCGTTAATTTTGTTCTTAAAGAAGATCTGACTTTAAAAAGAATTTCTGCCGGTCATAGTTCAGGCGGCATATCCATGACTTTTCACAATATATTTCATGGAAACAGGCAGAGGGGAGGCACTTCCATCCAAGATTCGGGCCTGCTGCCTTCCGTGCAGGTGACGTCCGCTGATATCGCTTTTGAAACTTTTTTTCCGGCCCATACAGAGATCAACACCATTATCATCGCGGTTGATATTGATTTTTTGAGAAGCCTTTTGAAACTAAAAAATGAAAATTCGCTTATTGAGAATATACTGAGCGGTAATCATTCTTATCTGTACGAGGAGATCATATCGCTTCAAATGCAGGAAGTTGCAGCTAAAATTGTGGACGCCGATGTACCCGCAGACCTCAATAATTTTTATTTCAAGCTGAGGGCTCAGGAGCTTATTTATTTTTTGTTTGCGGAGCTATTGAAACGTGAGCATGTTGCAAGCCAGCCGCTCAACACCGCTGATGTAAATGTAATGTTTGCGATTAAAAACAAGATACTGGCTGACCTCAGCCAGCCTCCCAATCTGCCGGAACTGGCAAAAAGTTCGGGCATGAGTGAGAGTAAAATGAAACGATTGTTCAAACACATTTTTGGAAACAGTATCTACAATTACTACCAGACGTTCAGAATGAATGAAGCGGCTTATCTGATCAGTGAGCGAAACCTTTCGATTTCGGAAGTGGGTTATCGTCTGGGCTTTTCCAATCTGAGCCATTTTACCCGTCTTTTCGAAAAACACATTGGAATGAAGCCGAAGAAGTATGCCGGACGTAATCTGAAGAGGTAGTGAGGCAGGGAAGCCGTGATTGGCTTTGAGCATACAACCATTTTTAACTTGCTGATCGGCTCAACAGCACTTGCCTACCCACTCACGCTTGTTGCACGGAATGTTCGTGATTCTGATAATCTGGATCAGATTGAGTCGGGAAATTGGACAGACCAGACAAGTGAACGATAAGAGTACCTATTTTCTCTCGATCACAGCTTTCCTTAACCTTCCCCAAACGACAAATACTGCCAGCACAGCTACAAATATATTAATGCCAATTTGCGATGCCTCGCCTCTGTTTACATGGAAAATAATAGCGGCTGCCATTAATGCAAGGATTCCAATGCATGCGTATATGGTAAGTTGTGGCAACATTCGAAACATTCCGGGCAGGATCAGGCCGATGGCGGCCAGCAGATCCGCTATTCCGGATAAGGTTACCAGCATTTCATTATTTTTTGTCCAGGGCCACATAGTGGCCAGTTGCTCTGCCGGTTGGGCGAGCTTCATGTAAGCTGCCCAGAAAAAGGTAGCCGCCAGAATTACCTGCGCCGTCCAGAGGGTAATATTCATTGCTTTCGATGGTTTTTGTTCGCTTTTCATATCGGGTCGTTTTGTGAATTCGTCCGTCAAAAGTATATACCTTTACTTTCCGGTTGATAGCGCTTCCGCTTTGGATAGCGCTATCTGAATGGATAGTATCGGTATTTTAGAACTGAACAACAATAATCGGTATGTTAACTGCTGGTGGCTGCCCCAAAACTGCACTGTCGATCAAAGACGCTCTGGAGGCCCTTGAAGGGCGCTGGAAACTGCTTATTTTATTTTCGTTATCCGGAGGAACCAAAAGGTTTAAACAAATATCCAAGGAAGTGCCCGGCATTACCGACAAAACGCTGTCAAAAGAGTTGAAGAATCTGGAAGCCAATAAGCTGGTTACCAGGACTGTCTATGACACTTTCCCGCCAACCGTGGAATATGCGATCACACCTCACGGTAAATCATTGGAAAATGTGCTGGAAGCATTGCATTATTGGGGCCTTGCACATCGGCAAGAGGTGATTGGCAAATAACTAAGATTTAATCTTGAAATGGATGAGAGTCATTCCGATACTGATATGCCTGCAAGTAACCATGGCGGCGGTTGCGCAGGAAAAACTGGTTTCTGTGAACGGCCAGCAGTTCCATATTCTAACCAAGGGACTGGAAAACCGGAAGGCGCATGCACCCGTTCTTGTTTTTGAAAACGGGCTGGGAATGGGGCTTGGGAATTGGGACACAGTCCTGGACGAATTGTCACAAACTGCCCCGGTTTTTGCGTACGACCGGGCCGGGGTGGAAGGGTCCGAGCGCGTGTTTAAAATGCCGACGGTCGAAGTAGTCGCCCGGAATTTAAAAGCAATTCTGTCCAGCCAGAATATAGCACCTCCGTATATTTTGGTGGGGCATTCGATGGGCGGTCTTTATATCCGGGGCTTTGCCGGGTATTATCCTGATGAAGTTGCGGGGCTGGTGTTTCTGGACCCGGCCGATTTTACGGAAACCAAAAAAAACTGGAACGACATTTTCCGGAAGCTTGGCGTCCCTGAAAAGCGGATTGACGAGATGTTATATGACCGTCTTTACAAACCATCAGTTATAGATTCCGTCCGTTTCGGGCCGTCGAGTGAGGTGCAGGTTCTGACGGATTTAAGGAAGACCGATTTTGCGGAAATAGCCAGTTTACCGATACCGGACGTGCCTCTTTTTTTTCTGATAGGCGGTAAGTTCGAGGTGCCGCCTGAGCGACGGAGCAAAGATTTCGATCAGGCTAAATTCTTTGAAATACGTGCGGACGTGAACATCGAAAGGTGGAAAAAATTTATCTACTCGTCTTCACGGGGCGGATCGCTGGTCTATCTTTCAGGCAGCGGTCACTATTTGCACAGGGATAATCCCAAAGCGGTTATCGGGGTGATTAAGATGTTGATGGAGAGTCTGGGGGAATGACTTTACGATCTTTTTTTGCCAGTCTTCTCAAACCCGCCCTTAAAATCTACTGCCTACGCCCTCATTTCAATTCCAATGGGATGTAATTCCATAACAGGTTATTTTTTTACGAATTCCAGGACCAGGTTACACTCTACCAATGCGTCCCGCATGTCGGCGGCATCAACGTTAAAAACCGATGAAAATCCTTCCGTCTCTTTCAGTGATCGCTGCGCGCGTGCCAGGTCCATTTGCCACTTCATCGTCTTTGAATCTGAAGTAAGTGCAAAATAGCCTATATCGTCGGGTTCGCCGATGGCCAGTTCAGTTCCTTTCACCGTGTATTTCCATGTGTATGTACTTGTACCAAAAATATCTGACGGGTCCGCAATGGTACCGTCGCTTTTGAATTCGATGATCTGATCCGCTGTTCCTTCGGCAGAATCGCTCACTGGCTGTACCTGGCCGTTAACCTTGACTTTTGCATCCAGTTTAACTGTTTTCAGCCGCCATTGGCCGAGGATATCTTCTGTGTCAGCAGGCGTTACGTCGGACTTGGGGCCGCAAGCACACAGCAACATTGTTATTGCCAGATATACCGGGATGCTTTTTAAACTGAGGTAAGTTTTCATAGCTTGTGAGAAGAAGCGTACTTGGTATGATTGACGATGACACGACTGAATTATTTTTTTGCTTCCAGCGAGATCACGCCGTCCCCGAGCTCTTTCAGATCGTACATATTCCGAATTGTCTCTGGCAATGCATCCCATAGCTCATCTGCTTGCCCTGTATACTCGACACTGATCGTGGAACTTGCGGAGGAGAATTTTTTCGACGTATTTTTAACCTTTGACACTGACTTAACATGCTCTTCTACTTCTTTTAATTTCGAATAATCCACATTTACAATAGTTACCAATATGTTTGAAGTTGTCGCAGTTACAGCTTCTGTCATTTCTTTTTCTTTATTTTTTTTATCAGGAATAAGACCCTTAATTGTCCTGAAACTATTTCCTACGGCATTTGCAGTATTATTTGCAGCGGCAGAGGTATTGTTTAAAGTATTTGCTCCCTGATTTAACGTAGCAGCTCCCTGATTGACCTTATTTAAAGTTTCAATAGCTTGTGATCTGGCATGTAATGTAACAAGACAAATAATCAGTGAAAGAATAGAGGTTTTCATAGATTTACTATTTAAGTTTAGGTAAGTTGAGATATATAAATTTTAGCTTTCGATGGACACTTTTATTTTTTAATCAATCAATAATTTTAGCCAATAAAATAACTATGTATTTCCAAAATGAATTTTGAAAATACGATTGACAAAAATCACATTTATCGATATTGGTATCAAATATTCAGCGCCAATAGGGGATAATGTTGAATGAAACAGGGTATTTGCAGCGCGAAGACTTTTTGGTTTAGTTCTTGATAAAAATCGGAGGAAAAAACAAACCGGTATCTGCTCCCGATAATTGGGAGACTTTTTTTGATCAGTATGTAAAACAGGGATTCTCAGCTTTTGAAATAAACTTTGTCAAAAGAACATATTAATTGACACAGATTATTTTCTGGGGTTCCGGATAACGGTCAGACGTCTCATGAGTTCCGGTCGGCCGGCTTCTGGTATGGTAAGTAGATTTTTTTCATCCTGTATTTTTATTTGCCCGCCTTCAATCCGTTCAATGTAGTTAAGATTCACCAAAAGCGATCGCGATAACCTGTAAAAATTGGGCAGGGAAAAATATTGTTCAAGGTGGCCCATTGACAACTGTATCAAACGGGGTTCTTTTTTGTAAATCTCAAAAATATTTACGCAATGTGTCCCTTTTTGAGTGGCGATATATTTGACGTCAGATTTTATGATCTTTTCAAAACCTTTTTCAACAGGCAGGAAAACGCTGTCCTGCAGTGTTGAAGCAGCACCTGACAATATTTCCAGTCGGAAATTCTGCCATGCAAGGTCGACTGAGCGTTTCAAATCGAGCGGGTTAAACGGTTTGGTGATATATCCTGCCGGAGTAAAAGTGTCTTTTACGCGCTGATAAGTTTTCTCCTCTGTGCTCGCTGTCAATACCACGATGGGTAGTTGTTTATAAAGCAATATTTCCCTCGCGACCGCAATGCCATCCTGTGAACCCAAAAGCATGATGTCCAGCAGAACAACATCCGGTATTTGCCGCTTTACAGCCAACACGGCTTCATTGAAAGATCTTGCAACCGCAGTCACCTGGTGGCCGGCTTTTTCAAGCGTTCTTTGTATGTCGTTAGCAGTGAGGACGTCGTCTTCAACGATCAGGATGTTTAATCTGTCCATGATAGTCAGGGTGAATATGTTGTTATTTTTCGATTGCAAGTGCAGTTTCGTCCTTATATTGAGGGAAATCCAGCCGGAAAACCGTGCCATTTTCATAACTGAATTTGTACGATCCATAGAGTTGTTCGGACTCCATTTTTATCAATCTCAGCCCAAATCCCAGTTGACTGTTGTGTGGATTACTGGCGTCGGTCTCCGTTGCAGCAAGGGGCGCGAGATCCATACCCGGCCCATTGTCAGCCACCAGCAAGCGCACCCAAGGCTGTTTCCCGTCGTTAAAATCGCCGCATTCCACACGAAGTGCCGGCTTGTTATTTTTCGGAAAAGCGTATTTGCATGCATTGGTAACAATCTCGTTGACAATCAGCCCAAGATGAACGGCCTTGTCTGCGGAAAGGTACACTGGACTGATTTTCAGATCCGTACGAACATTTTCATATCCATAAGCCGACAGTATATTCTCGGCAAGATCTTTCAGGAAATCGGGAAGAAAGACCCTGGCCAGTTCTTTATTATCGTATAATTTGCGATGTAGAATAGCAATACTTTGAACCCGTAACCGGGTCTCCTCAATCGCCATGATCGCGCCGGGATCCCGGAGTACGTCCGACTGCAGGCTCAACAAACTGGATATCGCCTGAAGATTGTTTTTGACGCGATGGTTTTGTTCCCGGACCAATAGCTCGTTTTGCTCACTTATTTTTTTATTCTTTTTGGATAGCCGGTAGAACACAAAGCTGAGCCCAGCGGTCACCCAGAACAAAACAATCAATACAAAAGTAAGCCGTTGCTGCGCCTTAAATGCCTTTGATCTCAGTATCAGCTCCTTATCTTTTGCTTTGAGCAGCACATCTTTCTTATCCGCTTCAAATTCTTTCCCGAGCCTCGAAATTGTCAGATCGCGATCGGCCCGATAATTGGAAACCTGCAGATTTCTAAGCTTCTCAGAATGCTGAAAAGCCAGCCGCCAGTTGCCTGTCTGACTATAATATTTCGAATACAACTCTTCAAATATCTGTTTAATACCAAATACATTGTACTGTCGCTCGATGCATATTTTTTGGGCACTTTCAAGCATTTTCCATGCAGCTTTATATTCGTGCATGTCCATATAGTAATCGGCCAGGCGAAGCTGTAAATCCATGGTTTCCCGATCCTTTTTTTTAGCTCGGTATAGTGTTAGCGCCTTGTCGTAATAGCTCAATAATTTCGCCCTGTCGCCATGGTATGTCCAGAAAAAATCCCCTATTTCCTTCTGAATGTATGCTAATCTTACAGAATCGCGATCTTGTTCTGCCATTTGTTTGATCTTTTGATAATAATAAAAGACGCTGTCGGGTTTTGGTTTCGGAAGCCCGGGTCTTTTACCACCCTCAGACCAGTCTTTTCCGTGCAGATTGGCCAGGTTTCCGTAGCTTCGGTCCATATTTAACCTGGAACCGGTCTGTTCCGCAATACTGACCGATCTTGTGATATATTTGAGCGCTTCTTCATATTTATTGCGGACAATCGCATTAACGCCGAGCCGGTTATATAAACGGCTCAGTTCCGGCGAATTTCCTCTCGGCTCCAATAGCCGCAATGATTTCAGCAACCACCTTTCAGAAGTAATTAAGTCACCGGTAGATTCGTAGGTTTTTCCGTACAGGTAAAATGCCTCGGCAAGCAAATTTGTGTCTTTTCTGGCAATAGCCTCGCGATACACCGTATCTGCATAAAGAAGTTTATGAGGCTGCGGCGGGAGGAACTTTGGTTCCTGCGCAAATGCAAAACCGATCATTCCTTGAAACAGAGTTAAAATAGTAAGCAGCCGTTGAGTTTTCAAGCAAGAAGAAGGGATATTTTTTAATTTAAAAATATGGAAAACATTTTTATTGATAAAATCGATTGATGAGATATTATCCGGCTTTCGTGCAACAAAATTGGCATTTCATGACTGTTAATTTTTAGAGAATAGTCTTGTTATGATATTTATGAAAATCGAGTTGCTGATACAGGTTAATTTCTATAATTCAAATAATGAAATACCGCTTTATAAAGATGTTTTTTATTGAGTAATACTATGAGAACTACATTTAAATTATTCTATGTTATTTGTGCTGTCACAATGCTCGTGATCTCTTGTAAACAACAATCAGAGCCAGCTCCACCGGCCGGTGATACCAAAATAATCACTGGAAATATATCGGTTTTTGGAGTTTCCGGAGTTCAGGTAACTTACGACACGCTGAAGTCTACATACAATATAACGGTTCCGAAGGGGACGGATATTAAGAATTTGAGGTTGTTGATCCCGGTCATTAAGGGGACAACAATAACACCCGATCATACCAAAGGGAATGACTTCACCAATCCCGTGAATTTTACTTTAGTAGCTCCATCGGGGGACAAAAAGACAATCACAGTTAAACTGACTATAAAGCAGGGTGCCCTTTCAAAGGACAAAAGGATTACCGGATTTTACTTCACGGCTTTCAGTCCAAAAATAGAAGCCACGATTAATCCTGATACGTACAAAATCACAGCTGTTTTACCGCATGATGCCGACCTAACCTCGCTTGTGCCTACCATTGTGCTGGGGGAGAATGCTACCGTGTCCCCGGCTTCGGGAGTTGCCCAAAATTTCACAAAAGCGGTAACCTATACGGTTACGGCAGAGGATGGAGGGTCACAGCTTTACGAAGTGAAGATCGACCGGGGAATTATGCCTGGAAAAACGGACATCGTATTTATCGATGATATGGCGCTGGACGGCGCTACGGGCAAACCGATATGGAAATTTAAAGAAGAACTCGGGCGGGAGACCACATCGAACACCGTTGCGGTTTTTGACAATACTATTTATCTGACCGCCGGGGGATGGGTATACGCCATGGATCTGTTCACCGGAAAGGAAATCTGGAAAATCAACCCTAGTTTTTCACATTCAGGAAGTCCAGTTGTTTCGGAGGGGATTCTTTATTGCACAGGGTATACCGGTGCCTATGACCAAAAAATCAGTAAAGTTTTTGCGGTAGACATAAAAACCGGCGGAATTAAATGGGAGACACAGGTGGGGAAGAGTGCACAGGAAGGCTCTGTAGTTCATAATGGCATAGTATACTGTCCTATCGACAAAAAAATCGTTGCCCTGGATGCCAAATCGGGCACCAAGAAATGGGAAAAAACGATACCTCTGAAATCGCAGTATCTGGAAACAATCAGTCCGGATATCATGTCGAATCCGTGTATTGCAGATAATAAGCTATTTTTTACGGACCTGGGATTTTTATATACCATTGATCTAACTACCAACAATTTGACATTCAGAGAACTGCATAGCCCCATCGGGTATATTTCGGCGAGAGGGCCAACGATGAGCAATGGTGTCATTTATCTCAAAAGCGGCAGCGGGATCACAGGCATCGAACCTAGGGATTCTTATCCTTCAAAGAACGAAACACTGGAATTCACACCCACGGCAATAGGCTTCGATCCGCCCAGCCCGATAATTTCGGATAATGTCGTATACGTCGGCTCCGGTAAAAGATTTTATGCCCTGGAAGCGGGGTCGTTACAGCAAAAGTGGAAAATCTCCGTTGAAGATTTCGTGATCAGCAGCGCAGTGGTGGCAAACGGAGTTGCCTATTTCGGGAGCAGAGATGGAATGTTTTATGCTGTCGACGCTTCGACTGGTGTGAAAAAATGGAGTTATTCGGTAGATAACGAAATGTACAGCAGCCCTGTTGTGGTGACGGCGGCCGGAGCCGTGCATCATCCGAGCATCAGCGGCATGCAGCAATAATACCATATCTGCCGTTTCGGTCATTCAAAATTTTAAACCCTTCTTAATCATTGTATCCCACGACGGTTTTTTTTAAGTTTATAGCTATAACCGGATCCGGATGATGTAGCGTAATCAATAAACTGTCGGACGTAATGATACTTCTTGAACTTATACTTTTTATTGTCGTCGGAACGATCTGTTTTATTATCAGCAAGGTGGTTGAATGGTTTGAATCTAAATTTCCCCCCAAAAAACAGCCTGTCCGTACCAAGGTCCGGCACCGCGGCCAGATCAAGGCAGACCTGGACGTCCTCTATCACTCTTACCAGCAAGGCTTGCTGGACGAAACGCAATATCTTGACCAGACTGACGAACTGATCGATCAACTAGCCGATCTGGTCCACAAGAAATCTTATTCAAATGCGTAGGATCAGGCTTGCCTCCGGGGCGGGGCTCTTTTTCAGTTAATGGAGTGTCTGAACTCCGGAGGGTCAGCGCATCGCTCCCATTTTAAATCGGGCTTGCCGACCGCCTCGCCCAAAATCGGCAGGTCCTTTGTATGAAAGTTCCATCGTCTATTGTCGGGCACGAATTCAACTACCTGAGAAAGCCGGAGCATGTGTTGGCATCTCAGACGACACCAGATCAGGTCGTATCATTTGATTACGGTTCGAGAACCTACATCTCGAAGATGTACTCAATGTTGCGAAAAATTAGCAATCTATAACCTGAACCAGTTTCAGTCCGGTTAGAAAGCTGTGGTCAACCACGGCAATAAAATTTTCTGCCAAACCTGTTGCACAATAAAAATAATATTTAACTTTGAATTACAAAGTACTTTGATTTATCTAAAAATCGAAATTTTTATGCGCGAAGAAATCCTGTTGAACATTGAGAATCCCCGGCAGCTGGAAAAGTTGTACCGGGACAACAAGCCGACTTTCAAGACGGCCTTTAATTCCCTTTATCCGCAATTGGGGGAGAACCTGCTGGCTGAGGGCTGGTACCAGCGGCTGAATTACAGCCATGAAGACCTGTTTTGGGGCACACCCGGCGAGCGTATATTCGTGGTCGGTGCTTCTATTCTGGCGGGACTTCTGGCCCAGCTGCCCAAAATGCTATCCATTGATCAGGAGTTTTTTTACACCCGGAATATCGGTTTTATCGTCTTTCCAATATTGATCGCTTTCTTCGCGTGGAAAAACAGGATTTCAGGGAAAACCGGCGCGATTCTGGCCGGACTGGCCCTGATATCCATCTGCTTCATCAACTATCTTCCACAGGATCCCAAAAGCGATACGCTGAATTTGTCTTGTATTCATTTGCCATTGTTGCTTTGGTCTATCCTGGGATTCGCTTTTGGAGGCGGAAAGCTGAAAAGCGGTGGAAACTGGCTTGGGTTTCTGAGATACAATGGGGAGCTGGCGGTGATGATGGCTCTTCTTCTGATAGCCGGCGGGCTGACGACCGCTATCACCGTCGGGCTGTTCAACATGATCGGCTGGGACATCCAAAAGTTTTATTTTGATTATGTGGTGGTTTGCGGATTAGCCGCCGTACCTATTATTGGCACGTTTCTTACCCAGACACAACCGACGCTGGTCAATAAAGTATCTCCGGTAATTGCGAATCTATTCAGCCCGGTGGCACTTGTGATGCTGATAATTTATCTGTCGGCAACTCTTTTCTCAGGTAAGGATCCCTATCATGACCGCGAATTTCTTGTGCTTTTCAATGTACTCCTAGTTGCTGTCATGGCCCTGATCTTTTTTTCGGTGGCAGAATCAAATCCGGCGGGTAAGAATCGGGTGCAGATACTTGTTCTTTTTCTGCTTGCGGCGGTCACATTGCTGGTCAATGGAATTGCCTTATCGGCCGTTGTGTTCCGGATTTCGGAGTGGGGGATTACGCCCAACAGGGCAGCGGTGCTGGGAGCGAATGTGTTAATGCTTATCCATTTGTTATATGTGGGTACAAAGCTTTGGAGCACACTCACCCGAAAAACGGACCTTTCCCTGGTAGGTAAATCACTAGCTCTTTTTCTGCCTGTTTATGCCCTGTGGAGCGCAATAGTCGCGTTTTTGTTCCCGTTGTTTTTTGGGTTTAAGTAAAATGCGGGAGGAAGGAGGAAAGGAAGAACTTGGGAGGCAACTGGCGTTGAGGCTGGTTGCCTCTTCTTTAATTTATGCTTTCGTAACAAAAAATGGCTTTCTGCCCCACATATTTTCTAAGTTCTGACACAGCGGTTAACATTGCAGAAAAAAACAAAGCAATGGAATTTCGCAAAGTTGAACTCTGGATATCAAGCAGCATTTATGTTTTTGTCGTTTACATGAATTTGCTGAGCACTTATGAACCCACAGCAAGTTATATTAACCATCACCTGTTGCCGGGGCTGTCTTCTATTACAATTGTTTATTTGTCCTTTCTCGGCATCAACAACATCATTCTTCCTAAATACCTGCCCGGTCAGAAATGGGGAAATATTTGTTTGGCTGGCCTGGCAGCTGTTTTTATGATGACCGTGGTTTTTACCGTCTCCCACCATTATTTTCATTTTGATCAGCAGCCTTCCGTTCAGGATAGTTTCCTGCATATCCTGCCTTCTGTCTTGCTGATCGTGGTTTTGTTTTTTGTTTACAATATTTTGAAACGGCTCGTGATTAACCTGCGGGCGGGCAGCACCAAGACCATAATACAGAGATCTTTCCCGACCTTTTTGGTTACTTTTCTGGTATGGTTCACAGTCCTTTTGCTGTTTATGGTCACGAACAACCGTCACTTCGGGCCTTTGTGGGTTTCGGTCGTGCCGTTTGCTTATTTTATCTATCTCATCAACCTTTACTGGCTGCTTCCCGAATATGAACGCACGCACAAAAACGGTCTGATTTACGGAGTGAAAGCCTGCATAGCGGTGGTCATGGTATGGATGTTCTTTTTCCTGATCTGGAGCGAAATGCTGCCGGCTATTACCCTGGAAAGTTACATGGCGGCGAGTTTTCTCCTGCTGATGATTTCGGGCCTGCTGTCCTGGTTTTCGCACAAGCAAAATCTCGATCAGTGGCAACTGTCCGTACTTCAGCAAGAACTCGGAAAGTCGTCGGCCGACCTGTCTTTCCTTCGGTCACAGATCAATCCGCATTTTTTATTTAATATTCTCAATACCCTTTACGGCACCGCAATGCAGGAAAAAGCGGCACGTACAAGCCAGGGCATCCAGAAACTCGGAGATATGATGCGGTTCATGCTTTATCAGAATACGCTGGACTTTATTCCGCTGGAAAGGGAAGTTACCTACCTTCGCGACTATATTCATTTGCAGCAATTACGCATAGCCGGACTGGATCAGATAAATGTTCAGGTAAGTTTGCCGCAAAATACTGGTGATGATGTAATTGCGCCGATGTTGCTGATCCCTTTTGTCGAAAATGCTTTCAAACATGGGATAAGTCTGAAGCACCGCTCCTGGATTCACATTTCGCTTAGCTGCGAAAACGGGGAACTGGATTTCGATGTTTACAATAGCTTTAACGCAAAGCAGGGCAACGACCCCGAAGCAGACGCCGGCGGAATCGGCCTCGAAAACGTCCGGCAAAGAATGGACCTGCTTTATCCTGGAAAATACCAGCTCAATATACGCGAGTCGAAGACTGAGTATTTCGTACATATGACCATTAATCTTCGGCCGGAGTAGCATTTAAAAGTATGATTAAAGCCATAGCCATTGACGATGAGCCGGTTGCGTTGAGTATTATCGAATCCCTGGCGGAAAATATTCCTTTTATTTCCCTGGAAAAAAGCTTTTCAGATGCTTTTGAAGCGGCAACGTTTATTCACAATAACGACATCGATCTGTTATTCCTTGATGTGAAAATGCCGGATGTTTCGGGTATCGATTTTTATCAGTCGCTTCCCAAAAAGCCCGCTGTCATTTTCACAACTGCCTATATGCAGCATGCAGTAAAAAGCTATGAACTCGATGCCATTGATTACCTGCTCAAACCATTTTCTGCCGAACGTTTTTTAAAGGCCTGCCGGAAAGCCGGGGATTTTCTGGAAATGCAACATCTGGCCCTGAAAGAACAGCCACGCGTCCTGTTTTTGAAATCAGGATATGAGCAGATCAAGGTGGGGTTGAATGATATTTTTTACATCGAGAGCGCAGGAAACTACATGACCTTTGTTTTAGCCGACAAAAAAATTGTGTGCCGACTTACCATGCAAGATACTCTCAATATGCTGCCCGGCCATTTATTTGTCCGGGTGCACCGCTCCTATCTGGTTTCAAAGCAAAAAATAACCAAAGTCGATAGAAATCAGGTGTATATCGGCAGGCATGCTGTGCCCATCGGCAGTATTTATGCGGAAAATGCAATCAAACAGATCCAGAGCCCGGATTAAGCTTTTTTAAAAATAGGGGGCAGTCTCTTAAAATTCCTGCCCATGTATTCTTTTCAATCGTGTAAAACGTATCGGATTTAGCATTAAGTTTACAAAAGCTTAATTATACTAATTACAAATAAATGTAATGCGTTTGCTGCAATCCTATGTTTAGCACTATTTGTTTACTCTTCTTTTTAGGGTTTATCTTTTGGATGAACACTTCAAAACGCATCGTTTGGCCATCCAGGAGCCGTGTACTGAATTATTTAACGGATTATCCCCGGCAGAGCAAGTGGTTTGCGGCTGCACTTTTTTTGATCGCTACCTGGCTGTGTGCGGGCTTGATGGGCTTTGGTAGCGGGTTATTTGCTGCCGTGGTTATTCTGATGACTGCTGGCTCGGTCGCAGTCCTTTTTTTCCCTTTTCGCTATTTCGGTGCCAGGGCTGTTGCGATACTGTATCTGTGCGGGGTACTGCTCGAAACGCTTTTTTAACAACGATATGCCTGCCAATAAAAAATATCTGACCCAATCCCCATGGTTGCGGCTGAGCAAAATCCTGGCGGGAACTGCCGGTGGCTACGCCGTGATGATGAGCTTTCATATCTTTTTTACGTCGTTTTTGCCCAAAGAACATGTCATCGCCACTTCCTTTTTTACAGGATATATATTGTGGGCTTTCCTGCTGCTGTATGCTTTTATAGCTCCGAATGTGTGGCGCGTCTGGATACTGTATATCGTTCTGACACTCGTTTTTGCCCTGCCGTATTTATTGAAATTTAACTTCAGCAATGGATCATAGGAAGTACAATATCTATTTTCATACGCATACGATCAGCGGGATTTTCATTGCCGCCCTTTTATATGTTATATTTTTCGCCGGGTCTTTTTCTTTTTTCAAAGACGATATCAGCGCCTGGCAAAAAGGTAAATCGGCAGTTGCCCGGAAAGTGAAGCCGGAGTATAATTACCTGCTGGACTCTCTGTCGGAACACTATAACCTGCGGGGCCGAAATTTTGATTTTTATATTAAGCGACAAGGAAACGGTACTTACGTAAACCTGAGCACGTCCCAGGATACGACCATCAGTACACCAAAACCTAAACCGGAAGGGAAACGCCGGGGAAGAGGCCGGGGCGATGACGGCGATTCGGCCTACTTCCTTTACAACTTCACCGATAAAAAACCGGCGTCCTATGCAGAAGGTTATGATATGGGCGAGTTTCTGTACAGGCTCCATTTTCTGGCCCAGTTGAACCAGATACCCATCCATATCGGCACGCCTTTCGGTTATCTGCTGGCCGGTATCGTTGCATTTCTTTTTCTGTTTGCACTCATTACAGGCTTGTTACTGCATTGGGACAAAATCAAATCCAACTTCTTCGTTTTCCGGCCATGGAGCAAATGGAAAACTGTCTGGACTGATATGCATACTGCTCTGGGCGTGATCGGGTTTCCTTTTCAGTTACTTTTTGCGGTCACAGGGGTTATTCTGATCGTCAATTTTGTGCTGCTGGCCCCTTTCAGCGATTTGGTTTATAAAGGTGATATAGACAAATTATATGAAGATCTGCAGTACAACAGGACTACCAAAGTTGACTACACTTACAAGCCCATGCAGGCTTCGTTTGATATGGATGCCCTGGTCGGAAAATGGCAGAATGAATGGAAAAACAGCAAGCTTTCCGGAATCTACATTCGCAATTACGGGGATGAAAGCATGCAGGTAATGATGGAGGCCAAACCGGATCCCAGGGAAAATTTTGCCGGGTCGGGATATGTAAAAATTGATGTGGGTAATGGTAAAACGCTGGAGTTGAAATCACCTGACAAAGACGTCAGTTACATAGATAAGGTCAAGAGTCTGGTATATCACCTGCATTTCGGCGATTTTGGAGGCAGGCCGCTTCGTATCATTTTCTTTGTTTTGGGCCTGATGGGTTGCGTGGTGATCATATCGGGGATCATGATCTGGCTGGTAGCGCGGGATAAGGTCAGTACCCCGGGCTACAAACGCAAATTTAACTTTTGGGCCAGTAACGTATTCCTGGCCGCCTGTTTGAGTATGCTCCCTGTTACAGCATTTACTTTTATCATGGTGAAAGCCCTGAGCCGCGTCGACCAGTCGGTTATCTACAACGTGTATTTTTACAGCTGGCTGGCGCTGGGTATCTATTTTATCATCAGAAAAGATTTGCCGCTGATGAACAGGCAGACGCTTTTGTTATCAGCTGTTTTATGTTTGGGCGTACCCATTGCCAACGGTGTTTCAACCGGTTTATGGATGTGGAAAACCGTTCAGGAAGGGGCACTCGATATCTTTTTTATCGATGTGCTGTTTTTATTGTTATCCGCAGCATGTGCATTTGCTTACCTGAAAATCAGTGTTCAGGCCAAACCTTTTAAAGTCATGACCTTTTCCGCGCGTTAAAACTTGTTAATTTTTCCTTCGTTTTTGCAAAGTCAGCTATCTTTCCAAAAACGAAGGGAAATGCAACGATTTCGTGTCTTACTGATTTTCTACAGACAGTTCCGGCTACCAACAAACACAATATCGCTGCTGATGTGGGCAATGGCAGGAGCGCCGACCATTTCGTCTGAAAAATTTCTTTCTTTCCTCATCTATTTTTTCTGGCTCCGCAGCGCATGCCAGTTGCTGGTGTGGTACCTTTTCCGGCTCACCAATCAAAAAGGGCTCGTCTTTTACCATCACTTCGGACTTTCTAAAATTCAGCTCGCAGCCGGCGTTTATGTATTGGATCTTCTTATTTTCAGCCTATGCATTGGTTTGGTAAGCCTCAGTTTCGGGTAGGCAGGCTGGAAGCAGACAGTATCTGGCTGGAATATAACAACCGTAAGGTTTTGCAGAACGTTTATATCCGCATAGACAAAGGGCAGATCGTTGGTTTGTTGGGGAGGAACGGGTGTGGCAAATCATCCTTGTTGGAAATAATTTACGGCATCAGACGTGCCCGCAACAGCTCGGTCCGGATCGATGGCAACTATATCAGCAGCCCTTTCAAACATGAAAATTTACTTTCTTATCTGCCGCAACATCAATTTGTTCCGGGGTATCTCCGGGTAAAGGAAGCCCTGGTACTTTACCAGGCAAATTTTAAAGAAGCGGTCGGATATTTTCCGGAACTAAATGAACTGCTCCCTTACCGGTTCAATCAGCTTTCGGGAGGTCAGCAGCGCCTCATCGAAACCATCATGGTGATTTCCGGTCCTGCTTCGTTTGTTATTCTGGACGAACCCTTTTCCAACGTGACACCTTTGCATATCGAGACCCTGAAAACATGGCTTGCATCACTTAAAAATGATAAGGGAATTCTTATTACAGATCACTATTACCGGGATGTACTGGCCATCAGCGACAGTGTGTACCTGTTGAACATGGAAGGCCGGACCATTCAACTGCAGTACCCGGCAGAAGAGCTCAGGCAGCTGGGATATCTGTAATCCATTTATTCCTTGCTGTCTGAATTGGAACGTGACTTTTAGCTGCTGCTGCAAACTGGCGGTCCTGTCCGGACTTTTTGTTTGAACGCACGCCGGAGCTGTCGGGCGGGCGCCGGTACCGAAAAATAGTCATGATAGCAATGCTCAACGTGAGCAGCACAGCCGTACGGGAGACGCTGTCGTATTGGTATTGAAAGATTTAATAGAATTTATTTGATAGTATCCAAATAATCTGGCTACTCATTTTAGTACCGTTAGTTGTTTTAATGCTTTTTTAATATGCTTTTAACACATAATTAAGACTTTCCTGCGGTTTTTGCATTCATGATAAAGGCATTCATCAAATATTTCCTGCCCCTTTGCATTCTCCTGGTAGATGGGTATAGTCATATGTATGCCAATTCGTACCAGGACTGTATCAGCTATTCTTCTGTCAAGAATCATGAAAATAATGAATACACCAGGGCGAGGCCGGTAATAAAAGCCCGGATACTCGCTTTCAGGTATCATGTGCCCGGATCCGCATCACAAGACGACAAAATTTGCATTCAGAAGAATGAAGAGGAAACCCATGAACTGAGTTTTGTCAAAAAATCGGTTGAAAACAGCCATTATTTTACTTCGTTTCATACCCGCTCAATACGGTATTTTCGCTGCAATATCAATGTAAGCTCCTATTTCTTCGAGCTTTGTTCCTACTATTCTTCGATCAGGTATATCATTCTGAGAATGATCAGGATATGATCTGAATTCCCTTCTTTCAATACGGCGCCTGACAGCATTCCATTTATTGGAATACATGCAGGGCTTGTATCGAACAATTCCCCACAAACAAAAAGTCCTATCAATATTTTATCAAAGTAAAACTACCATGAAGAGAATTCTCATGTTCATGAGCTTGTGCGCATTGTTTTTGCAGACCAGCTGTGAATCAAAAAAAGAAGAAAAAGAAGAAGAGACCAAGTTTTTGGTTACAAGTCCCTTAGAGAAGGACACGTTGATCACCAAGGAGTACGTAAGCCAGATCCGCGCGATCAGCCATATTGAATTGAGGGCTTTGGAAAGAGGGTATCTCCAGAAGATTTATGTGGACGAGGGCCAGTTTATCAGAAAAGGGCAGCTGATGTTCCAGATCATGCCTATGCTGTACCAGGCTGAGCAGCAAAAAGCGCAGGCAGAGGCCAATTTTGCAGAAATCGAATTCAAGAATACCAAGTCGCTGGCCGACAGCAACGTTGTTTCAAAAAATGAACTGGCATTGGCCAAGGCCAAACTGGACAAAGCAAAAGCCGAGCTGGGACTAGCTACTACGCACCTGGGCTTCACCGAGATCAGGGCGCCGTTCGACGGTATCATGGATCATTTCCAGGTAAGGCTGGGAAGTCTGGTGGACGAGGGGGATTTACTCACTACGCTCTCGGACAACAGCGAGATGTGGGTTTATTTCAATGTTCCCGAAGCGGAATACCTGGATTACAAAGCCGACGAAGCAAAGGGCAGCATGCTCAATGTAAATCTGCGAATGGCCAACCAAAAGATGTTTGATTATCCTGGTGTAGTGAAAACGATTGAGGCGGATTTCAACAATGAAACCGGTAACATCGCTTTCAGGGCTACATTCCCCAATCCGAAAAAGCTTTTGAGACATGGCGAAACCGGCAACATCCTCGTAACCGTGCCACTTAAAAACGCACTGCTCATTCCGCAAAAGGCCACTTTCGAGGTGTTGGAAAAGAAATATGTATATGTGGTGGATAAGGACAATGTGATCCGGTCAAGAGAAATCAAACTGGCAGCGGAACTGCCGCACATTTTTGTTGTGGAAAGTGGCTTGAAAAAGGATGATAAAATTCTTCTGGAAGGCTTGCGGCAGGTACACGAAAACGAAAAAATCCACTCCACATTCGTCAAACCTGATTCCGTTATCTCTCATTTAAGTCTGTATGCCGAATAGTCAGGTATCTTAAAAAGCAAAAAAAGACATGTTCAATCAATTCATAAGAAGACCTGTATTTGCTATCGTGATATCGGTCATGATAGTGTTTATAGGCATCCTGGCGATTGAGAAATTACCTATTTCCCAATTCCCGGACATTGCTCCGACGACTGTAAATATTTTTATCGCATACCCCGGCGCCAGCGCGGATGTATTGGTCAAGTCCACGCTGATCACGCTGGAGCAGGCTATCAACGGTGTTCAGGATATGCGGTACATCGCTACCGATGCAACCAGTGCGGGGGAGGCGACTCTGAGGATTATCTTCGAGCCCGGGACAGACCCCAACGTGGCCGTAATCAGGGTCAAGACGAGGGTGGATCAGGTTATGCCACTTCTGCCTGAACTGGTCCAGCGGGAAGGGGTTATTATTTCGCCGGTTCAGCCAAGTATGTTGATGTACGTTAACCTCTATTCGAAGGAAAAGAGTATTGATGAAAAATTCCTTTTCAACTACGCTACCGTTAAAATGATCCCTGAAATTCAGCGGACTAAAGGGATAGCGAGAGCACAGATATTGGGTAGCCGGAGGTATGCGATGCGTCTTTGGCTAAACCCTGAGCGCATGCGTGCCTATAATATCTCCACCGAAGAAGTGATGAAGGCGGTAGGGGAGCAAAGTATAGTAGGGCGGCCGGGCCGGATTGGTCAGAGCTCCGGTATTGCGGCCCAGTCGCTGGAATATGTACTTACTTACAAAGGGCGGTACGACAAGCCTGAAGAATATGAAAATATCATTGTCCGTGCCAATCCGCAAGGTGAGAGTGTTCACCTGAGGGATATAGCCAAAGTGGAGCTGGGAAGTGAATTCTTTGATATTTATTCCAACCTGGACGGGCACCCTTCGGCCGCGATCGTGCTGCGGCAGAACTATGGAAGTAATGCGAGTGATGTGATCGAGGAGGTAAAAAAGAAGCTTGATGTAATGAAAGAATCCTTTCCTCCGGGTGTGGATTACAAGATCAGCTATGATGTGTCTCAATTCCTAGATGCGTCAATAGAACAGGTGATTGATACCCTGCGGGATGCATTTATACTGGTTGCCCTGGTTGTTTTCGTCTTTCTCGGCGACTGGCGTTCTACCCTGATCCCGATCCTAGCGGTGCCGGTATCCTTAATCGGGGCGTTTTTTGTAATCCAGGGTTTTGGGCTTTCGATCAACCTGATCACGCTTTTTGCCCTTGTACTTGCGATCGGTATTGTGGTCGATGATGCAATTGTCGTCGTCGAGGCCGTCCATGCCAAGTTTGAGGAAGAGCCGGGTATATCACCCTATAATGCGGTGAAAAAAGTGCTTTCCGAGATCAGCGGAGCGATCATCGCGATCACAGCGGTAATGGTGTCGGTATTTCTTCCGATTTCTTTCATGTCTGGTCCGGTCGGTACCTTTTACCGGCAATTCTCGATCACCATGGCCAGCTCTATTGTGATCTCGGCCCTGATCGCCTTAACGCTTACTCCTGTGTTATGTGCCATGTTGCTGCAAAATCATCATGGACATGAAAAAAAGAAAAATATCCTTACCAAGGCACTTGACAGTTTTAACCGCGTATTTGATAAACTCACCGGAAGATATGTGAGCTTGCTGAAACGGATCGTGAGCCGGAGAGTGGTTACCTGGGCGATATTGCTGGCTTTTTGTGCCGGTATTGTTTATGTGAACAAAGTTCTCCCCGCAGGATTTATTCCAAATGAGGATCAGAGTACGATTTACGCGATTATCCAGACACCTCCCGGTTCTACGCTCGAAAAAACCAACGAGGTATCCCGGCGCCTTCAGAAAATCTGCGAAGAGGTTGGCGGGATTGAATCGGTGTCGTCTTTGGCCGGTTATGAGATTATGACGGAAGGTCGCGGTTCTAAGGCAGGTACCTGTCTTATCAACTTGAAACCTTGGCACGACCGTGATAAAAACGTGAAAGAAATCATGGAAGAACTGGAGACCAAAACGAGAGGTCTCGGCGCGGTGGTTGAATTCTTCGAACCGCCTGCAATTCCTGGTTTTGGTACCTCCGGCGGGTTCTCTATGCGTCTGCTGGATAAAACGTCCGATACAGATTACAGTGAGTTTGATAAAATCAACAAGAAATTCATGGAAGATCTGGGTAAACGTCCGGAGCTTACAGGGTTGTTTACCTTCTTTGCCGCGAATTATCCTCAGTATGAACTGCAGATAGACAACCAGCTGGCCATGCAAAAAGGCGTGTCTATCGGAAAAGCGATGGACAACCTGAATATCATGATCGGTAGTACCTACGAACAAGGGTTTACAAGATTTAACCAGTTCTTCAAAGTGTACGTACAGTCGGATCCGAGTTTCAGAAGGCTTCCGTCAGATCTTTTAAAGCTTTTTGTGAAAAATGATACAGGGGAAATGGTTCCTTATTCGTCATTCATGACCCTTAAAAAAGGCCAGGGGCCTAACGAGATCACCCGTTTCAACTTGTACAATTCAGCGGCTATTCAGGGGCTTCCGGCCAAGGGATATACCACTGCCGATGCAATCCAGGCGATAAGGGAAGTAGCTGCCAAAACATTGCCGCAGGGCTACGATATCGCTTTTGAAGGTCTTTCCTATGACGAATCGATCCGCGGAAATGAATCACTTGTCGTGTTCATGATCGTACTGGCCTTTGTATATTTTGTGCTGGCAGCTCAGTATGAAAGTTTCATCATACCATTGGCGGTGGTATTCTCACTGCCGGTTGGGGTATTCGGTTCGTTTTTGCTGCTGAAACTGATGGGGTTGGAAAACAACATCTATGCACAGATCGGGTTGATCATGCTGGTTGGTTTGCTGGGTAAAAATGCCGTACTGATCGTGGAATTTGCCGTTCAGAAGCGACAGCAGGGGGAATCCATCCTCAACGCTGCCATCGAAGGTGCCAAAGTGCGTTTCCGTCCGATCCTGATGACCTCATTTGCCTTCGTCGCAGGGTTGATACCGCTGATTATTGCAACCGGCGCAGGAGCGATCGGTAACCGTACCATTGGTGCTTCTGCCATGGGTGGTATGTTGTTCGGGACCATTTTCGGGGTCATCATCATCCCGGGATTGTATTACATATTCGGCAGTCTTGCGGATGGCAGAAAAATGATCAGGGATGAAGACGACAGCTCTCTGACCGAACAGTTTGTTCATGCAATCGATGCTTTTCCCCAAAATCAAGAAAACGAAAACAATGCACATTAAGAAAATATCGAATTGGTTTGGGATAGCATTTGTTGCCCTTGCCTATACCGGCTGTAACGCACCGTCGCTTGTTCAGAGAAATCCGAACAAGGCCATCTCTGCAACGTATAACAATACGCAGAACCCGGCGGATTCGACCAATACCGGAAAATTGAAGTGGAGGGATTATTTCACTGATCCGCACCTGATCGCCCTGATTGACACTGCTTTTAAAAACAATCAGGAGCTTAACATTACCTTGCAGGAAATCGAGATTTCACGAAACGAAATCCGGGCCCGAAAAGGAGAATATCTGCCATTTGTAGGATTGCGGGGCGGGGCGGGTGTTGAAAAAGCCGGCAGGTATACGCAGGTCGGTTCCAGCGAGGCTACTACTGAAATCAAACCTGGGAGAGAAACCCCCGAGCCCCTTCCTGATTTTATGTTGGGTGCTTATGCGAGGTGGGAAGTGGATATCTGGCATAAACTGCGCAACGCAAAAAAAGCCGCAGTTTCCCGATACCTGTCGTCCGTGGAAGGCAAGAATTTCATGATGACCAACATCATCTCCGAAATCGCCAATTCTTATTACGAATTGCTCGCGCTTGATACCCAGCTGAATATTGTAAAACAGAACATCGGGATTCAGACCAATGCGCTGAGGATAGTAAAAATGGAAAAAGAAGCGACGCGTGTGACCGAGCTGGCAGTGCGTAGATTTGAGGCGCAGGTTTTGAATACCCAGAACCGCCAGTATACTATTCAGCAGCGGATTGTGGAAACGGAGAACAGGATCAACTTCCTGCTCGGAAGGTACCCGCAGCCTGTTCTGAGAAACAACGAAAATTTCGAGGGTCTTATGCCGAACATCATTCAGACTGGTATTCCATCCCAATTGATGGCGAACCGTCCGGACGTGAGGCAGGCTGAACAGGATCTGGAAGCAGCGAAACTGGATGTGCAGGTAGCAAGGGCAAACTTTTATCCTTCCCTGGGGCTTTCCGCCGCGGTAGGTCTGCAGGCTTTTAATCCGATTTACCTGCCGAATATCCCCAAATCCATCATGGCCAATCTGATAGGCGACCTGGCGGGGCCATTGATCAACAAAAACGCTATCCATGCAACCTACAATACCGCCAACGCAAAACAGATCCAGGCTATTTACAATTACGAAAGGACTGTTTTGAATGCTTACATTGAGGTAGTCAATCAGCTTTCCAATATCAGCAACCTGGAACAAAGTTACGCGACCAAGTTCAAGGAAGTGCAGGCGCTGAACGAGTCGACCGCGATCTCCAACCGTCTTTTCGCATCCGCCCGTGCCGATTACATGGAAGTACTGCTTACCCAGCGCGATGCACTCGAGTCACGATTTGATCTGATTGAAACGAAAATGCAGCAAATGAACGCCACGGTCAATATTTACCGGGCTTTGGGCGGAGGCTGGAATTGATTTATAATTGAATTCTTAAGTTGAAAGGCCGTCTCAAATCACTGAGGCGGCCTTTTTGTTTGCTTAACGGTTTGCGCGAACGTCCCGTTCGAGCGGCTATTCCAAGGTCGTTAGCGCGAACGTCCCGTTCGTGCTATGTATTCCAAGGCCTCCGGCCGGACATAGAAGAACTTCAGATCATCCGGGCTTGATAAGTACGAGCCATATAAGGCTGGTTTTTTATCAATTTCAATCCATTCAGCTCTGGGATTATAATAATACTTTCATCAGGAATAACTCCCCGTTCAATCCAGTTCGAAAGTCTCGATGGCCTAATGTTGTATTTTTTACAATAGTCAGACAGCGTCATCCATTCCTTTAGTTTATATTCCTTATCCATGATGACAAGCTTGCTATTTGTGAAGTTTATCAGCTTCGCTTCCACATCGTCCAACTTCTTATTCACTTCCGCGAAAACGGTATTTTTCTCTTTTATAGTTTCCATTTGTCTAATTGTTAGTAGCGTTGACCCACTCTCTACATTTTTAAAACTTTTTTCAAGGTATCTTTCAGGTATTTAATCCTTTCGATCGCCTGCTGATATTCCCAAGCCGAAATATCTTCGGGAGTGTCTATAAGCAGATGCTCAGCTTCTTCAATCATTTGTTGCAGCTCTTCTATTAATTTTTTCTTCCTGGTTTTACTCATTCTGATAGTGTATGTTCAATTCCTGTATAAAAATAGCATTTGTGAATATATTTCACAAATGTGATACCAACGCGAACGGAACGTCAGTGCGAGCCACATTAATGTGATGATGTTATAACATTTATTGCTATTTTTGATAGTGTGTTTTAATTCAGTTATAACATTATGAAGGCAAATATCATCAATATCGGAAATAGTCAGGGTGTAATTCTTCCAGCGAGTTTGTTAAGGCAATTAAATTTGTCCTTCAAATCCAGCGTGGAATTAGAGGTGTATGACGGCGCTATTGTGATTAAGCCTGAACCCAGGCCTGGATGGGCAGAGGCAGCGCAACGCATGCATGCAGAAGAAGATGATGAACCTCTTTTGGACGATGGGTCAACCGAATTTGAAAAAGACGAATGGACATGGTAAAAGAAGTCCGACAATATGAAGTGTATTGGATTTCACTCGATCCCACACAAGGTAGCGAAATTGCAAAAACTCGCCCATGTGTTGTCGTAAGTCCTGACGAGCTGAATCAGTTTTTACGTACAGTAATTGTTATACCGGTTACTTCAACCATTAAAAATTATCCTTGGCGTGTGCATTGCGTTGTAGCAGGGCGCGATGGATCAATTGCGGTCGACCAGATCGAAGTAATTGACAGGATTCGGATCGGTTCTAAAATTGCTGTATTATCAAAAAGAGAAATTATACAACTGAAAGAGGTTATGAAAAAAATGCTGATCGATTAAGCACCTGCCAGCGCGAACGTCCCGTCCAGCCGTTAGCGCGAACTCCCGTTCGTGCTACCTATTCCAAGGCCTCCGGCCGCACACAGAAACACAAAAATTATCTTGAAAGACCGGCCGGAGGCCTTAGAATATCGGCACTGACGCAGACGTCAGCGCCAGTACTAAACCGGCATTTTATAACCGTTTTGATAGGCTATGTCAATGAGCTTATTCGCACCAGCATCATCGAATTTTCCTTTTTTTTCATTCCAGTCAAGTTTCTTTCCGGTGCGGTAGGCGATATTTCCCATCTGTGATACTATGGCGACGTCAGAGCCGGCCCTGATCGGCGCACGCAGGTCTTCCAGCTTTCGCGACCGGATCACCTCAATAAAGTTTTGCGCATGCAGGTCCAGTCCGTTATCCGAGGATTTCTGAAAAGCCACAGCCTCCATTTTCTGACCTTGCGGAACCACCTCCCAGCCTTTTCTGTCCAGGATAAGCGTACCGTTGCCGCCCATAAATGCAATACCGTGTTCCCGGTTGTAAATTCCAGCCCCGAAGCCGATAGCATGTTCCCACTGGATATTAAAATCGTTGAACTCGAAAATAGTGCTCATTGTATCCGGCGCATCAACGCCGGCATTTAGCACCATACCACCTGCAGCCATCACGCTTTTAGGGGCACCGGCCTTCATGCCGAGCAATGCGTAGTCCAGCAAATGCACTCCCCAGTCGGTCATAATACCGCCCGCGTAATCCCAGTACCAACGGAACTTCCCATGAAACCTGTTGGCATTAAAAGCTCTTTTCGGGGCAGGCCCCAGCCACATATTGTAGTCAACACCGGCGGGCGCCGCGCTGTCTGGGAGGTTTACCAGTGGTGTACCGTAATTGAAATAGCCCCATACTTTCACCAGCCCGATCTTTCCCAACTTGCCCGAGTGAACAAATTCGATCGCATCCCGAAAGTGTTTCTGGCTCCTTTGCCATTGCCCAACCTGCACCACACGGTTATAGCGTTCCTGGGCTGCCACCATGCTCCGGCATTCAGCAATCGAATTTCCGATGGGCTTCTCCACATATACATCTTTCCCGGCCTGACATGCTTCCACCATCATCAGGCAGTGCCAATGGTCGGGCGTGCCAATGACTACGGCATCAATGCTTTTGTCTTCCAGAAGCTTACGGTAATCAGCATAAGTTTTCACTTTAATGCCTTTGGCCGCAAGTTCAGCCGCGCGTTTGTCAAGCACATTCTTATCCACATCGCAGAGTGCGACACATTCCACTCCCGGATTTTTAAGAACAGCTTTTAGGTCTGACCAGCCCATTCCGTTGATACCGATGGCGCCAATCCGGATCGTATCTGCCGGGGAAGGCAGCTTCGGAAAAGCGGATAGGGAAGAAGGAATGATCGGGGAAAGGCCAGCACCTGCGGTGATCGCCGAAACGGAACGGATAAAATTTCGCCGGGAAGTAGTCATGATTAATTTGGGAAAATGAGCGGATCGGATAGTAGAATATTCTAAACAGAAAGAGATATAATACTATCATGCTACTTATTCCCCGGCATTTGTTTTATACGGCGATGCTATTGTCCGGGATTTTGGCAGGACAGGTCATTCCAACTTCCCAAAATGCTCCTGATAATTTCCCTTTGACAGCTCTTCGTTAAAATCCCTTCCAAAAGGCTCCAATAGACCATCGTTATCTCCACTGAGCGAGACAGTTTGCTCTTTTCCCTGATAATAAAGCATCAGTTTTATCCCGTTTATTTTCAAATCGATGCTCTCGGTATCAAAGTCTGTATTTTTCCGGCGGTTGAGATCTGTCACTTCGTATTGTTTGGTCAAAAAATCCAGATATGCGTCGAGCATGGATTTTTTCGCTGGTTTCAGGATATATTGGGAAACTTTTCCCGTAATCTGATGATTATCAAACCGCCCGAGCCAGTATGGTAATTGCTTCAGAGTTCTTTTTACAAGCTGGTCACGGTCAGCCTCATCTTTTTTCCATTCGAAATACTTTTGGACCCATTCCTGATCGGCATCCCATATCGACAGAAACCGGGTTTCCGTCCGGTTAAACGGAACTGCGTAGGCCTTATTTGTCAAGAAATCGATGGCGACCAGCGCATATTCAAACTGCATGATATTGTCCTGTTTTTTCCGGTCCGCCATCATGAGCAATTGGGTACCGCCAGGTGATAGGCCGATCACGGGGGAGTTATAAGCACTGTAACCGTCAAGTTCCGTCACGCGTTTGTGGTTACTTGCCTCAAAAGGATAAATTTTCAGCGTTTTCAGGTCGAGTACCACTTCTTTGTTGACCATCAAATACCTTCCTCCTGACAAAAACCTGTCGTGCTTTGAATCGTCGCCCAGATAAACCCTTTGTGAAGCACCGGGCTGACCTTTTTCGCTATCCAGCCACTGGTAAGTGGCAAAGTCGCCTTTTTGCTCGTGAAGAGGAACGACTCTTGGTAGCCCGTTTTCTTCTGTGATCAGGTACATGCTGTGGATACCAGCCATCACTGCCGGACGTCCCGCGTCTTTCAGGAACAATGCCTGCCAGAAACGCTTAACATTCCCGTTTTCGGTCGAAACTTCGACAAGCTTTCCGTTGTGATAAACGCTGAAATAGGATGTATACTGGCGTGCATTAAAATCGCCGCCGTTGTTGAACCAGGCTCCCGACCGGCTGCTTTCAACTTCCCACCGGATTTCGAAGGGACCGTATGCTGCCTGGCCGGTAGCGATTTTTTTGCTTCCTGACCCACAGCCAAGTAAAGCCATAACTGCGCTTAACAAGTTCATAAAATAGAAGATTAGTGTGATGTTTTTGTTGCTCATTGTTCAAATTGGTTATCAGTGCGGGAAGGCGCGATCGGATGGAGATTGCATAGCACAAAGGTAGCGGGCATCCTACGGATGCGGCTCACCGCAGAATAGCTGGAATGGGCTGCTGGATAAATATTCAAACCATTCGCTTTGACTTTTAGAATAGTATTTAGATATTTGTCTAAATATCTAAATGATGAATGAGCTTTTTAAAGCGCTGAATGATGAAACCCGAAGGGAAATCCTCAATAACCTGAAAGAACGTGATATGTCTGCCGGGGATATCGCCGACCTTTTTAATATATCAAAACCCAGCATTTCCCACCATCTGGAAATTTTAAGAAAGGCCGATCTGGTGAGGAGCGAAAAGAGAGGTCAGTTTGTGTTCTATTCGCTGAACACAACCATTATGGATGAGCTGTTACAATGGATTCTAACGTTAAAAAAAACCTGATATGAAAACTACCCTTCGAAATGAGCTATGGCTCGTAGCTATTGTTGCAATCCCGTTTATTTATCTGATTGTGATCTGGAACGCTCTTCCTGAAAACGTGCCTGTGCACTGGAATCTGGAAGGCGAGATTGACAGGTACGGAAGCAGGGCAACTTTATGGATGATCCCCATACTTCTGCCGCTGCTGACATACCTTACATTTCTTTTTGCTCCTCTGATGGATAAAAAAGGGCATCTTGGTAAAATGGGGGCCAATTATAACCGGCTGAAATTTTCGGTAGTATTGTTTACAGCTGTGCTGGCAAGCTACATTTTGTTTGCTGCCAGGGAGCAAACCATGTCATTGCCCTCAATGATTCCGGGACTTATCGGTCTTTTGTTTGCTGTCTTGGGTAATTATTTCCCTGTGTTGAAACAGAACATCTATATCGGGATCAAAACGCCCTGGACACTGAAGAGTGAAATGGTTTGGGACAAAACGCACCGTCTGGCAGGGCGGTACTGGTTTTTTGGAGGGCTGATTATCGTCGTCAGCAGCCTGTTCCTGGATCATTCAATGACAGTTACCGTATTGCTGGTCGTCACAACGGTGATCGCAATTGTGCCGATCGTATATTCCTATATAAGTTACAAAAAGACTGTTGACAAGATCGAATAGTGAGTTTTTGGAAAGTCTGACATACTCATCTTTCAAATGTCTGAATGATGTGCGCTGATCAGCTCAGATTTCCTCCATATTGAATTTCTTTCCCATTTTCCGGACGTATTCTTTAGGTGAATCGCCGAACTCGTCACGGAAGCATTTGGAAAAATAGGAGAGGTTGGAAAAACCGACATCGTACATCACTTCCGAAATATTGCCTTCCCTGTTCCGAAGTAACAGGGAAGCTTTTTTGATGCGGTATTTTTTAATGATCTCATTGGCAGAAAAATGGGTCAGGGACTTTAGTTTTCTGGACAAATGTGCCGAGCTCATGCCGATTTCCGAGCTCAAAGCCTCCACACTGAAATCCGGGTCCGAAATGTTGGCCTCTATGATGTTCATGACCTTATTCACAAACTTGTCGTCCATATTTTCGCCGCTGCTTTCTTTTGAAGGCGTAATGATCAGCTCATGTCTGAAATACTCGGAAAGCTCCGTTTTCCTGAGCAGCAGGTTTGCGATCTGCGCGTCGAGCAGTTCAATGTCAAACGGCTTCGTAATGTAGGCGTCTGCACCGGTGCGGATCCCTTCTATTTTCTGGGAAGTAAGGCTGCGGGCGGTGAGCAGGATAATGGAAAGCTGGCTTGTTTTAGGGTCGCTTTTAATTTTTTTACAAAATGTAAGTCCGTCCATGACCGGCATCATAATGTCTGAAATAATCACATCCGGGAGAGATTCCTGCGCTTTTTGCAATCCGTCCGCCCCATCGCCCGCCACGATGAACCGGTACCTGTCTTTGAGACTGATCCTGATAAAATCGATCATATCCGGGTTGTCTTCCACGATCAGCAGTAGTGGTTTCGCGGAATCGGGAATGTCGTTTGTTTCCGAATAAGCCGCGGGTTCAGGCCTGTAAAGGTAGTTTGCGGGTTTGAGATCCTGCTGCGGTACGGGGCTGTCGTCACCTGCGGGAAGGCCTACGGTGAAGCAACTGCCCTCGCCGGGCGCGCTTTGCAGTCTGATCTCGCCTTTGTGCATTTTTACATATTCAAGCGAGAGCGCAAGGCCGATACCCGAGCCCATTTCCAGCTTTTTTGAATCAGGCGTCTGGTAAAACCGCTCGAAAATGCGGGCCTGATCTTCTGCCGAAATGCCCGTGCCTGTATCGGACACCTCAATTTCCAGGGCACCTTCGGGGAACTGCCCGTTGTGTATCAAACATGCGCTCAGTGAAATTTTTCCGCCTTTCGGTGTAAACTTAAACGCGTTGGAAAGCAGATTCAGAACAATGGTTTCCGTTTTTTCAGGATCAATGTACATTTCGTAACGGGGAATACTGCTATGAAAATGATACGTAATGTCATGCCTTACCGCCTTATCTTCAAAATGCGAATAGAGCTCATGCAGTAACCCGATTATTTCTACCCTGGTGCTATTGAGGTAAAGGGTGTCGCTCTGCATTTTTTTGAAATCCAGGATCTGGTTCACCACCCGGAGCAGGCGGTTCGAGTTTTTTTCTGCAAGCGAGATCAGCCGCTGATTTTCCTCGGTCAGCTGGCCACCTTTCATCACCTGGTGGATCGGCGGCAGGATCAGGCTGATAGGCGTGCGGAGTTCATGTGATATATTGGTAAAAAACTGTTCTTTCGTCTGCTCAATTTCTTCGGCATGGGCAATTTCCAGTTTACTGATTTTAAGTTCGTTTTCCAGCTTTATCCTTGCCGAATAAGCACGCAGCGCAAAATAGATCCCGGCGCCGATCAGCAGCAGATACAAAACGATAAAACCTCTTCCCAGAAAAAAAGGCGGATTGACTGTGATTTCGGTCGTGCTGATTTCACTGCTCCATATCCCGTTGTTGTTGGTCCCTTTCACCTTGAAAACATACGTGCCGGGAGATAGATTAGAGTACACCGCAAAATTTTTCTGGCCCGAAGTGGTATGCCAATTTTCATCCGCTCCTTCCAGTTTGTAAGAATACATATTGATCTCCGGCTGCCAGAAATGCAGGGCCGCGAACTGCAGTTCCAGCGACCGCTGCCCGTAGTCGAGCTCTATGGCTGGCGTAAATGAAATATCACGGCTCAGAATGACCCGGTCATTGATCTTTTCGCCAATGTTGACAGGTTCGTTGTTCAGCAGCAGGTTGGTCAGAAATACCTTGGGCTGGTAGCGGTTCGCGACGGCCTTTTCCGGCGAAAACGAAACATATCCGTTGTCCCCCCCGAAGAAAAGCATTCCCGAAACAGACCTGGCCACACATCCGGAATAGAAGCTTTTGAGCGGGAGGTTTTTGTTCAGCGGATAAAATTCGACCCGGTTGCCGCTGGGAATAAATTTCTCCAGGGCAGTATTGGTGGCAGTCCAGACATGTCCGTTTTGATCTTCGGTGATAGACGTCCGGGTGATATTGTTATGCGGAATGGCGTGGAAAACGGCTTTGTCGTTTTGCGGATTGTATTCGATCAGGCCTTGCTGGGTCGCTGCCCAGAGTATTCCGGTTTTTGATAAAAAGAAACTGCTAACTGTTTTTCGCTTGGCAACCTTACCGAAAGAAGTGATTTTCTTCTTTTCAAGCGTTTTCAGGTCCAGCCGGAAAAGTTCATCAAATTCTACCAGCCAGACAGCCCCGGCTGCATAGATGAATTTCTCGGTTTCAGCCTTGGAGATACGTTCAAAATGCAGGGTTTCCGGCTGATGCAGGTCGCCTTTTGCCCTGAAAATACCGCCCTCCCAGGTGCCTACCAGCAGCGAGCCGTCAGGTGTTTCAATGAAATTGTTGATATAATTGGAAACAAGGCCGTTGGTGCCGCTGGCCGTAACCGTGTGCATAAGCTGTCTGGGTTCGTCCCATATGTTGATTCCCGCAACCGTTCCGATCCAGATCCGCCCCTCGCGGTCTTCACGCAAATTAGCCACATTATTGCTCAGCAGACTGCTCTTGCGATCTGATTCGGTGTCAAACTTTTTGCTCGTCCCGGTAGCAGGATCGTACCTGATCACGCCGTGCAAAGTGCCTATCCAGTAAGTACCGGATTTGCTGATCATAAAGGATTTGACCTGATTCCCGACCGTCTGCCCGCCGAGCTGGTGTGTCACATGGTGGTACTGATACAGGTTATCCAGCTGGTTGATGCGACTGATACCGTTGGATGTCACAAACCAGAGCACACCTGCATTGTCTTCAAAAATCTGCCAGATCACATTGTTGGCGACAGAATATGGCACCTGTGGATTGTGAAAATACGTCTGGTTTTTTCCGGTGCCGGGCTGGTATATATTCAGCCCGAAGTCGGTTCCCAGCCACAGGCTCCCGTCGCGGTCGGTGTAAATGGCTTTTACCACTTCATTGCTGAATGTGCCTTTGCCATTGGGAAAATTTTCATTCCTGCCTGTGACCGTATTGAACCTGCAGAGTCCCGTATCGGTGCCGACCCATAGCAGTGAATCATTCTGGGCTACCGGCCTGATGTCACAGATCAGATTGTTTTTGACGGGCGGAATTCCTTTTCTTTTTAAGTCGAAAGCGGTAAACCTGAAAGTTTTGGTATCGAGCTTGTTAAGGCCATTGTAGGTTCCGGCCCACAGGTAACCCCGTTGGTCCTGGTAAATAGTGCGAACCGTATTGTGGCTGAGCCGGCTGTTTTCTGAATTGAAAAGCCGGTAAGAGCCTTTTTGCCTGTCATAACGGATCAGTCCGGTGGTGGTGCCTACCCAAATGATATTGTCCCGGTCTTTCAATATGCAACGTATGGCGTCGTGCGTTCCGAATTCGATCCTTTTGATGCTGAATGTAATGGTATTTACCACACAAAGCCCGTTGCGCGTTCCCACCCACAAATTATCCCCGTCCTGAAAAAGCGTCTGCACCTCATTGCCGGGAAGCGAAGCCGTGTTTTCTTCTTTTTTAAAAACCCTGAAACGATAACCGTCAAAGCGGGCAAGCCCGTCGCCGGTGGCCACCCAGATGAAGTTGTTCTTATCCTGAGCAATCGCATTGACCAGATTGGTGGGAAGGCCGTCCCGGATGGAAAGTGTGCTGAAGAATTTCTCCTGTCCATAGCCGGACAGACTGCAAAGTATTAAAAAGGAAATGAACATCAACAAACGTCTGATCCTATCGGCACATCTCATCCTTTTCGAGGGTAAAAACTCATTTTTCAAACAAAAAATATAACATATACTATACAAATATCAGAAAATTATCGCTTTGCGTCAGATTATTTCTCATCGAATTTGGGTGCCCGGTCTACCTTGCATCGCTGTTCATATAGTGTTACCTCTAAAATTTAAACCGTTATCCAATGAAGAAAAAATTACTGCTTTTGCATATTTTTCTTATGACGACCTGCTCGCTTCTGTTTGCCCAGCAGGTGGTTATCAAGGGAAAAGTGACTGACAATTCCGGGGGCGAGCTGCCCGGGGTGAACGTGGTTTTGAAAGGCAATACAAGCGGTACCTCAACAGATCAGAATGGGGACTATTCACTGACGTTGCCGGGTGGCCCGGGTGAAAACCGTGTATTGGTTTTTTCCTTTATAGGATATATCAAACAGGAAATTGCCGTCGCCAATCAGACTGTGATTGATGTGAAGCTGGCAACGGATACCCAAAATCTGGACGAGGTGGTTGTGGTCGGGTATGGTACCACTGCCAAGAAAAACCTCACGACAGCCATCTCCAAGGTAGACCCGGCCAAAATACCGACATCTGCCAATAACAACGTTTCCGAGCTGCTTTTCGGCAGGGCTGCCGGCTTGCAGGTAACCCAGCAAAGTTCGCAGCCGGGAGGGAATATCTCTGTTTCGATCCGCGGTAAAGGAGATCCTTTGCTGGTTATCGACGGTGTGGTATTCCCCGGCAGCAGCATGGAACCAGGAAACGGTTCTGTAGAAATCCAGGGCGTGAACAGGGGCGGCCTTGCGGGGCTGAACCCGAATGATATCGAATCCATTGAATTTCTGAAAGATGCCAGTGCCGCGATATATGGTGTATCCGCAGCCAACGGGGTAATGATCATCACAACCAAAAAAGGGAAAGCTGGCCGGATGAGCGTGAGCTACGACGGCAGCCATTCTTTTTCAAGAAACATGCCCTACCTGAAACCGCTGAATGCGCAGGATTACATGCTTTATTTTAATCAGCTGAGCAAGGATAAGTATCAGTCGGACAGGAATATGGCACCATTTGGAACGGTACCATCCGATCTCAGCGGTTACACGCAGAAATATACCGAGCAGGAAATCCAGAGTGCCGGGCAGGGAACCGATTGGCTGGGTGAAGTTTTGCGGCCGGGAAGCGTCGATAATCACAATATCAGTGTAAATGGCGGTAGCGAAAAAGCGACCTATTTCTTTTCCGGAAATTATTTCAATCAGGTAGGGTCGCTCAAAAAATCGGATCTGACCAGATTTTCCGGGCGGTTGAATGTCTCCTTTGTACTGAGTAAAATATTCCGGCTGAATGTAAATGTGAATGCAAACCGGAATAACTACACCAATCCGCAGGCAGGCTGGCAAACGGGCGGGTCCGGTACGCAGGGCTTCAATGCATTGCAGGCTGCACTTGCTTATCCGTCGTCGGTGCCGGTGTACAATGCCGATGGCGGCTACAGCCAGTTCGCGATCACAGGAAACCCGGTTTCACTGCTGGACATCAAAGATAAAACCAAGGCGCAGGGTTTGCTTGCCAATACTTCGCTGGACATTGATATCATACCCAATACGCTCACTGCGAAGTTGCTTTACGGAAACAACAGCGAGTATTCTGTCCGGGATTTCTATATTCCTGTGAGCGTTTTCTGGGGACAGCTTTACAAAGCGAGGGCATCGCTGGCCGAAACCCGCAGACAAAACCAGACCATGGAAGGTACCGTTTCATACAAAAAGTCCTTTGGCGACTGGCTGAACCTGGATGTAGTGAGCGGGGTAGGGCAGTACCTGGAAGATTATTCAGGTTTTAGTGTCGAAACTTCCAACATGCAGGACGCTATCAATACCGATAACCTGGGTTCCGCCACCGGCCCGAAAGTGATCGGTTCATACCGTGGCGTGAACAAGCTCCGCTCGTTTTTTGTCCGGAGCAACTTCGACTTTTTCGACCGCTACCTGCTTTCGCTGACCGTTCGACGCGACGGGGCTGACAAGTTTTTTCCCGATAACAAATACCAGAATTTCCCTTCAGTATCTGCAGGCTGGAAAATCAATAATGAAAACTTTATGCAGGGTATCAAGACCATCAGCACGCTGAAACTCCGCGCCAGCTATGGTACCACGGGCGAGCGTCCGGGCAGTGTGGCTTACGGTGCTTATGGCGCTGATCCTAATGCAGTTACATTCAGCAACGGATCGGTGGTCTACTTCCCATACCGCCTTACGGCCTTTGATAACCCGAACCTTCGCTGGCCGATCACCAAAACCTTCAATGCGGGTCTGGATTTCGGGTTGTTCAAAGAAAGGATCACAGGTTCCGTGGATGTTTTTACCGAAAACCGTACCCGATTGCTGAGCAGCGCCACGACCCAGCAGCTATCGATCATTTCGACGTCGCCCATTAACGGCGGGCACCAGCGCAGAAAGGGGATCGAAGTAAGTTTGAACACGGAGAACATCAAAACCAAAGATTTCAGCTGGAATACGATGCTGAATGTGACGCATTTCAAAAATCGCTGGGTAGAGCGTTTCCCCAATGATCCTCCGGCCCAGTATGGCCATGTAAACGATCCTGTGGGCGGTGATATCATTTATGTGTATAAAACCAATGGTATTCTTCAGGCAGGACAGGAAGTGCCTGCATGGCAGCCCGCAGCCGCCCGCAAGCCGGGTAACCCTCTTTTTGTAGACCAAAACGGAGATGCCAAACTGGACTACAATGACGTGGTAAGCTATTCCGGAATCCCTAAGGTGATTGTGGGTATGGGTAACAATTTTACCTATAAAAAATTCGATCTGAGCGTGTTCTTCTACGGACAGCAAGGAGCCTGGGGCAATGATTATACCACGCTATGGGGCGATCCGGTCGGACTGCTTTCTGGTAACCAGAGCGGCACCGAGCGTATCAAAGATGCATGGAGCACTTCCAATCCGGGCGGTACTCTGCCGGGGGCAGCCTACAATGAAGGTGCGATAGCACTGGATGCAGGGCTCGATACACGTCTGGTAAAAAGGGACTTTCTGCGCTGCAGGAACATTACGCTGGGTTACACATTCAGCTCGGGCGCACTGAGCAATTATATCAAGAGCCTGCGGGTTTTCGCGGATGTTCAGAATGCATTTATCCTCACAGGTTTCAAAGGTGTGGACCCGGAAATCCAGGCAAGCTCGATCAAAGGCGGGCCGGCACCTTATCCGATGGTAAGAACGGTTTCTTTGGGTCTGAAGGCTAATTTTTAATACTAAGAATCTGACATTATGAAAAAGATATTCATTGCCGGTTTAATTGCCACGGGTCTTTTTGCCACTGGCTGCAACAACAATTTCGATCCTGTGATCACAGGCGTGCTTTCCCCAGCCAACTTTCCCAAAACAGAAGCTGATTTTGAGCTGTATACTTTGCAGGCTTACAAGCCATTCGGTTCGAAATGGGGATACAGTGATGTGGAATACCAGAACATGTTTTTCAGTCCGGAATACGGCCACCTTGCCATGTTCGACCTGCCTTCCGACCAGATGAGCATTTTCACGGAGTGGGGCGGACTTTGGGAATTTTTCAGTAAGGGCGATTTTACATTCCTAAAAACCCAGGGTAAACAAAGCCATTTCGAGAAAGTACGCTACGTGACGCGCATGACGCAGGTAATTGCAGACATCGAGAAATCGGCGATCAGCGACGGGGCAAAAAGTAAGTTTATCGCCGAGGCGAGAATGGGCCGTGCCTGGACGATGTACTACCTGCTGCACATGTATGGCCCGGTGCCTGTTATACTCGATGCATCGAAGATCAATACCGAGGCGGAAAGCGATCTGACCCGTCCCGCCAGGGAATCTTATGTTTCCACGATTGCGGCTGACCTCCGTTTTGCAGCGGACAATCTGGAACTGAGCCCTTCGGAATACGGACGTTTTAATAAAGGACTGGCGCTGGGAATGCTCACCCGTCTGTATCTCAATGAGAAAAATTGGTCGGAGGCTGAAAAAGCGGCCCGGGAAACAGTGGCTTTGGGAAAATACAGTCTGGTATCTGACTATGCGGGCCTTTTCAGGGAAGCGACGGAAGTGAATACGGAAACGATCTGGGCAGTGAACTGTGATCCCGTGGCGCCGACGAACGGAGAAGGTGGCGGAAATTTCAATGCCATGGCGCTTTATTGTCTTCCCGGCGATTTCAAAAGTATTAAACTTGGCGGCGGCTGGGCAAGCCCGAGCGGTGTTTTTTGTCCTACGTGGCAATTTTATGATTCTTTTGATCCTGCGGACAAAAGAAGGGCACTGCTGATCCCGGCGTATACCGACAATTCCGGCAAAGCGAGGAGCCGTGCCAATATGCGCGGGCCGGTTTTGAGAAAATATCCTGACGAATCCTCTCCCGGCGCAGATATTCAGGGAAATGATATGCCGGTATTGCGTTATGCGGACATTGTGCTGATGCTTGCCGAGGCGATCAACCAGCAGGCAGGGCCCACAGCCGAAGCTATCGCGCTGGTGAACGAGGTCCGGGCCAAGCATGGTGGCCTGGCGGCATTGCCCGCAGCTGCTACGGCTTCCAAAGTGTCATTGAACGACGCGATTCTACAGGAAAGAGGCTGGGAGTTCTATTTTGAAGGGATCAGGAAAATTGATCTGGTACGTCATGGAAAATGGGCATCCGCACTGGAAGCAGCAGGAAAAGTGACGCACGGGCCTTCTGAACTTTTCCCGGTACCGCAATATGTGATCAATGTAGGCGCAGGGAAAATCACCCAGACAACAGGTTACTGAAAACCGCCACGGTCTTTCTTTTTTTGATATAAAAACATTTAAAAATTGCTGAAATGAAGCTTAAAGCGCTCTTTTGCTGTCTTTTTCTGCTGGCTCATACGGTAGTATTTTCACAAAAAACAAATGACGTATATGTGGATAAGGACGGGATCATGCGGTGGGGGATGACGAAGGAAGAAGTGCACGGGTTCGGGGTAAATTACACGGTTCCGTTTGCCTATGCATACCGCGTTGCTAAGGAACTGGGCGTTGCCCCCGAAAAAGCGATCGATGACGATGTCTATCACTTTGCCAGGCTCGGTTTCGATGTGTACCGGGTGCATGTCTGGGACACGGAGATCAGCGATACGCTTGGGAACCTGCTGGACAACGAGCATCTGCGGCTGCTGGATTATACGATCAAAAAAATGAAAGACCGCGGCATGAAGGTCATTCTGACACCCATTGCCTATTGGGGTAACGGTTGGCCGCAGCCGGATGAAAAGACACCCGGATTTTCAGCAAAATATGGAAAAGCGGCCTGCCTGACCAATCCGGACGCGATTAAGGCGCAGCAAAATTACCTGTACCAGTTTGTGAACCATGTAAACCGGTACACGGGCGTGGCCTATAAAAGTGAACCCGATCTGATTGCTTTCGAAATCAGCAATGAACCGCAGCATGGCGGGAAACCGGCGGAAGTGACAGCACTTATCAATGGAATGGCTGGTTCTATCAGGAAAGCCGGATGCAAAAAGCCGGTTTTCTATAACATCAGCCACAGCATCCATCTGGCGGACGCTTATTTCAATGCAAACATCGACGGCGGAACATTTCAGTGGTATCCCACAGGTCTTCAATCAAAGCACGAAATACAAGGTAACTTGCTGCCGAATGTGGACGACTACAAAATCCCGTTTGCGGCCAATCCGAAATTCAGAAAAATGGCCAAAATCGTTTATGAATTCGACGCTGCCGACGTGGGCCGATCCTACATTTATCCTGCGATGGCACGGAGTTTCCGGAGCGCGGGAATGCAGGTTGCCACGCATTTTGCGTACGATCCGACTTTTTTCGCCTATGCCAATACAGAGTACGATACCCACTATATGAACCTGGTTTACACGCCTCAGAAAGCATTGAGCTTGAAAATCGCGTCGGAGGTTTTTCATAAAATTCCGTTGTACAAGGATTTCGGTAAATTCCCCGCTGACACTGCCTTCGGGGACTTCCGGGTGAGTTATGGTCAGGATCTGGCGGAGATGGTCACAAAGGAGAAGTTTATTTACACCAATCATACCAACACAGTTCCGCCTGCGAAGGAGTTACTGACGCATGTAAGTGGCTATGGGAATTCTGTTTTGGTAAAATATCAGGGAACCGGCGCCTATTTTCTGGACAAGCTCGAAAACGGTGTATGGAGGCTGGAAGTTTTGCCGGATGCAATTTGGGTCAAAGATCCTTTTGGCCTGAATAGCCTGAAAAAGGAGCTGGCGGTAGTCAATTGGCGCAGCTGGCCGATGTCGGTGGAATTACCGGATCTCGGAAAAGATTTTGATATACAACCCCTGAATGCAGAAAATACCGCTTCATTGACCGCGAACGAAAATGGCTTTAAAATTTCGCCAGGAACTTACTTGCTCAAAAAGAAGGGAGTTCCGACAAAATTTACTGCGGATCAAAAATGGGAAAATATCACCCTGAAAGAATTTGTTGCCCCGGCGACAACATTGAAAATTACCGAGGTACTGCACGAACCGCTGGCGGAAGCCACATCCTTACGGGAAATCAAAATTGCAGCCGGCATTGTTTCGGCTAAGGAGCCTGAGGAGGTGAAACTCTGGATTTTGCCCCGTAACGGCAAGCCCTATGCACTGGCGATGACGCAGGAAAGCGGCTATCAATACGCTGCCAAAATCCCTGCTGAAATGGTGAAGGAAGGCTTTTTGAAATATTTTATCACGGTCAAGGACGACAATGCTATCCGGACTTTTCCATCAGGCCTGGAAACTTCACCGGGAGACTGGGACTTTTTTGATAACAAACCTTATGAGGTACGCATCGTTACCGGGCAATCTCCGGTTATCCTTTTCAATGCCGCCACGGACGCAGGCCAATTGCTCCGGCCTTACCTCAAAAATTCACAACTGGTACCGGTAGGGAAGGCCGGGGAAGCCGAACTCCTGATCAACCCGGAAAAAACGGATGATTATTCCATGCGCTACAACTTCCGCCAAAAAACGGCCGGACGAAATACAGATCTGGCGGCTGCGAAGAAAATTGTTTTTCACGGTCGTTCGCTCAACAGCAGGCCATGTTCGGTACAGGTTGCACTCATCGGCAAGGACGGCTCTGTTTTTGGCGGTCTGATCCAGGTAGAGCCTGTAAACGGTGCTTATGCCTTACCAGTTGATGAGCTGAAAAAGGTCAGTTTTGTAAGCTTGCCGCGCCCATATCCTGGTTTTTTACCTTATTATGCCGATACCAATCCAGTCGGTTCAAAGCCGGATCTGGGCCAAGTTGAAACACTGCAGATATCCATCGGACCGGGGATGACAACGGATGAATTGAAAATACCTCATGGAATTGCCGTGGAGCGGGTTGAGGTGGTTTCCGGAGAGATAGAATAAATATAATACTGAAGTTTACCGGATAATAAGCGTAACTTACAGAATGGAAAATATATATATGGAGGGTACGATCATTACCGCCAAGGTTGCCCCCATGGATGAGCTTGTCATCGTACGTTACTACAAACGCATTTATTATTGTAAACTAGTAAGTGACCCGGGGCAGAAGCTCCTGGCCTATTTTGAAAGAGAATTGATTAATCCGTTGAAACAAATTTTGTCATGAAACCCACTTCCGAACAATTAAGGGACTTTTTCAGATCGGACGTCTTCCGGGAAGATCATCTTCTTGATGATCATTACGATCTGGCGATAGCCGAATTTTACAGTAGATTTTACAGCGCGCCCGTGATCACAGAGCCAACGCCTGACCCACGCAAGTGGCAAACTACACACGTCAGAAAATACCAGGTGAAAGCGTTTTTGCGCACGAGGGACGGGCACATCCATAAAGTTATTTTCAAGCAGGGTTCTGATTCGAACCTGATCACTGATTTTGACGGCGCTCCCTGGGACGGGGACCATAATCTGCTGGATGTTTGGCAGGAATATTACCAAACCGACCATAGTTCAGACAAAGTCAGGCCTATGGCTGAAAGCTGGAGGTAAAAGTCGTATATGCTAAAACGTTAATGTGCCGGTACGTTTAGTGCTGGCTCACTCCTTTCGGGAATTTATCAGCGATAAGGTTCAGGTTGATATTGTGTTCAAGGTAAGCTTTCGCGCCGTCCAGTACCGTAGTGAACCCGCCGGTATTATCGTTAATGGCTTCCAGAAGTTCTTCGCCCTGCTGGGTAAATCCTGTGTTTGTGATCCCGATGTACGTTGTGCCGTCGGGCAATTCCTGAAAATCAAACAGCACGGTCGTGGCAGGTTCGCCCCATTCGATCAAAATCTGCTTGTCGGGCGTAATTTTCCGGACTTTTACCTGGGTTGATACGTCATACATCTCCCATTCCCAGGTTACAGTTATGCCGGCTTCCAGTTTGCCGCTTCCTTTTGTAAACCAAAAATTACGTGTGATTTCGGGATCAATAAAGGCATTGAAAACTATGCTGGCAGGTTTTCTGATCAGCATCTGGGCTGTTACGGTCGCACTGTTTTTTTGCTTTGCCATAGTTTTGCAATGAATGATACTGTTTGTTTTGAAACTTACTGGCTGTGAAGCCATTTTTTCAGGATCCGGGTAATCTGAGGCATTACCACCCACGTGAGCAGGCCAACCATAGAGGCGGCGGTGATAAATATACGGATTACTTGCGGCAGGGGCTGGATCAACGGGCCAATAGTGAAAGACAAAAATAAACTGGTGGGGTAAACTCCGCATAAAGTTGCAATAGCCATTTTCCAGCGCGGAGGCGAACCGGACGCGCGGAACCAGGCTTCAAGGCCGGTCAGCTGACGATAAACCGGCTCTTCGGTCAGCGTGGCGGCATAGTCTTCCCAATCTTTAAAAAACTTGGAATCATAAAAAGCATCCCGCTCTGCTTCGTCTGCGAAAGTCCTCAGAATGCCGATTTCCCGACTGTCGTCGCCAGGCAGTGGCGTGATCATCCCTGCGCCGTGCACACCGCCATGTAAAAAGGATTCGCCGAGAAACCGCCTCAGTGCTTCCTTAAATTCATTTTCTTTACCCGGAAGAACTTTGCGGGTGATGGCTACATGTATCGGCATCTATGTCAACTTTCTTTGCTTGAAAATGCTTATCTCACCAAATTATAAAAAAGCGGGGGATTCCTAAGCAAAGAACTTCAGAAGAGAGGTTATTTTTCGGTAGAGGCTACCTTGTCAATGCTTTCTCGCCAAACAATAAGCGTTTCAGGATCGCTTTGAAATCGTTGTCGTCAAAGGGTTTGGGCAAAACGTCGTTCATGCCAGCCAGGATGTAGCTGGCATTGTTTTCTGTGCTGGCGCCGCCTGTAAAACCCAATATCGGCGTACCGGCCTTCTTTTTGTCTGCATGTCCGCGGATCTGTTTTGTAAGTTCCAGACCATTCAGTACCGGCATGTAAATGTCCGTGATGACCAGGTCATAAGCTTGCTCGTTGAACATTTCAAATGCTTTTTTTCCGTCTGCTACCATGTCGTAATCTGCGCCCAGCTTGTCCATGAACCGGCTGATCAGCAGCAGGTTCATTTTGGTATCATCCGCGATCAGGATTTTTTTACCAGCAAGGAATTTCTCGACCGGGGCCGTTTCGCTAACTGGGGCAGCAGTTGGCCTTAGTTCACTTGCGGCGATTTTCAGAGGAATACGAACTATGAACTCCGATCCCTGGCCGGGTGTGCTCTCTGCCCTGATCTGTCCGCCGTACAGATCGACGATGCGTTTGCAGATGGCGAGACCGAGGCCTGTACCCACCTGTCTGGACTGGCTATCGTTATTTTCAACTTGAATAAAATCTTCAAAAATGGCCGTGAGGTTTTCTTTGGCAATTCCCACGCCTGAATCTTTGACGTTGATTTTCAGCAGCCCCTTGCCCGGAGCAACTTTTTCAATGCCGGAGCTAACCCATATGCGCCCGTTTTCCGGGGTGAATTTGATGGCATTCGTCAGCAAATTGATAATTACTTGCTTGATGCGAAAATCGTCGCCGCACAGCGTGGTACCGGGATCCAGATCCAACTCAGAGGTGATGACGATCTTTTTTTCATCCGAAAGTACCGACAGCATCTCGACGGCCTCATTCAAAATAACGGCAGGCTGAAAAGGCTTATCATGCAGGGTGATTTTACCGCTTTCAAATTTTGAAAAATCGAGGATCTCGTTTACCAGCGTAAGTAGGATTTTCGATGCATTCTTGATGGAATTCACATTCACGCGCTGATTTTCGTCCAGTTTTTCGATCTCTATCAACTGCGAAAAACCAATAATTGAATTGAGCGGTGTTCTGATTTCGTGGGTCATCTGCGCCATGAAATCACCTTTTCTTTTGGTAGTATCTGCTGTAAGATTGGCGTACCGGATGATCGTTACGTCCTTTTTATACAACTTCACCAGGTTCCAGATGATCATAATGGCCAGTAAAAGCATCAGGCCGACGCACATCCAGATCAGCAGGCCCATTTCTTCGAATTTGATGTTGGTAGCTTCCAGCAGAGAATCCCGCAGCACCTTCATATCCTGCTCTTCGCTATTTTTCAACTCCCTCAGTGAATTCTGCAGGTAGGTGAATATCCGTCCGTTGATCGCCAGAAGCTGTTGTTCCGTTTCGCTGAGTTCCTTTCTGGCCTTTTCCAGCAACGGCTTGTTTTTCAGCAATGCGGTCGGTAACGGCAGGTTTACCGAATCGTGGCTGACCGTAGCAGTACTCTTTGTTCTTGCAACGGCATTGGAAAGGGTGTCTTTATCCCTGATCGCGTCAATGATGCGTTTCATCAGACCTCTCTTTCTTTTCTGGACAGTTACCTCAATAGTATCGGTATTATGTGCCTCCCGGGTTACTGTGAGTTTCCGCACCGGTTCTGCCATAATGGGGGACGCTGTCGCCTGGCTTTCCCATGAAAAAGACAACAGGCTGTCAACCATTGTTTTAAGTCTGATGAACTCTTCATTTTTCAGCTGTTTTCTCGACATCAGGTTTGTCAGCGACTTATGGGCCCTTTCGGTTTCATATTCATGCAGGATCCGGTTGACTGCCATTAGTTGATCTGAGTAGGATCTGAGGTAGGCCGAATCGAGTGTTACGACGAAAAGCCGGCTGTTGTTTTCAGCTGAATAAAGAATGGAAATACATGTATCAATCTTCCGGTAGGCGGCATTTTCTTGCTGGAGCGTGTGTATGTTGCTTTTGATAGTCTGGGATTTCGAATTGGTGAGCAATATCACAAAAGCAAAAGATGCCAATAATACTGTTAAAACTGCGGTCCAGGCAAAAGCCGCCCGCGGTGCCACTGGTGAAGAGCTCTTCATAAAAGGGGTTTTACAGATCCATTCGTTTGCATTTTCATGTTAACAAAGCTTTGAAGCTATGCTATTGCAGGAAGGCTGAGTGCGACAAATGTAACCGTTTTGCACACACGGAATACGACGATACAATTAATTTTACTTGTTACATAAAAATAGTTATATTGTATTGAAGCGATATGATCAGGGGTTTATCGTTCGTATGACAGCATGATATCCGCCGAAACATCCAAGGCCGCCTTCAATATTGGTGTAAATGATGGAAGGCTCCACAAAAGGATTGTCCTGATTGCCGGAGACATCCATAGAGCGGTAAAATTTATAATAGTTTTCATCAATGTTCAGTACCTCGACCCTCACCTGGCTCATTTGCGCGTCGTTGTATACCGTTTTCTCTACCCCATTCTTGTCCAGGTAACTGATTATCCTTTTCGGACTAAGGTAGATGCTGGTTTTGGGTGCGTTAAACATGATACCATCCAGGTGTATATCGTTGAAAATCAGTGACGAAAAGGAAGATTGGTACATTCCGAATTTGTTAACGTGTCGAAATGGCTCCACATCTCCGGTTTGCTCGTTGTATGTCGGGGTAGTTTCTTCCAAAACAACGTATCCACGCACGGCGTAGTAATTATTTTCACCCGGTATATCCTGCCACGACATGTTTATCCAGGCGGTTGAGTCATTTGAAAAAGGCCCCGTAACATATTCAACGGCAACGGTTTTGATCTCCGGTACTTTTGCCGGAATGGTACAATGTGCTTTCACAGTACGTTTGCCGTCGCTCACGAGAAGGTTATAGGTTGCGCCGGGCAGGATCTTGAATGCACTGCTGTCCACATGGTACCTCAGCGTAGAATCATTGAAGGGCAGTCTGATCTGACGTCCGTTGCCGGACAAAATCACTTCGGCATTTTTGATAAATGACGGATTGTATGTTGCGGGGCCGTACAGCGGCTGGGATTCTGTCACAATCACTTCGATACTCGGAGACTGCGGCGAAATGTAGGATTCCACTGCGAGCTTGGATCCCATGTTGGGCAGCTTGCCCGGATCCAGATCTTCAACCAGGCTTTCGCACCCGCCTAAAAAGGCCGTAACTGTAATGAAAATCAATGCGTTTAAAAGTCTCATGGATTGTCAGAATTTGAAATTGTAGCTGAAAGAGGGCATTACCGGGAACAGTGAATAGCGCGTGAGAACATTGATACTTTGCCCGGGATTGTTTTTGTCCTCTTTGCGGTCAATGTTATAGAAAAAAGGATTTCTGCGGTTGTAGGCATTGTACAGACCAAATTCCCAAGTCCTTTCATGCCTTTTTTTCTTCTTATGAAACTGAATCGCAACGTCCATCCTGTGGTAGGGTTCTGCCCGGAATGAATTCTTTTTATCATATTCCGTAATCACATTTCCTGAACCCGAAGGGTAGCCCCAAAAACCAACCCGATACTCATTGGAGAAAGTAGAGAACTTTGATACGGGGAGTGTCAGGGCATTTCCCGTGCCGTAAACCCACGTTGCCGAAAGGGTAATGCGTTTGCTGAGTTCGTAAATCCCAACTACGGAAAGGTCATTGCGGCGGTCGTATCTGGGATAAAATGTTTCTCCGAAGTTCAGCTCGGGGAATTTCCATTTCGTCCACGAAAGCGTGTAACCTACCCAGCCTGATAGTTTTCCGGTTTTTTTCTGCAACATAAACTCTGCGCCGTATGACCAGCCCATGCCCGCCGTTACATTATCCTCCCAGTTGAGCTCGTTGGCGTTTTTTCCGTCCAGGCTGATAAAAGAAGAGCCTTCCTTGTAACTGATGATGTTGTTCATGGTCTTATAATAACCTTCGAGTGTTAGTGCGAGGCCCGGTTTTTCAAGATCTTTTGCTAACCCCAAAGCAACCTGGCTCGACTGCTGGGGTGCAACCCGGTCGGTGGTAGGTACCCAAAGATCTGTAGGTAGGCCGAAGCCCGTATTGCTCAAAAGATGTACATACTGGTTCATTTTCGCATAAGAAGCCTTTACGGAAAAGTCAGTAGCGAGTTTCAGCGCAACCGAAAGCCTTGGTTCAGGCCGGATATAGGTTTTTGTCTGCGTTTCAAACATGCTAAGCCGGAAACCTGCATTTACTTTCAGTGCGGTAAAGGGCTGCCAGGTGTCTTCCATGTAGGCGCCGGCCTCGATGGTCTGAATAGGGCGCGCTTGTACAGCAAGTTCATCTTCAAAAAAATCACCCTCAAGTCCCAGGGCAGAAGGAACAAAACGGTGAGAGGTGGCCTGCAATCCGAATTTGATGGTGTGCCTGGTGTTGGGATAAAAGTCGAAATCTGTTTTGAGACTGTAATCCCGGATCAGACTATTATATTTCAGACTGAACTGATCCACGGCTTTCCCATTGTCAAAATTTTGATCATTGGAAAAGATATTGAAATTAAAATGGCTGTAAATCAGTGAAGTATTGACAAACAGTTTTTTGTTGATCAAATGGTTCCAGCGTAAGGTAGCCGTAGCGTTTCCCCAGTTCAGGCCTGACCTGTTCTGGCTACTCATACTTTTTTCTCTGATACTGAATTTATCCTGACCAAAATATCCGCTGACATACAGCTTGTTTTTGGCGCCGAAATCATAGTTTACTTTTGCATTCAGATCGTAAAAAAAGTAGCCCAGCTTTACTTTGCTGCCAAATCCTGACTGCTGCTGGGCAATCAGCGGCGCCGCCAGGAAGTCTATGTAGGTACGGCGGGCTGATATCAGGAATGAAGCTTTTTTCTTGGCCAGCGGGCCTTCCAGCGTAAGTCGTGACGAAATAAGGCCGATCCCGCCTTCTCCATGCAGTTTTTCCTTACTGCCTTCTTTCATGTTCATTTCCACGACCGAAGAAAGCCGGCCACCATACCTGGCCGGAAAACCGCCCTTGGTTAGCTCCACGCTTTTGAGTGCATCGCTGTTAAAAACCGAGAAAAAGCCGAAAAGGTGGCTGGCATTGTACACGACCGCATCGTCGAGGATGATCAGGTTCTGGTCGGGACCGCCACCGCGGACATACAGGCCTGTCTGTCCTTCGGTACCCTTTTGTACCCCGGGCATCAGCTGCAAAACCCGGATCACATCTTTTTCCCCGAAGAAAGCCGGGATTTTCTTGATCTGGGCGATCGGTACTTCAATTTGGCTCATTTGCACCGATTCGCTGATTTTTTCGCTTTGCCTTTTACCGGAAATCACCACTTCGTCGAGCTGATTCGCTGATGAAAGTATGATATCAACCTGCCGGTCCGCCGCAGCCGCGATACTCAAAATCTTGGTTTCATATCCCACAAATGAATAAGAGATGTGAACAGAATCGGATTTCGGCAGGGTAAGAGAGTAAAAACCATACGTATTTGTAACCGTTCCGATCGTGGAATTCTGATGATAAACATTGACCCCGGGAAGCAACTCCATACTGCCTTGTTCCCTCACAAATCCACTAATGGTGATGGGCTGGGCAAAAGCCTGACATGAAAGACAAAGAAAAAACAGCAACGTGTAGAACGTTTTCAGCATACGCGAAGGATCGTGACGGTCAAGTTAAAAATTGTTAACGTATGGTTACAAAACAATGGTATGCTGCTCAGGAGAATTTATATAATTCATTGAAAATTAATAAATTACATGATCTCGCTGTTTGGGTTCTGAAACAATTCGATATGTAAAAGCCGCATCCTTATCCAGGAAACGGCTTTTACTGATATTGAACATGTGTTCGCTATTTTAATTTTTCACTGAAAAAATCAATTGTCCGTTTCCAGGCCAGTTCGGCCGCAGCTTTATCGTATCTTGGCGTGGTATCATTGTGGAAGCCGTGGTTTACATCCGGATACATGTAGGCTGTGAATTCTTTTTTGTTTGCCTTTAACGCCGCTTCGTACGCAGGCCAGCCCTCGTTTACACGTGTATCCAGTGCCGCATAATGTAAGAGCAAGGGGGCTTTTATTTTGGGAACGTCCTCAGTCACTGGCTGGCCGCCATAAAACGGAACTGCCGCAGCAAGATCAGGGATGCGGGTGGCCATCATGTTGGCGATCCCTCCGCCAAAGCAAAACCCGACCACACCTATTTTCCCATTGCAATCCTTGTGGTTTTTCAGATAATCGTAAGCTGCAATAAAGTCTTCCTGCATTTCATTTCTGTCCCGCTTGCTTTGTAATGTGCGTCCATCGTCGTCGTTGCCGGGATAGCCGCCCAGCGGAGTCAGAGCATCAGGAGCCAGCGAAATAAAACCTGCCAGAGCGGCTCTTCTTGCCACATCTTCAATGTGTGGGTTTAAGCCCCGGTTTTCATGGACAACTATGATCCCGCCCAGTTTGTTTTTGGAATTCGCCGGTTCGGAAAGCAGGGCTTTGATTGTTCCACCGCCCTTGAGGGAAGAATAACTGATATAATCAGATTTTAACCTCGGATCATTGGCCTGAATCTGGATCGCACCGTGATAGTCGGGCATCAGAAAGCTCATCAATGATGCAACGGTAATTCCTCCAACCGCATAGCCAGAGAGTTTTTGCATAAAATCCCGCCTTTCGAGCCGGTTATGGGCATAGTCGTCATAAAGGTCAAAAACCTCCTGACTGATATCTTCTTTTTTGATTTCGTTCATGTTGAGCTGGTTTGGAAACATTGGTAAATATGAAGAATTTATTGCTGAGTTGGTTTCTGATCGTCCGTTTTTCCGGAGGGGCCCAACTTGCTTTTTGGCAAAGTCTTGCTATCTAATTTTACGCGGCGTTCCAGTTTTTTGATATCCTCTTCGGCAGGAAGTTCTTCGGGTTTTATGCCGCTTTTCCCAAGCAGCTCACGGATATCACTGTTATTTTTTTCATGCTCGGACGAAATGTGCGTCTCTCCGCGGAGGTCGTTTTTATTGACGTTGAAATTGGTGATTTCTGTTGCCAGCTGCTTTGCTGATATTGTAATGGTCGGAAGGAAATCCGCCAGCGGGCGGTTTTCGGTAATACCGAGTTTCCGTTTCATAGCGCCTGTGTTGTTTCCGCCAAACAAAGCACTATCGCCTTTGCTTCTGATATTGGCGAAACCTTTGCTGTCAACCCCTCTTTCAAAAATGGTTTTGGACAGGATCGTTTCCGTAGCTGCCAGCTTTTCCCGCGCCTGAAGCCGCTCCATCATTTTGATCCGTTCTTCTAATAACTCCTGCTTCCGGGTCTGGATCGCGAAGTAGCTTTGGGCAAAAGCGATGGGCTCTTTTTTCGGGTCGCCATTCTGCGCAATCAGGTAGCAGGCGTATCTTGTGAGCATGATATCCTCTTGTTTTCGCTCTGCCCCAGAACCAATAGAGACCATTTTGTTGACGTCAACAAAATGGTCTGAGATGCTCTCAGACGTGTTTTTGCAACTTTCCTTGGCTTTTTCGATCGTTTTTAAAAAATTCCGCCATTCGGAATAACCGAGCAAATTCTGTAACTCACGGGCGAGCCAATACTCAACGCCATCCTGCTCATAGGCTGCTTCTTCGAAGGTTTTGCTTAGCTGGGTGATGAGGGCAGTTTCCATAGTAGTGTGCTTTGTTTTGAAGTTTGAAGGTGATTTTTTTCAAAGATAGGAGGCCAGACCTAATGAATAAAACCGCAGGAAAATTACTACCTGCCGATTAAAATTTCCCTGAACTAAAACATCAAACCAGAAGGCCGCAAAACAGCCTCTCTTATAGGCTGTCTGCGGCTTTTAGAATAGTCTTTTTTCTTAATGGGTCGATGAAAGTTTCATGAGTATCAGCCCCGCGACGATTAACACGCCGGCAAAGACCCTGGTGAAGGTCAGCTGCTCACCCAGAAATGCGATGCCCAGTACAAAAGCACCAACTGCCCCGATCCCCGTCCAGATGGTATAGGCGGTGCCCAGCGGCAGCGTGCGCATGGAGAATGCCAGGAGGCCAAAACTGAGGACCATCGCGACGAAAGTAATAATGGAAGGGTAGAGGCGGGTAAATCCCTCTGATTGTTTCATGGAGTAAGCCCAAACAACCTCCAGAAGACCGGCAATAACCAAATAGATCCAGGCCATAACTAATTAACTTAGATAATATAGCAGGCCGTCCCGATCGATTTCTCACCATGAGGGAGGTCGTCCTCCTGAATTGCCGCCGGATTGACGAAGCAATTTCCGGCAAAGTTAACCGATTTTCATTATTGAATAAAATCAAAAATATTTCTACGAAATTCATGAAGCCTTGGCAGACCGTCCGGGGAATTGATCGGTGAATTGAATTATCCTTTTTAAATTAAGCGGATAATCGTTCGTTGGATTTGTCCTCTGTATTGTATGATATTTTTGAAGTCGGTTTTCCTGAGATCAAAACATGCTGTTTTATACGGTCTGCTCATGGCCGTGCTGATTTTTGTTTTAAAATTTCTGCAATGGAAGTTCCTGATCGTGGATTATTTCCTCGATATCTATGTAGGCTTGATTGCGATTTTTTTCACAGTGCTGGGTATCTGGCTCGCTTTGCAACTCGCCAAACCGAGGATAGAAACTGTGGTGATAAAACGGGAGGCCGCTACACTTTTGCCGGATCATTTCTCGATCAACGAAGCCGAACTGAAAAAGCTCAACCTGACAGCCCGGGAACATGCGGTGCTGGAATTGCTGGCCAAAGGATATAGTAATACAGAGATTGCTTCTCACTTGTTTCTTTCACTCAGTACTGTTAAAACGCATGTTTCCAATGTATTTATGAAAATGGATGTGAAGAGTAGGGCACAGGCCATAGAGAAATCCAAAAGACTGAAAATTACACCCTGACCGAACCGGTACTTTGGTATGAAAACCGGCCCTGAAACTATTTTTGGTACTTTAGTATGAGTCCGGGAATATCCCGCCGGGTTACATTTGAGCCATCACTTTAACATTCAAAATATGAAACGTGTTGTCACCATTTTTGGATTGATCCTCGGAACGCTCCTTGGCGGTAATGGAATTTACATGGCCCGTCTCTGCTATACCAATCCCGACTTCCAGGGCAATGATGTGCTCGGTTATGCGGTGATGGTGGTGGTTTTTTCTTTCACATTTTTTGGTATTAAAAACTACCGTGACAAGGATCTGGGCGGCAATATCACCTTTGGGCAAGCATTTAAAACCGGAGCTTTGATCGCACTCGTAGGCTCAACGATATATGTTGTCGTGTGGTTGTTTTGCTACTATCTTTTCCTGCCAGATTTTATTGATCAATATTCGCTTCACGTTCTGAGAGAAGCTACGCGGGAAGGCGCCACGGCTGCTGAAATCGCGGATAAGACGAAAGAAATGGCGGATTTCAAAGAGATGTACAAGAACCCTTTATTCGTCGTGCTTATCACGTATGCAGAGGTACTTCCCGTCGGACTTATTGTAGCTTTGGTCAGTTCATTTATTCTGAAACGTAACTCGGGACTGGCGGTTAAAAACTGATACCGGGAGAAAAATAATCCGAAGCTCCGTAAAGATCGGAGTATCCTTCACTGAAAGATCTGGCACGGATAAAAACGGATTTGTCAAATTCCAGCGGGTTTTTGTAAATCTCGGAAGATGATGAAGGTTCGCTCCCGTCCGTAGTAAACCGCACTATAGCTCCCGGTGTATCGCAGCTCAGCGAGACAATGATTGTCGAAGATTGCCCCGAGCTTTTCGAAGCTATATTTGTGCCCAGCAATTTGTCGCCAATTACTTTCTTCCGCCATAAGAGCTGAATCCCGATTTTACGCATGTCAATTTCCCTGAATCCGGTTTTCACGGCGGGCGAGCTAGGCAGCAGGCTGAAATCGTGTTTTCGGATATTGAGGAATAACGGGTCCGAGATCAGGCTATGCCGGTCGAGGCCGGAGGCTTGCAGGGCTGAGATTTGCTTTTGTGCGTTTTTAGGGGATTTTCTGGAAAAATACAGATTGTTATCAATCAAGGCATCGGTCAGAGGCGAGTTTTTCCGGGCATAATAAAACCTGAAATCCGTACTGATGTCATCGTAAAAGATATTATTCTGAACCCTTGTGCCGGTATTGGGCCCCCTGCCGAAAATAACATAAGCCCATTCATCCCAGGATTCGCCGTTGCGGTTGAGTGGATAAATGTTGGCAAAAATGTTATTGATGTAACTGTTGTCGTGCTTGTGCTCAACTGCCCCGTAAACACATTTGTAAACGATGTTTTCCGAAAATAATGTTTGCTCCTGCAAATCGTCGGGACGCAGCGCCGTTTGCACGCCGGCACTGAAAATATCGTGGATAAAATTGCGTCTGATCACATTCCCCGTTCCTGCTCCCGACAAGTAAACAGCGTTTCCGTCGCCCATGGTTTCAACCACGCTGAAAATTTCATTGTCGCGGATCACATTGTTGCGGGCGTGCAGATATGGGTAAAATAAAGCCGTCAGTTCTGTTCCTTTGGCATAACCCGCCGCGATCTGTTCCTTATGGTTTTCACTGATTTCATTCCATCGCACAGCCCGGTAACCTTCCCCGTCCCGGGGCGAGCCATATTTGAAATCCCGGCTCCCGCTGACGGTCACGCCTATAAACGGAGTATGGTGGATCAGGTTGTTGGCAATGGTGTTTTCTCCGCTTTGCGCAATGTAAATCCCGAAACCAAACCAGTACTGCTGTCCGGTATGATGGATATTGTTGTTTTTGATCTCATTGAATTTGTTCACATCCTTTGTGCCCGGCCCATATCCGCATAACGCAATGCCGTGTTCGCCCACATAGCCGATGTTGTTTCCTTCGATGCGGTTGTTGCGGCAGTGCAAATCCAGCCGGATGCCTGCGGTTCCACCGTTTTTAAAATCACATCCTTCAACCACACAATTTTCGGCCCCGCGCACACGCACCATCGCATTCGCCTGGTCCACAGCCGACCAGTCGTGCTGAAAGCTCGGTTCGCTGTCGCGCCAGGTGTAACGGTCGTTGTTTTCAAAAACAAGATCTTTGAATATCAACCCTTTAACAGGATTGTCGGCAGACATTTCATCTGAAATAGTACCGGCTACGAGAAAGAGTTCTGTGCACAGCGGAGCTGATACGTTTTCCGGAGACTGGTCGTTTTCGGGCCAAATCCACAACCTTCCGGTCGAAGTGTCCAAAGCCCATTCACCGGGCGCATCAATGAAGCTCACGCTGTTTTCCAGCCAGCAGGTTTCGGTGATATGGTGCGCATCCAGCGACCATTTTGGCTGCGGGTCCAGGGGATAAGTCCCGCCGATGGTGGTTTTGACGGTGCGGGTACTGGTATCCACGCTTTCAACCGGCAATATGTTCATCGTCCAGGCAAAAGTGGGCCTGATCAGCACTTCGACGCCACCGTTTCCCGGCCAACAATACGTGGGAAAGCTTTCAGGTAAAATCAGTGTCTTGTTGCCGGAACCGGGTTTGTTCTGCACCGGCATAAATCCTTTCGAGCGGGCCCTGGGAAGTGCAATTCCATTTTGATATAACATTTTGAAATCCATACCTTTTCCTAATTCGGCATACCATAAATGGCCCGCAGCTTCTGCCGGTAAATGTTCCGGATCAGCAGAAGCTCTTTTCCAGCCGGTAATGGTTTTTGCTGCGGTTACCACGGGCTTTTCACCGGGATAAGAGGCATAGGTTATTTTGAAGCCGTTTTTGGCTCCGTCCTCCGGGCCGAATATGACTGTTTTACTCAAACGATATGTCCCAGCACGCAGGAACACGGTAATATCTTCCTGCTGACCGTTTGTGATTTCGCGGCGTACAGCCAGTTTTGCTTTTTCAATGGTAGCAAAAGGCTGCGATTTCGTGCCGGGGTGATTGTCGTTTCCGGAAGGTGAAACGTAAAATTCCGCGGCAGTCAGATCGAAGGTTATGGAAAGCAAAATCAACAGAATTGCAAAAACTCTCATCAGGGTTATTCTTTAATGAATTTATAAGTGGCAGTACCGGCGCCGTTTTTGTGCAACAGCATATAAATGCCGGGCTTCAAACCGGAAATGCCAAACTCGTAGGTATTTTGACCTTCCTTGTCGCTGACAGCCTTTTTTGAAACAGGTATGCCGTTTTTATTAAAAAGAATGATTTCGGCTGGATTGTTTTGGGTCGATTTGTATGCAAAATGAATGCTGCTCTTGGCCGGATTCGGATAAATGCTGGCTTCCCTGATGGTATGGAAACCTGCCGCGACAATATTTGTGAACGTTGTTTCACCCGCTTTGTCCACTCCCTTGATCCGGTAATAATTGTTGCCGCCCGGCGGATTTGAATCTGTAAAATCGTAAAAGGTCTCGTCCGCGGCGAAATCCTTGGCGTATACTTTTCCAATGGATTCAAGTTTTTTGGGATTGTTGCCGCGCATAACCTCAAAATAATCGTCGGTAGGCCCGGTAACTGTACCCCAGCTCAGTTTGGCATCTGTTTCTGATTTGCTGATTTTGAGCGGCAGAAATTTTACAGGCAGCGTAGCGGAGGAGGTCGTCAGTTCCAGTTTCACCAAAGCCCCGCCCCAGCCGTCTGTCGGAGAAGCGTCGCCAAACCTGATATAAATTTCATGGTTGTCATTCAGATAAGGTGTCAGGTCAAAGGTATGTGTGGCGAGGTTGGTACCGTCGTGCACGTCGGCGGGAGAGCGGGTTACCTCCGTCCAGTTGAAAGGGTCCTGCCCGGCCTGTACCAGGTAATTGTTATACATCGTCAGGTCCACGCTCACGCTTGTAACATTCGGGTCCAGGGAGAGTTTGTAGACAAAAAAGTTGTTCAGATCCGCAAACCTTGCGTGATTGGGAAAATCAAAAGATGAAAATCCATAGTCGTACAAATGCAGGGCCTCTCCCGCGGCGTCTTCGGTAGGCTCAATGGTGATCTCTGTAAAATCCTTGTATTGAATCCCTTCATCGTCTTTGTATTGTAAATAAAGATCGACCAGTTCCTCCGGCGTTACCACTTCAAAATGGGAAGGCAGGGTATTGAGCTGCGTAACAATGTCGTTGACGGCCATGCTTGACACGCTGACATTGAAAAATGCAGGTGTTGTACCTGAGTAATTTTTGATGTTGGAAAGCTCGGAAATATCATAGGTTTTCATAAAAGCTTTGCCGCAGGCGATCATATTGGCACTGGCATTATTGGCAACAGAAACATCGCCCACATTGTAACCCACAAGTATTCCCTTTGTATTTTTGAGATAACTATAAGGCAAAGCCTGCTTGAAATCCTGCCATAAAGTCCTCACTACCCGGCAGTCGGTATCGAGCATATACTGATCGCTTTGTTCCATGAAAGTTTGCCTGAATTCCTGGGGAAGCAGCGGAGCCGTGTAACCGACGCCGGAAACGGGTGTCACAAAATTGGAATTTTCAATATTATCGTAATAGTAGGCTGCTACGGTCGGGTTGAGCTCGTTGACCGTGCTCAGCATTTCCCAGCCCGTGGGATAGTCGGTACGCGAGGCATGATCGAAGTTTCCGGGGAATACCCTGTCGAGGAACGACATATTGTCTCCGTCCGTCCGGGTTATTGAAAGGTATACTTTCGCCGGGTCGAAAGTAAGGCTGCGGCGGGGCTGGACGGGAAGAGTTGCTAACGGCAAACCGGTACTCCAGCTCAGATTGAATGATTCATAAGTCACTGTCATGAATTTCCCGTTTTCCGTAATTTTCTGTACAAAACTTCCCTCATCCGATTGCAGATACCACACACCGATCACCGGTGAATTGGGCGGGGAGATGTCCAGAAAGGCCTGTTCCATCGCTTCGATAGCAGACGTTTTTGTACCACGGTAATTGTTATACGTAAATATTTTTTGTGAAATAATATAATCCAGCGTGCCCAGGCAAAAGTGAGAAAGATGATTGGTAATGTCGGTCCGCAGGTCGGGTGCCAGGTTGGTCATGGCCCAGGTATACAACCCCAGCCAGTCGGAGGCGAGGTTTCGGGAATCGGCAAGTATGGGCAAAGTAAGACCGTAATTGGTGATCAGTTCGTTTCGCTGGGCTTCGGTAAGGATCACGGCATTGTGCTTTGCGGCCAGCATGGTAGTAACATTGATCTTGGCCAGGTTATCATCGCTTACCTGAAAACCCGGCGGGTAAAATCCGCCAACAGGATATGTAAACACGGCAGGGTGATACAATACGCAGCCGCTGATATCCGCTGAGAAGTCGTCGATCAGACTGTAAATATTGATGTATTCGGTTTTGGTATAACCGGTCAGCTTATCTAGCCAGTATTGGGTAGAGGTGTAATTCACCGCCTCGACGATTCCGTTGCCAACCACGAAAATCCTCGGCTTGGTACGGTTCACATTTCCCTGCAACGACATTACCGTGAAAATTTCATGAAAGGTTTTTCCATTGATATTAATGTGGGAAATGGCGGAGTCCGGCGTGGCAGCTGCCCTGGGGAAAATAGTCTGGGCAGAGAGCTTCTGGTTGATCACGGCCAGCATTGCAGCCATGATCAACGATCGAAAAGGAAATTTCATGTTGGTATGTTTTAGGTGATATCAATACCCCGGGTTTTCCGGGCCGAGATTCGGGTTGTTGGCGATGCGGCCTGGGGTAATGGGCAGGTAGTAATGCTTGGCCTGGAAGCTGGACGGCGTGCCGGCCATGGCGTCAGGGTTTAGCTCAATTTTGAATTTGCCTGAGGTTACGTCATAAAAGGTGTAAATTCCTGTGAATTTGCGGGTTATAGCTTCTTCGGCAATTCTCCACCTGCGCAGGTCCCACCAGCGGTGGTTTTCAAAAGCCAGCTCGACTTTCCTTTCGTGGCGGATATTTTCGCGGGTGGCTGCGGCCAGGGCTTTAATTCCCGCCCGGCTGCGGAGCTGGTTGATCGCATCCAGGGCTTCGGCAGGTTTGTTCAGTTCGAAAGCCGCTTCCGCAAAATTCAGCAGGATTTCTCCGTAACGGAAAACGATGAAGTCAACCGATGTTTTGCCCTGGTCGACCGGTATCAGTTTGTCGTCCAGGTATTTTTTTACATTAAAACCTGTCATTTGCCCGCCTGCATATCCGCCTGCCGAAAACGACCTGCCCTGTGCGGAACGTCCTTCATAAAATCCGCTGGTGATTTTGGCTCCCGCCGGGGTAATGATGCCTCCCCAGTTTTCAATGGCTTCCCCTTTCCACATATCTCCTTCAAAGTAAATGGTCGCGAAAAAGCGCGGATCTTTTTTTGCAAAAAGTTCTGTGAGGTTCCAGGGTTTGCTGGTGGCCAGCGCTTTGTCCAATGTCCCCGGAGTACCGTCCACATTTTCAAAAGACTCCACCATTTCCAGATAAACAGAGGTATTGGAACCTCCCCAGCCCGGACAGAACTGGAATGGCGACATGAAAAGATCATAATTGCTACCGACATTCACGCCGGTGAGCTGTTTGGAAAAAATCACTTCACTATTGTTTTCATCCAAAAAAAGCTGGCGGAAGTTTTCAGATTTATTGTCGGGTAATTTATTGTAAAGAGAAAAAGCCTTCGATTCTATGATCTGTTTGGAAGCATCATAGGATGCCTGCCAGAAACGTTGCGCGTCTGCCGCTGGCACGCCTACCAGCCCGTCGATTTCCACTTTACCCCAGCTTGCAATACTGGCTGCAAACATGGCTGCACGGCTTTTCAGGGCCAGGGCCGCGTATTTGGTAGGATAACCGATTTCTGCGGCGGGGTAGGAGGCGGGGAGGTCTGCCACGATGCCATCCATTTCCGAAAGAATGAAGTCGTAGACTTCGGCTTCTTTGTTCCTTTTTACAAATAATTCTTCGTAACTGTCATCGATCTGCTGCGCCCGCGTGATCACGGGAATTCCTCCATACCTTTTTACCATATTAAAATAGATCAGTGCCCGTGCATAGCGGATCCTGGCAGAAAGCTGCTTTTTCGTCTGTTCCGGGACAGCGTTGGTACTGACGATCTTTTCCAGAAATTCATTGGTTTTGCGGATGGTTTCATAAGGCCAGAGTTCGAGCAGGCCGCCGTCTTTATCCAACAATCCGGCTTTCCATCTAAAAAACAGGGGATGCCAGTTTCTTCCCTGCCGGCCTTCATCCGCCAGGCCCGAAGTAGGGTCCACCTCTTCAAAACCCGATCCGTCGCGGACCAGAAAATCCATTTCCCCGTAAACCCGGTCGATGTATGCGTTAATGAGCACGGCGTCGTTCCAGACTTTATCTTCCGAAATGATATTGAGGGGGGCTTTGTCCAGGACCTGATCGCAGGATAATGCGAGGAAGGCTGCTGCAAGAATAAATACATGTCTGAACTTCATGATGTTGCGATTTTGAAATTACAATGTGAGGTTAATGCCAACGGAAACTGTTTTCTGGATCGGGTAGCTCCATCCTCTTGTCGCGTCCGGCGATTCGGGGTCGAGACCATATTTTTGCAATGGATTGATGGAGAATAAATTGGCGCCTGTCAACAATAGTCTGGCTTGTTCCACACCGATTTTTTTGATAAAACGCTGGTTCAAAGTATAGCCGAGCTGGACGTTTTTCAACCTTACATAAGACGCATTTTTATACCAGAAATCAGAGTTCCAGTTGTTGGTCACCTGACCCAGCGTCTGGCGCGGGATGATGGCGTTCCGGTCGTTGTTTTCCGGCGTCCATCTTTCTTCCCATATCACTTTATAAGGCGTTCTTACCCCGTCCAGGTTGATATTCCCGGCTTGCAGCTGCACATAATAATCAGCAGAACCCTGCGCCAGCGCGCTGAAATCGAAGTTTTTGTAACGCAAATTCAAATTGATCCCGTACATGATATGGGGCGTACCGCCGCTGCCAATGGTGGTTACATCACGCCAGTCGATGATGACGTCGTTGTTCAGGTCGCGGATCTTGATGTCGCCGGGGTGCAGGGTGGTATTGTCTTTTCCGTCCATATTGTAACCGAGGGAATTGATCTCTTCCGCTGACGTAAAAAGCCCGTCGGATTGGTAGGCATTGTACACGTCTGTCCATTGACCGGAGCGCTTTCTGAGCCTGATATCGTCGGGATCGGTATATTCCACCTCATCGAAATGCACCCAGCGTGAGCGGGAATAAGAGACATTTCCACTGATATCGTATTTGAACTCGCCGGCATTGCCTCTGTGTCCCAGCAGGATCTCGAACCCGCGTGCCCGCTGGCTGTTGATATTTTCACTCGGCAACGAAGCTCCGAAAGTATTTGGAAGTGAAGCTACACGCGTTCCCAGCATATTCTCACGCAGACGGCTGAAAAGGTCGATTTCTGTATAAATTTTTCCGTTAAATACAGATGCTTCCAGGCCGATATTGGAAAGCGTCATCGTTTCCCAGGTAATATTGGTATTGGCCAGTCCGGTGGTGGTGAGGCCGGGTACTTCCTTGCCACCTACTACATTAAATCCTGCAAACTGGAAGCCCGTAAGATATTGAAATGCACCGATATCGTCGAAGCCGGTCCGGCTCACGCCCCCGCGCAGTTTGAGGTTATCCATCCAGGTCACGTTATTCCTGAAAAATGCTTCTTCCGATATCCTCCATCCTGCCGATACACTCGGAAACAGGCCCCATCTTTTGCTTTTCGGAAAGTTGGGGGAGCCGTCGTAACGCATCGTTACTTCGGCCAGGTATTTGTCTTTGAAACCATAATTGAGCCTGCCCACAAAACTCGCCCTGCCGCTCACAGCCGCACTTCCGTTGGCCTGCTGGTTGAGGGTACCGCCCGCAAAAAGCTGATCGATGGAGCTGGTAATGTAGTTTTCCCGGTAGGCGGAGAAGTTTTTGGTATTGTAATCAATGGCTTCAAAAAGCAGTAAGCCGCTGAAAGTATGCGCATTCCGGAATGTACGTTCATAGTTCGCCGAAAGCTGGCCGGTAAAAATCTGATTAGTATAGTACGACTGGTTCAGTGAAGTCGGGGATGACTTTCCGTACAACGAATATTTGTCAGCAGTGTAATCATAGTCCCATATATCGTTTTGTTTTGTCCATCTTTTTTGTTCCTCCTGGATCTGGAAGTAATTCATTCTCAGTCTAAAACTTAGTCCCTGTACCGCTTTTACATCGTAGTTCAGCCTGGCCGAGCCATTGATAGTGGTTTTGAAAACCTTATGGTATCCGCCCAGATCTTCATGTGTATTGATGATCGCGTTGAACGGGCCCGGGCTGATATGCGGTACCTTGGTTGGATCAGGGAAAGAAGAGGGGGAAGTGGGGGTACTGTCGAAGAAATCCATCCAGAACCATTCCTCGGAAGCCGGGCGGTTGGATTGTCTGGTGTTTTCGCGTATGCCGGAAAGGTCAAGAGAAAGTGTGAGTTGCTTGGTAAGGTTTACATCCACATTGGAACGCACATTGAAGCGTTTGTACCCGGTATTGTCACCTTTGAACATTCCGTCCTGGTTCACAAAACCCAGAAAAGTATAGTATTTCACTTTTTCATTGCCGCCGCTGACGGTCATATTGTATTGTTGCTGGGGCGCCTGCTTGCGCATGATCTCGTTAAACCAATTGGTATTAGGGTACTGCGGATCGTTGCCTGCATAAAACTTGGCAATATCGGCCTCGGAGTACTTGGTTGCATTTTCCGGAATTCCCGAATTGAGCTGAATTTCCCGGTACAAGGTTGCATACTGGCCTGCGTTCACGGGCTCTGGAAAATTGGTATAGGATTGGTTGGTGAGCGTAGTGTTCAATGAAATCTTTGGTTTCCCGGTCGTCCCTCTTTTGGTGGTGACCAGGACTACGCCATTTCCTGCCCGGGCTCCGTAGATCGCTGCCGAAGCATCTTTGAGAATGGAAATCGATTCAACTTCATTGGGGTCGATATTATTGAAAGGCTGCTCGGTACCATCAACGATGATGAGTGCACGTCCAAAATTCCGGATATTGATATTGGCCTGGTCATAACCCGGCTGCCCGCTGGTTTGCTTGGACACGAGGCCTGGCAGACGGCCAGCCAGAGCATTGGCAAGGCTTGCGGCCGGCGATTTTACCAGATCCTGATTTTTAACCGTCGCAATCGACCCTGTGACGCTGGCTTTTTTCTGGCTTCCGTAGCCTACCACTACTACTTCTTCCAGCGCTTTGTTGTCGGCGAGCAATGTAATGTTCAGGACACTCTGGCTTTTCGGACCGATTTCCTGGTGCAGATAACCTACATAAGAGAATACAAGAATACTGTACTCATCTGGGATTTCCAGGCTGTATTTCCCTTCCGAATCGGTAATGGTACCGGTCTGGGTTCCCTTTACTACCACGCTTACTCCCGGCAGCGGTTCGTTTTTTTCATCGTTTACAGTTCCGGAAACGGTTTGCACGGCAGCTCCCTGTTTTGTTTCCCTTACAGGCAGTACCTTGCTTTCTTCATTCGAAGGCAAAGAGGTATTGTCTTTTTTAGAATCTTCTTTCGGCTTTGTCTCCGGTGTTTTATGCTCAGCGACAATTACATAAGACCCGCTTTTTTGCTGGGAAAATTGCAAACCGGCACCGGGCAGGATGCGGGTAAGGTTGGCTTCCAGCTTGTCGTCCCATTTAATCGCCGAGGCCGCAACCGTTCTGTTTTTTACGGCCCGGTCGGCAAACATGATATCTACTTTGTAATGGTCTTTGAACTTCCTGAGAACGTCGGAGAGTTTCATCACAGCCGACGGGTTCTCTTTTCTTACTTCGGGCACCGGTTGCATGGCCAGTGTCTGGGCGGGACAACCGGGCATAAAAAGGACGACCGATAAAAGTGTAAACAGAATTTTTTTCATTTGAAAGCAGGTTTAGGAATATGCTTGATGCGTTTATGGCGGGGGTTATTCGGGTTTTGTTTCTGCTGAAAAGATCACCTTTTTGCCTTTGATTTTGTACCGGATATCCAGTATCCGGCATATTGAATTGATAAGTTCATATTGGTCCTGGGCCTTGAAAGAGCCCGAAATGGTCAGTGCTGCTATTTCCGGGGAAGCGATTTCGACGCTGAGACTGTAGTTGTTTTCAAGCAGGCGGGCAATGTCGGTCAGTGAAGTTTCGTCAAAAACGAAGCGGGATTCTTTCCAGGCAGCATACTGGGCAGGCTCTTTCAAACGGTTATGTTCTACATGGCCTTTTTTACTGAGGGTAACCATATCACCCGGTGCCATGATGAGGTCCTCCCTTTTTAACCCGGTCTGATGCTGTACCTGCACTTTGCCTTTATTCAGGGAAATTTCCGTTTTATCAGGCCGGCTGTACACCGTAAACTGGGTCCCCAGCACGATCACATCTACATGGTCGCGTGTTTTCACAATGAAACTTTCACCATTGGTTTTGTGGGTTACCGAAAATTCAGCTTCTCCTGTCAGATATACCTCCCTCGCGGCATTGCTTCCAAACCCCCACCTCGGCACCGTCAGTTCAGAATTGGCATTCAGGCTAACGCTGCTTCCGTCTTCAAGCGTCCAGGTTTGGATCTCGCCGGGTCCGGTCGACAGGTTTTTGTACAGCAATTGATTTTGAAAAAACCATCCGAGAAAGCCCAAAACAGCAACAACCCAAGCCGCGGCGAGCCAGAGCTGCCGTTTGTTGTTTACAAATGCGCGGGTAACTAATACAGTTTCCGGGTTTCCGGTTTGTGCTTTTTTATCCCGTTCCCTGAACGCTTCGATGCCTTTCTGTAAATCGACATGATATTGCGGGCGGGACAATTCCCATTCCATCAGGTATTTGTAAAACAATTCTGCATTTTCCGGTTTTTTGACCCACTCATCAATGAGCCGTCGCTGTCGTGCCGACACGCTCCCGTTAAAGTGGTCAAACAATAGTTCTCTTGTGATATTGGTATTCATATATAAGTTGTTGGGAAAACAGACAAGTTTTTGGTGAAGACTTATGCTGTTAGTCAGTATTTTACAGGATCGTCAGAGCTATCAGAATTGAAATAAACCATTTGTTGCGGATCAGCGCCCGGACGGTATTGCGGGCACGGTACACCTGTACCTCTGCGGTACGGGCGGATATGGACAATTCGAGCGCGATTTCCTTTACCGATTTTCCTTCAAAATGAAAGAGCAGGTAAATACTCCTCTGCCTGAGCGGCAGCGTAGCGATCGCCTTTTCTACATCCTGGTACAGTTCTTCATATTGGGTAATGTTGTCCGGTTGCTGGGATTCGCTGCTCGTCAGGTCGAAACTGTCCTCCATCGGTATTTTCTTCGCCGATTCCCATTTGAGGTAATTGTATCCCTGGTTGCGGACGGTCCGGAAAAGGTAGGCGCGATAGGAAGTGGTTACGCGCTCGAATATCCGGCCGGAATAGAACCGGTAGAAAATATCGGAAACGATATCTTCCGCAATTTCCCGGGACCCGACGAACTTGATCGCGTGTGTGCACAATGCGGAGTAGTAGCGGCTGTACAACAACTCAACGCCAACCTTGGGATCGCTTCGAAGCGCAGACCGGATGAAAAACTCGTCATCCTGAAATTCTGCCATCCCGGAGCCCCCGCTATCCTCTACAGGTTCCATCGGACGGGACAAAATGGGGTCTTCTTGCCGGGAAGTAATCGCCTTTGAATTCATGCATCAAATAAGGACAATAATTTATTGGTATTGTTATTTAACAATCTTGCCAACAAGACAAGTGGGCAGGGGTATACTACTTACTCGCAAATTCAAATTTTTGAAATATTTCCCGAAAACTTTGCAATGAATGTTAATTGAGTGACTAGGTCTGCCGGACAAGGACGACTGAATACATTCCCGGAACTTCAGAAAATTGAATTTTGCTTGGCTATTTTTATATTTACAGAGAAATTTGAAAAACACACACTACTGTCTTATGAAAAGGAAGCTACTGCATGACAGCGTGCTGGCCGAGCATATCAGACTGAGCGATATGGCTTCTTTCACGGAGGTTTACAACTCCTGCCACACCTACCTTTATTATTTTTCGCTGCGTTTTCTGAAATCACCCGAACTGGCGGAGGAGGCAGTGCATGATGTATTTTTGAAATTGTGGGAGAACCGGGGCCAGCTCAATGTAGAATTGTCTCTGAAGGGGTATCTGATCAAAATCTGTAGAAATCACATCCTGAATATGCTCAGTCGTGCAACACGGGAAAGAGCTGTGATGGCGGAGATTTTCCGGGCTTCTTCGGCCGGGCACAATGAAACCGAAGATGCAATTCTATCGGCCGACTATGAGGCGCAGGCCGATGCGGTAATTTCCATGCTGGCTCCCCAGCGGCAGAAAATCTTCCGAATGTACCGGTTTAATGAAATGGACCTGGATGAGATTGCCCATGCACTGGGTATTTCCAAGGGTACTGTCAAAGACCATATTCTTAAAGCCAACCGTTTTATCCGAAAATACCTGCAGGCACACACTGGCATTCCTATGGATGTCTATCTCGTGCTGACGCTTTTCTCGATTGATATTTGAATTAAGGCTGATTTTTAGTCAAAAACTCTTCGTTCCGATTTCCTGTAAAAATATTTTCAGTGTGAGCATGCCTGTTCGCAGGTGTGTTTGTATTAGCAATATAATCCTGGAACGATGAATAACAACGAAGACTACATTCGCCAGCTGCTCTCGAAGTATATTTCGGGTCAATGCGTTGAAAATGAGCTGGAAACACTATTTGTACATCTGGCAGTACCGACTGGTAAAGTGGTTCTGGCCGATGTGCTCGAACATGAATCCGAGTCGGTATTTGAGACGGAGGGCGTACTTGATCCGGCTCAGTCTGACCGGATTTTGGCGAAAATACGTGAAAGTATAGAAGCAGGGGACAGATTTGAGACCAGAATTGTACCGTTGCTGAAAAGGGCATTTTTGTGGAAAGTGGCAGTGTCTGTGGTGTTATTTCTGTTTGCTGGATTCGGCTACAGGTATTTCAGGCAAAGCGAGCGGATTGTCGTTAAAACCGGCGAAAGCCAGAAAAGGAGCCTTTTCCTGCCGGACGGGTCAAGAGTAATCCTGAACTTTAATTCTACACTTACTTATGACAAAAGCTGGTCTGTCCGGGAGGACAGGGAGGTTACGCTCGAAGGAGAGGCATTTTTCGACGTCGTTCATGACAAAAATCATCCGTTTTATGTAAAGACAGGAAGGATGGAAATTAAAGTACTCGGAACTGCTTTCAATGTGAAGTCGGATAAAATGAACAACATTTTTGAGGCGACGCTCATCCGTGGCAAGGTTGCGATCAAGGACCTCGAAGCTCCCGGTGCCGCAGCCACGGTACTGACACCTAACGAACAGGCGGTTTTTAGCAAGGAGCACAAAAAAATACAAACCGCCAGCGTTGCGCCCGATGAAAGCAGCTACTGGAAAAAAGGGAAATTGGTATTTGAAGATGAGCCGGTTGGAGTTATCGTAAGGGAACTGGAAAAGTGGTACAGGGTAAAAATCGAGCTTGAAGAAGCCTCTGAGAATTGCCTTTTCAATCTTAATGTGGACCAAGAAACATTGCCCGAAGTACTGGCATTGTTTGAATCAGTTACAGGCGTAGCGTCTATAGTAACCGGGAAAAATGTGCTGATCAAAGGAAAATTATGCGATGAAATACACACTAAACTACCATAGCCTATCGAAAACAACCTCCATATCTACCAGCGTAAAGGGTGCGGGACCGCATACCGGAGCCAGTCAAAATTGTCGTATCATTTAACCTTCAGAAAGTATGCAAAGTGCTTTAACACTATTCAGTAGCATCTTTATATTGCTGCTCCACCTGATGCCTTTTCAGGCTCACGCTTCCGTTGACGAGATAAAGATTTCGCTGCATCTCAAAGAAAAGAACCTCAGGCAGGTGCTGCACGAAATCGAGCATCAGAGTAACCTCAGCTTTTTTTACAGTTCCAATCAGGTAGATACGCGCCGGAAAGTCAGCATAGACCTCAATGGCTCGCTGGACGATGCGCTCAATCAGCTTTTCAAGGGAACCAGTATTACGTGGCAGATTAATGGAAAACATATTCTGCTAAAAAAGAAGACCGAGTCAAAAATACAGACGTATAACACCGATCGTTTGTTTTCAGATATTGTCCTGGCCGGACAGGGATCTTTGGTATCCCAGGGAATAGCCCGCCGGGTGCTGGAAGTAAAAGGTCTCATCCGCGATACCGGCAATGAACCGCTGGCAGGTGTGAGCGTGATTGTCAAAGGCTCGCAAAGTGGTGTTATCTCTGATCAGGAAGGCAGGTTTTCCATCGAAGTGCCGGATGCCTCTGCTGTTTTGATTTTCTCTTTTGTTGGGTATGTGCCGCAGGAAATCCAAGTGGGTAATTTGAGCAGCATCAACGTTACGATGCAGGCCGACACCAGGATGCTCGGGGAGGTTATCGTGGTGGGTTATGGAACTGTTAAAAAAGAAAACCTGACGAGCTCGGTGTCTAAAATCGGTGCTGAATCCATTCAGGGAAGGCCTATCCCGACTTTAAGTGACGCATTCGCCGGGCAGCTTGCCGGGGTAAGGGCACAAAGCGTGTCGGGTATTCCGGGACAGGAACTTCAGATCAGAATAAGAGGTGTGAATACGATCAACGGAAACAGCAATCCATTGTATGTCATTGACGGTGTTCCGAGAGAAGATATGGGTGATATCAATCCTGCCGATGTAGCCTCGGTTCAGATCCTGAAAGATGCCTCCGCGACCGCGATTTATGGAGCCAGGGGAGCAAACGGCGTAGTACTCATTGAAACAAAGCAGGGAACGGGAAAGCCTGCTGTTACTTTCGACGCATTTTACGGCATCCAGGATCCGGAAAAGTTTGTAGGTATGATGAATAAGAATGAGTGGCTGGCATACAATATCTGGGACAGGAATGAAACCTGGCTGCGGCAAGGCGGGTCTATGAAAGACCCGATGTCCTCGCGTCCGGCCAATTTGCAGATCCCCGACGCCTGGCTCGATCCAAACATCAAAGGCACTGACTGGCAGCGCGCGATCATGGAAAAAGCCCCGATCCAGAGCTATCAGGTGTCTGTTTCGGCGAAGAACGATATCGGCAGTATCTATATGTCCGGTGGCTATTTTGATCAGGACGGGATTATTTTGAATACATATTACCGGCGAATGAACTACCGCTTCAACGGAACATTGAATGTGACCAACCGCTTCAAAATCGGTATGAACCTGTCGCCATCTTTTTCGGTGCAGGACGACCGGGATACGCAGGGTAAAGAAACGGTGATCCACCACGCATTGGCTCAGTCGCCGCTTGTAGGATTAAATCAGGCCACGCGTGACTGGGGTTACCCGGTAGGAATAGGGCAGGCATTTCCGAACCCGGTCGAACGTTTGAAACACACGACGGACAAAACCAATAAAGCCAAATTTACATCCGTGGTATATGGCCAATATGAGATCATTCCCGGTCTGACGTTCAAATCACAGTTTGGCTACAATTTCAACCAGAACCAGTACGAATATTTTCAGCCGGGTAATCTTGGCTTTAATAACGGCTACTTGCCGCTGGGAAACAGTTATTCGCAAACCACCAAAGATTGGTCGATACAGAACACATTATCCTATGATAAAACAGCCGGAGACCATTCTTTTAATTTGCTCGCCGGGCAGAGTGCGGAAAGCCGGGAGTATTTTCAGATCCAGGCCACAGCAAGCGGTTGGCCTAATGATATCATCGAAACGCTGAATGTTGCCACCACAGCTACGAAGGCCTCGACAGATAAAAATGCTTCGCGCATCGCTTCTATATTTGGCCGGGTTGGTTACAGTTTCCGCGACCGGTATCTGCTGAATGCCACCATTCGCCGCGATGGTTCTTCACGCTTCGGAAAAAATCATAAATGGGGCGTGTTCCCTGCTGTATCAGCGGGTTGGAAGGTTAATGAAGAAAGCTTCCTGAAAGGTGCCACCTGGCTTTCGTTGCTCAAAATCCGTGCGGCGTGGGGTGTTTCCGGTAACGACAGGATCGGTAATTATGATTACATAGCCAAAATGGGCATCAACAACACCAGTTGGGGTGATGCTGTCGTGCCGGGATTGGTACCTTCCAACATTCAGAATCCTGATCTGAGATGGGAGTCTACCACAACCAAAGATTTTGGGTTGGATTTTTCAGCGTTCAATAACCGCTTGCAGGTTAATCTTGACTACTATATCAATAAAACGGATAATCTGCTTTTCAGTCTCCCCATCCCCAATACGTCCGGTTTCGGAAGCAGGAGAAGTAACATTGGATCTATTCAGAACAAGGGCTGGGAGGTGGATCTGACGACGGTAAACACAGCCGGGGCCGTACGCTGGACGTCTTCCCTTAATTTATCCGCCAATAAAAATAAGGTACTCGACATGGGTAGCATCAAACAAACCATCAGCAGTAACTGGGATGCGCAGTTTATCACCAAGGTGGGCGGGCCGGTTTCGCAGTTCTACGCTTACCGGACCAATGGATTGCTCATGGCCGGCGATTTTGCCGACGGAAAGGCTACTGTGCCTACGCTGGCGGGCCAGGAGATCGGTAATGTTAAATATATAGATCAGAATGGGGATGGAAAGATCAACACCCAGGATCTTGTTCCGTACGGCAATAATCTTCCGGACCTTATTTATGGTATTACGAATCGTGTGAAATGGAAAAATTTTGAACTGAGCATATTGCTTCAGGGCCAGCTTGGCGGGGATGTACTTTTCCTCGGGCAGCGTTCACTTGACAACGGCGGTACCAATGTCAATGTATTTTCGAAATGGGTACACGCCTGGAAACCGAATTATGAGGAAAAATACGGCCCCGGTGAAAACCCGATTCCCGAATATCTGGGGGTGGACATGTCGTGGGACGGAACGACTCCGTACACGAAAGGGACCAAATCAGATGTAAACAGCGATTTCAGGATATTCGATGCAACATTTTTCCGTGTCCGGAATATTGCATTAGGTTATAGCCTGCCCGGCAAAGCCGGAGGACGCAGTTTGTTCAGAGGAGCGCGGCTTTATGTTTCAGTCGATAATCTCAAAACATTCGATAACTATCCCGGTGTGACACCGGAGACGAACAGTTTCGGGAATTCGAATACGCAGGTGGGCGTCGATTACAGCACTTATCCGCTGTCCAAAAAATACACTTTCGGGATCAATCTTACATTCTAAGCCATCAGATATGAAAAAGACCATATATACTTTGTTGCTGTTCGGAACTTTAATTCTGTCTGGCTGTGACCAATTCCTGGAGGTACAGCCCGACTCTGAATATAGTGTTGACGCAGCCTACAAAACACAAAATGATTTTAATCAGGCCATTGCAGGTACTTATGCTGTTCAGCAAGGCTTGTTTGCATCCAATACGAGCTGGTTTCGCGGAACGCTCGGGCGCGGCGATGAAGTGAGCCTCGGCAGCAACTATTTCGAAGGCCTGGACCAGTTCACCGATAACGCCTCCAATAGCTGGACGACCCAATCCTGGAACGATCATTTCAAGATCATCCATTACAGCAACCTGATCCTTGACAAGATCGATGCCGGAGAATTCTCAGACTCCAAAATGAGAGATAATATCAAAGGCGAAGCATACATGTTCCGCGCATACGCATACTGGACGCTTGGCTGGATCTTTGGCGGAGTGCCGATCCTGGAAAAACCGCTGAGTGTTGCCGAAGTGAAAAAGGTCAAACGCAGCAGCCAGGAGCAGACTTTTGCGTTTGCTGAAACCAACTACAAAGAAGCGATCAAACTGTTGCCGGCCGAGTGGACGGGCGCAAACAGAGGCCGGATTACGAAATATGCGGCGGAAGGTATGCTGGCCCGCCTGTACATGTTCCAGTCCAAGTTTTCAATGGCCAAACCTCTGTTGGCCGACATCATTGGTTCGGGAAAGTACAGTCTGGAAGATAGCTATAAGAAGGCTTTCGACGACGGTTTTGATAACGGAAAAGAGCGGGTGTGGGAGGTACAATTTGTCGGCGGCCAGACTGGCGAGGGCCAGAATTTTGCCACGGGGCTGCTTCCCGAAGGATTTAATGACAAAAGCGTCATGCCGTTTTCGGGTTATTCCAGTTTTCTGAAGGTAGCACCCGGCATGTATGATAGCTACGAAAAGGGCGATTTGCGTAAGGGAATGTCTACTTTGAAAGGCTGGGTAAGTGCCACAGGTGTGGTAGATACCGTTACGGTGTTCATCCGGAAATACAACCATTATACTTACGTGCCTAAAAGTCAGCAGGACTGGGCGAATAACATTCCGGTGCTGCGTTATGCTGATGTCAAAATGATGTATGCAGAAGTTTTGAATGAGGAAGGGTATGTTGCCGAGGGTGAGTCGTTAGCGATTTTGAACGAAATCAGAAGCCGCGCTGGGCTTCCAGCCAAAATGGCGAAGGATATCACCACTCAGCAGGCAATGCGCGAAGCTATCCGGAAGGAGCGGCGGGTAGAGTTCGCATTTGAAGGATTGCGCTGGCTGGATCTGCTCCGATGGAATATTGCTGAAGAAACAGTCAATAAATTCCTGGCTACGAAATTGGAAGGAGGGGGCATATATTCGATGAAAGCACATCAGAAAGTTTTTGCGGTGCCGTTCGAAGAAATATCAAGATATGCGGATGAGACGATGCTCTGGCAGAACCCCGGCTATTGAGACTGCATTTGTAACCGGCCGTTTCCCGGTATTTACATATAAAGTGTGAAAATGTACCCTGAAGAAGGGTACATTTCTTGTTTTACAGCTATCTGGTACAGTTTTAATAATTTATTTGCAAATATTTCTGGCCAGCCGTCGATCTGATTGCTCAAACCTTTTTATTAAATGACCGGTGTTTACCAACCCTTCAACCCAGATAGTGATAGTGAGATTAAAAGACTTCGGGCTGCGCTGTCTGCAGCGATGGTCGGGACTTGGGAGCTTGATCCTTCGGGAAACAGGTTTCTGAGCTGCGAGCGTTTCAATTCTATATTTGGACATCATTTCGAGCATATAACCCCTTTTGAAAAAATACTGGCGCAGATCAACCCGGATGACCGCGCGCGCGTGGACGAGGAGTTTACTTCCGCCATTAATGCCGACTCCGGCAAGTCGCTGGATGTAGTTTTCAGGACCGTCAACAGTGAAGGTTCTGCGGTTCGCTGGATTAATTTCAAAGGCCAGAACAGTGTTCATGAAGGCGAAAATATCAAAAGGCTTTCCGGGGTTGTGATGGATTTTACCAGCCATATCGAAAGCCAGAAAAGCCTCGCAGCCAGTGAGGAAAGGTTCCGTAGCCTTATCGAAGAGGCACCTGTGGCAACAGGTTTGTTTGTCGGGGAAGACATGAGAATTGAGGTGGCGAACGACGTGATGATTTCCTATTGGGGAAAAGACGGGGGAGTGATGGGCAAAACGTTGCTGGAGGCTATGCCTGAGCTCACAGGCCAGCCTTTTCTAAAGATACTGAAAGAGGTTTACACCCACGGCCGTCTTTATGAAGCGAAAGGTGTAGCGGCCCGGCTTGAAACCGGGGGGCAGCTGAACACATATTACTTTGATTTTACATATAAGCCCCTTTTTAATACAAAAGGCGAAGTATACGCTATTTTGAATACCGCCGTCGACGTTACTGCACAAGTTAACGCGATACAGAATCTGAAGGCGAGCGAAGCAAAGTTCCGCTCGCTGATCGAGGAGGCGCCGGTGGCAATCTGCCTTTTTACAGGTGAGGATATGATTGTCGAGATGGCCAACCAGCCGATGGTTACCTACTGGGGGAAAGATATGTCGGTAATCGGAAAACCGCTCAGGCTGGCCATGCCTGAACTGGACGGCCAACCGTTCCATGGGTTACTGGCTGATATTTATGCAACCGGCAAAACGCACGTCGCCCACAATGCCAGGGTTGATATTGAAGTAGATGGAGTATTGGGTATTTACTATTTTGATTTTACTTACAAGCCGCTGTTTGACAAGGACGGGAAGGTATATACGATTATTAATATCTCCATTGACGTAACGGCCAGAGTGCTGAGCCAGAAAGCACTGGAGGAAAGTGAAGGCAAACTGCGTTCGGTAATTGCCAACGCCCCGGCTGCAATAGGTGTTTTCACTGGCCGAGACTTGGTTGTGGAAATGCCTAACCAATCCTTTATCGACATAGTGGGTAAAGGCCCGGACATTGCCGGCAAGCCGCTCAGGGAAGTTATGCCGGAGCTGGAAAATCAGCCGTTTCTTCAGATTCTTGACAATGTGTACACGTCAGGCACTATGTACCAGGGATTTGGTACGCAGGTAGATATTGTAAAACAGGGAATAATGACCCGGAACTTTTATGATATCACTTATTCTCCGTTATTTAATGAGCAGGGCGAAGTATATGCTATTCTTGACATTGCTACTGATGTGACGGAGAAAGTTATGGAGCACAAGCGGATCGAGCAAAGCCAGATGGAGCTTCTTGCCCTGTTTGAGCAATCACCGGTCGCAATCGCCATGATTAGTGAAAAAGACCTCATTTTTACCATGGCCAATCCATTCTACGGAGATCTGGTAGGGCGTCCCGCAGACCAGATCATCGGGAAATCATTATTGGAGGCTTTGCCGGAACTGCAGGGACAAGGGTTTCAGGAGTTATTAAGGAGTGTAATTGAAACCGGCATTCCGTTCACAGCGAGCGAACGACCGGTGCAAATAATCCGTAACGATGAACTGGTCACCATTTACGTGGATATGACCTATCAGCCCAGAAAGGAAAGGAATGATACTGTATCAGGCGTTTTGGTAATCGCTACTGATGTTACGGGGCAGGTACGGGCAAGAAAAAACATTGAGCAGGCGGAAAGAAGGCTTCGTGATGCTGTGGAACTGGCAGGGTTGGGAACATGGCAGATTGATCTGCCGAGCGGTGCAATAGAGTTTTCAGGCCGTTTAAGAGATTGGTTTTCTATTACCGGGGATGACGCGGTGACTCTCGACAAAATATATGCTGCTGTAAAGCATCAGGACCTGCCTCTGATCCAGCGTGCTGCGGAAGAGGCACGTGCAAGTGGCGTGAGGGACACTTATGATCTGGAATTCACCCTGAATGCAACTGCTGACCATACCGAACGCATCCTGCATGCGGCGGGTACAGCGATCTATAACAATAACGGTGAGATCTCCGGCATCAATGGCAATATACAGGATGTGACTGTCGAGAGGGAATTGCAGCGAACGCTCGAAAAATTGGTAATGCTCCGAACAGAGGAGCTCGAAGCCGTGAATGAAGAGTTGGCCGCAATCAACGAAGAATACATGGCTACAAATGAAGAGCTGACTCACCTGAATGAGAAGCTCAGCCGATCCAACGACAACCTTCAGCATTTTGCATACGTCGCGTCTCACGATTTACAGGAACCGTTAAGGAAGATCCAGGCATTTGGTGGGCTTTTAAAAAGCAGGTTTGCAGCCGAGTTAGGTTCCGGTTCGGAATATCTCGACAGGATGCAGGCAGCAGCAAGCAGGATGTCGATGCTGATCGAAGATTTATTGACTTTTTCCCGCGTATCGCAAAAAGAGTCATTTGCAATAACATCGCTGAATGAAGTGGTTCAAACCGTACTTGCGGACGTGGATCTTACCATACATCAAAGTCATGCGGTCGTGAATGTCGGGGAGCTGCCCGTTGTGGTCGGTGACAGGCTGCAGTTGGGGCAGTTATTTTTGAACCTGATCAGCAACGCGCTGAAATTCCACGACGCGGGTGCTACCCCGGAAATTACAATTACGGCTACCAAAGTTGGAGGTTCGGAAATGGATGAAAATATAAAACCCGGCCATATTTCCAATGTCTACCACCGTATCGATGTTTCAGACAATGGGATAGGCTTTGACGAAAAATATACTGCCCGTATTTTTCAGATCTTCCAGCGGCTCCATGGCAAGGCAGAATATCCCGGTACGGGCATTGGGCTGGCTATCTGCGAGAGAGTGGTCGGCAACCATGGCGGGGCAATTTCTGCCAGAAGCAGGATCGGTCAAGGTTCTGTATTCAGCGTTTATTTGCCGGCCTAGGGAAAGTCCGCAGTCTCTGAAACCGCCCTATATGCCCTGCTCAAAGCGGATTTCATGGAGGGATTCGGATATCTGCCAAAAGATATTTAAAATTGAGTTGTAACGGTTTTTTGTCTGTTTGCATGAAAATTTTATTTTTGTAAACATGAGAATGACCGTGATGTTATAAAACCCCTTTTGCTCCTTACTCTCCGGGGCGAAGCACTGGCCATCAGTTCAGTGCCTGATATCTTTTTATACAAATCTTAAATTTTGCTACCAACTCAAAATTGCCGTGCGACACATTGCTGTTGTGCTGCCGTTTTGTCAAAATATAAACATCATGTCGGAAATATTGAGCGAAAAACAAATAGAGCAATTTATTAATGATGGTTTTATCCGGATCGATCATGCATTTGCTACCGATACAGCAGAAGCGGCCCTGGAAATCCTGTGGGGTGATCTTCCCTGTAAAAAATCTGACCCGGAGACCTGGACGGAGCCTGTCATCCGTTTGGGGATGTATTCGCAGCAGCCGTTCATAGATTCGGTCAACAGTTCCGGACTACACAGTATTTTTGATCAGTTAATCGGTGAAGGCAAATGGTTGCCGTGCATGAGCGTAGGGACGTTTCCTGTGAGGTTTCCTTCTGATAAAGACGCAAATGATACCGGCAAACACGTTGATGCCAGTTTTCCGGGAGAAGACCCGTCCAACTATATGGAATGGCGCATTAATGTAAAATCCAAAGGCAGGGCGCTACTCATGCTCGTACTCTATTCAGATGTGAGCGAACTGGACGCGCCGACCATCATCTATAAGGGTTCGCATCTGGATGTGGCAAGACTGCTCGAGGGAGAGGGAGAGCAGGGGCTTGCATTCATGGAGCTTGCAGGCAGGCTGGCGAGTTTGCCGCGGAGAGATGAAATGCTTGCGACGGGAAAAGCGGGATGCATTTATTTATGTCATCCATTCCTTGTCCACGCCGCCCAGGCCCACCATGGGCGTACCCCTAAGTTTATGGCGCAGCCACCCTTGCGTCTGCGCAGCGAGTTAACGATTTCGGGTTCGGGAACCGGGTATGCACCAGTCGAAAGCGCTATACGTCTGGCACTGGGCGAGTAATTCACCAGTCAGTTTTGTTATTTCTCAACCAACTTTCGCGTAAATGCCGATTTCTTGTCTGACACATCCCAGTGGCGGAGCTCGGAGGCGATGAGCTCTTTGTGCTGGCGGCTGATGTCGCGGAGCGCATTGCCCACAGATTTGCGGAGGTATTCGCTGTCATCACTTTTATGAACGCTGATCAGGGCAACGGCTTCTGTGGGATGCTCTTTGAAATAGGCCCGGCTGGTCCAGATCCGGAGTCCTTCCACCACGGCACGTTTGACATTGGCATTGCTGTCGCTGAGCCATTCCCTGATCAGCGGCAGCGATTTTTCATAGCCTTTTGCTGAGCAGCAATAATCAAAAGCCTTTGCCAGCATTTCCTGTACCCGCCAGTTTTCATCCGCAGCTACTGTCGTCCTGAGCACTTTTAATGCTTTGGGATTAGCGGGCGAAAGCTGCCCCAGTAAGTAAGTGCCGAGCATTCTCGACTGATAATGGCTATCTTCCAGCAGGTTCAGTGCATTGGTAAAATGATCGCCGCTACCCTCTTCTAAAAGTTCGTCACCAGCCTGCATAATGTGTTTGAAACCATGCTCGGTTGCCAGCAAAGCTTCTGTTACTTTTTTCAATTTCTCTGTCATCTGGTTTTGCGTTTAAGTTGAGAAGGGCGTGATAAATCGAGGGGACTCATTTAAAAGCCAAAACATTTACTGATATATCCGGCCGGGGGGGCATTTTCGAAAAATTTTAATGTTTTGCGATTACGGCTTATAGTTTACTTAGAATTTGATTTGAACTCTTCCTTAGAACTTTATCACGTCAGGAATATCAGGTAACCGTTAGTGTACGTTTCTGCATTAATCCGTTCCAACCAAATTTCTTAATTTATGAAAAAGTCTCCCTATCTGTGGTTGCCGCTAGCCGCCGTTTTTTTGTTTTCCTACCTGGATGCTCAGGCCCAGCTGAACGTCGGTATCCGCGGCGGTGTAAACTTTGCTAATTTTGGCCCCGAGAATGTAATTTCTTTTAAAGCCAGGACCCGCGCCAATTTTGCGGTCATGTTCAATGTTCCGGTAAGCCCGCTTTTAAGCATTCAAATCGAACCTGGTTTTTCCCAGCGGGGCGCCAAATACGATATTTCAAGTGTTTTGATGTCAACCGGAATATCCATGAAAAGTGAGTCTAATGGAAAAATATCCGCAAACTATATTGAGCTTCCGCTTTTATTTCAGTACAGACCTAAGATTGGTAAATTGGAAGGCATTCTGTCCCTGGGACCTGAATTGCGTTTCCGTGCTGGCGAAGCTACAGTGGACTTCGTTGACCGACAATATCAGGAAGGTGTGTTGATCGCTGAGAGATCCGAGAAACTGTCTTTGAGTGCTAACGACAATTTTCACGACTTCGACTATGGACTGGCTGGCGGGGCTGGAATTGCATATCCAATGCGGACCTTTAAGATATTCACCGAAGCCCGTTATCACCTGGGACTCAGAAAACTATATGTCGAAGGGGTCGACATGTACAACAGGGGCGCGTCCGTACACATTGGTGTGACAGTACCGGTTCGAAGATAAGCTTATAAGGCTTACTGCGGAATGTCAGCCTGACTTGATGAATTTCCGAACTCCCATGCAGATTACCAATATCCCTATTCCCGTAATCCATACGAGTAAGAAAGCCAGATGCCTGACACGTCCTGATCCGGGGAGAGCTGCTTCCCCGCGGGCCACATCGAGATGGGCTGCGATACTGTCTGCCGCCATCGTTTTACGGAAAAACTTTCTGCCACAGGTGAAATCGTATTTTTTGCCCTGGTGCTCCGCGTATATGTGGTCGGGAAATTTGAGTGTCCCCGCACCTCGTTCCCTGCCTGTAACCTTCATATATACCTGCGGATGATTTGCCGCGATTTCATCATCCCGGGCTGCGTCTATATAAATCATAAACATTACAAAAAACAACAACACTCCCAAGCCAAGCGATAGAAGAAGTGGAGGCCATTTGTTTTTCCTGATTCTTGTTGTCGGATTCATGATTTGTTTGTTTTGAACAAAACAGTAACCGATGCTGGCTAACAAGCTAAGCGTTGTAACCGGTGTTGAATAACAGAGAAGAAGCATTGAGCTGAAAACTAATCTTTAGTTGCCTGGTAATCTTGTTTCCTTCGGGCTTGCCAGCTCTTGTTTTAAAGTTTGGTAAGCCTGGCGCGGGAATAGTTTTTTTATACAAACCATTAAAAATAGACCGTCAATTCCGGCGTCTATTCCTCAAAAAAACTTTTATAAATGGAAAACACTGGTTTCACATCAAGATCCGTGGGAACTGTTTCCGGGGTGTTTTTTTCCAAGGAAGATGCCGACCGGGCTTATCACAACCTGCTCGAACGCGGCCATACGCCGGACGATATTTCGATATTGATGTCGGACGAAACGCTGAACAAATATCAGAATCCGGATCCGTCCACAGCCGAGGAAGCACCGGAATATGAGTCCGCGCTGAGCCGGGCCGCAAACGCTTTTTCAGGTGTGATTATCTCGATCACTTCCATGATATCCCTGCCTGAGCTCGGTATCGCTATTTCCAATACCCTGCAAAAAAGGCTTTCGGGGTACGCGTCAGGTTCATTGCCAGCGGCAAGCAGTGAAGCTATATCAAGCTCAGGCGTTCCTGAAACGCATGTGGATTCCTATGGCGGGCACATGAAAGAGGGCGGCATCATCATTAGTGTGGACCCGCGCAACAAAGCCGAAAAAAGAGCGATTATAAAAGATTTTCGGGATAATAACGGTCATGATATCCTCGGCGACGACGGTTACACTGAGTTCGACTGAGGAACAGGAAGCGAACTTAACCCTCATAACCGGATAGCACGATTGTTTTAACTGTAAACCGGCATCCGAAGTGAAAGCCCCGGAAATTTACACGAAAAACAATAGCATGAGTTCAGTTAATATTACAATCATTGGCGGAGGCGCCTGCGGAATATCTGCCTTCACCGAGCTTTTTCTACAGTTACGCATTGCCGGTCAGCACCATAAAGTCAGCATCACGATCATCGAGGAAAACGACGAGGTAGGGAAGGGACTTGCCTTTGGGACCAAACAGCCCGGACATATTCTCAATACTCAGGCGGACCTGATGGGCATACACCTGGCCGAACCTCAGCATTTCAGCGACTGGCTAATCACGCATGAAGCCAAAGTCGATGAGGAAGTGGTTGATAATCAAGGTAAGGACGAAGCTTTCACGACCCGCAGGCTGTATGGCGACTACCTGAAAGAACAGTTCGAACATTATTTTGCGCTGGCAAAACAGGAAGGAATGGAGGTGGAAGTGATCCGTGCCAGCGCGACGGATGTTACACTTCTGAAATCCGGATTTAAAGTGCATTTGTCCGGTGATGGGACACATTTTTGTCATTATCTGATCCTCGCGCCGGGAACCCCTGTCGCCAATAACTATCCCGATCTGGATGGTCAAAAAAACTATTTCGGTTCTCCCTGGCCATCTTCTGACATACTGGAAAACGTGCCCCGTGAAGCCGACGTGGGGATTCTGGGATCAAGCCTGAGTGCGATCGATGCGCTGATGACGCTGGCGGATAATGATCACAAAGGCAAAATCACATTTTACTCCCTCGACGGGCTTCTTCCACGGGTCCAGGTAGAAAAACCGGAGCCTTATTCCTGCCGGTACCTCACGATCAGAAATCTGCACCGCATTCAGCGAGAAATGCTCAGAAATCCGTCCATTACCGAAGTTTTCAGGTTGTTTATGCAGGAAGCGGAAAGTTATGCGGGCAGAAAGATTGACTGGGAAAAAACCAAAAGAGTAGGAAAACCGGCTGGGAAGCTGCTGAAAGAGGACATCGCAATTGCCAGAAACGGAGGCGACGCCCTGATGAATGTTCCATACGCACTCCGGTATGAGAGTTCTGAAATGTGGAAAATGCTGGATGAATCCGAAAAGATAAAGTTTAAAAAGTGGCTGGGCGGCTATTGGGCGGTAAACCGTCACGGTATGCCTCTGGTGAACGCGGAGCGGGTGATTAAGATGTTTGAAAGCGGTCAGTTAAGTGTTTTGTCTGACTTGAAAAAGGTGGTCTTTCAAAAAAATAAAAAACATTTTCTGCTCAGTTACGGCGATGAAAGCAAAACAGAAAAGTACCTGATCAACGCCACAGGCCCGGCTTCCGCGGTAAAGGACATGAAGTCCGGGCTCATCAAAAATCTTGCGAAAGGAGGATTAATTGAACCCGAACAGGCCGGTGGGATCAGCATTGACACTGAAAACATGCAGATCATGCTGAAAGGCAGGCCCGTTCCCCGGTTTTACGCGCTGGGGCACATTACCAACGGTCTGCTGCTGGATGTCAACGCGGTGTGGTTCAATGTGAAAACGATTGGCGGTCTGAGCCAGCACCTTATCAAACATTTTATCAGTGAAAATCCTTCTTAAACTATATTCGGAGTTGTTGCCGGTGATGGCATTCATACCCATCGGGTACTGGATCAAAAAGAAATTCAACATCAAAGCCGAATATGTCAGCGGGCCGCTGATCAAGGTGTTTCTGCCCCTGATCGTGTTCTTTAACATACTGGACGCCGAGGCGCAGAAGCTTTCTATTTTACCCGTTATGACCTTTATTCTCGCACTGGCCATGAATCCTGTCGCGATTTTTGCACACCGAAGGTTTTCGTCCGAGACCAATCCGTTATTGCTCCGAAGTTCTTTTTCTTTTTTTAACATCGCATTTTTCGGGATACCCACTATTACCGCACTGTTCGGAGAAAAAGAAGTGAGCACGTTGATCTGCATTTACCTTGGCTCAGCGTTGTATGGCGATACGATCGGGTATTATCAGGTTGCCAAAACCAAGCTCAGCAAGAGTGAAGCCATAAAGAAAGTATTGAGCATCCCGTTCCTGTATGTTTTTGTGGCGGCGGTGATCTGTAAAATTTCAGGAGTGGAGACGCCTGATTTCATGAAATCTGTTCTCAACGTCGTTGGTTTTGCGGTTTCGGCAGCCGGGATGATGATCGTGGGCTTTCAGCTGACAGATGTAAATTTTAAAGATCTCAAACCGGGCTATTATGCAAAGCTGGTCGGATTCAGAAGTTTGGCCGCTGCGGTGATTGTCGGATTGGTGATTCTGGCCGAATACCTGATTTTCCAAAAACTAGAAAAAACGGATTACCTCATGCTTGCGTTGGTGCCGCTTTTTCCGGTAGCTGCCAATGTAACTGTATTTGCATCGTTTCTGAAGTCGGAAGAAGAGCAGTCGTCCCTGCTGGTTTTCCTTTCCACTATTTTTTCTCTGGTACTGGTTTCGCTGGCCGTTTTATTTTTGTTTTAAAGTCAGTCATTTACATAATAAACCAGTCTGTGCTTATCTGTAATTTTTCTGGCATATAATCCTTCCAGGTCGTGCCGTTTTAGCATGGGTTTACCTCTGCCTGTTCTCGGGTGCTGCTCAATCTCTTTTAATAACAGAATTGCTTTTTTATAGACCTTTGGCTCTGATTTCAGGAGGCTGTATAAATCCTGCTCAGCCTTTTCGATAAAACAATTCTGTACATTACAGCGACTGAAAGTATTTATCCATTTCATCAACACTGTCGAAAGATATAGATTTACCTTCTTTAATCTCTTGCTGAGCCTCTTTAATCCGTTGAATCACTTCAGGGGTGAAATACAGGTCATCCTCAGATATAGGCGTAAGCACATACGTTTGTTTACTTCCTCGCCTGATCACCACTTTTTCCCCTTTGTCAGCTAACTCAAAGAAATCTTTTTGCCGCTCTCTAAATTGTCTGCTTGTTGTCTCTATGATTGCCATTGCGCACATTTTTTGGTACACCAATATACGTGTTCTATTTGATATGCTTCATTAAAAATTAGATGAGTAGCAGCGCCGTTACGCCGGCTGGGTCAGCAACTCGTTCACGCTTTTCATGCTATCTTTTGCATGATCGAGATGGAGCTTCATGTCTGTTCCGGCCTTATCGAAGTCCCTGGCGATCAGGGCGTCGAGAATACTGAGGTGATGCCGTAGTACCCGCTCAATCTTGACCCGGTCATAACCGATTTGCCAGAGGTGAAACACGATCAGCGTAAACACCGAATTGTAGGACGATTCAATAAACCTGTTGTGTGCGGCCTCGATGATCGTTGTATGAAAATCCTTCTCAATGCTCCGCATATCCTGAATGCTGATATCAGGCTGTTTTAACAGTTTCTGGTGCCTTTTTTTCAGAGAAAACAGTTTCTCCCAGACTGGGTCGCCATCAGGAAGTACGTGCATCGACTGGATCGCGTATCCCTCAAAAAGTATCCGTATCGCTGCAATTTCGTCGATCAGGGCGGGTGAAAATTCAATGACTTCCCATTTCTGGTGCGGATGCTTCTTGATGATTCCGCTTTGCGCGATTTTCAGTAAAGCCTCTCTCGTCACTACGGTATTGGTATTGAACTCCCTCGCCAGTTCCAGTTCCGAAAAACGGTCGCCCGGCCTCAGCTGGTAGGCAGAGAGTTTTTCAAGGATCAGTTTTTCCACCTGATCAGACTTCGATTTGCCGCGCTCTTCGGCTGAAAAATAATCGGCGTCAACAGGCCTGCGCAGTAAAATCTTGTTGGTTCCGTCTTGCCTGGCAATTCCTTTTTTGCAAAGGATCTCGAAAAGTTTCTGAGCAGTAGTGCGGCTTATATCCAGGGATTTGCATATCGTAGAAATGGACGGTAACCCACATGGAACTTCCGGCAAGCTGCCGAGCATATCAAGTAGTTTGTTGTTGGAGGCCAAAATGAGCTTGCTGTGTTCTTCTGACATTGGAATGGGCATGGTGTAATCCCTTTTTTTAAGTTACAAAGTTATTTTTATTTATAAAAAAGTGAAGGTCCGGCGTCCTCTGAGCTACATTGTTTTGTTTTTTTATAATTAATATCAATATAATGTATTTTTATTTATAAATAATCATTACAATTGTTGTATAAAAAATATTAGTGTAAAACAATCACAATGAAAAGATTTGAAGATCAGGTAGCCGTCATCACGGGCGGGGCGGACGGATTGGGCAAGGCAATTGCGAGCCGCATTGCATCAGAAGGCGGCCACGTCATTTTGTTTGATCGCAATGCAGCGTTACTGGAAAACACAGTCCGGGAATTTGAGAAAACCGGGCTGGCGGCAACAGGTTACGTAGTAAACGTATCCCGGGAGGAAGATATCAAAACAGCGATGCAGAAAGTCGAAGCAATGCACGGAAAGCTCGATATCATGGTCAACGCAGCGGGGATCGTAGGTCCTACCAGTACAAAAATCACCGACTATGCTGTGGAAGATTACGATCAGATATATGGAATAAACCTGCGCGGCACCTTTCTGATGACCAAATATGCTGTTCAGATTATGGAAAAGCACAATTACGGCCGGATCGTGCTGATCGCCTCCATTGCCGGAAAAGAAGGTAATCCCGGAATGGTGGGCTATTCGTCTACGAAAGCCGGTGTGATAGGTCTCGTGAAAGGGGTAGGTAAGGAGTATGCGCAAACCGGTATTACGGTAAACGGAGTGGCTCCGGCTGTGATCCGCACGGCAATGAACGAAAATACGGATCCTGCGCAGCTGGCTTACATGACCGCCAAAATACCAATGAACCGACTCGGAACGGTTGAGGAAGTAGCCTCTTTGACTTCCTGGATTGTATCAAAAGAAGCCAGCTTTACCACAGGCTTTATATTTGATCTTTCGGGAGGGCGGGCGACCTACTAGCATTTCCAGGTGCATGAATAGTAGTAAGTTGAGACTTTGAGGCTCACGCTAAATGCCCTTTCCTTTCTGCTGGTTTCGTCCCCGTTTGATGACATAGAGGGCTTTTTATGAAAAAAGCTATCGGAAATAGCCGATAGCTTTTACAATTTGATGATCAGGTTTGATCTTATTTTTCTGATTTCTTTATTGATAGTTCCAATTTCTTCTTCAATGTCTTTTTTCTCTTTAACGGAACAAGTTGATTCGCTTTGTCTTTGCCGGAGGTCAGATATATTCTCGTTTAATATCCATTTGGAATATCTAAACTTAAAGTAAGCGTAAACAAAGCTTCCTAAAACATTGATAGTAAGCCCCAAAACCGGACTCAACGTCAGCGTCCAATCTTTCAGGACTGGGTCTGGGATTTTATTAGCAAAGCCTGATATTACAATCGATACGCCTGTTACTTTAGTTGCTTTGCTCTTGAAGGGTGATAGTGTGTGGTTTGTATCTAAAGTGTCAATTAAGAACTTCGCTTAATTTTCGAATTTGATTTTTGTCGTATCTACGCGTTATCTGGGCTGATTTGCCGGTTTTCTTATTGGTAATTGTCACCGCTTTGTCAGTGGCAATATTGTACAGAAGCTTAATAATACTGACAACACAGACCATGCAGGCTATACCTATGATGAGGGATGAAAATTGATCTATTGCTTCCATTTAGAAACTGCTACAGTGTTCACCAATGTAATAATTGTTACACGAACTTATCAAATAGATCTCGGAGTTCCAAATCCAGAATCCATTTTTCAGTAGGTTTTCATCTGCAAATTAGCAAGAAGCCCTTACAGCGAGATTTGAGAAGCATTTGTCTTATGCGTAGTATAAATGTAATTTTTACATGTTGAAGTGAAAATTGGTTACCAAAAATTTTTTTTGAAATATTTTGTCCTTTTATGTTAATCCAATGAAAAGGGCGTGTTCGACCGTAAAAATGAAAGCCTGTTAAAACATCTTTCTGGCGAACCTATGCCACTGCTGGCGGAGGCCGGTGATGTGAAAAAGCTCTTTGAAGATGTTCTGGTTTCAGAGGTTTTTCAGGAACTGGAGACATTGTACGGTATCCGGATCATTTACAACAAGGAAATCTTGGCGAATTGCATTATCAGCACCAGGTTTGGGCATGACTCACTGAATGACAAGCTTGACGTGGTCTGCCAGACGATCGGCGCCACCCACAAGGAAATTGACGCACAGATTATTATTGAATCCGCCGGCTGTCAGTAGCAGCGGGTCCGGATCCTGGTGGAAATAGAAATCAAGGTGAAAAATGAGGCGGTATATCAGAAACCGGATTTGGAAGAATAACGGAAAAATCTGTCTTGCTTCACGTAAAAATGCATTGCCGGTCGCTTTTGTGATCGGTAAATAATTTGTAAAAATGGGAGAAGATAGCTTAAAAGGAAAAGTAGTCCTGATCACGGGGGCCGCCAGCGGTATCGGCTTTGAAATAGCCATGCAGTTTGCGGCCCTTGGGGCTTATGTGATGCTAACGGATCTGAACGACAATCAAGCCCGTGAAAAAGCAGCCGGTTTGGTGGCGAAGGGATACAAAGTAACGGGCGTCGGCTGTGATGTAACAAAAGAAGATGATCTGAAATCGGTCATTGATCTTACATTAAAAGAACATGGACGGCTGGACGTTCTGATCAACAATGCAGGCCTGCAATATGTGTCGCTCATTGAAGACTTCCCGACGGAGCGTTTTGAGCAAATGATCAGGATAATGCTGACAGCTCCTTTTATTGCCATCAAACATGTGATGCCAGTCATGAAAAAACAACTTTCCGGACGCATTATCAACATGGCTTCCATCAACGGGCTCATCGGCTTTGCCGGTAAAGTTGCATATAACAGCGCCAAGCACGGTCTGATCGGACTTACCAAAGTCGCTGCGCTGGAAGGAGCGGAATGGGGGATTACAGTCAATGCGATTTGCCCGGGATATGTGGATACTGCGCTGGTAAGAGGTCAATTTGCAGATTTGGCAAAGATCAGAAATACAACACCGGAGAAAATTATAGAAGAGGTGATATTCCCCCTCGTGCCTCAGAAAAGGCTTATCAGCACTGAAGAGATCGCCCAATGTGCCGTTTTTCTGACCAGCGATGCAGCCCGTGGAATTACCGGACAATCTATCATTATTGACGGCGGGTATACGGCTCAGTAATGACGTTTGATTTATCTTTGCGGCATACCATCATTTTTATGCCAACAATAGTACGAGCCCTCAAAATTTCCCTGATCGCGGGATGTTGTTTAACTCCCATGTTATCCACTGCACAGAAAAAAACGTGGAACCTGCCTCACAGCCAGGAAGCCTGGTCAAGGGATTATCAGCCGTTCCGGATTGCAGGGAATCTGTACTACGTCGGGACTTACGATCTGTCCTGTTATCTGATCACTACGCCTCAGGGGCACATCCTGATCAACACCGGGCTTGAAGCATCTGCGCCGATGATCCGGAAACACGTGGAAGCGCTTGGTTTTAAATTTTCGGATATCAAAATCCTGCTGGCCACCCATGCACATTATGATCACGTGGGAGGCATGGCCGCAGTGAAAAGGGCAACCGGTGCCAAGATGATGATCCAGCAGAAAGATGCAAAGGCCCTGGGCGACGGCGGTGCTTCTGATTACGTATTAGGCGGAGGCGGAAGCACATTTGAACCCGTAAAAGCAGACAAATTGCTGAATGATCAGGAGATTGTCAGCCTGGGAGGTATGCAGATCAGACTTTTGCACCATCCAGGGCATACGCCCGGCGCGTCCAGTTTTTCATTCACGGTTAAAGATGACAAACGCTCGTACAAAGTATTGATCGCGAACATGCCGAGTATTCTCGACGAAACAAAGCTCTCGGGGATGCCGGGTTATCCGGAAGTAGGGAAGGACTATGCGAAAACGCTGGTAGCGATGCAAAAGGAGACATTTGACATCTGGCTTTCTTCTCATGCGAGCCAGTTTGATCTGCATAAAAAACACAAGCCCGGAGATCCTTACCGTCCCGAAGCTTTCTTTGACAAAAAAGGGTACGACCAGGCAGTTATCGATCTGAAAAAGAATTATGACGAGAAGCTGAAACAGGGATAAGGGTGTTTACGATTTTCTGCCATTCAAAACTTACACATTTTGTAAGGCTGCTGAAACGGTTAACTACTTCAGCAGCATGCAAATCATTTCCTTTGCTATTGAGCCGGTGCCCGGACTTCGGCTGGTTTTTAATTTTAAATAACTTGGGGCTGTCGTACCTTCGCGGGTGTTTTAAAGCAACCTCCCACGGACCCAATTAAAATTCAGACATGCTGGAGTTACTTGTTGTAGTTACATTTTTTGGCTATATATTTTATTTACGCAATTATGCAGACCTCCGCTCGAAATCTGAAAAGGAAGAAGCTGCATTTTCGAAGGGGATCGAACTTTATAAAAATGGTCAGTTCGATGAGTCGTATGCCTATTTCGATTTAAAAATCAGCGAGAAACCCAAGTCAGGTGTTGCTTATCTTTACCGTGGATTGAGCCGGAAAGGCAAAGGCAAGCGGACCGAAGGATTTCAGGATGTGCAGACTGCGGCCAGTATCGATGATGATATTTTCCGTGCTCACATGGAACTGGGTAGGTTTTATCTCGAAGATCAGGATTATAATGCTGCGCTGCAATCGTTGAACAAGGCGGTAATCAAAGCGCAGGAAACTTCACCGGAACCTTATTACTGGAGAGCGCAGGTATATCTTCAGCTAGGGCAACGCACGGAGGCCGGAGCAGATTTTGCCAGCGAAAAACGGATCAATGAGCAAGGGAAAAATGAAAAACAGGCTCCCCGACTAAAAGCACCTTTTTTTAATAAAAAACTGGTCGCAAGCATGGTCATGGCTGCGTTTACCAGTACTATCGTGGTAATGTCGATTAAAAACGCGGAGACCGTCCATCTTCCGTATCTGATCACTGTGCTGGCTGCCATCGCGATTGGTTTTGTTGAACCCACCAAAGGCTGGGTGATTGCGTTGCTGCAATGTGTGCTGGTTTTTAGCGGGTACCTTTTGTTTACTACCCAACCTGAAACATCCGGGAGGCGTGAGCTGGAAAATTTTGGTCTCTACGGTTCGCTGGTTCTTACCATGGCCGCAAGTTTCCTGGGCGGTTTTATGAAACGGGCGTTGGTTATGAAATAAAACAATTCATAAGCTACTGCGAGATAATTCGTTCAAAGTACTGTATATTGCATGGTACCTTGTAAACATTAGTAGCTATGGAAAATTTATTCAAAACGAAAATTTGTTTGTTTCTGATCCTGGGCTTGTTTTTGTCCTGTTCCAGCGGAGAAGACCTTAAAATTTCTGTTACCGATTCTGATGATACGTTTGAGTTTTTTGCAAAATTCAATGAGCGTAAAACCAGGCAAATAAAGCGTTTTGTGCATACGCAGATAGCGCCTGCCGGATCTGTGACCGGCGACTATGTGCATATAGAGGAACTGATCCTGGACGATCATACGAAGATTGAACTGGAAGAATCGCCCGGCAAAATTCTGATCAGACTGGACAAGGAACAAAACTCCGAAGCTTCCTATCACCGCATAAAAAGTATGTGTGAAAAGTTGAAAAAAGTGATTGAAGGGAAATAGACTTTGGAAATTAACTGAAAAATGAAAAAAGAAGCCGGCAGGACTTTATGGGTCGATTATCTGCGTTCGTTTATTACAGTCCTTGTTGTAGCACATCATTCATCCCTGGCTTATACCACTTTCGCTAAATTTGACAGTACGGCTTATATCAATTCCACGCACCCGATTGTGGACTCCGAGCGGTCAGTCGGGCTGGATATTTTTGAAAATTTCAACGATGTGTTTTTTATGACGCTGATGTTTTTTATTGCCGGGCTGTTCCTGATCAGAAGCATTGAGAAGAAAAGCATAGCAGTTTTTGTCCAAGACCGGATTTACAGGTTGTTTATTCCCTTTATCATCGGGGGGACGCTGCTGAATCTGCTAGCGCATTTTCCGTCATTTTATATCGCCACGGGCAACACGGAAGTCTCAGCTCACATCCTGGATTTCTTTACAGTTGAGCGCTGGCCCGTCGGTCCGCCCTGGTTTATCTGGGTTTTGTTTTTGTTCAATATCCTGTTTGCTGTTACCTATCCTTCTATGAAAAGGGTATTTGGCAGGCTATCCGGCATGATTAACCGGATATCAAATAGCCCTTTTCGCTTTTTTGTGTTTTGGTTTTCGCTCACATTTCTCCTGTATGTTCCGGTCGTATTTCTCATCGGCGCCGGTACCTGGACAGGTTTCGGGCCCTTTGACTTTCAGCTCGACCGCATATTGCTGTATTTTGGCTATTTTATGTTCGGGGTGACGGTGGGTAATACCACTTTCAGTGAAGGTATTTTTTCTACCAGATCAATTGTCGTGAAATACTGGTGGCTATGGATGATTGTATGTGTGTCAGTTTACGCAATTCTCACAGTGATTTCCGGTTATCTTACCGATCTTGTTAAGGCAGGTACATTGTCCGGGTTTTACGGGTATCTTATTTATTTTTCAGTTTACGTAGCGTCCTGCACATGCAGCTGCATCGCATTCCTGACTACATTTCGCGCGCTCGTCAATTCGGAAAATAGCTGGTGGAACTCACTTTCCCGCAATGCGTATCTGATTTATCTTTTACATTATCCCTTTGTGATATGGTGCCAGTTTTTGTTAATGGATGCTGATTTTCATGCAGTTGTAAAATTCGCTATTGTATTTCTGGTGGCTCTTTCGGGAAGCTGGACTGCTAGTATTCTGATCAGAAAAAGCAAAATCGCGCGGAAGTACCTGTAGCTCTACTTGCGGACCGGCAACGCCTTGAAGATTTTTAGTCTTTCATCGACTTTAAAAGTTTATCAAAATCACTCTCAAAATTCCTGTCCTGTTCAATCCGAAACTTTTCATATTCTTTTTCTGCGAGCGAAAGAGCAATGTCATGGCTGACCTTTCCGCCGTCTTTCAGGATCTGATATTCGTTGAATTGCAGGAAAGCGTCTAATCTGGTAACCCAGTCTTCCATTTTCATGGGAATTTGCCTCGCCGCCTGATTTTCAGCATAATCCAGGTACATAGACACAATGCGTTCCAGTTCCTTGATTTCTTTTTCGATGAGATAATTTTTGGCAACACCGATGTCACTTTTTAGCACTTTGCCATGCGGCGCATTTTTGAATGTTTGTAAACCCATATTTGGCTTGCCGGCATCGGCCCGTTCAGCGATGATCGTAGCTGCTGTTTTACCGGAAATGGCATAGTGGAGCTTGTTTTGTACGGTTTTGAAAAATCTAACCGTGATATCTGCACCTTTCACATAGTCGATACTGCACTGCTCGTAGATGTCCGTGATTTTCAGATAAAACCTTCGCTCACTGGCGCGTATCTCGCGAATCCTTTCGAGTAATTCATCGAAATAATCTTTTCCGAAACGCTTTCCCTGTTTAATCCTTTCATCGTCCAATACAAATCCTTTGATGATAAATTCCCTCAAAGTTTTCGTCGCCCAGATACGGAATTGCGTAGCCTGAAAGCTGTTTACGCGGTAACCTACTGCAATAATGGCGTCGAGATTATAGAAATCAACATCTCTGGAAACATGCCTGTTTCCTTCTTTTTGAACTATTCGAATTTTTCGAATAGTTGCCTCTTCGGCCAGCTCGCCAGATTTATAAATTTCTTTTAAGTGATAGTTGATTGTGTTTACCTCAACACCAAACAATTCCGCTAACCTTTTCTGGTTCAGCCAGAATGTTTCATCATTAAAGATCACTTCGACTTTTACGTGGCCTGCGGGGGAGGTGTAAAAGATAATATCTGCCTGCTGATCGCTCATAAAAATAAGATATATAGTGTGTTTTTGTTAAGCAAATGTGCTACTGACTTTGTCCCAAGATAATATGTTTTTTTGAAAATCATCGAATCACTTATATCCGAAACAGTAACAGTGTGATTTCGGCTCCACCGTTTATATTTGTCCAAAACGATGAGCGAATTAAATGACAAAGCCAGCCAGCATTCCTAAGTTTGGTTTACACGATTTCCATCAACTCTGCGATGAACTGGCGGCTTCGGATCCTGATCTGGCGCGGGTGATTGAAACACATGGTTATCCTCCGATGTGGAACCGTCCCAACAGTTTTGAAACCCTCGTCCATATCATTCTCGAACAGCGAGTGTCGCTGGCTTCGGCATTGGCGGCGATCAACAAGCTGCGGGAAAAGGTGGGCAGCATTACCCCGGAAAATGTACTGCAGCTCACCGATGGGGAACTCCGCGATTGTTATTTCAGCCGGCAAAAAACAGCTTATGTAAGATACCTGGCGGAGGCAATATCCGCCCGCCAAATAGATCTTCCTGCCATGGAAAACCTCCCCGATGAAGTCATCCGTGCTAGACTTACCTCACTCAAAGGGATAGGAAACTGGACGACGGATATTTACCTGATCTTTGCCTTGCAGCATGCGGACATATTTCCCGTGGGCGATCTCGCCGCAGTGAACGCCCTGAAAAGGTTGAAGGGGTTACCCAAAGAAACCTCAAGGGAAGAGGTTTTGGAGTTTGCGGCAAGCTGGCAGCCGTACCGCACCGTTGCTACGATGCTGCTTTGGCATTATTACCTTTCATCTCCGGCAAGATCGGAACGGAAAAGGTAGCGAACGAGGGGTGAAGGACCGTCGCAGATCTGGCGGTTTGCGTTAAAACTTTGTACGATATCCTTGTAGGAAATATTGGTGATCACGATATTTTCGCGGAAATTGATATGCATATCATACCAATCAAAAAGTAGTAAAATGGAAACCATTGTAAAGGTCATTTCAACGGAATATGTTACCCACGATGTCAAACGGCTCAGGCTGGAAAAGCCTGAGGGTTATGTATTTGAGCCGGGCCAGGCTACCGAGCTTTCCGTAAACAAAGCAGGATGGGAAGATAAAAGAAGCCCGTTTACATTTACCAGCCTGACCGACGCGCCTTATCTGGAATTTACGATCAAGATTTATGCTGAACATCAGGGGGTTACCAATGAACTGGGTAAGCTGGTTGCGGGTGACGAGCTGGTTTTGCGGGAGTCCTGGGGAGCGATCGAATACAAAGGGCCGGGATATTTTATCGCGGGCGGCGCAGGCATCACGCCTTTTCTGGCCATTTTTCGCCAGCTCAGCAGGGAAGGCAAAATAGCCGAAAACAAGCTTTTCTACTCCAACAAAACGGATGAAGACATCATTCTGGCCGATGAGCTAAGAAGTATGCTGGGAGAAAATGCCCATTTCACGACCAGTCGCCAGAAAGACAGCCTGCACGACCAGCGCAGGATCGACGAAACGTTTTTGAAAGCAGAAGTCGATGATTTCAAAAAACACTTCTATATATGTGGCCCCGACCCAATGGTACTGGCTATTGCCGAAACACTGGAAAAGCTGGGTGCGCATGCTGACTCTCTGGTGTTTGAAAAATAATTATCATCCCGGAAACGAAATCCCGGTTGCTTTTTCAGCGTATGCCCACAGCTTTTTAGCTACGTCTTCGTCCAATCTGTGTGGCTGGATGGTGTCTTTGGCGGGGTACCCCGATATTCCCTGGTTGTCAGGACTGTAGAGCGCGGCTGCTTCGGCGTCCGGCGAGGTGGCTGCGTATAAAGAGGGTAGTGCGCCTTGCCAGGGTTCCATCAGCGTACCGAACCTTTCAAGCGCAGCTCTGTATGCTTCCTCAGACATGTGACGGGCAAGGTCGGTGTTGTTGGCGCCGGGCTGGGCTGCAATTGAAATCACTTTGTCTCCCTTTTTGGAAATGCGCCTTTGCAATTCCAGGGTCAGTAATATGTTCGCCAGTTTGCTCTGCGCATATTCCCGGACAGGATCATAGGATTGTTCGGATTTCAGGTTGTCGAAATTGATGCTTCCCCTGAGATAGGCCAGGCTGCTTACCGTCACGATCCGGGCGCCGGGTGTTTGTTTAAGGATTGGATAAAGTAAGCCCGTCAAGGCAAAATGGCCGATAAAATTCACACCAAACTGAAGTTCATAACCTTCTTCGGTTTTGGCGGAAGGCGGCATCATCACCCCTGCATTATTGATCAGAAGATCCAGTTTGCCGTGCTTTTCTGTAAATTTTTTTGAAAAAGAACGTACCGACCGAAGGCTTGCCAGATCCAGTAAGCCAATTTCCAGTGAGCCTTTTCCGCCCGAAACGGCTATTCGATTGAGTGCTTCTTCTGCCCTGGAATGGTCGCGGCACGCGATGATCACGTGTGCACCTGCTTTATAAAGTGCGAGCGCGGTTTCAAATCCTATGCCGGTGTTCGCTCCGGTCACGATGGCTGTTTTTCCCGACTGACCGGGCATGTTGTCTGTTGTCCACATAATTTAAAATATTTAACGGGACAAAATTCGGGCTTTACCGGCCTCGCCTACATACCTGATGCAATCAAAAAACTACGGAATTCAATCAATGGAGTTCAGTCTGAAATGCTTGGGCGTAACCTTTGATCTCGATTTGAAAAAAGCCGAAAAATGGTTTGCTTCCTCGAAACCCAGGCTCCACGCAATTTCATTGATAGTCCATTGCGTACTTTTCAAAAGCACTCTGGCTTCTTTGAGAATTCTTTCCTGGATAAGCTGGGAAGTAGTGTAGCCGGTTACTTCTTTCAGAGCTTTGTTGAGATGATTTACATGCACATTAAGCTGAATCGAAAAGTCTGTCGGCGTTTTTAGTTTGATGGTCTGGTTGCTCATTTCGATGGGAAACTGTCTGTCCAGCAATTCCATAAATAGAGAGGTGATGCGCTCGGAAGCGTTGGAGGCGGTGGTAGGTGTACCCAATGCGGGCTGCAACTTCTGGGCTTCGTGTACAATTTCCAGCAACCGGCCGCGCAGCAGGTCGTATTTGTAGGCATAATTACCAGCCAGCTCAGTATAGGCCTTTTCAAACAGCTGCTTGAAACGCGCGTAATGGTCTGCATTCAGCGGAACAATAGCAGCATCGGGACGCTGAAAGACAGGGTAACCCGCTATGTTTCCGAATTGGTTGAAAAAGTCCTCCGTGAAAATACAGACCAGGCCTTCCTGTTCCTGCCCGATGATTTCCCAATGGAAAGGGATCAGCGGATTGGTAAATACGAGGGCGTAGTCTGTAATTTCAAAAAACTGATCGGCGTAGTGGATATTGCTGCGGCCGCGGATAATGCTCACTTTGAAAAAGCTCCGCCTGCTGTACTTCACTGTCACATTCCGGTGGAGTAAAGTATCCTCCACACGGATGATGTTAAAATGCCGGATCTCGGCTTCGTCTGCCGGTGCGTCGGCGGAGAGACTTTTGTAAAATGTATTGAGCCTGACAATTTTATCCATACAGCAAATGTACGAAAATCAAATGTTTCCGCCGTAGGGACAATGCCGGCAGCCGCTTTTACAGCAATTTCCTCTCAGCATGTGGTATAACTCTGTAAATACGAAATAGCCTCCCTCTTTGTAATAATGCAGGCCTTCGATCAGCATTACTTTTTGCGTCGGGAACTGATGTTTTCTGGCCATCTGTACATGCTGTTCTGTTGTTTCAAGACAGTTTTTGCACAGACAGTTGAAATGTGTTTTGGTTAGAAAGGCCTTCGTTTCCTCGCTTAGCGGCACTGCGTAGCATTGGCAATTGGTAATGTCGCCAGCCTTGCAGGTGAATTTTGCATTGCATTTTGCACAATATGTCTCTTCATGTTTCTCCATTCCGGCTTATTTTGTCAGAGCGCTTTTTATTAGAAATTAATGCTGTAGCGTATAGAAACCGCCCTGCCCGGCATGTTGTAGCCGCGTTTTTCGTAGTAATTTTCGTCAGTAATATTGTTGATTTTCAACGCCAGTGCATGCGTCGAATTGATTTTAAAAGAGGCGATGAAATCAAAAACCATATATTGAGGATATTCAATTTCCGGGTTCAACGGGTCGGTATAGTCAATATCCTTTCTTGTACCGACAGACCTGCCCGACAATCGCACCCTGAGCCAGTCCAGGTTATCGTATTCCAGACCGTAATTGAAAGTATTCTTGGCAACATTCTGAATATCCCGGGTGGTAGCGGAAGCATCAGTCCCGATGATCAGCTCTCTTGCCCTAAAAATTGACGAACCGTTCCAGTAGGCTTTCAGCGAGTAACGGAAATTTTCCAGTGCGCCAAAATCATAGGAAATCTCCGTTTCCAGACCGCTGATATTTGCGTCGGCGGCATTTACAAAACTTGCCCTGGATACAATCACATCATTGTTAGCAAGTGGTTCATGCACAGTTCTGATGATTTTGGCTATACGGTTGTCCACTTTGGTCGAGAAATAAGTCGCCCCGAAAGATATTCCTGATTTTGGCTTATGATAAGTCAGGCCCAGGTCCCAGCTCAGGCTGCTCTCGTTTTTAAGATCAGGGTTACCGGCAGTAACTGCAATCCTGCCTTTGGAATCCCTGATTTCATTATAACCCGCCACACTGTATGCGTCGGTTGTTACAAATGCCCGGCCTGCTGCCACCTTCAGTTGTAAAAACGGGACCAGCTGATAAGTTATCCCCAGGCTGGGGCTGGTAAAGGGGTTTGTTTTCTTACCAGCTTTATAGGTTGGCAAAAGTGCGGTTTCGCGCACATCGAATGTGATATTATCGTAGCGAATACCCGGCTGGATCGTCAGACGGTTGAAATTGAGCAGTGCCTGGGCGTAAAAGGCGGACGAAATGATCGCATAAGCAGGTTGGGTAGGGCCGCGTTCGGTGGTATCATTGGTCCATCTTCTGCTGTTGGTGGAAGCGTTGAGGTAATCATATCCCAGTATCAATGCATGGTTGCGTATTTTCCAGACATCCTTGACCTGAATACCCTTCCAGGCATTGTGCAATTCTGCCGAGCGAAAAGGAATCACCGGTTTGCCGGACGTGTTGAGTGTGTAATTCTTGGTATTCTCCTCTGATCCAAACACTTTGATCCCCGGGCTGTGATTTCCGATCTTGCCTGTCAGCGAAAAATCCAGGGCGGCGCGGTCCACATCCTTGGTACTGGCTTCGGTGCTGCCCGAAGAGATTTCTCCGGGTGATTCCACATCTTTCGCCTGGAAACTTTCGCCGCCAATGTCCGCACGCCAGTTTTTGGTCAGCTGATAACCCACCCGCAGCCTTCCGGAATAATAGTGCAGCTTTGTAAAAGGCCTTCTCTCGCCGTCAGTCACAGTTTCATCTACGTTTTCAACGGGTAGGGTCGTATAGTTTTTTTGAGCCGATTCAAAACCGAAAGCATGACGAAGCCAGTTGTTTTTTCCGATCTTGTAGTCTTTGACTCTTTCGAAATAGTTGAATGAAAGATCATAATCCAGCTTTTTAGTCAGATTTCCGCCTGAATTGATCCCAGCCTGAACGGTTTGAAAGCTGCCGTATTCCACAAACCCATTTCCTTTCACATCTCCTTTTGAATGCGCCGTAATCACGTTGATCACCCCACCCATGGCCTGCGAACCATACAATGAAGATGCAGGCCCTTTCAATACCTCAATCCGTTCGACGCCGTTCAGGTTGATTTGCGACAGATTGGTAGCGCCGGCAGGCCTGCCATCGATCAGCAGCAGCGTACGCTGGTTAAGCCCCGAAAACTGAGGCCGGAAACCCCTGATCCCGATTCCTGACGATAAATTTGGATATTGAATCACGTCGACCGCAGCCGTTTTTCTTACGATGTCGGTCAGGTCCGTGGCCGGTGTCATCTGAATATCTTCTTTCGATATCAGTACCAGTTTCAGTGCAATAGTCTCTTTTTTTGTTTCAAAACGCGTGGCAGTCACGACCACGGGGTTCAGGAGGTTTTGGTGCGTAGAATCGGCCGTCTGGGCCGCGGAGGCATGACAAATAAATTGAAAAGCAAACAGGGCGATGACCGGGTGACAATAAAAAAAATCAAAAAACCGTCGCATCGCGACAAAATATGTGTAGAAGAAATGTTTCATTATGAATGTTTAAAAAAATAAATGTCGCACGGTTTTAAAATATCGATTGCATCCCATACAATGTAATCCCTCCGATTACAATGGAAAACACCCCGACGACATAGTTCACGATTTGCAGGAATTTTTCCCGTTTAGACACGAATTTGCCGATAGAAAAAGCGAAGAAATATCCGTATGCCGACATAGAGATGATGATCCCAAGGCTTTGGATCACAATGATCCAGACAGCCGTTTTGGCGTCGCTGGCTGCCAGGGTCAAAGCCACCGCGCACGCCCCGCCTGTACCTGCCAATCCATGTATCATGCCTACCCAAAACGACCTGCTGAACTTTTGAGGGGCATTTGAGACGGTAACAGACGGTGTTTTTCTGAAATTCCTGCGTATAGCCACGATGCCCAGCCAGATCATCAGCGGCCCCACGAGCAGCTCCACTTTGCCGGAGACCTCCAGCGAAAAGGTCGATTTGAGAAGGAGTACCAGTACCGCGAAAAGGATCAGTGTAAACGAATGTCCCAGTGCCCAGTGCGACGACCGCCAGATGAGTTTCCACCGCCGGGACGGATTTTGTTTTTCATCGGTCGCGAGTACGGAAACAGCGGCCATGTGATCGGGTTCAAAAGAATGTTGGACGCCTAGCAGCAGGGAATCAACGAGCAGATAATTGATCATAACAATCGAATAAAAGTTTCACCCGCCGAGCGGGATTAAGTGACTTTATCCGGATTGAAATAGGGAAAACAGGGGAGAAGGCAAAGCAAAAAGTTGCCCGCCAAATTCCTCTTTACCTTTCTTCCCGAAAGCAAAACGGATATTCTCAGCTGGCAGGTCTTCTGGCTCGTTCAGTCATTGACGCCTTCCCGGGGGTTTATTTTTGAATGATTGAATGATTGAATGATTGAATAAAAATTAAATATTCAGTCATTCAATCATTCGGTCATTCAAAATTGACCCATTCAAAATTGAATTCCCAGTGGCATTTATCAAGACCCTTGTATTTGAACTTACAGCAGCGGGTACTGCTCCGGATTTTCACCGGATTCCCTTTTAATCACGCCACAGGCGCGAACCAAATGAAGCTGCAAAGCTAGGTTATTTTGGGGTTTGGAAAAGAGAAAATATGAAGTAGACAAAAATTCTTATATTTAGATAAAATGTCCACTTTCGAAAATTATGTCCACTTTAAGCAAAGGAATTGATGTAAAAGGATCGGCAAATGAAATTGTATGGAAGATCCTGGGCGGTACGAAATTCATGGATAAGGAGCCTGTTTCTGGTCTGGATTTCCTGGTAGTCAGCGCAAAAGGCATTTCAAAGTCTTCGGTAGAAAACCTGGCCCATGTGATGGATATCCCCATGAAAGACATGGCCGCGCTGCTGAATTTATCATACAAAACCCTGGCGCGAAAAAAGAAGGCTGATGTTTTGAATACCCTTGTGTCGTCTTTATCCATTGAAATTGCCAATACAATGGCGAAAGGCGTTTCGGTTTTTGAAGATTTTGACAAATTGAACCGCTGGCTGCATAAAGAGAACAAGGCGCTCAATGGGCAAAAGCCTTTTGATCTGCTTAATACACCCACCGGAATTAAGCTCGTTAACCAGGTGCTTGGCCGGATCGAAGATGGCGTTTATTCCTGATGCACATGATATTATACAGAATTGCCAAACGTCAACAACGCGCGAATGATCTGAGCGGACAGGGAGCAGCGAACGAAGGTGGTCGCTGGAACAGTGAAGGCGTTTTCGCATTGTATACCAGCGAAAGCAGGGCGCTGGCGATGCTCGAACTCCTGGTTCATGTTGACGAAACGGAGCTGCCTCCCAACCTGTTCCTCATGACTATCGAGGTCGACGACAGTGCTTCGTTTTTTGAAATAATGGACGAAGAATTACGGGACGACTGGCGCCAGCCCGAGAATCTGGTATTAAAACTTAAAGGGGATAAAATTTTCCAGGAGCAAAATTTTATCGGATTAAAGGCAAGAAGTGCGGTTATGCCTCCCGAATACAACTATGTCCTCAATCCGCTGTTTCCCAGGTTTTACGATTTGGTAAAAGTGATCCATATCGAGGATTACGTACTGGACAACCGGTTATAAATTGAAAAATGCCTCCCCGTATTTTTAATTTATTCCTATACCTTTACGTCCAAAACAAGTTCTTTACTTTATTTTTCCAACAGGAAAGGGTTTTACTAACCAGTGAATTAATAGGGAATCGTGTGCAAATCACGAACTGTCGCGCAACTGTAAGTAACACCAGAAGTTTATATCGGAGTCATATCCACTAGGAGGCCAATGAGTGAATGAGAGAATGACTGAATAATAAAAAAATTAAACATTCGATCATTCAATCATTCAAAATTAAAACTCCCGGGAAGGATGATATAAATGTTACAAGTCAGGAGACCTGCCTTTTCTTTGTTGACAATGCTTTCGCGGAATGAAGCTAGTCTGGTCTGGATATTTTTGTTCAGGAGTTGATACACTCGTGGACCATCGTGACTTTTGTCGCGCAACCAATCCTTCTTTTTTTTATCCCTTCCGATTGCCTTGTAAAATGCAGCAAGGAGCTTTTAACTCATCTGAACATTTGTTAAAAGTATGCAAACGATTAAAAACTGCCGTCCGCGAACTGACAGCAGCAACATCACAAAACAGTCGAAATTTTACTTTTCAATTGCTTTTTTTCTCCAATTCATCCTCTATCCGGACCATGTTCTGGCCGATCAGTCCGGGCGGGTCAAGGGTGCCATTTTAAATGATGCCGGCGATCCGGTCGCAGGGATACACGTGCGGCTGGAAGGTACGGGCTATGCTGCGGTGACCGACGAAGAAGGCCGTTTTGAGATCAGAAATGTAGAAACCGGAAGCTACACATTTCTGGCGGGCGGCGTGGGTTATGAGGCTAAAAAAGAGAACATTCTGGTAAAAGCCGGTGAAGTCACTGTTTTGAATTACAAGCTTAACGGCATCACCAACGAGCTTTCGGAAGTGGTGATCAGCACGAGCAGGAGGCCTGCATTTTCGGCAGTCAATAAAATCAACGTTCCGCTGCGTGATATGCCTGTAACAACCTCAACGGTTTCGGTCAAAACCATTGAACAGCGTGGTGCAGATGATCTGGGAGAAGCCATGAAAAACACGACGGGTGTTCGTGCCAACAATACTTACGGTGGTTTTCAGCATTTTACGATCCGGGGATTTTCCAATTTTGTATTGCTAGTAGACGGTGTCCGCGACGAGCGGCATACTATTTCAACCAGTGCGCCAAACACCAATCTGGCGAACGTGGAAACCATTGAGGTACTGAAAGGGCCGGCATCGGTTTTATTCGGGCATTCGGCTTTGGGCGGAGTTATCAATATCGTCAGAAAGCGGCCTACTGCTGATTTTAAGGCAGATTTTTCAGCGGCTTACGGCAGTTTCAATACCAGGAGAATCCGTGCAGGAGCAGGTGGTTCGATCAGCGACCAGCTGCGTTACCGGGTGGATTTTGGTATGTCGGACACCGACGGATACCGTCATTCCGGCTCCAATACCAACAATGGTTACCTGGCTTTGGAATATACGCCGACCGACAAAGACCAGTTTTATCTCACCATCGGTGCCAATAAAGACATTTACGATACCGACGCAGGGATTCCAATGCTCGAAGGCAGCAAAGTAGCACCGGGCATGAACGTGAACACACGTTACAACGATCCGCAGGATTTCCTGAAACATACCCGCTACGATTTCCAGCTGAAATATGTTCATCAGTTTTCAAATCATTTACGTTTGTCCAACCAGCTTTCTTACTACGATGACAACATCAATTACTTTTCTACGGAGGAACTGAGTTTTAATCCTACGCTGGATTCGCTCACGCGCTCGTACCCATTTTATTTTAACCACCTTACCAAACCCTGGCAAAACCAGCTTGAACTAACCTATGAATTCAGCACAGGGAGCATCGGGCATAAACTGCTGGCGGGATATTCGGTAAGTATGCTGGACAGAAAAACCTACAACGGAGAAGTTTTCGGGCCGGGTCTGAATGCGACGATTCCGTTCAATAGTCCTGTTCTGAACCAGGGCTATCTTGGTATTGAAGATTATGATTACCGTGCCACCATGGAAAATGTCCATGGAATTTACGTGCAGGATTTTATACGTTTTTCTGACAAAGTGAAAGGTCTGGCCGGCTTGCGTTATGATATTTTTGACGGTACTTATTATACCAATAAAGTGGATGCGAGCCGGAACATCACGGAGCGCGGCGCAAAAAGCACCATATCTAAATCGGCGCTTACATACAGGCTGGGCATTGTTTATCAGCCTGTTGAACCTGTTTCCTTCTATGGTTCTTATTCAACTTATTTCAAACCATCCCGTCGCGTAGCGCCCAATGGTGAAACTTTCGATCCGGAAACCGGGTACCAGGGCGAAGTGGGCAGCCGGCTGGAAATTTCGCTCAGATGGGCGGGTAATGTCTCGCTGTATTATATGCGGAAAAACAATCAGGTCGAAGCTCTGCCGGGCGGGGTTTATCGCCGGATCGGTTCGGCGGAATCAAAAGGTTTTGAAATTGAGCTGAACGGAAACCCTGCTCCTGGTCTGGACATCAACGCGGGCTATACTTTTTCCAAAGCGAAATATCTGAAGCATGCGGGCGGTGAAATCAATCCGGTTGCCGGTAAAGTGGCTTCATTCTCTCCCGAAAACATGCTGAACGCCTGGGTTAACTACGAAATTCAGAACGGCGCGATCAAAGGGGTGAGCATCGGCGCCGGGGCCAATTACATGGATGAAACATTTACCAATAGTACCAATAGCTATGTGCTGCCGGCTTACACTTTGTTCGATGCAGCCATTGGTTACCGGGTCGGAAGGGTAGGGCTGCGGCTGAACACGAATAACATTTTTAACGAAAAGTACTTCGCCAACGCCATATTCGCCAACCAGTTTTCACCCGGCGCCACGAGAAATTTTCTGGTGAGTTTGAAGTATAATTTGTAAAAATTTAATAGCCACGGATTCACAAATGGACACGAATCCGCATTCGTGAAAATCCGTGAATCCGTGGCAAAATCAAAAATGAAGACATTCACCAAAATATTCCTGCTAATCCACCGCTATCTTGGTGGCCCGGAATCGCAAAATTGGTTTTGGAGATTTTAAGTCTTCCCATAATCAGAAATAGCAATGATTTTAACGACTAAAACAACGACTGATTTTGGCTAGTTCGCATTTCCTCATTTCCGCTCCGTCCAGCAACTCGGGTAAGACCACACTTACGCTGGGCTTGCTGCGTGCATTGAAAAAGCGGAATCTGACCGTGCAGCCCTTCAAATGCGGGCCGGATTATATTGATCCCATCCACCATACCCAGGCGGCTGGTCATCAAAGCATCAACCTGGATACATTTATGTCTTCGGATTCGCATGTGGAGGAAATATATGCAAAGTATTCCGGTATCGCCGATGCTGCCGTAACCGAAGGCGTGATGGGATTGTTTGACGGGGCGGACAAAATGCAGGGCAGTAGCGCGGCCATTGCCGAACTGCTGGGAATCCCGGTCATCCTGGTGGTGGATGCGCGATCAATGGCCTATTCGGCGGCGCCTTTGCTGTATGGTTTCAAGAATTTTTATCCGGGTATCAACGTTGCCGGCGTTATTTTCAACTTTGTGAATACAGCTTCGCACTACCGGTTTTTGCAGGGTGCCTGTGCTGATGTGGGCGTTGAAGCGTTAGGTTATTTGCCTAAAAACAATGATCTGGCGATACCGTCCCGCCATCTTGGATTACATATATCAGGCGAAACAAATTATGAAAAAGTCATTGAGAATGTAGCAGCGGCAGTTTCGCAGACAGTGGATCTGGACCGTTTACTTGCCATTACAAAACGCGATCAGCCGATATCAAGATTTCGATCAACATCGTCAAAAGCCATTCAGCAGCTTAAAATCGCAGTCGCGCATGATGAGGCATTTACATTTTTATACCAACAGAACATTGATGTTCTCGCTGAATTCGGGGAAATCACCCGATTCAGTCCCGTGCATGACCACCAATTACCGAAAACCGACTTTTTATACCTGCCTGGCGGCTATCCTGAATTGTTCGCGAAAGAACTGAGTGCCAATAAAACCATGCGCGAAAGCGTCGGCGAATACTGCCGGAACGGTGGATTGACTTACGCAGAATGCGGCGGCCTGATGTATCTGGGAAAAACCCTGACCAATAATCAAGGGAATACATTTGATATGGTCGGTGCTCTTGATTGCAATACCAGCATGCTGCATTCAAAAATGACGTTGGGTTATCGCGTCGGAAACTGGGACGGACTGGAATTCCGGGGTCACGAATTTCACTATTCGGGTTTTACAAACAACGAACTAGCAGAAGCAAAAGCAAAAATCACTAACGCCAAAGGCATTGAAACAGAAACCAAACTGTATCGAAAATACAACACTTTTGCCTCCTATATGCATGTGTACTGGGGGGACAACAGGGGGTTCCTGGAAAAACTGCTGGAACTCGTCACTTGATCGTCATTCTTGGTCATGGATTGTTACTGACAGAAAAAAATGCCACCTCAATAACTAACATTTGACTAGCAATGACTACAAATGACCATCTATGACCAAAAGTGACAATAAATGACCACCATTTAATATAAAAAATGAATAACCCTAAACGCCAACGAGTTACCCGATCAGACGGCAAATCGATCAACCTGGTGCAGCGCAGGGGGCATTTGTCCTACTGTTACAATGCTTGCTGCTGCGGCCGGGTGGACAGGGGCTACGCGGCCATTCCGGTTGAGCTTTACAAAAGCGAGTGGCTCAGGCGTAAGCTTCGTAATACCGTACACATGACCAAAGGCGGTTGCCTGGGCCCGTGCACGCTTGCTAATGTGGTTACTTTGTTGTTTGACGGGCATTCGGTCTGGTTTCATTCGATCAACAACGATTGGCAGATCATCGCAATTTTTGATTATATCGAAAGCATGGTCAAGGCCGACAGGTACCTGGTGCCGCCCGCCGATCTGGCCGAATATGTATTTCAATTTTATACCTGGAAAGGTTCAGAAAATGCCACGGTTTCGGGGCAAACTGCATTGCCGACAGAAGGCATCGTCTTCATGACCCACGCCGACACCGATCTGCTGGCGCTTAACAGGGCTATGGAAATATTGCCGGAGGATTTTCCAAAGACATTGGGCATGAGTCTGACGGGAATCAAAAGCGAGGAGCAGATGGCGCAATTGCTGGAACGGGAGATTGCGGAAGCCAAAATTGTCGTCGTGAGGATCCACGGCCGGCTAAGCAGTATACCCGGCTTTAATGAACTGGTGAATCTGGCAAAACAGCGGGGACAGCATCTTATTGTGGTAAGCGGTACCGGTGAGCTCAATCCTGAATTTGCCGCTGTTTCAACAGTACCTCCAAATATTTTACAGGAAACGCTGAACTATCTGCAGGCTGGGGGCTACAATAACCTGACATCTATGTTATTTTATTTGTCGGATCATTTGCTGATGACGGGATTTGGAGCGGAACCGGCCGTTGCACTTCCTGAGCACGGAATTTATCACCCGGATCTGCCCGAAAATGCAGAAGTTACCGACTGGCTGAAATACCATAACCCGCGCCGCCCAACTATTGGTATTACCTTCTATCGTGCCCACTGGATTAGCGGCAATACTGGTTTTGTAGACGCAATGATCCGCTCGCTGGAAGAACAGGAATTGAATGTGTTGCCTGTTTTTACATCCTCTCTCAAATCCGTCGACCCGGAAACCGGTAAGCCATTTTCCTTTCAGTTTTTTAAGGCTCCTGTGCGTGTGGATGTTTTGATCAATACCATTTCGTTTGCTATGACCGACTTACAGCCCACATATACAGCGGTCGGGTCAGTCAGCAAATCCGTGCAGTCGCTCACCGGTTTGGATGTTCCGATCTTGCAGGCGATCACCAGCGGTATGAGCCGAGGGCCGTGGGAATCGTCGGCGAGGGGGCTGAACCCGCTGGACACAGCAATGAATGTGGCTATCCCGGAGTTTGACGGAAGAATTATTACTGTTCCGATATCTTTTAAAGAAAAAGGCAGGGAAACAAAGGGTTATGAACCACTCGGAAACCGGATTGAAAGGGTAACCGGACTTGCGCTCCGTCTTGCGAGATTGAAGCACTTAACAAACTCAGAAAAGAAAATCGCGTTCATTTTTACCAATTCCAACACCAAAGCTTCTCAGGTAGGTAATGCGGTGGGACTTGACGCGCCTGCTTCGCTGATGAATATTCTTCATGCCATGCAGGCCGAAGGTTACCGGATCAAAAACCTTCCTGTGTCAGGCAATGAATTGATCCATAGTCTGATAGACAGATGTTCTTATGACGAGAATTATCTCACGCCCGCTCAGCTTGCCAATGCGGCGGGACGTGTATCGGCGGATCAGTACAAAAGCTGGTTTGAAGAATTGCCTCAGCAGATCCAGCACAAAATCACAAAACAATGGGGACCGCCACCGGGCGAAACTTATGTGCACGACGGGCATATCGCGCTGGCCGGTCTTGATCTGGGCAATGCATTTGTAGCCCTGCAACCGCCACGCGGCTACGGCATGGATCCGGACGCAATTTATCATCAGCCCGACTTGCCCCCGACGCACCATTATCACGCACTGTACCGCTGGCTGCGGGATGAATGGGCGGCAGACGCCATCGTACACGTTGGTAAGCACGGCACACTGGAATGGCTTCCCGGCAAAGGGGTTGGATTATCTGAAAATTGCTTTCCTGATGCATTGCTGGGCGATATGCCGCTGTTTTATCCTTTTATTATCAACGATCCGGGCGAGGGCTCTCAGGCGAAGCGGCGCGCGCATGCAGTGGTCGTCGATCACCTCACGCCACCCATGACTTCTGCGGATAGTTATGGCGAGCTGGCGCAACTCACCCAACTTGTAGACGAATACTACCAGGTTGAAAGTCTCGATCCCGCCAAGTTACCGCTATTGCAAAGGCAGATCTGGGAGCTGATTAAACAGACAAATCTCGACGCCGACCTGGCAGCCATGTTAAGCAGGGACCACGGTGACCATAAGCACGATTGGGACGATGACATGACACCCGAGGGCGTGCCGGTGAGTCTGACCGAAATGGACGGAAAAGATATTGCGCATTTGATCGAAGATATTGATGGTTATCTCTGCGAGTTAGGTGCGGCACAAATCAGGAATGGCTTGCATACCTTGGGCGAAATGCCGGTTGACCAGGCTTTGATTGATATGCTGCAATCGCTCACACGCCTTCCCAATGCCAATATTCCCGGTTTACAGTCCGAATTGGCTGAGGTTTTTGGGGTGGACATAGATATTGTTTTGGCAAGAAAAGGTGAAAAAATACAGAACGTATCATCGCGTTTTCAAAACCTGGCCGGCAGGCCTGTTATCACCGGTGCGGATGCCCTGGAAGTGATCGACGAGCTGAGCAATCATTTGTTCCGGCTTTTAGAAAAATATCATTTTGATATAAAATCAATTGACGCTGTCATTTTTGAAACGCTGGATATATCGCCGGATAACGCTGTTTTGAGCAGGGTTAAAAAGATCTTGGAATTCGTTTGCCGGGAACTGGTGCCAAATCTTGCGCGGACAGATGAAGAAATCACAAACTTGCTGCATGGACTTTCAGGCGGCTACGTTCCGGCTGGCCCCAGTGGCGCGCCTACGCGAGGGATGGCCCATATCTTGCCGACAGGGAGGAATTTTTACGCCGTCGATCCCCGCGTGCTGCCTTCCAAAGCGGCCTGGGAAGTAGGCCAGCAGCTTGCCCGCGAAGTATTGGACCGCCATTTCAAAGAAACAGGCCGGTATCCTGAAAGTGTAGGGATCAGTATATGGGGCACGAGTGCGATGCGTACACACGGGGATGATGTGGCCGAAGTACTGGCGCTGCTGGGCGTGCGTCCTTTGTGGCAGGTAGAAAGTCGCCGGATCACAGGTGTTGAGGTGATTGATTTGGTAGAATTGAACAGGCCGCGTATCGATGTCACGACGCGTATCAGCGGATTTTTCAGGGATGCTTTTCCACATTTGATCGATCTGATGGACGAAGCCGTGCAACTGGTAATTGCGCAGGACGAACCTGACGATCGGAATTTTATCCGTAAACATTATCTGAAGGATTTGTCCGACCTTCAAAAAAACAATGAGCTTTCGCCCGAAGAAGCCGAAGAACGGGCGGGTTACCGGATTTTTGGTGCCGCGCCGGGAAGTTACGGTGCAGGGATCTTGCCTTTGATAGATGAAAAAAACTGGCGTTCAGATGCTGATTTTGCGCAAGCCTATGTGAACTGGGGTGGATATGCCTATTCGAGAAATGCCCAGGGCATTGACGCACGGGATGAGTTCAAAAATCAGCTTGCCGGGGTTGAAATCGCCCTGCATAATCAGGATAACCGCGAACACGATATCTTTGACAGCGACGATTACCTGCAATTCCACGGTGGGATGATCGCTACGATCAGAAACCTCACCGGACATCAGCCAAAGCATTATTGTGGCGATTCTCAAAATCCTGCGCATCCGGTAGTACGCGATCTCAAGGAAGAAGCGCTCCGCGTTTTCCGTTCCCGGGTAATAAATCCGAAGTGGATCGAAAGCATTAAAAAGCACGGATATAAAGGCGGGCTTGAACTGACGGCCACAGTAGATTACCTGTTCGGCTATGATGCCACAGCCAGGGTCGTCGACGACTGGATGTACGAAAAAGTAGCAGATACTTACGCGTTGGACCCTGCTATGCAGCAGTTTTTTGAGGAAAGCAACCCCTGGGCGTTGCACGCCATTTCGGAAAGGCTGCTGGAAGCAATACAACGAGGCATGTGGGCCGAGCCATCGGCACAAATGCTGGAAGGGTTGAAAGAGTTGTATTTAAAAAGTGAGGAGTTGGTGGAAGGGAGAGGGGGGTGAGGGGGAAAGGGAAGAAGGAGGAAAGGGAAGAAGGAGAAAGTGTTGAAGGAGGAAAGGGAAGAAGGGGAAAGGAGCGAAGCGGAGGAAAAAGATACACCGTCAAAAAACCCAAAATGCCCGCAGGGCTAAATACAACAACAAAAGATGCCCCAGCGGGGCAAAATATCGGTAGCCCCGGAAGTGTTGAAGGAGGAAAGGGAAGAAGGAGGAAAGGAGCGAATCGGAGGAAAAAGATATACCGTCAAAAAACCCAAAATGCCCGCAGGGCTAAATACAACAACAAAAGATGCCCCAGCGGGGCAAAATATCGGTAGCCCCGGAAGTGTTGAAGGAGGAAAGGGAAGAAGGGGGAAAAGGGAAGAAGGAGGAAAGGAGCGAATCGGAGGAAAAAGATACACCGTCAAAAAACCCAAAATGCCCGCAGGGCTAAATACAACAACAAAAGATGCCCCAGCGGGGCAAAATATCGGTAGACCCGGAAGTGTTGAAGGAGGAAAGGGAAGAAGGGGGAAAAGGGAAGAAGGAGGAAAGGAGCGAAGCGGAGGAAAAAGATACACCGTCAAAAAACCCAAAATGCCCGCAGGGCTAAATACAACAACAAAAGATGCCCCAGCGGGGCAAAATATCGGTAAAAATGTATCCATTTACGGCAATTGTAGGACAGGAGCGGTTGAAGCAGGCGTTGTTATTGTGCGCGGTGAATCCGGGTATCGGCGGGGTTTTGATCAAAGGCGAGAAAGGGACGGCGAAAAGTACCGCGGCACGTGGTTTGTCGGAGGTAATGCCGGTTATTCAGCGGGTGAAGGATTCGGTTTTTAACATTTCAGGCGGAGAATTTCTGGTTAGTAATCCTGCTGAGATGGATTTTGAAACCGAAGAAATGGCCGTGCCGTTTGTTGACCTCCCCCTTGGCGCGTCCGAAGACCGGGTGCTGGGAAGTCTCGATCTGGAAGCGATTATTTCCGAAAAGAAGAAAAAATTGCAGCCCGGATTGCTTGCCGCAGCGCACAGGGGTATTTTGTACATCGATGAAGTAAACCTTTTGCCGGATCACTTGGTGGATATTTTGCTGGACGTATCGGCTTCCGGCATCAATACCGTGCAGCGCGAAGGTCTGTCTGTAAGTCATGCATCCAGGTTTGTGCTCATAGGGACTATGAACCCCGAAGAAGGAAATTTGCGGCCGCAGTTTCTGGATAGGTTTGGGTTGATGGTAGAAGTAGGCGCACAGCAAGATGTAAAGGAAAGAACCGAAGTGGTGCGCAGAAGAATGGCCTTTGAGGCCGATCCTGTGGGTTTTAATAACAAATGGAATGTTTCCCAGGAAGCATTGACAACCCAGATCCGCCGGGCGCAGCAATTGCTGCCGTCGGTTGAAATGCCGGATGGTCTGCTCACACTGATCAGCCAGGTATGCATCGAATGGTCGGTAGCGAGTTTGCGGGCAGATATCGTCATGTACAAAACAGCCATCACCCTCGCCGCGTGGTCCGGGAGAGCCAAAGTCAACGCCGAAGACATCAAACAAGCCGCAAGCCTGGTACTTCTTCACCGCAGAGGCAGACACCCCCAGCCCCCCAACCCCGGGATTCATCCCGGGGCCGAAGCGAGCGAAGGAAAGAAGCCTGAAACCGACGAAGGCAGCCACCCCAACCCCGGGATTCATCCCGGGGCCGAAGCGAGTGAAGGAAAGAAGCCTGAAACCGACGAAGGCAGCGACCCCAACCCCGGGATTTATCCCGGGGCCGAAGCGAGCGAAGGAAAGAAGCCTGAAACCGACGAAGGCAGCGACCCCAACCCCGGGATTCATCCCGGGGCCCAGGAGTACGGAGAAGAAGCGTGCACACCCGACACCAGCCCTTCAGTATTCGCAGCCGCGCCAGGACAGCAGCTACCCAATCTCCAATCAGAATCGCCTGTTTCAGCCTCCGAGTGGGCCAATGGCCGCCGGAGTAAAGCCGTCAACACACCCAAAGGCTTTCAAATCAGGGCCGAAAAGGACTCGTTAGCAAAAGATATAGCCATTACAGAGACATTAACCCATGCCATTTTTCGTAATCCTGATGATATCCTGATAAGAAAGGACGATTTGCATCAAAAAATAAGAAGTGGAAAAATCGGGCATCTGATCCTTTTTGTGGTGGACGCTTCCGGCTCGATGGCCGCCGGGAAAAGAATGGAAGCTGTGAAGGGAAGTGTGTTGAGTTTGTTGAAAGACGCTTATCAAAAGCGGGACATGGTCGGTGTGATTTCATTCCGGGGTGTGGAGGCTGAAATACTGCTGGAACCTACATCGAGCATTGACCTCGCGGAAAGCGCAATGGAAAACCTGCCGACAGGCGGCCGTACACCCCTCGCACATGCTATGCAACTGGCACAACGGATTTTGAAACAATATCCAAACCGTCAGCAGATCCAGCCGTGGTTGATTGTGCTCAGTGATGGAAAAGCTAATGTCCCGCTGGCGGGAGGCGGCGATCCATGGCAGCATACTTTAGAGCTGGCGTCGGCCATAGCCGGTTCTGGCATACAGTCGCTGGTATTGGATACCGAAAAGGGATATTTGCGCTTCGGACGCGCAGCAGAGCTGGCGGCAGCGCTGGGAGCCGAATGCCTGTCCCTGGAAGAATTTTCCGCCAGTAGCATCACCGACACCATCTGGTCAAAAATCAGTTAAATGGCAGAAACAAATCACCGCAAAAGCAAAAAAAAGCTACCAAAAAAGGCCCCATCCGGGCCAAATATCGGTAGCAAAATGTTACGTCCAATTATGTTCGTCGGCACCGGTTCGGATGTCGGGAAAAGTGTCATCACCGCCGGGTTTTGCCGGATTTTTAAACAGGATGGATATCATCCCGCGCCTTTCAAGGCGCAGAATATGTCGCTGAACAGCTATGTAACGGCCGACGGCTTGGAAATGGGTCGGGCGCAGGTCGTACAGGCGGAGGCAGCCGGTATTTCATGCCAGTCCGACATGAACCCCGTTCTGTTAAAACCAACCAGTGATAAATCGTCACAGGTGATTTTGAATGGAAAACCTGTTGGCAACCAGTCGGCTTACGAGTATTTTATGGCAAATGACCGCCGGGAATTGTTTGCCTCGGTGAAGGAAACATATGATCGGCTTGCGGCAAAATATTCGCCCATCGTGCTGGAAGGTGCGGGAAGTATTTCAGAGCTGAACCTGAAACACCGCGACATAACCAATTTGCGGATGGCAGCCCATGCCGGGGCTGCCACCTACCTGATCGGCGACATTGACAAAGGAGGGGTTTTTGGCAGCATTTACGGGACCATTGCCCTGCTCACCGAGGAAGAACGTGCCTGCATGAAAGGTATTATCATCAACAAATTCCGGGGCGACGGGCGATTATTTGAAGACGGCAAACGTATGCTGGAAGACTTGACGAAGCTGCCGGTGGTGGGGATTTTACCTTATTTTCGAGATATCCATATCGAGCAGGAAGACTCCGTTTCGCTCGATTCCAAATACCGGAAATCGGTAACAGGCAGGGTTAATGTAGCCGTGGTACTGCTCCGGCGCCTTTCCAATTTTACCGATTTTGACCGGCTCGAAAATGATCCGAGGGTCAATTTGTTTTACTCACACGACCCTTCTGAAATCGCGAAGGCCGACATTGTGATTGTTCCCGGTAGCAAAAATACGATTGAAGATATGCTCGCTATCAAAAATAACGGCGTCGCGAAAGCTATTACGGAAGCACATAAAGCTGGTAAAACGGTGATAGGGATTTGCGGAGGGTACCAGATTCTTGGTACCGGAATCGCTGATCCGTCTCAGGTAGAAGGAAGTATCGAAAGCATTCCAGGGCTTGGGATATTACCGGTAAGTACAGTACTGAAAAGAGAGAAGACAACGCTGCAATGTTCATTCTCTTTCCTCAAAAGTGATGTGGCGGGTAAAGGTTATGAGATACACATGGGCGATACCGAGGTTTCTGGTGCCGAATCCCCGGTGGCGCTGCTGGGCGACGGGAGAAAGGACGGTTATTACCTCAGTGACAAAACCTGGGGAACATACATCCATGGTATCCTGGACAACGACCATGTGATCGATCACCTGTTAGCCCCCTATACCTCGGAGGCGCCGGGACATCGGATGAGTTTTCAGGAATTTAAAGAACAACAATATAACAAGCTGGCCCACCTGATCCGTGCCAATGTGGATATGGATCAGATTTACAGCAGTTTACGTAATTGAATGATTGATATGTTACACGGACACGGGGATGACGGCTATATGCACGGAAAAGAAATCGCAGCGGACTTCAGTACCAATGTATGGCACGCGGGCGAGCCGGAAGGCTTGAAGGATTACGTTTGGAAAAAGTGGAACGCTGTCAACAAATATCCGGAAGTGGTGGCCGAGAGTCTATCAAAGAAGATAGCTGCGCACCATGGCGTCTCAGAAGGACAGATTCTGGTCAACAATGGTAGTACCGAAAGCATTTACCTCATCGCCCAGCTTTTCGCCGGCAGGAGAACGACTATCCTTACACCAAGTTTTTCGGAGTATGAAGATGCCTGCCATATTTTCGGGCATGAGCTCAGGTTTTTGCCATGGTCGGAAGCTATGGAATTGCCTCAGCTTCAAGCGGATCTGGTGTTTATTTGCAACCCCAATAACCCAACCGGAAAGGTTTTCGCTGATCTTGTATTCTGGGTCAAACGCAGCCCCGGTTGTCTGTTTGTGATCGATGAGGCATTTATTGATTTCACCATTGGCGTAGATTCTGCAATCCCGCTTTTGGAAAAATTTAAAAATGTAATCGTTTTGCGCTCACTAACAAAAGCTTACGCCATTCCCGGTCTACGGCTGGGTTATGTCGTTGCGCAGGAGGATCTGATACGGGAGCTCATGGCGATCAGGCAGCCCTGGACGGTCAATACCCTTGCGCAGGCGGCGGGGGAATTCATTTTTGATCAATATGAACAAATTCAACTGCCTGTTGCACAGATACTTTTGGATAAAAATGATCTTGTCAGACAGCTGCAATCCAATGATGCCATTGTTACCGAAGATAGCGCTACCCATTTTTTTCTATGTAAAACATTGGTCAGAAACGCCGGCCAACTGAAACAATTCCTGCTGGATAAGCACGGCATTCTGATCAGGGATGCGGGGAATTTCAGGAACCTTACCCGCCAGCATTTCCGCGTGGCAACACTTAATCCGGGAAAAAATAGCTTGTTAATCAATGCATTGGAAGAATGGAAAGAGCTGTATTACTGATCATTCCGCTGCTGGCAGGGTACTTATTGGATCTTTTGCTAGGAGATCCGGACAATTGGCCGCATCCGGTGCGGGTGTTTGGTAATATGATCGCAAAAGGTGAAAAGGTGCTGAATAAAGGATCCCACAGATTTCTGAAAGGAATGTTTCTGGCGATTGTGATGGTAGCAGCGGTTTATTTCTTTTTCCATTATCTGAATCGGATCATCCGGCCTTATCCCTGGCTTTATGTATTGATCAACAGTCTTTTTGTATGGTACGGACTTGCCAATAAAACGCTGATCCGGGAAGGAAAAGCAGTTTTTGATAAACTGAAAACAAACGGGCTGGAAGCGGGGAGGTTGCAGCTTTCCAGGATTGTGGGACGGGATACAAGTCGGCTTTCCGCCCAGCAGATCAGGATCGCAGTGCTGGAAACAATGTCCGAAAACCTGAGCGACGGGGTGGTTGCCCCATTGTTTTTTTACCTGATTGCCGGCGTGCCCGGTATGATGGCTTACAAGATGATCAATACGATGGATTCCATGCTCGGGTACAGAAATGAACGGTATGAATGTTTCGGAAAATTCGCCGCCCGGCTGGATGATGTCGCCAATCTGGTCCCGGCAAGGCTTACCGCGCTTTTGATGGTCCTGGTTACGGGCAGTGTGAGAGGGTTCAGGTTTGCTGTGAAATTTGGCAACAAACATAAAAGCCCGAACGCGGGCTACCCCGAGGCAGCTTTGGCGGGCATACTGAATTGCAGGTTCGGCGGGCCGAATGTCTACCACGGTATGTTGGTACAAAAGCCTTTTATAGGTGAAACAGAGCGGGAAATTGAGGATTTTGAAATAGAAAAAACGAGCCGGATCAATCACAGCGTCTGTTTTGTGATGGTATTGTTATGTGGTTTTTTGATACATCTAACAAAATTATAAATGCCTGGAATGATCATTACCGGTGGCCCCGGATCGGGCAAATCGACGTTGCTGGAAGCATTGAAACAAAAGGGTTTTGAGGTTGTGCCGGAAGTATCACGCGAACTGATCAGGGAACAGGTTGCATTGGAAAGCAATTGCTTACCATGGGTAGATCTGGCCGCGTTCGCGCGACTTTGCCTTGCAAAAATGGTAGCCAATTTCCGTTCGGCCGGCACACATGCAGTTACTTTTTTTGACCGGGGCATTCCCGATATTCTGGCTTATCTGAAAGCCGGTGGGCTGCAAATTGATCCATTGTTTTATCAGGCTTCGGAGCAGTGCAGGTATGCCTCCACAGTTTTTATCGCGCCGCCCTGGGAGGATATTTATGTCAACGATGACGAACGCTGGCAGACATTTGAAGAATCTTTTCGTCTGTATCAGTCTATTTATGAAGTGTATACGGGTGAAGGTTACCGGGTTATCGAGCTGCCCCGCGCTACGGTGGAGCAAAGAGTTGAGTTTATTACCAAAGCTGTTTGTCAATGAGTTTGAAACAAAATACTATTGCTGTACTTGTCATGCTGGGACTGTTGGCCGGGTGCAGCAGCTCTTCTTCCCTGTATGAAAAAAATGAAATCAGGCGGGGCGGTAACGATTCTTTTTCGGGGAAAATCAGGATAAACCACGCGAAAGGATTTACAATCGATTACCACAAAAACTTCAAAATCGTCAGAATACTAAGCCCTTTTGAAAAAAATACGGATACCATGACGTACCTGCTTGTGCAGCGGGGTACACCCAGGCCCAAGGGGTATCCGGCGAGTCAGGTGATCGAAATTCCGGTGCGTAGCCTGGTGGCGATGTCGTCCCTGCACATTGGTCTGGTTGGTTTTCTGGAAGCGGAGGACGTACTCACGGGTTTGGGAAATCTGATGTATGTTTCGTCACAAAGGGTGATCGACCGCATCAGATCGGGGAAAATTGTGGAGGTGGGTAAGGATCAGGGTTTAAATGAAGAGCTGCTGGTTACGATGAAGCCAGATCTGATCATGGCGACGGGTAGTCCGGTTTCCAAAATGAGCCGCTACGCTTCCCTGAACGCAGCCGGGATCCCGGTGCTGATCAATTCAGAATGGGTGGAAACCACGCCCCTTGCCCGGGCCGAGTGGGTGAAATTGCTTGGTGCGCTGCTCAACAAGGAGGCAGAGGTGAATGCGAAATTCGAAAAAGTGGAAAAGGAATATAACCGGCTGGCAGATATGGGCAGAAAAGCGACTGCAAAACCCCGCCTGATCACGGGTATGAATTCGCGGGATGCCTGGTTTGTGCCCAATGGCAACTCTTATGTGTGCCAGTTTTTAAAAGATGCAGGCGGCGCATACCATTGGGCAGATACCAAAGCCACGGGCAGTTTGCCGCTTAGTTTTGAAGCCGTTTATCCGGTTGCACTGGAGGCCGATTTCTGGATCAATGTGAGTATTGGAAATATTGAAACAAAGCAGGAAATCCTGGCAAGAGACGTGCGTTATGCCGATTTCAAAGCATTTAAAAATGGTCAGATTTACGGTTACAACAAACGTTTCAACACCCAGGGCGCAAACGATTACTGGGAATCCGGCGCTGTAAACCCGCAGGACGTACTGGCCGATCTGATCAAGATCCTGCACCCCGAGCTGCTGCCGAAGTGGGAGCTGGTTTATTACAAGAAGCTGTTGGCTGTTAGCTATTAGCTTTTGGTTTTTTGGATTTGTTCGATAACTATTCACTTTCGTAATATATCTATGAAAGCTAATAACCGAACACCCAAAATCTCCACAGCTAACACCAAACGACACGCAAAAAGCTAATACCCGATAATTAAATAAATAAAATTAAAAAAGCTGATAGCCAACAGCTAACAGCCAACAGCGTAAAAAAATGAAGATCTACACCAAAAAAGGAGACAAAGGAACAACGGGATTATTCGGCGGGAGCCGGGTTTCCAAAGATGATGTGCGGATCGAGTGTATCGGGACGCTGGACGAAGCGAATTCTACCATTGGTTTACTGCGCGTGAAGCTCGGTGCCGACCATGAATGGCAGCCGAATCTGCACAAAATCCAAAAGGATCTGATGGATATGATGTCGCATCTGGCCAGACCGTCGGATGCCAAAAAAGAAAACAAAAACCCGATGCCGGTGGACGGGGCGGAGTTTTGTGAAATATGGATCGATGCGCTGGAAGGAGCTATGACGTCTCCGTCGGACTATTTTTTACTGCCGGGCGGCAACGAAGTTTCTGCCCTTTGCCACGTGGCCCGGACACAAATGCGTCGCGGAGAAAGGCGATTGGTGTCGCTCATCAAAACGGATGAAGTGCACGAGGCAATTCCGGCCTATATCAACCGCCTTTCGGATCTGTTTTTCACCCTCGCGCGGGCAGAGATGGACAAGGCGGGCGTGGCTGAGGAAAAATGGCAGCTGTTTTTGTATAAACGTTTCAAAACGGCTGAATAAATGATCATATATATAAGCGGCGGTGCACGGAGCGGCAAGAGCAGGTATGCCCAGCAAATGGCATTGCAATTGAGCGAAAACCCGGTTTATGTGGCTACGGCCAGGATTTGGGATGAAAATTTTGCAAAACGCGTGGAGCTTCACAAAGCGGACCGCGGGCCGGAATGGTCGGTGCTGGAAAAGGAGCACAACATTCATTTGCTGCCGTTGGAAAACCGCATCGCTGTCATTGATTGTGTCACCCTCTGGCTCACCAACCTTTTTGTGCGTTTTGAGGAGGATACGGAGAAAACGCTGGATGCCTTCAAAGCCGAAATCGATGCAATTGATGGCCTGGCGGGTACTTTTATTATCATTTCAAATGAAATAGGAATGGGTGTGCACGCGGAAACCGAACTCGGACGGAAATTCACGGACCTGCAGGGCTGGGCTAATCAATATGTGGCTTCCAAAGCGGAGAAGGCCATATTTATGGTTTCCGGACTGCCGATGTCTTTAAAATAATGATCAGGTCACAAGCAAAAATATAGTATGCAAAAAGATTTCAAAAACCTGATTCAGGAGAAAATAGACACGAAGACCAAGCCTCTGGGCGCGCTGGGCATGCTGGAAAAACTGGCTTTCCAGATTGCCTCGGTTCAGAAAACGCTGACGCCGGAACTGGTTGCACCGCATATTATTGTTTTTGCAGGCAGCCACGGTATTGCTGCGCAAGGTGTAAGTGCTTATCCGTCAGAAGTTACGGCTCAAATGGTGTTGAATTTTCTGCATGGAGGTGCGGCGATCAATGTCTTTACCAAACAGCATGGAATTGCATTGAAGGTTGTAGACGCAGGCGTGGATTTTGAATTTGTAAACCATGAAAAACTGGTCAACGCAAAAGTAGGTTTTGGTACAAAAAACTTTCTGGAAAGTCCCGCCATGACGCAGGCAGAATTTGAGCAATGTCTCGAAAAGGGAGCGGAATTGGTAAGGCAGGTGCGGAAATCGGGCTGCAATGTGATTGGTTTCGGCGAAATGGGAATTGGCAACACGTCGGCTGCGGCGGTAATCATGAGCAAATTGCTCGGTTTGCCTATTGAAGCATGTGTCGGAAAAGGTACCGGCCTGGATGATGCGCAGCTCGACAAAAAAACTGCGTTACTGCAAGCGGCCATTGATTTTCATGAAAATGTAAATAACACACCCAAAGGAGTTTTACGAACATTCGGCGGGTTTGAGATCGCAATGATGTGCGGTGCCATGATGGAAGCAGGGGCGCAGGATATGCTTTTGCTGGTGGATGGTTTTATCGCCTCGGTAGCATATTTGTGTGCATTTCAGATGAAGCCGGAGTTGAAAAACAATGCTGTTTTTTGCCATCAGTCGGATGAAAAAGGACACCGGCTTTTACTCGAAAAACTGAATGCCGAACCTGTTTTGAGCCTTGGTATGCGGCTGGGCGAGGGGACGGGCTGTGCGGTCGCGTATCCAATTTTACAAAGTGCCGCAGCGTTTTTGAATGAAATGGCCAGTTTCGAAAGTGCCGGTGTAAGCAGTAAGTCAGTATGAAAAACCAGCTTGATCTCTTCTTTGCCGCCCTGCAGTTTTATACCCGCATTCCTATTCCTAAGTCGGTCGCTTTCAAGCCTGAAAACCTAAGTTCCGCTACCCGGTTTTTACCGCTGATAGGCTGGCTGGTCGGCCTCGTTTCTGCGGCGGTGTATTTGGCAGTTTCCTATCTGGCGAGTGATTCAATCGCAATAATATGTTCAGTGATCGCTTCGATATTAACTACCGGGGCTTTGCATGAAGATGGTTTCGCGGATGCCTGCGATGGTTTTGGCGGCGGCTGGACGAGAGAAAAAATCCTGCTGATCATGAAAGACAGCCGGATCGGGACCTACGGAGTGGTCGGTCTGGTCTGCATGCTGACTTTGAAATTCTATTTGTTACAAGCGCTTGTGGTTTTCGCTGAACATGCGCCAATTCAAATTGTTTTATTCATGATCTGTGCCCACGCACTCAGCCGGTTCATGCCCCCGATCGTGATTTACAGCCAGCCTTATGCGCGGGATACGGACGACAGCAAGTCAAAACCGGTGGCGCAAAACGTGACCGCCGGAACTTTGGCGATCGCAGCGATTTTTGCGATCATCCCGCTTATTTTATTTACAACAATCCTTAAAACACCCTTACTGCTACTGTCGACAGGTTTTCTTTTGCTGATTACCTGGCTGATGAACCGGTATTTTACCAAATGGATAGGCGGGTATACCGGCGACTGCCTGGGCGCGATCCAGCAGGTTTGCGAAATCGGGTTTTACTTTTTTCTGGTGGTATTATGGAAATTTATCTGATCCGCCATACCACGCCGGAACTCACGCCGGGCCTTATTTACGGTCGGCTGGACGTGCCGTTAACGTCGGAATTTAATGAAGAATTGGAACTGATTAAAACAAAACTGCCCGAAAATTTCGATGTTGTTTATTCAAGCCCGGCGACGCGTTGTACCATTTTAGCGAAAGAAATTGACGATAAATTTATCACAGATTCACGGCTTACCGAACTGCATTTCGGTGACTGGGAGGGCAAAACCTGGGATACGGTCGATCAGGGTGCATTGCAGATATGGATGGATGATTTTGTGAATGTCTGTGTGCCGGGAGGTGAAAGTATGCTGGACCTGAAAAAGCGGGTTGCGGAATTCTGGGAAGATCTGAGACAAAAAGATCATCAAAAAATCGCGGTTGTAACCCACGCGGGTGTGATCAGGATGTTGCTGACTTTGTATCGAAAATCACCTCTGGAAGATTTTTTCAGGATCGAGGTAAAATATGGGGATGTTAACAGGATCAGTTTATAGCCGGGTATCCTTTTTAAAGCTTAATGGTATATTCATATCAAAAAGTGTTTTTTAAGGTATGTTTGACATTTCCATATCGAAAAACAAATGAACAGAAGGGATTTTATTCAGACAACTGTAACCGGCACAGTAGCATTGGGTGCAGAAAACGGGACTGTTCCCGGAGGAATTCAGCGCAGCAGATTTTCACTCGATCAGAACAGGGTCAAAATTTATTCGCCTGATTTTACCAAACCTGTAAAAGTGCTGCTGGTTTCGGATACGCATTTGTGGATGGACGATCAGCGCGGCGTGCCATTTACGCAGTACAGCGGACGGATGGCGAAAGCTTATAACCAGACCAAACATTTCCAGACCGGCCAGCCGACCAACCCAAACGAGTCTTTTGAAAAAATGACGCGTCTGGCCCAGGATTCCAAGGTGGATTTGCTGGCATTGCCGGGCGATCTGTTCAGTTTTCCGTCTGAAGCTGCAATCGACTGGGTTACCCAAAAGCTTTCCGAAGCAGGGGTACCTTATCAATATGCAGCAGGAAATCACGACTGGCATTATGAAGGTATGGAGGGAAGTCTGGTCAATCTCCGCAGCCAGTGGGCGGACCAGCGACTGAAACCTTTGTACCAGGGCGGGCATCCGCTCATGACGGTGAAGGAGATCAGCGGGATCAGATTTGTGACGTTGGATAACTCCATTTACGAAATTTTGCCCGAGCAGCTCACTTTTTTCAGGGAGCAGGTGAAAACCGGCAAACCGCTGGTACTTTTCGTCCATATACCGCTTTATGCGCCGGGCCGGTCTGTTGGATTTGGATGCGGTCACCCGCAGTGGGGATGGGAAGCTGACCGGAACTTCGAACTTGAACGCAGGCCCCGATGGCCGAAAGCAGGTCATACCGAAACTACCATGACTTTTCACAACGAAGTATTTTCGGCGGCGAATGTCTTGGGTGTGTTTTCAGGACATACGCATAAACAATCGCTGGATGTGATCAATGGTATCCCTTTGTTTGTGACGGATGCAAACGCAACCGGCGCTTTTATGGATATTGAATTTTTACCTGAATCCTGAATGAATATCCTATGGTTTCCGACGGAAAAGCTATATTGATACTAGGTTGTTTTGATACAAAAAATGAAGCTTTTGCTTATCTGAGGCAATGTATTCTGGCGCAGGGTGAGCAGGTTATTACCATCAATACCGGTGTGCTGGGCACCACAGCCGATTTTCCGGTGGATTTCGAATCGGGCGAGGTTGCACGGGAAGCAGGGCATTCGATAGCGGAGCTGCGGGACAAAAAGGACCGCGGATACGCGATGGATGTGATGGGAGCGGGCGCAGCCGGGATCGCCCGCAAGCTGGTCGAAAGCGGGCGTATCAAAGGCGCGATCGGGATGGGCGGCGGGGGCGGTACTTACATTACCCTTTCAGCCATGCAGGAAATTCCGTTCGGGATTCCCAAACTCTGTCTTTCCACGCTGGCTACCAAAGACCTTACGAGGCAAATCGGACACAAGGATATTACTTTGATGCCGTCTGTGGTGGATGTAGCGGGGCTGAACAGCATTTTGAAAGTGCTTGTAAAACAGGCAGCTGTCGCTATCTGTGCCATGGCTGGCGCGGCAGAACTTTCGGGGCTTTCACCCCGGGGAAATATCGCGATCAGTATGTTCGGTAACACCACGCCCTGCGTCGACCGATGCACGGAACTGCTTAAAAAGCAGGGCTATGAGGTACTGGCGTTTCATGCCAATGGTGTGGGCGGAAAAGCGATGGAAGCGCTGATCTTAGAGGGCTGCTTTGAAGCGGTACTCGATATTACAACTACCGAACTGGCTGATAACCTCTGCGAGGGAATTTGCAGCGCCGGCCCGGCCCGCGTGACGGCTGCAACCGAAAAAGGCATTCCGCAGATCGTGGTGCCGGGCTGTCTGGATATGGTCAATTTCGGGCATCTGGATACTGTTCCTGTGCGGTATAAGGACAGAAAATTATACAGCTGGGCTCCTGATGTTACTTTGATGCGGACCAATGTAGAGGAAAATGAAGTATTGGGCGAAGAGCTCATGCAAAAATTGACTCATGCCCAATCGCCGGTGACGGTCATGTTGCCCAATCAGGGCATTTCCCAGATTGACAAAGCGGGAGATATATTTTATGATCAGGAAAGCGACCTGGCTTTATTTGATTCTATCAAAAAATATGCGGGCGAAAACATAAAGGTCATCGATTGCGACCTGCATATCAATGATCCTGCGTTTGCAGAACTGCTGGTCGGGAACCTGCTGGCGATGCTGCGCCAAAACCCATAATTCCTTTATAAAATTAGAGGATAATCAATACGTCATTAACTTTGAAGTTTTCTTGCAAACCGGATCACATCGATTTCGGGCGGCAATTTTTAGTATTTACAAATTTTCAAAACTATGCCAAATCCGTGGACCGGTAAGGGTAATCCTTACACCAAAGAAGAAGTACGCGCGCGGCTCCGTACAACAGTGGATCAGAAAAAAGCCATCATTGCGGCCGGTGCCGGCACTGGTATCAGCGCCAAATTCATAGAAAAAGGCGGGGCAGACCTGATCATCATTTATAACTCAGGCAGGTTCAGGATGTCGGGCCACGGGTCCACGGCCGGGTTGATGGCTTACGGTGACGCCAATGCGGTAGCGATGGAGATCGGAGAGTTTGAAGTGCTGCCGGTGGTAGAAGAAATCCCGGTGATCTGCGGGGTGCATGGATCCGATCCCCGGCGCAGAATGTGGCACCATTTGCTGAAAGTGAAAGAAATGGGCTTTTCCGGAGTAAATAATTTCCCGACACATTCTATTGTGGACGGGCATTTCAGACAGGTACTGGAGGAAACGGGCATGGGTTTCGCCAAAGAGGTGGAAATGATCCGGCTGGCTTCAAAAATGGATCTGTTTTCCATCGTATATGTGGCCACGCCCGAGGAAGCTCGTCAGATGGCCGATGTGGGTGCGGATGCGATCATCGCCCACGTGGGTACCACCGTCGGCGGGTCGGTCGGTGTGGTGAATGCGTCTGTGAGCATGGACTACGCGATTGAAACAACACAAAAAATCATGGACGCGGGAAAGGCCGTGAACCCGGATATTTTCTTCCTGGCCCACGGCGGTCCGGTGAATACGCCGGACGATGTCCGTATTATTTTGGAAAAAACGGATGTTCACGGTTTTGTGGGGGCATCTTCTCTCGAACGTATGGGGGTAGAGGAATCGCTAACCAATCTGACACGGGATTTCAAATCGCTTACCCTGAGATAACGGTCATGAGAAAACGCAGGAGTAATTAGGGATAATAATATCCTTTACCTTGGAAGTTAATTTCTCCCGTCAGTTTTCATGAAAAAACGTTACCAGGTACTTTTTGCGCTTTCTCTTCTTTCCGTAATTACTTTTCTCGACCGTGTTGCCATCAGTGTTGCCAGTCCCAGGATCATGACAGACTTGGGTTTGAGCAAGGAGCAGCTTGGGTGGATACTCGGCATATTCGCCCTCGCTTATGGCGGCTTCGAAATCCCGACCGGGCTGATGGGCGACCGGCTTGGCGCAAAAAAAGTGCTGATCCGTGTCGTACTCTGGTGGTCCGCTTTCACCGTCTTGACCGGTTTCGCAACCGGTTTCGGTATGCTGCTCATTACCCGTTTTTTGTTCGGTATGGGCGAGGCAGGGGCATATCCCAATTCTTCAATTGTACTGGCCAAATGGTTTCCTGCCATCGAACGCGCGCGCGGGCAGGCCTGGATATGGTCGGCCAGCAGGGTAGGAGGCGCATTGACGCCTTTTCTCGTGATCCCGATCCAGACGCATTTTGGCTGGCGGGCCACTTTTCTGTTTTTGGGCGCGCTGGGTATCATCTGGGTGATATTCTGGAAATACTGGTTTCGGGAGGAGCCTTCCGAAATGAAAGGCATTTCCCAGAGTGAGCTTACCGATATTCTGATGCGCAGAAACCTGCCCGAAGGTCATCAGAAGTTTTCGTGGAGGATTTTCAGGGATACCAATTTACTCCTGCTCATGGCAATGTATTTCTGCTATGCGTCCGGTGCATTTTTCTTCCAGGGCTGGCTGCCGACGTACCTGCAGAAAGGGCGAGGGCTGAACGATCAGGATATGTCTTTTATAACCTCATTCTCATTTGTTTTGGGAGCAATAGGCTGCCTGTCGGGTGGTTACGTCTGTGATTTTCTGGTCAGGAAGATTGGTCCGAGATGGGGCCGCGCGCTGGTTGCGCTGACAGGCCTCGGGCTTTCCGGCATATTTATGCTGATTTCCGTTTTTGTTGCCGACAATGCTTTTGCTACGATTCTGCTGTCTGCAGGGCTGGGGCTGATGGATTTTACAATTCCGGCCTGCTGGTCAACGGCGATGGATATTGGCGGCAAAAACTCCGGGGCTATTACCGGTGCAATGAATACGGCCGGTCTGATGGGCAGCACCATTAATACCGTCGGGTTTGGTTATCTGGTCACTGCATTTGGCAACAACTATCATGCGCCTGTGATCCTTTTAGCGATACTGCTCATCTTCGGGGCAACGCTCTGGCTGAGGATCGATTCTACCAAGCGGATTGTTTTTTGACGGACAGGTTGGGCGGCTATTTCAATCACCTACCATACCTGTTTGATATCATATGCTCTTAAATGTTCATCTCTGGATATTATTGTCAGGTTGTTTGCCATTGCCTGTGCTATGATAATCCTGTCAAACGGATCGCGGTGAAAAAGAGGAAGTGAAGAAATGATCAGGGTATCTTCAAAGGAGATGGGAAGTATCTGAAATCCGTTTTCGAAGATTTTTTCGCGGATCTGATGAAATGGAACTTTTATTTCCAATCTCCCGATATTTATTTTAATAGCTATTTCCCAGAGGCTGGCAATACTGACATAGTTTGTGATCTTCCTTCTTTCGATTGATTTTCGGGCAATATCGGATAAGTTTTCATCGCCTTCGATAAACCAGATTAATGTGTGCGTATCAAGTAAATGGTTTATCTTCATTACATATACTCTTTGAAATCTTCAAGAGGGGCATCAAAGTCGGGAGCCATTTTGAACGTGCCTTTCCCGCTTCCAAATTTTGGTTTGGGCTTGTCATCCTTTTCATTGCCGACAGTCTTTTTGATCAACAAATCTACAAAGTCCACTACCTCAGCTTTCATATGCTCAGGCAATGTCTCAAGTTTCGAATATAGCAGCAAGTTGTTCATCTCCATGTCATTAAAAAATAAATCGTTTCTTTAAGTCATCAATATATAATAAACAGAACGACAAAGCAAAAAATTGCCGGGTTGGTTATTTTCGTGAAGTTACCTGTGCCTGGAACCATATATATCAATACTGCACCCGGTGTTTGTTTCACGATCTGGAAATAAATTCAGCTTGCGTTGATGGTATTTCAAACAGCCCTCCGGTTTGAGGTGGAAATCATACATTCTAACGGGTTGATTTGGACAATGCAGGTTTTTATCTTTGTCTAAAAAAATAATGAAACATCTCACTATAATAGTCCCCGACGGAGAGAACAACCTGAGCAGTATAGTCGGTGCGTATAAGATTTTTACAAGGGCTAATGCATACTGGAAAGAAACCGGGAGAAATGAGTTGTTTACAATCCAGCTCGCCGGAATTTCAAAAGAAGTGGAATTCTACGACGGCCTGTTCTCAGTGAAGCCGCACACCCATATCTCGGGCATTGTCAAAACCAACCTCATCATTATTCCTTCGCTGAACCACAATTACCAAAAGGCCGTCGAGGACAATGAGCTGCTGATCGGCTGGATTGCCAAACAATACAGAAACGGGGCTGAAATAGCGAGTATCTGTACCGGCGCGTTTATGCTGGCATCGTCGGGATTGCTGGATGGCAAAACCTGCTCTACGCACTGGGCTGTGGCAGATAATTTCCGGAACATGTTCCCGAAAGTGAATCTGCAGACCGATAAGCTGATCACGGATGAAAACGGGATCTACACTAATGGGGGGGCATATTCTTTCCTGAATCTGGTACTTTACCTGATTGAAAAGTATTACGACCGGCAGGCAGCGGTTTTTTGTTCCAAAGTTTTTCAGATTGAAATGGACAGGCATAGCCAGTCGGCATTTACAATATTCAAAGGCCAGAAGCTGCACGGGGACGAAATGGTCAGGGAAGCCCAGGCATATATTGAAAGCAAGCCGTACGAAAAAATATCAGTGGAACATCTGTCTTCCCGATTCTCGGTCGGCAGGAGAAATTTTGACAGGAGATTTATCAAAGCAACCGGAAACACGCCTGTTGAATATGCACAAAGAGTAAAAATTGAATCTGCCAAAAAAGCCTTCGAAACCAGTCGCAAAACAATCAATGAAGTGATGTATGAAGTGGGTTATTCGGATGTGAAAGCATTCCGGGAAGTATTCCGGAAAATTACCGGCATGTCGCCATTGGAGTACCGTGGGAAATACAACAAGGAGGCGCTGGCATAAATACTTACTTTGATTTCAGCTGCCATTTAGACAGTGGCTTCGGGGCAGGAATAGCCGGCGAGGTTGTGAAATAAGCGTTAAAGCTCTGTTCGGAATCCGCCGGGATGATCGTTTCAAAACCTATAAAACGCGTATCGGGGTTAGGGGCATCGTAGTCGTGGGGTGGGTCGGTGGGCCAGGTTTTGATTTCTATCTTAGCTTTTGTGTCAAAAACCAGCAGTATTTTTTTGCCGTTTTGAGATAGTTCCACGGTCTTACCATCCAAAATCCTTACCTCCGCCTGGGTTAGCAAATTCCATCGCATGGTCGCAGCTGTTCCCGATGTTTTTACTTCGTCGCGTATCACCACATATTTTTCATCCACAATGGCGATACCTCTTTTTACAGCGGTAACCTGCCCCTCGTACATTTCAGACAGATCAGTCACTGCGGCAAGCTGTGCGGGATCATCAGACCACGCGTCAATTTTGGAATAACCTTTTACATTGACCAGCTGGTTATTGAATGTTAAAGTGTTATGCGCCATATTGTTAAGTCGGAAAACGTTCCAACGCTGAGAATTCTGCGAACGGTTCCAGAGATCCACGCCTTTTGCTTCCAGTGAATTATAATTCTGCATACCAAAATCCATCGCCCATCTTTCGCCCACGGCATCCAGCACAAAGGAACCCGCATCCATGTGCGCGTGATTAACAGAAGGTGAACCTGCCTTTACGCCTACGAAAATAGCAGCCGGGTCGGTCCAGGAGGTCCGCATAAGCGCGACCGGCGAAGTGCCCTGGCCCATCCAGAATTTCTTAGCAGGTGGTTTGATCGCGTCCAAATCGGTATTGGCACCCCATATCAGCAAAGCGGGTAATATCCGGTTCCGGACCACCTCGTCGCCATGATTTTCGAGCAGCTTTTTTTGAGCCCAAAGCAAGGAAGGGGTCTTTGTTTTTTCCGCAAACCAGAACAGTGCCGGGTTCAAATCCTCCCGGAGACCGCTGTCACCCCAGTTATGTGCCAAACCGGTAGGACCGACGAGATTTGCGACAAAACCTCCGGTTTGCAGAAAACCCGGAGATTTCGATAAACCAAAATCTGAACCCAGCGCTTTTTCAAGGGCGCTGACAAAGAGTACATTGAAACTGGTTCCGTAATCCCAATAACCGAATCCCTCGGGGTAAGCGCCGTCGGGCTGATAGGCGGGCAGTGATTTCCAGATACTCGATACCGCCCTCAACATCATCTGGTTAGATAATTCCGGCTCGTCTTCTGCAATGGCCAGCGCGCCAAAGGAAATCCCGGCGTTGCAGACCTGGTTCCAGTTGTTTTCGGCGTTGAGAAAAGCATTGTATTTTTTGTCAAGAGAAGGCTCGATGCCTTTTCGGATAATTGCTTCACGGATAGTCTTTCTGCTGTCATGAGAGAGTTGGTCGAAAAGCCAGTCGTAACCTATGGCAACTGCCATGGTCATTTCGGCCACATCCAGAAAATGGGTAGGGTTCCAGTCTTCAAATGCGGCTACCGCCAGTAACTCCTTTTCAGCTCTGTTCAGATATTTCTTTTTTTGGGTAGTCCGGTACGCGTACGACAGCATAAAGACACGCCTGAGACATTCACGGGATTTGTCCAGCAAACGCCTGCCGATCTTGATCCTTTCCACAGGAGGCAAAACAATAATTTTATCACATTCCCCCAATATTTCCGAGTGGATACCTGCCCATTCTTTGTGTTTTTTCACTTGCGCCAATAGTGCCTGCTCTTCTCCTTTTAGCAAAAGTAAACGAGGATGTGCTTTCTGCGCCAGTTGTGCGGATGCTGAAAAAGCAACAAAGCACGCCAGCAGGATCAGGATATTTTTCATTTCAAGAAAATGGATTTGACATTAAAAGCACAGTCTCACAAAATCCTATTCATTGTTTAAGGTAAGCCTATGATGCAACTGGTGTATACTAGAAGTATATTTACGAAATATTTGATTTCATGTAGACTTTTTTCTATATCAGAACATTTTGCTAAATTTTGTGCACACATCCATAAAAATGAACTTCATCCCTGCATTTAGGCCCGCAAGTCTTTTCATTCTGCTCCTTTTTTCTTCCGCTGTATTCGGGCAGAACCAGTTCTTCAGAGCATTAACTACGAACCAAGGGCTTTCTCAAAATCATATCGGATCCATTTTGATGGATAAAAAAGGATTTATGTGGTTCGGCAGCGATGACGGGCTCAACCGATATGACGGTTACATTTTCAAACATTACAAACACGAGCAAACCGACCCTAACACCATAGACGACAGTTATATTCTGGACATTCTTGAAGACAGAGAGGGGAACTTGTGGGTAGGTACCGCAACCGGCCTGAACCGGTTTAATAGGGACGAGGATCGTTTCGAACGTTATTTTGACCAGTCTGCAAACCACAGTGTCAATGATATTTTTCAGGACAGCAAGGGCCGCATCTGGCTGGGGACCAACCACGGGTTGCTGCTGTTCGATCCAAAGAAGGGGTCTTGCAAAATATTTGTTCGTGCCGACCAAAAAAATAAACACAAGGCTCCCGCCAATATTTCCCGGGTAATTGAGGGTAAAGACGGTTTTTTGTGGGTAGGGACAGAATCTGGGCTGTACCGTTTTAACCCCGAAACTGCCAGATATGCCGGGTACTTCCGCGGCGACGGCCCGGGAAGCCTGAAATCGGACTGGATCAAGGCCTTGTATAAAGATTCAAAAGGACATATCTGGATTGGTACGCACGGGGGCGGCTTGTCGCTTTACCAGCCCGAAACTGATTCCTTCCGTACTTTTCAATACAATGCCGACGACAGCCAGAGCCTCGCGCACAATGATGTTTTGTCCATTGCCGAGAACCGCGACGGAAGGCTTTGGATCGGTACTGAAAACGGAGGGATCAGCATCTACAATCAGTCGACCGATGTGTTTTCGACCATACGGCAGGTAGAAGACGATTATACTTCCATCAACGACAATTCCATTTACTGTATTTACCGCGACCCGACGGATAATCTCTGGATCGGCACTTTTGCAGGCGGGGTGAATTTTCAGTCGCGCTTCGGGCGGAAGTTCAAGTCGTACCGCAAAACTGCGGGCAATGACAACAGCCTGAGCAATAACCTGGTACTTTCGATTTGCGGGGATAGCGACAGCAACAAGATATGGATCGGTACCGACGGTGGCGGATTGAATCTTTTTGACAGAAAAACCAAGAAGTTTACCCATTTCCGGCACGACAAGTCCAATGTCAACTCGCTGAGCAATGACTATGTGATCTCGGTCGTACAAATTTCCGACGATATCCTCGGGCTGGCCTATCACATGGGTGGTTTCGACCTTTTTAATGTCAAAACCGGGAAATTTGAACACCACAAGCCTGATCCCGACGACCCTTCGAGCCTGTCGGTAGCCGACGTGAACAATATTTTCAAAGACCGTGACGGAAATATCTGGCTGGGGACATGGAAAGGAGGACTGGATTTTTTTGACATAAAAACCCGCAAAATCACGCATTACCGCTATGATCCGATTGACAGCACGAGCATCAGCGGCGATGTCGTCACAAAAGTTTTCCAGGACGGCGCGGGGAGAATTTGGGTAGGGACTTTTAATGGCCTCAATCTTTTCGATCCGGTGAAAAAGCAATTTACACGGTATCAAAACCAGAGCAAGGATAAAAACTCGATTTCCAGTAACAAAATACAGACTATCCAGGAAGCTGATAACGGCGATTTATGGATCGGGACTTTGGGTGGTGGTTTGAATTATTTTGATAGGAAACGGCAGATTTTTATCACCTATACCGAGAAAGACGGGCTGGCCAGCAATGTGATCCACGCGATCGTCAAAGATAAAAAGGGTAATCTGTGGTTAAGTACTAACAATGGGGTTTCGCAGTTTAACCCCAAAAATAAGATTTTTCGGAATTTCGGGCTGAGAAACGGATTGCAAGGCAGTGAGTTTAAGAGTAATTCTTTTTACCAGACGGCAGATGGCGAGGTGTTTTTTGGCGGGGTACGGGGGTTCAGCACCTTTTATCCCGACAAACTTGTTGACAATTCCTACGTGCCGCCTGTATACATCACGGGCTTTCAGATTTTCAATAAGCCCGCCAAAATCGGAAAGGAAAATGCGCCTCTCTCCAAACATATTCTTGAAGCAAAAGAAATCCATCTGAGTTATTACCAGTCCGTTATCTCTTTTGAGTTCGCTGCGCTGAACTACACCATGCCTGAAAAGAACCAGTATGCTTATCAGCTCAAAGGTTTTGACGAAGACTGGATTTACAGCAACACCAATCGCAAGGCTACCTACACCAATCTGGATCCCGGCGACTATGTGTTTCAGGTGAAAGGCGCCAACAACGATGGCCGGTGGAATGAAGCAGGTACCAGCCTGATCATCCATATTTCACCTCCGTTCTGGCAGACCTTCTGGTTCAGGGCGCTGGGTACATTGCTGGTGCTGGGTTTGATATACAGCCTTTACAGGCTGCGCATCAAGGTGATCGGCGAGCAGAAAAGATTGCTGGTCAGGCAGGTACGGGAGCGTACCGAGGAGATCATCCGCCAAAAACAGGAGCTTCAGAACCTGAATGAAAAGCTGCATATCCAGAACGAACAGGAGCAACTGGCCAGGGAGGAAGCGGAAAAAGCAAATATGGCCAAAAGCGTTTTTCTGGCTACCATGAGCCACGAAATCCGGACACCGATGAACGGGGTGATCGGGATGGCGATGCTGCTTTCACAAACGGAAATGACCGGGGAGCAAAAAGAGTACACGGAAACGATCATCAATAGTGGCGACAGCCTGCTGGCGGTGATCAACGATATTCTTGATTTCTCGAAAATAGAGTCGGGGAACATCGATCTGGAAATGATCAGTTTCGACCTCAGAGATTGTATTGAAGCTGTTCTGGACCTTTTTTCCTCCAAGGCCGCTGCGATCGGCCTCGATCTGGTATATGAAATAGAACCTATGGTGCCGAACCAGATCATCGGGGACAGCCAGCGGTTGAGGCAGATACTGATCAACCTCGTAGGCAACGCGATCAAGTTCACACATCAGGGGGAGATTTTTATCAATGTACATTTTTCAAAGGCGATAGATGCAGAACACATCGAGCTGCGTTTTGCGATCCGCGACACGGGCATCGGTATCCCGGCCGACAAGCTCGACAGGCTTTTTGTGGCCTTTTCTCAGGTGGATTCCTCTCATACAAGGAAATACGGAGGCTCCGGGCTTGGCCTGGTGATCAGTCAGCGACTGGTGATGCTTATGGGCGGGGAAATTGGTGTGGAAAGCAAAGTGGGCGAGGGGACCTGTTTCAGGTTTACAATTGTGGCCGGGCTCAGTAACCAGCCTACGCGTCAATATGTGCATTTCAATACCGTAGGAAATGAAGGGAAATCGGTGCTGATTGTGGATGACAATGAAACCAATCTGCATATTTTACAGGTGCAGATGGAGCAGTGGAAACTGGTCCCGACGCTGGCGTCCTCGGCAAAACAGGCACTTCAGATCCTGGAAGGGCGTTCCAGTTTTGATCTTGTCATTACAGATCAGCACATGCCGGGAATGGACGGCATCGGCCTGGCTTCCGTTGTGAAAAGAAAATATCCGTCGCTGCCCATATTCCTTCTGAGCTCAGTCGGCGATGATACGGGGCGAAATCAAAAAGAATTGTTTTCAGCTGTTTTAACCAAGCCGGTACGATACAACCAGCTTGGCAAACTTATCCAGATGGAACTGAAACAGGTACGTGAAACGGATGACACCGTCCGCGAACCAGCATCGTCGAATCTTTCTGTTGCGTTTTCTGCAAGCAACCCACTTCACATTCTGATGGCCGAGGACAATCAGATCAACGAGAAGCTTTTTATCAATATTCTCAAAAAACTCGGCTACAGTCCCGTTGTGACCAGGAACGGTCTCGAAGCAGTCGAAGCTGCCATTGAAGACAATTTCGACGTGGTTTTTATGGATGTACAAATGCCTGAGCTGGACGGTCTGGAAGCTACGCGCCGGATCCGTGCGCAAGAAATGGAGCAGCCTTTTATTGTGGCCATGACGGCCAATGCCATGAAGGAAGATCAAGAAGAATGCATCAGGGCCGGCATGGACTACTACATATCCAAACCGCTCAGACTGGAAGAAATCAAAATTTCACTTGAAAAAGCCTATGTCAACAAGAAGGGCCTGACCGAACAACAGACTGGGCAATGAACTGACGATTGTTTTTTACAGTAGTAATTTGCTGTGTTATATTTATGTTATATTTGGTTTTTTATGACATGGATTCTTATCAGCAAAGTAGCGATTTTGAATTGGCTGCACTGGTAGCGCAAGACGATGATCAGGCATTTGCCGAAATCTATCAACGCTACAAAGGTGTGCTCTTTCTGCATGCCTACCGCATGCTGGGCGACCAGGAAGAGGCCAAGGATATTTTACAGGAACTGTTCACGGCACTCTGGGTCAACCGAAAGTCCGTAAAGCTGACCACGTCGTTTTCTTCCTATTTGTATAAAGCTGTCAGAAACAGGATCTTAGATGTGATCGCGCACCGGAAAGTGGAGCAGAAATATATCAACTCCCTGGCCGATTTTATTGAGAACGGTGAATGTGTGACCGATCAACAGGTGAGGGAAAAAGAACTGACGGTGCTGATTGAAAAAGAGGTTTCCCTCCTGCCGCCCAAAATGAGAGCGGTTTTTGAACTCAGCAGAAATACAGACCTTTCGTACAAAGAAATCGCAGAAGAACTTCACATCTCTGACAAAACCGTCAAAAAACAAGTCAGCAACGCCCTGACCATTCTCCGTCAGAAACTCGATATCGCGTTCACACTGGCTTTTATTCTGAAAAACTTATAAAAAGAAAAATTTTCTTGGGTCGTCTACTACTTCTGTGGTACTAAGCCGTCTTATATACATCAATCAGCGAATATGTATGATGAGGGATCAACAGGCTAAAGAACTTTTAAAAAAATATAAGGACGGCACACTTACCGAAGACGAAATGGCGCTCCTGGAAAGCTGGTATCTCAGTCAGGGCAGATCAGGGGATAATACCCTGGACTCAGATGAACTGGAAAAGCAGCTGGACGTCGTTTGGGCGGCACTGCCAGTGAACCGGCCCGCGGTACAGGGCAAAACCAGACCCCTGCTGGTGTGGATCGCAGCAGCGGCCTGTATTGTGATAGCCAGCACGCTGGCAGTAAATGTATTTTACAAAAAACCGGTGGCGCCGCAGGTGCCTGATACGGCGATGGCCGTGGATGCTCTGCCGGGAGAAAGCCGGGCGAAACTTACACTGGCCAACGGGCAGAGTATTATGCTGCATGAGGCCGGTAACGGAAAACTGGCACAGGAAGGTCAATTTGCGGTGATCAAGACGAAGCAGGGAGAGCTTGTGTATCAATTCGAAAAACAGGGCGCAGCAGAAAACATGGGCTATAATACCATCACGACGCCGAAAGCCGGTCAGTATCAGGTAAAACTGCCAGACGGTACCCGGGTGTGGCTCAATGCAGCATCTTCTATCCGTTTTCCTACTGTATTTCAGGCGAAAGAGCGGGTGGTGGAGATTGTGGGTGAGGCTTATTTTGAGGTAGTGAAAGTTTCAAAAAAGGACAAAAAAGTACCTTTCAAAGTGAAAGCGGGTAATCAGCTGGTGGAGGTACTGGGTACCAGGTTCAATGTGAACAGCTATGCTGACGAAAGCACTATCAAAACGACTTTACTGGAAGGCAGCATCAAGCTGGAGGCGAAAGGAAATGACCGGGGCGTATTACTGAAACCTGGCCAGCAGGCGGAATTTGCGGAAGGTTCAGAAAAAAAATCGAAAGGTGTTTTTGATATAAAAAATGTTGATACCGAGCATGTTATAGCATGGAAAGAAGGATATTTCCGGTTTGACAACATCGGTTTGCCCGAACTGATGCGGCAGCTTTCACGCTGGTATGACATGGAAGTGGTTTATGAAGGTAAGTCTAAGGAGTATGAGTTTGTAGGGCAGATCGAGCGTAATACCAGGTTATCAAAAGTACTGCAGATACTCGAACTCGGCGACGTGCATTTCCGGATTGAAAACAAAAAAATAATAGTGACCGATTGATACCCGATGCTAATTCTAAACCTGCGACTATGAGAAAATAAAGACGAAAGAAACCACGATACGGTTCCCGGATCATAAAAAAACCGTTTCAGATCTGACCTGAAACGGCTGAAGATCGGGATAGCCTCCTGTCCGCAAAAAGCGGAACGGGAAAGAACTGCCTTTCTTAACGGAAAAAAACATTCTTACCATCCAAACCCGAACAAAAGTATGCAAATTATTTTACACAGGAAAGAAGCGTATATAACCCAGCGTTATTTCTTTAAATTGATTTTGATAATGAAACTGATGGCTTTTTTGATAGCGATCGCATGTGTTCATGTATCAGCCGAAAGCGTCTCTCAGAAAATAATCCTTTCTGTTAAAGACGCTCCGCTTTCCAATGTATTTGCCCGGATCGAAAAACAAAGCGGTTACAAGTTTTTTTACGACAATAAAATTGTAAAAAATGCCTCGAAAGTGACGCTGAACGTGCAGAGCGGCTCTGTTAAAGAAGCTATGGACGAGGTATTGAAAGGCCAGCCGCTCACTTACAGCATCGTGGATAAAACGATCGTGATCAAGAAAAGGAGCGAGAAGGTACCTGGCCCGCAATCGGAACTGATACAGGAAATGTCGGAGCCCAAAGAAAATACGTATGCAGGGACGCAGGAGGAAGTTGAAAAGCGTATGAAAGGTGTGCTGGTCGAGAAGCTCAACAGGGCTGAACAAAAGGATATTACCGTACGGGGCACGGTGGTCAATAATCTTGGGGAGGGGCTCCCGGGGGTGAGTATTCTGCTGAAAGGCACGCAGCTGGGAACAGCCACGGACGTCAATGGTAAATTTCAGCTGGACGTACCCGATCAATATGCCCGGCTGGTGTTCAGCTACGTGGGTTATATCGGCCAGGAAGTCATTGTGGGTTCGCTTACTGTATTGGATATTAAACTTATAGAAGACGACAAGGCATTGGAAGAGGTTGTGGTGGTTGGTTATGGAACACAGAAAAAAACCTCCGTCACCGGCGCCATCACCACCATGAAATCCGATGATGTCAAGAATAACCCGGTACCCAACCTGTCGAGTGCGCTGGCGGGAAGACTGAGCGGGGTGTATGTCAACCAGGCCTCCGGAGCGCCGGGGTATGCGCCCGCGATCAGGATACGTTCCGTCAATACCTGGAAAGACACCGGTAACGATCCGCTCTATGTCATAGACGGGGTGATCACGGACAAACGAATGTTTGATGCACTGGACTACTCCGAGGTGGACAATGTAACCGTCCTTAAAGACGCGGCATCCGGTGCGATTTACGGGGCGCGGGCAGCCAATGGGGTCGTTTTGATCACTACCAAAAAAGGAGCTTCCGGCAAGTTTCAGCTGAATTACAACTATTCTTACAGCTTCGACAATCCGTCCAAGATCCCGGATTATGTGGGGGCCAAGGATATGGTGCGGCTCAACAATTATGCGCGGACAAACCGGGGAATTGCACCGATGTACGACGAAGAGGAAGTGGCTTATTTCAATGATCACGACCCAGCAAAAGCTTGGTATACACTTGCTTACAAAAATCCGGTCCTGCAAAGACATTCCCTTTCTGCCTCGGGAGGGACCGATGCCGTGAAATATTTCATTGGTGGTTCCTATTTTGACCAGACAGCCTTTATTAAAAATGCAGATTTCAAAAAATATAATTTCCGCTCTAATATTGACGTAAATATTACAAAAAACCTCACCGGCGTTTTCAACGTCTCTTACAATCAGGGAACAAAAAAGCGGTTTGCCATGCAGGAAGACCTTTCCGGCGATGACGGTTTCGACATAAATCCTGCTTTCGGGAACCTCTGGGGAAGGCTGCTTTATTACCTGCCAAACGTCCCGCCTAAAACTTCTGATGGAAAATTCATTAACCCGGGCTGGATCGGTAACCCGCTCGCATTTGTGGAAGAAGGTGGCAGCAACACCCGCATCGAACGCAATATCCAGATGATCCTCGGCCTGACCTACAAGCTTCCTTTCCTGCCGGGATTGTCGGTTTCAGGTAAATTCAGCCCGAATTATGAAGCCACAACCATGAAGTTGCACGAGCTGAAAACCACTTTGTACGATGTTGTCAGAAAAGGTACCAGCGGATTCATTTATACGGACGAAATTATCGGCAGCATCAAATCGGCGTATCCCAACAAAGAACGCCTCGCCAAAATCCAGGAGGCAACCAGCAATTACCAGCTGAACTTCAGTGCGAATTATGCCCGGCAGTTTGGTAAACACAATGTGGACGCGGTGCTGATTTACGAACAAAGTGAAGGCAAATACGATTATTTCTACGGCGTGCGTGAAGGTTTTCCTTTGGTACAAAACGACCAGTTCTGGGCAACATCCTCTTCACGGACAGACTCTTATGTGAATGGCAAGGAAAGGGAGTTTGGCCGGGCTTCCTACATTGGCCGGGTTTTGTACAGCTACGATGACAAATATTTTATCAATGCAACGGCCCGTCGAGACGGTTCGATGCTTTTCGGGCCTGACTATCGCTGGGGGGTATTTCCTTCGGTGTCGGGAGGATGGGTATTATCAAAAGAGAATTTTTTCAATATTAAAAAGATCGATTTCCTGAAACTGCGCGGTTCCTTTGGTCTTGCGGGTAATGATGCCGTCGGTGGCTGGAAATGGGCCGAATCCTATTCTGTAAATGGTGATTACTTGTTCGGAAATACACCTCAGCCGCGTGTGCGTTACAATGGTATCGTGAATGAAAAATTAACCTGGGAAAAAACAAGCGAGCTTAATTTGGGGCTGGACGCGCAATTTTTAGGCGGGTTCCTGTTCTCGGCGGAGTATTTCAAAAGACATAATTATGACATTCTCGATTCCCGGATTGCATCCCTGCCGGTGTCATTCGGAGGCAGCATGCCGCCAGAAAACTACGGGATTGTCAATGCACAGGGTTACGAGTTCGAGTTGGGATACAATGGCAATGCCGGCGATGTTTCCTATGGTATCAAAGGTAACTTCTCCTATGCCGCCAATAAAGTAAAACTGCGTGATGTGGCCCAGAACGTTCAGGATGTGGATAATCCGAACGGTCGTCCTACCGATTATATCAAAATGCTGGTTGCCACGGATATCATCCGCACCAACGAACAACTGGCTGCTTTGCCTGCGGGGTATACCATTTACGGACGTCCGGCCGCATTGGGAGCGATTAACTTTCAGGATGTCAATGGTCAGAATGGCGCACCCGACGGCAAGATCGATGATTACGACCGCCAGGTACTGAAAGGCAAACATTCGCTGAACCCATATACATTCGGATTGAACTTGCGGGCGAGCTGGAAAGGTATAGGCGTGGATGTGTTCGTTCAGGGCGTTACCGGCGGCTCCAAATTGTACGACGACGGATATGGCAGACGCTTTTTCGACGGAGCACGCCCGCCATCGTTCTGGCTGGATTCATGGTCTCCCGAAAACGTAAATGCGGAATACCCGCAGCCGGTGACCTGGGATTACACCAACGATCACCTTGCTTCTACGTTCTGGTTGAAAAACGGAAGCTTTTTGCGCTTTCAAAATGTAAATCTGAATTACATGGTACCCAAAAGCATCGTAAAGAAGGTTTCTATGTCGGCGATTAACTTTTTCGTGTCGGGAACCAACCTGTTTACACTCTCGAAATACAAATACCACGATCCGAGTGTGGCAGGTATGAATGCATACCCGACCATGAAAACCTTCACCATGGGCGCAAACATCACGTTTTAATCAATTTGTCATTTTTCCCTAATGCATAACAACATGAAATCAGTATATATATTCTTGTCAAATCTGTTGTTCTTTCTGCTCTTCGCAGGATGTGACCCGCTCGACAAGTCGAATCTGGAAGCACTTGGAAGCGAGGACGTTCTCACCAATCCAAAGGTAGCGGAGGCTTATGTGAACGACATGTACGCTAATTTTATGCCGAGCAATTTTACCGTAGGCCGCCGCACCGACGAAACCATGGTTGTAAACAGCGAGTACGCCGAGGCGCTCAGCGAATATCTGAATGGTACGCTTACCGCAGATTCATACAACGATATCGGCAATACCGACAGTCCTCCCTACGATCATATCAGGAAGATCAACATTTTCCTGGCCCTGGTCGACAAAGCTACTTTTGCCGATGATATCAAAGCCTCGCTGAAAGGCCAGGCGTATTTCTGGCGGGCATGGGCTTATTTCCGGTTGGTGAAGGCCTACGGAGGTGTTGAACTGATATTAAAACCCGAAGCCCCCGGAGACGATGCCGCGATTTTTGTGCCAAGAAGCAAAACTTCGGAATGTATTGCGCAGATTGTGAAGGATCTGGACGAAGCCATTTCCCTGGTGGAGCCGCTTTCCACAGTTGGCCGGATCGATAAATGTGTGGCCATGTCTTTCAAAGGCCGCGTGCTTTTGTACTGGGCGAGCCCACAGTTCAACCGAGCCAATGATATCGCACGCTGGACAACGGCTTACAATGCAAACAAAGAAGCACTGGCATTTCTGGATTCGCAGGGTAAAGGTTTGTATGCCAATTACAAGGACCTCTGGACAGACGAAATGAACAAGGAAGTGATTATGGTCAAGAGATTCCAGTACCCAGGTTTTGCCAATGGTTACTCCCAGGCTTGTATGCGTCCGCTGCTGTATGCGCGGGGTTGTGTAGGCGGGAATATCCCTTCTCTCGAACTGGTTAATGCCTATCCGATGAAAGACGGGTCGAAATATGATCCTGCCAAAATGGATTACAAGACATTGTTTAAAGACCGGGATAAACGTTTTTATGCATCCATCGCCTACAACGGCGCCGAGCCTTTCCTGGCCGAAATGTTTGGTAAAGAAAATATGTGGACTTACTACTATGATTCGGACGGAAACCCGGCGACGGGCATCAATGGCAAGGAAGCAAGAGCCGACAATAGCGAAAACCTCTATTCGCATTCAGGTTTTTATCCTGCCAAAATGCTCGACAGGAACATTACCCGCACCACCGTTGAAGACGGACAGGTGGACTGGATCGAGATCCGTTATGCCGAAGTCCTCATGAATATGGCCGAGGCAGCCAATGAAATCAATAAGACTGCCGAGGCATTGGCGGCAATGTTCAAAATCCGCGAGCGGGCGGGCATTGAGCCGGGTGCAAAAGCAAACTATGGCATCACGGCCACGACCATTGCGGATGTAAGAAAAGCTATGATGGACGAGCGTTTGGTAGAATTTGCATTCGAAGGACAGCGTTTCTGGGATTTGCGGAGATGGCGGATCTATGCTTCGACTTTCAACAGCTTCAAGGACAAATATTTCCACGGATTAAGATTCGAATGGAATGGTACTGCAGCCAACCGGCCCAAGGGTTTGGAAGACATCAACGCCATCGCGAACCAGTTCACCATTTCGGAAGTGCGTGACTACCGGCCGATCGTAATGCTGGAGGAAGACAAATATTCGTTCTTCGGCATTCCTAAATCAGTTCTGGATCGTAACAGTAAAATCGAGCAGAATAAAGGCTGGGGCGGGACATTTGATCCTTTGGAGTAGCCTTCTTTGGCCGCCCGGCATGCCGCAGCGATAATCCCGAAGGGATGAAATTTTTATAGAAACGAAAAGAAAAACCGAAATCAAAACCCCGGAGGGGTGGCATTAGCATTCATAATATCACCCCTGCCGGGGTTCAATCGGATGGTTAATATTTATTTCTATAAAAATATCAGCCCGTTGGGCTTTGCTGAGGTCGGAGCGACGGGACGGGGTCGCCATCGAAAATTTTGTTTTGACGCCGTAGCAACAATCCCGAAGCGATGTAATAATTATAGAAACTATAAAAATATCAGCTCTTTGGGCTTTGCTGCGGTCGGAGCGAAGGCACAGGGTCGCCATCGGAATTCTGTCTAGATGCCGCAGCGACAATCCCGAAGGGATGAAATTTTTATAGAAACGAAAAGAAAACCGAAATCAAAACCCCGGAGGGGTGGCATTAGCATTCATAATATCACCCCTGCCGGGGTTCAATCGGATGGTTAATATTTATTTCTATAAAAATGTCAGCCCGTTGGGCTTTGCTGAGGTCGGAGCGAGGCACAGGGTCGCCATCGGAATTCTGTATAGATGCCACAGCGACAATCCCGAAGGGATGAAATTTTTATAGAAACGAACAGAAAAACCGAAATCAAAACCCCGGAGGGGTGACATTAAAGATCCGGAATAATATCACCCCTGCCGGGGTTCAATCGGATGGTTAATATTTATTTTTATAAAAATGTCAGCCCGTTGGGCTTTGCTGAGGTCGGAGCGACGGGACGGGGTCGCCATCGAAAATTTTGTTTTGATGCCGTAGCGAAAATCCCCGGAGGTGTGACATTAAAGATCCGGAATAATATCACCCCTGCCGGGGTTCAATCGGATGGTTAATATTTATTTCTATAAAAATGTCAGCCCGTTGGGCTTTGCTGAGGTCGGAGCGAAGGGACGGGGTCGCCATTGAAAATTCTGTTTCGATGCCGTAGCAACAATCCCGAAGGGATGAAATTTTTATAGAAATGAAAAGAAAAACCGAAATCAAAACCCCGGAGGGGTGACATTAGCATTCATAATATCACCCCTGCCGGGGTTCAATCGGATGGTTAATATTTATTTCTATAAAAATGTCAGCCCGTTGGGCTTTGCTGAGGTCGGAGCGACGGGACGGGTCGCCATCGGAATTCTGTATAGATGCCGCAGCGACAATCCCGAAGGGATGAAATTTTTATAGAAACGAAAAGAAAAACCGAAATCAAAACCCCGGAGGGGTGACACTAAAGATCCGGAATAATATCACCCCTGCCGGGGTTCAATCGGATGGTTAATATTTATTCTATAAAAATGTCAGCTCTTTGGGCTTTGCTGAGGTCGGAGCGACGGGACGGGGTCGCCATCGAAAATTCTGTTTTGATACCGTAGCGAAAATCCGCAAGGGGTGGCATTAGCATTCATAATATCACCCCTGCCGGGGTTCAATCGGATGGTTAATATTTATTTCTATAAAAATGTCAGCCCGTTGGGCTTTGCTGAGGTCGGAGCGACGGGACGGGGTCGCCATCGAAAATTTAGTTTCGATGCCGTAGCAACAATCCCGAAGCGATGTAATAATTATAGAAACTATAAAAATATCAGCTCTTTGGGCTTTGCTGCGGTCGGAGCCAAGGCACAGGGTCGCCATCGGAATTCTGTATAGATGCCGCAGCGATAATCCCGAAGGGATGAAATTTTTATAGAAACGAAAAGAAAAACCGAAATCAAAACCCCGGAGGGGTGACATTAAAGATCCGGAATAATATCACCCCTGCCGGGGTTCATTCGGATGGTTAATATTTATTCTATCAAAATGTCAGCCCGTTGGGCTTTGCTGAGGTCGGAGCGCGGGAGCGTTCCGCCATTTAAAAACAAAAAACCCCATGAACAACTTTACATTCCTGACCCTCCTTTTTACACTAATTATTTCCCTTAACCCGGGAAACAATCATTTCAACTATCCTGAACCCTTGAAGAAACCGGGGCGCGCATTGGTGCGCCCCGACACCCTAACGATCGACACTTTAAGCAGGATTTCGCCTGAAAGAGCGGGCAATACCGATTGGTTTAAGGCAGCGGGCTGGGGCGTTTTTGTGCATTATTTATACGATGTACAATGTGCGGGAGACCATATTACCACCATGGACGGTGTTTCCGATTGGGACAAATGCGTGGGTGAGTTCAATACCGAGAAATTTGCGGAACAGATCAAGTCGACTGGAGCAGCATATGTGATCTTCACCATGATGCAGCGGACCCGTTACCTGATAGCCCCCAATAAAACTTACGACAAGCTCACTGGCTTTAAGCCCGGAGAGGCCTGTTCGAAGCGTGACCTCGTTGAGGATTTGTATAAATCGCTGAACAAAAGAGGCGTCAAACTCATGCTTTACTGGACCGGCGACGGGCCGCGGCAGGATGACAAAGCCGCCAAAGCGATGGGCTATACCGAAAAAGTTTCGGAGGAATATGTACAAAAGTGGGCCGATGTCGCGGCGGAGTATGGGGAACGATACAAAGACAAAGTAGCAGGCTGGTGGGTCGACGGATGTTACGATTATTTTGGATACAATGAAAAAAAATGGTCGATACTCGCGAAAGGCCTGCGGGCGGGGAATCCGAAAAGGATCATCGCTTTGAATAATCCCAAAATGACAAGCTCCAATTCTTCAACGTCCGAAGATGACTATACGACCGGTGAGCAACATGTGTTTGGTGAAATACCCACTTCCCGCTGGCGCGACGGGGTACAGTGGCACATCCTGTCTCATTTGGGAAATGAATGGTGTGCACCCGGACTGCGTTTCAAGCCGGGCTTCATGGGCGATTATATCCGAAAATGCAACAAGGCCGGCGGAGTAGTCAGCATTGATGTGTGCCTTTTCAGAGACGGGACCATCGAGACATCGCATCTGGAGTGCCTGCGGGGAATTTCGCGCAGACTAAAAGCAAATTGAAAAAGCCGGTCTGGTTTGCCTCAGGCCAACATCAAAATCCTATCTCAATGAAGTACATTTTTTTAAGTATGCTGCTGTGCTTTGCATCGCGCGTAATCGGGCAGGGTGGAGGGGAGAAATACGTCTCTCCGGAAGTTGCGAAAAAGGACCACGGGCAGTTTCTGAAAGGCTCATTTTATATGTTTGGCGAAACCAGGGAAAACCCGCTCCGGTGGAACGATTCGCTGAAAGTGTCCTGGTTAGACAAGGATTTTACCAAAAAAGCATTTGAATTGCATGCCTGCCCTGGCGAGTATTTTGTTTATCAGATAGGAGTTTGGGCGGTAAAAAAAGACCTTCAGAATGTAACGATCAAATTCTCCGACCTGAAAAGCAAGGACGGGAAAAACATTTCTTCCAAACAGATAAGCTGCTTCAACGCAGGAGGGACCGACTATCTTGGCAAACCTTTTACCAAAAAAATAAATATTCAGAACGGAAAAGTGCAGGCACTTTGGATCGGTGTGGATCTGGCTGGTGTGGCTACCGGAATTTACGATGGTACTGCCGAGATTTTGGTCAATGATAAAAAAGAGACACTTAAAATCAGGCTTGGGGTTGAAGGTAAGGAAGTAGAAAACCACGGCTACGACGAAGGAAAAGGTTTATCCCGCATGAACTGGCTGAACAGTACAGTGGGTATTGATGATGAAATTACAAAAGGATATCAACCTATAAGTCGCAAGGACAAAACCCTGCACATCCTCGGAAGAACATTTGTGATCGGTAACGATGGTCTGCCTTCCGAAATCACCAGTTTTTTTAGCAGTTCCAATCAAAATATCTCTGAAAAAGGCGAACCGATCACAGGTGGGCCATTTCGTTTTGTGATAGAGAAAGAGAATGGCGATATCATCAAGCTGGTGCCAGGGCTGGTGAAGTTTGTCACTGAAAAGCAAGGGAATATCACCTGGCAGGTCAAAAGCAGTTCGCCTGAATGCCAGCTTACCTGCACGGGTAGCCTGGAATATGACGGGTTTGCGGGTTATCAAATGGAATTGAAGGCATTGAAGCCATTGAGAATCAAAGATATCCGTCTGGAAGTGCCGGTAGCCAAAGAAAAATCAACTTATATGATGGGGCTGAACCGGGAAGGCGGCCTGCGCCCCGAATCCTGGAAATGGCAGTGGGATACGACCAAAAACCAGGATGCTGTTTGGCTGGGCGCTGTGAACGGCGGTCTGCGGCTGAAACTGAAATCGGAAAACTACAAACTGCCGCTGGTCAATATTTATTACAAATTTGAGCCCCTGCGGCTTCCTCCGTCCTGGGGAAATGAAAACAAAGGAGGTGTAAACATGGATGAAAAGGGCAATGCCGTCGTAGTGAACGCCTATTCCGGCAGCCGGGAAATGTCCACCGGCAGCGTACTGAACTACGATTTTGAACTTCTGATCACACCATTCAAGTCTGTTAGCAATGAAAAAAAATATGGCGACCGGTATTTTCACGGGGGAGGTACCAATGCATTGAGCAAGATCGGCAAAGCTGAAAAAGCCGGCGCCAATATCATCAATATCCATCATGCGGAGGACATTTATCCTTTTATCAATTATCCCTATCTCGACGAAAATACAGCCGAGCTCAAAACGCTGGTGGACAAGGCGCACGGGCAGAACAAGCGCCTGAAACTATATTACACCACACGCGAGCTGACCAGGAACATTCCTGAATTCCAGCCATTTTACAGCCTGGACGGGGAAGTGCTTTTTCCGGGACCCGGCAATGCCAGCCGGACAGAAGCCCTGCATCCCAAAGGCCCGAATGAATGGCTGGTCAAAAATCTGAGGGAAAAGTATGTTCCGGCCTGGTATAACCCGGTCAGCGAGGGCAAGTTCAAAGGTTCGTTCGATTTGTCGGTGATCACAACGCCGAACAGCAGGCTCAATAATTTTTACATCGCCGGCCTGGATTGGATGGTAAAAAATCTGAAAATCGACGGTATATACATCGACGACGCCGCACTCGACCGCTTCACTTTACAAAGAGCCCGGAAAGTCATCGACCGGAACCGCCCCGAAGGCCGCATCGACCTGCATAGCTGGAACCATTACAACGCCTGGGCAGGATTTGCCAGCTGCCTCAATCTCTACATGGACCTCATGCCCTACCTCGACCTGGTATGGATAGGCGAAGCCAGGGATTACAACCGCGCACCCGACCATTGGCTTGTGGAAGTTTCGGGCCTGCCGTTTGGTTTGCCTGGACAAATGCTGGAAGGCGGCGGTAACCCGTGGCGGGGAATGGTTTATGGCATTACCAACCGCGCCGGCTGGGCAGGCAATACGCCGGACGAGCTATGGGAGTTTTGGGATGAATACGGTTTCAAAGAAAAAGACCTGATCGGATATTGGGACAAAACCTGCCCGGTAACCACCAACAATCAATATATTAAAGCCTCGGTTTTCAAAGGCAAAACTGAGAGTATTGTTGCGATCGCGAACTGGGACAAAGAAGCGCAGAGTACCTCCGTTGTTATCGACTGGGCCGCGCTCGGCTATAATGCTTCCAAATGCACGATTTCGATGCCGTTTGTCAAGGATTTTCAGGATGAGCAGCCGCTCCAATCGCTGAGCTCGGTGAATGTGCCGGGAGGTAAGGGGTATATGATCGTAGTAAAAGAAAATAAATAATGTACATGGTTCATTTCGGGCTGTTAGTGCTGAAAAAGGCAATTTAAACCTAAGTATCTGATAAAAAATAATTGAAATGAGTTTAAAAAACAGAAAGTTTCTTTTTCGTTCTCAGCTGTTCCTGCTGGCGGCTGTGTTGTTTTTTTCGTGTGGGGAAAAAGTAGAATTCAGTCTGGAAACGGATTATCTCACGCTGGGGCTGAACAACCGCGGTAATATTGTGAGCATGCAGGAAAAGGTCTCAGGCAAGGAATATTTTCCGAAAGGACAAAGCTCGCCTATGCTGAGCTTGTACAAAGATTCGGTATACACCGCGCCAGAAAAAGCTGTTTATGATCCTCAAAAACAATCGATTACACTCCAATACGAAGGCGGCATCACCGCTACAATCGGTGTGCAGAACAAGAAACAATACCTGCGGTTTGAATTGCTTTCGTTAAGCCCGCGGAATGGTACACAGGCGGTGGTTTGGGGACCTTATCCGACCACCATCGGCGAACTGATCGGCGAAACGGTGGGCGTGGTGCGGGATACTGCATTTGCAATTGGTTTGCAGGCGCTCAATATCAACACCATCGAAGGGATTCCCGACGATGGCGACAATGCTGGCGGTGGCTCGTTTATAGATCCGCTGCCCGGCCAGACGCTGCCGGATTCCCTGAAAGATAAGATCGGACAGCCCGTTTCCACGGACGTGAACCGCGACGGCGATATGCCCGAATATGTGCGGATGTACCGGGGAAGCCTGGCTGTCAAAAAGGAATTTGGCAGCGAGCTCCGTATGTTCGCCCGCGACAGGCGGATTGCCCGCACACTCGGCAGCGGCGACAGGATCCAATATGTACCGCCGGTGGAAAGTGATTTTGCAGGCAGTGCAATCGCTTTTTTCGGATGTCCGGCGGCGGAAACGTTGAACGTAATTGAAAAAATAGAACTGGGCGAAGGCCTGCCGCACCCGATGATCGATGGTGTCTGGATCAAACGTGCCCCGCGTACGAGCGAAGCCTATATGATGTATGAGGGGAATAATATGGAAAACTGCCTTAAATATGCTAAAATGGCCGATTTCAGGCTGGTACATATTGGTGATGTTTTTGAAAGCTGGGGCCATTTCGGGTTAAAAACTGCACGTTTTCCGAATGGAGCGGCAGATATTAAAAGGCTGACTGCCAAGGCAAAAGCAGCTGGTATTTCCCTGGGTGTGCATACGCTTACCACTTTTACAGGTACCGGCGACAAATACGTTTCGCCAATACCCAGCGACAGTTTATGCAAAACCGGAAGCTCAATACTCGCCAAAGATATTACTGCGGATGATCAGACGATTAATGTAAAAGACCCAACTTTTTTCAGGAATACGGGCGCTACGCATACCATCAAGATCGGGAAAGAACTGATCTCCTATCAGGCTGTTTCCGAAGATAAACCATGGCGATTGCTGAATTGTGTGAGAGGACAATTTAATACCGGAAAAGCAGTCCATACTGCCGGAGTTGTGGTTGATAAACTAGCCAATAACAGTTACAGCGGCTTTTTGCCGGATATTTATTTGCAGGACCAGTACGCCAGACGGCTGGCCGAAGTATGCAGGGAAACCGGTATCGACCTCATGGATTTTGACGGTTTTGAAGGATTGGAAGCGACCGGTCATGGTACTTACGGGGAAAATAAGTTTATAGATCTTTGGAATAAAAACCTGGACCGGAGCAGGCTGGTTTGCGGGTCCAATACCGGTCATTATTTCTGGCATATATACTCATATATGAACTGGGGCGAACCCTGGTACAGCGGCCTGCGACAGAGCCAGATCAATTACCGTATTGAAAATCAAAGGTATTTTGAACGTAATTACATGCCGGGTATGCTGGGCTGGTTCAAGCTCGAAGGCGAATACAGGCCCGAGGAAATTGAATGGATACAGGCCAGAAGCGCAGCTTTTAATGCAGGTTACCTGCTCCGTGTGGATGAAACTGTCGAGAAAAGCGGCTTTAAAGCAGACTTTTTTGAAGCCATCAGAGAGTGGCAGAAAGCCCGGAACACGAAGGCTTTTACCAGTGCACAGATCGCCGCATTTAAAGACCCCAAAAAGGAATTTCACCTGAAAAAACGAACAGACACTTCCTGGGAATTGTATCCGGTGAGTCTGCAGTCGGGCTTTGTGCATCAATTCAGAAGTGTACAGACGGGTGAGCCGGTTGCGTCGAATTTTAAAATCAACAATCCTTATGCCGAACAGCCTCTGCAATTGTATATTACCACAACGGCTGTGGACGGCAATAAAACTGACGCGGTGTCGAAACTGCGGCTGGAAATCAATAAATATCAGGTATTGGAGATCAATGAGCCGATAAAGGCAGGCTCCAAATTTATTATTGACGGAAAATCCGTATTTCTTTGTGATGCAACATGGAATAAACTAAAAGAGATCAAAGTCAGCGCATTGCCAAGGTGGTCGAAAGGCGGCAACGAGATCGTGGTGAAAAGTGAATTTTCCGGCGAGCAGGCCCCGGTACTGAATTTTGATTTCAAAAGTGTCGGCCAGGCTGAAATCGTCAAAGGAAAGTGACAATGGATTTCATGTCTTTTCATATCTTAAACCCGGGTTAATCCTGCAATCAAAAGAAATCAGTAAAGTGAAAAAAACGCTCCTCAAAGTGACCGCGCTGACGCTGGCAATGTGCCTTGCTATGGCAGTTCACACACATGCGCAAACGATCAATATCGGCAATCTGCCGGTTTACAATAAGGAAACATTGCGTGCCAAAAGCGACTGGCTCGTCACCGGCGATGCGCAGAAATCGGCCATTTACAAAACCCCGGAAGGTCACATGGTTCTGAGCAACGGACTGGTTTCCAGGACGTTCACGCTCAATCCAAATGGTGCAACGATTGGTCTGGATAACCTCATTACCAATGAAGCGCTGGTGCGGGCGGTGTCGCCGGAAGCGGTGATCTGGGTCAACGGGAACGAGATCAATGTGGGCGGGCTTACCGGTCAGCCTATCGGAAATTACCTGCTGCCCGAGTGGATTCCGGGCATGAAGGCCGATCCGTATAGTCTCAAACTGGTTTCCTATACCTCTTCGCCTATCAAAGAACGTTTCGAGTGGAACCGCCGGACGGAATGGTCGTCGCAGCTGCTGCCCTGGCCGCCGAAAGGGAAAGAAGTAGCATTTACCTACAAAGCCGACGAGTCCGTGATCAGGAATTTCAAAAACCTGAAAGCGCAGGATTCGCAACGCGAAGTTTTGTTGAAAGACGATTTTATCAAATTATCTCCGCAGTGGAACATCGTTTCTTCGCACGCGCTGGCCAATGCATTTAACAACGAAGCAAAAGCCGGGGAGCTGCTGGTACCTGCCAACGCGGTCGTATATGGGGAACAGGCTTTGCCGCAACAGACGAAGGTGATCATTTGCAAGCTGAATTCAGGAACGGACGAAAGTGGTGGATATGGACCGGGTATTGCCCTGCAATTTGCGGGGGACAAATCTTCCAAATTCCACCTTTCACCGGCCAACAAACGTTTTCGTATATTCCATGACGGCCAGAGCCAGGATTTCGAAGGTTTTGATACCGGTAAATCCTATTTCTTGAAAATACTTTTAGGCTCGGGCAAAATGATCTGCAGTGTTTCTGAGGATGGGAAAACCTATAAGGTATTGTCGGAATTGCCGGTCGCCAGCACTCCGACACATATAAGATTGGGGAAAACAGACCCGCGCGGAGGTAAAACCAAAAGCACCGGCCCGGACGGAAATGTGGGCAGAAGTAAGATTGAGCAACTTTGGATTTTGGGTGAAAACAAAGGTTCGGATTCGGATTTCGATTTTCTGAGCAGCCTTAATGTGAAGGTACATTATGAATTGTACGACGGCCTGCCGATGATCAGTAAGTGGGTGAGCGTGGAGAATAAAGGCAAAGCGGAATTTATTGTCAATAATATCAAAAGTGAACACCTGGCGGTAACCGAGGCGGAAAGTGCCGTGGAGCACAAGCAGCGCTGGGAAATGCCTCCGATTTTTGCGGAAAGTGATTTTGCTTTTGGATCGATGTCGCCCAACGCTGCACAAAATGCATGTGTGGAATGGAAAGTCGACTCGACTTATACAACCCAGGTCAATTATCTCCTGCAAACGCCTTCGCTGCTGGTGTGCATGCCCAAAACAGGGATGGGCCAGGAACTTGCCGGCGGCGCCTCTTTTGAAAGCATGCGGCTCTGGGAGCTGGTTTACGATAGTTACGACCGCGAAAGAAGGGGCCTCAGCGAAAGGAAAATGTACCGTACCATAGCACCCTGGGTAACCGAAAACCCGGTGATCATGCACGTCAGCAGTGCCAAAGACCAGCCCGTGAAAGCGGCAATTGACCAATGTGCCGAAGTAGGTTTTGAGATGGTGATCATGACATTCGGCAGCGGGTTTAATCTGGAAGACACTTCGCCGGAAAACCTGCAGCGCATGAAAGAACTGAAGGATTATGCCAAATCAAAGGGTGTTGCGATTGGCGGCTATTCGCTGCTGGCGAGCCGGGCGATCGACAAGGAAAACGATGTGGTGATGCCTCCGGGAAAGAAGCCTGCATTCGGAAATTCACCCTGCCTGGAAAGCGTGTGGGGGAAAGATTATTTTAAAAAGCTCTATAACTTTTATGAAAAAACCGGTCAGGATTTGCTGGAACACGACGGTTCATACCCCGGTGATATATGTGCATCTCCAGACCACCCCGGCCATCGTGGGCTGGAAGATTCTCGCTGGAAACAGTTTCGCGAAATACAGGAATTTTACCGCTGGTGCCGCAGCAAAGGCATTTATCTGAACATTCCCGACTGGTATTTTTTAAACGGCAGTAACAAAATTGCCATGGGCTACCGGGAAACCAACTGGTCGTTGCCGCGTGAACTGCAGGAAATCATAGAACGCCAGAATATATACGACGGTACCTGGGAAAAGACGCCTTCCATGGGCTGGATGTTTGTTCCGCTCGTGCAATACCACGGCGGAGGCGCAGCCGCGACGATCGAACCACTCAAAGAACACCTTCCGCATTATGAGCAGCGGCTGGCCAATTTGTTCGGGGCGGGTGTGCAGGCATGTTACCGCGGGCCGCAATTGTACGATGCGCCCGAAACCAAGATTCTGGTAAAAAAATGGGTTGATTTTTACAAAAAACACAGAACAATCCTGGATTCCGACATCGTGCATCTCCGCAGGTCCGACGGCCGGGATTATGACGCAATCCTGCACGTTGACCCGCTCGGAAAGGAAAAAGGTTTGCTGATGGTATATAATCCACTCAATCAGGCCATTGTCCGGGAAATCGATGTGGACCTTTATTATACCGGCTTGCAAATGCAGGCGAGCATCTCCGAAAATGACGGCCCGGCGAAGAAAATAGCATTGAACGGAAGCAAAATGACCTTGAAACTATCCATCCCGGCCAAAAGCCAGAAATGGTTTTTGATAACACCTTGAAGCACTTTCATAAAAAATAATGAATCTGAAATTTCTATTCGTTCCTGTCATGGTTTTGCTGGCAGGCATACAGGCTGTTGCCCAGACCAAAACGATCGCTTTTTACCAATTGGGCAAAAGTTCCGCGGTTACCTATGTGGCCGGCCCCGATATTCTGACGGGCGCTACTTCCAGGGAGCCTGTTTTGACCAAATCGGGCAATCCGCTTTTCTTTGCGAGTGCGCCAGAGCTGCCTGGAAACAAAGTAAAAGGATCGCTTTTGTTCAGGGAACCGGCGGATCAATACGCAGCGACCCAAGCCATTGGAAGTGCCAGCGACGATTTTGTGCTTGAAACATGGGCAAATCCCAGCTTGGCCGATGACAAGGATTTTCATATTGTAGTGGCTAATGGAAATGGTGCGAATGGCTACGCCATTGCCCAACAGGGTGCCAAGTGGGTGGCGATTGGGGACGGGCAAGCTGTTCCCCTGGCCATAAAAATGAATGTGGAGTGGACCCACCTGGCCATCGTGGCGATAGGGAGGGAAGTGAAACTGTACCTCAATGGAAAACTCGTGAACCGCGCAAGCCGCAGCGAAAAATTAGACCCTTTTTTCACCGTCGGGAACAGCAAAGACGGTAAGCAGCCTTTTCACGGAATGGTCTATTCGGTTCGTTACAGCCTCATTCAAAATGGGAAATTTGACGAGCAAAAGGACTTTTTATTGAATTATAAAGAACAGAAAATCGTCCGGGAAAAGGAAAATAAGGAAAGGCAGGATTTGATCAAAAACATCAGTAGGGAAGGTTTTGGGATAAAAATAGTTTCAGAATTCCCGGAAGAAGAAAAGCCGGAAGACTGGCTCATTAAACCTGCGAAAACAAATGCTGCCATGCTGGTAAAGGTTGACAATAAGACCCATACAGCCCGGCTCCGGCTTTCAAACGGGCTGGTTCGAAGGGATTTTTACGTGGGTGAAAATCTGGCTTGTTATAGCTTTAAGAACATCAGTAATGATGCGGAATACCTTCGGGCAGTAAAACCGGAAGTGAGGATACGGCTTGATACGAGCTGGTTTGATATCGGCGGGCTGAGTGGTCAGCCTGAAAAATCGTACCTGATCGAAAGCTGGCTGGAAAATATGCTGGGCGACCCGGGCGCGTTCCGTTTTACGGGTATTACTTCCGAGCCGCCCAAAGCCCGGTACCCCTGGCAGCAGCGTTACAATGCTGTGCACACCGACTGGCCACCCAAAGGATTGCATATCATCATGCATTATGCCGCGCCGGAAATTGTGGCCGAGGCATATAAAAACACAAAAGTCCAGGTGCATTACGAAATTTATGATGGTATACCGGTGATCGCTAAGTGGGTTACATTGCAAAACAGGAATACTGCACCTGTGACCGTCGACCAGATCGAAACAGAAGTGCTGGCCGTTGCGCAGGACCAGGTGACCCGCCTGCATACCGAAAGCGATTTTTCCTTCGCCTTTGCCAATGCCGACCCGCAGGGCAGCGCGCTGATACATTATGCCGGGGAACTGAAACCATATCACGCCGGAAAAAGCACCACTTCCTGGCGCGTCGATGAAGCATACAACACCTGGGCGTCGCACAACCAGGCCGAGGATAACTTCCTGCATTTTCCGCACCATAACCTGCTGGTAAGCAGCCTGCCGATGGGGCCTTTCCAGTTGGTGGAAAAAGATAGTTCGTTTCAGTCTTACGTGACTTTTGAATTGCTTCACGATAGCGATGATAAAGAGCGTCAGGCACTTGCCCACCGGAAATTTTACCGCAAGCTCGCGCCTCAGGTTTCGGAAAGTCTGCTGGCGGGGGCAATTACTTCGCAGGATCCGGCGCAAATCAAAGGGTTTATTGATCAGATGGGTGAGCTGGGTTTTGAAAGACTTGACATTCATCCCTGGCCCGGTATTTCGCACGATAACCTCGACCCGGATTATGTTTCCAAGTGGGGCGACATTGCAGGATATGCCAAGAAGAAAGGCATTGTAATGGGCGGGTACGAGCTCAATATTGCCTCACGCGGGAGAGGTGCGGAGGTGGATGTGATCGATCCGGTTACGCTCAAACCGGGAAGTATTTTTGGGCAAAGTGTTTGTATTGCAAGTAAATGGGCGGACGACTATTTCGGAAAACTGGGGCAATTTTATAACAAAACGGGCTTTCTAACCTACAACATGGATGGACCTTATCATGGAGATCCCTGTGCTTCTACGGTCCACGCGCACCATCGTGCGTTGAAGGATTCGCAGTGGGCGCAGTGGAAAAGGCAGGTGAGCGTGATCCATGGCCTGCTCGGCAAAAATATTTACGTACCGATCCCCGACTGGTATTTTCTCAACGGCCAGAGCGCGACAGGTATGGGCTACCGCGAAGCCAGCGCCAATCTCACGCCTGAGCAGCAGATGTTGCTCGGACGGCAATACATATACGACGGTACTTTTCACAAAGCCCCGACCATGGGCTGGATGACCGTGCAGCTCACGGGTTTTTATTCCAACGATCCTAAAATCGGGCTGGAACCTTTAAAAGACAATATCAGCCGCTATGAACGGACGCTTTTTCAGCACCTCGCCAGCGGATGCCAGCTGACAGTGCGCGGAAACCGGCTCTACGATACTCCTGAAACCAAACAAATGGTGCAGAAATGGACAGAATGGTTTAAAAAATACCGCGGCATCCTTACCTCCGACATCATCCATCTTGGCCGCCCCACCGGCCGCGACCTGGATTGCATGCTGCACGTAAACCCGGAACTTAGCAACAAAGGAATGGCGATCATTTTCAATCCGACCGATCAGACGATCAAAAAGAAGTTCCGTTTACCGCTTTATTATACCGGCTTGTCGGGAACGGCGCGGATCAGGGAGCAGGAAGGGGAGGGGAAAACTTATGATCTTAGCCGCGATTCCGAAGCCGCAGTGGATGTTGAAATTGCTGCGGGCGGGTTTACCTGGTTGGTTATTGAGTGATTTAATAACGACATCGACATCTCGTTTAATTGAACCTGAAAACGGAGTGGCATTTATAGTGGAAAAGCCCGAAGGGCTGAAATTGTTGTAGCAAAAATAACGCGGGCGAGAGTCTGGAACCCCTATGGGGGGCATCGCTGTGTCTCGTCCTAAAAAGTTTACAATTCCCGTGAACAATGTCACCCTTTCAGGGTTCATGCATTCCGGACATGCTTACATCTGCTATAATAATTACATCCCGTTGGGATTGTCATTCCTGCGAAGTGGTGTAGACTGGGCTTCAAATCATTTTAACAAAGAATTAAAGGCGATGAGGTGTCCGGACGCTAGCTTTATAGCATTTGTTAAGGTAGGTGATAGTTATATCCCTTCTAAACGAGAAAGTTGTGCGACTTTTGAGTCGCACAACTTTTCTAAACAACTAAAATCTACTTGATCTTTTCAAGCTTCTGAAAGAAAAACACGAGCTCTTTAAAAGTCGTGAAAGTTTCACTCAGGCGCGGGTTGTAGCCCACTTCTTTCTGGTAAATACTGTAACCAGTGTAAATCGACCAGAGGTCGTCGATCCATTCTTCCGTTCCGCATTGCGAAAGCAAATCCTGGACAAGCAGGCCGTAATTGGCCAACTGTTGCGAGTCCGTAGACTCGCCGTTTGTCGGTGTGTACATAAACTTCGTTTTTAAAAGGATGAATGGGGCGCCCTGTTTGCAGGTGTCCTTACGCAAACAAAGTGTGCGTCCGGGGGCCTTTCGGCACACCCGCACCATAACAGGGCGGTACTTTTGAGATTTTTCATAGACTTCGTTTTTAAAAGGAATGCGAATATTCGGAAGTTTTTGGAGGAATGCAAATGTGGGTTCTTACCAGAGTCGGTTCTCAGGTATTTGCTTTTTGTCAAAAACAAATAGTCTTCTTACCGGCTTCAACACGGTAAAACCTTTAAATAATCCGCGCGTTGCCGTTTGATCATTTAGCATAAGCAACAATTTTTTTGAGCATAGGTTGAAATTATTTCAACAACGAACCAAAAAAATGATCAGATGACGGAACAACAGCTTATAGAATTGCTGAATGATCTGGTGAAGCAGCCTCACGAAAGCGAATGGGTCGAATTTAAACTCAATTTTCATTCTCCGGAAGAGATCGGAACGCGGATTTCTTCGCTTTCCAATGGCGCCTGCATCCATAACAAAGCTACGGGTTATCTGGTGTTTGGCGTGGAAGATCAGAGCCACATTATCAGAGGAACTTCCTTTAAAGCAAAATCGCAAAAAAAGGGAGGCGAAGACCTGGAACATTGGCTGACCTCAAGATTGACTCCAAAGATCGATTTCACGGTATATGAATTTGATTATGATACAACACGTCATATATCTCTTTATGTAATACCGGCAGCAAAGAACCAGCCCGTTGAATTTTTGCACCAGTCGTATATTCGAATCGGTAGCATTACTAAAAAGCTGAACGAATATCCTGAAAAGCAGGCCAAGATCTGGAAAAAGGATGCTATCCCATTTGAAAAGGAAATAGCAATGGACAATTTGTCCGCTGCGGATATTACAAAATATTTAAGAACAGAAGCATACTTTGATCTGATGAAAATTCCTTATCCCTCAACGCAGGAAGGCGTTATTGATAAGTTTATCGAGGATAGTTTAGTTGTTAAAAACCACGGATATGCCATTACTAAATTGGGTGCATTGTTGTTCGCCAAGCAGCTAAAGGATTTTGAAAGTGTAGCGCGAAAATCCATAAGAGTAGTTGTTTACAAAGGGAAAAATAAGGTAGAAACCGAAAGGGAACAAATCGGGGGAAGTGGTTACGCAATTGATTTTGAGAATTTTTTGGTCTGGATAAATAGTCAGCTCCCCGCTAACGAAGAAATCGGCAAAGCATTGAGAAAAGAATCGAGGATGTACCCCGAAATCGCCGTTCGTGAGTTGGTCGCCAATGCGCTGGTTCATCAGGATTTGAACGAAAAGGGCTTTCCGATGATCGAAATTTTCAGCGATCGAATAGAGATTTCTAATCCCGGAAAACCGCTGGTAACCCCTGAGCGTTTCATAGATGCCTATGTATCAAGAAATGAAAAGCTTGCAGATATCATGCGACGAATGGGTTTGTGTGAAGAGAAAGGAAGCGGACTCGACAAGGTGATTTTCAACATTGAGTTGTATCAGCTGCCGCCTTTGAATGTCATTGTTGCTGAAAGCCGAACAAGGGTGACAATGTACAGTTACAAAGTTTTGCTTGATTTGGATAAGAAGGAAAAGATAAGGGCTTGTTACCAGCATGCCTGTTTGAAATATGTCTCGAATGAAAAAATGACAAATCAGTCTCTTCGGGACCGTTTTAAAATTGCAGACCAAAATGCCGCCACTGCATCCAGAATTATCAGGGACGCTCTTACGGAAGGAGATATCAAAGAAGACGATCCGGAAAGCAAGTCAAGGAAGTATGCAAGTTACATTCCGTTTTGGGCATAGATTCTTATTTGACGGTCATTTGATAAAAGCGGCCTTGGTAGAACTTAACTAATTGATATTCAGCAAATTTTTATTTGATGGCTATTTGATAAAATGGCTTTTACTTCAATACTCCTCATACCTATATTCCAGCATTTCCAATACAAATACCGGACTGGTGGGAGTCGCCTTTTGCGAAGTTGTGCGGCTTTCGGGGAGGCCCTGGGTATTGTAAGTATAGGTGTAAGTGATTTGGGAGAGGGCGTCGGTTGTGGCTGAGCGCAGATTGTTCTTGCTCAGGTGCAGCAGATTGTCGACACCTCCGTAATAGGTGTAATAATTAAAGCTGCCCATCGATGGTGTGGCGATCCTGGATGGAGCGGGGATAACCGGTGCGTCCAGAAATGGATTGGGGTGATCGTCATAGACGAATTCCGTATTGAAAGTGCCGCTCGATGGCACGGTGCGGACCACCGTAGTTGTAGTCGTTACTTTGCTCAGATTTCCGGAAGTGAAGACGTATGCATTGTCCTGCAGGTAAGAAATTGTATTTGAAAAGTTAAAAGATCTTTTGCTGGCCGAAAGCTGGCTGGAAGGATCGTAAGTGAATAGGAGGTCGTAATAATCATTGGTTCCGCCGGTGTATTTGATCTTGTCCACCTTACCCGCCTGGTTGTAGGTGTACACATACCGCTCGGCCCCTGCCTTGCTTAAAATCCTGTCCATTTGGGTTAACCTATTCTGAGAATCGTACTGGTAGGTACTTGTTTCGGTGGGAGAGGTGGCGCTGTCCGGGGTTTGGTAAGTATAAATAGAAGCCAGCCGACCGCCGGCATCGTATGTAAATGAACTGATATATTCAACGTTCGGCTCATCCGGGCTTGTTTTCGAAAGACTCTTTATGCGAAATTGTTCCGGTCGGGGTTCCGGATTTTCATTGTCGCCGCAGGATAGGGAGACCAGGATAAGGGCGAGGCAAAGTGCTGATAGAAGAAAAGAGGCTGTTTTCATGCTGTCTTGGTGGTTTGTGTATGTTGCAGCATGTAGGGGCACACGAGCGGCATGCTTTCGGGTATAATTTCATCAATTTTAAGTACTTTTTCAATACCTATTATTTAGCGGCAAGCCCTACAATCAGTTGATTTTTTCATTCCTCGTTCATAGCTTGATATGGGTTATTTTCGGACTTTGCCAAGATACGTCGCCAGCTTATCAAACGTCGCCCCGAATCCTTCATGCATACTTGCGTTAATTGATCTGAACCCTTCCTCTTCTTCGGCGCTGCCATTTACCGGTCGCCCGGTCAGCGTAACAATGGTTGAGTCGTTGTTGGCGATAAAGGTGAGGCGGTAGGAAATTTCCAGAGGCAGTTTCACATCAAACGGTGCCGGTACCGGATTGGCATGTTCGTCTGCGAAAGCGTTGGTGAATTCCAGCAGGCTGTGGGGTTCGATCCGGATAAATAAAAACCGGCCGTAGCTGATGTTTCCCTCGTAGTCCATTTGGAAATGAAAAATGCCGCCAGGTCTGAAATCCAGACTGATGACGCTGTTTTTGGTTTCAACCGGTCCCCACCATTCGTTTAAAGCACCGGCATCCGCAAATGCATTGAAGACTTCGGTTTGAGGTGCGTCAAATTCCCTGATGATCGTGAGGACATTCTCGTCATGCTTCATGATTTGTATTGGTTTTTTTGTTTTTTAAAAATTTATCCAGTGCATCAAACTGTTTGTTCCAGAACTTGCTGTATTGTTCAACCCAGTCGGATACCTCGCTGAGTTTGTCGAGCTTCGCCTCGCAAAACCTTTCCCTGCCTTCCTGCCGTATTACCACCAGCCCGCATTCCGTCAGTATTTTGACATGCTGGGAAATTGCCGGCCTGCTCATATTGAAATTTTCCGTCAGGGCGTTCAGGTTCATGGCCTTATGTGCGATGAGATTGATGATCTGGCGCCGAGTGGGGTCAGATATGGCCTGGAAAACATCTCTTCTTGCTTCAATAGACATAATAATGCGTAAGCGTTTACTTACACAAATATATATGTAAGTAAATGCTTACGCAAATTTCGGGTGAATTATTTTTTCCACCCGGCATATCCTGAGGGATAGGTGAGTCGTGTGTTGCTAATTCAGATTTTCAAGAATGTACCCCAGGTAACTGTCAACCGTCAGCTTGTAGTTCAATCGCATTCTCTGACCGGCGACATTGACCTTATATACGCCCGCTGCCAGGTTGGACAGATCAAACCAGCGGCTGTAGTCCGACTTACTGACGCCTTCATAGTGAATAGTTCTGAGATGATCGTCAACAATTGATACATCGAAATGCTCCTGATATGGGTTTTTAAGTATGATCCGCAACCTTCCGACCGCCCGCACAACATACACGTTGCTTTCGCTCGTCTGGTGTGCGTTGGTGGGTTCAGCAAAGATTGCCTCGGGCCGGAACACATCCCGGGGCGTAGTCCGGCTGTCCGCGACGAGATCGTAGGTTTTTACAGATGTATTCAAAACATTGCCCGCAGTGAGTTTGGTCAGCAGGTTATCAAACCGTCTGATATTGCGTTTGGTCAGTTTTACATATTTTCGGGAGAGCGTTTCTTTATATACAAGCTGCTGGGCGGCATTGAAAAACTGAATGGCGGTATTGCCAGTTCTGTAGTCCGTGTACACCTGCCAGTAACCCTTGTCCGGTTCGTCTTTGGCGTAATGGCCTTGTGCCGAAAGAGGGAGATTAACAGCTTGCAGCAGCGTAAGTGCAAGTGTCAGGATGAAAATGAAAACTGTTTTTTTCATGGCTTTTGTTAAATAGGGTGATTGTGCGACCCGGACAATACAATCTCTTGCGGAAACAGGAGTTTTCGCCCGGGAAATACTATTAACGTGCTGGCCATCAGTTACCCTAAAGAGTACGGTTTGTACTTCGATGTTGCAGGAGGGTGGTTATTTTTTTTCTTTTTCAAAACACCACCCCGGTGAAAAGCTACGCGCTCGCCGGGGTGGTGGCAAAAAGTTATTGAACTTCCACCGGTACATTCATGAAATTGCCGGATGTGAGATAATAGGGAAATGCAGCTCCCCGCATGTACTTGATGTTTGTAAATTCACCACTGACCAATTTCTTTGCTTCATCATAGGAAGTGATTTTAATAGAGCCACTTCCGGGGCGCCAGTATGAGTTGGTAGTGGACGCTGATCTGCTCACTATAAGCAGCGCCTCGGTGACATTACTCTGGGTTTCCCAGGAGTATGTGTGGAGATAACTGTTAAAGGCCTTCGTTACGAGCAGTACGTTGCTGAAATAGCGTGTGTCCCGGTTTGGATAGCGGGAAGCGTCGGTAACTCCCAGCGAAATCTCCAGCTTTCGCTCCCACTGATCGGTAGCAACATCCCTGGCTTTCAATAGTTTGTAATAAAAATTATCAGAAAAACTTACCCCGTAAACATATTGCGATTCTACATCAGCCAGTCCCGCTTTGGCTGAGGCGACGACCACGGTATAGGTTTTGGTCGAACCATCTTCTGCGGTAACGGTATAGTCCACCGGTTTACTGAAATTCTGGGTTACTGAATTTTCCGGAGAAATGGAGGCACCATTATGACGGATAGTGGGTTTCAGGTTCCAGGAACTTTGCCAGGGAACGTAAACCATCACCTTTGATTGGCCCTCGTTTACTTCATAAACTTCGCCTGTAAACTGGTCGAACGACACTTCCAGTATTGCTTTGTCTGCCGATTTTACCACGGGTTCGGGTTCTGGGGTATCGTTTTTATCGCAGGCTCCGAGCAGCATGCCACCGAAAATGGATGCCGCTACCCAATGTATATATTTGAATAGTCTCATTTTAGTAAAATTAAAAATTGAAATCCGCACGGCGGGATATGTTAGCTATTTGAACTGGCGACGAGCTTTCTACGCAAATCGACAGGAATTCCGGCATTGATTCTAGGGTCCGGCGATGGTTTTCAGGTACTTATGCTCCGGAATGGAATCACAGTCAACCCGCCGTCCGCTCCATTCCATACGGGTATGAACTGTTCCGCGGGGCGTACCACCATTCCACGTGCCGTCGAAACGGTCACCTGTTGCGGAGAGCGTAAGCCATATTTTGCCCTGGTATGAGGGCGAACTGAATAACGGAGCGGCCCATTCACCGGTGAGTTCATACCCATTGTTGGAGAGCGTGCCACGCAACTGTCCCGAATTCCCTTCAACGCCCCAGGCGCCTGTTACCTGGCTGCCCAGTACCTTGATATACATCGGGGAGCTAACCGGATTGTACGCGCCGGTGCTGTCTTTCCAGCGGGTGATATAGCAGCCCTCAAAACTGGGGCGGGGGCAGCATGAATAGCCGAGAACGGCGATCAGCGCCAAAATGAACGGTTTTGTAATTGTTTTCATGGCATTAACTGTTTTTCAAAGTTTTGAGTTGGTCTTTTGAACGCGGAAAATTTCCGTTACCGGACCCGCTTTAATTCCGTATCGGGTAATTGGGGAGTGTTCATACTAAGCGTATTGTCGTCCTTTCTGGACATGGTGCTTTTGCGGTATTCCACGGTTACGCCGTCAGCGCTGCGCACAATTTGGTCGTACTCCCATTCGTCGGTCCCGGTTGAAACTACATTTTTCCAGTAGGCCTCGCCGATCACAAATCCATATATATTGTTGGTTGGAGGCTTTGTGCCGGCAGCACTTTTTGTTTCCGGGACAAACACACATTCTGCGCCATTTTCGTAAGCCCATTTTCCTTCAAGGAAAGCGTAGGGGTCGTGTTCAGGCACAGGGTCAGCATCTTTTTTGCAAGAAGCCAGCATACAGAGCATCACGCTCGATAAAAGCAATGTTTTGATTTTCATGTTTCGTTTAAGTTTAAATTGAAATCAAAAACTTAGTCGAGATCCATGAAGGCGGGGGAAACAGGAAATTGAAAAAAATGTTTTGGAAGGGAGGAAGGGGAGGGGTTATTGATTGCCTGTCTGGCGTTTGCGGAAATGGTAAATGAGAAATACGGCCAGTACAATGGATGCGATGAGCAATACAAATCCTTCTGACCGCGATATGCCTGGACTGACGTATTCAGTACTTCCCACCAGAACCATCCCGGCCCATGCATAAGGCAGCCGGTCTGCGGAGGTGGCTTTGTTTAACCACTGGTTTTGTGTGCGCTGCAGGGCAATATCAAGCGGCAACTCGTTGGCAAGTTCCTGGTAGAAGAAAGATGTAAGACCGTAGATTGCTTCATTTTCAACGTCCCAAAGCGTAGTGACAGTCGATGGTATCCCCAAACCGGCAAACCCGCGTGCCAGGCTAAACACACCTTCGCCCCGTTGGTTCTTGCCAGTTCCCGTGCGACAGGCCGACAGTACCAACAGCGCTGTGGACGATGTACGATCAGTCAATAGCTCGTTAACTTTTAGGGTCGAATCGGCAAAGTACAGGGTAGGGGTGCGCCCGGAACTGTCTGCGGTAGCGTGTGTAAACAGCTGGACGATCCGGTAATCGGGGGCATTCTTTGCAAATGCATTCCGGGAAGCTTCCGCGCCGATCAGGGTTTCAGATAGAAAGAAATGCCGGTTGATTGTTTTCAGTGCCTGATCTGAACCAGCGAGATCTGCCTGGGCAAGGCTGGGTGCAAACTGTACCGGGGCAATACCCAGGAACGACTTGCTGAGGATTCCCGATTTTCTGTTTTTACGGCTTTTGGCAAGAAAACCTGCCGAGTAGGTGTAGCTGAACGCATACCGCGAAACCAGGTAGTCGGCCCGGTCGCGGGAAGCGCTGAATGCTCCGAAAGGGAGAAAGTCGCCATCCGGTGAAACTACGATGCGTGTGCCGGGTGGAATGGCAAAGGGTTTTAGCAAAAGATCATATAACTGAAAAGACAAAGTCAGATAATCCTTGAATCGCCTGTTTTGCGCTTCACGGTCGCCAATGATCTTTTGGAATTCAGGGATCAGTTGGGCGTATTTTTTAAGATCGATTTTTTGGAAATCGGTTTTTTCAGCGCCTGTCGACAGACCATATACGGCACTGTCGCCAACGAAATAGGAAACCAGCGTTTGTTTATCCTTTAATATTTCATTTTTCAATTCTGCGAGTGTCCGAACTGCATTGTCATACTTGTAAGCGTAGTATTGCGCATTGCTGGTTTCGAGTTTTTTGATAAAATTTTCCTGTTCCTGCTGCGCAAGGAAAAGTCGGGAACGGATATCCGCAACTGCTTTTTCATCTGCTCCGGTTTCCGCCAGTTCGTTCTGCATATCGGACACTTTCCTGCTCAGCACAGATTCTTTTTTCTGATCCTCCTCAGACAATAACTGTTTCGCACCGAGTTCATTAAGCTGGTCATTCAGCATTACTGCGCGGCTTTTTTCAAAGAAATGAAATGCTTTTGTGTGATCATTGAGCAGGTAACAGGTTTCAATCGCATGTTCGTACATACTTTTCGTTTGCTCGCGCCAGAAAAGTTTGGTGACATTCCCGCTATGCTCCCATCGCATGTAGTCGATCATCGTATCGGCCAGCATGTAAGTCCGGAGTGCATTTCTGAGCTTGTTTTTGTCGTTGCCTGTATGTTTGGCGTAGGCGAGCCAGGTGTCGGCTTTGTGGCGAATGAGTATCAGTAAGTCCGGCTTATTGACGACAAGTCGCATAAGCCCGGGAAAAGTTGCGTCGTTTTTTTCCATTTTCGGAAATTGTGAAACGGCCATTGCAAGCGCCTTTTCATTGAAATCGATTGCTTTTAAATAGTCCTTTTCACTTGCATAAACCTTGCTAATGTTGTTTAAAATTAACGACTTACCTGAAACGATGCCAATAAATTCCAGGGCACGATGGTAATTTTCCAACGCCTTTTTAGGATTAAAAAAATGGTATTGGTAATAATCAGCAAGATTATTGGCAACCTGGGCGATGCCATAATTAAAGCTGTCTTTACGAAATGCCTGAGAAGATTTGTTGTAGTATGCGATGACGGCCGCTGGTTGATTTTGTTTCTTCTTTAAATCCGCAAGCATCGAGAATATGGCCCCTTTCAGAGCCTCATCCTCATAGTTTGAAGCGTATTTCAGCGACAGGTTAAGGATCTTTTCAGTTTCGGAAAGTCTGTTCAGCGCGATTAATCCCTGGGATTTTTCCATCAGACTCCTGGCTTTTAAATCATCCCTATTGATTTTCTCTCCATAATTGAACGCCAGATCAGCATAGATGATGGTTTTGTCATAATCGCCGATAGACGTGTAAATACTCGCCATTGTACTGTAAGAGTCTGCCAGGGAGGCCATTTTAGAAGGAAACTGGCGGCCGATGCGAATCGCATTATTCAATTGCTGGAGTGACTTCTTAATATCTCCCAAATCATTGTAAATGCAGCCAAGATTAAAATAGCTGTGACACAAATTGGCTTTGTTAGCAAACTTGTTGGCAGCAGAATTGATTTCAATGGCCTTTTTTGTAAAAATGATCGCGGAATCCAGTTTGCCGTCATACCAAAAAGTACGTCCCAAAATATGATTTGCCAGGGCATAAACGGAATCTTTATCCATTGCGCATTCGTCGCTTGCATGGATAATCTTTTTCAGCTCAATAATTAAATCCTTGTCATTTAGCGTCTGGGCTGCCAGATTTATCTGCTGATAAAAAATTTCTGCTCCCGGACACCGAGCGTGAGCGGAAGCAGAAATTAATAGCAATAGTAGAAGGCCTAAGTTTCTTTTTATCATTTAGCGCCTTGGACGAAATAGGGCTCTGCTTTAAGGATTAATAAATTTACCTAAAAGGATATATCTTTCCAATGGTTTTGATATGGAGGCACCTTCAAGTATTTGATCTTTCCCAACAAATAACTTGGACTTGGTTCCGATCCATCCAGCAACAACCGGGGCAGCAAAAGATGTTCCGCTCCGCGGTTCCCAAATGCCATTAATTTCCAAAAAAGTGCCAACTGCAAAAAGACAATTTGTTGCCTTTACCCCTATATTCAGGCTTTTACGATCGTAGTTTTGTCCGTCACAAACACTGAGAAGATCATCCTTGACTGTCGTTACGGATATTACATTTTTGATGTCCTTGCTAAAATAAGCGGGATAGAATTTCGAGTTTCGAAGGTCAAGATCCCTGCTAATATCAGCGGTTATATTTGCGCGTTCATCGTTGGAATCAACATGCTGCTCAAATTGTTCCATAGCGTTTCCCGCCGCGCTCACAATCCAAATAGGTCTTTCATACTTACTTTGATATCCACGCGGGAGTTTCATATCGTTGATATACTTTCTGAAAATAAGATCTTCCGGGCCATAGTATCCGAGGCTGAAATTCATGATCTCGGCTCCAAGCAATTTAGCATGATACATGGCACACATAATTCCGTAACCATCCCCTTTGTTGTATTTGTTAAGAACTTTCATGATCAGAAGCTGTACTCCTTTTGTCTGACTTTTTTTGAATTGCTCAGCTATTAAAAAAGCAACCCGCGTACCATGCTTTGTGCTTCCGTGATCGGTAATATTAAAAACATTGTATTTATCACCAGTCTCATCCTTTGGCGCAAAATTCAAACCAATGATTCGTCTCGAATCCGCTGGTTTTTGCTGACCGAAAGGGTCACGACCTTTATCAAATGTATCTAGCTGTGGCAAACAACTTGCAACGACTGATGTTACCCCTATGTAGTCCAGTTTGGTCAATTCTTTATCTATTCCGCTGTCAAAAATTGCAAGTTTGACCTTCTTTGTCTTTTTGAAGTTAGGATTGAATGACGCCTTCAGCATGGAGTCAACCACTGTTTCATTTTTCATTGAGATAGGATTCACGCCGGCATCCGTAGAGAACTCGGAGTTCTTTTCGGCCATTAATCCTTTTACATTCAGATCTATTTCTATATCATCTCCTTGTCCATTCCTTGTTTTTACCTGAACCCGGTCATGCCCGTTGAATTCTAAACCAGGATAGTCTATATTAATCAAAGCAGTGTCGCAGGGACATTGGCGAACGTGCTTTGAGATATCTATAAATAGTTTTGTTCTGATTAGATCAATTAACTGTTTTGAACCGAACCCTTTCGGAAGCAATAAATTGTATCCATGATAGATATAGGGCTCTTTTTCACTTGGCTGTGCATTTGCATCGCTTTGGGATAGGAAGAAAATTAGCGTGAAAGTTAAGCCCGATTTTAAAATAAGGGGAAAGGTTTTCATAGTGTTTGAAGTTTGTTTTATGCCTGAATATGTAAATGCAATGATACAAGCCTGGCCTTCCTTTCACTCCATCCACTTCTCCGCCTCTTTCTTTCCTTCCAGGTTTTTTTCAATTACTTCCTCCAATAAACGTTCCGCTCTTTCCTTATCCCCGGCCGCTCCCCGTTTCAGCAATGCAATGGACTCGTAAAATTTGCCGGGATTGGCATACAGCTCTTTTTGCTCTCCGAGCCTGTGGAAGTAATCAATTGCTTTGTCGTATTCCAGTCGCCGAAGGGAAACAATACCAGCGATTTTTTTTGCTTCTGCATTTCCTGGGTCGCGTTTCAGTACTTCCACACATATCTTTTCGGCAGTTGCGTATTGTCCGCGATTATAATTGTTGGCCGCTGCCTGTACACTATCGCCGCTGCTGCCCATTTGCACCGGCAGGGTGGTAAAGTGCTCCATGGCATATCCGTTTGCCAGCTGCTGCAGATCTTTCTGGCTTTTCCCGAGCCAAAGCCAGGATAATCCGAACGCTACGATCGCAACCGCTGCCGCGATTGCGTACCAGGTGCGTAATTCGACAAAACGGGCATTGTTTTTCGCCAGTGACTGCCATTCCGCATGTCGCTTGGCGAGGTTTTCATTGGCTGATACGGAGTAGGCTGCTTTTTTTGACGCAAGATAGAATGCTACATCCTCAGCAAGTTGGTGATCCGATTTCAGGTCGGCCTCAAACTGTGCTTTTTCCGCAGCCGAAAGCTTCTTTTCGAAATAATCTGCTATTCGTTCAGTCATTTTTATTTCCCTTTTCCGTATAACTCACGCAACTTTTCAAGACATCTCAGACGGGTTGTTTTGACCACGGCTGCTGAAAGGTAATCCATATCGGAGGCAATTTCATGGTCCATATATCCCTCGCTCCATGCTTCAATGATCCGGCGGCACTTGTCTCCCAGATCAAAAAGCCGCTTTCTTAACAGGTCCATGTCGTACCGGGCTATCAGCATTTCGATGACACCCCTTGAATCGTCGGGTAAAATATTGAGATAATCGTCCAGCGTGTCACCTTGCAGCACCTGTTGTTTATTAGTCGAATTCTTTCGCAACAGGTCAACACATTTGTTGCTGAATATCTGATAAAGATAGGTTTTGATAGATGATCCGCCTTTGAAACGTTCGTTTTGAATGTGATCTATAACCGTCAGGACAGAGTCGGAATAGACCATTGAACATTCATCCCTGGAAAGTTTATGCTTCCACGTTCCTTCCTGGATCAGGTAAGAATATTTTTCATATAAGGTATTCTCAAAAAATCTTTTTTCCGCAGGCGCGCCCCGGATGCCCTCGACGACTTCTGTATCCGAATGCGTTTTTCTGAAAAAGGCCATTTCAAATCGTTGTGATGCAGAAATATACAAAAACCGCATGATTTTCAGCAAATCATGCGGGCATTTTCCGATTGGATACAACTCCATCGGCTGAAAGCCACCGTAAAAAATCTGGCAACGAAATGTGTTTCACAACGCGCGCGAGAAGTTACCCGGGCCGGGGAGTAGTTCATTCAGAAGAGATCAGATTTTATTTGACGATACGGATCAGGATTTAAGTCATTGAACTGAAAATACAGCTTCCGTAACTGCGATTAATCCTATCTGTAAAACTTATAATTAAATCTATAAAAAATTGTAAAATGATCAGTAGCATTTGCCGTATATGGCTTTTTTATCATTGCTGGTTACAGCTCTACTCATCTCAACAACTATTTATTTTTCAACGACTTATGAAGACAATTTTCTCGCAAAACAGCCATTTTCTGAAAAGGCGCACGGCATTCCGATTGTCGCCCGAAAACGTGCCTGCAGATCATCACGATCGTACAGGCTTTAACGCCCTTTTTTTGACAATTTTAGTAATTTTCATTTGCTGGATATTGCCATCGGTGGACCTCTCGGCGATGCAGTCAACCTCCAAGGTGCTATCGATCTCACCGGGCTCGCTGACGTTTACGCATATCGTCGGAGAGCGCCCGCCCAGGCAGACTGCTACTTTGACGGCCAGTACGGGAAATCCGGCAGTGTCGCTGAGCCAATCGGCAGGAAGCGAGTGGCTGGTGATACCTTCTCCGGCGCTTGGGGTGCTGGGTTTCGGGGTAAGTGCCGATGGTATGGCCGTGGGGACTTATCAGGCAACGGTCACAGCCAGGGCGTCGGGTTACACAAGTGCAACGCTTAAGGTAACGCTCGTTGTAAAGGAGCCCGATCCAACACTGGTGTTGGCTGATATTGGCAACAGGATCACCATTGTTGGTCAGGAAGTAGCTTTTACGGCGACAGCTCAGGCGAACAGAAACCAGGTCAAGACTTTTTCGCTGGTCAATGCGCCTGCGGGTGCGACCATCGGCGGATCCAGTGGGGCATTTAAATGGATACCCGGAAAAACGGGAAGTTTTACTTTTACGGTCAAGGTCAGTACCCATCTGCTGACTGATCAGGAACAGATCACGATCAAGGTATTGCCGTTGAATGCCAATGATAAATTGCGGATCAACGCCGGGGGGCCGGCTTACCTGGCTTCGGGCAATAAACAGTTTACCGCCGATCAGTATTTTAGCGGCATTGACCGTACCAGCGGCATTGCCAGCGGAAATATCCTTAATACGACAGATGATGTGTTGTACCGGACGGGCCGCTGCTCCGAACGTTTTGATTACAACATACCGGTTAGAAACGGTAAACATCACGTGGTGCTGCACTTTGCGGAAACCTGGTTTGGTGTGCCGGGCAGAGGACCAGGCGGGGCAGGCAGCAGGAAGTTCGGGGTAGCGATCGAAGATGAGCTAAAACTGAGCGAATATGATATTTATGCCAAAGCGGGCGGTGCGTTGAGAGCGGTTAAGGAAACGATACAGGTAACGGTGACGGACGGGATTTTAAGTATTGAGTTTATGAGCGGGTCCAAGGATATCCCCAGGGTTTCGGCCATTGAAGTGCTGTTTGCTGGTCCTGCGGATGGCAGCCGGATGAGCGGGGAGATTTTAGCGGAGGATTTTGGCCAGCAGGAGGCACAGTCAATTGTTTACCCTAATCCGGTGCGGGACAGGTTTACACTGGAAATTGGCGGGCAGCATGACCGGAATATTTCGCTGGACCTGGTTCATCAGAATGGCAGAAGTTACAAAGTGGGCGTAGCAGGTCAATGCAAACCCGGATTGAAGGCCGAAATTGATATCTCTGATCTTTCGTTAAGTACGGGGATTTATTTGCTTAAAATACGATCAACTTCTGAAACAGAGCGGATTAAAATACTGGTGACAGACTGATTTTCTCTTGCAAATCCAATCATATCTGCTAGTTTAGAGAACTTCTTTTCACTGTTTATGAAAGCCATCGCCAGTACATTCATGCTTGCGCTTTTGCTCTACCACATGCTCGGGCTGTCGGTGGCTTTGCTGGATTTTGAGAAAGCTGAAAAAGTGCTTGCCGGGAAACAGGTTGGTGCTATTGAAGTGTGGAATACGGCTGGGTCAGCGGGATCGGCATCCTGGCAGCAGTTTTCAGAATTATCGGAAATGATACAGGAGATCAATGCCAGCCAGCAGGCCCCGCATCCTGCAAGCCAGTGGATTAAATTGCTGAATGACCTGATCAAAATGTATCTGCCCGTTAATTCGGTGATTTGGAATTACGCAAATGAAACCGGGGGTTTTTCTGTCCGAAGATCTTTCGCAGATCGGAAGTATTTGCTGATTTCGCAGATTTCAGAATTGCATTCCCCTCCTCCCGAGGCTGTTTAAGCTTATATGTAAAACTTTCCGGTAGCCAGATCTGTTCCGGGCTGCCTTCCTGTTGATCATGATTTTCATTTTCAGCTGGAATAATTTCTATATATATCTTAACCACAGCAACATGACTTTTATAGCTACCGAACCCATAGGAAGCATTCCCCGTCCCGCTTATCTGCAGGAAGCCATGCAGGCTTTTCAGAAAAATGAAATCTCCGCCACCGCTTTGTCCGAGCTTTTTGGGCAGGCAACCAGGGAAACGATTGTTCAGCTCGAAGCAACCGGCTCTCCGGTCATTTCAGACGGTGAGCAATCCAAACCCAGTTTTGCTACTTACGCGGTGCAAGGCTCGCCTAATCTGGCCGCCGGAGGGGTGGTAATTCCTTTTGCCGACGGACATACGCGCCAACTTCCGAAGCTGACGGCGGGTCCTTTCCGTTATCAGCATTTTGCAGCCGATTATCTCAAATCGGCCCGGAAACTGACAAGCCTGCCAGTCAAACAAGCTGTCATTGCTGCCTCCGCGATGAGCCTTTTGTATCCAGCCGAAGGTATCGAAGGATATTCGCAGCAGCAGTTTATTGCCGATTTGCTTGACCAGGCCGAGTCTGACATCCGTCAATGCCTCACTGCGGGCGCCTACAATGTGCAGATCGATTTTACAGAGGCGCGCCTTGCCTTGAAACTGGATCCAAGCAAAGGATTGCTGAGCCAGTTTATAGATCTGAACAATCAAGTGCTCGACCGTTTCACCGACTCCGAGCGGAGCAGGATCGGGGTGCATACTTGTCCCGGTGGTGACCACGATTCGACCCATAGCGCTGATGTCCCGTATCCAGAGCTGCTACCCTTGTTTTTTAAACTGCATGCAGGTAATTTTTATCTTGAATATGCGGGCGAAAAAGATAAAAAGACAGTTCTTGAATCCATCAGGGAAAATCTCGGGACCAATCAGAAAGTATTCCTCGGGGTGACGGATGTGCTGAATCCCAGAGTGGAAACTCCGGAAGAAGTGTGCGACTTGCTGGTGCAGGCAGCTGAATACATTCCGGTAACGCAGCTGGGCTCCACCGACGATTGTGGATTCTCGCCGTTTGCAGACGATGTTTCCACAGCCCGGGAAGTTGCATTTGCCAAAATAAAAGCAAGGGTACAGGGTACTAAACTGGCCGAAGCGAAAATCAAATAATCTAATTTTAAAAACCTGAACAACCATGCCGCATATTAAACTGGAAGAAGGAGTGCCCGGCATCCTGGGCCCCATGCTGTTCAGCCCACATACGGCCGGGCCGATGAACCTGCTCGCAAACGCGCTGATGCAGTCGGACGAAGGCCTGAGCCGGGGAGAGCGCGAACTCATAGGTACATACGTCTCGTCACTGAATGATTGTTATTTCTGCCAGACGATCCATGGCGCGATTGCGAGCGCTTATCTGGAAGACGATGACTGGTCGTTTGTCAAAAATGTAAAAAGCAACTATGCTGAAACGACGCTTTCCGAAAAAATGAAATCCCTGCTCTCCATTGCCGGCAGCGTGCAGAGGGGCGGGAAAAATGTAACTACCGAACAAATCGAAACTGCCAGAAAAAACGGTGCCGACGATCGGGATATTCATGATACGGTACTGATCGCTGCCGCGTTTTGTATGTTCAACCGGTATGTGGACGGGCTCGCCACGACAGCGCCGACGGATCCGGACATTTACAGAAACCGGGCGAAGAAAGTGATAGCAAACGGCTATTCCGCGACGATTTCGAACGGTACCTATTAAGTGCCGCTGCCTTGCTAAAAAGCCTTATAAAGTGTTGTCGGCAGGCAATATGATTGTAGGGCTCTTTAGTTTTTTGGCATTCCTGCTGAAAGAAATAGTCTGTAATTAAGCAGACCACTCTGAATTATTGACGGCGCCTGCGATTGTTCTGGCTCGAAATATGATAACTTTGATATTTTAAAGTAGCATGCAGGGGTAGGAATATGGTGATAGACCGGCGTATGAAAAATGCATATTTCAGAGATTTCTTTTGGCTGGTTGTTTCCTGCCTCTTTTCATTTCCATCAGTTGCCGCGGAGCAAGGAAGAGTGCTCCGGTATGCGTTAAAGGAAGGACTTTCATTTGGGATTGTCAACAGCATTGTCCAGGATAAGGACGGACTGGTATGGTTTGCTACCGGCGATGGCCTCAACCGATTCAACGGAACCACTTTTAAAGTTTTCAAGAACAATCCGGACGATCCGCACAGTATTTCAGGCAACTATGTCAAAACAGTTTTCCGGGATAAAGAGGGCACGATATGGACCAGCTCCCGGAGCGGCCTGAACGAGTATATCGCGGAAAAAGATCATTTCAAAAGGCACACGCCGCTACCGGATAAAAATGGCTCAGGAAATGATGTAAGCGACATTTCTCAGGCCCGGGATGGTAATCTCTGGGTTTCGCTGAATGGTTCAGGGTTTGCTTCATTCTCCAAAAGGACAGGAAAGTTTACCTATTTCAACGAGGATAACTTACCCGGATTAGGTACTAATTCCATCCTGAATGAATTGGAGGATTCGCAGGGTATGCTTTGGTTGGGGACGCGGGAGTCGGGGATCGAGGTTTTTAAAATCGGCCGGAACAGAAAACCGGTCAAAGCAGATTTGAATCTTCGGGATATACCATTAACGCGTATCAATAGCATATTTGAGGATCATTTTCACAACATCTGGATCGCTTCCGCAAAAGGACTGATATTCTACAAAAGGGACGAATCGAAGTTTTATATCTTGCATCTGGCCGGAAATTACAAGAGCGATATTTACCTGTCCCTGCAGGAAAACCGTCGTGGCCAGTTGCTGATTGGGGTGCAGGACGGCGGGGTCGTCAGCCTGGATCTGAGCCAGATCAAAAGCCGCAGCCCGGAAGCATTTTCGTTTGAAAAGGTGAACGATTCTCAAAACGAAGGTATTACCCGGCGGTCCGTACAATCGATCTATATGGACCGTGACGATAATATCTGGCTGGGTACTTACGGCGAAGGGGTTTATCTGATCAGCAGCATTCCCGAAAAATTCAGAAATTTTGAAAAGAAGATACAGGATTCCCGGGCGGAAAGTTACCTGCGCTACTACGGAATGTGTATCGACAAGGACGGTTATCTGTGGCTTGGTACGGACGGGGACGGGATTTATAAGACCAAAAGCTCAGGTGAAATTGTAAGACATTATGCCGCGGGCAGTCGCACAGCTTCGGGCAGTTTGACGGATGGAGCGATCATCGCCGCGCATCGCGGGCGGGACGATCAGCTCTGGTTCGGCACATATTCCAAAGGACTTTTTCTGTACAATCCTGCGAAGGATTCTTTTAAACAATATGCAAATATTCCGGGTGACCCGACAAGCCTGGCCAAGAATGACGTCCGCGTTATTTTCGAAGACCGTAAAGGGAATATATGGGTCGGGACCAACGGAGGGGGGCTGGCACGGCTGGACAAAAAAACAGGGAAGTTCGCGAATTTTGTAACCACCAACAGCAGCATTAATTCCAATGATGTTCGGGCTATTGCGGAAGATCAGACAGGAAATTTGTGGATCGGGACTTATGGCGGCGGGCTCAATTATCTGGATGTTGATGCCATGCAGTTCAAGTCATTTTTCAATGATCCGAAAAAGGCTGTTTACCTTTCCAATAAGATTATTTTATCCCTGCATTTTGATGTCCTGCAAAGGCTATGGGTTGGCTCTGAGGGAAACGGACTTTTGATTTACGATACAAAAAACCAGACTACCCGGCACTTTACCGAAAAGAACGGGCTGGCCAATAATGTGATTTACGCCATTCAGCCTGAGAGCATTGATAAAATGTGGTTCAGTACCAACAAGGGACTCTCGCGGATGACGCTGTCTACCAGGAGTATCGATCATTACGATCAGAGCAATGGTCTCCAGAAAGGGCAGTTTAATCCCAATTCTGCATTGTACAATGCGCGTGAGCAATCGATGGTTTTCGGCGGCACGGAGGGTTGGAACTTGTTTTATCCCAAAGACATAGGCCCTTCGGGTTACAAACCCAAGGTCATGATCACAGGTCTGCAGCTTTTCGGACAGAATGTGGAGGTAGGGGCGAAGAAGGACGGAAGGATTATTCTCAGCCGGCAGATAGGCGACCAGCACGACATTGTCCTGCAACCCAATCAATCGGTATTTTCGATCCAGTACACTGCATTAAATTACGCTTACCCCGACCGGAACAGCTTTGCTTACAAGCTGGAAGGATTGGATAGAGACTGGAACTTTGTGCAGAACGAGCGCTCGGCAACTTACCGATACCTTCCCGCCGGAACCTATATTTTCAGGGTCAAAACGGCCAATCAGGATGGGGTGTGGTTTGAGGACTCGGCGGCTTTGCAGATACATGTGCTGCCGCCCTGGTATCAGACCTGGTGGGCTTATCTGCTGTATGTGGCGCTCATCGGAACGGTGATTTACTATTACCAGCAATACAAGATCAGGCAGGCAAAACTGAAATACGAAGTACGGCTGGCGCATTTTGAAACACAAAAAGAGAAGGAGCTGAACGAAAAGAAACTGGCCTTTTTTACCCATATCTCCCACGAGTTCAGGACCCCGCTGACATTGATCATTAATCCGGTCAAAGAGCTTTTGCTGAAAATGGATAACCGTGACCAGGAGCACAACAGCCTCAATATTGTGTACCGGAATGCCAAACGTTTGCTCAGTATGGTGGATCAGCTGCTGCTTTTCCGGAAAGCCGACCTGCAGGCTGACAAACTGAAACCGGCAGTCCAGAATATTACCAAGCTGGCACTGGAAGTATTTCAGTGTTTTACGCATCAGGCCGACCAAAAAAACATCAGTTATCAGTTCGTGGGTGCGGATGAAAATCTGGAAATCGTCGCGGACCGGGAAAAAATTGAGATTGCTCTGTTCAACCTGGTTTCCAATGCGCTCAAATACACACCCAGAAACGGGACGGTAGTACTGGATATTACAGAGCTGGAAGAGCAGGTGCTGATCACAGTCAGCGATTCGGGGCAGGGGATCCCGAAGGAAGCAGGGGATCAGATTTTTTCTGTTTTCCACCAGTTTCAGGATAGCCGGTTTCCTTCGAAGGGCGGTTTTGGCATCGGGCTGTACCTCACCAAAACTTTTGTGGAGAGCCATTTCGGAACCATATCTTACGAATCAAACGTCGGAAAAGGGACGGTTTTTAAAGTGTTGTTATGGAAAAACCATCCGGAACTGGTTCTGGAAAATGAAAGTCCGGAAATTGTTGATCGTAGCTCCGTTCTGCTGGGAGAGCTGTCGGAAGACGATATTCTGCTGGCTTCGTCCGCCATATCAAAACATCAGCTGGTGGTCGATGAGCTGAGTACGGATGTCAAATCGATGCTGATCGTGGAAGACGACGCAGACATCAGGCAGTATATTGGTCAGGCTTTTTCTGGAAAATTCAAGCTTTTACAGGCCGAAAACGGTGAAGACGGTTTAGCGCTTGTACGCAAAAATCTGCCTGATATTGTGATCAGCGATGTGATGATGGGTGGCATGAGCGGCATTGAAATGTGCTCGCAGATCAAGTCAGATATGGCTTTGAGCCACATTCCGGTGGTTTTGCTCACGGCCAGTACTTCCCAGGAAGTAAAGCTGAAAGGTATAGAGGGAGGCGCCGACGATTACATCGGCAAACCTTTCGATAAAGCTATGCTGGTGGCCCGCGTGGATGCGATCCTGAAAAGCCGTAATGATCTGCAAAGGTATTTTTACAATGAAATCACCTTGCAGGCCAATGATTTCAAGATATCATCCGAGTATAAGGAATTTTTGAAAGAATGTATCCGGGTGGTTGAAAACCATTTGACTGATCCGGAGTTCTCGATCAAAGTGCTGGCGGCTGAAATAGGAATGAGCCATTCCACATTATACAACAGGATCAAGTCGATTTCCGGGCAGTCGACCAATAGTTTTATCCGGTTTATCCGTCTGCGCCGCGCGGCACAGATCCTGATAACCACCGACATCACGATTTCCGAAGTGGCCTATCAGGTCGGTATCAACGATATCAAGTATTTCCGGGAGCAGTTCCACAAACTGTTCGGCATGAAACCTTCTGAGTACATCAAGAAATTCCGAAACCCGTTTCATGAAAACTTCCAGATCAATAAGGGGATTTTTCAGAATCGTCTGGACGGGTAATCTACTGTGTTCCGAAACGGAGCCGAAGGACGACAACCGCCTCATGAATTGAACAATTAATCGACTTTATTGAAAAATCCTGGCAAAAAAAGCCCGATTTCCTTTGAATCGGGCTTTTTTTATTGATATACCCCCTTTTTAATGTGAGAATGTCCCCCGTTGCTCAAATACAAATAATCATACTTTTGATTGGTCAAATGATATAAAAAATGACGGCCAATTATCTCAATTATTTAACCATTGATGTATGAAGAAATCTATTCCAAAAAACGAGGCTTGGCCCGGTGTGTTCAGAATGTGCTGCGGAGTGAGGAAGCTGATGGTGTTGGCGGGGCTTTTGCTGATGACCTCATTTTGTAGTTTTGCCCAAAATGCTTTTACTGTAAAAGGGGTTGTCACTTCCGAAGACGGTGAGGCGCTTCCCGGTGCCAGCGTGATTTTAAAGGGTACTTCTATCGGGACAACTACCGACGCGGATGGTAAATACACTATCAGTATCTCGGACGGAAACGGTACGCTGGTTTTTACCTATATCGGTTATATCAACCAGGAAATTGCGGTCACCAACCGCAGTCAGGTCGATGTAAAGCTGGCTACCAATGATAAGACGCTGGAAGAGATCGTAGTGGTAGGTTATGGTACGCAGAAAAAGGCGACGCTTACGGGGTCGGTCTCCGAAGTAAAGGGTTCCGATATTGTGAAAAGTCCGCAGCCTAACCTTTCAAATTCTCTTGCCGGCCGGTTTTCGGGGTTTGTGGCCAACAACCGTGGAGGCGAACCTGGCTATGACGGTTCCAGCTACACGATACGCGGATTTGCGTCTACCGGAAATAGTGACGTACTGATCGTCGTGGACGGTATTCCCGGTCAGGTGGGTGGTCTGGAGCGTCTGGACCCCAATGATATTGAGAGTATTTCTATCCTGAAAGACGCATCGGCGGCGGTTTATGGAAGCCGCGCTGCAAATGGCGTGATCCTGGTTACAACCAAGAAAGGCACAACCGGAAAGCCTGTTATCTCTTACAGTTTCAACCAGGGATTTTCTTCACCGACCCGGTTGCCGAACCTGGCCGATGCACCTACTTATGCAACGATTTTAAACGAAATAGACTATTACAACAACCCGGCAGGCGGCATGAACCAGTTTTATTCGGCAGAAGAGATCGAGAAGTTCAGAAATGGTTCTGATCCGCTCAACTACCCGAATACGAACTGGCAGAAAGAAACTTTGAAAAATTTTGCATTGCAGAATCAGCATAATCTGGGTATCAACGGAGGTACCGAAAATGTGAGATATTATGTTTCTCTCGGTACAATTTATCAGGATGGTTTGTATAAAAACGGTGCTACGAAATACAAACAATACAATTTCAGGTCGAATATCGATGCCAATATCACCAGGGATTTTACTGTAAGTCTTGGGCTATCAGGGCGCCAGGAAAACAGGGCATTCCCGGTATCTTCGGCAGGAAATACTTTCCGTTCAATTTACAGGGCATATCCTACGGTGATCGCTCGCTATCCCAACGGAAATTATTCTACAGGGGTGGAAAACAGCAATCCGGTAGTACTGGGAACGGATATGGGCGGTACCACCAGCAACCCGACATCGGTTTTCAACGGGATTTTGCGCGCGAGCTATCAGATGCCGTTCCTCGAAGGATTGTCAGTGGATGGTTTCTACTCGGCGGATAAATCTTTTAATTTCAGCAAGACTTTCAGTGTACCTTACACGCTTTACAGCTACGACAAGGCCACCAGCGCTTACAATCCGGTGGTGACCGGCGGCTCAGCAGGTGCTGCCTCCCTGACCCAGTCGCAGGTTAACATCACAAATATAACCCAGAACTTGCGTATAGCCTTTCAGCGTCAGCTGGGCGGGCACAATGTGAACGCATTCGTGGCATACGAGCAAAACAAGCGTAATGAAAATACTTTCGGCGCTTCGCGGATCAACTTCCCGACAGCGTCTACACCTGAGCTGTCTCAGGGCGGGGCGGCAGCCACCGACAAAAACAACTCGGGTAAAAGCTACAACTTCACCCGTAAAAGTGTGATCGGTCGTTTTGCCTATAATTTCAATGAAAAGTACCTGGCAGAAGTGCAGGCGAGGCTCGATGGCTCGTCGGTTTTTCCGAAAGGAAAGCAGTATGGGTTCTTTCCATCGATATCGGCGGGTTACCGGATTTCGGAAGAAGATTGGTTTAAAAATACCGTCGGTTTTATCAGTGACCTGAAACTGCGGGCTTCTTATGGTTCGCTTGGAAATGATAATGTCGGGCAGTTTCAATATTATAACAATTACTCGTTCAATAACCAGTATGTGCTGGGTTCCAATGTTATTACACCCGGAATTGACCTCACCAAACTGGCCAACCCGAACATTACCTGGGAGGTTGCCAAGAAAATGGATTTGGGTATCAACACAGTTTTCCTGAAAAATTTTAGTCTGGAATTTATCTATTTTCAGCAGAAAAGATCGGATATCCTTGCTGCACGCAACGCGTCCATCCCCAACACCTCCGGTATCGTGAATCCATATAAAACCAATGATAACACGCCATTGGTCCCTGACCAGAACATCGGAAAGGTAAACAGCAACGGGATAGAAGCTACCCTTGGTTACAATCACTCAGGTGCTTTCCGCTACTCGATTTCGGGAAATGTTACCTATGCGAAAAGCAAGATTGTATTCATCGACGAAGCTCCGGGCCTGCTCGACTACCAGCGCCAGACCGGCGGAGCTCTGTACCGCGACCTTTATTACCGTACGCTGGGTATTTTCCGCAGCCAGGCCGACCTTGATCAATATCCGAAATTACCGGGTACGCGTCTCGGCGACCTGATCCTCGAAGACTACAACCAAGACGGTGAAATCACAGCCGACGACCAGGTACGGTCGGATTATGGAAATGTGCCTTTGCTGACGTACGGACTTGTTTTCAATGGAGGTTACAAAGCATTTGATGCCTCTGTTGTATTTGCCGGGCAGGGCATGGTGAGTCAATATGTATTACCGGAATCAGGGCAGGTGGGTAACTTTTACAGCAGCTGGGCTGATAACCGGTGGAGTCCTTCCAATCCGGAGGGAACCTATCCGCGGGTTGACACGAGGGCGTCGTCATCGATCAATGGTGGTCTTTACAAAAATGATTTCTGGCTTAACAATGCGTCTTTTTTAAGGCTTAAAAATGTCGAGATCGGCTACACACTGCCAAAAGCAGCTTTGTCCAAAATCAAAATCTCGTCCCTCAGGATTTACGCAAGTGCCTTTAACCTGCTTACCATCACCGGTGTGAAGGATTTTGATCCCGAAGGTGACAACGCCAGCGGTCAGTTTTACCCGCAGCAGAGGATCATGAACCTGGGTTTAAATATTAAGTTTTAATTGAAATTGATATGATAAAGCAAATAAGAAATAGTTCAATAGCAACCGTTTTCGCCGCGATGGCGTTGATCGTGTCAGCCTGTCAGGAGAATTTCCTGGATGTGGTGCCAACAGACCGGGTTTCAGATGCGTCTATTTTATCCGATTCGGTACTTTTTGAAGCCTACGTGGTGAACAGGTACCTGGGTACCAGGCTGACGGATAAAGAAGCTGAGGGGACTTTGCCGGGATTTGGCCGTGGCTTCGAATATGCAATGTGGTCTTCGCTGACAGACGAATCGATCTATAACAATGATGATAACACCTGGCTGGTTCAGCGTGGGCAGATCGCACCGGAAAATACAGGTATTGCAGGCACTTTGTGGGGGAGAAGTTACAGGAGCATCCGCGAGATCAACTACGCATTGGCCAATATCGACCAGGTGCCGATGAGTGATGGCAAGAAAAACAGGCTGAAAGGTGAGCTGCGCTTTCTGCGTGCGTTTCGCTACCAGGACCTGATCCGCAACTACGGGAAGGTGGTTTTGCTGGGAGATAAAGTGTACGAACTGAGTGATGATCTATCCAGCCAGGATCTTTTCAATCGCTCGGACATCAAAGCCGGCATCGACTACACGGTTGCAGAGCTTGATGAAGCCGCGACGCTTTTGCCACTGGATAATGATAATAACTCATGGAAACTCGGCCGCGCAACAAAAGGTGCAGCCATGGCGCTGAAAGCCCGTTTGCTTTTGTATGGCGCTAGTCCGTTGTATAACTCGGCTACCTGGGCACAGGCCGCAGCCGCCGCCAAAGCAGTGATGGATTTGAATAAATACAGCTTATATACAGGTGGTTACGGAAAAATATTCACAACCAAGGATCATTCCGAGATCATATTGGGCAGGTTGTATGCCGTTGGGGCGCGTCACGTTTGTCTTGAGATTTCAAACGGGCCAAACAGCTATAACGCCTGGGGAGGGAATGTGCCGGTGCAAAATCTGGTCAACGACTATGAAATGATAGACGGTACCAAAATCACCGATGCAGGAACAAGCTACAATCCGCAGGATCCTTATAAGGGCCGTGATCCAAGATTTTATGAAACTATCCTGTACAATGGAGCGCCCTACCGGAACAGCACCGTGCAGACTTTCACCCCGGGAGGTAAGGACAGCAAGGATGGACCGTCCAACTGGAACACCTCCAAAACGGGCTATTATCTTAAAAAATTCATGGATGATGCACTGCCCATCGACAATCCATGGGACGTGGCGGGCACGCAAACCTGGATCTATTTCCGGTATGCCGAAATATTGCTCAATTATGCGGAAGCGCAAAACGAAGCTGTGGGGCCTGATGCTTCGGTATATGCAGCAATCAATGCGGTCAGGCAGCGGCCGGGTGTGATGATGCCGGTAATACCTGCCGGACTGACACAGGCACAGATGCGTGCCCGTATCCGGAACGAGCGCAGGATCGAACTTGCGTTTGAGGAGCACCGTTACTACGATGTACGTCGTTGGAAGATTGCCCCTGAAACAGAGAATGTTCCTGCGTATGGAATCGAGATCGGAAAGAATGGAAATGCCTTTACCTATACCCGCAAAGAGGCCCTGACCGGCAAAACATTTGCAGAAAAACAGTACTGGCTACCGATTCCACGTTCAGAAATCCAGGCATCCAACAACAAGCTGGAACAGAATCCGGGGTACTGATCCATAAACATCCCAGCCATTTGGCGGTTAGCCGCATTATGACGTCCAGAATGATCATATAATTGTCTTTATTTAGTACATTAAATAATAAAAACGTCGATAGTTGCGCATTCGAAGGCGGGTGCGCAACATCTCGACGGCGGCATACGACTCGAAACCTAACATTGGTCCTCCCGAGCGCAGCCGAGGGGCCTAAACCAAATTTATTTTGAAACCATACCCAAAACTCTTTTCAGCAATAGCCCTTATTTGTTCTTTCGCATCCTGTGCCGGGGGCGAGCCGGAGGACAAAAAACAGTCCGGAGAAACAAGCGGGATAACCGTTTCGGTCAATCCGGCGAAAACCTTTCAGACAATCGATCATTTCGGAGCTTCCGATGCGTGGTCATGCCAGTTTGTCGGCAACTGGCCCGACGCTAAAAGAAACGGAATTGCTGACCTGCTTTTCAGCAGCGACACCCTCGCCAGCGGTCAGCCAAAAGGTATCGGATTGTCTTTATGGCGATTCAACATCGGTGCCGGCACTGCCGAGCAGGGTGACGCCAGCGGAATAAAAGATGAATGGAGGCGAGCCGAGTCCTTTCTCAATAACGACGGAACTTACAACTGGAACAAGCAGGCAGGGCAGGTCTGGTTTCTCAATGCCGCCAAGGAGCGTGGGGTCAATGAATTCCTGGCGTTTCCGAACAGCCCGCCAGTGCAGTTTACAATTAACAAAAAGGGGTATGCAAACAACGGAAAACCGAACCTGATCGCTGAGAATTTTGGCAAATTTACCGATTTTATAGCCGATGTTGTTGCAGGAGTAAAGGTCAAAACCGGTATTACTTTCAACCACATCAGTCCTGTCAACGAGCCGCAGTGGGACTGGAGCGACGGCGGGCAGGAAGGAACACCGTTTTACAATAATGAAATAGCAGGAATCGTGAGATCATTGAGCGCATCATTGCTCAAAAAAAATCTGCCGACCCACATCGATGTGGCAGAGGCCGGCCAGATCGATTACTTGTATTCGGACTTCAACAAGCAGGGGCGGGGCAGCCAGATCGCCGCATTCTTTACTAAAAGTTCTGCGGACTATGTTGGTAACCTTCCCAACGTAACCCAGGCTATTTCCGGTCACAGCTATTTTACGACGTCACCGTATCAAAGCGCCGCGGCCAAAAGGAGGGAGGTAGCATCTGCTCTGCATGCTGCACCAGGCCTGAAATACTGGATGTCTGAATATTGTATCCTGGGAGATAATGAAGGTGAAATCAAAGGAGGGGGCAAGGACCTGGGGATTAATCCTGCCCTTTATATCGCGAAAGTAATCCACAATGATCTCGCTAATGCAAATGCGTCTGCCTGGCACTGGTGGATCGCCATTTCGCCTTATGATTACAAGGACGGGCTGATTTACATTGATAAAAACAAAACAGACGGTGATTACAGGGCCTCGAAAATGCTTTGGGCGTTGGGCAATTACAGCCGGTTTATCCGCCCGGGCGCGATAAGAATGGATGCCGAGGTTTCAACCGGTGGCACAGATCTGCTGGTCTCGTCATACAAAAACAAGGATAATAAACTGGTCACTGTCATGATCAATCAGCAGGAAAAGCCGGTGGAGGTGAATTTAAAAATGGCAGGCCAGAACCTGTCAAATCTGAAAATTTACAAAACGTCCTCAACGGACGACTTACAACGGGTCCCGGATGTGAAAGGCACGTCGACAATCACAGTTGATGAAAAAAGCATACTGACTGTCGTTGCTGACATACTGGATTAAGTTACATTTTAAGGTTGTTAAATAACCAGGGCCGGGTCGCACTTGCAACTCCGGCCCTGGTTATTTCTGTAAAGCGGCAGGAATTTTCCGGGTTGGTCCAGCGTCCACACTTTGGATAAAAGTTCACCATGATGGCTCGGAGCGACGTGGATGCTGTGTGCTAATCCTGATTATTCGCTCACATTGCGTATATCTTGTTCCGGTATCTTCTTTCGGCCGAGAATGCCATTTTGCTACGGCATTCCGGATTATGAATCAAACTACTTTATGCTCATTGTTAGTATAAATTAATTGCTGTTTGAAACTAGTTTTAGATAGTAATTCTACCCGGAAAATACAACTTTAAAGACGGATATTCTGGTATGATATTTGGGTAACATTTTGTTAGCTATATTGTCTTTTGATCAATCTATTCTTTGTTGAAAACCGTAAATATGTTTATTGGGTAAAATCAAAATGTTTCATAATTGCGGATTGAAAACATTCGGATTTCTACCGTTAATAATCCTATCAATATGATTTACAAATACAAATTCCTTAGCTTTTCATTGGTTTGTCTGCTAGCATTGGCATTTATTGTGTGGCGGATCAGCAGGCCGTCTGCAATTAAAATAGCAAATGAAAAACTGGCGCAGTCAAAATCGTACGGAGAGATAAAATGGGTTTGGCAGGAATATGAAAATGAACTTGCTGAAAACGAAGAGTGGAGATCCACAATTGGTCAAAAACTATCCAGAATTAATTTGACCAATCAACAAAAATTAGATTTACAAAAATGGTATGTATTTGAAAAAGAAACAGATCCCAATTTCGTTTCGCAGACCGTAAATACCGGAAAAAAACAGCAGACGGATTCCGTGCGTGTTCCTGATACTGACGATAACATAGCATCTTTAAGCGAGTCAAATAAAAATCTCTCGATCGATCAACTTGCACGATTATACAATCAACAGGGAGACGAAAAATGCGAGGCTTTCAAAGCTGCGAATGCACCTCATTTATTTCACATTGCTAACGAATATTACCGGTACGCAGCGACCTTAACCAACACGAATCCGAAAGTATGCGAATAATTATAGGTCTGATCTGTGCGGCAATATGGTCTAATACATGTATAGCGCAATTGCCTGATAAGAAGTCGGGCGAATTGTGGGCAGTTTGGGAGGAAGCTGGTAAAAAACTGGAAGCAGGGCGGTTTGATGAGGCTATCACACTTTACCGCGCCTACCAGCCCAATTTCAATGTTCGGCTGAAACAGGCTCACGCGCTCAAACGTCTTTACAGCGAAGGCCAGAAGTTACAGAGAGCGGGGAGTTATGCAGAAGCCGTCAATGTTTATAAAAAACACCGCGGCCTTGACGGAGTGGGCAGCCTTACGGTTTTTGACCTGCGAATAGAGGAATGCATCACACAGATGTCCGGTGCCGGTGCATTCCGCACCAGGGAGCCCGATCGCCGCATCCTGGCTGCCGAACTTGCTTACCAAGGACAGAAAAAACTCAGAGAACTGGATACGCTGGGCGCGCAAAAAGATTATGCACTGGCTAAAAAATACGCAGCCGATTTTCCCGGCCCGTTAAAAGAGCAGTACGAGGAAGGACTACAGATTACAAAAGAACTTCGGGAGTGGGGGAAACTATACCTCCAATCGAAAATGGGCCGGCTGCGGCCTGAGCAGGAAAAACAATTGCTGGAAAATTACCGGAAGATCAAAGGTGTACCGGTCATTGATTTTGTCGAAGTAAAGGTAAGACAGGTAACAGCTGAAATTGAGGGTAAAAATTCTTTGATAAGCTATGCAAATAATTGCGAAACCGACCTGCTTCTCAATTACGTCAATCAAAACAAATCGCAGCTTTCTTTTTCTGAGCCATTAATTGCGACTCTAAATCAATATAAAAGCATTCAATATAAGATCGGTGTTTTAAAATCGAGCAATGAAAATTCCGAAACAGTAAGGAGTGCGTATTTCAGTGTAGATAGTATGGTACGGGCCGTCAGGCAATTACCGGATGATATCAGGCAAAGTTTGTTAACTTGTATCAGCCGCGACAGGACGAAGACATTTGTAGGATATGCAGACCAGGCTAGAAAATCAGGGAATAATTCCGCTGCACGGAAGTTTGAGAGCATTGCACTGGGTGCCGGAAATGACAGGGGAGTAGGAGGCTCTCCCTGTGCGGGAATTGATTTTTTCAAAAGCGGAATTATTTCAATTGAACAAAAAATAAAAGCTTGCGAAATAGCGGAGGCGAGAAAAATATGGAACGATATTTCGCTTGAATTAACTGACTGTGGTCAAAAGTCAGAAATACTCAGATTGAATCAGGGTGTGCTCAATGCCATTGAAAAAATGGAGGTCGGAGAACGTAATTTTATTGCCGGGCTTGCCGAGGCCAAGGCGCTTTTGGACGAGGGCAAACTGGATGATGCAAGAGTCAAATATCAGCAACTTTCAAAAATTGATGCCTGTTATACAATTGGTAAGGAACAGGAAATTAAGAAGGGGCTGGAAGAAGTGAGTTCACGGAGGATCAAGCCCATTTACAGGTTCGGGCTGACTGCCGGAGTTGCTGTCAATCAACCTTCGTACAAGATTGCCAGCCAGCGTATGAAGATGGACTACGGACCGCTGGCTACGGGCGGGATTAATTTCTCTTTCATCGACCATCATAACCCGATTGACATCTCCGCCGGGTTAAAATATGTATATACGAGTTACCGTACGATCAATGCAGATGACTATGCTGATGGCGTTTATCGTCTGGGCGGTGTCGGATTGTCACTGCAAATCAAAATACATCCTTCTAATACCAATCCGGACAAGATCCGTCCGTATTTTTCAGTAGGCCGGGAAGAAATTATTCCGTTGATGTACGAGTATGAAAATTACTCTACCCAGGAAGTTGTGCAGGGGCGGCGGAAGTTGAAGAATCTGATTTCATCCCTGCAGGGTGGGGTCGGGCTGGAAATGCAGAAAAAACATTTCGGTTTTTTTGTGGAAGCCAGCGGAAGCTATGGAATGGGTGGTCTGTACAGCGGCCGTAATCTGGAACCTGGCGCAACAAAAATCGATGGAAGGTTCAGACGGCTAGGCCTGGATTTCGGCGTGCGTTTCCGGTGAAAAGGTTGATATCGAAATCTTAATTTCTGATTTCGGCCTGTACGGCTTTCACGAAAGCCTCATCGGTATCTGCAAGCGCCGCGATTTTGGCTATGCCGAAGTCGGTGTTCAGAAGAAGGTTTTTAACAAAAGTGGTTTTCCCTTGTTCAAGTCCTTTCTCGATCCCTTCTTCAAGTGTCAGCATCTGAATAGTTTCAATAATCCCCATTGTGTTTACATTGTTAGTTAATAGTGCGATTTGTTGATCAAATTTACTATTTAATTCAGCATTATCAATGTAGATAAATGTCTTTAGAAAGTACAGAAAGCGCCTGATCCTGTCACGATTGTATTTTTTACTATTGATCATAATCCTTGCCAGCATGAGTCGCTGTTCTGCCAGTTCGACTTCCGGTATTTTGTCAGCTGCAAGAACTTTTTGAGCCGCCAAGACGATCAGGCTGAAAGGGTTGTCCATGGCGAGCAACTCCTGTTCGCTATAATCCAAAATATGGAAGGCCTTGTATTTATATTGTAAACAGGTATCCAGAAAATGGTAATCAAATACTGAACATTTATTTGTCGGCTTTCCCCCGGTGAAAATTGCGAGTGCCGTTACCGGAATGTCGTAGCGATCGTAGATACGATAAAAGTACTGGAACATCCGTTTGCCAAAATACGGATCGCTTTGTGCCTGTATTTCAATATGCAGCAGGACGTATTTTTCGTTGCCGGTGATTGAAAACACTTTTACCAGCATATCCACAAAACGGCTTCCCCCGTTTCTTTGCAATTCGGGGAACATTTCATTCAGCTCTTTATCCAGAAATTCGAATTCTCTGGAAAAATCGAAGATCGAATCCGCTTCCGGGAAGAAGAAGCGTAAGAGTTCTGCAAATGCTTCTTCGAATGCACTTTTAAGTAGTATATCGTTCTTTTTTCGCATCTGGTAAAAATAGAACGATAACCGGTCTGAGAAGGTACTAGTTTTCCTCAGGAAGGATTGAGTGAGCGAACGGTGATTTAATAGCATTATTAACCAGCTTTCTGCGCTATCTCTCCAAATTCACAAAAGGGTTATCAGAATAATCAAAAGCGTCAGAAAGGTCCGAATACGTTTGGTGTTCCTCGCCAGCCAGTTGGGTAGATATATGCTCAATCTTCGCGCAGGTGATATACCAGAAGCGGCAGGTGCGTGCGCACCACCAGCTTTTTAGTCAGGCTGGGATTGATCAGGTACTCTTCCAGAAAGCTCCGGTGCCGGGAGGAAACGATCAGCAGGTCGGCTTGTACTTCGTCGCAATAGTCTTCGATTCCGCTTAAAATGCCGTTGCTGTTGCGTATCACTATATCCGATGTTGGAATGTCCAGTTCGGCGGTGATCTCGCTGATGTATTGTTCGTCGGATTGGATGTCAGGCTGAGTTCTGGAGTTGACTTTCAGGAATGTTATGCGGGCACCCAATCTTTTTCCGAAACCGATAGCCTGTAAAATCAGGTCATTTTCTTCATACTCGAGCTGCGTAGCATATATTATTTTTTTAAATTTTTGGATGGAGCTCTGAGGCGGTACGATCAGAACAGGACATGGCGCATCCAGAGCCACGCCGGTGGCAGAACTTCCAATGAGTTTGTCCAGAAACCCACCTTTTCCGGTGCGGCCCATTACGATCAGGTCGGCCTTGCTTTCTTTGGCCTGACTGATAATTGCAGCATGAATGCCATCGGACTTCCAGGCACTGTCTGCATTGAAACCCTCAGCGATCGCGTCAGCCACATATTTGTCCAATTGCTTTCGGTACGAGTCTTCAAGCTGTTGGTAAATGGGCAGAGAGCTGATGGGTTCAGTGATAGCAATGTCTGTAACATAGGGTTGGTATACATACATCAGGAGCAATTTCGAACCGGTTTCGGCGGCAATAATTTTTGCGGCAGCAATCGCTTTTTCAGCATTTTCGGAAAAGTCAACGGGAATAAGGATGGTTTTCATGATCTCAATATTATCGGTTTACACATTGAGCTTTGTGGCGATGTGGGGCTCAATGACGATGCTAAGTTTCCGCTAAAATGCTGTTTTAAATATGACCGCAGTCAGGATTTTCATTGACTTCAATCTGCCGGTTCTGATCAGGCCTTGCTGCCGGTACTGCATGTCCACGTCAGGATACTGCTATGGTTGACCACGTCGGCTGAGATGCTTTCGACATACATTTTATTCAGATCGCGGTTTCCGTGGGTCGCCATCGCGATCATATCTGCATTTATTTCTCTCGAAAACTGAATGATACCATCTTTTTCATTTTCGTGGCTTCGCACATGCAGCGTGTAGTTCGTGAGCTGGTGATGCAGTGCGTAAGCTGCCAGCTGGTCGTAAATAGCTGCGTTTTCGTCTTCCTTTCCGAGGTTTACGCGCAGGATGTGAAGACGGGCATTAAACAATTTTTGCAGGTCCTTAATTTTGGACACCAGCCTTAACTGATTGTTTTTCAGGTTGCAGGGGAAAACGATATTTCTGATCGCATGGGGCGAAACAGGGTTTTTAACAGCAAATACCGGTACCGGGGAAGTACGTACCACCTTTTCAATATTGGAGCCCATGAAAAACTGGTCCCAGCCCCGTGAGCCTTTCGTGCCCATGACGACCAGGTTTATTTTTTCGCGGGTTATACAGCTCAGTATCGTCGGCAATCTCTTGCCTCTTCTGATCTGATGCCGTACGCGTTTCAGGTCAGGGAAGTTTTTCATCATTTGACCGAATTTTTCCGTTGCTTCTGCGGATGCATCGGCCGCTGCTTTTTCATCCGGTAGGCCGGTTTTCTCTACTTCACTAACCACCGTCAACAGGATTATTTCGGCTCCGCTACGGCCTGCAATTTCAGCCGCAAAACGGATCGCATTTTCACAGCAGGCTGAAAAATTGCACGGTACAAGAATCCTGTTCATCCTTTAAAATAATACTTTCACAACCAATTTTAACCTCGCGACAGCTACTCGCTGGTTCTGGCGGAATACGTCCAGACAGGCTCGTGAGCATGATTGACAACATCCTCTGCGATACTGCCGACCATATAGTGGGTCAGCCCGGTATGACCACTGGTAGCCATTGCCACAATGGAATTTCCTGTTCTGGCTGAAAATTTGAGAATTCCGGCCTGTTCATTGGCTTCGTGGCTGATATGGACGGAAAAATTCTCCAAGCCATAAAACTGCGCATAGTTTTCAAGGCTGACTTTCATTTCCCTATCCGTCGTCCGCTCTGAAGGCGTTTTGACATATAATATGCGGAGCGTTGCCTTAAAAAAGGACTGCAGGCCTTTTATTTTCTGGATCAGCGTACTTTGGGTCAGATCCAGATTGGTAGGGAATACAATATTTTTGATCCTGGCTACCTGCGTCGCCCGGTGGATCGCAAAAACCGGCACTGGTGCGACCCTGACAATCTTTTCCGTATTGGAGCCTACCAGCAATTCCCTCAGACCGCTTGCGCCTCTGGTCCCCATCACTACAATGTCTGCGCTTTGCTTGTGTATTTCTTTCAGGATGGTCTGGCTGACTGTGCCTTGTGAAACGACGAATTTCACGGGGACATTTTTAGTATCAATGGTTCCGTTCAACTTTTCGAAATCCCTTTTTGCCTCAGCCTTCAACTCCGCCACAACCGATCCGGACCCGGTATAAAAAGGGCTTGCATCCAGGTTTTCGATGTATCTCGGGATCAGGTCAATGATTTTTAGAACAACAATTTCGCCTTCATTTTGAGAGGCAATGTCGAGGGCAAATTTATAGGCTTGTTTGGCCGTGTCTGAGAAATCACATGGAACTAGGATCTTTTTCATGGTCAGGGTAATGGATTTATAACCGTTGCGTAATTTTTTAATTATCGCAAATTACTTCATCCGGACACAAAAAATGGTGACATTTTACCCTGTAAAAAATGACCTTGGTCATACTTTTGGCGCAGTGGGTTTCTGTGTTCTTTTTTGCACCTGGGCCAGCCACAGATAGCCAATCAGGCCGGAGATCACGGAGGCCGTAAGGATGGCAAACTTTGCCTCAGCCAGGATCAGGTTATTGCCGCTGAACGACAGAAGCGCAATGAAAATCGACATTGTAAAGCCGATGCCACCCAGCATGCCGGTACCCATGATATGTTTCCAATTGGCATTTTTCGGCATTTTTCCAAAACCAAGCATGACGGCGATCCACGAAAAAAGTGTGATCCCGAGTGGTTTCCCGACCACGAGCCCCACAATTATCCCAAGACCAAGAGAGGTCGTCAGTCCTGTGATCATTGCCGGTTCGAAGGTGATATTGGTATTGGCAAGTGCAAAAATGGGCATAATGATAAAATTAACCGGGTTCACCAGCAGGTGTTCCAGCTTTTCCAGCGATGACTCGGTTGCGTCAGGCGTGGTAGGTATCGCAAATGCGGTGAGGACACCTGCGATGGTGGCATGCACACCCGAATGGTGGATAAAATACCAGATAAAAAGACCAGGAATGAGGTAAGCAGCAAGATTTTTAACGCCCAGTTTGTTGAGCAGCAGCAGGAAAAGGAAAATTCCGCCTGCGTACAAAAGGAACATATAATGGATATCGGAAGAGTAAAATACAGCGATCACCAGTATAGCCATCAAATCGTCCACAATCGCCAGAGCGGAGAGGAAGATCTTCAGGGAGGAAGGGACTCTTTTGCCGAGCATGGAAATGATCGCGATGGCGAAAGCTATGTCGGTAGCCATCGGTATTCCCCAGCCGGGAGCCGTTTCCGTGCCTGCATTGAATCCAAAATAAATGGCAGCAGGCGCCAGTACCCCGCCCAGAGCGGCAAAGATCGGGAGAGACGCTTTTTTGAAGGAAGATAGTTCTCCTTCTATCAGTTCCCTCTTGATTTCCAGCCCAACCAGCAGAAAAAATATGGCCATTAGGCCATCGTTGATCCACAGAATCACCGGGTAGCGTAAATGGATACCTGCGATTTCCGCACCTAGTTCAACAGCAAGCAATTTTTCAAAAACCGGCCCCGCCGGACTATTCGCAACTGCAAGCGAAATGAATACACAGACAATCAGAATCATCCCGCCGACGGAGCTGGACCTGAAGAACTCTTTAAAAGAATTAAGGTTGAAAGATTTTGGCATAATGGTAAAACTAGGGAAAAAAGTGATGCAGCCATCATTTTGGAATACTTGAATTACTGAAATAGTATTAGTTTCAATACCTTTGTTGACATACACATGCTATATCTTTCATGAGTCGAGTGAGTTTCACAGAATAGTCAGGAGAAATGGTTGGATTCATATCCGGACAAGGGAGCCATTTATCTTTATGAGAAGGATGGACGTGTTTATCCGGTTCCTTTTCATGGACCGGATGCAGTTTTTGAGCCGTTGAGAAAACGGATGATTAAGGAAATGAGACTTAAACGAAAATAAACGGACGAATTTTTAGTTGCCGGTATTTGGATATAATATAACAAGCAATGAAAACAATCAGGGTTGTAATCGGCAGAAGTACAGATAATTACGGCGCTTATGCAGAAGATGTGCCGGGAATATGGGGCGGTGGCAATTCTGTTGCCGAAGCGAGACAATCCATTTTGGACGCGATACAGCTTATAAAGGAATACAATAAGGATGAAAATATTCCGGCGGTCTTAAAGGAGGAGTATCAGATTGTCTGGAAGATGGATGTAGAAAGCCTGATCGCATATTATAAAGGAATCTTCACGAGTGCAGCGCTGGAACGTATCACAGGCATTAACCAGCGGCAGTTGAGTCACTATGCCACTGGTCTGAAAAAGCCGCGTCCCAATCAGCGTAAAAAAATAGAGGAAGCCCTGCACTCGCTTGGGAGTGAATTACTGGCTTTGGAGTTATAAAGATAACCTCACTCCACCGCCGGAAAACTCCTCACTTCTCCATTCAATCTCGGAAAAGATTCCAGGTAATCGCCATTCCCGGTTTCGCGGGGATCTTTGGTGGCGAGCTGGTAGGTTTTGAGCTCAGACCTGAGTTGAGTGATTTGCAAGGCGTAGCTTTTGTCGGCGATCAGGTTTTTCAGGCAGCCGGGATCTTTGATGATGTCGTAAAATTCCTCTGCCGGGCGCTTGTCCGTAGCCAGATGAAAGTAGGGCGCGATTTTCGGGTCCTGCCATTCGCGGATCACAATGTTGCCGGCCGACTCGTCGATGTCATGAAATGCAGTATTGGGCGCTTCCAGTTTTCCGTTCGCATCATATTTTTGCGGGTCTCCGGCTGGCCACCTTTCGGGTTTGTAATTTTTGATATACAAATACTGGGCAGTACGGATGCAGCGTTGCGGGTAACCCAAATTGTTATACCGTGAAGATGAATGCCGCTCACGGGAAGAAAAAACGGCGTTCCTGTTACTTTTTCCCGATTTTAATAGTGGCAGCAGACTTTTGCTCTCGGTTTTGTATTCCGGAAAACTTGCTTTCCCCACTTCCAGAAAGGTCGCATACACGTCGATCAGGCTGACGAGATCCTGGGCCTTTACGCCTTTCCTGATCTCATCGCCCCAGCGGACGGCCAGCGGAACATGGATACCATATTCATACACATTCGCCTTGGCCCTGGGGAAAGACATGCCGTTATCAGCCGTTACCACAATCAGCGTATTGTCCAGTTCGCCGGACTGTTCAAGCTGAGCAATTACTTTTCCGAGCTGTGTATCAAACCATTGGATTTCGTAGAGGTAGTCGAGAATGTCGCTTCTCACTTCCGGAACATCGGGCAGGAACGGCGGGACTTGTGCTTTTTTGATTTCAAATCCGTTCGCGGCGCCTATGCCTTTCTGGTAGGTACGGTGCGGCTCGTGGGTGCCCAGCCAGAAAAAGAAAGGTTTGCCTTTTTCTTTTTTGGTATAAAAATCCTGAAAATTTGCTGCATAGTCTACGTTGGAAATTCCTTTCGGAGCATCCAGCTTTTTGTCCAGAAATGCATCACCGGCCGGGTTTCTGGTTCTTCCGGAAGCCTTAAAATCCCCGGGCCCCCAGCCTTTGCCGGTGTGGCCCACAGTGTAACCTGCTTTTTCCAGTAAATCGGGGAATACCTGGAATTCCGCCGGAAAGCTGCTGGCGTGTGTTCCGGCTTCCTTGATCTGCCAGCAATTAAGGCCTGTCAGCAGCGCCGCGCGCGACGGACTACACCCGGGAGAAGCGGCAAAAGCATTGGTAAACAATACCCCCTCCCTGGCAATACGGTCAAAATTCGGTGTTTTCGCCGCCGGGTCGCCGTAAGCTCCGGTATAAGGATACGATTGGTCGTCGGCAATGACGAAAAGGATATTCGGTCTCTTGTCCGCTATTTTCCCTTCCTGTTTTTTTGCAGAAATGAGTGCGACAGCGACTAAAATCAGCCCGAGCAGATATTTGTATTTTGATGTCGTTTTCATTTTTCAGCTTCGTCCAGTATCTTTTTTGCGGCCCGCACATCATAGTCCGAATCCTTCGGGTTGCCTTTCAGGAGGTTGCGGACATTCTGAAAGGAAGGTTTGGCTTTTGTACCGATGGTTTCCAGCACATTCAGCGCCTGGACCCGCGCCATCTGGTTTTCACTTTTCAGGGCTTCGCTCAATGTCTGCACCGGTTTCTCGGTTTCACCCAGGTTGAGCAAGGATTCTGATGCTGCAATGCGCACGCTGATCTCCGGGTCGTTCAGCAGTTCATTCAATCTGGATTTGGCAGAAACCGCTTCATTTTTCAGGACAATGGTACCGATCACCGCCCAGTACCGGACTACGGGATCATTGTCGCTTAGTCGTTTTATTATTTCGGGGAGTTTCGATTTTTCCCGGGATGAAGCGATTTCGGCTGTTTCTATCACTTTTTTTAAGTCATATCGCCCGCTTCTCGCATAATCGTACAAGGGCGTGGTTTCTGAAATTTTGCTTAACAAGGCTTCGGGAATAAATCCGACGTCCTGAGATTCGATAACCCAGTCGTGGTTGGCCTTGCGGAGTTTGAGCAGTACATCTTTGTATTTCGGGTCACCAGCCAGGTTATGGATATTGTGCGGATCTTTTTCAATATCAAACAGTTGCTCCGAAGGTTTTTCCAGCCAGAATTGTTTTTGAACATCATTTAACCTGCCGGCTTTAAACTCAGCCTCCCAGGAAGGCATCGAGGGCGCTTTCCAGAGATATTCAAGGTATTGGGCCGAAATTTTATGCGGGAGGTAATTACGGATATACCTGTATTTCTTATCGCGGACTGTCCTGGATAAATCAGTGCGCTCGTCCATTCTGCCCCGGAAACCGTAGGCATATGCTCTTTCTTTTACCTGTTGTTTGCCAAGAAACGCTTTTCCCTGGATATAGGAAGGAATTGTAATCCCTGCGAGGCTCAAAACCGTGGGCGCGAAATCATTGAAAGTAACGATCCTGTCCGTGGCTGTGCCTGGCTTTCCGGGAGCAAGTGATGAAAACTGCTCGGGAAAACGGATGATCAGCGGTATTTTTAAGCCGGATTCGTAAACAAAACGTTTGCTGCGCCCCAGTATGCCCCCGTTGTCGGCATAGTAAAAAACAATGGTGTTTTCCGCCAGCCCTTCTTTTTCCAGCTCCCTCAGAAGTTCTCCCGCCTGCCGGTCCATTTCTTCCAGTTTGTCATAGTATTGTGCCCAGTCGTGTTTCATTTCCGGTGTTTTGGGGTGATAGGGAGGCAGCGGTACTTTTTCCGGATCGTGTTTCAGCTTCTCGGTAGGCACGGAAACGTGTATGCCGCTTTCATGCGAAACATTGAGATTGAAAACCGCAAAAAAAGGCTGGCCTGGTTTCCGGTTTTTATAAGTAGCCTTGTTGCTCGACTCGTCCCAGGCTTCGGTCTGGTCGATGGTATTGTAGTCTTTCTTGGCATTATTCGAGGTATAATAGCCGTTTTCTCTGAAATAACGCGGGAAAAATTTGACAAAATCGGGCACCGGATAAGTGCTGCGCATGTGCTCGGTACCCATAGAAGGCGGGTACATCCCGGTGATGAGCGTGGACCGGGAAGGCGCACACACCGGTGCGGTCGCAAATGCATTTTTATAAAGGATGCCTTGTTTGGCAAAATTGTCAAGGTTGGGCGTCGTTGCGAAAGTATCGCCGTAGCATCCCAGAAAAGGGCTGTTGTCCTCGCTCACGATCCAGAGGATGTTAGGCCTGTCCTGCTTCTGTCCGTAGGTTTTGACGAATGCCAGCAATAAGGCGAAAAGTACTAAAAATTGTTTTTTCATGATAAGGTTTTGTGGATCAGAAAGGTCCTTTTGCATTGATATGGTCTGCTTTTTTCGCACTTCCGGGCATTTCTCCTCTCTTGTCTTTTTCTGGTAAAGCCTTTCCTGTTTCCCGGTCGTACCAATCTGGGGTAAGGTTTTCAGGCACAGTGTCGCCGGTTTCCTCCTGCCATTTTTTTAACACCTTTTGCAGTTCCGACAAGGGTGCGGCGTATGTTTTGTTCTGTATTTCATTCTGTGATTGCAGCGGGTCTTTGAAGTTGTCAAAAAATTCTTGGGCGGGGCGCGGCGTCAGGAAAACGTCTTTCTGGAGTGCCGTAAGTTTTCCGCTTGCTTTTGCCGCTTTCAATGCCTTTGCAGAAGGGCTCTGGTTCGCGTCGATAGGCCCGCCGTTATCGAAATCAGTCCTTTTATTGATCACATACAAAAAATCCTTACTGCGCACCGAGCGTTCGTAGGCGGCATAATCATGCCAGTTGTGCTCGGCGAAAACGTATTTTCTGAATTCTTTATCAGGTGTTTTAAAAAGGCTCACAAAGCTCTTCCCCTGAACTGTTTCTGGTGTTTTTGTCCCGCTGAGTTCCAGCAAAGTAGGAGCGATATCGATGCTGCTGACCAGGCTTTGGCAGGTTTGTCCGGCTTTGATCCCTTTTGGCCATTTTACAATGAACGGAGTTTTTACACCCGCATCATAAAGCCGGGTCTTGCTTCCCGGAAAAGGTCTGCCGTTGTCAGCTGTGAAAATAATGAGGGTGTTATCGGCAATGCCTTGCCTTTCCAGTTCTTTTTGCAGCAGTCCCACATAGTGATCCAGGTTTGAGATCTCATTGTAATAAGCCGCCAGGTCCAGCCTGGTTTCTTTGGTATCTGCCAATGTTGGCGGCACAATGATCTCCGTATCAGGATTATGCACATGCCCCGCCGTTTTCTTCGACCACGGTCTGTGTGCATCCAGCGGTGCCAGCCAGAAGAAAAAGGGTTTGTTTTTTGGTCTCGATTTCAGCAGGTTCACCCATTGTTCCTCCGCGCCCTCGCCATTGGCGGCGCGGTCTACGAGCAAGGTATCATAGGCTCTTTTCGTCGCCGGGCCTTCGTGCCATTTTCCCACCAGGGCCGAAAAATACCCATTTTGTTTCAGCAGTTCAGGGAAAAATTTCAGGTGCGCAGGCAGAGGCGTATGCAGCTCGGCGGCACCCGTATTGTGTGGGTACCTGCCGGTGAGTATGCTGGTACGGCTCGGACTGCATGAGCTCGCCGTCAGGTACATATTCGTAAACTTGATGCCGTCTTTCGCAAGTTTGTCCAGGTTCGGCGTTTTGATTTTGGTGTTCCCGTACGTACCGATATCGTCCCAGCTAACATCATCCGCGATAATGAAGATGATATTCGGTGTACTTTGAGCCGATATTTTTGCAAAGCCTGTCATCACCATGACCAGCATTACTGCCACATATTTTGCCATAGATATGGTTTGCCGCGCTGCGGCTGTTTAGAAAACGCTGTTCAATTTTTAAAGCTACTCGCAGTGGCTTTTCTAATAGGTATTCTGCGTAAGTTTTGGATTAACATCGATTGCGCTCTGCGGGATCGGGAAATGCAGTTTGCTCTCGGTGATGTTAAAACCTTTTGCTTTCAGTACTTCAACAGCCCGGCCGGTGCGCACCAAATCAAAAAACCTGTGAAATTCAAAACTGAGCTCAGTTCGTCGCTCGTGCTCGATGGCCAGTGCCAATGTGCTGTATTGGGCAGGATAACCTTTCTTTCAGAATCCCGGCAGCCCCACGCGCTCACGCACCTGGTTCAGATAGGCCGGGTCGCCGGTTACTTCTGAATAAGACAGAAGAACGTCCGCATAGCGGATCAGCTCGAAGTTCTGACCGGGGTAGCGCCAGATGGGGTCATAAAATTTTTGGGTAAATGGATATTCCACGAATGTGCCCGTCTCCAGATTGAGATAACCCGGATAAACCGATATGTTTTTCCGTACGCTGTCCGCCGCTTCAAATTCATTGACCAGATCCTTCGTAGGCGTATTAAGACCGGTCCCGCGGAAAGTTTCTGTGCTTCCCGGCAGGTGAAAAGCCCAGTGATAGGGTGTGTAAGTTTGCTGATAGTTGCTGTTCACAGCGTTCTGTCCGGCCAGAAATTGCAGTTCGAGAATGGATTCAGGGGAGTTTTTGGTGCCTGGCTGAAAGTTGAATGCATAGTCGGCACTGTTGATTTTTCCATCCTTGTTCGCATCCAGGGAATAAACTTTGCTGTCGATGATCTCTTTCAGTTCAGTCCCCGCGCTCGTTTTATCACCGATAGTCAGGTATACTTCCGCGAGCACTGCCGCAGCCGCATATTTGGTGAGCCTGCCCACATCCGCGACTGAGTAACTCACAGGCAATGCCGCTTTACTGCTTTTCAGATCGGTGATGATCTGCTGATAAACAATCTCTTTTTTCTCGCGTAAATAGGTATAGCTTTCATCGGCACTGACGACTTTCAGCGGCAAAGGAATTTCTCCCCAAACCCGCGCCATATTGAAAAATATCAGTGAACGCACAAAAACCGCTTCCGCTTTCAGCCGCTCTTTCAGCGCAGGGTTACTGAATTGAACTGTTGTTTTTTCAAGCTGTTCGATAGCATTGTTACAGATGTAGATCGAATTGTAAGCGTTGTTCCAGGCAGTCTGGATCAGGCCGTTGTTAGGCTGTATTCTGAAAGCCTTAATGTCGTCCTCAAATGTGGTAGCTCCCCCCGAAAATTCGATGTAGGTATTGTCCGAGTACAATTCCCCGTACAAATCCACCAGTCCGCTGGCCGCATAAGTCCGGTTCAGCTGGCGGTACACGTCGTTGACAGCCTGAATGATCTGGGCTTCGGTAGTATAGAAATTCCCTTCCGTCAGTTTGGTTTCAGGGTATTGGTCAAGCTCGGTTTCGCTGCATGAAAATGCTGAAACAGCAAGGAAAGTGCCGATGATATATTGTTTGAAATGCTTCATGTTCTTGAAAGTATATTTTTAAAATCCAATGTTGACACCGAAAGTATAGACCTTCGCCGAGGGATAAGGGGAGTGGGTAACACCGCGTGCGGTGGCGCTGGTGGCACTTCCGTTGAAGTTTTCCGGATCGAAAATCGGGGCGTTTTTATGGGTAAAAAGATTTTGCCCGTTCACATAGATCCGCAGCGATTCAAGGTTCAATCTTGACAGTATCGCCGATGGAAAAGTGTACCCGGCTGTAAGGCTCTTGACCCGGAAATAAGAACCGTCCACGATCCAGTAGCTGGAAGCCGTTTTCTCATACCCGTCCAGGTCAACCGTCAGCTTGTAGTGATGGCCGTCGCCAGGTTCCTGCTCGGACCGCCACCGGTTGGTCATTTCTTTGTAATAATTCCGTCCTTCATGGTAAAGCATGGAGCGGTGAATGTTATTGTCATACACATCGCTGCCCTGCACGCCCTGGATCAGAACACTCACGTCGAAGCCTCTATAAGTCAGGTTGTTGGTGAAACCCCAGATAAAATCGGGCGTGTAATTGCCGATAATGGTGCGGTCATTTGCATTGAGCACGCCGTCGTTATTTATGTCCACATACCGTCCGTCGCCCGGTTTGGCGGATTTATATCGGGATGGATCCGCATCGACCTCAGACTGGTTCATGTAAACGCCGTCATATTTGTAACCATAAAAACTGAATATCGGGTCGCCCACTTTATTGATCGACTCCATTCCGAACCCGGGCTGGTAGATCATCGGCGCATTGTCTTTTCCGAGTGCCAGTACTTTGTTCCTGTTCCGGGAAAAATTCAGCTGGGAGGTCCAGCCCAGCGCACCTTTGAGGTTATGGGTGGTAAGGTTTAGTTCAAAACCTTTGTTCTGCAGTTTCCCGATATTTCTGAATACACTTGTAAAGCCCGAAACCACCGGGACCGGCACATCCAGCAGCAAACCGTCGGATTTGGAAATATAATAATCCGCCTCAAAAACGATCCGGTTGCTCAGCAGACCAAGATCCAGGCCTGCATTGAACTGCTGTGTACGTTCCCATTCCAGGTCCGGATTGGTGATGCTTCCCGGATAATAGGTGGTGCCCAGACCGTTCCCGAAAGCTACCCTGCCCTGTGACATGGAACCGATCCATTTGTAATCCGCAAAGCGGTCACTCCCTGTAAAACCGTAGCTGGCGCGGAGTTTCAGGTTGTTCAATACCTTATTGGTATTCAGGAAAGCTTCGTCGGACACGATCCAGCCGCCCGAAAGCGAAGGGAAAACACCCCATTTGTTGTTGGGGCCAAAGCGGGACGAACCGTCGCGGCGGATACTGGCCGAAAGCAGATATCTTCCTTTGAAAGAATAATTGAGCCGTGAAAAATAGGAGATCAGAATGCTTTTTGTTTTATCATCCTCAGCCTGAAAAACCGTTTTTCCCGCGCTGAGCGACTTCAAAAGATCATTATCGTAGCCGCGACGCTCCTGGTTGGTGTAATAATATTCGTTGTTGTTGTATTCCAGGCCCAGCAGTGCCGAGAACGAATGGTCTTTGAAAGTTTTGTCGTAGGTCAGCAGGTTTTGCGAAGTGTAATTCAATGTCCGCGACTGGTTTACAGTCATGATGCCTTCTGTGTAGTACGTTGGTCCCAGCTGGTGATCCACTGCCTGGTAATTGTTGTTGTCGATCCGGTTGTAAAAGAAATTCAGCGAAGACCTGAACTTCAGACCAGGGATAAAATCGATCTGGGCAAATACATTTCCGAGGTTATTAAACTGCCTGTGCTGGATATCGTCGGTGATCTGGTACAGGGGGTGGCCGTTTTTGGGGCGGAAAAGGATTGCATCATATTTTTCAAAACCAGGCGTATTGGCCGGGGCGCCGAGGTAGCCGTTGTTTCCATATACCGGATAAATTGTCGGGTACTGGACCGCCCATTCCACGGTGCGGTTAAAAGGCTCATTTTCATGATCGGTGCTGACATTGAGCATCCCGCCGATCTGCAGCCAGTTCTTGATCTGCGAATTGGCCTTGATGTTGAAAGTATACTTTTTATAATCCGACGTGATCACAATTCCCTGCTGTTTCACATATCCTGCCGATACCATAAAATTGGTTTTGGTATTGCCGCCGCTGGCATTCAGCTCGATTCTCTGCATGGGCGCCGTTCTGAAAATCTGATCCTGCCAGTTGGTATTTTCAAGACTGGGAGGATTGTCAAAAACAGTAGGCCAGGTGTATTTGTATTGTTTCCGGGCTTCAAAAGTATTCGGCGCATTGGGGTCGCCGCCGCTTTCGATCCATCCGTTTTGTGCCGCGTCGATGGAAGCCTGCGCATATTCGGCGGAATTCATGACCTTGATCTTGTCGATCACTTTCTGGAAGCCGTAAGAGTAGTTGACATTGAATTTTGTTTTTCCCTCTTTGCCGCTTTTGGTGGTGATCAGGATCACCCCGTTTGCGCCGCGCGAACCGTATATGGCTGCTGAAGAGGCATCTTTGAGTACTTCCATGGATTCGATGTCGCCCGCGCTCAGCAGGTTGAGGTCGTAATTGGGTATCGGCATACCGTCGATCACGATCAACGGAGAGCTGCTTGCCGACACCGAATTGATTCCCCGGATCTGGATCGTGGAGGATGTTCCCGGCCGGCCGTTGCTGGTTAAAACCTGTACGCCAGGAATTTTGCCGTACAAAGCCTGCCCGAGCTCTACGATGGGACGACTGGTAATTTCACGGTCCATTTTAACCGAACCGACCGCGCCCGTAACATCACTTTTTTTCTGTGTACCATAGCCGACCACGACCACTTCGCTCAGCTGTTTGGTATCAATCGAAAGTACTACATTGATTGTGCTCTGATTGTTGATCTGGATTTCGCGGGACTGATAGCCGATACCTGAAAAAACGAGCGTTCCATTCTCAGGAGCCTGTATTTCGTAGAAACCGTCGGCATTTGTGGTGGTGCCGTTCGTAGTATTTTTCAGGATCACATTGATACCCGGAGAAGCGCTCTGATCCGCCGAGGAAGTGACCCTTCCTTTGATCGTAAGCGACTGGGCATGAGATCGCAATGTGAAAATCATTGCCAGGATAATAACCGGCCAGGCGAACCTGCCATAAAACAGCGGTCGTAATTTTTGAATCATGTTAAGGTGAGTTATAAGAGTAGTATTCTATAAAGTATATAGACAAAGTAAATTTAATGAATCTGAAGTTACAAGCTTACCGGCTCAATTTTTTTCTTGTCGCAGAACGGTTTTATTGCAAATACTTCATTAATACATTACTTTGCCTATCAAAATAATAGACTATATACTTTACGGACTTGTCCAGATCGTCATTCCCGTACTACTTTTCATGAAAATATCATTTCAGTTTTTGCTTGTTGCAGCACTTTTCGTTTGCTCCCAACGTATCGCATTTTGCCAAAATACAGGTACAAACAAACCCAACATTGTCTGGATCACGATTGAAGACACTTCTCCGCACTTCATAGGATGTTACGGAAATACAAGTGTTAAAACCCCGAATATCGACCAGTTGGCGAAAGAGGGTGTGCGGTTCACCAATGCTTATTCTACCAATACGGTCTGCGCGCCTTCCCGGTTTACGATCCTGACGGGCGTGAGATCCTCTGCCGCTGGGACAGGAAATCACCGTACCCATTATAACATCCCCGCAGAAATAACCGGTTTTCCGCATTTACTGAAAGCTTCTGGGTATTATACGACCAACAACGTTAAAACCGATTACAACCTGGCAAGGGAAAAGCAGATGATCGCCCGGAACTGGAATGAAAGCAGCAACAAGGCAGATTACCGAGGCCGGGCCGCCGGACAGCCTTTTTTCAGTGTTTTTAATTTCAATGAATCGCACCAGTCGCGCAGCATGACCAACCCGCAGGAGTGGTATGTTCAGAATGTTTTGGAAAAAATACCGGTTTCGGAACGTGCCAAATCTGAGGAAGTGATAGTGCCGCCGTTTTATCGGGATTCGCCCGAAATGCGGGCGCAAATGGTCAGGCTGTACAACAGTTTGCATTTCATGGATATAAAAGTAGGGGAGCTGATCGCCAGGCTGAAAGCGGAAGGCGAGTGGGAAAACACGATCATTTTCTTTTTCGGGGACCATGGGCAGGGTATGCCGGGTTTCAAAACGCATGCGTCTTCGCTGGGGCATAAAGTACCTTTTATCATAAGAATTCCTGAAAAATACAGACATCTGGCACCGGGCATTCCGGGGAGCACTTGCGATGGTCTTGTAAACTTTGAAGACCTCGCCCCGACCATGCTGAGCCTCACCGGAAACAAGGTGCCCGGTTATATGAAAGGGACCGTTTTTTTAGGTCCTGAAAAGAAAACACCGCAGAAATATTTCTGGGGAGCGAGGGATAATACCGACGAGGTTATTGATCTCGGCCGTACGATCATCCGGGATTCTCTGGCTTATATCCGTATTTATTATCCGCATGTGCCTACCGTTCAGCGGCACAAGTATATGGACGTTTCGGACATCATGCAGCAGATCAGGAAAGATCAGAAAGAAGGGAAACTGAATGCTTTGCAATCGTCGGTCGTGAGCGGTCAACGCGCGGCTGAATATCTTTTTAACATAAAAAATGACCCCTGGGAAACCATCAATCTGGCTGGTGTACCAGCATACAAAAAGCAGCTGGAAGAGTTGCACAGTGCTAACCGGGATGCTATTTTGAAAAACCGCGATGTGATGTTTGCGCCGGAATATGTGCTTTCGCAAGTGGATCTGACGGATACGCTCTACCAGTTCAGACAGAATGATGGAAAATATCCGTTAAACAAAATACTCGATGCGGCGGAATTGGTTGGGAAAGGAAAAAGCGATATCAAAACGCAGAAAAAGTTACTCACTGACGTCAACAGCCTCGTGAGATATTGGGCGGTCATTGGGCTGCATAATCAGGATAAGAAAGCCTTAAACGAGAAAGAGTTGCTGGCTTTTTTACAAAACGAAAAGGAAGATTTTGTAAAAATAGAGCTGGCGGCATTGTTGGCGGACCATTTTCACACAGCGGCTGCAACTGACCTTTTGGTAAGTTATCTCAAAAATGAAAACGCTACCCTGGTGCGACAGGCTTTGAGAGGGATAGTCAACTTTGTTCCGTCGGATAAAAGCCTGACAGACAGTGTTATTGTCCTCCGTGAAAAAAGCGCAGCAAAACCTTTCAAGACTTTAAATTACGAAATCAATTCCTGCATAGATCTCATTCTGGATTCGGCAGGAACTGAAAAACTGGCGATCGGGAAAATTAACTAACGTCACGATTTGTAGTCACTTATCTTTCAAAACACCGGCAACATTCTCGGTATTGATCAGGCTTACGCCGATGTTTTTTAATTCGGTCACACCTTTTTCATAAAGTCCCGATATCGCATCCCGGACCAAAACTACCTTAAAATCCCTTTCGCTGGCTTCATATATGGATGTCCTGGGACAATTGGGGAAATTACAGCCGGAAAAAATCAGTGTATTGATACCCATGGAACGTAAAAATTCTTCCAGCCGCGTCTGGTAAAACGCGCCCCACCTGGGTTTGTACATAATCCATTCATGGGTAGTAAGTTGCTGAACGTCCCCATCCAGAAGAAGATTGGTATCGAGGGCATGTTCTCCTGCAAACAGCGGGTCGGCAAGCTCTGCACCTGCTGAGCCTGGGATAAAAAAGGAACTGCCCTGCTCAACCTGCAGTTTACGGCACAGGTCTACGTTGCTGCCGTCATTTTTGTACAGCCTGATCAAATGAATGATCGGTTTCTTATTTATTCTGAACTGGTCCAGTAACTCTCTGACATTGGGGAGTACGGCAGAAGTTCCGGGTACTTCCAGCGTTTGCCCGTCGAGGGTATCATTCTGTAAGTCGATGGTAATGAGGCAAGAATTGGCCCAGTCGGGCTGCGTGTAAGGGTTGGTCTGGATCATGGACTATGTTTTACTTTTTAAGCGATACAAAAAGTGTCTTTCAGTGGTTACATCGAATAATCTAATATATGAAGAGTTAATTCCAATTCCCTACTCGAATTATTCAGGTGAAGTCAGTATTTTTAGTGAACCTATATTATCCTAACCTTTTTATTTGATGCAAGAAAAACCTCAAGGCGCGGGTGATCCTGACGACGAGTCACTTAAATCGGACCAGCGTCTTGCAGACAGGCGCCTCTTTTTACAGCAATCGATAGCAATTGCAGGGCTTAGCTTTGCACCGGGCAATTTCTTTGGCGGTTCAGAAGCTTTCGCTGAAGAATTACCTCTCGGAGATGCCGAAAAAGTAAAGCTGGCCTTGTCGGTCAATGGTAAAAAACACAGACTTTCCATCGATCCCCGGGTTACCCTTTTGAATCTGCTGCGCGAGCAACTTGGCCTAACCGGCACCAAAAAAGGCTGCGATTTCGGTCAGTGCGGCGCTTGTACAGTTCATGTGGACGGTCAGCGCGTGTTATCGTGCCTGAGTTTTGCGGTTATGCAGCATGGCAGGAAAATCACAACCATAGAGGGGCTTGCCGACGGAAACCAGCTGCATCCCATGCAGGAAGCTTTTATCAAGCACGATGGTTTTCAGTGCGGCTACTGCACGCCCGGGCAACTGATGTCAGCGGTAGCTTGTGTACGGGAAGGCCAGGCGGGTTCTGAGGATGAAATCCGGGAATATATGAGCGGGAACCTGTGCCGGTGCGGGGCATATCCTAATATTGTAAATGCCATTATGGAGGTTAAAAATAATGGTCAAAAGGTATGAAGCCGTTCCTGTATTATCGTCCGAAAACAGTGAAAGACGCCATAGCCGCCGTAGCATCGCACCCCGACGCAAGGTTTATTGCAGGAGGTACCAATCTCATCGATCTGATGAAAAGAGGTATTGTCTCTCCCGAAAAACTGGTGGATATCAACCATCTGCCGCTGAAAAAAATAGAGCAAAAAGGTGGCTTTCTTCGTATTGGGGCTCTCGCGCTGAATAGTGAGGTGGCCAATCATAAAACGGTATTGCAGAAACATCCGCTGCTCGCCCAGGCATTGCATGCAGGGGCGTCGGGACAATTGCGGAACATGGCGACGGTTGGCGGAAATATATTGCAGCGTACGCGCTGTAACTATTTTTATGATACCGCTTTTCCTTGCAACAAGCGTACTCCCGGAAGCGGCTGCGGCGCCTGGGAAGGTATCAACCGCATGCATGCTATTTTTGGTACTAATGAAAAAAGTGGCCAAGACTCCTGCATAGCGGTGCACCCCAGTGATATGTGTGTTGCACTGCTGGCGTTGGATGCGGTTGTGCTCGTAACTGGGCAGCAGGGAGAAAGGCGCATACCTTTTGGCGATTTTCACCGACTGCCCGGTGATAACCCCGAGCTGGATTCTAATTTGCTGAATAACGAGCTGATCCTGGCTGTGGAAATACCGGATGCGCCCCTGACCAGACATGTACATTATTTAAAAGTGCGCGACAGGGCATCCTATGCTTTTGCCCTGGTGTCAGTGGCTGTGGCTCTTGAAATTGATCAAAACAATATTAAAACGGCGCGTCTGACGATGGGAGGGGTTGCACATAAACCGTGGAGATTTCCGGAAGCTGAGAAAATTATGACCGGTCAGCCAGTTTCTGAAAGTGTTTTTCAGCAAGCCGCAGAGGCTGCAATGCAGGGTGGACGAGCATTGGAACACAATGCGTACAAATTGAAATTAGGAGCAAACGCAATTGTTCAGGCATTGAAGACAGCTGTCGGTAAAGCATAAAATCCTATGGTACAAAAAGATCTGCAAACCGAACCGGAATCTCTTGACCGCGTAGATGGTCGGCCAAAAGTTACCGGGACGGCGACTTATTCAGCGGAATATGCGGTTGGGAATCTGGCACATTCGGTATTGATCACAAGCACGATAGCCAAGGGGCGAATCAAAAATATCAATGCAAAAGCCGCAGAGGAATCACCCGGCGTTCTGGCCGTGATCAGTCATTTGAATTCGCCCGGTGTACCCGGTTATCCTCCCGCAAAACAGCCGGCGGAACCAGCGCCGGTGGGTACTGCGTTCAGGGTATTTTATGATGAACTGATCTATTTCAATGGTCAACCGGTGGCCATGGTAGTGGCCGAAACACTGGAACAAGCCAATCATGCTGCTTCGCTGATCACGATAGGTTATGAGATTGCTACGCACCAAACCGATTTTGAGGCAAACCTTTCAAAATCTGCCGTCGCGCTGAGTGTGCAGCGAAGCAAAAATTCTCCTTTTCAGGACTACGGCCGTGGGAATCCGGAAGCTTTCGATGCGGCAGAAGTAAAAATTGAGGCTACTTACACAATTCCCACCCAACATCATCAGCCGATGGAACCACATGCGATCATCGCGGTGTGGGAAGGGGAAGACAAGCTGACGGTTTATGATAAAAATCAGGGGGTGAAGTCTGCACAGGGAAATCTGGCGCAAGCTTTTAAGCTAGCAAGGGAAAATGTGAAGGTGAATGCACAATTTATCGGCGGCGCGTTCGGATCGGGTATCCGGGTTTGGCCGCATACGGTTGCCGCGGTTCTGGCAGCAAAAAAATTGAAACGTCCTGTCAAACTGGTTTTGGGACGGGAACTGATGTTTACTTCGGTGGGGTACCGACCTTATACAGTTCAGAAAATAGCTATTGGTGCTTCAAAAAATGGCATACTTACCGCAATGAACCACGAAGGTACCGGCCAGACTTCCGCTTATGAAGAACATCTCGAACGTACAATTCTGGCAACCCGGGCGATGTATGCCTGCCCGAACGTTTTTACAAAATACCGGCTGCTTAACCTCGACGTAAATACACCGACGTGGATGCGGGGCCCGGGAGATGCTACCGGTATGTTTGCCCTGGAATCGGCCCTGGATGAAATGGCTTTTGCCTTACATATTGATCCGCTGGAATTTCGTTTGCAAAACCACGCGGACACGGATCCGGAGCGAAATCTGCCATGGTCAGCCAAATCACTGAAAGAATGTTATGAGCTTGGCGCGGAGAAATTTGGCTGGAAAAACCGTCTGCCGGCACCGCGCTCCATGCAAAAGGACGGTATGCTGGTAGGGTATGGCATGGCGTCGAGCCTGTACGGCTTTCACCGTCACCCTTCCAAAGCCAGGGCGGTTTTCTCTCGAAAAGGCTCGGTTGTGGTGCAGAGTGCGACCATGGATATAGGTCCGGGAACGGGTACCGCTATGACGCGCATCGCTTCAAAAATACTGGGTGTAAGCCCCGGGAAAATCCGTTTTGATCTGGGCGATTCCAGCCTGCCCGATGCGCCGGGACAGAACGGTTCCTCCACGATACCGAGCGTAGGCTCGGCAGTACACGTGGCTTGCGAGGCTTTGAAAACCAAATTACTTAAACTGGCATCTGAAATCCCGGGCTTGAATTTACAGCCCGATCAGATGACAATTAAAAATGGTAGGATTTTCAATCTGACCGATGCATCGGGCGGAATTTCCCTTTCGGATGTTTTAAAATACCATAACCTCGAACAGGTGGAAGTAACGGAAGAATCGAAATCGGGAGCAGAGCGTGACCAGTATTCGATGTATTCGTTCGGATGTCATTTTATAGAGGTACATGTAAGCCCGCTGACCGGGGAGGTACGGGTGAAAAGAGTGGTAACCTGCGCGGATGTCGGAAAAATTATCAATTACAAAACTGCCAGAAGCCAGTCGATCGGAGGTATTGCAGGCGGCATCGGCATGGCGCTGATGGAGGCTTCCGTCATGGATCATCGGTTTGGACGGTACATTACCAATGATTTTGTTAGTTATCATATTCCGGTCTACGCCGATGTTCCGCAGATCGATGTGATTTATGTCGATAAGCCCGATGTCCACGTGAACCCCATCGGCTCAAAAGGACTTGGCGAAATCGCCATAGTAGGAGTTGCCGCCGCCATCGCCAATGCAGTGTTTCACGCAACGGGCAAAAGAGTACGGGATTTGCCTATAACAGTGGAAAAGCTGATTTGAGATACACCTGTCAACATCAGCCCTTCTCAGGCCCCGAACTTGCCCAGATCAGTTCTGGTGAATCGTGGATTTTAAATCCGCGGTACATTCGGACAAACCGGCGTTGTTCGGTGAAAGCGTTTGCCGCCGCCCAGTGAAGTGCGGCGGTATTATTTGAAGGGATATCAATAAACATTGGTTTCTCGGGAAATTGAGATGCGATTTGATCAAGCAGCCGATAACCCGATTCGGGTACAGACGTGGCTAATGGTCCTATCTGAATGGCGATGATTCCCTCCCGGCAACCTGCATATCCGGTCACTGCTCCGTCGGTTATGCTACAATAGAAGGGGATATTATTTGTTTTTGCGAAGCTGTTGATAAAGGATCGCCGGAATGTGGCGGTAGCTTCTTCGTCCAGCCTGACAATTTCATCCATCATGACATCTCCTTTGAAAATTCGGCGGATGTTTCCGATTTCAAGTGTACCGGGCGTCGGATCGTCGGCCGCCGGATCGCCGGATCGCCGGCCGCCGGATCGCCGGCCGCCGGTAAAACGTATTACTTCATATTCTTCCCTGAAACCCAGTTTTTTATAAAGTCCCTGCCCCAGTGACGTTGCGTCCAGCCGGATCGTTTCAATACCTTTTGCATCAAGATATGCGATTGCGTGCTCCACAATGAGCTTTCCGATTCCCCGGCCTCTCACTTTTTTGTCGACCAGCACCATGGCGATCCAGGCGATGTTTTCGAAGCAGCAGACAGTCGTAGTAGCAACAGGTTGCTGGTTTGCCTCGGCGACAAAACAACCGGTCGGTTCCAGATCCATTGCGCGCAACCAGTCGGCATCCGTCTGGTTCCAGCCCGCTTCTTTCACCAGATGTCTGCAAAAAGGAAGATCATCCGGGGTCATTTGCCGGATTGTTATTGAAGAGGAATCAGGGTGTGTTTCTTCCATGTTTTTGGATACATCCACTAACTACGCTCCAAGGGCATAATTGTATTCACCGGACCTGTTATCGAATAAACCAGAAGTAATTTCTTCATGATCCATTGCATATAACAAAACGGATTTTACAAAATCATTGAGGGTAACATCGTGCTGAGAAGCAAATGTGGCAACCTTTTTGTGGAGGCCTGACGGTACGCGAACGTTAAAAACGCCTTTGTAGGTCTTGTCCGGAGACTTGCCTATCTGCTTGCAAGTTTCCAGATAATCATCTACCGCTTCTTTCAAACCTGCTTTAAGCTCGGCCACAGAAGTTCCTTCGAAAACGACAAGATCATTTACGCCGATTACTTTTCCAAAGAACACTTCGTCCTCCGAATTGTATGCGATCGTTGCGGTATAGCCGTTGTATGTTAGGGAATTAATCATTTTTAATTTTATGTTTTTCTGTTAAAGTGATTATAACCTGCTCAATTACATAAGATTTCACAATGGGTCTCGGGTGAGGCTTATGCAAACTGATCACGTCTGACAGTCATCAACAAACTTTCTTCGTGAGCCTCCTGTTTTTCCCGGAGGGATTTCAACAAAGCCGTAGTAACTTAAAACAAGCGCCAGTTCATCCCAGGTGAGATCCTTTGGCTTGTTTAGAAATCGAGTAACTAGTTTTTTTAATCTGGCTCAATTTAGCGTGTGTTTGTAACTGAATATTAGTTACAAATGTAATTTCTTTTTCGGATTTGAAAAAACGTTCTCAGTTTTTTCAAAAAAATAGCCAGCATGAAGAAGCTTTGTTTCGCTCAATTTGAATGAATACATTGCTAATCAATTATTAAAATAAAATGTCGTATCCAAAACAAAATGCCATCCCAAAATCAAGTCTGGAATTCCTATCCAAGTTGAGGGAAAATAATAACAGGGAATGGTTCAATGCTAACAAGGAAGTGTATCAGGTGCAAGTGGCTTTTATCGAATCATTTGCAGATTTATTGCTGGCACAGTTGCAGATCCATGACCTGATCGAAACACCTTCCGGTAAAAAAAGCTTGCAGCGGATTTACAGGGATACACGTTTTTCAACCAATAAAACTCCTTATAAAACCAATTGGAGCGGTCGTTTCACACGGGCAACCGCCCAGCGAAGAGGCGGATATTACTATCATATCGAGCCGGGCAACAGCTTTATCGCGGGAGGGTTCTGGTCGCCCGACGCGCAGGATATCCGGCGGATCAGGGACGATGTCAGCTTTGACCCCGCTCCGTTGAGAAAAATCCTGGCCAGCGAATCTTTCGTGAATACTTTCGGGATGCTCCGCGGAGAGCTCCTCAAAACTACGCCCAAAGGTTTTGATACCAGCGATGAAGCAATTGATCTGCTGCGTTACAAACAGTATCTGCTGATCAGAAGGTTTAGAGACGACGAGGTCCTGGCTTCTGATTTTTTAGAAGAAGCCAGCCTTACATTCAGAAATATGCGCCCGTTTTTTGATTACACGAGTGAAGTGCTTACAACAGATCATGACGGACTGGCAATTTGACAGGATTCATCTGCCATTGGGTGAAAAAAGCTGATAATATTTGCAAAAACATGCTTTATGCAGAATGATTCCGCTTTTTCCGTTGAAATTCCAGTGTCAGGTTAATATATTTGTTTTTGACATTACTTATTAAACGGCTTTGAAATAAAATGGAGTTACTCAACGATCTACGTCAATTTATAAAATCGTACTTTCCTGAATCGTCGGAGCTTCAACTTTCCAGCGCCTTCGCCGGGCACAGGCGATTTAACTTTTATTTTAAAATCATAGATGACTGTCCTTATCTGCTTTACCTGAACTGGGATGGCGACTACGACAGATTTACATTGAAATGTCTGGAATTCAGCAGTAACGAGGTATTGAAAAAATTGATAAGTGCCTACACTGACATAGGATCAAAGGCATTTAATGTGGGCCAGCCACGATCAAGGGTTTCATTCAGTTATCCCGGAAATGACAGGCTGATAAAGCTCAATTTTGACGGCATTGTCCACGATTACGGGCATTATCAGGAAATGAGCGGAGAGCAGCTGATGCATTGTATTGATCCTTTCAGGTAGTTTACGGGTACGATATCCCGGTTTGTTGTAGCCTGTTTCTTGCCGGAACAAGTATTTATCCTGATGGTCACCGAATTTGGTACCGGACATAAATATTTGTTGCATGAGGTTTTTCTTATACTCCCTATTACTTATTTCGTTTCAATTGCCTGCCCAGAAAGCCGGTGATCAAAAATTTATCCAGGAAGTTGTCAAAATACATACTTCCAGGGAAGGGTTGCCCGATGGCAGTATCGACAGGATCAGCATTTTGAATGGTGTTCCGGTTGCAGAGACTTCCGTACAAAGTTTACAGTTTAAATCCGGTTCATGGACCGGGATCACGAGGGGGAAATCCGAACCGGCCCCCGAATTACCGGCTATTCCCGGAGCAAAAATGCTTTCTGTTGTGCCCTATAAAGGTGGTCTAGCCATTGGCTGTACACAGGGCCTTTATTTTTACAGTGATGCCAAAAAACTGGAAAGGGTTTTTCCTCAAAATGAAAAATATAGCTGGCTGTTAAGAAATGTAAACGCACTGACTACAGATTCCAGAGGAAGACTGTGGTTTGGGGCAACCGAAGGTGTAGGTTACCTGGATGGCGACACGTGGAAATTATTTACGGGGAAGGAAGGACTACCTTATAACAAGTTTACCAGCGCTGCCGCCGGGCCGGATGGTATTGTCTGGTTTGGTACTGAAAAAGGCGCTATTGAGGTGGAAAATGATTATTTCAAATACCGATTCAGCCGTCGCTGGCTTCCAGGCGATCACGTGAATGGCATTGCTGTGGGTACAGACGGTACTGCCTGGATAGCTACCGATAAAGGCGTCAGCCAGATTTCAAGGGTGTCGATGTCTTTGGAAGATAAGGCGAAAGTTTTTACCAAACAGGTAGAAGAGCGACATAACCGAATGGGTTTTGTTGCGCACAGCCATCTGAAAGAACAATTTAACCCGGCATCTTCTGAACTTGCGATCTCTGACAATGATGGAATGTATACCTCCATGTATGGTGCGGCGAATGCCTTTCGCTACGCAGCAACCGGTGATCCGGAGGCAAAAGCGCTCGCTGACAGAAGTTTTAAGGCTTGTAAATGGCTGGTGGATATTTCTCATGAAAAAGGCTTTCCCGCAAGAGTGATCATTCCGGTAGACTGGCCTGAGAAAGTAAATGAAACCCACAGCCGCGCCGATAACCTTGAAAACCAGAAAAGGGATCCGATGTGGAAAGACATTTACCCGCGGTTTCCAAAAAGCAAAGACGGTAAATATTACTGGAAGTGCGATACCAGTTCTGATGAGCTCGCCGGACATTTCTTTTTTTACGGGGTTTATTATGATCTGGTAGCGAAGGCCGAGGAAGAAAAACAGGCGGTGCGCGAGGTTGTGGGGGATATCATGGACCATTTGATCCGGCACGGTTACAAGCTGGTAGACCATGACGGAAAAGTGACGCGCTGGGGCGATTTTTCTCCAGAGTATTTCAGTTCCGTTTATGGATATGATCAGCGGGGATTGAATTCGATGAACATGCTGTCATTTCTCAATGTGGCAAAGCATGTGACGGGAAATCCGAAGTATGATCAGGAAGCCAGAATTCTTCGTGATAAGTACCAGTACCATATTTATGCGATGCACCCCAAAGAGTTTTTTCCGCCGGAAAATGTTGTGCCTTGGGATAACAATATTTGCTTGATGGGTATGTACGGGCTGATCAACTATGAGACCGACCCTGCGCTCCTGCTGATGTACCGGCAGTCGCTGGAAACAGCCTGGCAGCATATCAGCAAGCAAAAAAATGCCTTTTGGGATGCTATTTACGCTTCTTTGGCAAACCGTTTTACCAAGCTGGCGGACCAGAAGTATTTTGAAAATAAAGGCCTGTTCCCGGAAAACAGACTGTATGCACCGAAAGTGGTAAGCAACCTCTATAAGGGAAATCATAACCCGGATTTTATCCTCGAAAACCTGCAAAAGATCCCGCTGGACCTGATCGGCTACACCATGGACAATACGCACCGCCTGGACGTAATTATTGATTCTTCACCCATGCAAAGCGAGCATGTAGGCTGGCGTACAGACGGATATGCACTGCCCATTGACGAGCGGGGACATGTCCGCCAGGACCGCGACGGTTTCGCATTGCTGGCATCTGAGGGTGACGGGCACGATGAGCATGAGGGTACATTTTATTTGCTGCCGTATTACATGGCGCACTATCATGGGCTGCTGGGAAAATAAGGCGGGCCGTATTAAAAAGAAGGTTTTTTGCTGGAGGAAGTTTTTGCTTTTTTCCTGTAAATCACAACCGTAAACACAACTAGTGCGACCAACCCGAGGCCAATGATCCAGCCGGTGTTCGGGCTGTTGAGCTCCACAGGGTCAGCGTTGCCGATCAGGATCATATTTGCCCAGTAGTAGGGCAGGCTTTTTTCAAGACTATTGCAGGCAATAAAGTCCAGTTTCGCTTTTTGAAGGGCTTCATCTTTGGGCAAACCCTGGGCAAGATATTTGTGAAAAATGATCGAAATGTCATAAATGGCCTGCTCATCCGCTTTCCATAACGTAGCTGCGATGGAGGGGATCCCGGCAGATGTAAAACCTCTGGCAAGACTGTAAATACCTTCTCCGGTTGCATTTTTGCCGACATTGGTTTCGCATGCGCTCAGTACCACCAGCCGTGTTGCCAGGTTCCGGGATAACTGCAGTTCGGAAAGCCGGATCACTGAATCCTGCATAAACAAAAGCGGCTCACTATTGCTTGCCTCTGCACTGGCGTGAGAAAATACATTGACAATGCTGTACCCGGTAATGTAATTGACAAAGTTATTTTTGGTTGACTCGTCTCCGGTAAAAACTTTGCTGCTGCTGTAAAATGCTGCGGCTTCCTGCAATGAGCTGCCGGCTTTTTTCAAATCCGCCACTTGTAAGTAAGGCTGGAAATGCACCGGGGCAAAGCCGATAAAATTTCCTTCCGAGGGAGCAGCGGCTAAATTCTTTAAGAGATAACCGGCAGAATATACATAATCGAAAATGTGGTCACCAAGAAGCGGTTGCCTGCCCTGAGGATCTTTGGAAAGTGCCTCAAACGGCACAAGAAAACCGTCGGAGCAAATGATTACTTTCCCTCTCGGCAGTTGCAAAGGCTGAAACAATGTCTTTTGCAGATCATAGGACAGTGTGGCAAATGAACCATAATTGTTGATCAAAGCCTGTTTTTCAGAGCAAATCCGTACAAAGTCGCCGAGTTTTGCAGGGTCAAATTGTTTTTTGGAAAGTTTCGTCAGCCGTGCATTTTCGGGGGTAATGCCAAGTATATAGGTCACCGAATCGTTGATAAAATAATGAACAAAACTTGCTTTCCTCTCCGACAGGTAAGTTTGAAGATCTTTCAGTGAAGGAACATCGGCGGTATACTTATATTGATAGTAGGCAGGGTACTTCTTTTCCAGTGACCTGATGTAGTTTTCAAATTCAGCCTTCGCCTGAAGAAGTTTTGCCTGGTTTTTGTCACTTTCATTTTTATCCAGGGTGGAAGCAGCCCATTTCTGCTGGGCGGTGATCACCTTAACCCTGTATTCCTGATCTTTCTGTATTTCGGCAGGGGGCAGTTTGGCAGAAGCTCCGAGTTCATTCAGGTTGTCGTTGAGCAGTACGGCCCGGCTTTTTTCCATAAAGAAAAATGCAAGGTTGACATCATTGGCCAGGTAGCATGCTTCAATTGCATTTTCATACATTTTCTTCGTTTTCCCACGCCAGAAAAGCTTGGACTGCTCGCCATATTGTTTCCAGCGCATAAGGTCCACGGCTTTATCGGCCAGCTGGTATGTACTCAATGCAGCATGGAGCAGATCCTTGTTCTTTTTGATTTTGTAAAGATCCAGAAATGCTTCCGCCTTGTTTGCCAGCAGGGTAGACACAAAATAATCGTTGGATACCAGCATGAGCATGGTTACCGTGGGGTTATTTTTTATGGATTGATCTGCAAAATGGATTGGTAATGCGTTGAGTGCTTTCTGATAGTACTGCAAAGCCTGTTCGTAATCCTTCTGCCGCCAGAAAAGTACGCCCATATTGATGTAAAGCCCCGACCGCTGGTAATCGTCATTGGATTTGTCCACCATAGTAAGGCCTTTTTTATAGCAAAGCAGAGCATTGGAAGTATCATGCAAATGGTAGTCGTACAGGTACCCCAGGTTCAGCATGTCGCGGGAACATTGCACCCAGTTTGCACTGGTTTCATTGAGGGCAAAAGATTTTTTATAGTAAATAATTGCTGATCTGAAATCTCTCCGGGTAGTAAGTAATTGAGCATAAACCGAGTAGCTGGTCGCCAGTCTGTCGGTATAGTAAGCGTCCCCGGAGAAAATCGTAATGGTTTTTTTGATATTCTCTTCCGCTTTCTGCAGATCATCCAGTTCCACCTGTGCCTGCGCTTTCTGCGAAAGGAGGGATGCCTCGGCGATAGGGTCACCGATTGCTTTTGCAAACAGGATTCCGGCATCGGCTGTTTCTATGCTTTTCTGATAATCGCCTGTCTGGAAAAAAGCGTAGGATTTTTGCTCAAATGCCATCGTTGTCAGAAAATATTTCGCCGGGAACTGCCGGCTTATGGCGATACATTCGTCAAGCGCCTTATGCGAATCCTCGTAAAGATAAAGCTGGCTGTAAAATGTGCTGAGATTGAAATAACTATTAGCCAGAAACGATCTGTCGGTTCCTTTGGTACCCCTTAGGTTCACGGACACTGCCTCTTTCGTGAATTGGATGGCCGTCTCAGTTTCCCCGGTTTTACTGTAAATGCCGCCGATCCGGTGCACGATCCGGGCATAAATACTGTCGGAAGGCGGGTAACATTTCAGATAGGCCTGATGCAGTTTTTTGAGTTGCTTGAGATTTTCTGCATCGGGGGCGATAGTGTTTTCTTCTATTTTTTTCAATGAATCCCATATTTCCTGCCTGGGGCTACATTGCGAAAATACCTGCCGGTTACAAACCAGCAGGTACAAAATCATAATCAATATCCGCGATTGATTCAACATGCACTTAATCAAAAGGTTATCCTAATGCGTTTTCCTGGTGCTGACACCTCTCCTGATATGTTTCCGGGAAAGGGGAGGCACATCGAAAACGACCTGGTAGGACGTCCCGGTCGAGCCGGGATCTGACAGTACTTTGAAAATATCCGCTTTATTGGGATTGTTTGGCGTAAAAATCCGCTTGCTGCTGAACGCCCCGATCACCCCGGTAGCGATGGCGGTAGCGAAAGAAGAGCCGCCGATCATCTCCCGCGATCCGTCAAAAGGAACTTTGAACTTCATGTCCTTATCCGCCTCCACGCCGATGTCCGCATATACTTTGGAGTAATTCTGCGTCGGGCTGGTGGTGTTGGCGCCGTCCGTGGTAGTAGCAGTGATGACATTGTTTTTAAGCGCGCTCAGATCGCCGGGGTAAAAATGGTGGATCGCCAGGTTGCGAAGCTGGTCATCCGTGAGGTTCACGCCATATTCTGACTGGTAAATCTGCCGGGCAATTGCGTCCTCACCAGGAAACTGGTTACCTGCTGCTGCAACAAAAAGAATGCCTTTTTTTCTGAGCGTTTTGTTGATCAGCTCGTTCAGATAAGGGAATTGGTTTTGGTAATAATAATAAAAACCCCAGCTCGCATTGATGATATTGGCACCTTTCGCGATGGCAAAATGAAGTGCGCATACAATTCCAAAGAAATCGCCGAGACCTGCCTTATCATGCGTTTTCAGCGACATGATCTCGACGGCGTTCATCTTGGAGTTCAGAAATTCATTGATGATGTACTTGGTCACAACGGTTCCATGCCTGCCGGGATGATCGTCAGTAAAATCCGGGCCGCCGTTTCCGCCCGTGCTCAGGTCAGAAAAATTCCACCCTGATTCGGCTTTGGCATAACAGTCCGATTTGAAGTCATTGTTCTTCCAAAGATAAGCGGGGTCCACAAGTTTCGGATCGAAACCCGTATCGAGCACAGCGACGACGATTTTATCCTTTTTCTTGTCTTCCGAAGAAGGCCTCGGCTCCAGTTTGAACTTAGCAAAAGGATCGCCCTCCGACTTGTCAAATGGCGATCTGTTGAAGAAATTAAGGGAATACTCGCCTACCACCGGTGGTCTTGGGCGAGAACCTACCTTCACGCCCTCGGTGTTGATCACGGTATGGAAATCGCTGCCGATAAAGAGTACCACCGGACAGATACAGTTGTCGCACTTGATGACCTCTACTTTGTCCGGAACATTTCCTTTCAGTTCTTTTACAGAAGCGATCAGATCCTCCTGTACTTCTTTGATTTCTTTTTCTCCCGGTATTTTTTTAAAGAATACGATTACCTGATTGTGCCGGTACGTTTCACTCAGCATCTTGGCATATTCCTTTTCGTATCTGCCGGGTTCCTTTTTGTCGGCCCGGTTGATCCACAATGGCATTCCACTCCTTTTTGGCGTTAGATCATCCATTTCAGCTAAGGTTAAGTAGTTAATTATTCGGTTTTAGTCTAAAATCCCTTTAACCATTCTTCCGCTTCCCTGCTTCCTTCGGCTCTTTCTTTCACCACTTGCTCCAATAATTGTCTGGCCTTGTCCCTATCCCCGTCCCGGTTACGCAGCATCAGGGTTACCGCTTTCAGGAAATTACCGGGGTTGGCATACATGTTCTTCATAGCGGACAGTTCTTCAAAACTCATGAGGGCTTTGTCGTAGTTCCCGGTGGCGAGATATGTTATGCCCGCATTTTTCAAAGCCTCGCTGTTATCAGGTTGCCGGCTGTAAATACTTTCGAAGTACGATAATGCTTTGGAGAAATCTTTGTCATTATAAGCTGCAATACCCAGCTGAAGGCTGTCACGGGTGGCATCCATAGTCTGGCTCAGCTGCGCCAAGTTTTCATTGTAGTAGGCAGTCGCGAGCTGCCGGCTGTCGTGGTCCTGCCGGAAAAACGCAATGTAGGAAACTACGCCGATCGTGAGCACAGCTGCCACAGCTACCGCCCACCGGTATACTTTACTGGTATAAAATGGTATGATCCGGGCCGTTTTTTCCTCCGGTCCGGCGTTGAAATAGCGGGAATTCAGTGTTTGCAGTGACCCGCGCAGCTCGGTTTCTTTTACGGAATTTTGTTCCTTTCCACGCATCTCCGTTTCGATCGTGCGATATACTTCAAACGTGGTGTGCAGCTCCTCATCGGCCGACAGCTCCGCTTCGAAAAGTGCCTTTTCTTCGCTGCTCATCGTCCCGCTGAGGTAAAATTCAAATTGTTCAAATCTGTCCGTATTCATGACATTACCATTTTAGGGAATTAAATTGGGAGGACGTTTTAACCAGTGAGACCAGTTTCGCCATACATTCCGATTTTTTCTTTCTCGCATAACCATACGTTACACCTGTGGCTTCCGCCACCTCTTCCATGGATTTGCCGCCCCAGCTCAGCCGGAGTAGTTTTTTACAAATATCGCCAAGCTCTTCCAGCTTGTCCGAGATCAGTTTCAGCCGTTCCTCCTGGAATATATGGTCCTCTGCAAGCTTAAAACTATCCTCGCTGATTATATATCCGTCATCGTCCGAAAATGTTACGTCCGAAAACCTCCCTTTGTTTAACTCATTGATCCATTTGTTTTTACAGACCAGGTACAAATATGCATCCAGCGGGCATGTGAGCACAAAATCCCTTGTTTTTGCCTTGTGAAAAATAGATATTAAAGCTTCCTGAAAAATGTCCGCGGCTTCTGCTTCCGTTCCGTGGTTTTGTAAAACCATCCATTTGATTTTGCCCGAAAAATTACGGTACAATTCATCCAGTAATACCCTGTCATTATTTAATAAAGCCTCTATGTACTTTTGGTCGGGATGCTGCATTGAATGTAATTTAATATTTCAACTACCGGATTATACCAGATCCAAAAAAATGCTGTCGATGATTTCAGGTCAGTGTACCTAAAGTGCATTTTATAATGCCTGAACTATCTGTTAAAGCCGAACAGTGAGGATATCTCCTTCGATTTGAGGCATTTTTCAGTGTCTGGCCAGGCGCTGATATACTGCCAGATCTTGTTCCTGCAAAAATGAAGGGCCGAAATACCGTTTACTCAAGTCTTGTAAATTTTTATTTCGACAGAGGTAACATTTTTTTTCACCGGCGGATATAACTCCGAACGTGAAAAATTAAATCAATTTTCAACCAATCATTAACTTTTACATTATGAAAAATTTAGAAGAGTACGATCTCGTAGCGCTCGATCAGAGTGAATTGCAAGAAGTAGAAGGCGGCATTTTATTTGTCGTAGGTTTTGCGGTCGGCCTAGCTGCCGGTATTGCCATCGGCAGAATGCTCAAATAGCTATTTCGGCGATTAGGTGCCGGCAAATTAATTTTTAATCACTTCAACAAAGAAAGCAATGAAAAATTTCGAACAATTGAACATGACCGAGCTGAATGCGCTGGAATTGAAAGACTTGCAAGGTGGGTTTTTCTGGGTGTTGCCACTTGTCATTGTTCCGCTTATTATCAAAAGTTGTAAATAGTAATTTAAAAAAAACCAAACGATGCTTACCATGAAAAATTCAAATCAAGGCGATTTGCAGCCAATGAATGCTGCTGAAATGCGGGAAACTACGGGTGGACTTTTTCCCTCCTGGCTGCTTCCGGTAGCTGTGAAAATTGCGCAGGAGATTGTCAAAAGCTTGCCCAAAGGCCCCATTTATTGATCAGTATATTTACGAACTAATTCAAATTAAAAAAATCAGCCATGAAAAATTTTGAACAGTTGAATTTGATAAATATTGAAGGAGCTGAGCTTGGAAAAATAGAAGGAGGCGTAGTGATCGGCGGCTGCATTCCGCCGCTGCGGCCTTTCCCGAAGTTGCCGTTTCCATGTCCGTTTCCATTTCCAATTCCTTCTTTGCCCCCAGTTATCTGGTAATATTTATCATCGATAAATTGGTGCCGTAATAAAAACAATAGCCTGGGTTTATGGGATAAGAATTGCCCGACAATGATACTGCCATTTGCCCGGGCCGTTGTTTTTGACAGCACCTTTTAAACCGAATTTTTGGAGGTAACTGCCGTAACGCACGCACGTCAGGCTGGTTTCCCGGCCATCGGTAATGTTAATAATAATTTCAATTCTACTATTATGAACACGATAAGCTTGATTGAATCCCCGAACCCATTTGCAATGCAGATCATGGGTACCAAAGTCCGCAAGCTGCGGGAACTGTTTGGCTATTCGCAGGAATACGTGGCCTTTCACATGAATATCAGCCAGGCTGCCTACAGTAAAAAGGAGGCAGGGCGCACTGAACTTTCATTATCCTGTCTGACTAAAATAGCGGCCATCTATCACGTGACGATCATAGACCTGATTACTGTCAGCACCAAGGATTTGCTCCTGAAAGTAATACAAGCCACTTCTGAAACGCACGCCTGATACCTGGATTGGTGGGTTATAATCTATTACAAAAAGGAATAAAGTATCGCTTTTCATTATTGCAAAGCACTTTTTCTGCCCGCAACTTTGAAATGTGATCAGAAACCGGAGTGGGGAAACATACAGACAGGATCTATTATGGAAAAGAAACAAGAATCACTGCAATGCCCGAGCTATATAGCCAAACCAGGCGCCGACCTGTTTGGGATCCTGGGCAAGGACGGCAAGGTGGAGTACCTCGAAGAGCCGATCCGGATTGATAAGACATTTGTGGAGGCAGCCAAAGTGCACGAGGAAAAAACGGGCAGATCGGCGGAAGAACGGTTCAGGTTTTCGGGTAAGTGCATCGAAGGGGGATGCAGCCAGTGGAGCCATGAAAATTCCCATTGCAGCCTCGTAGGCCGTGTAATAGAAGCGATGAATAAAAAGGTGGAAGCAGAGAACTCCTTGATGCCCTGCTCCATCAGGCATAGTTGCCGCTGGTACGCGCAGCAAGGTGCGCTGGCCTGTGCCAATTGCAATGAGATCGTCCGTGTGGTAGAGCAGGATCGCCTCAATTCCCTGGCAGCCTGACACGGTATAGCTTATAACCAAATGTTAATAATTACAATTTCAGGTTTTTGCCAGGGTGCGTATTTAGCCTGAAATTTACCAAGTGTAAATAAAAGCCGCCTTCCTCCCGGCGTGGCGTATACCGGCTACCGTTCAAGCGTATAGTGGCGATAGTTAGGGTATCTGAAAAGGGATAATGATGCGTATTTCAATTTTTTCTATTCATAATCAATTCTAAACAACAATTCAAAATGAAAGCAAACAATGAATCGGCTGTAGCAAGCCTGAAGGCTTCTGCTACGTCAAATGAAGACTTCATGAGCAAATTGGCTCAATTGGAGACAGGTGAAATTTCTCAGGAATCAATGGAAAACATCGAAGGTGGTGCGTTCTTGTCAACTACTTCGTTCCTGAGACCTCCTTTTATCCTGGGAATCCTCATTGACAAGACCATTTTTACTCAGAAGCAAATCGGCTACTGATTGGTTTAGGCCAGAAAAGTGATCGAAGCGGCGCATTCGGGAACGTCGGCGCTTTGGTCACTTTCAGTAAAAACAAATTTGAATACTCAAAATCTGATGGGACTCGCCATTAGGTGCGATTCCCGGCCATGAAAAATCGGGTATTGAGAAATAATGACAGTGCAAATTATTATTCTTCAAACATCAAAATCATTTCAAACATGAACAATTTCGCAACTCAGGAGGTGTCTCTTGAATCTTTTGACGGTCTATTCAATGATATCGAAGGTGCTGACATTCAATCGCTGACCTATAATGAAATCAGTGATCTACAGGGTGGGGTTTTCCCGATAGTGCCTGTGGTGGTAGGAGTAGCTTTCGCAGCAGGTGCTGTATTAGGCTACCTTTCAACGCGCTACGGAAGGTAATTCTACCATTTACAATATTTTTTTATCACATTTTAAATCAAAAAATATGGAACGCTTCGAAGATATCGACTTGCACGAATTATCATTCCAGGACATGGAAGATATAGAAGGAGGTATGATCCCTCTGATCGCCTTGGGTTTTGCTGCTTTTATGGCTGGCGCTAAGCTCGGGGAGATGGTTGGCAAGCTTGCAAAATAAGCCGCCTAAACCGGATTATGGAGTCCAGGAAATGCACACAAAGTGCGTTTCCTGGACTTTTTTTTGCCCTAAGAATATATTCTTTTTGAAGGGGGTAACAAATTCTCGTCTCTCCTGATATAAAACAGAAGTATTTAAAAAAACAGTTTCAACATTTAAACATTAACCAATATGAAAAATCTTAACGCATTGATTATCACGGAATTAAACGCTTCGGAAGCGTGCTCAACGGAAGGCGGAGTGAAAATCGGCGGATGCATTCCACCCCGCAACCCTTTCGCAGATACCGGATTTATTCCGTTTGGCCCGCCATGGCCAGTAATTATCCGCAAATAAATAGAAGGCCCGTGCACGCTCCGGGCGCGGGCTGCTCTTCGAAAATCAAAAAAAGATCCCTCTCAAATACATCGCAACACCTGCTTTTCACACTTAACACAGTATGCGCCATGCAGAACCAGCTATTCCCGGCCGAGGTAATCGAACATACTACCGAAGCTTATCTTCCACAGGTTTCCGTCCATGGACAGGTCATCTACATTTCGGTGGTGCTGGCAGCACTGGCGGCACTTATTTCACTTCCATTTATCCGCACCGAAGTATCGGTACAAAGCACGGGCATAGTCCGCGCCAAAGCCGAGCGCAACGAACTCCGCCCGCTTGCAGGCGGCACGATTGCAGAAGTGCTGGTGCATGAAAACCAGCCGGTGCAAGCCGGGCAACCCGTTTTCAGGCTGCAAACAGATATACCCGACAGCAAACTGCGGCTGATACATTCGCAGCTGAACGAAAAGAGCGTTTACATTCACGACCTCTCGCTGCTGGTTTCAGCGCGCAGCGGGAGCCGTACGGTCTCGGGTCTGCAATCGTCCCTATACCGTCAGCAATATGAACAATATGTTTTTCAGCAGGCGGAACTTGCTGAAACAGAGCGTAAAAGGAAAAGAGAGCTGGATGTAAGCCAGACGCTTTTCGCCGAGAAGGTCATTGCAAGGCAAGAACTGGAAGACAAGGAGTTTGCTTATCATACAGCCCAGGGACAATCCAGGTCCTTTACGGAACGGCAGATCAGCGACTGGCAAACCGCACTTTCGCAGCTGAATATGGCCGTCGACGAACTCCGGGCGCAGGAGCAGCAAGTTCTGAAAGAGAAAGAACTTTGTACCATTAAAGCGCCGGTAGCAGGCAGTATCGGCCAGCTGGCGGGAAAATATGCGGGCAGCTATGTACAGCCTGGCGAAGTATTGGGCGTGATTTCACCCGATTCCAACCTGCTTGTGGAATGTTACATTTCCCCCAAAGACATTGGTCTGCTGCGAAACGGCATGAAGGCCAGGATGCAGGTGGACGCCTACAATTACAATCAATGGGGTATGGCGGAAGGTACTATTGCGAGCATTTCCAATGACATCATTATTACCGAACAGCAGCAGACTTTTTTCAAGGTTAAATGTATCCTCAACCGCAACCATCTCACATTGAAACAAGGCGTGAAGGGTTATCTCAAAAAAGGGATGACGCTCCGGGCGCATTTTGTAGTGACCGAACGCAGTCTTTTCGATCTGCTTTACGACCAGGCCGATGACTGGCTTAACCCCAAAAACATGTCGAAATAAATTCTACCTACCATTTTTTAATCATCCTGTTATCCATTAGCCATGATTAACAAAAAGAAAATCTGCGTCAGGCAACACGATATTACCGATTGCGGCGCGGCCTGCCTGGCATCGATCTCGGCACATTACAAATTGATGATGCCCATTGCACGGATCCGTCAGTATGCATCCACCGATAAAAAAGGGACCAATGTGCTTGGTATGATCGAGGCCGCCCAGAAGCTGGGGTTTCAGGCCAAAGGTGTGCGGGGCAATTTTGACAGTCTGCCTAAAATCCCGAAACCTGCCATTGCCCATGTGATCGTGAAAGAAGGCCTGCACCATTTTGTGGTCATTTATGACGTGACCGAAACCCATATTACCATCATGGACCCGGGAGTCGGGAAGCTGGAAAAACAGACACTCGAAGAATTCAAAGCGATATGGACTGGCGTGCTGATCCTGCTGCTGCCGGGTGAAAAGTTTGAAGCCGGAAACAACAAGCAGTCGATCATGAGCCGGTTCTGGACGCTCATCAAACCGCACCGTTCGGTGATGACGCAGGCGCTTTTCGGGGCGATCATGTACACGATCCTGGGACTTTCCACTTCTATTTATGTACAGAAAATAGTAGATAACGTGCTCGTGGAAGGCAATCGTAATTTGCTGAACCTGCTGAGCACCGGCATGATCCTGATCCTCGCGTTGCAGCTTTTTATCGGTTCTATGAAAAGTATTTTTGCGCTGAAAACCGGCCAGCAGATCGATGCAAGGCTGATTTTGGGTTACTATAAACATCTGCTCAAATTACCCCAGCAGTTTTTCGATACCATGCGCGTCGGCGAGATTATTTCACGTGTCAACGATGCCGTCAAAATCCGTGCTTTTATCAACGATACCGCACTTTCGCTGGTCGTGAACATTTTTATCGTCCTGTTTTCTTTTGGGATGATGTTTTCCTACGATTGGAAACTGGCGCTGATCATGATGGCCGTGATCCCTTTTTATGCGGTGATTTATTTCATCGTCAACAGCATTAACAAGAAAGGCCAGCGTAAACTGATGGAAAACTCTGCCGACCTGGAATCGCAGCTCGTGGAATCGCTGAATTCGATGGGTACTATCAAACGTTTCGGCCTCGAATCTTTTGCCAATGTAAAAACCGAAGTCCGGTTTATGAAGTTGCTGAAAAGCATTTTTACATCCGCCTCGGTTTCCATCTGGGCTGGAAATGCATCCGAACTGATGTCCAGGCTGTTCACGATCATCTTACTCTGGGTCGGTTCCGGATTTGTACTCGACAATACGCTTACCCCGGGGGAATTGTTATCTTTTTATGCACTAATTGGTTATTTCACAGGCCCGGCCAGCAGCCTGATCGGGGCGAACACGGTCATCCAGGATGCTTTGATCGCCGCCGACAGGCTTTTTGAGATCATGGATCTGGAAAGGGAATCTACCGAAAACAAGATAGAACTGACACCCGAAATGGTGGGGGATGTTACTTTCAGGCAGATGTCCTTCCGGTATGGTTCCAGGGTTCAGGTGTTTGATAATCTGACGCTTACGATCCCGAAGGGCAAAGTGACCGCGGTCGTGGGCGAAAGTGGGTCGGGCAAGTCGACTCTGTTATCACTTCTTCAAAATATGTATCCCCTGCAAAGCGGGTCGATCCATATCGGCGATTATGATATCAAACATGTCAGCAACGACAGCCTGCGCCAGATCGTGAGCGTGGTGCCCCAGCAGGTCGACCTTTTTACCGGAAATGTGATCGATAACATCGGGGTAGGGGAGTATCAGCCTGATATGCAGCGAATCATCGGGATTTGTCAGATCCTTGGCATAGATGAATTTATCGAAAAACTTCCCAATGGTTTCCATACCTATCTGGGCGAGAATGGTGCGAGCCTGTCGGGCGGGCAAAAACAACGGATCGCGATAGCCCGCGCCCTGTACCGTAACCCCGAGATCATCATTCTCGACGAAGCCACATCTTCGCTCGATTCCATTTCCGAGCGCGCTGTGCACAATACCATTGAGAAGCTTAGGGAAGCCGGAAAAACAATCATCATCATTGCGCACCGCCTGAGTACCATTATGGGCGCCGATAAGATCATGGTCATAGAAGAAGGAAAGCTCGTAGAAGAAGGCAACCACTTTCAGCTGCTGGCCAACAACAATGCGTACTACCGGCTGTGGGCGTCGCAATACCTGGTCAGTCCGCAGCTCAATCCCCTGGATCCGGAAAGCCTGATGAATATCTGTGCCAACGGTACCAGTGCATTGGAGTCATCTATCAATCCCAAACCCTGAAAGCCATGTTTATTTTTAATACAAAAAAAATGACTGTGCTGATACTTTGCGCAGTGCTCGCAGGCCCGGCCATAGCGCAGGAAAAGCTGTCTTTGTCTGAATGCATTGACATGGCGATTGCACAAAATCTTAAAATCAAAGAATCGGAACTCGGGCTTCAATCGACGATCAATACGCATCAGCAAACCAAACGCGACAGATTGCCGGCGGTGGAGGGGATTTTCAATCCGGGATATTCGCTCGGGCGGAGCATTGACCCTTATACCAATTCGATCACCAACAACCAGATCGGTACCAATAGCGCCTGGATCAAGGCGGACTGGCTGGTCTACAATGGTTACCAGCGGAAAAATACGCAGGATCAGGCTGCTATGAACCTGTCTGCCAGCCAGCTCGATGTGCAGTCATCCAAAAATGCGATTGTCCTCAGTGTATTGCAGGCTTATATGCAGATACTGATGTCGAAAGAACTGCTGAATGTAGCTTTCAAACAGGCAGAATCCACACAATCGCAGCTAGACAGGACCACCAAACAGGTGAAATTGGAAGTGCTGCCTGAATCGACCTTGTACAGTCTGCAGGCGCAGCTCGCGAACGACCAGATCCAGATCACCAATGCCCGCAACGATTTGCGCATTGCACATCTGACGCTCGGCCAGCTTCTCAACCGTCCCGCCGTCGAAAATGAATTCGAGCTGGATCCTGTTGAAGACAGCGTTGTTCCCCTAGCTAACGGAACCTGGAAAGACATTTATGAGCAGTCGCTCACTGTATTGCCGGAGGTAAAGGCCATGGGCATCCGGATACAGTCTGCCGAAAAAAGTATCGCGATTGCCAAAGGCCTGAAACATCCGACCCTGTCGCTGACCAGTTCGTTCGGTACCGCCTTTTCTTCGATGGCCAGGAGGTCGGTTGTTGTCGGCGAAAATTATGTGGAGACGCCTATCAATGCGTTCGTTAATGTGGACGGTAAAACCTATCAGGCGAATACGTTCACTCAGTCGGTGGAGCAGCAGCGTATTGGTTATTTCAATCAGTTGGGGCTTAACCGGGCGTTTTCCATCGGCCTGACGCTACGGGTTCCGATTTTCAATGCAACCCAATCGTCTTACAGGACACAGGAGGCGAAGATTCAGAAAATGATCGTGAAGAATCAGGATATGCAGGTCCGCCAGCAACTGAGGCAGCAGGTGGAGCAGGCATTTATCACGCTGCAAAATGCCACGGAACGTTACCAGACCTTGCAGATTCAGGTATCAGTTCTCGAAAAAGCATTACGCGCCTCGGAGATCAGGCTCACCAACGGTGTTACCAACCCATTGGAATACACCATGGCCAAAACCAACCTCGACCGCGCCAAAGCAAGCTTTGTTCAGGCGAAATATGAGGTGACTGTAAGGAAGAAGGTGCTGGACTTTTATGGGAGCGGGGAGGTGGGGGATGAGTGAATTTTGAATGAGTGAATTTTGAAATTTGAATTAGTGAATGAGTGAATGAGTGAATGAGTGAATTAATTTTGAATGACCGAATGAGCCGCCGTGGAACGGGGGGATTTTGAATGATTGAATGAAGAATGATAATGCTGGTTTGGACAATTGCCATTATCGGTTTTCTGTCTCGGTGCGTTGCACCTGCTACCCATATTTCGTTGCGCTGCACCGGAGCTGGCAGCGAAAGTAGATTCGAAATTCAATTATTCAATTATTCAATCATTCGGTCATTCAATTATTCACACATTCCCCGTTCCACGGCGGCTCATTCACTCATTCACTCATTCAAAATTATCACCTGTTCCACCAAAGCACTGTCGTAATATCATCATTACCCTGCGCCTGGACGGCTTTTTGGTAGTTGGTGAGGTTTACGCTTTGTTCTTTTGGAGGGTAATATAAGCGTTGCGGCACCCCTTCGCCGAATAGTGGCTGGAATTTGTAATCGGTAATTTCCGTACCCACCTGACGTCTCCAGACTACGTCGCCGGGCTTAACCAGGAATGATGGCGAGCCGGTGCGGCGGATTTCGCTCCATGCTTCGTCGCCCTGGGTGAAAAGTGCGAGGTATTTCTGAGACAATACATTTTCCTTGCTGGCCGCGGGCAGTGCCGCAATATAGGTCGCGATCTGTGCTTCGGGGATGCCCCATTTTTGCAGAGAGGCCGTAACACCGGCCACATAAGATTGTTGTTCCCAGTTGTCGTGCTCCGAAATCAGGAATGCTACCTCAGCATATTCCTGTAACACCTCGCCGTAATTGGCGGCATTTACCGCAGTTCCCGGCAAGCTAACATCCGTGGCTGTCAGCAAACCGGCAGCTGCAACGGGTAATCCGTAGGGCTGCCCCACGTAATTGCCCGCGGCATTTTTCAGTGCGTATACCTGCAAGCGTGGATCCTGGACCTTCACCGGACCAAGCTCGCCTTTCAATACATTGATAAGCACGTGCGAAACAGCGAAATCCTTTCGGTTTGCGGTTACCGTAGCCCGGTAAAGGGGAGCCTCATTGGGAGCAAGTGTCTGGTATTTGAATACCGCGTTATCCGCATTGGATGTGAAAACACCGTTTTTTAATGCGTCTGCAAAGTGCGATTCCGACTGTTCGGGGAGTTGTTTTCTTACCCGTGTTGCGATCCGGAGCCTCAGCGAATTTGCGAATTTGGCCCAAAGCTCATTTTTACCTTTGTAAATCACATCGTAATTGCCAAACGTCACGGCGGTCTTGTACTTGTTCAGCGTATCGGCCGAAGCTTTGAGTTCATTGAGAATATCGGCGTAGATCTTTTGCTGGCTTGCATAGCCGGGGCTCAGGTTTTCGGGAGACTGCTGCAATGCCTGAAATTCAGGATCATTGTTCCCGTAAGACTGATAGGGAATGTTGCCGAAAACATCGGTTAACCCCTGAAAAGCATAGGCTTTAAGGATCCTCGCGATGGCGATCTGGTTTTGGTTCGCACCTGCGACGCCTGCGGAAGCCACTTCTTTCGTAGCCGAATTGGTGTTCAGAATGATAATCTCATTCAGGTTGTTGAGCGTTTTGTAGGCATTGCTCCAATAGGTATCCGAGTAAGACCGAGGAATATCGTACCGCGACTGGTCGCTGTAAATGTTCTGGCTGTAGTATTGGGAAAACAGCTGGGAGCCGCGCAGGGAAATATTCTCATTCCGTATGTTGTCGATCAGCGTTTTTTCAGCAGCCAGCAGAATGGTGGTCGTGGTAGCATTTTCAGGACGGTTCGGGTCCTTGTTTATTTCCTCAAAATGGCTGTCGCTGCATGAAGACAGCAATGCAAGCGTGCCGACGGCCAGGGAAAAAATGCGGTTTTTATATATGAACTTTTGCATGATTTTCGATTTTGATCTTGGGGTATCGGTTTAAAATTTAACGTTGACGTTCAGTCCGTAAGTGGCTGGTACAGGGATATTTCCGCCCTCGATGCCCTGGATATTTCCGCCGCTGCTGGTGACCTCCGGATCGATGTATTTGCTGGCTGTATACACATTGAAAAGGTTACGTCCGTACACTCCGAAGTAAACCGACTTCACAGCCTTGGCCGTCAGCGGGAGACTGTACCCGAAAGTTACCTCGCGCAGCTTCACAAACGTGGCGTCGAAAATCGTTTGTGGAGTCGGGCCGCTGTATTCACCCCGTGCCCAGGCTTGCGCGGTGATGCGTGTATCGTTTTTGGCAGTATTGGTCACCGAGTAAGTTCCGTCGCTGTTGTAGGTCACGGTACCCTTTACGCCGTCGAGCACCACGCCGGTTTCCCTTATGTTGTTGTCGGCTGTTTTGTCAAGAATACCCGCGTACATCGCTACCTTGTAGGTTTGCGAGAAAAATTTTCCACCCACACGTCCGTCGATCAGAAAGCCGAGATTAAAGTTTTTATAGGTCAGATTATTCTGGAAACCGAACAGGTATTTTGGCAGAACACTTCCCAGCGGCGTCAGCTGTTGGCCTCTGTCATAAGTTCCGTCTGCTTTGATCACCTTCTGGCCATCGGCTGCATATATAAAATCGTTGCCAAGTATCTGTCCGTAAGGCTGACCTTCGCGGGCAACCAGCGTGACCAGGCTGTTTGCAAGCTGGAAAGTATTGACGCCCGGCGCGAGCGCGATCACCTTATTGCGGTTCCGCGACCAGTTGATGCTGCTATTCCACTCAAAACCATTCTGACGGACAGGCGTTCCTGTCAAAGTCACCTCAACACCTTTGTTGTTGATCTTTCCAGCATTGATCACCTTGGAATCGTACCCAAAAGCGGAAGAAACCGGAATATTAATGATCTGGTTGCGGCTCACATTGTCATAATAGGTAATGTCCAGCCCGATCCTGTTTTTCAAAGCCTGCAGGCTTAGCCCGGTTTCCCATGAACTGGTGATCTCTGGTTTAAGGGACTGATTGTTAAGGCGTTCAGGGAGTTTGTATCCTGCCATTCCGTCGAATGACTGGGTCGCCTCATAAGCCCGCTGCAACTGGTAGGGGTCGGTATCATTACCTACCTGCGCCCAGCCGAGGCGGACTTTGGCAAAATCAAGCCATGCAATGTCTTTTATACCGTCCAGTTCGCTTAAAATCAAGCTGGTAGTCAAAGAAGGATATGTGAAAGAGTTTTTTCCGATCGGCAGGGTCGACGACCAGTCATTACGGATCGTTCCGTCTACAAAAAGCAGGCTTTTCCAGCCCAGCGAGAAGCTTCCGAAAATAGAGTTGATCTGTTTCTGATATGCATTGGAATTGATCAGTACCGAACTCGCGTTTTTAAGATTGTAATATTCGGGAATGATAAGCCCGCCCTGGGTTACTGCGTCGCTGATCCGGCGTCTTTGCTTCATAATATTACCTCCGGCGTTCACATTCAGCGAAATATCCCCCCAGCTTTTGTTGGCAGAAGCCAGCAACTCATAGTTGAACTCGCTGAAATTGTTGTTGTACTCCTGGTACTGCGACTGCGTACGCGAGTAAACTGCGATCCTGTCCTGGTACTGGTACTGGTACACATCCGCGTTCACTTTTCCGCTCAGTTTCAGCCAGCTGTTTACATCGTACACCAGCCCCACGTTTCCATAAAAACGGTCGCGGTTTTCTTCAAGGTAACTTTCGTAAGCCGACCAGTACGGGTTATCGATAAACTTCGCTGCTTCTCCTGCCGGTGTATTCTGGTACCCGCTGCGGTTCCAGAGTATCTGTGTGCCGTCAGCTCTTTTGTAGTTTTTCAGCTTGTCATAATCCACCTGCACTGCACCCCACTGGAAGGCCTCCAGGATAATGTTCCGGTTGGTAGCACCGGTCCACGGGCGGCCGGTCGATTGGTTTTTGATGTAATTGAAATTGTTAAAAACTTTCAGCTTGCCCAATTGGGATGACCCGGAAAAGTTGATAGAGTTACGTTTCAGGGAAGAATTCGGTACCGTTCCTTTTACATTCTTATTGGTGTAGGAAAGACGGTAAGTAGCGTTGGCGTTACCACCGCTCAGAGAGAGGCTGTTTGTATTGGCAACACCCGTTTCGAAGAAAGTATGCACATCGTTTTTAGGATATGCCCAGGGCTGCGGTTTCAGGTATTCGGCTGTGTTTTCCGGATCGAGGTTGTACCAGTGCAATACCGGCGTACCATCCAGTTTTGGCCCCCAGCTTTCGTCCACGGCATATTCCACAATATTGTATTCGTTGCCATTGATGGTCGCTTTCTGGAAAGTGGGAGAGAAGCCGCCTCCGTATAATTGCTGTCTTTTGGGCAAACGAACGATGTTTTCGAATTCAACGCCTGTGTTCAAAGTCAGGTTTACTTTGCTGTTTTCCTTGCCTTTTTTGGTCGTGATCAGGATCACACCGTTGGCAGCGCGGGTTCCGTAGAGTGCAGCGGCTGACGGTCCTTTCAATACCGAAATGTTCTCAATATCGTCCGGGTTAATGTCCTGGATCATGTTACCAACATCTTTTCCGCCGCTTCCGGCGCTGGTAGCCGCACTGTTCAGGTCGGCGTTGTCGATGGGTGTGCCGTCGATCACATAAAGCGGCTGGTTGTTACCGGAAATGGAGTTGATCCCGCGTAAGAGCACCCGCGAAGAGCCCCCCATGTTGCCACCAGAAGTAACCACCTGTAAGCCTGCTACTTTCCCTGAAAGCGCGCTCAGTGCATTCGTAGGGCGCGTCTGAAGTGCTTCCCCTTTGATCTCCTGCACCGCATAGCCCAATGCCCGTTTTTCGCGGGAAATGCCAAGTGCAGTAACCACCACCTCATTCAGCAATTTGGTATCCGAATTTAATGCGACGTCTATTTTGTCCCGGCTGCCCACCGGTACATCCTGGGCAATATATCCTATAAAGGAAACGACCAGAACCGAGGCGTCGGCCGGAACATTCAGGCTGTAAGCACCGCTGGCGTCCGAAAGCGTGCCCGAGGAAGTTCCCTTTATCGCCACAGACGCACCCGGTAGCGGACTTCCGTCGCCCGAGTCGGTGATAATTCCGGTGATCACCCTGTCCTGGGCGCTCGCGTAGCCGGCTCCGAAAAGTAAAAGCAAAAGCAGATAGAATTGGCTTTTCATAATTGTACTATTGAAAGATAGGTAAATTTTAGTTTAGCAAGATGCCTGTTTTGAAAATTTCGGAACAAGATTAAAATTCTATTAAATGTTCCACACTATTCAAAATATTATTTGGTATAGCGCGCTCAATCATATCGATATCCTGCTATTTTTTATTTATTAATGCGTAAAGCTAATTAAAAAATTTTAAAATTTAATTCCTATCGATTTTATAGAGTAATATTTTTTGATTTATCTTATTTCAATATTTGAGAGTTTGTTTCAACAGCTTCGGAATGATGCTGTTGAGAAGAGACTGATACCCGGAATCCCGGGGATATACAGCCGGACTAACCCCTTCCGGAAAATGCAGAAAGATTTTTCGAACCCTGCCAAAGCCCCATCGGGGCTTCCCATTCCTAAATGCAGCGGAGCTCTACAAGGTCCACCAAGAAAGCCCCAGCCGGGCTAACCATTCCCGGGAAACTTCGAATAATTTTGGAAACCCCTTCCGAAAAAAATGCAGAAGGATTTTTCGAACCCTGCCAAAGCCCCATCGGGGCTTCCCATTCCTAAATGCAGCGGAGCTCTACAAGGTCCACCAAGAAAGCCCCAGCCGGGCTAACCATTCCCGGGAAACTTCGAATAATTTTGGAAACCCCTTCCAAAAAATGCAGAAAGATTTTTCGAACCCTGCCAAAGCCCCATCGGGGCTTCCCATTCCTAAATATGGTGTAGGAGATTTCAAAGCTCCTTCGGAGCGTTTTTTTCGCAGTTATATCGTTTTGTATGAACACGAGGCCCTCCGGGCTCTTTACCCGCCCCGTTCCTGCCCTATCAAACCGAACCCCTCAATTCGCGGCTAAAGAAGGGATTCCAAATGGACAGGCAGTTGGTTGACGCGTTTTCCAGTTGCGTTAAAAATTGCGTTGGCAATCGCAGGCGGCATTCCGACGATCCCGATTTCTCCGACGCCCTTGGTGCCAAGCTCGTTGATGATCGTGTCATTTTCTTCCACAAAAATCACATCCAGGTCGTGAATATCGGCGTGCACCGGAATATGGTATTCGGCCAGGTTCCGGTTCATGTATTTGCCCAGGTGGTGATCGCTGATCGTTTCTTCCCGTAATGCCTTGCTGATTCCCCAGATCATCCCGCCCAGGATCTGGCTGCGGGCAGTTTTGGGATTGATGATTTTTCCGGCGGCTACCGCTGTAACGGCCCTTGTCACATTGATAATTCCAAGGTCTTCGTCTACTTCCACTTCCACGAAAACGGCGCTGTGGGCGGCCCGTGAGTATTTTCTCAATGTTAAAAAATCGGGAATGGAAAATTTACCAGCGCGGATCGCCTTGCCCTTATTCGCTATGATGATCTCCCTGAATGATAACGATAATGAATGGTCGCTTTTCAAAAGAATACGCCCGCCTTCGAAATCAACATCTCCGATCTTATAACCCTTGAATATTGAATTGTCCATTTTCAAAGCCGCTTTGAACAGCTTTTCACGCAATGCCTTGACAGATGCCTTAACAGCTGACCCCACGGAAGAAACCGTAAAAGAACCGCCCTGGATCGGAGCAAAGGGCATTTTGCTATCACCGTAAGAAAAAGTAACGGCTTCAACTGGCAGCCCGAGTTCGTCCGCTGCGATCTGGGTCATGACCGTTAACGTGCCTGTACCGATGTCGGTCACCGCACTGCTGACCTCCAGTTTTCCCTCCGGCGTAACGATCGCCACTGCGCGGGCAGGGATTTGAAATGCCTCCCAGATACCCGCCGCCATGCCATAACCCACCAGCTTGTTGCCGCGCCGCATGCTGCGCGGTCGCATATGACGGCCCGACCAGCCGAATTTTTCAGCACCCTGCCGGAAACATTCCTTTAATTCCTTGCTGCTGTACGGCCGGTCAGCGCTATCGTCTGTTTCCGCATAATTGATCAGACGGAATTCCAGGGGATCTATGTTCAGTTTACAAGCCAGTTGGTCGATGGTACATTCAATGGCATGCATACCGGTGAGTCCGCCGGGCGCCCGCATGTCGAGCGGGCTGAACACGTCCACGTCCACGAGCTTATATTCCATAAGCGTATTCTGGGCTGGATAAAGCATGTTCGACCAGTTTACAACCACTTCGGTATAGTCTTCGAACCGGGATGTTTCCGCTATCGCCAAGTGGTTCAATGCGGTGATTTTCCCATTCTGCCCGGCCCCGAAGCGGGTATGCTGGATAGTCGGCGGACGGTGCCCGAAAGTAAACATCTGGGTCCTGTCGAGCGTTACGCGGACGGATCTTTTGAGTTCCAGGGCCGCCATTACGGAAAGGAAAAGCTGGTATTGCGGCCGTAACCCCGAACCGAAAGCACCCCCCACATACGGGGCAATGACCCGGATATCTTTGTAATGCAGACCGAAAATGTTACCCACATAGAGCTGGCTGTTGATCGTCCCCTGCGTTTTATCATAAATCGTCAGCTTGCCGTCACCCTCATAAATGGTCGTGGTTGTGAAGAGTTCCAGAGGGTTGTGATGCTCAGTCCCGTGTTCAAACTCGCCTGAGGCCCGGGCGAAAGAATCGGAGTAAGCCTTTTCAAAGTCACCTTTCGGATGGGGCGGCAAAGGTTTCAGAAAGTTAGCCAGCCCGGTTTTGGGCGGACGTGCTTTGAGTAGGTTTTCTTTAAGCCCGGTATCAAAATTCTCCCGGGCGTATTCCACCTTTACAAGGGTAGCGGCATATCTGGCCATTTCAAAATTGTCCGCTACCACCAGTGCGATAGGCTGGCCGTTGTACAGTATATCTGCATTGTGCAAAGGCCGGAAGGGCGAACCCTGGGGAGCGTCCATATCGCTATACTGTTGTGCGAACCAGGCCAGGGACGGCCGGTTTTCATGTGTAAAAATTGCAATCACGCCCGGCAGCGCTTTTGCCTTTTCTACATCAAAACGGATGATTTTCCCTTTTGTAATGGTGCTGTTAATGACATAGCCATACAGCAGACCGGGCACGTTGTATTCTCCGGCATATCTGGCGCTGCCGGTTACTTTCTGATATCCTTCCAGACGGCTGACCGGCTGCCCGACAGATGGTGATGCTGACATATTCATAAGAAGTTAAGCCGAAGGTTGTGCGCCGGGCAGTTGTGTTTCAGGATGCAGGGCCATGGTACAGTTGCGGATAATGGCACGTCTGGCCAGTTTTATTTTAAAGTTATTATGCTCAAAGCCCGCAGCCCCGCGCAGAATAATGTCTGCGGCTTCGGAAAAATACATATCGGTGGCCGGTTTGCCTTTTAAAAAGTCTTCTGCTTCCAATACCCGCCACGGCATGTGCGCCACACCTCCGAGTGCAATCCTGGCTTCCCTGATGATCCCCGATTCCAGCTCGAAACCCGTTGCAACCGATACAAGGGCAAAAGCATAAGAATTGCGGTCGCGTATTTTCAGGTATGAATAATTTTTGGGAAAACCCTTTTCAGGAATATCAATACTGGTAATGATCTCACCTGGTCTCAGGTTGTTATCAATGTGCGGGGTATCGCCCGGTAACCTGTGAAAATCTGCAAATGCCAGGCAGCGGTCGCCATCGGGTGCCGAGACATTAACAACCGCATCCAGCGCCGCCAAAGCCACGCACATATCAGACGGAAAAACAGCTATGCAGCTCAGGCTGGCTCCTAAAACCGCCATGATACGGTTGTATCCCCCGATGGCAGAGCACCCCGAACCGGGCTCTCTCTTATTGCACGGAGTATCAGGGTCGTAGAAATAATAGCAGCGTGTGCGTTGCAAAAGATTTCCCCCGTTCGTTGCCATATTCCTGATCTGGGCAGAGGCTCCGGCCAGAATGGCTTTGGATAACAACGGGTAACGCTCCTCTACCAACGGATGATAGGCAGTGGCGGCGTTGGTCACCAGTGCCCCGATCCGGATGCCGCCGCCGGGCAGTAGTTCTATTTTCCGAAGGCTGTCAATAGGATTGATATCCACCAGCAACCCCGCCTTTTCAATATTGTATTTCATCAGGTCGAGCAGGTTTGTGCCGCCGGCGATGAATTTTGTATTGTTGCCAATTGTCTGGATGGCTTCATCCAGACTATGTGCCCTGGTATAGCTGAAATTATTCATGGCCGTTCTGGTTTTGCACATCCATAATTGCGTCGATAATATGGGTATTGACCCCGCAACGGCAGAGATTTCCGCTCATCAGTTCTTTTACCTCCGTCCTGGTCCGGGCTTTTCCTTCTTTCATCATACCTATTGCACTGCAGATTTGTCCCGGCGTGCAGTAGCCGCATTGAAATGCATCATGGTCAATAAACGCCTTTTGCAGCGGGTGCAGCTGCCCTTGTTCTGCTATGCCTTCGATGGTGGTGATTTCAGAACCGTCTTTCATGACAGCCAGTGTCAGGCAGCTGAGGATTCGGTCACCGTCGCAGAGTACCGTACAGGCGCCGCACTGTCCGTGATCGCATCCTTTTTTCGTGCCCGTGAGCCCGATATATTCCCGGAGCGCGTCGAGGAGGCTTACCCAGGGAAGTAAATCCATGGAATGCTGCTGACCATTGACCAAAAAATTAATTTTTTCAGGCTTGAAAACATTACCTGACGTATCTGGCACTGAAACGGGAGAAGGCATATGGGATCGGGAAATGTAAGTTTCGATTGCGGATGCTTCTATAAGAACTATGCCAATATACATCCGATCTATTTTTTCAGAAAATCCAGGGTAGTAAACCCCGGCAAAGTCTTTTTAAAACAAGAACAACCTGACCTTAACCCTTGAATTTTTATGTTTGAGAAAGACCACGAACACATTTCCCGCAGGGATTTTATGAACAGGGCAGGCGTTCTGGCTGCAGCCGGGATGATAGGCTCCGGCGAAATAAATCCCAGACCTCACCATTCCCAGCCTGTGAAAAAGATCACGATCAAAAACGTTAGTTCCAATTTTGAAAGGGAACCCCTCAATCCTTATCGTTTCAAAGGCAGTGCCATTACCGACAGCTGGCAGGCAGTAGCAATGCTGGAATCCGACTCGGGAATAAAAAAGGTCGGGATTGGTACGCAGGGCGTTTTGTGGTCCGATTCAAAGGTTTTTGCGGCACATTCTGAAAGCGCGGGCAACGCACTGATGTACGCCATGAGCGAGCGGGCACTGCAAATCATGAAAGGTATTTCTTTCACCGATCCTGTACAGCTGCTCGACGACCTGTTGCCGGAAGTACTGGACTACGGGAAAAAGATCACCCGAAACCCGGATCTGCGTAAAACATTTGCGCTCAATGCATTGGTATGTGTCGACAATGCCGCCTGGCTGTTGTACGCTCAGGAAAACGGTATCACCCAGTTTGACAGGATGATCCCGGCCGCCTACCAGCCGGGACTTTCTTACCGTCACGAAAAAGTGGCAAGTATCCCGTCATTCGCTGTGGGCACATCGGCTGAGCGTATCAAACAGGCAGCGGATGAAGGTTATTTTATCCTGAAATTAAAAACAGGCTCAGCCGGTACACAGCAGGAAATGATCGAAAAGGATATTGCATTCCTCACCGCCGTGCACAAGGCCATCGGGCACTATGAAACGCCCTATACCAAAAACGGCAAGATCCCTTACTATTTTGACGCCAACGGCAGGTATGAGAAAAAAGAGACCCTTATGCGGTTTCTGGACCATGCCAAAAAAATAGGTGCTTTTGACCAGATCGCGGTCATTGAAGAGCCATTTGAAGAAAGTAACGAAACTTACGTGGGTGATCTGGGCGTGCGCGTTGCCGCTGACGAAAGCGCGCATACCGTAGAGGACGCCGCTCACCGGATCGAGCTGGGGTACTCGGCCATAGCCGTGAAGGCAATTGCGAAAACGCTGACCATGACCATGAAGATCACTCAGCTTGCCTACGAAAAGAAAATCCCGTGTTTCTGTGCCGATCTGACCGTAAGCCCTATACTGGTTGACTGGAACAAAAATGTGGCCGCGCGCCTCCAGCCTTTTCCCGGTATGACGGTGGGTTTGCAGGAAACAAACGGGCACCAGTATTACAAAAACTGGGAAAAGCTCATGAGCTTTCATCCCAAAGCCAACAGCTCCTGGACCCGCACGCAAAAGGGGGTTTACATTACCGACGCTTCGTTTTATGCAGAGAGCGGAGGGATACTTGCACCTTCCGAGCATTACCAGCAAATGTTTAAAACCACCTGAATATTTTGGCAAAAAGCATCACGCATCCTTACCTTCGCACGACCGGCACCGGAAAAAAGCTATTGTGAAACGATGAGGTACGGAATTAAAACAGAATGAAAATACTGGTAGTTGAAGACGATTCGAGGATCAGCAGCTTTCTCCAGAAAGGGCTGGAAGAAGCCGGATATAATGTCCGGCTGGCACATGACGGCTACGAGGCACGTGACCTGATACAGTCGGAATCCTGGGATCTTTTTATCCTGGATGTGATGCTGCCGGACATAGACGGGCTACAGCTTGCTCAAATTATCCGTTATAAAAAAATCGATACGCCCGTGCTGATGCTCAGTGCATTGGGCGAGGCTGAGGACAAGATCAAAGCGCTGGATATAGGCGCGGACGATTATCTGGTGAAGCCTTTTCATTTTCCCGAGCTGCTTTCCAGGATCAAGGCGCTGCGCCGACGGTACGAACTGCATTATTCCAAAGAGCAGGTCATACAAATTGCGGACCTCACGGTGAACATTGATAAAAATACCATTGAAAGGGGCGGGCAGGAGGTTTTTCTTTCTGCCAAGGAATTCCGGCTGCTGGTTTTTTTATTGGAAAACAAAAACAGGATCGTAACCCGCACGCAGATCCTGGACACGGTCTGGAACACCAATATGGACACTTATACCAATGTGGTGGACGTTTACATTTCGTATCTCCGCAATAAAATTGACAGTCAGTTTGCACAAAAGCTCATCAAAACCGTGAAAGGCCGCGGCTATATGATCACCGCTGATGCATGAAAATACAACACAAGCTTACGCTGAATTCTTCGCTTGTTTTCGGACTGGTTTTTACCATTTCCTCAGTCCTGATCTACCTCACTTTCATCCGGTCGGCGGAGCGGATTTTTTTTGAGGAACTGTCGCGGACGGCGTCGCTCACTGCCATGTTTTACCTTGAAGAAGACGAGCTGAGCACCCGCGATTACAGCAAGATCGAGAAGAAATTCCTGACGGCGAGCGCGAACCAGGAAATCAGGCTGTACGATAAAACGGGCAAGATCCACTACGGCGAGGCCGACCCAGATTCCAATATTACCGACAAGATCCTCAAAACCGTCAGGGCCAATGGCAAGTACAGTTTCAAGGTCGGTAATGCATTTTATTACGCGATTTACTACCGCGACAATCAAGGTTCTTTCAGCATCATTATCAAAGCCAATAACCCTACCCTGGAAGCCCAGGAAACAGAGCTGATCAGGATATTGCTGACGGCTTTGCTGATCGGTATGATCGTGATCGTGGTACTGAGTTATTCATTGTCCAAAGAGGCTTACCGGCCTGTGCGGCAGATCATCGAGCAGGTGAAAAACATGGATATGACCAGCGGGAAACATACACTTTCCTTTGCAGGTACCAAAGATGAGCTGGAAGATCTTTTCAAGGAATTTAATTCCATGATGGAAAAAACATATCAGAACATACAGATACAGAAAAACTTCATCAGCCATGCTTCCCACGAACTCAAAAGCCCGCTGGCGTCTATTGTCGGAAATCTGGAAGTCCTGCTGCAAAAAGACAGGGAAATTCTGGAATACAAGCATGCAAATCAGCATGTTCTGAAAGATGCCGAACGTCTGGAAAAAATACTCCAGAACCTGCTGGTGCTGGCCGGGCTCGACCAGCATAACCACGAAAAAACCAGCGAAGAGAGGCTTGACGAGATTCTCTGGGAAGTGCTCGACCAGCTCGCCGGCGAGTATAAAACGACGAGGATCAATGTACTCTGGAACCTGCCGGAAAACAATACAGCACTGCTTTTATACAAATGCGTACCAACTCAGATTTACATCGCCCTGTACAATCTCATCGAAAATGCGGCCAAGTTTTCCAATCTTGAGCCTGTTGAAATTGTATTGACCGATACAGCCGGCCGGTTATCCATTGAAATACAGGACAAGGGGACCGGCATTTCCGAAGAAGATCTCGCGCATATCAGCGAGCCTTTTTACAGGGGGCAAAATGCCTTTAAAACCAAAGGAAATGGTCTTGGAATGGCCATAGCAACTAAAATTTTTGATAACCACGGCATCAAAATCTCCATCAGTTCCGTCGTCGGCGAGGGCACGTGTATCCGTCTTTTTTTCTAAGGAATTTTCTCATCTACTTTTAATGCAGGGCTCACGCAGTTTTAATTTACCTCGAAGAATGCTCTAATGTGTGCGGGATAATTTTGTGCCTTCATTAAACAAAGAATTTTGTGAAGGTACATTTCGCAGCAGTTTTGCTGCTGTTTTTTATCAATGGTTTTTCATGTGCTCAGCCGGTTTCCGGCGATACCCTTTACCTTACCCGCAAAGAAGCAGAAGCGCTTTTTCTCAACAATAACCTCAACCTGATCGCGCAGAAACTGAGCATTCAGCAGGCTGAGGCACAGATCATCCAGGCAAAGCTCTGGCCCAATCCGGAGTTCAGTATCGGCGAGCTCAACCTGTGGGCGACAAAAAGACAGCTCTCGTCGGGGGAGTCGCTGCCGCCTTTGGCGGGTAATTTTGGTAACAACAGGCAGATCTCGGCCGAGCTGGAACAACTCATCGAAACGGGCGGAAAACGTAAAAAACGGATCGCGCTGGAATCCGTTTCCCGGGATATGGCGCAGCAGCATTTTGCCGAGCTGGTCAGGGAAATGAAGACCGGGCTCAGAAAAAACCTCTACGGACTTTCCTATCATCAGTCGTTTTTGCTGGTATTAAAGACCCAGCATGATGCGCTGGGGCAGCTTTTGATTGGATTTGAAAATCAGTATAGCCAGGGAAATCTCAACAAAACAGAACTTTTCAGGCTCAAAGCACTGCGCCTGGAACTCGGGCAGCAGATCGTGGAAGCGCAGAAAGAGATACATCAGCTACAGAAGGAGCTGACAGTCCTGCTGAACATTCCTGCCGGGAGTTATCTGGTAGCCGATATGCCGGACCCTGCCAGTGCCGAAAATCCGAGAAGGTGGTCTCTCAGTGAACTGGTGGCGATGGCCCATGAAAACCGCCCGGATGCGAGGATCAGCGTCATGGAAAATACCTGGGCGCAGAAAAAATATGAGCTGGAATATGCGGAGCGCAAGCCGGACCTGACGCTTGGGGCCAACTACGACCGGGGCGGTAATTTTTTGAGGAATTTCATCGGTTTTGGCTTGAAAATGGACGTGCCTGTTTTCAACCGGAACCAGGGGGCGATCCTGGACAGCAGGCTCGGGATTGAAAGGTCCAGGGTAGGAGCGGAGCAAAAGACAAAACAGATAGAAGCCGAAGTTACTCTCACATTTCAGGATCTTCAGAAAAGCCTGGAAGCGTACCAAAGCCTGGATTCAGCTTGCGTGTCCGATCTCGACCAGGTGTTCCGCGTTTATACCCAATATTTTGTTCAAAGGCAGATCAGTATGCTGCAATACCTCGATTTTTTCGAGGCATACCTTTCCAACAAGCGGACGATTTTTCTGACGATCAGGCAATTGCGCGACAATCGTGAGGAGCTCAGCTATGTCACCGGGACAGAAATCAACTAACATACCATCAATAAAATCCATACCATGCCAACATCCACCCGCCTCCTATTGGCAGCCTTGTCTTTTACAGTTTTCCTGGCAGGCTGCTTTGAAAAAAAAGAAGAATCTGTTGCCAAAAAAATAACGACCGGCGCCCTTCTGCCCTACGAGATCACCACTTACCCGGCGGTGATCGAGCCGGTCACACAATCGATCAGGCTCAACGGCCAGATCGAATATAATCCCAATCAGGTTGTGCATTATACCAGCCTGATCAACGGGATTGTAACCAAAACCTATTTTTCGCTGGGCGACAAAGTCACCAAAGGGCAGGTACTGGCCGAGTTGCAAAGCAGCGAGCTCACAGACCTCACGTCACAAGGCAAGACATTGGAATCGCAGCTGGTGGTTGCGAAGAGAAAGCTGGCCGTGGCCGAATCGATGTTCGGTGACCGAATAGCCTCCGAAAAGGAGCTTTTCGAGGCGAAAAGCGAAGTGGATATCCTGAAAAACGAAATTGAAAAAGTCAACGCCAATCTGTCGCTGTACAATGCGAGCCCGGAAAAAGGTGTGTTTCAGATCAAAGCCCCGGTGAGCGGCTATGTGGTCGAAAATAAAATGTCTGCCGGCACCCGCATCCAAACTGACAACGCTGATCTTTTTACAATTTCCGATCTCTCCGACGTCTGGATCACCACCAATGTGTATGCCGTCGACCTGCCTTTTGTGGAAAAGGGAATGAAGGCCGAGATCAGGTCAAAAGCCTATCCGGGTGAAACTTTCGACGGTGAGATTTGCGACATTTCCCAGGTTTTTGATCCCCAGGAACGTGTGCTGAAAGCGCGTATCCGGATGCCTAACAAGGATCTGAAACTGAAACCCGGGCTGGCGATCGAGGCAATTATCAAAAAGAACCTGAAAGACCTCGCCATTGGCGCACCCGACCGCGCATTGATATTCCACAACAACGAAAACTACCTCCTGATCCAGAAACCGGACAACTCCCTCGAACCCCGCAAAGTTACCGTGGATATGAAGGATAACGACCGGGTCTTTTTCAAAAGCGGTGTTGCCGCTGGTGAGAAAATAGTCGTCAAGAATCAACTTCTTCTATTCTCCGAAGCACTGAATTCGGACAAATAATATTTTATGCAAAAATTAACGCAGAGCATAGTAGCATTCTCTTTAAAGAATACCATGCTTATTTTCTTCATGACGGCAGTTTTGGCCGTTGTGGGGGTCGTAAGCTATATCAATACGCCCATAGAGGCATTTCCGGACGTTACCAATACCCGCGCCAGGATTATTACCCAGTGGCCCGGAAGAAGCGCCGAGGAAATTGAAAAGTTCATTACCCTGCCGGTCATGAAGGAAATGAATACGATCCCGAAAAAATCGGAGGTCCGTTCCATTTCACTTTTCGGCCTGTCGGTCGTTACGGTATTGTTTGAGGACAAAGTAGAAGACTTTTATGCGCAGCAATATGCTTCCACCAGGCTGCGCAATATTGATCTGCCCAAAGGTGCGGAAGCCGAAATAGAGCCTCCCTATGGCGCTACCGGCGAGATTTTCAGGTATATCCTGAAAAGCGACCGGCCGGTCAAGGAACTTACGGCGTTGCAGGAATGGGTGATCGAGCGTGAGCTGGTGGCGGTGCCCGGGGTTGCTACTGTGGCGAGTTTTGGCGGGGAGAAAAAAATCTATGAGGTGCGCGTGAATCCTGCGCTGCTCGCCCAGTACAGCCTTACGCCCCTGGATGTGTTCGAGGCGGTGGAAAAAAGCAACATCAATGTCGGCGGAGATGTGATCCAGAAAGGAGACCAGGCTTATGTGGTGCGGGGAGTGGGTTTGCTGGAAAGTACAAGGGATATTGAAAATATTCTGGTCAAAGTCAACGGCTCCACACCGGTACATGTGAAGCAGGTCGCGGAGGTAAGTATCACAGCTAAGCCGAGGCTCGGGCAGGTGGGGTTAGGGGAGGACAAAGACCTCGTCGAGGGGATCGTGGTCATGCTGAGAGGCGAAAACCCGAGCGACGTGATCGTGAAACTGCGCAAGACGATCGACGAGCTCAATACGCGGATCCTGCCTTCGGGCGTACAGATCGTTCCTGTTATTGACCGTACCGAGCTAGTGGATGCGACTGTGAGTACAGTTACACACAACCTTGCGGAAGGTATTGTACTCGTATCGGTCATCGTTTTTGTATTTCTGTTCAACTGGCGCACTACCGTCACCGTAGCGCTTGTAATCCCGCTTTCTTTTCTGTTTGCTATTACTATGCTGCGCATTCAGGGGCTGCCTGCCAATCTGATTTCCCTGGGTGCGATTGACTTCGGGCTGTTGCTGGAAGGGACCATGGTGATCGTGGAAAAGATCTATGTGGATCTTGAAAAAAGCTCGCTCAGGCTCGGCGTGGCGCGGTTTAATAAGATGTCCAAGCTGGGCCTGATGAAACGGAGCGTGAAAAATGTGGCTTCCCATATTTTCTTCGCCCAGATCATTTTGATAGTAGCCTTGCTTCCCATTTTTTCATTCCAAAAAGTAGAAGGTAAAATGTTCACCCCGCTGGCATTTACATTGGGTTATGCGCTGGTGGGATCGCTTATTCTCAGCCTGACGTTCGTACCTGCCATGTGCAAGGTGTTGTTGAAAAAGGATGTGAAGGAAACGAATAATCCGGTTGTCAATTTTTTCAGGAATGTGATATTTAGGCTTTACCAGTGGAGCGACCGGAACAAGCGGTTCGTAATGATCGGTTTTGTCGGTTTGTTTTTGGTTTGCGTAGGTAAATTCCTGACTTACGGAACCGAGTTTATCCCCAAACTGAACGAAGGAGCCATTTATGTGCGGGCTACTTTGCCCAATAGCATCAATCTGGAACAATCCGTGAAAACCGGGAATGCCCTGCGCGATACGCTGCGGTCTTTCGAAGAAGTGAAATTTGTGATGAGCCAGACAGGCCGTCCCAACGACGGTACCGATCCCACCGGTTTTTTTAACAATGAATTCCATATTCAATTAAAACCAGAGAAAGACTGGAAAAGGCATGTCAGCAAGGAACAATTGATGAAGGAAATGAAGGGCGCACTTGCCGCTTTTCCGGGAATTTCGCTTGGGTTCAGTCAGCCGATACAGGACAATGTGGAAGAGTATGTCGCAGGCGTGAAGAGCTCACTGGTCGTGAAGATTTTCGGGGAGGACCTGTATGATATGGAAAACCTGGCCGACCAGGTAGCAGCAAACCTGAATAAGGTTCGGGGCGTGGCAGATGTGCTTGTGTACCGGAACATCGGCCTGCCCGAACTCGCTATCAAGCTGGACGAAGCCAGAATGGCACGGCACGGTGTTTCCATGGCCGACGCCCAGGCGGTTATCGAAATGACGATCGGCGGAAAGGCAGCGTCTGTTTTTTACGAAAACGACAGGATGTTCGATATCACGATCCGCTACCAGGAAGCATACCGGAACACGGAGGAGGAAATTGGCAATATACTGATCCCGTCGCTCGATGACCACCAGGTTCCATTGAAAGAGATCGCCACCATCGGTACCAAAACCGGCCCTGCATTTATTTACCGGGAAGGCAGCAGCAGGTATATAGGTATCGGTTTCAGTATCGAAGGGCGCGACCTGGGAAGCACCATTGCCGAGGCGCAGCAGGTGGTGAAGGAAAATGTAAATTTCCCCAAGACAACCAAAGTATTATGGGCAGGGGAATTTGAAAGCAAAGAGCGGGCCACCAAACAATTGTCATTGATCATTCCGGCCGCCCTGGTACTGATTATTTTCCTTTTGTATATGGATTTTGGCAATGTAAAAGATACGCTGATCTCGCTGATTACGATTCCGTTTGCTTTCATAGGAGGCTTCCTTTCCCTCTGGATTACCGGTACGGTGTTTGGCATATCGGCGGGGATCGGCTTCATTATCCTGTTCGGGGTTTGTACGATCGACGGCATTATCCTTGTGCATGTGATGAAAGAAAACCTCATCCACAGGCTCCCGCTGAGGCAGGCTATTTCCGATGGCATCTACGGCCGGATCCGTCCCGTGATCATGATCGCCCTGATGGGTTCGCTCGGGCTGCTTCCGGCGGCACTTTCCAATGGTATGGGATCGGAAATCCAGAAACCACTCGCTATCATGATCGTAGGAGGTTTGATTATCTGTATGTTACTCTCTTTCATGGTTTTGCCGCAGGTTTTTTACTGGGCTTATAGGAAAGAGGGGAAATCCATTGATTAAACGGTTCGGAACAAAAGTGAACACACTTCAGAGGGTTCTCGGCCCTCTTGGTCGAGAAATAATTGATTCGCCCTGCGCCTCACGGCAATTTTGCAATCGAAATCATTTATCCATCAAAACCAATGTTCACTTTTAAAAACACAATCAAGTTTCAAGCCATGAGAACAATGTTCAACTACCGGATTGCTGCGGCCTGCCTTCGCAACATCAATGCACCCGTATTTTTATTCATAATCCTTACAATTTTCCAGGCCTGTAAAGAGCCGGATCAGACAGAGATGCCCAAGCCGGACTCTGCCGGTAACCAGGGAACTACCACCGCAGAACTGACCAGTTTTCTGGCAGAAGTGACTGGTGCCCTGCCCGCCAGAATCGCCTATAACGAGGCCGAAAAAACGTTTGTGATCGACGGTGATATGGAGGTATCACGTGAAAATGCCGAAAAGCAATATGTGGACGAAAAGACATCAAGAGTGACCCAGCGCCGTGGGCAGTGGCTGCTGACCGGTTCTTCGGTAAAAGATGTGAAAGTATACATCCTGCCAACCGTACCCGACACCTGGAAAACAGCCGTTCAGGCAGCGATACCTGAGTGGAACAAGGTGACAGACACACAGGCCAGGTTCCGGGAGGTGCCGGCCGTAGTGATGGCCGATGTGATCGTAAAACCGGAATATGACAAGCCAGATGAAGATGAGGAGAAACACTGGGTGGCTCGTCAGGCGCTGCCCAACTACCTGGGGCAGGTAGGCGGAGGAATGACCGTCAATACATATTATTCCTCCCAAAGCATGTTATCTGTATCTGAGAAAAAATTTGCGGCTATCCACGAGCTCGGCCACTCAATCGGTCTGATGCACACCGACAAACATACCGACGGTTTTGTAGATTTCCAGGTTTGCGGTACCCCGTCGATGGATTCAAAATCTGTGATGAATTCAGTTGTCGATATTTGGGGAGGATTTAGTACTTACGATTTACTGGCTGTCCGTATATTGTACCCTGCCCATACATGGCAGCAACTTCCGGGATCGGCCAGGGACGTAGCTGCCGGCTCCAACACAAAAACACTTTGGATTGTTGGAAATACCCCGGTTCCGGGCGGATACTCGATCCATAAGTATGATTACAATGCGAAGAAATTTGTTCAGTATCCGGGCGGCGCTACCCGCATCGCAATCGGAAAGGACGGTGAGCCATGGATCATCAATAACATTGGACTGGTTTACAGACGTTTGAGCAGTTCCATCTGGCAGGAACAGACTGTCGTGGCCAGTGATATAGCCGTGGGCGGCAACGGACAGGTGTATGTCGTCAGCAAAAAGGCCCGTGCCGGCGGCTACGCAGTAAGTTACCTGAAAAACGGTCAGTGGCAGGACGTGCCTGGGCGGGGAGCGACGAAGATAGCTGTCACGCCTCAGGGTATCCCCTGGGCAGTCGACAATGCCGGAAAAGTGTTGAGGCTTGCCGCCGGTGGCTTCGAAGAAGTGACAGGTTCAGGACGTGATATTGCGGTAGGTAACGATGGTATGATCTACGTCATCAGCAATGTAGCGGTGTCGGGGGGGTATTCGATCCGGAAATGGATGGGTAGCTGCTGGGTACAGGTATCGGGTGGCGGTGTAGCTATTTCATCCAATGGTGCTAATGGTGGCCCCGTAGTGATCAATGATCAGGGCAAGATATTTCAATACTGATTCATCTGGAAGTTTTTAGCCGCAGCAAACGGGCCTGCTCCTGAATACCGGGGCGGGCCATTTTGTTGTTTTAACAAAAAAATAACATGTATCCGAAGAGCTATTTCACACCATTATGCTTTAATTTTAAAAGAAGTAAGGAATTGATTAAATGACGGGATGCGGACAAACTTTTACGCGGGTATGGCTGGTATGGTGAGGCGTTCAGTGGCGGCGTTATTTGTGGTTGCGGCGGGCGTTTTGCATACTTTCTCCGCTGCAGGGCAGGATTTATCGGGTGTATGGCAGGGCGTGAATTATGCGCCAACCTCCAATATCACGGATTACTGGCCTATTTTACTCACCATTAGCCAGGATGGAAACAAGCTGACGGGGCAGTGCCTGGAAGCGGCCGGGGATCAGGAGGAGTTTTTTGTTTTATGGGATGTTACCAATGGAACCGCGCAAAACAACGCCGGATCGTTCGACCTGACCGACATACTGGACGAGAATAAACCTGACGGAACAACCTGGTGCACAGGCACTTTCAAATTTACATTTTCCCCTGGCGAAGAAAAGATACAAGGTACTATTGCATACACAAACGGCGTTTGTGCCGGTTCAGAGGGTGTGTTCGAGTTGTACCGGATTACATTAAAATCACCTTCAAAATACTGCCGGGAAGCAACTCCCGAATTGCTCGTTACCGGAAAAGATGTAAAATGGTATGCAGACGAAAGGAAACAGCAGCAGCTGGCAACCGGAAATACCTATACGCCTCCTGCGCTGCAAGCCACCACCACTTTTTACGTAACCCAGACATACTACGGTACCGAAACCCCTGCCGTGCCTTTCACTGTTGAGGTTAGCGATGCGGCTATATCCGATATTGAAATAACCCCTGCAAACTGCAGCCAGGACAATGGTACAATCAGGATCACAGCCGCCGGGATGGGGGATATCGGCTATAAGCTGGACGAGGGTGCGTTTCAGGCGTCCCAGGATTTTACAGGTCTTAAAGCCGGAGTTCATGAGGTTACCATACGCGATTCGCTCGGTTGCCAAGTAACACAGTCCATCACCGTCACACTCGCTGACCAGCCCGTGATCGACAATGTTGAGCCTGTTAACCCACAATGCAGCAAGGAAAACGGGCAGATTGTTGTTACGGCCAGCGGTGGAAGCGGGCAGCTGACCTATTCGCTGAACGGGACCGATTTTCAGAATGACGGCTTTTTTGAAAAGCTTGGGGCCGGCAGTTATGTAATGACAATAAAGGACGAGACGGGTTGCCGGGTTGAATATCCCGTGATTTTATCGAATGAAGCAGGAATTGTGTTTGATGCGATCAATATAGAGGATTCGCGTTGCGACCAGGCGGACGGGTCTATTTCAGTTGCGGCCAGCGGAGGTTCGGGTTTACTTACCTTTTCCATTGACGGCCTAGTTTTTAATGCTTCCGGTATATTCAACAATCTTGGTGCGGGCAGGTATTCCGTCTCCGTCAAAGATCAGAACGAATGCATCGTTACTGCCGATACCGTGGTGGCTGAAACCGGTGCTCCTCAAATAAAAAGCGTGCAAAAACAAAATACGTCCTGTAACGCCGGCGACGGCGGCATTACTGTTGTGGCTGAGGGGAATTCCGCTTTGACCTATTCCCTGGGTAACGCATTATTTGTGGCCAATCCGGATTTCCGGAACCTGGCCATCGGCACTTATGAGATCACCGTGCAGGACGAAGCGCTTTGTACCGCCAAACAGTCCGTCACCATCGAAACGGACTGCAGGAACACCGTATTCATCCCTGCCGCGTTTTCACCTGATGGAAATTCCAAAAATGACGCACTGACCATCCGGTTCCCTTTCAGCGAGCTGAGGGTGACTTCATTTTCATTGTTTGACAGGTGGGGGACTGTCATCAAAAATATGGGTTCACAATCCGTTGAAAGCGGATACGAGCTCTGGGACGGCACTTACCAAGGACGGTTGGTACCGGCAGGCGCCTATCCTTATGTACTTACCGTTGAATTTGCGGACGGGAAAACGCAGCAGATACGCGACACGATATTTCTGGTAAAATAACCGGTAAAAATTTAAAAAAAACGGAGTTTTTTCATTCCGCCGAAGGGTCCTTTTGGCACATTTCCGAGTAAATAAGGAAGGCGATACGCTTAACAAAATAATGACCTGTCCGTGGTTTGCGGGTTACAGCCCAAAAATCCTCAACCTTTAAATTAAACAAAAACAACAATATGGAAGAAAGGAATACGGATAATGAAAAATCCGCTTTTTCAAGAAGAAGTTTCGTAAAAGCATCCGCGGCCGCAGCAGCTGGATTTATGATCGTTCCGCGCCATGTGTTGGGCGGTAAAGGTTTTGTCCCGCCAAGCGACAAGCTGGTGATCGCAGGTGTAGGTGTGGGTGGTAAAGGAACGTCCGACATCGCCAATTTTTTCAAGAGCGGTAAAGCGGATATCGGCTACCTCTGCGACGTTGACGACAGAAGATCGGTAACGAGCAGGACCAATTTCCCCAATGCCAAATATTACAAGGACTGGAGGGAAATGTTCGAAAAAGAGTCGAAAAATTTTGATGCTGTTTCCGTTTCAACCCCCGACCATACGCACGCAGTAGTAGCGATGGCAGCCATGCAGCTTGGAAAACACGTGTATGTTCAAAAGCCGATGACCCATGATATCTGGGAAGCAAGAAAACTGACAGAAGCCGCTGCGAAATATAAAGTAGTGACGCAGATGGGTAACCAGGGTTCATCCGGTGACGGTGTGCGCCAGTTGCACGAATGGTACGATGCAGGCGTGATCGGCGATGTGGATACCGTTTATATCTGGACTAACCGCCCTATCTGGCCGCAGGGTATTCCCTGGCCGACCGACAAGCCACCGGTTCCGAAAGAACTCGACTGGGATCTCTGGCTGGGTACCGCTCCTTACAAAGATTATGTAGATAAACTGATTCCCGGAAGCTGGAGGGGTTGGTGGGATTATGGTACAGGTGCACTCGGTGACCTTGGCTGCCACCTGATGGAAGCTCCATTCCGCGTTTTAGGATTGAAATATGCACTGGATATGCAAGCCAGCGTGAGCAGTGTTTTCACAGATTTTGGTAAAAGAGGGATCTTCCCGGATAGCTGCCCGCCATCGAGCCACGCTACCCTGACTTTCCCTAAAACTGCGAAAACGAAAGGCCAGGTAACCATGCACTGGATGGACGGTGGTATCAAGCCCGAACGTCCGGAAGAACTGGGAGCCAATGAATTGTTCGGTGACGGCAACAGCGGTATTCTGTTTGTAGGTTCCAAAGGTAAAATGATGGCGAGTGAATATGCTGCCAATCCGCGTTTGCTGCCACTTTCCCGCATGGAGGAAGTGAAGGTGAAGCAAAAATTTGCCCGCGTGCCAGGCAGCGCCGAAGGTCACTATGCACAATGGGTGGAAGGATGTATTGCCGGTTACGGAAAAATGGAGCTGAGTTCACCGTTTGATCTCGCCGGCCCGCTGACGGAGGCGATCCTGATGGCGAACCTTGCGATCAGAGGCGCAGACATGCCCAAACCAAGAGAGAACGGAAAAGGATACGACTACCCCGGCGCAAACATGAAAATGCTGTGGGATTATAAAAACATGAAAGTGACCAACTTCGACGAGGTGAACCAGTATGTAAAACGTACTTACCGCGAAGGCTGGAACCTGGGCGTTTAAGAAAAAGAGTATAAATAAGACTGGCTGTATCAAAGGATTTCGCTTTGGTGCAGCCAGTCTGTTTTTGTTATTGCCAAAGTGAGGGAAGCCAAACTCTCACCAAGTAAATCAACCCCTGTTCCGGCTTATAAGAAAACAGTGTTAAAGTTGCATAAAAAGTGGGGCATGAGCGGATACCGTTACAATAACGAGAAAATCAATGACGACCGGATCCTTTGGGCGGAGCTGATTGGTGGCGATAAGGCTGCTCTGGGGCAACTGTTTGATCTCTATGTCAGCGAACTCCTTTCTTATGGCTACCGGATCTGCAGGGACACTGAGCTTGCCAAAGATGCGATCCAGGACGTCTTCATCGATCTTTGGATGTACCGTTCCAATCTCAGCAAAGACGTTCAGGTGAAGTACTATTTGTACAGATGTCTGCGCAATGCACTTTTGAAACAAATTGATAATGCACAGGTATCTGCCTTTGGAATACAGGAAGCCGATAGCCTGGAAGACCCGGATGCTTCACCCGAAAGCCAGTGGCTAGCCACCGAATCAGATACCCGCCGGCACAGCCAGATTGCCCGGGTACTTGAAAATTTGTCGGACAGGGAAAAAGAGGTGATTTCCCTCAAATATTACTCCGACATGAAAATACGTCAGATCGCCTCCCTCCTTAACCTGAAAGAACAGACCGTCGCCAACACACTTCAGAATGCGCTCGTAAAACTCCGCAAGCATCTTGTGTACCTGCTGGTGATGTTGTTATCTTCTTATTGAAAAATAATTCAAATACTTTTGGTAGTAAAACAGCCAAATCCTCTCTGTATTTTAAAGGAAATAATTTCTTGATAAAATACCAATGCAGGATTATACAAACTACACGCCGGAAGATTTTGCCCAGGATGACGACTTTATTCAATGGGTGAAGTCCCCGGAGATAGAGCGCGAAACATTTTGGCAGAACTGGCAAGAAACCTATCCTTTTAAGCGAAATGATATAGAACTTGCCCGTCAGCTGGTGTTGCTCACAAGGCATTTGCCGGAGCCTAATGTTTCCGGTGAGGAGATCAGGGCAATGAAATCGGAAGTTTTCAGGAAAATAGAAGAACTGGACACACCGGAGGAAACAGGATTCCGTCAGCTCCCGGTATGGCGCTGGGCATCCGCCGCCGCAGTGACAGGAGTGCTGCTGCTGGCGGGCTGGTATATGTTTCTTTACCAGTCAGGTACCAGTCCGGTTTACCAGGAAATGGTCTCCAAGGCTTCTGAGGAATACAAGCTCATAGAAATTGAAAACTCCGATCATAGCCCCAAACTCATCAACCTGCCTGACGGAAGCTCGGTGTTACTGAAAAAAGGCAGCAGGCTTTCCTATCCCAATCATTTCAAGAAAGAGCTGCGGGAAATTTATCTTACCGGCGAAGGTTTTTTTGAAGTCGCCAAAGATCCGGAACGACCATTTTATGTTTTTGCCAATGAGATGGTGACCAAAGTACTTGGCACCAGCTTTACCGTAAAGGCCTATTCGGAGGATAAGCAGGTGTTTGTTAAGGTTAAAACGGGAAAAGTATCCGTTTTTCAGTCGGGAACTGTGGAGGGGAAAGAGAATTTCAATACGAAGGAACTGCGGGGGCTGGTACTGAACCCGAACCAGGAGGCTACTTTCGAAGAAGGCAAGGTCGTTGCAGGCAAACAGCAGGATAAAAAACAGGACACTGCGACCGACCCTCAGATCCAGGATATGATGTTCGAATATGAGGAAGTGACAGTCGGAGAGATATTCGCCCAGCTCGAAAAAGCTTACCGGATCAGGATCGTATATGATAAGACCGTTATGGAAAAATGTCCGGTAACTGCTTCGCTCACAGACGAGCCTTTGTCTTCAAAACTCTCGCTGATATGTAAGGCAGTACGTTCCGATTACGAGATCAGCAACGGAGAAGTGATCATCCGCGGAAGGGGTTGTGATTAACAAAAAGCCACAAATTGCAAAGAATCAATGAACCAGCCCATACAGTCTTTAACTTAAAATATTCGCCTATGCCCCGACTTTAACCAGCAACTACCTTCATAAAAAAGGTCGCTGAAGTGTGCGCTTCACCGACCCCGATAATCCGGATCATCTTGGCGGATGACAGGATTTCTATTGTCAAAACTGCGAAATTTTAACATTCGAAATTATGAAACAAAAACAAAGATTCCTAAATCTGTTTTGGGGTATTATGAGACTTACGTTGTACCAGTTATTACTTTTCGGGTTGTGCTGCAGCCTGGCTTCAGCGACAGTTTCGAACGGTCAGGATCTCCTGAACCAGAAAATTACAGTGCAGATCAGCGGCCAGAAAGTGAGAGAGGCGCTCAAAGTGATCGAGAAGAATTCCAACGTGAAATTTGTATACAGTTCCAGGCTGATCGACGCCAACCGTAAAGTGGACCTTAATGCCTCCAATGCGCCGCTGGCAGATGTTTTGGAAAAACTGCTGCGTCCGCTCCGTCTGAAATACGAGATATCAGGAAGACAGATTGTCCTGGATAAAACCGAGCAGGCCGATGAACCCGGAGAACAAATGCAGTCCCGCCCCAAATCCATTCTGAAAGGAAAAGTGAAAGACGACAGGGGAGAAGGGCTGCCAGGTGTGAGTATTCTGATCAAAGGCACGCAGCAGGGAACGACGACCAATGAAAAAGGAGAGTTTGAGCTGGACAATATCGGCGAAAATGCTGTTCTGGTTTTCTCATTTGTAGGTTATCTGCCACAGGAAGTAGTTGCAGGCAATAAAACCACCCTCGAAATAACGCTTGTCGTTGACAACAAGGCACTGGAAGAAATTGTGGTGGTGGGTTATGGCGCCCAGAAAAAAGTTAACCTTACAGGTGCAGTAGGTGTGATCAGCGGAAAAGAATTTGAGTCGCGGCCGGTCGCCAACGTGATGCAGTCTCTGCAGGGCCAGGTACCCGGGCTTCTTGTGAACCAGTCGGGAGGACAGCCGGGCAATGAGAATTTTACGATGAAAATAAGGGGTACCAGCAGCTTTACGGCCAACGACCCGCTGGTGATCGTGGACGGGATCGCTATGTCGATGGCTAATCTGAATCCCCAGGACATTGAAAGTATATCTGTGCTGAAAGACGCGGCTTCTACTGCCATATATGGTGCCAGGGCCTCGGGCGGGGTGATTTTGGTTACAACAAAAAAAGGCAAGGACGGAAAGATGAAAATATCCTACGACGGCTATGTCGGCCGCGAAACGCCTACTATGCTTCCGAAAATGGTGAATGCATACGACCACGTGAAGCTGTGGCGGGAGGCGGAATTTAACGATAACCCTGCGACGACCGTGTTTAAATACACGCTGGATGATCTCGAAAAGTACCGCACGGGAGCACTGCCATCGGAAGACCGGCTCGCCTACCTTTTTCGTCCTGCTACCCAAACCCAGCACAATCTTTCCCTCTCGGGCGGGACGGGACGAAACAACTATTACATTTCCCTAGGTTATATCAACCAGGGCGGGATGATGGTCAATACTTCCTCGGAGCGTTACAATATCAGGGTGAACAATACTTTCAAAGTAAATGACCGGCTGGATATCAACATCAACGCCCAGCTTTCCCCTCAGAAAAGGCACGGGCCTTCGGAGGCTACCTACCCGAGCGGCCCGACAAGGACAGTAAACGACATCATTTACGATGCTTACCGCCGGGGTTCCGACGATGTGACTTTCACGAGCGACGGACGCTGGGCTTCCATCACCGGCTGGGCCAACCGGTTCGGGCTTGCGTCTGAGGAGGGTGGTTTTCAGGATAGGAAATTCAACCGGCTTACAGGTGCTTTGACGGTTAATTACAAAATCACAAAAGACATTTCTATCAATGGAATGTACGGCTCGAAGGCCGACCTTATGCGCCAGGTCGACTACAGCAAAAGGATGCAGTTTATCAATCCGGACGATCTGAAAACGGTTGATTTTAATTACAATACCAATTCGTTGCTGATTTCGCATCAGGATAATTACCAGCATAATGCGCAGCTTCTGATCAATTACAACAGGATTTTCAAACAAAACCACGATGTTAAGCTGCTCTTCGGTGCCTCGCAGGAATGGAACCAGGATACCCAGGAGAGTGCGGGAAGGCGGAATTTTATCAATGATGATATCTATGTACTGAGCGCCGGAAGCAGTGATCCTTCCACCTGGACTACCACCGGCACGGCGTCGGAGTGGGCGCTGCGTTCCTTTTTCGGACGGGGCAATTATGTTTTTAAAGAAAAATACCTGCTGGAAGGTAACGTGCGCTACGACGGTTCCTCCCGGTTCAGCAATCAGAACCGCTGGGGTGTGTTTCCTTCTTTTTCCGCCGGGTGGAGAATAAGCGAAGAGCCTTTTATGGCGGCTTTCAGAAACAAGGGTAACCTGAAAATCCGGGCTTCATGGGGCCAGGTTGGTAACCAGAATATCGACTTGTATCAGCATTATTCGCTGGTTTCGAGCGCAGCGTACTATTTCAACGGCACCGCACAAACTGCGACATACTACTCGGGTAGCCCCAATGCCAACCTGCGCTGGGAAACCAAAACGACAACGAACATCGGCTTGGACATGGATCTGTTCAATGGCAAGTTCAATGTCGTGCTGGATGTTTTCAAAGACCGGACATCGGGTATTCTGACCCGTCCGGCAGTGCCCAGCACGTTCGGCCTTGCATCCCCGGTACAAAATGTAGCTGATGTCGACAACATGGGCTGGGAGTCGCAGATCTCTTATCAGGACCGAAAGGGCGCGTTGTCGTACAAGGTGTCCTTCCAGCTTTCCGACTTCAAGAACAAGGTCAGATCGATGATCGCCAGCCCGCAGATCGCCAGCAATAAGATCACGCAGACTGGTTATGAGATGAATGAGTGGTTCGGTTACAAATCGATCGGGATCTTTGCGAGTCAGGAAGAAGTGGACTCTTATGCAAAGCTGAACCCTAAAACAGGCATAGGCGATCTCAAAATTGAGGACATAAATGGTGACGGACAAATTACCGCGGCCGACCGTCAGCGACTGGGCAGCTCCTACACCCGTCTTCCTTATGGAATGCACCTCGAACTGGGCTATAAGAATTTTGACTTTACCACATTTTTCCAGGGTGTTGCCTACCGAAAAGCTTATATGAATGCCGTAGCGCTGCCGCTGAACGGTACGCTTGAAACTGCGCAGGAGCAGCACCTCGACCGCTGGCATCTGGACGAGAGCAACAACTGGATCCCGGGTGAATTTCCGAAGATGCGGATCGGGAGTTTTAACAATGCCTTTTCATCATACTGGCTGCAGAATGCCGCCTATGTTCGCTTAAAGCATATCCAGCTTGGCTACTCTTTGCCGGCGGCTGTGCTGAGCCGGTTGAAAGTGGACAGGATCAGAGTGTATGCGAGCGGTGAAAACCTGGTAACGCTGACTAAGATAAAAGGTTATGATCCTGAGGCACCCGACGGCTCCGGAAATTTTTATCCGCTTGCAAGGGTGGTCAACATTGGTCTAAACCTGACTTTTTAACCCGAAACCATGATGAATATGAAAAAGACATTGAGATATAAAATTGCGATACTGCTGCTGACGGTATGCTCCTTCTCCTGCGACGACCAGTTTTTGAATACACTGCCGCTCACGGCACCTTCCGACGCCACTTTCTGGACTTCCGAGGCCAATGCTGTGACCTGGGTCAACAATGCATACCTGTCGCTGCCCAGCGCGAACGATTTCCAGTTCGATTCCATGAGCGACGATTGTGTAGGGGCGGGGGACCTGGTTGCGCAGGGACTGCATGTTCCGACCAGCGGCATCATTGCCACGAAATGGAATTACACACCGATCCGTCACTGCCTGCAGTTGCTGAACAAGCTCGACGAAATCCCCGGTATTTCCGAAACAGGCAAAAAGCAGCTGGCAGGGCAGGCCAGGTTTATCATGGCGTTCAAGTATTTTGAGATGATAACCCTGTACCGAGACGTGCCGCTGGTGGATCAGCTGCTTGCGCTTTCGGAGTCCGACATACCCAAATCCGACAAAGCTGCTGTGCTTACGTACATCCTTTCCCAGCTCGACCTTGCCCTGGACGAATTGCCGCTGAACTGGCCGGCGACCGAGACAGGCAGGGCTACCAAGGGTGCTGCGCTGGCATTAAAGGCACGTGTGCTATTGTACAACAGCCGCTGGGCCGAGGCAGCGGAAACGGCCAGAGCGCTCATGGAACTGGGCCAGTATGAACTGCATAACAACTATGCGGAGGTTTTTACAACTGCTTTCAACAATAAGACCAAAGAGGTGATCCTGGCGCATCAGTATGCCAAAGATCTTTACACGCATACCCTTTGTTTCGCTTACGGTTACTATACGATCGGAGGAACAAGTTCCAGTCTGCCGCTGCCTGCCCTGGTGAATGCGTATGAAGCCAAAGATGGTCTGCCGATCAGCGAGTCGCCTTTGTATGATCCCAAAAATCCCTGGGACAACCGTGATCCGCGCTTTCACATGAATTTCGTGTTACCTTTTGAATCCATAGGCGGGCAGAAATATGATCCGGTAAATAACCAGAATGATAAAAATGCCGCAAAAACCTACGTGTATTTCAGGAAGTACATATCTGATATGGCGTCGCAACAGCGGACGATGTGGGTCAACTGGAATATTTTCAGATATGCCGAAGTGCTGCTGACGTATGCGGAAGCCCGGAATGAGGCCAACGGGCCTGATGTGTCCGTTTATGAGGCCATTGACAAAATCCGGACACGCGCGGGAATGCCGGCCATTGACCGGACACGTTACAATACTAAAGAAAAACTCAGGGAGGCGATCCGGAACGAAAGACGTGTGGAGCTGGCGGGCGAGGGATTGCGGTATTTTGATATTTTAAGATGGAAAACGGCGGAGCAGGTTTTGAACAAGGAGGTAGTCAGTTTTGAAATTCCGGGCGTACTACCTTTACGGATCATCCACACACGGAAGTTTACCGCGCCGAGGCATTACGTATGGCCGGTTCCGCAGGCTGCCATTGACAATGCCAAAAACCTGAAACAACATGCAGAATGGGAATGATTTCCTGATTTTGTATTCAATCAATTTCGACCTAACCCTTTTATTATGAAGTTATTTTTGGGAAGTACGCTGCTTTTTGTTTCCATCTTTTTTCAGACAGGTTTCGTCCGGGAGGAGTCCCCGGCAGCACCCGGGCCGCAGTCGGCGCTGCCAGATCTTGTGCGGCTTCAGTATCAGGACAAAAACCTTATCACGGATCTCGGTACCGGGCTCTGGGCATGGCCGCTGCCTATGGATTATGACGGCGATGGCGACCTGGACCTGCTGGTATCCTGCCCTGATGTACCGTTCAACGGGCTTTATTTTTTTGAAAATAAATCGGGAAAAGAGATGCCGGTTTTTGAGGCGCCTGTCAGGATCGGAAATGGCCTGAAACATCCGCAGGTTTCTTATGTAAACGGAAAACCGAGGGTTCTGGACCAGGGAGCTGAACTGGTGGATTTTATACAAAATAAAGGAACTCAAAAAGTGCCTGTTTACCCTGTCGATTCCCTGCACAGCGATTTCAAAAAAAAGCCACGGTTCACAGAATGGAAGCTGGTGGATTATGATCATGACGGCGATGAGGATCTTGTGGCCGGCATCGACGACTGGCTCGACTACGGCTGGGACAATGCCTATAACGCCGAGGGAAAATGGACCAACGGCCCGATCCACGGTTATGTGTACCTCATCGAAAACCGCACAGGCACTTATGTCAATCAGGGAAGATTAAAAGCCGGAGGTGGTGTACTGGATGTGTATGGTCCGCCATCACCTAATTTCGCTGATTTTGACGGCGACGGCGACCTCGACCTGATCTGCGGTGAATTTGTAGATAAATTCACCTGGTTTGAAAATACCGGTACCCGTGAAAAACCCGAGTATGCTGCCGGTAAAATCCTTACGAATGCAAACGGGACCATTAAAATGGATCTGGAAATGATCATCCCGGTGGCGATCGACTGGAATAAGGACGGGTATGCGGACCTGGTCGTTGGTGACGAAGACGGACGGGTTGCTTTTGTCAAAAACACGGGAAAGAAGAAAAACGGGATGCCGGTGTTCGAATCGCCGGTGTACTTTCAGCAAAAGGCCGGAAATGTAAAATCCGGTGCGCTGGCGACGCCTGTAAGTGTGGATTGGGACAATGATGGTGACGAGGATATCGTAACGGGCAACTCGGCAGGATACATTACTTTCATCGAGAACAAGGGCGGAGGCGCAAGTCCGGTGTGGGCGGCACCGAAATTTCTGAAGTCCGATGGGAAGGTCATCAGAGTACAGGCGGGGCCAAACGGTTCGATACAAGGGCCTTGTGAAACCAAATGGGGCTACACCACGCTTTCGGTCGCCGACTGGGACGGGGATGGTCTGAAAGATCTGATCGTCAATTCGATATGGGGTAAAGTGGAATGGTACCCCAACAAAGGCACGGCAAAATCGCCAAACCTTGGCAAATCACAACCTTTGAAAGTAGCCTGGGAAGGCAATGTGCCCAAACCAAAATGGACCTGGTGGAACCCGCAGCCGACGGAGCTGGCACCTCAGTGGCGCACCACGCCGTTTGCAGTGGATTGGAACAAGGACGGCTTCATGGACCTTGTTATGCTGGATCACGAAGGGTATCTTTCTTTTTTTGAGCGTTTCCGGAAAAACAATGAGCTGCTCCTGAAACCGGGCAAAAGGATGTTTTACAAAGAAGACGGTATTGAGCTGCTGCAATTGAATGCAAAACAAAACGGCGGCAGCGGAAGAAGAAAATTTACCCTCGCGGATTGGGACGGCGACGGTGATCTGGACCTGCTGATCGATAGCAAGAATGTTGATTTTTACGAGAATACCGGGGAGAAGAACGGTAGAGTGACTTTCAAAAACCAGGGTAACATTACAGACCGTAAACTGGCCGGACATGATACCAGTCCCACCACTGTGGATTGGGACAAAAACGGCGTTCCCGACTTGCTGGTGGGAGCGGAAGACGGACATTTTTACTACCTCAAAAGATGACATTAAAAAACGCGATGATAACGATTTGCCTGGTTTTTCTGATTGGAAATGGACAGGCACAGGATTTCCCGGGCGTGCCGGGGAATATAGTTACACATAGTCCGGCATCGTCGGGAACGTATATCGGTTCGCCGAGCATCGCCATTTTACCCAACGGCGATTATGTGGCTTCCCACGATCTTTTTGGCCCCAAATCCACGGAGCATGTCAGTGCGGTTTCGAGGATTTTCAGTTCTTCGGACAAGGGTAAAACCTGGAAACAGATTTCGGAGATTAATGGTCAGTTCTGGTCGAAGCTGCTGGTGCATCAGGGTAATCTTTATCTTTTTGGTACGAACCGCCACCATGGTAACACGATCATCCGGAAGTCTGTGGACGGGGGGGTGAGCTGGACGAGCCCGACGGATGCACAAAACGGTTTGCTCAAAGAAGGAGAATACCATTGTGCGCCTATGCCGTTTGTGGAGCATGACGGCAGGCTCTGGCGGGCCATGGAAGATGCCGCCGGACCTCCGAAGCAGTGGGGCAAACGGTACAGTGCATTCATGATGTCGATACCTTTGCAGGCAGATCCGATGGTGGCGTCCAACTGGACTTCATCCAATATTATGCGGTATGATTCGACTTACCTGAATGGGCATTTTACGGGCTGGCTGGAAGGAAATGCGGTGATTGCGCCGGACGGTTCGGTTTTGGACATACTGCGGGTTGACGACCGGACTACTATGGAAGAAAAGGCTGCAATTGTGCGGATCAGCGCGGACGGGAAAATGGCGACGTTCGATCCTGCAACTGGTTTTATCGCATTGCCGGGGGGCAGTAAAAAGTTTACGATCAAATATGACGCCAAGTCGGGATTATACTGGACCCTGACCAATCTGGTGCCCGATGCCGTGAAAGCTGCCAACGCCGGCAAGTCCCCAAGTGGTATACGCAATACGTTGGGATTGTTCAGCTCGAAGGATTTAAAAACCTGGAAATTCCATCAAACATTGCTGGAACACCCGGACGTGGTGAAGCATGGGTTTCAGTATGTCGACTGGCTTTTTGACGGCAAAGACATCATTTTCTTGTCCCGCACGGCTTATGATGACGGGCTGGGCGGCGCGCGGAATAATCATGATGCTAATTTTCTGACGTTTCACCGGGTTAGGAAGTTTCGGAGACATTGAGTTTTTTATTGCCACGGATGCACGGATTTGCACGGATGTTAGCATGTAACAGAACACCAGAGAGAGTGCCCCGTTACCGTTTAATAAATAGTGCGATTTCTTCGCGACTGCGGCGAAGTAGTTCATTCCGAGAGTTTTCTTATAATGAAATTATTATATTTTTTCATTACATCCTCTCATTATTATGGACTTCAAAGATCAGATAAAACAATTTAGCGACCGGGTTTCCAAGTTAAAGGATAACATTCACACGGAGGAGGCGACAAAGAATGCTTTTATCATGCCATTTCTTCAGGTTTTGGGCTACGATGTTTTCAATCCGCTGGAGGTTGTACCGGAATTTATCTGCGATATCGGGATAAAAAAAGGAGAAAAAATTGATTATGCTATTTTTCGGGATGGTAGTCCTATCATATTAGTTGAATGTAAGCACTGGAAACAGAAGTTAGATATTCATGATGGTCAGCTTTTAAGATATTTTCATGTGTCAAAAGCTAAATTTTCCATTCTAACCAACGGTCTCATTTTTCGATTTTATACTGACCTGGTGGAACAGAATAAAATGGATGAAAAACCATTTCTGGAATTTAACATTGAGGAAATAAAGGATGGACAGATCGAACAACTAAAGGAGTTTCACAAAGCATATTTTGACGTTGAAAACATTTATCAGTCTGCCAGCGAATTGAAGTATATTAATGAAATCCGGCACCTGATCAATCAGGAATTTATAGAACCAAATGACGAATTTGTCAAATACTTTGCGAAGCAAGTTTATCCTTCCGTCATGACCGCGAAAGTGACCGAGGCATTCAGGTCACTTGTTAAGCGTACTATCACAAATATTATCAATGATACGATTAATGATCGCTTGAAATCAGCGATTTCTAAAAATGATTCTCCAATTCAGGAAGAACCGGCGCCAGGAACGCTGACCGTTGCTAATTCTCAGGATAAGGAAATTATCACAACCCAGGAGGAGATAGAGGGTTTTTATATCGTAAGATCTATGTTGAGGCCAAAGGTACCTTCTACGAGAATCACGCACCGTGATGCACTATCTTATTTTGCTATTTTTCTTGATGACAATAACCGAAAACCCCTATGTCGGCTTTATCTGAACAGTCCGACCAAAAAATATATTGGCGTTTTCGATGGTGAAAAGAAGGAAACCAAAATTGAAATTAAGTCAATAGATGAAATCTATAATTTTGGTAAGCATTTGGATAAGACTATTGAGATTTACCTTGATTCAGGTAAATAATCGATTAACTAGATTATGGGATTTGCACGGATGTTTTTAACCCGGATGAATTATAAATTCTTCCGGGTTAGTTCTTTTACGGCGTGGTCGGCGGCGCGGGCGGTCATGGCCATGTAGGTGATCGACGGGTTGACGCAGGAAGATGATACCATGGCGGCCCCGTCGGTGACGAATACATTTTTGGAGGCATGTACCTGATTGTATTTATTGAGCACCGAAGTTTTTGGGTCTTTTCCCATGCGGGCAGTACCCATATCATGGATTCCCAGACCGAGGTGTGTATCCTGCCGGTTGAAGCCCGATACGTTTTTAAACCCGGCCGCTTCCAGCATTTCAACCGCGGATTGCATCATATCCTTCCGCATCGCGATCTCGTTTTCACCAAAAGCCGCATCGAAAACGATAAGGGGAACGCCCCACTGATCTTTCTTTTCTTTGTCCAGGTACATACGGTTTTCCGGATTGGGCAATACTTCCCCGAACCCGCCGAAGCCGATATTCCAGCTTCCCGGTCTGGTCATATCTTCCTTGAAAGTCGCTCCGAAGCCGTCCTGCGTGATTCCGCGTTTCCAGTCGTTGCGATTGGCGCCGCCCTGGTAGCCGTACCCGCGCAGGAAATTCTGCTTATCGGTGCCCCAGTTTCGGAACCTGGGAATGTAAAGGGCGTTGGGCCGCTGTCCGAAAACATAATCTTCCGTAAATCCTTCCACCGTTGCATTGGCACCCACGCCGAGATGGTGGTCCATGATATTGCGGCCTACCTGGTCGCTATCGTTGCCGAAGCCGGTCGGAAAACGGTCAGATATGGAATTCAGCATCAGACCGGCGGTATTCATCGAGCCGGCGTTGAGAAATATGATTTTGGCAAAAAACTCTTCCACAGCCATGGTATGCTGGTTGATCACCCGCACACCCTTTGCTTTCTGTGTTTTTTCATCGTACAATATTTCAGTGGCGATGGTATCGTGCAAGACGGTCAGTTTCTGCGTTTTTCTCGCGGCGGGTATGGAGCCGGAAAGTGAGGAGTAATAGGCACCATACGGACAGCCGCGGCTGCATTTGCTGCGGTACTGGCAGGATGCGCGGCCGAGGTCGGTATGCCAGGGCTGAGGTTTGGTCAGATTGGCAATACGTCCGATGGTCACCGGGCGGTTGAGTTTTTTGAGCATCGCCTCCCTGAAATGACGCTCCGGTGCATGCATAGGCATGGCCGGCAAAAAATGGCCGTCGGGCAAAACTTCCAGGCATTCTTTCTGACCGCTGATGCCGACAAATTTCTCGACATGTGTATACCAGGGTTCCAGATCCTCATAGCGGATCGGCCAGTCGATCGCGATGCCGTCTTTGGCATTGGCTTCAAAATCCTTGCGGTTCATCCGGTACGACTGCCGTCCCCAGTGCATGGATTTTCCGCCGGTATGATAGGCCCTGATCCAGTCGAACGGACGTTTTTCTATGTACGGGTTTTTCTTGTCGTCGGTAAAAAAGCCGCCGGTTTCTTCATTGGCGAGCGTACCGAAGCGGCTGTTTGCCCAGTATTCTTCGGCAGAATGGATCGAAACTTTACCGCGGTGCTCAAATTCCCACGGGCCTTTCATGGCGGTATCATAGTCCTCAATATGTTTCACCTCCCGCCCGCGCTCGATCATGAGTACCTGTAATCCCCGCTCGGTCAGTTCCTTGGCAGCCATGCCGCCGGTCATACCGGAACCTACCACAATGGCATCAAAACTGTGGGTTTTGGCAACGTTCAAATTTAAGTTCATGGTGATGGTATCAATATGCGTAAGCTTTCTGGCCGGGTTTCAGTTTGATCAGTTCCAGTTTTCCGGGGATCGGTACGTAGTCGAAGGATGCTTTCAGTCCTGCTTCCGAGGTGAAATAACCAAGTAGCGTGAGTTCTTTCATCAACCGCCAGTAAGGTAAACCTTTCGCGAGTTCGTTCATTTGCTCCCGGTCTTCATTATCGCCCATTTTGGTTTGCTGAACATTGTATTCCTTCATGAGCTGGACGGTTTCGGCTTCTACCTGCCGCAATGTTTCCGTTTTTTGTAAATCATTTTGCGAGAGAAAATTTCTTTTTTCCAGATCCTGCAAACCCGCCAGGAAGCTGTTATGCTCGGGTTTGCGGTAACAATCCTGCAACATCATGACGATAAAAGCAGGCACCCCCGCATCTTTTGCCCCGGGCGTGGAGGTTCTCGGGATAATCATTTCAGCTACTTCGGCGATGATCTGCTGCTGGTCGCTTGTCAAAACCAGATCAGGAAACGCAGGTTTTGCGAATGTCCGTTTTTCGCGCAGGTCAAGGGCCAGGAGGGTAGGCGCCGAAAACGCGCCCCCTAACATCAGCGCCACACTTTTAAGCAGATCTCGTCGGTTCATTATTTTAGCAGGAAGTAGTGAAAAACAGCATATCCGTAAATTCTGACGATCCTGACCTCGTTTGGAACCTCAGGTCAGGATCGTCAAAATGCGAACTACAAGTTAGGATTTATATTGCTTTCACGGTAGGGTACCGGGTAGTATAAATGTTTTTCAATGGAAAAAGATGGGGCTGAAAGCGGATTGGCCTTCATTGCTTTTTCAAATTCTTCCCAGCGGATGAGGTTATAGCGTCTTTTACCTTCGTGAATGGTTTCATAAGTCCATTCTTTTTTGATCGCCTCCCGGAACTGGTCTTTGGTTAAACCCGCCAGATTATGCGTTGCGTTACCATAAGCGCGCTCCCGCAGTTTGTTCACAGAAGCATAAGCATTGGCCGGGCCTGAAACTTCGTTAGTGGCTTCGGCGTGGATCAGGTACATTTCGGCCAGACGGAAAATCGGGAAGTTCATGTCTGTGCGGCGGTTTCTTTCCAGAAAATTGCTGCGGTTGGAATCGTAGTATTTTTTCATGTGCGGCGTATTTTTCCACCAGCCTGCATCTTTGTAGGTGATTTTTCCGGTTGGCAGCGTTACTTCCGTAAGGAACGAAGCAGCTTTGCGAGCGTCGGCATCGTCGAACAATGCCATGGTGCGCTTGGTCGTGTAGTAAGTTCCCCAGCCCGACTCCGAGCCCAGTCCTTCCCGTGGGCGCGCCTGAACGGACAGCATCGAGCGACTTGCATCACCTGCATTATTCTGCACCGAGAAAATATGCTCACTGCTGTTTTTGTTTTTGATCAGCCAAAGGTCCGATACGACCGGCAGGAGCGAATAGCCATATCCGTCGATCACTTCCTTTGCTTTTGTGGCTGCCAGCGCCCATTTTGTCTGGTCTTTCAGCGGAAAACCTGCCATGGTAATGTACACTTTGGCAAGAAGCGCTTTCGCAGCTCCGCCGGTCGGGCGGCCCACAGGATCCCATTTTGCGGGAAGTTTTTCGGCTTCTGCCAGATCCGAAAGAATCAGGTTATATACGTCCGGAATACTGCTTTTCGGCATTTTGATCGCTTCGTTGAAGTTCTCAACCGGCTTGTCGATCAACGGTATTTCGCCAAACAAACGTACGAGATGAAAGTAACCCAATGCGCGCAGGAACTTGGCAGCCTGGATATATTGCGTCTGCACAGCGGGCGCAATTGAAGAACCGGGCAATTTGTCGATCATGACATTGGCCGAATTGACCATACTGTACAAGTTAGCCCAGGCATCCGAAATAGTGACGCTTTCATTGGTATAGGTATAGTTGGCGATCGACAGCCAGTCCATCGACTCGTTATGGATCGAATCATGGTCGGTGCTGATCTCGGTCAGGAAGAACAAAGGACGGTCGTACATATTGGCGAGGTACCTTTGGGTTCCCAGCAGCATCATGTCCGCGTCTTTTTCTGATTTGGGTAAAATGTCAGGGGACAGAATTGACTCCGGCGTTTCTTCCAGGAAATCTTTGCAACCCGTGGCAAACAGCAAAACGGCGAGCAGGGTAGTTATGATCTTGGTTTTCATTTCTTGAATATTTTCAGATTAGAAATTAAGGTTCAGTCCAACAGTATAAGCCTTTACGGAAGGGTAAGCGCCATAATCGATACCGATTGTCCAGTTATCCGTTCTTGAATTTACCTCCGGGTCAAATCCTGAATAATCGGTGATGGTCAGCAGGTTCTGCGCACTTACATAGATCTTGAAATTGCTGATCCCCAGCTTTTGTGACCAGGCTGATGGAAGGTCGTAGGCAAGCATCACGTTTTTCAGTCTCAGGTATGAACCGTCTTCGATGAAGCGGGTCGACATAGCGCCGGGTGCCTCGCCCAAGGCTTGCATGGTATTGGAAGTACCGTCTCCGCGCCAGTAACCCAGGGTGGAACGGAGCGTATTGTCGTCACGTCCAGGCCATTCCAGCAGGTAACGGTTGATATTGAAAACTTTGTTTCCGGTTGTTCCCTGGATCAACGTGCTCAGGCTGAAACTTTTGTAGGAAAAATTATTGGTAAGGCCAAAGATGAATTTCGGCTGAGGATTACCGATGATCGTCCGGTCTTTGGTCGTGATCACACCGTCATTGTCCAGGTCTTTGAACTTAACCGCACCCGGTTTCGCCCCGGCGGCCGGCAATGCATCCACCTGGCCCTGGTTTTGGTAAATACCGTCGAAAATATATCCATAGAACAATCCCGCAGGCTGTCCGACGCGCATGATACCGGTAGTCGAGAAATCAGCGATCGTTCCGCCGGAAGCATTTACAGTATATTCATAATCTCCGCCCAGGTCTACTATCTTGTTTTTCAGGATAGAAAAATTGGCGGTAGTGGACCATTTAAGGCCCTTTGTAGTGTTCACAGATGTTGCGCTGAATTCCCAGCCCTGGTTCCGCATCGTACCTACATTCTGGATCTGGGTCGAATAGCCGGTGTAGAACGGTACGTTTTTAGGATACAGCAGGTCGCGGGTCGATTTGTTAAAATAATCGACTACCAGTGATAACCTGTTGTTCAGCAACCCTACGTCAAGACCTACGTTGGTCTGATATGTGGTTTCCCATTTCAGGTCGGGGTTGGCCACCGAGCCCAGGTTCAGGCCGACCAGTTCGCTGGTTCCCAGGGAATAAGTCGTAATGTTCATTGTCGCCAGTGACTGGTAACTTCTGATCGCTTCGCTGCCCGTAGCACCATAGCTTGCGCGCAGTTTCAGGTTGCTGACCCAGTCGGTGGTGCGCAGGAATTCTTCTTCGCTGATGCGCCATCCGGCGGCTGCGGAAGGGAAAAATCCCCATTTATGATTTTTGGAAAATTTGGAAGAACCATCCGCCCGGCCGCTGACTGTGAACAGGTATTTGTTATCAAAAGAATAATTGATACGCCCCAGAAAAGAAGCAATATTGGAACTCACGGCATTGGATTCCACGCGCATCTGGTTGATCTGCGAAATCGAAAGGTTATTGTAGATCAATGACTCCGTTGAAAAACCTTTACCGGTCGCGCCTGCGGAAAAATTATCCGCGCCTTGCGCTGTGAAACCGGCTACTGCATTGATCTTGTGACGGTTAAAGCTTTTGTCGTAGGTAAGAATGTTCTCGCTCAGCCAGAAAGTATTTTCCGCACTGGTGATTTTTCCGGCACCCATACCCGCGGCTTCAAGCAAGTTGCTGGATGCCCAGTATTTACGCGTGCTTTGGTTCAGGGTGTAGGCAATGCTGGAACGGAAAGAAAGATCTTTCGTGATTTTCCAGTCGGCATATAACAACGACTGCAGATTGTTGGTGATCAGCTTGTCGGTGCGGTCGTTGACGATCGCCATCGGATTGTTGATCTGGGAACCTACGAGCAATGGTTTGGAATAATTCCCGTTTGCATCGTACACCGGTACCAGGGGCGAAAAACGAAAAGCTGCCTGAGTAACACCGCCACCATCCGAACCTGCACCCGCATTGATAATGGTATTGTCCTGAGCGGATCGTAAAGCGTTGAAATTAAGACCTATTTTCAGTTTGTCAGAAACGGAATGGTCGAGGTTGAAACGTAGGGTACCTCTTTTGAAACCGGTATTTTTGATGATACCATCCTGGTCAAAGTAGTTGGCTGAGATCCTGAACTGCGTTTTTTCTGAACCTCCCGAAAGTGCCAGCTGGTGTTCCATCGTCGGGGCGGTCCTGAAAACTTCTTTTTGCCAATCGGTGCCGGGGGCATTGGGATCGTAGTTGGCGATTACCGAACTATACGTGCCGATTTCCTGGAGGAGCTGGTAATGTTCCCGGGCATTAAGCAGATCCATTTTTTTGGATACCTGAGAGAACGTGAAAAAGTTGGAGTAGGAAACCTGTGTTTTGCCCGATTTTCCGCGTTTTGTTGTGATGATAATAACCCCGTTGGAGCCGCGTGAACCATAAATGGCCGTAGCGGAAGCATCCTTCAGAATGTCCATCGATTCTATATCGTTCGGGTTCACGGAGTTGAAATCCACACCCAGAATACCATCTACCACAATCAGCGGATCATTGCTGCCGTTGATCGAGTTTCCGCCGCGGATACGGATATTCACCTGGCCGCCCGGCTGTGAACCAAAATTCGAAACCACTACACCGGCCGCCTGCCCCTGCAATGCCTGGTCGGCGCGCGGGAACGGTACTTTTGACAATTCGGTCGCTTTGACGGATGACATCGACCCGGTGATGTCGGATTTTTCCATGGAGCCGTAACCCACCACCACTATTTCTTCCAGGGCCTTTGTGTCGGAATGTAACGTTACATCCACCGTGGTTTTATTGGCAAGATTCACCTCCTGCGATATATAGCCCACAAAGGAAAAGATCAGCGTACCGTCTCCTTCGGGTACTTCGAGGGTGTAAGAGCCGGCTTCGTTGGTGGAAGTTCCACGCTGCGTACCTTTCAGTACGATGCTGACACCAGGCAGTGCTTCACCTTTTTCATCGATGATCTTACCGGAGATGCTCCTATCGGCGATCTTTGTCGACATGTCCGTTTCTTCATCTGCCCTGCCTTGTGAGCGCGGCAGGTATGAAGGGCGAAGGAGTATTTGTCCGTCGACAATAATGTGGTTGATCGATAGCGGTTTGAGCAGGCGGTCGAGTACCTCCGCCAGCCTGACATCGTTGAAGTTGATATCCACTTTTCGTTCGGCCTGGATCGCCTTGGAATTGTAGGTGAAATTAACATCCAGGGTTTTGCTGATCTGGTTCAGAACCGATTTCAACTCTACCTGGTTGCCTTTCATAGTGATTTTGCGGTCCATCAGTTCCTGCCAACCGGCAGGTCCTGCGGATACCGCTTCATGGATAATAAATGTCAGCAGCAGAGAAATTTTAAGCGCGCTGGAAAGCCAGAGCTTGAATCGTCGGCGTTTTTTCATGTAATTGATGTTATTAAAGGGTTAGAATTTTGGCCAAAAAAAGCCTCCCCTGCCTTTTCGGGCAGGTCGCGACTACGGCCATTTTGGGTGAATTGGATCTTAAGAGTTGGTACTTAGGTTTTAATAAAAAAAGTCAGGGTTCAGGAATAATTATCTTTAATAGCAACCGGTCAATCCTTTGACGGTGACTCGGTTACCATTCATTTCGTATTTTACGTTGTCGCCCAGCGCGCGGCAGATGATTTTAAGTTTTCCCTGAAGCGGAAGGTCGTTCAGAGAGGTTGTCAGTACGCAGTTTCTGAGGCTCCGGACGTCGTATTTTATATTCAGCCCGTAGGTACTGCCAATGGAATCCAGCAGACGTGGCACCGGTTCGTCGGTAAAATCAAAGGAGGCGTGCTGCATGGCCAGCATATCATTGACCGGATCAGCAATGCCGGTCGTGATCTTTACCTGGGTTTTGTCAAAAATCCCGTGCTGCTCAGGTAACAACGTGACGGCATCCGTATTGACCTTTTTGTAGTCGGCATGATCGGAGTACACAGTTACATGTCCTGTTTTGACAACCACTTCAATGTTCTTTTCTTTTTCAAAAGCCCTTACACTGAAACTGGTGCCGGTTACTTTGGTCATTAATCCATTGGTCAGCACCAGAAAAGGATGCTGTTTTCTTTTTGCAATTTCGAAAAATGCAGCCCCGTTGAGGTTCACCTCACGCATATCCGCCTCAAAAGCAACAGGATAGGAGAGGGTACTTCCGGGCAACAGCAAAACCGAACTACTGTCAGGCAAAATCACAAGTTGCGGTTTTGTCCCTTCATTGGTGTTCCTGATCCAGGAAGATGGTATTGTCCGTGACGCAGCAATGGGTTTTTTTTCAAAAACGGGCAGGGTTTCCTTACCTGAAAACCACACAATGATGCATATTGCAATGGATGCTGCCACGGCCGCCGCCCCGGCTGCTATCCGCCGGAAAGGAGTCAGTTTGCGGACTTTATCTCTTTCCGCGATCCGTTCCCAGGTTCCTGCAACAATCTCATCTATTTCGCTATCCTCCAAAGTTTCGTTCAGATGGGAAGCGCGGAGAATATCTGCGGCCTGCCGCACCAGATGTTTTTGTCCGGGATTTTCTTTGAGCCAGCCCGCCCAGTATGATCCGTCGTTTACCCGGCACCCGGCATGTACCCATTGCCGGAACGTGACGTCGGACAGCAACTCTTCAATAGTCAGCGGAGGATGATCTGGCATGGATTTCTGGTGTTTCTGTGTAGAGAGAGCAGCATGAAATGGTCATGTACTCACTTTGCGGTAAAAATTTTTACAAAAAATCAGTGGATAAGACAAAAAGTCAAAAGCAGCGTGAATTCTTCCCGCCAGTTTTTCCGGAGATGGGCCAGGGCACGCTGGATCAGGTTGGAAACCGACTGATATTGCATATCGAGCAGTTCCGCGATCTCGTAATGGCTCAGGTTCTGGTAAAATTTGAGATACAGAACCTCTTTTTGCCGGGCAGGAAGGGCATTGATGACGTGGTTCAGCTGTTGTAGTTGCAGCTGTTCGGTCTCGGTTTCAAGCCACTGTTCCTGGACGGAAAACGTTACCATAAACGGATAACTATCGGCCTCGGATTCGTTGAGCAGGATATGGCCGGACTGGGAGGCGCGCAGGATTTTCCTCCTCAATGAAACCAGCAGGTATGTGTGGGTGGAGGTAACACGGGAGAGACTTTTCCGGTACAGCCAGATGTCGGCGAACAGGTCCTGGATACAATCTTTTACCAGCTCGTGGTCGGCGGTAAACTTTCGGCCGTAATTGATCAGGAAGCGGGAGTAGGTTTTGATCAAACCCGAAAAGGCATCGGCGTCATCTTCTCGCAGGGCTTCCCACAACTCACTATCCGATAATTCCGACTTAAACGACATATTTAAAAAGAGGACGCTACTACAAAGAAACTCAAAGGCTGGAATCTTTATTGAACATATTTGATAATTTTTATTCTCCATCGGGGGCTGAATTCGGGATGCCACGGATGCACGGATTTACACGAATGCGCGGGGGAAATGTTTAATTGTTATTATTTTTATAAAAATTGATACTTTTATAAAGAAATTATTTTGATTTGCATAGCGTTACCATGCAACATGAACCTATCTGACAAGCCGGACAATTCGGAGCGTGATACTCCTTCCGAAGTTTCTTTCGAAACTTTGTTCAGCAGAAGTTATGCCGGACTTGTATACTTTTCCTTTCAAATCACAGGTGACAAGCAGGAGGCCGAAGACATTGTGCAAGACGCTTTTGTTTCCTATTGGAACCGAAGGGACGAAGTAGCAACGGACCTGCCGGCCATAAAGGGTTTTTTGTATGCGACTGTCCGTAATGCCTGCCTTAACCTGCACAAACACCAAAAAGTGATCCGAAAATTTCAGGACCAGCTCCCGGCAGATCCAGTTGAGGACAGGATTATGGAAAATGAAATCATACGCGCAGAAGTTTTATCCGAAATCCACAATGCCATTGAATCGCTGCCGCCCGGCTGCCGGCAAATATCCAGAATGAGCTACCTCGATGGTAAGAAAAACAATGAAATAGCCGAAGAGCTTGGTGTTTCCGTCAATACGGTAAAAACCCAGAAACAGCGGGCCATGCAATTGCTGAGGCAGAAGCTGACGGCGGAAAGCTTCATTTTTTTGATGTTGTTGTAGGCTACCGGCTATCGGCCGATGGCTTTCAACTATCCGTGACCCCATTCCGACGGCTGACTGCCGAAAGCGAAAGCTATTTTTTTTACTTCCCCTTCACCCCAAACGTTTTCCAGGTTGTCTTACAATTATCAGGAATAATCATAACTATGGAAGACGGGGCATTCAGGAAGGCAGAGCTGATTTCGAAATACCTGAGCGGTGATCTTTCTCCGGGCGAACAGGAGGAGTTCAGACAATGGCTGGACGCGGATGCAGCAAACGGAAAGCTGCTGGCGAAGCTGGAAAACGAAAAACAGCTTGATAGGGATCTCCGGTTTTTATCGGACGTGAATAGCAAGGCAGCCTGGGAAAATGTCGGTGCGAGAATAAACAATCCTGTTCCGGAACCAAGACTGCCCGTTTACCTGGGATACTGGAAATATGCGGCGGCGGTTTTGATATTCGGATTGCTGTCATATGCGGTTTTTGATGCTGCGTATAAACCTAAGGGTTCAGTGGTTTTTACAGAGGCGAAGCAGACTGTCGGAAACGACGTACTGCCGGGCGGGGACAAAGCTACCCTTACACTTGCGGACGGCAGTATTGTAAGCCTCGAAGATATGGAAAACGGTACTGTTCGTGAGGAGAATGGTATCCGGGTCAGCAAAAAGGATGGGCAGATCGTGTATGAGCTGGTGAAACAGGGAAACAACACTGCTGTCACGTACAATACCATTACGACGCCTGTCGGCGGCCAGTACAGCATTGTTTTGCCGGACGGAAGCCGGGTCTGGCTTAATTCGGCATCGTCCCTGCATTTTCCCACGGCTTTTATAGGGCAAAACAGGGATGTTGAACTGACGGGCGAAGGGTATTTTGAAGTAGCAAAAAATGAAAAGATGCCTTTCATAGTACAAGCCGGCAAAACGAATGTGAGCGTGCTCGGGACGCATTTTAACCTCATGGCTTATGCAAACGAAGGTGTCACCAAAACCACATTGCTCGAAGGTTCGGTGAAAGTGGGTAACGGGAGTTCAAGCAGAACAATAGTTCCCGGCGAACAGGCACTTACAGGCGAAAATGTGCAGGTCAGAACGGTTGATACAGAGGAAGCCGTGGCATGGAAAAATGGTTATTTCCAGTTTGAGAACGAAGATCTTCGCACGATCATGCGTCAGCTGAAAAGGTGGTACAATGTGGATGTGGACAATGAACAACAAATACCCGACAAACACTTTACCGCAGTGATTTCCCGCAATACCAATCTGGCACAGGTGCTCAGAATGCTGGAAATGTCGGGCGAACTGGAATTTAAAATAGAAGGAAACAGAATTACCATTCAGGAAAACAAATAGTAAAATCCGAAAAAAACCGATAGCGCAGCAACGCTACCGGTAGGATCGGGGCTTGCTAAATAGCGTACAGTTGCGAACCATAGACCTTTTTTAAACCCAAACATTGTAAAATTATGAAAATAAAGCTACGCTCCAAAGATGGCGGAAGGCCTCGCCTTATTCCATTCAAAATACCGATCCTCATGAAAATAAGTGTATTGTTTCTGACCCTGGCCTGCGTACAGGTAAGTGCATCGGCCCTTTCGCAGAAAATATCCCTTTCCGTCGAAAACGCGCCTATGGAGCAGGTGATCAAGGTCATCAAAAAGCGGAGCGGGTACCTATTTATTTACAATAACGAACTTTTGAAAAAGGCGAAACCCGTCACGATAAAAATTTCGGAGGGCACCATTGAGCAGGTGTTGGAACAATGTTTCGACAAGCAGCCGCTCACTTACGAGCTCCTGGAAAAGACGATTGTCGTAAAACCCAAAATCCAGGAAGCCATCAAGGAACAGCCGCCGATGATCATCCCGAAAACGGAGGTGAGAGGAAAAGTAAGCGATGAAAGTGGAGGCGGACTGCCGGGTGTGAGCATAGTCCTGAAAGGTACTCAGCGCGGCACGACGACCAGTACAGACGGTACATTTACGCTGGAAATCGAGGAGAAAGATGCGGTGCTGATTTTCAGTTTTGTCGGTTATCTGTCCAAAGAAGTGACGGTCGGCGCATTGACCACGCTGGACGTGACATTATCGGTCGATAATAAGGCTCTGGAAGAAATTGTGGTGGTAGGCTATGGCACGGTGAAAAAGAGCGACCTTACCGGTTCGGTTTCCCAGGTGAAGGCAAAAGAACTGAATTCCTATCCAAGTACGAATGTGCTTCAGGCGCTCTCGGGGCGCTCGGCCGGTGTGCAGGTGGTGCAGAATACCGGCGCACCGGGCGCACCCGTAAGTGTGCGGGTAAGGGGTACCAATTCGATCCAGGGTAGTAATGAGCCTCTTTATGTAGTCGATGGCTTTCCATTGTCGGGCAGCAATCCTACGGTACTGAACAACGCCGATATCGAAAACATTGAAATCCTGAAAGATGCTTCGGCTACGGCTATCTACGGTTCTCGGGGAGCGAACGGGGTAGTTTTGATCACCACAAAAAGGGGCAAGGCAGGCAAAACAAGTGTTGATTTTGAAACGAGTTACAGCACACAGTCGCTCCGCAAACGGCTGGATATGATGAATGCTACGGAGTACGCGACATTTTACAATGAGCAGGCTGCCAATGATAAAATGAAACCTTATTTCACCCAGCAGCAGGTCGACGGGTTCGGCCCGGGTTTCGACTGGCAGGATTTTGTGTTCAGGAAAGCGCCGATGAAAACCACATCGCTGAATGTGAGCGGAGGTTCGGAGAAAACGCAGTTTTCATTGTCCGGGAGCACTTTTAACCAGGACGGTATCATCCGGGGCAGTGACTACAACCGGTATTCGCTGCGGGCCAACGTCAGCCATGCGATCAGCAGCAAGCTGAGTGTCAATTTTGCTGGAACGCTCACGAGGGTAAAATCCAACGCGCAAAACAGCCAGGGCGGCAACCGCGGAGGTTCGCTGATTGCGGGCGCCATTTCTGCCCCGCCGATCCTGACGCCATACAATGAAGACGGAACTTACCGGGTTTTCGGGACGGCTTATTCGTTTATCAACGCACAGCTGATCAATCCGATCAATTTCCTGAACGAGCAGCGGAGCCAGACCAGGGGAAACCGGGTGCTGACCAACGCTGCGCTGATCTACACGCCCGTTCCCGGCCTGACGGTCAAGTTTTCGGGGGGTATTGAAAATTCCGACGACCGTACGGATTCGTATACGACCAATAATTTCGTGAATTCGCAAGGCAGCGCGAGCGTCAGTACGAGCCAGTTTACAAGCTTGCTGAGCGAAAATACCATCAGTTATAACAAAACATTTTTGCAAAAACACAGCGTTTCAGCCGTTGCCGGTTTTACGTATCAGGATTTTGTCAATACCGGACTGAGTGGCAGCGGCGTGGGTTTTCTGAGCAACACCAGCCAGACTTACGACCTGGCAGCAGCCAATACGCCGGGCATACCCAGTTCATTTTATACCAAATCGTCCTTGCTGTCCTACCTCGGCCGGGTGAACTATGCTTTTGACAGCAAGTATCTCGCAACGGCGAGTTTCCGGGTCGACGGCTCTTCCAAATACAGCGAAGGGAACAAGTGGGGTTATTTCCCCTCGGCGGCTCTGGCGTGGCGGATCTCCAACGAAGCGTTTCTGAAAAACAATACCTTTATTTCTGACCTGAAACTCCGCCTCAGCTGGGGGCTTACCGGCAGCCAGGCGATCAATGCGTATGCGACGCTCAACCAGCTGATTTCGGGAAAAACGGTTTTTGATGATGCACTTTTTACTACTTATGCCCCCGGAACTGTTCTGCCCGGAAACCTGAAATGGGAAACTACGGAGCAAAAGGACATTGGTATTGACTTCGGGATCATCAGGAACAGGCTTGTGCTGACGGCCGATTATTATATCAAAAATACCCGTGACCTGCTGAATACGGTTCAACTGCCTTCATCTCTGGGTTTTATCAATACCATTCAGAACATCGGAGAGGTGCGGAATAAGGGTTTTGAGCTGGGTGTCAATGCGGTAGTGACCAATGGAGCGTTTAAATGGGATATCAATACGAATATCTCCCTGAACAGGAATAAGGTCATTAAACTTTACGGCGGACAGGATATCCTGGGCGGTTTTGTGGATATCAATACCATTACCGACACCCGCAACATTCTCCGGGAAGGGCAACCGATGGGCCGTTTCTGGGGATATGTGGAAGAGGGCTATGACGAGAACGGCAAAATCAGATATGTGGACCAGAACAATGACGGTACCATTACCGTGCTGGATAAAACCTACATCGGCGACCCCAATCCGAACTTCATTTACGGGTTTAATTCCAATATGTCTTATAAGAACTTTGAGCTGACGGTTTTCCTTCAGGGTACGCAGGGAAATGATATTTTCAATACCAGCTCGATCAATAATACCGTCGATTACGCCAACGGCCTCAATATGCCCCGGGAGGTTTTTCTGAACCACTGGACACCTTCCAACACGGATGCCAAATATCCGGCATTAAGTACCACAACCCGGATCAACGTTTCCGATCGCTTTGTAGAAAATGGGTCATATATGCGCCTGAAAAATATCCAGCTGGCTTACAATTTCCCGACACAGAAATGGGGGGTAAGCTGGGTGCAGGGTATTCAGCTTTACGCCAGCGGTCAGAATTTACTCACTCTTACAAAATATTCATGGTGGGACCCGGAGGTCAATTCCAATGGCGGTGCCAACTCTACTGCCCAGGGTTTCGACCAGTTCAGTTATCCGACATCCAAGGTTGTAACATTCGGCGTCCGTGCCAGATTCTAAATTGACAGAAAAACCAGACATTATGAAAAAGATATTATTCCTGCTGCCCGTCCTCTTCTGCCTGAGCTCCTGCGAGGACATCCTGAAAGAAGAAACCAAGTCGCTCGCGGTAGAGACATTTTACAACACACCCGCAGAAGTAGATGCCGCGGTCAACGCAATTTATACGCCGCTCAGGAGCAATAACACCAGCGGAATGGGTGTATACATTGCGGTATTGGAAGCGCATATCGATTATGCCTATGGCCGAGGCAGTTACACAGTTCTCAATAATTTTCAAGGCCTCGATAATGTGAACGTCAGCCGGACAGCCGGGGCCTGGGAGGGGTTTTACCTGAGTATCCGTAATGCCAATCTGGTGATCAAAAATGCACCCAATGGGAAGGCGATCAGTCAGGCGGATATTACGCGTTTTGTAGCTGAGGCAAAGTTCCTGCGGGCATTTAATTACTTCCATCTTGTCAGAAACTGGGGCGCTGTACCGATCCGTACCGAACTGAATATGACGGAGATCGACGCACGTCGCAATACCCGGGAGGAAGTTTACGCGCTGATCCTGGCCGACCTGAAAGAAGCGGAAGCCAACTTGCCCGACAATGTAACACAGTCGGGTCGACCTTCGAAACTGACGGCAAAAACAGTTCTGGCTGATGTGTACCTGGAACTGGGGCAATTTGCAGAGGCGCGCGACAAATCTGACGAGGTGATCAAAACAAAAAAATATGCATTGGTACCTGTCAGTTCTACGGAGGATTTTCAGAAAATTTTTGGCCCGGCGGTGATCACTACCCCGGAAGAAATATTTTATCTCAAATATTCTCACCAGACCGGGCAGGGAAACCTTTGGCCGTGGCTTACCAACCATCCGGGGACAAAGCTGCACGGGGGCGGTGGGGTATATGGTCACCACAGCGACACAGCTAACCCGGTTTACGCCAGCTGGGACGATAAGGATTTGCGCAAGGGGCAATGGTATTTGTGGAATATCGGGATAGGCGCGACATCACTTTTGAACAAAAAATTCATTGATCCCGACGCGATCGGAGGCCCCGGCGCGGCCAATGATGCTCCTTTTTACCGGTACGCCGACTTGCTCCTGATCTACGCAGAAGCGGCCAGCCAGGCAGGAAACGGTCCGACAGCCGAGGCCATTGAAGCTTTGAACCAGGTGCACCGCCGGGCGTATGGTCTTGATCCGAATGCAGTTTCTGCCGTTGATTTCAAACTGGCCGACTACACCAAAGCCTCCTTTCTGGATCTGGTCATCAAAGAGCGGGGATATGAATTTCAGTACGAAGGCAAACGCTGGCTTGAACTGAAAAGAACCGGAAAAGCGCAGCAGATCATACAGGCGACCAAAGGGAAGACGATTGCCGAAAAGGCGTTTTTGTGGCCGATCGCGGTTTCTGAATTAGGATATAACAAAGCCATTGACCCGGTAAAAGACCAGAACCCGGGCTATTGATCATCATTTTTTATCTCAAAAGACATTATGGATCCAAAAGAAAATCAAAACGGACTTTCGGCTATGTTCAATCTGAACCGCCGTAAATTTATTCAGTCGGCCATCGCAAGTACGGGAGCGGCCGCGTTACCTGCGCTGGCGTTGGGCGCCGAGGCCGCAAAACCAGGCGAATTCAAGGAGCCTGCACAGAATATCCCCGTAAAGGATGAAGTAGATGTAATTGTATGCGGTGCCGGGCCTGCCGGTGTTTCTGCCGCGATAGCTGCCGCCAGGGCAGGAGCGAGGACGCAACTTCTGGAAATCCACGGCTGCCTTGGCGGAGTGTGGACGGCCGGTCTGCTGACTTACATTTTTGATTTCAACAAACCCGGGCTCACGAAGGAAATAAAGGCAAAGCTCGACGGACGCGGTGCCCGACGCAATCAAATCGCCGACCAGTTTGTGTACCATCCCGATGAAATGAAATTGCTGCTGGAAGAGATGTGCGCCGAAGCAGGGGTAAAATTCCGGCTGCATACGCGTGTAGCTGCCGCATACAAGGATAAAAACCAGCTCACTACGGTGATTACCGAATCCAAATCGGGCAGGGAGGCCTGGAAAGCAAAAGTGTTTATTGATGCAACCGGCGACGGCGACCTCGGCGCTCAGGCGGGCAACAGCTGGGAAATCGGGCAGGGTGGGGATACATGCCCTTGCCAGCCACTGACACTGAACACCCTGGCAGTGGTACGCGATCCGGCTGCGCTGAAACAATATATTTCATTTTATACCAATGAAGGTGACAAGAAAAACTGGCATGTTCCGGCTGTCAATGCTTTTTCCAAAGAAATAGAGCGGGCCGGTATCAAACCGTCCTACGGTATGCCGACGCTTTTTCTGATACGCGATAACCTTGTGATGATCATGGTGAACCATGAATACAATATCAAAGCATTTGACGCCGATGAGATCACGGAAGCTACGGTGCGGGCAAGGGCGGAGGTATATAATATCGTGCGCGGGCTCAACAGCCTCGGCGGCCCCTGGGAAGGGATGCAGATTGTAGCCACTCCGGAGCAGATCGGTATTCGCGACGGCCGGCGCATTCATGGCCGTTATATGGTGAAAAAAGAGGATCTGGTTGTCGGGGCGCGGCATTTCGATGCGGTTGTACGCCCTACTTTCGGGGTGGATATCCATGCCGCTGACCGCAAAACGAACGAAATAGAAACGATTTCACGGGGAGGCATCAAAATGATCCCGTATGATATTCCGTTGCGTGCGCTCATTGCCAAGGAGGTGGATGGCCTGATGATGGCTGGACGCTGTATCAGCGGGGATTTTACCTCACATGCAAGTTACCGGGTTACAGGTAACGCTGTCGCGATGGGCGAGGCAGCAGGCGTAGTGGCTGCCATCGCTTCGAAAAGTGCCCGGCTTCCGCACGAAGTGGAATGGAAAGAGGCTGAACAGTTGCTGGTCAAACTTGGGATGCGCAGCTGATACATCCCGGGTGCGGAGAATACGGGAGCTGGGAGCGAAGCTGTGGATTTTGGATTGTCCGACCAGCCTGCCGCCGGAGCAGGTGGATGGGATCCTGCTCCATGAACCGGCGCGTATCAACCCTTCGACCGTAGTTTTCTGACGACCCAGGGCAGTGTCAGTCCCTGGCCCAGGAGCGTGAAAAGTACCACCACAACCGAGATAAACACGATGGTGCTGCGCTCAGGAAAAGGGCCGCCGTTTTCCAGGGTGACCGGCAAACCGATTGCGATAGCCAGTGACACAATCCCGCGCATCCCCGACCAGCTGATAATGATACTGTCCTGAAAACTAAGCAAGGCTTCTTCGGATATCCTTGCTTTTTTGCTTTGAAAAGCACGCTGCAGATTGACCTGCTGCAACAATACTCTGACCAGCCGGAGAAAAAATGCGACGACGGTAATAATAAAAGCGTAGCCTACAAAAGGCCAGATGCGGTTGCTGTCGATGCTTTTGACGACATACGGAAATTCAAGGCCGATCAGAATGAAGATCAGGCCGTTGAGCAGGAACATGATCACGTCCCATATTGTTCTCGACTGTCTTTTTAGCTGTTCGGGAAATATCTTTCTGCTGAAACGGGAAATCGCAAGGCCAAGCATTACTACAGCAATTACGCCTGAAACATGCAGTTCCTCCGCTACCAGATAGGTGACGAAGGGCATGAGCAGCATAAAACTGATGGTAACCATTGTATTTTCCTGAACGCGGGTAAGGATAAACCCGAGCATTTTTCCCATCGTGAGACCCACCAGCAGCCCTCCGCCGAAAAGCAGCAGAAATTCGAGCGATCCTTTCCAAAATACAAAGGCAGTGCCGGAAACAGCCGCCACAGCAAAACGGTAGGCAACCAGGGCAGAGGCATCATTGACAAGGCTTTCACCTTCCAGGATCGTGGTGGTATTGTGTGACAATCCAAGGCCTTTTGTGATACTGATCGCTGCCACTGCATCGGTAGCGGCCAGTATAGAGCCGAGTACGAACGACAAAGGCCAGGTCATGCCCGGTATCATATAATGTGCGATTACCGCAATGCCTGTGGCAGTAATGAAAACCAGACCCACCGCCAGCGTACCGATGGTATTGATATTGGTCATGAAGGTTTTGAAGGAAATATTAAATGCGGCATCGTACAGCAGCGGTGGCAGGAATATCAGGAAAATCACCTCCGGGTTCAGCTTAATATGCGGCATAGAGGGGATAAAACCGATGGCGATTCCTGCCACGATCAGCAGGATCGGGTAGGAGAGCTTTATTTTGTCCGCCAATGCCGACAGCCCGATCATGATGGCGAGAATAAAAATAACGATACTGTAATCCTCCATGTACTTGTATTTGAATTTTTACCGCCGACATAAAATACCCTTTCAAGAATTTCCTGTCAGTGGCTTATTGATAGTAAGATTTTTATTTTATGGCTGGGATATGCGCGAGTACTTCGCCGGGAGGCATTTCATGACCGCCTTCAAAAACCGTAATACTTACCTTGTCCTGATAATGGTTTTTGTAAATAATTTTTCGTCCCAAAATCGTTCCCTGGTCACCGCCGCCCCGCAAAGTCCGTTCGCGGAGCATGGACTGGATGTATTCCTGCGGGACCATCGAAAACGGTGCTTCCGGGCTAAAATCAGCCACCAGTTTGTTATACATCAGCAAAGAGTGGCTGATCGGAACAGACCCGGTGTAACCGTCGTGGATTCCGCAATAGATCGACAATGTGCTTTTGCTGCGGTCGGTTACCGGTTTTTGCATAAAAAACGGGGATCGCTTTTTGGCCTCGTCCACATTGAGCTCGTTGCGGTTTCCGGAAGTTGACGCCGCAATATCCCCTGCATATTTTGCTTTTCTTCCCACCGATTCATAGTACCAGTCGACGAGATTGTAAATACCGGCATAGGCTGAAAAACTGCGGATTTTATGCCTGGATTTCATGTAGGTAAGTACTGTAGCGTAGCCGCCGCCGCTTACGCCGATGACGTGGATATTTTCGGGGTCCGTATTGGTGTTGGCCAGAGCCCATGTGATCGCGTCGTCTATGTCGCTGATCACGAGTTCGCTCCCACATGCCTGGGGCTTGTTGTTGGGCCCCCGGAAGTCAGGATGTATGTAATTGAAACCTTTGTCAATGCAGAGATTTGCCACGGTGTCTTTCTGCTGAAAATTGCCGCTCCACGTGTGGAGGCTTACGATCAGCGGCCTCGGCCCCGCGGCGGGAGACGCATAAAAATAGGCGCCTTGTTCGCTGCCGTCGGCCGAGGAGCGGATGCTCACTTTTTTTGCCTGGGCAGGCCAGTCTCTGGAATTGGTGTCGTCCCACTTCGGATTGTTCTGAGCGGATGCAACAATGCCGGAACAGCATATCAAAAGGATAATAGAAAAAAAACGGAAACACATAGAACTGAAAATCGAGGAAAAAATATCAGGGGACAATTTTATATACTGCGCCGGTACCTTTTTCAAGCAGCTGGGTCAGGATGTAAATTTCGCCTGAAACGTCTTCTCCGAAACTGTACACATGCCAATAGCCCGGATCTCTCGAAACCGATAATTTTTCGCGCGTCCATTTGTTACCACCTCCCGGTGCAAGTGCCCATACTGGCCCGGACATATCACCAAAAACGTACTTTCCGGCCAGGGAAGGAATAGCTTTGCCGCGGTATAAAAACCCACCCGTAATGCTCAGGCCGTCGGTATGCGGGTATTCAAAGATCGGATCGATGGGTTTTTCCGGTTTGGGATCAGTAGTACTGAACGGATGAAAGCCCTCGATGGCTCGCCAGCCATAGTTGCCGCCTTTTGTGATGATATCTATTTCTTCAAATTTATTCTGACCAACTTCACCGGCAAAAAGCCGGCCGGTTTTTTTGTCAAAGCTGAAACGCCAGGGATTGCGCAGGCCATAGGCGTAAATTTCGGGACGTGCACTTATGGTTTTGACAAAAGGATTGTCGGCAGGAATCGCATAAGGTGTTTTGTTTACATCAATACGCAGAATTTTGCCTAATAAGGTGTTGAGATTCTGTCCGTTGCCGTAATCGCCGTGCTTGTCGCCACCTCCGCCTCCGTCTCCGCTGGCGATGTAAAGGAACCCGTCCGGCCCGAATTTGAGATCGCCGCCGTTATGATTGGACTCCGGCTGATCAAAAACAAGCACTTTACGCATCGTTTTCTTGTCGGCTGCCAGGGGATTTTCTTTGCTGACCGTGTATTCCCTGACCTCGGTATGGTGGTTAATACCTACTTTTCCGCCGGCCGTAACGCTGATGTAGACATAAAACTTACCATTGACAGCATAGTCGGGATGGAACGCCAGCCCCAGTAGCCCGCGCTCGTCGTAACCGTCTCTTTTTATTACTATATCGGAAATGTCGAGAAAAGGTTCTTTAACCAATTTACCCTTCTGAATGACCCTGACCCTTCCTTCCTGCTCGCAGACAAAAAGGAGTGAGGGGGATTTTTTGGTTACGGCAAACGCGGTAGGATGGACGATTTCGTCGGTGACAAGCTGCAACTTCACATTTTTTGACTGGGCCTGCCCGGTAACGGATGTGCCAAACAGGCTGACTGCAAGAACAGCGAGAATTAACTTTTTATACATAACTGAAGATTTTAGCAGGAATATATAAAATTTTCGGTTTCTGCGGTAATTGCTTCGCCGACTGGAAGTCGGTTACATAGGCGGCACCGGCTGGAAGCCGGCGCCAACCGGGAGGAATTCGGCGGAGAGATTATTAGTTGTAATGGCCCTTGGCGGAAACTATTGTAACCACGACTTTCGTTTCGTCCACAGCATACACGATCCGATGTTCCTGGTTAATTCGCCTGGACCAGAATCCGGCCAGGTCATGTTTTAGTTGTTCGGGCTGGCCTGTGCCGGTATAAGGATGCGCAGTCAGTTCGTCGAGAAGTTTCCGGATTTTTTTGAGTACAGCCTTATTTCCGGATTTTTTAAGTTTTTCGATTCCTTCGAGGGCTTTGGGGGTAAATTCAATGGAATAGCTCATAAACCGAGTAAATTGTCAAAATCGGCTTTGTCTACTTTTGTTGTTTTACCTTCCCTGTATTGATTGATTCCTTCCTGGATTTCAGCCATAGTTTCGGGATCCATGAAGTATTTGTCCTTTTTCCCCACAGGAGTTAAAGCATACGCTTTTTCCTTGCCGCGCTGAATGATTACCTGTTCGTTTGCATCAGCCAGATCCATGTATTTTTTTTGATTATCCCTGAACTCTCTGGAGCTAATAACAAACATGATGATGTTTTTTGTTGTGTACGAAATTGGTACACAAATTTAAGTCAAAAGGTTCAGATAATAACTCGCCGACTGGAAGTCGGCTGCATAGGCGGCACCGGCTGGAAGCCGGCGCCAACGGGTCGGTGCCAGCATTCAGCAGCATTACTGATTCAGTAATGTCATAATTTGATTTTCCAGGCCCTGGCTGGGGCGCTCGGCACTGGTATCCACCGCATTCAGATTTTTGTCAAGCAAAACATATTTGGGGAATACTGTCAGATCGTATTTCTCGATGACCGATTTTTCCCATTGAGGGTTTGCCCATAAATTGATTGTTTTCAGTCCGAACCTTTCGCTGTACCTGCGCCAGTTTTCTTCCGTTGTGTTTACACAAACGTTTACGATTTTGACCTGCTGGTCTCTGAATTTCTCCGCCAGCGCATTCTCGAAAGGAAATTCTTCGATACAAGGTTTGCACCCCGCAAACCAGAACGATAACACAACGACATTTCCCTTCATGGACTTCAGTGACGTCAGCGAATCTTTTAAATCGGTCAAGACAAAATTTGGTGCAGGCTTATTTTTTTCAAGAAACTTCTCTTTGCTTTTGAGCGATAGCTGTAATTTTTCCAGCCAGACAGGATCACGAAAAATGTTGCTGTTTTGTTTCAAGTATTCTTTCGCAACGTCTCTGTTGTACTGGTTGAAAACAAGCTGAATGGCCCACGCTTTGTACATATCCAGGACATCTCCCGACAATTCCATTTCGGCCTGACAAATGTGAAATGGAAGCCAATCGGCTGACTTGCACCCTGCAAACTTTTTTTCCTTCAGTCTTTTATTGAAAAGCTCGTAGAGAAATAAGTAATACTTATAATTGTTTTTTGCAGATTGGTTACCGACCGGCAGGGCGTCCAGAAAACTGTAATAGTTGGGCGGAATCGACTCTGCCTTTTGAATAGAAATCTCCCGCGATACAACAGTGTTCATTCTGGCAGATGCATCGGCATATCTGATGTTCCAGTATTCATGCGTTTGGAACCACTTGGGCAACTCATCTTTATTCTGATCAAAAAACAGCATTTCTTTTTGATAGAGGTCATTCATTTTGGCGCTGTAACTTGTCAGGTAACCGGCCGGTGGAGATGCTTCGCTACTTTTGTTTTTGACGGGAGACGAGCTGAGAAATTTCTTTTTTAACAAATAGCCATTAATCAGAGAAAGGCTGTCGGCAGTTTGAAACTTCACATTTTTAATGTCCGAGAAATCAACGGCGCAGGCAAGACTCGCACCGGGTATTAGCAAAATGGGTACCTCTATTCCTGGTAATGTCAATGTCACGCTTTGAGGCCCGCTAACCGGTATTTTGTAAGTTTTTTTTCCGAAGCCTGAGGATAATGTGTCGATGATATCGGTGTATTCTTCCGGAAACATTTTGTAGGAGGACACTTTACATGCATTGGGCCTAGTGTTGTTGGTATAATTAATTTCCAAAGAAGCCGTGCCGCTGAAATCATACCAAAAAGATGTCTGAGCGAACAAAGTATTCATCGCAGTTAGAAAAACACATATCAGAATTTGAATTTTGTGCCGGATCCGGCATTTTCTTTTGTTGTGTATCATCTTTTTCCTGACGATTTAATAAATAAGTGGGCAAAATTGTATCTTGAACAGTCGGCCCAAAATAGTTTGCCCGGCAAGAACAAATATAAAGTTATACTGTCTGCGAAATGGAATCGATTTATTAGTGAAGTGCATGCCTATTTTTTCGCTTTCGGGAGTTTTGCACCTCTGGTCAGGTCCCAGGATTGGTGGTAAGTTTTGGCCGATTTAGCGGTTACCCATATCAGCCCCAGCTCTTGTTTCGGGTTTTTGATTTGTGCCAAGATCATGTTTCCCCAGTCAGTGACGGGATTTTTTAGTTTCCACCATCCCAGTGTATTGCTGCCGTTCATACCGTCTTCGTCTGCGGGATAGCCGATCTGAAAAGCGCAGGCGGTCGGGGCGAAGCGGTTGGCCCAGGCTGCAAAACCTTTGCTCAGATCCTCTACGGTAGCTTCCGAAGCAAAATCCACGAAAATGAGATCACCTTTGCCACGGTATGTGGGAGGCATAAAGCCAGGATCATAATGCCTGATAAAAAGACGGTATGCCGGGTTATACGATTTTATTTTGTCGTCCCAGGTTTTGGCGGCGGCATCTGATGCTTTTTCATAATATTCCAGATCAATGCCGAATCCTGCTACGGATGGATGGTGTTTGAATTTGCCCAGCCAGCGGTCAATTTCAGTCAGAATATTAGTACTGGTTTTTTTGGACGGAAAAATTTCCAGAAATACGGCCACGCCCAGCAGGTCCATGTAATTCAGATAGGCTTCATGCTGTGCTTCCGTAAGGCCGTTGTGCCCGGGCGTAAGACCAGACATATCGCCGACAGCCCAGAATGCCCACGATTTGGAACCCGGAAAACGATTGTTAACATTAAAAATAACCTGAGCCAGCTCCTCCTTGGGAAGATTTATAAACTTGCCGATTTTAATATCCAGGGCAGTAATACCGTCTTCGGCGCTGATGCGGGACGGCTGCCAGGCGCCTGTCCATTTGTAGGAGGCGGCGGCGGGTTTTTGTTCCGGAGTTTGGGTTCTGTGACCTTTGATCATGTATGCCGAGCTGAGCAGGATTGTCAGGATCAGGGTGGTTATGGCAAGAGGGAGTTTTTGGTTCTTCATTGATTGTTTTTGTTTTTGCTGGTTTTGCCGATCTGGAGATCGGCTGCATAGGCGGCACCGACTGGAAGTCGGCGCCAGCTGACGCATATAAAACCTTTGTAAAATGCTTTCACTATAAAAGGCAGCGAACGTGGTGTTTGTACCTTAATTTGCGTTGAAATAAATAAACAGTCAGTAAAATGAAAATCAGAAGTTACGAGCTTTTTCAGGTTCCTCCCCGTTGGTTATTCCTGAAAATTGAAACCGACGAAGGTATTGTGGGCTGGGGCGAGCCTGTTATAGAAGGAAAAGCGGCTACCGTGAAAGCAGCAGTGATAGAATTGATGGAAGCATTGATCGGGAAAGATCCGATGGATATCGAAGGACATTGGAATACCATGTACCGGGGTGGCTTCTACCGGGGCGGGCCTATTCTGATGAGCGCACTTTCGGGAATCGATCAGGCGCTCTGGGATATCAAGGGCAAATTTTTCAACGCTCCCGTTTATCAGCTGCTGGGTGGTAAGGCAAGGGATAAAATAAAAGTATACTCCTGGATTGGCGGCGACCGTCCTGCCGAAGTAAGCAGCGCGGCGAAGAAGCAATTCGATAATGGTTTCAAGGCGATCAAAATGAACGCTACGGACGAAATGCAGTACATTGATTCTTTTGAAAAAATCGATCTGGTATTGCAGCGCGTTGCCTCGATCCGCGAAGCAGTGGGTTATGGCCTGGATATCGGAGTGGATTTTCACGGACGTCTGCACAAACCGATGGCAAAAGTGCTGGCCAAAGAACTCGAACAGTTTCACCCTATGTTCATCGAAGAACCGGTGCTGCCTGAAAACAATGAGGCGCTGAGGGAAATTGCGCAGCATACATCCATTCCCATCGCGACCGGCGAGCGTATGTTCAGCCGCTGGCATTTCAAGGATCTGCTGACAAAAGGATATGCCGATATCATCCAGCCCGATCTGTCACACGCAGGTGGTATTACCGAATGTAAAAAAATACTTTCTATGGCGGAGGCATTTGATGTGGCTGCGGCCCCGCACTGTCCGCTGGGGCCCATTGCGCTGGCCGCCTGCCTGCAGGTGGATGCTACCTGCCATAATGCTTTCATCCAGGAACAAAGTCTGGGCATACATTACAACCAGGGCAACGATTTGATGGATTACCTCGAAGATCAGTCTGTCTTTAATTATGAGAATGGCTATGTAAATATTCCGTCCGGGCCGGGGCTGGGAATTCAGATCGATGAAGCGCAGGTCAGAAGGATGGCGGAAGTGGGGCACAACTGGAAAAATCCGCTCTGGACGCACGAAGACGGCAGTGCAGCAGAATGGTAAAATTGAGTTTGAAAAGTTTGGCGTAGCTGAAAACTACGCCAAACCCCGCTAATCCAGGACAAAAAATCCGACACCATGATCAATACCGCCGCCAGGCCAACCAAAATCCGATACACCATTTTAGCGGCAGTTTTCGTGAATGTGGTGATCAACTACATGGACAGGAGCAATATTTCGGTCGCAGGCTCGATGATCTCGAAAGAACTGGATCTGGATTCTGTAAAAATGGGCTACGTGTTTTCGGCTTTCGGGTGGACATATGCTTCTCTGCAAATACCCAGCAGCGTACTTATTGACCGATACGGGGTCAGGGTTTTGTATGCACTTTCGCTGGTATTGTGGTCTGCCGCAACCGTTACCATCGGTATTGCAGAAGGGTTTGTTGCGTTGATCGCGCTCCGGCTGCTGATCGGAATGGCCGAAGCGCCTGCCTATCCGATGAATAACAGCATCGTCACAAGCTGGTTTCCTGATCAGGAAAAGGCATCTGCAATTGCTACTTACACATCGGGGCAGTACCTAGGTCTCGCATTTCTGACCCCATTGCTAACCTTGATCCAAAGCTATGCAGGCTGGCGTGGCTTGTTTTACATAACCGGCACGATCGGCGTGCTTTGGGGTATTTTCTGGTATTTCTTTTACCGGAATCCGTCAGAACATGCAAAGGTTAATCAGGCTGAGCTTACTTATATCCGTGAAGGGGGTGGGGGAATTGAGGTCAGGCCGGACAACAAGATGCCTTTTGCCTGGAAGAATTTTGGCTTTATTCTCTCGAAGAGGAAACTTTGGGGGATCTATCTCGGACAGTTCTGTGTGGCCAGTACGTCCGTTTTTTTCATTACCTGGTTTCCGCAGTATCTGATCAATTTCCGTAAAATGGATTTTATCAAATCGGGAATTTATGCATCATTTCCTTTTATATGCGCTTTTCTGGGCGTGTTGCTTTCCGGTTTTTTGTCTGACTATCTGGTTAAGAAAAATATCTCTCCGAGCGTAGCGCGCAAGACGCCCGTCATTTTCGGTATGCTTCTCGGCGTAAGCATCTTGTTTGCCAATTACGTGACAAGTCCGTTTTGGGTGATATTTTTTATGTCTGTAGCATTTTTCGGGAATGGACTGGCATCGATCACCTGGGTTTTTGTATCACTGCTCGCACCCAAAAATCTGATCGGCCTGACGGGCGGTACATTCAATTTTATGGGCGGGCTGGCCAGTATCATCGTTCCTATTGTCATAGGCTACCTGGTAAGGGACGGGGATTTTTCTCCGGCACTGGTCTTCGTGGGTTTTCTGGCCGTAACCGGCGGGCTGAGTTATATTTTCCTGGTCGGGAAGGTGGAAAGGGTTTTGATGGATGGGGTAGAGTGATTGAAGTCATTTGTGGTCATGTGTAGTCATGAAGGTCGTGTGTGGCCATGAGTTCAAGTATGGTCATGAAAGTTATGTTTGGTCATGAATAGTCATGAGGTCATGTGTAGTCTAGTAATGCAGCGCAGTGGAAAGGCAGGGGTAGCGTCTGCCGCCGGGCGGCCCGCTACGTCTGGGCGACATCGTTCTGTGACCGATTCCAGTTTTATTCAGGACAAAAATCATGTTTTGAGCATTTATTCCCTATTAAGTTCGTGTAAAAAATCAGGAACCCGCATCATGAAAAAAATCCTGGTCATCAACGGCCACCCCAATCCCGAAAGTCTCAATCACGCGCTGGCGGAAGCTTATATCAAAGGTGCAAGGAATACCGGGGCAGAAGTGAAATACCTCATCATTGCGGATCTGAAATTTAACCCCGACCTGCATTACGGCTACCGTAAAAGGACGGAGCTGGAACCGGACCTGCTCAATGCATGGGAACAAATTAAGTGGGCAGACCACATGGTTTGGGTGCATCCGACCTGGTGGGGCGGTATGCCGGCCATCATGAAAGGGTTCATCGACAGGCTTTTCCTTCCGGGAATGGCGTTCAGGTACCGTGAAAACTCAGTGTGGTGGGACAAGCTGCTTTCGGGGAAAACCGGGCATATCATCACAAGTATCGATCAGCCTGCTATTTACTACTGGCTGGCTTTTGGCCGGCCCAGCATCAACCAGCTGAAAAAATCGATACTTCAGTTTTGCGGCGTGGACCCTGTGAGGGTCACCGTCGTGACCAATGTGAGAACAGCAACACCGGAAAAGATCCGGCAGTGGATAGAAAAGGCTGAGAACCTTGGTAGTAAACTTAAATAGCGTTTGAAATCAGCCGGTTGTAAGGCTAACCGACCAGATTTCATGCGGGCCCAGAACGAGTTCCAGGCTCGTCATTATTCTCGGTTCCTGCTGATTTTCGGAGATGAGCAGATGCGCGGTTGCCTGAGAAAATTGGTCTGGCAGGATCACGGATTGTTCCATAGTGCTATGATTTGCAACCAGCAGGCATGTTGCACCGGCTTTGTGCAGTAACAGTGACGAGATTTTAAGTGCCGCGTTAGTCCTCGTAATCTCTACCTGCTCCGGTTTCCATTGCAGTATATGTTGAAGCAGGTAACCCACCGGATAGACGATGTCTTGATCGAGGATGCCGCCGGGGCCGGTCGTCTCGAAAAAAGTAACCGAAGCCGCACATCCTTCCGACAGATATTTAACACTGCCCAGTGTCCAGCATGCTGCGAATGCAGTGGTCTGGCGGTCATCATAATCGCCTGGTGCCTGGCTGTCGCCAGGCATTGCAACTGTTCTGAACCGGGGTTTCAGCGTGACCGGTGATATATATACCGCTTTGCCCGCAGACAGTTCCCCCGCACTTTTTATCAGGTCAGACTGGGCGTTCAGGTTGTCCGTTAGCGTCAGGTCATCGGATAAATGAGCCTGTGGATTCAGTGAAAAAGATACAAAGTCAAAGTTCTCATACGAAACCGGATTCCGGTTGAATTCCGCAAAATTGGCATCTGTCCCGCCTCCGATTTTGACATCCGGCAGATACTCACGCAAATCCGGTATGATCAGCTTCGGGTTCGTGCGCCGGGTCTCAGTTTCGAAAAGGATCAGTGTTTTGATCGATGAAGCATGTTGTTTGAGCACTTTTAACAACATCTTCAGGACATTGTCGAATCGCTGATTGCAAAAAACTACCAGCTCAAGTGGCATTTTCAGTTGGCGGCTCTGCTCCAGTGCCTTGTGCAGTTTTGCCGGGGCGTCCAGCTCGGAAAGTACAATGTCCGTCCTTAAATGACTGAAACCCACACGGGAAAGAAAAATGCGCTCTTTTTCTCCGGGTGAAGGCTCATTTTGAGCAAGCTGTACGCCTATCAAAGGAAAACGGCTCATTTCTCCCGTGGCGACTATCCTGATTTCCCTCTCTCTGTCCGGAGCTTTCGAACCGGTGGCGGTGGCCACTGTCAGTTTTACAGCCTGGCTAATCTCCGTACCTGCTGTGATTAGCTTGGGAAAAGGTAGATCCAGCGGCGTACAATAGGTCTTATAGGAAGCATCGGACCAGTTGCGCTGGTCTTCGGTTTCAAAAACCTCCCCTTCAAAATCCAGCCGGGCCGCACCGTTATTATCCAGTTGCCACTGCATTGCACTGATGTTCTTGAAAGGCTGATGCGGGCTGATCCGCTCAGGGAAAAAGGCGTATGAGAAGTAACCGTTCGAATGTTCGATGTAGCAGGGTTGGCCTGCGAGGTGGTCGGTAGAATGTAGAATGCAGAGACCGATGCGGTTCCTTAAAAACCTGCTTAACGCTTTTCCATCTATTGTAAATCCTATTGTACCGTCAGCAGAACCGGTAATCCGTACTTTCCAATTGAACTGTACGGAATCATGACGGACGGTACTGGTGTAACTGATCGCAAAGGAATTGACGGTCCGCGAAATGGTTTCGCTTTGGATGGTGACCGGTAATGTGTTCCAATCCTGGTCACGGATCGCAAAATAGATCATGCGCAGGATTTCCTGGTTACCAATACGGATGTAACGAAGGTAACCATTGACGTAGTCGGCCTGTAAAGGGCCAGCTTGCAATAACATACGTTCTTTTTAGTTAGGTTGATTCGTGGTTTTCTTTCCTGCAGAGCTGGTGTGTATTTACAACTACAATATCCGATAAAAACTTTTAAAAATCAGAGGGACCTGCGGCGGATCAGGCTGAAAGGATTGGCGATTTTTGCAATCTGTCTTTCACGTACCATTGAACTCAGCGTTCTGCCCATGTATTCAAAATCCGTCGAAACCACAGTGATGCCGCCTTCCAGGATTTCTTTCATCGGGGTATCGTCGTAGGAAATCAGTCCCACATCCTTGCCGAGCTGCCAGCCTTCATGGTGCACATGTTTTACAAATTCGATCAGGTCGCGGTCGGAAAAAAGCAAGTATGCTTCCCCTTTTCTGATGGCCTGGGCATTAAGCCGCTCTGTTACTGCGCATTCGATTTGGTTTGTGTTCCCAAAACGCCTGAATCCCGACACAATACCGTCCGGTACAAACTGAAACTGGCCTTTGGAAAGGACGAGCGTCAGTTTTTTGTATTTGGACAAAAGATCGGGGCAGGAATCAAGGGCCGCATAAATATCATTTTCGAAATCCTGGTATATCGCCGCATAATTGCCGGTAACCTGTTCCGCAGCCTTGTCGATGATTACCAGCTGGTCTTTCGGAATTCGGTTGACCACCTCCGAAACATCCTCATTAAAGTGCGGCATGATCACAAAATAATTGTAATTGTTGAGGTTGTTACCGATGAGGCTTTCGAACAGGTTCCGGTCGTAGTGATGAAAGAAGAGGCTCAATCTGGCATCCCCGGGAAGCCCGGCTTTCATCGCGTAATACAAGGTTTCCTTGTATGCATTGAGGGTATCGAAAAGGACAAATATATTGAGCGCGCTGCGCACTTGTGTATTGGTTACATAAAAACCTTTTCCATGCCGGGCCTGTATCACGCCCCGTTTACGCAGATCTTCATAGGCTTTTGCCACGGTCACTTTTGCAATGTTCTGCCAGCCGGCCAGTTCGCTGATCGAAGGTAGCTGCTGCCCGTGGTTCAGCGTTCCGTTTTCAATCGATGCGATTACATTGTTCAGGATCTGCTGGTATTTTGGTTCCCTGGAACGGGCGTCTATCTTGATTAAATCTTTCATTTTCAATGTCGCCCCCGTGTGAAATAATAGCTCTTTTTCGGAACATGCCCATCAGGAAAAAAAGCCGGAATACGCATCATACCATAGCAGGCCGGGAAACTGTAAAAGGTATTGGTGTTTTTGGGTATTTTAAATAGAAAAAATAAAACTTTCCCTGTCGTCATCCGGACAATTTAAAAAAACATTACCTTCGTTATCTCTACTGTACTCTACTGGTATTTACATAAAAGTAGTTCATTAAAAAATGAAAAGCCATATCCTGTTCATTGCGCTGATGTTATCGGCAGCTGTCACGTTTGCGCAAAAGCCATTTTCGAAAGGAAGGTTAAAAGTTTCTGATAACCAGCGTTACCTGGTGCACCAGGATGGTACTCCGTTTTTCTGGCTGGGCGACACGGCCTGGGAGCTTTTTCACCGGCTTTCCAAGCCTGAGGCGGATCAGTATTTGCAACACCGTGCCAAACAGGGTTTCACGGTTGTTCAAGCCGTGGCACTGGCCGAGATCGACGGACTGAACACCCCGAATGCCGAAGGGGCAGTTCCTCTGGAAAACAATGATCCGGCCAAACCCAACGAGGCATATTTCAAGCATGTGGATTATATTATAGACAAAGCAGCGGAAAATGGTATCGTCATCGCACTGCTTCCGACCTGGGGCGATAAGGTTTTTAAAGATAAATGGGGAAAAGGGCCGGAAATATTCAACGTCAGCAACGCGGCCGCTTTTGGAGAATGGATCGGGAACAGGTATAAGAACCGTGAAAATGTGGTCTGGGTACTCGGTGGCGACCGTACTCCCAGAAATGATTCGGATGATGTGAAGGTATGGCGGATGATGGCTGAGGGCGTTGCAAGGGGTACCGGAGGGAATGACCATGCGCTTATGAGCTTTCACCCGCAGCCGAACGGTCTCACCATGGGTGGTTCATCCAATTGGTTTCATAATGACAGCTGGCTGGATTTCAATATGCTGCAAAACGGCCATTGCCGGGACGAAATTACCTACGACAAAATTGCTTTTGTTTACAATAAAAAACCTGTGAAACCGGTACTGGACGCTGAGCCGATCTATGAGGACCATCCCGTTTGTTTTAATGCCGCCGACCTTGGGACTTCCAACGCCTATGATGTAAGGAAATATGCCTACCTGGATCTTTTTGCAGGCGCTTTCGGGCATACTTACGGGTGCCATGATGTATGGCAGATGTATGATAAAAACCGCGAACCGCTCAACGGGCCGCACCTGCCCTGGCATGAAGCGCTTGACTTGCCGGGGGCCAGGCAAATGACCTATGTACGCAGGCTGATGGAGTCGCGCCCGATGCTGGAACGTGTTCCCGACCAGTCGCTGGTGGAAGAAAATTACAACGGGCCGGCCAACCGGGTACAGGCCACCCGCGGCAAGGACTATGCTTTTATCTATGTATCCACCGGAACGCCGGTTACAGTACATGCGGGTAAAATCACAGGGAAGGAATTTTCGGCCCATTGGTATGACCCGAGAAAAGGGGAAGCCACCAAAATCGGTAACTTCCCCAATCAGGGCAAACATCAGTTCAAAGCGCCAACATCCGGTTACGGGAAAGACTGGGTTCTGATCCTGGACGATGCCGGCAAAAAGTACGACGTGGATTTTGCTGCCCAGGCAAAATGATTATTTGAATATCGCGGCAGGCTCGGGGGCTTATTTATTGATGACCTCGATCTTGCCGTTTTTCATGACCAGTTTTACATCGTGCAGCGATTTTTTAAATTCTTTCGTCATATCTCCTCCAAAAACGCTGATGTCTGCGAAAGCATTTTCTTTGATCACGCCAATCTGATTTTCCATTTGCAGCGCCTTGGCAGCATTGGCCGTGGCTGTTTTCAAAACAAATTCGGCGGGAAGTCCGAACTCGTAATAGCCTGTAATGGTATGTTTGGCGTTCCGCCCGCGGGGCTCTTTCATATCATAATAGGCATCTGAGCCCGCCACCATCATCACGCCCGACTTGCGGATCTGTTCCAGCCATACCGGCATTTTTGTCAGGCCCTGTTTCAATTCCTCAACCGTGTATTTTCCGCCAAGTACCTTGTTGAACTGCATCGAATAATCAAGCGAGCTGTATGTGGGAACCAGATAGATCCCTTTTTTTGCCATCAGTTCCAGCGTAGCATCTTTGAAACCGTAACCATGCTCCACACCATCGACTCCGGCCTCAATGGCTGCGTGTACTGCCCAGTCGCGGTCGCAATGTGCGGTTACTTTCACCCGCTGTTCGTGGGCGGTTTGTACGATCGCTTTCATTTCGTCCAGGCTTAAAGTGAGCCTGCCGCCGATCGCCAGGATTTTGATCACGTCCACGCCTTGTACTATGTGTTCTTTCACAGCTTTTTTTGCTTCCTCAACACCGCTGACCATGCTTTGCTCCATCCTGGATACCCGGTCGAAATCTTTGACCGGGAGATTGCTCAGCTGGCCGTCCATAGAGCCGATGATCGGGCCGGATACCAGCATCCTGGGACCGGTGATATAGCCGTTTTCGATGGCATTCCTGACTTCCACATCCAGGTACTGACCGGAGTTTCCCAGATCGCGTATCGTTGTAAAACCCGCATCCAGATAACTTTTGGCAAAACCAACCGCGCGCAAAACTCTTTTTTCGGACGAATTCATCACGGCGTCCACCGCAAGCTCTTCAGTAGCACCCTGGGCCGTCAGAATGTGCGTATGTGCATCCACCAGACCGGGCGTGACGGTGGCACTGCTGTAATCTAAGATTTCGGTATTGGGCGGAACTTCGAGTTTCTGGCCAACTTTAAGTATCAGGTTACCTTTGATGAGAATTTGCTGATCTTTAAGAAAAACGCTTTTTTCAGAATCGTAAAGCAGCCCGGCTTTGAGGAGATAGTGTTTTTCCGGTGATTGTGAATGTACTGGTAATGTAAAAATGAGCGCGAGACAGGCAATGAAGAGCAATCGGAGACAAACAATCATAAAAATGCAGTTAGGTGGTTGATGTGCCGGTCTAAAGCGAACCGGATTTTACCAATAGGCGGTAACACAATAAATCTACTCTCTGCTTGTCGGGATGAACTACTGGGATAAGAAGAAAAACTGAATTAAAACAGAATTAATATTACAAAATTTGTGTAGAAGTATTGAATTACTTCGATTTTATTTTGTAGTTTTCGCTACTTATTCAAATAGTCAAGACCCTCGGAGAAATGGACATTCCTCATCACCTTATTTTGTTAATGCTAATCGCATTTCCGCTGACGTTTATTTTTCTTTTCTGTAAGGATGTCATTTATCCTTATTTCAAAAAAAGCAGGTAACACGGGCAAGAACGCGTTGTCAGAAGGGTTTATCACCAACCAGAAAATGCCTGCCGTTGTTCCTGTATCCGTGCACTGCGGTGCTCACAAAAATCAGTACAGCCACAATAACCGACGCGTATAGCACCGGGAGGTTGTCGTTCCGGTTGGCAACGGCCACGGCAATCAGTCCCCATATTCCTACCACCGAAGTTTCCCGCAGGTTTCTCGTCCAGGTCAAAGCTATGTTCACGAAACCGGCGGCACAGATCATGATGATGGTCCAGCTGGTAGCGGAGACCCCAAAGCCGTCCCAACCGATTTTCGTTAGATATGCTGCTACATTCGCGATAATGGCCAGGCAGATCCATCCCAGGTAAATGGCGAAAGGCCACGATTCCAAAGCGATCTTTTTGAGCGAAATAAGGTCCAGCTCCATGCGTGTCCGAAACACGATCATAATGAGCGACGTAAGCAGGGCAGCCATAATGAGCACCGATAAGCCAATATAATCGTACAGCCAGGCAAGTATCCAGAGGCAGTTGGCAATACAGGAAATGACAAACAGCCAGCCGATCTTTGAGACGATGGCCGGAGCTTCCCGTGGCTGAAAAAGTCCTTGGGCCTGGTAAATACAAAACGCCGCTAAACCGAGATAAATAACACCCCATATTGAAAAAGCATATCCCGAAGGTGTAAAAAGGTTCTGGTAGCGGGCCGATACGCTGGCCATGGTACTGCCGTTGAAAATGCCGGTATTGGAAAGGTAATTCATGATCACCGTGATGATCAGCGCCAGGATGTTCGATATCTGCAGTGTTTTTTTCATGCCGTATGTAAATGCTTTGGATAATCCTTTCTTTCAAAAATAAAGCCAGCACAACTATCACCGGAGTTTTGCCGATTCAGTGTAAAATTTTCCTTATATGGTGGATGCAGTGTCAAATTTGGGGAACAACCCGACTTCCTGTTTCAGCAATATAATTTTGAGAAAATAAAGCTACTTTTGGCATGTCTAATTTTCATGATTTCAAACAAAATAGTGAAATTATAACAAAATGATCATATCGCTTTCAAGGCATGATCCGGTAGTGATAAAAGTTTGTTAATGTGTGCACAGCAATACAATGAGACCAAAATTCCTAACTATTAGTGACACCGTAATTGAGAAGATCAAATCGGGGGAATTGCAGCCCGGTGACAAAATACCGTCTGAAAATGAACTGATTAAAAACTACAGAGTCAGCAATACAACCGCGAGAAAAAGCCTGCTGGAAATAGAAAACCGGGGTTGGGCGAAACGCATTAAAGGCAAAGGCACATTTGTACTGAACCGGACCGTAGGCCACCACCTGATCCGAACGCTCGGGTCCATTAATGCTACCAGGCGGGGTTTCCATGAAAGCCTGATCGCCGAAGGTTTTCAGCCGCATAACCTGGTACTGGAGAAAACGATCCTGGACGATGGCATTTCGTCGGAAATAGGGGGTAAACATTTTATCATGGACGGGCCGGTGATGAAAATCCATCAGCTGCGCTATGCCGACGACGAGATCATCAAGGACGAGATCAAATATATTTCCCTGAAGCTGTGCCCGAAGATCAACCGGATGCCTACCGAAATTTCGTATTTCAAAGTGTATGAAAATACTTACCACCTGCGGATTGAGGAGGTGAAGCAGACACTGAGCACCGAGATCGTGGAGCCGGATTCCGAAATGAACAATTTTGAGCTGACAACGCCGACGCCTATGTTTATCCTGGACAGTGCGGTGATCTGCAGGGATGATATGATCGTTGAGATAGAAAGATCATACTACCGGGGCGACAAGTATAAGTTCGCGATCAGTGCCAATCCGGATTATAATGACGGTGACTAAAAGTGCACCTCAAAACCACTTGAAAACTTCAGAGGCATATACTTCGTGACCTTTCTGGTTAAAATGATTGACGCTTGCCATGTAGTCACGGATGAAGTTCTCGTTTTTTGCAATTTTCTGAAATGTGGCGAAAGGATCGGCCAGTCCGGTCTGGTATGTCGCCGCCAGGTCTCTCACTTGCGCCGCATGTTGCGCATAGGCATTTCCAGGTGCATTGATATCGATGCGCTGATCCGCGCCGGGCGTTACCAGTATCACTTTGATGTTGTTTTTCTGTGCGGTTTGGATCATGAATTCCCAGGCGGCCCTGGATTTTTCCAGTCCGGGTCCCGTATCATTTCCGGTGTAATCGATCACCACCACGTCCGGTTTGTGGTTGAGTACTTCTGCTTCAAACCGGGCCGCTCCCGAAACCGAGTTTTCTCCGCCTACAGCCGTGACGATCACATTGATCACCGCATAAGGGTACGTCTTTTTCAGTTTCTGCAGTACCAGGTTCGGGTACGATTCCAGCGTATGTACTTCATGATTTGCCCAGGAACCGCCCGGTCCCGAGTGCCCGTGGAAAACCACATTGACCCGCCGGTTCTTGGGCCAAACAGCATTCAGCTCCTGTTTTACCGACCCAAGATACCCGAGGCTGTCGGCCACTTGTGCATGGGCTGACAATACCATTGTTGACAATAAAATGCTTAGTACCAGTGCTGATTTCATGGTTTGACGGCATTAAGGGAATGTATGGTAACCGGCCCGGTAAGTCCTGATTTTTTCAGCGGGACATTTTCCCAGGGCGTCAGGTTTTTGTTGGCTTTTACAATGTTGGTTTTGGTGAACTTTTCGCCGGAAACAGCGTCTCCCGTAAGCCGGTTCGACCAGGTATTGGCTACTTCCACCCGAAGATCGTTATGGCCGTTTCTGATCACTCCCGTCACGTCAAACCGGTGCGGCAATGTCCATGAAATGCCGAGATGTTTACCGTTCAGCCATACGTCAGCTACCTCGCTGACTTCTCCGAGGTCGAGGAAAACTTTATCCTGCTTACCGGAAACAGCATATTGAAAAGTTTTGGTGTAGGTGGCAGTACCGGAAAAGTATTTCACGCCGGCATTTTCGGATTCCGGCCAGGAGATCAGTTTCGGGAAAGTTACTTCCCTGGGCGCGCCCCATTTTTCGGGGAACGTGAGCTTCCAGGGGCCTTCGATGACTTTCGACTTTGGTTTGCTTTCAACCGTTTGGATCTGGCCGTTATTTTTCAAAGTATAGGCGCCTTTTTCGGCAAACATTACCTGGCCGTCCTGATAGGTCAGCAGGGGCGGGTTTTCTCCATGATAGCCGATCTCCGTGAAATGCGGGTCAGCTTTACCATTTTCAGCAAATACCACGAAAGCGGCCCCGTGCGGCGGGAGTGAAAGCGGTAGTTCAATGTGCGTTTTTGTTTGTTGGTAGACCGGGATTTTGGTAATAATACCTGAAACGGGGTTCCACAGCTCGGGTGCCTTGTTCTCTTGCCTGAACACGCATTTTCTTGAAATCCAGCCGGAAGTCGTATTGCGGACCAGATAGAAATCTTTGCCTCCGCCTGCATAATGTATGTAGTCCAGCGTGCCTTTTTCCTGATCGGGATAACTGAAATCGGGGGTGATAGGAGCAGTTTTGGAAATATCCTTTCCGGCGAGTAAGCCTCCTTCTGCTTTCAGCTGATCGAGCTTCTTCAAAGCTGCGGCATTTACTTTCACGCCTTCTCCCACGCTCAGCACTTTGTATCTGCCAACTCCCGGTAATACCCATTCACCATTTTCGACAGTGAGGTCGCGGAGCAGGATTTCGGTATTGATTACTTCATAGTCAATTCCATTTCCGGCCTTGAACTTTGTGTTTTTGGGTGGGATCAGGTTTGGAATATCGTCTCCATAATAGTACAGCACATCGGCCACATACTTTGTTTTCTGAAGGATGTATGAAATGCGGCTCAGGTAGTCATTGAAAGGTTTGATCTTGGGCCACCACGTATTGCGGTCATTGTAATGCGTGCCTGCAAAGTAGGCGATGCCCGGATATCCCATTTCGCCCGGATTATGCGGAAAGCCGTGGATCACCAGCCTGTTCATACCCTCCGCAAAAGCCCTGTCGGCAATGATTTTCAGGTCTGCCGGGCCTTCCTGCCAGTCCCAGTAACTCGTGAAAGCCTCTTCTTCCACAATACCCCGTTTGTAAATATTGGATGCCGCAGCAATTTCCTTCACCAGCCAGATCAGGTCCACAATGCTGTCTTTGTCGAAAAAAGTACGGTTATACCAAAACTCGCCCCGGGGCACATCCAGCGAGCCGAGTGCCTTTAAAGTTTCAACCGGAATGTGGTGCAAATGACCGGGCCCGCCGGCTTCCGAGATGATCTGCAGGTTATAGCGGTTTGAAATTTCCTTCGCTTTCCGGTAGTGGTTGTGGATCATCAGTTCCGAAAAAGTTTTGGAAAAATCGAAATCGAACTGTTCTGATGTCTTTTGGTCAAATAACCCCTTGTCATAAATCGCCGGCAGGAATTTGTAAATGTCATATCCGTTCAGCTTTTTAAAGGTCGCCGGCAGGGATGGTGTCCAGGCAAATTCCTTGGCTTCATAACTTGCCAGATAAAGGTTTTTTAAAGCTGTTTTGGAAAAATCACCCAGCAGCGGTTGTAGCTTTTTAATAAAGTACATCAGGTGCATTTCGGTGGCTGTCGAGTCAAAATGGTCGAGGATCGGTCCGGCCGAGTTCTGGGACGGGCGGATCAGCTGCTCACCGGAGTTGGAACATATGTAGCGGTAAATTTCCCATTTTCCGGCAGGGGCTTTCCAGTCAAGCGTATTGTTTTTCGGATCGAAAAAAGCAGTTACGTTCACAATCCCGGAAGTGTCGGACAGGTTTTTGGCCCCTGAGGGGACCGCGATCACGGCTATTTCTTCGTAGTATTCCGGCTTGCCGTCTTTTCCGTAGACGATCTGGCGTGGTTTACCCTGACGGTCAGGTGTGATTTCAGGAACGGGCAGGTTGATCTTCTGAGGACTGTCTGTCGTTGTTTTGGAATAATATAAAGTTTTGGAAGCGAATTGCGGAGTTACCCAGGTACCGCCTGCATTCCAGCTGCTGGCAAGGTTCAGCCCGACTTCCAGCCCGAGCTTCCCGGCTTCATCAATCGCAAATTTGATAGCTTTCAGGGAAGAATCGCTCATGAAAGCCGGGCCGGCGGGAATGATCTTGTTCGGGTCGCTGGCCGGGGGAAGGCCGATCTCAAACAGATCCACGCCTCCCAATCCTGCATTTTTGATAGCGACCAGTTCTTCTTTTAGACGTACTTCGTCGGTATACCCGTTCAGCCACCACCAGTATACTTTGGGGCGGGACGTACCGGCCGGGTTTTTAAAATCTTTTGCCAGATCCTGCGCATGTGCGTTTTGAGCTGCAAAAGTCACGGTCGCCAGCAGCATACCTGAAATTACCTTGCGGAAATCCATGTTCGGAAAGGTTTAGAGAATGATCATTTGATAACTTTCACCGTTTTCAGCACCACCGGCCCCATTAGTCCGGAAGGTACAAGCGGTGTTTCGGTCCATAAAAGCTCACGGGAACCTCTTGCATTCAGGTTGGTTTTGGTAAATTTTTCCTGGCTGCCGATATCCCCTATGATCCGGTTGGACCAGGTATTGATCACCTCAACCCGCAGGTCATTTTGTCCTTGTTTTATCAATCCCGTCACATCAAAACGGTACGGTTTCGTCCAGGCAATGCCCAGGGATTTTCCGTTCAGCCACACTTCCGTTACTTTGGCCACTTCGCCCAGATCCAGATAAACGCGGTCGTTTTCCTGCGTTTTCAGGTTGTAACTGAAGGTTTTATCATACATACCCGAGCCTGAATAATGCTTGATTCCCGGTGTTTCCGATTGGGTCCAGGAGATCAGCTCGGGAAAAACGGCTTTTTCAGGAGCGCCCCAGCCTTTCGTAAACGAGATATTCCACGGGCCTGAAACGACGGTCGAATCGGGCGTGCTTTCAACGGTCTGGCTTTTTCCGTTTCCTTCCAATTTGAAGCTTCCTTTTTGTAATAACCTTACCCCGTCGGACGCATGTTCGAGCAGGGGAGGGTGGCCGGTTGCCGATAACGAACTGTAATGTTCGCCGCTATTATTTTTATTAAAAACAACAAAAAACGAGGAATAGGGCGGAAATGTGAGCGGGATACTGATATTTCCTGTCGACTGGTTGTAGATTTTTACCGGGCTGATCGTGCCGGTCTCGGGGTTCCATATTTCCGGTGATTTGCCTGATTGACGGAAAGCGCAAAGACGGGAGATCCATTCCTTACTTGTATTTCGTACAAAATAAAAATCCTGGTCTCCCTTGCGGTAATGAATGTAATCCAGTGCCGGCTGGCTTTTGTGCATGTAATCCAGGCGTGCGGATAATTTGTCGGGGTAATCGAAATCCGGTTCGAGGTTCATCGATTTCAGGATTTCCAGAGGCGGCCCGGTATGCACTGCATTCTGTCTGATGCTGGCTTTTTCCCACAACTGATCGATCAGCTGTTTGCTTTGGGGTGTTACGCCGGTTGGTTTTATTCCGGTGATGCGTGCACCGTCTTTGAGCAGTTGTTGTAATTTTCTGAGTACTGCCGGGTTTCTGCCGGAGATCGGCCCCAGTGCCAGCACCTTGAACTGCGCACCGTAAGGCAGCGTCAGTAAACCATTTTTGACAGTCAGGTCGCGGATCAGGATCTCGCTGTTGATCACCTCATAGTCATAACCCGAACCTACTGCAAACCGGGTATTCTTTGGCGTTACAAAATTGGGCACCTGATCGCCGTAGTAGTAAAGTACATCGGCCACAAAGTCCGTTTCCTGTAAAATGTAGGAAACCCGCGCCAGGTAATCGTTAAAAGGCTTCACCTTGGGCCACCAGGTGGTTTTATCGTTGAAATGCGTTCCGGCGACGTAATAAATCCCGGGGTAGCCGACACCCGCCGGGTTGTGGCTGAAACCATGTATCACAGGGCGGTTCATGCCTTCGCAAAATGCCCGGTCGCCGTTCGGTTTCATATCGCCGGGGCCTTCCTGCCAGTTCTGGAAGCTGGTAAATGCTTCCAGTTCGGTGATTTTCCGCTGGTAAATATGCGAGGCCGCAGCTATTTCCTTCACAAGCATCAGCAGGTCAATGCTGTCGGGCGTGGCATCGTACTGGCTGTGGTTGATCCAGAATTCGCCCCGCGGCACGTCCAGTGCTCCCAATGCCTTGATGCCTTCCACCGGAACATTGTGCAGCGGAGGGCCGGGGCCGCCGGATTCAGAGATCAGGTTGAGGCCGTAGCTGTTCGCGATTTCTTTCCCTTTCCGGTAGTGGTTGTTGATCATCAGCTCGGAAATAGTGAAGTCAAAATCCTTTTTGAAAGTGTCATAGCTATCAGGGCTGAACGCTTTTTTATCAAACAATGCAGGCAGGAATTTGCTGACATCATATCCGTTGAGCTTTCGGAACTGGCTGGCCATGGACGGTGTCCAGATAGTTCCGGTTGCTTCAAAACTGGCCAGATACAGGTTTTTGAGGGTTGTTTTGCTGAAATCTCCAAGCAGCGGCCGCAATTTTTGGATAAAATATTCAAAATGGACGCGGGTAGCGGTAGAATCAAAATGGTCGATGATCAGGCCTTTGGAATTCGGGCTGGGCAGTTTGAGCATTTCGCCGGAACTGGCACATACATACCGGTAAATGTCCCAGTCCCCGGCAGGCGCATTCCAGCTCAGAACTTCATTTTTCGGATCAAAGAATTTCGAGATATTGATGATCGATGCGGTGTCCAGATACTGGCCCTGCCGGTTGGCTGGAATGGCCAGGACGGTTACTTCCTCGTAATAAACCGGTTTCCCATCCGCGGCATAAGCGATTTCACGTACTTTCCCTTTTTCATCTTTTTTGGAAATTTCAGGAAACGGAAGTTTGGTTTTGTCCCTTGCCGACAATTTTGTTTTGGAAAAATACAGGGACTTGGCACCGTACTTCGGTTCTATCCAGGTCCCGCCGGCGTTCCAGCTGCTGGCCAGATTGAGCCCGACTTCCAGCCCCAGGCGCGTCGCTTCCTTAATAGCCAGGACAATGTGTTTCAGGGAAGAATCGCTCATGAAAGGCGGGCCGGCAGGTACGAGGCCGTCGGGTTTGAAACCGATCTCGAAAATATCCACGCCGCCCAGGCCCGCGTTTTTGATAGCCTGTAATTCTGCTTTGATCCTGGTGGAATCGGTATACCCGTTCATCCACCACCAGTATACTTTGGCGCGGGCGGTGCCGGAAGGATTTTTGAATCCCTCGCGGAGATCAGTAGTCGTTTCTACCTGACCGGATCCTGCGGGTTTGCTGCATGAAGTGTACAGCAAGCCACAGATTATCAATGATATAAATCCGAAATATATTGTTCTCATAAGCCCCTGAGGTTAAATGAATAAGGTTACCACGACACCACCAGACTCCCGGTAATGTTTTCGACCACAAAATGCTTCCCAAGTTTCGGGTCGCCTTCTTTAAAGGAAATTTTGCCTTCTTTCCAGGGATAATTGGCATTGAGATAAGCGTGAAAGTCCTTTGCGGTAATGTCGTCTTCGGCATATATGCGTACCGTCGCATTTTTTAATCCGCTGACCCTGAATCTTTTGGAAATTCCCATTTCTCCCGAATGCAGCTCTTTGAGCGAAACGATCCCGTCATTTTGCCCGACAAATACCCGTGATTCCCGGTTCCATGACGTGGGCAGCGTGTAAACCGAATTTCCCTGGTCGAGTTTCGTATCGAGTCCGAGCAAGAGCGGAGCACCTTGCGGGAACCTGAACTTGTTCTGAATGGTCGAATTGGGATTATAGCCCGAGAAAATGAATGCATTGTTGCTGCGCGCGATGGTTAATACGGGGTTTTTAACCGACGGATCTTCTTTGACAATATCGAGGTTCATCCCGAACTCCTGCAATGCATAACGCATCAGCAGAGGACCGGTGAAGAGCTTGGCAGGGTCATCCGGCGTAAGAAGTTTTCCGCCGGTGAATTTGCTGGAATTGGTTCCACGGATATACACCACTTTTCCACCTTTCCACTCCGGTTTTTCACGTACCCAGGCCGCATCGCGCAGTTGCCCGGCCTGGGTCATCTGGGAAAGGGCGCGGGTGCCTGCGTCTTTGGTATCCATAATTTGGGTGGTCATGCCGCCGCCGGAAAATAATGCGCTGTGCAGGATTTGGTCGGGGTAGGGCGTAGTCATGGCGTCGCCCCTATACACCGAAGTGATCTTGAATTCACCTTCCAGCGGTGCAGCGTTCTTGAGGTTCAGCAGGTCGAGAAATGCTTTTCCCGCGTGGCCGGCTGGTCCGTAGACCATCAGTTTTCCGCCGTTTTTTACAAATGCTATCAGTGATTTTTCCAGCTCGGAATCCGCGTCGGGCACAATCGTAACTAAAACCGATTCGCTGAATTTCTTTGGTTGGTTCTTGATCACATTTTTAAATGAGCCCGTGGAAATAATGGTATTCAGCGGAAAACCATTGTTGATCGCCTGACGTACCAGCCAGTCGCCATAATAGATTTCAGGCAGGCGGTCTTTGTATTTGTACGCCCAGTCGTGGTATTCATCGAATGGATACACCCACACCAGCGGGCCGGGCGCCGTCGGGGAGTCGTAACGTGCTTTTAAGATATGGGGTGTTACTTCGTCGGGAACCTGCGTGGGCATATTTCCGTAAGAATCATCGATACTCAGAAAATTTAGGTGTGTCGGCAGCTTAACCTCCCCTTTGGCATTGATGCGGGAAACGGACATCGGCAGGTAAATATCATGCGGCTCACGTCCGTAACGGTCGAGCCAGGGGCTGTTGATCCACCAAGGATCGTGGGTATAATACCTGAAAAGGTAGCGTTCATCCGGCAGTTCGGCCATCCGCGACATGTAGCCAACCATTTCCAGGCCAAAATCCCCGTCCAGGGCAGCCCAGGGGGAATTAGGGGGCGGCAGTATGTTTTTATCCTTATAAATCGATCGAAGATCAACGCCGTCGCGCGCGAGGTCGGTGCCTGTGGAAAGGTTGGTTCCCCTGGTCTGGATCTGAATGTCAGGACATTCTGTTCTGAAAAATTTCCAGAAATCGGAGATTTTCGATTTGGTTGCAGCCAGTTTGGCCTGGTCAAAGCTTTTCCCGTCAAAAATAGCACCGGTCGACGACCAGCCTTCTACCCCGAAACCGAAACCATTGCTCAGCCACAAAAAGTCAAATCCCATATCTTTCAGGAACTTGTTACTTTGTTTTCCCAAAAACGTCCCGAACGGCGTGCCCTCTGGAATCCCGTTGGGAAAGCCTGCATAAGGTTCTTTGTCGGCCTTTAATACCGAATAGCAGCTGACCATGGTATTGTGGCCCATGGCACTGCCGCCCAGGATTTCAGGATGCCTTTTGTATTTGAAATCCGACTTGGCAAATTCCGGCCCCGGATCAAAGGTTTCTCCAACCCGGATAGGCTTTCCGGTTACTTTCCGGCCTTCCTCTTTCAGCGTTTCAACGATGAACTTTAAATCGCCATAGGTAAACTGGGGTGGGTTTTCGAGGTAAAAATAAGCGCGCTCATGAATCGATAATTCTTTCGGCCCGGAGTTTACGGCATGTTTGGTATTGGGGTTACCGATGTAGCGGGCCCATTCCATCGGCTGCGAAGGTGTGCCTTTGTATTCCAGAATTTCGGAGCCGTCGCCTGTCCATAACATCACCGAAACGGTGTCCGCATGCCGGAGCAAAGCATGCCATTGTACGAACATTTCTTTGGCTACTTCCCGGATATAGGCTTTGTCATTTTTTTTGAACGGTTTGAGCGAAGCTTCAAGCGTAATGTTGTTGAAAGGCTTGCCCTTTAACGTGGACGGCTGCAATTGTGCACGGGCCGCCGCGCTGGCGAGCAGCAGACAAAATACGGGTAGGAGATGCCGGAGTCCTGATTTTCTGAAATTCATTTTCTTTTTCGTTAATAATAGAGAATAGTCACGGGGCCGAAAAGGCCGGATGGGGTCAAAGCGGTTTTGTTCCACGGCAGGCCGTTTTTGCCCCAGGACGAGGTTTTTAAATTGGTACTTGCATATTGCTGGTTCAAGACAGCATCGCCGATGATCCTGTTCGACCAATTGTTACCGATTTCGATTTTCAAATCATTTTGCCCGGTTTTCATTGCTCCGGAAATCTCGTACCGGAAAGGCGGCGTCCAGGTAGTTCCAAGCGGTTTGCCGTTCACCCATACGGTGGCAATTGCAGACAGATCGCCAAGGTCCAGAAAAATCCGTCGGGCCGATTTTTTTGACTCCTTATCGATATCGAATTTTGTAGTATATGTAGCACTGCCTGAATAATACCTCACCCCGTCCACCTCGCTCTTTGTCCAGGACTGCAAAGTATTCATTTCGACGGATTTCGGGCCGCCTCGCTTTTCAGAAAAGGCTACCTGCCATTTTGTTTTTAAAGTATCTGTCTGATTGGGGTCCGAAAAATAGTAACTGACGTTGCCGCCAGATGTACCCGCAGGCGACGCCGGATTTTTATCAAAAACAACAAAACTGCTCCCAAAAGGAGGTAGTATGATATCCATATCGGTAAAGTTGCCGTCGTTTTTATCGGAATCAATAGCATAGGCTTCGCCGGAAACCGGGTCCCATATTTCAACCTTTGCGTTGGATTGCCTGAACCTGCAATGTTCGCTGATCCATTTGCCCGTGGTATTCCGGACCAGATAGAAGTCCAGGCTTTCTTTTTGATAGTGAATAAAATCCAGTGTACCGGCTGCTTCGTTTTTATATTGGAAGTCAGGCGGTGTTTTCAGGTGTTGCGCAATATCCAGTTCCGCGATCACGCCTCCCTGTTTTTGCCATTCTGCAAGCCGTTTTTTAACCTCGGGCCCGATCCGGTTCCCGCTGCCGATACTGAGCACTTTGTAGCGGCCGACTCCTGGCAAAACCCATTCCCCGTTTGCTACTTTCAGGTCTCTGAGCATGACTTCGGTATTGATGATTTCATAGTCATATCCCTTGCCGGCTGTGAAGCGGGTGTTTTTGGGTGGGACGAGGTTTGGAATGTCCTCACCGTAATAATAAAGCACGTCGGCCACAAAACGGGCGTTTTGCAGCACATAGGAAATCCTGGCGAGGTAATCATGAAAGGGCTTGGCGGCAGGCCACCAGGTCTGCTTGTCGTTGTAGTGAATGCCGGCAAAGTAGCCTATTCCGGGCAGCATATCGCGCTTCGGGTTATGCGGGAAGCCGTGAATGACGAGCCGGTTCATACCTTCGCAAAATGCCCTGTCCGCGATGATCTTGAGTTCGGCGGGGCTTTCCTGCCAGCTTTTGGTGGTGGTGAAAGCCTCTTCTTCCACGATACCCTGTTTGTAAATATGCGATGCAGCTGCGATTTCTTTCACCAGCCATATTTTATCGATTCCATCTTTGTCGGCATTGACGGTCTTATGCCAGAATTCGCCCCGGGGGATATCCAGGGCGCCCAGTGCTTTCAAGGTTTCAACCGGAATGTTGTAAACGCCCGGTCCGCCTGCTTCCGAGATGATCTTCAGCCCGTTTGCATTGCAGATTTCCTTTGCCTTTTGATAATGGTTACGGATCATCATCTCAGAGAAAGTTTTCCGGAGGTCGTGACGAAAATTTTCCATGATTTCGGGTCTGTACTTTTTGCCGTTAAAGAGTGCCGGGATGAATTTTTGGACGAGATAACCGTTGAGACTGAGAAATTTCTCCGGCACTCCGGCCGACCATGCAAAGTCGGTAGCTTCGTAGCTGGCTAGATACAGGTATTTGAGGGCAGATCGGGAAAAATCACCCCCGGCGAGCGGTTTCAGGCGGTCAATAAAATAGCGTAAGTGTTCGGCAGTTGCCAGGCTGTCATAGTGGTCTATGATCGGACCGACGGAATTGGGCGAGGGCAGGAACAAGTGCTCGCCTGAATTGGCACATATATACCGGTATATTTCCCAGTTCCCGGACGCGGGAAGCCAGTTGAGTTTTTCGGTTTTTTTATCAAAGAATGAGGTTACATCAACAATGTCAGAGGTATCCAGATATTCCCGGCCGGATGTAGGAATAGCCAGTACTGTTACTTCCTGGCAATAAACAGGTCTTTTGTCCGGATCATAGGAAATCAACCTGCTTCTGCCCCGCGGATCATTGGGGGAGATTTCGGGAAAAGGTAATTTTACACCTTTTTCCGAAGCCGGACCAAGTTCTGTTTTGGATGAATACAAAGTCTTGGCGGCATGTTCCGGCTTGACCCAGCTGCCACCGGCGTTCCAGCTGCTGGCGACGCTCATTCCCGCTTCCATGTCCAGCTTGTAGGCTTCATCCAGAGCGACTTTCAGGGATTTCAGGAAACCGGGGCCCATAAACGGAGGCCCGGCTTTGATCATTCCACCCGGATTGTCATCTGCGGAAACGCCGATCTCAAAGATATCGACACCGCTGATCCCGGTATTTTTCATGGCACGTAATTCTTCCTTCAACCTGACCGTATCTACATCACCGTTCAGCCACCACCAGTATATTTTAGGTCTGGCACGTTGGGGAGGTTTTACGAAATTTTTATAAAAATCACTTTTCAATGCTTTTTTATCCTGCCCCATGCATGCATAGGGCAGGATAAAAAAGCATAGGATCCTGAAAACGGATTTCATAGGCATCAACTATTAATAACCCGGATTCTGTCCCAGTTTTGGGTTAATATCAATTTCCCGCAGGGGTATAGGCATGATCAGCTCGTGGTCCGCGACTGTAAAACTCAGCCCGTTATCCTGAAAATACTTGTTCATGACCGTCTGCACACGACCGGTGCGCACGAGGTCGAACCAGCGATGGCCTTCCAGGAAAAATTCTACTTTTCTTTCCTGTTCGAGCGCGAGTGTCAGGTCGGTTTTGGTCAGTGCAGCCAATGGTTTCAGTCCGGCACGGGCTCTTACCAGATTGATGTAAGTGTGTGCGTCGGCGGTACCATTGGTTTCATTCAAAGCTTCTGCGTACATTAAAAGTACATCTGCGTAGCGCAGAGATGTGAAGTTAATACCGCCGTCGCCCACGATCCCTGTTGTGAAATCTACGAATTTGAGTCCGTACAACTCTTTTTCATACTTGCCGGTGTTCAGTCGCACCGAATCGCCTATGGATGCGCTCCGCCTCAAATCTCCTGTTTCGTAGGAATTGGACATCTGGCGGGTAGGAAGTACGCGTCCTGATCCCTGCATGTTACCGGGGAAAATAGCCATGTCAAAGCGGGCAGGGGTAAAAATGCTTGAAAAAGAATTGCCCTCGCCAAGGTTTCCCGACATGTATTTCACTTCAAAAATCGACTCCTGCAATTCGTCGTTCCCGTTGGTGAACAACCTTTTATAGTCAGGGTTCAAGGAATATGTTTTCTGGTCGATCACCTCTTTCAATACATTTTTGGCAAGATCAAACTGCTTGTTGGTCAGGTACACTTTGCCGAGCAATGTTTTGGCTGCGCCCGACGATGCCTGCGATTTGCTCGGAAGCGTTACGCCGTTCAGCAGGGTAGCTGCTTCGGTCAGGTCGGATATAATGATGCTGTAAACCTCACTGACCGGTTTTCTGGTCATATCAAAGTTCATGATCTCGTCCGGGCTTCTGAAAGAAACGTTGACGACAGGCACGTTACCGAAGATGCGGACCAGGTAAAAATAGCTGTAAGCGCGCAGGAACAACGATTCACCTTTGAACTGGTTCTTCTGAGCGTCTGTCAGATTTACCGCGTCGAGGCGGGAAAGGACATTGTTCGATCTCGCTATGGTAGCAAAACAGGTGGTCCATACCGTGTTGAGAAAATCATTGGAAGCGGTAGGGTTCATCTCATCACACTCCGTTTCCGATACGGTAGGAGAAGTCCATTTGATTTCCGAATTGTCGGTCGTCAGGTCTCCGAGATTGATAAGGGAAGCATTGTGCAAGCCCTGAAGTCCGGCATAATTACCAACCAGCGCAGTTTCAAAATCCTTTGCGTCTTTGTAAAAAGAATTTTCACTGATCTGGTATTCAGGCTGTAAATCCAGAAAATCCGAACAGGAGCCGAGTGCGACCCCCATGCATATATAAATGATATACTTTTTCATTGCAGCAGCTTTTAGAAAGTTAATTTGATACCAAATGTGTAGGTCCGTGGCAGCGGATAGTTCAGATAGTCGATACCGGCATTGACCACATTGTCGCCCGAAATGCTGGATTCGGGATCGTAGCCCGGATAGTCGGTGAAGGTGAACAGGTTGGCTACGTTGGCATATACATTCAGGTTGGTCAGTCCCAGTTTGGAGGTAAGTTCTTTGGGCAGGTTATAGGACAATTTCACGTTCCTGATCCTTACAAAGGAATTGTCGAAAAGGTAATGTGAAGATGTACCAAAACCCAGCGCGTGGTTGCTCCTGATCGATCTTGGCATGATACCGTCGCCCGGATCAGACTCCGATCTCCATCTTCTGTCGGTCAGGATCAGGTTGTTCTGCACACCATTGGAACCCAGCAGCGACCCGCCTGCGTCGAGGTAGGTATAGGCCCCGTGCGAGCCCACCAGGCCAACATTGAGGCTGAGGTTTCCCAGTGAGAAGTTGTTGTCAAATCCCCAGGTGAAATCCGGCCAGGGCGATCCAACGATCTTTCTGTCGCTCTGATTGATAACCTTGTCACCATTCACGTCTTCGAATTTAAGATCGCCTGCCTGTGTTTTGGGATGCTGAAGTGCAGCTCCGTCGAGCTCGGCGCTGTTCATGAATACGCCCAGCTTGTTGATCAGGTAAAAACTTGAAATCGGAGAGCCTACTTCCGTAATCTGGTAGGCCGAATTCGCAATTCTCCCGCCCTCTGTGGCCAGCTTAAGGACCTTGTTGCGGTTGTGGCTGAATGTGACGCTTGAATTCCACTCAAAACGTTTGGTGCGAAGGTTCACAGTCTGCACACCGATCTCGAAACCTTTATTTTCAATATCGCCTATGTTTTGTGTGGAGCTGTTGAAACCCGACGCAGCAGGCAACTGAACCGCCAGTAACAAATCGGTTTTATGGTCGCGGTAGGCATCGGCGGTGATCGTGATCCTGTCTTTGAACAATCCCAGATCAATCCCGATATTGGTTTGTTTCGATTTTTCCCAGGTCAGGTTATCGTTGGATAAAGTGCTGGGGATCAGGCCAGGGTTCAGGGCCCTGTTCCTGATGTAACGGGTTGTCGATAATAGTCCGATGTGGGTATAATCGCCGATCTGGTTATTACCGGAAATACCATAGCTGGCCCTGATTTTCAGGTTGCTGATGAAATTCACGTTTTTCATGAACTCCTCTTCCGAGATATTATAACCTGCTGAAAAGGAAGGGAATGATCCCCATCTGTTATTTGATCCGAATCTTGAACTTCCGTCGCGTCTTACAGTTGCAGTAAACATGTATTTTCCCGCATAGGAATAATTCACCCTTGCCATCATGGAAAGCAATGCCCATTCATTGACGATCTGCGAACCGGCATTCACGATACCGGCAGTGATAAAGGGCACATATTCAGTAGGGAAGTCCGACGCACCGGCTGTAACCCTGTCCACGCTGTTTTTCTGGGACGTGAAACCCACCAGGGCGCTCACGAAATGTTTGTTATTGAAAACCTTGTTATAGTTTAATGTGTTTTCATTCAGCCAGTTGAGGGTTTCGGTTTTGGAGGTTCCTGCGGATGCAGGATAGTTGAGCGTGGTAAAGTTCGGTACTGCCGATGAACGCCACAATTTGATGTTGTTGGAACCGAAATTCACCCCGATCGAGCTTTTGAAAGTGAGGTCATTGGTGAGGTTGATCTCCACAAAATTATTGGTGACCACATCCATGATCTTGCGCCGGTCGTCGCTGCCGTTGCTCACGGCGAGCACGTTGGCCAGGAAACCTAAGCCGTCGGTCACATCCGCCTGATTAAAGTAGTACCCTCCGTTAGCATCATAAACCGGTATGGTTGGCGAGGCTGCGAGCACGTTGGCCAGAAGCCCGCCCGCTCCATAATGTGATTCGGTATTGGCAAACCTTCCGAACCCGTAAGAGCCATAGGTAGAAGTCCCGATCTTGATCCATTTGGCAACCTGCGCATCGACATTTACACGTAAATTGAAACGGTTGTAATCAGAATTGATGATAACGCCTTCCTGCGAGAAATACCCGCCTGATATAAAATACTTGGCTTTTTCAGTACCGCCTGTGGAGGAAACCTGAACGTTGCGCACCGGTGCAGTCCTGAATAGGACATCCTGCCAGTCGGTGTCAGTGGTGATCGATCCGGGGTTCCGGAATTCCGGCCGCACCCTTGTGGCTGCCGAACGTACTTCGTTGGGATCATCCGCCTTTCCGCCCGCATATACCCAGGCATTGTCGCGCCCGTCGGCCAGGTATTCTGCATATTGTCTTGCATTCAGCATTTCCAGCTTATTGGCCACTTCCTGAAATCCGTAGGAAGCATCCACGCTGATCTGCGATTTTCCATACGCGCCGCGTTTGGTAGTGATGATCACGACACCGTTTGCACCGCGCGAACCATAAATCGCCGTTGCGGATGCATCTTTCAGTATCTCGATCGACTCGATATCAGATGGGTTAATAGAGGCGAGCGGATTCACACGGTTACCTGTGTTAGAGGCCATACCCGCCGATGAAAAGCTGTTGGCACCATAGCTCCGCATGTCTGACCCGCCACCGCCTGACCCGATTGCAAAACCATCGACGACATATAGCGGCTGATTTCCGCCGGTGATGGAACTTACGCCGCGGATCAGGATATTGACGTTCCCGCCCGGCGCACCGGTGGTCTGACTGATTTGTACGCCCGGTACTTTCCCCTGAAGCATCTGGTCAAAACTACCTGTGGAAGGCTGGATAAACTGTTCATTGGAAATCTTGGTGATCGAACCCGTGAGGTCCTTTTTACGCTGCGTACCATATCCTACCACTACTACATCCTGTAATTGCTGCTGGTCTGCTTTAAGGCTTACATTGATTACCGAACGGTTGTCGATTTTCACTTCCTGCGGAACGTAGCCGATAAAACTTACCACGATACTCGCACCTGCCGAGACGGCAATTTTGTATTTGCCATCCACGTCGGCAGTTGTTCCGTTGTTTGTCCCCTTTTCCGTGATCGTTGCACCGATGAGCGGGGCATTGTCGTTGTCAGCGCTGATCTGGCCGGTCACGGTAATTTTCGGGTCATTCTGGGCGAGGAGCGTGCCGGTACAGAAAAGTAAACCGAGCAGCGCACCGGTCACCCAGGGCGAGAGCTTTGGGAATAAAGTACGTTTCATAATTTTTCAATTATTTAAATTAGACTTGTAAAAAGGGTTTAATCCTGGCGATCCGCATCCCGGGCCCTTTACGGGTCCGGTTAGGGCTGGGCCCGTGAAGGGCCCGGGTACGTATATTTCTGGCGAATTCGTACGGGGGGCCTTTACGGGCCTCCGTATAAAATAAAATTAATCCTGGCGGATCACTACCGCTTCGAGATTCAGATAATTGGCAATTTTTTCAATAGCCTTTGCATGATGTCCCACACCGAGCGCAAAATGGTGGGTAGGGCCTTCTTTCATCCATCTTTGTAAAAATGTCCTGACATCCGGCTTGAAAAACCCGCGCGTGTTGGTGTTGCCGGTAGGAGGGATAGGGCCCTCCACAGACTGTCCTTCCGCGATAACAAACTTGAATTTTCCGTCAAAAGTAGAGTTGATACTCAGCATCGTAATAGGTCCTTCCTTGATCTTAAACTCAACACCTGCCCCGAAGCCTGGCTTGCCATGGTATTTGGTAAGGCTTCTCAAAACAGGCTTTCCTTGTGCAATGGCTACATTGTGAGGGCCGTCGTGTCCTACCAATACGAAACCCTCGTTGAAATCCACCGGGTGGAATTCAGCGAAGCTACCGCCGATCCCTAAACGTTCCATAATCAGCATCGCAAAACAGGTTTTCAGATCCGACTCGCCGCACATGGGAAAGCCGGCGCCGGTCAGCAGCGAATTTCCGACAATGAGGTTGGACATCACCGTTCTGGTCTCACTGTTTTCGGGGCCCTCGTAGTAATATGCCAGTCCGTCCAGCTGTTTTTCTTCAATGAACTTTTCCAGGGCAACCGTTACCCGGGCTGCAATTTCAAGGTCCGAATCCCTGAGTTTTTCAGAGATAGGATCAGAGACGGGGTCGGGGGTATCAAAGAATTCCAGGATCCTGTCTTTCATCGGGTCTATTTCACCGGCGATTGAATTCTGGTACTGGGTCACGATCTCATGCGCCTCGCATTGTACAATATGTGCACCGAAATGTGCGGTAAGCATGGTGGAATCCGAATGCATATCCAGCATAGCCTCGATAGGGTGACCGATATGTCCGATCCGGGCTGTTTTCAGATCATGCAAAACAGCTGCGATACGGCAGTATTCTTCTATTTCCGCATCCGCCTGCTCATCATCATATAAAGTTCCGATGATCATGTCAGGCACTTTTTTGCCCATTCTCGCCGCTACTCCTGCGAATTCCGGAAGCGAACAGATATCATCGTTGTAGAGCTGCATATAGGTCGAAGCCCGTGAATAATCCATCGCCTTGTCGGGTTGGAGCGCGACCAGCACGATGGGTATGTTCATATTACGGATAATGGTGCCAAATGTGTTGGAAGTGGCATAAGTGACCATGTCGCAGAAGATCAGGTCCAGATTTGCTGCGTTCAGTTTGGGTACGAGTTCGTAGGCTTTCTGAACGTTGTCGACCAGGCCGAAATCGATGATCTCAGCATGTGATCCTGTTTCTATTTTTTTGATAAAAACGGCTTGTTTTTCCAGCATATCGTCCAGAAGCCCGTCAAACTGGCTCCAGTATTTATAATAACCTACACCAAACACGCCGATGCGCGGGAGCGTTGGTTTGCGTTTCTGAATAATGGCTTCCTGTTCTACGTGGTTCTCGCTTTGTAATGGATTTCCCATGGGGTTTATTTTGTGTTGTTTGGAATCTTAACGCACTAAGTTTTTAAGAGTAAAATTTTTTTGGTTAGGAGTGGTTATTGATAGTCATATTTTGTCATTTATGGTCATGTGTGGTTATTTATGGTAGGATTTTTTGTTTTTATTGATTGATGCTGGCTATGTTGGGTGTTAGGGTCTCTTCTTCTTTGAACAAAAACTTGATCTTTGGAATCAGGATTGCAAAGGCTGTGAAAGCTATCGGATAAAGCAGTCCGGAGGCGATCCACATCGGTTTATAGGAGTAGTCCTGGACAATTTTTCCGATCATAGGATTCAGTAAAAGACTCGAAACAGCACCTGCCGTACCTGACAACCCTACTACCGTAGAGGTGGCTTTTGGTCCGAAAATGTCAGAAATGGCAGTGATATAATTGGTGATCCAGCAGCCATGCGCGAACATGTACAGCGCCATTAACCCCACTGCAACCTCAACTGTGGATGTATACTCTGTAAAAGGAACCGCCAGCGTCAACGCTGCCGCGCAGCCCATGACCGTTTTTCGCGCTTTATTGATGCTGAAATTGTTTTTTACGAGTTTGTCGGATAAAAAGCCTCCCAGGATATTGGAAATGCCTAATGCCAGGAACGGTATCCAGAACAAACTGCCGATACGTTCAAATGAAACACCGCGCACTTCACTCAGGTATTTGGGGATCCAGAACATCATGAAGTACATTACGGGGTCCAATAAAAAGCGCATCAAAATGAATACCCAAGTTTCTTTAAATTTCAGAATAGTACCAAACGGAATGCTTTCCGCGCGTTTGGTTACTTCAACGGCGGCCTGTTGCGAAATGCTTTTTTTCCACGGAATAAAAAACCATACGATCACCCAGACGATCCCGATCAGTCCGGGTATAACAAAGCCTGCACGCCATCCGTAAAGCTCTGACAGCCATATCGTAAGCGGCGGTGCAATGACTGCCCCGATGGCCGAACCTCCGATGGCGATACCATTTGCAAAAGCCCGTTCTTTTTTGTCAAACCAATCATATACTGTTTTGGCAGCACCCGGGAAACAGGCACCTTCTCCCATACCCAGCAAAAAACGGAACGTGATCAGCTGGGGTAGTCCCGTCATCAAACCATGCAGGGCGTTCGCTACGGACCATACACCTACTGCTACGCCCAATCCTTTTTTTGCCCCGAACCTGTCGATCAGCCAGCCGCCTACCGTGAACATAAGCGCATAGCTAAATAGAAAACTCGTGTTCACCCACCCGTACTCCACGTCGCTGAAACCAAATTCTTTCTGGATTTTGATGATCGCGATCGACAAAACCTGCCTGTCAAGAAAGCTCAGGCCCGTGGCGACAAATACCAGAAAAACAACAAACCAACGGATAGGGTAGTATTTCATATAACTTAACGCACTAACTAAATTTGATTCAAAAATAAATGCAGAAAATACCAAAAACAAGTTTTTGTAATAAATTATTAAAAATTAATATTAAACCAATCAAAAACAGCTGTCCAACCATTTTGTGTCCGTATGCATCCTAAATGGAAACTACAATTCCAGACCCATGAAACTTATACAGACATTTTTACTCACATTGCTTTTGACGGCTATATTTTCCTGCCAAAAAGACGAAAAAGGCCCGGCCGAAAATAACGGCCTGGTGGGTAAGTGGAAGCTCGTCGAATCATTGCTGGATCCGGGGGACGGCAGCGGAACTTTCAGGAAAGTGGATGAAATTGCTTCCACCGTGGTTGAATTCAAAGCTAACGGAGATTTCAAAGAAGTGAAAGGCCCTATTTATTCTTCCATCAACGTGTACAATACTTATAAGATCCTGGATGACAAAAGCCTGGAACTGAGCCTGACAAACAATCCGCAGATGCAAATGCCGCCGACAACCTGGTATTACAGCGAACTAACGCCGACCAGTATGAAACTCAGCTATGGATGTGACAAGCCTTGCATAGGGAAATTTGTAGCGATCAGGTAATTATTTGACCTGCCATAGACGCAAAAAATTTGAACTGTTATTCTCGGTTCAAATTTTTTTTCTACATTTACGGGCACGTGCCCGTAAATGGCTACGTCCTAATCTTAACAACTTAATTCTAAAAATACATGGCAGCAGGTACCACTTCCCGCAGACAATTTATCACAACAGGTTTAGCGGCCGCGGCTGGTCTGTCTGCTGCTGCGTACCCTGTATTGGGACAGACAAAAACTGCCGATAAGATCCGGCTGGGTATCATAGGTACCGGTTCGCGGGGTGCCGGGCTATGTACCCTGATCAAGGAAATGCCGGAAATGGCCTTGGTGGCCTGCTGCGACATTATCCCTGAAAACCTGCAAAAAGGACTGAGCCTGGCCGAAAAAGGAGCAAAAGGCTATACCGATTACCGCAAGCTGCTCGAAGACAAAAGCCTCGACGCCGTGGTGATCGCTACGCCCCTATACCTGCATTATCCTATGGCGATTGCGGCGTTGCAGGCGGGAAAGCATATTTATCTCGAAAAATCAATGACTTACGATATTCCCCAGGCCATTGACCTGGTGAAGAAAGTCCGGGCTTCGGGGCTGGTTTTCCAGATCGGCTACCAGTACCGGTACTATGGTCTGTACCACCGGGTGAAGGAAATCATCCAGGAAAACTGGCTGGGCAAAATCACACATTTTGAATGCCAGTATAACCGTAATTCCAACTGGCGCTTCCCGGTTAAAGACCCAAAAATGGAGCGTGCGATCAACTGGCGGATGTACCGGGAATATTGCGGTGGCCCGCTTTCAGAATTGTGTGCGCATGAAATTGATGTGGTTAATTACCTGATGGACAGCCACCCGGTGAAAGTGGTGGGCCTGGGCGGGATCAATTACTGGAAAGACGGCCGCGACACTTATGACAATATCCGTACAGTTTACGATTATCCGAACGGAGTGAAAGCCAGCGTGACCTCCGTGCTTTCCAATGCGTACAATGGTTACAGTATCCGCATCCTCGGGGACAAGGCAACAGCTGAGATCCTCCGCGACAAAGCCCTGATTTATCCGGAAACGACCAACAATAAGAAAGGTGTGGTGGACGGAGTGACGGGTGCAACCCTGGCGGTGACTACGCAGGGGCAGGGAGTTGAACTGAAATTCGGAAAACCTGGGGAGGCCAGTTTGGAACCAACCGTATATGCGCTGCAAGATTTCGTGGAGTGTATCAAGTCAAAGAAAGAACCCATATCGAATGTAGAGACTGGCCGGGATGGTTCTATCGCGATCCACATGGGAAATGCCGCAGCCGACACGGAGTCGGTGCAGGTATGGAAGCCTGAGTACTCGGCCTAGGAATATGTCAGGAGGGGCTAAGGTGGCAAAATATTTATTTTTATTCTTTATTAAATGTAATTTGTAATACATTTGCCGCAGGTGAATCTTTCCTGAAAATGTCTTATCCGGCGGCCACATACGAAGAACGCGAGGTGATTGCGCTTGTTTCCCAGGGAGACGAGAAAGCTTTCCGCGCGCTGTTCGACCGGTACCACCACCGGCTTGGGGCCCACGTTTTCCGGCTGACCAGATCCCAGGAAATGGCAGAAGAGGTGGTACAGGATGTTTTTCTGAAAATATGGCTCGGTCGGGAAAAGCTGGCCGGCGTACAGGAATTTCAGGCTTATCTGTACGTAGCTTCCAAAAACCACGCGCTCAACTGCCTCAAAAAAGTGGCGATGGAAAGAAGTGTCACTACCGACCTGGAATGCGTTGTCCCTGAAGCCCAACCGGATGAAACGCATGAAGAAAATCTTCAATATGCACTTATGGACGAGGCTATTGACCATTTACCTCCCCAGCAGCGGCAGGTTTACCTGTTGAGCAGGCACGAGCGGCTGCAATACACCGAGATCGCCGACCGGATGAACATATCCCGGGAAACGGTTAAAAAATACCTTCGGATCGCTTCGGATTCTATTGCTTCCTACATTCGTAAAAAATTGGTTATCAGGGTATTGGTTATTTTGTTATATTTTATTTAAAAATATTTACATTAGAATACCCCCTTTTGTTCCCCCATTCTGTCTTACCTGCAGAGACGAAATCTCAATTCTTTCATTCATAACTATTTGTGAGCATGGGTGCATCTCCCGGGAAGCTGGCCGAATTATTCAACCGCTACTATACCGCTACCGCGACGGCAGCGGAAACGGACGAACTTTTTGCTTTGATCAGACAATCTGAAAATGATGTCGAACTCGCTGCTTTGCTCAGACATGCCTGGGAGAATTCGGACTTCGGCGGGCAGGAGTTCCCGGCAGCGGTCAGCGACCGGATTTTTGGTGCTATTGTTCAACCTGTTGAAAATGAAATATATGAACCCGAATATGAGGCTGAAAATGTGAGGAGTTTACCATGGCTCAGATATGTGGCTGCGGCTGCTGTTCTGGCGGGACTTATTTTTTTCTGGAAGTTCCGGTATAGTCCGGCGGTAGTGCAAACTGCCGCGGTTAAGCCCAAAGCGACAGACGTTGCGCCTGGCGGCAACCGTGCACTGCTTACCCTGACGGACGGTTCGGTGATTGTGCTGGACAGTGCCAAAAACGGCCTGCTGACGTGGCAGGGTGCTACCGCGGTAAGCAAAAAAGACAGCGGGCAGCTGGTTTACCTTACAAAAAAAACGGGCGAACCGGCAAAATTCCTTCAGACAAACACACTTTCTACACCCAAAGGCGGTCAGTATCAGGTGGTTTTATCTGACGGCAGCAAAGTATGGCTGAATGCATCTTCTTCCATCAAGTATCCCACTTCGTTTACTTCCGCTGAGCGGAGGGTCGAAATTACCGGTGAGGCATATTTTGAGGTTGCCAAAGATAAAACAAAGCCGTTCCGAGTTTTCTTCGGCGGTTCGGAGGTTGAGGTACTGGGTACGAGCTTTAATGTCATGGCCTACGATGACGAATCGGCAACAGAAACAACGCTGGTGGAAGGTTCGGTCGCATTGAAAAATAAGGGACAGCAAAAACGCCTCAGACCCGGCGAGCAAGGTGCAATCGCTGCTAATGGATCCATTGCGACATCTGTTGTAGATGTGGATGAAGCCACGGCCTGGAAAAAAGGATTCTTCTATTTCCGGGATGCGAGCGTGGAAGAGGTGATGCGCCAGATTTCGAGGTGGTATGACATCGAGGCGGGCTATGAGGGTAAAATCCCGGTGCGGCAGTTTACCGGGAAAGTATCAAGAAATGTAAATATATCCGAACTGCTCAACATGCTGCGTTACGCCGGTGTCAATTGCAGGATCGAAGATAAAAAGGTGATCATTTCTTTCTGAGTACTGGTTGCGTATAACTATTACCGTTTTTGTGAAGATCAAAAATCAAACCCAAATCTTTAACCCATGAAACCGCCCGAAAAACCACCGCCGTAAAAATTTCAGTGGTGCCGGACATAAAAACAGGGAAAATGCTGCGAACATTTCCCCTGCGGATATTCAGGCCCGTACAATCAGACTTCTGTTGAGAAAGCATTCTTGTTTTACCCAAACCTTACAAATGTATGAAAATAAACCTTTTAATCCGGCATTGGAGATACTATAAGGCATCCATACCTCCTAAACTCATATTGACCATGCAACTGATCACGTTTCTGCTTGTGGCCACGCTATCGCAGGTAGCCGCCACCGGGTACAGTCAGAAAATATCACTGGACCAGAAGAATGTTTCGATTGAAACTGCTTTGAAGGCCATTGAAAAACAAACGGATTACCTGTTCCTCTACGACAAGCTTGACCTGCCGGCGGCGAAAAAAGTGTCGGTTCAGGTCCGGAATGCGACGATCGAACAGACCCTTAACAGGCTGTTTCAGGACCTGCCTTTGTCCTACAAAATTTTTAAGAAGAATATTGTTATTAAGAAAGAGGCTGTACGGAAAGAAGAATCCGTCATTCCCGAAACGCAGGCGCCGGTTTTGGAACAAACTGTAAAAGGCAGGATCACAGATGAAAAAGGCGAGGGCCTGCCGGGCGTGAACATCCTGCTGAAAGGGACGCAGTCCGGCACTACCTCCGATTCGCAGGGTGCTTTTTCGGTGGAAGTGCCGGATGAAAACACGGTACTGATATTTTCTTTTGTCGGTTATGTGAGTCAGGAAATCATTGTTGGTACCAAAACAGACATGGACGTCACGATGGCAGCAGACCAGAAAGCGTTGGACGAAGTGGTGGTCGTGGGTTACGGAACGCAACGGAAAGCAGACCTGACGGGGGCGGTCACTGTGGTGAAAATGAATGATATAAGAGGTGCCAGCGCAAGCACAGGTAACGTCATGAAAGGACTCGACGGGCATCTGGCCGGTACGCAGGTTTCCTACTCTGGTAATCCCAATGCCGCCGCCGGAGTGCTGATCCGCGGCATGGGCACACTGAACAACACGAGCCCATTGTATGTGATCGACGGTATCCCGACGACCCGCGGCCTGAACGAGATCGCAGCCAACGACATCGAGTCGATTCAGGTACTGAAAGATGCATCCGCGGCTACGATCTACGGTTCCCGAGCTGCAAATGGTGTTTTTATCATCACGACCAAAAAGGCCAAACAGGGGAGCCGGTTACAGTTTTCGTCCTCGACTACCGCGAATTTTTTGCCTAAAAACCCGCTGCCTTTGCTCAACACAGACCAGTACGGACGTGCGCAGTGGATGGCAGCCAGAAACGACGGCGTAGACCCGAACTATGGCGTGTACAGGTTCGAGGACCATCGGGATGCCAGTGGGGCCTGGGCGCTGGACAGGATCATTCTTCCGGAATATCTGGATGATATCAAAACCATGAGACCCGGCAACACCGACTGGCAGAAAGAGATAAGCCGGACGGGTATTTCCCAGAACTACAATGCATCGTTTTCCAGCGGTACGGAAAAAGGGCGTGCGTTGCTGGCGCTGGATTATTTTGATAACCAGGGTACTACGAAGGAAAATAAATGGAACAGGATTTCGGTACGGCTGAACTCTGACTATCTGACACTGGGCAACCGCCTGAAAGTAGGGGAGGATATCAGTATCATTAAAATGTATTCGACCGGGGGAAACCACTTGACCGAAACCCGCAACCTGCAGTCCATCGTGCCGGTTCATACAATCGATGGCGTGGGCTGGGGTGGTCCGGTCATGGGTATGAGCGACAGGCTCAATCCGCTGCTTTCCATCATGCGGAACAAACAGAACCGCTCGGACGACGTGCGGATTTTCGGTTCCATTTTTGCAGATCTGCAAATCATCAAAAACCTGCATTTCAAAAGCGCATTCGGAATTGACAAAATAGGTCATTGGCAGCGGAATATGTATACCAAGTACACAGCCGGGTTTATGTCTGAAGATGTTACGAAAATGGAACAATGGTCGAGCTTTGGCGGCAGCTGGACCTGGAACAATGTATTGACTTATGATTTCAGTAAAGGGAAAAATGCTTTTACAGTGATGGCAGGGCAGGAAGCTGTGTACGAAAGCGGTGCGGATATGTATGGAGCGCGCGACGGATTTGCGATCGAGGACCCGGATTATATGTACCTCAATGTGGGCGAAACCAATGTCCGTAACGGGGGCGGGGCTTACGATAATTCCCTGAACTCCTACTTTGGAAAAGGCACTTATAATTTCAGTGATCGGTTTCTGGTCACAGCCATCGTGCGTTTGGACGGTTCTTCCCGTTTTGGCAAGAATAACAGATACTCCACTTTTCCGTCTTTGTCAGGAGGCTGGGTTTTGAGCGAGGAGCAATTTATCAAAAGCATACCCTTGATTTCCTATCTGAAAGTACGTTATGGCTGGGGGAAAACCGGTAACCAGGCGATCGATAATTATGCTTCCTGGGGACAGTACCAGGCACATTACGGGGATGACGACTGGCCTTTGAACAATGGTACTGCCTATGACATTTACGGAAATGACACCGGCCCGCTTCCATCGGGTTACCGGCGGCTCAGTCTTGGCAATTCGAATCTGAAATGGGAAACCACCACTCAGAATAACTTCGGTGTCGATATCTCGCTCTTCAACTCCAAATTCAACGCAACGTTCGACTACTACTACAAAAACACCTCTGATATCCTCGTCTATCCGCCTTACCTCTCCACCATCGGGCCCGGCGGCGGCCAGTGGGTCAACGGGGCGACGATGAAAAACTGGGGCTTTGAGTTCATGGCTTCCTATACCAACAATGTGGGCGAGGTCGGCTACACCATTTCTGCCAATGCAACCCATAATAAAAACAGAATCACTTCCCTGCCCGAAGCGGCCGTAGGCGGATATCCGGGCAACGGGAACGATCAGGTCATTCTTGGCCGGCCTTATAACTCATTCTACGGCTGGGTCAGTGACGGTATTTTCCAGAATCAGGCGGAAGTGGATGCCGCCCCGGTGCAGCCCGGAAAGGGTGTAGGGCGGATGAAGTTCAGGGATGTGAACCAGGACAACAAGATCGACGCCGATGACCGTACCTGGATCGGTGTGAACGAACCCAAAGTGTATGGCGGGATCAATGTGCGGCTCAACTGGAAAAGCTTTGATTTCAGTATGTTATGGAGAACGGAGATCGGCAGGATGGTGAACAACATCGGGATCAAATCCTATACTCATTTCTTCGGTTTTTTCGGGGGGCAGAACTACGGAACTGCGGTGCTTGACTCATGGTCGCCGACCAACACCACTTCCACCATTCCGGCCATATCAGCCTCCGACCAGAACAACGAGCAACGTTTTTCTTCCTATTTCGTCGAAAATGCTTCGTATATCAAGCTCGGTTCCATGGAGCTCGGTTATTCGCTGCCACAGTCGCTGGTGAAAAACTCGCTGATCTCGGGCGGAAGAATTTATGTCCAGGGGCAGAATTTATGGACGATCAAGGGTTTTGGTAAAAATCCTTTCAGCGGCTTTGATCCGCAGTCGCCTAATGAAAACTTCCCTATCCCGACCGCGCTGACATTCGGCTTTAACCTCACATTTTAATCTGTGAACTTATGAAACTCATTATCAATAGTATTACAACTTGCATCCTGCTGTTGCTTGCTACGGCATGCAGTGAATCGTTCCTGGAAAGAACGCCCAAGGGAATTTTATCGGAAGAACAGCTCTCAACACCCGAAAATGCAGAAAAAATGGTGATCGCTGCTTATTCTGCCCAGGGCAAAGAGAAATACTACCTGCACCCGCTCACGCCCTGGCCTTACGGGGACCTGCGTGGAGGCGATGCTTACAAAGGCGGGGCCGGGGTAGGGGATTTGCCGGAATGGAATATAGCCGAAACTTTTTCCAATATGACTACAGACGAAGCGGGCGTGCAGGGAAAATGGAATGTGGAATACAATACTATTTCCCGGACCAACCTTGCGCTGGGCATTCTCAATAAAATGACCGACGATCAGATGCCCAATAAAACCATGCGGATCGCAGAAATGCGTTTTTTGCGCTCCAATAACTATTTCTGGCTGAAAGTGAATTTCAAGCATGTTCCGTTTATAGACGAAACCGTACCAGTGGATCAATATAATACGGTCGGAAACGATCTGGGCGATCAGGAATTGTGGAACAAGATCATTGACGACCTGCGCTTTGCAGCGGAAAACCTGCCCGCTACCCACGCCGACGGTGCGGTGGGCAGGCCAACCAAATACGCCGCGAAGGCATATCTGGCGAAAGTACTGCTGTTTGCGGCTTACGAGCAGAATGCGACTCACGAAGTGATCCATATCAACAAAGAAAAACTGACTGAGGTCGTGGCTTTATGTCAGGATGTTGTGAGTTCGTCGGGCAAAGCGTTGTTCAACGATTTCGGGGATAATTTCGGATGTGAAACCCAAAACGGGATCGAGTCGCTCTGGGCGATACAGTTTTCACACGATGACGGTACCCCGCGCGGGAACATCAACGGTACTACTATGGTGAGCTATCCGATGGTGGCTGAATATGGCTGCTGCGGTTATCATTCTCCTTCCCAAAATCTTGTCAATGTTTTTCGTACCAAAAACGGCCTGCCGGATTTTGACAACTACAATACAGTGAACATCAATGGAGCGCAGGGTGTGAAAGCTAATCCGGTCGATCCGCGTTTACTACATACCGTTGCGATGGACGGGGTACCTTATAAGTACAAAGCCGATTTTATTTTCAATGAAAAAACCTGGACAAGGCAATATGAAACCTATGGCGGGTTTATGTCGATGAAAGAAACGGTGATCTACGATTCGCCTTGTTACCAGCCGGTTAACCCGTGGAAAGACAGTTCCAAAAACCGGGATGTGCTCCGTATGGACGATGTGATCCTGTGGCTGGCCGAAGCACTGATCCAACTCGACAGGCCCAACGAAGCGTTGCCGCTCATCAACCAGATCCGGGAGCGGGCTGCGAAAAGTACCGGCAAGCTGGTGGATGTGAAAGGGATGCCGACGGGCAATTTCGATATCAAACCGTACATCGCTACCGGGGCTGGGAAGAATATAGACTGGTCCAAAGCCACCGCTTTCAAGGCTTTACAATGGGAAAGAAGGCTTGAATTTGCCTGTGAAGGTTTCCGGGCCTACGACCTGATGCGCTGGGGGATTATGGCCGAAACCATAAACCAGTATTTTCAGGTAGAAAAGACCCGTCGGCCGCATCTGGCATCTGCCTCATTTACGAAAGGCCGGGACGAATTTTTACCTATTCCCAAAAAACAGATCGATTTGAGCAAAGGATTGTACAAGCAGAATACGGGCTACTAATCCATTCACAAACAAAAAGTTATATCCGGGAGAAGACTGTCTTTTCCCGGAAACATTAAATTCATATCGCAAATGAGCAGACGAAAGTTTTTGCAGGATATAACCGTAACATCGGTACTCGCTCCTTTTTCCGTAAAGAACATTCTGGATCAGGAAAATGACGGGATAAAAAAGAAACAACAGCCTGCTGCGAAGGCAGGTACTGAGCAAAAAGACCTTGAAAATGGCACCAGACTGCTAAGAGCCAAGCTCCTCAACGATCCGCTGCGTCCGACTTATCATTTTGTTTCACCCGAAGGAAATGCGTATCCTTTCGATCCGAACGGTGCGATCTTCTGGAAAGGAAAGTACCATCTGGGCTATATTTATCAGCATAATGATGAAAAAGGAAACCGGATACACTGGTGGGGACATGTGGTGAGCCACGATCTTTTTCATTGGACAGCACTTCCGCCTATGCTGACCGTCGGGCAGGGCGATCCGGAAACCGGGATTTTCAGCGGAGGCGCATTTTTGTCGAAGGAAGGGGTTCCGCATCTTGTGTATCACGGTACCGAATCGGGGAACTGTATTGCCAAAGCGGCCGACGATGAGCTGAATCAATGGGAGAAATTCAAGCAAAATCCGGTACTGCCGATCCGGAAAAAAGGCGAGCTGACCGAGCGCAAAGATGACAACAGTCAGAACGCCTGGGACCCGCATATCTGGCTGGAAGGCGATAATTATTACCAGATTTCGGGCGGGAACCCGGCTGCGCTGTTCAAGTCCCAGGACCTGGTGGGCTGGAAGTACGTCGGTACTTTTATGGATGAGACCAAACGGATGCGGAACGATTCCGAAGACTGGTCTTGCCCGGATTTTTTCAAATTGGGCAAAAAATATGTGGCCGTCGCGATCAGTCACAATCTGGGTACCCAGTATTACATCGGTGATTTTGTGAACGAACAGTTCGTGCCGGAAAAACATGCGCGAATGAACTGGTACGGCGGTACTTTTTTTGCTCCCGAAACACTTGTCGACAACAAAGGCCGCCGGATACTCTGGGGCTGGGTGCTGGAAAGAAGGGATTATAAAGACGAGCACGGCTGGTCGGGGACAATGAGCCTGCCGAGGGTATTGTCGTTGTCAGAAAAAGGGGATTTGATCATTGCCCCGCCGGATGAAGTGAAATTGCTGAGGTTTAACGAAAAGGTAATTAATGTGCTCACAATCAATGGGAAGGGAGAGAAAAAAGTAGCAGGTTTTTCCGGGAATGCGGTGGAATTGCATGCGAAATTCTCTGCCAGGCAAAATGAGGCATTCGGCTTGAAAGTACTGTGTTCGGAGGATGGAAAGGAAGAGACGATTATCAAATATGATCCTGTCAAAAAGGAAATTGTGATCGATTACGTCAATTCTGCCAGGCCCGGCAATGTGAAGTTCCCTTCCTATTGCATGATGGGTTATCTCGACAAATCGGTGCCCGAATTCGTTTCTGAGCAGCGTGCACCTTTTGCATTGAATCCTGGTGAAGATCTGACCCTGGAAGTTTTTATAGATAAATCGATCGTTGAAGTTTTCGTAAACAGTCGTATCTGCGTCACCCAGCGTGTGTACCCGACACCGGACAGTACCGCTATCAAGGTTTTCAGCGAAGGAGGCGGAAGCGTGAAAGTATCGGGCCTGCATTGCTGGCAGATGGCCAAAACAAACTTTTGTTAACATTAAAACATCTTGCAAATGAATAGCTTAACCAAAGTTTATTACTGGTCTTTTGTGGTTGCACTGGGCGGTTTTTTGTTCGGCCTGGACACGGCGGTCATTTCCGGGGCTGAAAAAGCGATCCAGATCTACTGGAAGCTGAGCAGTGTCGCACATGGATTTACCATCGCTTCCGGACTCATCGGAACGTTGATCGGGGCGATTTTTGCAGGCGCACCGGCTCAGAAATACGGGCGGAAGAAAGTTCTTTTTGTGATCTCGGTTCTATATCTCGTTTGCGCTCTGGGCTGTGCGCTCACTACCGACTGGCTGATTTTTTTAGTAGCGAGAATACTGGGCGGCGTGGCAGTGGGTGCTTCGTCGGTGGTAGGGCCTATGTATATCGCCGAAATTTCCCCGGCCCGGGTCAGAGGCCGGCTGGTTGGTTCCTTTCAGCTGAATGTGGTGTTTGGGATCATGATGGCCTATATTTCCAATTACCTTTTTATCGATGCAGGCGAAGAGGCCTGGCGGTGGATGCTGGGCGTGCAGGCTTTTCCTTCTTTTATTTTCTTCGGACTGCTTTTTACAATACCCGAAAGTCCGAGGTGGTATTTGCTCAAAGGGGATGAAGTTTCGGCACGCAAGGTACTGAGCCGTTCCGGTGAAACGGATATCAGTAAACTGGTTGCGGATTTTTCCTCCTCTATGACTGATTCCCAAAGTGTTTCGCTTTTTAATACAAATTACCGCAAGCCGGTGTTGTTCGTCGTCCTGCTGGCTACGTTTAATCAGCTCACGGGTATCAATGCGCTTCTTTATTTTGCACCCCGTATTTTCGAAATGGCCGGAATAGGGCAGGAAGACGCGTTTCTGCAATCCGTCTCGGTCGGGCTTACGCTGTTTATTTTCACTTTCAGCGGCGTATCGGTGATCGACAGGTTCGGACGGAGAACGCTGTTGCTGGTGGGGTCGCTGGGCATGACATGCTTTCTCGCGCTGAGTGGCTGGGCGCTGACCGGAGCTTCCGGCGGATATTTTCCCATGATTTGCCTGATGGGTTTCATTGTGTTCTTCTCCTTTTCGCAGGGCGCGGTGATCTGGGTCTTTATTTCCGAAATTTTCCCGAATCAGGTCAGGTCGCAGGGGCAGTCGCTGGGAAGTACTACGCACTGGCTGATGGCTGCGGTGATTTCATTTTTATTCCCGGTCATCGCCGACGAAGTCCCGAACGGGATCCAGTTTTCATTCTATTTTTTCTCCTTTATGATGGTACTTCATTTTCTTTTTGTGTGGAAAATGCTTCCCGAAACAAAAGGAAAAAGCCTTGAAGAAATTCAGAAAGCCATGGAAGGCAATAAGTTACATGAAATAACAATTTAAAGATATGAAAATTATAAAAGGCATTTTCATTGCCGGTATGTTATGTCAGACACCTGCTTTTTCGCAAGTGGTAGATACTATAAAGGTCACGGGGACATCCGGTATACAGTGGATTTCCGACCAGCCGGTTCCCAAAAGTGTGGTAGTATCGACCCGGTCTTTCCGCGAGCGGCTGCTGGCTGATCCGTACCGCCCGGCCTACCATTTTTGTGTTCCGGAGGGCAGGGGCATTCCGGGGGACCCTAACGGAGCATTTTATTTCAATGGCCGATACCATCTTATGTATCTGTATTACAGGGAACAAAGAGGTTTTTCGTGGGGACATGTGTCGAGCAAGGATATGTTCCACTGGCGGCATCACCCTGATGCAATTGTGCCGGGGAAAGGCGAAGACGGCATTTTCAGCGGGGGGGCTTTTGTGGACAAAGACGGGAAAGCGACTTTGAGCTACTGGCAGGTAATCAATCTGGCGAAAGGGGAAACATTTCAGTCGAGGATTGAGAAAAGTGGCCCGAGCGGAATAGGATTGTCGGAGAGTTCGGACGAACATTTCGACACATGGACCTCGGGTTCGGCAGATCCGATCATCCGTTCGACAGAATGGGGGTTTACCGTAACCAAAGACGAAAAAGGAAATGAGCAGATCTACGGCTCGGCAGATCCATCCAATATTTGGTTTAAAGACGGTAAATATTATATGCTGACCGGAAACCTGCTGGTACTGAACAAGTATGGCCGGAAAGACAATGACCCTCCCAAGTACCAGGGTGATCATTCGTATTTGTTTGTTTCAGAGGATAAAAAGAGCTGGAAATATCTGCACGAGTTCTATGATTCAGACCGGAAGTGGACGGATAAATCCGAAGACAATATGTGCGCCAGTTTTTTGCCCCTGCCTGCGGGACCCGATGGCGGGAAGTTGAGTGACAAGCATTTGCTGCTTTTTATCAGTCATAACAAGGGAGCGCAATACTATGTAGGGGACTATAAGAACGACAAGTTCCAGCCCGTCAACCATGGCCGTATGACCTGGGTTGATAATGCTTATTTTGCTCCGGAGGCTTTGACCGACCATAAAAACAGGCAGATCATGTGGTCATGGATATTTGACGACCGCCCCGACAAAGTGAAGGATGAGTCGGGCTGGACAGGGGTATATGGTTTGCCGCGTTCGTTATGGGCAGGAAAGGATGGAAAGCTGCGGATGGCGCCGGTAGAAGAAGTCAAACTGTTGCGGCAGGCAGAGCAGATCAAAAAGGATTTTGTGATCAAGGATGGCACGGAGCTGGCTTTGGACGGCTTTGGGAAGGAGCTTGTTGAACTCGAAATAACCGTCGCACCGGGGAAGGCGAAAACGATTGGCGTTATGGTAGGTTGCTCGCAGGATGGCCGCGAAAAAACCGAAATTTACTATGATGCTGCCGGCAAAACGCTGAATGTCAACACCGCAAAAAGCAGCCTGGGATATGGCCGCAAGGTTACCGAAAGTGCCCCTCTGGAACTGGACGCCGGCGAGCAGCTGACATTACGGGTTTTTGTAGACAAATCCATTGTTGAAGTTTTTGCAAATGACAAGCAGGCGATCGGCAGATCTGTTTACCCGACGTTGGGCGGCACCGGTATCAAACTTTTTTCAAAGGGCGGGGATGCAAAAATCATTTCTGTAAAATCCTGGGAAGTGATGCCTTCCAATCCATACTAGTGCATTTTACCCAAAAGCATCTTTATTTCCGGTTTGCTGCTATCATTCCGGGAATAAAGATGTTTTTTGTTTTAGGTGTTTTTGCGGTATCTATAAGTCACATAGATTCTGTTCCTCCATAAGTTTAATGGGTATTACATTGTCGCGAATATCTTTTAGTGAATGAGCGGAGACATTCTTGGTTGATTTTACGAAAAAATAAAGCGAATGAAAATACAGCGATGGCTATTCAGGATGACCTGCTGCGTAATAGTGGCCGGTTATTTTTCAGTTAGCATGGAAGCGCATGCACAGGAAAAAGTGTTCAGGGCCGGAGCCTCGGTCAGCAACATTACGCCTTATCTCGGCGATGGGATTGTAGGTAATTTCGGAACACCTCCTCCTGCCATGCATATCCACGATCAGCTCAGCGCCCGCGCTCTCGTTCTGGACGACGGGACTAATAAGCTAATTTTTGTCCTTTGCGATAATGTGTCGATCAACCGGGAGGTTTTTGATGAAGCCAAAAAACTCATTAACGAAAAAACGCAGCTTCCGAAAGCAAATATGCTCATGGCGGCCACGCATACTCATTCGGGAACAAGTGCCGGAGGCGAAGGTGAAAAGAGGCGCGGCTGGCATCCGGATGAGCCGCTGGATGAGTACCAGCGTTTTCTGGCGCACCGCATTGCTGACGGCGTGCAGGTTGCGATCAATAACCTCGAACCGGCAAAAATAGGGTGGGGCACAGGGAGTGTTCCGCAGCATCTTTTTAACAGAAGATGGAAAATGAAGCCGGGTACTCCGACGAAAAACCCATTCGGAGGAACCGATCAGGCGGTGATGAACCCGGGTGTGGGCAACCCGAATCTGCTGGAACCAGCGGGTACTACCGATCCCGGCGTTTCATTTATTTCGGTGCAATCTGTTTCCGGCCGACCGATTGCGGTTTTGGCAAATTATTCGCTCCATTATGTGGGTGGTCTGCCCGATAACCATATTTCAGCCGATTATTTCGCGGTTTTTGCCGACCGGATGCAGGAATTGCTGAAAGCGGACCGCCAGGATCCGCCTTTTGTGGGCATTATGTCCAACGGAACTTCGGGTGACGTGAATAATATCAATGTGAAGGGTTCGCCCGAAAAGTTGCCGCATTATCAGAAAATGCGTCTGGTTGCAAACGACGTGGCGACGGAGGTACTGCGCGTTTACAAAACGATCAAACATCAGGACTGGGTTGGGTTAAAGGCAGTGCAGTCGGAGCTTTCGCTGAAAGTACGGAGGCCGGATGCCGGCCTGGTGAAATGGGCGCAGGGAGTACTGTCTCGTCCGGACAGCATTAAACCGAATCATCCTCTGGAAAAAACCTACGCGCAACGCAGCTTGCAGATGCAGGAATGGCCTGATAACATTAGTGTTATCCTGCAGGCTTTCAGAATTGGTGACCTGGGTATTGCGGCGATTCCTTTTGAAACTTTTGCGGAGACGGGTTTGGAAATCAAAGCAAAAAGCCCGTTTAATCCATCATTCACGATAGAACTCGCCAATGGAGGGTATGGTTATCTGCCTACACCTGAGCAACATCAACTGGGTGGTTATGAGACCTGGCTGAGTACCAACCGTGTTGAAACAGAGGCGTCCCGTAAAATTGTGGCTGAGTTGCTTTTGCTGTTTTCCCGATTGAAATAATGCCACGGATACACTGATTTACACGAAGAACATCCGTGTACATTCGTGTATCCGTGGCATTGATATTAAGAATCCTTCACTTCCCGTTTCCCGGAGCGATACCTTCTGAGAAAAGGTGTAATCGGCCAAAAAATGGCGGCGACAAAGGCTCTGGCCCAGTTGGGCTTGCTTTTACGCGACTCTTCAACGCAATACCAGAGCAGAACGATTATTGCTATTGTCCAGGCTGCTGCCATGTTTTCTGTCGGTTAAGTTTAATGGAATGAGGTGTAAGCTGCTATTTTATAACAAGATAAGAAAAAACTCTTCCATAAAAGGCAAAGTCGGGTGACTGCCGGTATTTTGTAAATGGGTGATTATATGAATGTGAGGCTCTAATTTTTATTGCCCAGGGTTTCTGCGAGTTTGTTAGCAAGTTCGTCGCCCCGAAGATTCATTGCAATGATTTTACCACTTGGATCGATCAGAAAATTTTGAGGAATTCCAGCAACGCCGTATAATTTGGCCGCTTCATTATCCCAACCTTTCAGGTCCGACAATTGCGTCCATTCAAGCCGGTCTTTTTTAATAGCGGCCAGCCACTTGTTCTTGTCCGACTCGGTGTCCAGCGACACGCCGAGAATTGTAAAATTTTTATCCTTGTAAGCCTGGTATGCCTTCACAAGATTAGGGTTTTCTTCCCGGCAGGGCGCACACCACGATGCCCACATGTCGAGCAATACATATTTACCAGCCAAAGACGAGAGACTGACTATGTTGTCGCTGGTGTCCGGCATGCTAAAAATTGGTGCAAACGAACCTATTTCGATCTTCTGGCGCGCTGCGAGCTGATCGCCGAGCTGCTTTCCTTTTGGGCTATTTTTTAGTTCTGATGTCAGGGTTTTGTAAGCAGCAGCGACCTTGGTATGGTCTTCGACGTAAATCAGCTCGGTGAGGGCCATGAGGCTGATCATTGCATTGCGGTGCGATCTGACAAATTGGAGATATGCTTTTTTGCCTTCGTCCATCCTTGCCTTCTCCAATTTTTCAATTTCTTTTTTTAACACTTCCGATTGTTGCTGGTCAGCACCGGCGGCATTTTTTTTCTCCTCTATCTTTTCGCTCAGCGACATGATCCGCTTGTCGATCTGATTGTATTCAGTATTGGCCGCATTATTGGGTGTCCCGGTAACAATGGCCTCACCTAGTTTTCCTGAACTTTCATTCACAGTGATCAAGCCTTTTTCCAGATAAAAAAACTTTGATTCCTTGCTGTTCCTAAATCCGCTGTCGTTTTTGTTTAATGTAAGATAAGCCGGGATCGGAGCGTCAACCTCGCCAATGAACTTGAATGCTCCTTCTGTTACAAAAACCGAATCTAACACTGCCTTGCTTTCCGCATTGACCAGGTATATCTTGGCCGGTGGACCAACATCACCCAGCTTTCCCCGGATCGTAAATTCGTTTTTCTGAGCAAGCAATGCAAGTGGCAGGATCAAAAACGCGGCAGTCGTTAATTTTTTCATACGTTGGGATTTAGGGATGTGGGTATGAATGTCACCGGAGTGTAATATAGTTTGCTATTTTTGACCGTTAACAAAAAACGATGCCAAAATAGTATCCATTTATGAAAACCTGTTTTTGTAACTCCAATGAACCATATTCCCGTTGTTGTGGCCCTCTTATTAAAGGTGTTGCCAAAGCGGCCTCTGCCGAGAAGCTGATGCGCTCGCGGTACAGTGCTTATGTGGTTGGGGCAGTGGATTACCTGATCAGCACCACGCATGCTTCGAAACGGGCAAGCTTGTCCCGAAAGGAGATCGAACAATGGGCGAAAGGCAGCCAGTGGCTGGGGCTTGAAATCATACATGCCGATACTTTTACGGTTGAATTTAAGGCTACATATCGCGACAGGAGCGGGAAAAAACAGGTTCACCACGAGAAATCCACTTTTGTTTTCGAGGATGAAAGCTGGTATTATCTGACTGGCGTCTAAAATGCCACGGATGCACTGATTTGCACGAATCGTATCAACCGCGGGCATTCGTGTAAATCCTTGTTTCCGTGGCAGGGTAGGGAAATTTGCAGCAGCAGTGAGTTTTTGGATCGGATAACTTGTAAATTAGTCGGTATCAGGCCTAATTTGAGAAATCCCGGCTGGCAGGGTATTTGCCTGACTGAATGCTGGCAACACGACTATTGCTTTGTCTTAAATTTTGAACCCTAAACCACTAGCTAATGGATCAGGACTATCTGGGAATTAAAAGAGAATTGAAACTGAATGGCAAACCGCTGTCATTTTTTAGTCTGAGGGCCTTACAGGAAAAAGGTGAGGATATTTCGCGTTTGCCGTTTTGTATCCGGATTCTGCTGGAAAATGTACTGCGAAATTATGACGGATATGTTATCACCCGCGAACACATTGATACACTGCTGAAATGGCAGCCTGAACCGGAGGATAAGGAAATTCCCTTTATGCCCGCCCGCGTGCTGATGCAGGATTTTACGGGTGTGCCTGCTATCGTGGATATCGCGTCATTGCGGGAAGAAATGAGCAGGCAGGGCAAGGATTCCGCATTGATCAACCCATTGATCCCGGTCGATCTGGTGATCGACCATTCTGTGCAGGTGGATTATTTTGGCAATAATGAGGCTTATTCACGTAATGTAGACCGCGAATATGAACGCAACAGTGAGCGATACCGGTTTTTGAAATGGGCGCAAACTGCTTTTGATAATTTCTCGGTTGTGCCACCTGGTATGGGGATCTGTCACCAGGTAAATCTTGAATATCTTTCGAAATGCGTGATCGAAAAAGAGGGTACTGCTTTCCCGGATTCGCTGGTTGGAACCGATTCGCACACGCCGATGGTCAATGGGCTCGGTATCGTCGCTTACGGGGTAGGTGGTATCGAAGCCGAAGCTGCGATGCTGGGGCAACCACAGTTTTTCTCGGTGCCACAGGTCATCGGTTTGAAACTGACCGGAAAACTGCCAGCCGGGACCACAGCTACTGACTTGGTGCTCACCATTACCGAAGTGTTGAGGAAAACAAAAGTTGTCGGGAAGTTTGTAGAAGTGTCGGGCGAGGGGCTGGCGTCTTTATCCGTTCCTGACAGGGCTACTATCGGCAACATGTCGCCGGAGTTTGGCTGTACAATTACATATTTTCCAATTGACGAAAAAACTGTTCAATACCTGACCGATACCGGGCGACCGGTAGAAACCATTGCACTCACGGAGCAGTATTCGAAGGAAAATCTCTTGTGGCGGGAAAATGAGGATGCCATCATTTACAGCCAGGTTGTGGAACTGGATCTTTCTTCTATCGTGTCAACGATATCCGGGCCGAGCAGACCACAGGATAAAATATTGTTATCAGAGGCAAAACAGACGGTTTCCGACATTCTTGAAACCAAATATTCCCGGAAATACATTCAGTTTGTAGATCGCCCTCTCAGCCGCTGGGCAGACGAGGGCGGGAACGTCGAACCCTCGCTTATCGCGCAGGCGGAGCATTTTGATATGCGGGCTGCGAAAGTAAAGCATAACGACGAGCGGTATTATCTGAATGACGGCGACGTGGTGATTGCAGCTATCACGAGCTGTACCAATACATCCAACCCGGATGTAATGATCGGAGCGGGGCTTCTGGCGCAAAAAGCTTTGGAAAGAGGCCTTAATGTCAAGCCCTGGGTCAAGACCAGCCTCGCGCCGGGTTCAAAAGTGGTGACCGACTATCTGATGGAAGCAGGCCTGCTGACGAGCCTGGAAGCCATGAAATTCAATGTGGTAGGTTACGGCTGCACATCTTGTATCGGGAATTCAGGCCCGTTGCCCGACCATATCTCCGGGGCTGTCGCGGACAATGATCTCGTGGTGGCGGCGGCGCTTTCCGGTAACAGGAACTTTGAGGCCAGGATCCATCCGCAGATCAAACTTAATTTTCTGATGTCACCCCTGCTGGTGATAGCCTATGCGATTTCGGGCAGGATGGATATTGATATGGATGAAGAACCGCTGGGCTTCGATCAAGATGGAGGACCGGTGTTTCTCAGGGATATCTGGCCATCGCAGGAGGAAATCCATGAGGTCGTTAAAAATGTTGTGAAAAAGGAATTTTATGGAAAAAGTTACGGCAAGATATTTGAAGGGAACAGCCAGTGGCAGAACCTGGAAGTGCCTCTGGACAAAGCCTACAAATGGGATGAAAGATCAACTTATGTAAAAGAGGCGCCATTTTTTATTGGCCTGTCGCCTGTCCCGGGACAGATCCAGCCGTTAAAAGATGCACGGGTGCTCCTGATGCTTGGCGACTCTATTACTACAGACCATATTTCGCCGGCAGGGTCTTTCAGTGTACATTCGGCAGCCGGGCAATATCTGCTCGATCGGGGGATTCCTTATGAGGAGTTCAATTCATACGGTTCGCGCAGGGGAAATGATGAGGTGATGGTGCGGGGTACTTTTGCCAATGTCCGTATCAAAAACAAACTGGCATCTAAGGAAGGAGGGTTTACAACTTACCTGCCTGAAAATGAGGAAATGTCGGTTTATGAAGCGTCTCTTCGCTATAAGGCTGACCAGACACCATTGCTGGTGATCGCCGGAAAAGAATACGGCAGCGGTTCATCACGCGACTGGGCCGCGAAAGGAACATTTTTACTGGGTATAAGGGCCGTCATTGCCGAAAGTTACGAGCGTATCCACCGCAGTAACCTGGTCGGTATGGGTGTGATTCCTTTGCAGTTTCTGGATGGCGAAGGCAGAGAAAGCCTGGGCCTGGACGGTACTGAAACATTCAGCATCGCAGATCTGACCGACGCAGTGCGGCCGAATCAGTTGTTGTCTGTGTTGGCGGTAGCGGCAGATGGAAGCGAAAAAACTTTTCAGGTAAAAAGCCGGCTGGATAGTAAAATCGAAATAGATTATTATCGCAATGGCGGAATTCTGCAATATGTATTGAGGCAGTTTCTCGCAAAGGCATAGGAGCTTTTGTATGTAAATGGAAAAGTCCGGGATCGCACCCCGGACTTTCTGTTTTTAATAGCTTCTGGCGTTTTGTGCGTTGGTGCTTTTCCGAGCTGAGCTCGGGGAATAGTCGGCACCGAGCGCAGCTCGGCGCCAGCTTCGCTCGCATACTTTTGTTAACCTCAACCTGTCGGTTTGGCATTTTTTAAATCATCATTATTGATCTTTCTCCGGTTGTTTTCATTAAACAGGCCCCCAAATTCCCAATTCAGCGAAAGCCTGACCGACCGCATCAGATATTGGGTACGCAGGGAACTCGTGAAATCGGCCGACCGCACGATTTCTTTCCGTGATATATAATTTGAAAACGGGCTTACAGTCGTGAGGCTTATGGTCAGTTTTTTCGAAGGGATCTCCTTTTTTGCTGAAAGACTGTAGTAAAACCAATAGGTTTCGTAACCCTGAAGAGTAACGCTTCTTGCGTCATAATCCCCGTAAACCTGAACGCTGTAATTGTTAGGCAGTTTCCAGCTACTGTTGACGTTAATTCCCCAGGCAGTCCCGTTGTTGCTGATATTCAACGCACCGCTTTTGTATTTGGCATAACGCACATTGGCATTGCTATTGACTTTCCAGCCAGGCAATACGGTAAATGATGTCGAAAAGTTAACCCCGTACTGACCGTTTGATGCGAGGTTTTGCTTGGTGGTAGTTGCGACGCCGGCGGAATCAACAGTGATAATGCTTTCGATTGAATTATCCGTTTTCCGCCCGAAAACCGACATGTTCACAAACAGGTCAGAATTGGTCTGCAAGGCGTAGGTGAATTCTACCTGGTTCACTTCTTCAGGTCTTAACTCTGGATTTCCTGTCACAATATTTTTAGGGTCCTGACTGTCGCGGTTCGGGTTAAGGTCCCAGATCGACGGCCGGGAAATGCGTTTGGTATAGCTCAGTGTCAGGTTATTGTTGGCATCGAGCTTTTTGAAAAGCGTCGCGCTCGGTACAAAATTCCAGAACTCGTTTTTGAAATTTAAACCAATATCGCGTTGATTACCTTCCAGAAAAGTACCTTCCATACGCGCCCCGGCGTGTAAAGCCCAGCCGCTGTTCCATTTGAACTTAACCTGGCTGTACGCTGCCAGTACATCCTGCCGGTAGTCAAACTCATCCGATCTTGATCCGATCGGGACCAGCACATCAGGCTGACCGTTTTCGCTGGCCGCCACATCGTATAAGCTGCTTACGTTTCGTAAAATTGCCTTTGCACCGCTTTCCAGCGCATGTTTTCCCGACGCCGACAAGGGCAGGATATAATCACCCTGGAATGTCCACTCGCGATTTGTGGTCTTGTTATCATTTTTCTCCCGGTACACCAGAATATCTTCGTTGTCTCTCTGGGACGCATTGTAATCATAATTGTCCCGGGCGCGGTTGTGCTGGGCCATCAGGTACAATTCTTCACCGGGTTTTTTAAACTTCCGGGTATAACCCAGGTTCAGGTCCACGCCGGTATTGGGTGCTTTGGTTTTTACCGACTGATAGTATTCCTCAACCAGTTGTCCGCCGGGCGAGAATCTACGGTTGTGCTGCTCGCTGTTTTGGGGCCAGTTCCCGAGCCAGCCATTCAGCGAAAAATTAAAAAGATTTGCCGAATCCGGGGCATATTCTATCTGAAGGTCGCCCGAACCGTGCGGTTTTGCATTATCCTTTACAATATCCTGAATGATTCGTCCGCTCTGCTGGCCGTTTTCAGTTGTGGTCCTGTCCATGCCGAGTAATTCCTTATTCCGGAAACGGTGCATGTGCAGGGTAGAACTGATATTCCATTTGTCACGATTAATGGCAATGCGGGGATTTATGGCTTGTTCAAGATTCCCTATTACGGTTTCAATCGTCCCGCTGGTATTCTGGTTTCCTTTTTTCGTGATAATATTAATAACCCCTGCGGCTCCCTCTGCATCATATCTGGCAGAAGGACTTGTAATTACTTCCACCGATTTGATGGAACCGGCAGGCATCATGTTCAGGGCATCAGCCGGGCTCCGCGCCATTTGTCCGGAATATTTTCCGTTAATGAGGATCCGCAGGTTGGAATTGCCGCGCATGGTCACATTTCCGGCTGCATCCACATTCAGGATCGGCGCCTTGCGAAGCACGTCTGCTGCGGTTCCGCCCTGGTTGCTGATATCTTTTTCAGCATTATAGATCAGCATTCCGGGTTGCTGTTCGATCAGTTGGCGGGTGCCGGTAATGGTCACAGCACTCAGTTCAGTAGCATCAGGTTTGAGGAAAATAGTGCCAAATTCGAACGTTGACTGAGATTTGATCTGAAACGGCAGTGTTTTTTGTGCATAACCCACAAAAGATAAATTCAGGAAAAATGTGCCAATGGTAACATCTGACGATTTGAATACACCGTTTTCATCGGAATATGTAAGCGCTACTACCTTTTTTTCGGAGTCAAGAATGCTGATGGTGGCAAATTCGATGGGCTTTCTGGAAACGGAGTCGATGATCAGTCCTTTGATCTGGTAGGCCGGCACGGTCTGCGCTTTCAATATTCCCGGACCTCCTGAAATAGCCAGCAGGTAAAAAATAAGACAGAGGTTATATTTTATTTTATTTTTCATAGTGTTGAAATAAAGGACGTAAAGATATCAGCTGATGTCGAACGCACATCAGTAGCTGGTAGAAAAATGCAGGGCCGAATTTAGATTTTACCTGGTGAAACTGAGAGGTCCCGGTTTGAGAATTGTTGGTCGCGTTTTCTCTTTTTGCGTTTTTCCTTTCCACGCTTGCCCCACCAGACATAAAAACCGGTAACAGGAAGGCTGGTACAGATCAGGCTGGCCAGAAAATAGAGGACTTTGGTGATCATTCCGCCGACGGCGCCTACATGTAGCGCATAGTTTGTGCGCCTCAGCCACTTGGCAATGTCGAGCTCGGCAATTTGTGTCTCGGTGGACGGAAGTTGTTTGAGCGTGTGCTGGTCCAGGTAAACGTACCGCCAGGACCCGTTGTACATATCGGTACAAAGCGAAATAGGGTCGGAGGCTTTTTCCGGAAAATCAACGATAATCGCGTCTTTGTTGTAAACACCTATTTTTTCGACGCCAAGCTTCCATGCTTTGTCCACATTATCCATAGAGGCGGGAACGTTGGTGAGGGTGGTGTCCGAAAAAGACCTTACATAAGCTGCAGGTTGTTCCCCTCCCGAGCTCAGCCAATAAAAACTTTTCGAAAACCACCGGAAGCCCATGATCAGGCCGGTGATCGTGATGACGAGCGCGATGCTTAGTGAATAAAAACCAAGGACATTGTGCAAGTCGTAATTGACCCGCTTGAACTTCGCATTCCATTTGATCTTAAAACTTTTGTCCCTGCCCGACTTATTCCACTTTTTAGGCCACCAAAGTACCATACCGGTGATCAGCAATACGAAAAAAATGAGGGTCGCGTAACTGACAATGGCCTGCCCGGTTTTGCTCTCAAGCCAGAGGGAAGTATGTCCGTCGAGGATGAAATGGAAAAAATCTTCGTGATCCACCATCGCTACGATTTCGGCATTGTATGGATTGACATACACCAGCGAATCGGAATCGAGGCTGAAATGGGCGGTATGATCGGCACCGTGGTACCATACGCTATGGATTTTTTTATCGGGCAAAGCCTGTTTCACACTTCTCCATAGCACCGACGGAGGCAGCATTTCTTTTTTCTGAGGATTGGCGGCATGCAGGTGGGACAGGGTAAGATCTTCAATTTCTGTTTCAAAGACCAGAATACAACCGGTCAGACCAACAATGATGACAACAATTCCGGAAGCTAAGCCGAGCCAGAGATGCAGCCAGGCATTGATTTTTTTTAGGATTGTCATCATCATCATAATTAGTCGTTTTGTTGTGAAACCACCTAAAAACAAGCTGGCGGGAGTATTTGTTGAAGGGTCTTATTGATCCCCGGTTTCATGCCTACACAGTTTTTACATGAAACCGGGAGATTGTTATGGGTATAGGAAGCTTATTTTGTTTTTTCCAGGCGAAGAATGTAATCGATGCCTCCGACAAATTCAGCCCCATGCGTGAGCTTGTCGGTTGCCGGATCATATTCCCAGATATAGTCTTTGTCTGCAGCATTTACAGCGATGTAAGCCTTGCCATCTTCGACAATCACCGCCTGAACCATTCTTTCGCCTTTGTCGGCAGGCAGAGCGAGTTTTTTAATAAATGAGCCTGTTTTTACGTCAATGACAGAAAATGAGTGGTCGGTATCGATGGACTGTCCGGCTACTCTGGTACGAACAATGGCCTTCCCGTTTCCGATGTACCACATCGCAGCACCCATTTCATTATTGACTTTGGAAGAAAAATCAAAATAGTAAGTTGGGTCAAGCTGGGTAGAACCGCTTTTGATCCTGTAAACGGAAGAAGGCGACTTGTAATCATAATTTAAAACAGGGTCGCTGATGAAATAGAGGTCATTGTTTTCATCGATAAATGATCCCGGTGCATATACGGGAGAGCCGCCCGGCGAAGTGGTGCGGATATCGGAAATCGTACTTTCAATGCTCATCGCAGGATAATTGATCACGGCAACATTGAATTTCTGGTACACAGCCATATCTGGATATTTGGTAAAATCGGTCGAAGCGAAACCATAACCCAGGAACAACTTACCATCGCGGTACTCGGCAAAACCGATGTTGTAATCGTCGAAACCAGCTGGTCTTGCTTCCAGGTTCAGCTTGCCGGTTGTTACGGACATGTCTGCAACCTTGATGATCGCGTAGCGGCCTTCCGATTCTCCGGTACCGAAAATAACCAGGGTCTGATTGTCGACCCAGGCGTAGGAACTCCAGTTGAGGTGCGTAAAAGGAACTTCCTTATCGACCAGAAGCGCACCGTTTTCCACGTGATATTTACCAAGGCGACCGCTGCCGAAATTGGCGTGGTAATAAAAACCGTCTTTCTGGATCACGTCCTGTGCGTATACTTTACCGGTCATTTCGGCACCGTTACCCTGCAAGCTGATCGTCCCTTCCGTCAGCGAAGGCACATCAGCAATGTAATAGGCCGTGTTGGGCCAGCTGCCCACGCACAAAACAGCGGAATACTTACCTTCTTCCACAGGTTCAGGTTTCTCACCGCCGGTGTCGTCGCTGCAACTGTTCAGGGTAAACGCCAGAAGCATTATGGTAGCCGCCTTGGCTGAAAAGCTTATTAATTTGCTCATCTTATTGAATTTGTTTTTGAATTATTAGAATGGATTATTTTAAAAAATACCTGAGTTTCAATGAAAATGATCGCCCCGGTTTCTGCAACCTGAAATTGTCGAATGCCAGATCGTCGGTCAGGTTTCTGCATTCACCTGAAATATTATAGCGGCCGTTTTTGAAGGAATAGCTCAGCGAAGCATTGTGAATGACCTGGGTAGGGATCGTCGATTTCCCGTTTGCATTGCCAAAAGCTTCCCAGGTCAGGTAAAACCAATGCACATATTGGGTGAACCAGTTGAATTGCAGGCGGGTATCTTTTCCGAAAACATTATTTTTGCCAATGCTCAGATTTGCGTTGCCGAACATCCATGGCTGATTAGGGATTTTGTTCTTGTAAGTTGCCTCATAAGTCGTGGAAGTCGTATTGCCGAACTTGGTCATATTCACCGCGTTCTGGTAAGTGGCATTGATATTGAATGCGATCAGATCGGAATAATCGTATCTCAGTTCAGCCTCAAACCCGGTAACCTGCACGCTCGATTTGTTCTCGTTTTTCAATGCTTTCGAACGTTGGTCGGGAACGGGGTAGATGAAGTCCTTCGCGTCGCGGTAAAATCCGGAAGCTTCCAGGAAAAATTTATGTTTATCAAACCGGAGACCATAATAAGCGCCGAGGTTCACATTGTCGCTGCTCTCCGGTTTCAAATCAGGATTAGGCTGGATGTTCAGACCGTCGCCGAAAACCTCTTCGACTTCCTGCAGGCGATAGGCATGTTCCAGCGAAATTTTGATGCCGAGATCGGGCAGCAGCTTGTACCGGGAAGCGATCCCGTACCCGTAATTGTTGTATCTGGAGTCAATAACCTGGTAACTCTGGTCTACATATTTTTTTCTTTCAAGAGCCAGTCCGTAATATTTGGCAAAAAAAGTATTGACCAGTTTTTCTTCAAAAAACTGCTGTTGGTAGGCAATACCAAGGATCTGCTTGTTCATGATGCCCGGCATATCGTCAGACGGAGTCAGCAGTTCATTGAAACTTTCGTTTTTGAGGTGGTCAATGATATAATTGATATTGAAAGAGTGTTTTTCGTTCAGCGTGTAGCTGAGATTGGCACGGGTGAAAGTCCTTGGCCGGATGATGTTGGAAAGCGTTTTGATCGAACCCATTTCCGACGCGGCTTTGGCCGTCCAGCTGCCGTCCCAGTAATATTGTCTCAGAAGCGTATCGGCAGTAACGAATTTGTCTTTGGACATCGATGCAAACAGGCTGAGATCCAGCCCCTGCACAAACAGGTTATTCTTTTTATAGCGCAGCATCCCGCTGAGTGCGTTGCTTCTGCGGTTCACATTCCCGTAGACAATGGTTTGTTCAAAGCCTGTTTGCAGGTCCTGGTCACCCTCCGTATAGCCTAGTCCGGCATAGAGCACATCCGCCCATTTTTTATTGCTGACGCCCACTTCAAGCTGGGCCATTGACGACCGGAAAGTATCGTGAAAACGACGGGTATCTGTAGTCACAAAAGACGCGCCGCTGAGGTCGGTGATCTGGTTGCCGTTCCGCTTGCCGCCTTCAAGGATTTCCACGCCCTTCATTTTATAATTATTGTCCGAATAATTGAAAAATGCGGTTCCTTTGACAGTAATGCCCGTTGGCTTATGCACATACTGGCCCGTAAAAGCGGAACGATGGGTATTAAACGAGCCGTAACTGTGGCTTATGTCCAGGTAATTGGTCTGTTTCTGGCTGGTGATCACGTTCACCGCCCCGCCCATGGCATCGGATCCCAGCTGAACCGGCACCACTCCTTTATACACTTCAACCCGCTCCGCAAGATTGACAGGGATGTTGTTCAGGGACATGGAACTACCCAGGATTTCCATGGGTACGCCGTCGATAAAATATTTCACAGCCTTGCTCGAAAGACCATTGATGGAGAAATTGAAATTGGACCCCAAGCCGCCCTGCTCGCGTATACGTACACCCGCGCTGCGGTTCAGCACCTGGTTCAGATCGGCGGTAGTATTGGCGAATTGTTTGGTCTCGATCGCATTGACAGTGAAAGCCTGCTCTTTAACTTCCTGGACTTCTGTTTTACCATACACCTGAACCTCACTCAGATCGGTCTGGTTTTCTTTGAGGCTGATATTCAGGGTGGAAGCTTGTCCTGCTTTGAGTGTTAATGTTTCGGATGTCTTTTTAAAACTCACAGCGGAAACTTCAACGGTATAGTTTCCTGGCTTTAAATCAGGAATTGAAAAGTACCCGTCCGGGTTACTGGTTGTACCTCGGTTGGTTTTTTTGATAGCAATAGAAGCGCCCGGAATTGCTTCCCCAAGATCGTTTTTGATCTGCCCGGATAAGGTGGTCAGCGTTTGCGCAGAGATTCCGAATGACAGCAGACAAAAGACAATAATAAGTGCTGAGCGCAGGGATTTACTGGGTTGCATTGTTTCAGGTAAAATAAATAAGTTCTGATCAGGGATCCACGCCAGATTGGAAGCGTAATAATGCCTGCATAAAGGCTTAGTAGCGTAATCTGGATTCTACCGAAGGTGAAATGAGAAAAAAAATCAAGAATTTGTAGTAACCGGAAATAAGTAAAATCCGGAAAAGAATTTTGCTATATTTCGGCGCAATACACACTATCAATGCATGGAAAAATTTACGACCGGAAGGTTTATTGATCCGTTTACGGATTGGGGGTTCAAGAGGTTATTTGGTTCGGAGCCGCATAAGGAGCTATTGATCGACTTTCTGAACCAGCTGTTTTTGGGTGAAAGAGAGATCATAGATCTGGTCTATAACAAAAACGAACATCCCGGCGAGCTGGCCGAACACAGAAAAGCGGTATTTGATTTACTCTGTACCGGTTCCAACGGTGAGCAGTTCATCATCGAAGTCCAGCGGGTTTATCAGGAGTACTTCAAAGACCGCTGTTTGTATTACACTTCGTCACTGATCAGGGAACAAGCACTGGTCGGTTCTACCAAATGGACGTACCAGTTGAAACCGGTCTATCTGATCGGTCTGATGGATTTCTGCTTTGACGATTCCCACCGCGACAAGTTTCTGCACCGCATTCAGCTTACTACCAGGGATAGCGGCGAAGTGTTTTACGATAAGCTTGGCTTTATATTCATTGAAATGCCAAAGTTCAGCAAGACCGAGTCAGAACTTACCTCGGAACTCGATTACTGGTTCTATTTGTTGAAGAATTTAAGTAAATTGAATAAAATTCCGTTGTTTTTAAGGAAACCTGTTTTTAGTAAATTATTTAACATTGCGGAAGTGAGCAATTTAACCAAAGACGAAAAAATGGCGTACGATCAGAGTTTAAAGGCACAGTGGGATTATCTCAACTCGATGGACTACGTTGAGAAGAAGGGGTTTGAACGGGGTGTGGAAAAGGAAAAACTGAACAATGCCCGGGCGATGAAAATAAAAGGCATCGATAATCGCATAATTTCTGAAGTGACGGGACTTTCAGCCGAGCAGGTAGAAGCACTATGAAATCATTCGGAGCAATTTAGCAAAAAAAGAAAAAATGGCCTACAATCATAATTTAAAGGCTGAATGGGATTATCTCAACTCGATGGACTATATTGAGAAGAGGGGCGTCGAAATTGCCATCAGAGAAGGAGTTGAAGAAGCTTTTATAGAAGGATTTAAAAAAGGCTTTGTAGAAGGTTTTAAAAAAGGTAAGCAGCAAGAAAAACTGAAAAATGCCCGAGCGATGAAGGATAATAGTACTGACTTTCAGTTGATTAGTGAGATAACCGGACTCTCATTAAAAGAGATCGAGGCGCTATGAAATTGGATGGCATTCAATTGAACCTTTCAAGCCGCAAAATGTAATCTACATCGTCTGTGAATTTTAACCCTTTTTCCAGCTTCGCGGTTTTGGGATCATAAATCCATACATAGCTCCCGTCGGAATCTGAATTGACAGTGATGTAAACCAGTCCGTTTTCAGTCAGTACACATTGCCTGGAAGTGCCTTTGTCCAGCGGAAGATCCAGTCGGGTGGTTGATTTGGCAGCTAGATCCAATACATAAAAATCAAAATGAGGTACTTTCCAATGGTCTTGCATACCGGTAAAAAGTCCTTTTCTTTCTGTCCGTAAGATCGCCTTGCCATTCCCGATATACCAGAAACCATAACCGTGATTCTGAATCGGTGACCCGGAAATATTGAAAAAGTAGTCCGGGTCCAATGTTTCCTGTGATGCTCGTATTCGGTAGATACCGGTAGGCTTGCCGGGGTTATTACCAGCCGCTATACCAGGGCAGGCAACAAAATAAAAATCACCTTTTTCGTCGGTAAAAAAATAGGATTGCCGGGTATTGGCCCCACCCGGATAAGCTGATCGGATGTCTTTCAGCCTGGCAACAGATTTCATGTCCGGGTAGCTTAAAACTTCCACATACACCGTGTCGCTAGTCGTATAGCCTTTCTCGTTACTGTAATCGTGATAAGTGTAGCCAACCAGGATTTTGTCATTCATAAACTTGGAAAAGCCAACAGAAACCCAGTTAAACGCTCCGGATGGGGCTGGTATTTCCATCACACCCTGCGTGGCTTTCATTCCTTTTATCTGGATTTTGGCATACCTGATTTTCTGCGTTTTTTCATCGTAGCTTATAATCATCAGCGTATCGCTTCCCAGCCAGGTATAGTTCTCGATCCCGGAGAATCCCGGCAGTTTCAGCGCAGATTCTTCTGTAAAGGCATCATTTTTAATATGGTACTTGATAAACCGGTGTGTTTTATGGTCGATCCGATAGTAATGATCGTTGTGTGCCATCAGTTCATAAAACAAATGATCCGGAACAACTTTGACACCGGATTTCTCAGGATTAAGAATACCGCCACGCAACGAATCCACCCCGGCAAGATATTCTTTGCCATCTTTCATCATTGCATAAATGCTGTACTTCTTTCCGGAAATTACGGTCTGATCTGATTTTTGAAAATGGCAGCTTGCCAGCTGACCGATAACAAATAAGAGTAGAAGCGTCTTAAAAATATGCTTGAAATTGTCAGTCATTGACCCGTGCAGATTTTCAGATATTGAATTGGACCATCAGCTGTCTCTGTACCAGCGGAGGAAGGCCCATCAGCGAACCTTCTTCAAGAATAATTACCTCATCGGCTTTGCCGGAGCTGCTATAATTCAAAGCTATATAGTTCAGACCTTTCTTTAAAGTCACCTTTTCATTTTTCTGGTCCGGGCTGGCACAGGTTCCTTTAATGGTAAATTCGATGTCCTGTTTGGTGTTGATCATCATGGCCCCGCAAAAATCAATGCTGCCCGTGTGATTGTTTATTTCCACGTTGCTTTTTGGGCCAAGGGAAATCGTATAGGTGTTTTCATCCAGATCTTTATTGATGGTCTCGGACGAATTTTTAATGACAATGATATCGGTTTTGCCCGCAGGGTATTTCAGTAAAAAGAAAGCGGCACCGATTGCGCTCAGCAACAAAACCGCCGCTGCCTGACGCCAGAAAGGACTGAAAAAGAGTATTGCCCGGTGCTGTTTCTTTTCCGGAAAAACCGTCGCTATTTCCTCCCACATTTCATCCTGGATCTTGAATTTATCCGCACCGGCAGGCAGCACAAGCTCCTCGTCCGTCTCATCGTTGAACAGCCAGTCTTCTACTTCCTTTATTTCCTGCGGCGTACAATCTCCGTTATGGTATTTTTCGATAAGTTCTTTACTGATCCGCATGAAAGAGCTTTCTTGAAATGATGGTTGCATGTGTCACTTTAAACAAAAGTAGCATAAATAAGCTTTTCCCGAAGGTGCGGATGGAAAACTATGCGAGGTATTCTGTGAGGTTCGACCTGAGTGTAGTGAGTGCCCTGGAAATGTGGTACTCGACAGCCCTTTCGGAAATAAGCAGGGAAGATGCAATTTCTTTGTTGGTGAGACCTTGTTCGCGGCTCATTTTAAAAACATTGCGGCACTGGCAGGGAAGTGTGTCCACCAGGCAGTCCACCTTGTCTTTGAGGTTGCTGTACATGACATCATTTTCGGTGCAATTGGCCGAATTGCAATAGTAAGATACGGCGGTAGCAGTATGTTCCTGCCGTGTTTTAACATTACGAAGATATTCGAAAACCTTGAACTTGGCCGAGCGGAGCAGATATCGCTCTATAGAAGTCGTAATTTCCAGCTCATCTTTTCTTTCCCAGAGCGACTTGAAAATTTCCTGTACCATTCCTTTGGCAATCTCAGTTTGTTTCAGATTGTTGTAACAAACCGCGAATACTTTCTCCCAATGCAGCAGATAGATCTGTCTGAAAGAGTTTTCATCTATGCGGAAAGGGGTCGAACCGGTAACGTCTTCAGTCATACATCGAGCCGTTGTCAAATAACGCAACGCACAAATATAGCATCTTGTTTAAAATAAGTCCAAATAAGATGTTGAAATCAATGGAACTAATGTTTATGCAACAATGTTGCAAAAATTATTCAATGCACCTTAGTAAGTTTCCGAATCTGTTTATGTTTACAAGATCGATTTTTTCAGTACCGCTCGCGCTTTTTTTTAGTTTTTTGCACATAGCCTGCTGCATTCTGCCATTGCTCTCACTGGCTGCCGGCTCTGCGGCCAATCTGATTTTCCTTACCCGCTACAAATCCGTCTTCACGTCGATCCAGCTCTTGATGTTTGGATTCATTTTGACAAAACTTATCGGCGGGTACGTGAAAAAGTGGCCTTTTCATGGAAAATTGGAAAAAGTATCCTATCAGATCAGCCTGGTGATCGTCGCGGCGGGATTACTGATCGGCTACTTCGAACCGTTCAAAACCGAGGAGCAGCAGATCGCCCGGCAGCAATTTCAGCTTTTCAAAACGCACAGGAAAATGGAGTTTACGCTGACCGGGACATACGACGCGCAACAGTTGCGGAAAGATATGGAGGCGATAGGAGGGGTGAAACCGCACAAAATTGAGATCCGGCAGCAATCTGTCGCTTTAGTGTTTCGCAGCGATCAGGTGAGCGGATCAGAAATACTGCGTACCCTCAGGGAAAAAGGATACGCAGTGGCGCTGGCAGACTAGCGGAAAATGGGTAACTATGACTTGCTTTTGGCAATAGATTCGATCAATCCCCGCATATAACCGATCGCAAACAGCGCACCGATGTTGCTGTAACCCGGATGCTCATTGGAATCTCCCGACATGGTAGGAACGTGATCTGGACGCATCGGGCCTTTGAAGCCGATCTCGTGATACGTCTTCATGGCCTGGTACATATCGGTTTTACCGTCGTCGTGAAATGTTTCTTCAAAATGATTGCGGTCGCCGCGGACATCCCGGAAATGTACAAAGTGGATTTTTTCGCGTTTGCCAAAATATTTGATCACCGACGGAATGTCCTCGCCCATCGTAGCGAAAGTACCCTGGCATAAAGTGATGCCGTTGCTTGCACTCGGCACGATCTCGATCAGGCGTTTGAAGGCATCGGCGGAAGTCATGATACGTGAAATGCCACGGATCGAGTCTACCGGAGGATCGTCGGGGTGAAGCGCGAGTTTTATACCGGCTTTTTCGGCTTCGGGCACAGCTGCTTTCAGGAAATATTCGAGGTTTTTCCACATGGTTTCCTTGGAAAACGCTCCGTATTGCGTGATACTTTTATCTTTAATATCCTCATAATCAAATGCACTTACCAGCGCGCCGCCCCGGCTCGGACGGTCCATCGTCGTGCGCGCCCAGCTGATCACGGGCATCCAGTTGTAGCAAATCGTGTCGATTCCGGCTTTTGCGAGATTTTTCATCAGCTTGATAAAATTTTCGATCTCTTCATCCCTCCCTTCCAGCGCCAGCTTCGTTTTTTCCGAAAGTGCAGGAGGGCCTTCTATGACTTTCAGTGTCAACCCTTCTTTTTCCCAGGCGTTTTTTACTGCCAGTATTGCCTCGTATTCCCAGGGTTTCACGTCATTTAATCCAGCCATTTTCGGGTTGATCCCGCCGACGGCGCCCAACACCCGCATCTGTTTCGACAGCTCGATCCTCCTCGGGTCCATGCCGAAAAAGTGGGCCAGACAAAACTGTATGCCGCCGTCCTGCACATAGTCGGCGGCAGCCGTTCCGGCAACAGCCGGGATGTTTTTACTCGCAATGGACAAGGCGGCCAGCGAAGCACTTTTCTTGATAAAACTACGTCTTGTATTTCTCATGATCAGTTATTTGTCCCACCACACACGGGTCATAAAAGTATCCGGGCCCTGTCGGTCGATGGCTGTTTTAAAATTAGGATTAATGCCTTCCTCGCTCAAAGGATAGCGCAACCGGCGGGGGATCTGGCCGTTGGTATCATTGCCAAGATAGTTAACAGGCACCAAAACCGGAAATCCAGTCCGCCTCCAGTTTGCCCAGCCCTCGATATGGTTGAAAGTCGAAGCTGCGATCAGGTATATTTCCGTATGGATAGCATTCATTTTGGCATCCATTGTGCCTGCGGCGGGGTAGGGATTAAGGGTCGCGTAAGCAGTGATCTGCGCCGCAGGAATGCTGCCGCCCATAGAGGTCATTTGTGCCAGGGCAGCCGACTGGCCCGCTTCAAAACTCGCCTGGGCCGAACCTGTGGCCCAACCGCGTTCAATGGCTTCTGCTTTCAGCAGTTGGGTTTCGGCATAAGTCATATAAATCCAGGGCAGCGCGATATTCATCGTATTGGTGGCCGGACGGGAGTAATTGTCAAGGTTTTTTTCGTCCAGACTGTTCAATCCTACTGCATCCGTTGCATTGGGAAGACCCTTTTGTTTTTCTACGCTGGTATCGCCATTTTTCAGCATCGCAATGACCGGTAGCCTTGGGTCTTTCCGCGCTTTCATCATATCGATCAGCGTTTTGGCCCACTGCACACCTGCGTTGCTGATATTGGTGATGTTGGAGCCGCTCGGCCCAAGTATCCAGGAGTTTGGGTTCGAATTGATCTCCGCGCCGGTATTGCTGTATTTGATCGCAATCGTTTCTTCGTTACTATTGATCAAACCACCGTCAATTGCCTTTTTTGCCCATGATTGTGCATTCGCCGGATCTGCTTTCTGCATACGCATTGCCAGGCGCAACATGAGCGTATTGGCTGCCCGTTTCCATTTGTCAAGATCACCGGCGTACATGTAATCAGCCGCTTTGGGTATGTACTTAGTAGCATCAAATGCCTTTCCCGCCTGGTCCAGCTCGTTGAGCATGTCCATGTAAATATCCTTTTGCGCGTCATATTTCGGAGCGAAATTGTTATCGATAAAGCCTTTTCCCGCCTCCGAATAGGGAATGTCGCCGTACATATCCGTAGTACGGGAAAACTCCATCACTTTCAGGATCCTGGCCATGGAAAGAACGTTCACATTTTTGGGATCTTTCTGGGCTACATCGATCAGGTTTACAATGCTTTTGACTGCATTTGTATAGGAATTGTCGAAAAATGCCGAGTTGATCTCGCCCAGGAAAGTATAAAAGCTACCCTTGTAAAAAGTTGCATCGATGGACGACATCTGCTGGATCAGGCAGGCAGCATAGCCAAAGTTTGCACGCCAGGTTTTGGAAGCCGGGCCGCTGGCCGAGCCGGTAAGAAACAGCTGGGATTCGCCCAGGAGGTAATCGATCGGTACGGTTGTAGGCGTATTGGGGTTTACATTGATAGTTTCAAAATCTTTTGTACAAGCCCCAACAGAAAGAAGCAGTGTTGCCGAGAAAATTATTTTTTTGAACATTGGTTTCAACAATTTAAGATTGGGAACGGATACTTTTAAAACTTAAGGTTGAGGTTCACACCGTACGACCGGGTAGGAGGTGTGCCCGCAAACTCTACACCCTGTGCGTTTCCATTGTTGTAAGTGGCCTCAGGATCGATAATGGGCACTTTTTTCATGAGCACCAGCAGGTTTCTTCCCACCAGCGAAAACGACGCGCCTTTGAAAGGAAGCTTGTTCAGGTATTTTCCCGGAATTGAATATTGCAGGATGATCTGGCGCAGTTTGATAAAGTCCGATTTGTGAACGAAAGGCGTTGCGATAGCCGAGTACCAGTTGCTGTAGTAAACCTGGGCTGGTGCCTTGGCAGTATTTGTTTCCCCGCTTTCGGTTACCCCTTCGCCCGTTACACCGCCTTCGCGGCCAGCCAATGTTTCCTTACTCAGCCCGAAACGGTACGCCAGCGCATTGGTTCCTGAATAGATATACCCGCCGAATTTTCCGTCCACCAGCACACTTAAAGTAATGCCCTTGTAGGAAAATGAGTTGTTAAGCCCCAATGTATAGGGAGGTACACCCGAGCCGAAATTCCTGATATCGCCCGCCATGGCAAGTCCCTGGGAGTTGTAAACGATGTTTCCTTCTGCGTCACGTTTGAAATCATACCCTTTGATCTGGCTGTAAGGCAGGCCCACATCCTGGTGGATGAATGCCGATCCCGGCCTCGACTGGTCAACGCGCAATGTCTGAAGGTTTCCGTACAGGCTGAGTACTTCGCTCCGGTTGTAACCCATATTGAAAGAAGCATCCCACTCGAAATCCTTTGCTTTCAGGATCGTGCCGCCGATCAGCAACTCAATACCCCGGTTCCGGATCGCACCTACATTGAAAAGCGCACTGGTATATCCGGCTGTTTCTGAAATGGTTGCACTGACAATATCGTTGGTTGTTTTTCTGTCGTAAACGGCCACGTCGAGATTCAGACGGTTCTGGAAAAATTTGGCCTCGATACCCAATTCCGATACAGTCGATGTCAGCGGTTGCAGGTTTGCATTTGGTACTCTTGTTCCATTGATCTGCGCCAGGGCCGAGCCGAGGTGCGCTCCGTTCAGCGCATAGTATAACGAAAGGTTGTAAGGGTCTGTGTCACCACCTGCCTGTGCCCAGGATCCTCTGAATTTCAGATAATTGATCACCTGAGGCATTTTGACCGCCTCGGAGGCTACAAAGCTTACACCCACGGATGGATAAAAAATGCTGTTTTTTCCTTTCGCCAAAGTAGAGAACCAGTCGTTGCGGGCGGTGGCGGTCACAAACAGGTAGGTGTCATAAGAAAACTCCGCTGAGCCATAAACCGAATTAATCCTTTTCTCAATGTATGCTTCGGTCACCGTTCTTGCGGCAGGGTCGATGTTGGATACGTCGTAGAAAAACGGAATGTTGAAGCTGTTGTTAGCGGTCACTTCATTGAGCCTGGTCACCTGTTTCATCTGGTTACCTCCGAAAAGCCCGTTGAAGGTAAATTTTTCACCTAATTTCCTGTTTATGCCTACCAGTATTTCTTTGTTTGTTTCGGTAAAATCACGGATCGAAGAAGTATAGCTTCCGCGCAGCACATAGCCGGTTCCGTAAGGTTCTATGCCTTTGTAGCGGTAGTTGAAATTGTCAAAACCGATCCTCCCTTTCAGATACAGCCAGTCGGTAATGGTGTATTTGGGCTCAAAAGAAGTGATGATCCTTTTCTTGATATCATCCTGCTGAAACTGCTCGGTTGCGAAATAGGGATTTTGGGTATACTGGTTGTCCGACCATACCTTCTCATTTCCGTTCGCGTCAAACTGGCTTTCTTTCAAAACATCAACATCAAGTGACGTCGGCAGCACATACATCGCGAAATTGGCATTGCCCGGCGAATCGTTGACACGCGGGCGGTTGTGGTTTCTCTCAATAATGTATTTCGCGTTGGCCACAAAAGACAGGTTTTTGCCCAGATTTCCATTTGTGTTCAGCGCAAAGTTGTTTCTTCTCAAAGTATTGTGCGGCAGTACTCCCTTGTTGTTCAGGTCGTTCATAGACAGCCTGTAAGTTACTTTTTCAGTAGCACCGGTGAGGGCGATGGAGTTGGTGAAAGTAGTACCGACATTGTAAAATTTCCTCAGATTGTTATCTGCTTTCACATAAGGCCGGAGTTGCCCGTCGTACGACATCGCATCAGATCCGTCGAGCCTGCCGCCCCAGCTGTTTCTTGTGGCTGTTTGGGCAACGGTCGTAGGTTTTACACCATTGCTCCCCAATCCGTATTCATATTGGTAATCTTTATAAGACGGAAAAAGAAGGTCTTCCGCCAGAAAATTGCTGTTTACTTCCACCCCGATCCCCCTGTCGGCTTTTCCGCCTTTGGTTGTCACAAGAATAGCACCGTTGGAAGCACGCGAACCGTACAATGCAGCTGCCGTGGCGCCTTTCAATACACTTATGCTTTCAATTTCATCCGGGTTAAGGCTGGAAATTCCATCGCCCCGGTCTGCACCCGTCCAGGCCCCCTCGCGATTGGCGCCGATACTGACCGCCCCGAGGTTATCATTGTTGATCGGGATACCGTCTACGATGATCAGCGGCTGGTTATTGCCTGAGATAGAACCATTCCCTCTTATCACTATACGCGTGGAACCGCTGGGCCCGGTGGCAGTTCCGGATATGTTCAGACCAGCCACTTTACCGACCAGACTGTTTGCGATATTGGTCGAGCGCGCCTGCGTCAGTTCCTCACCTTTTACCTCTGAAATAGCATATCCAAGCGATTTTTTCTCTTTTTTGATACCCAAAGCAGTGACCACCACTTCATTGAGCGTTTCGGTTTCCACCGCCATTTTGATATTCACTACCGAACGTTGTCCGACAGTAACTTCCTGTCTTTGGAAACCAATTGAGCTGAACACCAGCACAGCATCCGCCGAAGGCACAACAAGCTCATATTCCCCTTTGGCATCGGTATTGGTACCATTTGCGGTGCCTTTGATCAAAACATTCACACCAGGAAGCACACTTCCGGTGTTGTCTGTCACAGTCCCTTTGATAGTTATGTCAGCAGCCGCTGTGCTGATCCTGTTTTCCGGGAAATTCTGTCTGGCTGCCGGTTCAGTATCAGCCTGGGAGGCTTGAACAGTCGCTATGTCCAGCTTTGGAGGCAGGATCACGAAAGCGTTTTTCCTGACTTTCCGGAGCATGAGGTGGGTAGATTTAAGCAAAAGCTCCATGTTTTTTTCGATGGAAAGGCTTTTGTCAAAAACATACCGGTCGACTTTGATATCCTGCATGAGGCTTTCTTCGAAAAGAATATCGGCGTTGTAGTATTGTTTGATCTGTAACAAAACATCCACCAGTCTGGCGGGCTGAGATTCCGGCTCTTTGCGGTAGGGCTGGATGTTCTGGTTGGTAAAAGCGAGCACTTGCGCCATCGATTGCGGAAGCGGGCCGATACTCAGGGATATTAAGTAAAAAGAGAACAGTATTAGTCTTGATTTCATAATTCGATCCGGGTTAAAAATTAAAAGCAGTGTAGGTATTCGGGCAGGTTAATTGCTGATCATGAGGATGGTTTTGCCGGAACGGTCGAGCTTGAAGCCGAACATTTCTGACAGCAGCGTCAAAAGCTCTTCACCGCTTTCGGGCTGGAAAGTGCCGCTCACCGCGCGGTTGGCAAATGTGGAATCCGGGATGGCGATCTGCATTCCGTAATGTTCACGGATCTGGCGGGTAACTTCTTTCAGCGGGGTTTTATCAAAAACAAAACGGTGCTCAGTCCAGGCAGTAAGCGTTTTTGTATCCGTTTTTGTTTTTAAATTGGGTTTTCCGGTTTTCTGAAGCGTCATCAAATCTCCCGGCTTCATCATGATCTGGTTGGTTTTGCTACCCTGGGTGTAACGTACCTGGACTTTTCCTTTTTTTAATAAAACCTTCGCTTCCTGCGAACGGGTATAAACCGAGAACTCGGTGCCGAGCACCATCACCTCAAATTTTCGCGCCGTTTTTACCAGAAATTTTTTATTATCTATCGTATGCTTCACCACAAAAAAGGCTTCTCCGTCCAGGGTCACCTCCCGCGTTTTATTACCGAAACCAAACCTTGGTACTGTCATCGAAGTGTTGGCATTGAGGATCACCCTGGTGCCATCATCCAGTATAACAGTGCTGGTCTTACCGTATGGCGTGCGGAAGGTTTTGAAATAGATTTTTTCACGGCCCGCCCAGGTCAGAAAGCAAAGCAGAAAACAGGCGGCGATGAGCCATTTTTTACGGAAAACGAACCGTTCTCCGGTCTGGATGGTAACCGGGCTAACCTCCGTCTCCGTGCATACTTCCTTTTTTACAGGCGGATTTTCTTTCATAAAATCAATGAAAGCGTCGAAGCGCGCGTCGGCATGCTGTACCAGGTACTGAGGCGACTGGGTCTGCCATTCGGCTAGCCACTCAAAGTACAGCTCCTGGTTTTCTTCGGAAGCGAGCCAGTCCCTGATCAGGCGCTTTTGCATGGGACTTGCGGTGCCGGCGAAATAATTGAGGATCAGTGATTTATTTACGGATGGCGTATTCATGGAATTGTTGGATGTCTGACAATGTATTATTTAAATATGCTGACGAACAGGACCAGCCAGGTCCAGTTGTCTTTCAGCCCCTCGCGGAGGGCGGTGAGGGCTTTGCTGATGTGGCCCTCAATGGTGCGGCCCGACAGGTTCAGCTCAATGGCGATTTCCTGTATTTTTTTGTTTTCAAACCGGTTGAGCAAAAACACTTTCTGGCACTGAGGTGGGAGTTTATCAACGATCTCATTGATTTTCTGGCTCAGTTCTTCGAAATACATCAGTGTTTCGGGCCGGTCGGCCGAGGCGGGGTCATACTGTGGAAGCAGTTCGAAAGAGTCCGTATTCCTGAGCTCGTTTGCCAGGAAATTGTAGCTCCTGTTCTGGACCGATTTAAACAGATAGGCCCGGTAGGAAGTTTTAACGGAGAGATACGACTGGTTTTTCCAGAATGTGTAGAAAATGTCCGAGACCAGGTCTTCCGCAATGTCTTTGGAATAGACAAACCGCACCGCGTAGGAGCACATCGCGTGATGATACTGCCTGAAAAGCAGTTCGCAACCCTTTTCGGCACTGGTTTCAAACGTTTTGCGGATGAATAGCTCGTTATTTAATTCTTTGCCTGATTTGGCTTTCTTTTGAGATTCCCGGTCGTCCGTCATTTTTTCAATTTCAGATTCCCGGGAATCCTGCGCCTCACTCCATTCTGAATTCAACCCTGGGTACATTGTTATGTTTTAATAAATATTCGAATATTTTCATTACCCTTTTTTATTAAGACAAGAAAAACTCCCGGGGCACGTGGTCAATTGATATATTTTTTTAAAAAATTGTATAATTCGCCCTTCTCGAGTGCTATAGATCACCTTCCCGAAGTTGCCGGGCGGCATTGAAATCAAATGTTTTCCGATGTACTTCCGTGTGGCCGAAGGACATACCCTAGCCAGGTAGCGAGCGGTTTACCCGCTCGGTTTTATTAAACGACAGGTCCGTTTCAACAGCCCCTGTTTCCGTAAAAGATAGTATTAGTAATCAATATAAAAGTATGAGATCAATTGGTTATGGACAATGTACTTTTGTGAAGTGGCTACAATGTGATAGAAAATTTTGTTTTTGATTGCATAGTCAGTCATTTTAAATTTTACCTGTGAACAGCGTATTGAAAATTTATGACCGAAAAGTTGAATCTGCATGAAACCCAGGTTGGCGTAGTTGGATTGGGTTTAATGGGTAGCAGTATCGTAGCTGCCCTGCTAGTTGCCGGTCACCAGGTAAAAGCGGTTGCGCCCCTGCCCGCCGATGCGGCAGACGCGATTTTCAGGATCAATAACCAGCTTCAGAAATGCAGGGAAGCGGGGTTGATCAGTTACCCGCATGAATATTATGCCGGCAGGCTGACCCTATCTGAGGATTATCGGACACTGCAGAATTGCACAGTTGTGATCGAATGTGTTATTGAAAATATTGATATCAAAGCCTCTGTATATCGCCAGATCACGGCGGTGGTGAAGCCGGAAACGATCATCGCAACCAATACCTCCGCAATCCCGATCAGCGTACTTCAGAAACTGGTCGAACATCCGGAGCGGTTTCTGGGAATTCACTGGGCGGAGCCCGCTACTATGACGCGTTTTCTGGAAGTTACCTGCGGGAATCTCACGGCTGAAAAACATGCCGAAAGCATATTGCGCCTCGCCCATCAGTGGAACAAAGAACCTACATTCCTGAAAAAAGATATCCGGGGTTTTATCACCAATCGCCTCATGTATGCCGTGTACCGCGAGATTTTTCATCTCCTGGATAACGGTACTGCCCAAAAAGAGGATGTTGACAAGGCATTCCGGTACGATGCCGGTTCCTGGATGACTCTGATGGGGATTTTCCGGCGGATGGACTACATGGGCCTCAAAGATTTTGCCCCTATTATGGAAAACCTTTTCCCGCAGCTCAGCAATTCAACTGAAGTACCTGAGGTGATGCAGGAAATGGTGCGGAATTCGGCCCGGGGGGTGTATAACGGAATAGGTTTGTACCCTTACGCCGAGGGGGAAGCCAAACAGTGGGAAGATGCTTTTGCCGATTTTAACCGGAATATACATCACCTGGCAGCAGCATATTCGGCGGATAAAGTGAAAGAGCAGGTTGCGTATGGTCCGGCGGGTACAGATAGAAAGACTGCAAAACCCAGGATCCAGAAGGAAAAAAAGTAAACACAGGTAAATGAAAACTACCTCGACAGTCAATTTAAAATGAAAACGTACAAAGAATCTGCCATTTTACTGGAAAGGGCCAAAAAGGTTTTGGCAAGCGGGGTTTCTTCCGAGTTTAGAAAATACAATCATCCTCACGCGCTGTTTTACACCCACGGGACGGGAAGCAGAATATATGATGTGGACGGCAATGAGTACCTGGACTTTACGCTCAGCCAGGGGCCGCTGATCCTGGGGCATTCTCATCCCGATGTTTTAAAGGCGGTCAGGGAGTACTCCGAGAAAGGCCAGCTTTTTGCCGGACAGCATATCCAGGAGATCGAACTTGCCGAGAAGATCAACGAACTCATTCCGTCTGCCGAGCTGATGCGGTTTTGTCTGGACGGATCAGAAGCGGTGCAAACAGCCTTTCGGGTGGCGAGGGCTAAGACAGGCCGCAAAAAATTTCTCCGCTTTGAAGGCCATTACCACGGCTGGATGGACAATGTTTGCTGGGGGATCTCCACACCGTCGGCAGATGCGCTCGGCAGCCGCGAAAATCCCAATGTTTTCCCTTGGACAAAAGGACTGCCGGAAGGGGTTGAAAATGAGTTTATCATACTTCCCTGGAATGATCTGGAACTGGTAAGGAAAACAGTTTCGGAAAGATTCGAGGAAATAGCTGCCATTATTACGGAGCCTGTCATGTGCAATAATGGTTGTATCGAACCGAGAGCGGGATTTTTGCAAGGTCTGCGTGAGATATGCACCGAATTTGGCATTGCGCTGATTTTCGATGAGGTTATCACCGGGTTTCGGTTGTCTCTTGGCGGCGCCCAGCAACACTTTGGTATTACACCCGACCTGTCGATTTTCGCAAAAGCGATTGCGAGCGGGTATGCGATCAGTGCCATTGTAGGTAAAAACGAATGGATGCATCTGATCGAGGATGCAACGGTGATCCATGCCGGTACGATGAACGCCAACAACCCGACAGTGGCAGCCGCACTCGCAACGATTTCGGTACTGGAAAAAGAAAAGCCGCACGAAAGAATGTTTGCATTGGGTAAAAAACTGATGGAAGGTTTGAAAAAAGCAGCTTCGGAAACCGGGCATTCCCTGCGGGTAGAAGGCCCGGGGCCTATGTTTGCGATCAGTTTTTCGGATCAGGGAAAAACTTATGAATACAGAGACACGCTGTCGGCGGACAAAGGAAAACTCGGGAAGTTCATCGCAGGTATGCACGATGAAGGCGTGCGGGTGATTGGCCGGGGATTGTGGTATATCAGTGCTGCACATACCGAAGATGACATTGACCAGGCCATTGTTACCTCCCGAAAAGTGCTCGAAAATATAAAATAACAGCTTTCACTCACCCCAAAAAATGAACGATGCCGAGGAATACAGAGAACCCATACTGGTATTAGGGAGCAATAAACTGGCATACAGCCTGGTCATCAGTTTGCGGAATGCAGGGCACCCGGTCATGCTGAGTACCAGAAAAGCAAGGGATGCCTGGAAATACATCGGTTTCCACAAAGGCGACCTGCGGCAGTGGGAGGCGGGACAGTTTGGCAATTTTAATGTCAAAGTGATTGAGAATTTCTCGTTCCATCCAACGATCAGGCTGGCCATTGTGATCGCTGAGGAAAACCTGACGGTGAAGAAAAACATTATCAAGATCCTGGAATCACGGCTTTCTCCTGATACATTGATTGCTGTCAATTCGGAAGCAATTCCTTTGGAGCTCCTTCAAAAGGATGCAGCTGCAGCGAAACGAATTTTGGTCGCAAACTGGGTAGAACCGGTGGATACGACGTTTTTTCTTGAAATAATTGCCAACCGGGATACGGACGAGGCCCTTGTAAAACATTTTGAAGGTCTCGGCAGGAAGTACTGGGGCAAGGATCCCTATGTGATTGGCGGGGAAACGGGAATCCGTATGAAACTAATGGCTGCTTTGATCAGAGAGGCATTTTATCTGGTAAAAAACGGCTATGCTACCATTGCTGATGTGGATCGTGCCTGCCGCAACGATGCCGGATACTACCTTCCGTTTGCCGGTAATCTGCGCTATATGGACCTCATGGGAACCAACGCCTATGGTATGGTCATGAAGGACCTGAACCCGGAGCTGGCCACCGACAAGCTGCCGCCGGATTTCTTTTTTTCCATGATGCAAAGAGGGGAAACAGGCATGACGGGCGGTAAGGGATTTTACAGCTACCAAGCCGGGGAAAGTGAAAATTGGGAAATACTTTTGAAAAAATTCAGCGATCAGGTTCATGAGCTCATCGGAGAATATCCATTTAACTACAAAAAAGAAACGGCTGATATTTGATGCGCACCTGGACCTTTCCATGAACGCCATCGAATGGAACCGTGACCTTACCCGGCCGTTGGATGAAATCCGGCAACGGGAAATGAACATGTCGGATAAGAACGATCGCGGAAAAGGGACGGTATGCCTGCCCGAACTGCGAAAAGGAAGGGTAGGGTTGGTGGTAGCTACGCAGCTTGCCAGGCATACTCCTTACGGCAGCTCTCTGAGCGGATGGAATTCACCCCAGCAGGCCTGGGCCATGACGCAGGCGCAGCTGGCCTGGTACCGGGAGATGGAGGCGCTGGCCGAGATGGCGCAGATCACCGATTTGCAGCAACTTGAAACCCACCTGGCCCTTTGGAACGACGAAACCATCCCGGATGAAACCAAGCCGGTCGGGTATATACTGAGCCTGGAAGGGGCGGATTCGCTGGTCAATATTTCTTACCTCCACCGCGCCTATGAATATGGTTTGAGGGCAGTGGGACTTTCCCATTTCGGGCCGGGCAGATATGCGCCGGGAACGAAAACCCAGGGGCCGGTTACACCTCTTGGCTTTGAGCTGATGAAGGAAATGGGCAAGTTGAACATGATCCTCGATGTAACACATCTGACAGATGAAGGTTTTGATCAGGCGCTGGATTATTATGAAGGGGCGATCTGGGCAAGTCATCATAACGTCCGTAAAATAGTCCCGAACCAGCGCCAGCTTACCGACGGACAGATCAAACGGCTGATAGAACGGGGCGCGGTCATCGGCGGTATGCTCGACTGCTGGGCCATGGATATCCGGTTTATAGATATGGTCTCCGATCCGTGGCAGCTGGACATTAAACTTGAAAACCTGGTCGATCACTGGGACCATATATGCCAGATCGCCGGAAACAGTCAGCACATTGCCATAGGCAGTGACCTGGACGGTATTTTTGGCACCGAACAGTCTCCGTGGGACATGAACTCTGTTGCCGATCTTCAGAAGTTTGAATCTATACTTACCCGACGCGGCTACACGGACGCAGATATCGATAATATTTTCAGCAAAAACTGGATTAGGTTTTTAAGGAGGGTTTGGAAGTAGGAGGGAAGGGAGAAGGGAGTAAAGGGAGGAAGGGAGTAAAGGCAGAAGGGAGGAAATGAAGAAGGGAGGAAGGGCGAGGTTGCGACAAAAAGAAAAAATATTCATAAAAAGCTAATAGCCAATCGCTAACAGCCAACAGCTGAAAGCCAACAGCCAAAAAACCATGTCAACACCACCATTTTGCGCCGGGGCGGCACAGGTTAAAACCACGCCGCCGCTGGGAACCAGAATCAACGGCGATTTTGTGACACATTACGCCAATTTTATCCATGACGATTTGTATGCCAAGGCTTTGGTGCTGCAAAACGGAGAAGTCACTGTGGCGATGGTGGTGGTGGATATTTGCATTATGCCCAAGGATTTTCTGGACCAGACGAAAGTTGAAATTGAAAAGGTTACAGGTATTCCTTTTGCCCATATACTGATTTCCAGTACACATACCCACGCCGCAGGCTCTGTGGCGGACGTTCACCTGGGCAGTACGGATCCCGCCTACGCAAAAAAGCTTCCCGGACTGATCGTGTCGGCTGTGCAGCAGGCGATCGCTAAAATGCGGCCGGCTACAATAGGCTTCGGCTCGGTAGCTGCGCCGGAGCACCTTCTTTGCCGCAGATACGAAATGGCGGAAGGATATACACCTTTTAATCCCGTTACCGGAGAGCCGGACCAGATCAAAACCAATCCTTTCGGGGTAGAAGATTTTATTGTCAAAGGTATTGCGCCCACAGATCCGGAATTGGGTTACCTGGCAGTTAAAGATATGGACGGTCAATGGATCGGTCTGCTGGCCAATTACTCTCTCCACTACGTAGGCGACTGGGAAAACGGCACCATATCTGCCGATTATTTCGGTGTATTTGCGGCTCAGCTTACGGAAAAAATTCAGGCACCAGCCGGTTTTGTATGCATGATGAGTAATGGTACCAGCGGCGACGTCAATATCTGGGATTTTAAGGACAGCGAACGTTACCCGAAAGCCCATTTTGAAAAAAGTAAAGTCATTGGTACCGACCTGGCCGACAAGGTTTTTCAGGATCTGCCGGGAATTTCCTGGCAGGAGAATCCCCAGCTTTCCGTACTGTACCATGAAACGGAAATCGATGTAGTGAAACCTTCTCCCCAACAATTGCTTTCTGCCAGGCAGATCGTTTCAGCGGCTCATTATGAAGATATCGTGATCGATCAGGACGGGTTGCGGCAGATCTATGCCCGGGAGCAGTTGCTCCTGGACGAGTTTCCCGACAAAGGGATCTGTCCGGTGCAGGCGATCAGGATCGGCCATGGGGTGATAGGTGCGCTGGCCGGAGAGTTTTTTTCGGAAACCGGCTTATACCTTAAAGAAAATATAACACAAGGCCCATATTTCACCATCACAATGGCCAACGGCAACGTAGGTTATGTGCCTCCCGCGGCAGAAATCGCCAAAGGAGGGTATGAAACCTGGCGCTGCCGATACAGTTGCCTGGTGCCCGGAGCGGAGAAAGCCATCAGAGAAAAATTGCTGTCGCTCGTACAGCAGTTAACTGTGGATATGTAAGGTTTTCCGGTAATCGCTGGGCGTCATATCCTTTAATTTTTTGAACTGACGGTTGAAATTGGCCAAATTATTGAAGCCGCATTCATAGGCGACTTCCACCACATTGCGGTCATTTTGCGAGAGGAGCTTGCAGGCGTGCCCGATGCGCACAGTGGTCAGGTACTCCACGAATGTGACGCGGAATTGCTCCTTGAAGAAGTTGCAGAACGCAGTAACGCCCATATTCCCCACTGCCGCTATCTCCGAGAGGCTGATTTCCTTGTCGAAATTTTCCATGATATAGCCAGTGATCCGCTTGAAGCGCTCCGACGAATCGTAATAGAAATTCTGGACGAAGCGCGGGCTGGCCAGCAGCTCATACTCCGTTGTAACCGACATGATATCAAAAATAAGAAAGAGGGAAGACAGCCGTTGCAAACCGTTCATGTCGGGCATCTGCCTGATGAGCGTATTGATCTTTTCCCTGGTTTCACCTCTCAGCGCCATGCCGCGCTCAGCCAGTTTCAGTACCTTTTTGAAATTCTCGATCTCCGGAATATTCATAAAATCCTCCCCCAGAAAATCGTTGGTAAAATGGAGTACCAGTGCATCGGCTTTGTCCGGGGCCTGTCGCTGAAGATAAACCGGGTCGTTGACCCACACGTGAGGTAAAAGAGAGCCGATAAATACCAGGTCTTCTTCGTCAAAATACCCGATATGGTCCCCGACCATTCTTCTCCCAGTGCTCTTGTTTACGAGCACAAACTCATAATGTGCATGGTAATGCCAGGGCGCAGGGAAAAAATCGCCTGTCTCCCGAAAAACGATAAATGACTTGTCAACGTCCTGAGGTAGGTGAAATTCAACAGCTTTCATGGGTAAAGAAATTTGGCTGGCCACACTTACCATTTTGGCCTGCACAATTTTATACGATTTTATTGGGAACGCTTCATGCTTTTACAGAAAAAGTAGCGGTAACGTTATCGGAGTCACCAAACGGTAACTATACACGGGCCCCGTCTTTTCGGGTAATTTAAAAAAATATTCTGTCGGTTACATATTTTGTACACGCTATGATAGTATCAGGATTACGAACAATAGTACAAGAAATTGGCAGAGGTGAAATATAATTTTGTGAAATGAAGAATAGTTGAAACAATCTTGGTGCTAATTCGGGAATTTGTAAATGAATGATGGTAAATAAGTGTAATTGTAAAATATAGTCTATTCCTGATATGTCCCTCCTGAAGTACCTGAACCTGCACATCGCCTTTTTGTTGACTGCCTCCGTTGCGTCTGTTTTCGCGCAACCGGAAAAACCGCTCCAGACTGCCGAAAAGGCTCTTACCTACGAAGTGGTGCGGGCAAAGCAGCCCGTGAAAATTGACGCCGACTGGAACAAGGCCGTCTGGAAAAAAACCAGATCGATTTCCATTGAAAAATACATGGGCGCTATTCCTCCTTTCAAGCCCACGGTTGAGGCAAAAATGATGTATGATGATGCCAATGTCTATGTGATTTTCAGGGTGAAAGACAAGCATGTGCGGAGCCTTGTTCAGGAGTACAACGGCAATGTTTCCGGAGATGCCTGCGTCGAGTTTTTCTTCTCGCCCGATTCCGCCCTTCCCGAAAGGTATTTTAACCTGGAAGTGAACGCAGGGGGCACGCCGCTCATTTTTTATGTTACAAAACCCTGGACCGGCTTTCAGAAGCTGGAAGCCGAAGATATCAGACAGATCGAAATTGCCCATTCGCTTCCTGCCAGAGTAGACCCGGAGATTTCCGGACACGTTACCTGGACGATCGAGTACCGGGTTCCGTTATCCATGCTTAAAAAATTCTCTAATGTAACAGATCCGAAACCGGGCGTTACCTGGAAAGCCAATTTTTACAAAACCGCAAGCCAGAGCACTAACCCGCACTGGATCACCTGGTCTTATGTAGACAATCCTAAACCCAACTTTCATTTACCGCAGTTTTTCGGTACACTCATTTTTAAGTAAAAAGAATGAAAATCAATATTTCAGGTAGTACGGTAATTAAGCTCTTATCTCTAACATTTTTGATTGTGGAAACTGCATCTGATAATCAGGCCCAGCCCGCCGGGGATCTTTACAAATCCTCCGTTTTTACCCCTGCCCATAGTTTCACTTCCGGCGCGGAAGGCCCTGCCGTGGACAAGGACGGCGTTTTGTATGCGGTGAATTTTGAAAAACAGGGCACGATCGGCCAGGTCACGCCCGAAGGAAAAGGCAGCATCTTCATAGAACTTCCCGGCGGGAGCGTCGGCAATGGGATCAGGTTCCACAGCGGAGGCAAAATGTTCATCGCCGACTACACCAACCACAATATACTGCAGGTTGATATGGTCTCGAAACAGATCAGCGTATTTGCACACGAACCAAAAATGAACCAGCCCAATGATATCGCTATTGACGACAGCGACCGTATATATGCCAGCGACCCCAACTGGGGCAACGGTACAGGCAACATCTGGCGCATTGATACCGACGGTAAAGTAACCCTGCTCGAAGCGAACACCGGCACCACAAACGGCATAGAAGTTAGTCCTGACAATAAGACATTGTATGTAAATGAAACGGTGCAGCGCAAAGTCTGGGCTTATGACCTGGGCAAGGATGGGAGCATCAGCAACAAACGGCTGCTGATCGAATTTCCGGATTTCGGGATGGACGGAATGCGCTGTGATACAAAGGGAAATCTCTATATCACCCGCCACGGAAAAGGTACCGTCGCCAAAGTTTCACCGGCTGGAAAAGTGCTGCTGGAAATACCGGTCGGCGGGAAAATGCCAAGCAATCTCGCCTTCGGTGGTAAAGACGGCCGCACGGTTTACGTCACTTTACAGGACCATGGCAATGTCGAAAAATTCAGGGTGGAAGACGCGGGCCGTGAATGGAAAATGCTCAAAAAATGAACAGGGACCAGTTTTACAAAGCCGCGCTTGTTATTTCCCTCATCTCTATGGTTGTGACTCTGGTCATGATTGTCATGGGAAATATTTCGTCTGGCGGGCCGTTTTTGATCACTTTTCTGGTGGCATTATCCATTGCTTTCAGGGGCATTCCGCTTTTGAAGGGCCTGGCTTTTACAATATTTATACTGGGCGTTTCCGCGACGGCCCTTTATTATCCCGGCCTTTTTATCCGTGTCAATGATTTTGAACTGGCATTGCTGATCACTCCGCTCATTCAGCTGATCATGTTCGGTACCGGGTCCTCAATGGGTCTCAAAGACTTTATAGAGCTTTCTAAATCACCGAAATCGGTGATTGTCGGTGTACTTGCGCAATTCATTATCATGCCTTTACTGGGTTTTCTGCTTGCCCGAGCCACCGATTTTTCTCCGGAAATATCGGCCGGTATTATCCTGCTGGGCTGTGCGCCGACATCGGTGACGGCGAGCTTGTTTGCTTATCTTGCCAAAGCCAATGTTGCCCTCGCGATTACTGTTACCTCCCTCACTACATTACTTGCCCCGTTGCTCATCCCTTTGCTGATGAAGCTTTTTGCAGGCGGTTTTATTGAAATTGATGTTTTGGGTATGATGTGGGGAATGATCAAAATCGTGCTGCTGCCTATTGCTGCGGGGCTTTTGTTTAATAAAATGCTGAGCGGACGGGCCAAATGGCTGGACGCAGGTATGCCTTACGTGTCTATGTTCGGCGTAGCGCTGATTGTGGCGATCATCATGGCCGCCGGCCGCGACAGCATCCTGAACATCGGATTTATGCTGCTCATGGTCGTGCTGTTGCATAACGTGCTCGGCTATTTCTTTGGTTATTGGGCAGCGCGCTTGTGCAGGCTCAACGAACGTGACTCCCGGACGATAGCCATTGCCACGGGTATGCAGAATGCCGGGCTTGTTTCGGGGATTGCAAAAGTGATGGGCAAAATTGCCACAGTTGGGCTGGCTTCCGCGATCTGCGGGCCGATTATGGGCCTCACGGCTTCCGTTCTGGCGTCCTACTGGAGTGGACTGGAATCGAAGCAGGCTGCCAAAAATGCATCGGATGTCTGATTTTACTTCAACGAAACCTATTTAACCAGAATCAAAAACAATTGTAATGTCAAAAAGAATAGCGCTGCTGGGTATTTATCATGAGTCGAATACGTTCGCCGAAAGTCTGACGACGATGATTGATTTTCAGAAAGGACATTCGCTTGCGGGCCAGGATATCAGAAAGGAATACCAGGATGCACACCATGAAGTGGGAGGGATGATAGAGGTCATCGACCAGGCAGGAATGGAACTGGTTCCCGTGGTTTTCTCAGAAGCCACGCCGGGCGGTACCGTGTCAGCGGAAACTTATGAGACCTTATTGAACGCGATGCTGGCCAAGCTGGAAGAAGTTTTGCCGGTAGACGGTGTCCTGGTGGTTCCGCACGGTGCTGGTGTCAGCGAGAATTTCCGGGATATGGACGGGCACTGGATCAGCCTGATCCGCGAAAGGCTGGGGCCGGACGTGCCGATTGCCGGCTCTCTGGACCTCCACGCCAATGTCAGCAAGCTCATGACAGATTCGGCAGATGCATTCGTGTCCTATAAAAAGAACCCGCACATCGACCAGCGGCAGACCGGAAGAGCCGTCGCCGATATCCTTGTCAAAATGGTTGAAAAAAAGGCGAAGCCAAAGCAAATCCTTGTGCAGGTACCGCTCGCAATCAGCATTGAACAGCAGTTTACGAGTGATGAGCCCTGTAAAAGCCTCTATTCCCTGGCGGACGAACTGAGTAAAACGGAAGATATTTTGTCAGTCAGCATACTGCTTGGTTTTCCCTATGCCGACGTGGCCGAGATGGGAACTTCGCTGGTGGTAGTATCTGACAATAACCCGGATGCCGCCTGGCAGGTAGGTAAGCAGCTGGAAACCTATATCCTGGACAATCGCGAGAGTTTTGTAGGAACCAAAAATGACATTCCCGCGACGATTCAAATGGTTGCTGAAAAAGAAAAACCCGTTTTGCTGCTTGATATGGGCGATAATATTGGCGGAGGCAGTCCCGGGAACAACATCTGCCTGCTGGAAGGACTGGAAGCCGATGGCACTTACAAATATTTTGTCTGCCTGTATGATCCTGCCGCAGTTGAGCGGGCATCGGGCTATCAGCCGGGCGATTCGTTCATTTTGTCGATGAAAGGAACGGTCAAAGATGGTCTGAAAGACATTGAACTTCCGGTTACGCTGTTGCGGCTGTCGGACGGAAATTTCAAAGAAGACAATCCGAGGCACGGCGGGCAGGTCAATTATTATATGGGTAAAACTGCTGTGGTAAGCAGGCCGAACGGCAGCGTGATCATGCTCACTTCCCTGCGGGTACCGCCTTTCAGCCTGGGCCAGCTTACTTCCTGCGACATTGATCCCAGGTCATTTGATGTCATCGTGGCCAAAGGAGTGGTTGCACCGATCGCTGCCTATGCGCCGGTTTGTCCGTCTATTATCCAGGTCAATACCCCCGGCGTGACCCAGGCTGATATGACGATGTTTGACCATAAAAACCGTCGCAAACCGCTGTTTCCGTTTGAAAATCCCTGATAATGAATTTAATTCCAAAAAAAACATCAAAAATATTTTAAATAAAAAAACATGAAAAAGCTTATCCTAAACCCGTTGATCATGTTGCTTTTGCTTGCGCAATCGGTGAGCGCGCAAGTAAAAAGCAACGACCCTGAGGCTCGTTTGAAACAAATGGGGATCACATTGAAAACACCCGGAAAACCCACCGCCAACTTCCTGCTCGCTGTGCGCGTAGGTAACCTGGTTTACCTCTCAGGGCATGGGCCGGTGAAAGAGGATGGAGAATATATGAAAGGTAAAGTGGGTGATCAGATCAATTTTGAGCAGGCCCAGGAGGCAGCCCGCCTGACCGGAATTTCACTTTTGTCTGCTTTGAAGGCCGAGATCGGCGATCTGAACAAAGTGAAGCGGATCGTGAAAGTACTGGGTATGGTCAACGCTGTTCCTACTTTCGACCGTCACTCCCAGGTGATCAATGGCTTTTCCGATTTGATGGTGCAGGTTTTTGGGGAAAATGGCAAGCACGCCCGCTCTGCAATTGGTCTGGGTTCGCTGCCGATGGGCATCCCTGTTGAAATTGAAATGATTGTGGAACTGAAAGAATAGGAGATCACATGATGAAAATTAAAACTATTCCTACCCTTAAAAATATCGTTTTCTCGGCCTTTGCAACCGCATGGGTGCTTGGAAATATCGACAATGCGAATGCCCAGGTCGCCAAAAATAACCTCCGGCCTGCCTCTTTGGGGAAGCTCGGTATGGTGGCTTCGGCCAATCCACTCGCCAGCCTGGCCGGGCAAAAGATCCTGATCAAAGGCGGCAATGCCATCGATGCGATCGTGGCAACAGCGGCTTCCCTCAATGCCGTGGAGCCTTACATGTCCGGAACTGCCGGTGTAGGGTATATGCTTTTTTATTCTGCCAAAGACCAAAAAGTAAGGTCGCTGGTATTCGGCGGCTGGGTACCGAAGAATTTTGATGCCAAAGCGATGAAATCCGATGCCAAGCTGGCCGACGGGGCCGGTCACGGAGGTATGGAGACGATCGGGCCGCGGACGCCGGCAGTGCCGGGAAACCTGGCAGGCTGGAACCGGGCACTCAAAGACTACGGTACAATGTCGCTTTCGGAGGTTTTTGAAAGTACCATCGACTACCTGGAAAACGGTGTGCCTGTCACTGAGTTTGATCAGGCCATGTGGGAAGGCACGCTCGACCGCGTTTCGCCCCATCCTGAATCGGCTGCCATATTCCTGAAAGAGGACAAATCGACTTACAAGATCGGGGACTTTTTTACCAATAAACCGCTGGCCAAAACCATGCGGCGGATTGCCAAAGAAGGAATCGATGTTTTTTACAAAGGGGAAATTGCCCGGGAAATGGCCGCGGCTTTCAAACGTGACGGCGGGTTTATCAGTGTGGAAGACCTGGCTTCGGTACCGGACAAAGTACAATGGGTTGAACCGATTTCTGTCAAATACCGCGACTATACCGTTTATAATAACCCGCCTCCGGGCATGGGCATCCAGCAGCTGCAGGTACTGAAGATCATGGAAGGTTTTGACCTGAAGAAAATGGGGCACAACAGTGTCGATTACCTGGCGCACCTCATGGAGGCTATTTACCTCAGCCGGATCGATACGGACAAGTACATCGGCGATCCGAAGTTTGTAAACGTGCCGGTAACGATGCTTTTGTCGGACAGTTACATCGCTTCTCAAAGGGCAAAAGTAGTGGCGAATATCAAGGAGCGGAGAACGAATATGAAAAAGCAGTCGCTGCTGGAAAAAGTGCCCGGAGCTTTCGAGAGTGCCGTTCCGGATCAATATAAATATGCTACTACCAGCCTCTCGGCAACCGACCGGTGGGGAAATGCAGTGGTGATCATCCAAACGCATGGCGGCGGCTTCGGATCGGGATATGTGGCCGGAAAAACAGGGGTGGTTTTCAACAGCGCCCTCGACTGGATGACATTGATACCCGGACAGGCCAATACTGTGGAGCCTGGCAAGGCTGTGGGCTGGTGTATCGGAGGCATGATGCAGTTTCATAAAAACGGTAAACCGGAGCTGATCGTTGGTTCGCCCGGCAGTTTCGGGATATTGCAGTCGGTACCGCAGGTGGCGATGAACGTGGTGGATTTTGGCATGAACATACAGGATGCGATCAGTGCGCCGAGGTTCCGCTGGAAAGATGAGCTCGGCTCGGTGCCCGCCAAAGAACTCATTATCGAAACAAGGATTCCCGAAAAGACACTGCAGGAACTGAGGGATATGGGTTATGTACTCGATACCAGCCTCGGCGAATGGTCAATGACCGTCGGCGGTGCCCAGGGTATCACCATTGACCATAAAACCGGCTGGATCATGGGCGGCGCCGATCCAAGACGAAACGGCTATTCCATAGGCTGGTAACTAAACCCAATCACCATCATGAAAAACGAAGAAAATAACCCAAGACGACAGTTTATCAAAAAATCTGCCGGTGCCGCTGCAAGCCTTTCCATGTTTTCAGGACTTTTCCCGAACGGTTTTATCAACCTGACCGGCCCTGAGAATGACTTGTCGCGAACCGAAAAAAATCCATTAGCCTTGAAACGAATCGCGCTCATTGCCAATACTTACCGCAACAGCGCGCACGCGGATGTGATTGCCACCAAGCTGTTTGTAGGTATCCCCACCGACGACGGCATGGTAGCTCCGCAGGTCCAGATCGTATCGGTATGGATCGACCAGATCGGCGCGAACGACACCGGGGTCAGGATTGCCAAAATGAACAATGCGACACTATACCCGACGATCGCGGAAGCATTGACAATGGGCGGCGACAAGCTGGCTGTCGATGCGGTGATTTACATCGGTGAGCACGGGGATTATCCCAACAGCCGCCTGGGTGTGAAAATGTACCCGCGCATGAATTACCTCGAACAGATTTTCAGGGTATTTGATGCTTCAAATAAATCGGTACCCCTTTTTTCCGATAAACATTTAGCATACTCCTGGCTGGACAGCAAATGGGTATACGACCGCGCCCAGGAACTGCAGGTGCCGATGATGGCCGGGTCGTCGCTTCCTTATTGCTGGCGCGACCCGATGCTCGTGCATCCGATTGGTACCAAGATCACCGAAGCCGTGGCCATAGGATATGCGTCCCTGGATGCTTACGGTTTCCACGTACTGGAAATTCTTCAGTGCATGGTGGAACGCAGGGCAGGAGGAGAAACCGGCGTGGCCAGTGTGCAGGGGCTCACCGGACCTGCGGTCTGGAAAGCGATTGATGACGGGAAGATTTCAAAAGAACTCGTCGATGCTGCATGTAATTCTATCAAGATCAGGGCTGCCGGGAACATGCGCGAAATCGTTAAAGATCCGAAAGCTGTAATTGTTCGATATAACGACGGCCTGAAAGGTGCGATACTGATGCTGGATGAGCTGGTCAATACGGGCTGGGCGTATGCCGCAAAAGCAGGCGGGAAAACAGTCGCTACCGAATTTGTGCTGGACAACAGCATGAGCTACTCGCATTTTAGCTACCTTACCCTAAACATCCAGAAATTCCTCGTTTCCGGCAAACCGCAGGGGCCTGTGGAAAGAACATTGCTCACGAGCGGCATCATTGATATGGGCATAAGGTCGGTGGTAGACGGTGGAAAAGAACGGAAAACACCGTTTTTGAATGTAAAATATTCGCCAGCCGCCGGTATTGAACCGATCCTGCCGTCGAGTCCGCGCCCCACCGGGCAGAGCATCGGGCCCTGGCCGCCCAAAGGATATGAATTTATCATTCCTGATAAATTTAAAAAACAATAAAACCTTAAATGTCAACTATATGCGTCGCAGGGATTTATTAAAAGGTTTGTCGGTACTCCCGGTCTCGGGCGGGGTTACCGGTCAGGTATTTGCCGCAAACACTGCCATGGCGGCTCCGAAACGCGACCTCTTTAAAGAACTGGGGCTCCGGACTTTTATCAATGCTGCCGGGGTTTATACTTCTATGACAGCCTCACTGATGCCGCAGGAAGTGCTGGACGCTATCAATACAGGAGCAGAAGAGTATGTGATGCTGGACGACGTGCAGGATAAGGTGGGCGAAAAGATCGCGGCAATCTGTCATTCGGAAGCCGCGATGGTAACAGCAGGCTGCTGGTCCGCACTGGTGCTGGGTATGGCAGGCGTTTTGACGGGCATGGATAATAAAAAAGTAATGCAGCTGCCTTTTCTGGAAGGTACCGGCATGAAATCGGAAGTGATCGTCCAGAAGACCCACGCCAACGGATACCACCTGGCACTGACCAATGCGGGGGTTAAGATCATCGTAGTGGAGACGCGGGAAGAAGTTGAAAAAGCGATCAATGAAAAAACAGCACTGATGTGGTTTCTGAACCGGGAAGCACCGGAAGGTAAAATACAGCATCAGGAGTGGCTGTACATTGCAAAAAAGCATAACCTGCCCACCATGATCGACATCGCTGCCGACGTTCCGCCGGTGGAGAACCTCTGGAAATACAATGATATGGGTTTCGACCTGGTTTGCATTTCAGGAGGAAAAGCCATGCGCGGACCTCAGAGTGCGGGTATTTTAATGGGTAAAAAAGACCTGATCGCGGCAGCCCGGCTGAGCGCGCCGCCGCGCAGCGGGATAGGACGCGGCCAAAAGGTGAACAAGGAAGAAATTCTGGGCATGTATGTCGCCCTCGAAAAATATGTGAAGCATGACCACGCCAGGGAGTGGAAAATGTGGGAACAGAAAATCGCGCTGATCGATAATGCCATCAAAGGTATTGCGGGCGTAAAGACGGAAATTGTCCTGCCGCCCGTCGCCAATCATACGCCTTCACTGAGCATATCCTGGGACGACAAAAAAGTTAAACTCACCAGGGACGCCCTCGGAGAAAAGCTCCGCAAAGGTAACCCGTCCATTGAAGTAATAGCCTGGGAAACGGAAAACAACATCAGACTTACTGTTTTTATGCTGAAACCCGGGCAGGAAAAAATCGTGGCACAGCGTATCAAAGAAGAACTGACGCAGGCTTCAGCCTGAAATTTCTGACTTGAAACCAAAGATTTTAATATTTTTATCAAGCTTAAACCATTACAGTACCTATTTCCTGAATCCATGAATAAAATCAGTTTTTTTCTGCTGTTGCTTTTGTCTTTACCGGCTATTTCCCGGGCACAGTCTTATGACATCATTATCAAAGGCGGCCACGTGATCGACCCGAAAAATAATATCAATGGTATCATGGATGTGGCCATTACGGGCGACAAAATTGCCCAGCTTGCCAAAAGCATCCCGGCTGGTCAGGGAAAGCAGGTCATTGATGCAGCCGGGCTGTACGTAACACCCGGTATCATCGACATCCACGGCCACGTGTTTGCGGGAACTACACCCGACGGTGATCTCAGCAACGGTTTCAGTGCGCTGCCTCCCGATGGCTTCACCTTCCGGGTGGGCGTTACAACGATCGTGGATGCAGGGGGGGCCGGCTCAAAATCATTTCCGGAGTTTAAAAAGAATATCATAGACCGCTCCCAGACCCGCGTCCTGGCATTCCTGAATATTTCCAGTGAGGGTATGCGCGGTGACGAGTATTCGGTATATCAGCAGGACGTTAAGTTTATGGACCCGCAGCTGGCGGCCAGCGCAGCCAAAGAATACAAGGACTACATAGTCGGGATCAAAGTAGCACATTTTCACAAGTCAGATTTTATTGCTGTGGACCGTGCGCTGGAAGCCGGAAAACTGGCAAATATCCCTGTGATGATCGATTTCGGCGGAAGCAAGCCGAGGTTGTCCATTGAAGACCTTTTTATGAAAAGACTGCGCCCTGGCGATATTTTTACACATACCTACGGGCAGATCCTCGAAACCAAAGAATCGATTGTGGATCTGGAAACAGGCAAATTAAAACCGTTTGTACTGGCTGCGCGTAAAAGAGGGGTGATTTTCGACGTTGGCCACGGGGGCGGAAGCTTTACTTATTCGCAGGCGTTACCTGCGACCAAAGCCGGTTTTTATCCAGAAACCATCAGTACCGACCTCCATACCGGCAGCATGAACGGCGCTATGAAAGATATGCTCAATGTGATGTCGAAATTCATGGCCTTGAATATGGACCTGCAAAGTGTGATCACAGCAAGTACCTGGGCGGCGGCCAAGGCGATCAAACATGAAGAGCTGGGACATATTTCGGTAGGGGCGAATGCCGATGTGGCGATCCTGAACCTGCGCAAAGGCAAGTTTGGATTCTATGACGTGGCCAGATATAAATCGGAAGGAACCGAAAAACTGGAGTGTGAAGTGACGATCAAAGGCGGCAAGATCGTGTATGACCTCAATGCGCGTTCTATGCCTTTGCCGTCTAAGCCATGAATGCCCGCTCATATTTACCATGCATAAACCCATTTTTTGTATCATAATGAAATATTTTTTTCTACCTCTTTTCAGGATTTTAGTACGCACAAAACGATTGACTGTTACGGCGGCGGTATTGTTGCTGAGTATCGGTTTTATCAGATATGACACAGTGAATAAGCTTCCTAAAGGCGATCCGGATAATGGAGGCCTTGTGCTTCCGGGAGGCTTCGAAGCTGTTGTGGTTGCCGACAGCGTGGGATCGGCCAGGCATCTGGCCGTGAATCAGAACGGCGATATCTATGTCAAATTGAGAAGTGTAGGGCCCAAAGGTGGCAGTGTGGCCCTGCGCGACACCGACCATGACGGAAAGGCGGATATCGTCCAGAATTTTGGAAATTACACCGATCCCGGAAGTTATGGAACTGCGATGCGGATTCACAACGATTACATTTATTACAGCACGGCCGGAGTGGTTTTCAGAAATAAACTGACTCCCGGAAAACTCATCCCCGAAAGCGAAGCCGAGGTAATCCTGACCGACGATTACAAGAATAAAGTCCATGGTTCCGAGCACATTGCCAAGCCGCTGGCTTTCGATAATGACGGACACATGTATGTGCCTTTCGGCGCACCGGGCGATGTCTGCCAGGCACAAAACAGGGTTCCCGGTATGGCTGGACAGGACCCCTGCCCGCAGTTGGAAGAGCACGGGGGCGTATGGCAGTTTGATGCCAATAAACCTGGCCAGTTGCAGTCGGACGGAAAAAAATACGCTACCGGGATCAGGAGCATTGTGGCGATGGACTGGAACAAGTCGGATAATACGCTTTATGCCTTGCAACACGGCCGTGACAATCTGGTGCGTACCTGGCCGGACCTGTATAATAACTGGCAAAGTGCCGTATTGCCGTCGGAAGAATTCCTTCGGGTAAAAGAAGGTTCCAATGCAGGCTGGCCCTACTATTACTACGATCATATGCAGGGCAAAAAGCTGCTGAATCCCGAATACGGCGGTGATGGTAAAAAGGCTGGAAAAGGTGCCGAATTTGAGCAGCCTATCATCGGTTTTCCTGGGCACTGGGCACCCAACGACCTGCACTTTTACCAGGGCGACCAGTTTCCTGCACGGTATAAAAACGGGGCTTTCATCGCTTTTCACGGTTCCACGATACGGGCACCTTATCCGCAGGCAGGTTATTTTGTTTGTTTTGTACCCTTCAAAAACGGCGCTCCATCAGGCCCCTGGGAGGTTTTTGCGGATGGGTTTGCGAGGGTGGATACGATCATCAATACGGCTGATGCCAAAGCGCGCCCGATGGGCATCGCCATGGGACCCGACGGTTCGCTGTATATTACGGAGAGTGTAAAAGGCAAAATATGGCGCATCATGTACAAGGGCGACCGGAACAAATTTGGCAAGGCACAGCTGGCTGCAATGGAAAAACGCAAGGAGCGCACAAATATCAAAACACCCGATATCGTAAAAGACAACCTGGAAAAGAAGATATTGGCTGCCGGAGAGCAGGCTTACAAACTGTATTGCGGAGCCTGCCACCAGGGCGACGGCAAGGGTGACGGCAGTCGCTTTCCGCCACTGGCCGGCTCCGAGCGTGTTACCGGTGACAAGAGAAAACTGATCGAGGTGATATTGAAAGGGCTGAGCGGCCCGCTAACGGTGAAAGGTGTGGAATATAACGGAGTAATGCCCGCACATGACTTTCTCAAAAATGAAGAAATTGCCCAGATCCTGACCTATATCAGGATGAGCTTTGGCAACACGGCGAGCGGTGTCAGTGTGGGTGAAGTCATAAGGGTCAAAAAAGCGCAGTAACGGCGTAACTACATCGGAGTATTTAAAAAAGCGGGCTTTCTGGATTACATCTCCGGAAGTCCGTTTTTTTATGTTCCACGCAGGATATTGTTGGTTTTTTAATTGTAATATTCCTATATATCTTATTTTTCAGCTTTTGGGTGACAAATTTCACTTCTTTGAATAGCACTGAAAATACTTCTGAAAGTTTAACTGCATTGAAAAAGATTATTTTCTTGGAAAAAATGCCATTTGTAAATTAAAATGCCGTTTTTTTCATTTTGTGTGGAATAAAAGTGACATGATTTATGATGTAACCAATAATTAATTTTACGGCCTGCGAGCGCGATTCTCATTTTTACCGGCGATTTTTTTCATTTTGAAGGATAGTATTAAAATTGAAGAAAATAGTATCAGTATTTGATATGGTTAAATGATAATTTTGGTAATAGTGATAATTTCAAAATAATGTATCGTTTTACCTAACCACAGTGTTATTATGTACGGAAAATCTTTACCGATTCCATTTCAATGGATGAATTGTACTTTTTCGCTTTGGGGTCATGCCGCACACATGCAGGGCACCTCGCGTCGAAGGTTTAAAATGTTGTTTGTAATCATGTTGCTGGGTGCTGGTTTTGCCTCAACAGCAGTGGGGCAGGAGCTGAACGTTACTGGAAAAGTGGTGGACGATAATGGAGCAGCATTGCCCGGCGTCAACGTACTTATCAAAGGATCAACAAAAGGAACTTCAACAGATGTTGAAGGCGCCTATGCTATAACCGTACCATCCGGCTCCGAGTCGCTTGTGTTCTCTTTTATCGGCTATGCTTCTCAGGATGTTGCAGTGAGCGGTCGCTCGGTCGTGAATGTGACGCTTAAAGAAGATGCCACCCAACTGGGCGAAGTAGTGGTTACGGCCCTCGGTATCGAGAGAAGTGCCAAGACACTGACGTACGCTACGCAGCAGGTTTCGGGAAAGCAGCTCACCGATGTGCGGGATGCTAACTTCGTGAACACACTTTCGGGAAAGGTAGCCGGGCTTGTGGTCACGCAGGGATCTTCGGGCCCGGGTTCTGCTACACGGGTGACGTTGAGAGGTAACCGTTCCATAGCAGGTAACAACAATGCTTTGTTTGTAGTAGATGGTGTGCCCATCGACAACAGCGTCAGAAGCCAGGTAAGCTCGGATTTTGGAGGGGTAAACCGAAGTGACGGTGCTGCCAACATCAACCCGGACGATATCGAATCCATGAGTATCCTCAAAGGGCCGGCGGCTTCTGCTCAATATGGTAGCCGCGGGGCAAATGGGGTTATCATGATCACCACAAAAAAAGGTAAGTCTGGTAAAATTTCTACGGATATCAACTCTGGAATATCGATGGAATCTCCTTTTTTGCTGCCAAGCTTTCAGAACACCTACGGACAGGGAGCTGGTGGAAAGTCAAGTGAAAACGCTTCGGGAAGCTGGGGGGCCGCAGGCACTACTTATCCCGATAACATCAAGAATTTTTACAGAGACGGGATTTCGACCAACAACTCGATCGGGGTTTCGGGCGGTAGTGAGAATATTCAGACCTACATGTCGTATACCCACAATAAAAATCAGGGTCTGATCCCTAACAACGATCTGCTGAGACATACTTTGAACCTGAGGATCAACGCAAACCTCACCAAAAGGTTGAGCGTGGACGGAAAGATCACCTATATCAATCAGGATATCAAAAACAAACCATTCTCCGGTGAAAACAGCGGGCCGATCATGAACCTGCTGAAAACGCCAAGAAGTGTGGATTTAAACGATTACAAAAACTACCAGACCGAAACAGGAAGCCCAAGATACTGGACCAGCTCTGGCATTTATATGAACCCGTACTGGACGCTGAACAAAACATTTGGTCGTGAAAAAAGGGATCGTTCCATCATTCTGGGATCTGCCAAGTATGAACTGGCAAGCTGGCTGAATGTGCAGGGACGTATCAGTTATGATACTTATGTGGACGGCTACGAGCGTGGGTATGCCAATGGTACACTTTTGTATGCGGCCGCTGGGGGCAACTATGAGAATTTCGATGGTAAAACACTGGAACGTAACATGGACCTGATTTTCTCGGGTAACAATAAACTCGGAGAGAACTTCGGTCTTACATACAACTTTGGTGCCGGCCAGACTTACAACAAATATTCAGAGGTAGGGGCGACTGCAACAGGTCTGTCAGTAGTGGATAAGTTCGACTTATCTTTTGCCACGAACCTTACCCGGGTTTCGGCATTTTCTGAAAAAGAACTGCAGTATGTATTTGGAACAGCCTCTTTTTCTTTCAAAGATTATCTGACAGTTGATGGTTCGATCCGCAACGACTGGTCGTCTGCGCTTCCAAATCCCTATTCCTACACATACGCATCTTTTGGTGCTAATGTCATTCTTTCAGAAGCGCTGCGTTTGCCTTCCTGGATCAGCTTCGCAAAACTCCGCGGGTCGTGGGCACAGGTGGGTAATGACACAAGTCCGTACCAGCTCGATCCTTCTTATGCCTTTACAAATGGAGGGGTGAATGGTTATATCTCAAGAAGTACCACACTGCCAAACTCAGCGATGAAGCCTGAAATTTCGGCAGCAACGGAATTTGGTCTGGATTTCCGGATTCTCAACGGGCTTCTTGGTGTGGACGTAACTTACTATAACAGTAACACAACCAACCAGATCCTGGTACTTCCGCTACCTTCACCTTCAGGATTCAGTGCCCAGACAATCAATGCCGGAAAAGTGAATAACAAAGGGATTGAAATAATATTGACGGCCAACCCGCTGAAAAACGGACCGCTTACATGGCAGTCGAACGTGAATTTTGCCCGTAATACAAATAAGGTGATCTACCTGCACGAGAATTTCAAAAAGGTGAGCCTTGGAAGTGGTATCAGAACTGCTACGCCGGTCGTGGCTGAGGGAGGCTCTTTCGGTGATATGGAAGGTTATACCTGGCTGAAAGATGCACAGGGCAGATATGTGGTCACGGCTACCGGCGTGCCGGCAGTAGGGCCAATTGCACCGATTGGTAACTACAATCCTAAATTCACATTGGGCTGGAGCAATACGTTCAACTACAAAAAATTCGTATTCTCTTTCCTTGTTGACGGCCGCGTGGGTGGTATCGTTACTTCCGGAACAGAGGCGAACCTTGCGTTTGATGGTAACTCGGATTACACCGAAGAACACCGCGAGGGAGGTTGGGTACTTCCTGCTGTGAAAGCGGACGGTTCGGAAAATACCACGGCGATCAACGCCGAAACATTCTGGCAGACCGTGTCTCAGGGACGGTACTCATGGGGTGAGTTCTTCACTTACTCTGCAACGAACTTCCGTTTGAGAGAGGTGACGCTGGGCTATAACATTCCTTTCCCTTCGAATTTCTTCCTGAAAAATGCGCGTCTGTCATTTACAGCCCGCAACTTGTTTTTCCTTTACAGAGGCTATGCAACATTGGATATCCCGGGTTTGAAAAAACGGAAACTGCCGTTTGATCCTGATATGAACCTGGGTGCAGGTAATTTCCAGGGTCTTGACTACGGAAATATGCCATCGTCGAGAACCGTCGGATTGAATCTTAAACTTAGCTTTTAATTGAAGTTCAGGAACTGTTGCATTTTTAAATATTGACATATTATGAAACTAAATATAAATCAGAAATTAAGGAAGATCTTGGGCGTTGGTTCAATCGGGCTGGTTGGGTTTTTCGGTGCTGCCTGCACCGACGACTTCGACGCCATGAACAAGAGTAAAACGGCCCTGGTTGTATTGACTCCGGCCGAATACCCGAAATTGTTTTCCCGTGCATTGTCCGAAGGCTCGTACCATCCTTCATACCAGACTGCAACCAATCTCTTTGCGGATCTGTACGCACAGTATTTCGCGACAACCACAGCCAACTTCCAGTCCGACAGGTACTTTACCAATATGTCGTGGATCAATTCGCACTGGAACCCCATTTATATCCAGGTGGTGCCCCAGCTTAAAACATTGTTTGAAAATTATGAAGCAAACACCGCGGAATATTCGCTGGCAAGCATCTGGTGGGTGTTTTCTTTTCACCGTGTTACCGATTACTATGGCCCTATCCCTTATTTCGAGGCAGGAACACCTTCGTCGTCTGTGAAGTATGATGCTCAGGATGTGATCTACGACGATTTCTTCAAAAGACTTGACGCCGCCGTTGCTATCCTGAAAACCAAAACGGGCGAAAAACCTTTCGGGACTTCTGATATCATGTATGCAGGAGACGTTAACAAATGGATCAAATTTGCCAACACTTTGCGCCTGCGACTTGCACTTCGTATTTCAAAAGTGGATCCTGCCCGCGCTAAAACTGAGGCAGAAGCTGCGGTAGCGTCAGGTGTGCTCACCGCTGCAGCTGAGGATGCGATGATGGTCCGTACTGCCGTAAGCAGTGCCGACGCCAACGGTCTTTCAAGAATTGCGGCGTGGGGCGAGTTCCGTATGAGCGCAACCATGGAATCCATCCTGAAAGGGTATAATGATCCGCGTATGGCGCAATTCTTCCAGCCGTCGTTCAATACCAAGACTTACGAAGGCGTGCGCAACGGTCTGAGCCCTGCCCAGCTGATCGAACCTTTGAACACCAACGATAACAATTCAAACATCGGAGCAAGATGGATCCGCAACACCGGGACTGGCTCAGGATGGGAAAACCTGCTGGCTGTGAAAGCAGATATCATGCATGCTGCCGAGGCTTATTTCCTGAGGGCAGAAGGCGCTCTCAATGGCTGGAACATGGGTGGCGACGCGCAGGATTTGTATGAAGATGGTATCCGTCAATCCATGGCAACCTGGGGTTATACAGGTGCAGCGGTAGAAACTTATATCACAGGCACTACTCCTCCCATCGCTCCCGGCGATTCGCAAAACTCCCCGGCGGTGAGCAATATCCCCGTAAAATGGGGTGCGACCGTGGCTGTGCAGCGCGAACAGATCGGTACTCAGAAATGGCTGGCGCTATATCCTGATGGTTCGGAAGCATGGGCTGAGTTCAGAAGATCAACTTTCCCCAAGCTGTATCATGTTGTGAATTCGGTTAATCCTGACGTGCCCAATACGGCATTTATCAGAAGGTTCCCGTTCATTGATGCAGAAAAACAAAATAACCGGGCTGCTGTAACCGAGGCTGTGAAACTCCTCAATGGAGAAGACAAAGCCAGTACGCCGCTGTGGTGGGATAAAAACTAAGATTCCAACGTAAATCTAATAATATCCCGGGGCGATTCAGTATTGCGTCCGGGATATTTTCCTTTTTATTGCTTTTGATGTAAAACCCTGCTCAATTAACCCGCTACGAATATGGCCAAAGCAAAATCCTACATTTACCCGCTTATTATCATTGCCATCCTGTTTTTTGTTTTTGGCTTTATTACCTGGGTCAACGGCATATTGATCCCGTATTTTCAGATCTGTCTGGAACTGACCAATTTTCAGTCCCTGCTGGTAGCGTTCGCTTCTTACATAGCATACTTTTTCATGGCAATTCCTTCCGCCTGGATCCTGAAATATACCGGGTATAAAAAAGGGATGGTGATTGGTCTGCTGATCATGGCACTCGGGACGGTCATGTTCGTTCCTGCGGCTTTTTCCCGGACATATCTTCTGTTTCTGGGCGGGTTGTTTGTTACCGGTACCGGCCTGGCGCTTTTGCAGACTGCCGCCAATCCTTATGTTGCTATCATCGGCCCTTCCGAAAGTACCGCCCAGCGGATCGGTTTTATGGGTATTGCCAATAAAACAGCCGGAATATTAAGCCAGCGCATTCTGGGGGCTATTTTCTTACTGAATGCAGACTCAATTGTTGCCAGCATTTCTACCGCGAGCGTAACTGAAAAAGCGGCTATTCTCGATGAATATGTATTAAAAGTAGTGAATCCCTACCTGGTTATTACAGCAATACTCGCCTTGTTGGCAGTGATGGTATTTCTGTCCAGGCTGCCGGAAGTGGAGGAGAGCGAGGACGAACCGCTGGGATTCGAAAAGCCTGAGGGGAGCAAAACATCTGTATTCCAATATCCTTACCTGGTGCTTGGCGTGATCGCTTTGTTTATGGCCGCCGGCTGCGAGGTCATCCCCATCGACGGGATCATTCTGTACAGCCGTGCACTGGATATTCCGCTGCAGGAATCGCGGCATTTTGCAGAGTACACATTATATGCGATGCTCGTAGGTTATGTGGCGAGTACAGTACTTATTCCGAAATGGTTATCCCAGCAGACTGCCCTGAAATATTGCTCAATCTCTGGTCTTGTCCTGATCACGGGTGCGTATTTCAGCACAGGTATGGTTTCTATTTATTGCCTGATCTGCACCGGTTTCGGAGCTGCATTACTCTGGGGGACGATCTGGGGACTTGCGATCCGTAACCTTAAAAAATTCACCAAAATAGGCTCGGCCCTGCTGCTGATGTCGGTGATAGGCGGTGGTATATTCCCATTGATATTCGGAAGCCTGATCGACTGGAACCCGGCTTCGCCGCAGACATCCCTGCTCGTGCTGATACCCTGCTATCTGTTTTTGCTGTATTATTCGGTATGGGGTTTCAAGAAACTGGAATGGCAGAAGGAAGTAGTTTCCCTTTCTTCGACTACCGCGCAGTGAGATGAGTTTGCAGCCGAAGCGTCATTCAATATTGCTTGTTACAACGTTAATTGGCTCTCAGTGTAACACAGATCATCCGTTAATCCAGATTTTTACTGATTTCCGTTAGCAGATACGTCTTAGGGTCGCTGAAATATTCCCAGAAAAATATCCCGCCCAGGTTGTTTTTCTTGACATACTCGCATTTTTCACGGATCGAACGCTCGTCGTCGTAAGTGATCAGGATCTTTGTTTCGGGATTGAACAGGTAAGGCGCCTTGGCTTTTTTATCCCAATAGGCAGTGTTGCCGCGCCGGTTGACCAGGCTGTCTTTCAGCATGGTGTAGCCGCCGGCTGGCTGCCTTTCTTTTTTTAGCTTCTTCTGTCCTACTCCATTATCCTTTGTGCTTTCCGCCATCCACCCCTTGCCGTAGAAAGCAGCTCCCAGGCCCAGTTTTTCAGGTGGCACCCCCGCAGCTATAAAGTTTTTGATAGACTGGTCTGCCGAGGATCCCGGCGATTTTTTGCTTGCATACAAATTGGTATGATGCCCCACCGTGCCGTTTTTTCCGGAATAATCGTAGGTCATGACATACACGTAGTCGAGTATTTTGCCAACTTCCGCCATTTCGGTTTTATCTATAAAGGTCTGGGAACCTCCGACGGCGGCCGTGAGCGGGTATTTTTTCCCGGTTTCAATAGTCAGTTTGTCCAGTTCTTCGCGGATGGCCTTGAACATCAGCGTGTAATTCTGCTTGTCTTCCGGCCTGAAAATATTATCCTCTCCCAGCTGACCTGGATATTCCCAGTCCACGTCCACGCCGTCCAGGTTATACTGTCTGATGATATCGACACTGGTTTTGGCGAACAAAGCCCTGGAAGTCGGGGTGAGCACTGCGTCCGAAAAGTAGTTGCTCCAGGCCCAGCCGCCGATGGAAATAGTGATTTTCAAATCGGGATTGATGAGTTTGAGCTTGTTAAGGTTTCTGAAATTGGTAGAATCCGTTGCAAGGTTTGTGAGCACGGCCATGCTGTCGCGGCAGTCTACAAATGCGTAGATAATGTCAGTCAGCTTTTTTGCATCGATCTGGTCTACATTCACCAGTCCCCGAAAACCGCCCACATATCCTGTAACCACATATTTTTTTGCCCGTGTCGTTTGCGCGGATAAGCTGCCGCAAAACACCAGCAGCAACCCGAGGATGTATATTTTTGATTTCATATCATGTTGTTGAATGAGTTCAATGGCCTGTTTCCAGTTTACCGATTTTTTCAAACATTACCTTGAAAGTGTTCCAGGGCGTTTTGTCACCGTCTTTCGGGTCCTGGGTATTGGCATAATAACCTTTCAGAAAAGGTGTCGGGCCTGACCATACCGTATGCGCCAGTCCATAAAAGCGTCCCTTGAGTTCCTTGTTGGAAAGGTCTCTCGACCGAACGTGGCTGTCCACCTGCTGGAGTGCAATCTCCGGCCGGTTCCAGGAGCATGTCACCACGCGCAGGCCCTTCATGGCAAAATAAACCGCCGTCTGATTGTCACGGGTGTATTGCCAGTCACAGATGATTACATCCCTGGGAATGAGGTCGATAGCCGGATACGTATGGTTATAGCTGGCTGCCCATAAGCCGATGCCGGTAGTCCTGCCGTCGATCAGCCGGTCGCCCCATATCCATAGTTCCTGATTTTTCATTGCAAGATGATCCCGTATTTTTTGCACCTCATTGGCAAAAAGGACTGCCTTGTCCCTGCCTGCACACCTGGGGCATTTGTCCTCTCCAAGGTAAAAAACTTCGTCCATACCTGCGTGAAATGCCTTTGCTTCGAACGCTTCCATGATCTCGTCCACCAATTCAAAAACGACCTTATGCACGCCTGGATGCAGCGGGCAGTAACTTTTGCAATACAGACCGTCCGGGTTAGGCCATTTGTATTCACCTTTGGCGGGCATTTTCACCCAGGGGGTTTCATCAAAATCCGGATAGACTTTCAACAGGTTTTCGGTCTTTTCAGCCCACGACTGATGTCCCAGCAAATTGATCTGCGGAATGATGGCGATGCCTTGTTTTTTACATGCATCAACCAGTTTTCTTACATCCTTTTTTGAAAGGGTGACAGAGTCCCGCAACTCGGGATGGCTTTCAAACCGGTAGTTGTAATCCACTCTCAGGATCAGGGTATTGACTTTTCTGGGGGCAAGCTCTTCATTAACGAACTTGATAAAGTCGGGCAGTCCGTCGGGCCGGGGAGCGGCAATGGCGAAACCTCTGATCTGGACCAGACTGTCCAGATTGTTCTGGGCGAAGCTCTCGCCGGCAAGCAAAAAAAGAAACAGGAGGAAGTAGTATTTTGTCATGATCGGATCGACAGATTAGTGTTGATGTAAAACGTGAAATACACGTTAGTCCCGATACAAAGGACGATTCTTCCTAAAAATACTAAGTTGCCGCGACGGTCAGAACCCGAACTTTACACCGAAAGACAAATTGACAATGTCCGAAGGCTTGAGATATTTGGTATTCTGGACGTAGCTGATCAGCAGGAGGTCGTAGGTGCCGAGTTCGTAATAGCATTCAAATCCCCTCCGTCTGTTCTTGATAACTACATCCTTACCCACTTTTCCACCCATATATAGCCCCGGCCTGAAAGATGTTGCCCACCAGTAATAGCCGATCGGATAGTAGGACGGCCACTTGGTGTCAAACTGCGTTCCGAACGTATAACTTAAGTACGCACCGAACGAAAAGGGAGCGATGTTATAGTTGTTTTTCAGATGGATACGCCAGGGAGAATAGGTCGTTTTGGCGGTGATGGTCACCAGTGCATCCCCACCGAATTTCTGGGGCAGATAACCGAACAGCAGGTCGGTCTCCAAAGTCCTGTTTCTTGAAATATAACCCGGCCCGCCCGAAAGGAAGCCGATGTTTCCTGCAAACTGTAATTTGAGATGATCAGGTAAAAACCATTTTATTTGTTTCCGGTCCGGCAGGGTGTCCTGGGCGTTGGCGAAAATATGCAGTAAGAGTAAAATCGGAAATATCAGTTTTTTCATCATTTCAGTATGCTACCCGTTCTACTTTGTACCCGCCTTTCCATGTCGTTACGATCATGTAACCTCGTTCGCCCACCGTGGTTGTGACGTAATAATCGACTCCGTCATTGTAGATAAAGCCATCCCGGTAACCGTGTTCGTGGCCGTACAAAGTGAATTTTACATTGGGGTCGGCGGCAAGGATACCGGCATACCTGCTTTCCAGGTTTTTATCAAAATCGCCGTTGAAAGGTGGCACGTGTGCTACTACGATGGCGTTTTTACCGGAGGTATTGCTGGCAAGTTCCGATTGCAGCCATTCGAGGTCGGGTACTGCGCCATTGAAGGCATATTCCCGGGAATTGGTGTCGATAAATATGAATTTGTTGTCGCCGTATTCAAACGAATAATCCAGGTCGCCGTACATTCTCCCGAAAGCAGCCGGGCCGTTCGCGACCAGGTCGTGGTTGCCGATCACAGTCACGTAGGGGTATTTTAGTTTCTGCATGATCTCGTTCACCCACCTGAATTCCTGGGTAAGCCCAAAATCCGAGATGTCCCCGGCATGGAGGACGAATGCAATGTTACGCTGGTTGTTGGCACTTTTGACGAAATCAGACGCTTCATCGTAAAAGCGTTGGGTATCGCCCATGAGAATAAACCGGACCGTGTCGGTCAAAGGCAGTTTCTGGATACGTTCGATGTTTTTCCGGTTCAGATTTTTTTCATCATCGTTGAGAATGATCTGGTTGGGATTGTATTGAAAAATACCCTCGCAGGAAACGGAGATTCCGGCCACGAGCAGTAAGATGATATAGCGGAGAGACCTGGGCATGGAAAATATAACAAGGAATTAGGAGTAAATAAGCTTACATTATTTAAACTGACTTCCCTGTTCTTTCATTCCCGCAACCCTTTTTATTTATATAAAATAATCGTTGAGATCAATTTATTCCATTTCCTTCTCGAAAATCTCCTGAATCTGCCGTATTTCCCCTGCATAGTGCGAGCGCTTCCGGGTACCGAAATAAAGGGTGTTCTCGATAACGTTGTTTCCTTCCCAGATCAGCTTGATAGTTCCGGAATCGAGTTCTTTTTTGGATAAAAAATCCGGCACTACCGCCACGCCTGTTCCGGCGCTCAGGCAACGGATGATCGAACTCATATTGGGAACAATGTAGTTCGGCTTGAAATCGGGGCGTTTGCCGAAATTCGTATGCCAGAACCTCCTGAGGTGCTCCATGTCGCCGGTAGTACCGTACCAGGCTTGCATTTTCATGACGTCGAAAAAAATGCCGACATCGAGCGGGATATCAAAGCCTACCAGGCCCATTTGATGCGAACTTTCATTGAAAAGCACGTTCCTCTTGTCTGGCATCATTCTTGAACACTCGCTACCATACTTTATCTACTACAAACCTATGAAAGCAGTCCGTTACTGGTTAATGTCAAGTTTCATTTGTATGTGCATAAACGTGATGGCACAGGAAAATAAGAATGATTCAGTCCCGAAATATATCCAAGTACCTGCCGGGTATCTGATGGTGCTCCGGCAGGGCGACGATGTTCTGGCGCAGATTGAAGAACTGGCCACAAAAGAAAAAATCCCGTCCGCCAATTTCTCGGGGATGGGATTTGTGAGCGCCAAATTCGGCTTCTTCAATTTCAAAACGAAAGAGTATGAACCGAAAGAATTCAAGGACGTGGAGCTGGCCAGCATGACGGGCTCCATAGCCTGGCAAAACGGAAAAGTATCCCTTCATACCCATGGAATTGTTACGGACAAGAAATTCAGATCCTGGGGCGGGCACCTGCTCGGTGCTACCGTCGGCACAGGATCGGTGGAGATCATGGTCACCGTTCACGACCGCCAGCTGGAACGTGTCATGGAGCAACCGCTGGGCGCCAATGTGCTCAATTTGGGGCGGGAGGAGTGATTGGTCATAAGTAGTGAGGTGTTGTCATTTTTGGTCATTTATAGTCATTTTTGGTCATTTATAGTCATTTTTAGTCATTTATAGTCATTTTTAGTCATGTTTGGTTTTGTGTTCATGTTTGTTCCAACACCTGGCACATCGACAAATCTTTCAGACTTGACAACAAATGACGATCCTTGACTAAAAATGACCACAAATGACAATCCCTACTAAAAATGAACATTCTTGACAACAAATAGCCACACCTGCAAAACTCAATTCTTCTCATTTCCAAACGGAAACAACGCCGACGGCACATGCGAACGGTTCATAATCCCGCCTAGCTCCCTGGCTTTTTCAGGATGTTTGGAAGCAATGTCCGTGGTTTCTGCGGGGTCTTTCGACAGATCGTAAAGCTCTACGGGGCCTTCCGGATTTGTACTTGCTTTCAGCCGGACCGCTTTCCAATTGCCCTGGCGCACTGCCTGCCTGCCGCCTTGTTCATGGAATTCCCAATACAAAAAGTCGTGTTTTTTCTGGGCCCCTTTTCCAGTCAAAGTGGGTACGATTGAGATGCCGTCAGTATTGGAAGTGACTTTGGTACCGGCCAGTTCCGCAAAAGTAGGGAGCATATCCCAGAACGCCCCGATATGATCATGGGTCGTCCCGGGTTTGATCACGCCTGGCCAGCACGCGGCAAAAGGCTCCCGCATACCTCCTTCGTACAGGTCGCGTTTTACGCCCCGGAACCCGCCGCTGCTGTTGAAAAATTTGGGGTCTGCCCCGCCTTCCACGTGCGGACCGTTGTCACTGGTGAAAATCACCAGCGTATTTTTGTCCAATCCTTTTTCTTTGAGCTTGGCAAGAATCTCGCCCACATAAAGGTCGAGCCGTGAAACCATGGCAGCAAAAGCCGCGTGCGGATGCTCCTGGGAAGCATAGCCGCCTCTGGTAGCATTGGGTCCGTAATCAGCACCCTTATGTGGTTTTTCGGGAAATTTGCCTTTGTAATACTGGAAAATGCTGTCGTCCGGAACGATCAGTTCGGCGTGGGGCAGGATGTAAGGCAAAAACAAAAAGAAAGGTTCTTTACCGTTTTTTGAATCTACAAATTCCAAAGCCTTTTTCTGGATCAGGTCGGGCGCGTATTCCTTATTATGCAGTAGGTTATGATTGGCTTCAAGTACTATTTTTTTTTGATTATCCCAAAGGTGGTTCGGGTAGTAGCGATGCGCCAGGGTCTGGCAATTGTATCCGTAAAACTGATCGAAACCCTGCTTGTTGGGATCGCCCTCAGAGCCTACCGGCCCCAGCCCCCACTTACCGAAAGCGCCGGTCGCATACCCTGCTTTTTTTAAAACCTCTGCGATCGTGATCACCGAATCCGCAATAGGCTGCTGGCCTTCCGGCTGTACGCCGCGATTGCCGCGGATATAGGTATGCCCGGTATGCAGCCCGCTCAGCAACGAAGACCGGGATGGTGCGCACACGCTCGTACCGGAGTAGAACTGGCTGAACTTCGCGCCTTCTTTGGCGAGCCGGTCGATGTTCGGGGTTTTGATCAGTTTTTGTCCGTTAAAACCCACATCGCCGTAACCCAGGTCGTCGGCTAAAATGAAGATAATATTCGGGCGCGGCGCTTTTTTGTTTTGGGCAGATCCGCCGTAATGAAAGCCTATGGTCAATAGCAGAAGCGAGAAAAGATACTTTTTCATTCATTCGTTTTTTGGGGCTCATTGAATAAACCTGTGTTCCCTTTTTCCCAGATTTTGGTCAGCTCGTCAACTATGGACGGATTTTTTGCGGCAACATTATGGTTTTCGTGGGGATCGGCCTGATGATCGTAGAGTTCGACGACCGGTTCTTTTTCCCGGAAATACTTCGTGAGGCGGTACCGGTCGTTTCGCACGGAAATCCCTTTGTTGTAATAACTGTAAGCCACATTGTTCCAATCCGTGTGATTTCCTTTTTTCAGGAGGGGCGCAAAGCTTTTTCCGTCCAGGGCTGGCAGTGTTTTTACGCCGCACAGCTCCATCAATGTCGGATAAATGTCAATCGAGCTTACGATCTGGTCACGGACAGTTCCGCCTTTTGAGCCCGGGTCTTTGACGATCAGCACACTTTTCACCGACTGATCGAAGATGGTATGCTTACCCCAGACGCGGTAATCGCCCAAATGCCAGCCATGGTCGCTCCAAACCACGATAATTGTGTTTTCAGCCAGCCCGGACTCTTTCAGTTGGTCGATCACTTTCCCGATCTGCGCGTCGGTATAGCTGATCGCGGCATAGTAGGCGTGCCTTAGTTTTCTGGCATAAGCATCGGAAACCGGCTTTTCCAGGGAAGCTTTTTCCTCGCCCAGCTTGTACTGGTTAAACTCTGAGCTCGCGTGGAGGCTGGCAGCATTGACGTTTTCCGGAATGTCGGGAGAAGGCGTCAGCGTTATTTTCGATTCATCGTACAGGTCCCAGTATTTTTTAGGAGCAGTAAAGGGAAGGTGCGGCTTGAAAAATCCCACACCCAGGAAAAAGGGCTCCTTTTTTGCAGCCAGTTCTTTTAGTTTTTTGATAGCAAGATTGGCAGTCAGGCCGTCCGGATAACTTTCGTCGGCTACATCTGCGCCTTCGTATGGTTTTACTTCCCCTTTTTCTCCCTGCCGGTTGCTGCCGTCGGCATATCCGAAGAATGCATTCCAGCCGGTTCCCCATTTTCCTGCATCGAAAGGTATTTCATCCCAACTGTTGGGCAGCTCCGGCTTGTCGCTTTTCGGATCATTGTAACCGTACACATAACCGTCGGGCGAGTGGCTAATTTTTCCGATCCCTACTGTATAATATCCATTGCGCCGCAGGTTGTCCACGAATGTCTCAGGCACATCGGTTTTTGCTTTTCCGGCTATACGTTGCTCGATGGCCTCGTTTTTGATCTCAGTGATATTTCTTGGCCTGCGTCCGGTAAGCAGGCTGTACCGCGAAGCACCGCAGGTAGGCTGCGTCACGAACTGGTTCCTGAACACGGTAGCCTGCCCGATCAGCTTATCCAGGTTCGGGGAATGTACGATGGCATTTCCGTAAACTTTCAGGTCGGGGCGCAGGTCGTCGACGCAGATAAAAAGGACATTGGGTTTCTGCTGTTTTTTTTGCGCGGCCGCCGGCATGAAAACGAGGGTGCAGATCCCGATGGAAACCGCGCTCCCGAGTATTATTTTTTTGATCATACTTAATATCCTGAATTCTGTAAAAAATCCCCCGGATTGGTCACCCGGTCAATCTGTGTTTGTGGGATCGGACGTACCAGGTGCATTTCCCTGATATTGGGAGAAGCGTCGAGGTTGTATTTTTTTACCCGTTCCAGCAGCGTACCCGTTCTTTTCAGGTCGTACCATCTGTCGAGCTCGCCCACCAGTTCGCGTGCCCGTTCGTCGAGGATAAAATCCAGGTTAACGTTTGCCGCAGTTATCTGCATTTCTTTTTCTTTTCCTGCAACCGCCGCGCGGGATCTTACAACATTCAGATAATCAGCCGCTTCCGCACTTTTATTTTGCCGCCAGGCAGCTTCTCCGGCGACCAGGTACATTTCAGCCAGTCGTATCACAAAGAAATCCCGTCTGCCATCCTCCGCATTGATGCTCGCCCGGAGTGGGTCAAGGAATTTTTTGACCGCCGGAAACCTTCTGCGCTGCCCACCGCCGAATTCAAGGTTGGTAACATTACCGCCCACCCAGTTGTCATTGAAATCAATAAGCCAGTAAGGAGCTGCATTCTGTACCGCGTCAGCAACCGGATACGGAACGATCTTGATCGCCGTGTCGCCGGGAGATACATTATGTCCGTTGATAACCCCTTTGTTATTGGCGATCCAGACAGTTTTAAAGGTGCCGTCCCAGCGTGCATCTTTGGCCGGATCGAAAAGTTTGATCAGGTAATTGGTAGGCATAAATCGCTGGTAGGGACGCCCGTTGGCCAGGTCCCGGATAATGGTCGGGTTCTGGGCATAGTCGAAGATAAAGAACAAGTGACTTTGGTTACCGGTACCGTTCGTCAGCGGATCGCTGGTATATTGCACCGACCATACTACCTCGGAATTTGTTTCATTTCCAATGTCCCAGAGGCTTGCAAAAGGTTTGACCAATTGGAAATTATAGTTTTTGATCACGGATGCTGCCAGTCTTTCCGCCTCAGCCCAATTGCCTAACGTCAGCTGAACCCGTGCTAGCAGCGCTTCCGAGGCCGGTTTGGAAACCCGACCTACTTTTGCCGGTGTGGCTGGCAGGTTTTCAATAGCAAACTGAAGATCCGGTATGATTCCCTCATTGTAGATCGTTTGTACTGCGGTCCGTTTTGCGGTGGTTTGTACGCCGATCGTCTCTTCCAGCGAAAAGTGCACGTCGCCAAACTGTTGTACCAGGTGAAAATAGCTGAGCGCACGGATAAAACGCGCTTCCGCAATGATCCGCTGTCGTTCACTATCACTTAATCCCTCCACTTTGGGCGCGCGGTTGATCACTGCATTCGCTTGATTGATACCGATATAGAAATTATTCCAGACCGTCGTGATCATACCATTGGTGCCCAGCAAATTGGCCGAGTAATTGTTGATGTCCGGGAAGTTGGTAACCCCGCCAAAACCATTTGTAAAAACGTCGGTCCCGGTTACGGTCAGGAAAAAACTTTCCTGTTTTCCATAAAACAAGCGCAGGGTGGAGTAGGTCGCTTTCAGCCCGTCTTCGATCCCTTTCGGTGTGGCATAATAGCTTTCCGCAGTGGCAAGCCCCACCGGTTTTTCTTCCAGGATATCGTTGCAGGAAGTGACTGTAAGTAATAATAAGAGATATGTTAGTTTTTTCATGTTAGTTATTTTTGGCCGTCAGCTTTCGGCCGTCGGCGTTCGATTCTTTGGTTGTCGGTCTTCGGCCGTCAGTTTTCGTTTTTTTATCTGTGTTGGCCTTTGTTTCGACCGCCGACCGCCCTTTAAAATTTCAAATTAACCCCAAACACATAAGTTGCAGCGCTCATTGGGGTGCTGGCACCTACGATTGCTTTTGATGTAGCGGGATCAAATGCCTCCGGGTCAACCAGTTTGTATTTAGAAAAAATGAAAGCATTGTCGGCCGTTGCATAGATCCGCAGGCTGGAAATACCGGTCTTTCCAAATAGCTTTTTAGGCAGACTATAACCCAGGGTAATGTTCCTGATCTTTACAAAAGAACCGTCAAAATAGCGAACGGCGTCGGCATACAAAGGAGCAGAGGCTGCGTAAGGTATCGGGATCTTATTGGCAGGATTTTCGGGAGTCCAATAATCGAAATTGATGCTGTTGTATCGTCCCTGCCACTGGTTCCCGCCCAGGTTATGGAAGTCGCTCTGGATGGTCTGTCCCTGGCGGGCAAAAACCAGAAATGAAAAATCGATCCCTTTGTAGCCAAACCGGTTGGTAATCCCGCCGCTCCATTTAGGTACGCTGGAACCCAGCACGGTACGGTCGTCGGCGTTGATCTTTCCGTCCGGCGCCTTGGTAAGGTTTCCATCTGCGTCACGTCCGTTCACATCCTCAATTTTAATATCGCCCGGGCGTTGCCCCGCCTCGGCGGCTTTTGCAGCTTCGTTCGTCTGCCAGATCCCGGCTTGTTTGAAACTGTAAAAAACGCTGATCGGCTGACCGATAAACCACTGGTTTCCCACATCATCATCTCGGCCGTTGAACAATTCTACGATCTCTTCCTTATTGGAAAAAACATTGGCCGTTGCGTCCCATTTGAAACCGGAAGATGAATTGATGATGTTACCGCTAAGTGTCAGCTCCCAGCCCTTGTTTCGTGTAGCGCCGATATTCTGCAGGATCGAATTGTAGCCCGACGTGATCGGGATCAGCCTGCTAAGCAGCAGATCGCTCGTTTTGGTATCGTACAATTCCAGCGAGCCGGAGATACGGTCGTTCAGAAAACCGAAATCGACACCGATATTAATGGTTTTCGATATCTCCCATTTCAGGTCCGGGTTGGGGATCACATTCAGGGCATAGCCGAAAGCAGGTTCGGTACCAAATGCATAGGACGAACGTTCCAGGCCGCCAAGCGTCTGATAAGGCTGGATCGACGTGTTGCCGACCTCACCATAGCCCGCGCGGAGTTTCAGGAAAGAAATGGCTTTGTTTTTGTTCAGGAAAGACTCTTCGGACAATACCCAGCCTGCGGAAACTGAAGGGAAAAATGCCCATTTATTGCCCGCTGACAATCTGGAGGAACCATCGGCCCGGCCGGTCAGCGTTAAAAGATACCGGTCTTTAAATCCATAGTTGACCCGGCCCATGTAAGACAAAAGCCCCCATTCGGTCAGCGAACTGCCTTTATCGGTAATGTCCACAGCACTTCCGATATCGTAAAAAGAGGAAGTCTCGATCGGAATATCACGCACGCTGATCAGGGAAGATTCAAACCGGTTTTTCTGGGTGCTGAAAAGTCCCGTTACATTCAGGGAGTGCTTGCCAAACTTTTTATCATAATTCACGATATTTTCGAGCGTGTAGGCAAATGTCTGCTGGTTGTCTACCGTGGCAGTGTTGATGCTTCCGGCCAGCGTTCCGTTATAATTCCCTTTCCTGTAAGTGCTCAGGTCGGGGCCATAGTTGAGGCGGTATGTGAGCCCCTCAGCGATTTTATATTCACCATAAATGTTGGCGAAAACCCTGTATTTCTTGCGCTCGTCCACATATTGGTTGGGCTGATATTCCAGCAAAGGGTTGGTCGCATTTCCTTCTCGCGGGTTCGGGTAAGCAACGAAATTTCCGTTGGCGTCATAAGGCAGGATCAGCGGTGAAAATGACAAAGCATTGGAATAAGGCGCATTGGCCATTACATTCCGGACATCGTTTGTCACCGTGGCGCTTACACCTACCTTTAAACGTTCCGTCAGCTTGCTTTCAATGTTGGCCCGTACAGAATACCGCCGGTAATCACTTTTCTGCTGGATGCCTTTTTCATCAAAAAACGATCCGGACAGATAATAGGTCGTATTTTTTGAACCGCCGCTGGCCGACAGCTGGTGGCTTTGCTGCACACCGTCGCGCAGGATGAGGTCGAGCCAGTCGGTGGAAACTCCTTTTGCGAGGTTCTCTATTTCCAGTCCGCTCAGAAAGGAGGCGTCCTGGCTGGCATCATCGGCCGCCAGTCCTCTCGATGCACGGATGTACCGGGAAAAATCTGTCCCAGTCATCAGATTGATATCCTTTTTGGCCTTTTTGATACCATAATAACCGTCGTAACTGATCACAGCTTTTCCCTCCCGGCCTTTTTTGGTCGTAATAATGATTACCCCGTTTGCACCCCTCGAACCATATATTGCCACGGAACTTGCATCTTTCAGCACTTCCATCGATTCAATATCATTTGGGTTAAAATCGCTAATGCTCACGTCGGTAGGGATGCCATCCACTACATACAGCGGGTTGTTGCTCGCGTTGATCGACCTATTCCCCCGGATCCTGATCGTGAAATCGGAACCAGGCGCACCGTTCGACTTTACAATGTCCACGCCAGCCAGCCGTCCCTGCGCATTGGCGAGGAAGTTGGCGGCAGGGGTTTCGGCGATATCTCTGGCGGAAATGGACGAAATAGCGCCGGTAAGGTCACGTTTCTTCTGGGTTCCGTAGCCTACTACCACCAGTTCATCCAGCTGGCGGGTGTCGTTTTCGAGGCTGATATTGATTACCGACTGGCCGTTAATGTTCACTTCTTTGCTGATGTAGCCAATTCCGGAAAAAACAAGAATTCCATTTGCCGGAGCGCTGATGTCAAAGTTTCCTTCTCCGTCCGTGGAAGTTCCTGTTGTTGTGTTTTTCAGGATGACGTTCACGCCGGGCAGGGTCGACTGGTCTGACCCTGACGTTACCTTTCCCCGGATACTCTGGGCATGCGCATGCAATCCCAGCAAGAGCACGATTGCGAGGGCTATGTATTTGTTTTTTCTAAAAGGATGATCTGGGATACTTTCGTTCATGGTTGCTATGGGTTAGTTCTTCGGTAGTTGCGCAAATGGAGTAGTCGATAGCAATTCTAACTATCGGCTTTATAGATTTAATAAAAACAGAAGAGATGCATGAAGATGAGAAGATGGTGGTTGTTTATAATCTACTTAATTGATGGACAAAGTAAGAATATTAAATTTTATCAGTCAAGGTATTTGTGAACATCTTCTTTTCTTATCATTTGTCATGATTATCATACAATCACAAGGGGATTTAGAATTTTCTGTGGGTGAATATCACTGTACCCATTTATTAAAAAAGACAGGGTCAGGCCTGCTATATCTTTGAAAATCACGACCGGATTCGAAGCTGAGGTATTATTCCGGTGACAATGGGCCACCTTTTTCTGACGGCAGATAAAAAATATCAATTTGACACTTTAATATAGAATAAAATATAAAAAACTTAGGTAATTTGCCGAAAAAATTAGCTTTTTAAGTTAAAAATTTACATTTTTCTTATTCGAAAATCAGTTAGGATAAAGAATGGGCTTACTCAAAAAGGTATACGGTAACGCAGATAAAGATCCTGATGAAGAACTTCTGGATCTGGAAGGCTTTTTCCGTGAATACTATGACCGTCTCGTTTATTTTTCGCTGCAGATCGTGAAAGACAGGGACCTGGCCAGGGATATCGCACAAGACGCTTTCATCAAATACTGGCAGCAGCGGGATTCTATGATCCCCAACAACACCGCAGTCAAGAATTTCCTCTACAGTACGGTGCGTAATGCCAGCTTCAACAGTTTGCGGCATTACAAAGTTGTACAGGAATATGCAGGAAAACTGGGTGGAGAGGAACCGGAAGAAGCGTCGGTGATGGAGGCTATGATCACTGCCGAAGTACTCGCCGAAATTCACAGCGCCATTGAATCCCTTCCGGAGCATTACAGGGTGATTTCCGTGATGGGTTACATGGAAGGAAAAAAGAATCAGGAAATAGCAGACTGTCTCGGCATGTCTGTCAATACCGTCAAAAAACAGAAACAGCGTGCTTTAGAATTGCTGCGCTTGAAACTTACCCCCGAATTATTTGCGATAGCCACGCTGATGCTAGGCTCGTAGATTCTGCCAATATGGCTGATTTTTAAAGTATTACCAAAGTACCGCTCCCCGCCAAAAAATAATTATCTTAAATTTTATATTTTTTTTATCCTATTTGTTTCCCTGGGTGTCTCTATAGTGAAAAAGAGATAATATGGAGAATTATCAGGAATATTTCCGGCAGTCGGGCCTCATCATCAAATACCTCAAAGGCCAGCTGACAGACCCGGAAAAAGAACAACTGGAATCCTGGCTAAACGAAAACGAACAAAACCGCACGCTGTTTACCAAACTAACCGAAGAGCATTTCATCGGCCATGAACTTGAAGTTTTCAGCTTACTGGAAAAGGACACGGACTGGGAGAAAATTCTTTCGGAAATTAAGGATCAGGAAAAAATACAGGTCTCGTATATAGGATACCGTTGGATGAGATATGCCGCAGCCGTAATTTTGATGGTTGGCGTGGGCGTCGGGATTTACAGCTACAAACACAGCTTTACGAATAAGCCGGCTGAAGTGGCGGATGTCAAGATCGTGCCGGGCGGAAACAAGGCAGTACTTGTTCTGGAAGATGGAAAACGGATTACGCTCGACGACGCCGACCAGGGAGAAATCGCCCGGCAGGCCAATATGATCATTACCAAAACGGGTGACGGGCAATTGGTTTACGACGTCTCAGCATCAGCCATTCCTGGTAAAGGCGGAAAACTGAAGCAATATAACGCAGTGACCACGCCCAGGGGAGGGCAGTACAGGATCGTGCTTCCCGATGGTAGTAAAGTCTGGCTTAATGCAGCTTCATCGCTCCGTTTTCCTACCAAATTCGATGCACATTGCCGGTTGGTGGAACTGAAAGGAGAAGCCTATTTTGAAATTAACCCATTGAAAAACAGGGTTGCCGGAAAAGGAAAAAGGGTTCCTTTCAGGGTGGTTTCAGGCGAGCATGTGGTGGAAGTGCTTGGTACACATTTCAATGTGAGCAGCTACGAGGACGAAAGAATGATAACGACAACACTCCTGGAAGGCAAGGTGAGGGTAGTAAGGGCGGAACCCGGGGAACCCCCGCGAAAACAGGTGGGAGTGATGCTCAAGCCCGGCGAGCAGTCTGTGATGTCGTTGCGTGAACCGGAGAAAATCCGGGAAATTTCAGTCAGGCCGGTGGATACCGAGGAAACCGTGGCCTGGAAAAACGGCCAGTTCCAGTTCAGGGACGCCGATTTGCCGACCATCATGAGGCAGATTGCCCGGTGGTACGACGTAGATGTGCAGTTTCAGGGAAAGCTGCCGGATACCAAATTCAGGGGTAAGATTTCAAGAGATGTACCTGTGGCTGAATTACTTAAAATATTGCAAACCAGCGGAGTTAACTTCAAAACAGAAGGGAGGAAAATAATTATTACATCTTGATCCACACGTTAGTATTCACAAGGTCTTTACTAACAATGGGGTTATTCTGAAAAAAGCCGGAAAGTGTAGCGAGCACCTCCGGCGACGGTCGGGATAGTCCTGCCTGTAACCAAACAGGAAACAAAAATCCAATGCAGTAGGAGTTTTTTCTAATCACCAAAACCTTCGTAAAGATATGAATTATTCTACATTCTACCTACAATGTTATGTCTACAGACAGTGGGGTAAGCTTGTCCCGGAATTCCTTACCGGCATTCAAAGGATGTCTCCGGCTACAAAAAAGAAGATTGTCATGAGGATGAACTTTATTTTCGCACTCATTCTGACATCCTGTTTGCACATTTATGCGACCGGTAACGCCCAGCGCGTAACACTCTCCGAAAAAAATGTGACGCTGGAGACAGTGATGGACAAGATCGAAAAGCAAACAGGCTACCATTTCTGGTTGCAGACCGATCTGCTCAACAAGAGTAACAGCGTATCGGTAAAAGTGCGGAATGCACCTATGGAAGCCGTTCTCAACGAGGTTTTCAGAGGACAGCCCCTAAGCTATTCGATCATCGGCAAAACAATCGTGATCCGCAAAAAAGAGCCGGAAAGCGAAAGGAAGGATGAGTCTTCTATTCAGAAACTTCTCAAAAACCCGATTCAGGAAATCAGGTCCATTGAAAGGATGGAGTCGTCTCTGGGGGCTAAAATTACGCTGACGCCCAGGGCTGAACGAGAAGTCAAGGGAAAAGTGACCGACGAAGCCGGGGGTGTGCTGCCGGGTGTGAACATCCTTTTGAAAGGAACACAGAGAGGTACGGCCACCGATACGCAGGGCAATTACAACCTCATTATTACGGACAAAGAGGAAGCGGGCGGCGCAGCGGTACTGATATTTTCTTTTGTAGGTTACCTGCCGCAGGAGATCAACGTGAGCAACCGGACGGTCATTGATGTACAATTGAAACCGGATCTGAAAGTCCTGGATGAAATCGTGGTGGTGGGTTACGGTACCCAGAAAAGAAGTGATGTTACCGGCGCCATCGGCTCGGTAAGTGCCAAGGAAATTGAAAATGAGCCTGTGATCCAGGTGGGACAGGCTTTACAGGGGAAAGTTCCTGGTCTCCAGGTTTCACAAAACTCAGGGGCGCCCGGCTCCGGATTGCTGATCCGTGTACGGGGAACCGGTACCGTCAACAATGCCGAACCGCTGTATGTGATCGACGGCAACCCGAACAGCAGCCCGCTCGATATCGCGCCGGAACAGATCGAAAGTATCCAGGTTTTGAAAAGCGCCAGTGCCGCTGCTATTTACGGTGCACAGGGTGCCAACGGGGTGGTTTTGATCACTACCAAACAAGGAAAGGCAGGCAAATCCCAGCTGGACATCAGCTTGTCGCAAGGCTTGCAGCAGATCCGCAAATATTTCCCGGTGACCAACGCGCGCCAGTATGCGATACTTTACAATGAAGGGCTTGTCAATGCCGGCCAAAAACCGCTTTACCCCGATCCTGATGCTTTGGGCGAAGGTACCAACTGGCAAAAAGAGGTTTTTCAGGTGGCACCTATGACAGATCTTTCGCTGTCGGCGAGTGGCGGGAGCGAGTCGAGCAAATTCTATTTTTCAGCGGGTTATGTAAACCAGGAAGGTATTCTCAAAGGTTCTTCCTTTAACCGGGTGAACCTGCGTATCAACTCTTCGCACAACATCACGCCTGCGATCCGGGTCGGACAGAATCTCCTGGCGAGTATGGCGCAGTACAAACAGCTTTCAGAGTTTGCTTTTGGATCTACACTTGGCAATACATTGACGGCAAACCCTGAAATTCCTGTGAAAATGCCTGACGGCGGCTGGGGTTTTTCACCCACTTCCCTTAACTCGACAAATCCCCTGGCAGCTATTCATTATACCAACAACGACACCAGGCGCCCCGTGCTGAACGGAAACGTTTATGCTGACATTACCCTTTTCAAAGACCTTGTTTTCCGTTCCCAGTTCAACTTCAACATGGGCTATACCGAGAACTCCATTTTTACCCCGGCCTACCGGATTTCAGCAAGTACTTTTAACGACGTAGCCAACCTCACCGAAAACACCACACGTTTCCGGGAATACAGCTGGGCCAATACCCTTACCTATCAGAAAACCATCGGCGATCATAATTTTGATGTACTGGCCGGGATTACCGCACAGGAGTCCTATACCCAGAACATCTCGGCCTATGCGGCGGGCTTGCCCTTGAATGCCACGGACAACAAAAACCTGCGTTATCTTGACCTCTCAACACAGGGTAACCGGGTAGGCGGTGGCGCCGGCGAGTGGGGGATTTTATCGTTTCTCGGTCGGGTGAACTACAATTACAAAGGCAAGTATTTCACAACGATCAACTTCCGCGCGGACGGTTCTTCACGGTTTGGTGAAAACAATAAATTCGGTTATTTCCCTTCCTTTTCACTGGGATGGAAAATGTCCGAAGAGGAATTCCTGAAAAACGCCGGCTGGGTCAACAACCTGATGCTGAGAGGTGGATGGGGGTCACTGGGAAACCAGAATTCACTGAGAAACTATGCTTTTGCAAGTTTGGTGACGCCTAATATCAACTATACTTACGGTACTTCGCAGGCAGTAACAAGGGGCCAGGCGATTACAAGCGTGGGAAATCCCGATCTGAAATGGGAGTCGACCAAAGAAACAAACGTCGGTTTTGATTTTACAGGATTTAACGGCAAGATCATCGCTTCCGTGGATATGTATAACAAAGAAACTACGGATATGCTGCTGCAAGTGCCTGTGGTCCAGTACTCAGGTATAGAGCAGGCCCCGTTTGTGAACGGAGGAAATGTTACCAATAAAGGGATTGAGCTGATGCTGGGTTATGACAAGAACAATTCGACGCCCGGCGGTTTTGACTACAGTATTTCCGGAAACATCTCTTTTAACAAAAACAAAGTAACCAGGCTGAGCAACGCGGGAACTGCCATCAACCAGCAGATCAGCTTTGTAGGCCTTGTAAACATCACCCAGATCGGCAGCCCGATCGCGTCATTCTACGGCTGGCAGACCGACGGTATCTTCCAGAGCAAGGAAGAAGTGGATGCGCATGCTTTTCAAAGCTCAGGAACCGCGCCGGGCGACATCCGGTTTGTGGACCGCGACGGAAACGGCGTGATCAATGCCTCCGATCAGACGATCATTGGCAATCCATGGCCCAAATTCACTTACGGATTAACCTCGACTGCTTCCTACAAAGGATTTGATATCAAGCTGCAATTGCAGGGTACACAAGGCAATGACATTTTTATGGGCCTGAAATTCCGGATGGAAGGTGCCAACTTTTTCAACTACACCCAGAATGTATGGGATAACCGCTGGACAGGTCCGGGAACAAGCAATAAAGTGCCGCGTTTGAATACCAACGACCCTAACAACAACATGCGTTCGTCCCAGTTTTATGTGGAAGACGGCTCCTACCTGCGGGTAAGAAATATCCAGATCGGATACAAAGTACCCCGCAACCTCGTGAAGCTTCGCAATTTCAGGGTTTATGCGTCCGTGCAGAACGCACTGACATTCACCAAGTACCCCGGTTTTGATCCCGAAATTGGTACAAACCGTGATAACAACCCGCTCTACATCGGGATCGATGAGACCAATTATCCAATTCCCCGCATTTACACATTGGGCGTGAACATCGGAATTTAAGAGGAAACACCGGAATTAATTTTTTAGCAATAACTAAATTCTAATCAGTGATGAAGCATTTATCTTATATCTCATATACTTTACTATGCTGGTTGATCCTGGGTTGTCAGAGCATACTGGAGAAAGATCCCCTCGCGCAGATCAGTGCGGTTAACGCCTATATCACTGCGGATGACGCAAAAAGGGCATTGACTGCCGCATATACACCCCTGGCTGGGAACAACTGGTGCTGTACTTATGTGGGTACCGGCTATATGCACTGGGTACTGGCGAATGTGGCCTCAGACGATACCGAAAAAGGCGGTGAGTCCGGTTCCGATCAGCTGTACGCGCAGCAGATCTCTCTTTTCAATATTCCTTCTGACAATGATGCGATCCGTTTTGCGTGGTCTACGGAGTACATCGGGATCCGCCGGGCCAATCTGGTGCTGGACAATATTCCAGGGATCACGATGGATGATGCGCTTAAAAACCAGTATCTGGCGGAAGCGAAGTTTTTACGCGCCTGGTACTATATCAATTTGGTAAAAACATTTGGCGATGTGCCCCTGATCCTCACAGCGAACCAGAATGTCTACGATCTCGAACGGGCGCCCAAACAGGCTGTGTACAATCAGATCATCAAAGACTTGCAAGAGGCCATCCCTGTCTTGCCGGAAGCCAGTAAATATCCCGCTGCTGACCGGGGACGTGCTACCAAAGGTGCTGCATCGGCTTATCTGGGCAAGGTTTACCTGTATCTGAATGACTTCGTGAAAGCAGAAGAATGGTTTGGGAAAGTCATCAATTCGGGAGAATATGCTTTGGACCCTAACTATCTCGGTATGTTCCTCCGCGCCGGTGAAAACAGTAAGGAGCACATTTTTCAGGTACAGTTTGTAAACGACCAGGGTGCACAGCCAGCCAATAACCAGCTCAATATCGTCATGGCAAGCCGTGCCAGGAATGGCTGGGGCTTCAACCTGCCTACCCAGGATTTTGTGGATGCATTTGAGCCGGGCGACCCGCGCATGGCACAGACAGTTTACAAAAACGGCGACGTAATGCCGGACGGACTGGTAGCCAATGTCGGTAACAGTACTACGGGTTATTTGAATAAAAAAATGTATGTTCCTGAATACGAAAGAATTGCAGGGGCTATTCAGGCTGGTCGGGACGATATTTACATGCGTATGGGTAAAGTGTTACTCTGGTATGCAGAGGCTGCCAATGAAAACGGAAAACCTGCGGTTGCCCTTGCTGCGCTGAACCAGGTACGCGCCCGCGCCCGGGGCGGAGCGGCAGGTATTTTGCCCGACGTGACCGTTACGGACAAAGTGGCGCTGAGGGAAAAGATCTGGCATGAGCAGCGTGTGGAGTTTGGCCAGGAATACGAACGCTTCTTTGAACTGGTACGCCAGGGACGTGCCGGAAAAGTAGTAAGGGCCTACGCGACCAAATACAATACTGCAAAAGGCTCGGGCTTCCGCGACGGTGTAAACGAAATATTCCCGATCCCGCAGCTGGAAATCAACCTGAGCAAAGGAAAGCTGAAACAAAATAACGGTTACTAGCCATCGACTCCGCTGACATATGAAGAATTCATCTGTCGGCCTGAGCGAACGGGACCGCCCGGCGGTCGAAGGCACGAGCGAAAGCCCGCCTGGCAAAGGTGGGCAATCAATAAAACCATATCCAATGAAACCATTCATATTACTAATAGCATGCACATGTTGGTCGGTGTTTTCATTTGCCCAATCAGGTTCGGATGCTGAAAAGCCGGATTTCGGGCTGACTTTCATGCCCGAATATACCTTCAAAGGATCCAGCCTCGGCGGGTCGACTACCATAGGCGACGCAACGTGGCAGGCGCAAAATGGCGAGCTGATCGGGAAGGCAAAACCGGGTACATCCGGCGGCTGGCTGGTTCTTGACAAATCGGCTTATCAGGATATCAGTTTTCACGCTTTGTTCAAATGTAGTGGCGAGGCAGAAACTGCTGTGATTTTCAGGCTGGAAAAGACAGGCACTGGCATGAAAGGGGTTTTGCTTTCGATCGGGAAAGATGGAGTTGCGCCCTATTCCGTAACGCTAGATGCCCGTGGCAAGGAAACCGGTCGTGAAAAATTGAGGAATGCCGGCGGTATTTATTATCGCCTGGCGCCTCCCGAAGTCAAAAACGACCCTCAGGCAGCCCGGAGAAATGCTATGCCTCCGAGACCGACTCCTCCGTCGGACTTACCGGTGACCAGGCCGAATACCGATCTGCGTCCGGGACAATGGAACCAGATCGAGGTTTTCCTGGAAGAGAACGTGATCCGGAATTTCCTGAATGACGGCGGGGAAGTCGGCGGTGCGGTGGACGGGGATTCTGCTTTGCACGCTTTTGGTCCGGTGGCAATACTGGCGTCAGGTTCGGGTGAGGTACGTTTTAAAGATATCATGCTCAAAGATCTGTCTGTCCGGGAAACACCTGTCGAAAAATCTTCGTCGCGCTTCAGGGTGCAGCGGATCAGCGATATGTATTATTCCTGGGGCGCTGATGCGGCGGATTTTAACAAAGACGGATCCATGGATGTGGTGGCAGGCCCGTACATATATTTTGGGCCGGATTTTACAAAACACAAGGAGATTTTCACGGCAATAGCCGTTGGGCCTTCCAAGGAATTTACCAGTACCAACGTGCAGTTTACCTATGATTTCAACGGTGACAGCTGGCCCGATGTGCTGACCAGCCCTTCCAGAGCGGTGCTTTTTATAAATCCCAAAGGCGAGTCCCGTCGCTGGAAAAGCTACGATATCCTGCCTTCCGTACAAAGCGAGATCACCGATTTTGTTGACATCGACAAAGACGGAGTACCAGAGCTGGTATATGCGGCGGAAGGCTTTATGCGGTACGCCAAATTTGACAAAAATGATCCCGGCAAACCCTGGAAGGAATATACCATTTCCGGCAAAGGCTACGGAATGGCCCACGGGATAGGCACCGGCGATATCAACGGTGACGGACGTATGGACCTCCTGAACGCAATGGGCTGGTGGGAGCAGCCTGCAACGCTAAATGCGGAAACGACCTGGAAATACCATCCGATCGCTTTTGGCAGGTACGGGCGGCGCGGCAGTAACATTGGTGGGAGTTTGATGGCGGTTTATGATGCAAACGGCGACGGGCTGAACGATGTCGTGACCAATCTCAACGTGCACGGTTTCGGCCTTGCCTGGTTCGAGCAGAAGCGCGATGCGAGCGGCAACATTACTTTCACCCGGCATATGATCAGTGATGATTATTCCGCAAAAAGCGCGGGCAACGTCACATTCTCGCAGGCACATGGTGCCACTTTTGCCGACGTGGATAAAGACGGCATCCCGGATTACATTGTCGGGAAAAGGAATTTCACCCACCTCGACAATATGTACGATCCTGATTCCTACGGTCCCTCGGTATTGTACTGGTACCGGACGGTGAGGAATCCGAAGGCGCTGGGCGGTGCGGAATTCGTTCCTGAACTGATCCATAACCGTTCGGGTGCAGGCTCGGAAGTGACCGCTGTGGATATCAATAAGGACGGTGCTGTCGACATCATTACGTCCACGAACAAAGGCACTTTCATTTACTGGAATGTAGGTACCAAAGCAAAGAAATAATTAACCCATCCAACAAGATACGATTATGAAACTATCTCTTTTTGTACTGATGCTTTTCATAGGCGTCATCCTGACCATACACCTGACCATGAACGCGCAGGTAGGCGTGATCATCAAAAATGCAAAGATCGGGAATGCTGTTTTCTGGACGATAGGCGCTATTACTGCGATCATTATCGGTTTTACATCCTTTGATTCAGAAGCATTGGCCCGGGTGAAAGAAGTGCCTTTGTGGCTGCTGACGGCCGGTGCCATGGGCGCTGCACTTGTATTCGGCATAGCCTGGACCATGCCTCAGATCGGTGCCGGGTCGGCAGTGGTACTGATGATCGCCGGACAGATCATTACCGGAATGGTCGTGTCGCATTTCGGCGCCTTTGGGTCGCCTGTCGAGCCGGTTTCGATGATGAAAATAATCGGTGCACTGCTGCTGATCGGCGGCGCGGGCATTGTAACACTTGCCAAGTAAAGACATAAATTTTTGAGGATATGAAGAACACTAATTTAAGCAGGAGAGATTTTGTAAAAATCGCGGGCATGGGAAGTGCCGCTTCATTATTGGGACCTTCGCTGGCTTTTAGTGAAATGGCAAAAAAATTCCAGATCGGTTCCACTTTCATATTGTGGGGATACGGGGCCGACAATCTGGAAACGTCCCTCGTTGATATGAAGAAACTGGGGTACCATTCCTTTGAAACTTTCGGGCATGTGATCGAAGAATGGGAGACCAAACGCGGCGGCTTCAAGGAAGTGGTCGCCAAGCATGGTGTCCCTATCATTTCGGCATTTTGCATGACCGATGTGCTGGATCCCTCCAAACGCAAAGACGAGCTGAAAAAACTGATCAGATGGTGCAAGCTCACCCGGGAAAATGGCGGGAAAGTGATAGAATATTGCCCAACCGGTATCAAAAGGGAAGGTTACGACTACAAAGAGCACAAAAAGGACCTGGTGGAATCCATGAACGAATATGCGAAAGCGGTTACCGACGAAGGCCTCGTTTGTGCCTTGCACCCGCATACCGGCACGCCGATAGAAACCTCGGAAGAAGTGTACTTCATCATGGAAAACCTGGATACCAAATACATGAAATTCGGTCCGGATGTGGGCCAGCTCGAGAAAGGCGGGGCGGATCCTGTGAAGATCGTGAACGATTTCCTTCCGCTGGTGGAGCATGTCCATTTGAAAGATTATGCCGGAGGGGACAACGGTTACTTAGGCTATGCGCCTCTTGGCAAAGGGAAAGTGGATTTGAAAAAAATCCTTGATATGCTCGAAACGCGCCGTGACAAAATGGCGGGTATGATCATGTTCGAGCTGGATTCGGACAAGAAAATCAAACCGGCGGTGTCCGACTTCGAAGCGGCTAAGATTTCAAGGGACTACCTTCAAAAACTGGGGTACAAGTTCAAGGCTTAAACACAGATCAATCAATTTCATGTGCGCTGCTGTTCCGGAAGGGTTTTTCGGAAGAAAGGAAAACTATATCCTGCAAACGCACTTTCTGAAAATTAACTTATGGAAATTCTCAATAATTATATCGACGGCAGCTGGGTCAGGAGCAGTGAGACCAACACGGTGGACGTAGTAAACCCTGCCTCCCAGGAAATTCTGGGAAAGGTACCGCACGGGACCAACACTTTTGCGGACGTGGACAGGGCTGTTGAAGCCGCCTCCAACGCGTTCAGGATATGGCGCGATGTGCCGGTGATGCGCAGGGTGCAGCCATTGTACAAACTGAAACAATTGCTGGAAGAAAATGCCGAGGATATTGCCAGGACGATCACGCTGGAATGCGGCAAAACGCTGGTTGAATCCAGAGGAGAAGTGCAGCGCGCCATCGAAAACGTGGAGGTGGCCTGCGGTACCCCGACTTTGATCCAGAGCGAGTTTTCGGAAAATATTGCACCCGGCATTGATGAGTTCATGATCCGCCAGCCCCTGGGCGTCTGCGCCTGTATTGCACCTTTCAATTTTCCGGGGATGATCCCGTTCTGGTTCCTGCCTTATGCCATAGCCTGCGGGAATGCATTTATCATCAAACCTTCGGAAAAAGTACCGCTCACTATGCAGAAAGTTTTCCACCTGCTCGACCAGCTCGATTTACCAAAAGGGGTGATCAATATGGTGCATGGCGGCAAAGAAACGGTCGACGCTTTGCTGGAACATCCGGAGGTCAGGGCGATCAGTTTTGTGGGCTCCACGCAGGTAGCCAAATACATTTACGGAAAAGGTGCCGCCAACGGAAAACGCGTGCAGGCACAGGGCGGCGCCAAAAACCCGGTCGTGATATTACCCGATGCAGATATAGAAATGTCTGTAAAGATCATTACAGACAGCGTTTTTGGCTGTGCTGGCCAGCGTTGTCTGGCAGCTTCCAATATCATTACGGTGGGTGACAATGGAAATATCAAGGACGCCCTTTACGAATCTGCCAGATCGCGGACTACCGGTTACGGCCTGGATGAAAGCATAGAAATGGGGCCGGTCATTACCGCCGACAGCCGGTCAAGGATCGAGTACCTGATTGAAAAAGGCGTAAAAGAAGGCGGCAATGTGCTGCTGGATGGCCGGAATGCAAAGATCGAAGGATTTGAAAAAGGGAATTTTATAAAACCTACGATCCTGGAAGGCCTGCCGCTCGACGGCGACATCATCCGCACGGAGATTTTCGGCCCGGTCATGAGTTTGATCGAGCTGGAAACCGTCGAAGATGCACTCGGATTTATCAATGGAGGCCGGTATGGCAATATGGCGTGCCTGTTCACGAGCAGCGGAGCCAATGCACGCAAATTCAGGAATCAGGCAGTTGCCGGTAACATCGGTATCAATATCGGCGTTGCCGCACCTATGGCGCAGTTTCCGTTCAGCGGCTGGAATGAGAGCTTTTTTGGCGACCTCCACGGTCAGGGACGACATGCCATCGAGTTTTTTACCCAAACCAAAGTGGTCATAGAAAGATGGCCGAAAGAGTGGTCGCGAAAATTCTGAGAACAAGTATAAACAGATTTTAATTATCAGGCATTTATAAAATATTTCAATTTTGGAAAAAGCATTTTGCCCGCCGTTTAGGTTGCAGACGAAGATGAATTTTCTGGGGATAGACTGTACCGTTACGGATCTCAGTCATACCATCAGTACCGAGGACCCGACGTTCATCGGCCACCAGCGGACGCTGATCTGGAACCATTTGTCGCACGAAGAGACACAAAAAATGGGTCTTACCAAACCGCCTTATTCTTACAAAGTGGTTGGTTTTACGATGTGCGACCATTCCAATACCCACGTGGATGCGATCAATCACGTGGTCAATGAGCCCGACGCAAGGGCCGTGAATGAGCTTCCTCTGGAATGGTTCATGGCGCCCGGGGTATGGTTTGATTTTTCCCACAAAGAACCGGCCAGCTATATTACCCGTGAAGATATTGAAAAAGCGATCGCGGAAACCGGCGTCACCATCAAGCCGCAGTCGGTAGTGCTTTACCATACGGGTTGGTACAAAAAGTGGAAAGAGCCTTTCGAGTATATCAAAGGCTACCCCGGCCTCGACCGCAGCGCCATCGAATACCTTAACGACCTCGGGGCGATCAGCGTAGGGGCCGACGCGCCGAGCATCGACAGCCATAACGAAGTAGCAGTCGTGAAAGAACAGCCCGCCCACATCGTATGCCGCGAACGTGAAATCCTGAACATTGAAAATCTAGCACAAGTCGACCTGATCCCTGCCCATGAATTCTGGTTTGTGGGGTTGCCATTGAAAATCAAAGGCGGCTCCGGCTCTCCATTCAGAGGCGTGGCGATTGTTCCTGATAAAAAATAAAAGCTCAAAAAAGAACTATGAATTTACCTGAACAAATGGATGCGCTTGTACTCAGAGGAGTCAGGGATTTTGCCATTGAAACGATAGCAGTGCCTTCGCCTATGGAGGACGAAGTAGTATGCAAAGTAGATACAACTTTCATCTGCGGTACCGATCCGCACATTATCGGAGGTGATTTTCCTGGCTTCTGGCCAACCGGATTTCCTTTTGTACCGGGGCACGAATGGTCGGGTACGGTGGTAAAAACCGGTCTGAAGTCGGCCCGCCTCGGCTGGAAAGAAGGCGACCGGGTCTGCGGGATCTCGCATTGCGGCTGCGGCTATTGTGAAATGTGCCTGAAAGGACGTTACAACATTTGTCTCAATTACGGGCATGAAGAACGCGGTCACCGGCAGTACGGGCACTATACACCAGGAGCTTATGCGCAATACATGTGTACATCGATCAAAAGCATATTCAAAGTCCCCGATTCGATGTCGCTGGAATATGCGGCTTGCGTGGATCCGCTGAGCATTGCATTGTATACTGTAAAAAGGTCCCGGATGCAGCCGGGTGACGACATTCTGATCATCGGTACAGGCCCGCAGGGACTCATGGCAATACTCTGTGCCAGGGCGCTGGGAGCGGGAAGGATTTTCGCGGCAGGCAGCGGCGAAAGATTAAAAAAAGCAGAAGAACTGGGTGCCATACCCATTGACTATACACACGAGGATGTGGTCGAGAGAGTCCGCGAGTTTACGAACGGGCGGGGGATTCCGGCGGTGCTGGAATGTGCCGGCACATCCAAATCATTGACGCAGGCATGTCTGGCGGCTTCCAAAGGCGGGGTCGTCTCCGTGATCGGGATCCCGCATTCCGATCCTTCGCTTCCGCTGAAACGCATTGTGCTGGATGAAGTGGAACTTGTGGGTAACCGTGCCAATCCAAATACTGCCCAGCCAACGATAGAGTTGCTGGTCAACAACCGCATCGACCTCACGCCCCTGATGACACACAGGTTTGAACTCAAAGATTTCGCGACTGCGCTGGACATTTTTGAAAAAAGAAAAGACGGAGCGATCAAAGTAGCGACCAAGCCCAACGGAATGAACTGATTTTAAGCTTATAAAAACAAACTGAAATGAGCAATAAAGTAATGATCGTAAGCGGTGGCGCATCCGGACTGGGTTTGGCTGCTGCTGTTAAATTCGCTAAAAACGGATATGACATTGTTCTCATCGATATCAATGAGGAAAAAGGTAAAAGGGCTGAGGAGGAGATCAAAGCACTGGGTCAGGATGCTGTTTTCTGTCTTTGTGATATATCCAATAACGAGCAGATCCAGCAGGCTGCGGAGGTTTGCAAACAAAAATTCGGCCGGGCCGATGTGCTCATCAACAATGCCGGGCTGGAAATCCGGGGCAGCATTCTGCAATGTGACGAGGCCGAATGGAACCGCACCTACGATATCAACCTGCGCGGGATCTATTATATGGCTAAAGCTTTTGTGCCCATGATCATGGAACAGGGAGGCGGCTCGGTCATCAATACAGGATCTATTCTGGGGTACCGCACCGTTGGTGAACGTGCAGCTTATTCGTCGTCCAAAGGTGCCATAGACACCCTGACCCGCAGCATGGCGTTTGATCTGGCGGACGAAAATATCCGCGTCAACTGTGTGGCACCCGGGGCTATCGATACCCCCTTGCTGAGAGGCTCCATCAACGACTCGCCTGACCCCGAAGCAACCGAAAAGTTCCTGGGTTCCAAAAGCGTCTTCAACCGCATGGGTACCCCCGCCGAAGTAGCCAACGTCATGTATTTCCTGGCATCCGACGAAGCCTCGTTCGTGACAGGGGCGACCTATTTCGTGGATGGAGGGTGGTCGATATTGTGACGGCTGTCGGCTAGTGGCTGTCAGCCATCGGCTGTTGAAAGCGATTTCATGTGGCTGTCGCCGTCACCATGTACCTGACAAAGAGTGATCACAAATGGCAAAACCACCAGATTTTCTTATGATGAACGATATATTAAACCAAGAAGTAACCCTGAGCCGACGGCCGACAGCTGATCGCTATCAGCCCCTGAATAACAACGCCCTGATCAGTAAAGGAATCACCCATTTGCTAGAAATCAAGGATTCGGATATACGGCTGCTGAGCCTGCACCAATGCCGGCGCGCAGTGGACAATGCCATTCATATCGGAGGCGCATTTTCATCCACGATACCGATGGTGAGCCTGTTTTATGGCGGTATCATCGAAGTGAATGTCGAGGAGCCGACTGCTCCCGGTCAGGATATGTTTGTGCTGAGTAAAGGTCACGCGGTGGCGACGCTGGCATCGATCTACGCGGACCTCGGGTATTTTGATAAATCGGTACTTGAAAATTCGCGTTCGATTTCCAGTATTCTTAACGGACATCCCGGCCCGCTTTTGCCCGGAGTACATGTGGCAACCGGTCCTATGGGGCAGGGCATGGGCGTCGCCCAGGGATTTGCGATAGCCGGCCAGAAATCACCCCGATTTGATGTATATGCTGTCACCGGTGATGGTGAACTGCAGGAAGGTTCTATCTGGGAAACGGTGATGTACGCAGGTTACAAACGTCTCGAAAACCTGTGTGTGATGGTCGATAACAACGGTGGCCAGCTTGACATTATCAATACCCTCCATTTTCCTTACCACGGCCTGGGCGTAAGCTTTGCCAGTTTTGGATGGCGGGTAATCGAGGTGGATGCCACCAAGTACCATACGGTTTACAGTGCTTTGCACGAATTCAAATATGGCCAAAGAGACGGCAGGCCCACCGTGATCATTTGTAAGTCAACCAAAGGGCACGGCGGCTTTTCCGATTATATGAACAACCACAAAGTGTCGATTACGGACGAATTACTGGATCAGGAAGCCGGGTTGCAGCAACAGCAGCGCGCAGCCAGGGAAAAGGAGTTTTGCGCTTTTTTCAACGCGCTTTCCGCAGAAGAAAAACATGCGGACGTCGCGTCGACATTAACCAGGCATGCCTCGGATATTGGGTTCACCATTGAATTTGGAAAAAAAGACGCGATCCGGGTGACACCGGTGGCTGCAACAGTAAAAACCCGCAAAGCCCCGGAAAGGGACAAACAGATCAGTTACAATGCGCAGGCACTTCCCAGATTGGAAAAAGGCAAATCGTTTGGCGCACACAAAGTAATTGAGTCGGCGATGAAAGTTTTCGCGAAAGACGAACGCATTGTCTCCGTCGATTCAGACCTCGCTTCGACGAGCGGCTTACAGGCCGGGGTTGGTTTTGTCGACAAAGCGCGAGCATTGAATGTAGGCGTAGCCGAGGCCAATATGATGCTGATCGGGGAGGCTTTCGGGATACTTGGCGCCAATACCTGGATCAGTACTTTCTGCCCTTTTTACGACTGGAAAGTGCTCCGCCGCATCGCAGTAGGGCATCAGGAACGGCTGGAAGTGATTGCGGAGAAAGGCTGGCTTTCGGAAGGGCACGGCATAGATTTGACCATGGTAGCCACCGCCGCCGACCTGGAAACCCAATCGAACGGCGCTACCCACATGGGCAACGATGATGCGCTGCTCCTGAACGAGACGGCTTTTGTAAAAATTATCAATGTATCCTGTCCGCAGCAGCTGCTGGGTGTTTTGAAATGGATCGCAGCCGGTAACAAAGGCATTATTTACATGCGGATTTTAAGGGCTGCCGCGAACGTGATCTACGACGCTGATTTTGAATTTGAATTTGGCAAAGCATACCAAATAAAAACTTCTGAAACTGCCGAAGCCCATATCGTGACAAGCGGCCGCGGGGTTTACGAAGCATTGGGCGCAGCCGATGCACTGGAAGCAAAAGGTATTGCGGTCAACGTGATCGATATGCCTTCGGTTGATGAACAAACGATTCTGGATCTTTACAGGTCGGGGAAACCAATTTTTATTGCCGAGCAGAACAATGGTTTTCTCTGGACGAATTTCAGGAAGGTGCTTTTTGCAAATGAAAGATCCATTGATACAAAAAATCTCATTCCGATCAATACCACCGACAACGGAAAATTGCACTACATACACTCGGGAACCTATACCGAGCTGGCCGCCCACTATGGACTGGATGCCGTGAAATTGAGCGAAAGGGTATTGACAACCTTAAAGAAATAACAAAATGACGATCATTAACGAAGATGAAGTCCCTGAGGTTGCACATCCCGGGAGATTTATGCGCTGGCTGGTGAACGAGGATTCCCTCAAAGCCAAAAATTTATCGGTCTGCGTGATAAGGGTCATGCCGGGCGAGGCGGTGCGGCCCGCCCATTCGCATCCCAACAGCGAGGAATTGATATACATCATTACCGGCTCAGGCAAGGTCATGATCGAAAACGAAGTAGGGCCTGTGCGTGCAGGATCGGCCGTTCTTTTTGAACAAGGTAAAGTACACATACTCAAAAACACAGGCGATGTGGAGATGAAGGTCGTGTGTTTTTTTGCCCCGGCCACCAATCTGGACAATTACAAAATATTCGAAGACGTCACTTTCCTGGAGTAGGATACGGTTTAAAACATTGATTGTCATTGTCAGGCCTGCGTGCGGCACCGTGCGTATACAGGGAAAGGAACGTCCAAACTAAACCTAAATAGAATTGAAAATGCCTTCATTCAAATCATTTGTATCCGACAACTACCGGTTGGTTTTCGGATACGCACTGCTGGTCGCCGTGGTGATCGGGTGCCATTCCTTGCCCAGGCAGGGTACCTCGGGAAAGGAGAAAAAGTCCGGGACGGATCCCCACAAAACATGGAGGGATTTCGGTGGCGGGCCGGATCAGTCGAAGTATTTTGTACAGGATGAGATAACCAAGTCCAATGTAAACCAGCTCAAAGTAGCCTGGACGTATTCCACGGCGGACGAAAATGTGTACCAGTTCAACCCGCTCATCGTCGACAACATCATGTATGTGCTGGCAAAAGGCAATTCGCTGGTGGCACTCGATGCTGCTTCGGGCAAGGAAATCTGGATCCATGCCAATTTACAGGGTATCGCACCCCGTGGCATCAATTACTGGGAAAGCAAAGACAGGAAAGACCGGCGGCTGATATTTCAGATGAACAATTACCTTCAGGCGATCGATGCACTCACGGGAAAATCCATTCTGAATTTCGGTGACAATGGCCTCGTCGATCTCAGACAGGGCCTGGGCCGCGATCCGCTGACTGTCACCCGCGCCCAGTCTGGCACACCAGGTAAAATATTCGAAAATCTGCTGTTGCTGGGATCCTCTACCGGCGAAAATTATATGTCGTCTCCCGGCGATGTGCGGGCTTATGATGTGGTCACGGGCAAGCTGGCCTGGACATTCCATACCATTCCGCACCCAGGCGAATATGGGTACGACACCTGGCCGAAAGATGCATACAAATACATTGGGGGCGTGAATACCTGGGGCGAAATATCCGTGGATGCCGAACGCGGGATCGCTTATTATCCGCTGGGTTCGCCCACATACGATTACTACGGCGGCGACCGGATCGGCAGTAACCTTTACGGAAACTCTATCCTGGCACTGGATGCCCGTACCGGCAAAAGGATCTGGCATTACCAGCTTGTGCATCATGATCTCTGGGATTATGATTTGTCTGCGGCGCCCCAGCTGGTGACGGTAAATCATGACGGTAAGAAAATCGATGCCGTGGCAGTGGCCGGGAAAAACGGGTTTATGTTTGTTTTTGACAGGGTTAACGGCAAACCGCTCTGGCCGATCGAAGAGCGGCCGGTGCCGGCAAGCACGGTGCCCGGCGAACAGGCATGGCCAACACAGCCTTTTCCTACTGTAATACCTCCTTTTGGTCGTCAGGATATGACTTCCAAAGACCTTAACCAGTATTTTCTCAAACCCAGGGAACGTGCTGAATGGGCCAAGCGTATTGACTCGATGGGCACCGGACTGTACACGCCGGTTTCGATGACGCGCGAAACGTTATCCATTCCAGGCGCGGTAGGCGGGGCCAGCTGGGGCAGCACAGCCGCGAATCCCGAAAAAGGAATTGTTTACGTGCGGAGTATCGACTGGCCGTCGGTATATGGCAAAGTAGAAAAGCGCGACCCGCCCAAAGACGATGAGTCGGGTGAAAATGCCGTAGCTGCAAACGGACAGAGCATTTATGCCACCAACTGCCAGGCATGTCACGGAGCAGATCGCAAGGGTGCCGTAGGACCGCAATTGCTGGACATCGCTTCGAAGCTGAATTTTGAGAAATTCCAGCAACTGGTTTTTTCGGGAAAAGGAGAAATGCCAGCTTTCCCGCATCTGGACGAAGGTACCATGCGAAGATTGTACCGTTTTATGAGTGAAACCGGCGACGCAAGAGCCGGTGGCAGACCTGCGCCAGCGAAAAACCAGACGCCCGAAGGGCCGGTTGTGGCGTCCGGCGGCGTACCCAAAGGACAGGAACTGCGCGAATTGACAGCAGCGATGCGCAACGCTTCCCGTCAGGGGCCGAACTCCTACGGTGTGCCTTATCCGGATGATGCAAAAGTATCTGCAACCCGCTATTTTATCCCGCCGGGCTGGGGGCTGGGTTATCCTTTCCTGATCAGTCCGCCGTGGTCGTCGATCATCGCTTATGATATGAACAAAGGAACTATAAAGTGGAAGATCCCGATAGGCCAGGATTTGCAGGCGACGGAAGAAGGCGGAAAAAATACAGGGGTATTACGTTCGCAGCGTAACGGAATGATCGTAACTTCGACCGGGTTGGTGTTTTGTACCGCAAAAGACGGAAAAATTTATGCTTTCGACGCTGATAACGGCAAGGAGCTATGGGCCGGACAATTACCCACCGGCACGCAGGGACTTCCTTCCATGTACGAGCTGAACGGCAAACATTATCTTGTGGTTTCTGCAACCGTACCGCTTGTATGGGGGCGCGGGGACGAGAAAACCAAGCCGGAAAAACCGGCACCACAGGGACGTTATGTGGTATTTGCACTTCCATGATGTATCGTTCAATCTAATTTTTTAATCATGAAAGGAAAAAGCATTTCAGGGAAGTATTTGTTTTACGGTATGCTTGTCGGGGCTGCCCAGTTCTGGAACCCCGCTGCCGCACAGTCGATCAGTCTGGAAAAGAAATGGGAAACAGTGGCCAGCCTGAAAGAACCAGAGTCCGTGTTGTACGACCGCGCCAACAACGTGGTATACGTATCCAATATCAACAATCCCCCGGCAGGAAAAGACGGTAACGGATCTGTGGGCAGGGTTTCGCTCACTGGCGAAGTAACCGATGTGGAATGGGTTGTAGGCGGCATGGATGCTCCCAAAGGCCTCGGCCTGACCAAAGGACTGCTTTACGTAGCCGATCTGACCAAAGTGGTGGTAATTGATGTCAAAACAGGCAAAATAGTACGTACAGTAGAAGTACCCGACGCAGGGATGCTCAACGACATTACCGTCGACAGCAAAGGCGTAGTGTATGTCTCAGACTCTAACAAAAAAAGGGTTTACGTGATCAATGCAGGCGGTTCGGAAGTTTGGCTCGAAAAAGACCATTTTCAGAAACCCAACGGATTGCTGGCTCATAAAGACAAGTTTTACATGATCGATATGAACGCCGGTATTTTTTATGAGGTAAATAAAAAAACAAAGGAGCTGCGCACCATAGCGGAAGGCCTGGTGGGCGGCGACGGAATTGTGCCGGTTGGTAATGATTTTATCATTTCAAACTGGAACGGCGAGCTCAACCACGTCTCAGCAAAAGGAGAAATAAAAAAGCTGATCGACACCAAAGCCGAAAAAATCAACGCGGCTGATATCGATTACATTCCTGAGAAGAAACTGTTATTGGTACCAACATTTTTCGCCAACAAGGTCGTGGCGTACGAAGTGAAGATTAATTGATCATTTGTATACTGCCCCCCGGCCGCTTTCGCTCAGGGGGGCAACGCCCCCAAACATAGGTAGCATGAAAAATATTGTATTGGTTTCAGGCTTGGCGATCGTGTCGTTTTTTGTTTACAATTGCAAAGGCACGCAGACGGCATCATCGGGTCAGGCCCGGAACAGCACCCCGACATTCAATCCCAATCCTACAGGAATATACCTTTCCCCTGAGGAAAGCATGAAAACCATGTTCTTACCGGAAGGATACCGCCTGGAACTGGTGGCCAGCGAGCCGATGATCAAGGAGCCGGTTGCTATTGCCTGGGACGGTAACGGCAGGATGTATGTAGCGGAAATGATCACCTACATGCAGGATGCCGATGCCAAAGGTGAACAGGAACGGGTGAGCAGGATATCGTTGCTGGAAGACACGGACAACGACGGAAAAATGGATAAAAGCACCGTTTTTATCGATAGTCTGCTGTTGCCGCGAATGATGCAGGTGGTGCACGACGAGCTGCTGGTGAATGAAACCAATACAATAGACATTTACAGTTACAAGGATACAAATGGCGACGGCAAGGCGGACCGGAAAAAACTGTTGTACCAGAATAAAAAGTACGTCGTGAATGACGCAAACATGGAACATCAGCGAAGCGGTCTCGACTGGAACCTCGACAACTGGATGTACATGACCTACGATCCCGTTCGGATGCGCTATACCAATGGTACGCTGAAGGTGGACACCATCGTCAGCGGATCGAGCGGACAATGGGGTATGACCCACGATAATTACGGACGCTTATTTTATTCAAGGGCAGGAGGGGAGATTCCTGCGTTAGGTTTCCAGATCAATCCGGTGTACGGTACACTGGATTTTGGAGACCAGTACAGCGCCGAATTTTCCGAAGTGTGGCCGATCATCGCTACACCCGACGTGCAGGGCGGCCCGCTGCGGCTCCGTCCCGACAATACCCTGAACCATTTTACCGCCCCCACCGGGCAATCGATTTTTCGCGGAGACCGTCTTCCGAAAGATTTTGACGGAAATTACATTGTCTGCGAACCGGTGGCGAGGGCCGTAAGGAGGGCAAAGGTGGTGAACAAAAACGGCAAAACGACGCTGGAAGACGTGTACAACCGCAAGGAATTCATTTCATCGTCCGATATGAATTTTCGTCCGGTGAATAGTGCTACCGGTCCGGATGGCACGCTTTATATCGTAGATATGCACCGCGGGATTATCCAGCAGGGGAACTGGACACAGCCGGGATCATTTTTAAGAGGGAAAATAGACAGCCTCGGGCTTGCCGCGAATGTAGGCCACGGGCGAATTTACAGGGTTGTGCACGAAAGCTTCAAACGGGGGCCGCAGCCAAAGATGCTCAACCAGTCGGGAAGTGATTTGCTGGCATACCTCGACCATCCCAACGGCTGGTGGCGCGACAATGCACAAAAGGATATTATTGCAAAAGGCGACAAATCCATCGTGCCTGCCCTGACAGAAATCGCAACAGGAAAAAGGCACAGTACCACAGAAACGGCCCATCTGGGAAGGATTCATGCCTTGTGGACGCTGGAAGGGCTCGATGCAATCAACAAGGATATTCTGGCGGCAGCTTTTCAGGATCAGGAGGCGCAGGTGAGAAAAACCGCTGTATGGATTGCCGAGCGGTATTTTGAAGCCAACGAAAATAGCATGATCGAGAAAGCCGCAGCCCTGGTAAATGACCCGAGCTATGATGTACGGGTTCAGCTGTTGCTGTCTCTGTACAATAGCAAATCTCCAAAAGCAAAGGAGATCATCAGTGAAATCCTGGCTAAAAATGCGGATAATGAAATGATTACTGCGACGAAATCGGCATTGGATAAAAACGAAAATGTGCGGACATTCGGCAGCAGGCTCGGGCAACTGGATGCTGAAAGCCGCAAGCTCGTGATCAACGGAGCTGCAATTTTCAAATCGCTTTGTGCAAGTTGTCACGGAGCAGATGCCAAAGGCCTGGACATAGGTGGTGCGGGTATGGCGGCCCCACCGCTGGTGAAATCCAGACGTCTGGATTTTGTTGCCAAAGAAAACCTCATCAAAATCGTTCTGAACGGACTTACCGGTCCGATAGACGGAAAAAATTATACGAGTATTATGCCCGCTATGGACGCTAACAGTGACGAATGGATCGCCTCGGTGGTCAGCTACATCCGTCATGATTTTGGCGGCCGGCCGCCAAGCAGGCCCGGTGAGATCCCCGGAATGGCGCCACCTGCAGAAAACGATGCTTCCGGTTTCCCGGTCAGAAAAACTACTTCACCAGTTGTAACGCCTCAGGAGGTGAAGAAGATCAGGGAACAGAATGCGGGAAGGAATAAGGCTTGGACGATTGCAGAGCTGGAAAATAATGTTGAATGAGTGAATTTTGAATGAGTGAATGAATGAATAGTTCGAAGCCCCAGCTTCGGACACCTATGCTAAGGCCTCCGGCCGGTCAGGCGAGGAATAATTTTGAATGACAGGATGCTTGAATGAATGATTGATTGAATGAATGAATGACAGAATGAATGAATTTCATTTTTAGTCTTGTGTTGTCATGTGAACTGAGGACAATCAACAATTATTTTTCACTAAAAAATCTGCATAAAAATCAGGAATACCGCTTTTCCTGATTGCTTCACCTGTTTTGATCTGATCTCCTCAAAATTATCTATATCCCGCAGCACGGCTTCCAAATGCGGGTCATTTCCGTCTACATTACCGATTATAGCTGGTCCCAATATTTCTGAAACTGGATTCCCCTTTATATTTGCGGTGAAACCGTTTTTGTTTTTTACTGCAAATACATATTTACACGACTGTTTATGAGCGCTATCCATCCACGGTGATATCGTACTAACCATGTCACCGGACCTTTCTATCAAATTTTTACTAAAAATATTTATAAATTTATAACGTGTCCTGATTTCAGAAGGAAGTTTTTAAGGTACAATAGGGTAAAGAATAATTGAAAGTGACGGAATCTTGCAGCGTTCTTACAGATGAAGAGTTGATCCGGTTAATGTGTCAGCGGGATGATGAACTTGCATTTGCAGAGTTGTACAAACGTCACGCACGGCTTCTGATACATACCGCGATCCGAAAAACCGGGATAAAAACAACGGCGGAGGATCTGGTACAGGAGGTTTTTTTTAAATTCTGGATGGGCAGGCACAAGCTGGATATCGAGAAAAACCCGCAAGCCTATTTACAGGGAATGCTGAAAAACAACATCATCACACATTATTACCGGGAACAGAAAAAACAGTTGCTCTCGCTGGAAGAAGCGGATGTTCCCCAGCACGACGACACCCGCGAACACCTTGAATACAATCTGCTCAGTGAATTTTACGAACAGTCCCTGCAAAAATTACCCGAGAAATGCCGGACTGTATTCGTCCTCAGCCGCAAAGGTTACAGCATGAAGGAAATCGCTGACTCCCAGGATATTTCCGAAAAAACAGTGGAAGCCCACATTAGCAAGGCACTTCGTATTTTACGGATTGAAATGAAGGATTACATCGTTCTGGCCTTCATGGGAACCTTCTTTTTGTAATCATTCCCAAAAAATTAAAAATATTTTTATTTCCGGATAAGGGATTTGCTCCAGAAGGATAGACTGTATCAGTATCTATTGTATTAATCTATGGAATACTTATACAAATGACAGGAAAAACGCCTTCTCCCGAGCTGCTTCAGAAATATCTCGCCAACGAATGCAGTGAGGCCGAACGTAAGCTGGTGGATGCATGGTATCAGGGCCTGCACCTGGAAAGCACGGAGACCTTTTCGGCCAGCGATGAAGAACGGCTGCTGCTGCATCTGCAATCACAGATTGCACAGCAAAAAAAGCTTTTACATCCCAAAATCCTTCCGATCAGAGGCTTATGGCTTTATGCAGGTGGTATCGCTGCCATGCTAGCCCTTTGTTTCGGGTTGTTTTATCTGGGCCGGAATGGGAAGGATACTACCGCCAGTCAGGTTTTCCCGGATTCGCTGCTGGTTTTCAGCAATACTCAAAAAAAGGTGGTCCACTATTTGCTCCCCGACCAGACTCAGATATGGCTGCATCCCGGTGCCGAGGTTCATTATCCGCGTACGTTTGCAGGCAGGAAAAACAGGGAAATACAGTTTGAAGGCGAAGGTTTTTTTAACGTGACCCGAGATTCCCTGTATCCGTTCGTGATCAGGAGCGGTACGCTTACCACGCAGGTGCTCGGAACCAGTTTTAATGTAAAAGCATATGCCGATCAGCCTGTTTACAGTGTGGCGGTGGTCACGGGAAGTGTTTCGGTAAGCGCGTCCGGTCAAAAAGCCCAGGCAGAAACGGTCATATTGAAGCCACAGCAGCAGGTTACTTTTGAAAAAAGCACCAGCCAGCTAACGATCAACAATGTGGAGACCAGGAATACTTTGCAGGAAACATGGCAGCCGGTTTCTCTCAGTTTTACCGACGCATCCCTGGCCGACATTACCGAACGTCTGCAGAAAACCTTTCGCGTGAAAATAAAGATCGAAAACCCAGCTCTGGGCAAGTGCGAGCTGAAAGCCGATTTCGACCGTCAGAACCTTCCCGAAATCCTGGAAATGATCAATACGCTGATAGGCAGCACCTATGAAATGGACGGGGATCATATCGTGATCTCAGGAGAGGGGTGCGGCGATATCTGACCCGGAAATTAATATTCACTTTACCCGATATAATATGGCATAAAAACCGAAACCCAGACCCGGGCGCGAGCGCTCCGAAAAGGTTGGTCATAAAAAAATCAGGAGTGGTTGCAACACCCCTGACGAATAACCGACTAACTGTCCCGCGAAGCGGGTGATTGTTCAGATCCATTAACCAGTCATTAGTAAAATTATGAAGAAACACTTGTATTCCAAGTATGGAACCCTGTTTACCATTATGCGAATCACATTCTGCCAGCTATTGTGTATCAGTTTTTTGTCGGCTATGGCTTATGCGCATTCCACGCCGGCACAGGAGCTTTTGAACAGAGGCGTGACGATCAGGCTGACGGCCGTTCCTTTGCGGGAGGCGCTTGTTCAGATAGAAAATACCACCAAAGTAAAGTTTGCTTACAGCAGGGACCTCGTACGTTCGTCCCAGTCGGTGACACTTATCGCTGACAAGGAAGCACTCTCTTCAGTTTTGGAACGCCTGCTTCCGCCGCTTGGGATTGGATACAAAGTAGTAAATAACCAGATATTGCTCATCAAGTCGAGGCCACGCGGCGGCGGCACTTCTGCCGAACCTGCGATTCCTCCCTTACCCGATGCAGTCGCCACTGATATCACGGTCAGCGGCACGGTTACCAGCGCGGACAACAGGGAACCGCTGCCAGGTGTAAGCGTGGTCATGAAGGGTTCCAACACTGGCACGATCACCGACGCCGAAGGCCATTACCAGATCAGCGTACCCGATGCAGGCCAGGTCCTCGTGTTCAGCTTTGTCGGGTATTTATCAGAAGAGACCACCATCGGGAACCGGGCGCAGATCGACGTGAACCTCAAAGCGGATATCAAAGCACTGAATGAAGTGGTGGTGGTCGGCTATGGTACGCAGAAGCGGGGCGATATTACCGGCGCTGTGGCATCTGTGAGCGCCAAAGACATTGCCGGGCTGCCTACACCCAGCCTCGATGGCGCGCTTACCGCGAAAATGCCGGGTGTGTATGTAGCCCAGACGACCGGTACGCCCGGAGGCGGATTAAGCGTGAGAGTGAGAGGCACCGGATCGATAGGGGCGGGAAACGAACCTTTGTATGTGATCGACGGGTTTCCGGTGACGGCCAATTACAGCCAGACCAGTAATCCGCTCAATTCTTTGAATCCCAATGATATAGAATCAGTTGAAATATTGAAAGATGCTTCATCGACGGCCATTTACGGTTCGCGTGGCTCCAACGGGGTAGTGCTGGTCACGACCAAAAGCGGCAAGTCGGGCAAGATGCGCGTGGATGTGGATGCCTATGCCGGTGTGCAGAATGTGACCAAATACCTGGACCTGATGAACGCACGGGAATTTGGCCGGTATATTGTAGATACCCGGAACAATGCCTGGGTGGATATTGGCGGCAATATCAGCGATCCTAACTCGGCCAGAAGTGTGATTTATCAGATCCTGCCGGCTCTGCAAAATCCGGAAGCATTGGGAGAAGGTACCGACTGGCAGAGGGAAATTTACCGGCAGGCGCCTACCCATAATTTCCAGCTTACACTTTCGGGGGGGAATGATAAAATCAAGTACATGACTTCCGGCGGGTATTACAAGCAGGACGGAATCGTCATCAATTCCGGTTTTGAACGCTACTCATTTCGTGTAAACCTGGAAGCGCAGGCATCGAGGCGCTTCAAAATGGGCCTGAACCTCACACCGGCATATACGATCAGCAACCCTACCAACTCCGAGGGGCACTGGGCGGCAGGAGGTATCGTTCTCTCGGCGCTGACCATGGCGCCGCACTTGCCTGTATACAATCCCGACGGAACCTATACCACGGGACTCAACCTCGGCAACGGTTTCAGCAGCATCGAAAACCCCGTAAAACTTGCGAAGGAACGGACAAACAGAGTAAACGAGCTGCGGTTGCTGGGAACAGTTTTCGGAGAGTTCAAAATACTCGATAACCTTACGTATAAACTGCTGCTGGGTACCGACTTGCGGTCATCTAACCAGAACACTTTCCGCCCATCGATAGTAGGACTGGACGGTGCGGTGCCTCCGGTGATACCGTCCGGTACGAATGAAACCAACAGCTCCTACAACTGGCTGGTAGAGCATACATTGAATTTCAACAAATCCTGGGAAAAGCATGATTTCAGCCTGCTGGGAGGTTTTACGGCTCAAAAAGTGCACTCTGATCTGGCCAGGATCGCGTCGACTAACTTTCCGAACGACCTCGTCGAGACCCTGAATGCCGGGATTGTTTCCTCGGCTTCCACCACTGCGGAAGAATGGGCGCTCTTATCGTTTCTGGCTCGGGCCAATTATAGCTACGCGAGCAAATATCTGCTCACAGCCACCATCCGCCGCGATGGTTCTTCGCGTTTCGGTGAAAACAATAAGTGGGGCGTGTTTCCTTCTGTTTCAGCAGGATGGCGGATTTCCGAAGAAGCGTTCATGAAAAATATAAGTGTTGTGAATGAGCTGAAAATCCGGGCCAGCTACGGGCATACCGGTAATAATTTCATTGGTAACTACGACCATATCGGCTTGACCACGAAACGTAATTATGTGTTCGGAGGCAGTGGCGGCACGGTCGTTAACGGTCTCGGGCCTATGCGGATCAGCAACCCGAACCTGAGCTGGGAGAAGAACAAACAGGTCGATATCGGTCTGGAACTCGGGATCCTGCAGAACCGGATTTTTCTGGTAGCTGATTATTACAAAAAAATCACTTCCGATCTTTTGCTCAATGTGCCTACACCTTCGCTGACAGGCTATACCGTAGCGCGGCAAAACATCGGCAAGATCGAAAACAAAGGTCTTGAACTCGGCCTTACTACCAGAAACCTGGAAAAAAAGCTGAAATGGAGCACCGATCTCAATATATCCTTTAACAAAAACAAAGTACTGTCGCTCGGGCCCAGCGGGGAACCTTTGTACGGCAACTATCAGGTAACGAGCAGCCACATCACCCAAATCGGCAAACCGATGGGGAATTTCTACGGGTATCAGGCAACAGGGGTTTTCCAGACGCAGGAGGAAATCGATAACAATCCGAGCTTTGCGGACTCGAAACCGGGCCATTTGCGATTTCAGGATGTAAACGGCGACGGTAAGCTCAGCAGCGACGACCGCACGATCCTGGGCAATCCTCAGCCTGATTTTATTTACGGTATCACCAACAATTTCAGCTTCAAAGGCTTTGACCTGACAGTCTTGCTGCAGGGAGTTCAGGGCAACGAGATCATGCACCTCGGCAGAAGGTTTTATGCCAATTATGCGGGTACGGCCAATGGTTTGAAAGAAATGAACAATGGCTGGAAATCTCCACAGGATCCCGGCGACGGCAAAACCCCAAGGGTGAACCGCGACCTCAACCGTTACAGCAGCAGCAACGCCAGTGCGAATATCTCTTCGATCATCATCGAGGACGGATCGTTTTTGCGGATCAGGAATATTTCGTTGGGCTACAACCTGCCTCCGTCTTTTCTGGAAAGGATCAGAATGCGGACGATGCGGCTGTACGTAAATCTTCAGAACCCTGTAACCTGGACCAAGTACAGCGGCTATAACCCGGAAGTAAGCGTTCAGGGGTCAAGCCCGCTTGAACCCGGCGTGGATTATGGCGGCTACCCGATCGCAAAAGTGTACACTGTCGGGCTGAATATTGGTTTTTAACATTTAAAGCTATTTACATGAAATCATATCGTTTTCTCATTTTGCTGGGCCTGGTTACATGCTCTTCCTGCAAGGACGGGTTTCTGGACCTGGCACCGATATCTGAAACAAACAATGTCAATTTTTACAGGAATGCGGAGGATATGCTGAATGCCGTCAACGCTGCTTATGCCACCCTGCAGTCGAGTGGGCTGTACGGGCAGAGCATGTATGCGATCGGTGAAGGCATGTCCGACAATACTGAAATCCTGGATGCCCAGAGCGGGATCGACATTTCCCAGCTGGATGCATTTACTACTTTAAGCAACAACGGAATTGTCAGTACGACTTGGAACGATCATTATCAGGGAATTTTATCCTGTAATACGGTGATCGACAGGATTCCCGGAGTGAACATGGAACAGGCGCTGAAAGACAGGTATGTAGCCGAGGTGAAATTCCTGCGCGCGCTGATGTATTTCAACATGGTAAGGATTTACGGGGACGTCCCACTGATCCTGAAAGAAACGACGGACGTAGCCGACGGATACGGGTATTCCAGGAACCCGTCGACGGAAGTTTATGATCAGATTGTCAAAGATCTGCAGGATGCCGAGCAGGTACTGCCAGCCAGCTATACCGGGCTGAACATCGGCAGGGCCACTTCCGGAGCAGCGAAGGGATTACTTGCCAAAGTATATCTGACGCAAAAAAGATGGGCTGACGCCGCTTCGAAAACGAAGGAAATTATCGACGCAGGTACCTATGAGCTGCTTCCGTCGTACGCGGACATTTTCAGGATCACCAATAAGAATAACAAAGAGTCGCTTTTCGAGGTACAATTCAAAAAAGGCGGTTTCGGTCTGGGAAGCCCGTTCAACAACCGTTTTGCGCCAAGGCTTGCCGGCGTGGCCGTAACGACGATCGGAGCGGGCAGCGGGCACAATCTTCCTACTGTGAGTATGGACCAGGCTTATGAAAAAACGGATCCCCGGAAAGATATTTCCATGGCGCAGGGTTATACCAGCGGCGGAAACTTTGTGGCGGCACGTTATATCAAAAAGTACCTCGATCCGGCACCTTTCGCCGCCAATGATGCCGATAACAACTGGCCTGTGCTGCGGTATGCGGATATCCTGCTGATGCGGGCGGAAGCACTGAACGAAGCTGCATTTGTGGCTGGCGGAGAGGCGTTTGCTTTATTGAATGCCGTTAGAAAAAGGGCCGGGGTAGCAGAGAAAACGATTACGGAAATCCCGACTCAGGCTGCTTTCCGGCTGGCCGTTGAGCAGGAACGACGGGTAGAGCTGGCGTTTGAAAACCACCGCTGGTTCGACCTGGTGCGCACCGGCCGGGCGCTCGATGTGATGAAGGCCCAGGGCTTTAATATTCAGGAATACCAGCTAATTTTACCCGTACCCCTGACACAGATCGAGATCAACCCCTCCAAAATCAAGCAAAATCCCGGATATGAATAGTCCCGGATAAATGTATTGAAAGTAAAAGCCAGTTAATATTCTTACCCAATTGATATGAAAAATCAAATCAGAATACTCATTGCCCACCTGTTCCTTATTTCGCTTACGGCCGCGCTTGCGCAGGAAGTTCACCCGGATGGGAGATATGCCAAAGCCGAAATTATCCAGAAAAAAGCGGATGGTTTTAAAGGGATATGGTACATGAACCAGCCGTCCAACGACGAGTACGTCTATAAATACAGTGGCGGGCTGGCCGTATATCCAGCCAACCACCGGCCGTTTGCGATTTATGCCAAGGCGGTCGATAAAACATTCTTCTGCTTCGGGGGAACCGATGATAACAATTCGACCCTCCTCCATAATGTTTCCTACTTTGACCATAAAACCGGAAAGCTTGCGAATCCGGTGATCCTTCTGGATAAAAAAACGACGGATGCACATGATAATCCGGTGATATCTATCGATGATCAGGGGTATATCTGGATTTTTTCGACCTCCCACGGAACATCCAGGCCATCATATATTCACAAAAGCAAAAAGCCTTATGATATAGAGGGCTTCGAGACCATTGATGCTACGGAGATCGTCGGAGGCCAGGAAAAGCCGTTCAACAATTTCTCCTACTTCCAGGTCTACCCGATCAAGGGGAAAGGTTTTATAGCATTGTTTACAAAATACAACAAAGCCGGGCAGCGGGTGATCGGCTATAATACGACCAAGGACGGCGTGCGCTGGAATGAGTGGAAGGTGCTGGCGCATATCCAGAGCGGGCATTATCAGGTGAGCGCGGAGTCCAATGGTAAAGTCGGGGTTGCATTTGACTACCATCCTGACGGAAAAGGCCTCAACTACCGTACGAACCTCCAATACCTGGAAACCTCGGATTTTGGCGAAACCTGGCACAATGCACAGCTCGAACCGGCGCAGCTGCCCTTGACCTCAACTCAGAATATAGCCCTGGTGCGTGACTACGCGAGCGAAAAACTGAACTGCTATCTGCTCGATATTACATTTGACAAATCCGGCAAGCCGGCTATTCTCGTTATTTCCAGCAAAGGATACGAAGCCGGACCGGGTAACGATCCCAGGGAATGGACGCTGTACCGTTTCAGGAAAAACGGATGGGAAAACCATGTGGTCACTACTTCGGACAGTAACTATGACATGGGGTCGATTTATGTGGAGTCAGACAAGGTACTGAAAGTGATCGGGCCGACTGTGGATGGCCCGCAGGCTTATAATCCTGGCGGGGAAGTGGCCATGTGGCTAAGCAAGGACGGTGGAAAAACATGGAAAAAGGAAAAGCAAATGACCCAGAACAGCACCATGAACCATTCCTATGTGCGGAAACCTTCCAATGCCAGCCCGGATTTTTACGGGATATGGGCAGATGGTCATGGCCGCAAGCCGTCGGAATCGAACTTGTATTTTACCAATGAAAAAGGCGACGTTTATAAATTGCCCAGAAACAGTACGGACGCGATGATTACACCGGAACTGGTAAAGTAAGGGCTTTTTGCTGCCGTCGGCATGTTCCCCGGCGGCAGCAAAAAAATAAGCTGCACGCGGTGTAAGTGATTATTTTAATATAAAATTAAATATTACGGTGCCGGTTTTGAAATTGTCGATATATTCGTACTTGCCTCCGATATAGGTTTACGATAGTTTCAGACTGGTATGATTTCCGAAGAAAACTAGATATGGATTGATTTCTGCTCAGGGGATCCTTCTGCTCTGGAAAAGCTTTACAAGCTCTTTTATCCCGTTTTACTTCGCTATGGAAAGAAATTTACCACTGATCCTGCCGTTGTTGAAGATGAAATCCACGATCTTTTTTTGAGCCTCTGGCAGACCGGAAAGTTGCCCGCCGATCTGTATTCTCCGAAAGCATACCTTTTGAAATCCCTGCGCAACAGGCTGCTGGACCAGCTCCGTATGCATGAAAGAAATATGCATCAAGAAATCGGCTTTGAGCCTAACACCGATGCGTACATATACAGTATCGAGGACATCATGATCCAGGAACAGGCCCAGGAAGAGGATATTGTCCGGATCAGAAAAGCGATGGAAGACCTGCCGCCCCGCCAGCGGGAAATCATTTACCTGCGTTACTACTCCGAACTGTCACTCGCCGACATCGCCCAGGTCATGTCGCTGACCTACCAGTCGGTACGCAACCTGCTGCACAAAGCATTTATCCGCATCCGTGAACTCCTTCAGACCACCTTCTCCGCTATTAGTCTGATTATGATGAACTTACCAGATCCTGATAATTTTTTCTAAAAATATTTCAATAAAATAGGGTACAACTGTTTCATAAGGCTGTCTTGATACTAAACAGTTCAAGCCATGCGCGAAACGCCTTTTACGTGGGATCAATTGATGTCAGAACCGAGGTTCAGGAAATGGGTACTCAATCCTACACCGGAGCTTAATCAGTTCTGGCGCCTTTATCTCGTCAGATTTCCGCAGGAAGAAGCTCAGGTACGGCAGGCCAGGATTGCGACCAAGGCAACGGCCGTGAAACTGCCCGAGGTGAGTGAGCAGGCCATCGAAGCAGGGTGGAATGTCCTGAGTGAAAAAATCCAGACAAACGTTCCTGTTGTTCCGCTAAGGAAGTTTACTTATCCGTATTACAGGGTTGCGGCCGCCGCTTTTGCCCTGCTTGTTCTTGCTGCCGGCTTGTGGCTCTACAATGGAAAGTTACCCGCTGCCGCTACCTATGCAACGGAATTCGGCCAGGTGAAAACCTTGAATCTGCCCGATGGATCAACGGTGAGCCTCAACGCGAATACCCGCATGAAATGGGCTGGCTGGGACGGAACATCCGCCCGCGAGGTGTGGCTGGACGGGGAGGCATTTTTTGATATCCGGAAATTACCCGGAAAGGTCCCGTTCCTCGTGCATTTGCCAGAGTTTGATGTGGTGGTGAAAGGCACCAGGTTTAATGTGATGAACAGAAAAACCACAGCCGAAGTGGTTCTTGAAGAGGGTTTGGTAGCATTGAGAAGCCGCGACAAGGAAACAGACCTGCATCCTTCGCAGAAGATGCGCTGGACAGAAGGAAGGTTTGTCATCACCTATGTCCGTCAGGATATGTATGCCGCATGGCGAAACGGCTTGCTGGATTTTGACGAAACACCACTCCATGAGGTAGCGTCCAGGGTAGCAGACCTCTATGGGGTAGAGCTTGTGATTGAAAACGACCAACTGGCGAAAAAAACCATATCGGGCGTACTGCCTTCCAAAGATCTACAGAACCTGCTGACCGCCATAGAGGCAATCTACCCTGTCAGAATCGAAAAACTAAGTGATAACAAGTATCTGATCCGCTGAAATAACTGCCCGTTATGCAGCTGTAATGGAAATTCTCAAATAATATATTTAATCTATAAAATAAATGGTCTTGAAATAACCATACCTAATCCAAACCCGTTTTACCGATGAAAAAATTAATACTGATGAGCGCCTTACTGCTTTTTGCGGTCTGGTCCGGGGCAGAAGCCGGACAGCAAAAAATGCGGGTGGTGGAGAAAAAAAGTGGAGGATTGCCGGTAAGCCAGCGGAAGAAGCTGCTCGGCTCTGTACTGAAAGATATCCGTGAGATGCGGGGGATCTATTTTTTGTATGATACCGAAAGTGTCAAGGACCACCAGGTGTCGGATTTTAAAATAGAAGCCGGGCAGGATGTTGAGGTGATCCTCAGGAAACTTTTGCGCGGGACCGACCTTACTTTTGAAAAAATCGACACAAAAACTTATATCATCAGATCGAAATCCCCTCAGGGCCGCGCCGCGCCGGTAAAGCCGGATAAGACAGCCGAAGTGGCGGTTGCGGCAGCAATTTCCGGAAGGAATGTTTCAGGTACGGTGAAAGATGATGAAGACGGAAAAGGGCTTCCTGGGGTGAGCATTGTGGTAAAGGGCACGATGCTGGGGACTACCACGGATGCGAACGGGAATTTTCAGCTTATGCTGGAAGAAGGGGCTGCGATCCTGGCTTTTTCTTATATCGGTTATGATTCAAGGGAAATTGAAGTTGCTTCCGTCCAGACTACCCTGGACATTTCGCTCAGGGCAAGTGTCAGGTCTCTTTCTGAAGTGGTTGTGGTTGGGTATGGTACCCAAAAGGTCTCAGACATTACCGGCTCGGTGGCGCGGGTAAATGAAAAAACATTGCAAAGCAGGCCTGTGTCCAATTTCCAGGAAGCCTTGCAGGGACGTACCAGCGGGGTTCAGATCCGGCAGACCGGTGGAGACCTGGCCGGCAAATTCTCGGTGAACATACGCGGTATCGGCTCGGTGACAGGTAGTAACAACCCGCTGATTGTTGTGGACGGGGTACCATTGTTCAGCGGCGATTTTTCATCGATCAATCCCAAAGACATTGTTTCGATTGATGTTCTGAAGGATGCTTCCGCAACTGCTATTTATGGCTCGCGGGCCTCAAACGGTGTCCTGATTATTACTACCCGCAGAGGAAAATCCGGAAAAACGGAGTTCACGTTCAGCACATCGCTGGGGATAGAGGAGATAGCAAAGCGATATGACGTACTTTCTACGGAACAGCAGCGGCTGCTTTTTATCGAGGCTTTTAAAAACACCAATCGCAACACGTCGGTGTATGAGGACCTGGGCAATCCTGCGTGGGGGGTGAATACAGACTGGCAAAAACTGGTTACACAGACCGGTTTCAGGCAGGAGTACAATATGAGCATGAGCGGAGGAACCGAAAAAAGCCGGTTTGCGATTTCCGCCTCATATCTCAAAAGAAAGGGTATCATCAGAACTTCGGACCTCTCGTCTTTCTTTTTCCGTGCCAACAACGATATCACTTTCAGCCCTAAGTTCAAGGTGTCCAGCAGCCTTTCCGGAAGCCACCAGGAGCAGTCGCCTGTGAGTAACGACAGTTTTCACGGCGGGGCGTACAAAAGTGCTATTTCGGTTCACAGCTATGTGCAGCCTTTCGATCAAAACGGAAACCTGGCGGGAATATCCAGCACGGCAGATCCTTATTTTGGCGAAAACCGAAACCCGCTGATCGATCTGTACCTTCCGACCCGGAAAGCGGCAACCAACCGGTTGCTGGGAAATCTAAAATCGGACTGGGAGCTGGCCGAGGGGCTTACCTTATCCGGCAATGTCGGAGCGGATCTGGTTTTGTTGAACAATTATACCTTCTTGCCGGTATATAAAATTGGGATTTACTCGCTGGATCAGGGAAGTGTCACCGAAGGCTCTGAGCAGCAGATCAATTGGGTTACCGATGCCACCTTGCAATATGCAAAACTCTTCGGCAAACATGATTTCAAAATTCTGGCAGGAACTTCGGCTCAGGCTTTTTATGCAAAAAGAAACAGCGTAACCGGCACCGGCACGGTGGATAATACCTTGAACCAGCTTTCCAATCAGACCAATTTCTCCGCCACCGGCTCGGATGTTACCGCAGGGCTGGCCTCTGTTTTCGGACGCATTAACTACGGTTTTGATAGTCGCTACCTGCTAACAGCAACGGTGCGACGGGATGGTTCTTCAAAGTTTGGAAGCAACAAAAGATATGGTATTTTCCCTTCAGCATCGGTTGCCTGGCGTCTTTCAGAGGAAGCATTCATGAAAGGTCAGAACGTTATCAATGATTTGAAGCTGAGGACTGGCTATGGGCTTACGGGCAATCAAAACATCGGAGATTATGCATTTATCACGAGGGCTGGGGCGGCGCCTTACGTTTTTGGCAACGGCGTGGTAGTGGGTAATGCCCCTCAGAACATCGGTAATCCCAATTTACAATGGGAATCGGCCAAACAGTTTGATGCCGGGGTTGATCTTTCATTTTCGAACAACCGGATACAGCTCACACTGGACTATTATATCAAAAAATCGGAAAACCTTCTGATCAATACACCCCTGCCGTTTACAGCGGGAGTACCTGAAAACCCTACGGTCAATATCGGTTCGGTGCAGAACAGAGGGTTTGAACTGGATGTCAGCTCACGAAACCTTACAGGGAAACTTGGCTGGACCACAGGTTTCAACCTGACGTTCAACGAGAATAAGGTGCTCGATATCGGTACCAATTCAATTGGCGACCCGCTCGAAATACCGGGTGCCACATTGGAACTGCCGGGAGAGCCTGCCAATGTTACCAGGGCCGGTCAGCCGGTGGCCAGTTACTACATGTACCGTTTTGACGGAATCTGGCAGACGGCAGATAAAGACGAGGCGGCCAAATTCGGAGCGGTTCCCGGTGATCCGCGTTATGCCGATCTCAACGGAAACGGGAAATTTGATGTGGGGGACAAAGAGATCGCAGGGATTCCTAATCCAAAGCTGTTCGGCGGACTTTCGAACAATCTGACGTACGGGCCGTTGTCCCTCTCCGTTTTTTTCCAATATTCCATGGGTAACAAGTTGTACAATTCGATGCGGAACCTGAACGCGCGGTCTGTGCCTTTCAATCAGCAGCTTGCGGAAATCGCAGATTTCTGGACACCGGAAAACCCTTCCAATACCATTCCGCGCCCTTCGCAGGGAGGTAATACGACGTATCTGGCGACACGTGTCTCCACCCGTTTTCTCGAAAATGCCGATTATCTGCGACTGAAAGACGTAAGCCTGTCGTACGAATTTCCGGCTTCGATGATACGCAACCTGAAAATTTACCGTGCCCGGCTTTCCCTGCAGGCGACCAATCTCCTGACTTTTACCAAATACCAGGGGCTTGATCCGGAGTCTTCAAGCAGGTCTGAACTGATGTCGGCGGGTATAGATAATACCCCATACCCGCTGACGAGAATGTATTCGGCATCCATCCAGATAGGATTTTAACCCGCGGCTGGAACAAGGAAATTATGACAAGAAACCTTATATGCAAAATGATGAAGATCAATAAAAGATTTTTTAAAAAGCTCTGTTTTGCTACATTAACCCTTACCTGGGCGGGATGCCAGAACATTCTCGAACCGGATATCCAGGGTCAGATACCGCTGGAAACCTTACTGACTACTGAAAGCGGAATGCTCACTGCCGTAAATGGCATGTATGCGCCTCTGCAGACCATGTACAAGGGCTCTTTTCAACGGCTGACGGACCTTGCCAGCGACGACGGCTGGACCTGGCGGAATGAGCTGGAACCTGATTTGTTCATTGCTGAACCTGTTTTTACCCATTCCCAGAACATCTGGTCGACCAGCTATCAAGGGATTGCGCGGACGAATACAGTGCTGGACAATCTGGATAATGTAACTGATTTTTCAAGTGAACAATCCCGGAAGAACATCGAAGGTCAGGCCAGGTTTTTACGCGCTGCCTATTATTTCAATCTCGTACGCCTTTTCGGCGGGGTACCACTGATCGTCAGGCAGATCGGGAGCCGGACGGATGCGGAATTACCGAGGGCATCTATTGAAGAGGCATATGCACAGATCAAGGCAGATCTGACAGACGCGTATAATTTACTGCCAGCTGCCTATGGTTCGGGCGTAGGCAATGAGGCCGGCCGGCCGGTCAATCTTTCGGCAGCCGGATTGAAAACGCTTGTGCATCTGGAACTGGGAGAATGGGACGAAGTGATAGCCGCCGCCGATCTGGTGATTGGTAAAAAGACGCTGCAAAACAATTACGCTTCCTATTTCGACGGTTCGGCCGAAAACAATCAGGGAACTCTGTTCGAGGTACAGTATGGCGGGGTGGACTTGGCCACAACCAGTAGCCTGAGTACATTTCTAGCGCCCACAAGTACCCAGAACGGGGGAGCGATCATATTGCCGACGGACGATAACCTGAATGGGAGAGGTGGCGGGCCGTCATCGGGCAACGGTATTGTGCAGGCCTTCGAAACCGGTGATTTAAGGAAGGAAGTGAGCCTTAATTCCTACAACCTCCCCAATTTTGTTGATGCTTCGAAACCCGCGGGCAGCCTTTTTTACATTCATAAATATTACAATACCAAGGACCCTAACGGGAGAAGCACCTGGAATTTCCCTTTGATAAGATATTCGGAGATACTCCTGGCAAAAGCGGAGGCGATGAATGAAAGGACATTTCAGGTCGGAGGCATAGCATTGGATTTGTTAAATCAGGTCCGGGTAAAGGCTGGATTGCCTGCTTTGCCGCCTGCACAGGTGAACACCCAGGAAAGTTTTAGAAAGGCTTTACGGAATGAAAGGCGTGTGGAATTTGCTTTTGAGACCAAAAGATACTTCGACCTGAACCGGTGGGGTATCATGGAAAATACCATGCAGCCCCAGCTCGATTTTCTTGCATTGAAATTCCCGGCGCAAAGGACGGTTTTACATCCCATAACCGGTAAGAAATATTACTTGTACCCTATTCCGGCGACGGAGTTTATCAATAATGCCAAGCTGGGGCAGCAGAATCCGGGGTATAACTAGCAAGTGATTTGGAATGACGATAAAATACTGATGATGAATTTGAAATACAAAACAATCGCGGCGGCGGCCGTTCCTGCTGCTCTTCTGGTTTTTTCGGCTTATCTGCCGGAAACGAAAAATGTTCAGGCGTCGGCTGCTGTCAAACCGAATATTGTGGTCATTCTGGCGGATGATCTGGGCTATGGTGACCTGCAATGTTATAATCCTGAATCCCAAACCAGTACGCCCAACCTCGACAGGCTAAGCAGGGAAGGGCTGCGTTTCACGGACGCACATTCGGGCTCGGCGGTCTGCACGCCTACCAGATATGGGCTGATAACCGGGCGCTATGCTTTCCGCTCACCTTTGAAAAAGGGTGTGCTGGGCGGCTACTCACCGGCGCTGATCGAGGAAAACAGGTTCACAGTGGCAGATCTGATGAAACAATCGGGTTACCAGACGGCTGTGATCGGAAAGTGGCATCTCGGGCTCAACTGGCCTGAGCGGGACGCATCCCAGCCCCAGCCCGGCGGCGCCCCGGACTCATGGCCGGCGGGAGACAAGCTGAATATAAAGGCCGATCTGCTGCAAGGGCCCAATGACCTGGGTTTCGATTATAGTTATATTATCCCGTCGTCACTGGACATACCACCTTACATTTACCTGGAAAATGGCAGGCCTACCAATCGCGATATCGGTGAAATAGAGGGAAAGAATGATCCGAGAGGGGTTTTCTGGCGTTCAGGCAAAGCAGCAGGGGACTTTAAACTGGAACAGACGCTCGATCATCTGGGCAGTAAAGCAAAAGAATTCCTGATCGGGCAAAGCAAAACCAAACAACCTTTCTTTCTCTACCTGCCGCTCACCAGTCCGCATACGCCCTGGCTGCCCTCGAAGGGTTTTCAGGGGAAATCCGGGGCGGGTATTTACGGGGATTTTGTGGCACATACAGATGATGTCGTCGGACAGGTCGTGCGCACGCTCGACAGCCTCGGCCTGAAAGACAATACGCTGATTGTTTTTACCTCCGACAACGGGGCTGACTGGAAACCCGGCGATAAAGAGAAATTCCCTAAACATCAGGCCAACGGGATCCTTCGCGGACAGAAATCGGATATATGGGAAGGCGGCCACAGGGTTCCTTTCATTGTACGGTGGCCAGGTGCAGGGCGGAAACCGGGTACGGTGAGTGAGACGGTTTGCCTCACGGACCTTATGTCTACGTTCGCCAGCCTCACAGGGCGGAAAATACCGGCAAATGCAGGTCAGGACAGTTTTGATTTTTCCCCAGTTCTCTCCAAGTCAGGTAGCGGAAAGCCTGTGCGACAAAGCATTATCCATCATTCGATCAACGGTATGTTTGCCATACGCAAAGGAAGATGGAAATATGTGGAAGGGCAGGGCAGCGGCGGCTGGTCCAGGGACGAATCGGCAACCAAGGAGCTGACAGCCCAGTTGTACGACATAGAAAATGATCCGCGCGAAACACAAAACCTTGTACAGCAAAAACCGGAAATCGCGAGAGAGCTGAAAACGTTGCTGCTCGCCCAACAGGATAGCGGGTTCACCCGGGAGGGGGCAGTAAAGTAAACCGTTGGTTCGCGGTGCACCTTCGGGCGGCGTACAGGACAGTAATTTACGGTTGGATGCAGAGGTAACAGGGTGGTTTGCCATTAAATAAATAAGCCCTGTTTGAGATCCTTTTCACTGGGGAAATTTTTACCTTTCAATGCACTCAACACCTTTTGTCCTAAATACTTATGATGCCAGTACCGTCTGCCGGAAAATTCAGGATCGATGTAGCGCAGGGGCTTTATCCGATCGTGTATGTCCGTGGTTTTACACCCACGGCTGGGTCAAGGGAAGAGACCTTCTTCGATGCCTATTACGGCTATTCTGAGACTTCTGTTGAAAAACGCAATGCCTTGCCTCCCAGCTATCAGGAGCCGATCGTCTTTGAAGGTCAGCTTATCCGGTTTCTGAAAGAATATAGCTACGTGGATGCCGCCAACAGTGGCCTCGCCCTGGCATTGAGCAATCCCGGAGGCAACGTTCAGAACCCAACCCGAAGCATGTGGATCAGCCGGTTCTACGATAAAGACGTGGTATCGGGGAAGGTCAGGAATATCATCGAGCATGCAGAGGACCTGCGTGAACTGATCTGTGAGCGAATCCCCAGGGAATTGAAACTGGCCGATGTAGACCTCGGCCCCGACGACGAAGACTATAAGGTGATCATCATCGCGCATTCTATGGGCGGACTGGTGTCACGTTGTTTGATACAGAACATTTTAGCCTCCAAAAAAGAAAAAGCCGACCGATGGATCCACCGGCTGGTGACCATTGGTACGCCGCACGGAGGCATAGAGCTCAGCGCGGTCCCCGACTTCCTGGAAGATCTGGTGATCAGTAAGGGAAACGCGCTGAATGGTGCGATTTTCAAAAGGGAAAGTATGGTTAAATATCTTAAACTCCCTTCCCCTGCGGCCGATTTGCAAAAGCTATTCGGTACTTATCCCGAAGGCCGGTGCCTCTGTATCATCGGCAGTGATCATGAAAGTTACTCGGTCGTCCGAAAGGCGACGGGCAGCCATAGCGACGGACTTGTGAAGCAGAGCAATGCCTACATCAAGGGTGCCTACTGGGCCAATGTGCACAGGGCGCACTCGGGCAGGAGGGGTATCGTCAACAGTTTTGAAACTTATGAGAACATCCGGCGTTTTCTTTTCGGTGACACAAGGGTAAGGATCTGGCTGGAAAATGTACAGCTCAGCACCGCCCCACCCAAAGACAATACCAGGGAATTTTACGATATCGAATTTTCCCTGTCGGTCCGGGGTACCGGGGTATATCTCCATCAGCGGAAACAAAATCCCTGCGAAAACGCATTTCGCTCCGACCGTAACGACTTCCCGATACAAAAACTTCATCTGCACACCGGTTTCCTGGATACCAGACTGCGGCCTTCCGGGGATAATTTTTCTGTTTTTTTACTCACTTTCAAAATATCCCAGCATCAGGTGAAACAAGGTTTTCTGTTTGAAACACAGTTTCCCGAGCGCGTGATTTACAGTGAAAGTATGGATATCCGCATCAACCTGGCAGAAAAGTCCAAATCGGTTGTGGAGTTCAGATGGCTGTCGGAGACGCAGGATATCGACGACCCGGGAAGCTGGCAGAAGACTTTACTTACCGATGGTGTTTTCAGGTTTCCTTTCCGGGAAGCAAAAACCGTTAGCGGGCAGATCTGCCTGCAGCCTTCGGTATGGAATGATGAGGCAGCGAATGTTTCGGGAGAAGCTGCGCTGATCGATTGATATACAATGTTTCAACCGTAATGATTTAGTCAACATGGAAAGTCGCGTCAGAACCGGAAAAACGAAACGGTCCGTTAGCCCGGGCAAAATTGCGGCAATTGCTTTTTCATTTGCCGTAATGCTTTTTCTCATTGTTGTGAGTTTTGAAAAACCGGGATGGTCCCAGCAAAATCCTCAGCTTTTCAGGATCCTTTTTGCGCTTTTCGGTGGCATTTTGGTGACGGCTTTCCTGTCGGGCAGTTTGAAATTCAAAGGGCTTAATCTGGAAGCAGGCGGTGGAATTGCCGTTTTTATTGCCCTTTATACGATTGATCCGATCAAGCCGGAAGTGTATTTTTTCAATGCTACCGTCAATTTGCACGGCCCCAAAGGCATGTCAGACCATGTGATCAGGGCAGGATCTCTCAGTTTTTCGGTGGCGGGAAAAAGCCTTACCGGGGGAAATCCGGTGGATGCAAACGGCCAGGTTTCGCTGATGAACATTCCTGTGGAATTTCAGGATCAGAAAGTTTCTTTTCAGCTGCAATCCGACAAATTCAAGCTGGCCTATCCTGATTCTCTTTACACACTGAAAGAAAAAACAGACCTTGCCGTAACCCCTCTTACAATCGAAAAGGTGTCGGGGAACATCCTGTCTGTGGACGGTGGCTTTATCCAGGGCGCCCATGTCAAAATCGGGGATATTATTTCGGTTACGAATAACCAGGGGCGTTTCGAGATTGTGATCCCCCCCAACCTGCAAAAGGAAAGCTATGTTCTGACAGTTGAGAAGGAGGGTTACCTGACGCTGGATGACAAGGATGTTTACCAGGAACAGATCGATCTGGCCGAAGCAAAAAACGATCAGAATATCAAATTGAAAAAGATCCCCGTAGAACCCGAGACCCCGGTTGTGGAAGAGCTGGATCCCGTGCTGGCGGTGGAAATAACCGAAGCAAATCCTTACGTGATCCAGATGCGCGACAAGCAGCCTTTCACGTTTCCTGCAGATAAAACAGTTGGTAACCTCAAAACTTATATTTGCCTGCGTATTTTGCCAAAAGAATACGGCCGGCTCAATAAATGCAACATCCTTCATTACGGAGAAACTATGGCGAATGAAAACCAGACTTTGATGCAGTCAGGGTTTAAAAGCGGGATCAACGAGATAGACCTGGAATGCAACGGGGTGCCTTCCGAATACATGATGAAGTTGAAAAAAATCATGATCACGAACATCAAGGCGAATATCAGTTCTGTATTTGTCAACAATGAGGTGGTCAATTTTAGTTGGGAGGGAAGTAATATCAAGCTCATGTGCGGAAACTGGCTGTACGGCAAGAACAACGTGATTGAACTGTATGAAAACAACAAGAAGATCAGCCTCAATTTGCTGAGAGAAGATAATTACCTGGAAACAACCTGGATTGACGGTGAAAAAGGGCAGGTCATAAAGGCTCCTCTCACGATCAGGAAACCGTTAAGAGTGTACCCGCGTGTGTCCCACCTATCTTACCCGGTCCCGCTCTTCGGAGGAGCTGTTTTCCTGTCTTCTCTCGGTACGGGTACCACCGAATGAGCGGGAAAATGTAAGCTTCATGATTGGAAACCGCCTCGATTCGGCATTGTAACTGACGTAGGCCCTGGTATGAAATGCGTCTTCGGTCAGCACACCGATGGAATTGCGGATGTTCATGGTCCTCAACATATCCGTGACGGAAAACTGGACCGATCCCTTGTTCTTTTTCAGCTCTTTTTTGATCCCGGCATTTACCGCCCCGAACCCGCTGACCCTTGCGTTGCCCCCATAGGAAGCACTGTTGTACCATCCTGAAAGTTCCGCCGAAAAATTGCCCGCAAACCTGAAAGACTGACTGAAATTGGCTGAATAGCTCAGGAAGGATTTTACAAACCAATTGGCCAGGTAATCCAGCTTGTATTGTCGCCAGCCACCTACGAAACCATAGTTCATGCTCCACCAGCCGGTTACTTTTACGGGAATGCTGGTTTCAAAAGTCAGGTTGTTCTGGTATCTGATGTTCTGGGGGGAAATATATACCAGGTCGCCGTTCCCGCCGGGCGTAATTTGTCCCTGGACAATGGGGTAGTCGTCCCGGCTGAACAGCACCGAAACCGAGTAGCCATAAAAATGATAACCGGCTTTGAGATTATTGGTGATAGTGGGTTTCAGGAGAGGGTTACCAGTAAAATAGGAGATAGGGTCATTGTAGGATACAAATGAGCTGAGGTCATTGTAGGATGGCCTGCTGATCCTTTTACTGTATGAAAGCTGTAATTCATTTTTCTCGTTTAATTTTTTTGAAAAAAACAGGCTTGGGAAAAACTTTCCGAGTCTCCTGTCTACTGAATTCTCCCCTGTGCGGCCGTCGGCGATCTGTGTGCGGGCATATTCATACCGGACACCCGCTGCCAGACTTGTGGAAGGATTGAATTGTGTATGAAACGAAATATAGGCCGCGCCGATTCCCTCGGTTACTGCCAGATCGTTCGCGACTTCGTCCCTTGGTTTCCACTCGCCGTTGATCAGCTCCTGTATGCCCGAAAAGCTGGAACTTTCGGTGTAAGTAGTTTTGACGCCGGTTTCCACCTTCGTTTTTTTGCTCAACTGTTTTGTGTAATCAAGCTTTACAACTCCGACCCTGATCGCAGTTCTGGCAAACCCGCTCTGATCGGCGGCGAACTGGTTTTCACCTCCCGAGCCGGCCTGATTGCCGTTTTCATCCAGGAACGAACTGTTTACGATGGTGTTATTGGCAATGTTGTAATGCAGGTAATCTGCGTTGAAGGTAATTTTTTCCCCCTCCCTGATTTTCTTTTCCGCATAAACCGAGGTGATCGTGTTGCGCCAGCGGGTGTTTCCATTGACATGGCCGTTGAAGAGCAGGAGCGAATCGGGGTAAAGGATGTATTCGGCCTGGTTGAAAACTTGTGAGGAAGTCCTGCTATTAATGTACCCTATGTTGCCGCCAACTGTGATCTTCGGACTCAGCTGCGCATCGATCCCGCCGGACAGGTTGTGATTGTTCCGGAGGGGTTTGTACACATTCCGGAATTCAAAAGTGGCCGGACCGCCTACTATGGCTGCAATTTCAGAACCATGTGCAGAGAAGTTGCTCCGGCTGCGGTCGCGGGAGAAGGTGTAGGAGCCGTACAGATCGATTTTTCCCGTGTGATGGCCGACGGTCCCGCTGCCGGTCGCTTTTTCTCCCCAGCCGTGACCCGCGGTAAGTGACAGGGAGCCATTTGTTCCTGGTTTTTTATCCTTCTTCATCACGATGTTGATCAAACCACCGCTGCCCTCTGCATCGTACCCGGCCGGCGGGGTAGTGATCAGCTCTATTTTTTCAATGTCATTGGCGCTCATTCCGTTGAGCATCGCAAGCAGCTGTTCGACCGGTATGCGCATCATTTTCCCGTTTATCATGACCATTACGCCATTTTTCCCGTTCAGTGCTATTCCGTTGGTGCGCTCGTCTATGATCACGCCCGGCGACCGCTGCAGAATTTCTAGTGCCGAGCTGCCCTTCGAAAGCACATTACTTTCGACATTGATTACAGTCCGGTCGATTTCCTGTTGAAACATGGGCTTTGCGGCCCTCACGGATACTTCCTGCAGCTGTCCGGCTTCTTCTTCCAGAATAATGTCCCCGAAATCCTTTCGGTTTTGTACGGACGTCAGTTCGAAAGCGGGCAATCCCCGCGTAACATACCCCAGGCTGCTTAACCGCAGCATGTAGTGGCCAGACCTTGTGTTTTCTATCCGAAACTCGCCTGTTTCGGTTGTGGCTGCGCCTGCAAGGTTCGCCGAGTCTCTGGTATCGCGCAGGAGCACGTTCGCAAAAGGAACGGGTGCGCCGGCATTGGTGAGCAGCCTGCCCGATACCTGGGCCTGGCTATTTTGTATCCCTAAAAATAATGACAGAATAAAAAGCAGTTTTTTCATGGCTGAGATCGGGAAAATGACTTTTGCGGGCATGTCCCGCGGATACAAAAGAAGTCCCCGGGAATTACATCAGGAATGTATCGTGACCACCGGCAACATCTAATTGACCACCTGCATCAATACAGACAAATGGGTGATATCGGGAAGAAAATGATGAAAATCAGCGTAATAAGCGGCCGTAGCTACCATTGGTCAATTATCTGCCGCAGTTCATATAGTATGGGTTCGGGATCGCCGGAATTTTAGTTATCTTAGGAGAACCGACTTCTTTTTCTCATGTGCAGGATCGGGCGTTTGTTTTGAGTACCTGATGAATCCATTTTTGAAATGAAATTCTCTCTGCCCGCCAATTCTGAGCAGAACTGGCTTTTTAAATACAAGCTTTACCACATTCCGCTCTGGTTTGTTTACCATTATCTGTGGTGGGTGGTGGCAATGGGCAATCCTTACAAGGCGGCGAGTTCGCTGGTATTTTTCCCGATGACCATCAAATTCAGCTTCTATGTGCTATTTCAGGCATTGGCGGTTTATTTCAACCTGTACTATCTGATCCCGAAATACCTGGCGAAAAGCAGGTTTTCAATCTATCTCGTATACCTGATCCTGACGATTTGTGTTACCACCCTGCTGATCGTCGGCGGGTATTATTTCAGTTCTTATGCCTCGGGCATGTCGATGCGGGAAATTTACGGAGGGGGAACAGATGCAGAATGTTTTTTCCGTTTTCTGAACAATGCCCTGCCTTCCACCGTGGCGAGTATGACGCTTGCGATGAGTATCAAGCTGGCCAAGACCTGGATACAGACGGAGCACAGGCAGCGGCTGCTGGAAAATGAAAAGCTGGAAACCGAGCTGAAATTCCTTAAAAACCAGTTTAACCCGCATTTTCTTTTTAATACCATTAACTCGATATTTTTCCTGATCCATAAAAACCCGGACATGGCTTCGGATGCGCTTGCCAAATTTTCCGAGCTGCTGCGTTATCAGCTCTATGAGTGTAACGACCGGCAGATTCCGCTCAGCAACGAAATCGTCTATATGCGGAACTTTGTGGAACTGGAAAAACTCAGGCAGAGCAGTAATATCCGGGTGAACTTTGAGATGGACCGCCAGCATACCGAAATGCTCGGGATTGCGCCTTTTGTATTGATGGTGTTTGTCGAAAATGCTTTCAAACATGTTTCCCGGCATACCCATGAAGAAAACCGGATCAGCATCGGGGTGGGCCTGGAAGGTAACCGCCTGGATTTCCGTGTCTCTAACACTACCTCGGCTTTTACAACAAAAGATGTGGTGCATTACGGAGGCATCGGCCTGAAAAACGTGCAGCGAAGGCTGGACCTCATTTATCCAGGGCAGTATGTATTGGATATTCAGCAGGATGAACGTTATTTTGAGGTTAACCTTACGCTGAGCCTTTCGGAGCTGACCGTTCCCGAGCCTGTTTGAAAAATCTTTACTTTGACATAACAAATAGCATGATCATGATAAGCTGTGTGATTGTTGATGATGAACCGCTGGCCAGGGAAGGTATTGGCAGCTATGTCAGGGAAATTGACTTCCTGCATCTCACGGCGACTTGTGAAAACCCTGTGGAATTGATGAAAGTGCTGGGTGAAAACAATGTGGACCTTGTTTTTCTGGATATCCAGATGCCGAAAATGAACGGTATAGATTTCCTGAAAATGGTGCAAAATCCTCCGATGATCGTTTTAACAACTGCCTACCCCAGTTATGCACTCGAAGGTTTTCAGCTCAATGTGCTGGATTACCTTTTAAAGCCGGTCACCTTCGATCGTTTTTTCAAAGCCGCCAACAAGGCGAGGGACTATCAGCGCCTGCTCAACAATTCCTCTTATCCCGAAATTCATCAAGCGGGCCGGGATGCGGATTATTTTTTTATCAAATCAGGGAGCAAATATGAGAAGATCCAGCTGAACGATATCCTGTACATTCAGGGCATGCAGAATTACGTGACGATTTACACTACAAAAGGAAAATACCTGACGTTGCTTTATCTTAAAAACCTGGAAGCGAGCCTGGACAGCAAGTCTTTTATCCGTGTACATAAGTCTTACATTGTCTCCGTCAATAAAATAGACGGGATAGAGGGGAACGAGATCTTTATCCAGTCGAACCGGATTCCGATGAGCCGAAATTACCGCGAGCAGGTGATAGGGCAGGTGGTCAACAATAAGCTGTGGGATAAAATCAAATTCTCCTGAAACATAAAAACGATGACGTCATGGAAAATAAAGACTGGTCTACCTTTTCACATGCCGAACCTGTGCTGGCGGTGCAGGATATAGCGGCAACGATTGCTTACTGGCAGCAGGTACTGTGCTTTCCGACGAAGTGGACCGCAGGGGAGCCGCCCTACCACGGGGCCGTTTCCCGCGATGGCGCGTTTATTCAATTTACGCTCGACGCGGAGCTGGCCGCGTCTTCAAAAGGAAATTCAATCTGGATCAGGGTACAGCGGATTAATACATTGTATGCCCAGCACCGCGAGCGCGGCGCGGAAATTGTTGCCCCCCTCAAAAACATGCCTTATGGATTTGCAGAATATACTGTCAGGGAGCTCAACGGGTACTATATCAGCTTCGCCGCTCCGGTGTCTGACCGGGAGAAAGGGACGCAGGCAATGCCCGATAGTATTGAGATCGTTCCAAGAATACCTGCTGCGCATGAATACCAAAATCTGAGGAAGTCGGTGGGATGGAGCTTGCCGGATAATCCGGATAATATGGAAAGGCTTGGTTCACAACTCGCTGCCGCGACCTTCGGCGTGGTTGCGGAGCACAAGCAAACGGGCGAAGTAGTAGGATATGCCCTGCTAACCAGCGACGGACTCGGATTTTATTATGTCCGGGACGTGATCGTGCATCCCGACTGGCAGGGCAAGCGCATCGGGACCGGACTGATGCTGGTACTGTCGGGCTGGATAGATGCCAATTTGCCGGACTCGTCACTGGTGGCACTGATCACCGGCGAAAATGTCGAACCGTTTTACCAGCAGTTCGGTTTTGAAAAGGCATTCAGCATGATTAAAATGCGGAGGCATAACAGGGATACCATGTGATGTTGTTGCGGATAATATGCTGGAGTTGCTTCTGGGGCGAAAACCGCTTTCTTTGCCGGAGTATCTTCAAATGCTTTGAAAATGCTTTTTAAACAAAAACATCTCGAACGGATACTGACCGGGGAATCGACCGTTGCGTTCCGCAAATGGAAGAAACCCGCGGTCGTTAAAGGCAGCCTGATCTGTACCAGCATCGGGGTCGTAAACATCACCGACATTATTGAAATGGATGCTGAGGATTTGTCGGAAGCAGATGCCGTTATCGCCGGTTTTGATGACCTTTCTTCTCTGCGGACTGAACTCGGTAAAATAAAGGAAGGGATACTTTACAAAATATCAGTGAAGTATCATGCCGCTGACGAACGGATCGGGCTGAGAGAAAAAAATTCACTGGATGATGATGCGTTTGCTGCACTAGCCGCCAAGCTCGGAAGATTGGACAAATCCGGTGAATGGACTTTAACGGTACTGAACCTGATCCGCGATAATCCCGAATTGCGGGCCGCCGATCTGGCAGCAATGACGGGAAGAGAAAAAGAATGGCTGAAACTCAATATCCGCAAGCTGAAAAATCTCGGCCTGACCATCAGCCTCGAGACCGGGTACCGGATTTCACCTCTCGGGACTTTTGTTTTGGATAAAATCAACAGGACATAGTAAGTATTTTCTGCCCAAAGCCAGGGATTCGCTGTATCCAAAGCGGGTAACCACTATATTTACCGCAAAAAGCAGACCTGCATGGAAAAAGAAAATACTTCTTTTGGAGTAAAGGAAATAGCACGACGGGCCAATGTTTCTACCGCAACCGTGGACAGGGTACTTCACAACAGGACCGGTGTTTCGGAGAAAACGAAGCAGCGGATCAACGATATTATCAAGGAACTCGATTACCAGCCTAATATCCTTGCCAGCCGTCTGGCATCCCGTAAAATCATCACCATTGCTATTCTGCTGCCCAATGTGTCCGAAGAAACGGATTTCTGGGAGGCCCCGCTGCTGGGGATCCGCAGAGCGGAGGCTGAGATCAGGCAATATGGCGTACAGGTGATTTCTTATTTTTTTGATCTCAACAGCAAAGAGTCTTTCACTGAAAATGTACGGCTGATTTTGCAGGGCGACGTGCATGGTATTTTGCTTTCGCCTTCTTTTATTGAAGAAACCAAACAGTTTGCGGCAGAATGCAACGAGCGTAAAATCCCTTTTATCTTTATAGATTCGGATATTCCCGACCTGCACAGCCTTTCTTACATTGGTCCGCATTTGTTCAAAAGCGGCTATGTAGGTGCCAAACTCCTTACTTACCGGCTGCAGAGTAATACCAAGGTACTGATCATCAATATTTCCAAAGAAGTCGATAATTTCAACTACCTGCGGATAGAGGAAGGTTTCAGGTCCTATTTCAGCGACAAAAACCAGCCCAACGAGATCGTTCGTATCGATATCCGGGAAACAGATTACCAGTCGGTCGCGCGGCATCTTACTTATGTGTTTCATTTAAACAAGGATATAGGTGCGGCTTTTGTGACCAATTCGCGGGTGCATACCGTGGCGTCATTTCTGAAAAACAGCCACCGTACGCATGTTTCACTGATCGGTTATGATTTTGTCAAAGAGAATGTCGGGTATCTCGAAAGTGACGTCATCGATTTTCTGATCTGTCACCGGCCCGAAGAGCAGGGCTACCGGGGAGTGATGGCGTTTTACCAGACCCTCGTCACCAACGCGCCCGTGACCAGGCTGAGTTATATGCCCATTGATATCGTTACCAAAGAAAATTACGAGTTTTACCAGAATTAGCCTTTCTGGAATATAACTGATGCAAAGGGCAACGTTGCCCGGAGAATCGGGCCGATCTGAATTTTTTCACAAAATTTTATGGATAGATTTTTTAAAAAAGAAGAATATAAAAAATATTTCTACCTTTACGGGCACGTGCCCGTAAATTGCATCAGCCGAACAGTTCCTGTATTCAGTCCTTACTCTTATTACCTTGGAAAACTTTAAAGACAAATTACTCAGTTGGCTTAAATCACTCGGTCCGGGAATGATTACCGCGGCTTTGATCTTCGGGCCCAGCAAGCTGACCATCACTTCGAAAATCGGAGCGGTGTATGGTTATTCGCTGCTCTGGATTGTGATAGTGGCCATTTTCTTTATGTCGGTATTTGCCGCGATGTCTACTCGTATCGGCGCAGCGACCCATCAATCGCTGCTGTCGTCGGTAAAGCAAAAATGGGGAAAGGGCGCTTCCATCGCTATGGGGATCGGGGTTTTCCTGGTGACCACTTCTTTTCAGGCCGGAAATTCAATCGGCGTCGGGATCGCTGCCGGGGAGCTGTTTCATACTTCGCCTATTCCGTGGGTCATTTTCTTCAACCTTGTCGGGATCAGCCTGCTGTTTTTCAGGAGCTTTTATTCGGTGCTCGAACGGACGATGATTATCCTGATCCTGGTAAAACTGTTTTCATTTCTGACGACCTTGTTCTGGGCCAAGCCTGACATGGTTGAGGTTGCAAAGGGTTTTACAACGCCTGTCATCCCGGAGGGTTCCCAGGGATTGATCATCGCGTTTATCGCGTCGTCCTTTTCAATCGTGGGGGCATCTTATCAGTCTTATCTAATTCAGGAACGCATCCGGATCAACCCATCACTGCGGACAGCCAGGAATGACAGTACGACCGGGATGGTTTTCATGGGTTTCATGTGTACGATCGTGATCATTTGCGCTGCTTCCATTTTACACCCCAAAGGAATCAAGGTCAATTCGGCCTCGGATATGGCAAAGGCGCTCGAACCGCTTTTTGGTAACAATGCATCTACGCTTTTCCTGATCGGTTTGTTCGGGGCGGCCTTTTCTTCCCTGATCGGAAATGCCTCTGTCGGCGGGACACTTCTGGGCGATGCGCTGGGGCTTGGTAGTAATTTTAACTCAAAACCAGTTCGTTACCTTGTGGCTACTGTGATGGTGATCGGTGCTTCGATAGCTATCAAATTTGGCAAGTTGCCGTTAGAGCTTATTGTTTTTGCCCAGAGTGTAACAATTTTCGTTGTGCCTTTCATTGGCACGGCCCTCTACATGGTAGCCAACGACAAGAAAATCATGGGTGACAAAGCCAATAGCCCGCTGGTAAAAGTGGTGGCCGGTATCGGTTTGGTGGTGATTTTTTCACTTGCGATTATCAATAGCAAAGAATTATTTTTTAACAATCCGCTTTTTAAATAATGACCGGAATAGCATCTCTTGAAGAACAATGGCTAAGTCCCTCGGCCGCCTTGATTGAGGATATCAAGAAAATTGAGGGTGATATCCTGATCCTGGGTGCAGGGGGCAAGATCGGGCCGAGCATTGCGCGCCTGGCGAAACAGGCCATCGACGAGGCCGGACTTGATAAGCGTGTCATTGGTGTTTCGAGGTTCAGCGAACCAGGCCTGACCGCCGAGCTGAACGCCGAGGGTATTGAAACCATTGTTGCGGATATTCTTGAAGATCACCAGCTTCAGGCGCTTCCCGAAGTGGAAAATGTGCTTTATCTGGCCGGAACCAAGTTTGGTACTTCGGGCAATGAACCGTATACCTGGGCTATGAACACCTATCTGCCCGGCAGAGTGGCCGAGAAATTCCGTAATTCCAAAATCGTGGTTTATTCAACAGGAAATGTTTATCCCTTTACGACAGTTGCGTCGGGAGGAGCTACGGAAGAGCTGCGTGCTGACCCGGTAGGGGAGTACGGGCAGTCGTGCCTCGGGAGGGAGCGTATGTTCCAGCATTTTTCTTCAATTTACGGAACAAAATTGCTGATCTACCGCCTGAATTATGCGATAGATTTTAAATACGGCGTCCTTCTGGAAGTCGCGAAATCTGTCCTGGGTGGCAAGGCGATTGACCTGAGTACCGGGCACGTCAATGTGATCTGGCAGGGAGATGCCAATGAAATGGCGATCCGTTCGCTGCTGCATTGTGAGGCGCCTTCGAAGATCCTGAATATTACCGGTCCGGAGACAGTTTCGCTTCGCTGGCTGGCGGGGGAATTTGGACGTATATTTAACACCGTTCCGCAGTTTGCGAACGAGGAACAACCTTCTGCTTTGCTGAGTAACGCTGCGGAATCTTTCCGTTTGTTCGGCTATCCGCGCACGACATTGAAACAGATGATCGGGATCACCGCGCAATGGCTGCTGGAAGGCGGCAAGACGATTAATAAGCCTACGCATTTTCAGGAGAGGAAGGGGCAGTTTTAGGAGTAGGGAGGAAAGGGAGGATGGAAGAAGGGGAAGATGATTTTTTTGGGATAAAAAAATTTGAATGATTATGTTAAGGCAGGAAATAAAAGATCTTTTGTTTGAGGGGACGGTGATTCCGGCGCATCCGCTGGCGCTGACCAGTGACCTTAAACTGGATGAAAAAAGGCAGCGCGGTCTCACGAAATATTACATGGCCAGCGGGGCAGGAGGCATCGCGATCGGCGTCCATACGACACAGTTTGAGATCCGCGACCCGCATGTTAATCTGTTTGAAAAAGTACTCGAAATTGCTGCGGACGAAATTGACGGGTCGAATATCGGCAGGCCGTTTATCAAGGTAGCGGGTGTCTGCGGGCTGACAGAACAGGCTGTTAAGGAGGCAAATATTGCAGTGAAATATGGTTACGATCTTGGGCTTGTGAGTATGGCTGCTTTCAAGGAGCAGTCTGAATATGAGATCATTGCACACATTAAGACCGTTGCTGAAATTATTCCGGTATTTGGATTTTATCTTCAGGCGGCGATTGGCGGGCGGGTTTACAGCTATGATTTCTGGCAGCAGTTTGCTGAGATCCCGAATGTGTATGCTATCAAAATCGCTGCGTTCAACCGGTACCAGACGCTGGATGTGGTGCGGGCTGTGGCATTTTCTTCCCGCAAAGACGAAATCGCGCTTTACACGGGAAACGACGACAATATTGTGGCAGACCTGCTGACACCTTACCGCTTTAATGTGAACGGGGAAACGGTTGAAAAGCGGTTTGCCGGCGGATTACTTGGACATTGGGCTTGCTGGACAGAAAAGGCGGTAAGCCTGCTGAAAAGTATAAAAAAGTCGGTTGCAAATGGTAATGAGAATATTTCAGATCTGCTGAGCCGGAATATTGAGGTGACAGACATGAATGCAGCCATTTTTGACCCTGCGCATGCTTTTCACGGATGTATCACCGGTGTGCACGAAGTATTGCGGAGACAGGGATTGATGGAAAACATTCTGACCCTTAACCCCAAAGAAAACCTCTCCCCCGGCCAGGCCGAAGAAATCACCAGAGTAACCGAGGCTTATCCGCACTTGGTTGATGATGATTTTGTGAAGAAGTTGCTGGAGGAGGAATTGGTGTAAGCAGCATTCCGACTGCGCTGTGTGACAGCGTAATTGGTTGATTGTAAGATTTTATGGTTGTCGGGCTGAGCGCACGGGGTCGCGGCGCTCAGCCTGACAAAAACCTTCTTAATGCGACAACGTCACCTCCGACAATAAACTCGCAGAAGCCTTATCCAGATAAAAAGTACAATCCTGGTGTAGCTGTAAAATGCTCGCAGGGAAAGTGTTGCTTACTTCCTGTTCGAGACTGTCTTTAACCGCCTGCGCCTTCCGCTCGTCGGGAACGGAGCAAATGATGTGTGCCGACTTCATAATCTGCCGGATCGACATGCTGATCGCCTGGGCGGGTACTTCTTCCAGCGAGCCGAACCATCCTTCGTTCATTTGCTGCAAACGGCAGGGTTCGTCGAGGTTTACAACAATATAAGGCTCCTCAGTATCCATATCAGCCGGAGGATCATTGAATGCAAGATGGCCGTTTTCTCCGATGCCCACCAAAGCAACATCGATCGGATGTTGTGAAATGAGCTCATTCAGTTTTTCAATCTCTTTTTCCGGCTCGGTTTCTCCGTTGATCAGGTAACTGTTTTCAAGAGGGGATACTTTCTCAAGGAACCGTTCTTTCAGGTATTTCCGGAAGCTGGCGCCGTGGGTAACCGGCATTCCGATGTATTCGTCCAGGTGGAACATTGTTACTTTGGACCAGTCGATCTCTTCTGTGATGAGCTGATTGATCGTTTCAAACTGGCTGGTACCTGTGGCAAGTATGATGTTGGCCCTACCTTTTTCTGAAATAGTCTGACGGATCAGATCTGCTGCTTCGCTGCCAGCCACCTGGCCCAGTTCCTTGCTGGTATTTGATATTACAATTTTCATTCTAACGTTTTTGTGTTTTAGTATCGGTAAAAGAATTATGGGGTGGGTTTAAGCCTTTACCTGGGTATTTCCTCCTTTTTTTAGTTCAATATCAACCGGCTGATTGGTTTTCCAGGATCCGGATGTAAAATCAGGAACATCAATCGAATTGGATCGGTTCGCTACCGACCATTCGCTGAGCGGTGCAATCACACTCCATGACGCGGCATCATATACATCCTGGTCCAGCGGAAGCCCGTTGCGGAGGCAGTCGATCAGGCGCCAGTCCATCAGGAAATCCATACCCCCGTGGCCGCCTACTTTTTTGGCGAGCTCGCCGATCCTTTTCACGATCTCGGGCTGGTATTTCTTTTCCAGTTCTTTGTACTCTTCGGCCGACACCCACTCGTGACCGTGCGAAATACGCCCTGGTTCAGGATATTTCAACGCGCTGCCTTTCGTTCCGCTGATCTGGTGGATACGGGAATAAGGTCTGGGCGAGGTCACATCGTGCTGCAGCATGATCGTCTTGCCTTTTTTCGTTCGGATGGTAGTGGTATTCATGTTTCCGCGGAAAGTTTTTCCTTCAAATTCCTTGAATGCGGGATCTTTCTTTGCCAATTCATTGGCCTTCTCAGCCAGCATGAAATCATTGGTAGCCGTGGACACCAGATAATCCATACAGTCGCCCCTGTTAACGTTCAAAACCTGGGCTACCGGCCCCAGTCCGTGGGTTGGATAGAGGTTTCCGTTTTTCTGGTTTTCCCTGAGCCTCCACAAATTGTAACGTTTGGTCGTATCAAAAAACGATTCATAAATGTCATGGATATAGGCCCCTTCCACGTGCAGGATCTCTCCGAAATACCCCTGGCGCGCCATATTCAGCGTCAGCAGCTCGAAAAAATCGTAGCAGCAGTTTTCCAGCATCATGCAGTGCTTTTTGGTACGTTCCGAAGTTTCTACCAGCTTCCAGCAGTCTTCAACCGTAGTGGCTACCGGGATTTCGCAGGCTACATGCTTGCCGTGTTCCATAGCGTACAAGGCCATAGGTGCATGCAGGTGCCAGGGTGTGCAAATGTAGATGAGGTCGATGTCGTCGCGTTCGCATACTTTTTTCCACTCATCCTCGCTTCCGGAATACAATGTGGGCTTATGTGAAGTACCTGTAAAAGTTTTGGCAGCGTTATTGACACTTTCCGGGCGGATATCACACAGTGCCTTCACCTCCACATTTTCCAGATGGATGATCCGTTTGATCGCCCCGCCGCCCCGGTTCCCGAGCCCCAGATATGCCATACGGATCGTATCGATTTTTGGTGCGGCATAGCCCGACATGTTGAATGTCTGGCGGTGAGCACCTCCGGCTTGTTTTTTGATTTCGGGTAAATTATTTGCAGTGGTTTTTGCCGTTGCGCAGCCTTGTGGCAAGGTACTGCCCGCCAGCCCGATTCCACCGAGCCCTGTGAGTTTCAGGAATTCTCTTTTATTCATAATCGTATGTTTTATTTATTAATCAAATACAGATTCTACTTAAATGGATTTTCATCCGACTATTCTATTACAGTGAGCGGCGCTACGTTTTTATCCGCCCCGTCGTAACCCACATTCTGGTTGATAACCCCCTTGGTATTGGCGGTAATCACCAGCGAAGGTACCGGCCAAAGTACATGGAATGGTGCCATATTGGCTGTATTTCCGAGGAGCTGGATTTTCTTTTCGTAGGTGTTGTTGTATTTCATAACCCGGTCGAAAAAGAAATTTTTCTCACTGAAATTACTCAGACTGTAACCTCCCAGATTAGACTTGGCCATGATATAGGAAACCCTGACCAGCTCGGAATGCCGGGGTTCTTCGGCAAAAAGCTCACGTCCGCGCTCGTTCATGATAAAATCGATCGTTACTTCCCCGGCACTGATAGGCAATGCATTGGCCCTCGTCCGCACTTTGTTGATATCGTCGGCAGCCAGTGCAAACTGGTTTTTCCAGTAGTATGCCTCAGCTCTCAGCAGATAAGTTTCGGCCAGCCTGAAAACATACCAGTCGCCGTTTCCACCCATAGGCTGAGCCTTCGGATCGTCCTGCGGAACGTACATAATGTAGTGCGGCATGGCGTACACATGCTTGAAAGTGTCTACCTGCGCTGCCAGATAAGCCGTATTGACGACCTTCCCGAAATCCACGGAAACCGGATTGTTGTAGCGGAGTTCATGCTTATCCACCCAGTTGATATCGGCTCTTCTCAGGTCGGTCGTATTTTTCCATGTTGCACCCTTGTACGACCAGATGTCGTACTGATAATACCCCGTCAGGCGGATGTTCGCATTGCCCCTTCCAAGCGAATCGTACATCGGGCCGCTGGCAGTCATACCCGGCTTGCCCTGGCTGTCGAGCACCTGTGGCTGAAACCACTGGCAATTGTACATCCGCATGGTATAAAGCCCTACCGACCGGGCTCCCGGAGGTGCTTCAAAACGGTCCACAGAGGCAAGTATGGTCTCTGTATTCTGTGCCGTATTGAAGTTTTTGGGGCGGTGCAGATCCCACATCAGATTTCTTCCCACCTTGGCGGCATCAACCCCGAAACGCTGGGTCATGAGTGCGTAAGGGCCGGTGATTACCTTCGTTGCGGCTTCGATCGCCTTATCATATTCTGTATTGGCGAGATAAACCTTGGTCAGCAAATGGTTTGCCGCACCCTGGGAAATCGCTCCGGCTTTGGCAGTGACAGGAAGCCACTGCGCGGCATACTCAAGATCAGACTGGATCTTATTCAGGATTGTCCATCGGCTATGTGTTTGAAAATCAAGCTTTGCACCCTGAATTTCCTGACTGATGAAAGGCACATCACCGTACGAATTGACCAGCCTGTAATACCAGTAGGCGCGGTGCCAGTATGCCTCCGCCAGAATCGCGTTGCGTTCCTGTTCGGATGCCCATTCGATGTCATCAATCCTGGTAATGAGTACGTTGGCATTTTTGATAGAGCTGTACCAGACTGTGAACATAGCCAGAAACCGGTAGTACTGGTCTGTGTTAGGGGTCAGGTTGTAAAAATCCAGTTGTGACCAGGGCGAAGCCAGATCCGAGGCAGCGAACTCCATGGTCAGGTTGGGCATCGCACTGGTATTTTCATTCTTGATGTCTTTCCGCATCGTGATCAGCAGGGATTCAAAGCCTGCTTTATCGGTATACACATTTTCCGGGCTGAAAAAAGACAGCGGCTCGGGTTTCAGCCAGTCCTTGTCACAGGATGTCTGGGTAAGAAGGAGAATGACTATTGAAAAAGATATTGTGATAAGACGTTTCATAATTTCTTCTGTTGATTTCTTCGTGAATTACAATGACAGGTTCAAACCCACGGTCAGGTTTTTGGGCATCGGACCATTGACGAGCACGCCGTTGCCATCGGGAGTCCAGGCCTCAGGATCCCATCCCGGCCATTTTGTAAAAGTGAAGAGGTTTCTTGCTGAGGCAAAAACCCGCAGGCTTCCCAGTTTCAGACGTTGTGCAACCGGCGCTGGCAACGCATACGCCACGTTCAAATCCTGAACGCGCAGGAACGAAAGCGATTTGTATACTTTGATACCTCCCCCGAAAACATTGGTGTTGGTATTCAGGCGGGCGTAATCATTGGTCGGGTTGTCAGGCGTCCAGTAAGGGAAATCGTTGGTGTTTCTTCTGTCATAAGTATCCGATCCGCCGGTACGAAGTCCTTCCGCAAACGGTGCAATGTGCCCCAGCTCGCTCCGGAGAAATATAGATGCGGAGAAATTCTTGAAGAAAGTAAATTCATTTCTCAGACCGATCCGGAACCTTGGCTGGCGGTAACCGATGAATTGTTTATCTGCGAGTGCCTCGTATTTTCCATTTCCGTCCGTGTCCGTTGCCTTGAAATCCCCCGGCTGAAGTTTGTACACTTCGGCTGCCGCTTTTTCACTTACCTGCCAAATACCCGTCACGTCGTAGTTCCAGACACGGTCCAGGGCCTGGCCGGGGAACCATTCATTGGTGTAGTCGGGAAGTTCGGTCCTTACTGTTTTGCCGTCAACAGTTTCTTCGCTGTAATCTCCAAAAAGCCTTTTGATCTTATTTCGGTTAAACGAGAACACCAGGCTCGATCTCCAGCTGAAATTCCGTTTTTCAGTATTGACGGTATTGATGGTTATTTCAAAACCTTTGTTGCCCAGTTCCCCCAGGTTGGATGTTATTTCCTTGAACCCGGTGATCTCAGGTAGTAACCTGTTCATAAGCAGATCCGTAGTGGTCATGTCGTAGTACTCCATACTCACATCCAGGCGGTTTTTCAGGAGGCCTACGTCCATACCGAGATTGATGGATTTTGTTTTTTCCCACACCAGGTTGGGGTTGGCCAGCGTGCTGTTGTAAACACCCACCTGTACATTGGAGCCGTCGTAGTACTGGGTTGACAGAAGCTGGGCAAGCGCCGAGTATGCACCTATATCACGGTTTCCGTTTACACCATAGGAAACCCGCAGTTTCATGTGGCTGACGAAGTCAAGATGGAAGAATTTTTCTTCCGAGATTTTCCAGGCCAGTGCGGCTGCGGGGAATGTGGCCCGCGGCTGTTTTGTGCCGAATGCTGAAAACCCGTCCCTTCTTACGGAGGCCGTAATCAGATATTTGTCGAGCAGGGTATAGTTCAGACGTGCCATGGCTGCATCCCCGGTGATCTGAGTGTCATTGGTACTGACAGTAGGATTGGTACCATACTGGAGCCCGTGAAAACCAAGGTTTTGATTCGGGACAAACGTCTGGTTGCTGATGTTTGAAGACCAGCCTCTGTTCCGTTCTGAGCTGTAAAGCAGCGTGACGTCGAACTGGTGTATGCCCAGCTGCTTGTTCCAGTGCAGGAGATTGTCCAGGATATATTCGTAACTGTTGCCGTCCTCACGTACCCCATATCCGTTGGATCGGGTAGAGCCGCCGTCCAGTGTTTCCGACGAGAAAAATTTGTAATCTTTTGCAAATTCGAAACGAGGCTGGAAAGATATCTTGTAATCGAAGCCAAAAGGCAGTTTTATTTTAGCGAACATCGAGGCGAAAAGCGTGCTTACTTTTCTCAGGCGGTCCTGGCCATAGTAATTGATCATCGGGTTGGCGGTGGCGAAACTGTTTGGAAACCAGGATACACTTCCGTCCGGCTCAAACATGGAACCGTAGGGGCTCATGATAAACATCTGGCCAAGGTTCGCCGTGACAGAACTTTCGTCCCGGTCGGCAAATTGCGTGTTGACACCCACATTGAGCCAGTCGGTGACCTTGAAATCCACATTCAGCCGGGAGCGTAAAGTGGAGAATTTATCACCACGCACTAATCCCTCGTTATTTTGATACCCCACTGACCAGTAGTAAGTAAGGTTGTTGTTCCCGCCGCCTATGCTGACGTCGTAATTCTGGCGCAGGCCTGTCCTGATCACTTCATTGTACCAGTCCACTGTTTTTCCTGCCAGATAATTTTCCGTTTCGATCGGGAAAAAACGCAGCCTTCCAAGCCATTCCTGCGTATTGTCGGCCTGGGGATTGTTACTGGCGTTCCTCCATTGTTCCAACGATACACCCGATGGCAGTTGTGTCGGATTATCGTAATAAAACGAAGGATTATTGGGGTTGATACCCCTTAGCAGGTCCCTTCTGAATGTCAGATAGCCCTGTGCGTCAAAAGGTTTGAAATCATTGGTGGTCTGGGTAGTACCGATGTTGGTCGAAAAGTTGATCGTGGGTTTTCCGGTCGTGCCTTTTTTGGTAGTGATCAAAATCACACCGCCGGCCGCCCGCGCCCCGAACACTGCCGCCGAGCTGGCATCTTTGAGAATGTCGACGGTTTCTATATCGGCCGGGTTTACATCGGAAATGCTGCCGTTGAAAATCACCCCGTCCATAACGATCATCGGATTCGTGGATGCGTTCAGCGATTTCGGCCCCCGTACCTGCAAAGAACTTCCCCCCGCCGCAGTAGTACCCTGGTTGGCATTAAAGCCTGCCACAGTACCGGTAAGCATATCGGTGAGCTGCGTCATAGGCTGGTTTTTAAAAGTCTTGGCATCAATCCGGATCACGGCCCCGGTCAGGTCGCTCTTTTTCATGGTGCCGTAACCTACCACCACGAGTTCATCCAGCGCATTGACGCTCGGCTGTAGGGTCACATCGACCTTCGTTTTGTTTCCGACAGCAATCTCTTTCCCAACATAACCGACGAAGCTGAATGAAAGCATATCAGCAGCTCCGGCGGGTATCGAATAGCGTCCTTCTGCATCGGTGGTAGTGCCCCTCTGTGTACCTTTTACGACAACAGTTACCCCCGGCAGACCTGTGTTGGTCACGCTATCCGCCACGGTTCCGGTTATCTCAGCGGCATTTTGCGCCATAATCCACCCGGGGCTGATCAGAATTAAAAAAATGAACAGGGCTCGTGACAGCGTTTTCTTTTGTAGCTTAGGAATCATATATGAACTGGTTTAAGTGTATTATTCAGGATGGTCAGAAGTTCATAATGGTATATTTTAAAAATTGTGTGCGGAAAGAAATAAGAAGTGGCTAAACTGGTTTATCTAAAAATTAAATTTGGATTTTCGGTAATTTTACAATGTTTATAAAACTCGTCCACATCAAACCCGAAAAATAATCGCGGCAACGTTAACGAGAACGTTTACGTTAACGTTGCCGGAAAACTGAGCTGAAAAAATTCTATGCGCCGACGATATATTACCATTAAAGACATTGCCAAAGCCCTCGACATTTCGGTAGCTACCGTATCAAGGGCGCTGCGGGATAAGTATGATGTGAGCTTCGAGACCCGGCAGAAGGTGTTGGACATGGCAGCGGAGTTGAACTACAAACCCAATTTTAATGCTACGGGACTTGTTCAAAGAAGTACGCACAACCTTGGCATCATCATTCCGTCGATCACCAATTACTATTTTTCCACAGTCATTACCGGGATTCAGCGGGTTGCCCAGGAAAATGGGTTCAACATTATCTTATACCTTACCAATGATTCCCCGGAAGCGGAGGTCACGATTGTCAAGAATCTGGCAGGAAGCAGTCTCGATGGTCTATTGGCTTGTGTATCAGCGCATGCCAACAATTGCTCCCACTTTCAGGAAATGATCGATGATGGTTTGCCGGTTGTATTTTTCGACCGGGTTGCGAGTGAAATCCAGACCTCCAAAGTGATGCAGGATGATTACAACGGGGCTTTTGCTGCGGTTGAACACCTGATCAGTTGCGGCTACAAACGGATTGCCCACATCACCGGACCGAAAGGTTTGTTCCTCACTGAAAACAGGATGAAGGGTTATTACAAGGCGCTGGAAAAATATGGACTATCTCTGAATGAGGATGTTATCATACATTCAGGATTTTCACAACAGGATGGCGAGGCCGATGTCCGGCAACTTTTCGGGGCTGGAAAGGATCGGCCGGATGCGATATTTGCAGTCAACGACCGAAAGGGGATCGGGGCAATACTTGCTTTGAAAAAGCTCAGCGTGCAGGTTGGAAAAGAAGTAGGCGTGGTCGGTTTCACAAACGATCCTATTTCGCAGATCATTTCCCCGACACTTTCCACCGTGTCCGAGCCGGCTTATGAAATCGGGAAGATTGCGTGCGAACTACTACTCAAACACATTCGTAAAACTAATTTCCCGGCGGAACAGGTAACCCTTTCGGGTGAGCTGATACCCAGGGAGTCCACCAGCAGATCACAAAATTTTATAATTTCCTGAAATCGGTAAATAACTTTTGATGCAAAGATAAACAGGTATTTACGCGCATTTTTGGCGCTTTTTTATAGTTTTTTCAGCCTGCAAAATGGATTTTAGGATTTGTCCGAGCAGGCTCAAACTTGAAACATTATAATTTTATGCTGTAATTGCGCCCGGAAAAATGTGTAGAAGTAGTCACGGGTTTTGGGGCGGAGTTTTGTTCTTTTAAATCAAATATTTATAAAAAATAAACTTTAGAATTAAAATTTTTTCTACTATGTTTACGAGAGTGCTACTGAAAAGTTACTCGAGTAACACACATGATACCTTACCACACTATACTTCCAAAGTAACTTCGATATTCACCGTAATTGCCCCGACAGACACTTGGGACTCATATTTATTCTTGATAAATATAGCAGTATTGGTAGAAATTGCTTGGATAATGCCGTAGAAAAATGTTCTTTGACGTGCTTCTGATTTTTATACAAACTGGGTGTTCAGAGGGAGTTAGGTAGTGTTCTGGAAGTAAAGTGTTGTGGTTGATTGTATAAATCACTCAGATAGTGGTTGTACAAGCTTTTCAAGGCGCCGCTTTTAGCAATACGTATTATTGGGTTGAGCGGCTCGGAGCCGGATATGTAATCCGGACAAACAAAGCCTACCAACCGTCTCCTTTCACATAATCCCGGGCAATCTGCTGCCGGGCTTAAATTTCCTTCCGTTACATTTTATCATATCAAAAGTGCAATGTGATCCCAATCATAAACATACTGTTTTGAGCGGGTCAGTTCATGTGTAGAAATAAGTAACGATCAGATTTTTTTTCAAAGAGTATTTCTGAATTAAGCAATGTATAAAGAATCAGAAGGATTGCAAATAAAATGCATTAAATAGGTTAGAAAACAGCAGAGGATTTCAAATGGAACCTTTGCTGGTAATCAATATTTCGTTAAAAATCAACACTTTGTTAACAGGTATTATAATAGGAAAACGAACTACCAGCATCGGATCACTTTCATCTTACCCAACGTATTATAAAAACTAATTTCTAAATCTACATGACCGCATCTACCGCATCTACCTTCTCAAATATTACACGTTTAATTGACAAAAGGGCGATCATAAATAATGAAATCTCAAATGCTATTCAAAAATTATCCACACTAAGCCATAATCTGTCCGCTATTGAAAATTCGAACAGACATATTACTTACACGGGTAAAGCTGAGGTCAATAAGAAGATAAGTTCCGAGGATATCGCTGTTATTATACATGAAATTGAGGAAGAACGCCAAAGGTTATTTAAACTGAAAGAGCGTTTTTCAAAAAAGGATATTTGCATAGGTGTTCTGGGACGTGCACGACAAGGAAAGAGCACGATATTACAAAGTTTGTCGGGCCTTGATGCGAGTATTATTCCGGATGGGAACGGTTTACATTGTACGGCGGTAACGAGCCTGATTTCAAATTCTGAAAGCGAAAATGTAGAAGTTACTGTCAAGTTCCGGACCCGGGACGACTTTTTCCAAAATACAGTCCTTCCTTATTTCAACGACCTGCATCTCGCACCTGTTCCCAAAAACTTAGCCGAATTCGAAGTTTCTCTATTACCGAGGCTAAACGGAAATTCGGATCCGGGCAACAGTTCCAAATACAATAAACTTCTCGAAATGCACGGTAATCTGCCGGCATACAATCATCTTCTTACAGGCATTTCCAAAAATATTTCTGTACATGAAATAGATGAATATGTAACGCAATATGCTGAAAACCGGACGGCAACATTTAAACATTTTGCTGTTGACCAGGTTGAGATTGTTTGTCCTTTCCCATATCATGATCTTGGAAAACTAACCCTGGTGGATATGCCGGGAATCGGCGATGTAAGCCTCGTCGACGAGGAAGACCGGATCAAAAAATTGATGAACCGTGCCGATTTTCTATTGTTTGTCCGCAAGCCCGATCCGCTCGGAGACGTGTGGGAAGGCATAGATATGGATCTTTATAATTTATGCAATGATACCATCACGGAACTGGGTATACCTGGCGTCGATATCAAGGATAATTCATTCCTGGTGTTGAACCACGTCAATATCAGTCCTACTATGAACAATTACGATAACTGCAAGGATATGTGGGCCGGGGCTACGCTGAACGGGATGCATTTCTCGGACGTGGCCATTATCGACTGCACGGATAAAATGGAAATATCCGAAAAAATCCTTGGACAGGTTTCCACTTCTTTTATTAGCAAAATTGGTCAGTTGGACAGCAAAATAATGTCTTATTCGCAGAATAATATATTGTCAATTTATAATAAAACAAAACTGGTTATTAAACACCTGGAAGAATTGGAAGAGCCGGACGACAACATGGATTTGTACGCATTTAAGGATTTGTTCAACACACTCTGGAATGCACAAACGAATTCTTTTGAGAATTTATTAAAGCAAAAGTATTCGTTAAGGAATGAGCGGAATTCATTGATATACACACATTTTAATGATACGCGTAAGCATATTAAGCATTTGCTGAGTGAATTGACCGAGGCGGATATTAATTTGAGCAGGAATTCATTTGGTTCCTATAACAAAGCTTATGAGGACTTTTTGAATGTTTATAAAACACACATTACAAATGAATTTTTGAAGCTGGATGATATTTTGCTGGAAGTGCTCACAAATATCAAACATGAGGTATATTCCATTCTGAAAAGTGAAGGGAAACTTCATTACATGGAGAAATCCGCCGCTTCATTTGAGAGCGTTCTGCTGGAAGAAGTGAGCAATATTAATGAGTTGAAAAATTCGCTGACTTCGTTTATAAATTTTCAGTTATCATATTTAGGATTTCTGCATTTCCGGATCAGGGAATATCTGGATATTCTGACACCCGACCACATGGAAATCAGGTTGTCGAGGGATGACAGTGCGACGGATATTTTAAAATACATTAAACATTCCGTTGAAGCCTGTTTGTATCAGATCCAGAAAGAATTTGATATCTGGTCGAAAGATATTAACAAGATTTCCTTTTCGTTGCTGGAAGAATTTTTGAACCAGATTTTCAGATCGAAACATGCGAAAGACAACTGGGAAATATTTTATCAGCTGAACAGGGCGAAAATCTGGTCTGAAAGATATGAAAATGCTGAAGACAGACATAATCAATATGAAAGGCTGAAACTTTATATTGAAACGACCAAGAAACTTACAAATGAAATTTAGAAACCCTTTATGAATAAAACTATAAACGTCTCAGTTTTAGGTGCAGCAGGTGTAGGCAAAACTTCATGCCTCATTTCCATGCTGGATAATTTGAAAACCAGTTTCTTTGAAAATACAAATTTACAATTTGCGATAGACTCTACTGCCAGAAAGCTCATTATCGACGAAAGGAAAAAACTCGTCAACTGTCTGGAAAAAGGGACTGTTGAACATAGCAACGGGATCAGGCCGACGGCGAAAATTACCAAATACCATCTGGGTCTTGGTAAAAGAGGGGAGAAGTTCCCGCTTCCTTATAACATCGAATTTACCGACCATCCCGGCGGCTGGCTTACCAGCGGGAACGTTAATGAACTGAACCATATCAAGGATCTGGTTGCGAATTCGAAAGTGCTGATCATTCCGATAGATTCTGCGTCTCTCATGGAGCTTGACAATGATGTTCAGGTGAAGTCTTTACTGAGTGTCCTGACGGATGTTTATTCGAATCTGAGCGATCCGCGGCTCGTCATACTCGCACCCATGAAATCGGAAAAATATTTTGTTGCCGAGGGGCCAAACATGAGCAACAGGCCTTATTATGAACTTGTGAAAAAGGTGCAGGACAAATATGAGAATATCATTACTTTCCTGACCAGCAAATCTTTAAAAAGGAATGTCTCGGTCGTTATTTCGCCTGTACAGACCTTGGGAAGCTGCAAGCTGATGTATTTCAACAGCAGTGACGAAAGTTCGTCCAAGGAAGTACCTGTGTTTGTAGTGACCCAGCGCGGTGTTTACGCGCCTCAGCACACCGAGCGCCCGCTGACTTATCTGCTGAGTTTTATCTTGAAAAATCAATATGACATTGCCAGCCAGGGATTCCGCGGGATGATCCGGAATTTGTCGGGGGAGCTGAATTATCTCAATGCATCTTCGGAAGAACTTTCGCAGCTGTGCATGGATTATGAGGGTGTGAAAATCGTACAGAATTCAGGTATCACCAATTTCTGAGAGCAGGGTTAACATTACCATTTGAATACGAAAAATCCCGAAACACCGCCAGTCGGTTCGTTTCGGGATTTTTTGTTTTATGAATCTTAATACCTGCTTACGCCTTTTGGAACTCTCCGTTCAGCAGCCTCCAGATATTCAGTGGATTGGCTGTTTTCAGTTCATCAGGCAGCAGCGGCTCGGGGAAATTCTGGTAGCTGACAGGGCGGGTGAACCGGTAAATCGCGGCAGTCCCGACCGAAGTACTCCTTGAATCGGACGACGCCGGGAAAGGGCCGCCGTGCATCATCGCGTGACAAACTTCCACACCGGTAGGGAATCCGTTGATAATCAGGCGGCCTACCTTTTGTTCCAGCAGCTCGATCAGGTCTGCGTAGGCTTCCAGCTCATCAGGGTTGCCGTGGACGGTGGCGGTCAGGTGGCCTTCAAGCTGTGCGGCCATATGAAGTAATGCAGCTTTGTTTTCCGCCTCAACCACTACGCTGGCCGGGCCAAATATCTCCTCCGACAATGCGGCATTGTCAGCAATAGCCTGCGCTTTGGTATGGAACAAAACCGGCTTGACCGCGCTGAAACCTTCGCTGGCCTTACCTTCTGCCAGGATCGAGACTTCGGTGTCTTCCAGATGATGTGCCACGCCTTTCTGGTATGCCGACTGGATGCCTTTGGTAAGCATGACGCCCCCGGAAGCATTTCTGAAATTGCTCTCGAGACTGGACACAAAATCTGGGTAACTGTCTGTATTTTCGGCCACCAGCATACCCGGGTTCGTACAAAACTGCCCTACGCCCAGGGTGACAGATGCAGCAAACTGCTGCGCGATTTCATTGCCTTTTTCTTTCATGATGCCCGGCAAAATGAAAACGGGATTGGTACTCCCCATTTCAGCGTAGACAGGTATCGGCTCCCGCCGGTTCGCTGCGAGGTGAAAGAGCGCCATGCCGCCCTGGTACGAGCCGGTAAAGCCGATCGCCTTGATCGCAGGATGCTGCACCAAAGCAGCGCCGATCACCGATCCGCTGCCGTGTAACATTGAAAAAACGCCCTCGGGCATGCCGGAGGAAGCCGCTGCCTTTTGGATAGCCGTACCTACTAGCTCGGAAGTGCCTGGGTGGGCTGAGTGCGCCTTTACAATCACAGGGCAGCCTGCGGCCAGAGCCGAGGCAGTGTCTCCGCCCGCTACCGAAAATGCCAGGGGAAAATTGCTTGCGCCAAAAACCCCGACAGGTCCCAGGGGCCGGTCCATCATCCGGATATCGGTACGAGGCAACGGCTGACGATCCGGCAGGGCGGTTTCAATGCGCGCATTTACCCAGGAACCCTCCCGCAGGAGCTGGGCAAAAAGCCTGAGCTGGCCTGTAGTACGGCCACGCTCACCCTGGATCCTTCCCGCTGGAAGTCCCGTTTCGGCGCAGGCCGTCTGTACGAGCACGTCGCCTGTATTCTCAATTTCTTCCGCAATTTTTTCAAGGAACGCGGCTTTTTCGGCTCCGGACTTTTTACGGTAAACAGCAAATGCCTTTCTGGCCAGCTCGCACGCTTTTTCCAGCTCATCTTTGGTAGCATGGATAAATTGCGTAGGCATTTTTTCGCCCGTTGCCGGATTCAGGGATTGAAATGACTCTTTTCCTTCCGCGGAAAGGGACGATCCTATTAATTGTTTGCCTTGTAATTGCATTAGTTAATTGGTTTTTGGGTAACAGTATTGATTAAGGTACCTATGTTTTCGATCGTAATGCTGACGATATCCCCCGTTGCCAGCGTGAAATCGTTGGGTGGCACAAGCCCGGTGCCGGTCATCAGGAATACGCCGTGCGCAAAAGATGTCTCCCTGAATAAATAACCGATCAGTTCTGTATGCGACCGTTTCATCCGGTTGATGGAAATACTTCCCGAAAAAACAGTCTCACCATTTCTTGCAATTTCCAGATGGATCATCGCGTCGGGATCGATCGGCTGGGCAGGCACATACAAGCCCGGGCCTATGGCTGCCGCACCGTCGTAACTTTTGGCTTGCGGCAGGTACAACGGATTTTCCCCTTCAATGTCGCGCGAGCTCATGTCATTGCCACAGGTATATCCGACGATCCGTCCACTTGATGTTGCGAAAAGCGTTAATTCCGGTTCCGGCACATTCCATTGCGAATCTCTTCTTATAAGCACATTATCGCCCGGACCTACGGTTCTGGCGGCTGTCGCTTTGAAGAAAATTTCAGGACGGTCAGCGTCGTACACCCTTGCATAAAAATCCCCGCCCCCGGCATCTTTGGATTCTTCCATGCGTGCCTCCCTGCTTTTCATATAGGTAACGCCCGACGCCCATACCTCCTGTTTGCTGATAGGAGCAAGCAAGCCGTCGTCCAGAAGTCCGGCTGCTGAGGCGTTCGTTTCAAGCTTGCCGATTTCTTCGGAAACCAGTGCAAAGAGTTCATCTCTGTTAATGTATGAATCCCAGTCGGTATTTTTTGAGATATAATAGCGGCCGTCCGCTTCAATAAGGATGCCCTCGCGGGTATTGAATAGTCTCATTTCAAATGATTGTTTTTGTGCAAAGGAACAAGCTCGCGAAGGATGGATTTAATGAAATGTTATAAAATTATGATGATATCTTATCATTTTTCGAAATGCCAAAAAACATACCTGTCGGACTTGGCGAACGGCGGAACGGATCTTCTAATCTTATCGGAGATTAAAATGTATCTGATTGGAAAGGTGATCGCGATGCATTTCCGGGGGTAAATTGGTCGTAATTAGCCTGGTAACAGAACGTTATTTTCAATGTTATTTTGAAGATAAAATAACTTGAATTCATAATGTAAAAAAGATGTTCCGGTGCGCTCAATTAATGGTTTTCATTTAATTTCTAATTGAAACTGCTGGATACAATAATGACGTTCACCACAAATTTGCAGCAAATAGCCAGCAATTAATTATAATCATTAATTTAGCAGAAATAATCCACTTAAAACCGCTTTTGATTAAGATGAAATTAAAATCAATTAAATTTTTCACACCCGAGGAAAACAGTTTAAAGACAGAAGTAACCAAGCCTAAACCAAGTCCTACCGGGTACATTTCGCCAGCAGGTAAACTGGTCCTTCCCTCAAATACATTAGAAGAATTGGGAATTGAACCAGAAACCGCACGTTTCAAAATCGGCACAGATGAAGGTAAAAGAAAGATTAAATCCCTTTATCTGGTTCCTTCCGGTGATGATGTCGACACGTTCACCTTGGCACGCAGTGGCAGAGGATATGTTATTCCTCTTGCGATCATTCTTAAAAAAGGAGGTATCGATTTCGCGCAAACCAAATATGTATTTACAGTTTCTTTATTCAATTATGACGAGGGTGTTGTTGGCTATGAACTGGCATTGGCCAGCACAGAGCCGAAACCGGAATACACCGGAAAACCACGTGGCCGGAAAGCCAAAGTTGTTGCGGAATAAGAAGTTACTATTTGTAGTCCCAGATCGGAAATTAAACAAAAAGAGGCTCCAGGCGGAGCCTCTTTTTATTGCCTGCTGTTTTTAGCCATCGGGATATCTCAGACTTTTTATAAAATTTATTTTGAGTTTTTGTGACAATCAGCATGAAAATGAGTACTAACTGAACGTAAAAGAAAAACAGCGATGGGAGGCTCAGATAAGTTACTTTTTATAGAAATGTTAAAGGAACATCAAGGGATTATCAATAGCATCTGCAGGATCTATTACCGGGATGAAGAAGATTTTAAGGACGCCCGCCAGGATGTTATTTTGCAGCTCTGGAAATCTCTGCCCACGTTTCGCAGTGAATCTAAAATGAGTACCTGGATCTATAAGGTCACGCTTAATACAATCCTTGCCAAGATCAGCAAAGAGAAAAAGATGCCGTTGAGCGAGTCTCTGTCAGATGCTTATCCATATTATAACCAAGCCGGCAATTTTGAGCCCGATGTTGATTTGCAGCAATTATTATATCTTATTCACAAGATGGAAGAGATAGACAAGGCGATCATGATTTTGCATCTCGAGGGATACAGCCACAAAGAAATCGCCGGGACTTTGAAATTGACTGCAACCAATATAAGCACACGCATCAGCCGCATTAAAATCAGATTGAAAGAAACATTCAAGAATATTTAGCATGAATATCGAAAATTTTAAACCTTCCTGGAAGCAGTTTCTGCAACACAATAGCTCGGTTGATATTAGTCAGGACGAGATACTTGGGATCATCGACAATCACAGTAAAGAAAGTCTGCAGCTGGTTCCGGAAAGAATTTTCCGGAATGCAGCGATTTTTTGTTTTCTGATTACATTTTGTCAGAACTGTTAAACTGAATCCTGATGTATTTCGCAAGCTTGTCGTATGTAATATGGGATGTAAATCCGTCCGTATTTCCCGGTCTGGAGATCCCGAGATGGTATGGTGTGTTCTGGGCTTTGGGCATCATACTGAGTTATCCGGTAATGTTTTATGTTTTTAAAAAAGAAGGACGTAGTGTAGAGTCACTGGAAACGCTGGGGTTCTACATTTTACTGGGCACTATTTTGGGCGCAAGGCTGGGCCATATTCTTTTTTATGATCCGGTTTACTACTGGCAGCATCCGATTGAAATCCTGCCGGTGCGTTTCAATCCTGATTTTGAATTTACTGGCCTGGCCGGTCTGGCAAGTCATGGCGGAGGTATCGGAATATTCTTATCGATTTATCTTTATTGCAGAAAATACAATGAAAACTATCTCTGGCTGCTCGACAGATTGGTCATGCCCGCGGCCTTGACCGGGGCATTTATAAGATTTGGGAATTTGCTGAATTCGGAAATGATAGGCGTCCCTGCCGACGTTCCCTGGGCGTTTGTTTTTGTCCGGACTGATCAAATACCCCGGCATCCGGCCCAGCTTTACGAGTCCATTTATTGCTTGGTACTTTTTGTAATGATGTTTTTAATATGGAAAGTGAAACGCACTCATCTGCAAAATGGCTTTATACTCGGCATCTTTCTAATACTGCTTTTCAGCCTGAGATTTGTTGACGAGTTTTTTAAAATCAACCAGGTTCCGTTCGAAAATTCTCTTCCCATCAATATGGGACAATTGCTCAGCATTCCGTTTGTGCTGGCGGGCGTTGCGATCTTGATTTGGAGGTATTATAAGATGGCAAAGTCCCTATAAAAAATGATAACACAGAAGTTAAAGGCCCTTCGAAATCATTTCGTTGTTAATATCCCAAAAAGCATCCCGTATCTGGTCATGCATGAAACAGTAAATAGGGATTAACATAATTAAATAAGTACCCTCGTCGCCGGGACCGAGTATTGTAATATTGTATTTGCTTATTTCCAGGTCAATTATTCTTCCGAGCTCATTGTACCATCGGTGAAACAGATTGTTGCGGCAAGCCTGACGACCGTCATTCGTGTCACACATAATTAATATCGCACGCTGGGGGAATAACGAAAAAGAATCCTGAATGATAGCAAATAACGTATCTCTGATGCGACTGTCATGCCTTTTATTGAGCGAAAGATCAAATGTTGCGGATGAATTGGTACCAAATCCGAAGGTTACAATGTCGTCGCAGAAGTGAGGATAATTGGGGAAGTAACCAGATCCGTCTGAAAAATAGACGTAGTATTCTTGGTTAGCTGCTGTTACAAAATTGTATGTAACGTATTTTGATCTGTGGTTTTCCGAATAGCTATACGGCCTTAACAAATTTGATTCCTCTGGCATCTATTTCGTCACTTGATATCTTCCCCTGGAAGAACTTGCCGATTGCTGCCTTGTCATCCAACATCTTACGGACAATAGGGTTAACAGGCTTTGTGCTTTCAACACAGGCGGTGTCTGATTTATCCATTGATTTAACTTGTTGTTTCATCACGTTGTGTAACATTGAATTCGACGAAAATATACAATATTTGTTATACGAACAAAATTTTCCTATTATTCCTTTATTCTTAATCTTAATAATCCCATCACATTTTGGTAATACCGCGACCGTTACTTTGCGGGCCGTTCTGTTTAGATAATTAATTTACCAATAATGTCCAGATTACCGATTCTCCTGTTGCTTTGTGCTGTTGCTCTGACTGGCAGGGCGCAAAGTATAAAACCTGTAGCTTCCTACAAGTTTATTAACGGCAACCCCACAATTGCTTCCAAGAATTTTTACCTTCTAACGTTGCTGGGAAATCTGCCCGGCTCAAAAATATTGCTGGAAAACGATCCTCAATTTGCGGCATTGACAAAACAAAGGGCAGACAGCCTGGATTATGCGGTCAAAAATTGCAAAGATGGTTACGAGTGTTTTTCGGGAAAAATGAAATTTACGGCGGAACAAATTGCCGTTATCGGCAATCACCTACGTGAGCTTTATAGTGATAAAAATGAACTGGGTAAACTCGTAAAGGAGCATTTGATCCCGTCGGGCACCTATATATTGTTCAAAGAAGCATCTCCCGCTGACTTGCTGAAAAAAGCCTGGGAGCAGGATGCTGCTGCTGTAAACCACATCATCGAACTATATGCGGAAGGTAAAAAACCTAACTACCCGGCAATAGATTCTATTTCGTTTAAAACCAGGGCGAAAAGTTTCCCGATCCTGATGTATGATTGCGCGGAAGTTGTGAAGCAGGAGCACGGCGGCACCAAAATGTTCTTTGACCTGCCGTTGCATTTTGCCTTACAGGTAATGGAAGCAAGCGGCCGGAATGAGGCTGGAGATTATGAGCCGATGGTTTCGACGGTAAATAAAGCTGCGTACGATCAGGTGAAAACCATCAAATGGGACCAGTTCACATACACCCTGATACTGGTACCGGGCGCAGGGCCTGACACTTACGATGTGGCGCTGAGTGCCGGAGGTATGCTTCGGTGCCGGATCGCCGCATTGCGTTACTTTGAAGGAATGGCACCTTTTATAGTGGTATCGGGTGGCCGGGTGCATCCTTATAAAACGAAATACAGCGAGGCCTTTGAAATGAAAAAATTCCTGATCGAAAGCCTGAAGGTACCGGAGCATGCGATCATCATGGACCCGCACGCCCGGCATACGACGACCAATATGCGTAATGCGGTTCGTCTGCTTTTCAGATACGGGATGCCGGTTGATAAACCTTCCCTGGTTTCCACGGTCCGTTCGCAGAGCTACTATATTACCAATGATGCATTTGCAGAACGCTGCAGAAAGGAGATCAATCACGTTCCTTACAAGCTGGGAAAAAGGCTGAGCGAAACCGACTTTGAATTTTACCCGGTACTGGACGCATTGCATATTGATGCCGACGAACCTCTCGATCCATAGTATCATGAAAACAGCAATTTTTATTTTTGGGATACTGGCCCCAGTGCTGGTGACGGACGACAAACCGGAGCTCAAAATGATGTCCTCCGCAACCATTGATTCTCTTGGCGCCTGCCAGGGAGCGGCTTATGTGGACGGGAAAGTTTACCTGTACGGTGACAGGGAAACCGGCATGATCAGGGAGTATGCTGTGAAAGATGGTTCTCTGCAATATTCGGGAAAGGAAATCAAGCTTACTGTTGAGAGCAAAGATGTGATCAACCATCCTACTGGCATTGCTTATCAGCCCGGTAAGCCGTTTTTTATCGGTAACAGTATCCGCTTGAATCCGGAGGGGACAAGCTGGAAAGCTATCCTATATCAAATAGATTGGGAAACATCAAAGAAAAAAGGGACGTTGGACGGAAATCTCATCCGGACGATCGAAGACGATGCCTGCATTCAGGGAACAAGGCCCGAATATGTGCGGTATCGGGGAAAATGGTTCGTGGCGTCGGCCGATTACGGTGATAAAAAGAATGAGGTGAGGCTTTACGATCCGGAGGCTCTGGCGAATGCGGATAAGACGAGTAAAAAAGGGGTGCTTTTTAAAAAATTCAGCTGTGGCGCCTGGGTGCAGAATTTGCACTGGGTGAAAGAAAAAGGCATTTTAATATTGATACAAAACCAGATCGAAGGAAGAAAATGGCGTTTCACATTTCTCGATCTTGAAAAATCCGTTCGTGCCGGAGAGCAGCACGTCATCCGCACCGTTGACATCGACAAAGCGGATGAGCTGGAAGGTTTCACTTTCACGACAGATAATAATACCAAAGGCATCGCCGTGACTTCTTCCCGCAAAGAGAATGTTCACTTTGTAGACGTGAACTGGTAAATGTCTTTTCCATCGATCAGGTCAATCTATTTTGAAGCCTTGCTTCGTTCAAGAGTTCAATAACCAATTTTATGTCATAATACATGGATCTGAAATTTCCTTGCGACGGAATTACGTCTTCCTCATCGACATACCTGAATCCATAATTGGCGTAGAAACCTGAGATATCATAGCCAGTATCTGTGTCAAAAAGTGCATCGACAGTTATAAATCTGATGCCAAGTCGGTTGATCAAATCTGTTGTTACATATTGAATGGCCCATTCGAGTAAACGTCTGCCGGCACCTGTGGCCCTTTTATCTTTGGCGAGCCAACCTATTTTCACAGCCGGAAACGTGGTGTAATTTACACCCTCCTTTTTCAGGATTGGATTCTTCATTGTCAGCTTGTCTGCCATCAGTGTGATATATCCGGCAATCAGACCCTCATGTTCAATAATCCAGCATTTGCTCGTTAGGGTTTTAACTTCTGTTTTTATTTTGTTCCCTTTCAAATAAGTCGCGAATTCGTTCCTTGAACATTTAAAACCCTGACCAAGATTATCAAGGTCAGGGTTTATCTCCGTGATTTCGTATTTGGAAAAATCTATGCTTTCAAATCGAACCTTATTTTTCATGCACGATTCTCTTCTTTTAATATCTGTTCAACGACGCGTTTCGCAGTTGCGATTGCTTTTTCATTAGCGACGTAACCGCCCGACTTTATTGCTTTTGACAAAATTCTGGCCTCCTTGCCAACTACCGGTTTTGATATAGTGTTGCCTTTGTATTTCATGAATCTGACTTTTATAATGATAGCAGTTTCTCATTTCAATATTTTGTAAATATATATTTTTAATAAGCTTTTCACAATCACCCAGGTCGGAGTTGTTTCGTAAGGTTCAAGCGCACACGCAAAGTCCCTTCTCTGGCTTTCTCGAAAAATTTACATTTTCATAATAAACCCTTTCCATTGGCTTAATAGTGGGAAAGTACTTTTGCGCCCGGATTAAGGCTATCCGGGATTTTCTGTATGGTCAGCTCCAAAATCAGTTTCTTGTTTTTGTTAAATATCAGATAAGTTTTATGAAAAAACTGCTATTACCCATTGTTCCTGTTGTAATTGCCGGCGCAATGGTTTTTAGTCCGACGAACCCTTTGTGGGCGGCCTCGGTTAAAAGCCAGAATTCAAGCAGCCAGGAGAACATCAAACGTTCGCCCAAGCTGACAGTGACCGGTAAGGTGGTAGATGAAAGCGGCGCTCCGCTTTTGGGCGTGACGGTTCTCGCTAAAGGTAGCAATAGCGGGACGGTAACAGATGCAGAAGGTAAGTTTTCTCTGGAAGCAGGTTCGGGGGCTACGCTTGTTTTTTCCTTCGTCGGCTTTATAGCGCAGGAAATTGCGGTATCCGGCAGCGAACCTTTGACTGTCCAACTGAAGCAGGATGCGCTGATGTTGAACGAGGTGGTGGCGGTAGGTTACCAGACAATGCGTAAAAGCGACCTTACGGGAGCGGTATCAAGCGTGAAGGCAAAAGAACTAAATCTGTCGACTCCGACTGTCGGACAGGCACTTGTTGGAAAAGTCGCGGGCGTGCAGATTTCCCAGGTAAGCGGCGCACCTTATGTAGGTACCAAGATACGGGTGAGAGGGGTAGGTTCGGTGAACGCGAGCTCCGATCCTTTATATGTAATTGACGGCTATCCGGCCGGAAACGATGTTTTTATCAATCCGAATGACATTGAGTCCATTGATATTCTGAAAGATGCGGCTTCTGCTGCGATTTACGGTTCCCGTGCAGCTGGCGGTGTGGTTTTGATCACAACCAAAAGAGGTAAGGAAGGAAAAGGAAAGCTGGAATACGATTACCAGTTCGGCGTGCACCAGTTGAGTAAAAAAGTCGACGTACTCAATTCTTCCGAGTTTGCGCAGCTGATGATCGACGGCCGTAACAATTCCTACCGTGATCTGATGGTCAACGGAGGAAAGGCCTGGAATGACGGCATGCTCTCGGATGACAATGCGACGAGGATCAAAAACGTAGGGAACGCAGGTTCAGTAAGTATCCCCACCGATCTGTACGATTTTGCGTCCCAGACGATGATCAAGCCTAAGTATGATACCGACTGGCAGGATGAGCTTTACAGAAATGCGCTGGTAAACCGTCACAATGTTTCCTTCACAGGCGGCAGAAACGGTCTTCGCTATGCGATCAGCGGAGGTCAGCTCAACCAGCAGGGCATCATCGAAAGCACCCGCCAGAAGCGGACCAACTTCCGTGTTAACCTCGATGCGGACGTAAACAAGAAACTGAAAGTAGGGGCGAATCTTGCCTTTACGTCTAACGACAACCGTGAAGTTCAGGAAGGCCGTTTCAACCAGGGCCCGATCCTCGGAGCACTGGTTTACATGCCTATTTTCAAAGCCCGTAACGACGACGGCAGCCTTGCCAAAAATGAGGCTGCTGCGCTGAGCCCGGCCTTTGGTTATCAGTCGATTGAGAACCCGGTAGCGTTGGCTACCGAAACGCATATCAACCGCAAGGGACAACGTGGTACTTACAACGGTTTCGCAATTTACGAGATCATCCCCGACCTGAATTTCAAGGTTAACCTGGGTATGCAGACTTACAATGAAAAGTACGAATATTATTTGCCTACAAGCCTGAGCAGCGGGGCCAATCCTCCGGGTTCTCCGCAGTCTATCGCAGCTGCCAATGCTGTGGCAAGAACAGTTTCGCAGGTCGACAAGCTGGCTGAGTTTACTTTGAATTACAAAAAGAATTGGGGCAAACATAACCTGGACGGTCTGGTAGGATACACTGCCCAGGAAAACAACCGGGACGTACTGGCCGTAACCTCAAAAGGTTTTCAAAACGACCGGATCGAGGAGATCACAGGGAAAGGTGCCGACGCAGCATTTTTTGCGCTCAATCAGGGTAACCCGGAAAATGATGGTTCAGGGAAAACCAACTGGACCATGCTTTCTTATCTCGCCCGTGCTGTTTATAACTTCGACAACAAATATTATCTGACAGCTTCATTCCGTACCGACGGCTCGTCGCGTTTCGGTCCGAACAACCGCTGGGGTAACTTCCCTTCCGTGTCCGCAGGTTGGAACATTTCAAATGAATCGTTTTACGGAGATTTCCTGGGCAAATCGTCTACCCTGAAACTCCGCGCAAGCTGGGGGTTGAGCGGGAACAACAACATCGGTAATTACAGCTTCCTGCAAACCATGGCAGCTCCCGGCGGGGTAGTGTATGGTGGCAACACGGTGAACACTGCAATGTGGGCCGAAGGTCTGAAAGATCTCGACCTGGGCTGGGAATCTACGTCACAATACAACTTCGGTGTTGACCTTGGTTTGTTCAATGACCGCTTGTCGATCATGGCGAACTATTATCTGAGCCGTTCCTACAATCTGTTGTTCAACCAGCCGCTTTCGGCTATTTCGGGTGCTTCAACGGTTTTGACCAACCTCCGCGATTCGAAAATACAGAACACAGGTTTCGATATCCAGGCTGATGCACGTGTGATTTCTTCCCGCGATTTTGACCTGAATTTCTCGGGTAATTTCTCGCTCAACCGTAACAAGGTATTGAACATGGGTGGTGCCAGCACGATCCTCACAGCCGGTGCGGAACGCTCTTACATCACACACATTACCCAGGAAGGCCAGCCGATCGGGATGTTCTACGGTTTTAAAGTAAAAGGGATGGTCCGCGAATCGGATATGGAAAACCTTGCCGCGGACAATGCGGTGTACAATTCGTCGACTCAGAAATTTCCTGAGGGCTACGTATTGAAAGGGCCGGCACGTTCTTCGGCATCGACCAATCCGCTGCGTCCGGGGGATATTTATTTCGAAGATGTAAATGGTGACGGTGTTGTAAACGATGCGGACAAAGCACCGATCGGAAATTCCCAGCCGAAGTTCACGTACGGTTTTGCGATCTCGGCCACATACAAGCAGTTTGATTTCAGCTCATCATTCAATGGAACCTACGGAAACAAGGTGCTCGACGGGCAGGATTACTACATCTTCAATATGGAAGGTTCAGGAAACCAATACAGTAAAGTGTTGAACCGGTACAGGTCCGAAGCACAGCCGGGCGATGGCAAAATCTACCGTGCGTCGCGCGGAGGAACACAAAGCAACAGTACAAGGCTTTCAAGCTTCTATCTGCAGGACGGATCATACCTGAGATGTACCAACCTTACTTTGGGCTACAACATGGGCCAGATCTCCAAGCTGAGCAATAACGCGATCAGCGCACTCCGGATCTACATTGGTATCGACAACGCATTTACATTCAGCAAATATCTGGGTTACAATCCTGAGGTGGATTACAACAACGGGGCGAATCTTACTCCCGGGGTGGATTACGGAAAATATCCGCTGGCGCGCGCCTACAACATCGGGGCACGTATCACTTTTTAATTTTCAAGAAAATGACCTTAAAAAAATATAAAATAGCTACATTTTCAGCCGCGTTTGTACTGGCTGTCATGAGCTCCTGCTCGTCTGATTTTATCGATCTTCAGGATCCGAATGCGGTTTCCAATTCTACTTACTACCGTACCGAAGGCGATGTGCAGGCTGCTGTAAACGGTATTTACCAGTCGCTGAGGACCGGAAACGGCATAGGCGAAACGAGTGCCTTGTACAGTGAGGAACGTTCCGACAATACCGGCCGGAACGATAACCAGTCCAATGCGGGCGAGCCGTTCCAGTTCAATGATTTTTCGCTTCTCCCCAGTAACGGTTATCTCAAAACGCACTGGCTGGCACTTTATCAGAGTATTGCCCGCAGTAACCAGGTGCTCGACGGAATTGAGAAAGTAACTTTTACCAATGCCAACCTGAAAGAACAATACAAGGCAGAGGCCAAGTTTATCAGAGCCCTTATTTATTTCCACCTGGTGCGGAAATGGGGCGATGTGCCTTTGGTTACCAAATCTTTCAATACGATCAGCGAAGTATCGGAAAGCACTTTCCGCGAAAAACAGGATGTGGTTTACCAGCAGATCGTACAGGATTTGAAAGATGCATTGGGAAGCCCGCTGGCCGACGTTCAGACAGCTGCAACCAAAGGAAAAGTTACCAAAGCAGCTGCCAATGCACTGCTCGGGCAGGTTTATCTGACGATGGCCACGACGCTCAGTGCGGCCAATCGTACCGCCAATCTGAATGATGCGAAGACTTATCTTATGGCGGCGTACAATCTGCGTACGTTCGGACAACTGAAAGATGTACCGTACACGGACGTTTTTGATGTTGCAAAAAAAACAACCTGTCCGGAGATTATTTTTCAGGTGGTGAACCGTCAGGGGGATATTAACTTTTCGTCGAGCATTGCCCGCAGCAACCAGGCGAAAGGCGAAACCATCAATTCGTTATTTACCGCGACCGGTTCGGGAGGTAATGTGAAGCAGGACCTCGTACTGGATTATGAAGATACCGACCTCAGAAAAGACTTTTCCATTAAGTATGCCAATGATCCGATCGTCAGGGATTACTTTATCACCAAGTTCAGGGATGCAAGCGCTGCGGCCACTACTAATGGTTATGGTGGAAATGACTGGATATTAATTCGTTATGCGGATGTGATCCTGATGCTTGCCGAGGTGCACATGCACCTCGGCGAGGAGTCTGCCGCCATCGGTTTTCTGGATCAGGTGAGAGAAAGAGCTGGTATGCCCAAGTATGAAGTCTCCAAAGCTACTGCTGCCTATGCCGCCAAATATCCGACACTGAAACTGGCTATATTGCATGAGCGCCGTGTAGAACTTGCTTTTGAAAATCACCGCTGGTTCGATCTGCTCCGCTTTTTTACAACAGAGGAGCTCGTTACTTATTTCAAATCAAAAAGTCAGGCGGATTACGGTCTTGCCAAGATCAGTAACTTCGGTACAAAAGACCGTTACTACCCGATCCCGTTTGACGAGTACAAGCTCAATCCTGAGAAGATGTACCAGAATCCCGGGTATTGAGATTATTTTGATAATGAAAGGCCGGAAGTCCATGACTTCCGGCCTTTCATTATTATAACAAAACCATAACATTACCGCCTCATTGAGGCCATACCGCGATGGTAATTTTGAGTAGTTAAATTACTGACTATGCACTCATTTTCCATTGTCGATAAAATTTACGCGAAACGCACTTTTATTGTCCTTTTCTTTCTTTTCCTTCTCTGGGGAAGTGTACAGCTCGCCGATGGCTTCGGGATCCATATCGTTTCATCCAAATTTACTCCCGAACTGAAGGCTGCGGAGCGGGGCGAGCTATCTTTGATCACTTACAATATTGCCGGTCTGCCGCAGATCATTTCCAGTGCGGTTACCAAAAGATCCATCAGTATAGCCGAGATCGGGCGGAGGCTTAATAATTACGACATCGTACACGTACAGGAGGATTTTAATTACAACAAAAATCTGTATGACGACGGAAATGTGCATCCTTACCGCACACAGACCAAAGGTGGTGTACCGTTCGGGGACGGGCTCAATACACTTTCCCGCTACCCGATCCGGGATATCCGGCGCATATCATGGAACGATTGCACCGGCGCCGACTGCCTCACACCCAAAGGATTTACTTACAGCCGCATTGAAGTAGCAAAAGACGTTTTTATCGATTTCTACAACGTCCATACCAATGCCTACAACCATTTACCAGCCGCTGCTGCGCGCCGGGCCAATGTTCGCCAGTTGTCGTGGTATATCAACAAACACTCGGCAGGAAACGCGGTGATTGTGATGGGTGATCTGAACGGGCATTACAATTATCATTACGACAATATCCCGCTGCTGATCAATGAAAATGAATTGAAAGACGTATGGGTGGAGCTTAAACAAAAGGGCCACATTCCGGTTCCGCTCAAACAACTGCCTGACAGCGACATATTGCATCTGGCGGATTCTACGGAAACGATCGACAAGGTTTTTTACAGAAGCAGTGCCCAAATCATCCTGAAACCTTCCGGCTACAATGTAGAAAGCGAACTTTTTACTACTACCAAAGGGCTGCCGCTTTCCGACCACCATCCCGTAAGTGCGAAATTCTCCTGGAACCTAAACAGGCAGGAAACTATCTCCTCAGCATTTTAAAATGCTTCCAATAAGCATCGGCCATTTTATCCCACCCAAAATTTTCGAGGGTATACGTTTTGGCATCCTGAGCCTGCGCAGCATACGTCGACGGGTTTTGAATCAGATCATTCAAAGCGCTGACCCACGCGGCGGCATTTTTTGAAGGCAGGAGAATTCCGTTTTTATGGTGTTGAATAGCATCGGTGATGCCATCGATTTCGGAGGCAAATACTGTGGTGCCGCAAAGAGCAGCTTCCAGACAAACCAGTCCAAAGCCCTCCATATCGCCCTCAACGCGGATATTTGGCATTACAAAAGCATTGGCAGCATGCAAGATCCGCTGAATGTCATCAAAAGGGAGTTTTCCCAGATGCATTACTTTGGGATCATGACTACCTTTCAAAAGCATGTTCCGGATTGTGTTTTCGTCCGTAGGATAACCCAAAAACAAGGCCGCTTTGGCGCGTATCTTTTGGGGCAGACAGTGGAACAGGCGGTCACTGAGCGATCTTTTTTTGTGAAAAGGGCCGATCATCAGAAATACAAAATCCCCTTTCAGCTCAGGCACGACTTCCTTGATGAACCAGGAAAACCCTTTTCTCTGGACAGGCCTGCCAAGTGTAGTCAGTACGATTTTTCCGCGCAGATCGATGCCGTATTTTTTGTTAAAAAAATGGTGAAAATCGGGAGAGGAACTTGTCTCTGCGAGTGCTGTGTCCACGCCATTGTTGACCACAATGACCTTCTGAGCGTTAATTCCTCGCTCAATGCATGCGTTGGCCGTGGCACGACTTACGGCGACGATGAGGTCAAAACGGTTGAATACAGGTAAGATATACTTTTGGTAAATCTTGCTGGGAAAAACAACGTCCAGGCCGTGGACTGTAACAGCCCGTAGAAGATGTGCATAGCCCTTATGTCTGAGACAAACCGCGGCGATCAACGCATCGTTGAAATGGATGACGGAAATTCCGGGGTGTTTCCGGCAGGTTTCAGTGATTCTTTGTTCGAGGGAGAGAAAAAACTTCAACCTGCTTTCGCCTCCGGTATAAACGATGGTATGCACGGTCGTGTGCTTTTTCATTCCCGAAACCAGTTCCAGGCTTTGCTTTTCCATTCCGCCGACAGCAGGAGGGTACTTGTGGCTTACAAACAATACTTCCATCAGGAAAGGCTGGGCACGTCGCTGCGCTTTTTGTATATTAAAAAATAAGCGGCCAGACCGAAAACGATCCAAAAAAGCTGGCGGGCACGCCTCAGAAGCGAAACCGTAACCCAGATTTCGGGGCCGGGCAGGCCGGCAGCAGCGAGCATAATCTTATTGCCAAACTCTTCCACGCCGATCTGGCCGGGAACGAAGGCGCCGGCCACTTTGAAAAATATCACACCCATATCCACGAGCACCGCCTGAACGACACTGACCTCTATACCGAGAAATTTCAGGATCAAATAAATTTCCAGCGCCCCGAAAATCCAGTGCAGCAGGAAGAAAAAGGAGGAAAGAAAAAGCCCTTTCTTATTGGTTCTGAAAAACATTGACAAAGCACCGCCCACCTCCCTGATTTTTGCGCCTACCGGGTAGGAGTCAATTTTTGAAATAACTTTTATACTCCTGATCAGCTTTTTTACATAAATATTTCTGCTTAAAAACACCATTAGCAAAATGAAAACGGCTGTTGCAACATAGAAAACGGCTGGAATTCGCGGAAAAGAAGCAAGAAACCCAGGATCTTTTAGGATAAGTATCGCGACTGTCAGGATGCAAAGCAGCAGCTGGGTAATTACCATCAAAGCCCTGGAAATCACCACCGAGGCAAGTACCGTTGTCTTGTCGATGCCCTTGTCTTTGAGCAGGAAAAACTTGACGGCATCGCCGCCGATGATGCTGGTAGGGTTCACGATGCTGACCATTTCGCCTATATGCCTGATCAGAAACAGCCCGGTTACCGCCAGTTTTTCACCCTGTTTTCCAAAGCAGAATTTCCAGCCGACTGCCGCCAGAAAGTAGGCAATAAAAGTTACGACAAGCAGAAATACCAGCTTAAAGCCGATCAATCCAATGGAATGAAACACTTTTTGAATATCGATCGCGCGGATAAAAAGGCAAAGGAATATCGAAAAGAAAACGGCGGTGAGGATTTTGAACAGCTTCATGGACCGGTCAAATGGCTGTAAGTTGCGCCATGCTTTCAAGGTCATGGAAATAAACGTCGGTCAGTGTGTTCCAGTCGAAACCGTAGCTGTAATCGCGCGCTTCTGTTATAAATTGCTGTCGCAGCGCCTCATTTCCCAGGACGGACTTTATTTTTTCAACATAATCGGCCTCATTTTCCGGCTCACATTTGTAACCGTTCACTCCCTGCGTAATAAAATCCCTGGATCCTCCGCCGTCGGCTATGACACAGGGCAGGCCGGAAGCCATCGCTTCCAGTACAACATTTCCATAGGTTTCGGAAACGGACGTAAACAGGAAAATGTCGGCGGAAGCATACAGTTCCGAGAGCTTTTCATGGGAAAGATTTCCGGTGAAAACAGCCTTTTTCATCCGTTGTTCGCAGGCGCTTCGGGCGGTACCGTCACCGGCAATTACAAAATTGTAGGATAGTTTTTCGTTCTGGCAATGATCGTAGATCCGGATCAGCGTTTCCAGGTTTTTTTCCCAAACCAGCCTGCTTGCAAAGAGGATGACCGGATCATTATAGCCTGTGAGTTCCCTGATTGCCCCGACATTCCTCTTCTCCGGCGAAAATAGCCGGGTATCAATGCCCCTTTTCCAGATTTTGATCCTGTCTTGTTCGATGCCCATGTCCACCATTTCGGCGGCTATGCTTTCCGACGGCACATAGATTTTTTCGCACTGGTTGTAAAAACTCTTCTGACTTGACGCCATTTTTGTTTTGGCAAAATCAATCAGAAAAGGAGCCTTGCTAAGGTAATAATCGAGATAGGAAACGAAATGCGTGTGGTATATCGATAGCACCGGAAGCTGGTTGTGCCTGGCGTACCTGAGTGCAAACCAGCCCAGCAGGGAAGGAGTCGCAATATGGATTATATCGGGGTCGAAGTCCGTGAGCTTCTGTTTTATTGCGGCTTCGGCCAGTGCGGGCAGCGCCATGGAGTAATTTTTATTGAATGGCAGGGTAAGCGTCGGAATCTGTATGCAGTCGAATCCCAGAATGGTGTCGGGACCGTTGCCGCAGATGAACAGGAATTCAAACTGTTCCGGATCTATTCTTCTAATAATCTGGAACATAGTCCGGGATGCGCCGTCAAAATCCTCGATCAATATTTCTGCAAAAAAGGCAACTTTTACTTTTTTCATGGTATGGGATCATGTCGCTTTTTTTGTTATAAACCAACAAATACGACATTGAGAACAACGTTGATCTCCAAAGATATTTCATCTTATCCATGTTAAGCCGACAATTCCTTTTTTTAAGATAGATTTAACAATATGATAATATCAGGATTTGGCCAGTCGTTTCAGGCCACGCCGCGCAAGCTGCCGTTGCCAGGGAAGCAGTACCTTCCCGCCGACCGATCCGCCCCAGCCACGGTTGCCGGGAAGCAGCCGGCCCAGCACTAAAAACCAAAGTAAGGTGATCCCGATGCCGATAGAACGGTACAAAAGCGTTTCATTCCAGTCTTCGTAAACCGGCGTTTCTTGATAACCTTTTTCCGGCGTGAAAAATACGGGGTTGAGCAAGATAGTTGTGCCGCTTGCGAACCGCACGGTCGCGCGGGCGTAATGATCATGTACATTGAGTTTGTAAGCAGCTTCGGAAGAATTTTTAAACGAGCCCAGCACCCGACCTTCCTGACCTGTAAAGGTTATCTCTTCTGCTTTTTCGCTCATTTGCAAGCGGATCGTGTCGTGGCTTACAGTCAGGTATTTTAGAAATGGAATGGAGTCGAAGTGCTGCCCGGGACCTAGTCTTACTCCATAGCTTTGTCCGTTTTTCAGTGCATCCAGAACCTGTGTCTTGCCCATTTTTCCAACATTAACAAAAGTACAGATCACTCCCAGGCGGTCTTTTTCTATGACATTATGCAGGTCGTCGTTCCCGACGATGAATACCTTTTTGCCGGCAGAAAGTGCAGCATCCCATTGGGTTTCAGAAGTTTTTGCAGGATTCAAAACTTCCATGCAGTCGTAATTGGTGAGCACGGACAAGTCTTCGCTGGTGTAGCCGTTACGCAACGCGGGATGATTGAGGATCACCACAGTATTGGGTTCATGGTACAGGCTGTTGAGAACATGTTGTTTGTTGTGCATGGTCTGCGGCAGAAGGTAATCGAGCCACCTGATGTTTTCGCTTCCCAGGACGAGCTGGTGCGTTTTTCTCAAGTTATAGCCATGTTCGTAGGCCGAAATGTAATTGTCGTTTGCCGAAAAAGTAGTGTCTATATAATGGTAATTTGAAACCGTGTGTACATTATAGCCCAGCGAGTCATAGGCGCGGTGGATGTCTTCGGCGGTACCGTGGCCATTGGTAATGCCGTTCCAGCAATGTGCGTGAGCGTGGAAATTGCATTTCATCCATTGCTGCGGATTAATGGAATCGTAAGGGTTGTAAATAGCAGGGCCTTCGAAGGGCGCAGGCGTGTTGAATGCAAATCGGGAGCAGAAAAAGAACTGTGACAAAGTAAGCCACAGCAACCAGGAACTGGCGATGATCAGTGTGATGCGGAGTGTTTTCATAGTGCCGCAAAGATTACCCGGCAGCATTACTACAATATTAGCTCAGTAAAAACATTGGGTTTTCAGTTAGGCATGTCTGGTCACATTGGGGTCATATTTGTTTGCCGAGCGCTCGTTTTGCATGGACCAAACGATAGACATACCAGTACCTGGCTATTTCCCCATTTCTCCGCTGGGGGATTTTTGCAGCCAGCGTAACCGATTCAAAATCATTCCCGTAAATCGTCGCAGGGTCGGAAAAGTAGTTGGACGGAGCTATAAAATAGGCGTTGGTACCTTTGGCAACATTTCCGTTTTGCCGGTTGAGCCAGACGAATTTGTGCAGATCGTTCAACTCACCTTCACCGACAATTCTGAGGGACAGGGGATAGGCGGCGTAAAAATAAAGGTGACCTGCGGGAAACCATTTGTGTACCAGCAGGGGCGAATCGGCAGCCATTTTGCCATTTTCAATATCCTTATTGCGGATTGTTTCAAACGATGGTAACAGTTCATCCCAGCCATACATATCGAGTGTGACGTCGCCGGAGCCGGTCTTGTAATCTCCTTTGCTTCCCAATGTTCCGGGGTAAAAGCGGATCAGCGCGGTACCGGCCATGACAACGAGCAAAATCAGCCCTGCCGAGCAGTTCAGCAAAGTATAATACAGTCGCGACCGGTTCAGCCGGATCTTGTCGTCCGCATAGGCGGCGGAAAGCAACATCAAAGAGATGAATCCGGGGCCACTCCAGTGCGGGAGGGCCGGGCGGAAAAGCGAGGCGGCGGTGGTTGCAAAAATCAATGACAGCGAGCACCATAGTAGCAGACTTATACTTTTTGCAGGCAAAAAACCTCTGCTTTTGAGAAGCCCGGCCAGTACCACCACATATAAAAAGATATGGATCGGATTGTTATACAAAATCTGGCCTGCCAGTGTGGTGAAAAATGCTTTAAAATTGACCCCGGAGTCTGTGATGCCCACTCTTTCGCTGTGAAATTGCCAGGTGATAAACTGGTTTTGCGTGTTCCAGAAAACGATGGGGGAGATAATAACCATTGAAACCAGCAGTCCCAAATACAAATTGGGATTGAAAAACATTTTACGGTGATTGAAAAGCATATAACTACCAAAACCAACCCATAGAAACAAGGCGTGTACTTTGCACATCATAGCCAGCCCGATCCAGAATCCGGTAAGAAGGAGCAAGCTGCCCGGCGACTGGTTACTGCGTAAGGAAATGATTTTCAGCATACAATAAATTGCAGCCAGCCAGAACACAAGTTGGGGCGAATCGGGGAGGATAAAAAGCCCGGCGATCATGCTGGTGTAAACGGAGGTGTTGTAAAGGACAGCGGCGATCATACCCGCCCTTTCGCTTTTGATGAGACGTCCGCATTCGGCGATGAGCCAGGTATTGATACCAGCCCCAAGGATAGCGGGCAGGCGCATGGAAAATGCATTGTTCCAATGAAGATTGAATGTAAAAATCCTGATCAGGATGCCAACGAGGGGCGGATGGTCGAAATGGTTCCAGTCGGGCTGGGTGGCGTAGGTGAAATAATAGACTTCGTCGTTACCAAGACCCATGTAAAATGCGATGACACACCTGAGTATGGTTGAGAATAGTATCAGATTGAAAATGAGATTTTTAAATGGTTTGCCAGCCAACATTTTACGGAGCGTTTTGAGGGCTCAATGTTAGCAAGAATGCAGGGACGGAAATCTGGCGGAGTTTTAAATTTCTGTTATGTTTTTGGGAGTGCGCTGATCCATGTCTGCGGATTAAAACCCGCAGCCGGGGCCGACACAAAAACGGTGCCGCACTTGCCGTTGTCCAACCCGAGTAAGGCAATGGTGTTCAAACCATTACGGTAGTTACGACACCGTTCATCGGTGTACGTTGCAGTGTATATAGGTAAAAAGTGCCGGCGTGAACTGACGACTTTTTTACACCTTACTCGGAAAATTGGACGTGGTAAACTTACTTGGTTTTGTTTAAAAAGCAAAAATTCTAACCTGTGTCCCCGGGTTTCAACTTGTGGCCTCGGGTTTCAACTTGTGGCCTCGGGTTTCAACTTGTGGCCTCGGGTTTCAACCCGAGGAAAAAAAACAAGAAAAATATTGCGCAACCCAAAAGTTGCATATATATTTGCAACCAGAGAGTTGCGCAATATTTCGATAAACAAATGAAAGCAGACATTTTTCAGGCAATTGCCGATCCGACGAGAAGGGCGATCCTGGTGCTGATCGCCACGCAAGCCATGACGCCGAATGCTTTGGCCGAGCATTTCGATACCACGCGGCAGGCAGTGTCCAAGCACATCAAGGTTCTTGCCGACTGCGAGCTGCTGACGCAGAACAAAGCTGGCAGGGAAATTTACTACCATTTTAACCCCATGAAAATGAAAGAGATCGACCATTGGCTCGAACAGTTCAAAAAACATTGGGAAGACCGTTTCAGTCAATTAGACAAAGTATTGTTAAACCTAAATTCAAACAAAAATGAAAACTAGCCTTTTGACCAATTTTTCTGTAGACAAGGAAAACAAGAAGATAAGTGTAGAAAGAGAATTTGCGGCCTCCGTTGCAAAAGTGTGGGATGCCTGGACAAAAAGTGACATTCTTGACCAATGGTGGGCACCCAAACCCTGGAAGGCCAGGACCAAATCGATGGATTTCCGTGAAGGCGGCTCCTGGCTGTATGCGATGGTAGGGCCGGAGGGAGAAGAACACTGGGCGAAATTTGAATATGAGTCCATTAAACCACAAAAAAGCTTTTCCGGCCAGGATGCTTTCTGCGATCCCGAAGGAAACATAAATACCGAATTTCCAAGATCGAAATGGGGCAATGAATTCAAAGAATCGGGCAATTCGACGATTGTGTCCATTCTGATAACCTATGATAAACTCGCAGACCTGGAAGCGATCATAGAAATGGGCTTCAAAGAAGGGTTTCTTTCCGCAATGGAAAACCTGGATGCGATTTTTGAGGAGTAGATTTTGTAGTTTCACATCAAACCCGGGGGTTGAAACCCCGGGTTTGATGTGACTTTGGGATTCAACACAGAGCAACCTATGACTAAACCTAAAACTTTCGACGAATATTCTGCGGGTTTTCCTGCGGAAACCCAGTCAATTCTGGAAACAATAAGGGCTACTGTCAAACAAGCAGTTCCGGAAGCCGAAGAAGTGATTTCTTATGATATGCCAACTTTCAAGCTTGGCGGGAAGAACCTGATCTATTTTGCTGCATGGAAAAAGCATATTGGCTTTTATCCGCTTTCCGAAAAGGTATCCAGCGCAGTTCCTGAACTTTCAATGTACAAGGGAACAAAAGACTCGGTACACTTTCCACTCAATAAGCCTTTGCCTTTGGAGCTGATTTCCAGAATGACGCTGGCGAGAAGAGAGGAAATTGAGTAGAGAGAAGTATTTTGATTGAAGTCACACTTGGCATCAGATATGAAAATGAAAATGACAAAGTTTGACCCTCGATCAATTTAAGGACGAATAGTATGGAAAACCTGGTTCCAAAAAACGGGACGAGCTGGATGCTGGATATAATCTTTATCGACGAATGGAAACCAACAACGGAGTAAAAGCAGTTTACGCGCCAACAAGAAAAGAGTGGCGCAGCTGGCTGGAAGAAAACCACCAGTCTGAAAAATCCGTTTGTCTGATCATTTACCATAAAAATAGCAGTGTCCCCAGCGTTTATTACGATGAGTCTGTCGAGGAGGCGCTCTGTTTTGGCTGGATAGACAGCAAGGCAAACAAACGGGACGAAGAGAGCTACTATCTGTATTTTGCCCGGCGAAAGCCAAAAAGTAACTGGAGTAAAGCGAACAGGGAACGGGTTGCCAGGATGACGGATCAGGGGCTGATGACTCAGGCTGGTCAGGTTTACATTGACATAGCGAAAGAAACAGGTACCTGGGAAGCACTCGAAAATCCGCAGAACGCAGTCATTCCCGATGACCTTCAGAAACTATTTGACGAAAATAAAACGGCCCTTGAAAACTTCCTGGCTTTTTCGGCCTCGTCGAAAAGAATGATCCTGGAATGGATATTGAATGCCAAAAGGCCTGAAACCCGGGAAAAAAGAATCGCACAGACAGTTGAATTGGCGGAAAAAAACATTAAATCGAAAGTGTAAACCAGCCCGCTGCGTACGGGTGTTCCTTCACCATTTGAAACCGATTTTATGATTTTTCAAAATTCCCGGAATGCTGCATGTTTGTCCGGCTGCATTCTTGCCTTTCTCATGTTGTTTGTCTCCTGCAAAAATGCAAAGAAAAACCGCTCTTCGATGGAAAACCGCCTTGATGCCCTGTTTGCTTCCGTTCCCGATTTCAGCGGGGTTTTGCTGGTGGCGGAAAAAGGTAAACCTGTATACCACAAGGCATTTGGATTTAAAAATTTTGAAACGAAGGAACCCCTGACCACCTCGTCAATTTTTGAAGTTGCTTCCGTTTCCAAGCAGTTTACGGCGATGACGATCATGATGTTGTATGAACAGGGGAAATTGTCTTTTGATGATCCGGTTGAAAAATACATTCCGGGGCTTCCTTACCCGGGCGTTACGATCCGGCATCTGCTTAACCACACTTCCGGTTTGCCCGATTACCAGGCCGTGATGGATGCACACTGGGACAAGACAAAAGTGGCCGGTAACGCCGATAACATCGCTTATCTGATTCAGTATCAGCCGCCGGTATTGTTTGAACCTGGCGCCAGATACCAATATAGCAACACAGGTTACATGCTTCTCGCGAGCATTATGGAAAAGGTATCAGGGGAGGACTTTATCAGGTTCTGCCGGGCGCGTTTTTTCCGGTTTTTTAATATGACCAAAACGGATATCAGGACACAGGAGGAAAAGAAAAACCTGAAAGATATGGCGCTGGGACACATTTACGTGAAAGAAAAGCAGCGGTACATGCCGGCGGACTCATTTCCTGCATTCAACTATGCGATCTGGCTGGGCAACAGGAAGGGGCCGGGAAGGGTAAGCTCCACAACGGAAGACCTGCTGAAATGGGACAGGGCGTTGTATGGCAACCGGCTCGTTGAGCCGGAGACCCTGCGGCAGGCTTTTTCTCCGGCCATACTCAATGATGGCACACTTTCTCAATATGGTTTCGGTTGGGTGCTTGAACAAAATCCGAGGCTTGGAAAAGTAGTTCGCCATAGTGGTGACAATCCCGGTTACCGGACACAGTATATACGTTATATCGATGCTGATAAAACGGTGGTGCTGATCTGCAACAACGATCATGAAAAGCTGAGTGTTATCGTGAAAGGGGTTGAAGATATTATGTCGCGTGAACACCCCTAAAATGTCGTTTTCTCCCCCGCACCTTTGGGCAGACGCTGGTTAGATTTGTTATGTAAAAATTTAACCCAAAAGTGATGTCTATGGAAACGATCAGATGGGAACGCGATACAACGGTACTGTATATTGAAGCCACCTCTTTTCCTGATGGAATTGCGGGCGCGCATCAAAGGCTTCACACCATCGTTCCGTTTTCGGAAAACCGTAAATATTTTGGCATATCCCGGCCCGAGAATGGTGTTATTGCCTACAAAGCTGCTGCCGAACAAACAGATCCGCACGAAGCCGAAAAGCTTAACTGCAAAACGCTGGTCCTCAAAAAAGGCAGCTACATTTCGCTGGACATAACCAATTACATGAAGGATATCCAAAGCATCAGCAAAGCTTTTGAAGTCCTCCTCGAACACCCCGGCCTCGACCCGCAGGGTTACTGTGTGGAATGGTACCTGAACAATAAGGATGTAAAGTGCATGATACGGTTGGCGGAACCCGCCTGATTTGACTATCTGAATAAATAAAGTGTTGAAAATCGAGGGATGCATAATCAGCACCCCTAGATTTTATTTGATAATGATAGTAGAATCCTTCAGATCAATTTTGAATTCCTGCCTTGTATTGAGGCCATCGATCAAACCGAGTTTTTTAAAGCTGAATGCATGTGTGGAGGTTTTTGATGAATGAAAAGAAAGGTTTTGCTGAATGCCGGACAGGTAAATCGAAAATAATTTACGCCAGCGATGTCCAGTTTTATCAATCCCGATTGTCATGGGGATGTAATTAGAAAGTGGTGTCGTACCGCTTACTTAACAACCATCATAATTTGTTTCAAAACAAAAATTTAAAACCATGGACCAGTACTTATTATTGATGCGCCTCGACATTATTACCAAGGAAGCACAGCCTTCGCCGGAGCAATTGCAGGTTTACATGAAACAGTACCACGAATGGGTGGCCGGTATCGCCGCCGAGAATAAATTCGTCAGCGGTACCGCGCTCTCTACGGAGGGCAGGGTTTTGCAATCTGACAAAGTCCCCATAGACGGACCATTTGCAGAAATCAAGGAGTCTATCGCAGGTTTTATAACGATCAGGGCAGAGAGTTTCGACGACGCTGCTAAAATTGGGGCCGATTGCCCGATACTGAACGGTGAAGGGAACAGCGTAGAAGTACGGAAAATAACGTCAGTGAATGAAAATGGCTAGTTCCGGAAATTTTAAGGATTTTGTGTAAAAAGAACCAAGATATATGTCCAGTATCCCGTATCTCAATGGTTACAGGGGTAGGTCAATAAATCAGTCAACTGTCTGCCGCGGGCAGGCAAAAAACCGGAAGCAAAATGAAAGAATTCTTATTGGTATTCAGAAACGACCCAGAAGTAATGGCGGCCAGAACGGAGGAGGAAATCCATGCCACCGGTAAAAAATGGATGGACTGGATGGGAGGCATTGCGGCTCAGAACAAGCTTGTCAGCAAAGGCAATCGTCTTTTTCCAAACGGGAAAGTAGTCAAACCCGGAAATGTAGTTACCGATGGTCCATACACGGAGATCAAGGAAACGATCGGCGGTTACTCGATCATAAAAAGCGATTCGTATGAAGAGGCCGTTGATCTGGCAAAGGGTTGCCCGATTTATGTGATCGGCGGCAATGTGGAAGTCCGGGAAATTAATGAGATGTAAATCGGGTAAATGGATCATCAGGAAATCATACCCAATTTGTTCAGGACCGAATACAGGAAAATCGTTTCTGTTCTTTCCAAACGTTTCGGCTTTGAGCAGATCGAGATCGCTGAGGACATTGCAAGCGAAACATTTCTGACCGCGGCCCAGACCTGGGGACTGGGCCGCATTCCGGAGAACCCTACCGCCTGGCTTTATCATGTAGCCAAAAACAAGGCCAAAAACCATTTGCAGCGAAATGCTCTTTTTGAGGGTAAAATTGCGCCGGAAATTAAAAGTGCCACCTCTGATTTGTATGACGGCGACATTGATCTTTCACCTGAAAATATCAATGACAGCCAGCTCCAGATGATGTTTGCAATTTGCCATCCTTCCATTTCCCAGGAGGCGCAGATCGGGCTTTCGCTCCGTATTCTTTGCGGTTTTGGAATTGAAGAAATCGCCGCTGCATTTTTATCCAATAAAGAGACTATCAATAAGCGGCTCTTTCGGGCAAAGGAAAAACTGCGGGAAGAAAGGATTGAAATCGCATTTCCCGAGCCGGCAAAAATTGAAGAAAGGTTATCCACTGTTCTGACAACGATTTATCTGTTGTTCAATGAAGGTTATTATTCCGTAAGTCAGAACAAAACGCTGCGAAAAGACCTTTGCCTGGAAGCGATGCGGCTTTGCGTGATGCTTGTCGAAAACAAAAGTACCGGCACGCCCCAGGCAAATGCGCTTCTTTCCCTCATGTGTTTTCATTCTTCGCGGTTTGAGGCCAGGGAGGATAAAAATGGTGAGCTGGTGCTTTACGACGAGCAGGACACGAACCTCTGGAATGCTGACCTGATCAGTAAGGGAGGTTATTTTCTGAACTGCGCCGCGCGTGGCGACCAGTTGTCTAGATACCATCTGGAAGCAGCCATTGCATATTGGCATACACAAAAAGCAGACGCGAAGGAAAAATGGGAGAATATTCTGCAACTGTACAACCGTTTGCTGCAAATAGAATATTCACCGATTGCTGCACTTAACCGAACTTATGCGCTTTCCAGGGCAAACGGAAAAGAGGAAGCAATTGTGGAAGCGGAAAAATTAAAGCTGGAAGACCATCATTTTTATTTTGCCCTGCTCGGCGAACTTTATACGGATATTGACAATCAGAAAGCAGCACAGTTTTTCGAAAGGGCGATTTCTATGGCCAGAACACAGGGCGACAAACAGACATTGCAAAGGAAGATCGATAAATTTAGGCCAGCAGATATCCCCGATTAAGTGTGTTGATACAAAGCATTGTGAGTAATTTTGAAACCATCCTATACTTTTGGACATGATTATTACTTTGTTAGAACAACATGTTTAGTTTTTTGAAAAGCCTTTGCAAGCACCCGGCCGCGATCGGGATCTCCATTTTACTACTGGCCTCGGTTTTGCTGACCAGTTATACCGACATTAAAAGTGCGATTTCCGGAAAAACAGATACGCTGAAACTGGGGCCGTTTGTGGAAGCAGGTTTTCCGTTTATTTCCACCTCCGTGGACGCCCGCAAGCTCGGCCCCGGTTACCCGGACGACAATATAGCTGCCAGAACGCTGGCTTTGCAGCTGGGTAACAATGCATATGCCTGTTTTGATACGGATCTGTTGAGATGGTCGGTGGCCTGGACCGGGAAATTCCTGCCGATGGTTTTGATGGCCCAGATTTCCTACAATGATTTTTTCAACAAAAGCAATAAGGTAACCACAGTTCCCGGACGACCTACCAGCGCCACAGGCTCCTATGCAGGTTGGTTTGCAGGAAAACCAGGCTTTGAAGTGCCCCGGGCAGGTAAAGCCGGACAACCAAGCTGGGTACCTATGCCTGCGAGCGAGGGAAGGTGGAAAGGCGTTTATGTTTACGGGAACAAGGCTGTGCTGAATTATTCAGTTAAAAATTCCAATGTCTTCGAATTGCCGGGAACTGCCGTATTTGACGACCAGACTGTATTTACTCGGACACTAACAATCGAAAGCGCCACAGAAGCGCTCTTTCTGACGGCTGCCGAAATAACCAATGGCGTAGGCAGCGAGGTCAAGGGGAAGATCGCGTATATTTATCAGGGAGCAAATAAAGACACGGTTACGGCGGTGGCTGTGCTGGGGAAAGGAAATGCCGATATCAAGCCGGATGTGGGTAACGGCCGGTATCTGACCGTCCGGTTTCCGGCTTCGTCCAAAACTATAGAAACATCTTTGGCCGTTTGGCGGGGACCTGCAAAACAAAAAGCTGCTTTCGAGAAATTCTGTAAAAAGCAAAACCTCTCGTTCCCGGACTTTAAAAAAGGAGGGCCATCACAATGGACGGAAACTGTTGCTACCAGTGGCAAGCTTTCGCCCGACACGGCTGCGTATGTGACCGATGTCCTGACATTGCCGCTTCCCAACCCGTGGAAAAGGAATGTCCGGATCTCCGATGTATCGTTTTTTAAAGACGGAAAGGCGGCAGTCGTAACGTTTGAAGGAGACGTATGGATCGTTGAGGGCATTGACAAAAATCTCGGAAGCATTAAATGGAGACGATTTGCCTCCGGGCTGCATGAGCCCATGAGCGTAGAGGTGGTTAATAATACCGTCCATATTTTTGGGAGGGAGGGGATTGTTCGTTTGCTTGATATCAATCATGATGGTGCAGCGGATTTTTATGAGAATTTTTCAAATGCGATGGCGCAGTCCGTGGAGTCCAGGGAATGGGCGGCGGACATGGCTTATGCGCCGGACGGAAGTTTTTATATCGCAAAAGGAGGCGCCCAAAGCAATGGCCCGGGGGTGACGCCACAGGTTGCAAAAGGTTTCCGGGCAGGCTCCAGCCAGAACGGCACCATATTAAAAGTATCTCCCGACGGACTGACTTGTGAAGTGATCGCAACCGGTTTCCGTGGGCCCTACATTGGCCTTCACCCGGAAAAGGGGATTCTCACTGCCACCGATCAGCAAGGCAACTTTGTTCCGTCGACGCCCATTTATCTGATCAAAAAAGGCGACTACTACGGTGTGGAGCCAACTGTGCACCGTGACGACAACCCGCCTATCGCGCCGCCTCTTACCTGGATCCCGCATAGCGTCGACAGGTCCAGCATTGCCCAGGCATGGATAACCGGTGATAAAATGGGTCCGCTGAGCGGCAGCCTGATCCACTTTTCTTTTGGCGCGCCCGGATTGTTCAAGGTATTGATGGACAGTTCCGCAGCGATTACCCAGGGAGGTGTCTCGTTCATTCAGGGCAATTATCCGGCACCGACGTCCAAGGGTGCGGTTAATCCCGCAGACGGACAGTTATATGTCACTGGGTTTAATCTCTGGGGTTCGAGTTCTACCGGGATCAGCGCGTTGCTGAGGCTAAGGTACACAGGCAAACCCAGTTATCAGCCGGCAGGTTTTCAGGCTGGAAAACAGGGGATTGTGTTAGGCTTTGACTCGGAGCTCGACGCCAAGACTGCCGCGGACGCCGCTAGTTTTGAGGTAAAAAGATGGAATTACAAGCGTACAGAGGAATATGGCTCAGGGCACTTTAAGCTGGACGGGACAACCGGGGAGGAAACTTTGCCGGTTGCCGCTTCCTACCTTTCCGCCGACGGCAAAAAAGTTTTGCTGCTCGTTCCGGGTATGTCGGATGTCATGCAAATGGAAGTGGCTTACAAGTTGTCAGCCAAAGACGGCCACAAAATAAATGATCATTTTTGGTTCACAGTCAACAATATGGCGGATGTGGATCTGGAAGAGCAGGGTTTCAAAAATGTCGACCTGGCTTTACTGACCGTCCGGCAAAATGAAACGGTTGCTGCGGCTGTCAAAGAAGAGCCGGCGACAGCGGAGCGTGGCAAAGATCTGTTCCAGAAAATGGCCTGTGCGGGCTGTCACTCGGAAGGCTTACGGACAAAAGGAATGTACGGGCCGCCCTTTCAAAATCTGTATGGCTCGGAAAGGGTTTTTGAAGATGGTTCCAAGGCAATTGCCAATGAAAAGTACATTCGGGAGTCGATCCTGACACCTTCCGCAAAAGTTGTCAAGGGATATAACGAAGAAATGCCGTCGTTCACAGGTGTTTTGTCTGACTCGGATATAGGGTCTATTGTTTTGTATATCAAATCGTTAAAGAAATAATGAAATGTGATCCGGGATCATTCCCGGATCACTTCAAAATCGGTCTCATTGACCCAGCCTGCCTTCATTTTTTCCCCTTTCATAAACCTTTCGTAGAAATTCCTGGAATTCGGCTCGGCATAAGGATATTGGTCGAACAAATAACCTTTACCCGACATTCTGGGATCTCCCTGTTTTTTTAATTCCTGTTCCAGCTGCTTCCTTAATTCATTTTTGATTTTCGCGTAAGCAGGATCCGCAGCCAGGTTTGTAACAGCGTCCGGATCTTTCCTGATGTGGTAGAGTTCTTCATCCGTTTTTTTGCCAAAAGACAAATCCCACCATTTAGAGTTGGTTTTATTGCGTTTGGCCTGCAGGATTTCGGTTTTGGTGGGGCTGCCGTCCGTATCGAGATAGCCGGTTTCCGGGTTTCCGGCTGGCCAGCGGTCCGGTTTATAATTGATGGAAAAAATGTAATCGTTTTTGATGATAGCGCGTACAGGATATCCCCAGTCATGGGGGCGTCCAACGTCGGTACGCTCTTTCCCGAGCAGCACGTGGTCACGTGTTTTGTCCGTATTTCCGTCCTTTTCAGAAGTAATGATTCCGAGCAGTGATTTTCCCTCAACAGGCTGCATCCGCTGATCGCCGCTACCCAGCCCTGCAGCTTCCAGGAATGTGGGTGCAAAATCGATGAAGCTTACATAGTCGCTGATTTTCCTGCCAGGTTTGCGAAGTCCTTTTTGCCACATGATGGCCAGCGGAAGATGGTTGTCATATTCATAAATATGGCCCTTCACCCGTGGGAATGGCATTCCGTTGTCTGAAGTAACAACTATAATCGTATTTTCAAGTTCTCCGCTTTCTTTCAGGATGTCCAGCATTCTGACAAGGTGCTGATCAAAATATTCGATTTCATAGGCATAATCGAGCATATCATTCCGCACGGTTTCATTGTCGGGCCAGTAGGAGGGTACCTTGGTAATGTCTGACAATTTTTTGTTCCCTTTTGATATCCCCGAGCCATATTCATACACCCTGTGCGGTTCGTGCCCGCCATACCAGAAACAGAAAGGCTGGTCGCTTTTTTTCGTTTTGAGGAATTCCCGGAGATTGGCGGCATAATTTACCGGAGAAATCGATTTTGTAGGCGCTGCCATTTTGATTGAGTTAAACTCCCTTCCCGTCAGCATGCGCGGTACTCCGTCTGTTTTGCCGGCATTCCCGGGTGCCCAGCCTTTTCCGGTATAACCCGTCTGGTAACCATTACGGCCCAGCTCCTCGACCCAGGTAATGAATTTGGCTGGGAAAAATGGTACGTGATTACCCGCATCTTCCAGTTGCCAGGGGTTTCTGCCTGTGAGGATACATGCCCGCGACGGCGAACATTTTGCGTTGGGGGTAAATGCATTTTTAAACAAAATACCCTCCCGCGCAACCCGGTCAAATCCGGGTGTTTGCACCCAGCCCGTGAGACCGTAAGCGGACATGTGCTGCATGGAGGCGTCATCTGCTATGCAAAAAAGGATGTTCGGTCTTTTCTCCGACCGGGGAGTTTCATTCACATTCATTTTCAGGGCAGCCAGTGCGGGTATAACAAAAAGGAAACAGGGCCACATATATTTCTTCATAACTACCGGATTTTATACAGGCAGGTAAAGTAGTAACTGTTTGGTTAAAACCGAAATCGTCCCACCAACCTGCTTACACCGGAAGTGATATCTGGCTGTTGGGCATAAAATACCTGAGCCGGATTTCACAAAATCCGGCTCAGGTATATGTTTACAAACCTATTTTGGATAAGCAGTCTCATTCTTTATGTAATGTCCACAGGCTGGTTTTTCTTCCAGGAGCCACCGGTGAAGTCGGGAATATCCACGGCGGAAGACCGATTTGCAACAGATTTTTCGCTCAAAGGCCCGATCGAACTCCACGCAGCCGTGTCGTACACATCAATATCGATCGGCAGACCGTTCCGCAGGCAGTCGACCAGCCTCCAGTTCATCAGAAAGTCCATGCCTCCGTGACCGCCGACTTGTTTGGCAAGCTCACCTACTTTTTTTACAATTGCCGGCTGGTACTTTTCTTCCAGCGCTTTCACTTCTTTTTCAGAAAGAAATTCTTCATGGCCAACGGAGATTTTTCCAGGCAGCGGATATTTCTGGGCGGCGCCTTTTGTTCCGCTGATCAGGTGCAGACGCGAGTAAACGCGGGGCGAGGTTACATCGTGCTGTAGCATGATCGTTTTGCCATTCGCAGTACGAATGGACGTGGTATTCATATTTCCTCTGAATTTTTTGTTCGCATACGGTTTGAAAAACTCATCTTTTCCGGCAAGTTCTCTGGCCATGTCACCCATCATAAAGTCATTTCCGGACATGGAAACGAGATAATCCATTTTATCACCCCGGTTGATGTTCAGTATCTGGGCAACGGGTCCCAGGCCGTGGCCAGGATAAAGGTTTCCGTTCCTGTTTGCGTTTTCTTTGAGCCTCCACATGTCATGATACCCGTCTTTGCTGAAATTATGGCTCATCAGGTCGTGGATGTACGCACCTTCACCGTGTATGATCTCCCCGAAAAATCCCTGCCGCGCCATGTTCAGCGTCAGCAGTTCGAAAAAATCATAGCAGCAGTTTTCAAGGTACATGCAATGTTTTTTGGTACGCTCAGAAACTTCTACGATCTGGTGACATTCGTCCATGGTGATTACGCCAGGCACTTCTATGGCCACATGCTTGCCTTGTTCCATCGCATATACTGCCATTGGCCCATGTAAATGCCAGGGAGTAGCGACGTAGATCAGGTCGACATCCTTTTGTTCACAAAGCCTTTTCCAGTCATCTTCCTTACCGGAATAGGACACGGGTTTGTGAGGAGTACCTTCCAGCTTTTTCTTCACCGCGTCCACTTTTTCCGGGCGAAGGTCGCATAGTGCCGTAATCTGTACGCCTTCTATTCTGCTCGACCGGGTGACGTGGCCCGGCCCGCGCTGGCCCAGACCAATAAAGCCTACCCGTACAGTTTCCAGCTTGGGGGCAGCATAGCCCGACATGTTGAACTTCTGTTTACGGATCAAAGAATTACTTTCGCTGGCTTGCGCACCGAGTGCAGGCGCGCTTTCACCAGCCAGAATGCCCGCTCCTGCGAGACCGGTCAGTTTTAAAAAATCTCTGCGGTTATTTTTCATTACATTAAGGTTGGAATAGTAGGTGGTTGATTTTCGAAAGGCAAATTTCCCTGTTTGTAAACATAATGATTTATTGGCCCCTAGTCAAATGATCTTCGGTTACTTACGGCAATTGTAACTTATAATACCTGGTCTCGAATTCTCCGTGGAAACAGAGGTGCCGAAGGTTTCTGTATTGCTGTAAAATTTATCTTTAAGAAACTCCAGCCATCAAAATAAAGACACCGGATCTCATGGATTACAAGACAATCAGGGAAATATTTTATGAACACAAAGGAGATCTGGTATATAAGTGGGATCATTATGTCCGGAATGATTTTCACGGCCGACTGAACAACCCCGACACTTTTATGAAGAAGTCCAGGAACCTGGTCGACTCATAGTATGAAAGCCATATTAATGACAAAAGGAAGCTGGAAGTCAATGAGATAAGCACTGTATTTCTTTTTACGATTCGGTGGTGGTTTTTGAAAAAGAGAAACGCAAAAACCCGTTTCATATCCAGATCGGGAACAAGACCATTACACCCTACGAACCCGTAGAGCTTAAAAAAGCATCGCTGTTTTCGGTACTTAAATCAAAAATATACGGAAAGGAAAAGCACAGCTTCGAAGTAAATGACGGCGGGATTATTGAATCGTAAGGTCAGGCATTTTCCAGGAGAAAACCGGGATCAATGCCTAATTTTTTGTACGCCGCTTTAAGGAAAGCCACGTCTGGTTCGCGCTTTCCTGTAAGTATCTGGGACAATTTTGGTTTCCCCAGTCCCAGCATTTCCGCGAGGGCTGCCTGTGTCAGTTTAAGCTGAAAACGTTTCAATTCAACCATTTCGCGAATGGTTTTCGGCATGGGAAATGGGTAGTAAGTTGCCTCATAAGCTTGCACAGATAAAGCCAGCTGCTCAATCCGCTCTGCTTCCGGACCAGTAATAAGATCCTCTCCTTTTTTCATCAAAACATCAATGTCGCTTAGTGCTTTTTGATATTCGGTTTCAGATTTCAGGTTTTTCATATCAGTTATTATAATGTTGATAAATCTAAATCGTCGTATTCTTGATGAGTTCCGACGAAACGGATATATAATGTTCTCTTCCTAAAAAATATTCGTGCGACGAGCCGGCAATTGTTTCCCGAAATATTAAACACGAACAGCCCATTGCCGACAGAATCCACCGAGTTAAAGGTTTTTCTGACATCGCTAAAATTTGACCAATCTGCCGACAAAGTGTCCCGGTACCATTTTTCTAATGCATTCCGAAGCTTCGGATTTTTAAAGCAAAAATCCCTGATCGGTTTTGAGAGATAATTATCATCTAGTGTGTGGTGGTGAGTATGATTCCAAAATTAAAACATATATTCAAATACTGAAATAGTGTTTCAATATTTGAAATAATTCACCTATTTGGCATGAATGTCTAAACCCTTACAGCCTATTTCAAGGCCTCCCGTCTTCCCACAAATTTTCTGCCTCTTTTCTCGCGGATGGGGGTAGCCCTGCCGGAAAATTGTCTTTGTATCAAATACTATCAAGCTCACGAACAAAGAAACAATGAAACCGCAACTGGCTCCGGCGCGTTGGTACCGCATCATACCGATCGTTTTTGTTACCTATAGTCTGGCTTATCTGGACCGTGCGAACTTCGGTTTTGCCGTTGCCGGCGGCATGGCCGATGATCTCAATATTACAAAAGGGACTTCGTCTTTGCTGGGGTCGCTGTTTTTTCTGGGTTACTTTTTTTTCCAGATCCCCGGGGCGCAATATGCTGCTCATAAAAGTGCTAAAAAGCTGATATTCATATCGCTGATCAGCTGGGGAGCGCTGGCTACTGCTACCGGAATGGTAAGCAATGTGCCGCTGCTGATCGCGATACGGTTCATGCTCGGTGTGGTAGAAAGTGCAGTGATGCCAGCTATGCTGATCCTGCTGAGCCAGTGGTTTACAAAAAAGGAACGTTCGCGGGCAAACACTTTTCTGATCCTCGGTAATCCCGTAACGGTATTGTGGATGTCGGTAGTCTCCGGTTATCTGATCGAATCCATGGGTTGGAGATGGATGTTTATAATTCAGGGTTTACCGGGTATCATCTGGGCGTTCGTATGGTGGAAAATGATTGATGAAAGACCTGCGGAAGCCAACTGGCTCACGGAGCAGGAAAAAGAAGATGTAGAGGAGGAGCTTAGAAAGGAGCAGCTCGGTATCAAACCGGTTAAAAATTATGCGGAGGCTTTCCGGTCACCGACGGTAATTTTGCTATGCCTGCAATATCTGCTGTGGAGTGTAGGCGTTTATGGTTTTGTGATGTGGTTGCCGTCGATCATCAAGGCTGCGCCGAACATGGATATTGTAACTACGGGCTGGCTGTCGGCGGTACCTTATGTGCTTGCAATCGCGGGTATGCTCGCGGCTTCCTATTTTTCGGATAAAACACTCAACAGAAAGATATTCATCTGGCCGTTTTTGTTGGCCGCGGCGGTGGCATTCTTGGGTGCATACTGGCTTGGTAACAGTAATTTCTGGGCGTCGTTTGTATTGCTGATCATAGCGGGAGGGGCTTTATATGCGCCTTACGGGCCATTTTTTGCGGTATTGACAGAGATCCTCCCCAAGAATGTTGCCGGCGGCGCGATAGGCGCGATCAACAGTCTGGGTGCTTTGGGCTCTTTTGTCGGATCGTATCTGGTGGGTTATCTTAATGGCAGTACCGGCGGGTTTGAGGCGTCTTATATTCTGATGGCTGTGGCCTTGCTCCTGGCAACTCTGCTGATCATTGTAGTAGTTAAAGCACCGGAGAAGCCGGTTGTGGAGGAGGTGGTGGCTTGATTTTCTCAGCCCGGCCGAGTGTCGTCAATGTCACCCCGCCGGGGTTTAGAGGTGTTCGGTCAGCCGTTTTGTTACAAAAATTTCAGCCCGTCGGGCTTTTTACAATCTTTCCGGTCATGCAAATAGCAATCCTGAATGGATGTCATTATTGTTGAACAAAAATGTCACCCCGCCGGGGTTTAGAGATGTTCGGTCAGCCGTTTTGTTACAAAAATTTCAGCCCGGGCTTTTTAAAATCTTCCGACGATGCAAATAGCAATCCCGAAGGGATGTCATTATTGTTGAACAAAAATGTCACCCCGCCGGGGTTTAGAGATGTTCGGTCAGTCGTTTTGTTACAAAAATTTCAGCCCGTCGGGCTTTTTACAATCTTTCCGATCATGCAAATAGCAATCCCGAAGGGATGTCATTATTATAGAACAAAAAATTTCACCCCGCCGGGGTTTAGAGATGTTCGGTCAGCCGTTTTGTTACAAAAATTTCAGCCCGTCGGGCTTTTTACAATCTTTCCGATCAGGCAAATAACAATCCCGAAGGGATGTCATTATTGTTGAACAAAAATGTCACCCCGCCGGGGTTTAGAGATGTTCGATCAGCCGTTTTGTTACAAAAATTTCAGCCCGTCGGGCTTTTACAATCTTTCCGGTCAGGCAAATAGCAATCCCAAAGGGATGTCATTATTATAGAACTAAAATGTCAGCCCACCGGGGTTTAGAGATGTTCGGTCAGCCGTTTTGTTACAAAAATTTCAGTCCGTCGGGGTTTTTACAATCTTTCCGGTCAGGCAAATAGCAATCCCGAAGGGATGTCATTATTATAGAACGAAATGTCACCCCGGCGGGGTTTACAGATTTTTGGTCAGCCGTTTTGTTACAAAAATTTCAGCCCGTCGGGCTTTTACAATCTTTCCGGTCAGGCAAATAACAATCCCGAAGGGATGTCATTATTGTTGAACAAAAATGTCACCCCGCCGGGGTTTAGAGAGGTCCGGTCAGCCATTTTGTTACAAAAATTTCAGCCCGTCGGGCTTTTTACAATCTGTCCGATCAGGCAAATAGCAATCCCGAAGGGATGTCATTATTATGGAACGAAAATGTCACCCCGCCGGGGTTTAGAGATGTTCGGTCAGTCGTTTTGTTACAATAATGTCACCCCGTCGGGTTTAGAGATGTTCGGTCAGCCGTTTTGTTACGAAAATTTCAGCCCGTCGGGCTTTACGAAATCTTTCCGGTCAGGCAAATAGCAATCCCGAAGGGATGTCATTATTATAGAACGAAATGTCACCCCGCCGGGGTTTAGAGATGTTCGGTCAGCCGTTTTGTTACAAAAATTTCAGCCCGTCGGGGTTTTTACAATCTTTCCGATCATGCAAATAGCAATCCCGAAGGGATGTCATTATTATAGAACAAAAATGTCACCCCGTCGGGGTTTACAGATTTTTGGTCAGCCGTTTTTTACAAAAATGTCACCCCGCCGGGGTTTAGGGATGTTCGGTCAGTCGTTTTGTTACAAAAATTTCAGCCTGTCGGGCTTTTTACGAATCTTTTCAATCAGAGAATAGCAATCCCGAAGGGATGTCATTATTATAGAACGAAATGTCACCCCGCCGGGGTTTAGAGATGTTCGCTCAGTCGTTTTGTTACAAAAATTTCAGCCCGTCGGGCTTTTTACAATCTTTCCGGTCATGCAAATAGCAATCCCGAAGGGATGTCATTATTATAGAACGAAATGTCACCCCGCCGGGCTTTATGGAATTTTTCCGGTCAGGCAAATAGCAATCCCGAAGGGATGTCATTATTGTTGAACAAAAATGTACCCCGCCGGGGTTTATGGAATTTTTCCGATCAGGTAAATAGCAACCCCGCAGGGGTGACATGATAGATTGCGCAAATCATCGTTTTCCCTCTTTCCCGGATTAATTAAAAAATAAATTTGAAAAGTGAAGTGGTGCAGCGCCGTGGTTGGGTGTATTTATTTCAGAAGAACCTGGAATATATCATGGACAGCAACTTAATAGAAAAATTTTTCAGAGGAGAATGTTCTCAGGAGGAGGTTGCAGCGGTATTGGACTGGTTCGCGAAGGAAGAACTTGACCCGACGGGAGAAAGTGAACTGTACCGTTTCTGGCAGGAAGCGGGAAAAGAAAAACAAAAAAAGAATTTCCAGGCGGATGCTGACCGGATGTTGTCTGGAATTAACAAGGTTATTGATAGCCGGGAAAGTGGACTGCCGGTACCGGCGGAGCCTGTTCTTTCTCCCGATAACGACATAGACCAGATCATAAAACCCGTTCGATGGAACTGGGTACTCAGGGCTGCCGCGACGGTTTTGCTTCCGTTGGGTTTGTTCTGGCTATATACCCTTTACAGTGCAGGGGATGAACAATATATTTCAAAACTGGTGACGGTAAGTGCATTGCCCGGCACACGCGAAACCGTGGATCTCCCCGACGGCACGCGGGTAGTGCTCAACACAGGAAGCACCATTACCTATCCCGAGTCCTTCCCCGACACCATCAGGGAGATCGAATTGAAAGGTGAAGCTTTTTTTGAGGTAAAAAAAGATAATAAGCGGCCGTTTATCGTTCGAACTGAAAATATTGCCACCCAGGCGCTGGGTACTTCTTTTGATATAAAACACAGGGAAAAGAACGACGAGATCTCCGTTGCGCTCACCACAGGATCGGTGAAAATCGATGAGAAGAAAGAAGGTGAATCCGGTCAGATCGCCAGGCTCAGTCCTGGGCAGCAGCTGGTTTACAATAAAGAAAGCCATGCCTACCGGGTCGAAGCTTTTGACCCGATGGAGGTGTCATCCTGGCAGAAGGGCGTGCTTTATTTTAAAAAGGCAAGCCTGAACGAAGTAGTCCAGAAACTGGAAAACTGGTATGGAATAGAGATCGAGATTGTCGGGAAAGTTTCTTCCAAAGAACGAAAAAGCAAGTACACCGGCTCCTACGACAACCAGAGCCTCGACGATGTGCTCAAAGGGATCAGCTTTGTGAAAAAGTTCTCCTATGAGAAGCAAGGCAACAAATTGGTGCTCAAATTCAACTAAAACCGGAAGGAATTATATGATGTAAAAATACTGTAGGATAATACAGTTAGGCTTCGGGAGAGAAGCCTAACTGCACAAGTCTCAGAAAAGAACGGATGTTGGCGCATAATGCTCTTAAAGACTTGTGTTTTAATTTTTATCTCTAAAAATTTCAAACTGTCCAAATTTATGGAATATAATTTAAACTATCTATTCCGCAGGATAGCGGGAAGGATTTTATTTACACTTCTCATTTTTCTGTGTTTTCTGACCAATCTGCAAGCTTCGGGAGGGCAGGGCAGGTTTAAGAACATGAAGGAGACAAAAGTCACATTGTATTTTACCAATGCACCGCTGCTGGAGTTTATCAGGAAAGTGGAGGCAGAAACACCCTTCAGGTTTACATTCGACGAACAGGATGCTTTATATAAAATTCCGATATCCGTAAGGGCCAGAAACGAATCGCTGGACAAAGTCCTGGCCCGGGTCTCTTCTTCCACCCGGCTGGAGTTCAAGCAGGTGAACAATAACATTCACGTACGTTTGCGCGACTTTACCGGCCAGGGACCGTCGGTAACCTCCGAGGGGTTTTCGGCCATTGACATTACCGGGAAAGTGACAAACGATAAGGGCGAAGGACTACCCGGGGTCACGATCCTGGAAAAAGGCACCACAAACGGGACGGCGACAGATGTTAACGGCAGCTTCTCGATCAATACCGTCAATAGCAATCCTGTGCTGGTAATTTCCTATGTAGGTTTTCAAACCCAGGAAGTGGTGGTGAACAGCCAGACGGTTTTCAGCATCACTCTAAAAGAAGACATCAAAGCATTGGAAGAAGTGGTAGTGATAGGGTATGGAGCGGTGGAAAGGAAAGATCTTACCGGCTCGGTTTCTTCGGTCAGTGCCAAAGACATCAAGGATTTGCCGGTCGCCCGCATCGACCAGGCGCTGCTCGGAAAAGTACCGGGGGTGCAGGTGATCCCGATAACCGGTGAGCCGGGCGCGGCCCCGCAGATCAGGATCAGGGGCGTGGGCAGTATTTCGGCGGGTTCGGGGCCGCTGTATGTGGTGGACGGTTTCCCGATCGACAATATCCAGTCCCTGAACCCGAATGATATCGAAAGTATGGATATTCTGAAAGATGCCTCTGCAACAGCGATTTATGGTTCCCGCGGGGCCAATGGTGTGATCATTATCAATACCAAAAGAGGGAAGGCCGGAAAGACCAAAATCTCTTTTGATACATACACAGGCTGGCAACAAGTGATGAAAAGGCCTCAGTTTCTGAATGCAAGGGAACAGGCTCAATATTACTACGATGGAATCCGCAACAGAAACATCGATAATGATTATGATGTTTCAGGTCCTCATGAAAACTGGACATTGAAGGTTCCGCAGACGCCGCTGGACGTACTTTCCGGCAAAAATACCTATGATGTGGACGCGCTGGATGCGGTGTTGCGGACTGCGCCTCAGAGCCAGTACCAGCTTTCAGCGGCTGGTGGTACCGAAATGGTAAGGTTCGCGCTCAGCGGTGAATACCTTAATCAGGAAGGGATCATTCTTAACAGTGATTTCAACAGATATTCCCTCAGGGGTAATATCGATGCGCGGCTTACCAAAAAACTGATGGTAAAAATGAATATGAACGCTTCCATGACCGACAGCCGGAGCATTACCGCGAGCGGCGGGGGAGGGGGAGAGAATGAAGGGGTGATAGCCCAGGCTGGTTCAGCGATGCCTTACTACCCGCTTTTCAATCCGGACGGAAGCTATTTTGTATATAATAACATTGACGCATCGACAGTACTGCTGAATCCCGTGGCGGTTGCGAACGAGATAAATGCACGTCAGAAACGTGTACGTATGTTGGCTAACGTTACCGGAGAATATTCGTTTACCGATAACCTCAAATTGAATGTAATGGTGGGCGCCACGACGGAATATCTGAAAGGGATGAAATTCAGGCCTTCCCTTCCAGCATTTTTCGGCGGCCCGGCAGTAGGCTCCGACAATACTTCGAATATGCTGAACTGGATCACTGAAACGACTTTGAATTACGTCAAATCATTTGGCAAGCATAACATTACCGGGCTGGCTGGTTTTACAAGTCAGAAAGAAAATTTCCAGACCAATTCGCTCAACAGCAACAGGTACCCCAATAACCTTGTGCCGACGCTGAGCGCGGTCAGCGGGATATTGACCGGAGGATCTTCTGACGAGGGCGAATGGTCGCTGGTGTCTTACCTGGGCAGGTTCAATTATAACTACAACAGCAAATATTATCTCACGGCTTCGATCAGGACAGACGGTTCTTCGCGGTTCGGGTCAGAAAACAAATACGGGCTTTTCCCCTCAGCGGCAGTGGCCTGGCGTATTTCGGATGAAAATTTCCTGAAAGATGTCCGCTTTTTGAACGAGCTGAAACTGAGAGGAACGTACGGAGAAACGGGAAATAACAACATTGGTAACTACGAACATTTTGCGACCATCACTTACGAGCGCTATATCCTTGGCGGTGCGCAGGTGGGCGGATATGCACCAGGCAAGCTGGCAAACCCGAACCTGACCTGGGAAAAACAGAAATCGATGAATTTCGGAGCAGATGCTTCATTTTTTAACCGAAGAATAACAGTTACGCTGGATCATTTCCGGTCAAGAAATACGGATTTGCTGCTGAATGTGAATGTGCCGGACATCACAGGTTTCAGTACCGCCCTGAAAAACATAGGCGAAGTGAAAAACACCGGCTGGGAATTTGTGCTTGGGACCGTGAACCTCGACGGCAAGTTCAACTGGACCACGGACATCAACTTTTCGACCTACAAAAATAAGGTTGTAAAACTTGGGCCGACCGGTGATCCGATCATTTCCAACACCAACATTACGAGGATCGGTCAGCCTATCGGTATGTTTTACGGCTTTTTAACAGATGGTATTTTCAGGAACCAGGCTGAAATTGAAGCTGGCCCGATTTTCAGTCCCGGCGGCATCGACAGGTCGCGTCCGGGGGATATCCGGTTCAAGGACGTGAGCGGCCCTAACGGCACACCCGACGGTATCATCAATAATTACGATAACACCATCATGGGAAGCCCATACCCCGATTTTTATTATGGTGTGACAAACAACTTCAGTTACAAGGGTCTTACGCTGAGTGTGAGCCTGCAAGGTTCTCAGGGAAATGAGGTATTCAGCACGGCCAACAACATCAGGCTCCTTACCCGGTCGCGCAGCCGGACACTGGATACCCAGCGGAACTACTGGAAGTCGGAACAGGATCCCGGCGATGGCGTAACCCCAAGACCCAACGACCAGCCAACCGGCGGTATCCGGCTCAACAGCCAGAGATATATAGAATCCGGCTCATATCTGCGGATCAATAACATAGTACTCGGCTATTCCCTTCCCGTGACGCTCGTGGAAAAGATCAGGCTGAGCTCGCTGCGGTTCTATGTGACGGCCAACAACCCTTTCATTTTTACGAAGAACACTTCCTTTAATCCCGAAGTGAGCAACAGTGCAAGTGCATTGAACCCGGGCATCGATTTGAACAACTATCCATTGCCAAAGAGTCTGATCATTGGCGTGAACATCGGATTTTAAAGGGCCTAATACTTAAAAAACTACGGATATGAAAAAAATATTAAGTATCGCCGCCATGACTGCTTCCCTTCTTTTGGGTTCATGCGGCAAGGATTTTATAGACCTGCAACCGGTTTCCACTGTGAGTGTCGATGTGTTATATAAAACGGATAAGGATTTCCAGGATGCGGTGATCGGCGGTTATGCAACCCTTCAGACACAGTACCAGACTTTCTGGATCTTCGGCGACATCCGCGGCGACGATGCCGAGCAGCAGATCGTGAAAAACGATGCATGGTCTACTTCAGATGCTTTTCTGCTTTTCAGCGATGCGAATATCCTGCGGGACAGCTGGCGGAACTATTTCTCGATCATCAACCGGATGAATACCATTCTGGTCAGGATAGAGGATGCGGATCCTGCTGTGGTGACCAATAAAAACCGGCATGTTGCGGAAGCTAAGTTCCTGAGAGCACTGGCCTACTTTGATCTTGTAAGGATTTTCGGGGATGTGCCGCTGCTTACCCGGCCGATCACAACGGACGAAGCGTATAAAACAAAAAGAGAGAGTGCAGACGCGATTTATGACCAGATCATCATCAGGGACCTGATCGATGCGGACCAGGGATTATTGGCAAAATACTCGGGCACGGAAGTCGGCAGGGCGACAAAAGGCGCGGCGAAATCCCTGTTGGGTAAAGTTTATCTCACCCGCAAGGATTTTGTGAAGGCAGAAGTTGCCTTGCAGGAAGTAACTGCAATGGGTTACAGTCTTCTAACTAATTATAACGATCTGTTTGACTACACTAAGGATGAGCATCACAGTGAGTACATATTTGATATTGAATATGATGAAAACAAAGGAGAAGGAAGTGTTTTTACAAACCGGTTTTTACCAAATTCAAATCTGATGGCCCAGAACTTCGGCGTACAGGGAGTAGGTACGGAAACAAACTCTCCGTCGGATGAACTGATATCGCTGTTTGTGGCGGGTGATCTCAGAAAGGATGTTTCGGTAGGTGTAAAAGGAGGTTTTATTGACAAAAATGGCGTGTTTGTTGCATTGCCGCAGTCCACTTCCCAGACCTACACCAAAAAATACCTGACTGCCGAACCAGCCTTTGAAGACAGCCGGGCAAACTGGAAGGTGACCCGTTACGCAGATGTGTTGCTGATGTATGCAGAGGCGCTGAATGAAAACGGTAAATCCGCCCCGGCGCATGATATGATCAATATGGTCCGCAAGCGTGCGGGAGTACCGGCTTACGCAGGTCTGACCCAAAGTGATCTTCGTGAGAAAATTTATCTGGAAAGAAGGCTTGAACTATCATTTGAAGGTCACCGGTGGTTTGATCTCGTGCGGACGGGAAGGGCGTATGAGAAAATGAAATCCAAAAATATGCAGCCTTTCATGAATGTTTTTGCGATACCCCTCGGCCAGTTACAGGTCATCAACGACGAATCGATTTTTGCGCAAAACCCGGGATATAATTAACAGTATTCAAATTTTTATTGCAGTTAATGATTTGCAAATTATGGACAGAAGAGATTTTATAAGGAATACGTCGGTGGCCGGTGGAGCGCTCAGCCTGGTCGGATCTTCGGCTTTTGCCGGTATGCTCAGGCCGGAAGACGATATCTGGTTTGATAAGGCCATGCGCTGGGCCCAGCTCGCATTTGTAGAAAATGATCCGGGAAACTACGACCCTGACTTCTGGCTGGACTATTTTCGGAAGATACACGCCGACGGGGTGCTGCTGAGCGCGGGCGGCATCGTGGCGTTTTATCCTACCAAAATACCCTTGCACCATAAAAGCCCCTGGATGAAAGATACCGATCCGCTGGGGTACCTCGTAAAGGAATGCAAGAAAATGAATATGTCGATCATCCTGCGCACAGATCCGCATGCGACCCGGCAGGACATGTACGATGCACATCCTGATTACATTGCGGTAACCGCAGACGGACAAAAAAGACGCCACTGGGCCAATCCCGAACTTTGGGTGACCTGCGCGCTGGGCCCATACAACTTTGATTTCATGACCAAAGTGAACCAGGAGATCATGGAGCTGTACAGTCCGGACGCTATTTTTTCCAACCGCTGGCATGGACACGGGGTTTGCTACTGCGAGCATTGCAAGAAAAATTTTAAAACCGCTTCCGGCCTCGATCTCCCGACCAAAACCGACCGGCTCGACCCGGTTTTCCAGAAATGGTCACTGTGGCAGACAGACCGTCTGAAAGAATTGTGGTTTTTATGGGACGGCGAAATAAGAAAACAAAAAGCCACAGCCCGGTTCATACCCAACGGTTTCCCCGACAAATTACTGACCGGGAAACACTCCGATTTCTTTTTTGCAGACCAGCAGGCGCGGAGAGGGGTGATACCACCCTGGTCTAATGCCATGGGCGCCAAGGAATTACGGGCCGGACTTGGGATGAAACCGCTCGTCGGGATTTTCAGTGTAGGGATTGAAGAAGAATTCCGCTGGAAGGACTCGGTGCAGAATGATGCCGAGATCAGGATCTGGGTGGCGCAGGGTACAGCCAGTGGGATGAAGCCTTGTTTTGTGAAATTCGGCGGGAATATTTTCGATAAACGCTGGATGGACGCGGTGGCGAAAATGTACCAGGGTTATTATAAAAATGAACAATACCTCAGAAATACAGCGCCGGTTGCCCGGGTAGGTATGGTTTACTCCGAACAGACCAACCGGAAATACGGCGGAAAACCCTGGCAGCAAAGGCATCAGGAGCATACGCTGGGCATGTACCATGCGCTGGTGGAAGACCATATGCCTTTTGAAATGGTCAACGACAAGCTGCTGGATGCCGAACATCTGAAACCATTCAAGCTGCTGGTGCTGCCTAACATTGCTGCATTGTCCGATGCCCAGTGCGACCAGCTCAGAAAATTTGTGGAAGATGGAGGAAGTCTGGTGGCAACTTTTGAAACCTCACTTTACGACGAAGAAGGCAAGGCCCGGTCAAATTTTGCGCTGGCAGATCTGTTCGGTGTGGCTTATGACAATGAAGTGGAAGGCCCGATGCGGAACAGTTATATGCATTTCAAAAAGGATGCAAAAACCAACCAGTTTCATCCGGTTTTGAAAGGCCTGGAAAATACACCTCGGATCATCAACGCCATTCACCGGGTGAAGGTAAAATCGACTTCTGACGCATTTCCAAGCCCGGTAACGCTGGTCCCGACCTACCCCGACCTGCCGATGGAAGATGTATATCCCCGCGTTCCGGAAACCGATATCAGGGACCTGTATCTGCGTGAAGTGGGCAAAGGCAGGGTAGCCTATATTCCCGGAGATATCGACCGTTCGTTCTGGCAAATGCTCAATACGGATCATTCTTTGCTGCTCCGCAATACCATCCGCTGGGCTTTGCAGGAAGAGCCGATCGTGACGATTAGCGGGCCGGGAATCTTGGATGTGGCGGTTTGGCAGCAGAAAAAATCGATGACCGTTCACCTTGTCAATCTTACCAACCCGATGATGATGAAAGGGCCTTTCCGGGAGCTTTTCCCCGTGGATGCGAAGGTCAGCATACAGGTTCCGGCCAATAAAAAAGTATCTGCGGTACATCTGCTTATGAGCGGCACCAAGCCGTCTTTCGAAAACAAAAACGGGAGGATTACCCTGGACGTAACAAAAATCATGGATCACGAAATCGTGGCACTGGATCTGGCATAAGATGCGGTCGTTGTTATCAAACAAAATTGTAATAGGATATGAATTGGATACAGGTTATTGACCCATTTAACAACATTGCTTTATCGGCCCTGGTAGCTGTAATCCCTATTTTGTTCATTTTCTGGGCCCTGATCATTAAAAAAATGAAAGGGTACAAGGCCAGCCTGCTGGCAACAGCCATTGCCATTCTGATTGCGATACTGGTTTATGGCATGCCCGTGAAGCTGGCTCTGCTATCCACAGCCAACGGTGCACTATATGGCTTGTTTCCGATTTGCTGGATCGTGATCACCGCTGTGTTTCTTTTTAATATAACTGTGGAGAGCGGCCAGTTTGAGATCATCAAACACTTTATGGCTTCCATTACCTCCGACAGACGGTTGCAGGCGCTGCTCATTGCTTTTTCATTTGGTTCTTTTCTGGAAGGCACCGCGGGTTTCGGGGCGCCGGTGGCGATTACTGCTGCAATGCTGGTGGGGCTGGGCTTTAATCCTTTGTATGCGGCCGGGATCTGTCTGATCGCCAATACTGCGCCAGTCGCATTTGGCGCAATTGGTATCCCGATCACCGTGGCTTCACAGGTTACTTCCATTCCCGAAATGGCGATATCGCAGATGGTAGGAAGGACGCTGCCGATCCTGTCGGTGCTGCTGCCGTTTTATCTGGTGATGCTGATGTCGGGGTACAAAAAGACGATGGAAGTTTTTCCGGCGATCCTGGTGTCGGGCATTTCGTTTGCATTTATTCAGTGGTTTTCATCCAATTATCTCGGCCCGGCCCTTCCCGACGTGATCGCTGGAATCGGATCGATCGTGTGTCTCATCGTTTTTCTGAAATTCTGGAAACCCAAAACCACCTGGCGGTTTGCCAATGAACCTGCACCGGTGATCAATACGGATATCAGCTATTCCGCCGGGCAGATCATCCGGGCGTGGTCACCATTTATTTTACTGACTATCATGATCATCGCCTGGGGTATGGCGCCGATCAAGGAAGTGTACAATGCGGTTGGGCAATTCACTTTCGAGTTTCCAGGGCTGCACAACGAAGTTACGGACTGGAGCGGAGCTCCGATTGCCCATATTTTTAAATTCAATTACCTGTCGGCTTCGGGGACGGCGATATTGCTTTCGGGCATTATTTCCATTCCGCTGATCGGGCTGTCGTTTGGCAGGGCTTTTGAGATTTTCCTCAGTACGCTGGACCAGCTCAAATTTCCGGTTGTTACCATTGCATCCGTTCTGGGTTTTGCGTACATCGTCAATGATTCCGGGATTACCATCACCATGGCTGAGGCCCTGGCCAACACAGGTTTCATGTTTCCTTTTTTTGCGCCCATACTCGGCTGGCTGGGTGTTTTTATTACAGGTTCGGACACATCGGCCAATGCTTTGTTCGGTAAACTTCAGGCGGCGACAGCTACTTCCATCGGTGTGGATCCTGTGGTAACGGTTGCTGCTAACGTCTCCGGCGGGGTAGTTGGCAAAATGATCTCTCCCCAGTCGATAGCCGTGGCGGCGGCTGCGGGGCAGCTGGTCGGAAAGGAATCGGAGCTTTTCAGGTTCACGGTCAAGCACAGCTTTTACATGCTGATCTTCATCTGCGTGATCGTGCTGGCCCAGGCCTATGCGTTCAGCTGGATTATCCCTACCTATGAAATGATCAGCACAAAGGCAGCGGCAGTCACGCCGGATTTTACAAAAGGATATACCTATCTGACAGTATTATTGGTGGTTCTGATTGCTTTTTCTGCTACAATCCTTTTTATGAGAGATACCAGGACCGAAGATCAGGAACGGCAGATTTTATCAAAATAATAATCAATATAAAAACAGTATGCAGGATTCATTAGTCAAATACATGAAAGTGGGTTTGGTACATTTCATGGCCTATCCGTCCACATTAAAAGGAGAAGGGCCGGTAGTGGAGACAATAAAGAAAGTTGCGCTGGACGAGTATTTTACCGCCATTGAAATCACCACGATCAAAGATAATGAGGCGCGGCAGAAGGTAAAACAAATGCTGGAAACCGCGCACATGACCGTTACTTATGGTGCCCAGCCGAGGCTTTTGACCACCGGCCTCAACATCAATGACCTCAACGAAGAGGGCAGGCAAAAAGCTTTGGCAAATCTGAAAGAAGGCATTGATGAGGCTTATGAAGTAGGTGCTGTGGCTTTCGCTTTCCTGAGCGGCCGGTACGAAGAGGCTACCAAAGAGGAATCCTACCAGGCGCTTGTAAAATCCACCAAAGAAATTTGCGCCTACGCCAAAAGTAAGGGAGGTATGCGGATTTCGCTGGAAGTGTTTGATTATGATGTAGATAAAAAAAGCTTAATCGGCCCGGCAGATCTGGCGCTGCGTTATGCGAAAGAAATCCAGGAAGAGCATGACCATTTTGGGCTGATGGTTGACCTTAGCCACATTCCCCTGATCCACGAAACGATCGAAGAATCGCTATTGCCGGTGAAGGATTACATTGTGCATGCCCACATCGGAAACTGCGTGGTAAAAAGTCCCGATCTGCCTGCCTACGGAGATGTGCACCCGAGGTTCGGCTTCCCGAACGGCGAAAACGATGTGCAAGAAGTGGTGGATTATCTGAAAGTGCTGCTGGATATCGGCTATCTGAATACCGAAAATCCGCCGATCGTCAGTTTTGAGATCAAACCTTTCGGGGATGAGGACGCTGATATTGTGATCGCAAATGCCAAGCGGACTTTAAATGAAGCGTGGGCGAGGGTGTAAATGCAGAAATCGCTCTTTAAATTAGCGATGGTAATGGTATCAATTCTGGACTAAAAGTAAAGTATGAAGATTGTAATTTTGGATGGCTACACATTGAATCCGGGGGACCTTTCCTGGGATGGGTTGAAGGCGCTCGGTGACGTTACGATTTATGACAGGACACCGGCAGCCCAGGTGGCGGAACGTGCGGCAGGCGCAGAAGTGGTTTTTACCAATAAAACTCCGATAGGCGAGGATGTCCTGAACCAGCTTCCTGATCTGAAATTTATCGGCGTGCTGGCTACCGGCTACAATGTGGTGAATACTGATGTTGCGAAGGCAAAAGGCATAATCGTCGCCAATGTGCCCGGGTATGGTACTACTTCGGTTGTCCAGATGACTTTTGCCTTGTTACTGGAACTTTGCCAGCATGTAAAACACCATAGTGATGTGGTAAGGGAAGGCAAATGGGCCAGGTCCGCGGATTTTTGTTTCTGGGATTTTCCATTGGTGGAGCTGGCCGGGAAAACGATCGGTATCATTGGTTTTGGAACCATCGGGCAGCAGGTAGGGGATGTGGCCACCGCTTTTGGAATGAAAATAATCGGTAACAGCCGTACCCGCACCGACCAGTCGCACCGCCATAATTTCAAATGGGCGGACGTGCCCGAACTGCTGGAACAATCGGACGTGGTCAGTATCCATTGTCCGTTATTCCCTGAAACAAAAGGGCTGATCAACAAGGAAAGCTTAAAGAAAATGAAGCCTTCTGCATTTTTACTGAACACTTCGAGAGGTCCGATCATCGTGGACGAAGACCTTGCCGACGCGCTGAACAACGGAGTGATCGCCGGTGCGGGAATCGATGTATTGTCAGTAGAACCACCGGCTGCCGACAATCCGCTTTTCACTGCCAAAAACTGTCTGATCACACCGCATATTGCGTGGGCAACCAAGGAAGCGAGAGCGAGATTGATGGACATTACGGTAAGTAACCTGTCAGCTTTTATCAATGGAAGCCCGGAAAATGTGGTAAATAAATGATATTGTTTGTGCTCCTCCACTTCGGCCGTCGGGCGGTTGAAGTGGAGGAGTGAATTCGAGTTTCCTTAGTTTCAAAAAGTAGCATTCTTCCGTTTCCTGCCATTTGCCCCAAAATAGGGGAGTGGGATTACTATGTCTTTTTTATGTCCTTAAATCCGACTACCATGAATAGAAAACCGTTTTTGCTGATCACCTGCTTCGCCCTGTTACTGGCGTCTGGTATTTTTTCCGGGCTTTTTGCCCAGGCACCGGCTGCTCCGAAACCCGTCGATCTTTCCAAAATTGATCCGGGCAGGTATGACGCAAGCTGGTGGAACCGGGCTCCTTACCGTCTCGTGCAGACCAATCTCCGCGAAATAGATGCGACCATGGATGTCGATGCCTATGTGCAGTCGATGGTAGATGCATCTGCTAATATTGTATTGATCAATGTAGGCGGTATTGTCGCTAATTACCCGACGGAGCTTCCTTTTCAGTTCAGGAACAAATATATGAAAGGCGATCTGGTGGGCGATCTGATCAAAGGGCTTCATGCAAAAGGGATCAAAGTGATCGGACGGTTTGATTTCAGCAAGATCAACGAAACTTTGGCCGCCAAAAAACCGGAATGGCTCTACGTTTCCACTGAGGGAAAAAATGTAAACTACAACGGTCAGGTGCATACATGTCCGAACGGAGGCTACCAGCAGGAATATGGGAAGGAGATACTGAAAGAGGCGATCAGCAAATATCCGCTGGACGGGGTTTTCTTCAACATGATCGGGTACACGGTTTCTGATTACAGCGGTAATTATTATGGCATTTGCCAGTGCGACAATTGTAAAAGAAAATTCCACGATTCTACCGGGCATACCTTGCCCGTGAAAGCGGATATGAACGATCCGGTTTACAGGGAATATAACGATTTCAAAAAGACCACTGCCGATAAGCTTTTTAAGGAAATTGGTACACACATCAAAACATTGAACCCAAAACTGATGATCAATACCTATGCCGATGCCGGTGTGGACATGATCGCCAGCGAGTCGGGTTCGGAGCTCAGGCCGGAAGAATGGAATTATTCCGCAACGGATAATGTCAAACGTGTTCTCGGGTCGTACAAGGACCGGTCTCCGGGTAACCTGCTGATCTATTTTCAGGCCATTGGCTACCGGCACGTAGGTACTTCGCCTAATCTTGCAAAAGTGTGGATGCTGGAAAACATGCTGCACGGCGCGCCCCTGGGTTTTGTAGTGGTGGGCACGCTGGTAAATTATGAAGACCGGATTTTCATTCCACAGCTCAATAACCTGTATGGTTTTCACAAAAAGAATGAAAAGCTTTTTACAAATGTGCAGGCAGTCAATAAGATAGCGCTTATAAGAGGTTCCCGCAATGAATATGAGGGCATTATCAAACTACTTTCGGAAGAACACATCATGTACGATATCATCGATCCGTCGGCCCTGGGAACCGAACGGCTGCCCCGGAAACTGGAAGATTATGAGGCGGTTATCCTTGGTGATGTGAGCAATATGGATGAGCGTGTGATCTCGGTGATTGATAATTATGTAAAAAACGGTGGTAAAATATTGTCGACCGGCTTTACGTCCACAAAAGACGCGTCGGGCAAGCCTCTGAACGAGATTAGGCTGCAATCGCTCGGTGTGGCTTCTTATGAAGATTTTCAGCGTGCCAAATCGACCTACCTTAAAATTTCAGATACGGACAAGACGGTTTTAGGAAAAACGGAGTTCAAAGATTTCAGTATCATGATGATGTACTCCAATTTCCTCAAATGCAAACCTGCTGCCAGCGCAAAGGGATTCATGAAATTTGTACCCGCCACAAGATTTGGCCCGCCCGAAAAAGCATACTATACCGAAGAAGACATTACAGATTTTCCCGGACTGATCACGAATGCTTATGGTAAGGGCCAATCGGTATTTATTCCCTGGGAGCTGGGCGCGCAGTACCATTTCAAAGGTCATTATATGCACAGGACACTTTTTGTGTCGGCGCTCACGAAGCTCTTGAATGTGGAAAGGACAGTGGTAACGGACGCTTCGCCCCTGATCGAAATGTCGCATCTTGCCAACAGGAACGGAGCGTTTGAGTGGCTTGGGATGATCAACCATTCGGGGCAGATCGGCGGCTCGCTGCGCGAACCGGTCACGATCCACAATACCAACATCCGTTTCAAACCTGCAAAACCAATCAAGCAGATCAAGCTAATGACCTCCGGCTCAAATCTGACTTTCAAGCAAACCAATGGCTGGGTAGAATGCAAGCTGCCGCAGCTCGGGGATTTTGAAATGTTGCTGTGTTTGTATGAGTCTCTTTGATCGGCCGGAGGCCTTAGAATAGGTGTCCGAAGCAGGGGCTTCGAACCATTTAAAATTCAAGATTCACACACTCACACACTCACACACTCACTCATTCACTCATTCACTCATTCAATCATTCAATCATTCAATCATTCAACACTCACTCATTCACTCATTCACTCATTCACTCACTCACTCATTCACTCATTCAATCATTCAATCATTCAATCATTCAATCATTCACTCACTCACTCATTCAAAACTAATCCCCCATGCCCCTACATCTTCCAAGCCTTTGTCTTCTTTCGTTGTTGCTGGCCGGGAGTGGTTTGCAGCTCGTGATTGCCCAGAAAGCCGCCGTCAGCGTCCAGACAGACGCTCCGGGGAATCAGCTCTCCTATGTCAGTGACCTGATAAAAAAGGCTGGGGGAAGAAGTAAGACAGGTGAAAATATTGCGGTCCGGATTATTTCTGATTCTGCTGCCGCGGTAAAAATAGCGGGGGATGAAAATTTGAAAACGCCCGAAAACCTGGGTTGGCAATGTTATGCAATACGGGTTAAGAAAAGCGGGAATAAAAAGAATATTTACGTGCTGGCGGGTGACAAAACGGGCGCGATGTACGGCGGGCTGGATGTTGCGGAGGCAATCGGTATCCAAACCATCGGTGAAATGCCGGACTCGGATCACAAACCCTATCTCGACCGCAGAGGCATTAAATTCAATATTCCTCTCGATCTGCGCACACCCAGTTATACGGATCCGAGCGATGCAGCACAGCAGAACATCCCGAATGTCTGGGAGAAATCGTTCTGGGCAGCCTATCTGGACGAAATGGCGAAAAACCGTTACAATGTATTGAGCCTGTGGAGTTTGCATCCTTTTCCATCTATGGTGAAAATTCCGGAATTTCCTGAGGTAGCATTGAATGATGTGTGGCGGACAAAGGAGAAATTCGATGACGGGTACAGTCACATGGGGATCAATTTCGTTCGCCCCAACCTGCTGAAAAATGTCGAGGTGGTAAAGAAAATAAGCATTGATGAAAAGATCGCTTTCTGGAAGGACGTGATGCAGATGGCCAGCGACCGGGGCATTGAGGTCTATATGTTTACATGGAATATTTTTACAAACGGTGCGGAGGGGAAACACGGAATTACGAACCGGCAGGAGAACGACACGACAGTGGCTTATTTCAGGGCGGCTGTACGGGAAATGGTGCATACTTATCCACTTCTTGCTGGTATGGGAATTACCGCCGGGGAGTCAATGAACGGGAAGCTGACCGGTGAGCAGGCCAATGAAAAATGGCTCTGGCGTACCTACGGAGAGGGAATCCGGGACGCACTGCAAAAGGAGCCGCAGCGCAAGTTCAGGCTGATCCATCGTTTTCACCAGACATCTTTGAGTGGTATCAAAGAGGCCTTCCGCGATTATCCGGGCACTTTTGATCTGAGTTTGAAATATGCCATCGCCCACATGTATTCAACTACGAACCCACCATTCGTAGATGCTGCAATGCCGCTGCTTTCGCAAAAAACCAAAAGCTGGCTGACGATCCGCAATGATGATATTTATAGTTTCCGCTGGGCCAACAATGATTTTGCCCGGCAGTTTATCAAAAACATTCCCGAAGTTGAGAAAATCGCAGGCTACTATATGGGTCCGGACGGCTACAACTGGGGCCGCGACTACCTCACAAAGGGGCCGGAACATGAGCTGATCCTGCAAAAGCAATGGTATTCCTTTATGCTTTGGGGACGGCTGAGTTATGACCCGGAGCTGCCTGACCATGTTTTTATCAAAACCCTGCAGACCCGGTTTCCGAAAATAGATGTACAAAAGCTGTACAAACCATGGTCTGCTGCTTCTATGATCTTCCCGTGGATAACCCGGTATGTATGGGGCGATATCGACCTGAAATGGCTGCCGGAAGCCAATATCAGCCACCCGACGCACAAAGGATTTTTCACCGTCGGGGATTATATAGAGCGGGAGCCGATGCCGGGAAGCGGAATCAGGAACATTTATCTCTGGGCGCAGTACAAGCATGAAGGGAAAAAGGATTCGCTGCAATCGCCGCTTTCGGTGGCGGATACACTGTCGAGACTTTCGCAGGAAGCATTAGCCGGCCTGAAAGCTTTGCCTGAACGCAAAAGCGGCTCGTTTACCGAACTGGACCAGACGCTGGGAGACATAGAAGCTTTTGCCCATATCGGCAACTATTATGCGTTGAAAATGAAGGCGGCATGCAGTCTTACCTTATTCGATCAGTTTGGAAATGAGGCCGATAAAACCAAAGCAGTGGCTTATCTCGAAGAGGCGAAAACGCATTGGGCCAAATACGCAAAGGTCTACGATTCATTATACAAACCTGCACTTTACAACCGGGTAGGGTTTGTGAATATTCCCGAACTGATCAAAAAAGTGGACGCGGATATTGTCATGGCGAAGGAATGGAAGCCGGGCACGACGAAGTACAAGGTGAAAGTCACAACCGAAAGACCGTTCAGGAATTGAAATAATACGTTATCGCCGGCATCAAAACGAACATGATATGGAAGTCCTCAAAAAGACTATGCTGTTTGCAACTGGTTTTCTTACCTTTTTTCTAACTATTCATGCGAAAACTTATGCACAGCTACCTGCGCTTGATCCCGGCCGCTACGATACCACCTGGTGGAACCGCACGCCGATCCGGCTGATCCAGACCAATCTCCGGGAAATTGATGCGTTGATGGATGTGGATGCTTATATAAAGTCTATCGAGGATGCTTCTGCCAATGTTGTTTTGTTAAATGTCGGCGGAATTGTCGCCAATTATCCGACGAAGCTGCCTTTTCATTACAAAAACACCTACATGAAGGGCGATCTGGTCGGCGAGCTTTTGAAAAGGCTTCATGCCAGAGGCATTAAGGTATTGGGACGTTTTGATGTGAGCAAGATCAACGAATCGCTGGCGGCGAAGAAACCGGAGTGGCTGTATGTGGGAACCGACGGTAAAAATGTGAATTACAACGGCCAGGTACATACATGTGTGAATGGCGGTTACCAGCAGCAATATACTTTTGACATACTGAAAGAAACCATTGAAAGCTATGATCTGGACGGGATTTTCTTCAATATGCCCGGCTATACCACATCCGATTACAGCGGAGTTTACCACGGTATCTGCCAGTGTGACAATTGTAAAAAGAGGTTTCTTGATTCCACCGGCACGACGCTGCCGGTAAAGGAAGATATGAACGACCCGGTTTTCAGGAAATACAATGCATTCAGAAAAACTACTTCTGAGGAGCTCTTTAAAAAAGTCGGGAATGCGATAAAGAAACAAAATCCAAAGCTTATTATCTGTACATACACCGATGCCGGTGTAGACCTCACCCGTAGCGAGTCCAGCTCCTGGCTGACGTCCGACTATGAGTGGAATTATTTCTCGACAGACCATGTAAAGCGGGTTTTGGGTTCTTACAAAGACAGGACACCGAGCAATTTGCTGCAGTATTTTCTGGCGATCGGCTACCGGCATATCGCTACTTCCCCAAATATTTCCAGAACGTGGGTACTGGAAAATATGCTCAACGGCGCACCTCTGGACGTGTATGTGATCGGTACGCTGGCCAATCAGGAAGACCGCAGATTTATACCTGTGATGAATGATATTTACCGGTTTCATAAAACAAATGAAAAACTGTTCGCTAACATTCAGCAGGTAAGCAAAGTTGGGCTGATCCGTGGTACGGGTGAGGAATACAAAGGCATGATCAAACTGCTCTCTGAGGAGCATATCATGTATGATGTGATTGAGCCTGCTTCGGTCGGAAATGTACGGGCGCCGCGTAAACTGGCTGATTACGATGCGCTTATATTGGGGGATGTGAGTACGATGGATGATAAATTTATTTCCACTATCGATGATTATGTTAAAAATGGAGGCAAAATACTGGTCACTGGTTTCACTTCTACAAAAGATGCGATCGGAAATCCTACCCATCAGATCCGGCTGCTGTCATTGGGAACCGAGGCTGGTTTCGATGTTTTCAAAAAGGCAAAATCAACTTATCTGAAAGTTTCGGAAAGTGATAAGGCGGCGCTTGGCACAAAAAACTTTGCTGATTTTGACCTGATGATGATGTATGGTGATTTTCTGAAATGCAGGACAAAAGGGAATGCAAAAGGTTACCTGAAACTGCTGCCGGAAACGATGTTCGGCCCGCCCGAAAAATCGTACTATACTTCGTCGGAAATAACGGATTTTCCCGGGCTGGTCAGCAATGATTTCGGAAAAGGGAAGGCCGTTTTCATCCCGTGGCAAATCGGCGCACAGTATCATTTCAAGGGTCATTATGCCCACAAAGCATTGTTTGTTTCTGCCGTCAAAGACCTCCTGAAATTGGAAGGTACCCTCGTCACAGATGCTTCGCCGCTTATAGAAATGACGCATCTTGCCAACCGGAACGGCGCTTTCGAATGGATTGGTATGCTGAACCACTCCGGCCAGATCGGTGCTTCCCTGCTTGAACCCGTTGCGATACAAAACACGACGATTCGTTTTCAACCTGCAAAGCCGGTAAAGGAACTAAGGTTAATGCGGTCCGGAAAATCCGTCAAATTCAGGAAAGCGAACGGCTGGATAGAATGCGTAGTGCCGGAGGTCAGGGACTTCGAGATGTTGGTTTGTCTTTATGAGTGAGGCTTATTCTGCTGTAAAACAGTTTTGCGCGCAGTAAAACGATTATATCCGGAGATTTTTGCAGTAAATTAATTATAAATACTGTGTTCAGATCATCTTATGCCTCTCCAGTTTCCTCCTGATATCGTGAAGCGCCTTGTTGATATGGTTCTCAATGTTGCTGTTGCTGGTTTGCAGCCGTTGCGCGATTTCGCTGTTACTCAGGCCCTCTATCCTGCTCATTACAAAAACCTGCTTCCGGGTCGGAGGCATCGTCGTGAACGCTTCTTCCAGCAAATGGCTTAATTCCTCATAGTTGATCTGCTCCTCTGTAGCATTTCCGGTACCTTCATTTTCTGACAGATATTTTCCGTAAGCGAGCTCGTGCACCTGATGCCTGGCCTTATTGTAGACGATGTTTTTTGCTATTTTGAAAAGATAACCGCTAATGTTTTGGGCAGGGTCGAGAAACTGCCTGCGCTCCCATAACTTCACAAACACTTCCTGTACGATTTCTTCTGCATCGTCCTCATTATGAACCATTTTTCTTGCAAAAGTATATAGTCTCGTTACGAAACAGTAATAGATGTATTCAAAGGCAGACCTGTCCCCCATTTTAAGGGCCGAAACGTTTCGGGCTAAAAATTCATCATTTTCTGTAGACATCTGTTTTGAAGTAGAGGAATGTTTTAAAAAAATTCCGGAAAGGTTAAAAAACTACTCTCTGAATGGAAACATCCAGGTATCTCAAATAAAAGATGACGTGGCGGTCATTGAATTTAAAGGTCATAAATTTAAAGATTATACAATTATTTATCACAATTTTCCTAATTTATTTAATATCTGTTTTGGTTGTAACGGTTACATGCTGGTTTGATCCGAATCAATGATTGCCTGTAAAAATTTAACCCAAACTGGACTTAATATGGCGTCGGGATTGTTCCAAAGGTAAAAGCGGATATCCGTTATGTTTTAACTGATTTTAATTTTTATGAAAAGGATAGTTATGGTGTTGGCATTCATGGCATTTTCAACGGCCCTGTATGCGCAGGACACAACCGACAAGGTTGTGGACAAGGCTAAAACCACGGCAAAAAAGGTGGGAGAGGAAGTGAAGAAGGATGCGAAAGTGGTAGGGCAGGGCGTAAAAAAAGGAGCGCAAAAGGTAGGCGAAACGGCCGAAAAAGGATATGATGCTACCAAAAAAGGTGTCAAAAAGGGCGCTGAAAAAGTTGGAGAGGCAGCTGAAAAGGGATACGACGCTACCAAAAAAGGCATCAAGAAAGGGGCAGAAAAAGTAGAAAAGGCTGCGGAAAAAGTGCAGGAAATTTGATTTTTGACGCTTGGTAAAACCTTAGTACAAGCTTTTAGGCACCCGAGCAGACGTGGATTAACCGGTTATATTGTAGACGTCATGTGATATACGTTGCAAAATCCGGTTTTATGAAGGGTCTGGATAGGAATTGTTCGTCGTTTCATCTGACAAATTGCGAATATTGCCTGATACACAATTTTAGTCGTCATTTGCAGGCTGAATCAAAACAATAGACTGATGCAATATAGAAAAATTGGCAGCGCAGGCGAGGGCCTCAGCCTGTCTGTAATCACTTTTGGCGCCTGGGCGGCGGGTGGTTGGATGTGGGGGGGAACAGAAAGAAGCGAAGCCGTAAAGGCGATCAGAGAATCCTATCATCATGGAGTTACTTCCATAGACACCGCCCCTGTTTACGGGCAGGGCCTGAGCGAGGAGATTGTCGGTGAAGCGATCAAAGAGATCCCGCGCGAAAAAGTCCAGATACTGACCAAGTATGGTATGCGCTGGGACCTTGCGAAAGGCGACTTGGCTATGCATAGTAAGGATAACAACGGCAACGATATCGATATCTACAAATATGCGGCCAAAGACAGCATCATCCTGGAATGTGAGAACAGCCTGAAACGCCTCGGTACGGACTATATCGACCTGTATCAGATCCATTGGCATGATAAAACCACGCCTATCGAGGAAACAATGGAGGCGGTTTCAAAGCTCATCAAAGAAGGGAAAGTCAGGTATGCGGGGGTTTGCAACTATTCGGCGGAGCTGATGCGTGAGGCTTCTCAATACATTGATCTCGCGTCCGATCAGGTTCCTTACAGCATGGTCAAGCGGGATATCGAAAAGGAAACTGTTCCTTACTGCATTGAACACGGCAAGGCGATTTTAGCTTACAGCCCGCTCGAACGAGGGCTGCTGACCGGCAAAATGAAGCCCGGATATCAATTCGGGAATGACGATCACCGTGCCCAGCTGTATTTTTATACTGATGAAAACCTGAGACGGGTGAATGCGTTTCTGGATAAGATCAAACCGCTGGCGGAAGAAAAAAATGCATCCATCGGCCAGCTTGTCCTCCGGTGGACGGTAGAACAGCCGGGTATTACCATTGCCCTGGTAGGTGCGCGGGATGCCAGGCAGGCACTGGAAAACGCTGCCGCCATGGAAATCGGTCTCAGCCAGCAGGAAATTGATTTTATCAATGGTCATTTGAACGAGCTGGTTCTGGAACGTTAAAGCCGTCACGATCAGGCGTATATTTGTGAATATGTATTTAATAACCACCGGATTTCTCAATTATTTAAACCATGATGGACAACAATTTATTATCAAAGAAGGCACTGTCGGTAGCGCTGGGAGGATTGCTGATGATTTCTTCGGTTGCTTTTATGAGCAACAGCGGGATGTCGGACAAGAAAGCTCCCAATAAGAAATTTTCAGTGGCCGATCTGAAGGTAGATACGGTCGCTCAGGGCCTGAAAATGCCCTGGGCCTCGGCTTTGCTGCCAAATGGCGACTTATTGGTTACGGAACGGGTAGGTAAGCTGCGGCTCGTTCAAAATGGTGTCCTGGATCCCAATCCGATCACCGGTGTCCCGGAAGTATTGTACAAAGGACAGGGTGGTTTGCTGGATATTGCACTGCATCCGGATTACGCCAAAAACGGCTGGATCTATATCAGCTATTCGTCCCCGAAAGCTGCCGGTGAAGAAGGGGACGACGACGGTGCGAACACTGCTCTGATCCGTGCCAAGCTGAAAGACCACGCGCTGACGGACATACAGCATTTGTTCAAGGCGCTGCCGAATGTGAAGTCAAGCCCGCATTATGGCGGACGGATTGTTTTCGACAAAAAAGGATATGTGTTCCTTTCGCTGGGCGAGCGCGGACAGAAAGAAAATTCCCAAGACCTGGGCCGCGACCAGGGCAAAGTGGTAAGGCTGCATGAAGATGGAAAAATCCCGACCGACAATCCTTTTGTGAAAACCGCAGGTGCCCGTCCTGAAATATGGACTTATGGTCACAGAAATCCGCAGGGAATGGTTATCAACCCTACTACCGGCGTAATCTGGGAACATGAGCATGGCCCGCAGGGTGGCGATGAACTGAACATTATCGAGCGGGGCAAAAATTATGGCTGGCCGCTGATCACGTACGGAATCGATTATGACAATAGTATTATTTCCAAAGATACTGCCCGCGCAGGACTGGAGCAGCCTGTGATTTACTGGCGCCCGTCGATAGCCCCATGCGGAATGACCTTTGTAAACAATGCTAAGTTTAAAGACTGGAATGGGGATCTGCTCGTAGGTTCACTTAAATTCATGTACATCCAGCACCTCACGGTAAAGGGAAATAAGGTTACCAACCGGGAAATAATTTTTGAAAAGCTGGGACGTGTCAGGGACGTGCGTCAGGGCCACGACGGTAATATTTATGTTGTATTGGAAAACTCCGGTAAAATTGTCCGGATCAGTCCGAAAGCTTAAACTGGCACCTCAAATAACTGAGCAGCGACAACGCTGCGGTAATCTCTGTTGAAACAGAAGTTGTAAACTTCAGGTTTTGGCAGAGATTACGTTTATAGGATATCGTTCCGCATTTTACTTGCATACTGTTACCCGATTTCTTCATTAAATCATTCTTTTTTCCCGCCAATAATTAGCGGTAGCCTGATTTACCGATGTTTTTGGCGTAATTTTAGATGGTGAGAAATCAAGATTTATTTGCAAAATAATCGGAGGTGGTGATCCGTTTTTTTGAAATTCATGTTAATTAAATAATGAAGCCTCTGTTTCAGGACGATAGCGAACTTTTGACCCGACTTAAAAGCCATGATAATGTGGCGTTCGAGTTGATCTATCGCCGGTATTGGCAGCATTTATTCGATTTTGCTTTCCTCAAAACCCATGATGCGGACGTGTCAGAGGAAATTATCCAGGATCTTTTTGTGACGGTATGGGAGAAGCGGGAGTCCCTGCAGGTCAAAAATCTGCGGGCTTATCTGTTCACAGCTGTCCGGAACAGGGTAATCGATCATTACAAGGAAAAAATCTTCTCCGAGCTTGATACCATAGAGCCACCCGAGGCACCGGAATATTCCTTTTTTCTGGAAGAACTGGAAGCTACCATGCAAAATTCCATCGCAAGCCTGCCGGACAAAACGCAGCGTATCTTTCTGCTCAACCGGTTCGAAGGGAAGACCGTCAGACAGATCTCAGCAGACCTTAACCTGCCCGAACGCACGGTAGAGTACCACATCTCCCAGGCCGTGCGTGTGCTCAAAGTCCTGCTCAAAGAGTTTATAGCATTGTGCCTCGTTGCATTTTCAAGTAGTATATTTTAAAGAATATTTTACGGAAAATCAGGATCTTGTATAATTATTCAATGAATTTGTTTTCAATTTTGCGGTAATGCCGCATTTCTCAGTCTTTATATAAAGGATACCATTGTTCATGAACAAGCATCATTTTCATACCTTACTGAGCCGTTATCGCAGCGGAGATTGTACCGAACAGGAGCGGCGTCTGGTAGAACATTGGTTTGCGTTGATCGATGGCGGAGCAGCGGATCATTCCTATCAGGAAAACCAGCAGACCGAGGACCGTTTATGGAATGCCATTCAGGGCAGGACGCAGCCGGCTTCGTCTTTGAAGGGCAAAGTAATGCCGTTTCTACTGAACTGGCGATGGGCAGCGGCGGCCGTGTTCTTTTTCATGGTCTGGGGTGGATATCATTTCAACCGCAAACGGGCTGACAGGGTAGATGAAGAAAGAGCTGCCGGGCGGTTTCCGCAGGGGCTGATCACCAAAACCAATAACAGCGCGGTGCCCGTTCGGATAAGCCTTGCAGATGGCAGCGAGATCAGTCTTTCGCCCAAAGGCAGCATACAATATCCTACCACATTCAGCGACGGCAGGCGGGAAGTTTTTTTAAAAGGAAAAGCGTTCTTTAAAGTTGCCAAAAATCCTGAAAAACCATTTTTCGTTTATACCGGTGCTATTGCCACTCAGGTGCTCGGCACGAGTTTCTGGGTTGACATTGCCGACAGCAGCAATGCCGTGGAAGTTTCTGTCGTGACGGGTAAAGTATCTGTATTTCAGCGTAATGAGCATGATGATGTTATTGCCGGAGAGACAAAGAACGGTGTGGTACTGAGCCCGAACCAACGGGTGATGTATACACATGAAAACCAGTCGTTTGTAACGAGCCTGGTGGACGAGCCTGTGATGCAGCAATCTTATGCCGGGCGTTTTGTATTTGACGACGTGCCTTTGACCCAGGTTCTTGAGGCTTTGGAAAAGGCTTATGGAATAGAGATAGTGCTGGAAAATGAGAGATTCAAAAACTGCCTTTTTACTGCCGATATCAACAGGCAGCCCATGTTTACAAAGCTGGATCTGATCAGCGCGGCAGTGAATGCACGCTATGAGGTAAAAGGCACCCGGATTCTGCTGAGCGGTAAGGGCTGCTCCGCACATTAACTTTTAACCCCTGTTTTTAACTATGCATTAAAACCGTTGCTGCTGTAAAAAGAGCCGAATGTGTTGAGACCACATCCGACCCTGTTTGTTTTCCCTTTCTGAAACTTGGCAAGTTCTCATCTGAAAAGATGACCGGGAGGGTTTTTGTCAAATTTTTAAAACTTAACAAAAACGTTCAAACTTAATGAAAAAACCAATACAATTTCATCCTCTACTGCTACGTATCATGAGGATTACGCTACTGCATTCATTATTGATAGGCGTGGGGATCTCGTTGGGATTTGCACGCGAAGTCCGCACTCAGGACCTGCTTGATCATTCGATTTCCATCAAAGTTGAGAACACAGAGATCAAAAAGGTACTGAACAAAATCGAAGGCCTGGCTAATGTGAAATTTGTGTACAGCTCCAATACCATCCAGGCCAACCGCCGGGTGAGCGTTACGGCGTCAGACAGGAAGCTTTCCGAGGTACTTGGCATGGTACTGCGGCCACTCAATATTTCTTACCGTGTGATCGGAGGACAGATCATGCTCAATACCGATGAGGTGGAGCAGGAGGTGCCAAAAAAGGACGATCAGTCGGTGTCAGGAAAAGTAATCGATGAAAGCGGGTCAGGGCTTCCCGGGGTAAGTGTCGTGGAAAAAGGCACGCAAAGAGGAACGGTTACAGACATCGACGGAAAATTTACCCTCGACGTCGCAAATAGCCAGTCGATCCTTGTTTTTTCTTTTGTGGGTTACGCGTCCCAGGAAATGGCCGTGGGGAACCAAAGCATCATCAACATTTCGCTCGCAGTAGACAACAAATCACTGAACGAAATAGTGGTGGTGGGCTATGGAACGCAGAAAAAGGCAGACCTGACAGGCGCTATCGCGACTATCTCGGCGGACAGGCTTAAAACCAAAGCAGCGGCGGTTTCTTATGGAGAAGCGCTGGTAGGACAGATGGCCGGTGTGCAGGTGCAGCAGGTGAACGGTGCGCCGGGTGGTGAAGGTTTGAGTATCCGCATCCGGGGCACGGGATCTATTTCCGCCAACAGCTCCCCCCTGTATGTGATCGATGGTTATCCGATCGACAGCAGTGCTTTTTCGCTCGTTAACACATCCGACATTGAAAGCATACAGGTTTTAAAAGACGCGTCTTCCACAGCTATCTACGGTTCACGCGGAGCCAATGGTGTGGTGATCATCACGACCAAAAAAGGTACTACCGGTGCGCCGACGGTTTCGTTCAGCACTTTTTACGGGGTTCAGCAGGTAGCCAGAAAAATCGACATGATGAACAGCCGGGAATATCTTGAGTTTTTCAAAGACGGACATAATCAGGCCTGGCTCGACAGGACCCCGATGCCTGGCGATCCTCCGCATACCATCAACGATCCCAACGAGATGAGGTCGAAATATACGAATGCCAACTTTTACATTATTCCGGAAAGTTTCAACGACCCGAGCAATTTTGGCGATATCAACTGGCAGGATGAGATATTCAGAAATGCGTCGACTCAAAAACACGAACTTTCTGTGAACGGAGGTTCAGAAAAAACAAGGTATGCAGTTTCGGGAAGCTATACCAACCAGCAGGGGATCCAGATCAATACCGATTTTAAAAGGTATAATCTCAGGACAAACCTGACCACCAATGTTACCAAAAAACTGGAAGTGGGTGTGGCTGTAAGTGCTTACTATTCTGAAAACAACGAGATAGCGAATGGCAAGGACAGCCCGCTTGCCTATGCACTTTACCTGCCGCCGATTTACCCGCTGAGAAACGCCGACGGAACTTATGGTTCTCAGGTAAGAAACCCCGAGATATGGGCGGGAGACGTGGCCAACCCGGTGAGCATTGCCGAAAACGTGACCAATTTCACCAAAAAGAATGCTGTGATCGCTTCTGCCTATGCGGAATACCAGATCATGGAAGGACTGAAATACCGCGTCAGCCTGAACGGAAATTTGGAAAACAGGCGCCTGAAATACTATCAGCCATCTTTTGTGGATACCGACGGTTCCCGCGCGCCGCGCATCGCCAATGCACGGGCCGAAACCTGGCTGGGTGCAAACTGGCTGAACGAACATACGCTTACTTATAATAAGGTGTTTAATAAGCACTCTGTCAACTTGCTGGCAGGATATACTGCCCAGAAATCTTATGCAGAATACAACCGTATCAATGCACAAAATTTCCCGAACGACGCCGTACGTAATATCAAGGGCGGCCAGGTTGTAGGAGGCACAGGCACCGAGGACCAGAATTCACTTATTTCCTACCTTAGCCGTCTGACGTATTCTTATGACGATAAATACCTGTTTTCTGCCAGTATCCGGAGAGATGGTTCTTCCAGATTTGGTTCGGAAAACAGATGGGGTACGTTCCCATCAGTGTCCGCGGGATGGAGGATCAGCAGTGAACCTTTTTTACAGAACATCAGCCAGATCAGCGAACTGAAAGTAAGAGGAAGCTGGGGATTGGTCGGAAACAACAAAATCGGAAATTATGAATCCATCGCCCGCACAGTTTCCGGGTACTATCCTTTGAACGGAATTCTGGTCAATGCGGTGAACCCGGTGAACTATCCGAACCCTAACCTGGGATGGGAAAAAACAATGCAGTGGAACCTGGGTCTTGAACTGGGGCTGTTGCGTGAAAGAATTCGTCTGGAAGCAGATTTTTACAACAGTAAGTCGGTCGATCTGCTGCTGAACGTACCTGTTCCTACTATCAGCGGTTACGCAACACAATTGCAGAACATTGGCAAAGTGGAAAACAAAGGGATGGAATTTTTGGTGAGGACCAGAAACACAACGGGTGAGTTTAAATGGTCAACCGATGCCAATATTTCGTTCAATCAAAATAAGGTACTTGCGCTTGGACCGGACAGACGCCCGATTTATTCTGGGGCTGCCAACGCCAACAACACGTTTATTACAACCATAGGACAGCCTATCGCTACTTTCTTTGGTTACCAGTACGACGGTGTATTTAAAAACCAGGCGGAACTTGATGCTGCGCCGCACCTGGCCAATGACAGGCCCGGCGACCCAAGGTATATCGATGTTAATAACGACGGACAAATCACTGCGGCAGACAAAACTTACCTGGGTAGCAACCAGCCGAAATTCATCTATGGTTTCGGCAATGATTTTACCTATAAGGGTTTTGACCTGAACCTGATGCTGACCGGCTCCCAGGGAGCAAAATTGTTCAGTTTCTTTAACCGCATGATCGGTATTTATCATGGTGACAGAAACGGCCGCGCGAAATTGAAAGACCGCTGGCGTTCAGAAGAAGAGCCGGGATCGGGTGAAGTTCTCCGCGCCAACCGTGACCCGAAAGGTCTCCAGAAAGAGCCGTCGAGCTATTGGGTGGAAGACGGTTCGTTCCTGCGTATCCGTAACGTTTCGCTGGGGTATACCTTCAGCAATGAATTTATGCAGCGTATCAAAGTGAAGGCGCTGAGAGTGTACGTGACTGGACAAAATTTGTACACGTTCACCAAATATCCTGGTTTTGACCCCGAAACGAGCAGTGAATCCGGGTTGTCAAGGGGTGGCGATTACTTGGGTTACCCATCAGCAAGAACCGTTATTGCCGGTCTTAACGTAACATTTTAATTACTTCCCATTAAATTCTTTTAAAATGAAACGATATATTTTAGCCTCTTTGCTAGTAGGGGCCTCTCTTTCTTGCAAGGAAAAATTCATAGATCTTCAGCCTATTTCGGATATGAATGCCGGGAATTTCTATAAAACCGAGCAGGATATGAACCAGGCTGTCATGTCTCCGTACGCGTCGCTGCGGGATGTGTATAATCAGCTTTACATCTACACGGGCGAGATCCGTTCCGATAATACTACTTTTTCATGGGTACCCGGAAGCTCCAAGGATATGACTTCGATCGATAATTTCGGTGATATCCTGCTTTCCGACAACCAGAACATACTGGACTTGTGGAACCGCAGCTTTGTTACCATACTCCGGGCCAATATTGTGCTGGATAAAATTGATGCAGTTCCTTTCCGGGACGAAAAACTGAAATCTCAATATAAAGCAGAAGCCAGGTTCCTGCGTGCGCTCGTTTACTTCTGGCTGGTGCGGGTTTATGGAGATGTGCCGAAGGTGGACAAACAATTGTCGGTACAGGAAGCCTATACGCTTGGACGGGTTTCGACGGGGGAGATCTATAATTTTATTGTAGATGACCTGAAATTTGCTGAGGCTAATCTCCCCGGAACTTATGCTTCCAATGATAAAGGCCGTGTGACGCTGGGCGGGGCCAAAGGCTTGCTTGCCAAAGTATATATGACCATGGCCGGTTATCCTTTGAAAAAAGGGGCCTCGCATTATGCCCTGGCAGAAGCAAAGGCACTTGAAATAATTAACAACCCGCAATATTCACTGGTTGCGGATTACAAGACACTTTTCAGCGTGACGAACAAAAACAGTTCTGAATCCTTGTTCGAGGTTCAGTACAAAAAGGGAGGTACCACTACGGGAAGCCCGTGGAGCAACGATTTCGCGCCGCGTTTCTCAAATAAGGAAGTTGTTCTGGTAGGGGATAAGTCGGGATTCAATGCACCTACGCCTTCAATGTCGGCTGCTTACGAAGTTGGCGATCCTAGAAAAGCGATTTCAATGAGCGACGGATACGTGTCCGATCCGGGTGGGACAAGGATCAACGAAAAGTATGTCAAGAAATATTATGACGTGTCCTTCTCGGTTACACCGGACAATGACAATAACTGGATCGAGCTGAGACTTGCCGACGTGTATCTGCTTTACAGCGAAGCACTGGTGCGCCAGGGAAAACAACAGCAGACGGCCCTTATTTATCTCAATAAAATTCGTCAGCGTGCCCGAAATACTGCCGGCGCAGCAGCCGGGGCAGTTCCTGACTATGCTCCATTTACTTCCGATGCTGCATTTTTGCTGGCTATCGAAAAAGAGCGCCGCATTGAGCTTGCCTTTGAAAACCACAGATGGTTTGACCTGGTACGTACCGAGCGTGCAAAAGATGTGATGAGCCAGGAGCAAAAGGAACAAAATGGCTTCAATCCGGCCAGCTGGAACGACAATATGCTTTTGTTCCCCATCCCTTTGCAAGTAATTCAGTCCAATCCTGAAAAAATCAAACAAAATCCCGGCTATTAATTGAACACGAACCAAAATGAATAAAATACTGATAAGTGGCTTGCTGGTTTGGATGCTGTTTCCGTCCGCAGCCTTCTCGCAGAAGGCAAATGTGTTGACTACCAAGGAGAAAAAGGAAGGATGGGTGCTTTTATTTGATGGGAAAACTACTACCGGCTGGACCACCACTGCAGGCGCTCCGGTACCGGCTGGCTGGGAGGTGAAAGACGGCACTATTTCCGCGGTCAAAGGCAAAAAAGGAGGTGACATTGTGAGCGCCGGAGAGTTTGGCGACTTTGAACTGATGGCAGATTTTAATATTGCACCGGAAGGGAACAGCGGGATCAAGTACTTTTTCACCAAATATGAAAAAGGCGGAAACCTGGGATTTGAGTATCAGATCCTGGACGATAAGCTGGCTGAGGACAACAAAAAAGCCAATCATCTTACAGGTTCCTTTTACGATGTCATGCCGCCGGATGAATCGGTCAAAAAAACGAATGCACCTGGAAAATGGAACACGATGCGGGTGGTGGCAAAAGGAAAAAAAGTGGAGCACTGGCTCAATGGTATTAAAATCCTGGAATTTACAAGGAGCGGAAAAGAGTACACCGATGCGGTTGCGTTGAGCAAATTCAACAAATCGGTACCTGCGTTCGGAACGGTTGCAAAAGGGCATATCCTTTTGCAGGAGCACGGAGCGGATGTTTCTTTTAAAAACATTAAAATCAAAGAGTTATAAGTTATGGAAAATAGACGCGATTTTTTAAAGAAAGCAGCAGCAGGGTCGGTAGGTGTAGCGATAGGCGGTTCCGCTTTCGGTTTCAGTGCCAAAAGTTATAACCGTATTATTGGTGCCAATGAACTGGTAAGGGTAGGAACGATCGGCGTAAACAGCCGTGGAAAAAGCATGGGCGCAACTTTTGCCGGCCAGAAAGGCGCGGAAGTGGGCGTAGTCTGCGATGTGGACGAACGCGCCATTCCAAAGGCAATCAAGGCAGTGATGGATGCCAAACAAGTACAAACCCCGAAGTCGGAAAAAGACTGCCGGAAGGTACTCGAAGATAAATCAATCGACGCGATTTACATTGCAACGCCGGACCACTGGCACGCACCGCTCACGATCATGGGTTGTCAGGCCGGAAAGCACGTGTATGTGGAAAAACCATTAAGCCACAACCCGAGAGAAGGAGAATTGGCCGTTGAGGCGGCACGTAAATACAAACGTGTAGTCCAAATGGGCGCACAACGCCGCTCGGCTCCGATATTAACGGAAGGTATCAATGAGCTGCATAAAGGTATTATAGGCCGGGTTTATATGGCCAAAACGTGGTACACCAACAAACGCAAGGCGACAATTCTGAAACCGGGCACAGTACCATCATGGCTCGACTATGAGCTGTGGCAGGGACCGGCACCACGTATGCCTTACAAGGAAGGGCTTATCCACTACGACTGGCATTGGTTCTGGCACTGGGGAACAGGAGAAGCTCTGAACAACGGTACGCACGAGGTAGATGTGGCACGCTGGGGACTTGGCGTCGACTTTCCTACCCGTGTAAGCTCAGTGGGTGGACGGTATGAGTTTAAAGATGATTGGGAAACGCCTGATACGCAAGTGATTGCGATGGACTTTCCAGGGCGTATATCCCTGGTTTGGGAATCAAGAAGCTCCAACGGCCGGAAAATCGAAGGGCTTGACCGGGGTATTATTTTCTATGGCGAGAACGGAAGCCTTGATACCGGCGGTGACGAATACACTGTTTACGACCTCGACGGCAAGCTCATAAAAGAAGTAAAATCACAGGAAAAGGCAGATGTGCAGGGACGTAACCTGGCCAGTCCGAGCCTGGGTATGGACAGCCTGCATGTTGCTGATTTTCTGGATGCCATTAAAACCAACCGACGGCCGAATTGTGATGTGGAATTGGGTTACAAAAGTGTGGTGGCCATGCAGTTGGGTAATATTGCCTGGCGTGTGGGTAGGGACCTGAAAATTGACCCTCAAAACGGGCACATTATCGGTGACAAAGATGCAGAGAAGCTGTGGTCCAGGGAATATGAAAAAGGCTGGAACCCGGTAGTGTAACGGTCTGTCAATCCGACTGCGATATCTCGAGGTTTTTCATAAAAGTATCCATCATAATTAATGTGCAACATCCCGTTGAGCGGCCGCTCAACGGGATGTTTTTTTATTTAGATATTGACAGTCAAATATGCGCCCTGCAACACTGCCTGTCCGGGAACTGCTGTTCCTGATGCCGGGAAGCTCAGGTGCCATGATCTTTTTACTTTGGTTCCAATCCGTCGGTAGTCGCGCATTTCTTCGAAGCAAAATGTGGAATTACCTCTTTCCTCCATCACTATTCTCCTTCGTATTGAGTGGCTTTTATCAGCCGCATTTATAAAAACTGGGGAAATACTTTTATCTCAATCCGGGAAAGTGCCGCAAGCGTTGTGGAATAAGTTTCCCATGTAATCTGACCATTCAAAACTAATATCGGGAATTGCTTGAATATCTTGCTGTGTATTTTGGAAATGTAGTTGAATAGAGATATTTATTTGATTAAAAATTAGTTCGAAACAATAAAGAAAACTACTTACATTTTAAATCATACTACAAATATATACAGTTGAAACTATGCGTCTTTGTAGTATAATTAACGTTCTCGTAACTAGATCTTATTCACGCTTTTATGAGTCAATATCTGCTCACAATACCATTCACTGGTTTTTTGGTCAACCTCCTCATCAAATCCATTTTCGGATTTTATATTTCTTCATTTTCTTTATACTTTTAGGTAAGAAGTATAAAATACGCCCCCACCTGATAAGATTTGATATAATGTAATGGAATAACCTGTGAGAAAAGTTGAACATTTCTATGGAGAAATTACAATTATATTCACAGGTTGTCTCGCCCCGGAGTGTTTTTTGAATGGTTCAGATTTAATATTTGCGATTTTTCCTGTCATTCGTTAAATCTCTACACATGTAAAAAATAATTTTAGCCACCCGCCTTTCAGACCAAGAAAACATAAACCTCACTATCCGTATGAACCTATGAGAAAATTAAATTACTTCTGTTATTAAAAATAACACCCTGACCCTGCAACCTGTCAGTTGAATTGCCGGTATAAAATCCTGAAGTTACTTGTCATTCAGCCCGGCATTTTTTGATTTGAATCCTCTATTGCCAACACATCATAATATTAATTGTGTCAATTCTATGACTCCTTCTTTACTATCAACATCACTAAAGACTTTTGATTTCCGGCAGGAGCCGGAGTCTCTCGATGACAATATTTCATTTTCGCGGGAAACGGAAGCATCCTACATGGGGGCCGACGGTTATATACATTTTGCACAACCAGGGCAAAACCTCCTGACACAAAGCCAGGATTTCGCGAATGATGTCTGGAGCAAGATCGGTGTTACGGCATCGGTACCCACCGAATTTACTGCGCCGGATGGCAAAAATACCGCCAATAAACTTACAGAAACCAACGTGCTGGGCGAACACCGGATGTCGAGAAATGTGAACGTGATAAAAGGAGAGCCGGTTACGATCAGTGTTTACCTCAAAGCAGGTACGCGAAGTAAAATTCAGTTTAGTTTTGTGGGCGGCGCGTCTTTTACCGGAGGTACACCTGCGGTCAGGTTCGACCTTACTGACGGTTCCTTTCTTTCGTTTAGCTCCAATGTGATCGGCTACCAGGCAATTAGTGCCGGTAACGGATGGTGGAGGCTCAAAATTACAGGCGTACCCGACCGCAGCCCGGAATCGGGCCTGCACATTTTTATTCTGGGCGACAGTAAGGAGATACATTATTCAGGGAACACCGACAACTACATTTATGCCTGGGGTGCGCAGTTGGAACAGGGATCTTCGGTTTCGGCTTATGCGCCAACAACCGGCAGGCCTTATTCCGGGTTACGCTATAATTACAGGTGGTCAGGCCAGGCGCCTGCATTGGCCGGGGCCCTGATAGAGCCCGCCGGAACGAACCTGATCCGGTATTCGCAGACGTTCACCAATTCGGCCTGGTCAAAGCAGAGTGCAGATGTGATCGCAACGCGGACACTATCCCCCGACGGGCAGAATTTTGCCTTTAAAATCCGGGAAAATGTGGAAAACGCTATGCACTGTATTCTGTCTGGTACGCCTGTCAATACTGTAAGAAATGAGGTGTATACTTTAAGTGCGTTTTTTAAGGCTGCTGAACGGAAATGGGGCAGTATTATGGTCAATGATGCAGCTGTCCACATCGACCTGGAGAATGGTGCTTTCGGCAACAGAAACCCAAACATATTCCCAGCTGTTGTGGTAGAAAATATCGGACGAGGGTGGTTTCGCTTTTGCATGACATTTCCGGTTACCAGCAGTTCTACGACTATTACAATAGGTCCGTGCCGTACCAACGGACAGGCTTCCTACACCGGAGACGGGGAAAGCGGTATTCTTGTCTGGGGTGTGCAGTTTGAAAAAAGCGAGGAGATGACCAGCTATATCCGTACGGCATCAGCAGTTGTGACACGCGCATCCGATGTTGTGATTTTGAATGAACCTCTGGCTGATGAAGAGCACGACATTTTTATTCAGCGGACAAGGGGCGGGGTGTGGCTGAGCAAAATGAAGGGTAATTATCAGATACCCACTTCGGAAAGTGAAATGCAGGCTGTGAACTACTATGAGGCTGGTGAAACAAACATTAACAAAGAGGATATTGCCCAGTCATTGTTTCCGCATAAATATGAGGGCGCATTGCTCAACAATGCTTTGCTAAAAGTGTTTGATTCCACTTACATGGTTCAATCTCCAAATAAAACATGGTCGTTACGACAGGCATCAAACAAGACTTCCCCTATTTTCAGTTTCCAGGTACGCGCCGGTGATACATGGACGGGAGATGCCCGGAACCCGAAAAGAAAAGAAAGGTGTGAATTGTACATGAAAAATTCTCCGCTGCCGTTTGACAAAGACGTGTGGTTTTCGTACGCGATCAGGATAGCGGTCGGTGATCCGCTGGACTTGTCCCCGGTAGAATGGTGCTATTTAGGTCAGGTACACGCGACGGAAGATCCCGGTGAAATGAGCACCGGGCCTGTATTGGGTTTCAGACTTGAAGGTTTGGATACAATTAGTGCATATACGGCATCTACACTGGAAGACCCAATTCAGACGGCGCCCAAATACATTTACCGGGGAGGCGGACGGTTTGCCCGGGGAATATGGCACAGGGTAGTTGTGCGCATGCGTTTTTCGCCTACAAACGCGCAGCTTCAATGGTGGCAGAATGGAAAAGAGCTGATCAACATTTCCGACATCGGAATGGGTTATCCTGATAAACTGGGGCCGTATTGGAAGTTTGGTATTTACAGGTCGGCGATGAGACCGACGGTAACCGTCGAGTACGCCAATATGGAAGTAGCGTATGATTCGTCCCTCGAACACCGCATTACTGATCCGGCTGTGATCATATAGGTTTTGTCATGTGAAAAGGATAGGTCCCGCAAGCAGGTTTGCGGGACCTTTTTTGTGCAAAGACTTTATTTTCAGAACCAATTCGTGTTTTTTAGTATATCAATATTTTATAATGCTATTTTTATATTCTTTTGTATAAGGTATTATATTTGTCTGGTGCTATTGTGATCATAATTTGAAGGTAGAGGCTTTACATAATGAAACAGAGCTGTTGGCACAGGCTGCCTCAGGTTGCGAAAAAGCTTTCGCTACTTTATTCCATGGCTATCGAAACAAGATTTATTCCGTTGCTTTCCGGCTCACAGGTTCCGAGTTTCTGGCAGAAGAAGTTATCCAGGACATATTTTTGAAGCTGTGGGTCAAAAAAGAAACCTTGCCGCAGATCCAGGATTTTGAAGATTATCTGTTCATCATGACGCGCAACCATGTTTTTTCGGCCTTAAAGAAAATGGCCCGCCAGCAGCAGCTGGTGGATGAACTGCAACTTGAAATGCCTTCCGGGGAGAATACCACCTACAACCGGATTATGGACGATGAAATAGAGCAGATCGTGAGGCAAGCGGTAGAGTTGCTGCCGGCACAGCAAAAACAAATTTATCTGCTCAGCAAAGATCAGGAGCTGAAAAGGGAAGAAATTGCCAAAATGCTACGGATATCTTCCGAAACCGTTAAAACCCACCTGGCCAGAGCGTTGCGTCACATCCGCGCTTACAGCAAGCTCAAACTGGAAATCACTATTTCCTGGCTGCTGTTTTTCTTGGTAAATTAATTTTAAAACTTTTTTTAATCCATTGTCACCCAAAACAGGTCGGCGATAGTCTTTATGGTTGAAGGTCTGACATGGGTCAGACGCAACCTAAACAATGCCTATGCGAAGCGAACGCCTGGACGATTTGTTTTTCCGGTACTGCGGGAAAAACATTACGGGAGAAGAACAGGAAGAACTGATGACCTTACTGCTGCTTGAAGAAAACCGTGAACAAATAAACGGGTTGATCGATCAGCTGATCCGTAATGATAAATCTGAGCACCAACTGTCAAAGGAAATTGCGGATGACATCCTCACATCGATTTTTACAGCAACCGCCAAGAAAGCCGAACCGGACTTCGCGGAAGATGCTGTTTTCGAAAGCGGAGACCAGGAACCAGCAGGAAACATTAGACCTGTGTGGGTTTTCAGACTGGTGGCGGCTTCGCTGGCCTTGCTGATGGTTTACGGTGGATATCAGTGGCTCAACAAAAAAGAACAAAAACAGGTGCCGGTGGCAGTGCTGCGAAGTGTGTATGGGGAAGATGTGCCTGCCGGAGGCAACAGGGCGAGTCTTACGCTGGAAAGCGGGCAAACATTCGATCTTTCCACAGTAACGAACGGGAATCTCAAAGACCAGCCCGGTGTGACGGTCGACAGATCAAAGGGTGAGATCAGCTACCAGCAACTTACGGACGTTCAGGCTTCGTCCTATAACATACTGAAAACGCCCTTGGGCGGGCAATATAAGGTTATTCTGCCCGATGGCTCACGGGCCTGGCTCAATGCTGGTTCCAGCCTGAAATACCCGACCGTATTCACCGGATCAGAGAGGAATGTGGAAATGACCGGGGAGATCTATTTCGAAATTGAGCCAAACAAAAAAATGCCTTTCCATGTGCAGGTGGTCGACAGGATCAAGAGTAATAAGGACATGGAGATCACGGTTTTGGGTACACACTTTAACATTTGTTCTTATGGCGATGAGCCCACTATGCAGACGACCCTGCTGGAAGGATCTGTGAAGGTGAAAAAAGGCGATATGAGCCGGATACTTTCCCCGGGACAACAGGCCGAAGTGCAGGCGGGTGAGGCGGAACGTAAGATCGCTATCAAGATGGTTGATACCGAAAGTGTGGTTGCCTGGAAAGAAGGCCGGTTTGAATTCAACGGAAATATCAAGGAGATCATGCGGCAGATTTCGCGCTGGTACGATCTGGATGTGCATTATGAGGGAAATGTGGGCAGAAAAGCTTTTGCCGGTACTATTTCCAGAAAAAATAACGTATCGGAAGTACTTAAAATGCTGGAACTGACCGGCGGAATCCAGTTTCGGATCGAGGACAGAAAAATTACTGTGAAAAATACAGATTGAGATTGCTGAACCAAAACATAAACCCTTTATGACACCTGTAAATACTTCCTGAGGAGCGGATTTGCCGGATCAATCAAAAAAACCGGATGCGTTGCGACCGCACCCGGCCTACACTTGAATGGTCTGTAAATCATTGGAGAACGATACATTAACCTTAATCAAGCATACAAAACTATGAAATTTGTGTACAAGGGCAAAACTGTCCCGGCGGGAGCGTATATGATATTCCGTTCCAAACGGACGTATGATGCCACAGACAATCGAATCGACCGCCCGGCCTGGCTTGGCAAAGTATTCCTGACCATGAAATTAACCGCGTTATTATTCCTGATTGGCACGTTTCAGGTGTTGGCTGACAACACCTATGCGCAACAGGTTACCTTGCAAAAAAAGGATGCTACCTTACTGGAGGTTCTCAAATCCGTGCGAAAGCAGACGGGCTATCTTTTTATATGCGACCTGGAAATGCTTTCAAAAGCAGACAAGGTCAATATCAATGTGAGCAATGCTTCGCTGAAAGAGGTGCTGGACGCCTGCTTCTTGCGCCAGCCATTGACCTATAATATTGTCGACAAGACGATTATAGTCAAAAAGAAAAAAGAAGCCGAGCACAAGCCAAGGGAAGAGTCGGAAGTAAAAAGCGCTTACCCGTACTTCCCTGATCCCGGAGTGAAACGGCGTATGACGGATATCATGCAGGAAAAGATCAAAGCGGAAACTTTGTTTGACATTACTGTTAAAGGTAAAATCACCGACGATAAAGGCGAGACGCTGGCTGGTGTTAATATTGTTCAGAAAGGTACGCAGAGAGGAACGTCCACAGATGAGAAAGGAACATACAGCATCGATATCACCGATCCGGACGCAGTGCTGATCTTTTCTTTTGTCGGCTATGTTTCGCAGGAAGTTACCGTGGCCAGGCGCAGCTCCATCGACATCGTGCTTAAAGTGGATAACAAAGCATTGGAAGAAGTGGTGGTAGTGGGCTATGGTACCCAGAAACGTTCCGATCTGACGGGTTCCGTTTCATCTGTGAAAGCGGAGGACATCAAAAGTCTTCCGGTGCGTAGTGTGAATGAAGCTTTACAGGGACGTGCCGCGGGTGTGCAGGTAACCAGAAATGACGGCTCGCCAGGGGCCGCATCGGATATTGTGATCCGGGGCGTTGGGTCCATCGGAGGTATGTCGCCTTTGTACATCGTGGATGGTATACGTATGTCGGCGGGCAATAATTTCAATTTGCAGGATGTGGAATCCATTGAAATCCTGAAAGATGCCAGTGCCGCTGCTATTTACGGAGCGCAGGCGGCGGGAGGGGTTGTTTTGGTGACAACCAAAAGAGGTACGGAACTCGATAAGATGAACATTAATTTTAATGCTTACTATGGTGTACGGAAACCGAGAAACCTTTACAATCTGCTTAATACCGCCGACTATTATACTGCAAAAACGGCATTTGGCGTAGCTACCAACAGCTGGGGCGATCCCGCGAACCTGCCGGACCATGACTGGATCAATTCCCTTTATACCAACGGAAAAGAGGAAAGCTATTCGCTGTCACTTTCCGGTGCTACGGCTAAGACCAATTATTACCTGTCGGCCAATTACCAAAAAGAAGGCGGGACGATCATTGACAATTACTTTAAAAGATATGGTCTGCGGTCGAATGCAGATTACAAGATCAATTCGAAATTCAAAGTCGGCGAGACCATTTATGCGTGGATGACTGAGACAAACCCGACGGTGAACACTACATATCCATTTCGTTCGGCTCCGGTGATCCCGATTTACGATCCGACCAACTCGTACGGCGGCTGGGCCAAAACGGGCAGCTACTTCGGCGGCCCCAACCTGGTTGGCCAGGAGTATCAGAACCACATGAAGAACCAGACTTATGCACTGGAAGGAAATGTGTATGCCGACTGGCAAATCCTGTCAGGGCTTAATTTCCGTTCCACTTTCGGGGCTTCGATTTACAATGATAAAAACCTGCGTTTCAATGAAGCTTTCGACTACGGCATTGTTGCCAACCGGGTTGCTTTCCTGAGCCGTGACATCAACAACCAGCGCAACCTTACTGCGAACTTTGTACTTACTTATGCGAAAGTGCTGGGGCAGCATGACTTCAAGGTAATGGCAGGTTATGAAGCTTATAAATCGGACAGGAGCACATTGCGTGGAGAAGCGCAGGGGTTTCCCTATGTTACCTATAATCTGGCTTTATCCAATAACCCTAGCAGCTATGTTACCAGCGGCGGTGAATTTCCGCAAACGCGTTTGCTGTCCCAATTTGGCAGGATCAACTATACATACGCCAATAAATACCTGATCACAGCAACCGTACGCCGCGATGGTTCTGACCGGTTCGGTCCGGCTAACCAGTGGGGCGTTTTCCCGTCGGCATCCGTCGGCTGGAAAATCAATGAAGAAGCATTTGTCCGGGACAATCTTTCTTACTTGTCCAACCTGAAACTGCGGGCAAGCTACGGAAAACTCGGAAGTACAAGTAATATCCCGCAATATACTTATCAGTCTTCCTACGGAGGCAACGGCGGTACCAATTCGCAGGGACTTCCTGACGGCAGCAGATCAAAAGGATATGCGTTGACTGCCCAGCTTGCCAATCAGAATATCAAATGGGAATCGGTGCTGCAGACAGACGTCGGACTGGATATCGGTTTGCTGAAAAATGCGCTGAACATTACCATTGACTGGTACAGCCGACAGACGCAGGGGATGATCTATCAGGTACCGGTGGCGTTATCGAGCGGTTTTGGTGCTACTTCTGTTTTTACCAACATTGGTCAGATGAGCAACAAAGGCCTTGAAATTGCGGCTGATTTCCGTGGGAAAAAGGGGGCGTTCACCTATTCACTGGCCGCCAATGCGTCATTTAACAGAAATTTGGTAAAGCAGCTGGACGGTAACAACAACAATCCGATCAGTGACGGACAAGCCGGAAATGATCTGGACGGGCCGGCCGGTCGCACACAAGTGGGAAATCCGATGAGCCAGTTCTTTGGTTATCAGGTGGATGGAATTTTTCAGACGAGTGAAGAAGTGGTGAGCCTGAACGAAAAAGCACAGCAGCAGGCAGGAACGCCAGGTGTTTATTACCAAAATTCGGGTACTTCGGCAGGTGACCTGAAATTCCGTGACAACAATGGTGACGGCAGGATCACGACCGCTGACAGGACTTTTATTGGAAATCCATGGCCAAAACTTACCTACGGACTTACAGTCAACCTGGGTTGGAAGGGCCTTTCTCTTACCGCATTGTTCCAGGGAATCCAGGGTGTGGACGTGTATAATGGTAACAAGTATTACACTGAATTCCTCTACGGCGATTACAATACCACAAAGGATATTTTCAATGCTTCGTTTTTCAATGGGAACGGACTGACCAGCAGCCCGAGGGTGGGGGTGACGAACCCTTCCGGTGCCTTTGCGCGTGACCCGAACTCAAATTACGGCCGTATTTCCAGCTATTTCGTGGAAGACGGGTCTTTTCTTAAACTGAGAAATCTGCAGATCGGATATACCATTCCAGGCAGTTTAACCAAAGCACTGAAAATTTCAGATCTGAATGTTTATGTCCAGGGGCAAAACATGATGACGCTCACCAAGTACTCAGGACTTGACCCGGAAGTTCTGGGAAGGAACGGCACTACTGCCAGGGGGATTGATACGATCTTTTCCTACCCCAGAAACATGTTGTTATCCATGGGCATTAATCTGAGTTTCTAAAATCAAAATTATCCTGATCATGAAAATATTATTGAAATTGTCGCTTATCGTCGTAGCCATACTGGGAATGGCTTCCTGTAAAGACAGCTTTGTCAACGTCGATAATCCGCTTGCTATTTCCACAAGCAGTTACCCGGCCACGGTCTCGGATCTGGAACAACTGCTCACAGGCGTGTATGCCACGCAACATGCGGGAGGGGTATTCGGACGCGCCATGGGGCCTTACAGCACTTATCTCTGGGACCATACCACCGACCTGAGCTGGCAGGGCTCCCCCAACTGGATCCAGATGGGACAGAACAATGCGCTGCCCAGCGATAACTTTCTGTTACAGATCTGGCCGGACTTGTGGAGGGGCGTTCAGCGGTGCAACACCCTGCTGGCCGGTATTGAGCGTGTCAATGCGACTGCTTCTTCCGATGCGGATAAGGCCAATATCGCGCTGATCAAAGGGCAGACCTTATTTCTGCGGGCCTGGTACTACTCCTATCTGGTCAGTTTCTGGGGTGAGAGTTTTATTGTAAATGGCGCAGGCGGAGAAAAAATGGGCGTGCCGATTACTACGGTTGCTGCCGGCGACCTGACCGAAACCCAGGTTTCAAGGTCGACGGTGAAGGAATGCTGGGATTTTATTATCAGTGACCTTAAAGCAGCGGAAACTTTGCTGGCAGGAAAAAACTGGACAGGCGCTACCGACAAGCACAAGGCTGGTCAGTGGGCAGTGAAAGGGTTCCTTGGGAAGGTTTATGTGTATGTGCAGGATTGGGCCAATGCAAAAACGTATCTGGGCAATGTGATCAATGAAAGTGGAAAGTCACTGGTTTCTTTTGATACCTACAAAACCATGTTCAACGGTCAGAATGAGTTCAATTCGGAGTCGCTGTATGAGCTCAATATGACTGTGGATATGACCTATGCCGGTGCGAACGATTTGTCTATGGGATCCATGATGGCCACATTAACCGCTCCATCCTATGTCGGTCCGACAGGCACACCCATCGCTTCCGCATGGTCAAATGTGTTTCCGCATGCCAAAAATATTGAGCGTTTCGGGTTTAACCTCGGTCATTATTTCCCTGCCGGAACTACTACCGCCAACATTGCCAACGTAGACCAGTCTTATATCACCAAATCCATGGCAGCCCGGACTGCCAAAACTGTCGATCCGAGATTGTGGGTAGCGTGCCTTCAGCCTTATGTGGATTCAATGGTCGTAGCGGGAGCCAAAAAGCCGATCTCACACTATCTGGACATCACCGAGCTTGATATGGAGGCTTGGAGTTTCCGTAAATATATCAACCTTGCGGGAACGGAGCTGGAAATCAACCGGGCCAACGGCGCAAATGTGCTCTGGCTGCGCCTCGCGGATGTTTATTTGCTTTATGCCGAAACCCTGACACACACCGGCGACAATGTTACTGCTCTGGAATATATCAATAAGGTAAAACGACGAGCGTACAATTATCCGGTGAATGCGCCTTCAGTGGTAGATTATAAAAGCTTGACGGATGTTACCAAAGCACCGGACGCTGTATTGAAAAACGATCCCCTGAAATATGAGCGCTGGGCAGAATTTTTTGGTGAGTTTAACTGGTGGTTTGATGTATGCCGGTGGAAGATCGGTGACAAGGAAGCTGCATATTATCAGAAAATCAGGGGAGGCCCAATCCAGTGGGATGCCACTGACTATGCGCAGCCCATTCCTATCAACGAGATCAACGCCAACGTGAATATGCGGCAGAACCCGGGGTATTGAGTTATGAAGAAAAGGAAATTAGAGCGAATGCGAGCGTAGCATCAGAAGTTGGGCGTAGTTTTTGACTACGCCCAACTCTCACCGCCACGCCAAGTTTCAAAAAGTAATTTAAATGGGTAAGAAGCGACTGCTGATTTTTAAGATCCTGGCGATTATGTCGCCGTTGATTTTACTGGCTTTGCTTGAATGCGCGCTCAGGTTGTTTGGTTATGGCCACGACCTGAGCCTTTTTGTTGAAGACGAAAAACATCCGGGTTACCTGGTTATGAACCAGTATGCTTCAATAAAATACTTTTCTGATCAGCAAAATGCTACCATCGGCAATTTTGAACCGTTTAAAAAACAAAAAACACCCGGAACACTCCGCATTTTTGTACTCGGAGAGTCCACGACCATTGGCTATCCTTACATGCATAATGGCTCGTTTCATCGCTGGCTCCGGTACCGGCTTATGCACACATTGCCGGACAAAGAATTTGAAATCATCAACCTTTCACTCACCGCAGTTAATTCCCACACCGTTTTTGATTTTGGCCGGCAGCTGGTCGACTATGAACCCGACGCAGTTCTCATTTACACAGGGCACAATGAATATTATGGTGCATTGGGTGCAGGCTCCACCAAAGCCTTCGCCCGCAATACCAATTTGATCAGGACCTTGATCAAAATCAGGGAGTTCAGGGTCACGCAATTGATCTATAGCACTTTGACTTCTGTCAAATCAGTTTTTGCGGGCAAAGAGATCGATTTACGTGAAAATCTGATGAAAAGAATGGCCGAAGACCAGCAAATCGCTTACGGGTCGGACACCTATCAGGCTGGTATTGACCAGTTCAAAACCAATATGAACGATCTTTGTGCCCTGATGAACAAGAAAGGTATCCGTGTATTCCTTAGTAACCTCGTCAGCAATGAAAAAGACCTGAGGCCATTTATCAGCGTTCCGGTAAAGGGAGCGCCGTCCGCTGACGTTCATTATGAAATGGCGAACCGGCTTTATAATGGAAATAATTTTATCGGGGCAAAAAAAGAATACATGCAGGCCAGCGAGCTGGACCTTTTGCGGTTTCGCGCACCACAGGTGGTCAACCGGATTATCCGGGAAATTGCAGACACTTATTCGAGCGTGACCCTCGTGGATGCCAGGACTGCTTTCGAGAAGAATTCGGAACATGGAATTTTGGGAAAGCAGACATTGCTGGAACACGTGCATCCCAATTTGCTTGGCTATGCTTTGCTCTCTGATGCATTTTATGAGTCCTTCAAAAAAAGCGGGCTGATCAGTGTAAAAAATGATCACGCAATGTCCTTTGCAGAACTGAGAAAACGTATGCCTGTCACAGCCGTGGACTCTCTGAAAGGTGACTACGAGGTGATGATCCTGAAAGAAGGGTGGCCTTTTAACGTGCCCATGCCGCCGGAGGAAAAGCGAGAAAAAACAATTGAAGAGCAGCTCGCAGGTGCCCTGGTCGTAAAGCAGATATCCTGGGAAGAGGCTATGGGCCGACTGAAAGCAAATTACATCAGGCAGAATGACAGGGCGGGCGTCCTGAAAGTGATGGAAGCTCTGGCATTGGAGCAAACATTGGATCCGCTGCTTTATGACCAGACGGGTAAAATTTGTCTGACCATGGGCGAACATGAAAAAGCCGTCACTTATTTTGCCCATGCATTTCGCATAGAGAATAACTTTGACCGCGCACAAAAACTATTTATTACGCTCCTGAAACTCGACCGGCCGCAGGAGGCATTGGTATACCTTGAATACGCGGCTGCCAACAACCAGTCAGGGTTCAGTCTGAATGAACTGCATTCTTTTGTACAGCAGCTTGTTGAGCTCAAAAGCAAGTTTGAAAAGGACAGCGCAAATGTCGCTTTGAGCAATCAGCTTGCTGCGGGTTACCTCAAATTTGCAAATGCAACCGCGGCTGATAAATACGTGAAGCTGACGCTGAATCGAGAGCCGAAAAACCAGATCGCGCTGCAATTAAAAGAGCAGATCAAAGCAATCCGTCATACTTCCGTGCAGCAACCCTGATGCCCCTTTGATTTTTTATTATTCTCCCGCGCATTTTACAACTAGTTTTAAAGCATCCGACAGATCAGGGTACCGAAATGTGTAAAAAAGGCCAAAATATTTCTTTGGAAATGAGCGAAGATTTTGATCCCAAAAAATGGATAAAAATTTTGAGGTCTGTCTGAATAAAAGCGCGATCCGGATTTTTACCCCAAAAAGATCTCATGCCGAAATATGATTAAACTTATTTTTGCAAATGATGACCCTCATTTTAACAGGCGACGTATATTGATAAAAGTTACTCTGTTTATTAATTTGTTTTAAAATTATTGGAATGATCTAAGCCATCTTTTGATAGAAAAACTTAAAATAATTTAGCGAACAAGTTGTACATATTTCAGACAAATTGGTGTAAAAATCTACAAAGTTGATCCCAAAGTTGGATGTTTACACGGATATAGTTTGTCTTTTAGCTTGCCAATGTTTCATTAATTCACTAATTTGTCCGTTTTATTGGAATTTAATTCGATGAATAATATTCTGGCCTCGTTTGGCATGCTGTTCTGATACAGAAACTTAAGTTGGGTGAAGTGGTAAAAAACAAGGTTTCACCGGGCAAAATATCCGGCTGAATAACTCATCGGGGATCTTAAAATAATAAATTTTGAAAAAAACTACGTACCCTGAATTATATCTGACGTTAAGAGTGTTTTATTTGACAAACATGATATTTCTGATATCGTGTGTTTTTTGCACAGCCGTTGTAAGTGAACCTTTCTCTGCCAAGTTCAAGTCAGATCATGCCACCCGTTCAGACTTTTTTTTAGTTTTTGAGAAAGCAGATACCCTCGTGCCCGCTGCCAGCGCAAGGGTTTCGGGATCGCTCCATGCACCCGGCGTATATAATAACGAAGCAGAACTTATTATATCCGCAGGCGGGTCCAGGATCGCTTCATTGCAGTACGCGGTTAACGACAGCGACTTTGTGAACTACCGGGGACCTGTAAGGATACAAAAGCCGGGCAAGTATACCGTAAAAGTTAAAGCTACAGATTCCAACAGAAATGAAACGATTTCCCGTCCGTACAAATTCAGTGTCATTGATACCGGCGAACCCAAGCTACTTTCGTTTTCAAAAAAGAAACTCACCTTTACAGTGCTCAAAGGTCAGGCTGTGAACAGACAATCTACCAGCGTGGTGGCGGACACCGAGGCTCCGCTGTATAATTTGTCCAAGACAAAAGCAGCGTGGCTCAATCTTCCTAAAACAACAACCGGTATACTGCGATTAGGTCCCGCTCAAATCAATTCGAATGTACCTGCCGGCAATTACCGCGTGATGGTTACCTGCAGTGCGCCGGGATACAAGTCGGGTACCTTACTGATCGATCTGCATGTGATAGAACCGCTGGATAAACATGCTATCAACATCAATTTTCAGGACCCGCAAACCATTCCGCCCCTGGGTCACCTGAGAGATTACGGTCAGCCCTTCGGGTTGCGGACAGGGGCTTACCAGGGAGTAGGGTTGTACTACGGCTGGAAAAAGAGGGTGGATGGTAGTGTGCTTGATCTTACAGCCAACGGCCGAAACCGCAATACGCCGGACGACGTACTGCTGGCAACGCTTATTCACATGCAGGCTAATCATATAAAAGCTCCCTGGAAAGGGGTGAAAACCGAAGGCTACTGGGAGGTAAGGGTTCCGAATGGTACTTATGACGTGACGGTGTCGGCAGGGGATGGCAGTGTTACGCTCATGCCTGAAAAGCATATCCTCAATGTTGAAGGTGTTAGTGCCGTCAAAGCATTTGTCCCGAATGGAAAAAAGGGAACTATCAGTCGTTTCAAATCGGCTACTGTACGCGTAAAGGTCAATGACGAGCATCTGACGATCAACGCGGACGGCGGGAAGAGCACGAAGATCAATTATGTCAACATTGTACCTGTTTCTTTGCGCCCGTACCTGTACTGGGGAACCAAGACATCGAACATAATACTGAAAAAAGGCAGCGTCGGGAAGAGTGTGTTTTCCGTGATGCTGGGCTCTTCAAATAATGTTGTGCTCCCGTATAAGATCACAGCAGTATATGGCCCTCGTGCCAAAGGTTGGCTTAAATTTAACCCGTCACCCAAAGCTGCGCAGACCGCAGTGACCTTCGATTACTCTGCTGCCCGCAGGCTGCCGCCGGGGATTTATAAAGCAAGTGTCAAAGTTACCTCCGAACAGTGCACAAGTGCTGTCATGGAAATACAGCTGAACGTTGTCGATAAGACGCGACCCTACGTGGTTTCTTCCACGCCTGTGAACGGCGAGAAAAAAGTGAGCCTGAGCACCGCGAGCATTGCCGCCAATAGCTTGTCGGTTCCGGTTTCGAAAGGGCATAAGGGAGGTATTGATAACAGCACGATCACCAACAGGTCGGTTGGCCTGCTGAAATATGTAAATGGGGTCTATTCAGGAGTCAGAGGCGTTGTACAGGGTACGGGAGGAGGTGATGCGATCAGTTTCACCCCATCCAGCAGCCTCGAACCGAACACTGTTTACCGGTTTATTGTTACGCCTGCTGTCAAATCTTACGCGGGTGTCCCCATTGCCCCGTATGAGGCTACTTTCACAACCGACGCTGCCGAGATCGACTCTAGCAATATTCTGAACGCTCAGTTTACCAGAGTTCCGTTGCCCGGTACGCAGAACAAGAAATACAGCTCCCTGACTGTCGGGCCGGATGGTAAATTGTATGCACTACGTCTCGACGGAGTGGTTGAACGCTTTGTTATTAACCATAGCACGGGTTTGCTCACCGGGTTGCAGGCTATGAATACTTTGGTTAAAAAACATGGGGTTCGTTCGGCGGTGGGAATTGCTTTTGATCCCAAATCAACGGCATCTAACTTGATATTATATGTTACGCATTCATCCGGTGGGCTTTCGGGAGCACCGGAATTTGACGGTAACCTTTCCCGTCTGGCTGGTGCTAATCTCGAAACGGAACAGCTGCTCATCACACGCCTTCCAAGGTCAAAACGGGACCACCTGATCAATAGTCTCGCTTTCGGGCCCGATGGTGCGCTTTATATGAGCCAGGGAAGCAACAGTTCCGCAGGATTGTACGACGACGACTGGCAGCAGGAAGAAAGTCTGCTGGCGGGAACAGTGTTGCGGCTGGACCTGAATAAACTCAAAACATTCCGTCTGCCTCTGAATGTGCAGACAACCTCGAATCAGGACTTGATAAATCGCGCACCGGCCGTTTCGGCGACAATGAAAGACGGCACTTACAATCCATACGGAAAAAATTCACCGTTAACTATTTTTGCGTCCGGCGTCCGTAATGCTTTTGATTTGCTCTGGCATTCCAATGGTCAGCTTTATCTGCCCACAAACGGATCCGGAGGCGGAGGGAATTCACCGGCTTCCGTAGCAGGAACGAGACGGGCGAATGGTTCATTTTATAAAGGCCCGGCTATCCCGGCAACCTCAGGCACGCAGGTTCAGCATGACTGGCTTTTCCGTGTGAACCCCAACAGGCCTGTGGGGTACTACGGGCATCCTAATCCGTTGCGAGGAGAGTATGTATTGAACCGGGGATATGATGATAATTCGTTATACCTGCCTTCGGTAAAAGCAGATGTAAACTACCGTCCAGGTTATGATTTTGGACTCAATAAATCGCCCAATGGAGTTATTGAGTATAAAAGCAATACTTTCAACGGAGTGCTGAAAGGCAAGCTGCTTGTCTGCCGGTTTTCCGGGGGAGGGGATATCACGGTGATGGAACCAGGTTCGATGGTTAAAACCGCCAACAAGGCTGATGATGCGATTTACGATATTGTAAAGGTCACTACCGGTTCAGGTAACAGCGGGTTGGTGGGTATGTCCGGTTTTGGTAATCCCCTTGATCTTGTGGAAGATGTGGTAAATGGTAATCTCTATGTGATCGAGTACAACTGGAACAACAGTCCGAATCTTGTTTCCCAGATCACACTTCTTCGCGTGAAGCCGCTTCCTTCCCAGGTTGCTCCCGCCGACAGTCCGAAGACTGCGAAACCGGTTAGAAAGATTATTCCCGCAAAAACAAAAAAATAACCTGTTCCTGATCAGATCAGAGGCAGGCTACTTTTTTTATTGCTGGGTTGTCGGTTACTTCAAAGTGCGTATGTAGGAAAGCAGATCGGCCACCTGCTTATCTGAATAATTATCGATCAGGCCTTTTTGCATAAAGGAGCGGCCGCCAAGGGAGTATTGGTTGCGGATAAGGTTGGCCTCAATGAAAACTTTTCCGCCACCCATAAAAGCCACAGTCGTGCCGCGCTCGTCTTTATTGACCAGATATCCTTCCACGCTGCTGCCGTCCTTTTTGATCACGCGGTATATAGAGTATCCGGACTCAACCGCAGCGTCGGGATCCAGGATCGCCGTGAGAAGTGCCTCATTTTCGCGGGAAGCCGAACCGTCCAGCGCCGGTGCTATATTCTGACCCTTACCTGCCACCTGGTGGCATGATAAACAGGTTTGAAACAGTACTTTGCCGGCTTCCGGGTTCCCGGTGTTTTTTTGCGCCACCGTCATATATTTATCGAGCCTGCCCTTGAAAGCTTTCTTCTTTTCTTCGTCACGCTTTTTGACACCTTCCATGATGGCCAGTCCCCGGCGGTCGTTGCGGTTGGAATTGACGATGCGCTCGGCAGCGGACATATCGAACGCCGCAAGTTGAATCAGTTTTTTCTCATGCATATTGACAAGTACGCCCGCACCCTGTCCGGATTCCGATAAACTGCTGGCCAGTTCGCTTTTTTCGACTTCGTTTAGTTCGGGCAGCCATTTGGTCAATGCTTTTTGTCCGGCTACCGGATCGGCTTTTGAAAGGCTGGCCAACGCTGCGGAACGGATGTCGAAGCTGAATTTTTTGTTTTGTACAATGCCGGCAAACACCTGTTGATTGGCTTTTGGGTCATTTTCCAGTGCGCTTAATGCAAGTTTTAAAGTATTGTCAGAAGCTTCTTGATTGATCAGGGCTACAATGGCCTGGCGAGCTTTTTCAATTTTGAAACGTCCGGCGGCATCCAGTGCCAGGTCCTTTTCGGAGGGCGATTGGCTGCCCAGCAGCGTAATTACCGGAAGTTCCATCAATGCCGAAAGTTCAGGAGACTGCACCTCTCCCTGATTTTGAACTGCGTATTCAAGATAAACCGCCGCATTCGCCTGGTCTTGGAATACAGGTTTCACCATCTCATAAATGTCTTTTTTCGAAAGCATTTTTGAAATACTAACAAATGTGGATTCATCCAGCTGGGCTATGCCGGATTTTGGCCAGAACTTCATAAAAGCCGCGTCGCGCTGCGCATCAGGAAGAGCCTGCACCGCCCATAATATATTGGTCACAGGTATATCTCCCGCAATAGGTTGGTCGATGTATTTTTGTGAAAGCCCTGCATATTGTTCCAGGGCTTTCCGCGCCAGAAAACGTTCCTGTTTTCTTTCGTATGAACCGCCCATTTTGTTGCCAGGCAGCTCAGGTTTGCAGGCGCGCACCAATATATCGATCCCGGCCAGATCAGTCTCGCCAGCATCGGAAAGGGTGCGAAGTACTTGTGATCGTACGGAAGGATTTGGATCATCTGCCAGTGATTTTAACCGCGATGAGATCTGTGACGGGTTCAGCGAAAAGCTGGTCAGTGAGCGGACCGCCTCCCTCTTGAGATTGTCGGAACCGGATTTAAGGAGGGTGTTCAACAAATTCTCGTCATAGTGCCTGATGCCTTCTAGCGACCACAATGCATGAATGCGGGTAATTTCATCCTGCGATCCGTCGGAAGCCAGCGCTGTCAGCTGAGGTATCAGTTGTTTAGTTTCTGCCTCCGGCCGGTCTGTGATTTGATGCCAGGCAGCCCGTTTTTCCCAGGTCGAAGGCGATTTCAGGTGGTTGACAAGATCTTCGGTTTTGACCAGGTACATATCGGGAATTTCTCTCGGTTTCTGGCTCACATGCCTGATCCGCCAGATCCGTCCGTGTGATTTGTCGCGGTCGGGGTGCGTGGTTGGAAGTTCGTTATGGGAGACGATCTTGTTGTACCAGTCGGCAATATAAAGGCAGCCGTCGGGACCAAATTCCATGTTCACCGGCCTGAACCAGTCATCCTCCGACGTCAGCAGGTCGGGCAGGTGTTTGGACGAAATACTGCCATCGGCGTTTCGGATAATCTGAACTGCATTGATGGTACTCGTAATGGGATTAGCCAAAAAAGCTACATTCCTGTATGCATCAGGAAAAGATCCGGAAACATCGTCAGCGAAGGCTGTGCCTGATATTCCCGTTCCTCCAACCCTGAACTCATGGTGTTCAGGTACGAAAGGTTGATATGGGCGAAGATGTTCGTTGCCGATACCGGGAAATGACATGCCCGGTTCCATAGGCGTAACCGAGTAGCCCAGGTCATTGGCTTCCGATCCATACCACTGGCCGTCGCTCCGCATCTGGTAACCCCAGATATTATTGAGACCACTGTTTACCAGTTCCATTTTTTTAGCATCCAGCGACATCCGCACGATCTTGCTGTAATCGATTTTAAGCTTCGTACCGCTTTTCAGGGAAGTGACTTCTCCTTTGTTCAATGCTCCATGACTGAAATGGACCCAGTCGCCCGGGGCCCGCATCAGTACGTGCGCCATGGTATGCGTATCCGTAAATCCGAAGCCCGTTAGCAGAGGAGTGCGAACGTCAGCTTTTCCGTCCTTATTGGAATCATTCAGAAAAAACAACTCGGAACCCTGCGCAACATACGCTCCGTCCTTGTAAGGTAATATGCTCATCGGGATGGTCAGGCCGTCGGCCCAGACGTTCGATTTTACCTTTTTTCCTCCGTAGAAGTCCGAAAGTACGAGTATCTTGTCGGTACCCTTGGTTTTGCCCTGGAAAAGGTCCAGTACCCGTTTAAAGTTGGGATGGTTTTTCTGGGCTTCCTGATCGTCCATCAGTCTCAGCAGGTCGTCCCACTGGATATCAGCCACCGGATCCAGCGGGTACATTCTGGCGGTTTGCGTCCAGAGCCTTCCCGCGTCATCGAAAGTGAGGTCTATGGGATTGATCACACTGTCGCGCTCACTGGCCACCAGTTCTATGACAAACCCCTCGGGCAGTTTAAATCCGGCCAGCTCTTCTTCAGGTGTGTAAATCCGGGTGCGCACGGATTGTGTTTTCTGGCCAAATACCAGCGTGGTGATGGTGAGGGAGGAGACGAAAAAAATCCTGCTGAGTAAAACTTTGGGCGTCATATTTGCTGGTCCTTAAAGGGTTTATGGTAGTGAATTGACCGGGTCATGTCATTGATTTAATAAAATATTAAACCGGGATAATCTACTATAACGAAACGGCTTACTACCTTGCAATCCGCGCCGGGATATGTCGGGAATTGATCATATCAGGCATCATTTTTAACCTGACCCATAAACCCTTTTACCAATGGCACTACCGAATATTTTCACCAAAGACGTTTCCGACCATGTTATTGCGAGGATCAATGCATTAAAACCGGACACGCAACCCGGCTGGGGAAAGATGGATGTGGCCCAGATGCTCGCTCACTGTTGCGTGGCTTATGAAATGACATTTGAGGATAATCACCCGAAACCCAATTTTCTGATGAAATGGATATTGAAAACTTTTATTAAAAATGGTGTTACCAGCGAAACGCCCTACAAACGGAATGCACAGACGGCTCCTGCATTTTTGATTAAAGGAAGCCGGGATTTTGAGACGGAAAAGAGGCGTTTGATCGGATATATCCGTAAAACGCATGAACTGGGCGAAGCTGGTTTTGAGGGACGCGCCTCGCATTCATTTGGTGTGCTGACCATTCCAGAGTGGAATAATATGTTTTACAAGCACGTAGATCATCATCTGAACCAGTTCGGGGTTTGAAATGGATAATATTGCTGTCGGCTTATCCGGCTTTTTTGGCAAGAAAGGATTTTGTGATTCCAGGTTGATGAGGTATGCTAAGAGCAAAAAACTGTTCACATAAAAGGGACGGCACAGTAAAAGCAATACTTTAACGAACTTTGGTACGGGAATAAAGGCAGAAAAGTCGTCATCATTTTTGATCCGTACAATCGTCAGACCTTTATAAAAACCATTATGCTAAAATTCAAACACTTGGTCATTTGTTCAGCCATTTTATCAGCGATAAGCATTCCGCTTTTTGCTCAGAAGGGAAAACTCGTTTTCCCAAGAACACCCGGGATGGTTTCCTACACGTACAGGGCCAGCTTTGCGAAAGATCCTGCTGCTACGTTGGATACGATTAAAGCGTTGGGCATTACAGATATAGAATTTTCGAATTTGTTTGGCAAGACAGCCGCTGAACTGCGGAAACTGCTGGATGACCGTGGCATGAAATGCTCTTCTTTTGGAGTGAGCTATCCTGACGCGCTCAACAAAACGGCCGAAGTCGGTCAAAATGCAAAAACGCTGGGCGCGAGTTTTGTCAGGGTGGCGTGGGTGCCTCACGAAGGTGCCTTTACATTGGCGATGGCCGACAAGACTGTGAGCGATTTCAACCAGATCGGTAAAAAACTAAAAGATGATTTTGGCTTGTCGTTCTGCTACCATAACCACGGGTATGAGTTTGAAAAACATGAAAACGGAACGCTTTTCGATTATATCGTGCAGAAAACCGATCCGAAATATGTGAATTTTGAAATGGATATACTTTGGACATTCTTTCCGGGCCAGGATCCTGCTGCGCTCCTGAAAAAATACCCTAAACGCTTTAAACTGATGCACCTGAAAGACCTGCGAAAAGGTGTGGAGGGAAATATGTCGGGCGGCACACCGGTAACCAACGATGTGGCGCTGGGAACAGGACAGCTTGATCTTCCGGCAATCCTGACAGCGGCCCTGAAAACAGATATCGAGCATTTTTATATTGAAGACGAAAGCCCGAGCTATGCTACGCAAGTACCTCAGACGATCGCTTATCTTAAGAACCTGAAACATTAATGAACGTTAAATTTTATGCCCCCCAGTGGGGCAATACCCTTCCATTTGATACTTTTTGTGAAAATGTAAAATCAGCGGGTTACAACGGTGTGGAACTCGCGCTGCCTTTTGATGAAAAGGAAAAAGAGGAAATTCTTAAAACCGTGGAAAAACACGGGCTGGAAATCATCGGGCAGTATTGGCAGTCGCTGGAAAAAGATCTGGAACTGCATGCAGAAAATTATGAAAAGTACCTCCGCAACCTCATTTCCGCAAAGCCGGTACTTATCAATTGCCAGACCGGAAAAGACTACTACACATTTGAACAGAATAAACGCCTTTTTGATCTGGCAGCGAAGCTTTCGGAAGAATCGGGAATTGAGATTATCCACGAAACGCACCGGAACAAAAGTCTTTATGCGGCCCATGTAACGCAGGATTATCTTGTAAAACTACCGGATCTGCGGATTTGTCTGGATATTTCGCATTGGTGCAATGTGCATGAATCGCTGCTGGAAGACCAGCAGGAGGCGGTAGAACTGGCAATTTCGCGGGCACACCACATCCATAGCAGGGTGGGGTTTCAGGAAGGCCCGCAGATCAACGATCCCCGCGCTCCGGAATGGACTGAAATACTGGAAACACATTTGAACTGGTGGGATCGGGTGGCTGAAAGTCACCGGAAAGCGGGCAGGACCATGACGATTACCACAGAGTTCGGGCCGGCTTTATATATGCCTGTCATGCCTTACACCCAAACGCCACTGGCCAATCAGTGGGATGTAAATGTATTTATGCTGGATCTTTTGAAAAAAAGGTATCTGTCTTGAAGTTGGTAGGACTGGATTATTAAAGCTTAGGAGAATTTCCCGCTTTTACCTTTAATACAAATTTTTTGGAAACGCCAGCAATTGCCGCGATGCGTTTCAAGTCAAAGTCGGTTGATTGTAAAAGGTTCTTCACTACTTCAATCGACTTTTTTTCTTCCCCTTCTTCAACCCCTTCCTCACGCGTCAGCATATAAATCGTTTCCATGATACCCATAGCTTTCTGATTTTCGGTTAATAAACTGGTTTGCCTATCAAAGTTATTATTTATCTCGTGATTTTCAATGTAGATGAACCGCTTCAGAAAGAAGAGGAAATGCTTGATTTTTTCATTGTCATACCGGTTGCTTTCAATCAGTGCGCGGGCAATACCAAGTCTTTGCTCGGCAAGTTCCTGCTCGGGGATTTTACCAAAAAAAAGTGCTTTCTGCGCAGCCAGGACGACGAGCGCAAACAAATTGTTCATCGCCAGCAGGCGTTCTTCGGAATAATCAAGAATGTGATGGACATTGTATTCATATTGAACTTTTGTACCCAGGCAATGATAGCTAAAAGCTGAATTCTCCTGGGGCCTTTTAATCCCGGTAAAAATGGCAAGTGCGCTGATCGGAACTTCATACCGGTCGTAGATCCGATAAAAATACTGGAACATTCGTTTGCTGAAACCGGGATCGGGCTGAGATTGTATCTCGATATGTATCAGCATCCATTTTTGACTGCCGTCTTTGGAATGTATTTTGACCAGCATATCAGCAACCCGGTTTCCTCCTTTTTTATGAAGTTCCGGAAAAAGCTCCACCAGTTCTTTGTCCATAAATTCGAAGCCGCGATCCATTTCGAACAGATTGTCGGCATCGTGAAAAAAGAACCTCAACAGGTCCGCAAACGATTCTTCAAAAGCACTTTTTAGCAATACGTCATCTTTTTTTCGCATCGGATAAAAGTACGGATTCGTACTTCTGCCGGGCACTCCGGAGTCAGCGCAATGAGCGAACGGCAGCTATCGGTTATCCACGAACCATTGCACGATCGCCGGATACAGGTCTGCTACGGTCTGACCAGGTTTTCGTTTTTTGTACAAACCGACAAGAAACTGGTTGAATGTTCCGAACTTTTTAAAGCCGCGGTACTCGACTAACACTTTTTCTATAGACGAAATGAGTGCCGCCTGCTCGTTTTTCGGAGCGAAGTCGGTATAACGCAGGCTTACCAAACCCCAGTTGAGGTGCTCGTGAAAAGAGGAATATGCATCATTGTAGCCCATTGCAGCAGGCTTGCCTTTTTCATTCCAGGTATCGAGGTTACTGAATGCTTTTTCTATCGCGTTTTTGTACTGCGGCTTTTCTCCTTCCGGATTGATAAAACTATGGTTCAGCTCGGTAAAAACCAGGTTTCCATCCGTTACAAGCATTGCTTTTTCCGACCATTTACCAGGCTTGTTTTTGTCACGGAAGGGAAAGTTGACATGCGCCTGCGCCTCCCGGAATCCATTGTCCGAAAACCAGTTGGCTGATTGGTTATTCCCCACCAGCGGAGAAAAAATGATCTTGAAAGAGTCGTATCGGGTGGTCGGGAAGTTGGTATTCAGCCATTTTTGCATATCCGGTATGCCAACGGAATCGCGGAAAGCCACGATGAGTTTCTGATAATAATCCTGGTGTTTTTTATAAAAATCCTGGAATTTAGATTTGTGGGCGAAAGCCTGAAGATCATTGATATAAGGTCTCAGGTGGTTGGCCGGGCTGTTTCCGATCCTGTCATAAACGTGGCTCTGCACAACCTGTCCCTGATCTGAGAACTCAAAAGCATAAGCGTCCATTTTTAACGCACTGTAAGTGCCTCCGGATTCCACCAGCGCAGCGTTAACATTCTTTACGATGGGTTCATTTCCATAAGGGGCAAACCATTCCATGAGTTCGGTGTAGTAGGGCGTGTCCTTGTGAATCATTCCGCGATCGGTTTTCCCTTTGTCCGTTAAGGCAAAAACGATGTTCATCAATTCGTATACTTCCGGAATTTCCACAAAAGTCTTCCCTGTGTGCGTCGCGATATATTCACTTGAGAAACGGGCCCTCGGTACTTCCTTTATACCTCTGATCTCCGTAAAAGCGCTGTCTTTATTATTGACCAGAAAAACAAAAGAATAGGTATTGCCGGGTTTTACGTCAAAACTGATCGAGTCACTTCCATTTTTAAAAGTAACAGTCTTGCTCTCCCCTTTGATATACGTTTCGAGCACGTCTGGTCGGGCTTCCGGTGCGATGGACCATACATTTGTCCGGACACCATTTTCGAAAACATGCCAGACAAGACTATCCGTTGTGAGAACTGGCAGATTTTGGGAAAATGAGTTTGAAAAAATCAGCAAAAACAAAAGCGATGACAGGAGTCTGGATGAAGTCATTTTGCGAACATTGAAAGTAACACCAGATCGCAAGATATAGTAATCGTGTCTTACGAACAGAATTTTTCACATTTAAGGTATTATTTTTATAAAAAAGATGAAAATAATAGGGTATATCGCGAAAAAAAATGGCTCATCTAAAAAAGTGTAAGTAAATGCGAATATGAAAGCACGGCTAACCTCAGAAGAATCACGGAAACTCTGGCAGGATTATCAATCTGGCGACATGTATGCCCTCGCCAATATCATGCAGAGTTATTATTCGGATCTGTTTCACTGGGGTCTGCGGTTGCATGGAGAAAGGGAATTCATCAAGGACTGTATCCAGGACATGTTTGTTCAGTTATGGAAGGCTCAGGACTCAGCCAATTCAGTTGAAAATGTTCGTTCGTATTTGCTGGTCATGCTTAAAACCCGGATTCTCAGAGAACTTTCCAAAAAGCATGTGACCCACCAGTCGATACTGACCGACGAGTATTCGTTCTCGGTGGAGTTCGCGGCTGATCTGCGGCTGATTGAAGAAGAACATGAAATTTACCAGATCAGGAAACTGGAGGGGGTACTCAACCATTTGTCGGACAGGCAAAAGGAACTGATCTACCTGCGTTTTTACCAGAGCCTGAGCTTCGAGCAGATCGCGGAAGTCATGTACCTCAGCCGTCAGTCGGTGTATAATTTACTCCAGAAATCCCTGGGGAGCCTGCGCAAGCATTATGATATCCAATCCAGGTAGCCCTGGTTGCCGTGAAAGCGGCTTACATATAGTGTATACCGTGACATTGAACATCAGAACCGAAAAGCCTTGCACATGAAGAATTACGAATCGTATACCATGGTGGATTTTATTCAGGATGAGGACTTTCGCGACTGGGTGCAGGGGCATAAGAGTCGTGAAACATTCTGGATGGCTTTCACAGAACTATATCCCGAAAAAAAAGATATGCTGCGGCAGGCAGAGCACCTAATCAGGGCGGCACATGTCAATCCGGAGCGGATTACGGAAAAGGAGATCCGCTCCGAAGTGGAACTGTTTATTGAACGGGCCACGACTGGACATTCGCAGGCTGAAATCATTGAGGAAAAACACCAATTGGAAAAAAAGCTTTACTGGTATAACATACTGCGATGGGGGCTTTCGGCAGCAGCTATGGTGCTGGTAGCGGTGGGGGTCAACTGGTATCTGCACGCGCCAAATGAAATTAGTCCAGGCGTGGCGGCAGAAAATAAGGTCGGTCCCAATATGGTGTTAACGAGCAATGATACCGAAAAACCGTTGAGGATACTTCTGGTCGACAGTTCGGAGGTGATCCTTAATCCGAAAAGCCGCCTGAGCTACCCAGCCCAGTTCAGCGATAGCGCACGGGTTGTATACCTGGTAGGGGAGGCCAGTTTTTCGGTAAAGCGGCAGGGGCAGCCTTTTATGGTGTACACCGGGGAGGTGGTGACGAGGGTATTGGGAACCCGTTTTGTGATCAGGGCATTTGATCTGGACAAGAAAATAACGGTGCAGGTACAAACAGGAAAAGTATCGGTTTATGTTGCCAAACCCGAACAAGTCCCTAATAAAAAGGAAGTTAACGGATTGATAATCACGGCAAATCAAGAAGCAGTTTTTGAGAAAAGTATTAACCAACTATCCAAGACAGTAGTGGCTAACCCGCTGAAACTGATCAAGGAAAAACCTCTGGATGTATTCAAATACGAGGAGGTGCCACTCCCTGAGATTCTGGGAGAGCTTGAAAAGACCTATGGCATACCGGTGCAGTTCGACTTCGAGAATTTTCAGTCCTGCAAAATCACAGCGACCCTCTCCAACGAAAGTCTGTACGAAAAGCTGGATGTCCTTTGCAAAGCAGTAGCAGCCAGTTATGAGATTGTAGACGGGCAAATTGTGCTCAGCGGAAAAGGTTGCCGCTAGGAAAAAACGAATATCCGGAGGGAAATCCCCGATGAATTTAGATAGTAATGCAGTAAGAAAGGCAGTGGTCAAACCACTGCCAGCCAGGTTGACCCACTGAGTTTCCACTCGCCAAAGTAACAGCTCAGTATCAAAAGTTCCCGTTTAAAAAGAACTATTAACCCAAATCAAATTTATGAAAAAACACGTTACCAGACAATTCTGGCTGAAACTTATGAGGTTTTCATTAACGCAAAGTTTAGTCATGTTGATGATGGCGGGCGTATCTTATGCCCATGTCAGCAGAGCACAGGAGTACCTGAACCGCCGACTTTCCGTGCAAATGGAAAACAGGGAGATCAAAAAGGTATTGACTCACATCGAAAAAGAAACGGATGTCCAGTTTGTATACAGCTCCAACGTCATCGAAGGTTCCAGAAAGGTAAGTATTCAGGTGGTGAACTCCACGCTGGAAGAGGTTTTGGAGAAACTTTTCAAGCCATTAAAAGTAAAGTATGAGCTTTCCGGCAGGAAAATCATTATTTCTGCAATTCCTCCGCAAAACCCTGATAACGGTTTGCTGCTCCCGGGAAATAACAATGTTATATCACCAAAAAGAAACCTCTCCGGCAAGGTGACGGACGAAAAAGGCCAGGGGCTTCCGGGCGTCAATGTGATCGTAAAAGGCACGCAGCGCGGCACGACGACCAATTCTGAAGGCTCTTTTCAGATCGAATTGCTGGACGGTGAAGAAACGCTGCTGTTCAGTTTTGTGGGTTACCAGACCAAGGAAGTGGCCGCGGGGAATCAGTCAAACATTACCGTATCATTGGTACCGGAAAGCAAGGCGCTGGAAGAGGTAGTGGTGACGGCTTTGGGTATCAAAAAATCCGCCAAAAGTCTCGGATATGCCACCGCAACTGTCGCTACCGAAGAAATGACAGTCAACCGGACAGCCAATTTCATGAACGCTTTACAGGGCAAAATGGCCGGGGTCAACATTACTTCACTCGGCTCAGGGCCCGCCGGTACCAGCAAGATCCGTATCCGGGGGCAGTCATCTTTCGGAGGTAATAACTCCCCGCTGATCGTCGTCAACGGAGTTCCGATCGACAATACCAATTTTGGTGCAAAGGGTGACGGTGGCGACAAGGGCTCCAACCGTACTTCCGACAGCGGCGACGGGTTAAGCAGCATCAACCCGGATAATATAGAATCCATGACAGTCCTGAAAGGCGCAGCTGCTTCGGCTTTGTACGGTTCGCGGGCCAAGGACGGTGTGATCATGATCACGACCAAAATTCGTGGCGAGGGTGTAGGCATCGGGATCGAATATAATTCGAATTTTACGACGGAAACGCCGCTGGATTACACCGACTATCAATATGAATACGGGCAAGGCGAAAACGGTGTCCGGCCTACTACACCTAATCCTACGTCAGGCCAGTGGAGCTTCGGCGAGAAATTTGCACCGGGCATGACCCAGATCCTTTTTGACGGTGTGGAAGTGCCTTATGTTCCTCAAAGAAACCAGATTACAGATTATTATCAAAAAGGAAATACATTTACCAATACTTTGACCCTTTCTTCGGGAGGTGAATTTGGTGGCTTCAGCCTCTCGCTTTCCAATCTCGACAACCGCACTATTCTCCCCGGCTCGGGCTACCACCGCAAGACGGTTAACCTCGGGTTTACCCAGACGATGGCTAAAAAACTGACGGTATCGGGGAACATCAATTATTCCAACGAGGACCGCAAAAATCCGCCGAACATTGCCGAGCAGGATTACAGCCCTGTGAGCATTTATAATATGGCCAATTCCATGCCGCTGGACCTTTTGGAAAAATACGCTTCGGATGCGAATGGGAACGAGTATGTGTGGTCAAGGTTTACAAATCGTACCAACCCGTATTTTGCTTTGAAAAGGTTTGAGAACATTGATAAGGACCGGGTTTTCGGAAATCTTTCGGTACGTTATAATTTTACCAGCTGGTTGTATGCACAAGGCAGGATAGGCCAGGATTTTTACTCGCGCGAGCAGGAATACAACCTTCCCACAGGTTCTCAGCGGCAGCCTGCCGCACCGGCAGGGTTTGTGAACGGGCAGTATGTGCAGGATTCCAGGACGGTGAGAGAACTGAACGCTGACTTTCTGGTGGCGGCCAACAAAACCTTCGGTGATATAGCAGTGAATGTCAATGTCGGCGGGAACCAGATGTACCGCAAGCTGAGCCGGCACAATGTATTTGTCCAGGATTTTTATACCCGTGGCCTTTATACTATCGGAAACGGCAGGCAGCGCGATGCTACCTATGATTTTTCAAAAAGACAGGTCAACTCCGTCTACGGTTCAGCGGAAGTTTCCTTCAAAGATTACCTTTTTCTGAACGGTACTGTCAGAAACGACTGGTTTTCAACGCTTTCTCCGGCTAACAGAAGTATTATCTATCCTTCCGTTACAGGTAGCTTTGTGTTCTCTCAGGCACTGGCAGAAACTTTGCCGGCCTGGATCACTTTCGGAAAAGTGCGGGTTGCTTATGCAGAGGTGGGAAGTGACACGGATGTGCAGCCTTACGCCAACAACCTGTTTTACGGCATCAATGCCCAGCAGTTTCCCAATCCCAACGGTGTAGCACAGCCGCTCGCCACGATCAGCGGATCCACCGTTCCCAATGCCAATTTACGGCCGATGCGGGTATCTGAAAAAGAGGTCGGGCTGGAACTGAAACTATTCAACAACCTGCTGGGGCTTGACTTTACCTATTATGATAAACTGTCGTCCGACCAGATTCTTCAGGCGCAGACGTCGGATGCATCGGGTTATCTCACCCAACTTATCAATGTGGGAAAAGGACGTAACCGCGGGCTGGAAATGATGGTCAACCTGACGCCGGTCAGCGGTACCAAATTCAACTGGAGCCTGAATTTTAACGCCGCTTACAACGTGACCAAAGTGCTTGATCTAGGCGGCGATGTCAGTGATGCCATGATCACCGTGGGTACGGGTGATTTTACCGGAGAGCTGCGGCAGGTTGTGGGCAGGTCCATGGGGCAGCTTTACGGCTTCGGTTACCTCCGCGATGATGAAGGAAGGCAGGTATTTGACGCCGGTAACGGACGCCCGCTCCGCACTGCAACGCAGATCTCGTTCGGAAGTGCATTGCCAAAATGGGTAGGGGGTATTACCAACAGTTTCACCTATAAAGACCTTTCAGCATCCTTTCTGGTTGATTTCAAGCTGGGGCACAAGATGATATCCGGTACTAATCACAATGCGTGGCGCCACGGCCTGATGAAAGAAACGCTTCCGGGCAGGGACGTGGGTTACGTGATCGGCGACGGTGTAAACCCGAACGGCGAAGTGAACCAGACCAAGTCGGTGGTACAGGCTTACTACGAAACAGTCAGGTCGCAGAATATAGCCGAGCAGTTTGTTTACAATGCAGGCCTGTGGCAATTGCGGCAGATTACGATCGGATATGATTTCAGCAGGTTTTTACCCTCCAGTGTTCCTTTTATCAAAGGAGCAAGGCTGAGCGCGGTTGCAAATAACGTTGCGGTCCTGAAAAAATGGGTGCCCAACATCCATCCCGACCAGTTTGGTTTTCCTTCCGATAACCTCATCGGGCTGGAAGCAACCGGTTTGCCAGTTACCCGCAGCATGGGATTCAACCTGAACCTTAAATTTTAATTCATATTTCTATGAAAAAGATATTTAAAGCAATCATTATCGCGATCACCGTCTTTCCGCTCCTGATTTCCTGCGACAAAGGTTTTGATGAAATGAACGTCAACCCGATCGCACTAACGGCCGTGGAGCCTGCCTATCAGTTGAATACGACAATTGTCAACAGTGCCCCGGCCTATGGAAACCTGAGCTACGAAACGACCATTGTAAAGCAAATGATCACACCGTTCAGCGGACAGGGTTCAGCCGCCAATTTTAACCAAGATAACCGGGGCGTCACTTCCGGGAACTGGACGACGTTTTACCGGGGTATCATCAAAGAGCTGACCGACGTTGTCGCTAAAACCAAAGACGATGCCAATCGCACCAACCTGTACAACATGGCCCGGATCTGGCGTGCATACGGTTTCATGATCCTTACCGATACCTACGGAAATGTACCGTACAGCGAGGCCGGCAAAGGATTTCTGGAAGGAAATACGGGGCCAGCCTATGACAATCAGGAAAGTATTTATTCAGATATTCTTAACGAGCTGGAAACTGCTTCCGCCTCTCTCGACGCATCCAAGCCATTGGTAGCCAGTGATGTACTGTACGGAGGCGACGTCGCAAAGTGGAAACGTCTTGGCAATTCCCTGTTGTTGCGGGCTGCAATGCGTCTTTCAAAAGTTAATCCGACCAAAGCAGCGGAATATGTCGCGAAAGCGGTAGCGGGTGGATTGATGCAGTCCAACCGGGACAATGCTATGATCAGGCATACCGCAAGTTTCACCAATCCCGTCGGAAGCTCGCTCAATGGCGGTCAGTCCGCATTTTTCTACCTCGACAAGGAATTCGTTGACTATCTGGTTGTGAACAACGACCCCCGCCTGGCTTCCATAGCAGTACGGTATGTAGGTGCGCAAAGTGGTGCCGATCAGGTTGAAAGCAAAGCCAACCGTAACGTAGCTGTGCAGATCGGCATGCCGCAGGGTTATGACAACACCACCATCAGCAAAGATGTTGCGGAAAAAAAACTGGCGAGCCTATGGGATTACAGCCAGCTCGATAAGACCCGCATGGCGGCGCTTACTGCTCCCAGCTTTTTGGTAACTTATGCACAGACTCAGCTGCTGCTGGCAGAAGCAGTGTTCAGAAAATGGGCAACCGGTGATGCTGCGACCCTTTATACCGCGGGCATTCGTTCTCACATGGAGCAGCTGGCTGACTATGGCGCCGCCACCGCTGTCCCCGAAGCAAGTATTGCAGCCTATCTTGCAGCGCATCCGCTGACTGCCGGCAAGGAATTACAGGAAATCAATACACAATATTGGGTGGCTTGTTTTCTGGTGGGTCAGGAAGCATTTGCCAATTTCCGCCGCAGCAACTTCCCGGTACTAACCCCGAATCCCTATCCCGGCAGTGATCTCAAAACAGAGCCATTTATCCGCAGGCTTACCTATACCGATGCCGAGTTGAACGTAAACCATGACAATGTGCAGAAAGCGATCGCCCAGCAGGGGCTTGATCTGCTCGATACGCGGGTATGGTGGGACAAGAAATAAGCAACTGATGTACCAAAAATAATTTGAATGAAAAATCTTAAAAAAAGGCTTAAACAGGGAGAAACCCTGCATGGATGCTGGTTGAATACAGGTAGTTCCCTTACCGCAGAGATCGTAGGCCTTTCAGGATTTGACTGGGTGCTGATCGATCTGGAACATGGTGCAGGATCTGAAAAAGATGTCCTGTACCAGTTGCAGGCGCTCGAACACACACCAACAGCGGCGATCGTGCGGGTAGAAAGCTCTGAAAGCCAGCGGATACACCGGGTGCTGGATATGGGAGCGGAGGGGATCATGTGCCCCAAAATTGCCAATCCGGCGGGAGCATTAAAGGTCGTTCAAGGCTTGCATTATCCGCCCGATGGGGGCAGGGGTGTGGCTAAAATGGTGAGGGCCACCGGTTTCGGACAAAATTTTGCCCAGTATTATCAGGACGCCAAAGACAATGTGCTGGGCGTGGCGCAGATAGAAACGGTGGAAGTTCTCAACCACCTTGACGAAGTTGCGGCCATCGAAGGCATAGATGTACTTTTCATCGGGCCGGCGGACCTGTCTATGGAGCTTGGGATTTTCGGACAGTTTGACCATCCGCGGTTTAAGGAAGCATTAAAAGAAACCGTCAATGCAGCCCGGAAAGCAGGCAAGGCAACGGGAATCCTTTTCTTCAATACCGATGACTACCAGACTTACCACGACCTCGGGATCAGGATGATAGCCTGCGGGTCGGATGCGACTTTCGTAGCGGAAGGTGCCCGCAATCTGTCTAAAAAACTGGACTCTTTCAGATCAACCCATAAAATCCAAACTTCATGACGCTGCCTCTTTTCAGTGACCCGCTTTTTATATTGTTGATCGGAGTGATTATTGTTGTGGGAGGCATTATCGCGTTGCAGTTGCACCCGTTTCTGGCGTTGATCCTTGGCGCTTTTGCTGTGGCGTTGCTCACGCCGGGCTCGGCCATCGAACAGTTTGTGATCGATAAGGGCGGTACCGAAGCAGCAGCTAAGGCATTATCTGCCAAAAGTATAGGTGAAAGAATTGCGTTTGAGTTCGGCAGTACATGCGGGAAGATCGGTATCCTGATCGCCATGGCGGCTATCATCGGAAAATGTATGCTGGAAAGCGGTGCAGCCGAGCGCATCGTAAGGTCGATGCTCAACGTCACAGGTGTAAACAATGCACCGATATCTTTCCTGATCAGCAGTTTCTTTTTAGGCATTCCGGTTTTTTTCGATATTGTTATTTTTCTGATGATCCCGCTGGCAAAAGCGGTGAGCATGCGGATCGGGAAAAACTATCTGCTGCTGGTATTGGCTATCACCGGCGGAGCGGCTATGGCAAATTCCTTTGTACCGCCTGCGCCGGGGCCGTTGTTTCTGGTAGGTGAAATGAACATTCCCATCGGAATGATGATGGCCGGCGGCACAATGCTGGGGTTGGTAACCATCACCGCGGGGTATCTTTTCGCTGTTTGGGCAAATAAAAAATGGCCCGTTGTCCTGCGCGACTCCATGGACGCACGTTTGGAAGATATCAAGTCGCTGTCCATCAAAGACGACTCTCAGCTTCCTCCGCTCTGGCTGTCGCTGCTTCCGGTGTCGTTCCCGCTGGTATTTATCTGCGCTGACAATATCCTGGAATCCATGATGAAATCCGGCGAGCCGATTTCCGGATCGTTCATCGTCAATAAGCTCGTAGAACTGATCCAGCTTTTTGGCGACAAAAATATCGCGCTCGTAACGGGCGGTCTCATTGCGCTGGTTGTGCTGGGCCTACAAAAGAAAGGCAGTAAGGAGGGTATGACCAGCTTCGTACAGGCAGCCCTGATGAGCGGAGGCGGAATTATCCTGATTACCGCGGCCGGCGGCGCTTTCGGGGGGATTTTACAACAAACGGGCATCAGTTCACGCATTGCCGAAATGACAAAGGATTACCAGATGGCACTTATCCCGCTGGCATTTCTGATCAGCGCGGTGGTACGCACGGCCCAGGGTTCTGCAACTGTGGCGTTGATTACCGCCTCCGGCATACTTTCAGGAATGGCTACGAGCGCACACCTGGAATACCATCCGCTATACCTAGGGCTGGCCATCGGCTGCGGTTCCAAACTGGTTCCCTGGATGAATGATGCCGGTTTCTGGATCATTGTCAAGATCAGTAACCTGACCGAACGTGAGGCCCTGAAAACTTTTTCTCCCATGCTGGTGGTAATGGGTACCGTGGGGCTGGCAGTGTTGCTGGTGGCTGCAAAATTATTCCCGCTGGTTTAAAAAGCTGATAAAAACCAAAGTGATTTGATATGGAAAAAATAGGATTCATAGGTTTAGGGATCATGGGCAAACCCATGGCGCTCAATTTGATAAAAGCAGGATACGATGTGCTGGTGCTGGAAAAAAGCCAGGCCGCAAAAGAACTCACGGAGGCAGGTGCAACATCAGTTTCGGATTACAAATCACTGGCAGCAGGAAGTGATATTGTGATTACGATGTTACCGGATTCCCCTCAGGTAGAGGAAGTTGTATCCGGTCCGGGAGGCGTGCTGGAAGGGATCCGTGAAGGCTCGCTTTTTATCGATATGTCCAGCATTGCTCCGGCTACGGCCAGAAATATCTACCAGTCCATGCAGGAAAAGGGCGTGGAGGCATTGGACGCCCCTGTTTCGGGCGGCCAGGTGGGGGCGGAGGCTGCCACTTTATCCATCATGGTGGGTGGAAGTGAAGAAGCATTCCAAAGGGCACTGCCCCTTTTTCAGGCAATGGGCAAAAATATTGTCCGCATAGGAGAAGCCGGCGCCGGGCAAACTACCAAGGTTTGCAACCAGATGATCGTAGGCATGACGATACAGGCTGTCGCCGAGGCATTTAATCTCGCCGGAAAAGCGGGGGTGGATCTTGAAAAAATGCGCGAGGTATTGCTGGGAGGTTTTGCCCAAAGCCGAATTCTCGACCTGCACGGAAAACGCATGATCGACGGGAATTTCAAACCCGGTTTTAAAATCAAACTGCATAAAAAAGACTTGAACATAGCCTTGGAGACCGGGGATGGGTTCGGTGTGCCTATGGGCGGGACTGCACAGGTTGCAGCCCAGATGGATAAGGTGATTGCGCAGGGCGACGGAGAACTCGACCATAGCGCCTTGTTTCTTGCATTACAATCAGTATAAATCATTTATAATCATAGAGATAATAAAATATTGATCATTATGAAAAGGGAGAAATTTATCAAAGTCCTGACAGCCGGCTCGGTAGGGGCCGCTACGCTGGGCCAAACCCAGGCATCTGCAGCCATCGCTGCCAGCCCCAAAAAAGTACTCATGAATGTAGGCTGCCAGTCGGGCGGTACGTCGGTTGAAAACCTTGAATTCAAGGCGCGGCACGGCGTGTTCAATATTGACGGAGGTGCACCGAATATCATCCCGGGCAAAGGCTGGGACCTGGACGATTCGATGCGGAAACGGGAGGCTTGTGAAAAATACGGGATCAGCCTGGATGCCTATCACTGGCCGCTTGCCTCCTCGGGTATTGACAAGGCCGTATTTCCGAATATCATGCTCGGCAAAAGCCCGGAGCGCGACCGGGAAATCGAGATGTTGCAGCAGATGATCGAAGTAGCAGGGAAGACCGGTGTAAAGCTTCTCAACTACAACACGACCATCCTCCCTGTCCTCCGCACTGGTCGCACCACCGATCCCAAAAGAGGCAATGCTTTATACAGTACCTGGAATTATGAAGAAGCATTAAAAAGAAATGATCCCAAAACCATTGCCGGAGATGTCTCTATCGACGCCATGTTTGAGCGGATCACTTATTTCCTCGACAAGTGCCTGCCGGTGGCCAAAGAATATAAGGTGAAGCTGGGCAACCACATTGCCGATCCTCCGACGCCGGTCGGCTACCGGGGTATCACACGCTGGAACAGCCCCGATGTTTTTGCGGGGATCAAACGCTTTGCGCAACTTTATGACAGCGAATACCACGGTTTTAACTTTTGTATCGGTTCCATTGCAGAAGGATTGAAAGACCCGAAAACAGAAATCATGCCGATCATCAAATGGGTTGGCGACAGAAAACAGATCTTTAATATCCACCTCAGAAATATCAAGGGAGGCTGGAATAACTTCCAGGAGGTGTACCCTGATAATGGCGATATGAACTTCCTGCATGTGGTCAGGGCATTGCGCGATGTAGGTTTTGACGGTATGGTCATGCCCGATCACGTTCCGCACCATGCCGATCCTGCCGGAACTTCCCAGGCATTTTCATTTTCTTACGGTTATATCAAAGGCCTGATCCAGGCTGTTACAGACGAAGTAAAAAGTTAAATTCAGGAATTATTTAAAAAACCGTTACATCATGTCAGGTCCTTTAATCCGAGAAATCCATATTACGCCCATTGCCATTGTAGACCCTCCTTTGCTGAATGCTGCCGGTTTGCATGCACCTTATGCACTCCGTACGATCCTGGAAATCGTCACCGACGACGGGATTTCCGGGATCAGCGAAATTCCGGGTAACAGCAGCATTGATGAGGCGCTGGAATTGTCGAGGGACCTGCTGATCGGTAAGGATGTTTTTCAGCTCAATGAGATCAGGCAGATACTGACCAGCCATTTCGGGACGGAAACGGCTGCCCAACGAGGCGACGCACCCTGGGACCAGCGAAAACTGGTGCATATTTTCAGCTCCGTGGAAGTGGCCTGCCTGGATATCATCGGTAAAGTTACCAACCGCCCGGTAGTGGACCTGCTGGGCGGCAAAATGCGCGACCGGGTACCATTTGCCGCTTATCTTTTTTATAAATATGAAGGCGCAGGCGGAAAACTCGAATTCAAGACCGATCCTTCCGCCACCGGCTGGGCTGCCGGAAGACAAGCTGCCGCGCTCGATCCGGCCGGCATTGTGGCACAGGCAAAAGCCATGTGTGCAGCGTTCGGTTTTCAGTCCATCAAATTAAAAGGCGGGGTTTTTGAGCCCCGGGTGGAAGTGGATTCCATGTTTGCGCTGCGGGATGCTTTTGGCCCTGATGTGCCGCTGCGGGTGGATCCGAATGCGATATGGGAAGTGGAAACTGCGATCAAATACGGAGGCGAAATGCAGCATATTCTCGAATATCTCGAAGATCCTGTCCGCGGGCAGGAGAACATGGCCAAAGTACGGAAAGCGCTGAACATTCCTTTTGCTACGAATATGTGCACGACTTCTTTTGAAGACATTCCGCGCGCGATCGCTTTACATTCGGAAGATATTATACTGAGCGATCACCATTTCTGGGGCGGATTGCGGTCATCGATGACGCTATCTGGTATTTGCGAAACTTTCGGGCGTGGCCTGTCGATGCATTCCAACAGCCATCTGGGGATCTCGCTGGCGGCTATGGTGCACCTGGGTGCGGCTTTGCCAGCGGTTCCCTATGCATTGGATACGCATTATCCCTGGCAGTCGGACGAGGTGATCGTGGGAGGCAGGATCAAATTTGAAGAAGGGTCGGTAATGGTGCCGCAAGGGCCGGGTTTGGGCGTGGAGCTGGATCGGGAAGCATTGCAACGGCTGCACCAGAATTATCTTGACTGCGGCCTCAAAAAACGTGACGACGAAATAGAAATGCAGAAAGTGGTACCGGGCTGGAAGTTCAAAGCCGTGAGATGGTAATATTAAATTTTGTTCATGATACCTTAATGACCAGGTAAAATTGCAGTGAAAGTGTAGGATTAGCTTTGTGTGAAAATACTATCTCACCATGGCGAAAAATTACACTTTTAACAACAAAACGGCCATAGCTGCATTTCTATGCGGATCTATGGCTTTTTCTGGCTGCACACTGCAGGACCACGATCAGCCAGTTGATCCGACCAAACTCATCGACAGGTCTGTGAACCCGGCCCTGGTGATGTCGCTGCCTGGTTTCGAAGACCTCAAAATCACTACACTGATCAGCTCGGACGATCAATTGCAGGATTCCCCGGGTTTCGTTTACGGAGCCCAGCCCGACGGTGGCGCTTTCGTGAAAAACCCGAATGGGGAAGGCTACATCATGATCAACAACCATGAGATCCATTTTTCCGTATCCCGCGTATTCCTGGACAAGGAAATGAAACCTGTAAAAGGCGAGTACATTGCGGATGCCGAGGGCGGACAATGGCGGTTGTGTTCGGCGACGCTTGCTACACCTGAGGAGCACGGTTTCGGGCCGGTTTTTCTGACAGCCGGAGAAACAAACTCTGAATCGATGACGCACGCCATTGATATTTTTGCCCCTGCCGACAAAAAGAACAAAACAAGGACCGTAAGTGCTTTTGGAAAATGGAATGCAGAAAATGCAGTTCCCCTGCCCAAAGATGCTTTTCCAGGTAAAACGGTGATCGTCATCGGAGAAGATGACACGAACGGGCAGCTTGTGGCCTATGTATCGGATGTTGTAGGCGACCTGAACAGCGGAAAACTGTATGCACTCCGCCGTACCAATCAGGAAAGCGTCGAAACGGATATGGTTAAAGGGCAGTCTTACGATGTAGAGTTCGTGCCTTTTGATGATGTAAAAACCAGCACAGGAACACAACTGCAGGCGCAGACTGTGGACAAGAAGATGATCCAGTTTGCCCGTGTGGAAGATATCGATTACCGCAAAGGCGGGAACGGGGTAGGAAGGGAAATCTATTTTACTGCAACCGGTGTAAGCCAGGCCGACAAGGTGACGCCCGTAGAAGGGAAGAACATGTGGGGAAGAGTTTACAAAATGAACTTTGATGAAACTGATCCTTTGAAAGGAAAACTGGAAATCATCATGGACGGCGCAGACAATCCGGGTAGTTTCATTGTAAACCCTGATAATATCTGCGTGACCAAAAACTTTGTGTATGTGCAGGAAGACGGTGATTCATTTTACAAAAACAATGACCACGACGGCACGATCTGGCAGTATAACATTGCTACCAAGGAAAGCAAGGCGATGCTGCGCATGAACCACCGCCGCGACAACGTCGATTTTAACGCTAAATACAACTCCGCGGGAAACAATTCTCTGAGTAGCTGGGAATACGGCGCTATGATCGATATCTCCGACGTAGTAGGAATCCCGGAGACTTTTATGATCAACCTGCACCCGCATACCTGGCAGGACGAAAAGTACAAAGGCGCCGACGGAAGCGGGCTTTCCACCAATAAGGAGGGTGGACAGACTGTAATTGTCAGAGGAATCCAACAATAAAATACTGTTACTATAACTTGGAGAAGGCCTTTTTCGGGAGGCCTTCTATGTTTTTATATGTCCATGAAAAAAAAATCAGGCCGGATTGCGGCTGTGCTTCTATCCGTTATACTGTGTTGTTGTAGTCCGGGTAAAACGCCGTCAGAAAAGCTGTATGCCAATTTTGACAATGACCTGGATATCCTGATCAGCGCCAACGACAACTTTCTGGAATTTGTAAAACAGAAACAAGACAGCCTTTCCCTCCGAAGGGAGTTTTTGAAATTGAGGTTGTTATTTAAAAAAACAGAGGCATTTTCCGAATACTTCACACCATCTACCGTAAAGCTGGTAAACGGTGCACCGCTCGACGAGATTGAAGATGAAGAAAACGCAGTTTTTGAACCCGGCGGACTGCAGGTGATTGAAGAACTTGTTTACGCAGCTGAACCGGCCGACCAGGAAGAGCTCGTCCGGCAGGTGCGGAAAATGCAGGTGAATGTGAAGCGTATCAAATCTTTGTGGAAAGATATCCGGATCACTGATTCTCACATCTTCGATGCCTGGCGGCTTGAAATGTTCCGTATGATCACTTTGGGGATTTCGGGTTTTGACACCCCTGCGTCGGGCAATACGCTGGACGAAGCTGGTGTTGTACTGGCGTCGTTCAGCGAGTTTCTGGATGTCTACAAAGCTATTTTACCTGGGTATGCCAGGCTGACCAGCCAGACAAAAGCCGCCGCTGATTTCCTGAAAAAAGGAAAAAGCTTTGATGATTTTGACAGAGCTGCATTCATTAAGGACTATATCAATCCGATATGCAGGGAATTTCATCAGAATCAGAAACTTGCGGCGATCCCATTTATCAGAGATTACAAACTTCTGAACGGAGAGGCAGTCACGCTGTTTGATGTTGACGCATTTGACGCAGAATCCCTGGTCTCGAATCCTGCCTTCAAATCCACCGCTGACAGGGTCGCACTGGGGCGAAAGCTGTTTTTTGATCCCCGGCTTTCCGGCGACGGAAAAACAAGCTGCGGAAGCTGTCACCAGCCGGAACTTGCCTATTCCGATGGTTTGAAAACGAGCAAAGGTTTTGCCAGAGATCACGTCAGCAGAAATGCGCCCACACTCGCCTATGCCGCCCTTCAGCAGGCGCTGTTTTACGATCTGCGTTCGCCGTCCCTGGAAGATCAGGCCGCCGATGTGATCCATAACAAAGATGAAATGCATGGCTCCCTCGCGGACATAGCCAGGCTCTTAGGTTCGGACGAAGATTACAGGCAATATTTCCGAAAAGCTTTTCCGAAGATGGACTCTATCCGGGCGGTATATGTGCAGAACGCGCTGGCTTCATTCGTAAGATCTTTAAGCCCTTTCAATTCTGCCTTCGACAAATACATGCGCGGGGATGCGCGTGCACTTACCGACAACCAGGTAAAAGGCTTTAACCTGTTTATGGGAAAAGCCCGTTGCGGGACCTGCCATTTTATGCCATTGTTCAATGGTACCGTTCCTCCCGACTATCAGCGAACTGAATCGGAAGTGCTTGGGGTAACCGTCCGGGCAGACTGGGAGCATCCCGTTCTGGACCCTGATGCCGGGCGGGGAGCGCATAACCGTTTTCCGCAGTGGAAAAATTCTTTTAAGACCAGTACAATAAGGAATATTACCAAAACCAGCCCGTATATGCACAATGGTGCCTACGCGAGCCTCAGTGAGGTAATGGATTTTTACAATCGGGGAGGCGGTGCAGGGCTTGGGCTGGATGTACCCAACCAGACCCTCGCACCGGACAAGCTGGATTTGTCTGAAACTGAAATCGGGTATGTAGTTGATTTTATGGAAAGCCTTACGGATCAATAGCATGTAATTTTCAGGAAAGGAAAATGAATTTCCCGGCGAAATGATTGCAGGATTATCATATATTAATGATCAGTTAACAATACGGACGTAACTTTGGAAACAGACATCAGGATAGAAATTATAAAGTCAATATATGGTTTGGTATGAAGACGAAGTGGTGCGGGTGGAAAAAGAGCTGGCAGGGCTTTCTTATGAACCTGAAACTGTCTTCTACGGCAGTTCCAGCATTACGCTCTGGTCAACTTTGTATACCGATTTTGCCAACTTTAAACCTGTAAACCTGGGTTTTGGCGGGTCGACCCTGGCTGCCTGCACCTGGTTTTTCGACCGCATCCTGGCGCCGGTGCACTCGGCACGGACAATCGTTATTTACGCCGGCGACAATGACCTGGGCGACGGGCGTCACCCTACGGAAGTTTGCCTTTTTTACCGTCAGCTGATGGAGCAGATCCGCCGTACTTTCGGGGATATCCCCTGTTTTTTTATTTCTGTGAAACCAAGCCTGCAGCGCTGGGGAATTATCGATGAGATCAGACTGACCAACAAACTGATCCGGGAGGAAATAGATAAAGACCCTTTTCAGAATTATATCGATGTATATCCGGCCATGGTGAATTATCAGGGATACCCGCGAAAATCACTTTTTGAAGCAGACGGGCTGCATCTGAGCGCGGAGGGTTATGCACTCTGGAAAAAGATCATCCTGGAAAACATTAGTCTCCCGGTAAACGGGGAAAATTTCTTAAATGCACCATAATCGTCCTCTTTGTTATGGAAAGAGCATATCACAAATGGTTCAGCCCGGTTTTAAACAGGGATATGGAGATGCTTGTTTTTGGTCACGCAGGCGTTCCTGTTATCTTTTTTCCGACAAGGGCGGCACATTTCTATGACTTTGAAGACTGGCGTGTCATTGACGCTATGAAACCGAGGATAGAGGCAGGCCAGATCCAGGTCTACTGTATCGACAGCATTGACGGTGAAAGTTTCTATTCCCGGGATGCTCCACACCTTCGAATCATCCGGCATATACAGTATGAAAACTACATTTTGCAGGAAGTAATCCCTTTTATCAAAAAACAAAACCGGCGGAAAGGACTGGTTGCAGCGGGCTGCAGCCTGGGGGGTTACCATGCTGTCAATATTGCACTAAAGCATCCCACCATTTTTACAAAAGTAGTGGGTATGAGTGCCCGGTATGATCTCACCCGTGCATTGCCCCACTTCGAGGATCTTTTCGACGGATATTTTGACGAAAATATTTATTTCAACATGCCTACGTATTTTGTTCCCAAAATATCTGATCCCAAACTGCTGAAACAGCTCCGCAAACTGGATATTACCCTTGTTATAGGCCGGGAAGACTCATTTCTGGACAATAATAAGGAACTAAGCAATTCATTGAACCACATCGAAGTACCTCATAATCTGTATATCTGGGAGGAAGAAGCACATCGTCCCCGCTACTGGAGAGAAATGGTTAAACTGTATTTGTAACACAAATTTTTAATTCGTTCTGCAAACTGAATTCGAGCTGTTTAATGGTATTTATCCTATAAATCCACAGATATTTCATTTTTCAATAGTAAATGTCCTGCAACTCAACTTTTGAAGTTGTACCCTTGTCAATTCCATCCCGGTATGGCATTTGCAAGATTGAATGACCTTTGAAAATATAGTTTGTGAATAGTCAGGAATATGATGCCGTAGTTGTAGGCTCGGGTCCCAACGGATTTGCGGCCGCCATTACTCTCAGACAGGCGGGTTTATCTGTCCTTCTGGTGGAGGGTAAAGAAGAAACAGGAGGAGGGATGCGCTCAAAAGCGCTGACCCTGCCAGGGTTCGTACACGATGTATGTTCGGCAGTGCACCCGATGGTTACATTATCGCCGTTTTTTAAGAATATCCCCCTGGCAGAGCACGGACTGGAGCTCATCAACCCGCCCATCGCAGCTGCCCACCCTTTTGATGACGGGAATGCAGGGATACTGGAGAAATCCGTTCACAATACCGCAGCCAGGCTCGGTCGCGACCGCGAAGCCTACCTGAACCTGATGCAGGGGATTGTAGCTGACCTTCCGAAATTGTTACCGGACCTGCTGAGTCCTTTTCCGGTCCCTCACCACCCACTTTCACTCGCAGGTTTTGGCCTGAAAGCACTTACTTCCGCTACCTGGCTGGCCGAACAGTTCCATACACAAGAGGCGCGCGGGTTATGGGCGGGGATGTCGGCACACGCCATTCAGCCACTGACCAATATGGCCACGTCTGCGATCGGACTTATGCTGATGTCGGCTGCACACGTTGGTAACTGGCCGATCGCCAGGGGTGGTTCACAGGCCATTGCCAGCGCGCTTGAATCTTATTTTTTTTCGATAGGCGGTGAGCTCCGGACGGGCTTTGAGGTGAAAAATATCAATGAGCTTCCCCCATCGAAAGCGGTACTTCTGGACGTCACGCCCCGGCAGCTGGTAGAGATTGCCGGTGAAAAACTAAGTTCGTCGTATAAAAAGAAACTGGGCCGGTACCGTTACGGGATGGGCGTGTTCAAGATAGACTGGGCTTTGCAGGAGCAGGTGCCTTTCAGGGCAGAGGCCTGCCGGAAGGCCGGAACGGTGCATCTGGGCAATACGCTGGAAGAGATTGTCGATTCCGAACAGTTCACTTCGGAAGGTGGGCATCCTAAGAATCCGTTTGTTCTTTTTGTGCAGCCAAGTATTTTTGATAACACCCGTGCTCCGGAAGGCAGGCATACCGCCTGGGCCTATTGCCACGTACCCCATGGTTCGCAGGAGGATATGACCGAGGCAATTGAAAGCCAGGTGGAAAGGTTTGCTCCTGGGTTCAGGGATATCATTATTGGCCGGCATACCATGAATCCTTCGGCAATGGAGGCCTATAATCCTAATTATGTCGGAGGGGATATCAACGGAGGTATTCAGGATATCAGGCAGCTTTATACCCGGCCGGTCATGAGCTGGTCACCTTACCGTACTTCGGCAAAAGGTATTTACATCTGCTCGTCTTCAACGCCGCCCGGGGGAGGTGTGCACGGAATGTGCGGCTACCATGCAGCCCAAAAAGTTCTGAAAGACATGTTCAGGTAGCAAATTTATCAGATATTCCAGCCCGTTATTTTGGGAAGACTGCAGATTATCGCACCCCTCTAGGCCAGGGTTGAAACCTTGGCCTAGAGGGGCTTTCCCGACTCTTCCGGGATGTTCTGTGAGAATCGTTTTTCAAGTTTTGACATAACCCTCGTGGCGGTAAGCCCGTGCATCACGACGGATAACAGTGCAATGAAAGCCACCATGGACCAGAGTTCTTTGCCATAAGGAAATGATGCTTCCTTCAGGGCAAAAGCGAGATAATAAAATGAACCGATGCCGCGGATTCCATAAAAACTGATCCCCAGCTTTTCTTTCAAATGCAGAGGCGTTCCCAGTAATCCGATCAAACCTGACAGGGGCCGGATCAGGAGCAGGAAGACCACGGAAAGTAATGCCATCTGCCACGTTAAATAATCCAGGATTCCATGTACCAGGCTGCCGCCAAAAATCAACAGTACTACGGCCACCAGGATCCGTTCAGACTGATCCGAAAAGCTGTGCAGGTCCTTGTGGAATTTATTGTCCAGTTCATAATTGCGGAGCGTTATGGATGCGACAAAAACTGCGACAAATCCATAGCCGTGCACCAGTTCAGTAATGCCGAAAATCGCCAGGGAGGCAGCTACCGCGATAAACCCATCGTTGAGCTGAATCGCTTTGTTTTTTTGGGAAAAATTAAAGATCAAGAAAGCTAAAAGTCTGCCCATCAGCAGGCCCATTACTAAGCCGCAAACGATTTTATAGATCAGATCGATTGTAAGCCATTCTTTAAAAACACTTGTAAAACTGCTGTCCGCTGCCCCAGCCGCGGCCAGCAGGATTGCCAGCCAGGTAAAAGGAAAAGCCATACCGTCGTTCATACCCGCTTCGGCGGTGAGCGAAAACCTCACTTCGTCTTTGACCTCCTCCATCGGAGGCCCCACCTGTACATCCGAAGCAAGGACTGGGTCGGTAGGCGCAAGCACTGCGCCCAGTAAAACTGAAGAAGCGAGGTCAAGTTTGAGAAAATAATAGGCTAGAATCGCTACGGATGCAATACATAGAATCATGGTTACCGTGAGCAAACGGAAAGGCACTTGCCATGATTTGAAGGAAAACGGGCGGTCGATTTTCAGTCCGGTTCCCATCAGCGATATTACTACGACGAGTTCTGTAACGTGAATTGTAAAATCCTCATACACCATCGGATTGGGGGAAGGCAGTATATCCAGGCATTCATAGACGATGATGCCAAGCAACACATAGACGACCGAATCGGAAATGCCGGTCTTCCTGGTGAAGGAAGGCATCCAGGCCATTCCCAAAGCCGCTATTCCAATTATGGTAATGGTAACGATATAACTATCCATACCGTTAGAACCCCAAAAACCATGCCCCTCCTCCCAACCCAGGGTTTAAACCCTGGGCGGGGGAGGGTGAAGCCAGCCCTGAAAGGGCCCGGTACGTCTCCGGCGGGCAAAGCCCGTCGCACCCCGACACCTGCTCACAAGCCAGGATATATAAACGGAACGAGAAAAAACATCATTCAGCCCCATCGATTAATGTTTTATTAATGGTTCTGTTAATACGCCTGCGATAATTTGCGGGCAGATTATTCCTTGCCGGCATGCATTAGATTCTCCATTAAAATACTTCTATCTGTTAGTAGATCTTCGTTTGCCAATTCCCGATACCCGACGTTTTCATGAAAATACTATTTCCGTTACTGACTCTTTTTCTTTTAAGCAATCCTCTTCTTGCAAACCAGCCGGGCGCACTGAAACTTTGGTACAAACAACCCGCCGGAAATACCTGGACCGATGCACTACCGGTCGGGAACGGGCGGCTGGGTGCAATGGTTTACGGCAACCCCGAACAGGAAATTGTCAAACTGAACGAAGCAACCGTATGGTCGGGCGGCCCCAACCGGAATGATAATCCGGACGCTCTGGCAGCTTTACCCGTGATCCGGAAACTGATTTTCGAAGGCAAACACGCCGAAGCCCAGAAACTGGCAGCTGACAAGATAGAATCAAAAAAGGCGCAGGGAATGATGTACCAGCCCGTCGGCAACCTCCATATAGCTTTTCCCGGACATAGTTCGTTCGATGGTTACCACCGCGAGCTTGACCTGGACAAAGCTGTAACCACCACCTCTTATACGGTGAACGGCGTGCGTTATACCCGGCAGGTAATCGCTTCGGTGCCCGATCAGGTCATTGCCATCCGGCTGACTGCCGACAAGCCGGGCAAACTGACATTTTCCTCGTTTTTTACCAGCCCTCAAAAAGGCACACGCAAAACAGACAAAACCGGCAAGCTCACATTTGCAGGCATCACCTCCGACCATGAAAATGTGAAGGGGCAGGTCGCTTTCAACGCACATGTAAAGGTACTTCCCCAAGGCGGCAGCATGAGCGTCAGCGATACTGCCGTGACAATTGACAAAGCAGATGCAGCTACAATATATATATCCATAGCCACCAATTTTGTTGACTACAAAACGCTCACTGCCAATCCGGAGGCGAAAGCCGGTCAGTTTCTGGCCAAAGCCGCGGTACGTTCGTTTGATGCGGTACTGGCCAGCCATATCGCAGCTTACCAGAAGTATTTCAACCGGGTAAAGCTGGATCTGGGCACGTCAGCGGCAGCCAGCCTTCCTACCGACGAGCGGATCCGGAAATTTGCCGCCGGAAATGATCCGCAGCTTGTTTCCCTGTATTTTCAATTCGGAAGGTATCTGCTGATTTCCGCATCCCAGCCTGCGGGAAAAGATGTTCCGGTGAGCCAGCCGGCAACGCTTCAGGGATTGTGGAACCAGGAAATGGCCCCGCCCTGGGACAGCAAGTATACCATCAATATCAATACGGAAATGAATTACTGGCCGGCAGAGATCACCAACCTGACCGAGATGCATGACCCGCTGGTGAAGATGGTGCAGGAACTGTCGGTAACCGGAAAGGAAACGGCAAAAGTAATGTATGGGGCAGGCGGCTGGCTCGCACATCACAATACAGATATATGGCGCATTACCGGCCCGGTGGACCCTATTTTTTACGCTATGTGGCCAATGGGCGGTGCCTGGCTGAGCACGCATTTGTGGGAAAAATACCGGTACTCAGGAGACAAAACGTACCTGAAAGCCGTATATCCCGCGCTGAAAGGAGCTGCACAGTTTTTTGTTGATTTTCTGATCGAAGAGCCGGTGCACAAATGGCTGGTGGTGTCGCCAAGCATGTCGCCCGAGAACTTTCCGGCTTCGCGGAAGGATGTGACGATCGGTGCGGGAAATACCATGGACAATCAGATCGTATTCGATATTTTCACTGCTGCCATGCGAGCGGCGGAAGCTTTGGGTACGGATAAGGAGTTTATAAAAACACTCAAAGAAAAACGCTCCCGGCTGGCACCGATGCAGGTAGGGAAATTCGGACAATTGCAGGAGTGGCTGGAAGACCTCGACAATCCGGACGACAAACATCGCCATATTTCACACCTTTACGGATTATACCCGTCGGGGCAGCTTTCGGCATACCGTACCCCAGAGCTGTTTAGTGCCGCCCGTACTTCCCTGGAACACCGCGGCGACGTTTCCACAGGCTGGTCTATGGGCTGGAAAGTAAACTGGTGGGCGCGGCTGCTGGATGGTAACCGGGCTTATAAACTCATCACTGACCAGCTTTCACCGGTGGACGCGCCGGATAAAAAAGGCGGCGGAGGCACATACACCAATCTTTTTGATGCCCATCCTCCGTTCCAGATCGATGGTAATTTCGGATGCACCGCCGGTATTGCCGAAATGCTGATGCAGAACCACGATGGCGCCATTCATTTTCTGCCTGCGTTGCCCGATGTCTGGCAAACCGGCAGCGTTGAGGGTTTAAGGGCAAGAGGTGGATTTGAAGTCGTATCTCTGGAATGGAAAGAAGGCAGGGTTGCAAGGCTGGAAGTGCGCTCAGCGCTTGGCGGAAATTGCCGGATCAGGGTTCCCAATGTTTTGAAAGGGCAGGGAATAGCACTGAAAGCTGCTTCCGGCGCAAATACCAATTCATTTTACACCACCGAAGAAGGCGCAAAGGCCCTGGTTGCACCCAATGCAAAAGTGGGTGTGCAGCCAGTGAAAGGTACTTTCGTTTATGATTTCGAGACACAACCAGGAAAAACTTATACCCTCGTATTTTAGTCAGTTAAAAAACATCATGATGAAGAGACAAATGTGGATAGCCGGCATAGCTGCTGCATCAATGCTGGCAGTGACCTGTCAGGTTGCCAGAAACCAGAAACCTGCCATACTCCGGACCACCCCGGCCTCGGTGGATGCTGTTCCGGATTTTACCGAAGATCCTACCGGTATGCATCTTACACCGGCACAAAGCATCCAATCATTTAAACTGCCCGAAGGTTACCATCTCGAACTGGTCGCCAGCGAGCCGATGGTGCATGAGCCCGTTGCGGTTGCCTGGGACGGCGATGGCAGGATGTACGTGGCTGAAATGAATACTTACATGCAGGATGTGGAAGGTACCGGGGAGCATGAACCTACCAGTCGGGTACTTTTGCTGGAAGACACTGATAATGATGGTAAAATGGACAAAAGCGCTGTTTTTATCGACAACATGTTATTGCCGAGAATGCTTCTCTGCGTGGGAAATGAACTGCTCGTAAACGAAACGGATACCTACGACATTTTCAGCTACAGGGATACAGACGGGGACGGGAGTTCGGACGTGAAAAGGCCTGTGTATACGCCCGGCAAAAAATCACCCGGGAACCTGGAACACCAGCGCAGCGGGTTGGACTGGAACCTGGACAACTGGATTTACATGGCCGTGGACCCGGTACGTTTCCGGTACAAAGACGGCATACTGAAAGCGGACTCCATACCGAGTGGTTCAAGCGGGCAGTGGGGGCTTACGCATGATAATTACGGGCGGCTCTATTTTTCGTCGGCGGGCGGTGAAGTCCCTGCGATGGGTTTCCAGCTCAATCCTATTTATGGCAGAATGGAATTCCCCGACCAGTATACCGATGAATTCAACGTTGTTTGGCCGATTATCAAAACACCGGATGTAGAAGGCGGTTTGAAACGTCTGACTGCCGATACTACGCTCAACCATTTCACGGCGAGCTGCGGGCAGGTAATATTCCGGGGAGACCGTCTGCCAAAGGATTTGGTGGGGGATTTGCTGATCAGCGAGCCGGTGGGACGTCTGATCCGCCGCGCCAAAGTGATTAACAAAGAAGGCAAGATCACCCTCGAAAATGCCTATCAGAAAAAAGAATTTGTAGCATCCACAGATATGAATTTCCGCACGGTAAACATGTACACAGGCCCCGACGGATGCCTGTACCTGGTGGATATGAACCGGGGAATTATTCAGGAAGGAAACTGGACAGGGCCGAACAGTTACCTGCGGCCACAGATCAAGCGCCTCGGTCTTGACAAAAATATCCAGCACGGACGTATTTACAGGATGGTATATGATGGGATGAAACCTGGCCCCAAACCGCATTTACTGACCGATCCGGTTGACAAACTGGTATCCTATCTCGACCATCCCAACGGCTGGTGGCGCGACAATGCACAAAAGGAAATGATTGTAAGAAATGATAAATCGGCAGTTCCCGCACTAAAAGCAATTGCCCTCGGCCAGAAAAACGAGTGGATCAAAGCACCATCGGCCCTGGGACGTCTTCATGCATTGTATACGCTCGAAGGACTGGAATCGCTGGACAAAACCACCTTGATCGGCGCATTGAAAGATCATGATGCAGAGGTAAGAAAGGCTGCTGTAAGGTTGAGCGAACCTTTTCTGAAACAGCAGAACGAAGAAATATTAAGCCAGCTAACCGCCATGAAAACCGATGCAAGCAGTGACGTTCGTATGCAGTTGGTATTGTCTTTGACATACAGCAAGTTACCGACCGCAAAAACCTTATCGGATGAAGTGCTCACTGCCTCTGCAAGCAATGAAATATTCGGGGCGACGCAGCGCAGCATTTTAAAAAACGAAGATGTTAAGAAATTCGGGCTCCGCCTGGGAAGGCTTAGCGAAGCCGACCGGAAGCTCGTGTTGGACGGGGCGGTGATCTACAAATCGCTGTGCACTTCCTGCCATGGAGCGGAAGGCAAGGGATTGATCAGCAAAACAGCGCCGCCACTGGTCGGTTCAAAACGATTGGGGCGAGGTACGGATGCCTCGATCCGGATTTTATTGCATGGCTTATCTGGCCCGATTGACGGGCAGACTTACCCAACCGAGATGCCCGCAATGGCCGATAATGACGATGTATGGATCGCTTCGGTACTCAGCTATGTAAAGCATGAGTTCGCACAAGCCCCGGCAGTCCGCCCTGCTGACGTAAAAATGATAAGAGAACAAACAGTTGGGCGGTCGAAGCCCTGGACGCTGGAAGAACTGCCAACACGACAATAGCGATATGAAATGCATGCTGAATTACCAGATCGGGTCATTTTGTAAAGTGAGCCACTGGGTCTCTTTGCCTTTTTACTCTCTGTTTTTCTCAGCAGGCAGGCGCTACAAAAGAGGAATGGGACGCTACTTACCAGTGAATGGCCGGGAAAATGACCCTGGTGCTGAGAGAAGCGGAAGGGAACTTCCTGAAACCTGCGGATCCGGCAAAAGTTGTCGATTTCATCACGCAAAACACCAAATAGTTTTTATCAATGAATAAAATCCTATTGACAGGACTGCTTCTGGCGACGGTTTTTTTATACAGTATCAATAAAAAACCAAAAGCGACCGAAGTGGAATCAGACTGGCCGGCCTACGGGGGTAACAAAGCGGGCAACCGGTACTCTGCGCTCAGCCAGATCAACACCGAAAACGTGAAGAAACTGGAAGTTGCGTGGATGTACGATGCTTCCGAAAAACCTGATCCGGCCGATCCGGGGCGCAAAAGGGGCAGGGCTATACAATGCCAGCCGATTGTGGTACACGGTGTTTTGTATGGTACCACGCCGGAACTCAAACTTTTTGCCTTGAAAGCGGGCACCGGCGAGCAGCTATGGAAATTTGAACCGTCCAAAAATGACAAGCTCAACTCTAATCGCGGTGTCGTTTATTGGGAAAATGGTCGGGATAAGCGTATTCTATACACGGTCGGTTCCAGTTTATATGCGGTGAATGCCGTCACGGGTGAACGTGTCACCAGTTTCGGTAACGGTGGTACGGTCGATCTGCATGCAGGGCTTTCCACGAATATGGACCACGACGTCAGCGTTTTGTCCGTCAATGCGACGAGCCCGGGAATTGTATTTCAAAACACTTTTATCATCGGATCAAGTGTATCAGAGTCTGCAGATGCGGCCCCGGGTCATGTGCGGGCTTTCGATGTGGTGACCGGCAAGCTGAAATGGGTTTTTCATACTATTCCGCAACCGGGGGAGTTTGGCTATGAAACCTGGCCGAAAGATGCCTACAAGAAAATCGGGGCGGTCAACAACTGGAGCGGTCTGAGCCTGGATGAGAAAAGGGGTGTCGTGTATTTCGGAACAGGCTCGCCTGCTTCTGATTTTTACGGAGGTATGCGGGAAGGTGCTAATCTCTTTGCCAATTGCATCATGGCGCTTGATGCGCAAACCGGAAAAATGAAATGGTACTACCAGACCATTCACCATGATCTCTGGGACCGCGACCACCCGAGCCCGCCCAATCTGACAACCATTAAGCACAAGGGAAAGAAGCTGGATGTAGTGGTGCAAGCCACTAAGGACGGAGTTGTTTATGTTTTGGACCGGGACAAAGGAACCTCTATTTTTCCTGTAGAGGAACGGCCGGTTCCCACCGGCGGTCTGCCCGGCGAGCATCCATACCCGACCCAGAAGTATCCGTTGAAGCCGCTGCCTTTGTCACGGCAGGTATATACCGAGGATGATATTACAAACATTTCGCCCGAGGCGCATGCTTACGTGAAAGAGCGGTTCCTTAAAATCAAAACAGACGACAAATTCACACCGCCTAATACAACAGGTACTTTGCTTTTCGGTTACAGCGGAGGCGCAGAGTGGGGCGGGAATGCGGTGGATCCGGACGGGGTTTTTTACCAGAATGTAAACGAAGAACCCTGGGAGCTGGTAATGATGGATGCCAGCGAAAAGAAATTAGCTGCGCCCCGGAGTATGGGAAACAACCTTTATCTGGCCAATTGCGCAGCATGCCACGGTCAGGATAGAAAAGGAAGCGGACCGGAATTGCCTGCTTTGGCGGATATTGGTAAAAAACTAAATGCCGCCGCCATTAAAAGTATACTCAAAACCGGTAGCGGCCGCATGCCTTCATTTTCACATCTGTCGGACAAAGAACATGATGCGCTCATTGCTTTTCTGCTGAATACAGAAACCGGGCAAAACAGCCCGTCTGCCGCCCGGGCGGAAACCGGAAAAGAACCCAAGAAAACAGGCTTCCCGTTTATGCCTGCCTATGTTAGCAAAGTATGGCAGAGATTTACCGATCAGGACGGGTATCCGGGGATCAAACCTCCGTGGGGTACGTTGAACGCCATTGACCTGAATACCGGTGAATATCTCTGGCGCGTACCGCTGGGCGAATACCCGGAACTTACTAAAAAAGGGATTCCGGTTACCGGAACGGACAGCTATGGCGGGCCGCTTGTGACGGCGGGAGGGCTTGTTTTTATTGCTGGTACCAAAGACGAACGAATCCGCGCTTTTGACAAAAAAACCGGAAAAGTTATCTGGGAATACCAGTTGCCAGCCGGTGGTTTCGCCACGCCTATCACCTACCAGATCGACGGAAAACAGTACGTGGTCATCGCGGCTGGCGGAGGGCGGGGCCAGAAAATAGGAGGGAATTACATTGCTTTTTCATTGAAATAAAACTGAACCTGATATGCTTAACACAGACAAAAATTCGGAAAAAAGCCGCCGCAGCGCGCTGAAATTACTCGCTGCCGGTTCTTCCGCAGGACTGTTCTCGCTTTTTGAAAGCCCTGCTGCCCGTGCAGAGAAATATGTAAAACCAGATTACGCCAAAGGAATGGCGCCGGTCACGATCAAGAGTGTAAAAGCGATTACCACTGCGCCCGGAGGTGCTAACCTGGTAATTGTGAAGGTCGAAACTTCTGAGCCGGGGCTGTACGGGCTGGGTTGTGCTACATTTACGCAAAGGGCTATGGTAGTTGTGCCCGCCATCAATATTTATCTGAACGAATTTTGCGTAGGCAAGGACGTCGATAATATCGAGGATATGTGGCAGTCCGCGTATGTAAGTTCGTACTGGAGGAACGGGCCTGTACTGAACAATGCACTTTCCGGGCTGGACCAGGCTTTGTGGGATATCAAGGGGAAACGTGCCAAAATGCCTGTTCACCAGCTTCTTGGCGGAAAAGCGAGGATTGCGGTGGACACCTACACCCACGCCAGCGGTCCCACACCGGAGGCTATTGCGGACAAAGTGCAGCAATATATGCAGGAGGGTTTCAGGCATGTGCGTATACAGCAGGGCGGATACGGCGGGGTAGGTGCTATGGATGAGATAAAACCGGATTTCAAGACGGCAGGTTTCGGAAGGGCTACTGACGATTTCAGCGACCAGCGCACTTACCTGAAACGGGTGCCCAAAATGTTTGAAATGGTCCGCAAAAGATGCGGGGAAGATGTGGAGCTGCTGCACGATATGCACGAGCTGGTCGAACCGATGGACGCGATCAACATGATCAAAGGGCTGGAAGAATACCGTCCCTACTTCATAGAAGATCCTTTTTCACCGGAAAATATGGGGTGGTTCAAGCAGCTTCGGGCCAGTACGACCGTGCCCATAGCCATGGGCGAACTTTTCAATAACATCAACGAGTTCCGCGAGCCGATGGCCAATCAGCTTTTTGATTACATCCGTATCCATATTTCGCAGATCGGCGGCATTACCCCGGCTATGAAAGTGGCGCGCCTGGGAGAATGGTTCAATGTAAAAACTGCCTGGCACGGCCCCGGCGACACCTCTCCGGTAGGGCATTCGGCCAATAACAACATTGATATAGCTGTCTGGAACTTTGGTATACAGGAATCCCAGCGTTTCAGCGAAAAAGTGCAGGAGGTTTTTCCCGGCTGCCCTACCATTAAAAATGGGTATTACTATGTCAATGACACACCCGGACTCGGCATTGATATCAACGAAAAGGAAGCGGCGAAATATCCCATCGGTACCAAATCCAGATGGACGGTGCGCAAGAGCGACGGTACGATTTTGAAACCTTAAAATAATGGCCTTTGTCAGGAAAGCTGCGCCTTGAAAAGCCGGATTTCCTGACATACAGCCTATTATTTATTGAAATTGTTAAAAAAAATGGTCATAAACGGCCCGTGTTAATGTTTTATTAAGATATTTTTAATGACACCGGGATAAGTTTGTTCTTGCTATTTTATTCACGTATCGGCAAGAATCATAATGAATGACACAGACTTGTGGAGAAGCTTCAGAGATGGTGATGATACTGCCTTTTCCATCTTGTATAAGTCGCAGATCGAGGTGCTTTACAAGTATGGGCACAAGCTTACAACGGACACGCAGCTGGTGGAGGATTCGATCCAGGATATGTTTATTGAGCTCTGGAACGGCCGCCAGCGATTATCTGACACCGATTCAATCAAGTTCTATCTTTTCCGGATCCTGCGCCGGAAGATTACCCAGAATCCATTGAACCGTCACGACACAGCGCTCGACGAAAATGTAATGGAACAAAAGCTTTTCTCACTTTCCGCAGAAAGCCAGCTTATTGATGTGGAAAGGGAAAATACCCGTACCAAGATGCTCAGCAGCGCCCTGCTCAAACTGCCGTCGCGCCAGCAGGAAGTGATTAACCTGCGTTACTTCAATTCGTTCAACCACCAGCAGATCGCAGATATCATGAATATTTCCCTTCAGTCTGTTCACAATACGCTACAAAAATCCATGAAGGGGTTGCGGGAGATCTTATCGGACTATGCGGAAGTTATTTTATGCGGGGCGGGGCTGGTAGTGGCGTTTCTTTTTTGGGGGAGGTTGTAGGGTGGGAGAGTTACAAGGGCATGTATTGTCATGAGGTCATGTGATGTTTTTTTAGTGTACGTGCAAGTGGGGCTTAGTTTGTAACCGCAGTTCGGCCCCGTACGTCCGAGCGTCACGCGGTCTTTGACCGCATAGCGATAACGAAATTGCTCGGCACTTATCGGCCAGATGTCACCCCTGACGGGGTTCTGAATTAATTTGTTACGTCAGAGCTGTTACAAAAATTTCAGGCCTCTGGGCTTTTGACTGAAATTGATTGTCTCGGCGAATCTGTCACCCCTGACGGGGTTCTGAATCAAGTTGTTACGTCAATCTGTTATAAAAATTTCAGCCCTCTGGGCTTTCGACTGAAATTGATTGTCTCGGCGAATCTGTCACCCCTGACGGGGTTTCTGAATCAATTTGTTATGTCGGTTGTGTTACAAAAATTTCAGCCCCCTGGGCTTTTGTTATTTCTTTCCAGAAGCATTCGCCCAAATAATCCCGAAGGGATGAAATTATTATAGATAATTAGATTGGATGCGAACCGTAACCCCGACGGGGTGGCATCCAGCCAACAATGCCATTGAAAATCAACCATTTCTCAAGTTGGGCGTAGTTTTCAGCTACGTCCAAGCGTCACACGGTGTTTGACCGCGTAGCGATAACGAAATTGCTCGGCACTTATCGGCCAGATGTCACCCCTGACGGGTTTCTGAATCAATTTGTTATGTCCGTTGTGTTACAAAAATTTCAGCCCTCTGGGCTTTTGACGGAAATTGATTGTCTCGGCGAATCTGTCACCCCTGACGGGATTTCTGAATCAATTTGTTATGTCGGTTCTGTTACAAAAATTTCAGCCCTCTGGGCTTGTTGTTCCTTTTCAGAAGCATTCGCCCAAATAATCCCGACGGGATGAAATTATTATAGAATTAGATTGGATCCGAACCGCAACCCCGACGGGGTGGCATCCAGCCAACAATGCCATTGAAAATCAACCATTTCTCAAGTTGGGCGTAGTTTTCAGCCACGTCCGAGCGTCACGCGGTGTTTGACCGCATAGCGATAACGAAATTGCTCGGCACTTATCGGCCAGATGTCACCCCTGACGTGGTTCCCAATCAATTTGTTATGTCGGTTCTGTTACAAAAATTTCAGCCCTCTGGGCTTTTGACGGAAATTGATTGTCTCGGCGAATCTGTCACCCCTGACGGGGTTTCTGAATCAATTTGTTATGTCGGTTGTGTTACAAAAATTTCAGCCCCCTGGGCTTTTGTTATTTCTTTCCAGAAGCATTCGCCCAAATAATCCCGAAGGGATGAAATTATTATAGATAATTAGATTGGGTGCGAACCGTAACCCCGACGGGGTGACATCCAGCCAACAATGCCATTGAAAATCAACCATTTCTCAAGTTGGGCGTAGTTTTTAGCTACGTCCGAGCGTCACGCGGTCTTTGACCGCATAGCGATAACGACGTTGCTCAGTACTTATCGGCCAGATGTCACCCCTGACGGGGTTTCTGAATCATATTGTTATGTCGGTTCTGTTACAAAATTTCAGCCCTCTGGGCTTTTTGACGGGAAGTTTATTGTCTCGGCGAATCTGTCACCCCTGACGGGTTTCTGAATCATCGTTATGTCGGTTCTGTTACAAAAATTTCAGCCCTTTGCGCTTCTGTTATTCTTTCCAGAAGCATTCGCCCAAATAATCCCGAAGGGATGAAATTATTATAGATAATTAGATTGGATCCGAACCGCAACCCCGACGGGGTGACATCCAGCCAACAATGCCATTGAAAATCAACCATTTCTCAAGTTGGGCGTAGTTTTCAGCTACATCCGGGCGTCACACGGTGTTTGACCGCATAGCGATAACGAAATTGCTCGGCACTTATCGGCCAGATGTCACCCCCGACGGGGTTCTGAATCAAGTTGCTACGTCAGTTCTGTTACAAAAAATTCAGCCCTTTGGGCTTTTGTTGTTCTTTTCCAGAAGCATTTGCCCAAATAATCCCGAAGGGATGAAATTATTATAGATAATTAGATTGGATCCGAACCGTAACCCCGACGGGGTGACATCCAGCCAACAATGCCATTGAAAATCAACCATTTCTCTCAAAAAATTTAAATATTCCAAAAAAAAGTTTAATTCCTGGGGTAATCTGTTCCGATTTCCCCCATTTGATGAATAAGAGGAGAAAATAGATTTTTCTATGAATTATTTGTCATTTGAACCAGAGGATTTTGCGCTGGACGCTTTTTTCTGTCGCTGGGTGCTGGAACCTGATCCTGAAACTGAGGCTTTCTGGCTGGATTGGTTACGTAACAATCCATACAAAAGCAAGGATATCGAAATGGCACGCCAGCTGGTCCTGCTCGCATCCTCAGAAGACGGGGTACCTCCTTCATCTGCTGCCATAGACCGAATGTGGGAGAAAATTGAAAGTGGCAGACAACCCAAAATCCTGCCGCTCGGCAAGGCGAAGTTCTGGATGAAGCTTGCTGCGGCCGTTGCCTTTCTTATTGTTGCGTTCGGGGGCTACTTCTACAAAAAGGTGCGGAACCAGACCTACCGGACTGCATACGGGGAATCGCGGCGTGTACTTCTTCCCGACGGATCGCTTGTCACGCTGAATGCAAATTCCCGCCTGCGGATTTCCGACGATTGGGGACAGCCGAGGGAAAGGGAAGTCTGGCTTACGGGAGAGGCATTTTTCTATGTCAGTAAAATGAAAAGGGACGGCCGGCCCGTCAAATTTACTGTGCATACGCAGGACCTGAATATTGAAGTAAGAGGTACCCAGTTCAATGTGAACACGCGGAAAGACCAGACGCACGTAGCATTGAGCGAAGGATCTGTGCACCTGTACCTGAACGAAAAAGGCAGGGAAAAGGAAATCCGGATGAAACCGGGAGATCTTGTTAATTTCTCCAGCAAAAGTCAGAAGCTTTCTATGTGCCATGTACCGGATGTTTCCCCGGTTTATTCCTGGAAAAACAACCGCTGGACTTTAAACGACACCTCCCTAGAAGATATCACTGCTCTTATTCAGGAAACGTATGGCGTAACCGTCACCATTGCCGACGACTCTTTACGCCTCAAGAAAGTAACCGGCATCGTACCCACCGACGATATGGAAGATCTCCTCGATGCGCTCGAAAGTATTTTACCCGTAACCATAACCCGACAGCAAGACGATGTAACAATCAATACCAGATGATCAAGAAACCTTCAAATGAACCATTATACCAAAACTTTAAATGAATGCTCATGAAAAAGATTAACCTACTTATGCTGGGACTGATCTGTTTTTGCCATTCCGCCGCGGATGCCCAGATATTTGCACGCGGGCAAGCACCCAAATCGGGGGAGGTGTCGCAGACGCTTTACCGGAGCCTCGATCAGGTGCTGAGAGATCTTGAAAAGAAACACTCTGTATATTTTATGTACCACAATGAAAAGATTAAATCATTGCAGGTACAATATCAGTACAAGGCAGGTGAGGCCATCGATGAAACGCTGGAAAGGGTTTTGAAAGCCAATGGCCTTCATTTTAAAAAGCATGGGAAAATTTATGCGATCTTTCCCAAAGATGCAGATTCAGGGTCTGTAAAAGAACTTAAGCAGGCTATCAGACAGACGCTTCAGCCCGTTGTAGAGCCGGAGCCGGAGGTAGGACGCGAGGTGAACTACAAGAGTCCTGAACGTGAAACCGCCCCTGCAGTGATCACTATCAAAGGTAAGGTTGTCGATGAAAAAAATGATCCGCTGCCTGGTGTGAGCATTGTTTTGAAAAACACACAAAGAGGTACAACGTCGGATGCCGAAGGGCTGTACAGTCTTGAAATTCCTGATGGAAGCAATGATCCCGTGCTGGTTTTCAGTTTTGTGGGGTATGAAAGCCAGGAAATTGCTGCGGGTGGCCGTACTACCTTAAACGTAACCTTGAACGTCAGCGAAAAAGGCCTGGAAGAAGTGGTGGTAGTTGGTTATGGGGAGCAGCGCAAAAGTGATGTAACCGGGTCGTCGAGTACGGTTTCTGCCAAAGAAATTGCCAAAAGACCGCTGGTACGGGTAGAGCAGGCTTTGCAGGGTACTACTTCCGGCGTGACGGTCTCCAGTTCAAGTGGCCAGCCGGGGCGTGGCCTGAATGTACGGATCAGGGGAGCGAACTCCATTACAGGCTCCAACGAACCGCTTTATGTGATTGACGGGTTTGTGGGCGGAAACATTGAATCCATCAATCCCAATGATATTGAATCACTTGAAATATTAAAGGACGCATCTTCCGCAGCGATTTATGGTTCCAGAGGTTCAAATGGTGTGGTTTTGATCACTACCAAAACGGGCCAGGAAGGTAAGGCGAGGGTTAATTTCAGTACGTGGTTCAGCAAAGCCAGCATGCCGCGCAAGCTCGACCTGATGAACGCCTATGATTTTGCAAGAACGGTAAATACCCAGTTTGCATCAACCGGTAATCCGCCGGCGTTTTCCGACGAAAGATTAAATGCGCTGCGTGCAAGCGGAGGAACCGACTGGCAGGATGAATTGCACACCGAACCCTGGATCCAGAACTACCAGCTTGATGTTTCCGGCGGATCGTCGAATATCAGGTATCTGCTTTCGGCCAATTATCTGGACCAGCCGGGGCTGATATTGAATCAATATTACAAAAGGACCACGCTGCGGGCAAACATTGATGCCAAGCTGACTAACCGGCTCGATCTGAAATTCAATATCGCAACGGTACTTCCCAGCAGCCGGAACAACAATTACTCCGGTGACCTGACCGACCCTTTTACTCAAGCCACAGAATGGGATCCTACGACTCCTGTCCGCGACCCGGCTACCGGCGAATTCAATTTTACCGCACCGTATGGTTCCATCCAGTATAGCCCGATTGCCCGGGCAACGCGTCAGCATGCCGACAACAGCTCGTCCAATATCACCGGTACCGCGATCCTGACATACAAAATCCTGGAAGGACTGACTTTCACGACCATTAACACCTACCAGGTATCATCCCAGTTCGGACAGAATCTGTATGGTCCCGGAACAGGGAATGGCGTGTTGTATGCGGAAGGAAATGCTTCGAAAGGAAGATTTTTCCAGAACAGCAATTTCCTGACCTACAAGAAAAATTTCGGAGATCATGCCGTGACGGTCACAGCGCTTTACGAGCAGCAAAACGGTCAGAATACCAATATCAATGCACGTTCCAATAACCTGTCGTCCTATTCGCTGGGCTATTATAACCTGAGTCTGGGTGCTACCCAGCAGACTTCTTCGGGCTACTCTGCCGACGGGTTGCAGTCTTACATGGGCCGGGTGAACTATTCTTATAAAGATAAATATCTGCTGACGGCCAGTGTGCGTACCGACGGTTCGTCGCACTTAACCCAGAAATACAGTACTTTTCCTTCTGTGGCATTGGGCTGGAATCTGGCGAACGAGGATTTTATGAAAAGCTCTACATTGTTTTCGGATCTGAAACTCCGTGCAAGTTACGGTCAGACTGGTAACCAGGCGGTAGGCGCTTACGCGACCATCGCGCAGATCACAACCGGTGGAGGGCAGCCAGCATATTATTACGACGGAACTACGGCCAGTGTCGCCACCCCGCTCGGGTCACCGGTATCTGCAAACCTGAAATGGGAGACTACGGAACAATATGACATAGGTCTGGACGCATCTTTTCTGAGAGGCCGGCTTACTTTTACTGCGGATGCCTACAAAAAGAACATTACCAATCTGCTGTATAATTACCAGGCGCCTTTTTACATGGGTGGCGGAAATTATCTGAGGAACATCGGAAGTGTCGAAAACAAGGGAATCGAGTTTTCGCTGGGCGGAACTCCAGTTTCGACCGGGAAGCTAAGATGGACCAGTAATTTCAACATCTCTTTTAACCGTAACAAAGTAGTTGACCTGGGCGGGCTGGATGATGTGATTGTCAACGGAGTCGGGTCAGCCGGAAACAGTGCATCTATTTTGCGGGTAGGAAGGCCTCTGGGCGAATTTTACGGCTACCAGTTTTTGGGTACCTGGAAAACAAGCGAGGCCGAACAGGCGGAATTATACGGGATGAAACCCGGAGATGCCAAATATACCGACGTGGACGGTGACCACGCCTACACAGCCACAGACAGAATGTCGATCGGGAACGGAACGCCGAAATATTCATTCGGTTTTATCAATGATGTAAGCTACGGCAATTTCACATTGAGCTTCATGTTCCAGGGAACGCACGGAAACCAGATCTATTCGCAAACACTGGCTTATCTGTGGGGAGGCCTGGGCGACCAGCGGAATGCTACTACCACCGAGGCGCTTGAAATGTGGACCGCTGAAAAAGAAACGGACAATCCTGCTTTCAGCAATACCAGCAAAAATTTCAATAACAGCAGCAGGTATGTATACGATGCGAGCTACATCAAACTTAAAAACCTTTCCCTGGCTTATAAAATCCCGACTTCGGTGCTGAGCAAAATCAAGCTGCGCAGCCTGGAAGTATATGTGAGCAGCCAGAACCTGTTTATGATCACGAAATATCCGGGTTATGACCCAGAGGTATCAAACGGTTTCAATGCCATCACACAGGGCTTGGAGATGGGTGTAATTCCGAATGCAAAAACCTACACAGCCGGGTTAAGGGTAGGGTTTTAAAAAACAGGCTGTCAGTTTCATATCATGCTAAAACATAATACTATGGACATAAAATATTCAATACTAACAGCAGTGGCGGTCTTCGGATTGTTTTCCGGATGCCAGAATCTGGAAGAAGACCCGAAGGCGAACCTGACGCCGGGAACCTATTTCAAGACCCAGTCCGATCTGGACGGGGCGGTATCCGCCATATATATTCAGTTTGCAAGAGACGGTGCCTGGGGGTTTACCAACAGAAGCACATCTTATTTCGGATCGGATGATTTTACTACCGATCCCGGACTGAACAAAGAAGATTTCCGCCTTTTCGACCGGCTCAGCGGAGGCAGTGCCAACGGAAGCATGGTAGCGCAGTGGCAGGGACCATGGCAGGGTATTTATCAGGCCAATAATGTGATCGCCAACTACGGGAAGGTTACTTCCACGGACGAGCTGAAAAATCAGTCGGCAGGGCAGGCCTATTTTCTGCGGGCATTGGGTTACTATTACCTGGTAAGGACTTTCGGGCCTGTGCCTGTGATTCTTACGCCTATTGACGTGGACGACCGCCCGGACCGAGACCCGGTTGAAAAAGTATATGCGGCGATTATTGACGACCTGTAAAAAGCGAAAGAACTGCTGCCTGCGTCTTTCCCGGGGCAACCTGGCAAAGCCAACAAAATGGCGGCCGGTTCGCTGCTGGCGGATGTGTACCTGAGTATGACTGGCTGGCCGCTGAACCAGGCGAGCAATTATGCACTTGCTGCGACGGAAGCAGATGCAATCATCCAATCAGGACAGTACAACCTGAATACGCCGTATGCAACCGTTTTTACCACTAATAACAGTTCGGAATCTATATTCGGGCTACAGTATAATGTGAACGGAGGACTGCCGTTGCGCAGTTCGGGATCATCCTGCGTGCCGCTGGATGAAGTAGCTGTGAACAGTTCAAGTGGCTGGGATGATTATTATCCTGAGATTAACTTTTATAAAAAAGCACCTGTTTGCAAACGGACGGACGATACTTTTTACACGACCCTCAAGCTCCGCCAGCCCGACGGTAAAACTTTCAAGCTAGTGCCTTGGGATTCTCCTGAAACACATGCAGGGCACCCTTATTACAAGAAATTCAGGGCAGGTCTGAACGGTGACGGAGTTAGCGAAACAGAGACTGCTATCCTTTCCATTAACCCGAGCACCAACAAAGTCTACGACATCATTCGCTACCCGCTGGTGCTGCTGGCTTATGCCGAAGCGTCTGCAATGGCGGGGGGCGGACCTACGGCCGCGAGCTATGATGCGATCAACCAGGTGAGGAAACGTGCCGGATTGCCCAACCTGAAAACAGGACTATCCGCCGCAGCCTTCCGCGACTCGGTGGTTTATGAAAGGGCATACGAATTTGCCGGGGAGTTCGGGGTACGGTGGTTTGATATAGTCCGTCTGCAACTGTTGCCAAAAATCGTTGCTGAACGCAGCCCGCTGGAAAATCCTATCCCTGCTTCGACGAATTTCAGTCAGAAATATCTGGCGCCTATACCGTTCAATGAAATGACGCGGAACCCGAAATGGGTTCAAAATGAAGGGTATTGAAAATCAACATATCCCGATAGCACAAGTAGTTTAATCATGCCTTTGAGGTATGGTTAAACTATTTTGCATACTGCACTTTCTATCCAAGTTTCACACTTCCCGATGGCCGGACATTCCCAAAGAAAGACAACGGTGCCGCAGGATGCAGCCGGCAGGTCGAAGAGAATCCTGATTTTTAAAACAATCAGCTTTTTGATCCCTTTTTTTCTCTTACTGCTTCTTGAAGTCGCACTGAGGATTGCCGGCTACGGGTATGACCCGGCGCTTTTCGAAGAATATGCGGGGGACAAAAACTTTCTGGTGATGAGCCCCGATGCTTCCAGAAGGTATTTTGTGAACCAGAAAAACGCTACGACCGGAAACCGGGAATTGTTCAGAAAGAAAAAAGAATCGGGTACATTCAGGATTTTTGTTTTAGGGGAATCGACGACTATCGGCTACCCTTATTTTCACAACGGGTCTTTTCACCGATGGCTCCAATACCGCCTCACGCACACTTTTCCCGAACGGAATTTCGAGATCATCAATATTTCCCTCACGGCGGTCAATTCTTACACTGTTTTGGGGTTTGCCAAAGAGGTAGTGAACTACGAGCCGGATGCTGTGCTGATCTATGCCGGGCACAACGAATATTACGGCGCTCTGGGCGTAGGCTCTACGGAAAATCTGGGGGGAAGTCCTGATCTGGTCAACCTCATCATATATCTGCGCCAGTTCCGGATCGTGCAGCTGATGACCAATGTATATGAAAAAGCAGCCGGTCTTTTGCAAAAAAAGCAGCCTGTTCCGGAGGGTACGCGCATGCAGCAAATGGTTGCCGATCAGAAAATCCCCTATCAGTCGTCTTTGTATAAAAGGGGAGTGGAGCAGTTCAGGGCCAATATGGATGAAACGCTTAACCTTTTCAAAAACAATCATATACCTGTTTTTATCAGCAATCTGGTCAGCAACGAAAAGGACCTGAAACCCTTCGTAAGTTTCCCGGTGGACAGCCTGAAATTCCCCGGATTTTCCCTGAATTACGATCTCGGGATCAAAGCATTTAATACTAACAATAAACAGGCTGCGTACAAATATCTGAAAGCTGCCAATCAGATTTACAATGTCAATGCTTCCTGCAACTATTATCTCGGCAAGCTCGCATATGACAGCGGGAATTTTGCGCAGGCGAAGGAATATTTTTCCAAAGCCAGAGACCTTGACGGTCTGCGTTTCCGGGCGCCGGAAGAATTCAATACCATCCTTACCCGGCTTTGCGCGAAATATCCGAATACGCGTCTGGTAGATACCAAAGCCGCTTTTGAAGCTGTTTCGCCCCATGGTATGATCGGCGAAAACCTGATACTCGAACATGTCCATCCCGATTTGAAAGGATATGCGCTGATGTCAGATGTGTTTTACAAAACGCTGAAAAGCGCACAACTGATCGATACCCAAGACCGGCAGGAAATTGGTTTAGAAGATTTGCTCAGGCTGATGCCGATTACCACGGCCGATTCGCTTGCGGGCGTTTACAAGATCGTGAAGCTGAAAAACAGCTGGCCTTTTACCGAATCCATGCAAGCCGGTACTTTTGCGATCAGGACATTGGAAGAAAAGCTGGGTTACGAACTGGCTAACCGGAAAATTCAATGGTCTGATGCCATGGATGGGCTGTATGATCATTATTCCCAAAGCCGGGATTTCAAAAAGGCCCTGACTGTCGTGGAAACACTGATCCTCGAATATCCGTCGGACCCGCAGCTTTATCTTAAATCTGCCATGCTGTGCGGGGAGTTGAAAGACGAGAAGAACGCATTATATTATTTTCAAAAGGCCTTTGCCCTCGCGCCCTCATTTGATATCGCAAGGTATCTTTTTGTGCTGCATTTAAAACAGGATCAACCCGCAAAGGCTATTCCCTATCTCGACTATGCCATCGCCAATAATAGTTCGGGCTTCAACCTGAAACCTGTGAAGGATTATGCAGAAAAGATCATTGCCCTGCAAAGAACAATGTCGTCAGATACCTCCAATGTGGCCGTTTTAAACGAGATCGCCCAGGCGTATCTCAAAATGGAAAACCGGGAAGGGGTGTCGAAATATGCCCTGAAAATCCTGGCTGTCGACCGTGAAAACAAGGAGGCGGCTGCGTTGCTGATGCAATTACGGGCCGGCCATTCAGGTTAAAAAATCCAAATTTTCTCCGCGATCAACTTCGGGGATGAACGGTACAACTGAAATTCCGTTGAGCAGCAAGATCGATTCGATTTTGGCAACAAACTCAAAGATCACTATTGGTTTTAGCAGTGGCAAATGACAGTAATTTTGGTCACGCCGTTAATTGTTTCTTTGATGACCTCTTTACATTCTTCGGGGCAGTCGCTATTGTGGCTGCCGACAAAAGCAAATTTGTAGGCATTGAGGCGAAAATTCAGCTTTTTTTCGTCTAGAATGTCATACTTTTTCAGCAGTGCACTTAGCTCCTTGTTGAACCCGATTGCTTCTTTCTTCAGTTTTTCGTTCGATTCTATGTTCCTCATCATGTTCATTTTGGTTTAGGTATTGAATAGATAAAAAGTTCTTTGCTGGTGATAGAGCCCGCTTTTGCCACTATTCTGAGTTTACCCAGGTAGGCAGAATTTCCTACGGACAGTGTAAAACTACACTTTCCGTTTTCGTCGGTCAGGAGGTTTGAGTTCCGGATATAGATTTTGTTTTCATGGCTGAGGATCGTCCCTTTTTCATCGGCAACAGTAAAAGTGACCGGTGCTTTTTCAGAAACCTTACCTATGTTTCTAATCAAAATAATGCTCACAGTAGCCTCACTTTCATATCCGGGATAAATGGCCTGTTTATCCGTGTGGAGCAGAATATCGTCCGGGGCAGCCGCTGCAAAGCGGATCGTCGTGCTGTCGGTAATGCCGCCAATAGCAGCAGTCACCAGCGCATTTTCCACAGAAACGGTACTTCTGAGGCTGGTTTTGGCGACAAGCTCCCCGGCTTCGTTAAATTCCGCTTTCACGGTTGTTTCGTTTTTATCGATTTGTTCAAAAATGCCCCTGGTAGTCTTGAAAGTAACTGTTCTCCGATCTGCGGCGCTTTTTGGCGGGATTTTTACTTCAATAGCAGCGGCCGATTTTCCATCTGCGGGAACAGATTCCGGCGCTGTAAATCCGATGATGATCGATTCTTTGCTTACGGGCTCCTCCTTATAGCACGAAAGCAATAGGGAAAAGACGCTCAGGATATATATGGAGTTGGTTTTCATTATTTTCCTTTAGGTAAAAAGTTTCCTGAAAATATACCGGCAAAATCCCCCAGCAACTCCTGTAATCTGAAATCCAGCGAGAATCCAAGATAAAATACACCTCTGACTTTTTTGCGGTCGATCAACGGATTGTCGTCGAGGCGGTTATACCAGAGCGTTCCAAGGTTTATTTTCACACCCTGAGTAACCCGTATACCCATGCCTGTCAGCAGATTCCTGTTTCCCAGCAGATCATCTCGATAGTCGGTTTTTGCCACGGAACTGAACGCCAGGCCGATGTTAAAAGAGAGGTACTCATGGTATGCGAGTGCCGATCGTATTTTGTTCAGCGGAATATCCGGGTCGAACGATCGCAGGTTATACGCTACGCCCACATACGGACTTCCTCCAAAAAATGTCCCCGGCCTGAAACCATACACCACATAACCGAAGTCGGGGACAAGGCGGTATGAATTCCTGGTTTTGAAATCAAAATTCTGTACGCCCAGGCTTTCGGTTGATGCCATCCGGAAAATGTCGACGGTCCGGGTAACTTCTACTTCTTTGTTCACTTCCGCCAGATCTGAGATGATTTTTCTTGTCCGACCGTATTTTTCACAGCCAAAGCCGGCGTAGTCGGCAAATGTGGCATCAAGGAATTGCTCCGCTGCCTGCCAGTTGATCTTTTGGTCTTTCTGAGCGATCCTGATGTGAATAGCTTCCCGGATTTTATCCCAGGCAAGGCAGGAGGATACATTGGCAAGTTCGTTGTTTTTGGCAATTTGATCTTCGATTACTGAAATCAGTTCCTGCCAGTCGCTATATGGTCCGCCGTCTTTTATTTTATCCCTTATTGCGGTGATAATCAAGCTGCTGTTGATCGTTTCGGCGGTAAGGTTTGTACTGTCCGTTTCTGTCAGAAGCGTTTGTTTGTTAAGCTGATGTTTAACAAACTTCTCGAAATCGGTCCATGTGGTGTTGGTTTCAAAATGAAGCCGTTTGAACCTTAAATAAGCCTCTTCGGTATTCCCGATATAATAATCTATCAGAATAGAGGTCAAACGCATTAAATATATTTTGTTGGTAAGCAACGACTTTTCAAATGCCGGCATTTTTCTGGTTGTGTCCTTAAGTGCCGATTTGTCAAGAATATCAAAAATTTCTTTTTTGATCAGGCCTTTCGAATATTCGTTTGTCTCTGATTCGTACTTCGTTATTTTTTCTTTGAGATGTTGATCATAATAATTCTTCAAATCGCTGATGGTGGGTTGTTTGTTCCGGTTCTTTTTCTCCTGGCCATATAAGCGGTAAAGTTTCAGTGTCGTATCCGGCTTGTTGGCGCTGATGCTCAGAAATACCTCGAGGAACTTTTGTTTCCGTCCGTCGTCCAGGTTGCTGAGAAACGCCAATTCGTATCTTGAATTGGGATTCAGAGGCGGAATCAGGATTGTTACAGAATCGTATCCTTCGTCGTCCTTGATAGGTTTTTGGTCAAAACACAGGATTTCCGAATTAGTCGTCCCACCCCGTTGAACCGGCTCGGAAAAGGCTACATCTGAAATCCTGACGCTGCTGGGCACCTTCTTCTGAAGATAAAACCACCGGTCGAACGGAACGTCGGTTTCGGGAATGTTGGATAAATAATCGAGCTTGACAGTGATTTTCGCTTTGCCAAAATACTTGTCGCCAGGCAGGTTATCACACCCGGTTTGGGCGCGAAGCAGGCATGTGGGCAAAACAATAAGCAGGGTTAGAAATACTTTTAGTAAAGTACATTTCATAAGCAGGGGGCGGGAAGAGATTTTGATCTACAAAATAGTTGATTCCGTGCGGGAACGCAAATGGAATTTTGAATGAGTGAATGAGTGAATGAGTGAATGGGTGAATGAGTGAATGAGTGAATGAGTGAATGAGTGAATGGGTGAATGGGTGAATGACTGAATGAATGAATGAATGAATGAATACCATGGTGAGCGAAGTCGGACCAACTGGCTGGTTAACATTTATAATACTTATAATACTTATAATACATTTAATACTTTTTTAAATATTTAAAAGTGTGCTACTATCATAAGTTTCTTCCCTTCATCCCTTTTGTCCCCACTTCAATTATTCCCCATTCAATCAATCGCTCATTCATTAATTCCAAATTCCCCCAATTCCCTAGTCAATCATTCAGTCATTCAAAATTAACCCAGTAAAACGCTACCGCCTGGCACTTTTCTCAGGTGTAACATTTTTTTTGATTATGGCGAAACAGTTGAATATTGGTATTGCGGGTTACAAGTTTATGGGGCGGGCGCACAGTAATGCCTGGTTAAAAGCGCCTTTGTTTTTTGATATTCCCGCCCGGCCGGTTTTGAAGGTGGCCTGCGGCAGACATGAAGCTTCACTGAAAGAATTTGCAGAAAAATGGGGATGGGAAGAAACGGAGACTGACTGGAAAAAACTGGTCGCCCGGCCTGATATCGACATTATAGACATCGCTCTGCCCCAGAATTTGCACTATGAAATGGCAATGGCCGCCGCCAAGGAAGGCAAGCATATTTTCTGCGAAAAACCGCTGGCTATGAACCTGAAACAGGCGGAAGAGATGCTGAAAGTGTGTGAAGATAATAAAGTCAAACACTATCTGAACCATAATTACCGCCGGACCCCGGCGATTTCCTACGCCAAACAAATGATCCTGGACGGGAAGATCGGGCGGATATTTCACTGGCGGTGCGCTTACCAGCAGGACTGGATCGTGGACCCGAATTTTCCGCTCACCTGGCAGCTTAAAAAAGAAACCGCTCAGGCAGGCCCGCAGTGGGACCTCAATTCACATGCGGTGGATCTGGCTCACTACCTTGTGGGGGAGATCAGCAGTGTTTCGTGCCTTACAGCTAATTTTATAAAGGAACGCCCCCTGGCCGACGAGGCGACTACCGGCAGCCTGAAAGCAGGAGTTGCCGGTACAGATAAAGGGGAGGTAACCGTTGAAGACGCTGCCCTGATGATGGTTCAATTCAAGAACGGCGCAGTCGGTTCCTTTGAAGCGACGCGGTTTGCCACCGGAAGAAAAAACGGCCTGACTTTCGAGATTTACGGAAGCAAGGGCAGCCTGACTTTCAACCTTGAACGCATGAACGAACTGGAATACTATTCCCTGCAGGATGAAGAAGGCACGCAGGGTTTCAGGACCATCCAGACTACCGAAGCCGTGCACCCTTATGCCGGACACTGGTGGCCGGCCGGACACATTATCGGTTACGAGCATTCTTTTGTGCATGCTGTGGCTGATTTTATTACCGCCATCGAGGAAAATAAAACCATTGAGCCAAATTTTTATGACGGGGTTAAAATTACCGAAGTACTGGACGCAGGTCTCAGGTCGGCGGAAGAAAAGAAACAGATCATCCTTTAAGATATTATGAAACCAGGAAATTCAGGTAGGCCTTGTATCATGTTCGTTTTTGTTCTCCTTTTTTGCGTGCAGCAAAGAGAAGTTGAGGCGCAGAAAATAAAAGGAACGGATAACATATACGCGAGAGAGAACCTGATAGCCTGGTGTATTGTTCCTTTTGACGTCAAAAACCGTGGCCCGGTGGAAAGAGCTGAAATGCTCAACAAGCTGGGCATTACCATGCTCGCCTACGACTGGCGTGAAAAACACATTCCCACCTTTGATGCGGAGATCGAGGCGCTGAAAAAGCATCATATCAAATTGCAGGCCTTCTGGCTGAACTCTGGCCCCAATCCTGAAAACGATAAAAATCTGGCGGCTATTTTTGATGTACTGAAACGGCAGGGTGTGAAGACGGAGATCTGGTGCATGGTAACGGGGATTAAGGACCTGGATAAAATGTCACAGGAAGAAAAGGTAAAAGCGATTGCAAAGCCAGTCAGTTACATTGCCGACAAGGCCGCGGAAATCGGTTGTTCGGTTGGACTTTACAACCACGGAGGCTGGTATGGCGATCCCGAAAATCAGTTGCAGGTGATCAGCTATCTTAAAAAGCCGAATATCGGCATCGTCTACAATTTGCACCATGCCGAATCTGACCTGGATAATTTTGCCGGGTTTTTTCCAAAAATCCTTCCTCACTTGTACGCAGTAAACCTGATGGGCCTGAAAAAAGGAAGCCCGGTTAAAGTGGTACCCATAGGGGAGGGAGATGCCGAGGCGGCAATGATCAAAATCGTGAGAGACAGTAAGTACCGCGGCCCGGTCGGGATTATCAACGAAGATACCGCCCCGGACGCCGAAGTCGGCCTCACCATGAATATCAATGGGCTGAAAAAGATCCTCGCTGAGCAGGGCGATAAAGCCGCTTTGAAAACCTACAAATGAAGGATTTTTTTCTTACCTATGCAGCTACAAAAAATCACTGCCGAAAGCGCTCCGGCAGGCCATATAAGAATGACCTTAGCAGAAAAGCAGCAACTGTACCGGGAGAAATTTCCGCTGTGCGGATTGGGTGAACGCATGGCGGACCAGTGTATAATCGATGATTACGTGGTCGGCAGCAAGACGCCGAAGCATTTCCTGATCACTGTTTTCAATAGCTGGGACCGCACCAGCGAAGGTCATCATTTCTGGAAAGATATCCGCGAACTTTACCGCCAGTACCTTAACCCGACCCGTCAGGAAATTACGGAGGTTTTTAAAAGATATGGGATTGATATGAAGGCGTAGGTCAATACCCTTTTGCGATTAACTGGTAAAATAACCCGACGTTTCTATCAAGTATGCAAAGTACTTTATTCTTAACGGCCTTCTTATCATCCATTACTTTTTGAATGATGTTGTCAGCTCCGTTTGTTTTGTTGACACTTTCAACGGCTTTCAAACTGTTAACTTCTACTGTTTGCGTCGTCTTCCTGTTGGCTGAGTTTTTATGAGTGTACAACGATAATGACCTTTCATAAACGTTGGCAAAACACTCGTAATGAATGGTATGAGGGGCATCAGTTCTTTCCGATGAACACTTGGATGATCTCCGAAAACGATTTTAAGGGCGTAGGAGAAATGGGAGGCGGGTCGGCGTGATTGTGCCTAGTGTCTGAAGAAATGGATATTCTTATTGAAACAACTTTACCAGCTTGTTCACAAGGTTGATATATTCCTTGAATGAACTGGGTTTCGCGTAAAAATGGGATACCCCGCTTTGGGCGGCATTGGATTGCAAGAAGGGGTCAGAGGCGGTTGAAACCATGATCGTCGGGAAGTGGGCTGTTTTGGGGTTGGCCCTGATCGCTTCCAGGGTTTCCAGACCATTCATGACCGGCATATTCATGTCCATGACGATCAGGCCGGGCCTCGGGCAATCATGGCTTGTGAGGTTTTTCAGAAGATCGGCACCGTTGATCGCTTCAATCACAATGATGCTCTCATCCACAGATTTAATAGCTTCCTTGATAATGAATCTGTCATCCTCGTCGTCGTCGACCAGATAAACGATCTTTTCCATATTTGGAATCATTGAAGGGTTAGGTAGTAGCAAAGCACAATTTACGAAATTTTGTGACGGTCTGCTTTTTAAATCAGCCGTACCGGGAGTTCGGCTTCGCTCACTCTGACAATTGTTGTGGAATTAAAACGAATAAGCCGCCTCTTTGTCCGGCTGAGCGATAGCCGAAGCCCGGTAGTGCAAACGCCGGCATATCTTGCATTTCAGGTAGCCGACTTTCCGGGCTGGGTAAAATGAAAATCCACAAAATGTGTGATTGAATTATTTGCAGGATTTTCCGACAAATAGTGCATTGGTAAATGAAAACATTTGCATCAGTGGAAGAAGCCTTTAAATGGTTTCTGGTTAATATTTATCCATCGTTGCCACCAGCAACAAAAAAGGGGAAGTTAACCACTGCATGGAAAGACTACACATATAACCAAGGTATTTCTGAGAAACGAATGAAAGATATCTTAGCAGAATTTGGTGAAATCAATGTAAAAACTGTCGTTAGCTTTAAACCGAATTGAATTTTTTTGAATAAGAATTGTCGGAAAATCCGACTAATTTAGTAATAATAAAAAGACCCGGAGCATCAAGTGATACACTTTGACGGCTCCGGGCGACTTACCTCTGTCACTCTAAAACAATCAAATCTATGGACACACAACAAGAATTAAAAGGTATGTTGGTCACCAATGAGCTGCCGGTCGATTTCAGCATGTTAAGTGCACTGGTAAAGGAATTTTTCAGTCAGAATGGTTGCCCGCCTGAGCTGGAAGCGCGACTTTGGGAGCTGACAGTCGACGCTATTTCAAACCTGGAGGCCGAGGCGGGCCTTGCAAACGCCTTTCGGTTGCAATAAAAGGATCTGGTGAGGCTTTTTGAAAATTTTGAACTGGTGATCGGAGGCCGGCCGCTTCCGGCCGATCGGGAGCATGACTTTGAGGATGTCAACGCGCAATAATCACCGAGCCTCGGTATTCCTGGATGCGTTCGTTTTCGGAGGTTTTGAATTTCAGTATGTACGTATAAGCATCATTGGGACAATCCGCACCGTTGAACTTTCCATCCCAATGCGGGTTGTTGCCGAGGTCGCGGTATAAGAGATTCCCCCATTTGTTGTAAATATCCAGCCGTATCATTATGCCGTCAGCGACTGACACGTGAAATGTGTCGTTGATGCCGTCATTGTTAGGAGTGAAAATATCAGGAGCAAGAGGGCGCGCCATGCAAGCACCGGGATTGAAGCGCGAAATCATGAAATTGGGAAGCCCGCGCTGGCTTTTGCGCCCGCCCAAATCTATTCCGGAGGGGGAAAATCCAACATCTTCCGCTTTTTGCATGGGGTGGTTGATGACGCCCAGGTGACCTTGCCCTTCCGCCGCAACGTAGATTTTGCCATCTGGCCCAAGTTGCATCGCACCCGGGAAAGAGCCGGGAATGCTACCCAGAATTACTTTGCTGCCAATGATCGTGGCCAAAGAATAGGAGTTGGGAAGGCTCACCCGGAAAATGCGTGGCGGCTCTCTGCCAGCAGAGAGATAGAGATATTTGCTGTCGGGGGAAAATTCCAGCCCATAAGCATTCTCAAAGTCCGGGTGTTTTAAGTAAACAGGTTCCGAAAGCAGTCCGCTTTCGGAGTCAAATCTGAAAATTTCAAAAGCCGAATCATCGAAGCGTGCCAGCGCAATTGTTCTTCCGTCCTGCGACGCCTTCATATAGCCTATGGCATAAAGGCCTTCCTGATGTATCGAACCAGTTATACTTTCCACGCTTTTTTCGTTCACACCTTCACGGGTAACCTGAAACGATCTGAAAGAATTGTTGCCGGTTTCATGCGCAATCACCCAAAAATCGGTGTTGTTACAATGCCTGAGCGCAGTAAGCTTTTCGGATACGCGGGCGAGCAGTACATGGTTTTTGGAGACGATGCCCCCCAGGCCCTCATTCATGTTCATGTCCACAACTGCATACTGGAGTCCGCCGGGGCCGCCTTTGGCAGCTACGGAAAATACGAAGTACCGGTCAGGGTGTTCCGGCTGGGGAATGATGACGGCAGCCTGTGAGGTAGATGTGTTTCCACCCAGGCCGGTTGCATCGGGCATGGGCTCGTGGGCCTTGTTCCAAATACTGCTTCCGTCGGTATAAAACAGCAATTCTCCGTTTTCATCGCACATGGTTGCTGTGCCTTCCAGTGTCCGCAAGGCACCATCGGTGAGGGGAGTGGCAGTTCCGTTAGAGAAGTCAAGACCGGCATTGGTACCGAAATACCATCTGTTTTCCCGTTTGCTGCTCTGCCCTGTCGCCCCGCTGCCACAGAGCAAGATGAGCAGCAGCCATGCTAGTAGTCGTCTTCCTTTTTTCATGGACAGGGATGATTGCTGATGACATTTGAAAATCAGGAGGAAGATGGAGAGGTAGTTGGTATGATTTTATAATTACTTCTACTTGTAATGTAGTATGCAAGGTAGCTGCTTTCAGGAAAACTCGCAATCCGTTTTGTCGGAATTTTACAGATAAGTACTTTGCTTTCAATTATATAGCGGTATATTTTTAAAAAATAGTCAAATAGTGCCAAAACATTTGGGCGCCTTAAAACAGGAATCAGATTTCTGAAAATTTCATTTGTGCAGGCTGGTTGTAGAAAAAAAGGGCAGATACCCTGGGCAATTCCGGGTAATACCGGCGCGACGCTTCCCATTTTCGGAGATCATTCAAAAAAGTATAACTTTTTAAATAATGGACTATTCGGGTGAAAAGTTAAACGAGTAGAAGATGTTCTACATTTTTTTGCGACAAATATCGAAATATAATTTTTTATCAATATTTTTGTGCGACATGAATTTTGCGAGATCATTTTACATGTGAGTATAGAATTATTTGCTCAATATTCATGCAAATAGTTTTTTTAATAAGATAATTGATTTACTTTACATCGGTTTTAGCGCTTCTTGCGAATGATTCAACGTTATTTTTATGCATGAATATTCTACATCGCTGTGGCAGTATTGCCAGCAGGTACTCTTTCGGCCTATACATCTACGTTTGACGACAAGCAATTTCATCTCAAAATTATTGCACATTACCAAGGAGCGGTACTTTCCTGCAATTCACACTGAGCACACCACCCGGCATTATGGTTCCCTACCAGCAGTCATCCTGGTCCGTTTCGCAGCCTGATCCCATGCACACACATTCTGTTAAAGTAATTTTTTAAAATTTCATCAATTCATATGAACAAAGCCAATCATTCTATTGATAAGCGCAATGAAGCGGAAGATGAGGACTTTAATCTCTACGATTATGTCCGCCAGTATTTCAGGTACTGGTATCTGTTCCCGTTCTTTTTGGTGGTGTCGCTGACAGCGGCATTTTATTACCTTCAGATTACTTCTCCTACCTACGTCACCAAAACTACAATCCTTATCAAGGACCAGCAAAAAGGCCTGGGCAAGAATTCCGGCGATGTTCTGGACGAATTGTCGCAGATAGGGGGAAACAAGCTGGTTGAAAATGAGACGGAAGTGATCAGGTCGTTGCCTTTGATGGAACAGGTGATTAAAAACCTGAAACTGGATTTGTCATACACTACAAAGGATGGCTTGAAAACGGTTAATCTTTACAAGCAAAGCCCGGTGGTGGTGAAACCCGAAATTATTACGGAAGAAGGGCTGATAGAGCCCCTGACGATCCATGTAAAATCTGATAACCGCTACACTTTTAACTCTGAGAGCAAAGAATTTGAATTCGGGCAGAAGGTGCAGAATAAATGGGGCGTGTTCTCTGTGGTAAAAGGTGTGAGTTCGCCTTATAAAGAAGTTGATGTGCGTTTTTATGATCAGGCGCGTCTGGTTGAGAATATGCTCAGCAAACTGACCATCCTGCAACCGAATACAAAAAGTACTGTTCTGGAGCTTTCCTATGAGGATGTTTCCAAGGAACGTGGAAAGGATGTGCTCAACTCGCTGCTGGATGCTTACGTGCAGACTTCCCTGATGGATAAAAACACCGAAGCCAGCAATACACTTAAGTTCATAGAAACCCGTCTCGGGTTGATCACCGGCGAGCTCGGAGATGTTGAGAAGGACGTAGAGACCTACAAAACGTCGAAGGGGCTTACGGATATCAGTGCGGAATCGCAGATTTTTCTTGAAAACATCAAGGAAAATGATGCAAAGCTGAACGAGGTCAATACCCAGATCAAAATCCTTGAAAGTGTAGACAACTACATTGAAAGCTCGGCTGCGGGTAATGTAACTGCCGCTCCTGCAACCTATATGATCAATGACCCCGTACTGGTGTCGTTGCTGAACAAATTTAATGAGCTGGACCTGCAGAGAGAACGTTATGCGCGCACAACAAGCGCAAACAATCCATTGCTTGGAACTTTTAATACGCAGCTGGCGCAAACACGCCAGGCGATCAAGGACAACGTGCAGAATCTGCGCCGTGGAATGGTCGTGACCAAAGAAAACCTCGAAGGCATTAACACGCGCTTTTCTGCCGGACTGCGCAGCATTCCTCAAAAGGAAAGGGAATTTGTAGGTATTAAGAGGCAGCAGACGATCAAGGAAAACCTTTATCTCTACCTGCTTCAGAAAAGAGAAGAAACTGCTCTGGGATATGCCTCAACGGTCACAGACAGCCGCCTGATCAACCCTCCTGTAACATCGTTTGTACCGCTGAAACCCCGACGTTCAATTGTATGGATGGGTGCGGGGGCAGCTGGGATTGTCATTCCGATCCTGCTCATTAACCTCATTTTTATGCTGAATAACACGGTTCAGTCGCGTGAGGAAATTGAAAAACAGACAAACCTGACGGTTATTGGTGAAATAGGCCAGATGAAAGTTGAGGGCGCGGTGACGGAATCGATCATTAAGGTGACGAGCCGGAGTGCTGTGGCCGAACAATTCCGGGCATTGCGAACGAACCTTAAATACCTGGGCGACGGGAGCTGCCGGACATTGATGTTTACGTCGTCGGTAGGGGGTGAGGGTAAAAGCTTTATCAGTATTAACCTGGCCGCCAGCCTTGCATACTACGGCAAAAAGGTGATCCTGGTAGGAATGGATCTAAGAAAACCATCCTTGCACGATCGTTTGCAGGTTTCCAACAAAGCCGGGGTGTCCAATTACATGATCGGCCAGGCTGATGTGAACGATCTGATCCAGTCAACCGGTGTCCATCCTAAATTTGATGTACTGGTATCCGGCCCGCTGCCTCCCAACCCTTCAGAACTCCTGGGAAACGGCCGCCTGGCACAATTGCTCACGGAACTCCGTCTTCAGTACGATTACATCCTGATCGACTCCCCGCCGTACGGCCTGGTTACGGACGCGGCTTTGATCGGTGACTATGTGGACGCTACTTTATATGTGGTACGTCACAATTATACACTGCTCGGCCATCTCCGTCGCATAGCGGACCTTCGTAAAGGAAAACGTTTCGCGAACCTGACTGTTATCTACAATGGTGTGAACTACGGTGCCGGATACGGCTATGGTTACGGTTACGGCGGTTATGGTTACGGATACTACACGGAAGATGATAAATCAAAAGGTAGTGACCTTGGTTCAAGAATCAAAAAACTGGTTGGGAAAAGCTAGTCAGACACGCTTCCGATTTAAACTCAACTCTTATTAAATTATAAATATGGAAAACAAAGTAGCATTGATCACCGGCGTAACAGGACAGGATGGCGCTTATTTGAGTGAGCTTTTATTGAAAAAAGGTTATACCGTACACGGTATCAAACGCAGAAGTTCGCTCTTCAACACAGAACGTATCGATCATCTTTATGAGGATCCGCACGTGAACAACGCGAAGTTTATTCTTCATTACGGCGACCTGACGGATTCGATGAATCTGACCCGTATCATTCAGGAAGTGCAGCCTGATGAGATCTATAACCTTGCAGCAATGAGCCATGTACAGGTTAGTTTTGAGATGCCCGAGTATACTGCCAATGCGGACGGTATCGGAACACTCCGGATTCTGGAGGCTGTGAGACTTTTGGGACTTACTAAAAAAACGAAGATTTATCAGGCATCCACGTCTGAATTGTACGGTTTGGTACAGGCTGTGCCGCAGTCGGAGAGTACGCCGTTTTATCCTCGGTCGCCTTATGCAGTTGCAAAACTGTACGCATACTGGATCACAGTCAACTACCGCGAAGCGTACGGAATGTTTGCCTCAAATGGTATTTTGTTCAACCACGAATCGCCTTTAAGAGGGGAGACATTTGTAACAAGAAAGATTACCCGTGCGGCTGCGAAGATCGTTCTGGGTCTCCAGGATTGCCTTTATATGGGTAATATCGATGCACAGCGCGACTGGGGACATGCCAAGGATTACGTGGAGGCAATGTATCTGATCCTGCAACAAGAAGTATCTGAGGATTTTGTGATTGCAACCGGCGTTACTACCCGTGTCCGTGAATTTATCCGCCAGACATTTGCATTCCTGGGCGTGGAAGTTGCTTTTGAGGGAACTGAGGAAAATGAAGTAGGTACGATCGCGTCCGTAAACTCGGTCCGTTTGCTTGAACTGGGTATCGCCGAAGGCGAGCACCTGAAAGTAGGCACGCCGGTGTTGAAAATAGATCCGAGATATTACCGCCCGACGGAGGTAGAATTGCTGATCGGTGACCCGACCAAATCAAAAGAAAAACTGGGATGGAAACCAAGCTACACGCTGGAGACTCTGATCGAAGATATGGCGACAAGCGACCTGCGTTTGTTCCAGAAAGATAAATTATTGATGAAAGAAGGGTTTGGCGTTCTTAATTATTTCGAATAATCTGAGTATTTACTTATTGGGCAAATGTCATTTGACCAAATGAAGGGCCCTAAATCAGATATATGGATAATGTAAAGAATTTGGCTGTAAAAGGAGCATTCTGGAATGGACTACAACTCATTGTAAATGCTTCCTTCACCTTTATTATAAGGTTGGTTTTAGCCAAATTGCTATTGCCTGATCAGTTTGGATTGGTAGGAATGGCGACGGTATTTACCGGTCTGATCCAGGTTATCAATGACCTGGGAATCGGAGCGGCGCTTATCCAAAGGAAGGATGATGATCTGAATGAAACTCATTTCCATACTGCTTTCTGGACCGGTGTGATATGGTCGGCATTTCTATATGTAATTATAAGCTTCGCGGTTGGGCCTTTAGCGGCTTCTTTTTATGGCGAACCATTGCTTAACAAGCTTATTCCGGTCCTGAGCATAGGTATTTTGTTCAGCCCCGTGAATATGGTTCATAAAGCGCAGCTCACAAAGCAGATGAATTTCAAGAAAATGGCTTTCATCGACAACGTTTCGAATATTGTTGTCGGCTCGGTAGCCCTGGGACTTGCATTTTTGGGAGCGGGCGTATGGTCACTGGTTTTTAATTCCGTTGCTTCCTATGCCATTGCAATGCCCCTTTATTTTATCGCTACCGGCTGGCTTCCCAAGCTGATCTGGAACAGTGAGTCATTCAAGGATGTATTCGGCTTTGGCGTGTATACTACCGGGACCAATATTGTTAACTATGCCATTAACAGCGTTGATTATCTTTTCATCGGAAAGCTGTTAAGTACAGAAGCCCTCGGGGCCTATACTTTTGCTTTTATCCTGACCGACACTTTTAAATCGAGGTTGATGGGGGTCATTAACAATGTGATGTATCCGTTGTACGGAAAAAAGCAATCGGACCCGGAATCGTTGAAACGGTATTACCTGAAAGTTGTCAATTATAACAGCATTATCGTTTATCCGATCATGGTACTGTTATTTGGTTTAGGCGAACCGCTCATTCTCAATTTTTTCGGGGAGAAATGGATCATGGCTATTCCGCCTTTGCGGATACTTTCTTTGTCAGTGATGGTGGCGATGATGGTTAACAGCAATACCTCCCTGATCCGCGGAATGGGAAAACCCGAGCTGGAATTAAAACTCCAGTTTGTCAAAGCCCTGATATTTATTCCCACGTTGATTATCGGTATTTACTATTATGGTATTATCGGTGCAGCCTGGGCAGTTTTGATCAATAAAGTTATTGCCGTCCTGATCGCACAATACACATTCAACCGTTTGCTGCATATTTCCGTAGGCACTATGGAATTTCTGAATGCAGTGAAAGAACCATGGATCGCCTCCGCAATTTCCTATCTGGCATTGTACTTTCTCTACCAAGTTGCAGGCGTACATTATATCATATCAGGAATCCTGTTTATGATCGTCTACTGCGGGGTGATTTATGTAATGTTATACGGAGAATTAAAGTCTCAGTTGCAACAATTGAAACTGTCTTCCAAACAGTAAATTAAGATGATTAAAAATATCAAAAATCAGCTTCGGCTCGCTAAACGTACTTTGCTGACAGAAACTTTGCCCAGGCTGTGTTACAGGTCGGAAAGATTGTCTTCAATGTATTATTTTCTGTTTGATAATTCATTTTCCCGTGAACACAGGGCAGTACTTTCTGGTACTGTAAAGCATATCAGCGAGGTTAAGAAGACCAAAAATAATTACTTTCTTTTGGTCAGGAATACGCACAGAATTGAAAAAGGGCTTCTGATGCGCCCGAAAAGAGCAGTTTTTGGAAAAGAATATATTGGCGAAACCATCGAGTGTTTTTCGGGTGTCTGGAACCCGGACCAGATTGAGACAAATGCGCAGATGAAATGGTTTTACGACGTGCTTTCCGAGTATTTTTCAGGTGCCAAGGAAGACACTTATGTCAATTCGCTTTATGAGCGTTTCAAGCAAATTGTATCCGAATCCTACGAAAGTAAAGATGCGCCGGCCGCCGTCAAATCGGTACCATATATTCGCCAGGCCAACAATTTTGCACAGATTCCTTTTGATGAGTTTTACAAACTTACCAAGCAGCGCAGATCGGTGCGCTGGTTTCTGAATAAGCCGGTTCCGAGAGAAATCCTGGATAAGGCTATTCTTGCCGCAAACCAGGCACCGAGCGCATGCAACAGGCAGCCTTTTGAGTTCCGGATTTACGATGACCCTGAATTGTTGAAAGAGGTGGTGGGCTATCCGATGGGCATTAAAGGATACGGCCATAGCATACCGGTTTTGATCGTAATTGTCGGAAACCTGGACGCATATTTTGAAGAAAGGGACCGGCATGTCATGTATATCGATGCATCCCTTGCATCCATGTCGCTGATGCTGGCGTTGGAAACCCTTGGATTGAGCAGTTGTTCAATTAACTGGCCTGATATAGAAAGTCTGGAAAGAAAAATGGAGAATTTTCTCAAAATCGAAAAATACCAGCGCCCGATTATGTGCATGGGAATCGGCTATCCCGACCCTGAAGGAATGGTTGCTTTTTCTGAGAAAAGACCTTTAGAGCATATTAGAAAATATAATTGATCAATATTATGAAAGTATTAGTAGTAGGCGGAGAGTTTTCTAATAAAGGTGCGGAATTAATGATCCATAGTGTAAAGGATCAGATCTCTAAATACCTTCCTGATGCTGAACTCTACCTAAGTCCGACTCTGGCGAAAAAAGAGAGAATACTGAAATCCGGGTATAGCCCGCTGAACTTTCCGTTATTTCATGTCGGATATAAAAAACCTTCCACATTTAATCTGAGTTTCAAGTATCCGTTCCTGATGAAAACCTATCTTGGTTTGAAAAATGGAACCAGCTTTTCCGGCCCGGTCAGTTTGAAAGATATCGATGTGGTATTTGATATTTCGGGATATGCATTTGCTGAAAAATGGGGAATGAAACCCATCACAAATCTTCTTTCATTGATTAAGGAAGTAAAAAAGAACAATACAAAATATATTTTTCTTCCGCAGGCATTCGGGCCTTTCAGTGCAGGACAATTGCCTGTAATTGAGGAATGTATCGAATCCGCGGATTTAATGGTTGCGCGGGACAAAAGTTCCTTTGATTATCTGAAATCTGTGGTGAACAGCCCGAAAATCAAGCAGCATCCGGATATTACTTTATCATTTTCCACTACTTCTGCCGCAGATTCAAAGGGTGCTGAGAAACGGTATTGCTGTATTATTCCTAATGTCAGGATGCTGGATAAAACAGGTGATGCATGGAAAAATGATTACGTGTCTTTTTTACTCGATTCGATAAAATATATCCTGGATCATTCGACTCTGGATGTCAAAATCGTAAACCACTCTGCAAGCGATGATCTTGAATTGGTGAATACGCTTTTTGATTCTTTTAAAGACAATAAAAGGGTGTCTACATTTCTGGAACTTGATCCGGTTTTGCTGAAAAAAGTATTGTCTGGGTCTTACTTCAATATTGCATCGCGCTTCCATGCAGTGGCATCTTCACTATCCAAATCAGTGCCTTGTATCATGACATCCTGGTCACACAAATATCAGGAGCTGGCGGGCGAATATAATGTGAGGAATTTCTGTCTGGCTCTTCCTGATAAAGAACAGATACATGGTTTGATCGATCAGCTGATCCCCGAAGAAAGTAACCAGCAGATCCGGAAGGAGCTGCTTGATATTAACATTCAGGTGGAGCAAAAGAATAAAAAAATGTGGAATCAGATACTTGAAGTAGTAAGCTAATTAACGCCTTTTTTTTATGAAAATATCCATTGTTATACCGACATACAATCGCCTTCCACTGCTCAGGGAAGCCCTGGAAAGTATATCATTACAGACCTATGATAATTACGAAGTAATCGTCGTAAATGATTTTCCGAGTCAGGGTGAGGATATTTCATTGCTTTGCAGCCAGTTTGACAAAGTCCACGTAATAAACCAACCGGTTTCCAGGGGCGGAAACGCAGCGAGAAATGCAGGTATTACGCGGGCAAAAGGCGATGTGATCGCTTTTCTCGATGATGATGATACTTGGTCTGCGGAGAAATTATACAAGCATGTTAAAATCCATACCCAGAATCCTGAAGCCGGACTCGTGTATTCCAACTGTACCTATTTCTGGGAGAACGGCGTACTCAATGACGAAGTATTTCCTACTTCACTGCCGGATGATATTGTAAAGGAAATGTGCGCCGGCCGGTTTTGCCCTGCTACTACTACCGCAGTCACCGTTAAACGAGAATGTTTTGAGAAGGCAGGATTGTTTGACGAAAGCCTGGTTTCTTTTCAGGACTGGGACATGTGGTTTCGCATTGCACACAACTATTCTTTTGTATTGATAGACGAGCCACTTGTCAGGTTCAGGCAGCATTTCGGGTCACGGGTTTCCTATGATATTGACAAAAGATTAACCGGCTTGAAACAGATCACTACAAAATGGGCGGAGTATCTTGATGGTACCGATTTTTATAAAAAGCAAAGACAAAATACTTATTATAAATACACAAGGCAGCTCATTCTCAGCGGGAAAACAAAGGCTGCATTTACAGCTTCTTTCAGGATGCTTTTCCTGAACAATATTGTGAGGTCGGCAAAGCTTTTTTTGAAATTACAGATTATGATAGTGGCCAAGCCAAAACTATTGCGGACGGCAAGTGTGCTGGCAGGCCGGTAATTGGGCTCCGCTATTTTTCTGATTATGTGAATGTACCCTAACCGGTTATAGACCATTGAGCAAGAGATTATTTTATAAGGTAACGACATTTTTATTTGCGCTCATTTCGGGTTTCAAAGTCAACTTTGTGGGCCAGCTGGGTGCGAATGAGATTTTGGCCGTGCTGGGCAGCACGTCTGTAAAAAACTGGAAAAAATTGTATTCTGATATTCCGGATCTGCAAAGGGTGAATATCGGTTACCTCGTGTTTCTTGGTTTTCAGATGTTGAGTGATCTGATAAACCACTCGTCCATGGAAAATATGATGCGGGGGCAGGCGAATATTATTTTTGCTGTGATCGTTACTAATTTTCTGGCCCGTATGATTTGGAAGAGCCCTGATAGTATCATTTACTATTTTGTAGGAAGTATTCTGAGTACAATGATCTGGAAAGCGAGCAATGTCGAAGATATTGGTTTGGAACAGATGAGTGTATTTAAGTTTACTTTGGTTCCGATGATGAATAGCGGGATGCTGATTATCACCTGGTATTTATTGAAGAAGAATATCCTGTCCAAGATGGGGTTGGCTTCTGTTCTGATAGCCTACGGGATTTTTTGTATTGCATTTGACGCACGTTCCAACGGGATGGTGTTCGTTGTGCTTTCCATGCTTTTTTTCTTCAACTCAAGAATCCCCAGAATCACTTTTAAGAATGCATTGATGATGCTGGTTTTCCTGGCTATTTTTTTTCAGGGATTGTTCAGTATTTATGTTTGGCAGGTTCTTGATGGGCAGATAGGAGGGTATCACTCCAAAAAGCAGCTCGAAATGCTGGAAGACCCTTACAATCCGATGAATTTGTTGATCAGAGGAAGGTCTGAAACCTATGTTGCGCTGCTTGCTATTGGTGACAAACCAGTTTTTGGCCATGGTTCCTGGGCACCTGATCCCGGTGGGAAATACACCTATATGGTTTTGAAATTACATAATGACGAAGAAACTTTCGAAGGTAAATTTGAAAGGGCAAACGGAAAATTTATCATTCCAAGCCATTCGATCATTTTCGGTTCCTGGATATCGGCGGGGCTCGGAGGTGTGCTCGCTATTTTGTTTGTGATGTATTCGTTTTATCGCAGGGCTTTTGCGATGATCGTTGACCCGGATATACAGTATAGTGAATACACGATTATCCTGTTTTATTTCATGATTTATCTGGCTTGGACGTTTTTGTTCTCCCCGCTGCCGCACATCAAACAGAGTATTCCTATTATGCTGGCGTTTGTCCTGGTCATTTACAGAAAATACGAATTAATGCGTCATGAAGAGGAAGACGAGGAGAATGAGGAGGAAAGTTTGGAAGTACAGGAGTATTCCGAATAAGCGCCCGGTGTAATTTACCGCAGTTGTTTTATAGATTGTCAAAAGATATAATTGAAAACCCTTCCATGGAGAAACTTAAAGATACGCTGATCGTTACGGCAACGCTTGGTAACCGGCCCTCTCTGGATGAGACGGTGAAGTCGGTAGAATCGCATGGTAACGGCAGAGTGGAGCATGTGATTATCGCCCCGAAAAATGCCTTCGAATCTTTATCAGAGAACTATCCGAATCTCAACATTATTGCCGAACCGGATACTTGCCGCGGAATATACCAGGCGCTCAACCACGTGTTTAATTTGCTGGGACGTGATTATAAATATCTGGGGTTTATCAACGACGATGATCTGTGGACTGAAAATTACCCGACATTGTTTGATATCCTGGATAAAAATGAAAGTATTGATGTTGCTTACGGCCGTGTATGTTTTGTAGATGAAAATCTTAAAAAGATAGGAGAGCAGACTTCTTTTCCGTTCTATAAATTTTTTCCTGATCTTCTTACCAGAGATATCATTTTGTTTACCCAACAGGCAACATTGATGCGGAGCGGACTATACTTTAGTGAGAAAGGTTTCGACGAGAGCTTCAAACTGGTGGCTGACACGAAGTTCTGGCTGTCAGCTATTCGGAATAAGGCAAAGCTGAAAGCAACCCGGAAAATTTGCGCAAAATATACGATTCAGAAAGGACAGTTATCTTCCAATAAAGAACTGCAGGGAAAGGAGCATCAGGAATTGTTAAAGATGGTGCCGCAACGTAACAGAAACAGGGCTGGGATCTCGGTTTTATTATTTCGTCTGTTTAATATCAGGATTTATCTTGAGCGTTTTTTTATCAATAGATCTGTATACCGCGCGTAGTTTATTTTATGTTAAAAAGTATTTTGAAGCTCATTGTTCTTATCGTCAAAGTCGTCATTATACCGTTTCCCTGGTTTTTAAAGAGACGGCTTCTTTCCGTTTTTTTTGGCTATAAAATACACCCGACAGCGAAAATAGGATTGTCATTTTTCTATCCGGAGAAACTGGAGATGGAAGCCAATGCCTATGTAGGACATTTCAATGTGGCGATCAATTTGAATTTAATTTTGATGAGAGAAAAATCCTGCATCACGCGCAGCAACTGGATCACTGGGTATCCGCTTGGCGATGACAGATATTTCGCCGACAAGCTGGAAAGAAAACCCGTTCTGATTTGTGGAAAGGACTCTGCCATCACTAAAAACCATATGGTGGATTGTACTGACACAGTCACGATAGGGGACTACACTTCAATTGCCGGATATGGCACACAGATTCTTACACATTCCACTTCAATAAAGACCAACAGACAAGATTGCGCACCCATTTTTATTGGTTCTAACTGTTTTGTCGGTACACGGTCCATTCTTCTGCCCGGCACTTCATTACCAGCTCAGTGTGTGTTGGGCGCAGGCTCGGTGCTGACGAAGTCATTTACAGAATCTTTTTGTCTTTATGCCGGTTCGCCAGCTGTATTTATGAAAAATATGGACAGGACCTATGCATTTTTCCATAGAACAAGCCGGGGCTGAGACGAGTCCGGACAGACGTTAAATCAATCTTTCAAGTGCTTAGTTACCAGTATACTTAATGAAAATTCTTCATGTTCTATCTACAATTGATCCGAAGGCCGGCGGAGTAAGCCAGGCAATGAGGACAATGGTCAAGGGGCTGGCAGCCCGGGAAGTAACAAGCGAGGTGGCTTGCCTGGATGCCGGTGCGCCGGAAGGATATCCGAAAGATGATTTTCAAGTGTTCTTTTTGGGCCCGGGTAAAGGACCCTGGTTATATAATGCGAATTTGCTTCGCTGGCTGGAAATGAATATGCAGCATTACGAAGCAGTTGTCGTTCACGGTTTGTGGCAGTACCATACTTACGCGGTTTATCAGGCCGGTAAAGCAGGGGAAGGTAGCGGTCCGGCCATATTTGTGATGCCGCACGGTATGCTGGATCCCTGGTTTCAACGCGCTAAAGGAAGGAAAGTGAAGGCGATCCGCAACTGGATTTTCTGGAAGCTGGTTGAACGTAAACTGGTCAACACTTCCCGCGGACTGCTCTTTACTTGCGAAACGGAGAAAGAACTGGCAAAGGAGACATTTTATCCCTATAACCCAAAGTCTGAATCGGTGATCGGGCTGGGTATCGAAGCTCCTCCGAAACTGTCGGCAGAAAGCGTCTGCAACTTTCGGAAAAGGTATCAGCTTGAAAATAAAAAATACCTGTTGTTTCTGGGACGGATCAATGTCAAAAAGGGAGTAGATTTACTGGTCAAGGCCTATATATCCTTAAAATCAGAGGGGCACGATTTACCGGCGCTGCTCATTGCGGGTCCGGACTCCGACACTCCCTACGGTGAGGAAATCATACGGCTCGCCGCGAAGGATGAGCATATTCTCTTCCCGGGGATGTTAACAGGGGAAGACAAATGGGGAGCGTTTTATGGTTGCGAGGCTTTTGTCCTTCCCAGTCATCAGGAGAATTTCGGGATAGCTGTGGTTGAGTCGCTGGCGTGCGGGAAGCCTGTGATCATATCCGACCAGGTGAATATCTGGAAAGAGATCGAAGCTGGAAAATCAGGAATTGTCAGCCCGGATACCTATGAGGGTGTGCGTGCCGCGCTGCTGCAGTGGCTGGAGATCGGGGAGGAAGGAAGGAATTCTTTGGGCCTTCATGCAACTGAAACATTTACATCAAATTTTGCGATCGATTCTACCGCAAAAAAGCTAAAATCGACCCTCGATATGAATATCAGGAAATAGCCTCGAAATTGAATCACGAAAATCCCTCCGAAAATGTACCAGCAGCTCAATAAATTTCAGTTACCAGCTAACTTTCGCAGCCGATCCGGCTGGTATGTCCAGCTTTGGTGGATTGTTCAGTCACTTTTGTTTAAAACTTCACCACAGTTCATGTATGGCTGGCGGCGGTTTCTAATGCGGGCTTTTGGTGCCAAAATCGGTAAAGGGGTTATTCTGCGGCCAACCATGCACACGCAGTTTCCCTGGGAAGTTACGATAGGAGATTACAGCTGGATCGGCGATGAAGTGGTTTTGTACAGCCTTGGCGCGATCAAAATAGGGAATAATGTAGTCATTTCGCAGCGCAGCTACCTTTGTACGGGCACGCACGATTATCTCAAAGATAACTTCGAGATTTTACGACAGGAAATCGTTGTAGAAGATGAGTGCTGGCTGGCCACCGATGTGTATGTGGGGCCGGGAGTTACTATCGGCAAAGGTACGGTAGTAGGTGCCAGGGCATCTGTTTTCAAATCTTTGCCTGGAAACAAAATCTGTACCGGTTCGCCCGCGCGGGCCGTACGCGACCGTATTCCTGGTGGGGAATCTGCCGAATAAAGTACTTTTTCCGAGATTGTTCGCCCGTTTCGCAACAACTTTTTTTTTCTGCAAAGCATCTCTCTGTTGAACCACGTATTGGTAATGTTATATCCGTGCAGACGTAACCTGAGGTGATTTAAAAAACTTTTGACGCGTTCGTATTCGTTATTTTCGGAGGATCACCAAATCCGGGGAATGTGATTTTTTGTTTGTAGAACTACCGGTTCACGATTTCGTATTTTGTACTGAATTTCTTCAAACATGGTGCTGGTGAGCAATCTGAAAGATTAATTATGGATATTCTGCGGAACTCCGCCGTCGGATGCAGCAACGACTTACTTAACTATTCCGGGATCGTGCAGATGGAGGAAGGCTACTGATTTTCGAGGAAAGCCTGGCAATATGCTTAATCCAATAGATATTTTGACTTAACCAATTTCTACAAATAAAATTAAATAATTCTACATCAATATTTGGAATTACTATATTTAAGTGCTAACCTTGTTGTAGTAATATATGTTGTTGTTAACAGAAAGTAATTGTAATAAAGTAATACGAAGAATAGAATAGAGTTCAGTCGTATGGATCAAATATGCTGGTTGCTTTTAATAATTTGACAAGTCCGCTTAACTAACTGATTAGTAATATCAAACATTCCTCAACCATATGCGAATAGTAATCTTTGGCATAAACTATGCTCCGGAACTCACGGGAATTGGAAAATATACGGGAGAAATGGCTGCGTGGCTTGCGAAGCAAGGACATGATATGACTGCAGTGACGGGCTTGCCCTATTACCCGGAGTGGGAGATCCACGATGGCTACAAAAAGAAGTGGTGGGTGAAGGAAAAGGTTGAGAACGTTAACATATATAGGTGTCCGTTATATGTACCTAAAAATGTGACGTCCATCAAGCGTATCATACATGAGTTTTCGTTTTTGCTGGGTATGTTGCCGGTGTGGCTAAAATTTCTGTTTGGTAAAAAGCACGATCTGGTGATCTGCGTATCCCCGCCTTTCCACCTCAGTTTGATGCCTTTATTTTATGCAAAAATCAGAGGAGTTAAATTCATCACGCATATTCAGGACCTTCAGGTTGATGCAGCCAAAGATCTGGGAATGATAAAAAATGAACGTGCGCTTGACATTATGTTCAAGCTTGAAAAGAAGATATTTGAACTTAGCTCGGCGGTTTCGACCATCAGTCCGGGGATGAAAAATAAAATTACAGCAAAGGGTATTGATGCAGGAAAGGTGGTTTTGTTCCCTAACTGGGTAGACGAAAACGTGGTTTATCCGATGCGGAAATCGCAGTCTTTAAGAAATGAATTCGGTATAGACCAGGATGCGAAAGTTATACTTTATTCGGGTAATCTGGGTGAAAAACAAGGCCTGGATGTGATTGTAGATGTTGCAAAAAGTTTCCGGACGCAGAAGAACGTGGTGTTTGTGATCGTAGGATCGGGTGGAGGAAAAGAAAAACTCATCACCCTGGTTAATGAGTCGGGACTTACCAATATCAAGTTCTTTCCGCTTCAACCTTACGAAAAAATGTCAGCTCTGCTGGCAACCGCGGACCTGCACCTTGTTTTACAAAAACAGTCCGCATCGGACTTGGTGATGCCAAGCAAGCTCACTGCGATTCTGGCAGCTGGCGGATGCCCGATCGTGACTGCTACACCCGGCACGACCCTTTACGATGTGATATCAAAACATAAAATAGGCATTCTGATCGAACCTGAGTCGTCAAGAGCGTTAAGGGAATCCATAGAAACAGCTTTGAATTCAGACCTTACCGAAATCTCTAAAAATGCGAGAAGGTACGCGGAGCAGTATCTGAGCAAAGAAACGCTGCTGAGTTTTATAGAAGCATCTCTGAACGATATTATAGGAAACGAGCCGGTGGCAGTGCCTGCTTACCTGGAATTGGAATACGGACGGGTGCAGAGATCGGAAGTGATGCCAATGTCTACGACCTATACCAAAGCTTCCTGAGTCCCTTTCAAAAACATTAATCAATTAATAAATCATAGAGTCGGTTGTTTTCGGTAAAAAATCTGAATGCAGCAATATTGAAATACAAATGGCCAGCCGTTGGCCGGGAATGTAAAAGGATCAGGTAATAAATTTACTCAACGCTACTACTTTTTATGAAAATCCACTACTTCGGGCTTTTGCCCAATGCGCTTCGCTGGATAGATGTAGCCATACTCAATGTTTCCTTCCTCGTAGCCTATTTCTTTCGTTTCGATGAATTAGATACATTCTCGGAAAAAGATTATATCAACCTGATGCTGGTTACCAACCTCGTCTGGATCTTCACGACCTACGTTTTTAAAACATATTCCGTTCCACGTTCTGTTTATCATTTTTCAGAACATATGGTGGGGCTTTTGAAAGCAACGTTATTGCAGGGAGCGGGGATCATGGCATTTTTATACCTGGCTAAACTGGGCGAGGAGTATTCGCGCTATCAGTTTCTGATGACTTACGGGCTGTTTATCTTCCTTGCTACGGCTAGCCGTTACGCAGCTGCCTCTCTGATGAAGCTTTACCAGGAAACAGGCCATCATTGCAGACGCTATGCCATCGTCGGGAAAGGCGATCTGGCTTCTCTGATCAACAAGTTTTACGATGACCGCAAGGAGCTTGGTTACAAATTTTACGGCACACTAGAACTGAACGAAGAGAGTAAAATTGACAAACTGGAATCGATTGTCCGTGAAAATCATCTTGATTATATCTACTGCTGCCTGTCGGAAATGAATGACGAACAGGTTCGCGACATCATCCGGATGGGCGAACGTCAGCGGACGCAGATCAGGCTTATACCCGACTTCCGCGGCTTTATGACCAACATGGCCATTATCGAATACCATGATATGTACCCGGTTATTCAGGTGAATACCAAGCCATTTTCAAGTGTCAAGGAACAACGAATCAAGCGCATATTTGACCTGGCTTTCTCCGCCGTAGTGATAACAGTGGGCGCGCCGGTTTACATTCTGATCGCAATTGCCGTGAAAGTTACGTCCAAAGGGCCTATTTTCTACAAACAAAAGCGGTCGGGGCAATGGGGAGAAATTTTTGAAATATACAAGTTCAGAAGCATGTACATGGATTCTGACAAATTGGGCATGCAACATTCACAGGGCGACAAAGACGCCCGGATCACGCCCGCCGGACGTATTTTGCGGAAAACACGACTGGATGAAATACCACAATTTTTCAATGTGCTCAAAGGCGAAATGTCTGTGGTAGGCCCAAGACCCCTCTTTAAATATGATGTGGACATGCTTATGCAGGCTGAACCACATGACTTCCAACGATTGCTGACTGTCAAGCCAGGGATCACTTCAATAGGCCAGGTTACCGTAGGCTATGCGGATAACGTTGCCAAAAATCTCGAAAGATTAAAGCATGACCTCGAATATCTCCAGTCATACAGTGTTTTTGATGATGTTCATTTGATATTCAGAACAGTACAGGTTATGTTTTCCGGTAAAGGAATTTAATTCCTGCCCGGCCCCCCTATAATCAAATCACCTTTTTACTTATAATTTTTAATCTATTGTTTCACTCAAAAATTTTTACTCACAAACCGTAAAAACGATTATTAACCACTTAAAATAAAACACATGAGAAAACGTTCGATTACACTTCTGACATACGGGCTTGCCCTGATGTTCCTGATGTACAACTGTAAGAAGAAGGACACTGATCCTCTTAAACCAGATGAAGGTCTTGTTGACGAAATCAATAAGATCGAAGTTGAGACAGTGACCCTGACGCCGCCTGCACCTGTTGTGGCAACAGAAGGTAAATTTGAAGCTTCTGCCGAAGCTGCCGCAGTTAGCAACGCCCTGGAAGAACTGAGCACGTCAGGTGTCGTACCTGAAAGTCTGAAAGCGGCCGGTGCCGGTGTTTCAGCCTCATTAACTCCGGAGGAAATTGCCACCATGTCTACCATCACTCCTGACGTACTCGCAGTTGTTGAAGGCGGAGGAGCGCTTCCTGCTAACCTGAAAGCTGTTCTTGACAAAGTCGCTGCTGATCCGTCGCTGTCTGTGTATCTCCCTAAAGTTACCTATCCGACAGTTGCGGGTGTGGAGATAAAGGCTCAACGTACTGCCGGTGTTGAAGCTGTTGAAGGAGTTGAAGGTGTTCTTGTAAATGATGCTTGTCTTGCCGAAGCTGAGGCTGCGTTCCAGGTAGTTAAAACGAAACTGGATGCTTCGCGTGACACACAGCTTGCAGCTGTGGCTACTCAATATGCTGCTGACATAGCCTTACTGGCTCCTGCGGAGGCAGCTTGTAACACGACTGCTACAACCAATGCCACTGCTCTGCGTACAGCAGCGAAAGCTGTCCATACAGAGGCAAGCGCTTCACTTGAAGCTGGTAAGGCGGTTCTGGGTGATCAGTTGTATACTTTGCTGAAAGCACTGACGGATATTAGCTATGTAGGATATCTGAGCTCTGTTAACACTCTGGAAGCTTCTGAAAAGCTGGCTTGTACTGCCAAAACAACAGCTGGAACTACGAACGCACAGGCTGCGCGTGATGCTAATACCACTGCGGTCCAAGCTGCTTATTCGGCTGCTCTTGCCGAAGCTACCGTTAAAAAAGGTGAACTGGCTGAAAGTTGCCATAATCAAGGTGGTGGACAATAATAGTTTCGTGACGTGTAATTTTATTAGGGGTGGTATTATATCATCCCTAATATTTCTTTGTATGCTGCCCGGCCTGGCCCAGACCAACATTTCCGGGAAAGCAGGGCTTATTTATACACCCGCAGCCCGTTATACAGAGGACGGCAATGTGGAAATAGGCGGACATTTTTTCCCCCGCGACTATGGTTTTGGTACGGACAACAGAAATCCGGGCCGCGTCATTTATATGAACCTTACCGTGCTGCCGCGTTTTGACATTAACATCAATATGCTGCAGCTGTTCAGTACCGATGAGAAGCCGGTGAAACAGGGCCTTGGCGACAGGCAACTTGATTTCAGGTATCTTATTTTGAAGGAAAAGGCGAAACAGCCTTCGCTGGCGGTGATCATGTCTACGCCTACCAGTATCAGCCCCACACTTCTTACACACGCACTTGTAGCAACCAAGAACGTGAAGATCACCGAAATTATCAATGCGGAGATCAGCGCGGGATATGGAAGTCCTTACCATATTTACAGGAAAGGAAGCACACTGGAAAATTACGGCCTGTTTGCCAATATGGTATTTGAGAAAAAAAACAAATACCGTCGTCACAAACACTATCTGGAAGGCCCCTTCGGCGGGGTGTCTCTTCAGTTTCGCAAAAAGTACGGACTGATGCTCGAATACGATTCCAAAAACATCAATGCGGGGGTATATGCTACCGTCCTGAAAAACTGGATCGTTCAGGCCGCTGTTTTAAACGCCGAGCAGATTACCTTTGGAACTTCCTACAATTTCTCTCTTTTGAAACTCCCTAAACGAATAATGAAGCTGCATGAAAAGCAAAATTAGTTTACTTTTTTGTCTGCTTCTTCTCAGTACATCGTACCTGGCTGCACAGAACGCCGAAAGTGACTCAAAACGGAAAAAGCTCAGAAAGAATTTTGAGAATGTGCAGATCGATACAAGTGCTGCCTTGGTTTCGTATGAACAGCGATTGTACCGCAATCCCTTCATCGGTTTATATGAAATGAAAAAAGCGCTGTCCGACTCACTCATCCATACTTATGTTCCCCTGTTTCAGGGTATTCCGATCGGGAAGTATACGTTGGGGGACGGGCTTGGTTACAGCGCTGTCTCGAACGCCGAACGCAAGCGCATCATCCGGGGCGACCGGTTTCCGCTTCAGTTTAACAAGTATAAATTCGACTTCTGGATACAGCCGTATTTTGCTGCTATCTTCGGGAACTTCGATAAGCCAGTTCAGAGCAATACCAGCGTGGCTTTGCAAAGCCAGTTTCATATCCTGCCTGGCATGTTGTTTCATTTTGGGGTTCTTTTCCCGATTGTGAACGATCTGGACAACCGGCCCAAGATCATCCGCCCTGCTCCGCTTTTCCTGAACCAGTTTTACGCATCAGGACATCATTTTTTCAGCGCGTCGGCTGGTTTTTTTCAGAACGACCAGTATGGTGTAAATTTGCAGTACCGGTATGCAGACCTCAAAAGCCCCTGGTCTTTCGGCCTGGAAGCTGGTCTCACAGGAGATTACTATTATCCGAGGGGAGGCATTTACTACGAAAATATGGACAAGCTCCTGCTCATAGCAGATGTGGCCTACAGGTTGGCTAATCCGGATATCACGTTTAAAGTTTCGGGTGGCCATTATCTTGCCGGGGATGTTGGCGCGCGGGTAGAAATGCTGAGACAGTTCAGCAGCATCGAGATCGGCTTTTATGCGATGACGACCACCAACGGCTCGACTATCGGCTTCAATTTTGCGATCCCAATTCCTCCCGGAAAGCTTATCCAGGGAGAACATGCGCGATTGCGGACAACTGATGAATTCAGATGGGAATACACCTATACGCGCGGCTATAAGATCGGGGAGCGTTACAGGCTGGGCTATCAGCTAGATCAGAAACTTCGGCAGTACCACAGAAATTATCTCAACAGGCAGTACAAACTGCTTCAATAGTCCGTTTTTTTTGCCGTATCAGAAAGGATGCGGTCGATCATCCCGTTGTATTCGTCCGGAGAAGAGGGTTTGAGCATGACCGATGCAGCACCGAGTTTCATACACTCGTCAATCAGCTTCTGCCCGATGTACGTGGAATAAATGAGGACGGGGATTTCATTGTAGCGGTTCCGGGAGCGCAGAAGAGCAAGCGTTTCTTTTCCATTGAGTCCGGGCATATTGTGATCCAGAATAATAATATCCGGAAGGTCATTTGCCGATGTGAGATTGTCCAGATACTGTATCACCTCAATCCCGCTGGTCGCTGCTGGAAGCAGTATGATATCTTCCCTGCCTTTCAGGAAATCCTCAAAAAACCATCTGTCGTCCAAGTCGTCGTCTGCCAGTAGTATTTTCGTTAGCGTAGCAGGCATGAATGGTCGATTAGCTTTTGTTTTGGTGCAAAGGTAAACGAATTATAAAACAAGAACCTTCTCCTTCTCTACTAATGGCGGAAATAGTTCCGTTATGTTTTCCGATAATTTTTTTACTGATCGCCAGGCCGATCCCGGATCCTTCGTACTGGTCTTTGGTATTCAGCCGTTCGAACAATGAGAAAATTTTATCTTGGTACAATTCATTAAAGCCAATACCATTGTCTGAAAATTGTATGGAAATTGCTTCCTGCGAATTCCCGTTCTTTGATACATGATCAGTTACCGAAGCATCCTGGCTCGTGACATGAATAACGGGAGGCACATCAACTTTACTGAATTTGATGGAATTGCTGATCAGGTTCTGGAAAACCTGTCTCATTTGCCCGCGGTTAACCTCGGCAGCCGGAAGGTCACCTATAATGACGGTGGCGTTTTTTTCCTGGATCATTATCTCGCAATCATCCACGACATCCTTAACGATCTCTGTCAGGTCTGTCAGGGCAAAATGGTCCGTGTGCGTCGACAGCTTTGAATAACTCAGAATGTCAATGATCATGGTCTTCATCCTGTTGGACGACGCGATTATCTTGTTCAGATACATTGCACTGTCCGCAGGAAGCTCATCACCGTGCCGGCTTCTGAGCATTGTTGAGAATATGGAAATCTTTCGGAGCGGTTCCTGCAGGTCGTGTGAAGCAACAGAAGCAAACTGCTGAAGATCGTGATTGCTTTTTTCAAGTTCTGCGTTGGCTTGTTCCAACCTCTGGTTATTGAGTTTCAGCAAAGTCTGGGTTTCCTTCTGAAAAGTGAGGTCTGTGATGATCACGCTCAGCGAGACACCTTCATCCAGGTCCAGGGTCGTGACAGAAAGCTGGCAGGGTACCAGCCGGTCCCCGCTTTTGATGCTGATCTCCGTTTTATTGTCCTCCAGCCAGCCACTTGAGAAAAGGTCATTGTAAATTTCCCTGAAACCGTCGGGGATAAAGCTGGCGAACGGCAGGCCTATCACTTTTGAAAGCGGAACGCCGGCGATAGACGCAAACATGGAATTGCAGTAGAGTATGATCCCTTCTTCATTAAGCGTTACAGCACCCTCGTTCATTTTTTCAATAAAAACACGATAGGTCTGATCGGCGGTTTTAAGAGTGTACAATTGATGTCGTCCGTCCTGATCGTTGACTACGAGCGCGTCCACCTGTCCGGTTCGGATAGCATGTATAGTTTCAGTGGCCTCCTCCAGTTGCAAGCGGAGACGTTCGTTTTCCGCCAACAGTTCCTTATAGGTCTTTTGCGTGCTCATGACCTGTCAAATTGAAATCCCAAGTCCTTTAAGGACTTTTTCGGTGTCCGACATGTCGCCGATCATCCTTTTTTCAGGAAGTGGATGGCTTTTGATCAACAGGGGGAGGGCCAGGAGCTGTTCCCGTTCTGCAATGTGCTTTTGCTGGTAAACATCTATTATTTCCAATGAATAATCGTCTTTAATATATTTTTCACAGATATCCTTGAGATTCACCACCGCCCGCCGAGAATTTAAAGATGCTCCCGTAACAAACAGGCGCAAAACGTATTGCCTTTTTTCATTGTCCAAATTCCAGTCGTCCTCACTAATTTTTTTCTGACTCATTCCATTTTTGTTGCAGGGCGTATATTCAAACCTACCAAAACTTTTTCTTCATTGGAGAGGTCGCCAATGATCTTACGGATGGGTTCCGGCACCTTTTTTACCAAAGTAGGAATAGCAAAGATCTGATCGCCTTCGGCCAGCTGCGGCTGCACGAGTAGGTCGATCACCTCGATGATGTATTTATCCTTAAGGTGGGTTTCGCAGTACTTTTTAAGGTTTGCCAGGGCTGCCACTGACTTTGCCGTCTTTCCAGCAACGTAGAGCCTCAGTTCCCAGATTTCTTCTAATTGTTCCATTTCGTTTTCGCCGGCCTGTGCCGTTTACCTAGTTATCGCCGCCCCGGTTTTTCTCGATCTCCCGTCGGCTTTTTTCCATCACTTCCTGCTTAAGCTGATCTTCAATATATGTTTTGTTCAGTTCCTCCTGTATTGACTCGAACTCTTCTTTGAGACTGGCAATTTTGGATTCCAGGACAACCCGCTTCCGCTCTATCTCCCGGTCTTTGCGGCTCAAGGCATGGCCACGAATCGCCTCGCCGGTTTCTTCAAGCAGTTGCTGCGCCTTGCGTGCCGATCCGGTAAGTACACCTTCAGGTCCCAAAAATACGTCTACCATATTAAGCCCTTCGTCCGAAATTACGAACTCCCTTACCTGATTGGAGTGCTTCATGCCACGTGATTTCATGACATAAAAGCCCCGGTTTCGCTCACCGTTGAACTCAATATCACGCACCAGCATCCAGGCATCCACGAGCGAAGAAATGCTCTCGTCTGTCTGCTCATTGACGGTGTCGTTCAGCGAAAGAGCTGTGAACATGACTGTGACCTGACGGGACTGAAGGAAGTCTATCAGGCGGATCAGGACACTTTTGACCTCGCTTGGTGTACCGACTGTGATCAGATTGGTGATCGGATCGAGCACAATCACGCTTGGGTTGAACTCGATTACCATTTTGTTGATCGCCAGCAGGTGCATCTCCAGGCCATTCAGCGTAGGCCGAGATGCGAAGAACCGGAGCAAACCGCTTTCCACATGTTGCTGTAAGTCAATATTGATCGACTGCATGTTGCGGATGATCTGTCTGGAGGATTCTTCGAAAGCAAAATAAATGCATCGCTCTCCATTCATACAGGTCTCGTTGGCGAAACATCCCGCAATGCTCGTCTTACCTGTCCCGGCGGTACCTGAAACGAGTATGCTGCTACCTCTGAAAAAACCTTCGCCGCCGAGCATTTTATTAAGTGCCGGAATACCGGAAGAAATTTTTTCCGTGGAAACATCATGTGACAAGGTAAGAGAAGTAACAGGGAGCACCCATATCCCGTCATTGTCGATCAGGAAAGGATATTCATTAGTACCATGCTCGGATCCTCTGTATTTAACGATCCTCAGAAGACGGGTAGATATTTTATTGGATACCCGGTGATCCAGCAGGATAACACAGTCGGAAACATATTCTTCAAGGCCGTGGCGCGTCAGCGTCCCTTCGCCTTTTTCACCGGTGATAATGGTAGTGACCTCTTTCTCTTTAAGCCAACCGAAAAGTCTCCTCAGTTCCGCCCGTATAATTGCCTGGTTGTTCAATCCGGAAAAAAGACTTTCTATCGTATCGAGCACCACACGTTTCGCACCTATACTGTCAATAGCATAACCGAGTCTGATAAAAAGGCCGTCGAGGTCGTATTCGCCTGTTTCTTCAATTTCACCTCTCTCGATGTGAACATGGTCAAGGCGGATCATTTTGTCCTGCTGCAATTGTTTGAGGTCGAAGCCCAGTGACGAAACATTCACCGCAAGTTCCTCGGCTTTTTCTTCAAAAGCGATGAAGACGCCCGGTTCGTTGTATTCGAGCGCTCCATGTACAAGAAATTCAATTGAAAAGAGTGTTTTGCCGCATCCGGCGGCGCCGCAGATGAGCGTGGGCCTCCCTTTTGGAAGTCCTCCATCGGTAATCTCATCGAGTCCGACGATTCCGGTTTTAGATTTAGGAAGTGACGGCAAATGTGCTCTGAAATTCGAGGGTTTAATGTTCATCTGGATATGCAGTTGTCAAAAAAAGCAAAATCTATCGGTTTAATGTGAGAATGTGGGACAAAAACTATACCAAAAGTTGCAGTGGTGCATAGCGCACGTGTTTCCCTTCACTGTTTTGGAGGGATTAACGCCTTTTTTAATGATTTTTTGTGAGGATTTGTCCGGCAGCACCATTTGCCGGTAAGCGGTCATTTCCCAGGGCGGGGGGTGTTATTGGCCGAAATTCCACAGTCTGAATGATGTTGGGGAGTATATACGACGGCAGGTTACCATTTTCAGGCAGGTCTGTACAAATAAAAAAGCGGTGTAGAAAACACCGCCTTATGATTGTCTGGCTGTATTAATCAAGATTTCAGTTTTCAGGACTGGCTTCCACTGTATAGTTGAACCTTGTTGAACATTTCGATCAGATTGGAAACTTCGAGCTTTTCGAAGATCCGGGTCTTGTAAGTGCTGACCGAACTGATCGTGATCTTCAGTTCCCCCGCAATTTCCTTCGTCCATTTGCCTTTCAGTAGCAAGTCCATTACTTCCATTTCGCGGGGAGAGAGGTACTGAAGAGGAGAGTCGTGGTTCAGCCCTGTTGTAGAAGTGTTATGTCCGAGCTGCTGCCTCACGGTAGTGCTGACATACCTTTCATCATTCAGGACGGCCAAAATCGCCTTTTTGATTTCCGCGTCAGGCGCCAGTTTGGTGAGGTAACCGTTGGCACCAGCCTTCAGGTAGTGCGGCGCGTAAAGGCTTTCATCTTTGGCAGAGAAAATAAGGATCCTGACACCAGGCTGTATCGCCCGGAGCTTCTGGATCATATGGTAGCTTTCCCCTTCCGGAATGGTCAGATCCAGCATTACGAGGTCAAACTGATCCGAAGCCAACTGATCCAGGCTGGCCCCAAATGACTGGGATTCATGTATATTAACAGGGCCCAGAATTTCATTGAGGATAAGTTTTGTGGCTATCCTTACAATCGCATGCGCTTCAACGAGAAGTATTTTAGTCATTGTGGAGATTTGGGAGTGAGAAAACCATCCAACAAATGTAGACATAATACTACACAATGTTGCTACTTATCGGCTAAAATATTTTAAAATTTTTTGATATAATTTTTGAATTACTTCTAAAAATGTCGTCGGAAGGCAGACCGGTTGCACGGTATTCGTTTGATTCATTCTTAAAAGTAGCCCTGCTTTTTACCCGATGTTTGAATTATACAAGAATGTGTTTGGAACTGGCAAGTGTACGGTCGGGTAGTCTGCATACTTTTGACTTAATAAATTCAAACAAAAAGCAATCATTTAAAACAAAGTCAATGGATAAGCAAGTATGGTTTGTGACGGGAGCTTCCAAGGGGTTGGGCCTGTCGCTGGTGAAGAAATTGCTGGCCGGAGGTTACCGGGTAGCAGCCACTTCACGTAATGTGGATGAACTGCAAAATGCGGTAGGAGTGAGGACGGAAAGGTTTCTTCCGTTGGCTGTGAAACTCACTGAAGAAGAAAGTGTTGCAGCTGCAATAACAAAAACAATAGCCCATTTTGGCTCCCTGGATGTGGTTGTCAACAATGCGGGATATGGTCTTCTTGGCGCTCTGGAAGAGTTGAGCGATGCGGATGCCAGGCAGAACTTCGATGTAAATGTGTTTGGCTCCATCAATGTGATCCGCAAAGCGCTGCCGCAGATGCGGGAGCAGCGGTCGGGGCATATCTTAAATATCGCGTCGATCGGGGGCTTTACCGGGGCCTTTCCGGGATTTGGCATCTACTGCGCTACCAAGTTTGCCGTACACGGATTTTCAGAATCTCTTGCCGAAGAGGTACGGCCATTTGGTATCCACGTTACGGTCGTGTCACCGGGTTATTTCAGGACAAACTTTTTGGAAGATTCGTCTCTCAATGTCCCTGTGAATGCAATTGACGCATATCAAAATGTGAGGGAGTCACAGAAAATACACCAGGAGAGCTACAACGGAAATCAACCGGGCGACCCGGACAAAGCTGCGGCGCTGATGATCGAGGTGGCCGGTATGCCCGAGCCTCCGGTCCACCTTTTCCTGGGACAGGATGCTTACGAATTGGCGGAAGCAAAGATCAGGGCTGTTCAGAAAGATATGGCCAGCATGCAAGTGTCCGCTACATCAACCGGTTTCAGCGAAACATTATTTTCCTGATCCCCAAAGTTTCCTGTGTGGATCAATTGTTTTAATTTTACAATATGACAAAGACAGAAACACTGGAAGATTTTTACCGGCAAAAATTCAACTGGATGCCGGAAAACATCAAAAAAGATATCGGTCATTTCAACGTGTTCAGGCTGGAAGACTGCATGGGTCCGGGTAAACCGCCCGTGCAGTACAGCCGGAGGGACTTTTATAAAATTGTCCTTATGCGTGGGCGGCATATTTATCATTATGCAGACAAAAGCCTTGAAGTGTTCGGAACAACCCTGTTGTTCTTTAATCCGGACGTGCCGTATACCTTCGAGCCATTGTCCGATGATTCGTCCGGATATTTCTGCATTTTCAAAGAGGCGTTTTTTAGTGAGCATCTGAAGAGAAGTGTCCGGGAACTGCCCATGTTTGCACTCGGAGGTAAGCCTGTATATGTGCTCAACACAGCCCAGGATAGTTATGTAGCCGGGGTTTTTGAGAAAATGGAAGAGGAAATCAAATCGGATTACATGTATAAATATGATCTGATCCGAAACTACATCACAGAGATCATTCACTATGCGCTGAAAATGCAGCCTACCGAAAATCTGTACCAGCATGTGGATGCGAATGCGAGGATTACGGCCGTTTTTACCGAGCTTCTCGAACGCCAGTTCCCGATCGAGTCTCCTACGCAACGCTTTTCGCTTCGTTCAGCACGGGATTTTGCCGACCACCTGACCGTACATGTGAACCATCTCAACCGGGCGATCCGCTCCACCACGGGTAAGACCACTACGGAGCACATTTTTGAAAGGTTAGCGGGAGAGGCCAGAGCCTTGTTAAAACATACGGACTGGAATATTTCGGAGATCAGCTATTGTCTGGGTTTTGAGGAACCCGCGCATTTTAATCATTTTTTTAAAAAACAAACCAATTCTACACCTTCCGCATTCCGGGGATGATACATACGGGCGTCGGCAAGCCTGGTAAGTATTACTCCTGATTTGTACTAGTCACAAAAACATTCGCAAACTTTCTTACGAGGACCCGGTTTCAGGCGGAACTTTTGAATACTGAGCGTATCCAGGGCGTATGCTATTGTGAGCACAGAATCTGCCTCGGACATGTGGCCGGTTACTCTTAATGTGGTGTCAGCAAAGCCCGCGCCGGTAAAACTGCTGTAAACAGCGTCGGTGATGAAGATGCCTTTTTTATTCACGTTCAGCTGTGGCAAAGTAAGGTGTGAACAACACATGCCGCTCAACCTGTAACCGTTCTCATACGGTGCAAGCTCGACGCAATCCTGCGACCAAACGTCCAGGGGAAGTACTTTATCTTTTACGCGACAACCTGCCAGCATTAGTCCCAAAATAAAAAACGCATGTACTTTCTTCATAAATGGTGGTGCGGAATTTGTTTTAAAAATTGTTAAAAGATCCGGTATGAAATTCCAAAACGCAAATAACGCGAATAAATTTCCCGGTCTGCTCCGATTAAATCTCTCTGGTAGTTGATCAATCCATGAAAATAACCGGCGCTCAAAGCAACTTTTTTATATCCGACCGAGACTCCTGCCACCGGGCCCAAATCGAATTTGGTGTTGATCCTGTGATTGGGTCCTTTCTGGTCGATCGTATTGTGTTGTTCTTCTACGATCGCGTGGTATTGGCTGCTTAGAATATAACCTCCGTTTAAGCCCGCGGTTAAATCAATGTGTATGTTTCCAGTATGGAGGCGATATCCTAAATATGGATTGAGCTGCACTACGCTATTACTGGCGACAACTTTTCCGTGAGCTGGTCTGTTACCGACGATACTTGCGGTGCTTGTGACGTCTGCTTTGGAAGAAAGCCTGTCGAAGCCCAGTCGTACGCCCATGATAAAACTGTTTTTTGTGATGGTCTGCATCTGCGTATGCAGCCCGTAAGATAACCCGCTTTGCTTTCCGAAAACATCCTGGACATAATGCGGCTCGGATAGTACGTCGCTTACAGATACGCCCGTGGCAGAAGCCGCAGACTTGCCGCCGTAGGAAAACAGTCCGGAGCTAAGCTGAACGAGATACTCAGTGGTTTGTGCAAAAGTGCGACCTGCTGATGTGCAGATAAAGAGTATGAGTAAGACTTTCTTCATGGCTAGATAAGGGGTTGGTGGATTTGCCGTAGCTTGTTTGTACACCGTTGGAGACATAACTAAGGGGCTGATCGTTGCATTGCCGGGACGAAGTTTTCATTTATTTACTGAAACGTCTCTGATAGGGCCTCAGCTATATGTTCAGCGATTGTCGCAATCAGCCCCCTAATTTGCCGCATTCATACAACATCATGTTTTCATGACGGTTGTAAGTTTGCAAAGTCAACTTAAACCTTAAAAACATGGCGACTAAAATCTTTGTTAACCTGCCCGTTAAAGACCTTAACCAGACGGTAGAATTTTTTACTAAGCTGGGATTCACATTCAATGCCCAGTTTACGGATGAAAACGCTACGAGTATGATTATCAGTGATGATATATATGTAATGCTGCTGGTGGAGAAATACTTTCAGACTTTTACCAAAAAGGAGATTGTCGACACATCAAAAGCAGCGGAGGCCATCATTTGTCTGTCAGCGGACAGTCGGGAAGAGGTGGATGCACTGGTAGATAAGGCATTTGCAGCTGGTGCAAAATCATCAAGTGAAACGCAGGAATACGGCTACATGTACGGACGCGGTTTCGAGGATATCAACGGGCATTTGTGGGAAGTTATGTGGATGGACCCGGGTGCTGTGGAGCCTCAGGCCTAAAAATATATGAAGCCCGTGAGCGATGAATCTGCTCACGGGCTTTTTTGTTAATCTGTTTAAGGCTCTTGAACGCGTTGATCATAGCAGCTGTCATCGCATGGCCTGCGCGCTTCCCTTTCAGCATTTTAAAGTCAGCATTTCCGGCGCGCCGGGTTCCATATAGTTTAAGTTCCTGTCGCCACTGGCCAGGCTATTGCTCGACGTACAGATCGACACCACGATGTGCCTGAAGTCACTTCCGTAATTCTTCTGTAACTCATCACCCATCGCAAAAGGAAGAGCATCCTGCCTACCCGCTGACCGTTGTAGGTTTGGTTTTGCAGCAGCTGCGCGATCCGGTTATCATGTTCATGCTGTTTGTTAAAGGAAATTTCATCATATACCCGAAGGCCTCGAAAAAAAATATTTCATCTTGTAATGTTTTCACGGTCCGGTCGTCTTGTCACTGAAATGGAACTTAAAGCCTTTAACCAACGCATACTTCCCGTACAAGGCCGGCTTTTCCGGTTGGCCCAGCTATTCCTGCGCAGCCGGGAGGAAGCAGAGGATGCCATACAGGATGTGCTATTGCGGCTGTGGACGAACCGGCAACAGTTGGAATCTTACAATAGCATTGAGGCGCTTGCGGTGCAGATGACCAAGAATATCTGTCTTGATAGGCTGAAATCGCATCACCATAAAAAAATGACAAAAGATGCGGATTTGGTGAGCATGGAGGCTGATGACGTTTCTCCTTATCAGCAGGCGGAACTGTCGGACAGCAATCAGCTTATGCTCCGGCTGATCGGAGCACTTCCCGAGCAGCAGAAGCTGATCCTTCACTTGCGGGACGTGGAGGAATATTCATTTGAGGAACTTGAACAGGTTACCGGGTTGAGCATCAATAATATCCGGGTGATCCTGTCGCGGGCCAGGCAGAAGTTGAGGGAGAATTATTTAAAAGTAAACGACTATGGATCAGGATATTGAAAAGTTGCTGGACAGATATTATGAGGGAGAGACAACATTGGAAGAAGAAAGACAGCTCAGGCAGTTTTTTCAGGGGAACGACGTCCCTGCGCATTTACAGAGCCATACCGCACAGTTTTCCTATTTTGCCGAAGCCCGGGATCAGCATCCTTCCCTGGCTTTTGCAAACGAGCTGGCCGCCCGGCTTGACCCTCCGAAAAAAGGCCGCGTACGCAGGCTTACCAGCTGGATCGCGAGAATAGCGGCAGGGCTGGTACTGCTGATCGTAGGGTTTGCGGGCGGAATGCTATACTACGGATTCCAGGCCTCGGGAAACGGTGGGAACATTGCCTTGTCCGGGCGTGACCGGGAATCGGTTGCGGAAATGAAAAAAATGCTTGATTTTGAGCAGAGGGCAGTCACCTCGGCGAGCGAACGTATCCATGCAGTGAACCAGAGTTATGAGCTGTCAGATGTGGACCGAAATATCACGCAGCTGCTCATCAACACCCTCAACTTCGATCCGAATATCAACGTCCGCCTCGCGGCTGGTCAGGCTTTGCTTCGCTTTGTCAATGAGCCCGATGTAACCGAGGCGCTTATCCAGTCACTGGAAATCCAGTCGGAGCCTAACGTGCAGATTATGCTGATAGAAGCGCTGACAGGCATTCGGGAGCAACGTGCGGCAGGCCAGTTCCGGCGGATGGTAAAGAATCGGGAGGTACTTGATGTTGTACGCCTGAAAGCAGAGGAGGGGCTGGACCGCCTCGCCCGCCAGGAAAACCCTTCTTCGTAAACACAATTTTTACACTTTTTTATTTTAAACAAAATCCATGAAAAAGTACTTAATGCTCAGTCTGAGCCTGTTTTCAGGTATCATGGTTGCCCATGCCCAGGAATTCAAAACCAAGCTAGCGAATACCAAAGACCGCAAAGTTGTCATTGAGATGTCGGGGAGTGACATCAAAGTCGAAGGCCATAACAGCGACGAAGTAGTGATCACAGCGTCTTCGGGTTTTGAAGCACCTCCCGAAAGGGCAAGAGGTCTTAAACCGCTTTATTACAGCGCAGTGGACAACTCCGGTGTGGGTCTGTCGGTTACGACGGAAAACGGTGTGCTGAAAATCGAGAAGGCTTCACGCAAACAGGTGAAATATACTGTGAAGCTGCCCAGCAAAGTATCGGTACTGTATCAGGAAACCAACTGGCAGGGCGGGTCGGGGATTTCGATAAAAGACATGGATGGCGACCTGGAAATACGCACCAACACCGCTTCTATCAACCTGGTCAACGTCACTGGTCCGGTTGTAGCCAATAGCACCAGCGGCGAGGTCAAAGTGGTTTATTCAAACCTGAATCAGGAAAAACCTACGGCCATATCCACCGTGAGCGGGGCAATCGACGTTTCGCTGCCAGCTTCTGCAAAATCCAGCCTAAAGCTCAGATCGATCAATGGAGAGATGTACACAGATTTTGACCTGGGAACAAAAAGTGCGAAAGACGGGCTGTCGAAAGTAGGAGGTGGAAGGAACATCGAAGGTACTACAAACGGGGGAGGGGTTGAGATCCAGCTTAATACCATCAGCAGTGACATATTCATCCGCAAGCAAAAGTAGTTGTTCCTAAACGTTTCAGATACGATGAAAAACATAACGATATTCCTTTTTATAGCTTTGCTGGCTAGCCCTGTCTTTGCGCAAAAGATCATAGAGAAAAAGCTTACCTATTCGTCCGGGCAGCTGGTTAACCTGGACCTGAAGTTCGCTGACAGCATCCGTGTGAGGTATTGGGACAAAGCCGATGTTTCGGTCCGGATTAAGGTAGAAATAAATGGAGGGAAACTGAATGACGCGCTGCTGGTCACCAGCAATACTACTGGTGAAGAGGTGATGCTCAAAACCGATTTTGACCAGGAGATGATGAAAAACGGGAAAAAAGAAGATTGTCCGAAAGAAAGCAGCACATGGGGCAGCGACAACAATGGACAGAAGTATTACGTATGCAGTGAAATTAATTATGAAGTGTGGCTGCCACGTCAGGCACGGCTGAAACTCGAGACCATCAATGGTAACATCGAGATTGAAGGGGCATCTGCGGAAGTGTTTGCGAAAACGATCAGCGGGCACGTGGACATGAGCTGGCCCAAAAGCAAAGGCGCCAATGTCGCTATGAAGACGATCACGGGCGAAGTTTATTCCGATCTTAAAATCGATTTCAAAAACAAGAAGCAGAAAGACCCCATCGTAGGGTACCTTTTGGAAGGTACGTTTAATGGGGGAGGACCGGCTCTGAAGCTGGAATCTATCAGCAATAACGTGTATTTACGGACAGCCAACTGAATAAAAAGTCGTCCCGGAATGTGGTGAAAAAGGAGCTCCTAATCGGGGCTTTTTTTGTTTTCCGTCAGAAGAATTCTTGGGAAAATACATTTTGTAGCGTTCTGAAACAGTGGATATTAAATTCCGGTTACAAAAAAAATGAAATTCTTGGTTGCTGTTTCGTAGCTGGTGTTTTTTGACGCAGTGGCGGGGATTTGACACGGTTTTATAGAAGAAATTTAGGCTTTTGTGCAAAGTGTGAAATTTGCCAAAAGTTGCCCCCAGTTACGGATAGTTATACCCTAAAATAAGCCAGGATCACCACAAAAATGATAGTCTGTTAAAAACGAACTATTATACTTGCATTCAGTAAAGCGAACAATTTTTTGATTTACGATTAGAATTATCCTATTTGTGTAATTGCCAAAAACCTTCCGATGAAAACACAAGCCAATGTGGTAGAAGAAATTAACAGACTGCTTGCTGACTATCTTCGCGAGATCGAAAATTCAGATCTTAAGCCTTTGTCCGCGCAAGTCTATCAGGTACAATCCAAGAACTTTGTAAGGTGGATTAAGGATGAATTCACTCCGGGAGAAGTCAAAAAATCAAAAAGAATGCTGCAAGAAAAATCCGACTCCGACAGGGCCTGACGAAAGCTCTCCCCAGCGCTTCGTTTTACACGAAAGTTTACGTGCGGTTTTTTCGAGAAAAACTGGCGTAAATCCCTCCTCTCTCTCTCTCCTTCCCAAAACATTAAAACCTTCCTCAGGTTAAAAGTCCATCTCCCAATTGTGTTGCACATCCAGGCCGATTGTACCCGGCATTGGATGTGTTTTTTTATGTGTAAGAATTACTACTACACGGCTATCGTATACACATCAAAGTAACCGGTATGCGAGCTAATTTTTTTTATACTGAAATTGAAAAACCGGAGAATCGTGATGGCGGTAATTACTTCATTTAGCCACATTTGCATCTTTATTTCCTAAAAAATAAAGGAAAAACCACATGTCATAATTTTTCTACGCTATTTTTTCTTGATAAAGAACTAATTTTGAAACGTTTTCAAACTGTTTTGATGGATCGACAATTTAGTTTAACGCTTTTATTGATAGACAATACAAGTAGTTCTAATTTGTTGGAAAACAAAAAGTTGATAAACACTCCTGCCCAAATCATGCGTTTTAAAGTATTATCAACATTTGTTTTCCGGGAAAATGGAAAAGACAATTACTTATCGGACAGAATGCGCGAATCTGCCGTTTCTTAGCGCCTTGCTCTTCACCGTCGTTGCAGGTTCTTTGACGTGGGTTATGATCTTTTACAGCTGTTATTTGCTGTTCAAAGCTTGGTAGTCCCGTGAAGAAGTCTCTCATTCGGTCTGCAGAGACTTGACAGGATTCATGAGAGCCGCCTTGATGCTCTGGAAACTAACCGTGAACAAGGCAATAAACAGTGCCGCAGAGCCCGCGAGAACGAAAATGCCCCAGGTAAGATCAATGTGGTAGGCAAAGCCGTTCAGCCATTTGTTCATAATGTACCAGGAAACGGGACATGCCACTGCAAAAGCGGCCAGGACGAGTTTTATAAAATCTTTTGAAAGCAGTGCAATGACGCTGGCCACATTGGCACCCAGAACTTTTCTGATACCAATCTCTTTAGTGCGCTGCTCTGCTGTAAATGCAGCAAGGCCTAGCAGTCCGAGACAGGAAATGAGAATAGCCAGGAACCCGAAGTACCGGATGAGCGTGTTCACGATCATTTCCGAACGGTACATCCGTTCATAATCTTCATCCAGGAAATGGTAGGAGAACGGATAGGCGGGATTGAATTTCCGGGTTGTTTTTTCCAGATGTGCAATCGCGTCTGTGGTTCTTCCGGACTTGGCTCTGACCATTATAAACTCGGTATTCAGGCCTTTGTAGCTTACAAGTATCAATGGTTTGATCGCTGAATGAAAGGAGTTGAGATGAAAATCCTGCATCAGTCCGACAATTGTTCCGTTGCCCATCCAGAATTTTACCTGTTTTCCGACAGGATCCTTCATTTTCATCAGTTTTGCGGCAGCCTCATTGATGATGTAATTCGCCGTATCCGCCGCAAAATCCTTCGAAAAGTCACGGCCGTCCACCATTTTGATGTTCATGGTTTTGGCAAAATCATAACCGACGAAAGTGGCATGTACGGTATTGTCGATATCCTTATCGCGGCCTGGCCAGTCCAGGTCACCGGAATTACCAACGATGTTGGTCGGGATTGAACCGGTAGTAGTGGCGGCCAGCACAGACGGAGAATTGATGACTTCCTGCCTGAATGCTTCAAGTTTGTTGTACAAGTCGCCTTCGATCGGGATGTAAAGTACATTCGATTTATCCAGTCCCAGGCGTTTTGTCTGGATGTAGTTCATTTGTCTGCCGATGACAATCATACCGACAATCAGGAAAACCGATAATCCAAACTGGAATATTACGAGGCCTTTTCTCAAAAAAGCGCTGCTGTCGCCGATGCCAAGCTTACCTTTTAAAATGCGTACTGGCTGCAGCGCGGAGAGATACAATGCCGGGTAACTTCCTGCAACGAAGCCAGTAATGATAATCAGCCCGACTACGGAAAACCACAAAAAAGGATCGGATGCGGTAAGGTCGATCTTTTTCTGGACCACATCATTGAATACGGGCATCAGACTGTAAACAAAAATGAGCGACAGCATGGCAGCCAGTCCGCTCACGATCAGCGATTCCCCTATGAACTGCATGACAAGGTATTTCTTTTCTGCGCCAACAACTTTCCGCACACCAACTTCCTTGGCCCTGTTCACAGACCTCGCGGTAGCAAGATTCATAAAGTTGACACAGGCAATGAGCAGCATAAATATGGCCACGATCGAAAACACCCGTACATATTCGATCCTGCCGCCAGTTGCTTTCAGACCTTCATATTCGGAATATAGGTATGCATCCTTCATAGGCTGAAGTACCGGGAAACTGGTGAGCTGCGGCGGGCAGTTCTTTTTGATCACTTTCTGCATTATTTTTTCAGCGAGAACGGGATCGGCTTTCGGGTTGAGCAGCACATAGGTTTTGAAACTATAGTTTCCCCACCATTTCATCCAGTCCTGCTCATGCACTTTAAAATTGGCAACCCATTCGAATTGCTCAGAAGAATTCGACGGAACATCCTCAAAAACAGCACTGACCATGAATTCCTTCGCATTGTCCAGTTTCAGCGTCCGGCCGATGGCGTTGGCCGTGCCGTAGAATTTTTCAGCCATCTTACGTGATATGGCAATAGATGTCGGCTGTTCAATTGCTTTTCCGGGATTGCCCGCCACAAATGGCAACCCGAATACTTTAAAAAAATCCTTCGTTGCATATATCCCGTTTTCCCTGGTTGTTTTTTCGCCTACTTTCACCAAAAGTTCCTTGTCCCACGTGATTTTGGTTACTGCTTCTATTTCGGGTACTTCTTTCTCGAAGGATTCGGACCAGGGACCCGATGTCACCATTCCTACGGAATATGTTCCCTTCCATTCCGAGCCCGCACGTACCAGGTACATATTTTCAAGCTTTGGGTAGAAGTGGTTGAACGACAGCTCATCTTTGACCCAAAGCCAGATCAGGAGGCTGCACGACATGCCCAGGGCCAGTCCGAATACGTTGATAAAGGAAAACAGCTTGTTTTTTAACAAACTCCTGACAGCGATCTTGAAGTAGTTCTGTAACATGGTGTTGGGTGTTGGATAAGGCCGTAGTGGCTGAAAATGCCTTTTTTTTATTTCTGGTAAATATGCGTACCAGAAACCAAACTTAATCCTAATGTATTGGATAGTAGTTAATTATATACTTTTCGTTGATTGTAATTGTTCGTTTTTGAACAATCAACCCGCGTTAGCGGACGATCGCCCTGATCTTCGGGTAATGTGGCGCGGCAGTGATGTTAAAGAAAGTTAAGAAGGCGGTTTTACCGCGTTTAGTTAACGTTTTTTATGATTTTCCGCTCCAGCTGATTGATGCTGTTTGGATAGTTTTGGGGCATACCAAACTCATCCGATATGATGCATTTTAAACGATGGAACAACATCGCCGGCTGGTCGATGTTTGCAATAGCATTCATTACTTACGCACTTACGATGGAGCGCACGGCCAGCTTCTGGGATTGCGGTGAATTCATTGCGTGCGCTTTCAAACTTCAGGTGCCGCATCCGCCGGGCTCCCCTTTATTTCTGCTCATAGGGCGTATTTTCTCACTTCTCGCTTTTGGTAACCTTACGAAAGTAGCATACTGGGTTAATATGGTTTCCGTGCTGAGCAGCGCATTCACGATCCTTTTTTTGTACTGGACAATTACATTGCTGGCACGCAAACTGATCGGAAAAGCTGAGCTTGATTGGAACAAAACGGACGGTATGCTGGTCATCGCCTGCGGCGTCATTGGTGCGCTGGCTTACACCTGGTCGGATTCTTTCTGGTTTTCGGCCGTAGAGGCGGAGGTTTACGCACTGTCTTCATTTTTTACGGCTATTGTGATCTGGGCTGTTTTTAAATGGGAAAGTATTTCTGATCCTGCGACAGAAAACCGGTGGCTGATCTTTACGGCTTATCTGGTCGGGATTTCCATCGGTGTGCACTTGCTGAACCTGGTGGCGATACCGGCGCTAGCACTGGTGTATTATTTCAAAAAATATCCGAAACCGACTGTTTTTGGCGGTACTGTGGCATTTCTTTCGGGGCTTATTATCCTGGGTATCATCAATTCGGGCATTATACCGGGCCTGCCCGAGATTGCCGGGAAATTTGAGATATTCTTTGTGAACACACTTGGATTTCCCTACACCTGGGGCATCGTGTTTTTTATCGTTCTGTTTCTGGGCACGCTGGTCTGGGGCATCCGGTATTCGCAGCGGGCCGAGAAAGTGTTACTCAATACTGCATTGCTCAGTTTTGCATTTGTGCTGGTGGGGTATTCCTCTTATATCATGGTGCTTGTGAGGTCGGAATACAATCCTCCGATCAACGAGAATGACCCCAGCAATGTCCTGCGTTTCGTTTCTTACCTCAAAAGAGAGCAATATGAGAACCGGCCGCTTTTGTATGGGCCAACCTTTATCTCAAACCCGATCAGCCAGAAAAGGGGCGCGCCGATTTACCGCAAGCAGGATGGGAAGTACGTAATTACCGATTACAGGCCCGAATATGAATATGAGCCGACAGCCCACATGCTCTTGCCGAGGATGTACAGCTCCCAGCCCGGCCACCCGGAACTCTACCGGCAAATGACCGGACTGGCAGAAGGGCAGAAACCGGGCATGAAGCATAACCTTTCTTTTATGTTCTCCCACCAGATCGGGCACATGTACTGGCGTTATTTTCTCTGGAATTTTGTAGGCCGGGAAAGCGACAGGGAAGGGGCCGGAACTTTGCTTCCCTGGCAGCTGGCTGGATCTTTTCCATCTTCTGTTACCCAAAACCGCGGACACAACAATTTTTACATGTTGCCTTTTCTGCTTGGGCTCGCGGGCATTGTTGGTATGTACAGCAGGAGAAAAAAGGACCTTGTGGTTACCGGATTATTGTTCATCCTGACAGGCGTAGCACTCGTTATTTACCTGAATTCACCCCCTTCCGAACCACGGGAAAGAGACTACATCTACGTGGGGTCCTATTATATTTTCTGTATGTGGATAGGCTTCGGCGTGCTGACTATTGCAGGCGGTTTGCGAAAAATAATAAAGACGGAAAATATGCAGGTAGCCTTTGCAACCACGCTGAGCCTCTGCGTTCCTGTTATGATGGTGGCCAAAGGCTGGGATAACCAAGATCGCAGCAACCGTTACCATTCTGTGGATTTTGCCCGAAATATTCTGAGTGGTTGCGCGCCCAATGCGATTTTGTTCACTGGTGGCGATAACGATACTTTTCCGCTCTGGTATGTGCAGGAAGTGGAAGGTTTCAGAAAAGATGTGCGCGTCTGTGTTCAGACGTTTTTAGGGACAGACTGGTATATCCGCCAGCTGAAACGTAAAATAAACGATTCCGATGCGCTGCCGTTTTCGCTGGATACCGATGCCTATGCGAGCGGTAAGAATGAATTTGTTCCGTTCTACGAAATTCCCTCGGTCAAAAACGGCATTAATCTCAAAGAATACCTGGAACTGATCAGGCAGGAAAATAAAGCCATACAGGTACCGCTGACGAGCGGGGATATGACGGCTATTTTGCCATCACCAATTTTGTTCCTTCCTGTTGATTCGGCTCGGGTTAAAAAATCTAACATTGTTAAAAATGATCTTTTACCCTATCTGGGCGACTCTATGAGCTGGAATATCGGGGAAAAGAATCTGTACAAAGGCGACCTGGTGATGCTGGATATCATCGCGAGCAATGACTGGAAAAGACCCATTTATTTCTCTTCTACGATGGGTACCTCGCACAACCTGGGGTTGCAGGAATATCTGCAGCTGGAAGGATATGTGTACCGCCTGCTTCCGGTGCGGGTGGAGGGTGCCGCCGACGGATATGTGAATACGGATGTGATGTATGATAACATGATGAACAAAATGTCGTGGCGGGAAATGAACAATCCGAAAACGTATTATGACGACACTTATCTGGGTGCGCCCGTAGCCAGTGCGCGAATCGCATTTCTCAGGCTTGCAGGGCAGCTTATTGCCGAAAAGCGGCTGAATGAAGCTCGGAATGTGGTGAACCGCGCGATGACTGTAATGCCGGACGATACCATTCCTTTCGACCAGTTTTCGGCGGGATTTGTCGGGATGCTGTTCGATGTTGGGGAAGACAAAAAAGCGCTGGATTCGGCAAAAACAATGGCAATCCGAGCAGATGAAAACCTGACCTGGGCCAAAGAAAATGGGGTAAAAGGGAGGGATGTAAATGTAGACCTCTATATTCTTCAGACCATTGCCAGGGAATGCCGCAACGCGAAACAGGTAGATGCGGCAGACAGGTATGACTCTATCTTTGAAAAACATCTGGTGGCGTTCAATATGAACAGCCGGGAAAACTGAGCATCGGGAGATCTTAAAATGCAATTGTCATGGAATCAGCACGTTCCATGGCAATTGCATTTCGTGTCTTTGCACTAAAAAATATTATCTCCGCTCCCGCAAATTTCCGGTGCCGACCACGTGTCCGAACCGAAAACTAAACTTTCGGAATATGTTTGAAATATTGTTTTTCCAGTTATTTTTATGGTATATATTGGTGTAATTTGAATTGTGTCGCCTGAACATTTTACCGCGTAAACTCACGTTCCTTTACATGAATAAATTTCTGCATCCAGCCATCACTTCATCTCTTCGAACACATTCGCCAGGGCCAGAAAACATGGATCGCAATCCTGTTTCTTTTGGCTTTTCCGTAAGCATTGATCCCAAGTTATTATTGTTTTCATTGTCGTCCCGACTTTACCAGCCCTGCGTCGGCAGAGGTAAGCGCCTGCCGGGCCAGGTTAACATTTAGTTTTTATCTAACAACACGTACAGACGAAGTCAGCGACGGACATTCTATCTTAACAGAACATGATTTGTTTGGTTTTTTAAGTCGGAAAAAAATCGAGGACGCAATTACCTTTCACAAATCATAAATTCACAGGTTATGGAAACCTCAGACGTTACCCCGATAGAAAATGGCGAGACTTTGACATACTTCGAAAACAGGGCTCAGAAATTGTTTGAATCCTGCCGCGCGGTAGACACCACCACCATTCAGCATGTCAGAAAATACCACCCCGACCCGGCGAAGCTGGCGGAGCTCAACAAGCCTGTTACACATTTTGAGATAGGGGATGCCCGGCTGGTAGTTGCGCGGGAGCACGGTTTTGAAAGCTGGGAAGTGTTTTGCAGTCATGTGCAGGCTCTTTCAGAAGACAATTCCGTTGTTAAGCAGTTCGAGCGCGCAGCAGATGCAATTGTATCAGGGGACATAGATACGCTCGCGACATTGCTCAGCAAAAATCCAGCTTTGACAAAAATTCGCTCCGACCGTATGCATAAGGCTACGCTGCTACATTACATAGCCGCGAACGGTGTCGAGAATTTCCGGCAGCATTCTCCGGGAAATGCCGTCGATATCTGCAAAATGCTTCTGAAAGCAGGAGCAGAGGTGGATGCTTTGGCGGAGGTATACAACGGGAACCATGGTTCCACACTGGATTTGCTTGTTTCAAGCGTTCATCCTGCCAAAGCAGGCGTGCAGGCGGCTCTTGTTGAAGTGCTTCTGGACTTTGGAGCGTCGGTCGATGGTGTCTGGCACGACGGCTCTCCGTTGATCACCGCCCTCGCTTTTCACTATGCGGATGCGGCCGAAACCCTCGCCCGACGGGGCGCAGCGGTAGATAACATTGTCGTGGCAGCAGGGCTCGGAAGAGATGACCTCGTGGAAAGTTTTCTGGAACCCGACGGCAGCCTTAAACGTGGCGTCCCTTTGCTCAATGTTCCCTGGATACCTGTAAATACACCCGCAGAGAATCTCAAGCTGGCTTTGGTCTGGGCGGCGATGCATAACCGTAACCATATTGTGGAGTTGCTGCTCTCAAAAGGGGTAGACCCGGCTTCATCTGATAAGAGGGGATGGACTGCACTGCATTGGGCAGCTTTCAATGGCTATGCAGATACCGTTCAATTGCTGATCGATGGGAAAGCTCCGCTCGAGGCGCACAATGAATACGGAGGCACGGTGCTGGATCAGGCTGTATGGGTAACTTCCCATGGCGAACTTGATGAGGCGCATCTGGATGTGATTCAGCTGCTGGTGAACTGCGGGGCAAAAATTCATGGCTGGTGGCTGCTCAACAGTTTACATCCTCCGCTCGACGACCGGGTGATACAGATACTGGAAGCAGGTAAAAAATAATTTTATAAACAATCCGGAAATTCGGGTGACCAACATATATTTCAGGCGTATTACATTAAGTATTCGAAAATCTATGCAAAAAATCATACTGACTGTCTTTGGATTGCTTCTGTGTGCCAATGTGCTTTCACAGCCACTCGCCAAACATGATTTGCAAAGCAACAGGCTTGCCAATGTCTGGGACGAAGCTATTCCGCTGGGTAATGCTACAGTCGGTGCGCTGATCTGGCAAAATAGCGAAAAGCTGCGTTTCTCTCTGGACAGGGCAGATATCTGGGATATGCGTCCGATGGCCGGCCTCCACCGGAAAGAGTTTAGTTATCAATGGGTGCAGGGCCAGGTCGCGAAAAAGGATTACAAACCTGTTCAGCAATTTTTTGATGCTCCTTATGATAGGGAACCTGCACCTTCCAAAATTCCGGCTGGTGCATTGGAGTTTGCGATCAATGATGCGGCGAAAGTAAAATCCGTCAACCTGTCCGTTTCAAAGGCCTTATGTGAAGTGGAATGGGAAAGCGGCATGAAGCTGAAAACTTTCGTCCATGCTATCGAGCCGGTTGGCTGGTTCCGTTTTGAAAACTTAAAAGCCGGGTTGATGCCTGACCTTGTTGCGCCAAAGTACCAGGGCAAAATTGAAGAAGGAGGGGCGGTCAACTCGCTGGTGGGAGACGACTTGGCCAGGCTGGGCTATAAGCAGGGTTCTGTGACGAAACAAAAGAACAGGATTGTTTATGAGCAGGAAGGATGGGGAGGTTTTAAATATCAGATCACGGTTCAATGGAGTGATGTTAAAAACGGCGTGATGGAAGGTGTATGGAGTATTTCTTCCCAATATCCGGACCAAAAAGTAAGTCCGTCTTCTTCTGCCGTTACTGAGCGTGCATTGTTGCGCGGCTATACAAAAGATTACGCGAGCCATAGTGTCTGGTGGAATAAATTCTGGGCGCAGTCGTCACTGAGCGTACCGGATACAACGCTCGAAAAACAATGGTATCTTGAACAATACAAATTCGGATCGGCCGCCAGGAGAGGGGCGCCGCCTATTTCGTTACAGGCAGTCTGGACGGCGGACAATGGCCGCATCCCGCCGTGGAAAGGAGATTTTCACCACGATCTGAATACCCAGCTGAGTTACTGGCCAAGTTACAGCGGAAACCATCTGGAAGAAGGGCTGGGCTATTTCGACCATCTGGATGCCAATCTTGAAAATTATAAACGTTATACCAAATTATACTTCGGGACTGATGGGCTGGCGGTTCCGGGGGTGACAACATTGGACGGTACTGAAATGGGAGGCTGGATACAATATTCGCTTTCTCCAACGGTATCTTCGTGGCTGGCGCATCACTATTATCTGCAGTGGAGATATAGTATGGACCGTGATTTTTTAAAAAACCGTGCTTATCCGTGGTTCAGGGAGGTATGTACGTTTCTTGAAAATATTACCGTACCGGATAGCAGTGGGCTGAGAAAGTTACCGATCAGTTCCAGCCCCGAAATCAATGATAACAAGCTATCTGCATGGTTTCCAGAAAACACCAACTATGATCTCTCGCTGATGAAGTTTGCATTCAGCGGAGCCAAAGAACTGGCCGTGGAACTGGGGCTGACGAAAGACGCGGATCACTGGCAGGAGGTACTTTCCGAATTCGGAGATTATGCGGTTACGGAAAATAAAGAACTGATGTTTGCCGCTTCCCTGCCGTATAACGAGTCGCACCGGCATTTTTCCCATATGATGGCGATCCATCCTTTGAGCCTTATCAAATGGGAGGATGGAGCAGATGCACAATCGATCATCAAAAACTCGATTGAGAGACTTGAAAAGATCGGGCCGGATTATTGGTGTGGTTATTCCTATTCCTGGCTGGCCAACATGAAAGCCCGGGCAAAAGATGGGGAGGGCGCCGCCAAAAACTTATCGATTTTTGCTAAGGCGTTTTGTTTGCCAAACAGTTTTCATGTCAATGGCGATCAGACAAAATCGGGTCTTTCCAAATTTACCTACCGTCCGTTCACGCTCGAGGGAAATTTTGCGTTTGCTGCCGGATTACAGGAAATGCTCCTGCAGAGTTACGCGGGTTTTATCGAGATCATGCCGGCCGTTCCTGCCGACTGGAAAGAGGTTTCATTTAACAAACTGCGCGCGGAAGGGGCGTTTCTGGTCAGTGCAAAGAAAGTGAACGGCGTTATTTCAGAGGTAAAGATCGTAGCGGAGAAGGGTGGAGTTACAAGGTTGAAGCAGCCTTTTCAGAAATGGAAAATACAGTCAGCTTCCGGAGTTACAGCTGAAACACCCGATGAAGAATTTATCGAACTTAAATGTAAACCCGGAGGCACCATAATTTTGCAGCGCACACATTAGGAAAAATTTAGTTAAATGCTGAATTTTGGTTTTTTGAATACTATCACTTATACACATGCTTATACCACGGTTTCATCAGATCCGGTCGGTATCCTTATCGTTATTGCTTGCGCACGGGATATCAGGCCACGCCCAAAACACCCTGGAGTTCGTTCAGGACGGTACCTACAAGAGTCGTCAGGCACCGGTGCCCAAGGGGCCCACTTCCATCCCGCAGACATTGGATTTTTTTCTCAACCAAAATGGCGGAGCCGACATGAAAGCTGCATTTTCCGAGCCGCAATCCAGGCTTTCGGTTACGTTTAGCTTTGACGATCAATCCTATATCACTGTTCCCCAGCATGTTACTGGAATGACATTTGGGGCAACCTCCGGTGCCAGTACCAGCCAAGTAAAAGGTGTGGAAATTGTCAATACCAATTATCATTTCAAAGATTCCGGCGGAACTGTGTTCACCGCCCATCCCGAAGGTCCGGCCGGCAATGGATTCGATCCCGCAGTCAATGCTGGGCTGCAGATATTTTTATCTGCAAAGCCTTTGATGAATGCCCAGGCGCCCAAAACGGATACAAGCCGGTATTACTATGGCAAGCTGAGGATGCAGTTCAGCCGACCTGTGGACAATCCTGTCATTTCGCTGGCGGGATTAGGCGCTACCACTAATTTTTCCCAAAAACACCTAGGTTTTGCCACAGAGCTGGAATTGATAACACCCTCCGTATCTCTGCTCAAACTGTCGGGCAATGAAGAGATGGTGCTTGACGAGACAAAAACCAAAATCCTGCATTCAAAAAGCAGGATCGGGGGTGCTTGCGGTGGTGGCGCCGGATGCGGAAGTATATTGGTAGACGGTACGAAAATTACAAACCTCGTTTTTGCCGTATACCTGCGTACCGATGACGGGCCGGGAACCTGGGGAACAGAAAAGGTGACCAATTCAGGCGATACCTGGCACATTTCCGTTTCCATGGCAGAGCAGTAGTTTAAAGGTCAAAGTCTGCCCATACGAGATGATGGTCTGAGGCTTCCTCGGAAGTTTTGGTAACCGTGTCAAAAGGCTCCCAAGTCCTGGGATGATAAGAACCCCGCCGCTCAATACCCGTGTCCCGGAGCTTGTCACGCAATGCGGGCGACATGATCAGGTAATCGATTTTGTTGCCCGCAAGACCCGTCTGGAAAGTGCCGGGGCGATCGGTGGGGTAGTTGGGGTGCGAGATTACGTCAACGAATCCATCCGAAAACAGGGATTGCAGCGGCCTGCTGGCTGGGGTATCGTTCATGTCGCCGCCGATCAGAACGAAGTCTGTTCTTCTCAGTCCCTCTTTTGCGATTTTATTTACCTGCTCCGCCTGTTGCTGCCTGCGGTCCTGCGAATCCTGGTCGTTTCCGTTTCTTTTGGATTTGAGGTGATTGGGCATAACAACGAGCCGTTTGTCACCTGGAAGAATAATATCGAATTCAGGGCAGTCGCGGGAAAAAATTTTGTTCCCGGCGTCATCCGCGTCATCTACATGGCTTCTGATTTCAACGATCGGGAATTTGCTGAAAATTCCCAGGTCAATACCCCGTTCATCATTTCCGTCAATCACCATCACGTGCGGATATGCTGCATCAAACTCCGTTTTAAGCACCTGGTCGTTGAACCGGTTCAAAGTAGGGCGGTTTTCTACTTCCACGGCAATGAGAATATCCGGGCTCACTTCGCTGATGACCCGCCCGGAATTGTACGTAGCCTTCCAGCTCACATCTTCACGCCTTAATTCAAACCAGCCGACCCAGTCGCCACGTCCGTTTGCGACAACCTGCACGGGTGCATTCTGAGGTTTGCGGAAGAGCTTGCCACGTATTTTCTGCAATTGCACCAATGCATTTTTGGGTGCATTCAGAAGATGCCATTTGTATTTTTCACTTAGTGCCGCGAGCGTAGCCTTGTCTGCGTCGGAATAAACATCTTTGGAAACAATGGCGTTTGCGGTTGCATGGTCTTCAATAGCCTGCCGGCCGTTCGCGTCATCATCCTGGTTCATCGCGACCGGTCGCGTGAAAAGGTTTTCGAGATTAAATGTAGCGATCCTTATCATGGAGTTTGTTGTTTGAAATAGTGTAACTGTTTTATAATCAGCTAAAATTAAAAACAACTTCCCTGGGAAGAACTACCGTTAGATTAAATTTGTGTTACGTTAAATTGAAGAAAGGAGTCGATTATTTTGTTTGATATCCCTGTCAGTTATCGACTCAATTGGTTAAAAATTTGATCGCGACGAGGCCAATGAGCGTGAGCGTTTTCCTGGATTGCGCTATATTCTCCGATCGTATATCCATACCTGCCGGAGAATAATTGACTGCCTTTTGAGTAATTGTCGGTAAGTAATAATCAATAGGTTTACAAGAGTTACACATACTGACTGTAAGCCTTTGACAATGACACACCGCTATTTTTCATGGAGTTATGCCTCCATGTTACTCCTTTCTTTCTGCATTTCTTTTGTAGCCGATGCGCAGCTTGCCGACTACTCGGCCATTTACACAAATGCGAATTTTAGCAAAACGATCGACCTGGCCAGGCCGGTGGGTAGTATTCCCGCATCTGCCAATGTAATCTTGGGCGCTGCAACCTATTCTATTCCCATAAATGTTCCGCCTGGTACCAATGGAATTGCTCCGTCGATTTCCCTCGAATACAATTCGATGGGCGGAGGTGGCCTGATTGGAATGGGCTGGGGGATTTCCGGACTTTCGGTGATCAGCAGAATTCCATTGACGGTGTATCACGACGGAGCGGCTGGCGCAGTCGAGCTGAACACCAATATGCGTTTTGCACTGGATGGTAACCGGATGATGTTGGCTTCGGGCAACAACGGTGGTAACGGAGCTACTTATCAGACTGAAAATGAAACGTTTGCTTCCATTACTTCTTATAGCGGTGGTCTTCCCAGTGTCCCGGGCTGGTTTAAGGTTGTATCTAAAGATGGTGTCGTGATGGAATATGGTAACACTGCCGATTCCAAGCTAAGAGGTAATAATTTTTCAGATGGGAATATATTTCTGGCCGATTATGCACTTTTCTGGAGGCTCAATAAAATACAGTATCCGGATGGTAATTACATTGAATTTAAGTACGACAATACACTCGGAGAATGCCTGGTTACCGAAATCGACTATACCGGAAATGCAGCAGCCAATCTTGTTCCCTACAATAAAATCAAGTTTGAATATAAAAAACGGATAGACAGCAACGTCCAGCTGGAAGCCGGCTCTTCTATCGGGGGAGATCATTTGCTGGATAAGATTACTATCACAACTGAATCACTGGCTCAAACCTGTGGTACCTATCAGTTTAAATACGCATCGGATGATATCAATTCATTTTTAAAAGAAATCATACAGTCCGGAAGCGATGGTTCGGTGCTTAATTCGACGATTTTTAAGTACGGCGAGTTGCCTCTGCCATTTTCGCCAAGTCAGTCTGATGTGGTTCAGGGCGAGGAGTCAGACCGCTTTATCGGGGATTTCAATGGAGACGGGCATGCGGATTTTCTTTCTGTGGCCAGGAAAGTTCAGGGTCAGCATGTCTATCATACCAAGTTCTCTATTTATACCAAAGAACTGACTTTCCTTGGGTCACCGGACAATTACTACTTAGGCGGGCTAAAGAATCTTCCTCTAAATAATAGTTTTGTAAAGCCCTTTTACATTCCTCAGGCCACAAAATGGGTCGCCAGCGATTTTACCGGAGACGGCGCCGATGATATTCTGGCCTACAACGCCCCGGTCGCAGGGGCTAACCGGGTACTCAACAAAGTTGTCATTTATAAAAGTGTCCAGAATCCCGACTGGCAAACGGACGGAACCGGTTTTCCGATTCTCCTGGATTCCGTTTTTATCAACCCTCCGGCTAATTATAACAAATTACATCCCAGCGACAGGTCGATATTTGCTGCCGACCTCAATGGCGACGGGGTGCAGGATATCCTGACCATGCTGGGCAACAATGCCAATGCTTTTGCCGCGCACCTATACTACGGCAATGTCTCAGCCGCGCTGGAAACAGTGAGCATCAATGGCGTTTCATTCTTTAATATCAACAGCTGGCCCGCCGCCGACCAGATCCAGTTTCTCGACTTCAACGGGGACGGTAAAGGCGATCTGATGGTGATCAAGGACAACAATTGCGAGATTTTTACTTTCGAAGGCCTCACGGCGCGGAGGATCTACTTTTCCACTTTCCCTACCAAAAACCATTTGATCTATCCGGGTGATTTTAATGGCGACGGGAAAACAGACCTGCTTGTCAGAAACTCAGTTGGAGGGCTTTGGGCCAAAGCATTATCATCGGGCAAAAGTTTCTGGCAATCGGGCTTCACCTTTCAGCACACGCCCAATCCGGATCTCTTTACTGGCGATCAACTTGCGGTTGCAGATTTTAATGGGGATGGCAGATCGGATATTTACCATGGCTGGCAACAGTCGGCTGCATTGGCTAACATCGATATGTATTACAGCCCAGGATCGGGTTACAAGCATATCCAAAGCCAGTTTGCCGGTTCGCTGGGAGCGCCTCCGCCAGCCATGGGCGACATGAATGGCGACGGGCGTATGGATATTGTGAATACCACCAGTTACCTCGACGAGCTTGATTTCTTCTATTTCAAAAAGGAAGGCAAAGAATTACTACTAGAAAAAGTGGCAATCGGTACGGGCCATGTCACAGAATGGAATTATAAAAAACTGACTGACGCAGGCGACTTTTACAAACAGGGCGGGCTGACCTCTTACCCTGTCAATAATATTCAGAAGCCCATTTACGCGGTCGCAGATTTCAAGTTACAAAATGGCATTGGTGGCTATTCTCAATCGCAGTACCGTTATGAAGAAGCGAAGCTGCACCGGGCGGGAAAAGGCTTCATGGGTTTCAAAAAAATTACCTTAGCTGACCTTGCCAGCGGAATGACCACAGTTTCTGAAAATGAGTTCAGCGGAACATTTTATGTGGCTGCGCCCAAAAAGACCAGTAACTATCTCACGGCAGGCAACATGCTGCTTTCGGAAATCACCAATACCAATGAATTCATTAGCTTAGGGGGCAAACGTTTTTTATACAGGCTGAAAAGCACCTCTGAAAACAATGTATTCGAAGGAAGGACGGCCACGCTGGTCAATGATACGTTTGACAATTTCGGCAATGTTACCAAAAGCAAAGCCAACAACAACAACATTGAAACCACGGTTACGAGCACCGTTTTCGGCGCATTTCCTGCAGGAGTGCCCAACAAACCGACTTCTGTCACTGTAACCACAACCCGCACCGGACAGCCCGCTTTTTCTACTGTCACCAGTTATGGTTACAATCCGCTCGGCCAGCTGACATCCAAAACTGATTTTTCGGGTCAGCCCAAAAGTGTTACCACGGGATATGAATATTTCCCGCTCGGGAATCTTAAAAAAACAACGGTTACCCCCTCTGGTATGGCGGCCAGGAGCACATCGGCCATCTATGACCCAAAAGGCAGGCTGCCGGTATCGACCACCAATGAACTTGGTCAGACCGCTTCCGTGACATACGATTATAAATGGGGAAAACCGCTGACCGTCACCGGAATCGACGCATTGACAACGACTTACGAATACGATGCATTTGGCAGGACAAAAAAGACCATTCTGCCACAAGGCTATAATTTTACGGAAGCATACGGCTGGGACCTAGCCAACGGAGCAGTTTGGTACAAACTGCTTACGCACCCTGGCAAACCGGACGTGAAAACCTGGTATGACCTGCTGGACCGGGAAATCAAGACGCAAACGGAGGCTTTTCCGTCAGGATGGATCACGCAAAGCCGGACTTACGATGCCAGGGGCAATGCTGCTACTGCCACGCAGCCGTATAAAACGGGAGAAGCCGTGCTCACCACCACAACCCAATATGACAACTACAACCGTCCGTCCGTCATCAGTAACAGCGGACCTTTCGGTACAACGACCATCGGATATGCCTACTCCGGCGGCAAACTGACCACTACAACATCCACACCTGCAGGAAATTCTTCCAAAACAACCGACGCTACCGGGCAGGTCACCAGTGCTTCGGACGACGGCGGAACGCTGACGTACACTTATTATAGCCACGGCGGCCTGAAAGAAGTGAAGGACGATCAGAAAACCATTACAAGCAGCGAGTACGATGTGTATGGAAGGCAGACAAAGCTTATCGACCAGAATGCAGGCGCGACCACTTATGATTATGATGCATTGGGCCAGCTGGTGAGCCAGACCAACGCCAACAATAAGACGCACACCTTGACCTATGATCTGCTTGGACGGAACACCGGCAGAAGCGGCCCCGAAGGCAATACAGTGTATGAATATTATCCTGCGGGCAGTGGCGCAGCTGTCAATCAGCTGAAGAAAGTCACCGGTTTCGCGGGAAATCTCGAAGAATACACCTACGACAATTTCGGCCGTTTGAAAACCACAAAAGAAACCGTCGATGCGGTTGCCTATACCACCACTTACGGATACGATAACTACAACAATGTCACCTCGGTGCTGTATCCTTCCGGTTTTGGCACCAACCATGCTTTTGATGCCAACGGTTACCCGGTCACCATCAAAAACGCCAACAATTCGGTCACCCTGTACACCAACACGGGTATGAACGGGCTCGGGCTGAACACGGCTTACACTTTAGGAAATGGTAAAACTTCCACGATCAATTACAATTACGGCACGCCCACACAGTATACTACCGCCGGTGTGCAAAACCTTGAACTGATCTGGGATTATCCAAAAGGGAACCTTACCAAAAGAAAGGATGGGATCAAAAACAAGGAAGAAAGCTTTGCTTATGACAATCTGAACCGACTGCTGTCTGCCACGGTAACCGGCAAGGCACCGTTCACAGTTACCTATACGCCGTCGGGCAACATCAGTTCCAAGAGCGATGCAGGTCAGACTTTTACATATCATCCGACCAAATCCAATGCCCTGACCGGGATTGTTTCCCCCACCACGGCGATACCGATACTGACGCAGGACATTACCTACACAGCATTTAACCAGCCCGAAAAAATAACAGAAAATGGCTCCGGACAACCATACGAACTCACTTACACTTACGGGGCGGACTATCAGCGGCTGAAAGGTGTCATGAAAAAGAACGGCGCGCTGATCAACACCCACTATTATCTGAGCGGCAGCTATGAAAAAGACGTTACGCCTGGCCTTGCCGACAAGCACATTCATTACATAGGTTCTCCTGCCGGCCTCACCGCCATGGTGATCCGCGAAAACAACGTCGACCAGTTCTATTACACCTATACAGACCATCTTGGGTCATTGCTGACCCTCACCGCAGCGAACGGAACCGTGCTGCTCGACCAGAACTTCGACGCCTGGGGCAGGCTCCGCAACCCCGCCGACTGGACATTTGTAAACGTTCCGGCGCCAACAAGCTATCTCTACCGCGGCTTCACCGGCCACGAGCACCTCACGAACTTCAACCTCATCAACATGAACGGCCGCATGTATGACCCCGTAGTGGGGAGGGTTTTGAGTGTAGATAATTATGTGCAGGATCCTTATTCAACACAATCGTACAATCGTTATAGTTACGTGATGAATAATCCGTTGAAGTATACGGATCCGAGTGGGGCGACTTGGAAGAGTAAGTTTGAGAATTGGATTAGTGAGCAAAATCCGCTCTTGCGCTCTACAGTTTTTCTGCCAACGCTGATAATGCTTAACCCAGCTGTTGGCGTGATTGACGCGACCACTTTAGGAGGATTTTCGACAGGTTTTGCGCAAAGAGGGTTTGAAGGGGGTACCAATAAGGTGAAAAATTTCCTTCAAATTCTTGGCGGGCAATTCGCGGGGGATGGAGGTCAGATCGCTAGTCGACATTTGTCCGAGCCACTACAGAATTCATTTGGCTTAGGCTTTGGGATTTTTTATAACAACATCGATCCGGATTTGGATGTTGATTACTTTGAAGGGGCAACGGTGGTGCGTGGCTCCACAATATTTGACCGAGATGCTGTTACTATAGGATCTCACATTTTTGGGAATCGAAATGACATCACTAAGCCTTTTTTAGGCAACAATCTACTTTTGCATGAATATGGACACTATTTGCAAAGCAAAGAGAATGGGCCTATCTGGATCAATAAATATGGGCTTCCAAGCCTTATATCAGCAGCCGGTTCAGGTGATCATGATGATTTGTGGGTAGAGCAAGATGCCAATAGACGGAGCTTTGAACATTTCGGTACAAGGACTAGAATTTCAGCAGGATGGGATTTTATTAATTTTCCACTCGGGAATATTAAAGCAAAAAAATGGACTGATCTATTCCGATTTATTTTTGACCCGCTCGCCATAAGTAGATATTACAAATAAATAAAGGTATGAAAAAGACCATAATTATATCAGTATTGCTGCTATTCTCATGTGATCCACCGGGAGATTCTAGATTAATGTTTGAGAACAATTCGTCTCACCCGATAATTTTTACCAAAGGACCATATAATGGATCAATCAACGATCCGTACACTTTTTACGACTGCAGTCCAAGCAAATTTGCCCATACCTATGTCGAGCCTAAAGAAAAGGATGGATATGCAACAAGTCCAGGGGGGAATTGGGAGACCCTCCTACCAAAATATCCAAATGGTACTTTGATTTTCATTGTCTACCACGCTGACTCAGCCATTAAATATATCAACGATTACGGTTGTGATAGCTTGGGAAAGAGAAAAGATTTGGTTTTAAAACGGTTTGATGTTACCGTAGATTATTTAGATAAAAATAATTGGACGCTTACCTATCCTTAGAAATATATTTGACTATGTACTGAGTTACGTATGATGAAGACAATAACATTTTGTATAGTCTTATTAAACGAAGATGGTACTACAATTACAGTCTTTTATAAATTTTGCCTTGAATTAATAAAAACGGAGTTTTTGAAATTGGACTTACAAAGGATCGTATAATTGATCACAGATTTTTCAGGCCTAATTAATAGTAATATGAAATACTTAGCAATAGACGCTTCACTTGGTGGAACTGGAATCCGCGATATGTATTCCGGGGGTTATATAGATCCAAAGGATCTTCTTTTAAGCCCAGTTATATCAAATTATATTCAGGATTGGCTGCACAGGTATAACGAGGCCCATTATGATGGTTTTAGTGATCAACAGATAGTGCAAGAGTTGGATCTGGAGGGTAGAGAAATAGCCTACGCAGTTAAAGCAGAATTGGTAGATGTAAAGATGGAATACTTCTCAGACGCAAAGATGGAAAAGGAAAATATAGACTAATAATGAAGAAGATGGATTGGTCTAACAAATTTCAAATTAAAAAAAATTCATGCACAAATTGAATCATGGGATTTGCAAAAAGAAGAATATGCGGAATTTGGTTTAGATCTATCAACTGGAAGGACGTTTCGATAATTGCGACAAATATGTGTTAATATTTGCGCATCAGATTATAAAAGCGCTGTGAAAATTTTTCGGCAAACCTGTCAAAAAAACTCGCGATGCGCCTGCAAGTAAGTTGACCAAAACGTCGTTAAATGTTCAATCTCAAAAATTAGAAATGATTAATACCGACAAGTTTATGCAATGCCATCCAGGCTCCGTGCGACATTTTGGCGGAGCCCCGTATTGGAAAGTATCTTCGGGTCTTGGTATATTCGGAATCCCAGCCAAATAATATTTTATGAATACGGATTATCAATATAAAAGAGCGACTGAGACCTTCAAATTACTAGCCGCTTCCTATGACGAGCAAAAAACAGCTCTTCCTGATTTTGCGGACAGCGCAACTGACATTGTAACATCGTTTGAGGATATTTTTTTACTCCTACCGCAACTTGTCGAAATGGGCTTTTTCTCATTAAAGGCAATTGCATCTATTTTGAGGGCCTATAATAAAATGCAATGGTGCCTAGAGAATCTGGATATCGACGATTTTTCAAATCAAGAGTGGAACAAATTGAGAGATCTAGCGAAGGATATACTATTTCAAATAGGGGAAACAGATGGGGATATCGATTTAAGATATGTTTGAGAGAATTAGCTTAAATCAAATCGATGGTACCCTAGTGTCATATGTTAGAGCAAGCAATAAAGCGCTCGACAGGTATCGGTGATCGACAAGGGGCAAGAGCCTACTTCATATTGTTGGAATAATGAGAAACGAAAAACCTATTAACTGAATGGCCTTTATCAAAAAACGAATTCCATTGGCATTTTCACAATAAAATCTATGTACACAACTATCAAACAAGTATTCTACGCATTGGTACTAACAGCCACGCTGTCATTTAATCTATCAGCCCAGACGTATGCCGATTCGGCTTTCGTATTAAAAGGGGATCCCTTATACAAAAGTGAACCAGAGGATCTGGCGATTAGGGCGCAGATCGACGCATCGAAATATTACAGACGATACAATGCAGCCACGGTCGGGACGCTGGTCGTCAGTTTGGTTTCTCCGCTGCTCGGATTAATTCCGGCAATTGCCTGCTCCACCACAACACCGAAATTCGAAAACCTTGGCTATCCCGACGAGAAGCTATTTAAAAAACGGGAATACCATTACGCCTACCGAAAGAAAGCCCGGAAAATAAAAGCTGGTAGGGTCTGGACTTATTGGGGATTCGGTTTGGGCGTCAATTTAGCGATAGTAATAGCGGCAGCAATCCGATGAAAATCCGCCCCTGTATTTCCAAAATGCTCACCATTTAAATCAAAACCAATCAAACCATGCACACATTCAAAATCACTTTTACCCTCTTTTTTTCACTCCTATTATTACAAAGCTGCCTCGCTCAGACTAGCCCGGAAGTACCGGTGGCGGAAGAGTACAAATCCTGCTGCGGAACGGAGCCTGTGGAGTTTGCTTTCAGAAATGAAAAGGTTTATGTACCGAATGTTTTTACCCCAAACGGCGATGGTATCAATGATTATTTTATGCCTTATGTGAACAAGGAAGTAGGTGGCGTGTGGGGATTTACAGTTTATAGCGCAAGAGGGGACACCATTCTTTTTCAAAGGGAATATTTTAATTACGAAAGGGAAATTGAAAATTATGCCTGGAACGGCCTCCGGAAAGATGGATCCAAATACAAAGGATTGTTCAAATACAAAATGCGTGTAGACGATAAAGCTGCCATCAAGCAGATCGTGGGAGGGGCAGCCTGCGCAATTGTTTGTGATCCGGATGCGAAAATATTCCGGAACAAAGAGGGATGCTTTTATCCGGTCCAGGCCGGGAAGGAGGGAGATTTGGATAAAAGCATTCCTGACGGAGAAAAGAGCTGTTTTTGAAAGTTGTCTTCTGTTACGGCAACCGAAACGCCATTACAAACCCCGAGGGATTCTCTGTAGTCCCGCCAACAGACAGCGCTACGTATTGTTTTCCTTTGGTCATGTAGGTACAGGCTGTGGCGTTGGCGACGCCGGGCAGGAGGGTGGACCATAGTAATTTACCGGTCTTTTTGTCAAAGGCACGGAGCTTTTTGTCATTCGTGCCGCTGATGAATACAAGCCCGCCCGCAGTTACGATGGGCCCCGCCGAACCTTCCTGACCGGTTTCGGGAGCTCCTTTTTCCTGCAATTTCTCATTGTTCCCAAGTGGTATCTGCCATTCGTATTCGCCGGTTGTGAGGTTTATGGCGTTCAGCGTTCCCCACGGTGGCTTGATCGCCGGGTTTCCATTCGGATCGCGAAAATGACCGTAGGCAGTCAGGTTCAGGTATTTGTCGGCGCCGGCTTTGGTCTGGCCGGTTTCCTGCTTGGTTACTTTGCTGGAATTTTGTTCTCTTTCGTACAAAAAGGCAATGATCCCTTTTTCCTGTCCTTTCACCACACTCGCAAAAGCAGGCATTTTTCCGCCGCCTTTTTTGATCTTGTCCAGCGCAGCTTCGCGGGTCATGCGGTTCCTGAGGCCGATCAGTGACGGATAATTGGGTTCGTCACCATTTTTGTCCTTTCCATGGCAGCTTACACAATAGGTATTGTATATTGTCCGTCCCTGGTCGAAAACCGTCTGGTTTTTCGCTTCCGCCTCCACATCCACCTTTTTCATAGATTCGATTTCCGGCGAGTCATTGGATTTTACAAATAAAACACTGCTGGAAGGATCGTATGCGGCCCCGCCCCATTCTGCGCCTCCCCGGGTACCGGGAAGCATCAGCGTGCCTTTCAGATCCGGCGGGGTAAAAAGTCCTTCATAACGCATGGAGCGGAATTTTTTCAGGATAGAATCGTGGCCTGCCGCAGAATAATGGGTAAGGTCTTCCTCCTTCATGATCTGTCTCGCAAATGGTTTTGGTTTCAACGGAAAAGGCTGGGTCGGCCAGGATTCTTCGCCGGGCAGATTCGAAACGGGTACCTTGCGTTCTTCAATCGGAAAGAGCGGCTCACCCGTTTCGCGGTTGAAAACGAATACAAATCCGTGCTTGGTAACCTGGGCCACGGCGTCGATATCTTTTCCGTCTCTTTTTACGGTTACAAGATTGGGCGGGGCAGGAAGGTCGTAGTCCCACAAATCGTGATGCACAGTTTGAAAATGCCAGATGTACTTTCCGTTTGAAGCATTCAGTGCCACAACACTGTTCCCATACAAATTCTGACCTTTCCGGTCCGCGCCGTAAAAATCGTAGGAAGGCGAACCCAGCGCCAGAAAAACGATCCCACGCTTGATATCAAGGCTCATTCCTGCCCAGTCGTTCACGCCGCCGGCATATTTATAGGCATCTTTGGGCCAGGTTTCGTAGCCGGGTTCTCCGGGTAAAGGAATGGTGTGGAAAGTCCATTCCAGCTTGCCTGTTTTGCAATGATAAGCCCGGATATACCCCGGCTGGGCACCATATAATTCTGATACTTCTGCGCCCATGATGAGCAGGTCTTTGTACACAATACCCGGCGAGGTAGGAATCACCGAAATGGTTGCAGGGTCGTCACGAAGACCCACATTCATACTTACTTTTCCGTTGTCGCCAAAGGTGGGGATCGGTTTTCCGGTAGCAGCATCCAGCCCGAAGAGCTGATCGCCGCCTGTTACCAATATCCTTTTGTCATTACCGTCCTCATAATAAGTGACACCCCGGCTCACACCGCCTCCTTCTGCTCCGTCAAAAGGATCGAAAGACCAGATCTGTTTTCCGGTTTCCGCATCCACGGCATATACCCAGTGCTTAGCGGAAGTCGTATACATGACCCCGTCCACGATGATGGGATTGGATTCGCTGCTGCCTCCACGGGATCCGGCTTTCATATCATTGATCGCGAAAGTCCAGGCAGGCTGCAGCTGGGCAACATTGGAGGTATTGATCTGATCCAGCTTTGAATAGCTGGTACTTTCTGCATCGGCTTTATAAATGCTCCACGACCGGTCTTCTTTGTCGCGGGTTTGATAGGCGACCAGGCCAATAAACGCAAAAACAAGCAGGATAACAGCGATGCTCTTGTTCCGGTCGCTAAATCGTTTGTTTTGAATCATAAGGGTTTTCAAATGAGCGGCTGAGTATGGGAATCGTGGTTATAAGTATGTTAATGGCTTATTTTACTATTTTTTGCACGTACCCGGCCAATGCTCCATCGCCGGTTTCTTCCCTGATTCCGGCAGGCAGTTTCCTGAGATACCAAACCGTTTCCCAGGTCAGGGATGCGCCTGGCTGGATTTCTTCATAAGGGCCCTGATGTTCGATTTCTACGTAACCAGGATTAGAGTCAGTCACTTCGCTGGCAAAAAGCTCGATTTCGCCTTCCTTAGGCGCAATTTTGTCGAGCGGTATATCCGGAAATTTCTTGATCAGAATGACGCCCTCGTTTACTTGTGCGAGCCAGCCTTTCGACCCGTCCGCGTAGATCTGCCGGTCGCCTTTCAGCGGTAATTTGTTTGTTTGGTAGGTATACCAGAAAATTCCGTTTTGTACCGTAGCGGAGCTTAGCAATCCGCCCGTTGCCTGGTCATTACCGGTCGGGAAAAAGGCAATACCGCCCGGTTTTACCCGCGTCACTTCCCACGGTGCTGCTTTTTGGGAATGATCGGATCGATTGGTAATGGTGTATTTAAATAAAAAAGAAGCCGTCTTTGCATCCCCGGAAATTTCTTTGGTAACGGTCAGGCCCGTTCCGGGATCTTTGGCACTGGTCATGCTGATCGTTTTTTCCGCAACTTTCACGGTATAAGGTTTATTGTCAATCTCGGCGGACGGTGGCCAGTTCCAGTCGCTTTGCGGGCTTAGCCAGAAAGTAGACCCCCAGTTGAAATTGTTAACGGTACTGTCGGTTAAAAAATCCCTGCCGTGCAGCAGCAGGGATGTAACCCGGCCACCGGTGGCAGGATCTATTTCCAGCCGCTGATCTCCGAGGGATATGCTGTATTTTCCGCCCTTTTCAACCGGAAACGCATCCTGGGCAGTTGCCGCCAATGTCGCCCCTGTAACCATTAGCACAAAATGAATGGCCCTTAAACCTGAATAATTCAAGCTTTTCATATTAATTCCAGTCGTTGGCAACGTCTGCGGCCAGTGCAGCATTGGAGTTCCGCTCAGCGATGGGTATCGGGAAAAGCACATGTTTGTCGAGGAAAGGATATTGTCCGGGACCTTCGGGATGCTCGGCATTCAATGTCTCTTTCGCTATTCCCCAGCGTATCAGGTCAAACCAGCGAGACTGTTCGCCTGCCAGCTCAATGCGTCTTTCACGGCGCAGGGCGATCCTTGCCTCCGTCTGGGTAAGTGAAGTCAGATAATTTTTAGCCATCACACTCGGGCGGTTCCTCACCTGGTTGATATAGCCGATACCGGTGGCTATCGCAGGATTGGCTTTTTCGATATTGGCCTCGGCCAGCATCAGCAGTACATCGGCGTAGCGCATTACGTGGGTATTGATACCGCTCATCGGCGCGGACGTATACTTCTGGAATTCGTAAGGTTCGTATTTCCGGTACCTGTTGCTGTAAAAGTCAAACGGGTATTTGATAGGGCCTTCGGCGCAGTGATCACAGTATTGGGTATCACCGCCGTTGGCTGCGCTGCCGTAGAAAGTAAAACCTGCCCTTGGATCAATGTAACCCGCCGTTCCTGTTACCGGGTCGTTATATTTATGAGAGGCCACGAGTGCATTTGAGATCGTCACATTTTCCCAGTCGTTGAAACCATATTCCTGTGCACGGCCGGTGTGGAAGGTCTTGCCGTCTTCGCCTTCCTGCCCGCCAAACATGTAGTACTGGGTATTGGAAGTTGTGTAAACGTGGTTTACCGCAAAAATTACTTCCGGAGTATTGATATTGTCCTCGCCGAACAAATGATCATAGCTGGCATCCAGTGAATATTTATAGGGGGCGGCTGTAAGCTTGGTAAGTTGCGTGATCGCCTGGTCGTATTTTTTCTGGAACAAATACGTTTTTCCCAAAAATCCGATCGCTGCGCCTTTCGTTGCACGCCCCTTTTGATCCTGGCTGTATTCGACAGGCAGATCGGGAATAGCCAGTGTAAATTCGTTTTCAACTACCTTCCAGAGTTCTTCCACCGATACCCGTGGAGACGAGTTCGTTTTGGAATCCTCGTAGGTGAGTTTCAAAGGAACGCGGCCCCAGTTGGTAACGAGGTTAAAATAGGCGAAACCACGCAGCCAGTGCGCCTCGGCAATGTATTGTGCTTTCAGGGTCGTTTCGGAAGCGTCCGCCGGTTCCCATGTTTCCATTACTTTCAGTGCCAGATTAGCCCGGAAGATCATGCGGTAAAGTGATGACCAGAGACCAACGATGTCTTCATTGTTGTTGGTAAAACTGTAATCTGTCAATTGCAGCTCCGTGCCCACCAGTGCGCTGGACCGTTCCGCTTCATTGGCGAGCAGGTCAAAAATAAAATACCACTCCCTGGACATCATTCCCATGTGGCTGAAAACCGTATAGGTCGCTATTACAGCCTCGTTGAACTGGGTTTTGGTTTTAAAATACGTTTCATCCGTATAGGTATTTTCATTTTTCACGTCAAGCAGGCTGTCACTGCACCCCGACAATAAAACCATTGTGAACAGAAATATCTTTATCCTTTTCATTGTTGCTCCTGTTTTGTAAAAGCTTTAAGTTTTATTTAAAATCCCGCCTGTATACCGAACATGATCGTGCGCGGCTGCGGCACCTGGCCTGTATCGATACCCCTTCCGAAAATGAAGTTCCCGCTTCCCGTAACCTCCGGGTCATAGCCCGAATAATTCGTGAATGTGAACAGGTTCTGAGCTGTAACATAGAGCCTTACGCTTGACACAATATTGGCTGTCGCAGGTTTCAGTTTGGCCCCGGGAAATGTATAGCCAAGGGTCACATTGCGGATACGCGCGTATGCACCGTTTTCAACGAACCATGAGGAGTTGCGGAGGTTGGCTGCGGTTCCGTAGTTCTGTCCGGCGCGCGCGATGTCGGTGATGTCTCCTGGTTGCTGCCAGCGGTCCAGTACTGTTGTTTTGGTGTTAAACGGCAGTGCAACCCCTTCCAGATAATACTTCGTTCCATTGATAATATCCACGCCCGCCAGCCCCTGCAGGGTAGCCATGAAATCAAAGTTTTTGTAATTCAGGTTAACATCCAGACCATATGTCAGCTTCGGGATCGGGCTGCCGAGGAACGTCTGGTCTGTGAGCGTAACTTTTCCGTCACCGTCCAAATCCTTGAATATCCTGTCGCCGGGAAGCAGTCCGTCCTGGTATACCGCGCCGGGATCGCCCGTTACCTGGCGAGCTATGGCGTTGTATTTCTCAACATCCGCATTGTCAATCGCAACGTGGTCATATTCATATCCGTAGAAGGAACCTATCGGATGTCCGACCTCCGTCCGCGACATGGCGGGTACTGAATAAAACGCACCGTCGATGATCGGGACAGCTCCCTGGGTTCCCAGAGAAGTTACCTGGTTTTTGTTGTATGCCCCGTTCACATTGATGCTGTACGTGAGGTCTTTGGCTTTGCCATTGTAGCCAAGTGTCAGTTCAAAACCTTTGTTGAAAGCCGAGGCCGCATTGATGAGCTGACTGCTTTCCGCTCCGGCCACACCTCCGAAACCTGTTGACAACGCTACCGGTACATTTACCAGGAGGTCCTTGTTCTTCCGGTTGTAATAGCCTGCGCTGAGGTTGAATTGGTTATTAAAAAACGTGGCGTCCAGTCCGACGTCCAATGTCGAAGTTTCTTCCCATTTCAAATTGGGGGTGGACGGAATGGCTATGGTAGCACCGTTTACGAGTGTTTCGTTCGGTCCGAGCGGATAGGTTACACTGTTACCGGAGCCCGTCCACACGGTCGACTGATAGGAGAAACCTGCAATGTTCGAGTTTCCTGTTTTGCCCCAGCTGGTGCGCAATTTCAGATCGGAGATAAAAGGGATATTCTTCATGAACTTTTCCTGTGATAACCGCCATCCCAAACCTGCGGAGGGGAAATAACCTACCCGGTTGTCTTTGCTGAAAATTGAGGTTGCATCTCGGCGGCCGGTCAGGGTCAGGATGTATTTGTCTTTGTAACTATAATTGACACGCGCGAAGTAGGATATAAACCTCGAATTGGAATTAGCTGCACCAGAGCTGAAATTGACGGTCTTGGCAACGCCGATCTGGTGGATTTCTTCATTGGCAAAGTTGCTGCCCACGAGGTTAACCGATCTCGATAAATAACCGTCACGATAAGAATTGCCCGCAGTGAGGCCGAAGCTATGGTCTTTCAGCTGTTTGTTGTAAGTAAAATAGTTTTCAAGAATGTAACTCAGGCTGAACCCATAACCTTCTGAGATCTGGCTTTGGGTGATGAGCTGATTGCCTGCGTAGGTTGGGTTGTAGGAATAGTTCTGATTGAAATTGTAAGTGCCCCCGAACTGTGAACGGAATTTCAAACCGTCCAGAATGTCTATTTCGCCGAAAAGCTGCAGATAGTTATTCAGATTACGGTTTTTGGTATCGTACAAATTAGGCACGATCAGCGGGTTCTGTGAATCGTTGCCGTCCTGGGCGCTGGTCGCGATACCATATCCGCCAAGCAAATTGCCCGGGTCGAGCACGGAAATATAGGGTGGCATACGCAGACCGTTCAGAATGTTGGCGGTCTGTCCGTCTGTTACCTGGTACCTGATGTTCAGCTGCTGGCCGAGCCTGATCCTTTTGCCAATGTATTCTTCAATATTGAAACGGAAGTTGGCGCGGGTGAAATTCATGTCCACCACCTGGCTTTCCTGTTTGGTATAACCGGTTGAAAAACTGTAATTGACGTGCTCCGTCCCGCCGCCGATATTGATATGGTGTTCGGTGATTTTTGCGGTTCTGAACATCTCTTTCTGCCAGTCCGTTTTGGTAATATTTGCTTCGGGAGTTGCCAGGCGGGGCGGCAGGGGCTGACCGTAATTGGTATACCATTCTTTGACGAGGTCGGTATATTGCTGCGCATTGAGCATATCAAACTGTTTCCAGGGTTTTGAAAATCCCACATATCCGTTGTAGGTAACCCTGGGTTTGCCGGATTTGGGAAGTCTTGTAGTCACGACAACCACGCCGTTGGCACCCTGCGCGCCGTAAATCGCTACGGATGATGCATCTTTCAATACACTGATGTATTCGATATCATACGGGCTGAGGGAATTGAACATGGTAGCATCGCTTTGTATTCCGTCGATCACATAAAGCGGAGAAGCGCTTGTGAATGAACCTGTTCCGCGTACAACAATCTGAGCGCCGGCACCTGGGACACCGCTGTTGTTGACAACTTGCACGCCGGCGATTTTTCCCTGCAGCAATTGTGAAGTATTGCTGACACCCACATCACCGAAACTTTTGCGGCCCACCACACCCACCGAGCCGACAAGGTCTTTTCTGGATTGTTCACCATATCCGATCACAACCAGTTCTTCCAGAGCGTTCACGTTTTCGAGCAGTACTACATCAATGGTCGAGCGGTTTCCGACGGCTATTTCCTGGCTTTTAAATCCTACAAAACTGAATATCAGAACGGCGGACTCATCGTCGAGGTTAACCTGGTAATTTCCTGAAACGTCCGAGGTAACCCCTTTCGCGGTACCTTTCACAACAATACTGACACCCGGTAAACCATCACCTTTCGAATCCAGCACGCGGCCTTTGACAGGAATCGCAATGATCTGTCTTGCTGCCATAGGTTTTTCTTCGGCAGGCGCGGGGGGTGTCATGAGCGGTGCTTCTTCGCGGATGCTGCTGCTTGCGCGGCTCTCCTCGGCTGTAGCTTTTCCATGGTGCTTTCTGATGATCAGGTAAGTACCATGTCCGGATCTTTTAAACTCAAGGTTATTGGGCGTGAGCAATGTTTCCAGCCTTTTTTCAAGTTTTCCGTTTGTTTTTTCGGGTACCGGTACAATGGAAATACCCTGTACCGTGGATTCTTCAAATACGATATTGACCTGATATTTTCTCCCCAGTTCAATAAGTACATCTTTCAGTTTCTGGGTTTCCGGATAAGCATGCCGGGCCGGCTGCTGGGGGACAGGCTGGTGCACAAAAGCAACATGCTGCGCTGTGCCCGCCTGGCTGAGCAAGGCCATCATAAGCATCAACCCTGTTTTCTTTAGTAATTGGTCTGACATATTAGGGAAGTTTTGGGGTAGACAGTTCGATATAGTCCTCTTTCTGTGTGATCTCTATTTGCATTAACTCCGACAGGATCTGCAATAAATCGTCGGCCTGATGTGCTTTGTAAATGCCCGCAATGCGCCGGCTGGCCAGTAACGTATCGGGTATACGTATTTCGACGTCAAACTGCTCACGGATCTGTACTGCCACGTCCGACAGTAAGGTATTGTCAAAGTAAAAAGTCTGCTCTTTCCAGGCTACGTAGGGGCGGGAGTCTTTGGGTTCGCTGACCTTGAATGTTCCGTTGCGGTCGGAGACAAACAGGTTTCCCGGCTTCATGTACAATTGTTTGCCTTCGGGGAGTTTGAGTTTGACTTTGCCCTGCTTCAGGAAAACACGTTTTCCGCGTTCCCTCGAAAATGCCACAAATTCAGTTCCCAGCACTTCAATTTCGTAGCCATCATCCATTTTAACAACAAACCGGTCATTGTGGTCAGTATGCGTCACTTTGAATTCAGCTTCACCATCCAGAAAGACTTCCCGGGTACTGTTTCCAAAGCCAAACCTGGGTACCAGCAAGGTGGAATTGGAATTCAGCACGACCCGCGTCCCCTCCGAAAGCTGGTAGGAAACTGTTTTTCCCATTACCGACTGCAGGGATTTGTACATGATCTGCTTTCTGAAAAGCAGGAAACTGACCAGCACGACACTTGCAGCGGCAGCAAGCCTGAGCCAGGTATTGATCCCGAAATAGCCGGCAGATGTATTTCCGCCTGAGACAGACAATTTATCCGGATTTTGTCCGGTCACAATGGTCTGGAAATTCCGCATGGCTTTGTCCTGGTCCGGTGAGAACTGCGGATGCGCGCTTTCCCATTCGTCGAGATAGCGATAGTATGTTTCCTGATTACTCGGGTCAGAAAGCCATTCTTCAATCAGTTTGCGCTGAATAGACGTGGTTTTGCCGTCGAAAAAGTCAAACAAAAGTGTTTTAACGAGTGATTCCTTCATGATTTGGATATAGCGGAAGTAAAAAAGGAATTGCGGTTCCGGGGCGACTAGTTGAAGAGCAAACAAATAAAGAGGACCCAATGCGTGGCCAGCTCTTTGCGAAGGCGTGTGAGTGCCCTGCTGACCAGGGCTTCTACGGCTTTGGCGCTGATCTTCAGTTCCTGCGCTATTTCGTCGTATTTCTTCCCTTCAACCCGTTTCAGCAGGTAAGCACGGCGGCACTGGGGCGGCAGGTGACCGATGATGTTCTCTATCTTCTGGTGTAATTCGGTGTACTGAAGGGCTTCGTCGGGGGTTGAGGCTATCGGATGGCTGCACGCTGTCCTCGGCGGAATACGTGTATTTCATCTGCCGTTTCAGGTAATTGTAAGCCCGGTGACGGACCGACTTGTAGAGGTAAGCCCTGAAAGATGTATTGACCTGCAGGTAGGTCTCATTTTGCCAGAAAACCGTGAATATTTCTGAAACGATATCTTCCGCCACTTCCCGGGAGTGCACAAACCGGATCGCGTGGTTACAGAGGTTGACATAATACCTCCTGAAAAGCAGCTCGAAACCTTTTTCCGGATTGAGGTCAAACTGGCTTCTCAGAAGGCGTTCGTCGTCTGTAACTATGGTTTCCACCGGGAGATCCGCATCGGTTTCAGCCAGAGGCCCAGGCAAATTTTCATTGAAGTCATTCAGCGGAAAAGCAGTCATTTGGGTGGTTTTCAAAAGTGCTTGTTTACAATACACCACCCAGACAATCATGTACTATTTTTCCCTATGTCGCAAATAATAAAAAAGCAAAATTCTTTTAAACAAAATATTAGAACACAGAATAAGGATATCTGCCAAATTTTTTCTCAATTCATTGCTAGTGGCAGCAGGATGGATTGTTCTGGGCATTGTCATACTTGTCGTGGTGACGCAGCCAGTCCATGCCTTCACTTTCGTTCCGTCCCTTGGGCGTAAGATCCAGATAGTTGTTAGCACCCAGCAGGATATCGCCGCCCCGCGCATAGGTGGAATAGGTATGAAAAATAGTGCCCTGCCCGTCTTGGTAAAAAACACTGGTACCGGGGGATTCCTGTCCAGAATCTTGCATTTCATAGTTATAATAAACCTCTTTGTTTGCTACCTGCTCGTCGGTGAACGATACATGGTAATCGTAATTGAAATCGCTGCCGAATGAGGAAACCCATCTGAACTTCCATTCCATACGCTTTTTAAAAGGCAGTATTTCAGGAAGCGGTGCCCTGGAAACTACGACTACGGATACATCATGTGGTGCAAGGTGCAGATTGGCCCCGTCGATGTGATCGGCCAGGAACGAGCAGCCCGGGCAGCCCTCTTCCCAGCCGGGAGCAAACATAAAATGATAGATGATCAGCTGGCTGCGCCCGTCGAAAAGGTCAGAAAGCGACAATTCGCCTTCTGTTCCTGCGAATTTGTAGTCCTTTTCCACTTTGACCCAGGGAAGTGCACGTCGCTGCCGGCTGAGCTCGTCGTGGAGACGGGTCATTTCTTTTTCTTTTTTGAGGAGTTTTTTGCGTTCGGCTATCCATTCCTCCCGCGACACTACCGTGTGATTTGCCTGATCCATGGTTTTCAAGGTTTGGTTTATACAAATCTCCATCATTGGTGGTAAAAAAGACGTGTGTATAAATGCCTTTTAGAGGGGGGATTCGGGACATTTGGGTAAATAAATAATCAAAGTCAGGTCAAAATCCATACAACATTACCCAATAAATCTGTGTTTTTGGGCGGTTCACGGGGGAATTGCGTCGTTGGTATGATTATTTAAAACTCTTGTCATGATTATGTTATAAATAATTTAGAAATAATTAAAAAAAATAGATTGATTATGAAAACCTTAAAATTAAGTTTGATCGCATTAGGATTGATGGCATCGTCCGTAGCATTCAGTCAGGTAACCACACCGTCTTCGAAGCCGACGATACCGCCGGGAACAGTTACGGAGCCAAGTAGTGTGCCGGCAACCACACAGCCCGATACATCTGCGCAGCCAGGTACCACTACGCCTTCGGTTACCCCGACACAACCGTCTTCGACACTCCCTAATTCCACCACGCAACCGGCAACGGTGCCAGGCAACACGGTACCAAGTACTACCCAGCCGTCCACATTACCCGGAAATACGCAACCATCGTCAACTCCGGGAAGTACCACGCAGCCGTCAACAACTCCGGGAGGCACTTCGACGCCATCCACTAACCCTGGTGCGTCACCAGCAGTGCCACCGAGAAAATAACGGAAGCGATAAGTTAAATCGGAATATCACGCTATGCAAAATGCCTGTCCCATACCGGACAGGCATTTTTGTTTACCGGCAGCACATTCCCGCCAGCCGCTCGCACATTCCGTTGGTGATCCTGTTTTTGGTTGCATAGCTTGTCCGCTAAAAACACGCCACTATGAGATCACTTTTGCTATCCCTGCTTATTATTATTGCCAGCGCAGTTCGGGCGCAACACCTTATGCCGGACGTTTTACAGATTTCATCCGCCGAACAAAAACGGCATGAGCAGCGCTTTGACCCCAATCGTATTGCATCAGCCACCAGCGCCTCAGAGAATTTCGATATAGGTTATTACCGGGCGGAATGGGAGGTTAATCCGGCTTCCAAGTACATCAAAGGCAAAGTGACCGCACATTTCAAGATGACGGAGGCGGGCAACAGCATTGCACTGGATCTGGCGAGTAACCTTTCGGTAGCAAAAGTGGAACAGGCTGGCAGCGCGCTTACTTTTTTACATGCAAACCATACATTGCAGATCAATTTTCCCTCAGCCAAACCAGCGGGTTTGGTGGACTCTGTGAGCATATTTTATGAGGGTGTACCTGCGTCGACTGCCCTGCAAATTTCCGCTCATGGGGATATTTTGCCGCTTTCTCCGGTGATGTGGACATTAAGCGAGCCTTATGGAAGCAAAGACTGGTGGCCCTGCAAGAATGGCCTCGATGACAAAGCGGACTCGATTGATATTTACATCAATACCCTTTCCATCTACAAGGCAGCCGCTAACGGGATTTTGCAAAGTGAAATCCCGGTTGCCGGCGGAAGAACGGTCACGCATTGGAAGCACAGATATCCCATCGCGAGCTATCTCGTTAGTTTTGCGGTGACTAACTATGTTGTGTTCAATGATAATGTTACAATAGGGGCGACCAGCGTACCGATGCAAACCTACTGTTATCCTGAAAGTGCGCCCGCATTTCAGGCGGGTGCACACACGGCCATGAATGCTATGAAGCTGTTCAGTGGCCTTTTCGGAGATTATCCTTTCAAAAGTGAAAAGTACGGTCACGTACAAGTCGGCTGGGGTGGCGGAATGGAACATCAGACCTGCTCTTTCATGTATAACATGGGAGAAAACTTGATCGCGCACGAACTGGCACATCAGTGGTTCGGCGACAAGGTTACCTGCGGAACCTGGCAGGACATCTGGCTGAATGAAGGTTTTGCTACGTATCTGGTGAGTCTGCATGCCGACAGCAAATATCCGCAGATGATCTTGTCCAACCGGGCGGCAGCCATTGATGTGGTGACCTCTGAACCCGGCGGCTCGGTCTGGGTGGATGATATCAATAACGTAAACCGGATTTTTGACCATCGCCTCAGTTATGTAAAAGGTTCTTCTCTATTGCACATGTTGCGCTGGATTTTGGGAGATGCAGTGTTTTTTACAGCTTTAAAAAATTACCTTGATGATCCTCTGTTGTCCTACGGCTTTGCTACAACAGGTGATCTGAAAAGTCACCTGGAAACTGTGAGCGGAAAAAATCTGGGTTATTTTTTCGATCAATGGTTTACGGGGCAGGGGTACCCGTCTTATCAGCTGGAATGGTATCAGGAAGGAAATGCCGTCGAATTCAGATTAAATCAGACGACGAGTCATCCTTCAGTGGGTTTCTTCAGATTGCCGGTGCCGGTACTTTTCAGAAATACCCAAACGGGCCAGGGAAAACTGGTGGTGGCTGACCACATTTCCAGCGGGCAGATATTTACCGACAATATCCGATTCACCGCAGACACTGTCATTCTTGATCCCGAAAAATGGCTGATTTCTAAAAACAATTCCATATCAAAGGCGGAGACTTCGCTACCTGTTAAATTCGTCTCCTTTAAGCTAGGTTGTGAAGGGAATTTTACGAGACTATCCTGGGAAACGTCCGAAGAGGTAAACGCCCGCCATTTTGAAATCCAGAAAAGTGATGATGCAGCTACATGGAAAATGCTGGCTTCTATAGATGCGGCCGGAGAAAGTACAGTCATAAACAAATATGGATATGTAGACACCTCCTACGAAACCGGTTCTTTTTTCAGGATTGTAGAAGTTGATACCGACGGAAAAAAACAGTACTCCAAGATCGGGCACAAGGTTTGCGGTGTTTTTGAAGAAAATGAAGCCGTGATCTCGCCTAACCCTGTCGGCGAGGAGCTGACTTTTGAAATATCCAATGCTTTTTCCGGAAAAGGACAGGTCCTTTTGTATAATGTTAAAGGCAATCTGACACAGGTCAACGCCGTCCATTTCCGAAGTGACAAGCGGAAGTATGCGCTCGATGTCTCCTTATTGCAGTCCGGATTTTACGTGCTCACATTAAAAAATTCAGCCGGGAGATTTTCGAAACCGGCGAGGTTTTTTAAAAAATAGAATCTATTGATACACCGCGATCATCTCTGTCATTTCAATTTTTTCTGCATCACAGGTTGAGCAGGTGTAGTCATCGGGCAATTCGCTGAAAGGTGTTCCTGCCAGAATGTTATGAAGCAAATCCCCGAATTGCGGATCGTAAACCGTAAAACAATGCGGGCACTGATGTACAGCGGGTAAATCGTGAACCTCGGATTTAAGTTCTTCGGGATCAGGCTTGTGCATTTCTTCATTTTCCCAGATGCGGCGGTTGTTAAATCTCCTGCACAGGCGTTCCAGCTGCACGGGCAGGTGAATTTTAAACAGGCCTTTTTCAAAAAGTATCTGCGTGCGGCTGTTAGGGTTGAAGTTTTCAGTAAAATACAGATCGTAAAGGCTGAACAATGCGAGCTGGCCGATGCGTATCAATGGGCGCTTTTTTATGAGAATGGATCCGAATACCTCGGATTTTTCCCGGGTCTGGATGCCGAAACAAAGCCCGAATGTACGCGTATCGTGTTTTTCAATATACCGGATCAGATCCTTTTTGAGGATCGTGCCGTCGTCGGTGTGATCCTCAGTCTGCCAGGCCAGTTCATTGGCGGCATGCCGGACATTGATGTTGTGTTTCCCCAGGATGTTACTCCATTCGGTTCTGTAATTGTCTTCAATTCCCTTGATGATCAGCGATTTCCAGGGTGTAATGCATATTTCGCCTATGCGGCTTTTCATGCAAAGGTTACAAATATCCAGCAGCAGTTCGATCGGGAACTGTTCGTCTCGGCGGTAAAGACCAAGCCAGGTTCTGGACTCGTACCGGTTAAATCCTTCATAGTAGGGCAGGGAAAACGACGGCAGGTCCAGGTCCGAAGCGGCAGGCTCGGAAATGTAGCTGATCTTTTCCCGCACCATCTGGTACAAGGCTTCTTCTCCGATACCGTCTTCCGACAGCATGCATGCTTCTATCACCTTTGCCAGCCGCCCGGTTTCGTGCGAATAAATCAGGTCTCTCCATTTAAAGACCGAATTACTCTGCTTCTGCCGGACATATAAGTACCAGAAATGCGGTTCCGGGGAGCTGATAAAATTAAGGTTCCCGGTGAAAAAAGGGGTGAAGCTCTGATTCGAATCCGAAATATTGACTTTCAGAAGCGGTTTGTAATCGAAGCTGTCGAGTACGGTATGGTACTCGTTGGCCACCAGCCACTGCCCCGTCCTGAAAACGTCCTCTCCGCAATAAGAGCTGATAATGTTGGGAAAACGTGCCGTATTGATCTCATAGTCAATGTTTGCGTCTTTAAGATCTTTCTCAAGAAAACGCATCATCTCATAATGAACCGTAAAAAGCAGCTGCTGCCGGGAACCGAAACGCGCCTGCCGCACATTCGCATTCCAGGCCCGCGTCAGCACATCCCGTAAATATCCCGGGGAGGCAATCCCGCCCGGAAGGTTGATTTTGATGTTATAATAGTCTCTCATGGGAGTGAGATTTTGTTACACTGGTTAAGAGTAGTCGTTTTAGTCAGGTATTGTCATTTTTAGTCACTGATTGTCAAGAGTGGTCATGTATTGTCATTTTTAGTCATTGATTGTCAAGAGTGGTCATGTATTGTCATTTTTAGTCATTGATTGTCAAGGGTGGTCATGTGTTGTCATTTTTAGTCATTTGTAGTCATTTATTGTCCCGACCACACATGACCACACATGACCATACATGACCACACATAACAAATCCTGACTACACCTGACATTCCGACCATTAAGGCGCCACTTCTGTCCGCGTCACATTCGCCTTTTCCAAAATGGATCTTACTTCGGGGCGGCAGGAGCCGCAGCCGGTTCCGGCGCCTGTTTTCTGGCAGAGCAGCTGAAAATCGTCGCATCCTTCCCGGATCGCACGTTCCAGATTTCCCTGGCCCACGTTGTTACAGGAACAAACCAGTTTCCCTTCCAGTGGTTCGGCTTTCTGGCTGGCGCGAAGCAATTGCAGCCTTTTTTCTGAAAGCTCAATGCCGTTTGCAATCAGGTCCCTGAATTCCAGAAATTCATTTTTATCCCCGATCAAAATAGCCCCGATCAGCTTGTCGCGGTGCACGATGCATTTTTTGTAATATTTTTTAGATTTATCGATAAAAATGATCTGCTCGAAAGACGGGTCGTTTGCCGGAACGTCGGTGATACCGATGCTGCAAAGGTGTAAGCCTTCCATTTTCAGGATGTTCATCGATGTGCTGCCCTTATACGGCTGGGAAATATCGCCTGAAATGTACCTGGCTATAACTTCCGCCTGCGCCTCAGCCGCCAGGGTGATACCCCACATTTGTCCATTCCACTCGGCTATTTCGCCTGCTGAAAAAATGTCCCGATCGGATGTCTGCATGTAATCGTTCACCACCACGCCGCGCTTGCAGTCCAGCCCGGCCTCCCGAGCCAGTTCGATGACAGGCACCGTTCCAATGGCCATCACTACTACCTGGCAACTGATCTTTCTGCCCGATTTAAGTTTTATCCCCTCCACCTTGTCAGATCCTGAGAAAGTAGCGACTTCATCGTTGAAATAGATTTCGATACCTCTTTCCAGCAATTCCTGATACAGCAGTTCGCTGGCCAGAGGATCCAGCTGGCGTTCCATGAAACGTCCGCTTCGCTGGATCACGGACACCTTTATGTTCATCTCCCTGAAAGACGCGGCTAATTCCAGCCCAAGAATTCCGCCCCCGACGATCACCGCATGCGGATCGGGCTGTTTTAGGAAAGGCAATAATGAATCTGCATCCAGCCGCGACCGCATATTGAAAATTCCGGGGAGGTTAGGCACGCCTTTAGGCATAAATGCTTTGCTGCCCATACCCAGGATGAGTTTGTCATAGGAATGCTCGCCGCCATTGCTGTCGACCACCGTTTTATTTTTTCTGTCAATGTGAACAATGCCTATGCCTTTGTGAACGATGATCTTATGATCGTCAAACTGGTCTTCGCGCAGTTTTACCAGCTGTTCCCAGTTCTGGGAGCCGCTGATATAATCCGGGAGCATAACCCGGTTGTAGAATGGGTAAATTTCTTTGGAAAAAACATGGATCTCGTCCCGTTCGTTGAGGGGACGATAAGCATTGATAAAACCCAGCCCCGCCGAGCCGGCCCCGATGATGATGATTTTTTCAAAAGGTTTGGTGTATAGTGTAACCTGAACGGCAGAAAACTTGAAGTCAGGCTCCTTGGATCGGGGATCCACCAGCGAATTGGTGAGATTATTGGCCCTGCCAAGGTTGCTGCCAAGGATTTTGCCCCAATGCATCGGTAAAAAACATAAACCCGGACGTACGTCTGTGGTGATCTGTGCCTTTACCCGCACTTCCCCGCGGCGACCGGTGACTTCTACCAGCTGGCCGTCTTTGATGTTCCTGATTTTAGCATCTTCTGGATGGATCTGTAAAAAAGGCTGGGGGATATGCTTGTTCAGCTTGGCTACCCTCCCGGTTTTGGTCATGGTATGCCACTGGTCGCGGATACGGCCGGTTGTAAGTACGAGCGGAAAATCCTCGTCGACTGGCTCGGATGCATTTTCATCCGCCACCGGAAATATCTGTGCCCTTTTGTTAGGGGTATAAAACTGATGATCTGTAAAAAGTCTTTTGGTGCCTGCGAAATTGGGCACTGCATTTTCAGGCATTGAAGGAAGTGGCCATTGTATGCTCCTTTCCTGTTTTAACAACGCATAGTTCACCCCCGAAACATCAATGCTGGTGCCCTTTGTGATTTGTGTGTATTCGTCGTAAACCTCTGATGATGACGTGTAGTTGAACGAGTCGCCGAAGCCCATTTTTTCTGCAAAACGCCAGATGATTTCAGCGTCCGGCAAGGCTTCACCTGGTGCTTCCAGTGCTTTGGGTAAATGCGTAATCCGTCGTTCCGCATTGGTCATGGTACCTTCTTTTTCCAGCCAGGCAGCCGCGGGTAGGATCACATCTGCATAACTGACGGTGTCCGCACGATTGGAAATATCCTGCACAACCACAAAACGGGCATTTTTTAAAGCATTTTCTGCCACATTGATATCCGGCATGCTCACAAGCGGATTGGTATTAATGATCCAGATCGCTTTCAGGCGACCGTCGGCCAGTGCCTCAAACATTTCCGTGGCGGTATAACCGGGCTTGTTCGCGATCTTGACAGGGCTTCCCCAGAAATTCTCCATTTCTTCCCGGTGTATGGCATTGGTGACGTCCCGGTGTGCCGGAAGAATGTTTGCGAGCCCGCCGGTTTCACGCCCGCCCATTGCATTGGGTTGGCCGGTAAGAGAAAAAGGCCCGTTACCCGGAGTTCCGATCTTGCCGGTGATCAGGTGCAGGTTGATCAACGAGAGGTTTTTGTTCACCCCGATTACGGACTGGTTGAGGCCCATCGTCCAGAGCGACAAAAAACCTTTCGATTTGCCGATCCACTCAGCAGCCAGATAAATAGAAGGAACTTCAATGCCGCATATCTCCGCAGATTCTGCAATCGTACGCTCCATCACTTTGGCACGAAAGGCTTCGAAACCATCGGTATGGGCATTAATGAATTCAGGGTCTACATGGTTATTCTCGATCAAAACCCGTCCTATGGCATTGTTAAGGACAATATCCGTTCCCGGACTGATCTGCAAATGGAGGTCTGACGAGCGGGAAGTATCCGTTTTGCGGGGATCTACGCAGATGATCTTCACATTCGGATTGGCAGCCTTGTGGGCTTCTACACGTCGCCAGATGATAGGGTGGCACCAGGCGGGATTTGCGCCGGTCACATAGAAAACATCGGCCGCCTCGATGTCGTCGTAGCAAACCGGCACGCTATCTTCGCCCAGTGACAATTTGTAGCCGACCACGGCGGAGCTCATGCACAGCCGCGAATTGGTATCGATATTATTGGAACCAATAAATCCTTTGATCAGCTTGTTGACCAGGTAATACTCTTCCGTCAGGCACTGCCCGGAAACATAAAACGCTACCGAATCAGGTCCGAATTTTTTGATGAATGTCTTAAAAACAGCTGCTGTCCTTTCCAGAGCTTCGTCCCAGCTTACCCGCTGCACGGGCATGGCGCGGTTGAGCCGCATTTGCGGATAGAGCAGCCTGTCGGACTGGTCCATCACGGTGTATTGCAGGTTCATACCCTTCGAACACAGCATGCCGCGGTTGGATGGATGCTGCTTGTCACCTTCCAGGGAAAGCTGGCCGCTGGCATCTTTATGCACCACCACGCCACACCCTACCCCGCAGTAGCAGCATGTGGACTTGTAAGAACTGGTTGCGTTTGTCATACAAAGGGGTAGCCCCTCCGGGGCATTGCGTTTGGCTGTATTGTAGCTGTTTGTAATGGGTAGCCCCACTGGGGCATTGCGTTTTGTTTCTTGGTGCATTTTGCCCAGGAGGCCGGCCCCGGCGGGACCGCCTGTTTGTTATCGCGCGATATTCTGCTTAAGATGCCTTGGCGGTTTCGAAGGTCTTGGCTTCCGTTATTATGTTTTTTGTTTTTTCGAAATTGATCAGGGCAACAACTGCCGCAATGCACGCGATGGCTACACCGATATACATAAAGGCCTGCGAATAGCTGATGGAGCTTGATTTGAACAGAAAACCCGCGAGCACAGCTCCGACATTTCCACCTGCGCCAACAATTCCGCTTACCGATCCGATGGCTTTCTGGTTGATGAAAGGAACGATGGCATATGTAACGCCATTAGCCATTTTAAGGAACATCGCAAAACCCAGCATGGTAACAACCGCGATTGCGATGCTACCGCTCTGTGCGAACAATGCGATCCCGATTCCTTCCAATGCAAGCAGCAAAGCCAGTAAACGGCCTTTTCCAAGCATTCCGTATTTCTTGCCCACTTTATCCGCCAGTATCCCGCCCATAGCTCTTGCGAAGATGTTCATAAAGCCAAAAGTTCCTGCCAGGATTCCGGCAGTAGCCAGGCTGGTATCGAAATTTTCAAAAAAGTAGAGGGCTGCTACGTTATCAAAGGTGATTTCTATACCAAAACAGGCCCCGTAGGCCAGGAAAAGTGCCCAGGTGCGCGGATCCTTCATTGCGACGGCCAGTGAGCCTTTTGTTTTTGCAGCCTTTGGATTCGTTATCGCAAGTTCCTCGAAATTACCAGCCGGGGTGTCTTTTGTGAAACGATAATAGATGAAGGAAAACACGAGTAGCAGCACACCTGGAATCACCATCGCAATTCTCCACGCCGATTCCGGCAGGTAACCCAGACCGATGAAACCTGAGAAGATCAATGGCATGACCATGTTTGTAATCCCGCCGCCGAGATTGCCCCAGCCGCCTGCCACTGCATTGGCCGTACCAACTATTTTCTTGTCGAACATCACCGAAGTATGGTATTGTGTGATCACAAATGATGCACCTATTACACCGATTGCCAGCCTGAATAGCAGAAATCCTTCATAAGAATGCACCAGGCCGACAGTCATAACAGGAATGGAACACAATCCAAGCAATGCGGAGTATGTTTTGCGGGGCCCCCAGGAGTCGCATAACTTCCCGATCAGAATACGGGCTACTACCGTGGCAGCCACAGAGGCAATGATGATATTGCCGATTTGTTCTTTGCTAAGCCCAAGGTCCGTCTTGATCACCGTCATGAGTGGCGCCAGTCCGAACCATCCGAAAAAGCATAGGAAAAATGCCATCCAGGTCAGGTGAAAAGTGCGCATCTGGACGCCCTTAAAACTGAAAATATTTAGCTTTTCGAGCGGCTTGTTGGTCGTTTCCATAGTGACAAAAAGTTATAAGAGTGATGGAAAATGAAAGTTTATTTTAGAAAATCAGGTTTGATGCTGATCATGAGATAGGCCCAGTTGGCCATTTTCTGCGGATCTTTTACGGCCTTTACCCGAGCCAGGCTGCTGGTGGTAAGGAATGTACAGTAGCCACCCTGGATGCTGATCGTTTTGGTCAGATTGTAGGTTGCAATGATGTCCAGCTCATTTCCGAGATCATTTGATAGTTTTTTGTCCTGCGTATCACGGATATCGGTGGCGCTGGAAAAATGATGCACGTCCGCCTGGATCGACATCTTTTCGGTAGCTTTGATCAAGCTGCTGACATAGAAATCGGCAAGCCCGCCTTTGCCGAAACCGTTAGCAGCGTAGAAGTAGTCCATTTGTCCCCAAAACTTATGCGGCGTTCCATACAATGGATCAAAACTCCTGTTTTTCAGCGCTCCGGCGGTTGTTCCCGAAGTATAGTCCATACCCGGACCAATGCTCAGATGACGGTTCATGGCGTACATTCCTTTTGCAGAATACATATAAGAACTAATGCTGAGGCCGTCTTTGTCTTTGCCGGTCTGGTAGTATGCGCTGGCCGCAAGGTTCCATCGCTTACCGAGATTTGTCTGGAGATACGGCCCGAGGGTTATCCTTTTCCAGGTTCCTTTTTCCATCGTTTTTGTCCCGGTTTCCGAAAGTGAATATTTCTGAAAATCATCATTCAGCGCCAGAAACGAGACCGTTCCCTGTTTTAGTTTTTTGCCGACATACAGGAAGACCATCGATTTGTACATAGTTCCAATTCCATTTGTTCCAGCCGGATATCCGTTGGGTACCCCATCATATAAGGTGCCTGTTTTGAGCTCACGATTCTGGTTATACGCAAAGCTTGCATGAGCCGTAAATCCTTTGTTACTGTATTTGACCAGCGCCGCATCATGCCTGCGGGCCTGTTGCAGCCAATCGAGGTTTCCCAGCAGGCGGCTGTCATCATAAAGCAGTTCCTGACGGCCGATCTTGAGCGAAAGTTCTTTTCCCGTTTTGGTTTGGCCCGTATCCAGCAGGCTGATTTCCCCCCAGGCTTCATGTAACATCAATCCGTTTAGTGCTGAATTTGAAATCCGGTTGTTGGTGGATGCGTCCTGCCCCCAGACCCTTACATCTTGGGCGGAAACGAAAAACTGGGTCCTGTAACCCTTGTAACCCACATTGAGCCTGGTCCGTTGAGAAGTGAAAAACGCTGGTTTTTCACTCCTGGACAATGGAGATCCCTGCCCGTGCAAAAGCTCGGTACGTGTGCGCAGCTGTCCGGTGATGCTGAGTTGGGCAAAAGTATCACAAGGCAAAAAGACGGCACACCCGATGAAGCCTATCCAGAAAAAGTAGAGATGTTTCTTCATTTTTATACTGTTTAGAATGATGGAAACGAATTTGAGGTCATAATGCTTCCTGCATACTTTGCAGGTATTCCAATGCATAGTGCGGGTGAAGGGCCACCACTTCTCCGATAATAATGATAGCCGGAGTGGCCAGGTTGTTTTCTTTTGCCAGCCTTGGTATTTCCCATACCTGACCCATCACACGCTTTTCGTCGGGCCGGGTTCCATTCTGTATCACGGCCATAGGAAGATGCCCGCGGCCGAAATATTTGTAAAGTCTGCAGATTTCGTCCAGCTTGCTCATGCCCATTAATACGATGACGGTTGCCTTCGACTGGACCGCCAGCTGCATATCTTCTGATAGTTCTCCATTCTGTGTTGTGCCGGTGATCACCCAGAAGCTTTCACTGACCCCGCGGCGCGTTACCGGTATTTCCATGGCAGCAGGTACAGAGATGCAACTGGAAACGCCGGGAATTACCGAGCAGGTAACCCCGTGCTCTCTGGCATATTCCATCTCTTCATGCCCTCTTCCGAATACAAACGGATCCCCGCCTTTCAGCCTGACCACATGTCCGCGCTTCCGTGCCAGGCGAACGATCAGGCCGTTGATTTCCTGCTGTGAAAATGACGGGTTGCCTGCTTTTTTGCCTACATACATTTTAAGTGCCTGTTCGGGAGCAAAGTCCAGAAACTCCGCATTTGCCAGCTCGTCATATAAAACGACATCGGCATTTTGGAGTGCTTTCATTCCTTTAAGCGTGATCAGTTCGCCGTCCCCTGGGCCAGCTCCTACGAGTGTAAGTTTCGCTTCCATCTTTAAATAGATCTTTAATAGATATTGGAAAAATTCTATACATAGTAAAATGTAACTATATTGAATTATTGGTTCAAAATTAGGGTCAATATTTTATAAAACAAGCTATTTGCCAATAATTATGTTTAAAAAGTATCTTTATTGCGAATATAAAATTAGGAAATTGGAAAAACGCGATTTAATTTTGGTTTGTAAAAATTGAATGAAAAGGCCTTTATAATAAGAATAATACAATAAAATAATATTGTTTTCACAATTTAATAGTTAATAATAACTATGGATACTATTTTAAACACACATATTGTTGTCGTTGGCAATGGTATGGTAGGCTACAAATTCTGTGAAAAGTTGTTGGCTAAAAGAAAAAGTGAAGGTGAATTTGTCATCACGGTTTTCGGTGAAGAGCCGCGATCTGCTTATGACAGAGTTCATTTGAGCGAGTATTTTGCCGGAAAGTCGGCGGATGATCTGTCCCTGGCACCGTTGGAATGGTATGCGGAAAATGGAATCAGGCTATTTCTTTCCGACCCTGTTGTTGATATCGACAGGGACGAAAAACTGGTAAGATCTCACCATGGACATGTAGTTCATTATGACTATCTGGTGCTGGCAACCGGTTCCGGAGCGTTTGTTCCGTCGGTACCTGGTGTTGAAAAGGACGGGGTGTTCGTGTACAGGACTATCGAAGATCTGGAACTGATCTTGTCTTATGCGCGCAAAGCAAAAAGGGGAGCGGTTCTTGGAGGCGGGCTTCTGGGCCTGGAAGCGGCCAAGGCACTGCTGGATCTTGGGCTGGAAGAGGCACATGTAGTGGAATTTGCACCGAGACTGATGCCAAGGCAGATTGATGAACCGGGGTCCCGTATGCTGCAAAGCCAGCTCGAAGCGCTGGGCCTTAAAATACATCTTTCCAAAAGCACTCAGGAAATAATAGGGGAAGACTGTATCAAGGGTTTGCAGTTTGCTGACAATACATTTCTGGATGTAGACATGCTGGTGATCTCTGCGGGGATCAGGCCCCGCGATGAACTGGCAAAAATCGCTGGTCTGGAAACACATCCGCGTGGAGGTATTGTGGTAGATAATCAACTGAGGACTTCCGACCCGTCGATTTTTGCGATCGGTGAATGTGCGCTGGCGCATCATATGATATATGGGCTGATCGCTCCCGGATATGAAATGGCCGATGTGGTGGTGACTATGCTTACGGGCGGAGAAAAAGAATTTCATCCGTTCGACATGTCTACGAAATTAAAGCTGATCGGAACGGATGTAGCGAGTTTTGGGGATGCTTTTATTGAGGAACCTGCTTGTAAAACGATCAGATATGAGAACAAAGCCAAGGGAGTCTACAAGCGGATCAATGTTTCGCCGGATGGGAAAACGCTGTTGGGTGGTATACTGGTGGGGGATGCAGATCAGTACAATATGCTGCTGCAAACGTGCAAGAGCAAAACTATCCTGCCTCCTGATTCCGAAGATCTGATATTAGGGTCAAGGGGTGGAGAGGATTCCGGCGCAGGTGTAATGAGTTTTCCCGATGACGCGCTGATCTGTTCTTGCGAGGCCGTGACGAAAGGAATGATCTGTCATGAGGTAAGTGACAAAGGGTGCCATACGATGGATGCCGTAAAAAAATCCTGCAAAGCGGGTAGCGGATGTGGGGGCTGTGTACCGATGGTAAAGGATATTATTGCGGGTGTCATGAAGCAAAATGGTGTTTATGTCCGGAACGTGGTTTGTGAGCATTTTGACCATTCACGCCAGGAACTGCTTGATCTTGTTAAAATGAATGGTCTAAAAACGTACGGTTCCGTACTAGATCATTTTGGGAAGGGCGATGGCTGTGAAGTTTGCAAGCCGTTGGTAGCATCTGTTCTGGCCAGTCTCTGGAATGAGAATATTCTCGCCAAAGACCGCGCAACGATCCAGGATTCGAATGACCGCTACCTCGCGAATATCCAGAAAGGCGGTACCTACTCTGTAGTGCCAAGAATCCCGGGAGGAGAAATAACGCCCGAAAAACTGATTGTAATTGGTCAGGTGGCGCAGAAATACGGACTATACACCAAAATTACAGGCGGACAACGGATCGATATGTTCGGAGCGCATCTCAACGATCTGCCCCAGATTTGGGAAGAACTGATCCATGCGGGCTTTGAAAGCGGTCATGCCTACGGGAAATCGCTGCGGACCGTGAAAAGCTGTGTGGGTTCTACCTGGTGCAGGTTCGGGGTGCAGGATTCTGTAACCTTTGCGATTGAGGTGGAGGACCGGTACAAGGGGCTGCGCTCACCGCATAAGCTGAAATCTGCGGTTTCAGGCTGTGTGCGTGAATGTGCCGAAGCACAAAGTAAGGATTTCGGGATCATCGCTACGGAAAAGGGATGGAATTTATATGTGTGCGGGAATGGAGGTTCCAAACCCCAGCATGCCCAATTGCTCGCTACGGATGTCGATAAAGAGACCTGCATCAGGCTGATCGACAGGTTTTTAATGTTCTATATCAGAACGGCTGATCCCCTGACCCGGACAGCAACCTGGCTTAATAAGATGGAAGGTGGCATGTCGTATCTGAAAGCGGTGGTGGTAGATGATGTGCTGGGGATTGCAGAAGAGCTGGAAAGGGATATCCAGGACCTGATCGACGTGTATCAGTGTGAGTGGAAGGAAGTGGTGGAGAGCCCTGAGCTGAGAAAACGCTTCTCGCACTTTGTAAATGTTCCTATGAAAGACCCTTCGGTAGCCTTTGAGACCATGCGTGATCAGAAGAGGGTGAAGGAGTGGGCGTGATTGAATGAATGAATGATTGAATGATTGAATGATTGAATGATTGAATGATTGAATGAGCCGCCGTGGAACGGGGAATGAGTCGCCGTGCAACGGGGAATGACAGAATGATTGAATGACTAACGATTGAATGAGTGAAAATAATAGAGCGTAGCGAATTTCAAGAAGGGCCTGAAAGGCTCCCATATCTCAACCGTCGGCAGAGCCGTCGAATCTCACCCGTCGGCAGAGCCGGCGGCTTAACCCCATAACAATGGAACCAACAACCAACCAAAAAGACAGAATAACCTGGCACATGGCTTGCCATGTAGACGATATCCCGACAGATGGCGGCGGATGCGCGCTGATCGAGGGTAAGCAGATCGCAATATTCAACTTCGCCCGCAGAGGTGAGTGGTATGCAACGGACAATCAATGCCCGCACCGGCAGCAGATGGCGGTGTCGCGCGGTATGATCGGCAGTCAGGATGGAGAGGCAAAAGTGGCCTGCCCGTTTCACAAAAAAACATTTTCACTGCAAAGCGGGCAGTGTTTAAACGATGATGCATATAAAATCAATACCTTTCCGGTCATGGTAAAAGAGAATATGGTTTACATCGGATTATGACTGAATGGAAAGACTTGACAAACGTGTAGCAGCCAGCCTGACCCGGTTTTATGTGGTGGCACTGTGTGTGGTTGCATTGCTGACGGTCAGCGGACTGTTTTTGATCCGGAGGACAATCAGCAGCCTTAATCACGACGGACGGATTGTGAACGTGGCTGGCAGGCAGCGTATGTTGAGTCAGCGGCTGACAAAGCTCGCGATACTTAAGATTGAAGGGATTAGCCATCGGGACGATGCTGATTTCGGCTCATTACTGGAAACCTGGAAAATAAGTCATGAACAGCTGGCGGGTAAACGGCTGCCTATTGAGAAGGGAATTGTAACCTGGAAGAGTCAGGTGCTGGATGAGATGTTCACGGACTTAGAACCGGTTTTTAAAGAGATTTATACCAATTTGCTGGCCATAAGCGATGCGGACATTTCATTGCCCGAAAAAAGGAAGGCACTTTCATTGATCCTGAAAAATGAGCCTTTGTTCCTCTCGAAAATGAACGCTATTGTTTTTCAGTTTGACAGGGAAAATTTTCAAAGGCTGGAAAACCTTGAAAGAATTGAATGGATCCTGGATATCATGACGATCCTGGTGCTTCTGGCAGAAGGTTTACTGATTTTCAGGCCGGTGGTAAATACGACCAGAAGGGTAGTAGCGATGCTGACCGAGTCGGAAACTGCTTTACAGGCCACGAACCAGAAACTGAAAGATTCCAACATAAGGCTACAGGAAACCCAGGATGAACTGCTGCGGGTGGAAGAGGAGAAATACGAGTTGCAGCTCGCTGAGGACCGGGTCCGGGCGGGCGCGTTAATCGAAGGCCAGGAGGAAGAAAGAAAGCGTTTTGCATTGGAACTGCATGATGGTATCGGGCAAATGCTGACCGGTTTGAAGCTGCATGCCGAAAGTCTGAAAGAGGTTCAGTTTCTCGATGAGAAACACCGGAAAAGGTTTGATCAGCTGGTGGCGCTCATTCAGGACACGATACAGACGACGAGGCAGGTATCCTTCAATCTCATGCCATCGGTTCTGAGCGATTTCGGATTGAGTGCGGCACTCCGGCTGCTTTGTGAGCAGACAGCGTACTCTTCGGGAATAAAAGTTGTATTTGAAGGCGATGGTAACCGGCGGATCAGTATGAGCGGGCCTATGGAAACCGGATTGTACCGCATTGCGCAGGAAGCGCTGAACAATGCCGTAAAACATGCAAATGCAGATAAGATCAAGATTAAATTGGAACAAAATAAGAATCACATTACTTTGGAAATCGAAGATGATGGAAAAGGTTTTTTAATTCGTAATTTGAAATCAGAAGACGGCGCTTTTTTAACCCGGAACGGTATGGAGAATATCCGTACAAGGACGCAGCTGCTGAATGGTGAAATGGAGATTGTTTCACAAGTTGACAGTGGTACTAGGCTCGTCGTTAAAGTTGATTTGTAAAGTATACAAGGTTCCGCAGTTTAATCCTGAGCAATGCCCATACGTATTTTAGTAGTTGATGACCATTCGGTGGTAAGGCAGGGAATTATTACTTTGCTGGAAGATGAGGAGGATATTTTCATTGCCGGAGAAGCCTCAGACGGGGATGAAGTACTGCAAAAAGTAGAGGAAGTCAATCCCGACGTAGTGCTCCTGGATCTGACCATGCCACGGATGTCGGGCCTGGATGCTATGAAAGAACTTATTCCGGTTCATCCTGACGTTCGTATTCTTGTATTCAGCATGCACAACAACCCCGACTACATTATATCAGCCTTGCAAAATGGTGCCGCCGGGTACTTACAAAAAGACACGAGCCGGGATGAAATATTGCGGGCGGTAAGGAGTGTGGTTAAAGGTGAATTGTACTTCCCGCCCGATGCTTCATCGGTCATTATCCGTAATCTGATGAAACAACTGGCTCGTCTGCCGGAGACCATGCCGAAAAATCAGGAAACGCAGGAAAAATCGATTTGGAATATCATTACGGCACGTGAACAGCAGATCCTGAAATGCCTGACCGAAGGCATGAGCAGCAAGGATATCGCCGAGCGTTTTGACATCAGCTCCAACACCGTCGCCAACCAGCGCGCCAGCATTATGCGTAAAGCCAACGTGAAAAACACCGCAGAACTCATTAGTCTTGCCCTCAAAGTAAATCCCTGATAGCGTTTTCATGGCTTGATTTTTATGCAGAAGAGAAAACCTTCCTCTCTTTGAAACATGAAAATTGGGAATTTAAATGAAAGGGTTATGAAAAATGCAATATGGAAGGTGGTTTTGCTGGGTTTTATTCTTCATAATATTTCATACAGTCAGCAGGTAAAAACCAAAAGTGAAGGTGCTACCGGGCAACTGTCGGGTCAGAAAAAAATCGTTTTTATCGCGGGCCCCGATAGCCATGGAAAAGGGGAACATGAGCACAACGGAGGGAGCTCGATGTTGGCAAAAATGCTGAATGAAAATCTGCCGGGCTCTCATTCCATAGTGGTCCATAGCGGCTGGCCAAAAGACACTAGTGTCCTGCAAGGTGCTGATGCCGTTGTTATTTACGCTGACGGCGGCGGCGATCATATCGTGATCCCGCATTTGTACGAACTCAGCAGGCTGGTTAAGAAAGGAGCCGGAGTTGCATTTCTGCATTTTGCCGTTGAAGTCCCCGTGGGTGAAGTGAGCAAGTATTTTTTGCACTGGGTCGGGGGCTATTTCGAGATCAACTGGTCCGTCAACCCGCTTTGGCAAGCCAACTTCAAACAGCTTCCTGATCATCCCATAGCCCGGGGAGTGAAACCGTTCACCATCAAAGACGAATGGTACTATCATCTCCGGTTTTCAGAACATTCGGAAAATATCACTCCGATCCTCACTGCCCTGCCCCCGGCAGAAACTCTGAACAGGCCCGATGGTACACATTCCAATAATGAGGCGGTAAGAAAGGCCGTTCTTGAAAATAAAGAACCGCAGACCCTAGCCTGGGCATATACCCGACGAGATGGCGGGAGAGGTTTCGGCTTCACCGGAGGCCATATTCATAACAACTGGAAAAACGATGATTTCAGGAAACTGGTATTGAATGCAGTTGCCTGGATCGCCAGAATAGAAGTCCCTGAAAACGGGGTACCTTCGGCAACTCCGACACAAGCTGAACTTGACAGCCTGACCAAGCAGGTCAATTAATTTACCAACTTGACAACTTGACAAATAAAAATTAACTTTGGTGAAAAGACATCAAAGCATATGAGAACCATGACCGTGGGAGAATTCAAATCCCGTTTTTCCGAAGTACTGAAGGACGTTGAGAAAGGTGAGCGGATCGGTATAACCTTTGGCAGAAAAAAAGATGTCAAGGCGATGCTTGTGCCTGCGGAAGAGACAAAAAAGGAGCCGAGGAAGCTGGGAATATTGGAGGGAAGAGGGACGGTAGTATTCAGAAAAGACTTTAAAATGACAGATGAAGAATTGATAAAACTATGAAATATTTATTGGACACACACGCTATAATCTGGGCTCTGACCGAGCCACAGAAACTCTCCCACACAGCGCAAGAGCTACTGGCAGATCCTTATCAGGACATAGTAGTCAGTGCGGTCAGTTTTTGGGAAATAGCTTTGAAATTTTCCCTCGGAAAACTTGATCTGGCAGGCTATATGCCGGAAGAATTTGTCAGCGCTAGTACAGCCACCGGATTTTTTTTCCTGGATTTGTCAGCGGAGTTCAGTAGTTCCTATCACCAGCTCGCTGCCTCCCACCACAAGGACCCTTTCGACCGGATGCTGATCTGGCAAGCCATTACTTACAAGTACACGCTCATCAGCGATGACGAGCATGTGAAAAAATATCAGTCCGAAGGATTGAAGGTGATCTGGTAGCACATGCGTATAGATCAAATAGTTATCCTTCGGACCCTCAGTATTTTAGCGACATGTCGGCGTTTCGGAATCATATGTCGTTGTAATTATTTTAAATTCAATTGCCAGGAAATACCAAATGAGTCTGTGAGCCAGGCAAATTTCGAGCTGAAACCATAGTTGTTCAACGGCATCAGTATAGTACCATGAGCTGTGAGCTCTGAGAAAAGCGAATTGATTTCTTCTTCTGTCTCGCAGTCTACAAATAGCGACATGGACGGATTGAATGTGAAATCCTGTGGAAAGTTGCTGTCTATCGCCATAAAATGCTGCCCGCCAAGAGAAAAGGTTGCGTGCTGCACGGTGCCCTCAACACCCATTTCGTCGGAAGAATAATACCTTATATCAATAATTTCGGAGTTTTTAAAGAGCGAAACGTAGAAGTTGATGGCTTCTTCTGCCTGACCGTCAAACAGGAAGAAAGTTTTGATTTTATTAATCATAATCTTAAAGGGTATATAGGTTAATATATTGTAATAAAAGGAATTTTCAGCATTATTTTTCAATTGCTTTTTTGTAATCCTTTTAAAAAATTCTCCGGTTGGAGAAAACCAGAGAATATAGCCTCCCTGCCCCGGCAGAGGCTCTTTTAGTATCATCCGCCGGGCTTGAAATACTATCTTTTTCTTCAATCGGCTCCATCGCGCCAGTGGGGTATTTGGTTGTAGGATGCCCGATTCTTTCAAAGAATTAAAGCCAATCATTTGGAGTTCTCGGATTATAAAATAATCTTTGTCTATCGAATTAGTAGATTTATAAAGAACGAAGGGAGAGATTAGGCTCTGTGATCTTCTGGCAACCTGTAACATGGCAAGGTGCCCCGGCCTAATTCTAATGATAAATCTTGTTAAATTTTAATCAGTGAAGTTAAAAATGAAATTGAAAACCGCAGGCCTGGGAATGCTTTTGTTGACCGGCCTTACCACCTTGTTGAACGTCCACGCGCAAACTAACGCAATCAAAAATGGGATATGGCGTGGCGTATTTACCGCCGGGGATATTGAAGTACCTTTTAATTTTGAGGTCAGGGGTGGCGAAAGCGAATCGCCGGTTTTTACCGCTCTTAACGGCGACCGAAGAGATGATTTCAATGTCCGGCGTATTTCTAAGGACTCCATACAGGTAAACCTGAATACATTTGAAACTGCATGGTTTGGTAAAATTCATGCTGATGGTACAATTACCGGTGTTCAGAAAAGTCTGGTCACGGGCACCAAAGGCAGGGTTTTTCCTTTTTCCGCCGTGCCAGGGAAAGCATACCGTTTTACAGAGCCTGGAAAGGAGCTCTCACCCAAAGCGGACCTGTCGGGAAAGTGGCTGATCAAAATCGTGGGCGCGGATAAGGCAGAGGCCGACCGGGTTGCAGTTTTTGAGCAAAAAGGCAACAAAATCAACGGGATTATTCTTTCGGTTACCGGTGATAGCCGTGAGCTGGAAGGAAATGTCCAGGGCGATGAGTTTTTTCTTTCCGGATTCACGGGTTCGAGTCCTGCTTTTGTAAGGGGCAAAATCAATGGGGATCAATCCATCGCCGGTTCAATTGGAGCAAATGCTGCACCGATCCGGTTTGAAGGGACCAAAAACGATAAAGCCGCACTTCCCGACGCATACGCTCTTACTTTTCTAAAACCCGGTTACGATAAGTTTGACTTTACATTTCCTGACATAAATGGAAAGCAGGTTTCGCTGAGCGACGACAAGTATAAGGGCAAGGTCGTCATCATTGAGATCATGGGAACCTGGTGCCCCAATTGTATCGATCAGATAACTTTTCTGGCCCCATGGTTCAAGGAAAATAAAAGCAAAGGTGTGGAGGCGATCGGGCTCGCGTTTGAAGCAAAAGACGACCTGGCATTTGCAAAAAGCACTTTGACCAAGCTGAAAAACCGCTACGATATACAGTATGACTTGCTGTTTGCGGGAAAAGTAGGAGGGGACGCCATCGCAGAGAAGCTTCCTGCCATCGATAAATTCCTGGCGTATCCGACAACGATTATTGTAGGCCGTGATGGCAAAGTCAAAGAAATCCACACTGGTTTTTCCGGAAAAGGTACGGGTGCGTTTTATGACGAATATGTAAAGAAATGGAATGAAGATCTGGCAAAATTAATCGCTGAGCCGCTGCCATAAGAGGGCGGAATGCAGCAATCAACAACACTAACACTTTTGAATATGGAGATTTATTGTGATAACGCAGCAACAACAGCAATTGACCCGGAAGTAGCACAGGCTATGCTGCCTTTTTTGACAACCCATTATGGCAACCCTTCTTCAGGTCACCAGGCAGGAAGAAAAGTGAAACTGGCGATCGATCAGGCGCGGGCTACCGTTGCCGGCATCATAGGCGCTTCGCCGGATGAGATCTTTTTTACGTCGGGAGCTACGGAAGCCAATAACCTGGCATTGTCGGGAACGATCATGACTTATGAAATCAGCCACGTTATCACCAGTAAAATTGAACATAAAGCTGTTTTGCAGACTTTGGCCAAGCATGAAAAAGAGGGTGATATCGAGATCAGTTTTGTGAAACTGGACGAGCGGGGGAACATCGATCTGTATCATCTGGAAAACCTTCTGCGGGCCAATCCGCGCACTTTGATCAGCCTGATGCATGGCAACAATGAGATCGGTAATATCACTGATATTCATGCGATCAGCAAGCTTTCTCAACGTTATGATGCCATTTTTCATACAGATACGACGCAGACGATCGGCAAGCTGCGTTTTGATTTGAAGGAAATGAACATCGATTTTCTGGTTGGCTCGGCACATAAGTTTCATGGTCCGAAAGGTGTTGGTTTTATTTACATTAATAAAAACCAGCGTATTAAAGCACAAATACTGGGCGGAGGGCAGGAGAGAGGGCAGAGAGGCGGGACTGAAAATGTGATCGGGATTGCCGGTCTGGCGAAAGCATTGGAAATCGCCAACAGGGACCTGGCAGCAAATCACAACAAAATCTCAAAACTGAAACAGTATTTTATTTCAAAAGTGAGCATCGCGGGTATTCCTGACATTTGTTACAACGGTGAGAGCAAGTCCGTGGAAAACAGCATTGCCGGCATTCTGAATGTTTCTTTTCCCTGCTTATCTCAGGGGAGCATTGTGAAAAAGCTGGATCAGCAGGGGATATTCGTGTCGGGCGGCAGTGCGTGTTCAAACCTCACAACCGCCGGTTCTCACGTACTTAACGCGATCCCCTGCGAGAAGGACAAAGAGAACGTCCGGTTCTCTTTCAGCAAATTCAACACTTTTGAAGAAGTAGACCACATGATCCGCTCGATATCGCGTATTTATCACGCTGAGCCAAGTGCGCTATTGCATGCGGCAGCCAGTAAATGAATATTAATTAGCCATTTAAATGAATTAAAAAATGAGTAAAACTTTTTTGCTTAGGATTATTTACCGCAATGGTACAAGCTTGCACAACATTACCTCGGCAGTGGAATCGGTAAAAGGAGTGCGCATACAGCGTTTGAATTTCATTCATAAAGGGAAGGATTTTGTCGGGACCATCGCCGTGGAGGCAGCAAATCTGATCGATTTTGACCGGGTGGTCACGCTCGTCAGGCTGGACAAGAGTATCTCTAAAGTAGAAGGTTTTTCGGAAGGGACGTTCTGTTATGGGTAAAATACCCTCCCGAAAACTGGTATCAGCAGGCCTGTGAAACGGGCCTGGACACCTTGCGGTACTTGTGCAGATTGATCAGTAAAACACTTCCTAAAATAACAATCAATCCAATAATCTGGATTTGGGAAATGGATTCTTTCGCAAAGAATATTCCCAATAACACCGCCACCACAGGATTCACATAAGCATAAGTACTTACTTTCGTTGCAGGCTGTACTTTCAGGAGCCATACATAGGCACTGAACCCAATGATAGAACCAAAGATTACCAGATAGCCGGTCGCAAGCCAGGTATTCATAGGTACTGCCTGAAAATCGATATTTTGCAATTCTCCTGAAATCAACGCACCCGGAATAAATGCGATACCTGCTGCCAGCATCTGCCAGGTTGAGTTGACGGTGGCCGAGCTGCTGCCCGTTTTGTATTTGGAGTATAAAGAACCCCCTGACCAGGCAATTGAGCCAAGGATGACAAGCAGCATCGCAAACAGGTCACGTGAACTGTTCAGCGACGAAAATGAATTCATAATCCGCTCGCTAAAAAGCAATACTACACCGGCAAAACCGATTATTAACCCTGCAATAGTGGATTTATTGCTGAAATTTTCCTGCCATTTTGATTTGTCAAGCGCCACAAACCAAAGGGGCGAAGACGATAGCATGATGGCTACCATGGCACTCGGCAAAAACTGTTCGACCCAGATCACCACGCCGTTTCCTATGAAGAGCAAAAGCAGCCCGGTAACAACAGCCGGTTTCATATTTTGCCATGAAAAAAGCTTCTCGCCCTGCAGTACACTCCAAGTCATCATTAACAGGCCGGCGGCGATAAACCGGATTGCACCCAGCGTAAACGGCGGCAGGCCGGCCAGTGCCCGTTGGATAAAGAAGTAGGTTGAGCCCCAAACAATATAAACAGTGGCAAAAGCCAGTACGACCATGGCGGTCGATGGAGTTTTACTTTGTGTCTGCATGGCCGTTATTTTTCTGGTATTACTAGTTGTTGTTCTTCTTTCACCGTTTCCAATACAATAGTAGTGCGGGTAGAAAGTATATTGGGGATATGACTGAACGTATTGCGCATCAGGTTCATAAGAGACGAAGAGTCGGCAGTGCGGACCTTGACCAGATAACAATCGTCTCCGGCAATGTGGTGCACTTCCTGCACTTCCGGGATTTTGGCAAGTTCCTTTGCTGTATTGTTGCTGCCCATTCCCTCCGATGACTTCATGAAAATAAATGCCAGTAGCTTTTGCTGCACCGCCGCAGGGCTAATCCGTGCTGTATACTGAAGGATTACCTCTTTTTGTTCGAGTTTTTTTACGCGCTCCAACACAGCCGACGGGGCCATTTCCAGTTCCCGGGCAAGATCGGCATTGGTCATTCGCGCATTTTGCTGCATAAACCTGAGTATGCTGAGATCTATTTTGTCGAGTGTAATGTCATTTCCGCTTATCATTCTGTGAAATTAACATAATTCAGAATTATATTCAAAAGTATGTCTTATTTTTTGCACATAATTCTAAACTGAGACAAAAGATTCTTAAAATGATCATAATAATTGCCGTTTGTCTTTCAGATTGTGCAGATTGTAGTCTATTTACAGTCAGGTTGGGTGTCGGGGCAGTACATGGCCGGCAAATCTGAGTTCATTTTAAATAATAGACGAGTTATGGGGAAAGACATCATTTGGACTGTCGCGCTGTTATTTTGCAGTCATATTAATGTAGCGCAAATTGATAAAAATGCTACACGTGAGACTAAGGCATTGTATAAGAACCTGACCACCATTGCGAAAGATCACATTTTATTCGGTCACCAGCATGCGACAGAGTACGGGCACGGCTGGACGGCCGACGCCGACAGGTCGGATGTAAAATCGGTAACCGGCTCTCATCCCGCGGTGATCGGTGTCGATTTTAGCGGGTTTTCGGGCGTGCCTGCGGATGAGGTTGCGAAAACGGCAGGCTCCCTGAAAAAGAATGTCGAGGATACTTATAACCGCGGAGGCATTACCACGGTGGCCTGGCATTTTCCAAATCCTGCCTCAGGCGGCGGTTTTTACTGGAAAGATTCCGTTTCGGTGGCCGCCATGGCACTGATTAAACCGGGCGGCTCGCATCATGAAAAATACAAAGAGATACTAAAAACAATTGCTGACTTCGCTAATTCCGCGAAGGGGAAAGACGGAGCAGCGGTTCCGATGATCTTCCGGCCTTACCACGAGTTCGATGGCGACTGGTTCTGGTGGGGGAAGGGTCATACTTCTAAGGAAGATTTCATTGCAGTGTGGCGGTTTACAGTTTCATATTTGAGGGACGATCTGAATGTTCACAACTTCATTTATGCTTTTTCGCCCGATAACAAGTTTACTTCTGAAGCCGATTTCCTGGAAAGATATCCCGGCGACGAATGGGTGGATATGGTGGGTATGGATAATTACGGAGACTTTGGGCGGGATGGAAAATACAATCTGGAAGCGGGGCTTGGCAAGCTTAAAATTGTTTCCGATTATGCTAAAAAAGCCAATAAACTCGCAGCATTTACCGAAACGGGACTTGAGACAGTCCCTAATCCCGATTGGTGGACGGAGATACTTTTGAAAACTTTAAAAGCAGAAAAAATGAACCTGGCCTATGTGCTTGTTTGGCGAAATGACACTAAAAGCCCCACCCATTTTTACGCTCCTTTTCCCGGCCAGGTGAGCGCACCGGATTTTGTAAAGTTTTACAATGACCCGTACACTTTTTTTGAGAGTGATTTAAAGGATATCTATAAGTAAATTTTCTTCAGACATATCGTTTAGACTGCCGGATTTTACCGCAGGGTAATTCACAACCGCCTGGGGCTAACCCGTGGGCCTTCTGATGGCTTGTATTTTCTATTTTTATTTGTCCCGCTGGTCCCATCGATGATCGGGACGGGTACTTCCGGATTTTACAACCATTAAAATTTATCCCATGTCTTTTACTGACCAAAATACTTTGGCAGAGGTAGCTGCGCAGCAATTGTCTGATGCACCAATCATCGCACCTCAATTTGAATCAGTCTCTCCTCGCTGGTTGTGCCATTTGCTGGAATGGGTGCCTGTTAAATCCGGTTATTTTCGCGCACGAAAAGTCCGGGAAGGACGCGCTATTAGCTTCCCAGCGCATCAGCAGGAATGGCGGGAAATGCCAAACGCGTTTGTACGCTATGAAGAGAATCCGAGAATTTATAACCTCAGGGCTGTTTGTACTGTATTGGATGTGCATACTGCGGAAGCTGACCTATACGGCATACCGCATGAAATGTATGACGAGCATCTTCATCTTGTTACCGAAACCATCAAAGAGCGGCAGGAGAGCGAGCTGATCAATAATCGTGAATTTGGTTTAGTGCATAATGTAGCAACCCAGCAACGCATGTCTACCCGAACAGGGCCACCGACACCTGATGACCTGGATGGGCTGTTGGCGAAAGTATGGAACGAGCCTTCGTTTTTTCTGTTGCATCCGGCTGCCATAGCAGCCTTTGGTCGTGAATGTACGAACAAAGGGATAGTGCCTTCTTCAATTTCGCTTTTTGGGTCTCAGTTTCTGACCTGGCGCGGGGTTCCTTTGATTCCTTCCGACAAAATGCCGGTCGATGACGAAAAAACGAAGATTTTACTATTAAAAATCGGGCGGAAGCGGCAGGGCGTGGTAGGTCTGCATCAGCTGGGCTTGCAGGATGAAATATCCCCCGGATTATCTGCCAGATTTGTGGGAATGAGCGAAGAAGCTATCGCTTCATACCTGGTAACCTTTCATTTTTCTCTCGCCATTTTGGTGGACAATGCTGCCGCTATGCTCGAAAACGTGGAGCTGGGGCACTACTACGGGTTCGAAAGCCGGCCAAAAGATACTTGACATTCAAATTCTGAGAACCCTTTTCCTATGTACTGACGTCCGTTCTAGAATTCCAGTTTTTAACGAAGTAATCATAATAGGTATCTAAAATGATCGGATTGTGTTGAAAAGAATTTTGGTGACCCGTGTTGTAATTGTATATCTGCTTGTAGTCGGTCTGCTCCTTTACCTGAAAAATTCAGGTATGGACTATTTCGCTACGTTGGATCCTGGCCGGCCAAAAATCGAAACGGGGTATGGATTTATAAACAAGAATGGATTCAATATGAGGTTCAGTGTCATCATTGAGTCGTTTGGCGATCATCATTTTTCAGAATACGGAGTAGTGTATGTAATATCTGATGAGTCTGGTGATCTCACTCCAACTATTGACAACAATAAGTTTGTGTTTAGGTCTAAACCCAGGCTGGGTAAAATTTCAGATGAGCGCGACAAGCAAACATTGATTATTCAGCCCAAAATGCACGTTTATTACAGGGCGTATATATTACTTGACAACGGTCAGGCTGTATATGGCGAGGTCAGGTATTTACTCAGCTGATCTTACTCGTCGGCTACAATGATCAGTCCCGCGCCGGTCAGGCCTTCTTTCTGAGCGGCATTGAGCTCTTTATCGGTAACAAGATATTTTATCATCGACAGGTCACCAAACTTGAAGTAGCTGTCTTTCCCGATTTTTGACGAGTCGCATAGCAGAAATACTTCACCTGCATTTCTGGCGAAAGCAGATGTAATCGCCGATTCATTTTCCGTGTGCGCCGTGAGCCCGTTTTCTGCTGAAATGCCATCTACTCCAACAAAGGCCTTGTGTGCATGGTAGCTGTCAATATGTTGTACAGCTTTTGCGCCGTGTATCGCTTTTCGGTGTTTGTCCAGCTCGCCACCTATCAGGTTGATCTGGATCGCAGGAACGTCAATCAGCTCAGCGAGTATTGGCAGAGAATTGGTTATCACCCGTATGTTATTTTTTGTTTTCAAGTATGTGCACATTTTGAAAACAGTGCTCCCGCAATCCATAAAAATAATGTCACCGTCGTGAACATGCTCAGCTGCGCACTTTCCTATTTGTTCTTTTTTTACCTCATTCGCCCCGATTTTTTCTATAAAACCCGTTAAAATCGGATTTTCAATTTTCATCGCGCCACCGTGGGTCCTGAGCAGTAATCCTTCTCCTGCAATGTCATGCAGGTCTCTCCTGATCGTAGCCGGAGATATCGCCAGTTTTTCGGAAAGTTCGATTACCGACAGGCTTCCAGCCTGATGAAGCGCATTGAGGATTTTCTTTCTTCGGTCTGGAAAGCTCATTTTGACTTTTTTGTCAAAAATAACCAAAAGCAATCAAAAATAATCGCAGGCTCATTTACTCCCGATCGCTCAACAGAACGCCCTCCTGGTGAAGAGGGATTGATATGTAAAAGCATGTTCCGCTTTCTTCCGTACTTTCAAACCAGAGTTCACCGTTTTGGGCATGTATGAATTCCTGGCAGAGAAGAAGCCCGAGGCCGACACCTTTTTCATTTTTAGTGCCAAAAGTCGACTGGACATTCAATGAAAAAATAGCTTCCTGTTTGTCTGCAGGGATACCTATCCCATTATCTTGGATGCTGATGATACAGTTGTTGTCCTTGGTCTCCGAACGGACGGCTATGGTTCCGCCTTCTGAAGTAAACTTAATAGCATTACCCACCAAATTGCGAACAATCAGCTGCATCATTTCACGGTCCGCAAAAATGGTGATTGTTGGATCCAGAAGATATTCCAGCTTGATTCCTTTTCTGCTGGCAATACCTTTCTCGAAATTCAGGGTAGTTGCGAAAAGGTCATTCAGGTCCAAAGGTTCTTTGTGCGCCGAAACTCCCTGCAACTGGGTTTTGGACCAATCAAGTAATTTCGACAACATCACCAATGTTTGTTTCGTGGAGTTCAGCAATTCCTTTTCTATAGCCAGTTTTTGTTCCGCTGGAAGGTCATATTCACTTAGTAATTCAAGAAAATTCTGAATGCTGGCCAGCGGTGACCTGAGGTCGTGGGCGACAATGGACATCAACTTGTTCTTCTCATCATTCAGCTTTTTCAGCTCATCATTCTGGCTTGTGATGAGCTGGTTTTTTCTCACAATGGCTTTGTTTTTTTCAGCGGCTGAGTTTTTTTCCTGTTCATAGCTTCTACGGATATAATCGGTGCAAAAATATGCAAGCAGCGCCACCACCACGTAAGCAGATGTGATATCCACAAACTGGCTTTCCCTGTTCATATAAGTAAACGGTACTGTCTCGGGAAAGAAGAATTCGACAGCATGTACAGCCAGCACCACGCATATATTAACAGGGATCCAGAATTTGTACTGCTCTGCCGGGCTGATTGCAATGCTAAGCAACAGAAAAAGCAGAAAGAACTGGCTGGTAGGCCCGCTGATTCCCGAGTTGAGAAAAAAATTGACTATAAACAGCGTAGTGCCTACAAAATTGGTTATCAGGATGCTTTCAGCAACTTTGTACCTGAACCTCGACGCATAATAAAGACCTGCACAAATAACAAGGACAACAAAACTTGAGAGCGCGATCGAAGGAAGACCAACCAGATAATTGAAAGGTATATTGTAACAAAGGGCGAAAATGGATATCACACACACCGAGTGAAATATCCTTGCATTGAGGGGAAATTGTGATGGCCGACCCGATAATTTAACCCAAAACTTATAAAACTCTGCCGTAGAAGGTAACATCTCTTTTGTATGCCGCAATATAAATGTAGAGATTTTAATATTATTTACTAGAATAAATATTACATAAGTACGTATTTGTTTTTGAAATTTAAAATTTACTGCCCTAAATTCTCATTTTTAGCATTAATGAAGCAGATATTCTATCAAATTGAGAAAATCGAATTGCGGAACTGGTTACACATTTCCTGAAAAAATTCGGGGCAGCTGAATTGGAATGTATGCAAACCGGAACAGCTCTGACGGGAATCAGCTTTTTTTTACAACCTTCTTACTTGAAACGAAATCCTGCATAAAATCCCTAGCTTCCTTCCCCAGCAATTCCTTTAAGTGCTTGTTCCCCAATTCATCATAATACCAAAGCCAGATCATTTCTTCTGAAATAATAGTGAAATTGAGTTTTTTCATGGTCCATATTTTAAGATGATTTTCAAATTTATGGATTATATCCATCAAAATGGACATAATCCATAAATAAAATACCACTCAATATGGAGGACGTCTTACTGAATAAACTGAAAGGTATCTTGCAACGAAATGTCTTCGTGAGAAGAGTCGTAAACACATTCACCGTTTTTGACCACCAGTAATTGAGGCGACTGATGCTCGACTTTGAAACTGTCCGCGATAACACGGGATTCCTTTCTATTGCTGATTACGTCTACAATGTAAATAGGCACTGAAATATTCGGCACCGCACTTACTTCCGATTTGAGCTGCCGGTAGGCCATCAGGCTGGTCATACACCGCGGGCTATGTTTATAAATGATGGAATAATCTGTCGAATCATAAATTCCTTGTACTTCCTCTTCACTTGTTACTGTAATCCAGTTCATAATTTTCATTAAATGTGTTCATCGATAATTCTATACAGTCATTTATATAACAGAATATGGTCGCAATTTCATTCCATTAACGTTGATCGGATTATAAATCTGAGCCACGAACTCGGGACGTATTCCGCATTCGGGGCCGTGCGAACCTAGTTTTTCTTCTCAACTGGCACAATGATGAAATTGAGCAGTTCAGCGTGCCGGATCACCGATATGTTGACAACGGATAGTACCGATTTTTGAGTCAGTTCCTTAAATAGCTCGTTTGAATTGCCAACAGCTTTGTTGTTGAAAGAGATGATAATGTCGCCTTCCAATAACTGAGAGCGGGAAGCTGGCGAGTCCGGTTCGATTCGGGTGATGAAAATCCCGTTGCGGTTTGGTAACTTGTAATACTGGCGTATTTTTTCATTGACAGGTACATCCTGCAACTGAAGACCGAGATAGGCCTTGAAGACTTTCCCGTCCTGAATGATCTGCCGTGCAATTTCTTTGGCGGTATTAATGTCAACTGAAAAACTTAGCCCCTGCGCCCCCTGAATCACAGCAGTATTAACGCCGATGACTTCCCCGTCCATATTGATCATGGGCCCTCCAGAATTTCCTGGATTCAGGGCGGCATCCGACTGTATGACGTTGTCGACCATTCTTCCGGATTGTGTTTGCAAAGTCCTCCCAAGCGCACTTACAACGCCGGTAGTGACCGTATGCTGATATCCGTAAGGGTTGCCGATCGCAATGACGAACTGCCCGATCTGCAACTGGCTTGTATCGCCGAGTTTGGCTACCGAGTAACCTTCCGCATATATTTTAAGGATTGCCAGATCCGTGTCAGGATCCTTGCCGATAAGAGTCGCTTCAATTTCATTTTCATTCAAAAGGCTGACCATGATTTTTTCCGCCCCTTCTACAACGTGGCTGTTAGTAAATGCCAGCCCGTCGGACGAGAATATGAAGCCGGATCCTGAGCCGGCGGGACGCAATTTCCCGTTTTGTGTTTTGTATATATCGATTTTGACGACGGCGTTTTTTGTTTTTTCCACGGCGTCGATAATCATTGTTGAAAAGGCATCCATAGCAACAAATTTTGTTTGTAACATAGGTATCAAAAACACGTCCAGAATCTCGCGAATGTCAAATTGACGGTTACAGGGCTTGTTAGCAAGTCAAAAAGACAGAACATTGAACGGTAAGCTATGAACGTCACTAAATTCCGATCACAATTATTGCCGGAAGGATCTATCGCTTACCTTTGTGGCATGTCCAAAATGATACCGGAAAATCTGCTTGAAATTATGGTTCACAATGCCCTGGAAGTTCAGAACGACCTGGGTAAGGATCATGAACCTGTTGTTAAACTGCATTCAAAGTATGGAAAAGCCATTTGGTTGTTGTCCGAGCTGGACACTGCAAACAACATTGCTTTTGGTCTTTGTGATCTGGGCCAGGGTAAACCGGAGCTTAGCTACGTGTCTATCAGCGACTTGGAAAGTATCAGGCATGCGCGGCTGAAAGTGCCAATGGTAGAAACAGATTCCGGCTTTGAGGGCAAGTATCCAATGAGCGTGTATTTCGAGGCCGCAAAGCAAAACAAGCGCATTACCGAAGACGATGCCTTACTTCGGGCTGCGGAAAAGATCATCAGGGACAGAGCTGCGTTTAATTGATTTTTTCCTCCTTTCATTCTTTCTTGTCCTAGTTCAATGTTTTGGGCTTTCGGTCCATGGTATCTTTGTATCAACAAAAACAAAAAGAACTAAACTTTTAATGATCATGGAAAATACAATCAACGGCATACATCACATCACTGCCATAGCAAGCGACGCCAAAAGAAACTACGATTTCTATACCCGCGTATTGGGTTTGAGAATGGTGAAAAAAACGGTCAATTTTGATGATCCAAACACCTATCATTTTTATTACGGAGATAAAGAAGGTACACCGGGAACAATCCTTACATTCTTTCCATGGGGTGATCAGATTCCAGCCGGGAGAAGGGGAACAAGGCAGGTTACCGAAATTGGCTACTCCGTTCCCGAGGGAAGTCTGGATTTCTGGTTGAAGAGGCTGGAAGCAAATAAAGTAACTTATAATAAGGTTTCGGAAAAGTTTGGGGAGCAATACCTTACCTTTCTTGACCCTGACGGCCTGAAATTTGAATTGACAGTCCCTAAAATTGCTGATCACCGGACACCCTGGGAAACAAGCGAAGTAACCGCCGAAAATGCGACCCGTGGTTTTCACAACATCACGATTACCAGCAATAAAATTGAAGAAACAGCGAAAATCCTCACCGATATTTTTGGTTATCGTTTGCTGGAAGAACATGTAAACAGATTTCGGTTTGTGACTGATGCAGTTGAAAACGCAGCCATCGTCGATCTTGTAGAGGCGCCTGGCGAAAGAGCGGGGCATGTAGCTGGGGGTTCTGTTCACCATGTCGCTTTCAGGGTAGCAAATGACGATATCCTGATGGAATTCCGTAAAAAAGTACTCGATGCAGGACATCAGATCACGGATAAAATCGACAGGAATTATTTCTATTCCCTTTATTTCCGGGAGCCAGGTGGAGTTTTGTTTGAAATTGCAAGCGATAATCCTGGTTTTGCAACGGATGAAACGGTTGAACAATTGGGATCCGGATTACAGCTTCCAGCGCAATATGAGCCGCGTCGGGCACAGATAGTGAAAGTGTTGCCCAGCTTGGTTTAAAAGTAGGCGTGTATCGGTACTTTAAATTTCAAAACAATGTATCTGCATAATAAACAAATAGTTACGGCCGGAACTCCGGCCGTACAAGCCACCAGGGCCGTCGTCTTGTTGCATGGGCGTGGCGGCTCCGCCGAAGATATTATTTCCCTGAAACGTCATCTGGATCTGGAAGGGGCGACCATATATGCTCCTCAGGCGACCAATAACAGCTGGTATCCTTATAGTTTTCTGGCACCAGTGGAACAAAATCAGCCTGCTCTGGACTCAGCTTTGCAGCTTATCGGTGAACTTGTTACGGATATCGTGGCGACCGGGATTGCTCCCGAGAACATCTATTTCGCAGGGTTTTCGCAAGGGGCATGTCTGACGCTGGAATATACGGCTCGAAATGCGCAACGTTACGGAGGTATCATCGCATTCACGGGCGGCTTGATAGGTCAGTCGCTGGATACTGAGCAATACCACGGAGATTTTGGCCAGACACCGGTTTTTATTTCAACTGGTGATCCCGATCCGCATGTTCCGGTAAGCAGGGTCAAAGAGAGCATTGCAGTACTGGAACGTATGAACGCTTTTGTGACTTACGCGATTTACCCGGGTCGTCAGCATACAATTTCGGCAGAAGAAATCCGGTTGGTCAACGAAAAAATTTTAGGTAATAAAATTGAAAAAGATCATGAGCAATAGCATTTTGCATAAAGCTTCATCGCGTTTTTACGCGGATCACGGCTGGCTCAAAAGCGCGCAGACATTCAGTTTTCATGGAAATTACGATCCGGAAAGGCTGCAGTTTGGTGCACTGCGCGTTTTGAATGATGATACCGTGAATGGTGGAAAGGGTTTCGGAAGGCATCCGCACGATAATATGGAGATTATTTCTATTCCTCTTGAAGGTGTACTCGAACACCAGGACAGCATGGGAAATACTGCCGTGATTAGCCCGGGCGAAATCCAGGCGATGAGTGCCGGGACAGGTATCTACCATACCGAATATAACAAGGACGAGGACCAGCCAGTCACTTTCCTGCAAATATGGCTGTATCCTGATGCGCTGAATGTGGAACCTCGCTACGACCAGCTGGATTACAGCAAAGGTGACAGACAAAACAAATTATTACAGATACTGTCGCCCCATCGGGATGACGAAGGAGTATGGATCAATCAGAAAGCCTGGTTCCATATGGGTGATCTGGAAAGTGGTTTCGGAATCGATTATAGACTGAAGAACGAGGCGAACGGTGTGTACGTTTTTGTCATCAGCGGGGAGGTGATAGTTAATACTCAGCCTTTGGATACCAGAGATGGTTATGGGGTTTGGGATGTTCCTTTGGTAGCGATCAAAGCTGTAACCGACGCCAGTGTGCTGGTGATGGAAGTACCTATGAAATGGTAAGTGTACAAGCATTGTAAATTTGGGTAAAATGGAGAAAAAACAAATTCTGGTCCTGGCCGATCATCCCGAAATACTGGAAACGATCATCCGCCTTATCAACAAAAATGAAGATTGGTTTGGGGTAGGAGCAAATTCTTATGAAGAAGCAGTTATAGCCTTTCAGGGAAACGAATTTGATTTGGTACTTTTGGGGGTGGGTATGGACGATGAGATTGAACGCCGCATACTTGAAATTTGTAAAGCCGCTGATCCGGGAATTGTCTGCGTAAGGCATTATGGTGGTGGCAGCGGGCTGCTTTATTCCGAAATCCGGCACGCATTGGGGGAAAACTGAAATAATTTTGGCTGATATGTTTGAAAAAATCAATGAATATGCACTCAGATGCATGCCTTTTACTCCGCAGGATCTGGAAAAATTTGATTCATTGCTGCAAAAAAAAACATATCCCAAAAAGAGCTTTTTGCTTCAGGAGGGCGAGGTATGCCAGTTTGAAGCCTACATTCTCAAAGGCTGCATCCGCTCCTATCATATCGATCACTCCGGGGCAGAAGTAACGCTGCAGTTTGCAATAGAAGACTGGTGGGTAAGTGATATTACGAGCTTCCACAGCCAGAAGCCCAGTGTCATGTACATTGAGACCCTTGAAGATTGTGAACTATTGATCCTCACGCCGGAAACGAAGGAAAAGCTGCTTGCAGCCGTTCCGGGTTTTGAGCGGATGTTTCGCCTGATGGTACAAAGAAATCTCGCTCAGTTACAGGAGAGGCTTTTTCGAACGATTTCCACAACTGCCGTCGAAAAGTACCTCGATTTCCTTAACCGTTACCCTGCTATTCCACAACGTGTTGCACAGCACTACATAGCCTCGTACCTTGGGTTTTCTCCCGAATTTTTAAGTAAAGTCAGGAAAAAGCTGAGCGCCGACAAGTAAAGATTCCGCCTGAATCTCCATTTTCGGTCTATACGGTGAAAAAAGCTCCCCAGGTAATCTTCAAAAACCTTCATTTCCGGTCGTGGAATAATATTTTTCATTTTTGACGCATTACCAAACAAATCAAAGTCATGGCTAATAACTCAGAAGCTATTGAAGTACTGAATGACCTGATACTTATTAATAATGACCGGGTCGCAGGATATGAAAAGGCATATGAAGAAACCACTGACAGCGACATCAGGGCGTTGTTTAACAATCTGGCGAACCACAGCAGGCAACACGTTTCAGAGTTGAATGCGGAGGTAAATAAATTGGGCGGTGAACCTGCAAGCGGCACAATGCTCAGCGGCAAACTTTACAGAGTTTGGATGGATGTGCGAGCTGCATTTAGTAAAGATGACAGAAAAACAACATTGGAAAGTTCAGAATTCGGCGAAGACGCTGCACAAAAAGCATATGAATCAGCGCTTAAATCTGAGGATTTGACGCCGGGACTGCGCGAGTTGATCCTAAAACAAAAAGCTGCTTTGCGGGCCGGGCACGATACTGTCAAAAGGCTTCGTGATGCTCAAAGTGTATTGCATTAACATTTCATCGACAGACAAGTGCGGGGAGCGGTTTAGGCCGCTCCTTTTTTTGTCCGTTTTAAAACATCTGTGGAAATCGGAAGTGGCATAATTTTAATCATTGGCTACTTTATAATTCCTGAAACTTATCCCGCACAAACATGAAAAATACAACAACAAAGGTTGATGAGGGTTCCCATTTTAAAGTTGCGGAAGGCGTGTGGGGTTTGAGGGACATTTTCGTTAATGTCTATATGATCGAAAATCCGTCGGATAATTCCTGGGTACTTGTTGATGCAGGCCTTAAAACTGCCTACCCAAAGATCAAACGTATGGCTGTCAGTTTATTTGGCGAAAACGCGCGGCCGTCGGCTATCATTATCACACACGGACATTTTGACCATGTAGGCTCTTTAAAGAAGCTGTCCGAAGAATGGGACGTACCTGTCTACGCACACTATCTTGAAATTCCCTATCTGACAGGGAAATCTGCGTATCCACCGCCGGATTCCAGCGTAGGAGGTGGGCTGGTCTCTTATTTGGCGGACCTTTATCCGAGCAGCGCGCTAAATCTTGGAAGCAGGGTTCGTGTTTTCCCCGATATCATGCCCACAATCCCGGTTTTATCTGACTGGAAATATATTCACACGCCGGGCCACTCACCGGGACATATTAGTTTGTGGCGGGAAAAGGACAAGGTGCTGATCGCCGGGGACGCGTTCGCTACTACCAGGCAGGAATCTGTTTTCTCTGTTATTTTTCAGCGTAAGGTTCTGTCAGGGCCACCCAAATATTTCACTTGCAACTGGCTTCAGGCCGAAGATTCTGTAAGCAAACTTGCGGCCCTGCTTCCGAACGTCGTCGCGGCTGGTCACGGCAGACCGATGGCCGGGATAGAAATGCAGCAGGAACTGATCGAACTGGCTTACTATTTTCCTGAAAAGGCAGTGCCCGAGGTCGGCCGTTACACCATGACTCCCGCAATTACTGATGGAACTGGTGTGGTATCAATACCGCCGGAGCATTCAAACCCATATCAGGTTTTTTTAACCATAAGCACAGTTACAGCTCTCGCGGCATTGGGTTGGGCGTTGCTGTCAAGACAAAAGATGCAGAAAAGCATCCAATAGAATGTTCACCTACTAACATGCATCACATCATTTAGGAATCAAATGCCTTATGATGTGATGTTTGATTTATAGTAAACCAGCTTTTCAGCCTTTGTAAGTTGTAATGATTATCTCTGAATCAGCAAGAGCCAGAATGGAGTGTTTATGTTTTGCATGAAAGGTCATCATCTGGCCCGGCGTGGTGTAAAAAGTGCGGCCTTCGGTTTCCACTTTCAATTCCCCTGAAATCACTTGAAAAGTCAGGCACTCGTCTATCGCGTGGTCATTTACAACCGCGCCTGATTTCAGCACTGCTACTACAATGGTAATTTTATCCGATTTGAAAACGGTAATTGCATTGCGGTCGTTTTTCACCCATGATTTTTCCGATTTTAATTGTTCCAGATAACTTGGGATATCTGTAAAAACATAGGGCGCATCCAATATTCTTTCTCCGTCCGGGCGGTTTCCTGTAGAGTGGTTCGATTTGATTTCCATAGAGATAAGATGTTTTAGATGGCAGTTCGTGGTATCTCGGAATTTACGAAAAATCTGTACCAAAAGAAATCATCAGTCTGCGCTTACCTGACCTCCATTTCGCCAATCCTACTCACGTTAACAATCTGATGTTTGCGGATTGCTACAACCGAGAGATTGTATTTCCCATTCTGGAGCTTATGTTTAAAAATAGTGTGCGCAAATCCTTCTTTTATCGGCCTTTTAAAACTGGTGTAGAATTGCTTTATCGAATTTTTATAATTTTTATCAACAACAAAAAGATACTTGGGTAGGCCATGGGCTCGATCAACGGCAACGATATAAAGCGCATCGTAGCCCGGAGAGTAACCGATGCCGAAACTGTTGTTTTTCAAAACAATTTTATGTCGGTCTTCGTTCCGTTGCACAGCTACGCGCCGTTTTACCGATCTCCAGTTTATACCATTCAACAATATTTCCAGGCTGCTTTTTTGCCGTAAGAAATGATTTGCTGGCTGGAAAGTAAATAGAGATTTTGGAGATATGTTTTTAAAAATCAATGGATTGTAGATTGTATTGCTCCATGAAGAATTGATTTGGTCTGAGGTAATTACTTGTTGGTAATGCGTTATCTTACCATAGTAAACGTAGTAGGTGCCAACGCAAAAAATGAATGACAGCATGGGGATCAAAATACAAACAGGCTTTCTTATTCCAGGTATTGACAAATATTCGTCAAAGAACACAATGGCAAGCAGGGGGAAATAAGCTGCGTAAATTTTGTAGCGATCCATCCGGTAGCCTAAAAAATCGGAATTGTCGCCACGAGTAAAAATTATTAAGAATCCGGTAAACAGAAGCATCGTAATTCCGGCACCGCACAGCCACTGCAGGGTCGTAATTTCCGACGATTTTCCTGCAATCACCTTTATGACCATAATCGGCAACGGGAGTAAGAACAGGGCCCCCAAGACAATACTGGGGGTTATGTTATCCAGTATATTGACATCTGCAATTAGCCCGGCGAAAGACAACAATAGAGAGAACTTATTGCATACATCGCTGGTCATGTGCTGAGTGATTGACCCGGAATGAACCTTCAAGGTAAATAAATGGGCGACAGCTATGAGTGTCACAATGAGTCCGGGCAAAAGGATTTTTTTCAGTGAATTGGTTTGAACGGCTGCTATAAGAAGCCAGAGCACTATGGAGCAAAAACCGTTTGCACTGGTAAACATTGAGAAAATAGCCATTGAACCGCTCAGATAAAGATTTTTTCGATTTAATGCTAGGTGAAAGCTCAGGAGAGAGAGAAAAATAACAGGTGCATGTTGTAATGCGCACGTGGCCCAGGAAATGGAATCCTCATAATGCTGCACCTGGAAAAGCAGGCAAATGCTACTGAAAAAGACAAGAAGTGACATTTTCTTTGCCGCATGGTATTGATAAAATATGAGTGCAGTACCAATCAGTGTCAGATCGCCCAGGACGATCAGCCAATCAATGTTTATTTCACCTGTCACAAGATACATCAGGATGATCAACAGTCTGGCAAACAACACTCTATGATCGAAATTCTGTTTAAATAGCAGTACGAATCTTTCCTCTGCGCTATTTGACTTTGAGAAGTTTTCAGCAAACAAAAGGATATTTTCGAAGTCGTCGTAAAAAGGGAAATTATATGAGAACGTAAAGACTGCGTAGAAAAAAATGCTTATTGTAAGGAAAATAAGTAACCAGATAAGTGTAGAGATGAGATTTGAATTATTGCCTAAATACAGTTTAATGTTGTGTGCGGATTGCCGAAATTGTGTTAACAGCATGATTTTGAATTAGAAGTAAGCAACTATACTTAGTGATTATGTGTATTTTTCTTGCTCCATTTTTCTACCAGCCCGTTCACAGTCCGTAACCAAAATCTCTTTCCATGGACGTTCCAGTGGCCGTCTCCCTTGTGAAACCAGGAGGGGTTTGGTTTGATGGACTGTATTACCGACAACGTTGGGGCTTGCAAATTCGGGTGGCTCTCTATTGCCGGAATCTGACCGTTGTAATTGGCTAAGGAGGGCGCACAAATGGTTGTCTTATTGGGAATGAGGCAAAAGTAAACCTCGTTGAACCCCATTTTCAGATAATGCTCACGAATGCTGTTCATGTTCGTTACTACTGAGTCGATGTCTGTGGGCGTCAGACTATAGAAAGCTGACAAGGGGCTCTGTGGGTCTGCTTCGATTTGATAGAAAAGAAATTGCTCATCTTTTGAAATGATTGCTCCCGGATGAGTACGATGAAACCAGGATAGCATTATCTGGGATTTCAGTTCCTTTAAAATTAAAATTGGATCGAAATTAAATAGCATAAACTCCAGACGCTGATTGATCTGCTCTCCAAACTTTTCAAAAATATGAGCGCCGCTGTGCGGAGGGTGGGGGGGCCGGTTATCGGGTTTCTTCGCGACGCTGAAACCCCTGTCGATGTACAATGCTTTAAAATCTTTCTTAAGTCTTTCCTGAATGGTTCTTTCTATTATTTCTATGACGAGAATAGAATTTTTCGTTGGGTCTAATGTGACGCTCTCCTGGTTCACCCCAAGCCAGATGTGGTAATTTTTATCGCCTGCGTAAAAGCTGGTGTCCATAGGGGTAAAACTATCCCCGATGGTATAGAGATCTACATTTTTAAATCTGGTTTGGGGTTTATCGGAAGGTGAAAGTTCGGAATTAATGTTAAAATCAACTTCCTTGAAGTCTTTCAGGCAAGATGTGTTGTACAGGTCGCCGTAGCGATATTGATCCGGGATAATACCTGCTGAGTAGATACGTCTTTGGATATTTTTGGACACGCCGACGGTCAGGATCATAGCGGAGGTTGCCAGGACGACATATCGAAGTAGCAGCGGCCAAACTCTTCCCATATATCAGAACTGGAAATAGATGAATTGGTTGGTCGTGAAGACCCCGAACAGATAGCACAGGAAAGAAAATGCAAACGCTGAAATCCAGAATCTGCGTTTCGGAGGCACATAATCTGGGAAATAATAATCTTTACACATCAGTAAAAAAATCAGAACCAGACAAAAAATCAGCTCTGCGTTGTTAATTGCTAGTGCCGGAGCTGAATAATCGGCGAGAGTCAATATTTTACCGATGATTACAAAAGCGTCCGAGATATTGACAGCCCGGAAAAAGATCCATGCAAATGCCACCAGCACGAATGTCCAGCCAATGTTTAGAATTTTGATGATTCCTTTTTCTGCCTGCGGATTCGGGCGGGATTTGAAGACCTGAGCGAGTATTAGATAAACACCATGAATTCCGCCCCAGATAACAAATTTCCAGTCGGCACCATGCCACAAGCCACTTAAAAGGAATACAACCATCAGATTGAAATAAACTCTGATTTTACTTTTTCGGTTACCACCCAGTGGTATATATACGTAATCGCGGAACCAGGTCGAAAGCGATATGTGCCACCGCTTCCAGAATTCAGAAACCGAGGCGGAAAAATATGGCGATTCAAAATTGGTCATGAGCTTGAATCCCATGGCCCTGGCGGTCCCGAGGGCGATATCCGAATATCCTGAAAAATCACAATAGATCTGAAAGCAATAAAAAAATACGGCTATCAAAAGCGTGGAGCCGTTTTGATCGGCAACGGCACCAAATGCGTCGTCGGTGACCAGGGCGAGACGATCAGCGATGACCACCTTTTTGAACATGCCCCAAATGATCATCCACAAACCCGCTTTCAGATTTTCCGGACAGTATTCCATGTTTTTGTGAAATTGCCAGATCACATTCTGGGGCCTCTCGATCGGGCCGGCCACCAGTTGTGGGTAAAAGAGCACGTACAAGGCATATATCCCGAAATGCCGCTCCGCTCTTTGATTCCCCCTATACACCTCAATGGTATAGCTCATGGATTGAAACGTATGAAATGAAAGCCCGATCGGCAGGGCGATCATGGGAAAATATTCTTTCAGGGCGGGGATACGGTGGTTTGTACCAGCTACGCCAAGCAAAGCGGAAATATTGGCGTTTATAAAATCGAAGTATTTAAAAAAAGCGAGAAAACTGATATTTACAACCAGGCTGATGATGAGGAGATATCTGCGCTTGCGCCCCACTGCCTTTTCTATCCATAGTCCCGCGAAATAATCGGTAAGAATAATGACGGAAAGAATCAGCAGATATACGGGAATAAATGAAGCATAGAAATAAGCACTTGAAACTAGTAGAAGGATCCAGCGGAATTTTGTTTGGATACTGTAATATAGCGTTGTAACAAGTGTGAAGAAAACAAGAAAATGCAGCGAGTTGAAAAGCATGTTACTCCTCGGTAGCTCAGATGAAACAAGAGGTTAAGAGAAGTGGAGAACGAGAGTTTCTGATTACGGTATTCATTTTGGAAAAGTGTGTGTATAGTGTTAAAGTTGTAGTGTGTGTATGATTGGTTACCGCCACAGTTGCCCGTTTGAGTGATACAAACAAACACTACAGCTTCATTCTTACCAAAATCGTTTAATAATCGGCAGGGCTGAATTAGCAGACGGTAAATTTTCGATCTGAGCGACTCATTTTCGGTAGCTCACGTATTCATTTTTGAAGGAGCCGTCATCAAACAGATCTATGATCGCATAGCCTGCCCGGGTCTCCTGGGTTTTGCCAAACCAGTAATTTCCGCAAACGGCCCCGTTGCAGCAATAGCTCACGCCGTTATATTCGACACGATCGAGCAGGTGGGTGTGGCCACTGATTGAGAGCCGTACATTTTTATGCCTTGTAAACAGCTTTACCAGTTTTGCCGCGTCGGTGTGCATCCAGCTGCCTGGAACATGCCATTCATTGTCTTTCAGTGTATCGCCATCGAGGAAAACGCACGCTGCAAGGATTGGTATATGCGATACAATCATAACCGGAGTATCCGGATCGACATTCCGGAGGTCGTTTTCCAGCCAGTGGAATTGTTTGTCATCAAGGCGGGCATAGTACCTGAAGCCGTCTTCCTGGGGATGGATGCTGTCAAGGAATATGAAATGCCAGCCGTTTTTGTCAAAGCTATAATAACGCTCCGGCAGTTTGAATTCGTCCATGGCCCACTTTTTCCCGTCACCAAACAAAGCATTGTGTTCTTTATTTGCCCATATATCGTGGTTACCGATGCATGAGAAGAGCGGGAGAGAGTTTTCGTTTCGTAAGACCTCGTGAAACAAATTCCACTCTCTGCTTGCCTTGTGTTTGCTGATCCCGCCTGCACCCATCACAGAGTCTCCGCCATTGAAGATAACGTCCGGCCTGATATCCAGGTCCTGAATATGGTGAAGGCATTTTTCCATCCCTTTCGCCGCCCATAGATGCGGCTGCACATGGATGTCGGTTACATGAGCAATACGCAGCACCCGCGACGGTTTCTCTGGGCTGGCCGCGTTTGTCAAGTTCGGCAGTGAAAGCCCTGCAGCGAGCAATCCTATATTTTTTAACAAATTCCTTCTCAGCATACCTCTGCACTTTATGGGACAAATTTGAACATTCGGCATGTTTTCCATGTATCCAAATCATGAAATTACTGTTACCAAATACATGCGCTTTTAAAACAATAATGCCAAAATGGTCCGTATGGGGCGGATTATGTTATTGTTAAGACGGGGTTTGTTATCTTTCCAAGCAATACTTTTGTAATCTCAACGCGTGGAAAAATGTATATGATCGATAAAAGACGCTATGTTCTGACGGTTTGCTTCTTACTGCTCGTTTCAGGCAAATGTGTTTATGCTCAGCCCGCCTCTTACATTCTGATTGCCCACCGCGGCGGTGTGGTGGACAGTTCTTACACTGAAAACGGAATTCCAGCCCTGAAAAAAGCATTGGAAGAAGGGTACAAGATGATTGAAATCGACATGCGTGTAACCCGTGACGGTGTGCTTATTGCAAATCATGATGCTGATTTTAAAAGATTTTATGGGTTTGATAAAAAGGTAGTCGATGCGGATTGGAAGGAGATCAAAAACCTGAAAAGCAGCCTGGACGGAAATTCCCCCCAGAAACTGGAAGATATCCTCATTTTTTGCAGGAAAAATCAGCTCGGTGTGATGCTGGATAATAAGATCCGAGGGCTCGATACGGTATTGTTTAACCGTTTGCTGAAAATGCTGGATGAAAACAAGCTACGCCGTTCTGCCCTGACGATAGGAACCGACGAGTCTACGGAGTTTTTTACAGGAAAGCTGAGGCTTAGCTGTTCCCGGAAACAGCTGGAAGAGAATATGCGGAAACCCGGTTTTAAGCCGGATCATTATTTTCTGTTTGAAAGGCCCGCCAATCTGAGCAGCGAAGATGTGGCCTGGGCGAAAGAACATGGCTTCATGACGGTTGCGGCAATTAACAAATTCCATTACCGGAAATCGACCGATTTTATGGCAGATGCGAAAAGGGATTGCGACAGGATGAAGGAAATTGGCGTCAATAATTTTCAGATCGATTCGGAATTTCAAGTCTTCCTGAAATAGTCTAGTTTCCAAGTGGTTAGATACCAAAATCATGGTATCTTTATAAGAACCTTTTTTAAAGATTAAAACATTAGTAAAAAATCTTATAAATCGGTTAGGGGTTCTTCGAAGTTGATTGACTATACATATATCCCGAAATTGCAGAATCAGAAATGGGTAAGTTTTTAACCGACGAGCAACTGGTTATTCGGCTTCACGAAAGCAATAAGCAAGCTTTTGAGGAGATATATGATCGTTATTGGTACAAGCTGTTTTGTATTTGCTATCACCAGCTCGGCTCAAAAGAAGAGTCGGAAGAGCTTGTTCATGACATATTTGAGAGTCTTTGGTACAAACGTAACGAAACAGCAATCAGAAATCTGAGCACCTATCTTGTGATTTCTATCAAATACCGGATCGCCAATTTTATCAAATCACAGATCACCTGGCGCAAATACCGGGAGTACATGATCCTGAATAAAATACATGAAACTTACTCTACGGAGGAAATTGTGCGGTTTTCGGACCTGTCAAAGGCGGTGGATGAAGTGATGAGCCGACTTCCGGAAAAAACGAGCCGGGTTTTTCAGCTGAGCCGCTTCGAAAATCAGTCTGTAAAAGACATAGCCGAAGAACTGCATATTTCTGAAAAGGCGGTGGAGTACCACATTACAAAATCATTGAAAGCGCTTAAAGAAGGGCTCTGGATGTACCAGTCGAACAACTGAAAGCCGATAAAAACAGCTCTTATGAGTCAGATAAATTACGACACGCTAATTGAAAAGTATATTGACGGTGCGGCAACACCAGAAGAAGAAGTGTTGGTTGAAAGATTTCTGGAAGAAAATCCGGTGAACGAATCGGAAATCCTTTTACCTGAAAAAAACGAAATCGGCAGGCGCATCAAGAAAAAGCTTTTGAAGAACACTACAAGAAAACCTGCGAGGTCAATTTATCTTTGGGCTGCCGCGATTGCCGCCTCTTTGCTGGTTTTCGTCGGAGCAAGCTGGTTTTTTGGCACGGGTTACACAAATTATGAATCGGTTATCACTTCGATGCTTGGGGCTAAGGAATATGATTTTGAAGTAAAGAATACTTCGGCCAAGCCGAAGAGCCTGATGCTGGAAGACGGTAGCGAGGTTGTCCTGCAGCCTGGCAGCACAATCAGTTACCCCGATCACCTCGGCGACAAGCAGCGGCTTGTCTATTTACATGGAGAGGCGTTTTTTAAAGTGAAAAGAAATCCGGCTAGACCGTTTATCGTATCTACTGAGAATCTTGCAACCCAGGTTTTAGGTACAAGTTTTAATGTGAAGTCTTATGATAGTTCGGGCTCTGTGGAAGTGAGGGTAATGAGCGGGAGAGTCTCCGTTTACGAGATCCTGAAAGATAATAAGGAGACAAAACGCAATGGCGTGATCCTTACACCCAATCAGAAAATTGTTTTTGATAAAAAATCAAGGAAAATGGAGCTGGGCATTGTTAAAAATCCCGCTGTTGTGAAGCCGGTCGCTTCTCGGCAGAAATTTGAGTTCTCCGAGACGCCGGTCGCCGACGCCTTTGCCATACTCGAAACTACCTATGGAATTGATATTATAGTGGAAGACGATGTTTTCAGGAACTGCCTTTTTACCGGCGACCTGAATGATCTGACGATGTTTTCTCAGCTCGACCTTATTTGCAAGGCTGTGAATGCAGACTATGAAAGCCGCGGAACTTCGCTTTTTATACGCGGAGAAGGATGCCTGGAATAATTAAATGAATACGTATACAAAAACCTTTGATATTATGCATAAAAAAATACCCTTACAAAGGGTTGTTTACAACGTCATGAGCACTACGGCTAAACAACTTTTCCTTTCCCTGATCTGCTGTGGCATTTCATTTGCCCACGGCGTTTATAGCCAGGAGTTACTTAATAAAGAGATTTCTCTGAAACTCGAATCCATCGAGATCAAACAGGTGCTCCGCCAGATTGAAAAGCAGGCTGATGTCAAATTTGTATACAGTACGAGCAGCATTAAGGGGAAAAGTACGGTTGGGATGAAACAACTTCAGGGGCCGCTCAATAAGGTTCTGGATCAGCTGCTGACACCTTTGGACGTTTCCTATGAAGTTGTGGGCAACAGCCGTATCCTTTTGCGAAAAAAGAGCGGATCTCAATCGGCAGCTTTCCCGGTACAAAGCCTGGCATCCCAGAGAGAAGCCGACCGCAAAGTCACTGGGACGGTCTTGGATGATAAAGGTATTGGCTTACCGGGGGTGAATGTCCTGGTCGTGGGTAGTCAGCAGGGAACTTCCACGGATCAGGATGGTCGGTTCACACTAAATGTGCCTGATGGTGATGTGGTCTTGCGGTTTTCCTTCATCGGTTTTGTAAGCCAGGATGCAACTGTGGGGAACCGTTCGGAGCTGACAGTCAATCTGGTGCAGGATGTCAATGCACTCAGGGAGGTGGTCGTGGTGGGTTATGGAACCCAGGAAAAAAAGGATGTTACCGGCGCGGTTTCTTCCGTAAAAGGAGTTGATTTTGAAAATCTTCCTTCCGGCGGGGCGCAGCAGGCTTTGCAGGGAAGAGCAGCCGGTGTGAACATTATCCGTAATGGCGGTGCGCCAGGCGATGCCGGTACGATCCAGATACGCGGCTTCGGGACAGTCAACAATTCTGATCCGCTTGTGGTGATCGACGGGGTGCCGTCGGGTTCCATGAATGATGTTAACCCCAACGACATTGAATCAATAGAAATATTGAAGGATGCTTCTGCGTCAGCGATTTATGGTACGCGTGCTGCCAACGGCGTAATTATCGTGACGACCAAAAGAGGCTCATTCGATAACCCTATCAGGCTTACGGTGAATGGTTATGTGGGTGTGACCAACCGGATCAAGATCATGGATATGCTGGATGCCAATTCACTTGCTTCCCTGAAACGTGAGGCTTACGAAAATGACGGTTTGCCGATTCCACCAATTTGGCAGGATCCGCAATATCAGACCCAGAGAACAAACTGGCAGGATGAGCTGCTTCAGCGTGGTGTGACGCAAAACTATGATGCGGCCATTCGCGGCGGAGGGAAATATTCCTCATTTTCGATCTCCGGCGGTTATTATAATGAAAAAGGTATTATTGGTAAATCCTTTTACAAAAGGTACACTTTCCGGGTCAATTCGGATCATAAGATAGGGTCCAGGCTTAAAATCGGACAGAACCTTCAGTTTACCAATACCCACAACACCGCGCCAAATACTACATCTTCCCAAACGGGTCTGCTATGGAGTGCAATCCGTTTTCATCCCGGACTACCGGTCAGGAACGCAGACGGGTCATATAGCAGCACCAAAGGAATTGGTGCATTTGGCGACATCAATAACCCGATTTTTACAGTTGATACCCAGGATCAGAACAGTATCCGGAACCGTTTTCTGGGAAGCCTGACCGGCGAATTTGAAATTATAAAAGATCTTAAATTGAGGGCCAACCTCGCTACCGATGCCACATTTTCGGAAAACAGCAGTTTTGACATCAAGATTACAGACCAGTTTCGTTCCAATTCCTACAACGAGCTCAACCTTACCCATGGAAAGTACTGGTCGTTTCTGCAGGAATATTTTCTTTCCTATGACAAGCAGTTTGGTGCGCATAAGCTGAACCTTGTGGGCGGATTTACTTCCCAGACATTCAACAGTATTTCAGCCAAACAGCGCGGTCGGGATTTCCCGAGTGAGGATCCGTCGCTGCGTTATCTCCAGTATGCCGGAACGATCGTTTCCGTAGCGGGTGAAAATGGCAACCGCAGCTACGATGCGCTGGCGTCCTGGTTTGGCCGGGCCAATTATTCATTGCTCGACCGGTACCTGGTTACTGCTACTTTCCGTTCCGACGGTTCATCCAAATTTGCACCGGGAAACCGCTGGGGTTATTTTCCTGCTTTTTCACTGGGCTGGAGAATTTCAGAAGAGGATTTCTTCAAAAGTGCACTGCCTGTATTCAGCAATTTCAAGCTGACCGGAGGATGGGGGCAACTGGGTAACCAAAACGTAAACTCTCTGCAATATCTGGCACTCATCAATTCTTCATACAGATATGCACTGGGAGCTGGCGGAACACAAAACAATATTTCCGGCGCGGCGCAGAGCCGTCTGGCCAACACGCAAATCGGCTGGGAAACTGCCGAAATGAGCAATTTTGGTCTGGAAGCCGGTTTGTGGAAGAACAGTCTGTACCTCTCGCTGAACTATTTTATAAAAGATACCAAAAAGATGCTTCTTGCGCCTCCATCCGTGGGAACGATCGGTACTGCTACCATACCTGACCAGAATATCGGACAGCTGCGGAATAAAGGATTGGAAGTGGAAGCTTCCTACCGGAACTCGGTTGGAGAAGTTACTTTCAATGTGAGCGGGAACGCTACATTTATCCAAAACAAAATCACGAAACTGGCAACGCCGGGCGGTTTTCTTGCCTCGCAGCTGTATGGCCGTGGCCAGCAGGAAATTGTGCGGACTTATGAAGGGCAGCCGTACGGAACATTCTACGGGTATAAAGCGAATGGCATTTACCAGACACAGGGTGAAATTGATTCCAATCCTAATATTACCAATGACGCCCGCAAAACTGACGGACAGATCAAGCCGGGCGACGTTCGGTTCCTGGACCTGAATAATGATGGCATTGTTAACGATCTCGACAGAACGATCATCGGAAGTCCTCAGCCAAAGATCAACTATGGTCTGAATGCAGGCGTTAATTACAAGGGCTTTGATTTCACTGTGTTTTTTGTGGGTGTAGGCGGCAACAAGATTTTCAACGCCGACCGTATGCAGGGGCTTGATGCAAGCTATTCTTTCAACTTGTACGCAGAGGAAAAAGAGCGCTGGCATGACCCCGGGACGAGCAATACAGTACCACGTGTAAGTATCGATAACCCTAACCGTAACTTCCGTCCTTCCGACCTGTTCCTTGAAAAAGGCGATTTTCTCCGTCTGAAAAATTTTACACTGGGTTATTCCGTTCCCAAGTCGGTGATCGAGAAAGTGAAGCTGTCCAATGCCAGATTTTACATCACAGGCCAAAATGTTTTCACGTTTACCAAATATTCAGGCCTGAACCCGGAATTGGGATATGTGGAAAAACAGCTTAACGTTGACTACGCACAATACCCGCTGGCACGTACCTGGACGATCGGGGCCACTTTATCATTCTAAACTTAGCGTTCAGATTTACATTGAAATAACTGATATGAAAAAAATATATATTCTGGCCGGATGGATCTTCCTAGCAACTATTACAGGTTGTAACGACGATTTACTTGACAGTACGCCTTACGGGCAGGTTACTTCCCAGCAGTACTGGCGCAATGGAGATGACGTGGTTGCGGCTACGAACGCAATTTATGCTCCGTTGCTGAATGAAGATGGTTTTGCGCATACCGAATACACTTTCGATAACGCCTCTGACGATATGAACAGGGCAGGGGACCACTCGGATGAAACTGCCCTTGAAATGTTCACTTTCGACGCATCCAACTCGCATATACTTGCGACCTGGTCGACCAAGTACGAGGTGATTTCCCGCGCAAATGCGGTGCTGATCAACGCTCCTAAGGTTGATATGGATGAAACACTGCGCAACCGCAGCATGGGTGAAGCTTATTTTCTGCGCGGATTTATTTACTGGCGGCTTTCGCTGATCTATGGCGAGGTTCCCATCCTGACAGAGGAAGATGCTTTGGGTCAGAATTATAACAAACCCAAGGCGACGCTCGCAGAGGTACGGGCGCAGGCAGAGTCCGATTTCCTGAAAGCTGCCAGCTTACTGCCGGTAAGCTATGACGCCTCGGAGTCGGGCCGTGCGACACAGGGTGCTGCGAACGGTTTTCTTGCCAAATTATATGTGTACCAGGAAAACTGGCCGAAAGCCATTGAAGCAAGTGCAAAGGTGATCGGAAATGCGGCTTATAAGCTGGCTGACCGTTACGATGAAAACTTTGCGCTGGTGACTGAGAACAACCCGGAAATCCTGTTTTCCCTTCAATATGAAACGGGCTGGACAACAGACAATTCGCCAACATTTTACCATACTCCCCAGGCGTTTGGCGGGTGGGGTTTCCATGAGCCGATCGAAGACCTTGTAAAGGAGTTTGAAAAAGGTGACCCGCGCAGATCATATTCTATTTATAGTCCGGGAGATACTGTGACACGCGGATCTTTGGGGAATACCATTTTCAAAGCTGATATGACTCGTGTAACGGGTTACGCCTTCAAAAAATACACAGACTTTACAGATGCAGGTGACATGAGCCAGAGCCTGAACGCACCGTTTTTACGTTCCTCAGATGTATATCTGCTGGCGGCGGAAGCCAAGATCCGGTCAGGACAAAGCGGGGATACTGAGCTCAATGCAGTGCGTAGGCGGGCAGGTCTGCCTGCAAAAACCGCGGCTAAAATGGCGGATATTATGCATGAACGCCGTGTAGAACTTGCAGGTGAAAACGAACGCCACCAGGATCTGATGCGCTGGGACAAAGCCGGCCTGATTGATATTGCCGCACATTACAGAATCGCAAGAGGGCCATATAAACCCGCCCGTAATTTTGTAAAACCCAAACATTACTATTACCCGCTTCCTCAGCGCGAAGTGGATTTAAGCAACGGTGTTTTGAAACAGAATTCCAATTATTAACCTTTACTAATGGTGACTGTACATCCCGTGCCGGAATGATTCCGGTGCGGGAAATGTGCTGAAAAAGCCGGACTAAAACACTATACAATTGAAAAGAATCATCCCGATACTGCTCCTGATCATTGGTTTGTGCCGTTGCAATATCCCTGTTTACATGCAGGAAAAAGAACTGGAAGGTGTATGGAGGACGGATTCGATCAATAATTTTGTAAATGGGTTCAGTTTTACAAACAATACCTTTGACGAACATTGGTCCACATTTGAATACGGTGCTGGTGGAATTCTCACGGAGAGAAAAAGGGAAAAGCATAAAACGTACCATTACAAGCTTCCTTCCCGCGATTCACTGGTTTATGCGGATTCAACAGGGCATCAGCTGAGCGGTTTTCAAATCCTGAAATTGACCGATAGCCAACTGATACTGAAAAAAGCACAAAAACCTTATCTCCCCGGAAAAAACCAGGAGTTGTTTGAAGTTCGTTTTTTTACCAAAATCCCATCCGGCGCCAAGTGATCTTTTTCTTGTCCTATATACGAAAGCTGATCCCGTTTTTTACCCTTCTCCTCGTTCTGACGGGCTGCCGGAAGGAAAGTAAAGAGACACTATTTGAACTGCTGCCCGGTGATAAAACGGGCGTCCGTTTTGCAAACCAGCTGAAAGAGGACGACAACCTCAACATTCTTACCTACGAATATTTTTACAACGGAGGCGGCGTTGGCGCAGGTGATATCAACAATGATGGCCTGACGGATCTTTTCTTCGGCGGTAACATGACAGACAGCCGGCTTTATCTCAACAAAACAAAAAAAGGGGGACAGATTGAGTTTGACGATATTACCGGAGCGTCGGGTATAAAAATACCGGGCGGCTGGGCGAGGGGTATTGCTATGGTGGATATCAACGGCGATGGTTTTCAGGATATATATGTTTGCCGGGCAGGCCCTGCGCAGGCCGGACCATTGCCTAATCTGCTGTTTATCAATCAAAAGGACAATACATTTAAAGAGGCAGCGAAGGTGTACGGGCTGGACTACAACGGCAGCACTACCCAGGCAGCTTTCTTTGATTACGACCGCGACGGTGATCTGGACGTGTACCTCGTGACCAACGTCATGAACATGAAAGGACCGAACAATATCCGCAAAAGGCAAAACGACGGCACTTCCCCGAATACAGATAGGTTGCTGAGAAACAATGGTGACGGTACTTTTTCTGACGTATCCAAAGATGCGGGCATTCTGGAAGAAGGGTACGGGCTTGGTATTTCGGTTTTGGATGTCAATAGTGACGGCTGGCAGGATATCTACATTTCCAATGATTATGTCTCCAACGATCTGCTGTATATCAATCAGAAGGACGGGACATTCCGAAACTCGATTGCCGGTTATTTCCGTCACCAGAGTTATTCGGCCATGGGCAATGATGCGTCGGATATCGACAACGACGGCCTGGTGGATTTTATAACCCTGGACATGCTGCCGGAAGGAAACGAGCGGAGCAAAAATATGTTCGGCCTGATGAATTACGACCGGCATTTATCGGAACTGAAAATGGGGTATGAGCCGCAGTTTATGCGTAATACCCTCCAACATAACAACGGAAACCGGCCGGGGAGTAATGAACCGTTTTTTAGCGAGATAGGCCGGTACTCGGGTGTGCATGCCACCGATTGGAGCTGGAGTGCACTATTTGCGGATTACAATAACGACGGTTTCCGCGACCTGATGATCACGAACGGCTACCCGAAAGACATCACTAACCGCGATTTTGTGATTTACCGCATGGCCGAACATGAGCAACAAATGCGTTCCGGCAATGGTCATAACAGGCGCTTGACAGAAGCTTTAAAGCAGGTTGAAGGCGCGCACGTGCCCAATTATTTATATGATAATAACCACGATCTTACCTTCACAGACAGGTCTGCCGAGTGGGGCTTTGACATTCCATCCTTTTCCAACGGAGCTGCATATGCCGATCTGGACAATGACGGCGATCTGGACCTGGTCATGAACAACATAGATCAGGAAGCATTTATTTATCAGAACCACTCGGAACGGTTGCCGGATCATCATTTTTTGAATGTAAGGTTGAAAGGAACGAAGGAAAATCCCTACGGCTTTGGGGCTAAAATCACTGTTTATGCCAACAATAAACTGCAGTTTACAGAGCATTCGCCTTACCGGGGATACCAATCAACGGTATCCAATACGCTTCATTTCGGCCTTGGCAAGTCTGCGTTGGTTGATTCGGTCCGGGTTGTGTGGCCTGACGGGAAAACGCAGCTGTTGAAAAAAGTTAAAGCCGGTCAGTTGCTGGAACCTGATTACAAGGCGGCTGTCAGCCAGACGGAAAATACTGCCCTGCCAGCCTCGGGAATATTTTCTGAAATCTCGGCAAACGGTATCGATTATCAGCATAAAGACGACTTGTACATTGATTTCAAAATCCAGCCGCTGCTGCCGCACTTACTTTCGCAAAACGGCCCGGGTATGGCGGTCGGCGATGTGAACGGCGATGGGCTGGACGATTTTTATGTCGGCGGTGCGTTCAATCAATCGGGTAGTTTTTTTATCCAAAACAAACAGGAGAAATTCCTCCGGAAACCATTGACGACGCTGCAGAAATACGAGGAAGATATGGGCTTGCTGCTTTTTGACGCAGATGGAGACGGCGATCTGGATCTGTATGTGGTAAGCGGCAGCAATGAGTTTGAGCCGGGGTCAAAATATTATCAGGACAGGCTTTACAAGAATAACGGAAACGGGGATTTTGTTTTGGATGTCAATGCGTTACCTGCACTTTCGGGTAGTGGGTCTACGGTTAATGCTGCTGATTTTGATCAGGACGGCGACCTGGATTTGTTTGTTGGCGGCAGACTTTCGCCCGGGCAATATCCTTCGGCGGGCGAAAGCTATCTTTTGCGCAATGACAAAGGAAAGTTTACCGATGTCACCGACACAGTCTGCCCCGAAATTAGAAATGCCGGCATGGTAACCGCAGCAGTCTGGACAGATTTTGACCAGGACGGCAGGACAGACCTGATCATTGTGGGAGAATGGATGCCCATTTCTTTTTATAAAAATACGGGTGGAAAGCTGATAAATGTTTCAGAATCAACAGGATTGTTAAATACGCATGGCTGGTGGAATAGCATCGCTGCGGGAGATTTTGACGAAGACGGTGACATGGATTATGTAATCGGAAATGTCGGCCTCAATACAGAGGGACATCCTTCAAAGGAACAACCGCTTACGCTTCTGGCAAAAGATTTTGATAAAAGCGGCACGATGGATCCGGTTTTGTGCAGGTATGTTGGCGAGGACTTGTATCCCGTGCACCCTCGTGACGAAATGACCAGCCAGATGAACTTCCTGAAAAAGCGGTTTATCTATTATGCTGATTATTCCAAAGCAAAGATCAGCGACGTTTTCTCCCAGGAAGAGTTGAAGGATGCTAAAAAAATGATCTGCGAAGTAATGCAGTCGGTTTACCTTGAAAACAACGGAAAAGGAAAGTTTACAATAAAATTGTTGCCGTCTGCCGCTCAGCTTGGTTCCGTTTACGGACTTTGCGCCGGAGATTACGATGGCGACGGTCACCTGGATATATTGCTCAGCGGCAATACCTACGCCAGCGAATCCATCAGCGGGCGACTGGATGCTTTTAACGGGCTAATGCTCAAAGGAAATGGAAAGGGTTCATTTTCAGCACTTTCGCCAAAAGAGAGTGGTTTTTTGGTGGAAGGTGATGGGAAAAGCCTTTCGCAATTGTTCTTAGGAAACAATAGCCGCCTGGTCCTCGCTGCCCAGAACAATGCTGCGTTGAAAACATTCAAGCTCCCGGGAGCAGAATCCGTTATGGTTATCAACCCCGGTGCGCAGGATGCATTGCTGGAAGCCACCTACACATCCGGGAAGAAAATAACAATGGAGTTTCAATTCGGTTCAGGTTATTTGTCCCAGTCGTCCAGAAAAGTAACAGTACCATCCAAAGGCCTGAAAACCATTACTATCACCGACTTTCAGGGAAAAAGAAGAGTGAAGTAGGAATGGAAGTCATTTGTGGTCATTTGTAGTCACTGGGTCATTTGTAGTCATTGGGTCATTTATTGTTAATAAGTCATTGGGTCATTTATTGTCGCGAGGTTGCTATTGAGACAATACATGACTATAAATGACTATAAATGACAACAAATGACCAAAAATGACATTCACTCATTCACTCATTCACTCACTCACTCATTCCCCGTTCCACGGCGGCTCATTCCCTCGTTCACTCATTCACTCATTCACTCATTCACTCATTCAATCATTCAATCACTCCCCGTTCCACGGCGGCTCATTCAAAATCAACCCTACTCCCAAACAAACGTCCCTACTGCACCACGTTTTAAAGTGGCAGAAGCCACATCTTTTCCGTCCTGAAAAGTAAATGTCTTTGTCGCGTCGGAATCGTTTAAAACGATCAGCACTTTTTTGCCGTCAGGCGTTTTGAAAGCCACATTGGGGAGGTCAGGCGCCTCATTGGAAGCAATCCGTACGGATCCCGGGCGGACAAATTTAGATGCATGCGCCACTACATAGTAAGCAGGGTTCCGCCTCACATTATCCTTGTCGATCGTCACGCCGCCCAGGCACCTGTCACAGCCGCCGCGATCCGTGTATGGCTTGTTTTCAGGATTGTTTGAAAGGTTCCATTCCAGCACGGTACGGCTCCAGTTGCGGGTTGAACCAATCGTAAGTTTTTTGATATGATCAGGGAAATCTTCGAGGAAATTTCCCGGTGCGCCCATCCATTGCTCCGTAAAATACAGATTTTTGTCCGGGTGCGCATTGTGTACTTCTGAAAGCGCCTCAATTTGCCCGCCGTACAAGTGAAACGCCGAACCGTCGATATACTTTTTTGCCTCAGGGTCATTCAGAATAGATATCGGATACTCCGGTTTGTCGGCATTGTGGTCATAGATAATGATCTTTGTATCGATATTTGCGGCCTTAAATGCGGGGCCAAGATTGTTTTTTACAAATGTCGCCTGGTCTTTGGCAAGCATCAGTAAGCTTGGATTGTTGCCTGGATGAAGCGGTTCGTTCTGCACCGTGATCGCGTCGATCCTGATACCTTCCTTTTTCATATCCTGCACATACCGGACAAAATACTTGGCATAGGCATCATAAAACTCAGGTTTCAGACTTCCGCCACGCGTATCATTATTATCCTTCATCCAGACCGGGGGCGACCAGGGCGACCCCAGGATTTTGATGTCCGGATTAATGGCAAGGATTTCTTTCAAAATAGGAATAACGTCTTTTTTGTCCGGCCCGAGATCAAACTTTTCCATATTAAGGTCTTTCTGCCCCTGCGGCAGGTCATTGTAGGAAAAGATCGTTTCGTTGAGGTCGGAGGCCCCGATACTCACCCGCATGTAGCTGATCCCAATGTTGTTGCCGTCAAGCGAGAAGAGCTCCTTTAATAATGCGGCACGGCTTGCGGCGCTCATTTTGACCAGGTGTGACGCGCTGCCGCCCGTGAGGGTAAATCCGAAGCCGTCGATGGTCTGGTGGGTTTCCTGGTCGTTGATCACAATGTCCGCTTTTGCACCGGTGTTGTCGGCGAAAGCAGGTTGTGTTTTCTGTTCCTCAAAAAGTGCCGACTTATCCGAATTGGTAAGCCAGAAAGAAACGGACCTTCCGGACTGAACCTGGGAGTTACCATTGTTGCAGGAGAGCAGGCAGGTTAGCATAAAAACGCCGGCTAGTTTGCAGATTGTAGTCATCATGTGAGATTGTTTGATGGTGTGGCAGGAAATTAGGGTAAGCTATGCAAATAGTGACAAACTTCTAAAAATATGTAATATTGCAATTTCAAAGTTAAGTCAGCTGGTGCCATGTCTGCTAATCGGGCACTACTACATTACTACAGCAATCTCTCGAAAAAGCTTGGCAAATTGCATTTGATGCTTGATAACACTACTTCATCCCAATACCTGACCTACAACAAACGCTTAAAATGAAAAGTGTAATTTTCGGACTTTTTCTGATTCTCGTGTTTACCTCCGTCCGTGGGCAGAATACAATCGGACTGCCGGAGGTGGTCAATTATACCAAGAAGAATTACAAAGCCGGGACACAGAACTGGGCAATTCGTCAGGACAGGAATGGCATAATGTATTTTGCCAATAATGAGGGCCTGCTCACATTCGATGGAATACATTGGAAAATCTACCCGTTGCCCAACAAGACCAAAGTTCGCTCGCTGGAAATCGGGATCGACAATAGGATCTATATCGGTGGGGAGAATGAATTTGGTTATTTTTCACCTGATCAAAATGGCATTCTCACATTTGTGTCCCTGAAAAAGCTGCTTCAGAAAAAGGACCTTGGTTTTTCCGATATCTGGAATATTTCCTCGCAAAACGGATCCGTTTTCTTCCGGGCCAGTAACAAGATCTTCCTGTATGAAGACAGCACTATGACGGTTTTTAATCCCGCCTCCCACTGGCGGTTCATGGGGAAAACCAGTCAGGCTCTGGTAGCACAGGATGCAGAGAATGGCCTGCTCAGGTATGCAAACGGCCGCTGGGAAAAGTATATGGGGCCGGGCGAGCTGCCGGGAGAATATTTGTCTACCGCTATCATTCCGCTCGGAAAGGACAGCTCGGTGCTGGTGACGATGGAAAACGGCCTTTTTATCCTGACCGAAGACCGGGCGGTAAGGATGAAATCACCCTTTGTGGACAAGATCAGCGATGAAAGGATATATAACGCGACCAGGGTCAACAAGGACCTCATTGCTCTTTCCACGACACTCGGTGGCTGCTATATCGTTACCAACAAGGGTGAACTTGTACACCGTTTTTCCACCGCCGACGGCATTCAGAATAACAATATCCTGAGCGTTTTCAGCGACAAGGACCAGAATGTATGGCTTGGGCTTGATAACGGAATTGATTTCATAGCCTACAACAATGCGATCAAAAACATACTGCCCTCAGAGGACGGTTCCGGATATGCTTCCATCATTTATCAGAACCAATTGTTTATCGGAACATCCAATGGCTTGTTTTCCGTCCCGACCGGTAAATTTTCGGATCTGAGTTTTGCAAAGGAAACCTTCTCATTTGTAGAGAATTCGAGAGGGCAGGTATGGGGGCTCGCCGAAATCAACGGTCACCTGCTCATGGCGCATCATGAGGGGATTTTCGAAATCGTGAATAATGTCGCCAGGCCTATTGCGATGCGGAACGGCTTCTGGGGTTTCCTGCCTTTGTCGGGTATATATCCGGTTTCCAGGGTCGCGGTCGGTAATTATAACGGGATCAATTTTCTGGAATACGACGGACAGGAATTTCATACCGCTGGCTCTGTTCCCGGGTTTGACGTAGCTTCAAGGTTTTTATGCTCGGACATCCAGGATGAAAACGTGATCTGGACTTCACATCCTTACCGAGGTGTTTTCAGAATAACATTTCAGGGAAATGGCGGCTCTACTTCCCGGCAGTACAGCGTAAGGGAAGGGTTACCTTTGTCCCTCAATAACAACTATGTTTTCAGGATAAAAAATAAAATCCTGGTCTCTACTGAAAAGGGCATTTACCAATATAATCCCGCGAAAGACAATTTTGAAGCCTCGGCATTTTATAACAGCATTTTTAAAAGGCCGGGCATTCTGTACCTGAAAGAAGACAAGGAAGGGAATGTGTGGTTTGTGAGGGATAAGCAGCTCGGGGTGGTGGATATGTCAGGCGGAAAATCGAGGATTATTTACTTGCCTGAAATGAGTCACAAAATGGTTTCCGGTTTTGAATACATTCATGCGGTGGATGAAAACAATATTCTGGTAGGCGGGGAAAAAGGTTTTTATCATATCAATTACAAAAATTACAAACAAAATAAAAACAGCATCGGCGTCCAGATCAGGACGGTAAGGACAATGGGCACCGTCGACAGTTTGCTCTTTGGAGGATATTTCGGAGAGGTTAATGAGGTGAAAAAACAGCCGGACTCGCAGATACTTCACATTGCCAATCGTTTGAATTCCATCGGCTTCGAATTTTCTTCTACGCTTTTCAGCCAGCAATCGAGTATTGAGTATGCTTATCTTCTGGAAGGACTGGATCAAAGCTGGTCTGCTTGGTCAGACAAGAGCAGCAAGGAATACACCAACCTGCCTCCCGGGCATTACACTTTTCAGGTAAAAGCGCGGAATAACTTTGGAAGTGAGTCCACTGTGTCGGACTATTCGTTTGTGATCCTGCCGCCCTGGTACCAGACTTTCTGGGCATATATAGGTTATGCGCTGATAATCGTTGCGCTCACTTACCTTTTTTACAAATGGCAGGAAAAAAGGTTCGTCAGGCAGCAGCAGAAGTATCAGGAAGAACAGAAAAGGCTTCAATACCTTCACCAGCTGGAACTGGAAAAGAATGAAAAGGAGATCATCAAGCTCAAAAATGAAAAGTTGGAAGCTGAGATCCTGCATAAAAACACGGATCTCGCTACTTCGGCAATGCACCTGGTTCAAAAAGCCGAGCTGTTGTCCAAACTGAAATCGGATCTTGTCAAAATCACTAAAACGGCCGACAATGAAAAGACCAGTGAAGACCTTAAAAAGATGATCAAAGTGGTAGGAGATGAGAATAAGGTCGATAAGGACTGGGGACAGTTCTCAAAGCATTTCGACAATGTGCACAGCAACTTCCTGATAGCCTTAAAAGAAAAATACCCGAACCTTACATCCAATGAACTGAAAATAAGCGCCTATCTGCGGATGAATTTGTCGAGCAAGGAAATAGCGCAGCTCATGAATATTTCCCTGAGAGGAGTGGAGGTAAGCCGGTACAGGCTCAGAAAGAAACTGCAGTTGCCCTCCGAAGTAAACATGTTCAATTATTTTCTTGGATTTCATGTAGATGAGGCTCAGCACGGGCCATCCCCGTCATCCGAGCCCGGGGCACCCCAGCCCAGGTCATCTGAGCTCCGGTCACCCTAGCCCCGGTCACCCCAGCCCAGGTCACCCGAGCCCAGGTCACCCCAGCCCAGGTCACCCTAGCCCAGGTCATCCGAACCCGGGGCATCCCAGCCCCGGTCACCCCAGCCCAGGGCACCCCAGCCCAGGGCTTAAGCCCTGGGTTCGGGGTGCGTGGATCCCGGGGTACGGATATCGGAGGTTACCTACCGGGTACCGCCCCATTCTTTGCTTTGCTCGATCTTTGTGTTTTCCATTTCCAGCAGCGGAATAGGTAGGATCTCGTGTTTGCCGGCAACGAAGCCTTTGGATTTCAATGCCGTAGGCGCGTCTCCCCAACGGACAAGGTCCATCCACCGGTGGCCTTCGCCTACCAGTTCCAGCCGTCTTTCTTTTTTGATGTTCTCTAAGGTAGCTGCCACAGGTTTGAGGCCGACGCGGGCACGTACCGCACCGATCAGCGCTGCTGCGCGGGTCAGGTCGCCATTTCCGCGCACGAGTGCTTCGGCTTCCAGCAGGTATGTATCAGCCAGTCGCGTGTCGTACATATTCTGCGGAAAATTCAGCTCCGGCGTTCCCGCTCCCGTCCAGCGATTGGAAACTCTTCCTGCAAATTTTTCAAGAAAGTAACCCGTGTTCATGTATCCTTTTTCATACGAAACAAGGCCTGCTTTTTCAAGGCTGTCCAGGTTGGCCACAGTTGCTTTGTTGCGCGGATCAAAGTGAATTGCGCTGAAAAGCTCCGGTGTAATTGGTAAAAAGCTCCATCCCGAAACATAGTCCGGCGCGGTATCCGACTTGCGCGTATAGCCTCTCGGGCCAGTAATGATGTTCATGATGTTACCTTCCGTACAGGAGACGCAGTCCCACGTTCCGGCGGAAGTATTGGTATACGAAATCTCAAAAATAGATTCACTGTTGAACTTATTGTCTGATTTCCAGAGATCCCCGAAATTGGGAAGCAGCTTGTAGCCATACGTGTTTGCGCCACCCGGGGTACCGTTTACCAGGGCAAGTTCCTGTGCAGCCGGGGCAAACTTTTCCTGATACAAATAAACCTTTCCAAGGATCGCATGCGCTGCGCCCTGGCTCGCTCTCCCGGCCTCCGTCGCAACATTGATGCTGGCCGGAAGGTCTGGAATAGCCTCGGACAAGTCCTTTTCAATCTGCCCATAAACCTCCTGCGGAGTAGCCTGTAGCACATCGTACATATCGCTGGTCGACACTGGTGTCGTGAACAAGGGAATATTTTTGAACAACCGTACCAGTTCAAAGTAGAAATAGGCTCTCAAAAACTTGGCTTCCGCGGTATATCTTTTCTTGACATTCTCGTCCATCGGGACATCAGGCAGTTTTTGCAGAATTGAATTTGCACGAAAAACCCCTGAAAATCCTTTCCGCCAGAGTTCACCCTGCGGTCCTGTGGTAGGATTTAAGGTGTAATTAGAGATTACCTGGAAATCCATGATGTCGCTGGGGCCGCCGCCTCCGGCATAATGATCGTCGGAAGCTGCGTTTAGTGTGGCAATGGTGGTTACGAATCCCGATCCCTGCCAGCCGACTACATCGTAGGCTGCCACTACTCCGTTGAATGCTTCTTCCTGGTTCCGGTAATAGTTCGATTCCAGGTCCAGTCCCTTAGGTTTTACATCCAGAAAGCTGTCAGAGCATGACATCAGTTGTAAGCCTGCAGTCAGCGTCAGTGCCGTGAAGTATTTGCTATATTTTCTTTTCATTTTTCTGATTATTCAATGTTAAAAACCGATGTTCAAGCCAATCATGTAAGATCTTGCCTGCGGGTAAATCCCTTTGTCGATACTCAGGACACTTCCGCCGATTTCAGGATCGTACCCCGAATATTTGGTCAGTGTGAACAAATTCTGGCTCATGACGTAAATACGCGCTTTTTTCATCGCTATTTTGCTGATCAGCGCGGCAGGTAGTGAGTAGCCCAGCTGCAAGGTTTTCATCCTGAAGAAATCGCCTTTTTCCAGATAGAATGTAGAAGGGTTCTGGAAATTCTTGTTCGGGTCACCATTCACGATGCGCGGGTAATCGGTAGACGTCCCCGGTCCCGTCCAGCGGCCGAGTGCATCGCTCTGCCAGTTAGCATTGGCGATGTCCAGCCTGCGAAGTCCCTGGAAGATCTGGTTGCCTGCAACGCCCTGGCCAAATACTACAAGGTCAAATCCTTTGTACGCAGCATTGATCGTCAAGCCGTAAGACCATTTCGGAGTCGGGTTGCCGATAAAAGTACGATCGTCTTCGGTAATGGTACCGTTTCCGTCCAGGTCTTCCCAGCGGAAGTCGCCCGGTTTTGCATTCGGCTGGATTCTGGTTCCGCTGCTGCTCACGTGTGCGTCCACTTCTTCCTGAGACTGAAAGATCCCCGACTGTTTATACCCATAAAACGAGCCGATCGCATAGCCGACCTGTGTTCTGGTGATCGGTGGGGCGCCCTGAAAACTGGCACCTCCCGACAGATATTCCACACCGTTTCCTAGGTTGGTTACTTTGTTTTCAATGTAAGAAACGTTACCACTTACCGAAAAATCAACTCCGCCGAGGCGCTTTTGATAACCGAGTTCCAGTTCAATTCCCGTGTTTTCCATGTCGGCAATGTTGGCGGCAGGATTGGAGATCGCACCTACGTAACCAGGTATCCTTGGATTTTGCAGGATATCTTTCGTCGCTTTTTTAAACCATTCAAACGTAATATTGACATTCTGGAAAACCGTTGCGTCCAGACCGATATTCGTCTGGCTCGTTTGTTCCCATTTCAGGTCGGGGTTGGCCGGGGCATTGGGGCTGTATCCGATCAGATAGCTGCCTGAGTTCCCGATTGTATAATTTCTGCCGCTTCCGATCGTCGACAAGTAAGCAAAATCGCCGATACCATCGTTACCCACAACCCCGTAACCACCACGTAGCTTTAAGAAGTTAACCGCATTGGTGGAAGGGAAAAAGTTCTCTTTAGAAAGTACCCATCCCAGCGAGAATGAAGGGAAAATACCATATTTGTGGTTGGCCCCGAAACGTGACGATCCATCTCTTCTCACCAAAGCCTGAACCAGGTATTTTTCATTGTAATCATAGTTGATACGCGCAAAAAGAGAACTTACCGTATGATTGGCGCCTTCTGAACCGTCCGAGTTCCGCTGATCAGCCGGTACCTTGAAATTCAGCGAGGCGTCGTCGAAGTTGGTCGCAGGCACGTTGAAGAAGGTTACGCTGGTCATGCGGGTGTTGTTATCCAGGTAAGCCCCCTGTCCCAGCAGCACGTTTACGTTATGCAAACCAAAGCCGCGGGTATAGGAAACGGTATTTTCAAGGTTGTAATCCAGCCTGCGGTTGTTGGTCCTGTTGAAGTTCGTTTGTGAAGTAACAGATGCTGCGTTCAGCCAGGAGATCGGAGAGAAGCTCTCTGCTCCCCAGAACGCCAGCTTGGTTCCAAGGGTCGATTTCAGTAACAGTCCCTTGATCGGCTCCGCCTGAAGATAAGCGTTGCCTACAATGTTGTCGCTCCACCCGTAATTTCCCAAACGCGTTTGTATATACGCAAGCGGGTTGCTCATTTCCTGTCCCACTGCTCCCGATATTCCGTAAGGATTTCCGTTAGTGTCGCGCTGGATACCTTTGTTGGTGTAAGGCGCGGCAGCCGCAACCGCCGGATCGGTGATCACTGCAGGCGTGATGGGGTCAAGGTTGATGGCAGAACTCAACGGTCCGCCGAATTCACTATTGGTATTGCCCAGTCCGATGGATTTGTCATGCGCGTAACCGAGGTTTTGTCCAAAGGTCAGCCATTTCGAAATTTTATGTTCGGAGTTCAGCCTGATATTGGTCCGTTTGTATTGTGAAATAGATGTAGCCACAATACCTTCCTGGTCCAGGTGGCCGAAAGACAGGTAAAACGTTGAACGTTCATTGCCGCCGCTTACGCTCAGTTCGTGGTTCTGGCGTTTAGCGCTGTTGTTGAAAATAAGGGACTGCCAATCTGTGCCTCTCCCCAGCGAAGCCGGATTGGTATACACCGGCTGACCGCCAGCAGCGACCGAGGCTTCGTTGCGGATCGTTGCATATTGGGTCGCATCGAGTAAGTCAAGCTTTTTTGCCGGCTGTGAAGTACCGAAAAAACCATTGTAATTCACCCTGATCCCTCCTGCTTTTCCTTTTTTTGTTGTTACCAAAATAACACCTGCCGCAGCCCTGGCGCCATAAATCGCCTGAGAGGCAGCGTCTTTCAACACTTCAATGGACTCGATATCCGACTGGTTGAGGTAACCTATTCCGCCGTTGTCGACGACCACGCCGTCCACCACCCAAAGCGGGTTATTATTGTTCAGGGTAGTGACGCCGCGCACGCGTACCGTTGCCGCGGAGCCGGGCTGGCCTGAGTTTGATGCAATGGTCAATCCCGATGTCCTTCCCTGCAATGCTTCTTCCAGACGGTTGATGGGCATCGTTTCCAGATCGGACGCCTTTACACTTGATATGGCACCGGTTACCACACTTTTCTTTTGCACCCCGTAACCTACGATCACCACTTCCGTGAGGTTGTCGGCAGATTCCACCATTTCAAAATTGATCACGGCTTCATTGCCGACCGAGATTTTCTGGGTGATCATCCCGATAAAACTCGCAACAAGTACCGCGCCGGGCTGGGCGTTTATCGAATAATTCCCTGCGGCGTCGGTGCTTGTGGCGTAGGTAGTCCCTTCTACTACTACAGTTGCCCCGACCAGTGCTTCGCCGCCAGGTTTCACAGAGACCTTGCCCCTGATCTGGCTCTGCGCGATGGCGGTTCCCATAATGCCATAGAGCATTAACATACTACATAATAGTACAATTTTCATTTTCATGTTAATTAGGTTTGTTAGCAGAATTTGGCAATGGCTTTTGCACTATATTTTGTTGAAATAATAATACAATCACCTTGCTGGCAAAGGTAGCAGGGGCATGGGGAAACCTTTCATAATGTGATACTACATTACTACCTCATATTGCTCAATTGAAAGAAAATCTTGGAAAAATCGCCCCTACATTACTACTACATTTGAGAAAACATTAGCTGTTTTTTAACGTTAATATGCCATATCTTGATATTTGCCCGGCAAGTCGCCACGCAACAACATCGTGATTCCGGGCTGCCGCAGAGTTCCCCTATACATCGGTTTCAATGGCTGAAATCGCCTTTTCAAGATCAATACCTTTACCCAGCACCGGCTTGAAAAGGTCGCCTTCACTTTGGCTGCGTTCCACTGCGTTCAGTATCGTAAAATCTCTTAACTGAAGACCCTTTTTGACTTCCTCCCAATGCAAAGGCATCGATACGGTAGCACCCGGTTTCGGCCTGACAGAATACGGGGCTGCCAAGGTCGCCTTGGGCCTGTTCTGAAGATAGTCGATGTAAAGCTTGCCTTTTCTTTTTTTTGTCATGCGTTCGACGCTCGTAAAATCGGGAAGTTGCTGCTGCGCCTGCCCGGCGACCCATTCCGCAAACAACTGGCACTGATCGTAGGTATACTTTGCTTCCAGCGGAATGTAAATGTGAAGACCCGTGGAACCGGATGTTTTACAATAGGAAGGTACGCTGAGCGAGTCCAGGATTTTTTTGATGGTCAGGGCGGTTTCGATCACCTGTTCAAAAGTATTGGTGGTATCGGGATCAAGATCAAGCAGGCACCAGTCGGGGTTGTCGGGGGTATCGGTCAAGCTGTTCCATGGATTGATATCGATGCAGCCCAGGTTGACCATGTACAACAGCGCGTCTTCATCATTGCAGAGCATGAAGTTTTTATGCTCACCGTCGGAGGTGTAAGGAAACGTCTCGATCCAGGACGGCACTTTTCCTGTCACATCCTTCTGATAAAAACTTTTTCCGTTGATGCCATTTGGAAACCTGTTTAGAGATAATGGCCTGTTTTTAATGTATGGTAAGATAAATGGTGCGATCTGGTAATAGTAATTGATGAGGTCACGTTTCGTATATTTTTCCTCGGGCCAAAAGATCTTGCTGAGGTTACTGAATTTGATTTCGTTTCCTTTGATCTTTCTCACCTGGCTCTCGTCTGTCGGATTAAGAAGTGTTTTGCGTGAGCCTTTGACGGGTTTTTCAATAATTTCCTTCTTTTTGGCGGGCTTCTCAGTCACGACTTCCTCCACAGGTTTCTCAACTTCAATGACTACTTCTTTCGCCTTTTTGTCCTCACGCATGCCTTCGAACGAAGGATGCCTGAATACGCCGTCGGTGGTTATTTCTGCGAAGCTCACTTCGCATACCAGTTCCGGTTTCAGCCAGGTTGCGTCGGCTTTCGGCGGATTAGGACGGAAGCGCGATGGTTTATTGTAATCGGGTATTTCTTTGAAAGGGCTTTTCTTTGTTTCGAGCGGTTTGAACTTTGCCAGCATTTCTTTTTGCTGGGAATCTTTGAAGCCAGTCCCTACTTTGCCGACATACACTAAAACGCCGTTATCATAAGCTCCCAGCAGCAATGAACTGAACAACTTTGGCGACCCCGCGTTTCGTGTGTACCCCACTACAATGACCTCCTGCCGTTTGTTGATCTTTATTTTCAGCCAGTCCCTGGTTCGGATGCCCGGCGCATAAGTGCTGTCGGACCTTTTTGCAATGATACCTTCGAGCCCCATTTCCTCAGCCGCCTCGAAGAAGGCATTGCCGTCGGAAGCGATACTGTAACCAATTCTGAGCGGACCTTCCTCGGGTACGATGCTTTGCAACACCGCCTTTCTTTCGGTTAGTGTCAGTGCGGTTAGGTCTTTTCCGTCCAGCCACAAAACATCAAATACATAATAAAGCAGTTCGCCGTCCGCCTCGCTGCGCCAGTTTTGCAATGCCCCGAAATCGGAATGTCCCTTATCATTGACCACGACTACCTCTCCGTCCACCACAGCGTTGATCTTCCAGTCTTTCAGGCTGTCATATATGGGATAGAACTTCTCGTTAAATGATTTTTTGTTCCGAGATTTCAGTTCAGTTTGACCATTGTTCATGTATGCAATAGCCCGGTAGCCGTCCCATTTTACCTCATATTCCCATCCTGGGTCATCAAAAGGTTCGTCTACAAGCGTTGCGAGCATGGGAATGAGCGTGTCCGGGAATTTTTTTTTCCCGGCTTTTTTTAAAATCGAGGCGACGCTTTGCACAGACTCGTTCTTGATGTCCTGCCCGGCTTCCAGATATTCCTCTACGGCCTCAGCTCCCTTTTTTTGGGGCTTTTTTTTTGTGTCTTTTTTCTCCTTTTCCGGCTCTTCCCCGTAAATATGATCGCTTGTTTCCTTTATTTTTTCGAGGGTCTGGTTGGAAACAGCCGACTTGTCTTTTTCTGTAATATCCGACTCAGCGGCAAATTTGTCGCGGTGTTTGATCAGCAGCCAAGAGTTTTCCTCCATTCCTTTGGTCTTCACCAGCGCGAATTCCCCATGCAGCTTTTTACCTTTCAATCTGAATTTCAATGATCCGGATTTCAGCTCTTTGAGTAGCAATTTCTCCTTTTCTTTTTTTGTTTTAGCCTCTTCCAGCGGCTCGTAAGTGCCAAAATCCCAAACCATTACGGTACCTGCGCCATAGTTTCCCTCCGGGATTATGCCTTCAAAATCTTTGTAATCGTATGGGTGATCCTCCACCATCATCGCCAGTCTTTTTACCGCAGGGTCTGTCGAGGGGCCTTTGGGTACTGCCCAGCTTTTAAGCACACCGTCCATTTCGAGGCGAAAATCGTAATGCAGCCGGGACGCGTGGTGTTTCTGGATCACGAATATCAGTTCATCGGCCGCAGCTTTGCCGCCTTTGGGTTCCGGGGTGTGGTCAAACTTGCGTTTTTCCTTGTATTTAGCGAGTGTCATAGTAGTTCATGTTTGGTCAATTTCATAAAATAATCATACCGTGTTCCCGCGCATTGGCTGGTGGTGGGTCCGGCAGGAACAATTTTTTGAAAGACGTCTGATGTCCGGGCCATCAGGGGCTATTTATACATTAAACCGAATTGACATGAGTGTTATTGATATTTTGGGAGACCAGGAGGAAACGCTGGGGACTGCGGAGGATTTGCGGGAGGAAATTGTGGTTGATGTTGCGAGGCAAGAGGTTTCGGGAAGCAGTGTCAAGGTTGAATTTGAGACTTCGGCCGGACTTTGCACGGGGCATTATTTTTCCAGCGAACTGGGGCATGAAGAGATTGTTCTTGAGCCCGGTTCGGTAGAAATTCTGCAGGTACTTTACCCGTCTTTCAATGGTGTATTTCTGCATCCCGGCAACCGCGACTGGGTGGAGATCAGTTTGTCGGAGCATATTACCGGCCTTCCCGAATACAAGATCTACAATCGGATTGTTTTGGGCTGAAACGGGTGGTTAAAGTGAAGTGCGTGACGGTTTTCAATTTGAGTTGAACGGATTGAAGGAAAAAAGCGGTATTATCCTTAAATATTTTGGAAATTAGGAGATTGAGATACCACAACCTTTTCTTTTCATGAAGGACATCAACGTAGCGGATTTAAAGTCTATTGAAGTGTTTCACAATGTTCCGGATGATCAGCTGCAATGGATGATCGACCGGAGCGTGCATTATGAGTTGCAGGAAGGCGAAAATATGGGCGTACCCGAGGAGCCTATGACCGGCACACATGTGATTATCAGCGGGCGGATAGAACTTTACCGTTTACAAAACAACACAAAACATACCATTGCCGAGTTTACCAGTGGAGCCGTTACGGGGATTTTGCCTTTCTCAAGAGGTAAGGTCTACATTGCTTATGCGCAGTGCCGGGAACTGACGCAGGTCATGACTTTTCCCAAAGAACACCTGAAGGAACTCATCGTGTCACATTATGAGCTCACGCAGGCGCTGGTGATTGTGATGACGTCCCGCGTAAGGGAATTCACGTCCCTGGAACAGCAGAATGAAAAAATGATGGCGCTGGGAAAATTATCCGCCGGCCTCGCCCATGAACTGAATAATCCTGCTTCCGCAATTGTGCGCGGCTCAGCTTCGCTGAGAAAACATTTGCAGCTTCAGCCGGATGCTTTCAAAAAGCTGATTTCTGTAAAAATGCCCCCGGAGGAAATAGACGTGGTCATTGCGAGTATGTTTGCTGCCCTGGCAAGTACCGAACGTCCCGTACTGACGATGATGCAGCGGTCGGAAAAAGAAAACGAAATCATGGACTGGCTTGACGACCATCAGGTAACGGATTCGATGGACATGGCTGAAAATTTCGTCGAATTCGGTTTTGACGAGGCAAAGCTGAATGAACTTACACACCACATCCCTGCATCCGACCTGTCGCCGATACTGACCTGGATCAACATCAATCTTACTACCGAGCGCATGGTAACGGACATTCAGGAAGCCTCGAAAAGAATTGCTGACCTGATCGGCGCGGTGAAAAATTTCACACACATGGACAGGGGTGGAGAGAAAGAATTTACAGATATTCACACCGGCATCAGAAATACGCTGACCATGCTCACCTACAAGCTCAAAAAAGGCAATGTAAAAGTGACAGAGAAATTTGATCTCACGCTTCCGCCGGTGAAAGCTATGGTGGGCGAGCTGAATCAGGTCTGGACGAACCTGATCGATAATGCGATCGACGCGCTGGAAAATCAGCCTGAACCGGAACTGACGCTGATCACCGAGCGGGACAAGGAGTTTGTGAAAGTTACGATTTGCGATAACGGTCCGGGTATCCCGGAGGAAATCAAAACGAGGATTTTTGACCCTTTTTTTACCACGAAATCAATCGGAAAGGGAACAGGTTTAGGGTTGGATGTTGTTCAGCGGATTGTAAAACAGCATCATGGATCGGTGACCCTGCATTCCCGGCCGGGAAGAACCGAATTCCAGGTTTGTTTCCCGATCAACGGACAAGTTTAGTTTTCATCATTTAATAAAACACTCATCATGGGTTTGCCCATTATATTCTCAATTGACGACGATCTGCAGGTTTTAAGGGCAATCAGTCGCGATCTGAAAGCGCATTACAGAGATAACTACCGGGTGCTGAGCACATCTTCCGTCAGCGAGGCTATGGAAAGTCTGCTGGATTTACAGAACAGGGGCGAAGAAGTGGCGATATTTATTTCAGACCAGCGGATGCCTGAGATGCAGGGGGTTGATTTTCTGGAAAAAGCAATGGTACTTTTTCCTTTTGCCAAAAGGGTTTTGCTGACTGCCTATTCAGATACCGAAGCCGCGATCAAGGCCATTAATGATGTGGGGCTGGATTATTACCTCATGAAACCCTGGGATCCCCCGGAAGAAAAGCTCTATCCTGCCGTTGACGAATTATTGCGTGACTGGCAGGCAAATTACCGTCCGGATTTCACGGGTATCAAGGTGATTGGGTACCAATTTTCGCCAAAATCGCATGAAATAAAAGATTTTCTGGCCGGAAACCTGGTGCCGTATATGTGGCTGGATGCTGCTTCCAGCGAAGCAGGCAAACAGATCATTGCCACCAATAACCTTTGTCCGGTGGATTTCCCGGCTGTGATATTTGAGAACGGCACTGTTTTGAAAACCCCGTCACTGATCGACATAGCATCGCAGATCGGGCTGAATGCCAAAGTAAAACAGCAGATTTACGATGTGATCATCATAGGGGCCGGGCCCGCCGGACTTGCGGCGTCTGTTTACGGAGCGTCAGAAGGATTGAGCACTTTGCTGATCGAACGGAAAGCACCGGGCGGACAGGCCGGGACGAGTTCAAGGATCGAGAATTACCTTGGTTTTCCTACCGGTTTGAGCGGAGCGGAACTGACGCGCCGGGCGGTAACGCAGGCAGCGCGGTTTGGTACGGAGGTACTTTCACCACAGTCGGTGAAGGAGATCAAATTAAAGGATAAATATAAAACGATTGTCCTGGAAGACGGGAGCGAGATCAACGCAAAAGCGGTGGTGATCACAACAGGTGTCGACTACCGAAAGCTTGAAACCAAAGGAATAGGTGAATTTACGGGTAGAGGCATCTACTACGGAGCCGCGAGCACAGAGGCCAGCTCTTGCGGAAACAAGGATGTTTATGTGTTGGGAGGCGGGAATTCGGCGGGGCAGGCGGCGATGTATTTATCCAAATTCGCAAGAAATGTATATGTTATCGTGCGCAAAAATGACCTTACCTCGTCCATGTCGTCTTATCTGATAGACCAGATCAGCAATACTGACAATATCAGGGTGCTGGGCTGCACAGAGATACTGGAAGCTAAAGGCAGTGACCATCTGGAAGGACTTGCCCTTGTTGACCTGAATACCGGAGAGGAACGGGAAGTGCCGGCGGACGCGTTATTTATCTTCATAGGCGCCAGGCCGTATACAGATTGGGTGGGACTGGAGATTTTGAAAAACAGCAAAGGGTTCATCGAAACAGGGCGCGATATGAAGGCCCATGAAAGATTTGGCCAGATCTGGAAAATGCAGCGCGATCCTTACCTGTTGGAAACCAGCTCACCGGGAATTTTTGCAGCCGGAGACGTCCGTGCGGGAGCTATGAACCGGGTTACGTCAGCGGTGGGAGAGGGTTCTATGTCGATCAGTTTTGTTCATCAGTATTTAAATGAAATATAATGGGAGAAGTTTGTAGCCACATCACGGAAATCACAGAAATCAAGACTGCTGACAAGTATGTTTGCGAAGAATGTGTGAAAGCAGGCGGCAGATGGGTACACCTGCGTACCTGCCAGACCTGCGGAGTAACCCTATGCTGCGACAGTTCGCCTGCGAAACATGCCACACAGCATTTTCTGCAGACGGGCCACCCGGTCGTTATTTCATCGGAGCCGGGCGAAAAATGGCTTTGGTGCTATGCCGACGAATCTTTCGCGGAATATGAATAGCCTGATATCCTGATTTGAATTTCGTAATTTCGGGGTATGAACAAGCCAGCCACTGTACAGGATTTTTACAAAGATACTTCACAGATTGTCCCGGAGGCGATCCAGAAGGAGATAGGGCATTTTAATGTTTTCAGGATCGAGGATCTGCATCGCGGATCGAAGAACCGGACAATGCCTTATAACCGCAGGGCCTACTATAAAATCAGTCTGATCATTGGCAGGAACCGGGCGGAGTATGCGGATAAGGTGATTGATATTGAGCGAAATGCGCTCCTGTTTGCCACCCCTCAGATACCCTACAATTACGAACCTCTGGACGATGACCAGTCCGGGGCATTCTGCATTTTCACGGAAGACTTTCTTACCCAGGACAATAGCGGCGTCAGGCTGAAAGACCTTCCGGTATTTCAGCCGGGAGGCGACCCGATCTTCTTTCTCTCCGATGAACAGATTGAAGAGATCCGGTTCATTTTTAAAAAAATGTTCAGGGAAATAGCGTCTGACTATACCTTTAAGTACGATCTGCTCAGGAATTATGTGATAGAGCTCATCCACACCGGGCAGAAATTACAGCCTGCGACCTCGCTCTTTGTCGAGACTAATGCTTACAGAAGGGTTTCTTCACTTTTTATAGAATTGCTGGAACGACAGTTTCCAGTTGAGCCCCCGCACCAGAAGCTGCGCTTCCGTTCGGCGAAAGACTATGCCGATCAGCTGTCGATCCACGTGAACTATCTCAATAAAGTTTTGAAGGAAATTACCGGAAAAACGACGACGGAGCTGATCCTTGAAAGGATCATCAAGGAAGCAAAGATCCTTTTGAAACATACAGACTGGAACATAGCAGAAATCGCATACAGCCTGGGGTTTGAAGAACCTTCCCATTTTAACAACCTCTTCAAAAAACATACATCTGTCAGCCCACGCGCTTTCCGGCTGTGAGATTTGAATTTTGTAATTTTTGATTTGAAACCGGCAGCTTTTCGGGACCCGGTGCCTCTACCTTTGTTTCATTCATTTAAAACAAAGAAAAAAATGGAATCAGGAAACAAAATCGCGCTGGTTACAGGCGCAAGCCGCGGATTGGGTAAAAATATGGCGCTTAACCTGGCTAAGCAAGGGGCGGACATCATAGCAGTTTACAAAACGAACGAAGCGGACGCTCAGGCCACAGTTACAGAAATTGAAGGACTCGGCAGGCAGGCCGTAGCATTGCAGCTGGACACTTCGGACACCAGATCTTTTACAAGTTTTTTCAACAAACTATCGGAAAACCTACAGACAAAATGGGGTAGGAATAATTTTGATTTCCTCATCAATAATGCAGGAATTGGTATTCACAGCCCTTTCGCCGAGACGACGGAGGATTCGTTTGACGAGCTGATGAATGTCCATTTCAAGGGTGTTTTCTTCCTGACACAAAAAGCGCTTCCTTATATTGCTGACAACGGGAGGATCGTTAACCTGTCTACCGGACTGACCAGATTTGCGACGCCCGGTTACGCCGCTTATGCATCTGTGAAAGGTGCAGTAGAAACCCTGACGAAGTATCTCGCCAAAGAACTGGGACACCGTGGTATTACCGTTAACCTTGTCGCGCCCGGCATTATCCACACCGACTTTACGAAAGGGGCTTTCGAGCACCAGCCTCAGCTGGAAGATGCGATGAATTCCGTCACGGCATTGGGAAGGGTTGGCCAGCCCCAGGACATCGGAGGGATCGTGGCGTTTTTGTGTTCGGAGGAAGCAGGCTGGATCACAGCACAGCGTATCGAGGCATCGGGCGGTATGTTTCTATAAATGTAGGGCAGTTGCCATATTGGTATTGGTTCGAATATATACGATATTTACCCCGGTGTTTTACTTAACAACGATCCCGGGAATGTCACTAAAAGGGCCAATCATTGCGATTGAGGATGATGCAGACGATCAGTTTTTGCTCAAAAGTGTTATCGAAGAATTAGCGATACCCAACAAGCTTCTATTTTTTGGAAACGGCCTGGAAGCGCTCTTGTATCTGGAAACTACTCTGGAACAGCCGTTTGTAATAATATGTGATATCAATATGCCGGTAATGAACGGTCTGGAGTTGCGTTCGCGGATTGAACAGAACGACTTCCTCAGGAAGAAATCAATTCCTTTTGTTTTTTTCAGTACGGCTGACAATCCACAGATCATCGATAAAGCCTATTCATCGACTATTCAGGGATTTTTTAAGAAAGAAAGCAATTTCGACGAACTTAAAAGGAGGTTCAGAATAATATATGACTACTGGTCCTGCTGCCTGCATCCTAACAACTTTTAACCGATCATTGCCGTACCGCCTCTGAAAGCATGAAAAAAATACTGATCATTGATGATGAGGAAAAACTAAGGGGATTGCTGGCCAGGATTATCAGGCTTGAAGGTTTTGAAGTAACGGAGGCGGCAGATTTCAGATCAGCCTGGAAAAAGCTCGACCAGGCGGAAACAGACATTGTGCTTTGCGACGTGAAACTCCCCGACGGGAACGGTGTGGAAATGATCAGGGCAATCCGTGACAAATATCCTGCACTGGAAGTAATCCTTCTCACTGCCTATGGAAATATTCCTGACGGTGTTCAGGCGATAAAAAACGGGGCTTTTGATTACATTACCAAAGGTGACGACAACAATAAGATCATCCCGCTGATTTACCGCGCCCTGGAAAAGGCTGAGTTGAATAAAAGGGTTTTAAACCTTGAAAAACAGCTGGGAGAGAAAAGATCGTTTGACTCAATCATCGGGAAATCGAAAAGCCTGCTGGCTTGTATTGATCTTGCAAAAAGGGTGGCCCCGACCGATACAACGGTCCTGCTTCTGGGCGAGACAGGGACGGGGAAAGAGGTTTTTGCACAATCGATTCACCAGGCGAGTAACAGGGCCAGGAAGCCTTTTGTGGCTATCAACTGTTCTGCGTTCGGTAAAGATCTGCTCGAAAGCGAGATGTTCGGACACAAGGCGGGGGCATTTACGGGAGCAATAAGGGACAAGAAAGGATTGTTTGAAGAAGCCAGCTCCGGAACCATCTTTTTGGATGAGATCGGGGAGCTGGCTCTGGAACTACAGGCGAAATTACTGCGGGTGCTGGAAACGGGCGAATTTATCAAGATCGGCGAAACGCATCCTACGAAGGTGAATGTGCGAATTATTGCCGCTACCAACCGGAACCTGCCAAAGCTGATCGATTCAGGAGAGTTCAGGAGCGATTTGTTTTATAGATTGTCGGTTTTCCAGATTACGATCCCGGCACTCCGCGAGCGGGTTACCGATATTGCGGCGCTTGCGAACCATTTTGCTGCTATATTTTCGATTAAGGCCAATAAAAAAATCAAGTCACTGTCGGCTGGTTTTGTTGCTGCCCTGGAGCGTAATCCGTGGAACGGGAATATCCGTGAACTGAAAAACGTGATTGAACGAAGTGTCATCCTAACCGACGGACAGGAACTGGATGTGGAAAGCCTGCCATTTGAATTTGCGCAGCCACTGACGGACAATTCAAAAAATATGTCTGCATTTTCACTGGCGAGCGCTGAAAAACTGCATTTTCAAAAAGTATTGAATTACACCAAAGGCAACAAAGCCGAGGCCGCCCGGCTGCTGGAAATCGGCATCGCTACGCTTTACAGGAAAATTGAGGAATATAAGTTGTGAGATGATGCTTTGGTGCACCGAGGCATAATAGTTCTGGAGTATAGGCAGTACCGTTACGTTAGTTCAGTTTAAAACGTTTCGAAATGCAACAATTCAGAACGGCTGCCAGGTAATCTTCAAGAGCGATCCTTTCGATAAGAAACCTAACAGTGGTAGGTTGAGGAAATATTGCAATTACTTGTGAGAAGTTGAACGTAGGCGTGGCCTACGTTCGAGTTACACCGGTCTGTGACCGGTTATGAAAAAAGCGTATCCGCATTACAGGTGCCGGTTGGAAATCTGGCGGGGCCCAGGTTATGTAATTATTCACGCACCTGCTCAAAGACATACAACAGATCGCAAATGCGTTGGATAACTATTCCTACCGTCTGGTAATTCTTTTACAGTTTACATTACATCCCATATAATTTCAATTCATCATTCAACATAAAAGCACGAATATGGAAAGGAATTATACTGTAATTTTGCTGTTTACATTTTTTTGTACTATCAAACTATACGGACAACCAGGTTCCCTGGATCAGACTTTTGGACAGGGGGGGAAGGTTGTCACGGATGTTGATCAGATTTATAATCAGGTGTGTTCCGTCTTAATTCAAAATGACGGAAAAATTGTTGCAGTAGGGTACTCAACATCCCAGCAAGGCCAAAGTTACATGACGATCATTCGATACATGGCGAATGGATCACTGGATGGATCTTTTGGAGTAAATGGAATTTCAAAAATACAGATCTATGAAATTGCATTTGATCAGGCTTTTTGTGGAGTAATTCAGCCAGATGGCAAAATTGTAATAGCTGGTTGCGCTCACAATGGATACGATTATGACTTTGCAATGGTAAGACTGACTAAATATGGTGCGCGGGATTTGACTTTTGGTTCAGGTGGAATTGTAACAACTGATTTCAACGCCAGCGATGAGAAAGCAAATCAGATCGTGATCCTCCCAAATGGGAAATTAATCTTGGCGGGATATACTATTGACACTTCTGGTTTCCCGGATCATAATCTGGCTTTTGCAAGATACGAGAGCAATGGAAATATTGATACAAGTTTTGGCGCTAATGGCAGTGTTAGTATTAATTTGGGTGATCTGGGTTTTTGGCAGTCTGTGAGAGGCATGGCCTTACAACCGGATGGAAGGATTTTGGCAACCGGATTTACAGAGATTTATGATTTCGAGGAAGATGTCTACAAAAACGTCTTTTTTGTATCCAGACTAAATGAAGATGGCGGCCTGGACAGCTCGTTTGGAGCTAATGGCACTACGATTGCGGATGTTGGAGCTGAGAGTACTGCGCACGCTATTACTATTCAATCAAATGGAAGAATTTTAATCTCAGGCAAAACCAAAGCTGTATTTGGGGGATATGAGGACTTTGCATTGGTGAGGTTTAATTCGGATGGATCTTTTGATAACACTTTTGGCTCTAAAGGGATTGTGCTGGTATCTTTCGACACTACGTCGGATATTGCAATGTCTCTAGTTGTACAGCCGGATAACAAGATCTTGGCGCTTGGTTACACCGCAGTTCAGGCTGGTACTACGCTGGATTTTGCATTAGTAAGATTTAATTCGGATGGGCAGCACGATGTTACTTTTGGTAATAATGGAAGAGTCATAACAGATATCGCTGGAAACTGGGATTTCGGAACAGCCGTGGCTCTTCAAAAGGATGGAAAAATTGTTGTGGGAGGCTATTCCAGGAATGGTTCCGACTATAATTTTGCCTTGGTGAGGTATAATAATGATGCTGCGTTACCAGTGGAGCTGATTTCATTTGATGTAAAATCCTTTGAAAATCATGTTCGCTTGGATTGGCAAACCGGGTCAGAAATAAACAGTTATGGTTTTGAAATACAGCGAAGTAGCGATGGGAAAAGATGGGAACAAATTGAATCTGTAAAAGCGGCTGAATACACAATTAATTCTGTTGAATACCATTTTCTGGACTTAACCCCGAGAGACGGCAAAAACCTGTATCGGCTGAAAATGGTAGATCAGGATCGCACTTATTCATACAGCACGATTCGGTCGGTTCATTTTGCTGGATTAACGTCTCATGAAGAGGTGAAAATATATCCAAATCCTGCAAATGATAAGTTTACGATTGAATTGAAAAATCCGTCCTTGTTTAAAAGCGCGCAACTATTGGATCAGATGGGCAGGCAAGTATTTTATTCCGGAAAGATATTTGAATCAATCGATTTACATAATTTTTCCAACGGCAGTTATTTGCTAATCGTCGAACTGCGCAACGGTTGGAGACATCCGGTCAGAGTGGTGATAGGGAACTAGAATGCCCATTTTTCTTTCAAAATCCTTTGGTCAGGCGTAGGTTCCACCTACCCCCAACGCTGGGATCGGCCTATTTTTGAACTTGCCTCTGACATTAATTACCAACAAAATCCTTCCTGAATGCTGCCGGTGTCAGCCCTGTCTTGCTTTTGAACAACCGGTTAAAATATTGCGGATACTCGAAACCCAGGTTGTAAGCAGTTTCGTTGATCGACAGGTTCGTAGTCAGGAGGATTTCCTTGGCTTTTTCGATCAGTTGATTATGAATATGCTGCTGCGCACTCATGCCTGTGAGCGAGCGGAGCATGTCGCTGAGGTAGTGTGGGGATACATTCATTTGCTCCGCAAGATCATTAACACCGGGTATCCTGCTGATTTGATCTTCACTGAAAATCTGTGAAACCAGTTGTTCGAAACGGGCAACAGGCTCTTGTTCTGCATTGCTGCGGGTAATAAACTGCCTGTTGTAGAATCGGTTAGCATAGTTGAGAAGTAGCTCGATGTGAGAAACGATTACATCCTGACTATACCCGTCAATTTGCTGGCTGTACTCGTCCCGGATATTCCGCATAATCCCGTCAATCAGTTTTTCCTCTTTTTCGGAAAGATGCAATGCTTCATGGAGATGATAGGAGAAAAAACCGTAGCTGGCAATTTTCTTGGCTACCGGGTACTTTCGCAAAAAATCCGGGTGGATCAGCAGCATCCACCCGGTTATTTTAGAATAATCCATTTCCCTGTCCAGGGTGAATACCTGTTTTGGCAAAGAAAAACCCATGACCCCATTGCTGAAATCGTAATACTTGCGGCCATAGCCCAGCCCGTTTCCGATATTTCTCTTTAAAAAAATGCCGTAGAAATTATAGATCAGCTTATCGCCCGGCAGGTCCGGAATTTCCTGCCGGCATCCGATGTCCAGCACGCTGATCAGCGGATGCTCGGGCTGTGGTAAGCCCATGATCCGGTTGTATTCGGATAAGGAGTTGATAATCAGCGGTTCAGGCGATGTTTTTTTTATTTTTTAATTACAGATTTACGCCGGCCATCGCATTCTGGTCGTAGCGGTCGCCGAGAGCAGCTCCGCTTGGAACTATGGATTCCAGATGCGCAAGTTCCTTTTCCGTCAGTATAACATCACTTGCAGCAATATTGTCTTCCACATACTTGACTTTTTTTGTTCCCGGAATGGGTACGGTACCTTTTGCGAGCGTCCAGGCAATGGCCAGCTGTGATGGCGTAATGCCCTTTTCCGATGCGAGTTTCCCGATTTCAGTTACCAGTTCCAGATTTTTATAAAAATTTTCACCCTGAAAACGCGGAATGGTGCGACGGAAATCGTTGGCTGGAAAATCATCGGGCGTTTTGATGTCCCCGGTCAGAAAACCCCGGCCCAGGGGTGAATAGGATACAAAGCCGATGCCCAGTTCATGCAAGGTTTCCAGGATTCCATTGTCTTCCGGACTGCGTTCAAACAAAGAGTACTCTGTCTGAACTGCAGTGACGGGATGAACCGCATGCGCTTTGCGCAAGGTGGCTGCCGAAACTTCCGACAGGCCGATATACCTCACCTTGCCTGACTGAACAAGCTCGGCCATTGCACCAACTGTATCTTCGATCGGCGTTTCAGGATCTACCCTGTGCAAATAATACAGGTCTATGTAATCCGTTCCAAGGTTTTTAAGCGAACGTTCTGCCGATTTTTTTACATAATCGGGCTGGCCATTGATACGCCACGTAAGCTGTTCGTCGTCATCAACTTCGTATCCGAATTTGGTAGCGACAATATATTTCTCACGATTCGTGCCTAATGCCTTCTGTAAGAGCCTTTCATTTAATAACGGACCGTAAAGGTCGGCCGTGTCAAGAAAATTGACGCCCAGTTCCAGCGCACGGTGAATGGTGGCTATGGATTCCGTTTCATTTGCTTGGCCGTAAATATCGTTTCCGGCCAGTGACGTCATGCCCATACAACCGAGTCCCTGCACGGGAACTTCCAGGCCCTGACTTCCTAACTTGATTTTTTTGATGCTGCTCATTATTTAATTTTTAATGTTGCAATGATTACAGCACAAAGGTTGCTTTTCCTGTTGCGAACAGGTTATACAAAACGGGCTAATTTGTATACGAAGCGGAGTTCATTTTACCCATAAGCTATCGGTAAAATAATGTTTGCAATCAAGGAAATGCTCCATGACTGTAAACCCGTTTGCAGAGGCACTATTTTCGATTTCAGGTAATGTATATTTTTTCGAAAGCTCCGTCCGAATCAGTTCGTTTTGTTCAAAATCATAACATTTATCGGTTCGCTGGATATGCACCTTTTGTTTGACGAGGCTTACCAGATAGCTTCTCACTTCTCCGTTCACCGGATTGTAAAAGGAATAAAAATCAAACTGGCTGGTTTTGAAATTACCTCCAAGTTCGCGATTGATCCTATGTAAAAGATTGATATTGAATGCTTTTGTTATTCCTTTTGGGTCGTCGTACGCGTAACGTATCGTCGAGGGGTTCTTTTGCAGATCGAATCCCGTGAGCAGTTTGTCCCCTGTCTTCATACATTGATTGAAGCTCGCAAGAAGACTGTTCACTTCATGCACTTCGTAATTTCCGATGTTGCCTCCGAGAAAAAGAAACAGGCTTGGTACGCCGGAATGCGATAATTCTTCTATCATTGAAAAGTAATTCCCGATCATCGGCCGTATTTTCAGATCAGGCAGATGTTCCAGCATGTTTGCTTCAAGTGCTTCAATCGCCTTTTTTGATATGTCGATCGGGACGTAGGAAAAATCGACATTTGTCTCTACCAGTTTTTTGAGCAGCTGTCGTGTTTTGATACCGTCACCAGCCCCGAACTCGACGATGTTAAAAGGCGCATTGAAATCCAGCTTCTGAATAATCTCTGATCCTTGCATGGACAAGATCTCAAACTCGCAGGCAGTGGGGTAGTACTCCGGCATTTTCATGATTTCCTGAAAAATGCCGCTGCCTATATCGTCGTAAAAATATTTGGAAGAAATATGTTTGAGGGGCGCAGATAGACCTTTATGTATATCTTTTGCAAAAGTATTGTCTGACATAATGGGATGTTAAATCGTTTACTTCACCAGCCGGATACCGGTGTACTGCCAGCGCTCGTGCGCATGAAAAAAATTCCGGTAAGTTTTACGGCTGTGCATCGGGGATGTTGCCACCGACGCCCCCCTCAGAACCATTTGATTCACCATAAATTTTCCGTTGTACTCACCCACGGCACCGGCTGCCTTTGAAAAACCAGGGTAGGGGAGGTAGGCACTGTTCGTCCATTCCCAGCGTAATCCCCAGTTCAATTGTGCGGAAGCAGTTTCCCACTCCAATTCCGTGGGCAGCCTCATGTTTTTCCATTGTGCAAAAGCAGATGCCTCGAAAAAGTTGACATGGCTTAAAATCGCGTCCGGATTGACTCTTTGCAGCCCCGAGAGCGTAAAGTAATGCCACTCGCCTTCTATGTTATACCAATACATCGGTGCCTGCATCTTGTTTTCATTCACCCACGACCAGCCTTCGTCCAGCCATAAATTGAAATCCTGATATCCGCCTGATTCCATAAAAGCGATATAATCGGCATTGGTAACCAGAGACTTACTGATCTCGAATTGGTTGAGATATACCTTGTGCCGGCCAAGCTCATTGTCAAAACAAAAACCCTCGCCTTCAAAACCGATTTCGTAAACACCCTCGGGAATGGTCAGAAAACCGAAATCCTGATTCTGGTCGCCGACAAGATTACGTCCCTCTTTGTATACAGGGAACAATGGGTTATGTCCAAGAATGTATTTGATATCCGTGACAAGCAATTCCTGGTGCTGCTGTTCGTGGTGTAGGCCAAGCTCAATGAGCGAAATAGCAGTTTCGTCCGTCAGGTTGTCGATGAAATCCAGCATACACTGATCCACATATTGACGGTATGCATACACATTCCGGATCGTCGGGCGTGTAACATTTCCCCTGTCCGTTCGCAGCGTCCGGTTACCGATGTTGTTGTAATAACTATTAAAAAGGAAACTGAAATCTTCATTAAAAACCTTGTAGTCGGAAATAAAGGCTTTCAGTATAAATGTTTCAAAAAACCATGTAGAATGTGCCAGGTGCCATTTCGGAGGGCTTACGAACGGAACCGGCTGGGGTACATAATCCTCCGTTTCCAATGGTTCGCAAATCTGTTCCGAGTACTTTCTGACATTGTGATAAGCTTCCCTAATGCTGGTGGTTTTCATTAGATGAATAATTTTTTAAATCTGAAATGTTCTTAATATTCAAGGATTGTGCCTGCGTTCGCCTCATCATCAGGGCGTAGGCGTTATTAAAGCCGATCGGCCGGAGCCAGTTCAGCCTGTATTTACGGGAGAACTCACTTTTGACATAATCAAACACTTTTTCCCGGTCTCCCGAAATTTCATTCAGCTTTGTTCTGGTGGGTTTCAGAATAACCAGCAGACCTGTTCCTGTATATTCCGGGTACATGTCAATTTCATTATTGGTTAATGCATCGAAACAGATTTTTGTTCCACCCAGCCCTGTCCTGGTTTGCACTTTCAGCTCTGTATTACCTTCAATTAACAATTTGTACATATTGACCAGAATGTACTGCTCTGCAAAAATCTTGGAGCCCAGACGGACAACGCCTTTGTTTCCGTCAGTTGGTTTTTTATAGAGATCTTTGGAAAGCAAAAAGTCCAGTGCTACTTTTTCGGGGGATTGTTTGAGGTAATCGACTTTGTAATTCAGTTCTGTCATGACAGAATCATTGATTTTTCCAGCCAGCAGATCCAGTGCATGCTGTAACTCGGGATACCTTTCAAGAACGTCCTCCCTTATAAGGGGAGCGGCATTGTAGGGCGGGAAAATCTTTTTATCATCTTCCAGAGTTACCAGGTTATAGGCTTTGAGCCTGCCGTCAGTGCTGTACCCGCTGATTACATCGATCTTTTTTTCAAAAGCAGCCTTATACATCACCGCATCACTGATCACGACCGTCGGAATATTGAGCTGGTACTTGGATCTAAGGCCAAGATAGCCATCTTCCCGCCCCATAAATTCGGGGGTAAAACCGCCCAGAATTTCGTTTTGAGACAAAGGCGTGAGATAAAATGAGGACAGAGTGACCAGTATGATTGGCAAAAAAACCGATACCTTCCGGAGCCGTTTTACATTCAATTTCTGGACGAGAGAAAGCAGGAAGTCAAAAATGACGGCCAGCAAAGCTGAAGGAATCGCACCGGCCAGGATCATGTTCGAATTGTTTAAAGCAATGCCGCCGAAAATAAATTCGCCCAGTCCTCCGGCGGCGATATACGCTGCCAATGTGGCTACACCTACGTTCACAACAGTAGCGGTCCTGATCCCAGCAAGGATCACGGGCATTGCCAGCGGTAATTCTATGCTAAAAAGGATCTGCCATTTGCTCATCCCCATTCCCCTGGCCGATTCGGTTATCGCAGGGTCTACGCCGTTTATGCCGGTATAAGTATTTCGGATAATGGGAAGCAGAGCATATAAAAATAGCGCTGTAATAGCCGGCAAAGCGCCGATGCCCAAAAGCGGGATCATAAAGCCGAGCAATGCAATACTGGGAATAGTTTGTAAAATTCCCGCAAAACCCAATACAAACCAGGCAGCTTTTCTGCGTTGCGCAATCCAGATCCCGAGTGGCAGGCCGAAAAGGACCGCTACCAAAAGTGAAATGCAGGTAAGCCCGATATGCGCAAAGGTCTGGCTCCACAGCTTGTCGGATTGCTGTACCATAAATTCCCACAAGCTCTGCTGCTCTTCCATTTATCTGCTCTTTTTGAGTTTGTTATACCCCTGATGAAGCAATGAAAAGGATATGGTTTTCACAGATCCCGAGTTCCGGTCCGTGACAGTCACAGTGTCTCGTGCATTGTCCGAAAGCTGCTCCATAGCTTCCCATAAACTCTGACTGTCGGTCAGATCTGCATTTTCAGGAACACTTACTTCCGGCAGGTCATTCCATATTTCCCTGATTTTGATTGCGTTTAATTCCAGTAAAAATTTCTGGTGTCCCAGGAATTTCCGGACAAAATCGTTGGCGGGTTTGAACAGCAATTCCTGTGCAGTACCCGATTGGACAATTTTCCCCTGATCCATCAGCGAGATCTGATCGCCGAGCTCAAAAGCCTCCTGAACGTCGTGGGTTACCATCAAAATCGTTTTCTTTTTTAATTCCGGCAGTTCGAGGAATTCACGGCGGACATCCGTTCGGGTGATCGGGTCGAGTGCTCCGAAAGGTTCGTCCATCAGCAACACAGGCGGATTGGAGATCAATGCTCTTGCCAGGGCGACGCGCTGTTGCTGTCCTCCGCTGAGTTCCCCGGGATATTTGCTGCCGTATTCCGCAGCGGGTAGTTTGAGCTGGTGAAGCAGTTCATCAGATCTTTTTTGTATTTTTTCGCTTCTCCATTTCAGAAGCTTTGGCACCACGGCTATGTTTTCCGCTACTGTGTAGTGAGGGAAAAGACCATTGCTCTGAGATACGTAGCCAATGGTTCGCCGCAGCAGTTCCGGTCGCCGTTCAAAAATATCCTGACCGTTAATTGAAATTTTCCCTGATGATGCTTCGATCAGGCGGTTCAGCATTTTCAGCGTAGTGGTTTTACCGCAGCCGCTCGTGCCCAGCAAAACCATGGTATTCTCTTCCTTTACTTCGAACGAAATATCGTCGACCGCCTTGATATCGTTGAAAGTTTTACTGATGTTTTCGGCGACGACCATCATGTGAAGAAAGGGGTAAAGTTAGGTGCGCAATATAGTCCAGGCGATGATTTATATGTAGCAAAAATAAAAAAACTACGTATCCAGCTTCATGAACAAGTTATTTAAGGACTCCGCGTAGGTGGGGTGCGCAAAAACACCATTGCGTATCTTTTCATAAGTAACGTTGCCCATCATGGCCATTTGCAAGATGGTCACGATCTCGCCTCCCTGTTCCGCAAGTACAGCCGCTCCAAGTATTTTGCCCGTTTTAGCATCCACAACGGCTTTCATCATGCCGCGTTCATCACCCGTCTCTACCGCCCGGGCCACAGCGTAATTTTTTAGAATAGCTACACGAACGTCTAAGCCCTGCGTTTTTGCCTCTTGTTCGGTGATGCCGATACGGCCGAGCTGCGGGTCTATAAACATGCAGTAGGGAACAAGTCTGCCCGCTGTTGAAGCCTTGCCTTTTTCCAGAACATTTTCCGAGATAATCCTGTAATCGTCGTACGAGATATGCGTAAAAGCCGGGCCTCCTTTGACATCTCCCAGGGCATAAATACCTGGTTGACTGGTTTCCAGCTTGTCATTTACTTTTATATAGCCTTTTTCATCGGTTTGGATACCGGATGCAGGCAGGTTTAGCTCCCCGGTCTGTGGTTTCCGACCTGCGGCGATAAGAATATGAGAGCAATGGATCGTGCTTTTTCTGCTGCTTTTCTCAATATGCACTGTTAAGTCGCTACCTTTTTTCACGACAGCCACTGCGTGGCTGTTAGTCATTATTTTAATGTTTTCTTCTGAAAGGATCTTGGTAATCTCTTCGGCAATATCTGCGTCTTCGTGGGTAAGAATGCGTTCCGAAGGTTCCAGTATGGTAATTTCACTCCCAAACCGCCTGAACATTTGTCCGAATTCCAGACCAATATAACCGCTGCCGATGATCAGAAGGTGTTTCGGAAGCTCTTTGAGCTCCATGATGGTAGTGGAAGTCAGGTAATCGATATCCGTTATACCCTCCACGTCGGGAACGTCCGGCGCTAATCCGGTATTGATGAAGATCTGATCCGCGGCGTACTGTTCGGAGTCACCTTTGTTTAGCTTGACGGTAAGCTCTTTCACGCCCGAAAAAGTCGCCGAACCAACAACGAGGTCTAGATTGGCAGTTTCGGAAATTCCTTTTTCGACATTTTTACGCATGGAATTGACTATAGCATTTTTTCGCTTGATGATTGCAGCGAAGTCAATATGCACATTGTCAGCCGTAACACCGAGCGTTTTACCGTGATTCGCTGACCAGGCGTATTTTGCAGATGCAATCATGGCTTTTGTCGGTGAGCAGCCGTCGTTAACACACGTGCCTCCCACCCATCTTTGTTCGATTAATGCCGTTTTTAAGCCGGACTCGGCCAATTTTTTTGCCAAAGGAGTACCTCCCTGGCCGGAACCAATTACAATTGCATCGTATTTTTTCATAGAGCGGCGAGATTTTTCGTTTTTGATACGGTTTTGAAAATGCCTTTGTTTCTGATCACAAAGGATTAGCTGACGTATACCGATACGATATTAAAATTGTGCCGAATACAGGGAAGAAAGAGATGGGGGAGGAAAAGGATGGAGGACTTACTGGTTTCCGGAAAAATAGTTGAGAGCTTGTTCACGGTCGATATTGATCTGACCGACAAGCATATCCAGGCTTTCGAATTTTTGCTCCGGGCGTAGGTAATGCAGCAGTTCGAGTTGCAGGTCTTCTCCGTAAATTTCTTTATCAAAGTCAAAAAGGTGGGCTTCAATTGTTCTCACCGTTCCATCAACCGTCGGCCTCACCCCGATATTGAGCATACCCTTGTATTTCATGTCAAAATGTGTAGCCTCGATAATATAGACGCCGTTGAGCGGAACCAGCTTGTAGGATTCGTGAAGATGCAGGTTGGCGGTGGGAAAGCCGATTGTTCGTCCAAGCTGTTTACCTTTTACAACGGTTCCTGTTAATGTATACGGGCGTCCGAGTAATTCGTTGGCTTCATGTATATGGCCGGTAGTCAGCGAATTACGGATTCTGGAAGAGCTTATGGCCATATTTTCAATGTCGGCACGGGGGATTTCTTCCACCTCGAAGCCATAAGCTGCACAGTTTTTTTTCAGAAATTCAAAACTTCCTTCACGGTTTCTTCCAAAACGGTGGTCATAGCCGATCACCAGTTTTTTCGTGCCAATTTTATCGATCAGGATCTGCTGGATAAATTCATCGGACGAAAGCTCGGAAAAAGCTCTTGTAAAAGGGATTATAGCAAGGTGCTGGATACCCAATTGGGAAAACAGCTCAATTTTTTCGTCGATTGTAGAGAGCAACTGTAGCCCCTGGCTGTCATCAGATACCACAGTTCTCGGGTGCGGCCAGAAAGTAAGCACTAACGATTCGCCTCCGGACTCCTCGCTGATTTCTCTCAGGCGGGAAAGTATTTTTTTATGACCGAGGTGGACACCATCAAAAGTGCCACTCGTAACGACGCCATATTCCAGTTTTTTAAAGGAATCCAGGCTGTGATAAATATTCATTCGTCAACTGGTAACTTCAACTCTATCCTTTTCTGTTTGATGAAATCGGTCAGATTCCAGGCATTTTTTAGTTCAAATGCACCTATTCTTGTCCTGCACAATGCGCTCATGTAAGCGCCGCTCCCGACCAACTGACCAAAATCACGCACAATACTACGAATATAAGTGCCTTTTGAACAAATGATTTTAAAATCCACGGCAGGAAAGTTAATGGGATCAATTTCAAACAGCGAGATTTCTACTATCCGTTTTTTGATTTCTACCTCTTCACCACGTCTTGCTTTTTTGTAAAGCCGCTCACCATCAACCCTTAGTGCGGAGTAAATTGGCGGAGTTTGCTCGATCGTGCCGACAAGCTGTAACCGGGCATTTTCCAGTATTTCGGGAGTAATATGATCAGTTGGATATTCGGCGTCAAATTCAGTCTCCAGATCAACGGACGGAGTTGTTTTTCCCAATACCAAAGTGCCGGTATATTCTTTTTCCTGCGCCTGGTAGAGATCGATTTGCTTCGTCTTTTTGCCGGTACAAAGAATCAGCAGGCCGGTGGCAAGAGGGTCAAGCGTTCCCGCGTGACCGATTTTTTTGAATTTGCAGCCTCTTTTAAGCTTATTAGCTACGTCAAATGAAGTCCATTTGAGGGGCTTGTCAATTAAAATGACCTCGCCTTCATCCTGTATGTTGGTGTCGTTATTCAAATTAAATTAGTAATGTGTTAGGCTGGATATTGTCAGACAACATCCAGTTTGTATCCGGAGGCAAGCAATCCTAACAATACCAGGCCTAGAATGATCCGATAGTAGCCAAAAACTTTGAAGCCGTACTTGGTAAGGAAACTGATGAAGAATTTGATCGCGAGCATCGCTACGACGAAAGCAACCAGGTTGCCGATCAGCAAAACTTTGATGTCCGCCGCTTGAATCGTATCATAGGTTTTCAGCAATTTGTAGCCGCCGGCTGCGGCCATTGTAGGCACCGCCAGGAAAAACGAAAACTCGGCAGCTTGCTTTCTTGATAAACCCTGCAGCATCCCGCCAATGATCGTGGAAGCAGATCTTGACACGCCTGGTATCATTGCAATACATTGAAAAAACCCGATTTTCAGCGCATCAAAGTAAGAAATCTCTCTTTCTTTGGTCGAATCGTTGGCGATCCTGTCAATGAAAATCAGAATGATTCCGCCGACCAGCAGTGAGATAGCCACGACGACTACATTTTCCAGCAAAGCATCGATAAAATCGTTCAACAGGAAACCGATCACTGCCGCTGGCAGAAATGCCACGAAAAGTTTGAAATAAAAGTCGGTGGTTTGAAAAAAACGTTTCCAGTAAAGAACCAGCACGGACAAAATCGCCCCGAATTGAATGTTAACGGTGAACATTTTGGTGAATTCCAGATGACTGATCCCCATAAACGAGGAAGCGATAATCATGTGCCCGGTAGAAGAAACAGGCAGGAACTCGGTAATACCCTCAACAATAGCTAAAATAATCGCCTGCCAAATGCTCATGAATTAGTGGGTTTGCGTAAGATAGCCCAAAACTCAATGATGAAACCGGTGATCGTAACCAGCGGACCAAGGGTCAGTCCCAGAAAACCGAAACCAAATTCTGCACTGTCAAATGTCATGATCAGGAAACCTGCCAGAATAACGGCAATTCCAATCAGCATGGTAGTGTAATTGGATGTTGAAAAAGGAAGACTGTTTTTTGTATTGCTCATGTCTCAGATAGTTTCAATTACTCGTTTTTAATTTTTGCTTTCGTTTTTAACCGCCTGGAATTAATATAGGTCATCAAGCGCCATGCGGAGGTATTTGGCGAGGGACTGATAAGTGCTGGAAACACCCACCAGAATTCCCAGCAGCAAGACGGAACCGATCAGAATAACGATCTTATCATATTCCTGAAGCATAGCCAGCCCTTCTACGTTTCTGATTGCAAGCTGCTGTAAACCAATGAGCAACAGCCCGGCTAGTATACCGCCTACCAATCCCTGAACTGCACCGCGGACTACATAGGGACGTTGTATAAAACCATTGGTAGCGCCTACGAGCTGCATACTTCTGATCAGAAAACGCTGGGAATAAATCGCAAGCTTAATAGTATTGTTCACCAGCAGCACGATAATGATGAGCATGATCAGGGCGAAGCTGGCCAGGACGATGTAGATCTTGGTAACGTTTTTGTTGATATTATCGGCCAGGTCTTCCTGATACACGACCTCATAAACACCTTTAATCTGTTCGAGGTCTTTTTTGATCAGCTGTAGTTTGGCTTCTTCGAAATAATCTTCGTGGATTTTTACCCGGTAACTGTCCCTGAGTGGATTCTCACCCAGAAATGCTGCAAAATCCTCTTTTGTGCCTTCAATAAATTCTTTTGCTGCTTCTTCTTTTGATACGAATGTAATGGGCTTCACCTCTGTTGAGTTGAGCACATAGGGTTTTGTGTTGATAATGCTAAGTACCGAATCCAGGCCGGCTTTGGTTTCTTCTTTGTTCAAAAAAACCCTGACCTCAATATTCTGACGGATAATGGAAACGAGCTTTTTGGATTGTATAACAAGGAGTCCGCAAAAGCCGATCAGGAACAATGCAGCCGTTAGGCTCATGACGATCATGGCATTCGGGTAGCTCCCGATTTTCTTTTTTTTAGGCATAAGAGCGTATGGTTTCGCTAATGTATTCTTCCGGCCGGGAAACAAACGAACAGGGGCAAAAGTAAGGATTAAAAATTCAAAAATGCCCTTTTCGGGCATCCTTAACTATTTTTAACTTATTGCATGTGCATCATTTCAATTTCTTCTGCCCATCTCGTCGCGGATTTTGGCAGCTTTTTCATAGTCTTCTTTTGAAAGCGCATCATCAAGCATGCGCTGAAGATCTTCTGAGGACAGATCCCGCAACTGGTCTTTTCCAGAACCTGTAGTTTTAAGTGTCTCCCGGATTGCATCTTCGTCCTCATCCTCCTCTTCGGCCAGCGAGCTGGAAATAATCCCGGCTTCTGATAAGATGGCTTCATAGGTGTAAATGGGGATATCAAAACGCAAGCCTATGGCTATTGCGTCAGAAGGCCGGGCATCCACTTCCACTTCGCGAAGACCGTCCGTACATACTATTTTAGCGTAAAAGATGCCTTCCTTTAGATCGGAAATGACGATTTCTTTCAGTGTGTAATTCATGCCGTCGGCGAAAGATTTGAACAAATCATGCGTCATGGGACGGTTAGGGACAATGTTTTCGATCTGAACGGCAATCGCCTGCGCCTCGAACACACCAATTATAATTGGCAGACGACGGTTGCCCAGTTCTTCACCCAGGACCAATGCAAATGAACCGGCCTGGGATTGGCTTGGGGAGAGCCCCAATATTTCTAACTTAATTTTTTTCACGTTCAAGCTTGATGCGCAGGATTAATAGACAGTTGTGGTGAATATGTCCGATTCAGGTAAATATTTATGAAGCAGAATATGTCAAATTTTTCGTCGTAAATGAATGCTGATTTTCAGGTCTTTAACAACTGGATTCTATAATATGTTCCTAATCGTTTCCCTCCTTTAACCGGTAAAGGTTGCAAAAATAATTAACCCGTACTGCATAAAAAAATAGCAGCACGGGTTAGTTTTTCTAACACCCATTGTTCTGATCGCCTGATATTGTTAATGATCTGATTTTTAAGCTAATTTTTTTCAATCCGGTAATAATATCGGTTGAATTAATTTAAAAACAGCTCATTTTTGCCTCATTTTAAATTTTTGACGGCTTCGGTAAGTTTCGGTAAAACTTCGAAAAGATCTCCGACAATTCCGTAATCCGCTGCCTTAAAGAATGGGGCTTCGGGGTCCTTGTTGATCACCACAATGCATTTTGACCCGTTTACTCCGGCGAGATGCTGGATAGCCCCGGAAATACCGCAGGCAATATACAAGTCGGGTGCTACCTTAATGCCTGTTTGTCCGATATGCTCATGATGCGGGCGCCAGTCGAGGTCTGAAACTGGTTTGGAACAGCCAGTGGCGGCTCCAAGTGCCTTGGCAAGATCGAGGAGAGGCTGCCAGTTTTCTGGTCCTTTCATTCCTCTTCCTCCCGAAACAATGATGCTCGCCTCTGTAAGCGATAATTCCGAGGCAGCCTTTTCCACTTCCACTATTGTCGCCTTGAAATCTGAATCCCGCAGTACCGATGAAAAAGTTTCCACGTCAGCGTTAACTGTCCGTACCGATGATTCGTCCATTTCAATGGCGTTTTTCTTTACCACCAGCACTTTGATATCGGATTTGATTTCAGTTGTAGCGAAGGCTTTTCCTGTAAAAATACCCCTGGGCACCTTAAAAGATCCGTTTATTTCCGGCAATCCTGTCACGCCGGATACAATTCCGGCTTTTAATTTAGCGGCCGCACGTGCAGCCACTGCATCGCCCAGTCCCGATTTGGACAGAATGATAATTTTGCTGTTTTCCTGGTGAGCGGCTTGTGTCAGCACGTCTGCATAAGCAAGGCTGTTTTCCTGGTCAAGTTTGTCATCAGCGGCATGCAGGACTTTTCCGGCCCCGTAATTTCCAGCCTTCTCCAGTTCAGAAATATCGGCTTTTCCCAGTGCAAGCACTGCTACTTTGTCCCCGGTTTTTTCGGCAATCTTGGCACCATAGGCAACAGCTTCCAGAGATGTTTTTTTGATCGAACCGTTATCCAGCTCGACATATATAAGGACTGACATTTTTTATTCAGTTTAAACAATGAATACTAAATGAGGAAATACCTGTTCAGAGAATTTTTGCCTCCGTCTGCAAAAGCCTGATCAACGTCTCAGCTTCATTTGCAGGGATCATTTTGCACGTGCCTTTGGGAGCGGGAAGCGAATATTTCTCAGGAGTGGTCATTTCTTCAAGAGAAACCGGTTCTACTACCGTCAAGGGTTTGGTCCTGGCTGTCATGATCCCGCGCATATTTGGTATTTTCCATTCAGCAATGGGTTCCTGGCAACCTAGTACAAGCGGGAGAGGAGCTTTCAGGATTTCTTTACCCCCGTCAATTTCCCTTGAAATGGTCGCAGTTCCGCCGTCGATGTCAAGCTTCATCACCGGGGAGTAGGATGCAATCCCAAGCATTTCGCCCACCAGACCATGCACGACACCACTGTTATAATCAATGGATTCCCTTCCCATCAGGATAAGATCATATTTGTTTTGTTCGGCAATGTGGGCGATCTGCGCCGCGGTATAATAGGAGTCCAGCGGATCGGCGTTGACCCGTATTGCATCATCGGCTCCGATCGCAAGCGCTTTCCGGATCTGCGGATCTGCGTCTGCTTCACCCACATGGAGGACAGTCAACGTCCCTCCCGATTGTTCTTTCAGTTCAACGCCCCGGGAGAGGGCGTAGTCATCATACGGCCCGATGATGTATGGGATGCCGTTTTTATTGAGCTTTGTATCGTTGTCGGTGAAGCTGATTTTTGCAGTAGTATCCGGCACATTGGTAATACAAACCAGTATTTTCATAGTAATGTATTTACGTATTTAACATTTCTGGGGATAACTTTGTCCTTTGGCAAATTAAGGAAAAACTTAAATAGTATGCAAGCATAATAATTTCCCCATGAGCAACTCCATTCTGCCAAGTTTACTGGCTTTTTATGAAGAGGATCCCGGTGACCCTTTCAATGTTTATGCGCTTGCAATCGAATACACCAAGTCCGATCCGGTAAAAGCGGCGGAGTTTTTTGAGATTTTATTAGAAGCGCATCCCGAATACTTACCAACCTACTACCACGCCGGCGCATTTTTTTGTTTACAGGAGGATGTAAAAAAGGCAGAGGAGATTTATCAGAAAGGTCTGGCACTGGCGCTTTTACAGAAAAATACAAAAACGCACCAGGAGCTTTTGCGGGCGTACAACGGCTTTTTGGATGAATTTGATGATTAACGGATTTAATCTAAATTTGTACATTACTCTAAAAACCTGTACCTTGCATGATTACTAAGAATACTACATGCAAGACTGCTTTCGGTTAAAGACTTTTCCTCTGCTCAGTTTAGTTTGATATTTTAGGTTGAGTTCCCAGGTTGGTGGGAAAAGAAAAAATTATTCATTTATATTATGGAAAAGGAATTGTTTATTCCACTTGTTGTAAAGTGGGCACAGGCGCATGGGTTTAAGGATATACAGGCCAACATCGAAGGCTATGAAACACCTAAATCATACGAAAGAGCCGCTGACAACTTGAAGTTCACACCTGACGTAACAGGTGTTAATATGTTTAACAGGCATTATCTGGAGGTCTCCGTTAAGACGGATCAGCTTCGGGGCAGCATTTCCAAATGGAAGCTTCTGAGTGAGCTTGCTGGAATGAAGGGAGCAAAATTATATCTGATGGCTCCGCGCGGTCATGTGAGATTTACACGGGAGATCATTGATCAATACAATATCCCCGCAGAAGTTATTAAAATTGACTAAAACTTTTTTTGGTCATTTATTGTCAGAGGTGGTCAGGTTTTGTATCTGATCACCTCCTTTTTTTGCCTGCACGGCATTGGCATTTTTAGTCATGAATATTGCTGTTTGGGTCGGCGAGTTCCGGCTCAGTACAACCCAACTGCAAACAAATGATAAAACCTGACAACGAATGACACCCCTGACAACAAATGTCTGTACCTGACTGAATCTGACCAAAAATCTAAACCTTCGGATACTTCCACTCCCCACGATACTCCCTGCTCAGCAGTTTGTTGGCTTCGTCGTCACCCGGAATTATTTCTTTTTCGCCGTCCCAGATTATACTGCGGCCCAGCTTGTAGGAAAGCATGCCTAGCAGCGCAACATTTGTGGAACGCTGCCCCACTTCAATTTCACAGATCGGAGGCGTATTCGTTTTGATTGATGTCAGAAAATTGGCCCATAGCTGCTGTATGTTCTGATCATCAGGCTTGTTCAGCTGCGCATCTTCATGTATGACAGGTTTATTGGGATTGGTAGGGTAAAATGTCCAGCCGTCCAGCCAGCCCATGTGAAAGGTACCCTCAGTTCCGTAAAAGTAGACACCCACAGCTTGTTGAGGATGTGTCTTTTCGGCATGATTGGCCCCGAAAGTACGGTGCTCCCATTCCAGCGTAAAACCGTCAAAATCATAAACTGCCACCTGGTGGTCCGGGGCATCGGTATTGTCCTGCTTGATAGCCCTGCCGCCGGTTGAGTATACTTTCTTCGGATATTTCTGCTCAGACCACCATAGAACCTGGTCCAGCCAGTGTATACCCCAGTCACCGAGTGTTCCGTTTGCGAAGTTGAGATGGTTGCGGAACCCCCGGGTATGAATCGTTTTGTTAAATGGAACAAGCGGGGCCGGGCCGCAATACATATCCCAGTCCAGTCCCTGCGGAGTTTCAGAATCAGGTGTCTTTTGTCCGGCTCCTCCGCCATAGTGAACAAAAGCGCGCGCCATTCCTATTTTGCCGGCTTTTCCGGATTTCAGGAATTCCATACCGGACATATTATGCGGAGAAACGCGCCTGTGGGTTCCTACCTGTACAATTCTGCCATACTTGCGCGTAGCGTTCACCATCGCGCGGCCTTCCTTAATAGTATGGGAAATAGGTTTCTCTACATAGACGTGAGCGCCTGATTCGACCGCCGCTATACAGCACAAGGCATGCCAGTGATCCGGCGTGGCGACTATAACGATCTCCGGCTTTTCTTTGGAAAGCAGTTCACGGTAATCTTTGTAGAGTTTTGGTTTGTCGGAGGTAAGTTTCCCAACTTCGGCGGAGCAGACTTTCAATTGATTTTCATCCACATCACAAAGCGCCACAAGCTTGCACTCGCCAGACTGGATAGCGCAGCGGACGATGTTGGTACCCCACCAGCCGGTACCGATCAGCGCCACCCGATAGGGCGCGACGCGCTTTAAGGAAGTAAGTAATGGGAGGGAAGAAAAAGCGGCCCCCGCCAGCGCGGATTTTTCTATAAAACTTCTGCGATCCATCATATTTTTAAATATCGGTTAAAAATTAGCTAGTAACTCCTTAAATATCAGCGTCATTCCGGGTTCAGCTTTTCGGGCGGCTGCGATGATCGTTTCAATTTCTGCTTTTTCCAGCAATTCCGGAATTCCCAGGTCGGTGACGACGGAGAGCCCGAAGCACCGGATGTTCATTTGCCGGGCGGCAATTACCTCTGGCACTGTGCTCATACCGACTACGTCGGCACCGATTTGTCTTAAAATCCTGTATTCCGCACGTGTCTCGAGCTGCGGGCCTGATACGCTCACATATACGCCTGAGTGTGCCGTAATATTATTGGCGGCTGCGATATTCAGTGCTTTCTTTACGAGTGTTTGGTCATAAACATCACTCATATCAGGAAACCTGTCACCGAATTCCGGGATATGGGCGCCGATCAACGGATTGGTCGGGAGGAACAGGCTGATATGGTCATTGATCACCATCAGGTCGCTGACCTTGTAAACAGGATTGAGGCTTCCGCAGGCATTGGAAACAAGAAGGGTATGCACACCCAGCAGTTTCATAACGCGGACAGGAAATACTACTTCCTGCATGCTATAGCCTTCATAGTAATGAAAACGGCCTTGCATGCATACCACCTTTTTACCTGATAATCTTCCGAATATGAGTCTGCCGGAATGTGATTCAACGGTAGAAACAGGGAAATGCGGGATCGCTTTGTATGAAATAGAAAAAGCAATTTCAATTTCATTGACCAGCGAGCCAAGTCCGGTACCAAGAATAATCCCGTATTCCGGTTTGAAATTTTCCGAAAATTCTTCTAAAAAATGTGTGGCCCGCTGAATTTGTTCAAAAGACATAGGAGTTCGATAAATGGATACAGCAGCCCGGAAGCTGCTGTCGAAATGAGAATTAAGAAAATTATTTTGCTTTCAGTTTTTCAAGCAACCAGTTGCTCATCAGGTCTCTTTCTTCCTGATAGGTCCAGTGGCCGGTGTCCTGGTATAGTTTCAGTTCCTTTGGAGCGGTGGTCACGTTGTAGGCGGAGTACATGGATGTGGGCGGACAAGTTTCATCATTGAATCCCCACATATAAAAACCCGGTACCTTCACCCTTCTTGCAAAATTGACCACGTCATAATAACCGATGGTGTTGAGCTTTTCTTTTGTGTTGTTAAATTTAATATTGCCTTTGTCAAAATAATGCGGCCATCCTCCCGCACGTCCATGGAGGTAGCCGGTAACATCGCTCAACGCCGGATAAAATGCGCCCAGCCACTTTACCCGGGGATCAAGCCCGGCGGTGATGATAGAAAGCGCGCCGCCCTGGCTGCCGCCTGTAACTGCGAGGTTTGTACCATCATATTGAGGTAAGCTTGTCAGAAAATCATTAGCCCGGACGCAGCCCAGATATACTCTTTTGTAATAAAAACGGTCGCGGTCGTCGAGGTTGTAAGCGGGATAACCATTCAAAAGTCCGCCACCCATATCTGTGTAAACAGACGGGTCCATGATTACAGGAATACCGTGAATACCGATTTCCAGCGTAATAACTCCCTTTTCGGCGGTCGCGATGTCACCATTGTAGGGTCGCACACCCGCACCGGGTACCTTAAGTAAGGCCGGATATTTGCCTTCTTTTTTAGGAATGCATAATATGCCATAGACCCGCACGCCCTGACGCGTATTTTGCAGGTTCAAATGATAAACATTGACTTTTTCGGTGCAGCGTTCGGGTAGCAGCGTCATTTTTGCATCCATAGGTACAGCCGCGAGTTCTTTTTTTGCGCCGTCCCAGAAACTGTCGAAGTCGTCTGGATTGGCTACTGTAGGCTGGATTTTGAATGGGTCGAAACCGGCAGTGGCAAGGCCACGGTATTCGCCTCCGTCTACATTCGCATAGGCAACACACCTCAGAAAACCAGGGGTTTTCATGGTTCCGCCGTCAATGGTAATTTTGCCTTCTGCCGAAGTTTTCGTTTCTTTTATAGTAGGGTCCAGTTTTTCAGGGCCGATCTCGTAGCGTATAGGGGCATTTTTGACCAGGCTACCGTTGCGAAATACTGAAATAGTAAACTGTACTTTTTCGCCGGTCTTGTAAATCCAGTCCTCATGGTCGGCCGTGACGAGGACTTCAACCGGACGTTTGACGGGCTGAGCGTGGACTGCAGCCAGGGAAATCCACAGGAAAATGTTAATCAGTAAAAGACGGTTTCTCATAAGGGATAGCATTTCGAATAAAAATGGAATGGACATATTCAGTAGGATAAAGGGACAAATTAGCCGAATCTTTGATGATGCACAGATAATTTTTACGATTTGAATTAATTTGCTGCCTGATAGCCGGGACCAAGTCGGTTCAATCTCATACAAAACCATGGCAATTTGATCAGGATCAATAAATTTATCAGTGAAACAGGATTTTGTTCCCGTCGGGAGGCCGATAAGCTCGTGGAGCAGGGCCGCGTAACCTTAAACGGCCGGGTTGCCGTTTTGGGAGATAAAGCTACCGCCGAAGATGATGTGCGGGTAAACGGTAAGCCTTTGAAAATCAGGAAAGCGGGAGTTTATATCGCTTTCAACAAACCCGTCGGCATCACCTGTACTACGGAAAGAAATGTAAAAGGAAATATCATCGATTTTATAAAACACCCCGAAAGAATATTTCCGATCGGACGTTTGGATAAACCTTCCGAGGGGCTTATTTTCCTGACGAGCGATGGTGATATTGTAAATAAGATTCTGCGGGCGGGAAATAACCATGAAAAGGAATACCTGGTGACCGTAAATAAGACGGTTACCCCTGAATTTGTCAGAAAAATGTCGGCCGGCGTGCCCATACTGGATACCGTGACCAGGAAATGTTTTGTAAAAAAAGAAAGCACTTATGTGTTCACGATTGTGCTTACCCAGGGGCTGAACCGTCAGATCAGGCGAATGTGCGAATATCTGGGCTACGAAGTAACGAAGCTGAAAAGGGTCCGGATTATGAATGTGACGCTGAAAGATTTACCTGTGGGCAAATGGCGTGACCTCACCGATAATGAAATGAAGTTTATCAATTCGGCGGTTGAAAGTTCAGTCAAAACCGAGGATGGTTCATTGCTGAAAAACTGGGATGAAGAAGGCGATTAACCTGTGGCAAAAAGTTTGATCGGTGTTCTCTTTCTTCTGTTGGTTGCTTCGTATATGCCAGTCCGGGCGGGCTTATGAGAAATCTCCGGATCGGTTAGTCAGAAAGTCGACCCTGAAAGAAATGAGAATATCTCATCGATTTGTCTTAATTTATAGTCGGATATTAAAACTAAAATTAGATCTGATGAAAATAGTTCTTTCTTTTTTGGTTTGCTGGGGGATGCGCTCCTGGTTGTATGCACAGGAAGGAAACGGATTGTACCGCGTAAAAAGCGGCTCCGACGTTACGAAGACTATTCCCGTTAAAGAGCAGTTCCAGTATAAGGATTTTGTCGACGGGGTAGCGTATTATAGGAATGGAAGGAAGGCGAATGCAAAATTAAATTACAACCTGGCGCACGGGGAGGTGATGTTTATCAGCCCGGAGAAGGACACAATGCTATTTTCGGAAAACAAGTTTATTTACAAAGTCGATGTGGGCGGGAATTTATACTATTTCAACGAGGGTCTGGGGCATGTGGAGATAATTGGCGACTACGATAGGGCAAAGTTGGGGAGAAAGCAGTTTTTGGTCAGGGCTGGGGAAGAGAAGTACGCGGCTTATGGGCAGTACTCCTCCACATCGGCCACCACCGGATACTCTTCTTTTATCAATGCAAATGGGGAATTTCAGCATCTCCAGTCTGGTGACAAGATCGTAATGAAGCGCAGGGTCATCTATTATTTTATGGACAAAAATCTCACGCTTTACCTCGCTAACCGTTCTAATTTGCTAAAAATCCATCCTGGGAATAAGCGGGCGCTGAATGAATATCTGAAAGATAATCAGATCAGTTTTGACAATGAAGAGGATCTGCGGAATGTTCTGGAATTTTGTATGACCCTCTAGCTTTTATTTCGGAAATCCCACAAAAGGTCTGTCCACAGACTCAGATCCTCGTGCCGGAATGATTTTTTAGTATTCATTTTTAAAATCATCGGCTACATGAAGCAAGAATTATCAAAAATCGCAATCTGGGTTTTCATATTAATTGGTATTCCTGCGGGCCTGTATTTTGGGAAAACTTTTTTAGCTCCTTTATGCATAGGCGTAGTGTTGTCGATGATGCTTATTCCGATCATGGATTGGCTGATTTCCAAAAAGATCCCAAAAGGATGGGCTATTGCAGGAAGTACTTTGCTGTTACTGATGTTTTTTGCGTTTCTGGGCGGGCTGATCACAATCCAGGTAAAAATGATCACCAAAGACTGGCCCCAGATTGAAAAACAATCACTTCAGTTGCTGGAAGATGCCCAGAAATTTATTGAAGATAAGGCAGGACTAGCGCCGGATGAACAGCTTGCGCAGGCCAAAAACATGCTCTCCAAAATGGGTAGCGGAGGCACGGCAGCCCTCGGGACTATCGGCGGAACATTAGCCAATTTTATCCTCATCATCGTATATGTGGTGCTTTTGTTGTCGCAAAGAGACCGATTTAAAGAATTTATCCTGCTTAATTTCCCCAAACATGATCACATCCGTGTCCGGAAGGCTCTAAAAGAAATCAGGAAAACTTCGGGCGGCTACTTCTATGGAATGCTTAAAGCCATGATCATCCTGGCTATTCTTTACGGTACCGGTTTCATGATCGGCGGCGTGAAATATGCATTTCTGCTCGCCCTGATAGCTGCCGTTTTCTCATTCATCCCCTATGTGGGCAATGCGATTGGCGGAGGACTTGCTGCCTTGCTAGCGCTCGTTTCCGGCGGACCATCGAGTGTACTGATAGTCATCATCGTGATGACGGCCGCACAGATGATCGATAATTACATCACGCAGCCGTATGTCGTCGGTAAGGAAGTAGACCGGAACCCGTTTATGACGATCACTTCGGTGGTAGGTTTCGGGGTCTTGTGGGGTGTGGCTGGTGCCATTATCGCCATTCCGATTACAGGTATCATCCGGGTTACTTTTCAGTACCTGCCGGGCACCAAATCGCTGGCTTTTCTGATGGGTAATGAAAAACCTGTGATGGAAGTAAAGGCCGTCCAGGAACAGGTAGATGAGCGCAGCAGCGCCTGATAGTTGCAAGCAAAGGAATAAGTAGCGGGTTCTTCATGCATCGTATTCGATTTTTGAATAATTTACGTTCCCAACCCTTAAATCCTGATGCAGACATTGAAATCACCCTCACTCCGGCTGGATTCTATCGACATTTTTCGTGCCTTCACGATGTTTCTCATGATCTTCGTCAACGACCTTTGGTCGCTCGAAGAAGTTCCTAACTGGCTCGAACACAGCAAAGCTGCGGAGGACGCGATGGGCTTGTCGGATGTGGTTTTTCCCGGGTTTCTTTTTATCGTCGGGCTTTCGATCCCGTTTGCAATTGCCAACCGTCGTTCCAAAGGAGATAGTAATGGTGTCATTACAATGCATATTATCGAGCGGACATTTGCTTTGCTCCTGATGGGTATTTTCATTGTTAATCTTGAAAATGCCGTTCAGTCTGGTATGGTTGTGAGCAAATATGTTTGGGAAATACTAATGGTAGTGGCTTTTTTCCTGATCTGGAATGTGTATCCTGCCAATCCTGAAAAAAAATCGTTGTACACCGGCCTGAAAATCCTCGGTTACATGATACTGGTAGGACTGGCGGTAATATACAAAGGCGGGGACGAGGCCAATCCGTCATGGATGAAAACACATTGGTACGGGATACTCGGTTTGATAGGCTGGTCTTATTTTCTGTGCGCACTGGTTTATCAGGCTGCGGGCGACAGAATTGGGCTGATAGTGGGCGGCTGGTTGTTTTTTGTATTGTTTAATCTGGCCGAATTTGCAGGTATTCTTGATTTTCTCGATCCTGTAAAAGACTATGTGTGGATCGTGGGAGGCGGCTCGATGCCAGCTTTTACAATGGGCGGGGTTGTAGCATCGGTGATTTTCAGATTTTATTCGAGACAGAATAAAGTAAATACAACTTATCTCTGGATACTTCTCGCGCTGGGTGTAGTCTGTCTGGCGTACGGTTTCGGGACGCGACCTTTCTGGGGAATTTCCAAGATCCGCGCCACGCCTGCCTGGGTTGGTATATGCAGCGGAATTAGCTTTTTTTCTTTTGCGTTCCTTTTCTGGCTGGTGGATTTGAAAAAAATAAAGGACTGGGCCAATGTGCTGAAACCTGCCGGAACAGCAACTTTGACCTGTTATCTGATACCGTATATATGGTATGCCGTTATCACCCTGGCTGGTATCGGCCTCCCGTTGTACCTGAGAACCGGCATTGTGGGATTGATCAAGTCGGCCCTGTTTTCATTGCTGATCATCGTTGTGACCGGCCTGATCAACAAGATCGGAATCAAACTGAAGATTTGAGGCGGCCGTTGGTATATTTTACATTCCTTGCCTTTATAACATGGAGGTAAACTTAAAATCCGGAATTTTAATGAATACAAGAAGATCATTTGTAAAAAAAAGCCTGGCGGGCTTGGTCGCCGGCGGAGTTATTTCATTGAGAAAAGATGCCTATGCCGGTTCGGAGGCAGGTAAAAAAGAAGATACATTCAAACTGGGAATTGCGGGTTATAGTTTTGTCCATTTCAAGCTGGATCCATCACTGGAAATGATGAAAAAAACAGATGTACATTATTTATGCATCAAAGACTTTCATCTTCCTTACGCAAGTACCGCGGAAGAAATAGCTGCTTTTCATGCAAAATTGAAGGAATCCGATGTTACGGGCTACGCCGTCGGGCCGATTTACACCAAAACCACCCAAGAAATCGACAATGCATTTGACTACGCAAAAAGGGTAGGAGTGAACCTGCTTGTGGGGATACCTAATAAAGAAGACCTTAAATATGTTGAAAAAAAGGTGATTGAATATGATATCCGGTACGCTATACATAACCACGGTCCGGAGGATAAATTATACCCAAGTGCTGAATCGATCTATAATCTCATCAAGGACCTGGACTCGCGTGTCGGGATCTGTTTCGATATGGGGCACAACAAAAGGGACAACAAGGATTCGGTTGCGGATCTCGGAAAATATGCAAAAAGGATTTTTGATATACACCTCAAAAATGTGACAGCTGCTACTAAGGAAGGTAAAACATGCGAGCTGGGCAGAGGAATTATTGATATTCCTGCATTTGTGAAAATGCTCCGTAAAGTCAAATATTCAGGCTCGTGCAGCCTTGAATATGAGAAAGATATGAAAGAACCGCTGGCTGGGATTGCCGAGTCGGTAGGGTATTTCCGGGGGGTGTGTGCCGCAACCTGATGCCGGAAAAGTCGTTTTAAGTGCAGTAAAGTCATATTTTTGCAGAATACGAATGCCGGAGTACGATAAGGATTCCAGAATAAACTGATTTTTCACTCATAATATTTTAAGACATGCTTAAGACCACACCGTTCGATCAATTGTCTGCTTATAAGAAACTTAAAACGCATCATAAGACCATAGCCCAGAAGCATTTGAAAACCCTTTTCGAGGAGGATGCTGACCGTCATAAAAAATTCTCCATTCGTTTGGGCGACATATTTCTGGATTACTCAAAAAACCGTATCACTACCCGCACGAGGTCGTATCTGGTTCAGCTGGCCGAAGAAGCGGGGCTGTCGGACGCAATTGAGCAAATGTTTTCGGGAGAGAAGATCAATGCCACAGAAGGCAGGTCGGTGCTGCATGTTGCGTTGCGCAACCGTTCCAATGACCCGATTCTTGTAGACGGAAAAGATGTAATGCCGGATGTGAATGAGGTACTGGGTAAAATGAAGGAATTTTCAGGCAAAGTACGGTCGGGTGCCTGGAAAGGGTATTCGGGTAAGGAAATCACGGATATCGTTAATATCGGCATCGGCGGAAGTGATCTTGGCCCGGTAATGGTGACAGAAGCATTGAAAGCTTATGGTAAGGATGGTTTGAATGTGCATTTCGTATCCAATGTGGACGGAACGCATATTGCGGAGACTGTGAAAACCCTTGATCCGGACACGACTCTGTTCATGATCGCTTCCAAAACTTTTACAACCCAGGAAACGATGGCCAATGCGCACAGCGCGCGCAGCTGGTTTCTGGAAAAGGCTGTTGATCAGGAATTTGTAAAAAAACATTTCGTCGCAATTTCGACGAACCAGGCAGAGGTAGAGAAGTTTGGTATCGATACCGAAAATATGTTCGGGTTCTGGGACTGGGTTGGCGGGCGCTACTCGCTCTGGTCAGCTATCGGCCTGTCGATCGCATGTTTCATCGGTTTTCAAAACTTTGAACAACTTTTGGCCGGTGCGCATGATATGGACAAACATTTCAGGACTACCAAACTGGAAAGAAACATTCCGGTGATCCTGGCTTTGCTGGGCATCTGGTACAACGATTTCTTTGATGCGCAAACGCAGGCTATTCTTCCATATGACCAATATATGCACCGTTTTGCTGCATATTTCCAGCAGGGGGATATGGAAAGTAACGGAAAAAGTACCGGACGAGACGGGAAACCTGTGGGATATCAGACCGGCCCTGTGATCTGGGGAGAACCCGGCACCAACGGGCAGCACGCTTTTTATCAGCTGATCCACCAGGGTACTAAGCTTATACCGTGTGATTTTATCGCTCCTGCGGTGAGCCATAACCCCTTGGGAGATCATCATAAAATGCTGTTATCCAACTTTTTCGCTCAGACAGAAGCTCTGATGAATGGTAAAACCGAAGAGGAGGTCCGGGCTGAACTGGAAGGATCGGGCAAAAGTAAAGAGGAAATAGATTTTCTGACACCGTTCAAAATGTTCTCCGGCAACAGGCCTACCAACTCTATTCTGGTTAAAAAGATCACCCCGAAGGTTTTAGGAAGCCTTATAGCAATGTATGAACACAAAATATTTGTTCAGGGCATTATCTGGAATATTTTCAGTTTCGATCAGTGGGGTGTAGAGCTTGGGAAACAGCTTGCCAACAAAATCTATCCTGAACTACAGAATGACTGGCCGGTAACCAACCACGACAGTTCTACAAACGGATTGATCAATCAGTACAAACGCTGGAGATAACGATCCAGTACCAAAGTTTTGAATCCATATCCTATCAAGACGCCAGCAGCGTCTGCCACGGCATCCCACCAGTCGAAGGTGCGGTCGAAGGGCAGGAGCTGCTGGTAAAATTCAAGCCCCAGCCCATAAGCCATTCCCAGCAATAGCACGGTTGTACTTTTTCGGGGATATACCAGTAGCCACAATGTAGCCCATCCTACAAACAGACTGCTATGCACGAACTTGTCGAAACCCACGACAGGTGCGGAAGGGATATCTTTGCCTGGCCAGGTGCAGGCGATCAGAATTAAAATTGTCCAGAACCAGGCAAGCCAGGAATATCTCGAAAAATATTTAAGGAGAGAAGTAAACGCGTTTGTCAGCATGTGGAGGCACTTTTTTGTTTGTAAAGATAGTTTTACTTTTTGAACAACCCGATTGGAGGGAATACCAATTTGAGAGGAAAAGAAATAAGATTCCCGTCGGCTGTCTGTTATTTTATTAGATTATTAAATATTGTGGTACTAATTTTTAATTTATTTAATTAAGTTTAAAAGTTATAACGCTAACCTTTATTTATGAAGAAAACGCTTTTCACTCTTATTTTTCTAATCTCTTTATGCGCAGCAACAAGAGCGCAGTCGGTCTACTATTTTTCCGAAGGACTTGCTGTTGGGCCCTGTACCCAATATGGTCGCGAGGCTTTGTACACCGATCAGCTCGCTTACCTGCTTTATCAGGGCAAACTGGAAAAGCCTCAGGATGGTAACACGCTCGTTAAAAACGCAAAAGGTGAGGATATCAAATGGCGGAAAGTCGCGGCTGATACATCTCACCGGTTTCGGGGCGACTCATTCTCAAATGGTTATGTGTACCTGACCTATCAGTCATCCAAGGAACAAACTGCTATTCTTACATTGACCGGCCATGATATGGCCTATGTCAATGGTGCCCCGAGGGGTGGGGACATGTACCGTTACGGCTGGATGCATCTGCCCGTAAAATTAAAAAAAGGAACCAATGAAATTTATGCCCGCGTTGCAAGGTTCGGCAGATTTGGAGGAATTACTGCCAGTCTGACGTTTCCGGAAAAACCTGTTTCGCTCAATACAGCGGATCTTACTGTTGCTGATGTTGTTCCGGGATTAAAAAATGATTCGTTGTGGGTTGGTCTGACGATTGTCAATGCAGGATCAAAAACCCTGTCGGGTTTACAAATAAAATCTAGTCTGGCAGGAAAAGAAATTATCACGTCGGTTCCCACCTTACAAGCTATGAGCCTTCGGAAAGTTGGACTGGTAGTTAATGCTGCCGATGTGTTGGCTCCGGGCAAACAGGATGCAACTATTGTTTTGTTGCAGAACGGAAAGATCATTGATCAGACGAAAGTGACCATCGAATCAGTTGCGGAAGGAAAACAGTACCGTCGGACTTTTGTGAGTGAGATGGACGGTAGCGTTCAGTATTATGCGGTTTCACCCCAATATGGTTCGGTTTCGAAAGAAAAACCAGCTTTGTTTTTGTCTGTTCACGGTGCGGAAGTGCAGGCGATTAATCAGGCAAGAGCTTATAAACCAAAGGATTGGGGTGTTGTGGTAGCTCCAACCAATCGCAGGCCGAGAGGTTTCAACTGGGAAGATTGGGGAAGGCTTGATGCACTGGAAGTATTGGCTATTGCTAAGAAACAGTACCAGCCGGATCCGTCGCGTATATATCTTACCGGCCACTCAATGGGCGGTCACGGAACCTGGTTTTTGGGAGCAACTTATCCGGAAAAGTGGGCGGCGATTGCTCCGTCGGCAGGTTATCCGACCTTGTCTTCTTACGGCTCGCACGATGGTGTGATACCAGATAGTGCGGGTTCTCCGATGGAGTCAGTTTTGCTTCGGGCGAGCAATGCCAGCAATGTCCTGGCTCTGACTTCAAATTACAAAAGTCTGGGTGTGTATGTAGCGCATGGCGATGCTGACCGAACCGTACCGGTCACTTTTGCCCGTCAGATGAGAGATATTCTCGGAAAGTTTCACCGGGATTTCAGTTATTACGAACACATTGGTGGTGAGCACTGGTATGGGGACATCAGCGTTGACTGGCCGCCACTCTTCAATTTTTTCAGCTGGCATAGCATTCCAGCAGACACTGCGGTTAGTGCAATTGATTTTAAAACCGCTAATCCCGGAATTTCAGGTAAGATGCGATGGGCAACTATTCATCAGCAGATTTCGGGCTTGAATTATAGTCGGTTGCAATTGTCAATGAATAAAAAAGACAAAAGCTTCTCTGGTGCTATGGAAAACGTGGCTTTACTTTCTCTGGATTTGGCGGCATTTGAAAAAGGCACATCCGTAAAAATATCATTTGATGGCTCACCAGCAGTTACTTACGAGGTCAAAGAAAATAATGAGACTATTTATTTAAAGAAAGAAGCCAATTGGCAATTAACTGTGGCACCCGCCCCTACTCAGAAAGGTATTCACAGAAATGGAACGTTTAAAGACGGTTTTCGCCATCGGATGGTTTTTGTTTATGCAACCGGTGGTAACAAAGACGAGGCTGGCTGGGCATTGGAAAAGGCAAAATACGATGCTGAGACTTGGTACTATCGTGGAAATGGCGCTGTGGACATCATTTCTGACAAAGATTTCCGGCCTGAGAATTACGCAGACAGGAGCGTAGTGTTATATGGTAACAAATACTCAAATCTCGCGTGGGATAAATTGCTTGCCGCATGCCCGGTAACTGTGGAGAATGGGAAAATTTCCATAGGGGAGAAACAATTTGTGGGAGATGACCTCGCAGCTTATTTCGTCTGGCCCAGGCAGGATAGCGACGTAGCTTCGGTCGCTGTAATATCCGGCACTGGCAAGAAGGGATTTTTGGCAGCTAATGCCAATCAATATTTCAGCGGCGGAAGCGGTTTTCCGGATCTGATGATTTTTTCACTTGATATGTTGAAGAACGGAATTAAGGAAGTGAAGATGGCGGGTTTCTTCGGAAATGACTGGTCAGTGGAAAAAGGTGAATTTGTCACAAATTAATCTCTCATATAAAAGTTATGAAAAAGGACATCGGGAAAATCGCCCGGTGTCCTTTTTTTATTTATTGATGAAGTGAAATTAAAGGTTAGCCATTATCGGCAAATTCCGGGTAAAGTGTCATACCGCCATCGATATACAGCGTTTCTCCATTTACGTAATCTGAATCATCGGAGGCAAGCCAGGCTACAGCTTTCGCCACGTCTTGCGGAGTCCCGATTCTTTTGTAAGGTATCAGTTGCAGTAGATCTTTATATTTTTCGGGATCAGACCAAACCTCTTTGTTGATCGGCGTTTTAATAGCGCCCGGGCTTACAGAATTTACGCGAATCTTATGCGGGGCCAATTCCTGAGATATGGATTTCATGAACATCATGATCCCACCTTTCGATGCAGCGTAATTTACGTGCCCTGCCCAGGGAATTACATCATGCACTGAGCTCATTAGAATAATCTTGCCTACTGCAAGTTCGCTATGCTGAGGTTCCTCCACATTTTCTTCCTGCAACACAAATTGCCTCGCAGCTTCCCGGCAGCACAAAAACTGACCTGTCAAATTTACGTCAATAACTTTTTGCCATTGCTGCAACGTCATTTCCAGAAACGGAGCGTCTTTTTGCAAACCTGCATTACTGACGAGGATATCCAGCCGTCCGAAATGACTGATTGTCTGGTTGAACAAAGCTTTCACCTCTTCTTCATGGCTTACATCGGCTTGAACCAGAATTGCCTCTCCGCCAGCAGCCAGAATTTCATCCAGCGTCTTCTTCCCTTCTTCTTCATTCGAGCTGTAGTTGACAACAACCTTAGCGCCCAAACTTGCTAGATGAACTGCACATGCCTTTCCGATTCCGGAACTAGATCCCGTGACGATAGCTACCTGATTTTTGAATTTCAGAATCGGATCAGTCATATGATTTCTTTTTCGATGGATCTTAATTTTTTCCAAACTGCGCGGTTGACATTTTTAACTGCCCAGTTTTTGGCAATCAGAATTGCTTTGGAAACCGCCTCACGAGGAGAAATATTATTTGTTCTTAACAGGTCCTGCGCAATGATAACTGCCTTTTCGCGCGTAGTAGGAGATAAATACATCAACTCTGGTAATGCGATTATTCTGTCCATATTCAGTGGGAATTTTTAGTTATAATAGTTGACTGGAATTGACGATAATACGGTTAATACATAAAATTTGATGCCAGTAAGCAGGCGCGATTCATATTTGTAATACAAGAACCATAATACCCACTTTGGAAAAATTGCGTGTAAAAAAAATCCCCATCTGGTTAAGGACGGGGATTTTTAAGGAGTTGACTTACTTAACTTCTTCGAAATTAACGTCGGTCACATCGTCGGTTGCCCCATTGTTATCGGCTGCGCCTGGATTTCCTTGCGGACCTGCTCCTGGTCCAGGTTGGCCTTCACCACCCTGAGCGTACATTTCCTGGGAAGCAGCCTGCCATGCAGCATTGAGCTTTTCCATTGCAGCATCGATTCCGGCAACATCCTGGCTTTGATGAGCTGTTCTCAATTCAGCAAGTGCACCTTCGATGGCTGTTTTATTTCCTTCCGAAAGTTTGTCTCCGAATTCTTTCAGCTGTTTGTCAGTTGAGAATATCAGACTGTCTGCTGCGTTTATTTTTTCAACTTTTTCGCGTTCCGCTTTGTCAGCCGCTTCGTTGGCTTTTGCCTCTTCACGCATCCGGTTGATTTCAGCATCTGTCAATCCGCTTGAAGCTTCAATACGGATTTTCTGTTCTTTACCTGTACCTTTATCTTTGGCCGAAACATGAAGGATACCGTTTGCATCTACATCAAAGGTTACCTCGATTTGCGGGGTACCACGTTGTGCCGGCGGAATATCCGACAAGTGGAAACGGCCCAAAGTACGGTTTTGATTGGCCATCGGCCTTTCTCCCTGAAGAACGTGGATTTCAACAGAAGGCTGATTGTCAGCAGCTGTCGAGAATACCTCTGTCTTTTTGGACGGAATCGTCGTATTGGATTCGATCAGCTTGGTAGCAACACCGCCCAAAGTTTCAATTCCCAATGACAAAGGAATCACGTCAAGAAGCAATACATCTTTCACTTCACCTGTCAGTACACCACCTTGTATCGCTGCTCCAACTGCAACCGCTTCGTCAGGGTTAACGTTTTTGGAAGGTTTTTTACCGAAGAATTTTTCAACTTCTTCCTGTACCCTCGGAATACGTGTAGACCCACCTACCAGGATTACCTCATTGATATCACTGTTTGAATAACCTGCATTTTTCATCGCACGCTTGCAAGGCTCCATCATTCTCTGGAATAACGAATCAGCAAGTTGCTCGAATTTGGATCTGGTCAATGTGCGAACCAAGTGTTTGGGAATTCCATCGACCGGGAATATATAAGGAAGATTGATCTCCGTCTGTGTAGAGCTCGACAATTCAACCTTTGCCTTTTCAGCAGCTTCTTTCAGACGTTGCAAAGCCATAGGATCTTTTTTCAGATCAACAGCCTCGTCTTTTTGAAATTCGTCAGCAAGCCAGTTAATGATCACCTGGTCAAAATCGTCACCACCCAGGTGGGTATCACCGTCGGTAGATTTTACTTCGAAAACACCGTCTCCCAATTCAAGGATAGATACGTCGAAAGTACCACCGCCCAAATCGAAAACAGCAATTTTCATGTCAATATGCTGCTTATCAAGGCCGTAAGCCAAAGCGGCGGCAGTTGGTTCGTTGATGATACGTTTTACATCAAGACCTGCAATCTGGCCAGCTTCTTTCGTTGCCTGGCGTTCTGCGTCATTAAAGTAAGCCGGCACTGTAATAACGGCTTCTGTAACTTCCTGTCCAAGATAATCCTCCGCAGTTTGTCTCATTTTCTGAAGAATGAAGGCGGAAACTTCCTGTGGTGTATATAGCCTGTCGCCGATAGGGATACGAGGCGTATTGTTAGGACCTTTTTCTACGCTGTATGCAACAGTTTTCATTTCGCTGCTGACATCGTCGTATTTTTTTCCCATAAATCGTTTTATGGAACTGATAGTATGCTTGGGATTGGTAATCGCCTGACGTTTGGCTGGAGCACCAATTTTACGTTCTCCATTGTCCATAAATGCAACCACAGACGGAGTCGTACGAGCGCCTTCGCTGTTTGCAATTACAACCGGCTCGTTACCCTCCATGACAGCCACGCAGGAGTTCGTAGTTCCCAAGTCTATGCCAATAATTTTTCCCATTGTTCTATATTAAAGTTAAGTATAATTAAGATTCTTTTTCATGGCCGGTCAGCTTTGAAACCTCAGCCGTTTTGAGGTTTACTAAAAACCCCGTACCAGAATCTTTCGGATAAAATGGGAGTGACAAAGTGTCAGGCCCCGGATGGAGCCCGACGAGGGTAATAACCGCTAGCTGATCATCTGGCCCATAAAAGGATCACTCTGGGTTTCCAGGCCAGTTTCTACATGTCCGGCATGTCGTATTACAAAATCCGGTTCTCCTTCCAGAATTACCGAGAAATCATACCAGTTAAAGGTTTTGGAAGCATTGATGGTGACCACTTTTCCTTTCGTAACACCTCTTTGGTATTTAGGGATTGTTATGGTTTGATTTTCAGCTCCGTACGCATTATCCTTAACGGTTATTCTCACCTCCTTTGAAGGGCTTCCGTTGCTGATATCCAGCAGAATATTCCCCGTAAGCTTTTTGTTCTTATCGTATTCGAGTCTGGGCTCAACAGTCACGAATGAATTGTTGTGGTTACCGGCATATTCGCGGAAAAAACCGTTAGGACCGTAAACACGCAGATGGTACATTTCATTCTCAAAATCCGAAGGATTCCAGACACAATTGATCGAATCTCCGGCTCTGACCGCGTAGTTCCAGACCTTAACTTCTTCATTTTTATATTTTCCCGGCGCATAAATGATGAAAGGCGCACCGGCAGCTTTGTCGCGAAATATGTCATTTCCGGCTTTTAATTTGATCTGAAATGCTTTTTTGTCAGAGTTGTAAAATCCGTTTGCTTGCAGTTCGTAGGGGATAGGGCAGGCAGTTCGTGTCCCTTTTTCCTGATTTGGCATGATCGGTGAGGACGCAGGATTTTCATTAATCTGCTTGATTTCATTTTCAGTCAGTGCCTTGTACCCGTTTGGAAGCGCTTTGAACTTCGCATTATAAATGCTTTCCATGAACTCAGATCTTTCTACAAAAACGGGTAACGGAATTTGCTGCCCATCGTAAGGTGCAAAAGTTGAGCTCAGATCTCCGCAGATCGTACGTCTCCACTCACTGATGTTTGTTTCTTTAATTTGTTTACCGGATTTGTGGCTGACAAATTTTTCAAGGAACTGAAGAATGGAAGTGTGGTCAAATACTTCGGAGCATACCTTGCCGCCACGGTTCCAGGGTGAAGCTACAACCAGCGGTACCCGGAAACCAAGGCCAATCGGGCTTTCCCGGCTTTCTTTTTTAGCCTTTTTGGTCATATCCTGCTCCAGTGTCACAAATTCCGTTTTGCAGTCGATACCTTCTGAAACCGCCCCGGAATCCTGTACATAAGGATTAGGGACTACATAGGGAGGTACATGGTCAAAATACCCGTCATTTTCATCGTAGCATAAAATGAAAATGGTTTTTTTCCACACCTCAGGATCGGATGTAAGGATGTCCATGACTTCTGAAACATACCAAGCGCCATACCATGGCGAAGTCGGGTGATCGGAGAAGTTCTCCGGTGCTACGAGCCAGGATACGGTCGGTAGCTTCCCGGTTTTTACATCGGATCTGAACTGATGTAAAACATCACCCTGCGGTGCTTTTGCCTCATGTTCGATATCGCCATCCATGTATTTCACGGTGGTGATTTTCCGGTAATCAGGGTCATTCACATTGGTGGTGAATGCTTTTTGATGCAGGTTTTTGGCGCGTTGAGATAGTTTTTCAAACTTTTCAGCACTCCATCTTTCCGTTTCTTCTTTGGCCAGCGTTAGTGAAGACTGTTTTGCTTTAAGCGCTTTTTCCAATGCTCCTGCCTCTTTTCCATCTTTTGGAAGGGACGCCAGCTTTTTCTGTGTTTCTTCAATCTCGCCGGGCAATTCCGCCAGAAGCGCTTTTAGATGTTTTTGGTAACCAGTATGAAAACGGACCTGATATTGCGTGAACCATTCTATCGGGCTATCTGTGAAGTTGGCAAGCCAGGAATCTTCCTCTCCCTTAAACCCGGTGTCGATGCTCAATTCATTCTGATAAATTCTCCAAGAAATATTGTTGTCTTCCAGGCGTTCCGGGAACGTTGTCCAGGATGCTTCCCTATCGTCGGTGACATTTTCATTTCTAACATTTGCGTAATGGCTGGGTTCCGGTTTTTCCCGGATCGTTCCCGACCAGAGATAAAGGCGGTTAGGGGTGGTTCCGGTTAGCGACGAACAAAAGTTCTGGTCACAGACCGTGAAAGCGTCTGCAAGAGCGTAGTAAAATGGAATATCTTCTCTATTATAGAAGCCCTGGGTAAGGGGCATTTTAGCGTAATCCTTATGCCCGGCCTGCTTTGCTATCAACCATTTGTCATATTTTCCTCCATTTCTGGCATCCACCTGGTTGGGCCATGAATGCGGGAGAGAGCCCATCCAGGTAGCGTTGGACTCCTTCATATTCAGACGAAAAGGTACGTATGTTTCTCCAGATGCATTGGTTTGCATCCAGACAAGATTCTTGTTTGGCAGCGTAATGGCCCGAGGATCATTGAAACCGCGTACGCCTCGTAAAGTTCCGTAGCTGTGGTCAAACGAGCGGTTTTCCTGCATGAGTATCACTACATGTTCGGCATCGAGGTAAGTACTTCCTTTTTTGGGATCAATGGCAAGCGCTCTTTGAATGGAGGAGGGCAGCGCGCTGAACAATCCGGCTGCACCGGTAAGCATCGTAGCTTTTTTAATAAATTCTCTTCTTGAATCCATGGTGAGAAATGGGTTTTGATTCCTTGTCAGTATTACCTGACCATTTCGCTAAAGTACCATCCTTTCCGAATTATGAAGAATTAATTTATTGTAAACAAATACTAAACCTGTGAAGCCGGGCTGATATAAAATGGAGGGAAAAAAAAATCCCGCCGGAGGGCGGGATGCTGTTTTATTTTACCTGATCAACGATTGCTTTGAAAGCATCCGGGTGATTCATCGCCAGGTCAGCGAGAACTTTCCGATTCAGCTCAATGCCTTTTGCACTTAACTTACCGATAAGCGCTGAATAAGATAATCCGTGTTCCCTTGCACCGGCATTGATCCGTTGGATCCACAATGCGCGGAAATTACGTTTCTTTTGTTTACGTCCTTTGTACGCATAAGCCAAACCGCGTTCTACTGCGTTTTTAGCAACTGTCCATACATTCTTGCGACGGCCGAAATAGCCTTTCGCCAATTTTAATACTTTTTTACGTCTTGCACGCGACGCAACGTGGTTCACTGAACGTGGCATAATCTAACTGTTTTTGATAGTCGGCGCTCTGTTGAGACTTTAAATGCCTTCCATCGGGTTGAACAAAAAACCAGAATGGTATTGTAATAATTGGTTGAAGGGATTATTTTCCCAACATTGCCAGAACTTGCTTTTCGTTAGAAACATCGATCAGACCAGTCTTAACCAAACCGCGTTTACGCTTATTTGATTTTTTGGTCAGGATGTGGCTGTGAAAAGCATGTTTGCGTTTGATTTTTCCGGTGCCGGTAAGCGAAAAACGCTTTTTAGCACCAGAGTTTGTTTTCATTTTAGGCATAATTCAAAAAATAATAGTTGATAAAATATAAAACAGCGCGCAAAATTAGCCATAATGTTTCTAAAAAGAAAATCGCGTCTCCGGCATTTGCCAAAAACGCGATCACATGTATGTATTAAACAGCCTTTCAAGTGAAAGGCCGAGTATTATTTACTTTTAGCAGGTGCAGGGGCCAGTATAATAGTCATCCTTTTTCCCTCGAGTTTCGGTTCCATTTCAAGCTTCCCATAGTCGGAAAGTGCTTCCGAGAACTTCTTGAGCAAATTCACACCCCTTTCTTTAAAGACGATCGTGCGGCCCACAAAATGAACATAAGCTTTCACTTTCGAGCCTTCTTTAAGGAAGTTGATGGCATGCTTCAACTTAAAATCGAAATCATGGTCATCCGTATTAGGGCCGAATCTGATCTCTTTAATCACCACTTTCTGGGCTTTGGCCTTAATCTCTTTCTGCTTTTTTTTCTGTTCGTATTTGAATTTTGAATAATCCACTACTTTACAAACAGGAGGAACTGCCGTAGGGGCAATTTCAACAAGATCAAGGCTTTGTGCCTTGGCCATAGCGCGTGCGGTATTGATATCAACTATGCCTGGCTCTATGTTTTCTCCAACCAGACGTACTTCTTTTGCTGTAATTCGTTCGTTAATTTTATAAGGTTCTTCAGGAACTCTTAACCTTCCACTTGGGGGTCTTAATGCCATATAACTTGGGATTGGTGTTTTTTTGGGTTTTTGGTGAAAATCAAAAAAGTTAACATTGTTGTGACAAAAATAGTGCCTTGTTGCTGGAATAATAGTAAAAAGTTGTAAAAAGATCAAATAATACTGGCTTCTTTCTTAAAAAAGCTCGTAAATTCTTCAACAGTCATACTTCCCAGGTCACCTTCGCCTTTTCTGCGCACTGACAATTTGCCTTCTGCCATTTCTTTTTCACCTACAATTAACATAAACGGTACCTTGGTAACTTCTGCATCACGGATTTTTCTTCCGATTTTTTCGTCGCGGTGATCTACAAAACCTCTGATGTCGTGATCCTGTAACTGGAAGAATACGTCTTCAGCATAGTCTGCAAATTTTTCGGAAATCGGTAAGATTGCAATCTGGTCCGGAGAGAGCCATAATGGAAACTGTCCGGCAGTGTTTTCGATCAAAATAGCGATGAACCTTTCCATCGACCCGAAAGGCGCACGGTGGATCATCACCGGCAGATGCTTCTGATTGTCAGAGCCGGTATATTCCAGACCGAAACGTTTCGGCATCTGGTAATCCACCTGAATTGTACCCAGCTGCCATTTTCTGCCCAAAGCATCACGCACCATAAAGTCAAGTTTAGGGCCGTAAAACGCTGCCTCACCCAGTTCGGTCACGGTATTCAGGCCACGCTCCGCAGCTGCTTCGATAATCGCATTTTCAGCGCGTTCCCAATCTTCGTCTTTTCCGATATACTTCACTTTGTCATTAGGGTCGCGCAGTGATATTTGCGCGCTGTAATCCTCGAATCCAAGCGATTTGAAGACATATAATACCAGGTCGATCACGCGGATAAATTCTTCCTTCACCTGATCGGGACGGCAGAAAATGTGCGCATCGTCCTGCGTAAAGCCACGCACACGTGTCAGGCCGTGCAGCTCGCCGCTTTGCTCATACCGGTAAACTGTTCCGAACTCCGAAAACCGCAAAGGCAGGTCTTTATAGGAGCGGGGAGAGGTTTTATAAATCTCGCAATGGTGCGGGCAGTTCATCGGTTTCAGCAGATATTCTTCTCCCGGATTCGGGGTTTTAATAGGCTGAAAAGAGTCTTTTCCGTATTTTTCCCAGTGCCCCGAAGTTACATACAATTCCTTGCTTCCAATGTTGGGGGTAATCACAGGAAGATAACCTGCACGTGACTGTGCCTTGCTAAGGAAAGATTGAAGCCTTTCACGGAGCATTGCGCCCTTTGGCAGCCAGAGTGGCAATCCCTGTCCTACCTTTTCAGAAAAAGCGAACAATTCAAGTTCCTTCCCTAACCTGCGGTGGTCGCGTTTTTTTGCTTCCTCCATCAACGTCACATACTCTTCCAGCTCTTTTTGTTTTGGAAAAGTAATACCATAGATGCGGGTGAGCATTTTGTTTTCCTGCTTGTTCCGCCAGTATGCGCCACCGATGTTGGTCAGTTTAACGGCTTTGATAAACCCGGTATTGGGAATATGCGGGCCGCGGCACAAGTCTGTAAAACCACCTTGTTCGTATAAAGTAATAGATCCGTCTTCCAGGCCATCGATGAGTTCCAGTTTATATTCGTCCCCTTTTTGGGTAAAGAACTCAATCGCCTCGGCCTTGCTAATCGGTTTTCTAACGTATTCGTTTTTCTGGCGGGCCAATTCCAGCATTTTCGCCTCTATTTTTGGAAAGTCGTCCTGTGACAGGGATTTGTCGCCCAAATCAACATCATAGTAAAAGCCCTTTTCCAAAGCAGGCCCCGTACCAAATTTCACGCCCGGATACAGCGCTTCCAACGCCTCCGCCAGCAAGTGGGCAGAGGAATGCCAGAAGGTTGCTTTTCCATCGTCATCATTCCAGGTAAGCAGTTTTACCAGCGAATCCGTCGTTATTTCGCGGGTAGGATCCCAGATTTCATTGTTTACTTTGGCGGCTATCACATTGCGTGCAAGCCCTTCACTGATGCTAAGCGCGATACCAAGGGCAGTGATTCCTTTTGGATAGAATCGTTCACTACCATCGGGCAGGGTAATTTTTACTTGAGACTCGTCTTCCATTCAAAAAATATTCTATGATCGTTATTAGTGCCTTATTCGAAGATGGCTAGCTACAAAGCTATTGAATTTTAGCTTTTCGCGCAGAATCCACCCGGATATTTGTGGTTCCCCTTGGCTGGATGGGGCTGATTCGGACCCGGGTAGTGTCGAGAAGCCTGCTGTCCGTTTCATCGCCCTGGTCTGTATTGTAGTTGGAATAGAGGCTGGCCGTTTCTCTTTGCCTGATCCTGTACAGACCATATCGGGCGTCCTGATCGCCAGGGCTGAGTGCGAGTGCTGTCCCGTAATATTCTTTAGCCCTGGGGTAGTCGCCAGTTTTTTCATAGCAAAAACCCATCATATTGTTGATTTGCTTCGAATTGCGGCGGATTTTCATCAGCTTTTCCAAAGCAGGGATTGCCTGTTGATATTTGGTCAGGCGTATGCCCAGATCGGCTATCTGAAAAAGGGCTTCCTCGTAAGACGGATTAATTTGAGCCGCTTTCTGATAGCTTGTGATTGCCGTATCCGGTTTTGCCAGCGCCACAAAAATCTCACCCTGCTGAAAATAAAGATTTGCGATATCGGGAAATCTTTTGATAGCGCTGGAATTGATAAATAGGGCGCGATCAAGATTTTTAAGCTTACGGTTGATAACTGTACTTTGTTCATAAGCCCTCAAAAGTCTTGGATTGGCATTTATCGCAAAATTAAGGCTGGATAGTGCTGCGAGGGAATCGCCTTGCCTGGCTTGTAAAATCCCTTTTACATAATAGGCAGAAGCATCATAGGGAGCCATTTTGAGAGCCTGGTTGAGATAACTGGCAGCTTCATTAAAACGGTTTTTGGCCTGAAGGATATCTGCCAGCAGGATATAGAGTTCCGGGCTGCTCTGCTGCAAGGCTTCCGCACGCTGGGCATCTTCAAGTGCATCGTCTATTTTACCGAGTTCCCGGTTTACCTTGCCGCGAAGAAGAAAATATTCGCTGACATTATCCTGCTCATAAATTGACTCGTTGATATCGTCCAGGGCCTGAGGATATTGTTCCCTTTCCAAGTAAATACGTGCCCTTTTGAAATAATTTACATCTGAATCGACGCCACGGTTGATGAGGTCGGTGAGATGAAGCATAGCATCTTTTTGCCATTGTTCCCGTGACTTTTTAATTACCGGCGGTATGCGGGTGGCATTCCTTGCGTCACTCTGGCATGACTGTAAGAGCCCGGTCAGGGCGGCCAGGAAAAGTATGAAAAAGTATTTTTCAGGTGTTTGCTTCATGTAACCAGCCGGGGCCATTTTAGATATGCTCCGGCTACAATACAAAATTGGATAAACTAAACGTATTTTAAACATTTTGATCCGAAAATCGGGAAAAAACCCCAAGCGGCAGGTTTTTGCCAAAAGAATCTGGAATAAAAAGCTCACCGAACTCGTGGTGCTTCTGATCTCCAAAATGTGCCTTGATCAGGTTTTCGACTATGAGCGCCGAAAAGCCGAGGGAGTACAGATTGATGATAAAAAAGTAGTTTTCCTTTTTCAAAAGCTGGGCACAAAGTCTCAATATTTCATTAAGATTTTCTTCCAGGAGCCATTTTTCACCATCCGGCCCGCGACCATATGCAGGAGGATCCAGAATGATGCCGTTGTACTGGTTTCCGCGACGTACTTCCCGCTGAACGAATTTGAGCGCATCTTCCACAACCCAACGGATGTTATCAAGGCTGCTGAGCTCCATATTTTCTCTCGACCAGCTGATTACCTGTTTTACAGAATCTACATGGGTTACGTCAGCCCCGGCGGCTTTGGCTGCCAGGGACGCAATGCCGGTGTAGGCAAACAAATTAAGGACAGAGGGCTTTTCTTCGGGGATTTGTTTTAGTTTTCGGGTAATGTAGTCCCAGTTCGTGGCTTGTTCGGGAAAAACACCAACGTGTTTAAACGAGGACAAGGCAAGTTTGGCGCGTAAGTGCAGCGCCTGCGTCCTGTATTGAAAAACCCATCTTTCCGGCATGCCGGCTTTGGAAACCCATTGGCCCTTTTCCTGGGAATTTTTATCCCTTTTGAAAACAGCATTGGACTGTTTGTCCCATTCCTGTTCAGACAGAGATTTGTCCCAGATTGCCTGGGGCTCCGGGCGTGAGAGAATATACGGGCCGAATCTTTCGAGCTTTTCGAAACCTCCGGTGTCAATGAGTTGGTAATCTGTATGTTGGTCTGGTGAAAGAAGAATCAATGTCGTGGTGTTTAGTTTGGCGGTCGGCTTTCTGCTGTCAGCTTTCGGTTTTTTTTGATACTTAGTTGAATGTTAACGGATTTTGTGGGTTAATCAGGCGAGTTTGTCAGTTTGTCGTCAGAACATCAAATAGCGGAAAGCTGTCAGCCGACGGACGATCGCCTAAAAAGCAATTTTGCTTAAATAAAACACATTTCGCCTGCCCCGGGTTTGCGGATCTCCTGCGGCATTGATAATGCGTTGTTCGCCCCAGGCCAGGTAAAAGTTGCCATACCAGTAATCAATGTCGTCTGTGCTGGTTTTTCTTACTTTGTCGCCGTCAATATTTGTTTCATTCGGGATTACGCGGTCGCTGTCCACAACTTTGTCCCCTTTGATGATTTTGCTTCGGATAGAACCATTATGGCTGTACACCAGCTTGGAATTTCCGTTTGAGAGATTCTGTACCTTGATCTTCTCTCTCAGTTCCATACTTTTTACGTTATCAAAACTGATGCTGTTGTCCCATAATAGCTTACCGTTTTGGTCTACGTCGGCAATCACTGCGTGCGTGTACGTAAATCCGTCAAATACCTGCTGATTGTACCCGCGTCCGCCGTACATCGGGTTCCACAAATAAGGGTTGTAGAGTCCCATTCCGAAAGGATAACCCATTAATCCCCCATAACCCAGTCCACCCATCATATTAGGGTTTTGATAGCGGTATTCGGGATAAAATACTTCTGCTACAAGCAGAAAGTTATTGTTTCTGGGCACGATGTCGTGTACCAGCAAACGGTAGTTCAGTTTGAGGTCGTCGCCGCTTTCTTTCTTTTTCCTGATCCGCCTTTCCATTTTCTCCTGCTGGCGTTCATTCATGAAATTGAAGAAGTTGTGAAAATCGGTAAAACTGTGGTACCGCGTAAACACGGGCTCATCATTGACGATCTTGCTGATGTAAAGTCCCTGTGATGCCGCGTTACTGCTGCTCTGCATATTCCTGTAACCATAAGTACCGATCACAATTCTGACGGAATCATTCAGTACCTGGAGTCTGCCGCTGAGGAGCGAATATTCATCTTCGGGTGTTACGCTGACCTGGGTATAAAGTTCGCCCGTTTCTTCGTAAGACCGCGCTACAATCTGCGTCTGGCGGCCTTTTTTGACAGCAAAACACACATTTACCAAATGATTTGCGGTATCTACTTCTACGGTCTGGATCGCGTTCGAACCTTTAATGGCAGACGGCAACACCTTGGTTTGGGAAGTAGTAAGCTGGGTATAAATAAGCACCGGCTCATTACGCACCATTCCCGCCATGAAAACCGAATAACCAAGCGTTTTAAAGTCAGTTATTTCGAACCGGTCGAGGGTATTGATGATAAAAGTTTCGACGAAACCAGGTCCGATGTTCACTTTCACAATTTGATACAAAGAGCTGCGGTACTTACTGAACAACAGAAAAACCGCTTTTCCGTCATAAGAAGAAGTGATATAATCCAGGTTGGATTCGATAGGGCCGTCGATGGACCATATCCTGTCAAGATTACTATCGAATTTCTGAACATTGAAAGTCCCGCGGTCAGGTTTGGAAATCAGCAGTACACCTTGTTCTCCAAGCGGGACTGTCTGATATGCAGAGTTATTTCCCGCCAAAGGCAGTTCAATCCTTTTAACCCCCTGTGAAAAACCCGGGAACGAAAACAAGGCCAGCAATAAAAAAGGCCGGGCAATGCGCGATAAGAGACGCAGGTTACGATTCATGGGCCAGTGCGAGAATTACATCAAACTCCTCCGGCCGTACCGGAACGACGGATAGTCTTGAAAGACGAACGAGCGACATATTTTTCAGCCGTTCGTCACTTTTGATCTGAGCGAGTGTTACCGGCTTCGGAAAATGCTCTACCGGCACCAGATTTACCACGACCCATCCTTTTTCATCGGCTTTTTCTTTGGTAGTTGGATCGGGATAGTGCTCCTTCGATACTTTCGCAAGGCCTACCACTTCCTTTCCCTCATTGCTGTGGTAAAAAAGAACGAGGTCATCGACCTTCATTTCCATCAGGTTGTTCCTTGCCTGATAATTGCGGACTCCATCCCACATACCTTCTTTTTCCTTCACCAAATGGTCCCACGAATATTTGAAAGGTTCAGATTTTACAAGCCAGTGATTCATCCGTTTGTATTGTGATTATGGGTACTGTTTAATACTTATTTTTAGATAAACCGAAAGTCGTCAGGGGAATTTTGGGAATTTGCTGAAATCAGGTTTCCTTTTTTCAAGAAAAGATGTTTGTCCTTCTTTCGCCTCTTCGCTCAAATAGTATAAAAGCGTGGCATTTCCAGCCAATTCCTGGATTCCCGCCTGGCCGTCGAGCTCTGCATTGAAGGAGCTTTTTAGCATACGGATCGAAAGCGGACTTTTTTCCTGGATTTTTTTACACCATTCAATAGTTGTAGTTTCCAGATCTTCCAGAGGCACAACTTTATTGACCAGCCCCATCTGCAATGCTTCCTGCGCATCGTACTGGTCGCATAAAAACCATATTTCACGCGCTTTTTTCTGACCTACGACCCGTGCCAGGTAAGATGCACCGAAGCCTCCGTCAAAGCTGCCTACTTTGGGCCCTGTTTGTCCGAAACGCGCATTTTCGGCCGCGATCGACAGGTCGCAGATCACGTGTAGAACATGCCCGCCGCCAATCGCCCAGCCGGCAACCATGGCAATCACAGCCTTAGGAATAGAACGTATCATCCGCTGGAGATCGAGCACATTGAGCCTTGGAACGTGATCGTCGCCGATATAGCCGCCATGGCCGCGCACCGACTGGTCTCCGCCTGAGCAAAAAGCTTTTCCTCCTTCTCCCGTCAGAATGATTACATCGATCCTGGGATCTTCGCGGCAGATATGCATCGCGTCGATCATTTCCGTAACCGTTTGCGGGGTGAAAGCGTTGTGTTTATGCGGGCGATTAATGCTTATTTTTGCAATTCCTTCGTGAAGTAAAAAGAGAATTTCCTCGTATTCTTTAATGGTTTCCCATTGAACTGAATTGGACATAAAAAATCGAAAATCTAAATGAATGACTGATGCAAAGTGTAATTAAAGAGGAAATAGCCACTTCGCAAGAATCTGCGAAATTACAGATTGTTTGGGTTTCATTCAAAAACAAATGAATAACTTTCCACAGCTGCGTACCACATGATTTGGGTTACCAACAAGAATATTTTTTCTTCCCAACCGCGTCCTGAGCACCCTTATTTTGCCAGCGCGTATGATTTTATAGCTTCCTGGCTCGGCGGTCAGGATTCGTTTGTGCTGCATACTTCGGGGTCGACGGGCATACCCAAACCTATTTCTGTGACCAGAAAACAGCTCAGCAGCAGTGCGGCCATGACCGGAAAGGCGCTGGAACTTGGAGAAGGAACCAAAGCACTTGTATGTTTGAACGTGGCCTATATCGCTGGATTGATGATGCTGGTGCGGGGAATGGAATTAGATTGGAAGCTTACCATCGTCGAACCTTCTGCCAATCCGCTATCGGACCGTGGTCTTGACGACAACTTCGATTTCATAGCACTCGTACCAATGCAATTATTTGAAATTCTGAGTAATGAAAAGACAAAGGAGAAGGTGGACAACTTCAACAAAATACTTTTGGGCGGAGCTCCCGTGAGCGTGGCATTGGAACGGAAAGTTGCCGGCCTGAATGCAGCGGTTTATCAAAGCTATGGCATGACGGAGACCGTTTCCCACGTGGCATTGCGCCGTATGAACGGCTGCGAGGGGGAAGGGAATGGATACACAATGTTACCTGGCGTCGATTTTGGCGTGGATGAAAGAGGTTGTTTGTATGTTTCGGGGCCGATGACTGAAGGTGAAATTATTCAGACCAATGATCTTGTTGAAATAACCTCACCAAACACTTTCAGCTGGCTTGGCCGTGCCGATAATGTGATCAATTCCGGCGGGGTGAAAATCATCCTGGACAAAGTGGACGCCGCAATAGCTGAGGTATTATTTAGGTTAAACCAGCTGAACCCGTTTTTTTCATGGTTTGAGGCTGACGAGAAATTGGGGCAAAAATTGATCCTGGTTGTTGAAGGAACACTGTACGGCATCACCGGGGAAACTTTGCTTATGGAAATAAGGAAGCAGTTTTCGGCTTATGAAACTCCAAAACATGTTTACTTTGCAGATCATTTTATAAAAACAGCTACCGATAAAGTCGATAAACGGCGTACGGTACAAGCGCTTTTCAATTTACCCAATGGATAAAAATATTCAGATACCTGGCCGGTACATCATCCGGTTCCAGACCGCACCCGTCGTTCCTGCCCCATTTTCGCATTATTATACCTTGGAGCTTGATATTACTTCCGGCGATAAGCTTGATGTGGATTTCAGCATCACATATACCGATCGGGATGGTATGGACGAGGACGATATTCTGGACGAAGGATTTTCGCCCGACGATGATTATGCATGGAAAGGGGAGTTTCCGGTAATCTGGATCAGTGAATTCCAAAAAATATTTTCTTCTTCAAAAATCATCAGACAACGTGAAGAAAATGAGTATGAGGATTTTATAGAAATTGAGCTGGAAGAGAACAGTAAAAGGGTTACGGTATATCCGGTAGACAAAGAACGCTGGTCTTATTTCCTGGAAGAGATGATGCAGGCTATTTTTGAAACAAGCGGCAGGGAGAAGCCATTTGAGCTGTCATATCTTGAAATAGAGAATGATAACAAAACACTCCTGGAAATGCAGGCGTCCTTTTCTACTAAAACTTTTACTTTCAGCAAAAATAAAAATGCAGCTACCAAACTGGATTGGGGACAGCTTCAAAAAATAATGGATACCGTTTACAAGGCCGAATTTATACCTGACAATGCATCTTCCTCAACGCCAACCAAGAAAGGTAAATACATCACCGCCGGTGACGGACTTTGGTACCAAATGGGTGTTGCGATCGTAGAAACAACCTCGAAAAGCAAAGACCTTCCCCGGATAGAATCGTTGTTCAATACGCTGTCAAAATAAAGGCTTATTGATCCGAAAAAATTATTGTCTGTATTGATTCAGCTCGGCCTGCAATTCATCTACCAACTGGTTGACCCTTTCCAGGGAAGGCTGAGGTTCAGGTAATTGCAGGCTGATAAATGCCTTCACTTCCCATACTTCGATTACATCCTGCAACGGAACTTCCATGTTTGGAATAGCCGCCATATCCGAAGTCAGCAGAAGTATACCGGCTGACTTGACATGGTTAAAGGCATTCCGGTAAATGAATCCCTGATCGCGGAGAACAAACACATATTGCACGCCATCTTTGATATCGTACCAGTTGCGGACAAACGATCCCACCAGCAAAGCATTGGGATAGGCGAAGTCTTCACCACTTTCAAACGCCCTATAGTAGCCTGCCGGCAAATTAGGAAGCTGAAATGACGGCAGACGCGTCAGATATTCCGGGTTTTGTGAATTAAATATATATTCATCCGCCATGCTTTTCGCTACCCATTGAATGACCGGGTAATTGTTAGTTCTTTCCTGGGCAGGTGCTGCCGGCTGGCTGGGTTGGTATTGATTGTTGAAAACAGGCAGCTGGTCGGAGTGCTGGAGGGGCGAGGTTTCCCTTTGTGCTGCATCCGGAGTACTGTGAACTGGCGGCGGCACATCACCGCTCACTGGCTTCAGATTGACCTGCCTCGACACCATTCTGAGCGGCGGTGCTTCCGGCTGATATTTTTCTATGATTTTTGCCAGCGGCTGCGGTTCCGAAAAAGCGGGAATTCTTGCCGGATTGGCAGGTGGAATAGTTCCGGAGTGTGATACCGTCATGGGCCGGCTTGCATTCAGCGGCAGTGACATATCAGGCGTTTCCCTTAATTTTCGGAGATCGTTTTTTAGCAAATTGTCCACGGTAATACCGAAGGCAGCTGCCATATTCTTCAGATTAGTAAGGTTTGGATTAGCTCTGGCTTCTTCATAAGCGCCAAGAAGCGAACGTTTTATAGCAATTTTTCGTGCAAATTGTTCCTGCGTCAGGCCATTAAGCCTTCTCAGATATTTGATATTGTTGCTGACGATACTCATAAGATAGCCTTTCCGTGAAAGTACGTACTAATTGACAAATCTTTTAGTAAAAATTGAATTGAGCAACTTTATTGAAGTGTTTTTTATTTGGAGCGCGGCATTTGATGAAGTCCTTGCAGTCTTCACGAGCGCAGTCGAAGGATTTTTGCAGAGCGCTTGATGCACTTCGACTGTGCGTAGTGTGACAAAGTAATTATTTGATTGATAATGTATTATCCAATAGATACGGTTTTGAGAAACAGGTAAACCGGCTATTGATAGATTTCTTTTTTAGCAGCCTTGAATGTATTGGTTAGCAATCCGCAGATGGTCATGAGTCCTACGCCTCCCGGTACTGGCGTTATATAGCTTGTTTTTGGTGCAACATCATTGAAATTCACGTCTCCCTTTATTGCAAACCCACTTTTTTTAGTACTATCTGCAACCCTTGAAATTCCCACGTCGATTACCACCGCACCTTCTTTTACATAATCAGCAGTCACAAATTCGGGGCGTCCGAGGGCAACGATAAGTATGTCGGCTGTCTGACAGATTTCCTTTAAGTTCTGCGTTTTGCTATGCGTGATTGTCACTGTGCAGTTTCCAGGATATTCGTTGCGCTGCATCAGTATGCTCATCGGAAGGCCGACGATCTGGCTGCGGCCGATCACGACGCAATGTTTTCCGCTTGTTTCGATGTCGGCGCGGATCAACATTTCGAGGATACCAAACGGCGTTGCTGAAATATAAGCAGGGAGCCCCTTGCACATTTTCCCTACATTCACGGGGTGAAAACCATCCACATCTTTGGCTGGATTTACAGCTTCCATGATGGTGTTCTCTGAGATATGCTTCGGCAGAGGCAATTGTACGATAAATCCATCCACATCCGGGTCATTGTTCAATGATTCGACAGCTTCCAAGAGTGCCGCTTCGGTAATGTCCGGTTCAAATTTGAGCAAGGTAGAAGTAAAGCCTATCTCTTCACAGCTGCGTATCTTGGAGGCCACATAAGTTTCGCTGGCGCCGTCGGAGCCAACCAGAATTGCTGCCAAATGCGGTTTTTTGCCACCAGCAGCCGTCCATTGTTCAACTTCGGCTTTTATTTCAGATTTTATTTGGGATGATATAGCTTTCCCGTCAAGTAGTTGCATTCTTGTATGTAATGAAATAAATTATAATGTTAGATATCGGGAAAACGACCGCTTTCAGGCCAGAGCTTCCAGTTTTTGCGCCAGGATTTCCATCCCCAATGTGGCTTTTTCCCGGATGAAAGTCATGTTCGATTTCAGGCTGATTTCAGGTTGTGCGGGATCAATGATGTAAACGGGCTTTGAAGCAGCAACATAGTGAACCAGTCCCGCTGCCGGGTACACAGCGAGAGAAGTGCCGATCACCACGAAGATATCCGCTTTTTCTGTGATATCGACTGCTGTTTCCATCATAGGAACCTCTTCACCAAACCAGACAATATGAGGGCGAAGCTGACTGCCCAGTTCGCACAAATCCCCTGTTTTGAGCTCCCAGGATGTCATTTCGTAAACTAGTCGCGGGTTCTTAGTGCTTCTTGATTTGAAAAGTTCGCCATGCAGGTGGATCACTTTGGATGAGCCTGCGATTTCATGCAGGTTGTCCACGTTCTGGGTGATGATGGTTACGTCATAAGACTTTTCCAGTTCCGCCAAAGCATAATGCGCGGCATTTGGTTTTACGCTGGAAGCTTGCTTGCGGCGCTGGTTGTAGAAGTCGAGCACCAGCTCCTGATTCTTTTTCCAGGCCTCGGGCGTCGCTACATCTTCAATCCTGTGGTTATCCCATAAACCTCCGTTATCCCGAAAAGTACTGATGCCGCTCTCGGCACTGACACCGGCTCCGGAAAGAACTACGAGTTTTTTCATGGTTGCATTTCGGTTGATTTATACACTTTTGCCACGGATACACGAATATACACGAATTTTCTTCGTGCTGATCCGTGTATTCGTGGCAAGATTAATCAGCTTTTTTTGGCAGCTTTTTTAGCTGCTGGCTTCTTGGCCGCCGTTGCTTTTGCGGCTGGCTTTTTAGCGCCCCGTCCTGCCGGTTTGTCAGGAGTTTCAGCAGCCAGTTTCACCACTTCCTCATAAGTGAGCGAAGCCGGATCAGTTCCTTTCGGGATTTTTACGTTCTTTTTCCCGAATGTGATGTATGGCCCGTATTTGCCATTCAAAACTTTCGCCTCTTTATCTTCGGCAAATTCCTTGATGGTACGGTTACTGTCCTGCTGGCGTTTTTCGGTGATGATCTCTATCAGCCGCTCCTCGGTTACAGCCATCGGATCGTCGGTTTTGGCAAGAGAAACATACTTGCCGTCATGTTTTACATATGGGCCGAATTTGCCGACGTTCACGATCATCTCGCTGTCTTCAAACATACCCACTGTACGGGGAAGTTTGAAAAGTTCAAATGCTTCTTCCAGCGTAATGTTCTCCATCAGCTGGCCTCTCTGCAGGCTTGCAAATTTCGGTTTTTCCTCATCCTCCACATCACCGATCTGTACGTAAGGACCATATTTCCCGATCCTCACAGAGACTTTTTTACCCGTAACCGGATCTTCGCCCAGATCGCGGGAAGTGAGGCTGCGGTCGATTGCTTCCTCTTTTGCCTCAGCTACCTTTTTCTGAAAAGGAGTATAGAAATTTTTGATCATCTGACGCCACGCGAGCTGTCCGTCCGCAATGTTGTCAAAGTCTTTTTCTACGCTGGCGGTGAAGGAATAGTCAATAATATCATTGAAATGACTTACCAGAAAATCATTGACCACCATACCCGTGCTTGTCGGGAACAGTTTGGATTTTTCGGAACCGTAAATTTCTTTACTGACCTTACTTTTTATCTGGTTGTCGGCAAGTGTGATTTCTTTAAATTCTCTCTCATTTCCCGGCCGGTCTTCTTTAACAATGTACTCACGCTTTAAAATCGTGGAAATTGTCGGCGCGTAGGTGGAGGGACGGCCGATCCCCATCTCTTCCAGCTTTTTCACAAGGCTTGCTTCCGTATAGCGGGGAGGGTTTCTTGTAAACCGTTCCGTCGCTTTCATGTCCGCAAGGTTCAGCATTTGTCCGACGTTCAGCGGAGGCAGCATTCCTTTTTGTTCTTCGTCCCCTTCATCATCACTTGATTCCAGGTATACTTTCAAAAAACCTTCAAATTTGATCACCTCGCCCTGCGCAACCAGTTCTTCGCTTGTTGTGGAGATACCTATGGTCGCGGTGGTTCTCTCAAGCTGAGCGTCAGACATTTGCGATGCTATCGCACGCTTCCATATCAGTTCGTAAAGACGCTGTTCATTTCTGTCACTGCTGCCTTTCAGCTCCGAAAAATCGGTCGGCCTTATGGCTTCGTGAGCTTCCTGTGCCGATTCAGATTTCGTTTTGAATATCCGTTTGTTATAATAGTCATCACCGTACTCTTTGGTGATCTGTTGTCTGGCCTTCTCCAACGCCTCCTCCGACAGATTGGTAGAGTCGGTACGCATGTAGGATATTTTTCCCGCTTCGTACAATCGCTGCGCAACCGTCATGGTTTGGGCAACGGAGAAGCTCAGTTTCCGGGATGCTTCCTGTTGTAAAGTAGAAGTTGTAAAAGGAGGTGCAGGTGTTTTTTTGGCAGGTTTTACTTCAAGGTTTTTGATCGAAAACTGTGCGCCTACACACTTTTCAAGGAATTTCAATGCATCTTCTTCCGTTACAAAATTCTTTGGAAGCTCCGCGTTCAGCACTTTTCCATTTCCCAGATCAAAATGTGCGGTAACCTTGAAACTGCTTTTCGTTTTAAATGCGTCAATTTCTCTTTCGCGTTCTACAACTATACGTACTGCCACAGACTGCACCCGGCCTGCTGACAGGTTTGATTTTCCAATCCTTATTTTTTTCCAAAGTACCGGCGAGAGTTCGTAACCTACCAGCCTGTCGAGGATGCGGCGCGCCTGCTGGGCATCAACAAGGTCCACATCGATGATCCTTGGCTTGGAAATCGCATTCTGCAAAGCAGTTTTGGTGATCTCACGAAATACGATCCGCTTGGTGTCATCCGGCAGCCCCAATGCTTCTTTAAGGTGCCAGGATATTGCTTCCCCTTCGCGGTCATCATCCGTTGCCAGCCACACTTCTGCGTCTTTTGCAAGCTTTTTGAGCTCTGAGATCACTTTTACCTTATCTGCTGAAATCTCATAGGAAGGTTGAAATTCGTGCTCGACATCTACACCCATATCATGTTCAGGGAGGTCACGGACGTGCCCGAAACTTGACTTAACCGTGAAGTCCTGTCCTAAATAATTTTCAATGGTTTTGGCCTTCGCCGGTGACTCTACGATCACCAGATTTTTAGACATAATTTCGGGTTTAATATTCTGGGTAGCACTTTGGATGCTCAAATATAGGGGAGAAACAAGCAAAAAATCAAAGTACTTATGAAAACGTAACTGATAAATGTATTTAGCAGGGCCGGTGCAGGAGTGTATTTATCGTCAATTTTTTTAGAGTACCCGGGTGAGGTGAGGAGAAACCAAATTCAGCTGGTCCGGGTTAATTATATGTGTCCTAGTTCATAATAATACTAAATAAGATGAATTGAATATAGGACGCCGACAGATATTCGCGAATTTTGTATTTTCGCACGTTTTAATGACAACAGATAATCCAATTTTGATTAATGAATATTTATAAGGATTACATCAAAGAGATAGAAGAGAGAAAAAACCAGGGGCTTCATCCGAAACCGATCGATGGCGCCGAATTACTGGGAGAGATCATTGCACAAATTAAAGATGTGGAAAACGAGCATCGGGAAGACTCTCTTAAATTTTTTATTTACAACACTTTACCGGGAACTACGAGTGCTGCGGGCGCAAAAGCCAGGTTTTTGAAGGAAATCATCCTGGGCGAATCCGTAGTGGAAGAAATATCCCCGGCTTTCGCCTTTGAGTTATTATCTCACATGAAAGGTGGGCCTTCCATCGGAGTATTGCTTGATCTGGCCCTGGGTGATGATGTCTCTATTGCAAAACAAGCAGGAGAAGTTCTTAAAACACAGGTTTTCCTTTATGATGCGGACACAGACCGTCTGAAAGAAGCGTTTAAAAGCGGCAACGAAATCGCCAGGGAGATTCTTGAAAGTTACGCAAAGGCAGAATTCTTCACTAAACTACCGGACGTTCCCGAAGAAATTAAAATAGTTACGTTTATTGCCGGCGAGGGCGACATTTCAACAGATTTGCTTTCTCCGGGTAACCAGGCCCACTCACGATCGGACCGTGAATTGCATGGTTTGTGTATGATTACCCCCAAGGCGCAGCAGGAAATCAAGGCTCTGCAGGAAGAACATCCGGGCAAGAGTGTGATGTTGATCGCGGAGAAGGGTACCATGGGCGTAGGTTCGTCAAGGATGTCAGGTGTGAACAACGTGGCACTTTGGACTGGTAAACAAGCAAGCCCATATATTCCATTCGTCAATATTGCTCCGATCGTTGGAGGAACCAATGGTATTTCTCCGATTTTTCTTACAACGGTTGACGTTACGGGCGGTATCGGGATTGACCTGAAAAACTGGGTGAAAAAGGTTGATGAAAATGGTAATGTTGTTCGCAATGAAAGTGGTGACCCTGTGCTTGAAGAAGTATATTCTGTTGCTACGGGTACGGTTCTTACCATTAATACAAAAACGAAAAAGCTTTACAATGGCGATCAGGAGCTGATTGACATCTCCAAGGCGCTCACGCCTCAGAAAAAAGAATTTATAAGAGCCGGCGGTTCATACGCTATTGTATTTGGTAAAAAGATACAGACTGTCGCAGCGAAGATCCTGGATATAGAACCCACGCTTGTTTTTGCTCCATCAAAGGAGATTTCCAACGAGGGACAGGGACTTACGGCAGTTGAAAAAATATTTAATAGAAATGCTGTCGGCATAAGTCCGGGTAAAGTTTTACACGCAGGATCCGATGTCCGTGTGGAGGTTAATATCGTCGGTTCGCAGGATACGACCGGTTTGATGACCGCTCAGGAGCTGGAAGCGATGGCTGCCACAACGATTTCACCCATTGTTGACGGAGCATACCAGTCAGGTTGCCACACGGCGTCGGTATGGGATAAAAAGGCGCAGGCTAACATTCCGAAACTCATGAAGTTCATGAACGATTTCGGTTTGATAACTGCCCGCGATCCGAAAGGGGAATATCACTCCATGACCGATGTAATTCACAAGGTACTTAATGACATTACTATTGACGAGTGGGCGATCATTATCGGCGGCGACTCTCATACAAGGATGTCTAAAGGTGTTGCTTTTGGTGCTGACTCAGGAACAGTCGCGCTTGCATTGGCTACCGGCGAAGCTTCCATGCCCATTCCAGAATCTGTGAAGGTAACCTTTAAAGGCGACATGAAGGATCACATGGATTTCCGTGATGTGGTTCATGCTACACAGGCTCAGATGCTTCAGAAGTTTGGCGGAGAGAATGTATTCCAGGGCAGGATCATTGAGGTTCATCTGGGAACGCTTCCAGCCGACCAGGCATTCACCTTCACAGACTGGACCGCAGAGATGAAGGCTAAGGCTTCAATCTGTATTTCTGAGGATGATACCTTGATCGAATCACTGGAAATTGCAAAAGGAAGAATCCAGATCATGATTGACAAGGGTATGGAGAACCATAAGCAGGTTCTTCAGGGATTGATCAATAAAGCGGATAAGAGAATTGCAGAGATCAAATCCGGTGAAAAGCCGGCTCTGGTCCCAGATGCGAATGCTAAGTATTACGCCGAGGTTGTTATAGACCTTGATGTGATCGTAGAGCCAATGATCGCAGATCCTGATGTCAACAATAAAGAAGTTTCGAAGCGTTACACCCATGATACCATCCGGCCGCTTTCTTTCTACGGTGAAGATAAAAAGGTAGACCTCGGTTTTGTCGGTTCCTGCATGGTTCACAAAGGAGACCTGAAAATTGTGTCTCAGATGCTTAAGAACCTGGAAGAGCAACAAGGTAAGGTTGAGTTCCATGCGCCGCTCGTAGTGGCTGCACCTACGTATAACATCATTGAGGAGCTGAAAAATGAGGGTGACTGGGATGTGTTGCAGAAATACTCCGGTTTCGAATTCGACGACAATGCTCCGAAAGTTGCGGCACGTACCGAATACGAAAACATGATGTACCTGGAACGTCCTGGCTGTAACCTTTGCATGGGAAATCAGGAAAAAGCGGCTAAAGGGGATACTGTTATGGCAACCTCAACGCGTCTTTTCCAAGGAAGAGTCGTTGAAGATTCGGAGCGTAAAAAGGGAGAGTCCCTACTCGCATCCACACCGGTAGTTGTGCTGTCTGCAATCCTTGGACGCATCCCTAATGTGGAGGAGTATAAGGCTGCGGTTGTCGGCATTGACCTGACCAAGTTCGCACCGCCGGTTAAGCAACTAAGCAGATAGCAAGAGCGGTCCGGTTGTTGAGATGTGTGAATGTTTAAGCATTAATTTGAGAAAGATATGGCGTTTGACTTAGATATGATCAAGGGCGTTTATGCCCGCTTAAAGGAAAGAGTTGAAGCTGCCCGCAAGGTGACTGGGCAGCCCTTGACTTTGGCAGAAAAAATCTTATACTCTCATTTATGGGAGGGAACTCCTACGCAGGTTTACGAAAGGGGAAAATCTTACGTTGACTTCGCTCCCGACCGTGTTGCAATGCAGGACGCTACGGCACAAATGGCCCTTTTGCAATTTATGCAGGCTGGCAGGCCCAAAGTTGCCGTTCCCTCTACTGTACATTGCGATCACCTGATCCAAGCCGAAGTTGGCGCTGCTCAGGATCTTAAAAATGCCGTGGACAAGAATAAGGAAGTGTATGATTTTCTTTCATCCGTTTCTGATAAATATGGTTTAGGTTTCTGGAAGGCCGGCGCTGGTATTATTCATCAGGTTGTTCTTGAAAATTATGCATTTCCCGGTGGTATGATGATCGGTACCGATTCTCATACACCGAATGCGGGCGGTTTGGGTATGATTGCGATTGGTGTAGGTGGTGCCGACGCCAGCGACGTGATGTCGGGACTGGCGTGGGAATTGAAAATGCCAAGATTGATCGGTGTAAAGCTTACGGGGAGACTTAGTGGCTGGACAGCAGCAAAAGACGTTATCCTTTGGGTGGCTGGTAAGCTTACTGTGAAAGGCGGTACAGGTTATGTGGTAGAATATTTCGGCGAAGGTGCTGAAAACATCTCCGCAACCGGAAAAGCCACGATCTGTAACATGGGTGCTGAAATCGGTGCAACCACTTCGATTTTCGCCTATGATGAAAAAAGCGCTGCGTATTTGAGAGGTACCAACCGGGCAGACATTGCTGATGCCGCCAATGAAGTGAAGGAATATCTTCGGGCTGATGATGAGGTATATGCTGATCCTGCAAAATACTATGATCAATTGATCGAACTGGATCTTTCTACACTGGAACCACATGTGAACGGACCATTTACGCCGGATCTGGCGTGGCCTCTTTCCAAATTCGCTACTGCGGTAAAAGAAAACGGCTGGCCGGAAGTCCTTTCGGTAGGTTTGATCGGGTCTTGTACCAACTCTTCATATGAAGATGTGAGCCGTGCAGCGTCGCTTGCGCAGCAGGCTGTTGATAAAAAATTGAAAGTAACTTCTGAGTATACCATTACGCCAGGTTCCGAGCAGGTGAGGTATACAGTAGAGCGTGATGGTTTCCTGGATACTTTTGCAAATATTGGCGGCGTAGTGCTGGCCAATGCCTGCGGGCCTTGTATCGGACAGTGGGCACGTCACGGAGCTGAAAAAGGAGAGAAAAACTCCATCATCACTTCTTTCAACCGTAACTTCTCGAAACGTGCGGACGGAAATCCCAATACGCACTCTTTCGTTGCTTCGCCTGAAATTGTAACTGCTTTGGCTATTGCCGGTCGTCTCACATTCAACCCGTTGACAGACAAGCTGATCAATACGGAAGGTGAGGAGGTGATGCTGGATGAGCCAACGGGTCTTGAGCTTCCTGCAAGAGGTTTCGCCGTGGAGGATGCCGGTTACCAGGCACCCGCAGAAGATGGCAGTAAAGTTCAGGTTTTGGTAAGTCCTACGTCTGATCGTTTGCAGCTTCTCGAACCTTTCAAAGAATGGGAGGGAACAGATCTGAAAGGGTTGAAATTGCTTATCAAGGCAAAAGGAAAATGTACGACCGACCATATTTCTATGGCTGGACCATGGTTGAAATTCCGTGGTCATCTCGACAATATATCCAACAATATGCTGATCGGTGCGGTGAATTTTTATAATGAAAAGACCAACACCGTTAAAAATCAGCTCTCCAACCAGTATGCCGAAGTCCCTGCTGTTCAGCGCGATTACAAGGCACACGGGATCGGGACGATTGTGGTTGGGGATGAAAACTATGGTGAAGGTTCGTCAAGAGAACATGCCGCGATGGAGCCGCGCTTCCTGGGAGTTCGTGCGATCCTGACAAAATCTTTCGCGCGTATCCACGAAACCAACCTGAAAAAACAGGGAATGCTTGCGCTGACTTTTGCCAACACAGGCGATTATGATAAGATTCAGGAGGATGATACAATTGATATCGTTGGCCTGGAAACATTTGCTGAAGGACAACCGCTGACGATCGTTTTGCATCACAACGACGGTACAAGCGAGGAATTCCCTGTAAATCATACATACAATGAACAGCAGATCGAATGGTTCAAAGCAGGATCTGCATTGAATATTATCCGCAAATCAGTAGGAGCGACCTAGGCCGTTATAAGATTCATTACAAACTAGAAAAGCTACCAGTCGGTAGCTTTTCTAGTTTAACCAGGGTGCATGGAAGATGTCTAGCCAATGAATTATCCCAGGATATGGGTAGCCCCGCTGGGGCATCTGAAGGTTTATCGGCATATTCAGTGCAATTAAGATATTGCCCTGATGAGGCAGGGCATTGATTTCAGAGAATAGTGCAGATTGTTTGAATTACTGCCCGGTAACGTCTACGTAGAAAAATATGCAACTACTACCCGATAGCGGATATTTTAGAAAAACATTGACAACTGTGAAATTATTTAAAGAACAGCAGCTGAACTATGAAAAGCCCCGGAACGAGCCACTTCCAAAATGCCCCATCGGGGCAACCACTGGCATGATCAAATTAAGCTCCTATCAATTCCCAAGATGCCCCGTCGGGGCTACCCCTTTTCTCATTTAACTTTGGAGCACAGAAGATGTGGGTAACCAATGAATTATCCCAGTATATGGGTAGCCCCGCTGGGGCATCTAAGGGTTTATCGGCATATTCAGTGCAATTAAGATATTGCCCCGATGGGGCAGGGCAGTGGTTTCCGAGAATAGTGCTGACTGTTCCAAATAGTGTCCGGTAGCGGCTATTTAGACAAACATCCGAAACTGTAAATTTAAGTCAGTGATAAATATCTGAACAATAAACGGTTCCGGAACAAGCCTCTCCCAAAATGCCCCATCGGGGCAACCCCTGACTTGAACAAATTAAGCCCCTATCAATTCCCAAGATGCCCCGTCGGGGCTACCCCTTTTCTCATTTAACTATGGAGCACAGAAGATGTGTAACCAATGAATTATCCCAGTATATGGGTAGCCCCGCTGGGGCATTTAAAATTTATCGGCATATTCAGTGCAATTAAGATATTGCCCCGATGGGGCAGGGCAGTGGTTTCCGAGAATAGTGCAGATTGTTTGAATTACTGCCCGGTAGCGTCTACATAGAAAAACATTGACGACTGTGAATTTATCTAAAGAACAGCAGCTGAACTATGAAAAGCCCCGGAACGAGCCACTTCCAAAATGCCCCATCGGGGCAACCCCTGGCATGATCAAATTAAGCTCCTATCAATTCCCAAGATGCCCCGTCGGGGCTACACCTTTTCTCATTTTACTATGGAGCACAGAAGATGTGTAACCAATGATTTATCCAAGACTATGGGTAGCCCCGCTGGGGCATTAGAAGGTTTATCGGCATATTCAGTGCAATTAAGATAATGCCCCGACAGGGCAGGGCAGTGGTTTCTAGAATAGCGCAGATTGTTTGAGATAAGGTCCGGTAGTGGCTATTGATAAACATGCGAAACTGCAAATTTAAGTCAGTGATAAATATCTGAACAATAAACTGTTCCGGAACGAGCCTCTCCCCCAATGCCCCATCGGGGAAAAAGCCACTTCCAAAATGCCCCATCAGGGCAACCCCTGACTTGAACAAATTATGCCCACTATCAACTCCCCAAATTCCCCATCGGGGAACCCCTCACCCGATCATATTATGTTCCCTATCATCTCCCAAGATGCCCCATCGGGGCAACCCGTAACTTGAATAAATTATACCCCCTATCAACTCCTAAAATGCCCCGTAGGGGCTACCCCTTCACTAGCCGGGATTTTTGGCGGTTGTAGGATTGAATAAAAAATATGATCATACCCATCATGATCGACACATCCGCCATGTTAAAAATACCAGTCTGGAAAAGTCCGAAATTGATATGCAAAAAATCCGTCACGGAACCATGGATGAGCCGGTCGTATATGTTGCCGATCCCTCCGCCAATTGCGAAGCTGAGTGCCAGCGCGCTCATCAGCGTCAGGTTCTTTTTCACCAGCACATATATGACACCACCCATCAGCGCAATAAGCGGTATAATTGAGAGGATCAGCGTCTTCAGGAACCCTGGCAAGTTGCTGCCAATGCTCAAAAATGCACCTGTGTTTTCAACATAGGTAATGGTAACATGATTCTTAATGACACTGATGGTTTCATAAAAACCTACATTTTCCCGTATCACATTTTTTGAAATCTGATCACAGCCGATATTGGCGATCAGAATAATCAGTACGGCTATATTGCGCGCAGCCCGGTTTGATTTCACGTTTATTTTGTCAGCTGTTTAATAGGAGCAACTTCTATTTTTTTAAATTCTACCTCAGAACCTTCCGCCTGCAGGGCGATTTGTCCTTTGCGGGCAGTTGCATTATAACCGTAATTTACCATTTCCCCGTTCAGCCAGACCTTGATATTATTTTGATAACATTCTATTGTCATTGAATTCCACTCTCCGAGCGGTTTTTCGGTCTCGTCGGTCAGGTTTGGAATTCGGCGAAGCTTATCACCGTTTACGCCCCATTTCTCTTTCGGGCCGCGTCTTTTTTCCATGTCTGGCACAGTAATATCTTCCTGAATACACCAGAAATCGCCTGCATTTTCATGCATCATCTGCACTTCAATCGATTTGGGGAACATTTCATAAAGCGCGCGGGGAGTAGACACAAAAACCAGAGCACCGCAATTGCCCGGCTTTCCCGCAAAGCGATACTGAAATGTCAAGCGGAAGTTTTCGTATTGTGCATCCGTGATGAGGTGCCCGCCGGGGACCCCAAGGCTTACCAGCAGGCCATTACGAATAATAAAAGGGTTTGGCGCCGACGGATTTTTATCCATTTCGGGAATGTCAATGTGCCAGCCGACAAGGTCTTTCCCATTAAAAAGTGATTTCGTTTGACTTTGAGAATGATGAGAAATGCAACCGAAGACAATGGCAAGGATAATAAAGGCTTTTTTCATAAGTGGTTCAGGAATTGCAGGAATGACTGGAAAACTAAAATTTTAGCAATAATAACCCATCTTGCCTGAAATGTTTGCAGCCACAAAAAAATCAACCCTGCTTTTCTGACAAATACTTCCAGTAACGTTTCGGAACGTGGCGGATATGTAATTTCATGTTTTTTCTGGCAGGGATGTTGGTGCTGCGAAAATAATCCTTCCACAGTAACGAATACAACTCCTCTTTTGGATCGAGTACCTGTTGGGGCAGGGCATTGAGGTTTGCTGAGAATTCTGCTGCAAAATCGAATTCAATTTCTTCGACCTTTTCCAGGTCATAAAACAGGCCGTATTTTCTTTTCAGATCATAAATGAGCCATTTTTGATCGGCATATCTGTTTTTGAAATGGTCGGTCAGCAGGGGAAGTACATTGAAATCAGGATCAATATGGGCGTAATAGATCTGATCGGCAGTTTGCTGAAACCTGATGAACGCTTCCATCCTGTGCTTTTCGCGGTGGACTTTCTGGCTCATTTGGGAGATCGCCAGTACATGTTTGTTGCCATAATTTTCCGATGCTCCCTCCGCATGGTCAATAATGTATCTGGCAAAGTCCAGCAGATCCTGAAAAATATCGGGTTGCTCGGATAAAAAAGCTTTGTAAATCCGAAGCATCCATTCCCGGTCAAGTTTTTTCGCAAGGCCCGCCCAAACTCTTTTGGCCTTTTCATCTTCGCTGATCACGGTAAAGCTTTCCTGAAAAACATCAGGATGGAAATGCTCGCGGCTTACCAGCTTCACCTGCGCAGCTTTTTTCTGATAGCTATGAAAAACAGCAGTGAGCAGCCCTTCGAGCGTTCCGTCAAAAACATATAAGTCCATCAGAAAAGCGAAAGCTGGTTTTGTGCGGTCTTAAGATATTTACTGTTGCCCTCAGAAAGTATGACACCTTTGATATGCCCGGCCTCATATTCTCTGAGTTGTATAGGGCTATCCGCGTAACGGATGAAATGTCTGGCTTTTTTAAAAGATATGCCTATTTTTTTGAGCTGGTCCTGGTGCAACCTGCCAAATTTCCTGGCCTGGACAATTTTCAAAGCTGATGCTACTCCGATGCCCGGTACGCGCAGGATCATCCGGTAGTCCGCCGTATTTACATCTACCGGAAATTGATCCAGGTTCCGGAGTGCCCAGCTTAACTTGGGATCAATGTCAATATCCAGGTTTGGATTGGCGTCGTTCAGGATTTCCTGCACGTCAAAACCGTAAAACCGCATAAGCCAGTCCGTTTGATAAAGCCTGTTCTCCCGGATCAGCGGAGGCTGGGAGCCGATCACGGGCAGGCGGGTATCGTGACTAATCGGAATGTAGCCTGAATAGTAAACCCTTTTGAGCGAAAAATTTTTGTAAAATGCATTGGCCGTATGCATAATTTCCTTGTCCGATTCCGGCGTCGCGCCGATAACCATTTGTGTGCTTTGCCCGGCAGGGACAAATCTAGGCGTACTTTTTATCAATCCTTTTTCATCCGAAAATTGCACAATGCTTTGCTGAATGTAGTTGAGCGGCTTTTTGACGTCTTCATGGGATTTTTCCGGCGCTAATAATTTCAAGCCCAGTTCGGTCGGCATTTCCAGGTTAATACTCATCCGGTCGGCATACATGCCTGCTTCTTTCAGCAATTCCTCACTCGCTCCCGGTATAGATTTTAAATGAATATAGCCGTTGAACCTTTCCTCGTTACGAAGTTTTTTCACAATCCTGACCAGCCTCTCCATGGTATAGTCGGCGTTTTTGAAAATGCCCGAGCTGAGAAAAAGTCCTTCGATGTAATTGCGGCGATAAAAATTCATCGTCAGTTCCACCACTTCGTCCACAGTAAAAGCCGCCCTTTTTATATCATTGCTGCGGCGCGACACACAAAAGGCACAGTCGTAAACGCAATGGTTGGTCAGGAGAATTTTCAGGAGAGAGACACATCGGCCGTCCTCGGTATAAGTATGGCATATTCCGGTCCCTTCCGCGTCGCCCAATCCCTTATTTTCATTCTTTCGATTGCTGCCGCTGGATGAACACGACACATCATATTTCGCGGCGTCAGCCAATATCTCCAACTTTTCACGTATCCGCTCGAACATATAACAAAATCAAGAAGTTGTTTTTTATCTAAAATATTGAGACCTGTAAAACTGTTATAGCAACAAAGGTAGCCCGTGTAACGTGCGTTTAAATATCAATCTTTTGATATTAATTCAATCTTTTATCTATCAAAATCGTTCCAGATGAAATTAAAGAAAGAGGGGATTTTCATTTTGGTCAATTTTATTTGCTTGGCGGGGATTGTTCGTGCGCAGTCGGAGGAGCCGAAAGTAACAAGGTATAATGGGAAAATAAGTCAGCAGATTGTCATGACGAGGCCCTCAACGATCATCGATCATGCCACCGGAAAAAGGATCAGCTATGAAACCTATGATCAGGTGTTGAGGAAAAATCCAGGTCAGTATGCTACCCGGCCGGTTTTTGATAAATATGGAAAAGCATCGTCATTCGCTCTCGTCAAAAAGAGCCAGTTGGATATCCGGAGCAACGGAGCTGTAATGAACAATCCCGACATGATGCCTGAGATCGGGGAGCCAATTCCTCCTTTTGTTATGACAGGTCTGGACGGCAAGGAATACAACTCGGATCGGTTAAAAGGTAAATATGTATTGCTGGGTTTTTGGGTTAAATATGAAAAGCCACTTTATACATTGGCGAGCACGAAAGTGATTTCCGATTTTGTTGAAGAAAACCGGAAAAATGGAATCGAGATTGTTTCGCTGGGTACTACCTTGAATACCAGGGAAGAGTGTCTGGAGGCTATACCGAAACGAAACTGTGGCTTTGTTCCGGTCCCCGATTCTTATGGTTTCAATCACCGCTACCACATCAGCGAAACGCCCTATTTTATTCTTGTTGACAAAAACGGGATTGTAAAAGCCATGGCGCCGCATACGGAGTTTTTTCGTATAGCAGAATTGAGGCTTCGGTGATTTTGAATGAGTGAATGAGTGAATGAGTGAATGAGTGAGTGAGTGAGTGAGTGAGTGAGTGAGTAAGTGAGTGAGTGAATTTTTATGTTGCTTGCTAGCGCCGAGGTCTTCTCGGTTTCTCTATTCCGCGGATGCTATTCTCAAAGCAGATGCTACCCCAGCTGCCCGCTAATCCAGTTACAAAGGTTTCGCGGCTGCCAGACTCTCTTAGGGCCCAAATACATTCTCCTGGAAGTTTTCCGGAATACGAAATTGTTGTCCGTCACAAAATCCGCCGAAATCGTATTCTCAACAGGAAAAACCGCATTATCATAAGTCTGTATTCGCAGCTTCATCAATTCGGTACCGGCCACGTCGGTAACCGCGAGGACAGGCCCGTCGCCCCAGCCGGGGATGTAAAAACCTTCCACTTTTGAGTTGTTCACATAAAGCATTGCCGAATCTATAAAATCATTCAGAATCCCGCTCCGGTCTTCGCCCGAAACCTTGCGGTCGAGTTCCAGTACCTCTTGGCTGAATTTTTCTTCATATTCCAGCAGATTTTCTGACAAAACCTGACCTTCCGTTTTTTGATTTCTGATGTAGTGAGCATATTCTGTCTCAACTTGGAAACCGAGCTTTTTGTAAACCGGATAACCAAAATCCGTCGCATCGAGGTAGATCGTTGGATAATGTTTCCTGTCGATGCCATCGATCAATTCCTTCGTAATAGTGTTGCCAAGCCCTTTTTTTCTGTGATCGGGATGCACGACAATACATGCAAGCCACGCGGTATCCTTATGGAACATACTCGTTCCGATGGCTATCACCTGGCCCCGTTCTGTGATTTTAATGGGCTTGCAAAACGGAGAATCGATAAAGTAACGGAAACGGGGTACAAGGTCGCCCCAGTCGGCAGGTTGCAGATCACGGAGCTGTTCGAGATCGCTTGAAAAAAAATCGGTACTGACCATTTAACTTATGGTGATTTGAAGAGCGTGTTTTAACGGCAACTAAATTCTTAAAATTCTTCTTCCAATCGACTAAAATGGTCTATTTTTCTTTTCCAGGTAAGGTACGACAGGATAAAAAGCACCAGGTAAACGAGAATGGCCAGGGACATGATCAGGTATTTTTGGCCAGTAAAATGAATGCCGTTCATAAAAAAGGCCAAAAGTGAAACCGCATAAAGAGCCGAGGAAAACAGGGAAAACAACCTTACCCGTTTGAGTGTGGTAACTTGTTTATACAATGATAGTTTAATGTTAAATTCAGTAGCAGGAGTTTTTATAAAAATATAGCCGACGACATTATTCAGAATGTAAATACAGACGCTCAATACCAACAATACATTGAGGTATAAAGGCTTATTGATCCCGTCGAATCCGTCGTAATATCCGAAAAGGAGGGCCGTCAACATGATAGCTTCGGCAAGCATTTTAACCCGGATTTTTTTCAATGTAGGATGGCTGGTGATCTTCGTCATCATTTCTATTTCTTTTTCTGAATAAGAGCCGTTACCTGCATTTTGCCAGCCGGTCTTGAAATCATCGATGTTCATATTATTTTCTGTTTAAGATGGTTTTGAGTTTTTCTTTAATTCTGTTGATCCGAACTCCCGCATAATTTTCACTGATACCGGTTATTTCTGCGATCTCCTGGTAGGAATAGTCTTCGAGGTAAAGGGAAATAATAGCTTTTTCCGAATCGTTCAGCATTCTCAATGCCCCGTACATCCTCTCTTCGTTTTCCGATGGCCCCGGCTCCTCTCCGGGAAGCTCAGGAAGGTTTTCGGTTGCACGAATTTCCGGTTTTGGTTTACGGTATACCGCAATGGCCGTATTAAGCGCCACCCTGTAAATCCAGGTACTGACCTTGGATTCCTGCCTGAAAGCCGGAAAAGCCCTCCACAACTGGTACACAATTTCCTGAAACAGGTCCTGCTGATCTTCCGGGGTGTTTCTGTACATCCTGCTGATTTTGTGGATGATTTTCTGATGCGTTCGAATGGTTTGCAGGAAATTTTTCTCCATGGAAAGTTGATTTGTTATTGCCTTTCACAATTGGTAGTTTTTTTGAGCCGAAACTTACAGTACGGCATTTTATTTTCGCATAGCCGGTGATGCGTCTTTGTCAAAGTAAAGAGTATTTTTATAAATTGGGCATTCAACTAACCTAGCATCCATGAACATCATATCTGCTGATCAGCTCAAAACATATATTGGACAAGAATACACTGTAATTGTCGATGCGAGGGGAGGCGCAGATGCCTTGGAGAGGTATAAGGCCGGACATCTGAAAAATGCACTTTTTGCCGACCTGGAAACGGATCTCTCGGAAAAAACGGCCAACGCAGCGGATGGAGGCAGGCACCCCTTGCCCGATCCGGAAAACTTCTCCCTGTTTTTGGGGAAACTGGGAATTACGCCCGACTCTGTGGTGATTGTTTACGATGATAAAAAAGGCGCCAATGCGGCAGCGCGGTTCTGGTGGATGCTCAAAGCTGCGGGTCATGCAAAGGTGTACGTAGTCAGCGGAGGGCTGGACTCTATTCGGACTGAAGGTTTTCCTATTTCAAAGGACTTGCCGGCGAAGGGTGCCGGAAAAAGCGGTTATCCTTTCTCAGCGTGGAGTTGGCCGTTATTTGATATCAACGACGTTGCCGGTGCAACAGCGGACAAAGAAAAGCTGGTGATCGACGTGCGTGAAAATTACCGGTTCGTGGGGGAAAGTGAACCGATTGATCTGGTGGCAGGTCATATTCCCGGTGCAGTGAACATTCCTTACACCGGTAACTTGGATGAAACAGGTGAATTTCTTCCGACCGATGAACTGGCCGCAAAATACAGACAAGTGCTGGGTGGGCGCCATCCGGAAAATGTGATTGTGCATTGTGGTTCGGGCGTAACCGCCTGCCATACTTTGCTGGCGCTGGCCGAGGCTGGTTTTGAAGGCGCCGGATTGTATGTGGGATCGTGGAGCGAATGGTCCCGGAATGAGCGCCCTGTGGCCACAGGACAACCCTGAGCGTTTCTCCTGATGAGAGGGCAGGGTTTACCGTTCACGAAATAACCGGGCGTGGCGATGCAAAAGATGCTATTTTCGTAAGCTTTTCAAAGTATTGAAACATCAATTCATAAGAAAGTTTTTCCGAAAATGGCAGCCCTTGTTCTCAATTCCTCAGATATTATTGATTTCTCCACATTTCCGAGCCCGCAGGAAGTAGGTTTGAAGTTGCCGTCAAATACTTCGGGTGACTTTGCGACCCATTATCACCCGAAAGCAGGCACAATCAAATATAAAAGTATAGGCTTTCCTCACATGCATCTGATGGACATCCGCTGGACTACGAATGAGGAAATTAAATTGTATGACAGTACCCCGGACAGTACAGTCAATATCAATTTTCAGATGTCCGGGCAGCTGGACACCCATTTTTTCGGCCTGAAACAGGAACTTTGCATGCGGCCGCACAAGCATAACCTCGTATTCGCGCCGGAGGGAGGGGATCTGAACCATATCCGGGCAAACTCCAGTATTGAAATGTTCCACCTAAGTCTGGACAAGGCTTTTTTTGCTGATGCTATTGGCTGCGATGACGCCTGGAGCGAGGCCGTTTTGAATAATCTTGATCTCGGCCGACCTTTCGCGGGTGCGAAGGGAACGGTGGACACCACGCATCAAATGCTCAGGCTCATCAGTGACATACGTAATTGCACCGGAGCCGGGCCGATGCGTAATCTTCTGATCCAGTCCAAGGCGCTGGAATTGCTCGCATTTCAGATCGGTCAGTTCAGAAATCCGCTGCGAGTGCGGGAGGAAATCAGGCCGGACGATGCAGAAAAACTTCATCAGCTAAAAGATTATCTGGACCGTAACTTTCTTGCTGAGACCAGTTTGACGGAACTGAGCCGTATTTTTGTTTTAAATGAATTTAAGGTCAAAAAAGGTTTCAAGGCATTGTTTGGCACGTCGGTGTTTGCCTATCTGCGGCAGTTGAGAATGGAATATGCGGGGAATTTGCTCAGGAATTGCAATATGTCCGTGGAAGAAGTGGCCGATGTTCTGGGATATGAATACGCCCAGCATTTTTCGATAGCATTCAAAAAATTTACAGGCAGTACACCTTCCGGATTTCAGACGAGAGGCAGTTCTAAAACTGTTTCGGCTTAAAAGTAATGTTTGTTATGAGTAAAAAGAGATATTGCATCGCTGCTTTCGTCATATTCCTGCTAAGTTCATTCAGCCTGGTTTTATTGCACGACTGGGAAATTACCGGAGAGCATATCATAAAGTTTGAAGGTAAATATGCGCATGGTGTTTTCGAAAAATTGTCAGGTTCCATCTTTTTCGACCCGGATCATCCTGCTACATCAAAATTTGATGTAGAGGTGGATGTTAATTCAATCAATACAGGAAATGAGCTAAAAAATAAACATGCAAGAAGTGAAAAATGGTTTGACGCCGGGCGTTACCCCTTGATTCGTTTTGTTTCTTCAGGTATTTCCAGGCTCGACTCCGCATACATTGTGCGCGGCGATCTGCAGCTCCACGGTGTGACCAGGCAAATTTCCATTCCCTTTGTTTTTGTGCAGGATTCCGGGAAAGCAGTTTTTAAAGGAAGTTTTAAGGTGAACCGGGGCGATTTCGGAATTGGCAAAATATCAGGAAAAGAATCCGATTCAACTGCTGTGGTACTCTCAGTCCCGGTTATAGCGAGATAGCTTTTCCACCAGTTCGGCCAATTCCTGTTCAGCTTTCTTCAAGGATTTTGAGTCACTTTCCGCGAGCACATTTTCCGCAGGATCGTCGAAGTTTTTAGCTTCTTCCATTACGTCCGGATTTTCACGGTTTTCTGCCGAGAATTCCGATGTGAGATCCATGTTCGTCTTCTCGAATTCTATTTGCTGCCTTTTTGAAAGGATTTTCTGCTCCAGTTCTTTTTTTTTCGCTTCGGTTTGGCTATCCATGGTTTTTTATGTTTGATGTAGATACACATACCAGCAAAAATTGATCCTTTTACCTTTTGATCAATATAGCCTCCTATGAATAATCAGTTGTGGGAAAACTTTCAGACTTTGTTGAAATTTGGTTATACAGTATCAGCCAGGACCTGCTTTAACATAACACATTATCAGTCATGAAAAATCAAATCGAAAAATTCCTATCCTTCCTTTTTGTTATCGTCAGCATCATGCTGGTAATCGCGTTTGCGGGAAGCGCCTACATTTTTCATATCAATGACGAAGAAGCGAGGGTTAATCGTGCAGAAACGACTGCTTTGACCAAAATCTCCGGAGGTAGATCTGTAAACGATATCAATCGTATTCGAGGGAAACTGGCAGGAAACGGATACTACGCGTCCGACAGCCAACCCTGAATTTACGTTCTGCGTATAGCAGTTACCGGTTAGTGTTGATGTAATTGATACGTTCAGATTAAAACGGCGATATCCGGGTCGGTTAATTCTTCGGACCTGGGCTCTGAGTAAGCCAGCGCGATCTTTTTTCCGGTATTTTCTGCTATTTCGAGCAAACGAAATATTTTCTCTTCCCCTTCCAGTTTAAGCGCCTGAAACAAAATATTCCCATAATGAAATTCTCTGGAACCAAAGCCCTGGCGCTGGGCAGCCGATTGATAGTGATCGAATAATTCCTTTCCTGTCATAAAATCGCAAGGGTAATAATTAAACCTGGTATCCATTTTGGGTAAAGATGTCCAGGTTTAACCAGAAGTTGCATGGCTGACAGATCATTTCATGAATTTGTGCCGGAAAGGTGTGTTGGCAACGTTATTTTCAGGCTCGATTCGTCGGGTATCGGGGTCAGACGTTTTGTTTCCAGAGGAATTATCCCGGACCAGATCGGCAATTCGAGATCCTCTTCCTCGTCTTTGGGCATTCCCGTTCTGATTTTTGCCGATGCTTCTGCAAGCGAAAATGCCAGTACGGTCGTTTTTTTTGTTTCACTTGGTGTTGCGGGCCTGAGGTAGTCCCAGCCTCCGGGAGTAATTTTATCGGTAAGCCACTCAAAAGCAGACAGTTTCTCTTCCGGGTTTTCGATTTTTTCGGCTTTGGCAAAAATGACCACAGACCGGTAGTTGACAGAAAAACTGAAGGCCGATTTGGCAATAACCAGGGCATCCGTCAGCATTACCGTAATGCAAACCGGAATTCCTTTCTCAATTTCCCTGATAAAATGGCTTCCTACGGAACCATGAATGTATATTTTATCTTCGTAGCGAACGAAAGAAGTAGGAATCGAAAACGGCCGGTTATCCATCGCAAAGCTCATGGTACAAAAAAGTGCTTCATCCAGTATACTGTAAATGCTTCCTGCGTCAAAAGTGGCTCTTTTAGCTGAACGGCTGGGGATAAGATGAGATGGGGGAGTGTTCATGGTTTTGTTTTTGATCAAAATTATAGTTTAATTGGATGCTTGTAATAGTCCAATATTTTTAAAAATGGTGGTCCAATTATGATGCAGGTCCTTACAGCTTTATTGCCGGTTGAAAAAAACGGAAAACAGCCGGTTTATCTGCAGCTGGCCAATCAGCTCATGGCTTTGATCCGGGCAGGGACCTTAGAGCCTGGTTACAGGCTGCTGAGTACCAGGCAGCTGGCGGCATTGCTGAAGGTGCATAGGCGAACTGTGGTGCAGGCGTACGATGAGCTGCTTGCCCAAGGTTGGCTGGAAAGCCAGACCGGGAGCGGTACTTTTGTAGCCGGTCACATACCGGAAATAACGCCGGTGAAGTTGCCAGGGCAGTCAGTTCAGAATGCTTCTCCACAGCAGAAAGCTGGTTTTAAGTTTGACACAATGCCGCACCTGAATCGCGCAGTATTGAAGCCGGTTGCGAAATTTCATTTTGACGATGGTTTCCCGGATGCCAGGCTGGCACCGCTGGATGAGTTGTCGAGGGCATACAGGAGCCAGATGTTAAACGGGGATCCATATGTTCGTCTGGGTTACGGGGATACCAAAGGTTCGGCCTGGCTCCGACAGGAATTGTCCGTTTATCTCAACGAAACGCGCGGGATGAAAATAACCGCTGAAAACATACTGATCGTCCGGGGCGTGATCATGGGCATTCATCTGGTCAGTCAGGGGCTTTTGAAGCCCGGCGATCAGGTTGTTTGTGATGAACCGGGCTGGTTCGGGGCTAACATGAACTTTGTCCAGGCAGGGGCGAATGTATTGCAAGCCCCTGTTGATGAGCATGGTATGGATACGGATGCATTGGAAGCGATTTGTGAAAAGACCCGTGTACGCCTGGTTTACGTAACTTCCCATCATCACTATCCGACCACCGTAGCGCTTCGGGCAGACAGGCGGATCAGGTTGCTGAAACTTGCAGAAAAGTATGGTTTTATCATTTTTGAGGACGATTATGACTATGATTTCCATTATCTGAGCAAGCCGTTTTTACCATTGGCTGGTGCAGATCCTGCGGGTATGGTACTATATTGCGGCTCTTTTACCAAAACCATTTCGCCTGCTTTCAGAGTTGGATATCTGGTAGGACCGGAAGATGTGATCACACACCTGGCGCAGCTGCGCAGGATTATCGACCGGCAAGGCGACCAGATTCTTGAAAACGCGATGGCTGAATTGTTGCGTGAGGGAATTATCCAGAGACATCTGCGTAAATCGGTTCGGGTGTACAAGCAAAGGCGCGATGTATTTTGTGATCTGTTAAAAGCCCAATTGGGCGAGTTTGTTGATTTTCAGGTGCCGGATGGTGGCATGGCGGTTTGGGCCAAATTTGATCCTAGCATAGACTTAAAAGACCTTGCAGCAAAAGCATTAAAAAAAGACCTCTATTTTGCGGACGGTTCTATGCAGGGTAATCTGTCAAAATTCCATAATGCAACCAGACTGGGTTTTGCGTCGTCCAATACCGACGAACTGGAACAAGGCGTGAATATAATAAGGCAATTACTGGAGAAAGACTCTAAATAAAGGAAGAACAGACTTTTTATGGTTCAAAAAATTTTACACAGTTATCGTGTTTCTTTTAGCGGGCTGAGCAGGGAAACGTGGCTTTTGAGCATTGTGGTGCTGATTAACCGCTGCGGATATATGGCTGTGCCTTTTATGAGCATGTATATGACGCAGAGCCTGCACCGCAGCATTTCGGACGCTGGCCTGATCATCACATTGTTTGGGGTAGGGTCGGTGCTGGGTGCTATGGCCGGCGGCTATCTGACGGATGTGTGGGGTTTCCGGCCTGTGCAGATCGTGAGCCTGATTGTCAGCGGGATATTTTTTGTCCTTTTCAGCCTGGTAAGCAATTTTACAGGCTTATGTATACTGATCGTCTTCCTGAGTTTTTTTGTAGAGGCCTTCAAGCCCGCCAATAATACCGCTATCGCTTTTTACGCTGCTCCTGAAAACCTGACAAGATCCTATGCCCTGAACAGGCTTGCGATGAACATCGGGTTCGGATTCGGGACATCAACCGGTGGGATACTGGCTGCGATCAACTATCATTTGCTGTTTTGGGTAGATGGGGTGGTGTACATCGTCGCGGGTTTGCTGATCATTATTTTATTACCGGCAGGTATAAAAACTATTGACAAGCCATTGACTACTTTAAAATCGGACGACCGCGGTGGCTCTCCGTGGAAAGATCCGTTCTTCGTACGGTTTCTGATTATGGTTTCGATGTACATGATTTGTTTCGTGCTGCTGTTCAGGCTGGCGCCGGTTTACTGGAAAGAGGAAATGCACCTGGGTGAATCAATGATAGGCATACTGCTTGGTACGAACGGTCTGATCATTGCGCTGTTTGAAATGGTGATGATACAGAACCTCGCAAACCGGTGGCCCGATTCGCATTATATCATTGCCGGGACCGTATTTTGCGGATTGGCATTTCTGGCGTTGATTGTTCCGGGCGTGCTGCCTGTGGTACCAGCGGCAGCAGCAGTTGTATTGTTCACCACGGGTGAGATGCTGGCTTTGCCGTACATCAGCACACTGGTGGTAAGCAGGGCTACGGAGTTTAATAGAGGTAAGTATTCTGCTGCATACTCTGTTTCTCAGGCAGTTGCACAAATAATAGGACCGGCGGCAGGAGGATTTATCGCCGCCAGATACGGATATGATACGTTGTGGATGGCTCTTGTATTGCTGAGTTTGTGCTGCGCTTTCGGCTTCCGGATTTTGTTTTCAGTCAAAATCCGGATAAGCTGACAGCCTCATTTTTTTTCTTCGGGAGTTCTGGATTTTCCCAATTCCTCTGCTAAGCTTTTGTTTTTCTCTTCTTCCCTTTCCAGCGCTTTTCGCTGTAATTCAATAAGATCATCCTTTTTAATAATAGTATAATTTTCCCTTGGTTCTTCAAACATGGGTGTCTCGCCCATCAGATGTGAAACTGTTGTTTTCAGGATTTCAGCTACTTTTCTAAGATCTGATAAGGATGGGTCGCTCCTGTTGTTCTCCCAGCCGGAGATCGTTGCACGGCCTTTTTTGTTCAGTGCGATAGCCAACACGTTCTGGCTGAGCCCAGCGGTGTTACGGCACTTTTTTAATCTTTCTCCCAGTGTTGTCATTAATTGCTCACATTAAGTATAAAAATACTTGACATTGATAAATGAATTGTGTACCTTTGTATGTGTTAAAACCGTAACACGCAAATTACAAAACTATCAGCTAGGCGCAAAGCCGGGCACACACTAAACTTTATCTCATGGAAGAGCTACACGAACGCGTTTCCGAGTACGGCGGACTGTCGATAAAGGAGCGGCTATTGATCAGGTTCATCAAATCCCGGAACCAGGTCGGGAAAAACTGGAGAGGCGTCCTTGCTTCAAAAGACCCGTTTTTCAACACAAAACTAGGCGGTGATTATCTCACCTCGGTTGCACAGGCAGTTTCAGATAGCAGCAGAGGAAATGTGGACCGCATCGAGCGGGTTACCGTCGCACTTGAAAAAGTTGCCGGGATCAAGTCGTTTCCGGTGGTATAATGATGACCAGCTTTTACATTAATGCGCTGTTTCTCACGGAGGACAGTGTGTTAAGGCTTACGGAAGGCTCCGGGAATTACCTGCTGCTCATCATTGTCATCGTGATCATTTGCTTCGGCATTAAGTACATTCGGGAAGAGTGATCAGATTTGCCTTTTGAAAAATGCCCAGGACTCGACAAATATGTCGATGTCGGTAGGGAACTCGTGTTTTCCGTTGATTACTTTGAGCAGACGTACTTCCGGTTTGTTCTTTGCACGGAACGTATAGCTCTCTATCGTTACTCCGTTGCCGGGATCGGCGTCGGGCATATTTTCCTTTACGGGTGTACCTTTAAAACCATTGAGTTTGGTCCAGTAGCCGAAGCTTTCGTCGGTGGAGCGGACATTTCCAAGGGTAACACCGCCGGATATCATATGTCCTCCGTTGTATAGATTGAGAGGATCGCTGGTGCCGTTTGTGATCATGGTCGCTACCGGGATTTTCAGTTCCGGGCAGTCCATATTGTCCGGGGTGGGCATATTGGCTACTATGGCTGATATTGCCCTTACTTTGTCCGGCATAGTCATCGCCAGTTTGTAAGCCATGTGACCACCTCCTGAAAACCCACTCACAAAAACCTGCTTTTCATTGATCTGGTATTTCGTTTTGAAGTACCGGATCATGTCATTGAAAAAGGCATTCTCATCGATATTTTCGACATTGGCTGCGGCTGTGGAGGCTTTACGGCACTCGTTCCAGTAATTTTTATAACCGGCCGGATATACCACGATAAACTGCTCGGTTTGGGACATGCTTTCCAATTTTACAGTTTGCTTCATCATGTGCTCAGGTTTTCCACCGGAGCCGTGAATGACAAATACGAGACTTGAACCTGAGCTGCCGGTTTGTGGCTTATTGAATAAAAAAGACCGGTAATGTCCGTCAACAAGGAGCGAATCTTTGATAAGCTGCGCATGGGCGAGCTGTGTTGTACAAACTGCAAGCAAGAGGAAAGGCAGGATTCGCATCGGATCAAAGTATTTTAAAAGCATTTGCTGAAATTACATATTTAAGGATTCGGGTCTTACCGGATGCGTCAGATTTTCTTTCCCTGTATCCTGAATGCATTTAAAATTGCCAGAAGTGCGACGCCTACATCTGCAAACACAGCCTCCCAAAGCGTGGCAACCCCGCCTGCGCCGAGCACCATCACAAGCACTTTTACACCCATCGCGAGTGAAATGTTTTGATATACAATGCTTTTGGTAATTTTTCCGGCTCTTATAGCGGAAACAATTTTGGATGGTTGGTCATTTTGTATCACAATATCGGCAGTTTCGATCGCAGCATCAGAGCCCATGCCGCCCATGGCGATGCCCAGGTCGGAAAGCGCGATCACGGGCGCATCATTTACCCCGTCTCCGATAAACGCTATTTTTCGTCCCTCATTTTTTAGTGATTCTACCACCCGTACCTTATCCTCGGGCAGCAAATTTCCGAAGCTGTGCGCAATATGCAGCTGGCGGGCGGTTTGGGAAACGATCGCTTCCTTATCTCCGGAGAGCATAATGGTCTCAATACCCAGGCTTTCAAGGTCGGATACGGTTTTTGCCGCGTCTTCTTTTATCTCATCAGCAATGGTAATGTATCCCGCATATGTTCCGTTAATGGCCACCACCACAATCGTTTCCACAATATCAGCCAGCTCTCGGGGATACGAAACCGAAAATTTGTCGAGGAGTTTGAGGTTACCAGCCAAAACCGTCTCAGTGTTTACAGTTCCTTTTAATCCATGTCCTGAGATTTCTTCCACATCCTGCGGTTTCAGCAATTCAAGGGTTTCGTCGTGTTTTACAATTGCTTTTGCGACGGGGTGGGTGGAGTAACTTTCCAGGGAGGCGGTTTTGATAAGAAAATCGGTTGGATCAAGATTGGTTTCTATTTTTTGGACCTTAAAAACACCTTTTGTGAGCGTACCGGTTTTATCGGAAACAACCGTATCAATTTTCGTGATCACATCCAGGAAATTGGCGCCTTTGATCAGAATACCGTTTCTGGAAGCAAGACCGATACCTCCGAAATAGCCAAGCGGAATGGATATCGTGAGCGCGCAGGGGCAGGCAATAACCAGGAACACCATGCCTCTGTAAAGCCATTGTTGAAACTGATAGTCAGCCACAAAAAAGAGCGGGACGAGTATGATGAGCACCGAGAGTAAAAAAACGATCGGCGTGTATATTTTAGCCAGCCGACTGATCAGCAGTTGAGTAGGGGCTTTGCGGGCGGTAGCTTCCTGCACCATTTCGAGGATGCGGGATAATTTTGAATCTTTAAACAATGCCCTTACCTCAATTTCGACCGTCTTTTCTGTGTTGATCATCCCGGCCAGTACCTGCTGATTCCGGGATTTGACATCGGGTTTGGATTCACCGGTCAGTGCGGCGGTATTGAATGTTCCGTTCAAAGACGTCAATACGCCGTCGAGGGCTACTTTTTCTCCTGCTTTTACCAGAATCGTTTCACCGACCTGGACAGTGGCCGGATCGGCCTGCGTATTTACCCCGTTTCTGATCACCGTTACGGTATCGGGGCGGACATCCAGCAGCGCCTTGATCGATTTTTTAGAACGGCTTACGGCCAGGTCCTGGATCAACTCGCCGATTTCGTAAAAGACCATTACTGCCACACCTTCGCTGAACTCACCAATAAAAAAAGCCCCGAATGTAGCAATGGTCATCAAAGTGAATTCATTGAAAAAATCGCCCCGTCCGACACGACGAAATGCAGCTGCAACAGTTTTATTCCCCGCCAGGATATAGGCGGAGGCCATCAGAACAAATTCTGCGACCCTGTTGATCTCTTGTCTGAAAATAAAAGTTGTGACCAGATACCCGCCGAGAATCGTGAGGCTCAGCCACAGCATCCAGCGGCTTTTCAGGATACTGGCATTTTGGCTTTCACCATGATTATGTCCGTCATGGTCATGGTCATGGCTGTGATCATGCTGATGATTTTGACTGGCTGTTTTTGCAACTACCGGTGAGTCATGTGAGCAGCAGTGGTCATGATCATGAACTGAGTGAGTCTGGGTTTCTTGGGTTTTCATAAAAATCATAGTTTCGGGAACGGGACAAATATAGTCCTAAACAGCGTGCAACAGGGTTTCATGTCCTGAAAATCAGTTAATTGCAATATTGTTGCATGCCGGTTACATGCTTTTTATGAATCGGTTACTGTGAAAATTTCCCAATCAATTCTCCCAGTTTTTTCAGGCTTTTATCGATATTATTATTGTACGGACTGCCAAAACTGATCCGGATATAATTTGTAAATCTTGCATCCGTACTGAAAATCTGCCCAGGTGCGATACTGATACTCTCTTGTATTGCGCTTTCAAAGAGCTCGAATGCGTCGACTTTGCTATTCATTTCTATCCACAACGCGTATCCTCCGTTTGGATGGGTCACTTTTATATCTTCCGGAAAATACTCTGATATCGCCTGAATATAGCGGAGGCATTGCGTATGGAGCGCTTTTCTCAGATTCCGCATGTGCAGGTCATATCTGCCGGTTTCAAAGAACAGGGCAATGGCCGCTTGTGTGGGAGTCGCCGAAGAAACCGTGTGCATCAGTTTATTGGTAATCACTTTGTCGATGAATTTTCCGGGAATGCACCAGCCGACACGGTAACCCGGTGCGAGGGTTTTTGAAACGGAAGAGCATAGCATCACCATGCCATTTTTGTCAAAGCTCTTGCAGGTTTTAGGCCGGTTTTTACCAAAATACATCTCTCCGTAAATATCATCTTCGATCAGCGGTATCTGTCTGTCCGCGAGCAATTCCACGAGCTGTTTTTTGCGATGATCGGGCATGGAGATACCGAGCGGGTTCGTGAAATTGGTTACGAAAAGGCATGCTTTTACCGAAACTTCGCCCAGGCATTTTTCAAGATATTCGAGGTTAACGCCATCTTCGGGGTCCACCGGGATTTCCAGGACTTTCAGTCCGAGAATTTTTATGACATTGAAAATCCCGAAATAAACCGGGCTTTCGATTGCGACGATATCCCCCGGCTTAGTTACTGCTTCCAAACAAAAAACCAGCGCTTCCATACATCCTTGAGTGGTTACGATCTCATCTTCGGTAATGTTACCATTCCAGTTGAACGCATGCTTTGCAATCTGTTTTCTCAGATCACGGTTACCCTGGATTTCCTCATATTGCGTACATCTGGTGGGACTTTTTCGCAGTGCTTCCATCATTGCCTTGTTGAGCTTGGCTGCCGGGATCAGTTCAGCGGACGGCGATGCCTGCGAAAGGCGCACGACACCGTCCCGCCTCATCGTCTGGTAAACCAGCCGGATCATATCTTCCACTTCTGTTTTTTGTATGGCCGGGGTGGGCTGGCCGGACTGGAGTTTCTTGGGATACTGGGCTGGCGCAAATTTTACAAAATAGCCGGATTTGGGCCTGGCTTCCACAATGCCCTTGTTTTCAAGCTCGGCATAAGCCTTGTAGGCTGTGCTCAGACTGATCCCCTGTTCCTTACTTAATGCCCTGAGAGACATTAATTTATCTCCCGCCCTGAGCGTATTGTTCCCAATCTGCTGCTCAAATCGCTCCACGACCTGCGCATACAGAAAATCTTCCTTTGGATACTGTAATTCATCTGCCATAAACAGGTATATTCAGATAGATATAAGTGTCGTGAATCTGTTATGGTCGAAATTTAGAAAACTGAATCTGTTTTTACAATTTGTGATCAGCGAATTTTGTGCCGCATTAAACGATTGCAATCATGAATTCAAACACCAGGGCATATTTCGCGTTAGGGTTGGTCTGCTTTTTCTGGGGCACTACTTACCTTGTGGCGAGGATCGGCGTTTCGGGTTTTCCAGCCTTTTTCTTTATGGGTACCCGAAACGTTATTGCGGGGAGCATTCTGCTGACTTGTCTCACGATCCGCCAAAGATCATTTCACTGGAGCGCTGCCGACATCGGATTACAGGTTATTCCGGGCTTGTGTATGGTGACGCTCGGCACGGGCCTTGTGGGCTGGTCGGTGCAGTTTATTCCGAGCGGGCTGGCTGCACTGATATGCTCCACAATCCCGATTTTTACGATGATCATTAATATGATATTCGGGCGGGAGCAGGCGATAAACTGGCGGATCATTGTGGGAATGTTTCTGGGGTTGTGCGGAATCGCGCTGATTTTCAGGGATAATCTCGAATTTGTAAATAACCCCAAAGCATTCATCGGTATCATTGTAGCACTTGGTTCGTGTGTGTTCTGGTGTTTTGGAGGATTGTATACCAAGATATTCGTGCCCAGAACCGATTCCTTTTTTAATGCAGCCATACAAATGTTAGCTGGCGGGGTCGGATTATTCATTTTGAGCAGCGTCAATGAAGACTGGGGCCATTTACCCGCAATGACCACAAAGTCTCTCCTGGCTCTGTTATATCTCATTTTTTTCGGATCTATATTGGCTTTCGGTTCTTACCTGTATGCGTTGGCGAAGCTTCCCGTTGGCCTGGTTTCGGTTTATGCTTATATTAATCCCCTGGTAGCGATTATCCTTGGTTTTTTGATCCTGCAGGAGAAAGTTACCTGGCTCACATGTCTGGCTTTTGTAGTTACCATGACCGGCGTATATCTGGTCAATGCGGGTTACCGGGCTGGAAAAAGATCGGTTTCAGTACTAAAAATGAATATATCCCATGACCAGTGAAGAATTTCAAACATTGTATAGCAGAGATCTGAAGAAATTGCATGCCGAGATAGCACAGTATGCGTCGGATGACCAGCTTTGGAAAGTGCTGCCCGGTACCATCAACTCCGGGGGCAATTTATGCCAGCATCTCATTGGCAATCTCAGAACGTACGTTGGGCTTGCCCTTGGAAACTTTCCATATATCAGAAACCGCGATTCAGAGTTTGCAGACAGGATTTTTACCCAGACTGAGTTGCTGGAACAGATTGTTTTGCTCCAACAGATCGTTGCTGATTCGATCGCAAAAATGACTCCCGAAGCGCTGGTTTCGGATTATCCCCGCAGTGTGCTGGACATGTTTCCGCAGCAGACAATAAGCTTTATTTTAACACATATACTGGCACATCTTTCCTACCATTCGGGGCAGATTAATTACCATAGAAGATGGATCACTGGCGGTACGGGCAATTCGCAATGAATTCAGTTATTAAGAATGATCTGGAAACGATTTCCGAAATTCTGGATGACGTCAAAAATTATGGATTAGATTTTTTGCAAAATCTTCCGGAACTGACAACCTATGCCACGATCCAGGAGAAACCGCAGGGTAGTCTGCCGGAGAAAGGCATTGGTACGGCAGAAACACTTGAATTGTTTCGTAACAACTATCAGCAGCTTATTGTGGCAAGTGCCGGCCCGCGCTATTGGGGATTTGTCACTGGAGGCACCACACCTGCGGGCATTGCCGGCGACTGGCTTACCTCGGTTTTTGACCAAAATACCCAAAGTACAAAGGGCGCGGGGGATGTTTCCGCTATCATTGAAAAAGAAACGATCCGGCTTTTGATGCAACTTTTTAACCTTCCTCAACATTTCGACGGGGGCTTTGTTACCGGTGCAACGATGTCCAATTTTACAGGACTGGCTGTTGCACGCCAGTGGGCGGGAGCGAAATCGGGCAGGAATATTGCAAGGGAAGGTATGCAGGGCGATGTCGTCGTGATGTCGGCTACACCACATTCGTCGGTGATCAAATCGCTTTCGATGCTTGGTTTTGGAAGCAATAATCTGGTGCATGTCAAAACCCTGGAAGATCGTGAGGCGATTGATATACAGGATCTTGAAGGCAAATTGGAGCAATATCGGGGTAGAAATATTATTCTGAATTGCAGTGCTGGCACAGTCAATACCGTTGATTTTGATGATTTGAAGTCGATTGCCGTTTTGAAAGAAAAGTACGGTTTCTGGATGCATGTGGATGCTGCTTTCGGAGGTTTTGCGGCTTGTTCACCTGCACATGAAAATCTTCTGGAAGGTTGGGAACATGCCGATAGTATCACGGTCGATTGCCATAAATGGCTGAATGTACCTTATGAAAGTGCGGTTATTCTGATGGATCAAAAACATGCTGCGTTGCAGGTTGAAACGTTTCAGAACAGTAACGCACCTTATCTGGGCAATCCGGAAGAAAATTTTTCATATCTCAATTTTTTACCGGAAAACTCGCGGCGTTTTCGTGCATTGCCTGCCTGGTTCAGCCTGATGGCTTACGGTAAATCGGGATTTCAATCGGTTGTCGAAAACAGCATTGCCTGCGCAAATGTACTGGGGGAGTACCTAAATAATAATGCTCTTTTCCAGCTGGATGCGCCTGTGCGACTGAATGTGGTTTGTTTCAGTCTGAAAAACAATCCGGATAAAAACCATGAATTTTTGCGATTGCTCAATTCAAGGGGAAAAGTTTTTATGACCCCGACCAATTTGTCTGGAGCATTATGTATCCGGGCTGCTTTTGTGAATTTCAGAACAGCAGAAAAGGACATCAAATTGGCCATTGAAGAAATGGAAGCGGTGTCTGCATTGATTTAATCGGGGCTCCGTCCATCCTTAAAGTATCCGTTTGTGTCCCAGGCACAGACGGATACTTTTTTATAGAAACATAAATGTTATAATTGTACAGGAATAACCCACCTTTTGATCATGTTGAAACGAAATCTGATTGTACTCTTTATTGTGAGTACGCAACTTGGCGGTTGTAAATCAGCAGAATCTGTCTTAAAAGTCAGTGAAATGCCGAATTACGACAAAAAATCGGCTGACCGCATGCTATTCCTTAATTTCAGGATCAGTACATCCGGGAAGGCGGCGCCGGAGAAAATAGAGCTTGTCAATGCGGTCTCAGGAAATGCCCGACTAAAAAATCTGGTCCCGCCTGTGCATGATCCTTACCAGATCAAAGTTATACCACGTTATTCGGCCAGCCGAATGGAAAAAGAAACATTTTACGAACACCCGCTTTTCAGGTCAGTCGAAGTTTCGGCCCCTGATGGTAAACTCAGCCGAAGTGAGGAAAGGAACCGGGAGGGTATGCTCAACATCCGGTTGCAGGATGATATTTATCTGACCAGTCTGGAAGTATACAGCGTGACGCCTGAGAAAGGAACAGTAAAAATTTACACACTTAATTTTAAACGATGAAAACACTTTTTACCTCCCTATTTTTATTCGTTGCGGGTTTTAACGCCTTTTCACAGGAGTTTAAAGTTGACACTCTTTACAAAAACGGCCCATTCGGAAACCGCATCAATGTAGTGATCCTGGGCGACGGGTTCACGCAGGCAGAACTCCCCAAGTTCTCGCAGGAAGCAAAAAAGTTTGCCGATTTCTTTTTGGGATATAAGCCCTATGATCATTACAAAAGTTATTTTAACTTTTTTGCCATTCCCACTCCTTCAAAGGAAAGTGGTGTGACTAACCCAGGGACCGCCCCTGATGCATATCCCGAACAGCCGGTTGTTACAAAAGATACGTACTATGGGGCGAGTTTTGGTTCGTCGATACACCGCCTGGTTACGATAAGCAATTACGCTGCAATGTTCAATGTGCTGGCATACAACCTGCCTTCCTGGGATCTGATCGTGATGTTGGTCAACACCGAATTTTACGGCGGTTCGGGCGGTTCTATCGCGGTGCACACACTCAATTCGGCCGCCAACACCATCGGCGTGCACGAAATAGGGCATACTTTTTCCTATTTGTCCGACGAATACTGGGCAGGTCCTCAATACGGACATGAGTCGCCGAATATGACTGCCGAAAGCAACCCCGCAATAGTGAAATGGAAAAACTGGCTGAACACAACGAATATTGGTGTATTTCCGCACGGAATGTCGGGCGACGCAGCAAAATGGTTCAAGCCGACCAGCGCCAACTGTCTCATGGAACAGCTCGATAAGGAATTGTGCGCAGTATGCCGGGAGGCAACTACTGAAAAAATGCTCTCGCTTGTTGATCCCGTGGATGGCATAGAGCCGGACAATTCAGGTACTGTGGAATTGGCGGAAGGTGACAACATTTTTAAACTGAACCTTGTAGAACCAGAGCCTAATTCTCTCAAAATAGAATGGCGGCTCGACGGCGTATTGATAGGCGGCGGGCTGGATCGCGTAAATCTTTCCGGGGCGCAACTGACAAATCCAACTGCATTACTCACTGCGACGGTTTTTGACACCACTTTTACAAGCAGGGTCAACGACGCCGCTGCGCAAAGAACCAGGACCGTGGAATGGAAGGTAGACCGCACCAACACGCCGGTTACTTTCAGGCTGACAGCGGAGGCACCTGTTATTTGCGCTGGAGACAGTACCAAACTAACCGCCACAGGCTGCCAGGGAACGGTAGCCTGGTCGACCGGAGAAACCGGTAATGAAATTACGGTTAATCCGGCTGCTACAACGGAATATAGTGCAACCTGCACTGCAAATGAGACTGAACAACTGGCCGTAACAGTCACCGTTGTTCCGCTACCGGTAGTGACGGTGACCAACGGCGGCCCCTATTTCGAAGGTGCCACAGTACAGCTGAATGCAGAGGGCGGTCAGAACTATCACTGGACTGGCCCGGACAACTTTGATGCACAGATACCGAACCCGGTCATAGAGGATGCTACCGTTCTAAATTCAGGGGAATATGAAGTGGAAGTTTCGAATACAAACGGCTGTATGGTACTGGGCAGTACAACTGTGAAGGTGGACCCGATTTTGGCGGTGGATAATAATCCCGACGCATTTTTACAGATAGGCCCCAATCCTGCAAAGGACTTTATCCACGTCCATACCAAACTTCCAGGCACATCAGAACTTACAATCTACGATAGTAACGGACGAAGACTGATATCGAAATCATTCGTGAATACAGCCGATATAAAACTCAATGTAAACAGCGGTTTGTACCTGTACCGGTTCAGCAACAACCAGAAAGAATTCTCTAGAAAGCTGATCGTGCAGTAGGAGAGGGATCAACGAAAATGTCTCCACAAGGAGACATTTTCGTTGGATGTTATTCTGAGTAATTTTTTGGTTTTCGGCCTACTTTGGTCCTGTTCCGGATTTTGTCGGGCCTTGGACGAATTTCTTTATCCTGAAAATACAACTTCAGCGATTCCAGTATGATGTCTTTCTGAGTGAGCCCTTCCCAATATCCGTAGTCCTTCATGTTCTCCATCAAAACATAGTCACAATCAAAGGTAACTTTGGTTGGCGGCCCATCCACTTCAATCGGTTGTTCATTTGTTTCCAGTTCCTCCGCTACATCAGCAACCAGTGGAAGAGGTGCAAATTCAAATTTCCTTTCCTTCGCCATAGTGTCAGTTATTAATTCGTTCTAGTATTTCTTTTGTTAACTTATAATAATCTTCGGCCCCGTTACTGTTGGGCGCATAATCGAATATGGTCATTCCGCTTGCCTGTGCCTCCGAAAGGGCGATGTTGTCGCGAATGTACGAAGCCATAAATACATCACCAAGCTGCTCCCGGGTCGCGCTGATCAGTTCGTGGCTGATCTTTTTTCTGATCTTGGGGTTATAACGGGTTGCAAAAACGCCTCCTAAATTGGTACTCGGACTTATTTTTTTTATCTCCGCAGAATACACCAGAAAATTGCGTAACCCTTCATAACTCAGGAATTCGGCCTGCAATGGTACATAATACTGGTGGCACGATACCAGCGCCAACCGCGTGTTTCCGTATAGTGCCGGCGGGCAGTCGATGATCACAAAATCGTACAGGTCTTTCACTTTTTCCAGGGCTATTTTCAGGTTAAAAGGAAAAACCGGTGCCGACTTGATCGTGTCTTCCCGGTGGATCATTTCGGCCGATCCTGGCAAAATATCAATATCCCCAACTCTTTTGACAATCTCATCAAATTCATATTCACCTGTGATAAACGAGCCGCTGTCTTTTTTAAGCCCGGCATGTGTGATACCGAAACTTTTTGTGAGGCTGGCTTGGGCATCCAGGTCAATAACCAACACACGTGCATTGGCAAATTTGCTGAGACCAGCAGCAATACTTTGGGCGGATGTAGTTTTCCCTACACCACCTTTGTTGTTGACAATACTGATGATTTTCATTTAAAATTGATAAGTATTAGGACAGAAGTTATTCTTGAATGTGTAAATAAACATAAAATAATTTTATCCCTAATCGTATTAAATAGAAAGTGTCAAAAGTTTTTATCGTCGTAAATGTATAAAACTTTTTAAAAGAATAGATAGTATTAAAAGATTAAATTGAAGTGGAATTTGACACGAGATAGCAATGTGTTGATAGTCAAATTATTGTACTGGAATGTAGACGGGAAATTTTTTGCGGGTGAAAAACTCAGGTAAATCTCGAAGAGATCCCGACATTCAGGTAAATCTCGAAGGGCTGAAATTATTGTGACAAAACCGGACTCCTACGCGATACGAAACCTTGTGAGGGGTGAAACTCCGAAATAATGTCACCCCTCACGGGGTTCTCCGGTTGGCTGTGATGTCATTTTTTATAATAATTGCGTCCCTTCGGGATTGAGATTCTGGGTAGAGGATTCGCAGAAAAAAAGGCCGAATTGATGCGGCCCGAAACTTCAAAGGAAATTTGAAAACCTGCTTAAACCGAGGCACTGGGCGCTCCTGCCGGGACAGCCGCAGCCTGTTTGTCGGTAACGTACCGGTGGATACGGTACATGAGTAATATCGTTACGAGCACCGCAAATACAACTACGTTTCCGAGCATGGGGTAATTTTCGATGTAGCCGGTACTGGTTTCGGATACAATATGACCGGCAATAAGCGAAGCAATTCCGCCTGCAATTTGCTGGACCGATGAGTTGATACCCATGAAAGCGCCCCTGTCTTGCGGCTCGGGAACAGCCGTCATTAAGGCCGAGGCGGAGATCATCCGGCCGGTAATTCCTACAAAAAGCAGTACGTTTAGAATGATAATAATCCAAAGCGGAGTAACGCTGAGATTGCAATAGATCAACGTCATCGCACAGGTAATCAGCGAGCCGATGATAAAGATCTTGTACTTGCCGATCTTATCGCTGAGCTTTCCGATCAGCGGACTGAATACGAGCATACAAATACCGGTTATCATATATAAAGTGGGCAGCTGGGCTTCGCGTATACCGAGATTGTTGACTCCATAGGCAGTTCCAAAAGGCATCAGCATAAACCCGCCCGTTGCCAGCAAAGTAGTCGCAGCAAAGCCTTGCAGATACTCAGGCCGGCTCAGTGTTTTGCCCAAATGCTGAAAAGCGTTCCCTTTGGAAGGCAGTTTCAAATGGGAATCAATGGGCTTTACATACATCACGATCAGCACACCGACAATCAGGCTGACGGCGACAATCATCAGAAAAGGGGCATGCCAGCTGAACTCTTTGGCGAGATAAAGACCGATGGGAATACCCAGGACCTGGCTGCTTGCGAAGGCCATTTGCACGAAGCCCATTACCCTGCCGCGGACGTTGATTTCAAACAAATCCGTAATGATTGCAAAACTGATTGAGCCAATCACACCACCGAAAATCCCAGTGAAAATGCGCGCCATAAGCAGGAAATGATAGGTTGGCGCAATTCCGCACAGGAATGTACCTATTACAAAACCGGTGTAAAAGAATAGCAAAAGCTTCTTTCTGTCGAACTTATCGGCGAAGCCGGCGGTAAGTAACCCGGCCGCACCGGCACTGAATGCGTATGCAGATACAACAAGCCCAAACTGGCTGGTACTGATCGAGAGTTTGTCGAGGAGAATGTAACCAAGGGGAGAAAGGACCATAAAGTCCAGTACAACTGTGAATTGCAGTGTGGCCAGCAATGCAATAATGAATTTTTCGTAGCCTGTAAAAGTGTTTTTGGTTTGTTCTGACATATAGTATTGTCTTTAAAATTCAATCCGTAAGTTCCTCGCAATGGTAACCAGCCCTTGTCACCAGCTCCTGTATCCGCGAACAATCCGAAAAAGTCGATTCAATTCGCAACACGTTATCAATATCCGACAAATCAACATTCCAGCTGATAATATCCGACTGTGCATCCAGTATCTGGCCGAGTAGCTTAACATCTTTTTTGTGGTTAATGTTTGTTTTAAATACCAAAACAAATGCTTCTGTAGTGTAATTTTCTTCCATGGCAGAGTGTTTGTGCCGGAGATCGCCGCAAAACATCAGGGTTTCAGTGCTTTAAGTACGAGTCCAAGCGTAAGGTTTATTTGTTTTTCATCCAGTATGAAAGGCGGTCTGCCCGGCATACTGCTTCTCGAAATATGAAATTTGACCAGCTGGTACAACGGTGCAAAGGCCACAGACCAGTAAATCTCAACCGGTAGCGGTAACAGTTCGCCCCGGTCAATGGCATTATGGACAAATTTGGACATGGCATCCAGAAACCGCCTGTCCATCACAGACCTGTCCACGAGAGGGGAATTCCTCAACTGCTCTGTAAACTGCATGCTGTAAGGATTTTCCAGGCAATATTTTATCCGGTTGAGCCATTGTATTTTCAGTCCTTCATCGAAATGACAATCCGGATCAAAATTTATCAGCGTGGCGTCCGCCATTTTTTTGGTTTCTGCGGTATATAACTTTTGTATCAGATCTTCCCGGTCTTTATAATAGATGTAAATGGTGGCTACGGAAACCTCTGCTGCTTTTGCCAGCTTATGCATACTCAACCCATCAAAACCATGGTTCACGATTATTTCAATGGCTTTTTCCCGGATGGTGCTTTCCTTATTAATGTCCCTCGTTCTCATAATCCTTCAAATATAAATGAACGTTCGTTTATTTATGTTGACGATCGAGACAAACTTTATTTTAAAATTAACCTGATTGACCGTTGTCAGGAATTTACAGAGTGACAATAAAATTCTCTACCACTTTTTTATTATAACCCTTGTACCCGCCCTGGAAATCGCGCCCGGAAATAGCAATAAAGTCGGCCATCCGCTGTGAATTCAGCTGCTTTAAAAGGATATCATAATCGCCATCGTACTTGATAAAATAGCCGGAATATAACGTCGCTTCCGGATTTTCATAGAGCACAAAGTTTGGATAAAGATTCATGGGCGAAAAAACAATTTTCTTCCCGAAAGAACTGTCCAGCCCCTGCGCCCTTCCGAAAGCATACCAGGCTACTGCATTAGGCTTCCCATTATCACGACGATCGAGAGCAGGTTTTACTTTAAGAAAATAGGAATATGTGTGAGGAAATTTTTCTTTGAGGATGTTTTCAGGAATAATGCGGTGTTTTCCGGTCGCGTCTTTGGTGTAAGGGAACAATACATATTCTGTAACCGGATCGTCAGAGTTTTTAAGGCGGGAGCCTTTTACAATTGGTTTCAGCAGTTCTTTTTCGAGGTAAACGTTTGTTCCGTTTTTGCTTTGGGCTGTAACCAGATCTTCGTTTTCGCCCAGAATGGAGAAAAGGTAGTAACCATCTGCCAGCGTTGTAATCCCGACGGAAATTCGGCAAATCTCGCCCAATCTCTGCCCATTTGCCGGTACCGCTTCGGTTAACGACAGTTGCCACTGGTTGGCCTGGCCCAGTTCCTCGAATGCTATTTTTCTGTTATTGTATTGAAAATCAGTATTTTCACATTGTTCGTACTCGAAATTCTCATTTTTTGTTTTACCAAAAATCGTAATGGCAGGGTAGGTAGCGGCCTTACCAAAAACCGGGATAGAGCCGTAATTGGTGATGCACTTTAAATTTTGGTTCTCCTGAAAATAGGAACGCAAGGGTTTGCCCGTCTGGGACCCGAAGTAGGAGTTTGGCGTGATAAAGGCACAGGTGCCGTCGTTTTTTAAAAGAAGAGATGCGAGCTGGAAAAAGGCCACGTATGCGTCCGTAGAGCCGCTTTGACAAAATGAATAACTGGTCTGGATGTATTTCCGCTGTGCAACCGGCAAGTGTTGAATTCGGATATAGGGGGGATTTCCCAATATAAAATCGAAGCGTTCCTCACTATTGATCTGTTTCAGCGCATCCTGGCAGGTAAGGTTCCAGTTTATTTCAATACTCAGTGGCGCGATGAGCTCATCCAGGTTTTGGCGGCAAAGTATAAGTGCATCGGGATCAATATCCCAGCCCTGAACATTGAGTAGGGTAGACGCCAGTGTTTCGGGAGGCGTAGTTTTGATGATATGCTCAACAACCGCAACCAGAAAACGTCCGTCACCACACGCGGGATCTAAAATGGTTTTGTCCGTGAGGTGGGCTGCATAAAATCCGGAGTCTGCCAGGATTTTTTCGACAATATGGCGGGGCGTATAAATTTGGCCGAAAAGCTTTTTCTGATCGTAGGTGCGTGTTTTTGATCCCATGGTTTGTGTCAATCAAATGTACATATATTTTCAAAACTTCAATTCGCAAACCCGGAACCCTTTCATGCGTTTGATATGATCCGTAAGCACGGGTGGATCGATATCCCTGAAAAGGATTTCATACGTATTTTCGTTGAAAATGAAAGAAGATCCGTCTGCCCGGACGCGTTTAGTGCCTGTTTTAAAATAATTTCCTACTTCTCCTTTTTGTAGTGCCTGCTTATCAACGAAGCCCAGCAGGGATGCAACGGTACCGTCGGTGTCTGACTGATGAAATGATATGCAAAAATAATGGGAAGTTTTGGAGCCGGGTTTGTAAAGCTGGGATGCCGGGATATTCAGAACATAGTCGTAGGCCAGAATGCCGCTGCGCCTCTTCATAGATTTGATATCGACGCAAAAAGTGTCTGTCTCGGAAACGATCTTGAAATCCTGTCCCCAGTCTTGCCCGTCCACGGCACCGAAGGATCGGGTGGGGCGGGGCAGATGATACGCATCGGCGAATACGATTTCACCAAGGCTGCCGGTGAATCGCATCATTCGGGTTTGCGAAAGCTTATCTTCCTGCCGGTCCCAGATATTGGATACGTGATGGTGCCGAAGCGAATATTCGACCAGCTCACGGGCAAAAAGCTTCTGTTCGTCGCTGACGGAGATTTGTATGTACGAGGCGTTGTTCAAAACAATTTACTCCATGCAAATCTGATCGCTACCAAAGCAAGCACAAAACCGACTAAAATGGCGGTAAACGGAACGTAAGTCCATGCTACTAAGTGGATTCTGTCGACGAACCACATCACTCCAATGAGTGCAGCAATTAAGGTCATGAAACCCGATATTTTGCCAAAACCGGGTATCAATGCGAAAGGAATCTTGCTTTTGATCAGCATCAGCGTCAAGGCCATAGAAATTACCGGCAAAAGCTGTAAAATGATGTTGGCCTGCCAGACGCTCTGCCGTTCGAAGAGGAAAAGGTAAATATTGAGGGTAACAGCAAAAATCCCGGGAATGCAGATTGCGTACACCAGGACAGAATATACATAACTCCAGAATGTAATGTCTCTGCTTCCATTCGCAATCACCCCGACCAGATACGCCGCCAGCGGCATCAAAATAAAATAGAGAGCGGGTGGCCAGGGATTTTCAGAAACAGCAGTGAAAAACTGGGATAGGGTCATTTTTATTTGCGAGAATGTTTAGAAGGGAGGAAAGGGAAGAAGGAGGAAAGGGAGGAAGGGGAAGATGGAGGAAGGACGATGATTACGTTTCCTCCCTTTCGTCCCTACTCCCTTTCCTCCCCTTCAAAAAAATTAAAGTCCAAGTAAAAACCCTATCGTAAAGTTTGCATCCCAGTCGAATACGAACTGCTTGCAGCCTGTCGCGTCTGTTACTGCTTTATAAATGTTAATTCCCGCTTTGGATTTAGCGTTTGTGAGTTTAGAATATGCAAGCGGAGCGCTCAGGGTTGTGTAACGTTCTTTTCCCTTACGCACTTCCTTAGCCATTTCAAAAGGGACTCCGCCGATGATGAAACAGGTTTCTCTCAGTTCAGCTGGGATTTGTTTGGCCTTGTCACTAACTTCTTTGTATACTTTGGCATCGTCTGTACCTTCCTGAAAATATTTGGCTCCATAGGATTCCAGGGCTGACACTTTTTCACCCTTTACCCAGGAAATTTTGGTGTTGCCTGACCCTATATCGACTACAAAGGCCTTGTCTGTATATTCAGCCGGAAGAACGGATTTCAATGCAAGCTGACCTTCCTGTTCCGGTGTTACCTGGTTTACAACATAACCCAGCGATTTCAGTACCCGTGAAATTTTTTGTGTTACGTCCGCTTTTGCCGCTCCTGAGCTTACCACAAAGTGGATGTCTTTGCTGCCTACACCATAGTCCAGCATGCCGGAGATGTATTTTTTGAGACCAATGCGAACATCTTCATCAGTTGCCATATTTTCGGTAACAAGACTATTCCCGAATTCGGATTTTTCAAGTTTCCAGCGTTTTTGAGCATCGACTTTGATCACAAAGGAATTGAATCCACTGGCACCAAGTTCTACAACCCCTTTCAGTTTACCATCCACGGGCGCCGGTGGAGTATAGTTGAATGCAGTGGTCTGATTATCGGTAGCCTCCGAATTGCTGGATGAGTTTTCAGTAACCGGAGTTTCTGCCTCTCCGTTTGTAGTAGCGTCTGTTTGCGGGGTTTGTGCACGGTCTTCGGCCATCTGGTTGAGCGTCTTTTCGCCGCCCAGATATTTGTATCCAAGGAATATCGCTCCTAAAATCAGGACTGTGATGATTAGTCTGCCTGCTACTGTTAGTCTCTTCATTGATGTATGGTTGTTAATTGAATTATGTAAAGTGATTGAAAAAATGAAATTGTTAATCCAGAAGGCCCTTGTATGAAGAGTCCTTCGGTACATCCGTGGCGCGGCTCGGCGGCTTGGGGGCATCCAGTTGTATCAGTTTGAACTGCCCCGAATTATATGCTTCAAGCATCGCCTGACCTTTGTCAGAAAGTAGTCCGTTTTGTACGTCAACACCGTTGATGAAGTCAAGGGACAAATCCATCGCTCGTTTCATTTCACCCAATTTCTGGCTCATGTCGTCCTGGATGTATTCCATGGATTCGTCGAAATAGAATTTTTTGTCCGGATTTCCTTTGAAAATACTTACGGCAGTCCGCAGCGCATTGGAGCTTTCCTTTACAATTCTATATTCGGCCTCTTTAAGTTTTACCTTAATTTCCGTTTCCTTAATAATGTAGTCCGCACTTTTATTCACTTTTTCCATAAATTCAAGGACGGTTTTCATGTTCCGTTGCAGAGGAAAGAGCTTTTCGTTCATCTCCTGCAGTCCGGCTCCCTCGATGGTCGCCAGCGATGCAGTTTCCTTCATTCCCGGACGGTCGAGCATGGTACCGGCTTTGTTTGCTTCGGCAAATTTTTGTTTGATCTGCTCATTGTTTTCATTGATATTCTTGTTGAGCTTCACAAGCTGGCCTGCCAGCGTATTGATCTGGCCCTGCATTTTTTCTCTTTTTTCTTTCAGATCATCTATATAAATCTTCATGATAGCGATGGGATCCAGCTTGATAATGAGGCCGGTAATCTTTCGCATCAGGGTTTTGAACAAAAAGAACACGGCCGTGCGGACGTCCTTGCTTGTAAGCAGAAAGATCACCACAGCGAGTATAGCCATCAAAAATCCGAGGTAGAGCGTATTCTGGGTGACTTCTATCAGGAACGCCGCGAGTTTGTTCCAATAATATAATGCAGCAGCGCCCAACCCGCCCAGGAAAAGGAGCGAAGTGATACCTTCCGGTTTACTCCAGTACGAGCGCTTGGTATCTTCCTGCGCGCCGCCTATCTGACTGAAATCTGGTGTTGCCATTGTTTATGCGAAAGTTAGTTATGTAAATACTTGTTTATTTTTGTCAAATCGGAACTGATTTGTTCGACAAAACTTTTGTAGGTGATCTCGAAACTGTCCTTGTTGGCATTGATCTTTGCACTTTGCTCTGTTACTTCTCCGGAGATCTGCCCCAGACGGTTCTTGTTTTCGTCAATTTTTTTCTGAAGGTCTGCTATCTGTTGCGTGAATGCGGCATTGGCTTCTTCCAGTTTTTTTTGTTCATTCTGTAATGAACCAACCCGGTCGTTGATCGCTTTTTCCACATCTTTCAGAAAAGATGACCGGTCTTTATCCAGAATTGCCAGATAATGATCCGCGGAAGTTTTTAATATTGTGGTATCCTGCACGCCACCCATCGCTTTGAAACTAGCCCAGGCAGCTTGAAAAAGCTTTTCTTCGCCCAAATTAAGTCCTTCCATGTTCCGAAGAGCCTGTTTGTACTCGAAATAGTCAGGCCCGGGAAGATTGGCCTTTTCCAAAAGGTTCACGAAGTGTTCTACGAATTTTCTGTCCACGTCGGTAGTGCCCGCAGTATTTGAAACTTTTGCGGAAACCGCAGGTTTCTGAGGCTCCGAAGGCTTTGAAGTGCCCGTGTCCTGTTGGGCCGGTTCATCATTTTCTTTGATAAAAAAGCTGAGTATTTTTTTTCCAATACCCGGTTCAGAATCTGCCATAAGTGTTCTAATTTGTTTAGATTCGTCGATTTGTTCTATCAATATTACTAAAATTTGGAGGATTTAGTACGGTGGTATATTTACCAATGGTAGCCTGATTTGATGAAGCCACGTAAATATTGGATAGAGTTTAAGTTTTGTTTTAATTGAGACTCCGTTAGTGAATCAAAGTCACATATATTTCAATAAAAAAATTAGAAATACTAAAAACGCTTATGCTTAAACTTGGTTTTAACAGTGCAATTCTTGCAGATTTTGGATTTGAACATGTAGTTAAATTTGCAGGAAATCACGGATTTTCATGTGTTGAGATGATGTGCTGGCCAGCGGACAATGCAGACAGTCGCAGATATGCCGGGGTAACGCACATCGATGTGAATGACTTATCTGGACAAAGGGTATCGTCTATTAAATATGCGTTGAAGGAAGCGGGCGTCTTCATTTCGGCCCTGGGGTATTATCCTAATCCGCTTGATCCCACGCCGGGACGTTCCGAATTCTATATTGAACATATTAAACAGGTGATCCGGGGGGCGGCGAAGCTGGATATTCCGGTGGTCACTACTTTTATCGGCCGTGATCCGTCAAAGAGTATCAAGGATAATCTGGCACTTTTCGCTGATATCTGGCCGGCTGTTGTAAAAGTGGCTGAGGAAAATGATGTAAAGATCGGTATTGAAAACTGCCCGATGTTCTTTACAGACGATGAGTGGCCGGGCGGTAAAAACCTGGCGATCAGTCCTGCGGTTTGGGACCGGATGTTTGAGATTATTCCAAGCCCTGTTTTCGGACTGAATTACGATCCTTCACACATGATATGGCAGATGATGGATGAGATCAAGCCGATTTATAATTATAAAGAACGCCTGCACCACATTCACCTGAAAGATGCGAAGGTTTATAAAGATAAACTGGATAAGGTAGGGATCATGGCCAACCCGCTTGAATACCATTCGCCCAAATTGCCTGGACTGGGGGATGTGAACTGGCGTGGGTTCTTTGCCGCTTTAACGGACGTCCGCTACCGTGGGCCGGTGGTGATCGAGGTCGAGGATAAGGCCTATGAAAGCAATATTACAGATGTTCAAAGTGCGATTCTGACGAGCAGGAATTACCTGCGGCAATTCCTGGCGTAGGTACCGATCCCCCAACCCCGGGTTTAAACCCGGGGTTGGGGGATCGGCGCATGGCCTAAAGGAATCGCGAAAGCGATTGGAAGAATCGATCAAAATCCTCGATATGAGGCAAATGTCCAATGTTATTCAGTTCTACCAACTGGCTGTTTTTAATCCTGGCTTTGGTTTGTTTGCCCAATTCGGGATAATTCCCGAGTGTTTTACGGACATCCTCGGGAGCAAGATTTTTTCCTACCGCACTTCTGTCGCGCTGCCCGATTATGAGCAGTGTCGGCACGTTTATCTTCTCAAATTCATAGCAGACCGGCTGGGTGTAAATCATATCATAGGTCAATGCGGAGTTCCAGGCAATTTTCGGATAGTCCTTGTTTAGCGTCCAGCCGGCCAGCAGGTTCACCCATCTGGTATAACCCTCTTTCCATTTACCGTCGTAGTAACTCGTGAGCTGGTAGTTTTTGATGGAGTTGAAATCGCTTTTCAGTTCGCTCTGATACCATTTGTCAACAGACTGGTAAGGTACTTTCAGCTTGTAGTCTTCAAGGCCGATGGGATTTTCGAGGATCAGTTTTTCTACGGTTGCCGGGTACATCAGTGTAAACCGTGTCGCCACCATTCCGCCCATAGAATGCCCCAGTAAGATGGTTTTTTCGATGTTCAGCTTATCCAGGATTTTCTTTGTGTTAGCAGAAAGGTCATGAAAAGAATATTGGTAATGAGCCGGTTTGGAAGATTTACCAAAACCAATCTGATCCGGAATAATGATTCGGTAACCTAATTTTAGCAAGGCACTGGCGGTTTGTTCCCAATATGCGCCGTTGAAGTTTTTTCCATGCAAAAGCATGATCGTCTTCCCGGAAGGCTTTTCAGGTTTCAAATCCATATAGGCCATTTTCACGTTTTCCCCCTGGGATTCAAATTCAATAAAAGATACGGGAAAAGGGTATTGATAGTTTTCCAGATTGATATCCAGGTCACGTAACGCATCGTTTTGCGCATGAGAAAACAGTGGAGCAGCAAACAAGAGGAGAAAAAGTATTGCCGGATTTTTCATTATGGATTGGTTTAAAAAGCAAAAAGGATAACAGTCAAGTCATCCTTTCTTAAAATAATATACCAGCTTGTTTTCTATTGGATCAGTTTGGCTTTTGTTGACAGGAAGGCTGTTAAAGAAGCCAGGATGCCGACGATAGCAAACGACCAGCGAAGATCAGCAAACTGTGCTACGATCCCGATCAGCGGAGGGCCGATCAGAAAGCCGATGAAACTGATGGATGAGACCGCTGCCAACGCCATTCCTGCTGACATAGTGGTTGATTTTCCGGCTGCGCTATATACCAGCGGTACAACCGATGACACCCCGAAACCTACCAGCAAAAATCCGAAAGTTGCAGGAACCAGATAAGGGAACAACACTGCTATCGCGAGTCCGAAACCCATGAAAGCACCGCTGATCTGCAACATTTTCTTGCGTCCCAGACGGTTGGCAAGCCAGTCACCCGCAAAACGTCCGCCTGTCATTGTGCCCATAAAGGCAACATAACCCAATGTCGTCAGCGAAGCCGGAACGTGTACTGCCTCTTGAAAATATACGCCACTCCAGTCAAACATAGCACCTTCACAAACCATGGCACAAAAACCTATCAAACCCAATGTAAGCAGGTCGCGGTCGGGTTTTACAAACATAGGTTGTGCTTCCTGGTCGTTTTTATCGCTGTCGGGCATTGTGTGCTTAAAAGCAGTAAAAATGATCACAAATGCAGCCAGGGCGATCAGGCTGAAATGGATGTGCGGAGGAATATGTACTGAGATGAAAAATGAACCGATCATCGCACTGACAAAACCTGCAAGACTCCAGAGGCCGTGGAATGACGCCATAATAGATTTTCCGTATACCTGTTCTACTGCCACGGCCTGTGTATTGATCGCGATATTGGTAAGGTTACCCCACAAACCGAATGCGAAAAGTGCGATAACGAGCTGCTCTGTCCTGGTCACAAATCCGATAAAGGAAAGCGTCACAGCATAAAGGATCGCACCGATCAAAACCATCTTCTTGCTTCCGTAGTGCGTTACCATCCAGCCGGAGATCGGCAAGCTGGCCATCAGGCCGATTGGCAATGCAAGAAGAACGGTACCCAGTCCTCCCTCGGTGAGGTGCAGCATATTTTTTATATCCGGAATACGGCTTGCCCACGCCGCAAAACTCAGTCCCTGAACGAAAAAGAAAGCAGCCACTGCAAGTCGCAGGTACTTTCGGGAGTCGGATGGGGCGAAAATTGAATAATTCATAGGAGTCTTAATTTTTGCAGGGCAGCGTGCCCAACTGTTAATTCGTATTTATTTAATATGATTTTTTTAATATTGTCTTTTTCTAGCCTGGTATCGTAAGTGCGTGTCATTTATTTAAAACAAACTTACAGATGCAAAATTAACGCTTATGTTTTAAATAAGATTCAATTAAATTGTACTTTTTTAATAATATTAAAAAGTATGTGTTGTACAAAAGTAAGAAAAGGGGTTTTCTGCCAGAATGCGTCGGCACGAAGGTTCACCAAATTGAAAAATGACTGGAAAAAGCATTCAAATTTTCTTAAATTGACAATCCTTCAACTTAATTCTGTGTATATACTGATGAAATACTTTTTTACGTCAATTGTGGGGCTGTTTGCACTTATCTCATTCGGACAAGCACCACAATCCGAGAGGATCAGCAGAATCAAAGCTACTTTGCCAGTTGTTGAAAAGGTTTATCAGGAGTATGCAGAGAAAAACCATTTTCCTGGGCTGGCTTTCGGATTGGTCGTCGACGGGCAACTTGTTTATTCAGGAGCAAATGGTTTTTCGGAGATCGCCACTTCTACGAAAGCCAGCCCGAAGTCGCTTTTCAGGATTGCCTCTATGTCCAAAAGTGTAACTGCCATGGCTATTCTCGCCTTGCGGAAAGAAGGAAAGCTGAAATTGGATGATCCTGCTTACATGTATATCCCTGAGCTGAAATCCATGCCGTCGCTTACAAAAGACGCTCCGCCCATTACAATAAGACATCTGATGACCCATGCAGCGGGCTTTCCTGAGGACAACCCATGGGGCGACCGCCAGCTCGACAGCCGGGATGAAGAATTGATCGCGCTGATCAAAAAAGGTATTTCTTTTTCCAACGTGCCCGGTATCACTTATGAATACAGCAACTTAGGTTTTGCGATACTGGGAAAAATTATAGGGAATGTATCGGGCAAGCCTTATCAGCAATATATTGATGAAGTGATTTTTAAACCGCTCGGTATGAGCAGCACGATCTGGGAATATACCAAAGCGCCCAAAATGCTTCTTGCACACGGTTACCGTTTCGAGGATGAGAAATGGAAGGAAGAGGAGCTACTGCACGACGGCACCTATGGGGCTATGGGCGGGCTGATCACTTCGATCGAGGATTTCAGCAAATATGTAAGTTTCCACCTGTCGGCCTGGCCGGCAAGTTCCGGGGAAGAAAAAGGCCCGGTGTCGAGAAGTGATGTGCGTGAAATGCAGATGCCCTGGAATTTTAATTCACTGAACGCCAAATTCAAATATCCTTCGGGCCGTGAATGTGCCGTGACATCTGCCTACGGCTATGGATTGAGATGGAGCAAAGACTGCGAGGGACGAACCGGGATAGGACATACCGGCGGTTTGCCGGGCTTCGGTAGCCAATGGCAGATTTTGCCGGAATATGGCATCGGAATTCTTGCTCATGCGAACCGGACGTATGCCGGTATGGCGACCATTAACACGGCTGTTCTGGATACTATTATTGCCCTGGCCGGACTAAAACCGCTTCCTATTGCTGTTTCGCCCGTTCTTGCAAAAAGAAAAGAGGAGCTCATCAAACTTTTACCTACCTGGAACAACGCGGAACAAAGCGGGATTTTTGCTGAAAACTTCTTCCCTGACAAGTCTCTTTCACATCGGAAAAAAGAGCTGGACATATTGCTGGAAAGGGTTGGGGAAATTAGGGGTTCGACAGATATGGTTGCCGAGAACCAGCTTAGGGGAACATTTTCGCTCAAGACTACCAAACAGGATATCAAGGTTTATTTTACCTTGTCGCCAGAGAACCCCGGGCTGATTCAACAGCTTGATTTTTCTCTGACGGATTAATTTTAAGGTTTAAAATATTTTTTTTAGCCAGATAGGGGGGATGATTTTCTGAATTGTCAGGTAATAAACAATTCAGAAATCATGAAAAAGACACTTTTTTACCTGACTATCTTTTTTTGCGGACTATTTAGTTCCGAAGCGTTTGCCCAGGAAAACCAGACAATTTTCAAAAGCTCCGGCATCCGCCGCTCGGGTGGATATGCAGCCATCTCAAACAAGTTTACGAAAATCAATGGCCACTATGCAAACATGCCTGAAATATATGGTGGCTGGTTTGTTAATCAGCGGTTTTTGCTGGGGGTGGCGGCGGCTGCAACAACCAATTATATTCCTGTTCCGTTTGATGCTCAGAATTTTCCGGGAAATAAAGTTACTTATCAATACGGACAAGTGGGATTGATGACGGAATATGTGGTTGCTTCCACGAAACGTGTTCATTTCAATGTCAATTTGATGACGGGAACCGGATTTAGCATGCAATATGACCGCCGGGAGCTGGATGACTGGGATGATTTCGATTGGGACGACTATGATGAAGATGCTAAATTTTTCTTTGTGATGGAGCCGGGCGTACAGGTTGAGTTTAATTTGCTGAAATGGATGCGTTTCAGTCCCGGAGTATCTTACCGCAAGGCTTTTAATGCCAGGGGAAATGGACTGTCGGATTCTGATCTCAGTAACATTTCGTACAATCTTACTTTAAAGTTCGGACGGTTCTGATTGCGCGGGATTAATAGTTCGTGAACGATTCATGTACCATTAATCCCCATTTAAACTATCATAGGGGCATTTTAGTCCCGGGTTTGGTCGTATGTGATCAGGATAACGTGCTGATTACCATTAAACAAGTACAATAGGAACAGATATTGTACTGTTATATACTGAATTCACACACATCCGCGACCAAACCAAATCAAAATGAGAGTTTCAGGGATCGTATTTGTCAGCATCATTCTTTTTTCTTCGGCAGTAGCCAGGTCTCAGACCAACGTTTACGATGTAATTGTTGCAGGAAGGACCATTGGTTCATTAAAGGTCTTCGATAACAAAGAGACAGGAGGGGAAGCCGAAACGCACCGAATAGAATCCAACTTCAAGATTCTGTTTTATAAAGGGAATTATTCCACACAGACCAGTTATGTGCGCGGAAAGCTTGTATCCGCCGAGTGTGCGCACCATGTAAACGGGGATCTCAAAGAAAAGACCCAGACAAAAAGTGCCTCCAAATCCCTTTACGAGGTGTTCTTTTCAGGTGAAGATGGAAAAGACAAACCTAAAATAGAGCTTTTCTCGCCCATCATCTCCACTATAACGAGCCTGTATTACAAGGAGCCTGTCAATATCAACGAGGTATATTCTGAGCGGTACGGCAAAATGTGTAGCGTAAAAAAGCTTTCTGAGGGGAAGTACGGGGTTTCTCTGCCCGACGGTAAGCAGGGGATTTATTCCTATAAGAACGGGCTTTGCAAAGAAGTCAATACGGATCTTGCAGGATTCAAGCTCCGTATTGTGTTAATTGAAGGGAAAAATAAAATCAATTAAGGCCCTGTTTAAAGGATCAGTTTGAAACAAGCTTTTGATTTTTGATCTCAGACTGATCTCTGATTTCTTCGGTCACTGTTTTGATCAGCACATCACCTTCCTGAATGTCTCCGAAAACCTCTGTTTTGTCGTCACTGCTGCTTCCGGTCTTCACAGGCACCCATTGCGCTTTTTGATCTACGATTTTGATGACATAAATGCCCTGCGGAGAATTCAATACCGCTGACTTAGGTACCGCAAAAGTCGGTGTGTCACTGTTCAGCGGGACCGAAACTTCGGCTATCATACCAGGCAATAATTTTCTATCAGTGTTAGAAACGTCCATTTCTGCACGTTGGGCACGCAGGCGCACATCCAGGGCGCCAGCCAGGCGTGATACCGACGCAGAGAAAGTCTGATTTGGAAGCGATCTTACAGTGAATTCGACCTGACTCTTATTCTTCAAATGACTTGTATACGCCTCAGGTACACTCACTACTAATCTTAGCTTGCGCTGGTCTGCAAGTGTAAAAAGCGGAAATTCGGAACCTTTTCCTGACGGACCTACATAAGCCCCGGTACTGATATTCCTGGCCGTGATTATGCCGCTGAATGGCGCACGTATTTCAAGATAGTTGCGGTTATCCGTAATTTCTCTGCTTGCAGACCTTGCAGATTCCAGTTGCGCGAGGTCAGATTTTTGTTTGGCGAGCGCAACATCCAGATCATTCTGAGAAACTGTACCCGGTGTTTTACTGGTTTCAAGCAAGCGGTCATAGTTGGCTTTGCTGGCCTGGTAAAGTGCTTCCTGTGATCTTAGCCTGGATTCGCTGCCGCTCAGTTGAGCGCTGATTTCCGGCGCCTCCATACTGGCAAGGATCTGGCCCTGCTTTACTTCTGTGCCCACATCGGCATATAGTTTTTTTACAAAGCTGCTCACTTTGGCGTAAAGGTCAACCTGTTGATAAGCAATGAGTTCTCCGGGTATTTTAATGGTGGAGTTCAATTGCTGTTTTTGCAAGGTGAAAGTTTCGGTGCTGATGACTTCGGCTGGTGCTTTTTTCTCTTCTTTTTCTTCATTTGCTTTGGAAGAGCCGCAATTTTGCAATGTTGCAGAAACACTGGCTAGCAGCAATGCAAGGGCGATGTTTCGTATATTTTTCATTTTCTGGATTGGTTCGATTTCTGATTAATTGCCCATTGGAACATAAAACTTGCTTTCTTCATCCTCAGGATCGAGAGAAACACTTTGCGTGCTCGCTTTTCCCTGCCCCCAGGCAAACGCAAGCGGCAGTATAAATAGTGCCGCGAACGTAGATGCGATCAGCCCGCCGATCACCGCGCGTCCGAGTGGCGACGACTGGTCACCTGCTTCACCCAGGCCGCTTGCCATGGGGATCATACCTACCACCATTGCCACAGCGGTCATCACAATAGGACGGAGCCGTAAGCCTGCCGATTCGTGTGCGGCTTCTATGGCATTTCCGCTGTGTTTTCTAAGCTGTTCTGCGTTGGTAACCAATAGCACAGCATTGGAAATGGATACTCCCACAGACATAATAATTCCCATATAAGACTGAAGGTTCAATGTGGACCCGGTTACCATTAACAAGGCTAGTGAACCAAGTATAACGGCCGGAACTGTGGCAAGCACAATCGCGGACACTTTGAAGGACTGGAAATTCGCAGCCAGCATCAAAAATATCACAACGATTGCGACAACAAGTCCATTCTGAAGACTATCGAGGGTGTCGGTAAGCGTCTGGCTTAGTCCTACAAGCTCAACAGTCAGACCTCTGGGAAGCTCTCCGAGCGATGCAATTACTTCTTTTACATCTGCCTGGGCAACACCCAGATCCTGGTTATTCAGGTTTGCAGTTACCGACAACACCGGCATGGAACCGAGGTTGTCATTTTCTCCGTATGTAGTATCCGGAGTAATGGTTGCGATGTCATGTAAAACCGGGCGGCTAGCGTTTTTTAGGAGGGGAATTTCACCTATCTCGTTGATGCTGTTCATTTTATTCTCAGGAACCTGTATTTGCACGGCATAACTTAGCCCCGCTTTTTCGTCTACCCAAATGTTCTTATCCGTATACCTTGAAGAAGAAGTCGAGGCGATAAGCGATCTGGAAACGTCAGCCATGTCCACACCCAGCTGAGCTGCGCGAACCCTGTCAACTTCAATATTGATAGCAGGATATTTATTGGATTGACCTAACTGGATATCGCGCAAATAATCAATATGTTTCAGTTTATCTATGATCTTCTGTGCATATTGCTCATTGACCTTTTTATCCCTGCCCGACATTCTTACTTCGATAGGAGTAGGGGAACCCTGGCTTAATATCTTGTCTGTCAATTCAATAGGTTCGAATGAGAGCGCTACGTCCGGCAGCTTTTCGCTAACCTTATGCCTGATTTGTTCCTTCAGATCATCCAGATTAATATGAAAACCTTCTTTGAGGCCAATTTGTAAAACAGCTTCCTGAGGTCCTGCCATCCATAGATAAATCGGGCTCACAGAGAACAGGCCGGGATGCTGACCAACGTATGCAGAAGTTACCGACACATTTTCCTCACCGACGATATCTTTGATGAGCGCAATGGTCTGCAAAGTTTTTTCCTCAGTCCGTTCAATACGCGTTCCTTCCGGTGCCCGCAGCCTTACCTGGAACTGTCCTCCGTTTACTTTTGGTAAAACATCTTTACCAATATTATTCAGTAAAAGTACTGCCAGGGCAGAGGTAACGATCAGGTAAGTAACCACAATGGGTTTCCGGTAAGGGATCATACGGTTGATAAACCGCATGAAGCGTGCCCTGATCCTGTCGAAACGGCTTGGTTTTTCACCCTGCTCGTCGGAAGATGCTCTTTTAAGCAGCGCTTCTTTTTGCTGCTCTTTATTTCGGCTCAGGCCGGAACTGGCAAATTCCTCAGAATCACTCATTTCTGAGCCGTCGGGCTTCTTATGATGTTTAACTTTCATGATCCAGTTGGCCATAACCGGTACAAAAGTCTGGGCAAGAAAGTAGGAGACGATCATGCTGAAACCGATCGAAAGTGCCAGCGGCAAGAACAGTGATCCAGGAATACCGCCCATTGTAAACGCCGGGGCAAATACCGCAAGGATACAAAACAAGATCAATAGTTTCGGAAAGGCAATTTCCTGGCATGCATCCCATATCGCCAGGGCTTTGGGTTTACCCATGTCAAAATGCTGGTGAATATTTTCAATCGTCACAGTGCTTTCATCCACCAGGATACCAATGGCCAGTGCCAGCCCACTCAGCGTCATGATGTTAATGGTTTGTCCGAAAAGGTTCAGGAACAAAACACCGGAAATGATGGAAGTCGGGATAGTCAGGATGACGATCAATGCGCCACGTGCATCACCGAGAAAGAGTAATACCATCAGTCCGGTAAGTATCGCACCAATAGCGCCCTCTGTCAGCAAGCTCATTACAGAGTTCATCACATACGAAGACTGATCAAATTCATAACTTACTTTCACATCCTCCGGCAATGTGCTCTGAATACGGGGGATCGATTTTTTGAGATTCTGAACAACCTCCCAGGTGGATGCATCCGCACTTTTGGCAATACTGAGGTAAACAGAGCGCTTCCCGTTTACAAGTCCGTAGCCAGACGTAATATCTGCACCGTCTTCCACCGTTGCCACGTCTCGCAAGTACAGGTTCTGAACTGACCCTTTGAACAAGGGAATATTCTCAAAATCTTTAATATTCCGGATCGTTGTGTTGGTCGGGGTAATGTAATTTTTATCGCCGATCCGGACGTTTCCTGACGGGGCAGTCTGGTTGTTGAGCCGGAGCGCTTCAACCAGCTGATCGGCAGTCATATTATGTGACCGCATCAGCTCCGGATCAGCCTTAATTACAACAGTCCGGATGTTTCCGCCGAATGGAGGTGCCGAAACCAACCCGGGAATGGAGGTGAAGTTTGAACGGACATATACGTTTGCAAGATCCAAAAGCTCATTATTCGATCTTTTTTCGCTGCTAAGTACCAGCTGACCAACCGGAAGGGTAGAAGCATCAAAACGGATAATAAATGGAGGGTTGGAGCCCGGGGGAAAAATAGCCTGTGCACGGTTGGTAAACGCGCTGAGCTCAGCGGATGCCTGGGCCATGTTCGTGCCCGGGTAAAAATTGATCTTCATCAAAGTCAAACCCTGAATGCTCTTGGTCTCAATGGTTTTGATCCCGTTTACGTAAAGCAGGATGTTGACATACTGTTTGGCAAAAAACGTTTCCATCTGATTAGGCGTATATCCCCCGAACGGGTGGGCGATATACATCACCGGCAGGTCAAGCTTGGGAAAAATATCGACCTTTATCGTCCGGACGGCATTGATACCAAAGAAAAATAAGCCTGCTACCAATACCATGATAGTGATAGGCTTACGCAATGCAAATCGTATTAAATCCATATATTCATTTATGATAGAATCTTAATTTTTGTCGTGGGTGGTCAGGTGTTGTCAAGTGTTGTCATTTTTTGTCAGGTATCGTCATTTTTTGTCATTGATAGTCGTTTGTTGTCATTTGCGACTTCATAACTATTTCATGACCGCTCATGACTACTTAATGACTATTTCCATAACTACCTAATGACGACTTAATCCCACTTCATCTAAATACCCCAAAGTCCCCCGATGCCGCTGCTTTCAGCAATAGTGCCTGCCAAAGGTTTGTAAACGCCACGTCACGGTTTGTTTCTGCGCGGTTCAGGATATAAAGCGATTGTGTGAGGTCGACGATATTGCTAAGTCCGTTTTTATACAATACACTTTTTTGCAAATAAGCATCCGCGGCAGATTTAACTTGCACGGGTGCTTCCCGGAAGTTGGCAACGGCGTTTTTAATTTTGGTCTCAGATAAGATAAGCTGGTTTTTGATCTGCTGGTCTATTACGTTGTATTCCTCCTGCAACGCATTGGAAACAAAATTTTGAGACAAAACCTGCTGCCGAGTCCTGAAAATATTCGTAACGTTCCATGTAGCACCGATCCCGAGCAGGTAATTGGCACGCACAGGTTTGATACCTTCAAAGTAACTTTGGGAAAAAGCGCTTTGATCAACCGCATAGTTGGATGAGAAACCGGCGCCACGGCCCTGAAATACTCCAAACAATGAGAAAACGGGCATTCCTAGGGTATGGAAGTACTTGGCTTGCTGGTTACTCACTGCAATCCGGTTAGAATAAAACTGCAGCAACGGATGGTTCTCAGTCCTGTAAACTGAATCTTCCACCTCGGCCGGCATTTTTGTAACGAACATGGTATCAAGCACAAAGTTTTGTTCCGTAACTCCCATGAGCCGCGCAAGATTGTTCGCTTGTTCCTGCTCCAGATCCTTGGCCTGTGTAATGCTGATCTTCGCGTTCGAGACTTCCGCGTTGGCAAGGGACGAGTCTACGCCGGCTATCAGGCCGTTTTTCGCCCGTGTGATAACTACGTTTTTGATGGCCACCGCTCTTTCGAGGTTATTTTCCCAGGATCTGGTCAGTCGTTGGGCAACGATGAGGTTCAGATATGCGCTGGCAACCCGGATGCTGTGCTGAAACTGTTCTTGTGCCAGGTCGCTCTCATCTCTTTTTACAATTGCCTCAGATACATGGATACGTTCTTTTGCGCGGCCAAATGCAAAAAAGTCCCAGTTAACATTGGTAAGGTATAGCGCACCGAAAGCCGAGTTCCAGTTTTGGTTAGGAAGTGGAAGGCCTGAGGAAGCAACCGACAAACCCATTCCATATAACGGGCCGTTCTGTCCGTTTACGGTTCCATAATCCTGCTGGGCGGAGAAATTCAGATTGGGCAGGTACTCTTTCTTGCTTTGCAGCACAGTAGCCCTGGATGCGTTGAGATAGTTATTTTTTGCCTTGATCGTGCCGTAATTCGTTAGGGCTTTCTCGACAGCGTCATTCAGCGTAAGGACTTGCGCGGACAAATCCTGATCCATACAAGTCAGCGTCAGCGAGGTAAACAGAATGGTTAAGAACTTATTCGGCATAGGTAGAAAAATTATAGAAGGAGTGTAGCCAGCGAAGGCACAAATGTAATTATGTCACCGCATGTAAAATCTATCACTTTCAAACAATACATTACAAAATTCAAACATTGTCATCTTTCGCTGATCCGGTAGGATTTCGGTGTAAGTCCAATTTGCTTCTTAAAAAGATTATTGAAATAGGCTGGGTATTCGAACCCGAGGCAAAACGCAATTTCAGCAATGCTCCAGTTGGAATGCCTCAGCATCAGCTTGGACTGGGAAATGATGCTGTCTATGATATGATCTGTGGTAGTCTTGCCGGTGCTTTCTTTCAGAGCACGGTTCAGATGGTTCACATGTACGCCCAGCTTCACGGCATAGTCCTTTGCAGTCTTCAATTTCAGCTTGTGTTCCGGTGACTCTATCGGGAACTGCCTTGCAAGCAACTCCTGGAACATGGAAGACAGTCTGGCTGAGCCATTTACATGCATATCACTCAATTCGGAAGGCTGCATTTTCATAGCTTCATGCACGATCACATTCACATAATTGCGCATGAGGTCATACTTATGGATGTATCCCGACTCGATCTCGCTTTGCATTTTTGCGAAAATACGGAGCAGATGATCCTGCTGATCTTTGTCGATAAAGTAGACAGGTATATTGTCGTTTCGCAAGATGGGGCAATTTACTATAGCCTTTGAGCGATGGATCGAATTTAAAAATTCATCGGTAAAGAGACAGAAATAGCCTGCCTGCTCAGTGGATGTTGCCTGCCAGGAATAAGGAACGTTCCGGTTAAAGAAAACGAGCGCATTCCGGTTAATATCAATTTCCTGGTTTCCATAGAATAACTTTCCTTTTCCCAGTATCAGCGAAATTTTATAAAAGTCCCTGCTGGCGTAAGAGGTGTACTTGTTGCAGAATACCCTTGAAAAAACATTGAAATGCCCCTCATCTCCTGTGTTTTTATCTGGTCCCCGGGAGCCTTGCGCTGCGGGGTGGGTTAAATAAAAATGCTCTACGGTCTCACTTGGTATCATGTGTTGAAATTATGAAATTCAAATATTCGCTACAAAATAATCCTGTTAAAAATTAATTAAAACGTTAACGTACACGCTATTTTCATACTTTTTCCGGCTTTATCAATCTTTGTAAATCGCCAAACGGAAAAAGCCGGCAAACCTGAATGCCGGCTTATGAAAACATGAAATTTGCCTGAAATACTACATAGACTGACACAAAAGCTCTGCGGCTTGATATGAAGCTCGTTTGGTGTGCTTGCCGGTTTTGTAATGACGTGCCGATAGGAGGGGATTTATGTTGGGTTTCTGTTTTTCCTGCTTTACAAATACTACAAGCGAAGCTGTTCGGGTCTGATACCTCGGCGTATAATCACGATTGTTTGTGTTGGAAAATCGCGGCTGACCCTGCGAGCTGATAACGGAGATCACTGGGATAACCAGGCGGCCGCTGTTCTTTGTTTTAGCCAGCGCAGTCTTGTTAGCGTGTTTGTAATTAAAAACTGAAACGCCTGCATCTGTGGAGTTGACAAGCTGTGCGTGCGAATTATGCGAGGCTGCTGCGCCGGCCAGTAGTAGTGCGGAGATAATTAGTGATTTGGAAATCATGATGTGTTGGAGTGAAAATATTACCTGAATAAAGGCTTCAAAATTACCTGGTAACTATTTTCCGGTAAATAGCCATTTCAAACAAAAAAATATAAATTTCAATCATTGTCGAAGGGGCTTGTCCGTAAGTTATCACTCTTGGGTGAAAGATTTTAGTTATTTTGAGGCGGGACGAATTTGAACGTCCATTAGAAAATCTAGTGTCTGGATGTCAATTTGCGCTAAATTTGGGCATCTCAGATTTTGTGTCGGTTATTTTCATTTCCCTATTTTGGGCAGGAGGGCTGATTATTCGCTGGCGGGGAAGTGGCGTGCTGGCGGACTATTTATATGAAATTCAAATATTGCCGCTGTTTGAAACGGCGGAGTAGAAAATCCGGGCATAAAAAAACCGGCTTTGATGTAAAGCCGGTTTTCGATCGAAATGGGGTCGCTTAATCCACAGTCGGATAAACAGCCTTGTCCGAGTTATTGTGGTAGTCGGCCAGCTGCGAAGTATCCTTCGTTCCCGAGTTGGTCGGTGTTTTGTAATTTCTCGGAGAAACCAGCGGATTGATTTCAATTCCTTCAACCTGGTAATCACGATAGACCACCAGCGAAGAAGGTCTTGGAGCATACTTTGGTGTAGTGCTCACGTACCTGTTTCTCTGCTGTTTGTTATATCTCTCGACCGTATTCAGGTTGGCGACTTTTATTGTATTTTGTCCTTCTTTGCCAGCTTTGGCTTTTGCAGCTTTATTGGGGTGCTTGTAATTATAAATTGAAACACCCGGGTCTACTATCGACTGAGCGTTTGAATTGAAGGCTAACAAGCATGCAACTAATATAACTGTAGTTAGAAAGGGCGTCTTTTTCATAATAAATTCGTTTACTATTTGAATAAATGAACCGTATCCTGTATTTGAGGATACATGAAAATAACACATTTTTTCCAAATCAGTTTACTTTCGTAATTTCGTGTACAATTGTAAATTGTTGAAAAATGACTTTAAAAATGGAATGATTGTGGGATAAAATTGAGGGAAGTCGAAGAAATGGGTGTGTATATTTCCCTGATTTTTCGATAAAATCTGAAAATCAAGAAAACTGCGTTAAAAGTGGCTCTCGAAAAAAAAATAAAATTTTTTAAATTTTAATGCTTTTCTGATGAGATCTTAAGAAGTTTCTAATAATTGGGCCTCTGAAATTAATATTATTTCATAAAAGCCTATCTCAACAACGCCGCAGTAGAAGTCTGTATACCCTTGCAAATGCGCTCGATCGGTAGGTCATTGGAGTCATCGCCAAACGGATCTTCGATTTCTTCGGCAATTACTTCAAGGCTGGCCAGGATATAAAATACAAACATTACAAACGGAATAACCAGGAAATGCAGACTGAAAACATAGCCAATCGGCAACGTGAGACAATAGAAAAAGATGAATTTCTTGATGAACGAGCTGTAGGAAAGAGGGATGGGCGTGTTTTTGATCCGTTCGCAGGCACCGCAGATATTGGTGAATTCCTCCAGTTGATTGTTGAGAAGGATCGTATGTTCGGGAAGTAGGGTACCTTTTTTCTGTAATGTGATAACCCTGGAAAAAATGGCAGCTGCAATCTGGTTTGGTATGTGGTCGTGTATATTCAGGTCCGATTTTCCAAATAGCTGACAGTCTGTGAATTCGTCAGATTTGTAGATTCCCCGCAGGTGGTTTTTTAATGAATAGGCGTAATTGGCAATCATGGTCTGAAAGAACATTTTTTCTTCCAGATCGCTCCCGTCAAGCAGTGCGTTGACTTTGAGTGCTAAATTCCTGCTGATATTCATCAGCGCACCCCACTGCCTTCGACCTTCCCACCAGCGATCATAGGCAGTATTTGTTCTGAAAACCAGCAACATGGATATTACAAAACCCAAAAGAGAGTGCATCAGAGAAATGTTCTTCAGGTCAGTATTTTCGCCGATTCGCCAGTAAATCAATATCAGATAGGATAAAACGGCTGAGTATACACCTATAGTCAATATCAGCGGTGTCAGCTTCCTGACGGTGTCCGCTTTCTGAAAATAGAATATGTAGCGGAGCCACTCTTTAGGATTGTAATCAATCATACGAGTTTAACATTGTCAATTAGCTTGAAAAATTCTTTAAAGCACTTGGCTGTCAGCATCGCGTCTTCGAGCGCGTTGTGCGTGGTATCTTCCCGCTCGAAACCAAAGTAGTTAGCGACAGAAGAGAGACTAAGGGATCTGGGAACCGTTTTGCCATTTTTTTCCAGTATCTGGAAAAACAGGTAGGAAACTGTATGCAAGTCAAGCATTTTGTTTGAAAAAGACCATTTCAACTTTTCGTTCCGGTAGGCGTACTGCAGAAAGTTAATGTCATTGATCACACTTTGCCCGCAGATTATGACACTGGATAGATTTGGTTTGCCAGTATTCAGTTTCTTGATCCATTTTTCAAACTCAGGGATCACATCATATATCATAGGCGCATCTTCCAGATCCTGCAACGAAAGCCCGTGTACCTCCTCAGATTTGACGGAAAAAGCCTCTTCGTTTTCAGGATAAACATTCTGGAGGTAGGTACCCTGTGAGCGCCATTGGTCATCGAAAAATTCGGCACCTATTTGTATAATTTCATTCCAGCCGGGCTCCGGTCCGGTCATTTCAATATCGAGTACAAGGAATGGCATAGGCGGATTTCGGGGTAAATGAAAAATGGATGATGTGTTTTGGAAACTCAAACTTATACTTTTGTGTACAAAATTATATAAACATTATCGTCAAGCCGATTTACCATTACTCATTTCAACAAAAATGCCAATAGATTATTCCAATATTCCATCGCCATGTTACATTCTGGAAGAAGATCTGCTCCGAAAGAATCTCCGGCTTATCGATTCCGTCCAGAAGGAATCGGGCTGCAAGATTATCCTGGCATTAAAGGGTTTTTCGATGTACAGCGCTTTCCCGATTGTGAAAGAGTACCTGAGCGGTGCCACTGCAAGTTCATTGAACGAGGTTAAGCTCATCAATGATTTCATGGGAATTCCGGCACATACCTATATGCCCGCTTATCCTGAGCAGGAATTTCAGGAGATTATGGAACGTAGCAGCCATATTACTTTTAACTCTTTCGGCCAGTGGGAGCGATTTAAAGACAGGGTTGAAAATTTCAAAGCTGTTCATCCGGAGCATTTTCTTTCTTGTGGCATCCGAGTGAACCCGCAGTATTCCGAGGTAACAACAGATATGTACAACCCTTGTGTACCCGGGTCGAGGTTGGGCGTGACGCGCGACAAGCTTCCGGACAAGCTTCCCGAGGGAATCGACGGAATCCATTTTCATACACTCTGTGAGAATGGATCCGATACCTTGGAAAGAACATTGGAAGCATTGGAATCCCGCTTTGCCGATCTGCTGCATCAGGCCAAGTGGCTTAATATGGGAGGGGGGCACCTGATGACACGGGAAGGATACGATATTGTGAAGCTAAAAAAATTAGTTAGCAATATTAGGACTAAATATGATCTTGACGTGATATTGGAGCCAGGATCAGCGATAGCCTGGAGAACTGGAGAGCTGTACGCAACTGTACTGGATGTTCTCGACAGTCAGGGAATAGAGGTGGCGATACTGGATACATCTTTCGCCGCTCACATGCCGGACACTCTGGAGATGCCATATAAGCCTGCGATACGGGGAGCATACCAGGAAGCAATACCCGGAAAACCAACATACAGAATGGGTGGAATGACCTGCCTGGCAGGCGATTTTATAGGCGATTATTCCTTTGATGAGCCCCTTGGAATTGGAGATAAAATCATATTTGAGGACATGATTCATTACACCATGGTAAAGACCACAACATTTAACGGAGTTAACCTGCCTTCCATAGGTATCTGGAAAGCTGAACAGGAATTTCAATTGATCCGTTCGTATGGTTATGAGAGCTTTAAAGACAGGTTATCGTAGTAAACCGATGTAAAACACGGTCTGGTCCCTACGGACAGTAAAACAGCCTTCTGAAAATCGTCCTATTCTGATTTTTAGAAGGCTGTTTTATGCATTGCAAAACTGATTCCTTAAGCCGTCAAGGCAGCATAGGAAACAATCGTTTTATTTCTTCTGTGGAAGGTTGTTTTCCATACTCGCAAATCTCGAAAACTTCTACTTGCTTAATCTTCTCAGCCTTCTCGGTTCCGTACCATTTGTCGAGAGAAATTTTGATTTCCGGGGTCACCGCAGATCGTTTTTCCATTGATGCAAGAAGCCATTTTTTTCGTTCGACTTTGTCTTTAGGTACATTAGCAAGGTCCTGATTCGTCCAGGGAAGCCACTCGTAAAATTGGGAAACGTGTGCATCCAGTCCGTCTACCTTTTTGGCAAGATTAGCAGTGATATCAATGGCAATATCCGGGCGGAAAGGATTAGGTCTTTGGAAACGGTCACGGAAATAGAGGAATACCGGGTTCTTGGTTAAAGGCGGTACGCTACTAAGAATATTAGGAACGATTACTAAGTATGCAGCGTCCTGAACGATCACGCCGGTGTTACGATGGTCAGGGTGGTAATCGTTGGTACGTGGTGCGATTACAACATCGGCGTTCCATTCGCGGATGAGCCTGATAGCGGCCATTCTGTTTTCCAGGGTGGGCAGCAATTCGCCGTCGTGGTTGTCGAGTACATCATATTCAATGCCCCATCTGCGGCCGGCTTCCTTCGCTTCTTTCAACCTGATATTGGCCAGCTCGCCGCCGCCAATGTCCTGATGTCCTTTATCGCCATTGGTAAGCGAAACGAATTTCACTTTATGCCCCATGGAGGAATAAATGGATGCGATACCACCGGCTCCCAGATCGCAGTCGTCGGGATGGGCACCGAACACGATTATCTTAAGTGGCGGTTTGGCTGTGTCTTTCGCAGATTGCGCAAACGCAGCGCAACCACAGAGGAGCATGGTGGAAAGTAATAGTGATTTTTTCATAGACGGGAATAGGGATTGTGTTTATTGAATAGAATTTGATTTGGCGGAGTTGCAAAATAGGAAAATAAAAGCTGCCAATTACGAAGCATTTGTACATATTCGTGCGCTCAGTAACCTTTATCGGCAGAAAAAGGGCTTCATCTTAGTACAAGTTTTTTTTAAGTGCTTACCCGCAAGATTAACAATCGGTTAACATGCAGAGCCCAAATAATTAGACCGGGTCTGATAAAATTCTTTTATTTTCCTGTACCTTTGTATCCCGTAATCATAGAAAAAAAGCAACGTCTTATGGCTTCCAAAGCACGCAAGACCGCGAAGTACATTTTCGTTACGGGCGGTGTTACATCTTCACTTGGCAAAGGAATAATTGCCTCCTCTTTAGCCAAATTGCTGCAAGCCAGAGGGCTTTCAGTTACAATACAAAAGTTTGATCCATATCTGAACATAGATCCGGGAACTATGAATCCTTACGAGCATGGTGAATGTTATGTAACGGATGACGGGGCCGAAACGGATCTTGACCTCGGGCATTATGAACGTTTTTTGAATGTCCGGACATCGCAGGCCAACAATGTTACTACGGGCCGTATTTACCACAACGTCATCACAGCAGAACGCCGGGGAGATTTTCTAGGGAAAACTGTCCAAGTGGTACCGCACATTACCGACGAGCTGAAACGGAACATGCTTTTGCTCGGCCAGAGCGGAGAGTACGACATCGTCATTACCGAGATCGGCGGCTGCGTGGGTGATATTGAATCCCTTCCTTTTCTTGAGGCAGTACGCCAGGTGAAGTTTGAAATGGAGGAACACGATACGCTAGTGATCCATCTTACACTGATCCCTTATCTTAATTCTGCCGGCGAGCTGAAAACGAAACCGACCCAACACTCTGTACGCATGTTGCAGGAATCGGGAATTCAGCCTGATATCCTTGTTTGCCGCACCGAGCACCCGCTTCCTTATGATCTCCGCAAAAAGATCGCGTTATTTTGTAACGTTCAGGTCAATTCAGTGATTGAGGCGATGGACGCTGACACGATTTATGCGGTTCCTTTGCTGATGTTAAAAGAAAGACTCGATCAGCGAGCGTTATATATGCTGGATATTTATAATGACAAAGATGTAGACCTCGATTCGTGGAAGACGTTTTTGTCAAGATTGAAAAATCCGGTTGATTCTGTGAAGATAGGTCTTGTAGGAAAGTATGTGGAGCTGCACGATGCTTACAAATCCATTGTAGAGTCGTTTATCCATGCCGGAGCGGCGAACGAATGTAAAGTCGTGATCGAGTGGATCCACTCGGAAAGCCTTACTACCGAAAATGTTGTTGAAAAGCTTGACGGCCTGGACGGTGTTTTGGTAGCGCCTGGATTTGGGGAAAGAGGTATCGAAGGTAAGATCGCTGCAATCCAGTATGTCCGTGAAAACAACATCCCTTTCTTCGGGATCTGTCTGGGCATGCAGATGGCGGTTATCGAATACGCACGCAATGTGATCGGCTGGGAAGGCGCGCATTCTGTGGAAATGGATAATTCTACCGACCATCCGGTGATTCACCTGATGAAGGACCAGAAAGATATTTCGAATAAAGGAGGAACCATGCGTTTGGGCGCATATCCTTGCCGTATCAAGAAAGATTCATTGGCCAGTAAAATCTACGGAAAAACCCATATCACCGAAAGGCACCGCCACCGGTATGAGTTCAATAACAAATACCTGAAAGATTTCGAAGATAAAGGCTTGATGGCTACCGGAATTAATCCTGACAACAATCTGGTGGAGATGGTAGAGTTGCCGGGACATCCTTTTTATATTGGTGTACAATTCCACCCGGAGCTGAAAAGCACTGTGATGAACCCGCATCCCCTTTTCGTTAATTTCGTGAGTGCAGCCTTGTCATACTCTCTTGAAAAAAGGTCGGTGGAGTCCTTAAATCCATCAATCCACTGAGTTAAAAAAGGCAATAACGAAAATCTTGCTACCTTTGCGCTCCCGTCTAAGGGTATACTATTTCAATAATTTTAAGTAAATAATGGATAAAAATTTTATAATCGGCTTAGTACTCATCATGCTAATGCTGATAGGCTACCAGTTACTTGTTCCGAAACCTGTGGAACCGACGCCTGTGGCCCAAGTGAAAAAAGATGCCTCAACAGCTTCTGTACCCTCTTCAATTGCTCCGGATTCGACCCAATTAACCCCCATAACAAATGATACTGCCGCCGTCGCTGCGGTAGCGAAGGATCTGGTTATCGAGACTAAAGACGCCCGTGTGGTATTTTCAAACAAGGGTGGGGTGATGAAAGAGGTTTTGTTGAAAAATTACAAAACCTATGATCAAAAGCCACTATATCTGATCGCTGAGAACCACAACCAATTCAGGATCGATTTTCCGACTCAAACAGGGGATGTTAGGCTAACAGACCAGTTTTTTTCAACAGACGCCACAGATCAGACGCTTGCAGAAAAAGATTCAGCAGTGATCACTTATCGTATCGATCTGAAAAATAACCAATCTATAGAGCAGACTTATGTAGTTCGCGGAACAGGTTATGTGATCGACTATGGTATCAAGTCAAACGGAGCCGGGCTTAGCGACAAATCAGTGAGGTTTGACTGGAGCAATGATCTCTTGCAGCTTGAAAATGACATGAGCAAAAACCGTGAGGTGGTCACGATCAATTATTACACAGACGATCTGCAGAGCCTTGCCACGAGCCCCACTTCAAACGAGGAGGCAAAAACCGCCGATCCCGTAAAATGGTTTACGATCAAACATAAATACTTCCTAGCCGGCCTGATCGCCGACAAACACCCCTTCAGCAATGTTGAAATGAGGGCGGATGTGAATCCGAGTGATTCGGTTATTGTAAAAACAATGAAGGTTTCGGCGGGTATACCTATGTCAGCTATTCAGAAAGGTGATGCCAATTATCAGTTCTACCTTGGACCTAACGAATATCACGTAGTTGATAAAGTAAAAGCAGAGAATTTTGACCAGAACGTTTATCTCGGCTACGCTTTTCTGAAACCGATCAACAAGTTTGTCCTTGTTCCGCTTTTCAATTTTCTGGAAAAATTCATTTCCAACTATGGCCTGCTGATCATCTGTCTGGTGTTGTTTGTTAAAACCCTTCTGACACCGCTTACTTATAAGTCGTACATCAGTATGGCGAAAATGAAGCTGCTGGCCCCCGAGCTGGAACAGATCCGGGCTCAGAATCCTGACGATCTGGCGAAGCAGCAGCAGGATCAGATGAAGTTATATCAGCAAGTGGGAGTAAGCCCGTTGAGCGGGTGTGTGCCCGTTCTCGCCACGATGCCGATCCTGTTTTCGCTCTTTTTCCTTTTTCCAAATTTGATTGAACTGCGGCAGCAGTCATTCCTTTGGGCAAGTGACTTGTCAACATACGATTCGTTTATTAAGCTGCCGTTTACAGTTCCTTTCGGCGTAGGAAACCACATCAGTTTGTTTACGGTTTTAATGACCGCTTCCAGCATTGGATACGCCTACTATAATAATCAGATCACGCCAACGCAGCCCGGCCCGGTTAACATGAAGGTGCTTGGTTACATTATGCCGTTGATGTTCATGTTCGTTCTGAATTCATTCCCCGCGGGTCTTACGTTTTATTACTTTGTTTCCAACGTTGTAACCATTGCGCAACAGTTGCTGATCAAAAGGTTTGTAAACGAAGATAAGATCAGGAACATCCTGGAAGAGAACCGGAAGAAAAATGCAAACGGCGAAAAGAAGCAGACCAAATTTCAGAAATATCTTGAAAAGTCACTTCAGGCAGCTGAGGAAGCAAAAAAGAAGCAGGCTGAACTAGAGAAACGGTCTAAAAAGAAATAATAGTTTTATTGCAGCGTAATATAAAGGGCAATGTTTCCAAAAGGGAATATTGCCCGTTTTTTTCTCTTTGAACTGTTTTAGTAATTTGTCCCATCAAGTGCAATTTTGACCCCGGATACTGATGAGAGTTATTTTTTTGTTGATGTTTACAGTGTACACATGTTCCGCGAACTTATCTTACGGGCAAAACAATGTGCAGGCTGCGGACAGGTATAAATCGGCACTCAACGATTATAAGCAAGGTAAATACGCCGCGGCAATGGAGAAGCTTTCGCCTCTCACCAGCGTGAATGCTACTTCGCCGTACTCGGCTTATGCGCATTACTATTACGCGTTATCTGCATATCAGCTCAAAAGATTTAAGGAAAGCAAACAGATGCTTCTGCAATTGCAGAGCAGGGTCCCTGGCTGGAACAAGATCGCCGACGTGCATTATTTGTTGGGAGCAATTGCTTTTGAAAACGGCCAGATCAGGGAAGGCATGGATTACCTTGGGCGCATCAGGGATTCATCGTTTGCCAAAGATGTCCAGGCCCTGAAACAACATCACCTGAGCAGCCTGAACGATCTCGCTAAATTGAAAGAGCTTCAGAAGCAGTATTCGTCTGACAGGGATATAGCGCTGATTTTGATCAACTATATTGAAAATTCCCCTTCTTCCACCCAGACGGACATGCAGATTGCGGAACAGCTGGAAAAACAATACAAGATTACAAGAAAGGAAAAAGCCGCGGTGAGTGAAGAGGCCCCAAAGCGCAGTGTACCCAAAACTGAGAGCAAATGGACAAAAGGCTATTTTGATGTGTCGGTACTTTTGCCTTTCAGGTTGGATGAATTCAGTACTTCAAAACGCCGGTCCAATCAGTTTGCATATGACTATTACCTGGGGCTGACATTGGCGCAGGAGCAGTTGCGTGAGGAAGGCATTACGGTCAATTTATGGGCTTATGATGTCAGCAATGATGCTGGCTCAATGAAAGCAATCGTAAATAACAAGAACTTCCAATCATCGGATATGGTGATCGGGCCACTGTATTCCGGCACGTTTGACGTCACTGCGCAGTTTGCTGCTGATGCGGGCGTAATCATGCTTAATCCGCTTTCTACAGATGGAAATTTACTTAAATCGGGCCCGGACATATATCTTGGCCACCCTTCCATATCTTTTCAGATGCAAAAAGCCGCTGAGTGGATGAAAGGCCGGTCAGCAGGATTGTCGGCTGTGATATATTATGGTAACACAGCAAAAGACTCGACGATGGCATTCTCTTATGCTGATGAATGGAAAAGCAGAGGCGGCAAGGTTATGGAATTAACGAAAATACAGGGTGAGCGCGAATGGCTTGAAAGTAAGCTTCCCAGCTTCGAAGTTGCCAAGCCGGGTCATGTTGCTTTGTTTTCCTCCGACGGCGGCTCAGGGGCGTCTCTGATCGAGGTTTTGAACGGTCGTAAACTCATCACGGTACCAGTCCTGGCTACTGCTACAAGTTTCAATTTGCAGCAATCACGGTTAACCAAATACGGATCACGCTTGTTTCTGATAGAGACTGATTACGTGGACCGTGAAAAGGAAAGCATTCGTCAGTTTCAGAAATCGTACTGGAATAAAACCAGTTCATTTCCTTCCGTATATTCTTATCAGGGATTTGACCAACTATTGTTTTTCGGCAGAATGATGGCCAAATACAAGGACAAATTCAGCACAGGATTACAGTCCAAAAAGTATGGCGACGACGAATATCTGTTGTCCGGCTTTGATTATACAAAATCAAATGAAAACCAGATCACGCCTGTTTTGAAATATAACGGTTCCAAATGGCTGCCAATCGACAGGTAAAAAATTTAATTAACGAATGAATATCTCAACAAGTAACAGTCTTTTTGAAAAAGCCCAGCAATATATACCGGGTGGTGTAAATTCACCGGTGCGTGCTTTTCGTGCGGTGGGTGGTTCTCCTGTTTTTATCAAATCGGCCAAAGGTCCTTACGTATATGATGAGGACGATAATGAATACATTGAACTGATCAATTCCTGGGGGCCGATGATTTTAGGGCATGGAAATGAATTGATCCACAAGGCTGTGTCAGATGCAATCCAGCATTCATTTTCTTTTGGTGCGCCGACGCGCAGAGAAGTTGAGATCGCCGAGCTGATTGTGGGAATGATGCCTTCCATTGAAAAAGTGCGAATGGTAAATTCAGGTACGGAAGCTACGATGTCGGCTATCAGAGTAGCCAGAGGGTTTACGGGAAGGGACAAAATTATCAAGTTTGAAGGTTGCTACCACGGGCATGGCGATAGCTTTCTGATAGCCGCCGGCAGCGGGGCCGTTACTTTTGGTACGCCGGACAGCCCAGGTGTTACCAAAGGTGTAGCGAACGATACGCTTACTGCTCCATATAACGATCTGGACGCTGTTCAGCGATTGGTAGATGCAAACAAAAGCCATATTGCAGCCCTGATCCTGGAACCTGTTGTGGGTAATATGGGATGTGTGCTGCCTCAGGAAGGTTTTTTAATGGGTTTGCGGAAGATTTGTGACGAGGAAGGTATCGTTCTGATTTTTGATGAAGTAATGACCGGTTTCCGGCTCGCGAAAGGCGGAGCACAGGAAAGATTTGGCATTAAGCCTGATCTAACAACGTTAGGAAAAATAATAGGTGGTGGGATGCCCGTAGGAGCCTACGGCGGCCGGTCTGAAATCATGAACTGGGTTTCCCCGGTGGGACCTGTATATCAAGCCGGAACGTTGTCAGGTAACCCTATTGCGATGGCTGCCGGACTAACTATGCTGAACTACCTCAATGACCACCCGGAAGTATATACCCAGCTTGAAACCTCGGCAGCAAAGCTGGTGAACGGTTTTTCAGCTTCAATGCAGAAACTTGGACTGGATTATACTCTGAACCATATCGGTTCGATGTATACGCTTTTCTTTACAAATCAGGCTGTAACGGATTTTCCTTCGGCCAAATCTTCCGATCTGGTTTTGTTTGGAAAGTACTTTCACGCCATGCTGAACAGGGGAATTTACATGGGCCCCTCGCAGTTCGAAAGTATGTTTTTATCCACCGCGCTGGGGGACAATCATCTGAACCGTATTATCGAGGCCAACGAAGAATCATTGAAAGAAATTCTGAACTTAGGCTGATCTCATTATTCACTATTCAAGTGTTCACGCACCGATGCGCAAGTATTCTATAATCATCCCCGTTTACAACCGTCCCGACGAGTTGCAGGAGTTGCTTGAATGCCTGTCCAGGCAGACTGTGAGGAATTTTGAGGTAATTATTGTGGAAGACGGTTCAAGAGTAAAGGCGGATGTTGTTGTGGCGGGTTACAGCAGTAGGCTTGACATCAAATACTTTTATAAGGAAAACGGTGGTCAGGGTTTTGCCAGAAACTATGGTTTTGAAAGGGCTTCCGGCGATTATTTTATTCTTCTCGATTCGGATGCGCTGATCGAGCCTGATTATCTGGCCATCGTCGATAAAAAGCTGGACACCGATTATGTCGATCTCTACGGAGGTCCTGATACGGATCACCCGTCGTTTTCGCCGATTCAGAAAGCGATCAGCTATTCCATGACGTCATTGTTCACGACTGGCGGGATAAGGGGGAAAAAGAACAATATGGGAGGGACGTTTCATCCCAGAAGTTTTAACATGGGCCTTTCCCGCAAGGTTTGGGAGCAGACCGGCGGTTTTCTTACCAGTAGGATGGGGGAAGACATTTTGTTCAGTATCGCCGCGATCCGCTTGGGTTTTCGGTCAGCTTTGATTCCGGAGGCATTTATTTATCATAAAAGAAGGACCGGTTTTGTCCCGTTTTTTAAGCAGCTGAAATTCTTTGGCCGGGCACGTATCAATATCGGACGGTTTTATCCCGATGAATTGAAACTGGTCCATACATTTCCGCTGCTTTTCACGCTCGGTGTTTGCAGTATACCGCTCTGGCTGCTGGTTTATGAGCCTTTTTTTTATCTCGGGTTGATCGGGCTGGGGATCTATGTTTCGCTTCTTTTCGTAGATGCTTTGGGTAAAACCAAAAACGTTGAAGTTGCTTTTCTTAGTGTTGCAGCTGCATTTGTACAGCTTTTCGGCTACGGAACCGGATTTTTACAGGAGGGATGGAAAAGGATATGGGAAAAAAAATCGCACCGGGAGACCGGCGCGACCATTGAATATCCTTCTTGACGAATTGTGTGTTTCTAGATCTTCTGACAGAAATAGACGATTTCCTCTGATGGCAGTGCGTAACGCTTCACTTCTTCTTTCGAAAGCTGGTCCATCACAAACCTGTCTTCTGTCACAGTAAATCCCCCTTTTTCCAGTTCACGGCCATAATTTCTTCCAAAGAGCCGCAAATGATCATTTTGTAAAAAGTGTTTTTCCCTCTCTTTCGGATCAGTAATTGTTGGATCCTCATAAGTTGTTTCGTATTTCATGTCCTGTGGGGATTGGATCAATGCCCAGCCACCTGGTTTTAAAACTCTGTGCAACTCGCTCATAGCCAGTATGTAATCGTCCACATGTTCCATAACGTGGTTGCAGAAGGCAACATCGAAAGTGTTTTCAGCAAAAGGGATTTCGTGAATATCCATTTTTACCTTAGCCAGGGGCGATTCGATGTCAGCGGTGATATAGTCGATGTTTTTCATGTGCTCGAAGCGATCGATGAAACAGTATTCCGGAGCAACGTGCAGGACTTTGAGATCGGCTGTGAAGAAGTTGGTTTTTCTTTTGAGATATAAACCCATCAGACGATGCCTTTCCAGAGATAGGCAATGAGGGCAGAGGGCGTTTTCACGACTGGAAGTATTTCGTCCGTATGGCAGGAACTTCCGGTACCGGCTGCTGCATACAGGACATTCTACCTGATTCCCGATATAAAAAATGCTTAAAAATCGGGCAACCCAGTGGCCGACAAGCTGTAGATAGGGGCGGGGGATATATCTTAAAACTAAACTTATAATGGCCTTCATTAAACCAATTAATTAAAAATTAATAATTTTAGGATCATATAATAGTGAAAAAACAATCATGATCCCATCTATAGACCCGAAACCACCTGGCAGAAAGCTGATCAAACGAATGTCAACCCGTACCAAATGGATGATTCTTGCTCCATGTGGCTTGTTGATGTTCAGTTTTGGCCTTACTGTACTCAGCGAGGCCGCTCACCAGCGCCGGACGGGCGTGCCCACGCAGGTCTGGGTGGTTTTGGGATTGTACAGTCTCGTGCTGATCAATACCGGGCTTATATTGTTTGGCGAAGCGCTGCGTTTTCGGATCCTGTTGAATGTCCGGCGGGAAACACGTCGCAGTATGCGTCAGATTGTACGGAAAGTAAATACAAAGTCAAACCGGAAAACGAAGTCCGATAAAAAAACAAAAAGCCCTACCAAAACAGATTGACAGGGACTAGTTGAATAACACTTCGTAGAGGCTACTTATTTTTTATTAGCTTCAAACTGAGCCTTAATTGCCTCAACATCTACATTGCGCACCTCTGGCTTGCGTAGAAGATCTTTGATTTTCGCTGTACGATTATTAGCTACCGCCTTGTTTCTACGACCTTTACGTTTTAATTCCGTAACTCCCATTGTAAAATATTGTTTTGTTAAAGAGCCGCAAAATTAATGATTTTCGCGTAAATAATGCAGACAATAGTCACAAATATTGCATAACCTGCCCTAACTTTACGGTTTAGTTGGCATTCGTGGCTGACTTTTTACAATTCTGACATTAATTTAATTGCTACCTGCAGCATGTGATAGCCTGCAGGTAGCGAAAGTTTAGCAAAGGTCGGACAGTGCATATTTGACAGAATTATAATAATGAGTAAACCATCCCTTGCCCGCGGGACCCGAGATTTCGGCCCCGAACAAATGGCAAAGCGTACCTTCATCTTTGATACAATCCGGCGCTCTTTCCAACGCTATGGCTTTCTTCCTCTGGAAACTCCGTCCTTTGAGAACCTTTCGGTTTTAATGGGTAAATATGGAGAAGAAGGTGACCAGCTTTTGTTCAAACTTTTAAATTCCGGGGACTTCAGCGGAAAGCTTACCGAGGACGACTGGAAGGAAGGTTACAAGCCACTGACCAGCAAAATATCGGAAAAAGGCCTCCGTTACGATCTCACAGTTCCGTTTGCACGCTATGTTGTCATGAACCGCGGAACATTGGTAATGCCTTTCAAACGCTACCAGATCCAGCCTGTGTGGAGGGCAGACCGTCCGCAGAAAGGGCGTTACAGAGAATTTTATCAGTGTGATGCCGATGTAGTAGGAACGGATTCGCTGCTTTGCGAGGCAGAAATTGTGACGCTTCTGCATGACATTTTACCAGCTTTGGGAATCACCGATTTTACGGTAAAAATCAATAACCGGAAAATCCTGACCGGTATAGCTGATGTGATCGGCGCGCAGGGTATGGAAGGGCCGCTTTGCGTGGCTATTGATAAGCTTGATAAAATCGGCAAGGATAAAGTAGTGGAAGAATTGCTGGAACGAGGTTTTTCTTCGGACAGCATAACTTTGCTCGATCCGATTTTTACACTATCCGGCGAGGGAGATCCTTTTGCCGAGTTGAAAAGCTTACTTTCCGGCTCGGAGATAGGGTTGAAGGGAATCGAGGAGCTGGAGGAAGTCTGGGTGTTGGTAAAAACTCTTGGGCTGGAAAATCCAAAAATCCAGTTTGATGTAACCCTGGCGAGGGGGCTTTCCTATTATACCGGGGCTATCTTTGAGGTTAAAGCAAATAATGTGCAGATCGGAAGTATTTCAGGCGGCGGGCGATATGATAATCTCACCGGTACTTTTGGTGTACCTGGTATTTCGGGTGTCGGGATTTCGCTTGGGGTGGACCGTATTTATGATGTGATGGAAGAGCTTGGCCTTTTTCCGGAAAGTCAGAAGACCAGTACCAAAGTGATGATTTCCAATTTTGATAATGACGCTTTCAAATACGGATTGTCCATTTTGCCGAAACTGAGAAATGCGGAAATTAACGCTGAAATTTATCCCGATTCAGTAAAATTGAAGAAACAGCTGGATTATGCCGACCGGAAAAACATCCCTTTTGTTATTTTGATCGGTTCCGACGAAATGCAATCGGGCTTGTTAACTTTAAAAAATATGAAAACCGGGGAGCAGCATAAGTTGAGTGCAGATGATATCATCACACATTTGACGTCCGCAGCATTATAACCTGGTCTGAGGACGAGTCAAACTGATTATAGAATTTTAACAATTATATGGACCAAGATAAATTAAGGATTGCGATACAAAAATCGGGTAGATTAAGCGAGGATTCTTTAAAATTGATCAAAGAATGCGGTATCCGGTTTGATAACGGTGCCGGAAAGCTTAAAACGGACGCCACCAATTTTCCTGCGGAGATTTTATTTTTAAGGGACGATGATATTCCGGGTTATGTGGAAGACGGCGTCGCACATTTGGGTATTGTAGGCGAAAATGTTTCGGAGGAATCTGCCAGGGATGTGGATACGGTTCATAAACTTGGATTTTCAAAATGCAGGCTTTCAATAGGTGTTTTGAGAGAGCATGATTATGCTGGTGTGCAGGATCTGGAAGGAAAAAGCATAGCCACTACGTATCCACGTTTGTTGGGTAAATATCTGAAATCGAATAATGTAACAGCGCAGATCCATGAAATAAGCGGGTCGGTAGAGATTGCACCGAGCATCGGCCTGGCGGATGCAGTATGTGATATTGTAAGCTCGGGAAGCACATTGCTGAGCAATGGATTGAAGGAGGTGGAAACTATTTTCCGCTCGGAAGCTGTGATGATCGCCAGCAAGCATCTTTCCGCGGCTCAGCAGAACCTGCTGGATCAATTGCTTTTCCGGATCAAATCCGTTCAGGTTGCTAAGAATAACAAGTATATCCTGCTCAATTGCCCTACTGAGGCAGTTGATAATATCATCAAGTTTTTACCAGGAATGCGTTCTCCGACAATCTTGCCGCTGGCTACCAAGGGTTGGTGCTCGCTGCATTCGGTGATCAATGAAAACGAATTCTGGGAAAATATTGAAAAAATCCGTCAGGCTGGCGCGGAAGGTATCTTGGTGATACCAATCGAAAAAATGATTTTGTAATTACCTGGCTCCCTTGCCGGTATATGATCGATTAAATATGAATATTATTGCATTTCCGGACAGAGAGCAATGGCCTTCTTTGTTGGCCCGCCCGGTGCAGGATGCCCGGGACATAGAAGGAAAAGTAGCGCCCATTCTGGAAAAAGTCAGAGTGGAAGGTGATAAGGGTATAAAGGAACTTGCCCTGAAATTTGATAAAACAGAACTTACTGACCTTGCTTTTTCAAGCTCTGATATAGACGAGTCAGAAGGTAAGCTGGATGAGGAGTTAAAAGTTGCGATAAAACAGGCTTATCAGAATATCTATAAATTTCATAAAGCCCAGTTGCTTCCTGCCGAAAAAATCGAAACGATGCCTGGTGTAACCTGCTGGCGGCGTAGCGTTGGGATTGAAAAAGTGGGTATCTACATTCCAGGTGGATCGGCACCTTTATTCAGTACCGTTTTGATGCTTGGAATTCCGGCCCAAATTGCTGGTTGCAAGGAGGTGGTTCTTTGTACGCCTTCCGACAATCCGGCGATTTTGTATGCCGCGAAATTGGTTGGAGTTACAAAGGCTTTCAGGATTGGTGGCGCGCAGGCTATTGCTGCCATGGCTTACGGAACTGAAAGCGTTCCCAAAGTATACAAAATATTCGGCCCTGGAAATCAGTATGTTACTGCTGCTAAAATGCTGATCAGTAAGGAAGGGGTGGCGATTGATATGCCGGCCGGACCGTCTGAGGTGGCGGTTTATGCGGACGATACGGCAGTTCCCTCGTTTATAGCAGCGGATCTTTTGTCACAAGCCGAGCATGGCCCCGACAGCCAGGTTTTATTGGTTTCGACCAGCAAAAAGGTGCTGGAGGCGGTTCGTCTGACGTTATGGTCGCAAATGGACAGGCTTCCCCGCCGGGATCTGGCAGCTCAGTCTATGGATAACAGCAAGGCCATACTGTTGGAATCCGAGGAGGATGCGATCGATCTTTTGAACCAGTATGCTGCCGAACACCTCATATTAAGTGTGGCCGATGCAGAAAAAGTATCAGAAAAAATCATCAATGCCGGATCCATATTTTTGGGCAACTACACGCCCGAATCCTGCGGCGATTATGCGTCGGGAACTAACCATACACTTCCAACGAATGGGTATGCCAAAGCATACAGCGGCGTGTCGGTAGACAGCTTTGTGAAAAAAATAACCGTACAGCAAATCACAGAGGAAGGCATCAAAAACATAGGGCCGACAGTAGAAACAATGGCAGAAGCGGAATACCTTGAGGCTCATAAAAAGGCAGTTACCATCAGATTGGAAAGTCTTTTGTGAAAAAAATATAAAACCCCGAAAAATGTCGTAAATTTGGAGACAATTTTCCAGAGCTTTAAAAAACAAGTTTATGACAGCATACATGGTAAATGAGCGTTTGGGCGGCTACGGAATTCTCAAACACACTGTAAAAAACGATTTTGATCTGGCTTATCTGGCGGCCAATGGAGTGCCGAAAGCATCCATACAACACTTGGCCGATTCAGTAGGCATGGATGTAAAAGATGTAATTTCCCTTTTGCCGGTAACATCAAGAAACCTGCAACGCTACAACGACATAGATCTGTTAAGCAATGTGGTATCTGATCATCTGATCGCGCTTGCTGATCTTTTCTCGGTAGGGACAAGAGTGTTGAGCAAAGAATACTTTCTGGATTGGCTGAACAATGAGATTCCCGCCCTGGGCAAAAAGAAGCCGGTTGATTTCCTTAGCACACATGCCGGTATAGACCTGATCAAAACAGAGCTGGGGCGCATCGAACATGGTATTTTTGCATAATGGAGCTATTCAGGATCACGCGGTCGGAATATCAAAATGACCTGAGTGGAATAGGGGCTTACTACAATGGCGGGCGATGGAACACACCCGGAAATGCGATGCTCTACACGTCGTCGCACCGCTCGCTTGCCATGCTGGAAATACTTGTCCACTGGCAAAAAACTACTCCACCGCCTGATTACGTCGTGGTAGTCATATTTGTCCCCGACACACTAGCCCATACCCACACGATATACACTACTCCCGACTGGCAGGAAGATGAATACTGGAGCAAAATTGCCGGAGATTCCTGGCTAAAAGAAAAGAGCAGCCTGTTGATGCGGGTACCGTCTGTAGTAGTGAATTCAGAGTACAACTACCTGATGAACCCGCTGCATCCGGATGTGGAATCAATAAAAGTGGTACATGTGGAACCATTTGAATTCGATACAAGATTATTTAATAAATAAAACCAAGCTTACGGCACCGGCCCGGCTTGTTTCCGGAATCAGAACAGCATGAGTAATACCTTTGATCTAAATAAAATCCTTCGTCCTCACATTATATCCCTGGCTCCTTATTCTTCCGCTCGTGACGAGTATACCGGGCACACAGGCATATTTCTGGACGCTAACGAAAACCCTTACGGATCCGCTACCACTGAAAATTATAACCGGTATCCGGATCCCTATCAGGCAGAAATAAAGCAGAAGCTGATAGCACTGAAAAATATCAGTAGTGAAAGAATATTTCTCGGCAACGGAAGCGATGAGCCGATCGATCTGCTGACGCGCGCGACCTGTACACCCGGGCAGGATCACGTGATCATCATGCCGCCTACTTACGGTATGTATGAGGTAAGTGCTTCTATTCATGATGTTAAGATCGACAAGGTTTCTTTAACGACTGATTTTCAGATTGATGCGGAATCTGTGATCGCGGCGATTACACCACTTACCAAAATTATCTGGATTTGTTCTCCCAACAATCCTACCGGTAATGTGATGCAGCATGAAGCGATCCAGACTATTCTGGAAAATTTCAACGGACTGGTCGTCGTGGACGAAGCTTATGTAGATTTCACCGATACACCTACCTGGATACAACATCTTGATAAATACCCCAATCTGGTTGTTTTGCAGACCTTCTCAAAAGCATGGGGACTTGCGGGTATCAGGGTAGGAATGTGCTTTGCTTCTGCCGAGATCGTTAAAATACTGAACAAGATCAAACCTCCCTATAACATCAGCCTGCCTGCTCAAAAAGCATTGCTGGAAGGCCTGGATTCAGTTGACAAAAAAGATAAAATGGTCGCTGAAATTCTTAAAGAAAGGTCATCCCTGTGTAACATGTTACAGGATTTATCGTTGGTGATAAAGATATATCCGTCCGATGCGAATTTTTTACTTGTACAATTTGAAGATGCGAAGGCGATCATGGATTACCTGATCCATGAGACTATCATTGTCCGTGACCGTTCCCGTGTGCACTTGTGCGAAGGCTGTCTGCGAATTACGGTCGGTACTAAGGAGGAAAACGAGGTTTTAATCGAAACTTTAAAAAAATACCAGCAAAAAGGCGTTATCGTTTAGGATTCCCCGGTAATAACTGTTCCCCAAAAAAACTTCTCTGATAAAATTCACTATGAAAAAATTAGCACTCACCGTTATTTGCGCACTTTCATTTGGACTCGCCCATGCCCAATATGATAACTGGGCAGTTGGTTTTAAACTTGGCGAGCCGACAGGCGTCAACATCCGTAAATACTTTAATAACATCCACGCGATCGATGTAACTATCGGCACTTACGGTGGAATTTTGTCCAAAGACCGTAAATACAGGGGAGACGAGGGAATATACAAGAACACAGGAATTTCTCTTCAGGCGCATTATTTGTGGCATACCCCACTTTTCAATTCAGAGGCAGTGCATGTATATTATGGATTGGGCGGCCAGCTCAACAGCCGGAGATCATATCCGAAAAGACTGAGCCCAAACTATGAAAAAGACATATCACTAGGAGGTTCGGTATTAGGTGGCTTTGAATATTATATTCCTGACAACCGCATTTCCGTTTTCCTTGAAGGCGGCACCTATGTTGAGCTTCTACCGCGTCCGTTTTATCTGAGCCCCAATATTTCCGCAGGGATCCGGTTCAATTTATAAAATCCATTTGTCATTCAATCTGAAATAAAGAAGAGCAGGTATCAACCTGCTTTTTTTATGTAAATTCATTAAAAGTTCAAGCGTTTTTCGTCATCACCATTCAATTCTGATCCCAGGTGTTTAAAGTTTACAGCTCATCGGCAGGTTCCGGAAAAACATATACACTCACCAAGGAGTATTTAAAACTGGCGTTACATTCCAATTCCGACACTTACTTCAGGCACATACTGGCAGTAACGTTCACCAATGCAGCCGCCAACGAAATGAAAGACCGGATTTTATTAATGCTCCGGGTTTTTTCTGACGCTGCGAATTCAGACGCGCCGCCGCATCCCATGCTGAAAGATGTCGTGACCGAACTCTATCCGGAAACTGCCGGAAACCAGGTATTATTTGATGAAGTAAGCCAATTGATCTCTCTGCGTGCGCAACTGGTATTCAGGCAGATATTACACCGGTACTCCGATTTTTCGGTGATGACGATCGATAAGTTTACACAAAGGCTAATCAGCAGCTTTACCGATGAACTAGGCATTCCTTTTGTCTTTGAGACGCAGCTTGACAGGGAATTACTGGACGAGGCCGTGGATCGTTTATTGGCAAGAATAGGGCAGGAGGGCGAAGAAATCCTTACGGATATTGTCGAAAAATATTACCGCGAAAATGCCGAGGAAGGTAAAAGCTGGGGCACTCTGCCCATGCAGATTAGGGAAACATCGGGCACTTTGCTCAGCGAACAAAGTTACCTGCAAATGCAACGGGTAGCAGACCTGAAAATGGAAGACTGGATTGTGATCAGGAACCAGATGAGGGATTTTGTCAAAGAAACCGAGGCCAAACTGACCCGGCATGCACAAAACGCCTTGCAATTAATCCAGTCTACTTTCCTCACAGAAAAAGATTTCCACCAGGGCGGGCGTGGGATCTATGGATTTTATAAAGACAGGGCAGAAGGAAAGAAGATCTGGACAGAACCCAATTCATACGTATATAAAACAATTGGCGAGGGAGTTTGGTATGGGGCGAAAACGGCCCTACTGATCAAAGATGAAATTGAAAAGGTCAGGACCGATCTTGAAAATTACTTTCATCAGATCGAAAATATCCGTCTGGCTGAAACGGAGAAAGTGACACTATACATTCAGCTGGACCGGCATATCTACAACCTGTCGCTGCTGGGTGAAATCAGAAAAGAATTTGATGCGCTTTTGAAACAAAACAACCAGGTCCATATTTCAGATTTTAACCGTAAAATTGTTGAGATCGTCGCCAGCGAGCCGGTTCCCTTTATTTTTGAGAGGCTGGGCGAAAAGTATAACCATATTCTGGTCGACGAGTTTCAGGATACCTCCAAATTGCAATTCGCAAACCTCCTGCCTTTGATCGAGAATGCACTTTCGGGAGGACATTTTAACCTGATCGTGGGAGATGCGAAACAGTCCATATACAGGTTCAGGGGAGGCGATATGGATTTGATCCTGAATCTCGCGCAAAACCAGGTGATGCAGCTGGCCAGTGTCCTGGGAAGCAGTCCGTATAATGAAGATCGGTTAGGAAGTCTGGACAACTATCTTCACGTTAACCATCTTAAAATAAACCGAAGGAGCCACCGGGAGATAACCGATTTCAACAATAAATTCTTTCAGTTCATATCTGAAACGACAGGTAATTCGTCCCAGTTGATCCGCGATGTTTTCGATGAGAATTTTCAGCAGGAAATTCCCGGGGAAGTACCGTCGGGTGGACATGTGCAGATCGAATTTCTGGAAGCCGTGGGTGAGTCAGATGAAGCAGGGGATGAGAATTCAAATGACAGCATTGTCAGGCGTTCTCTTGAACTGGTATCGGAATTAAGAGAAAAAGGTTACAACTGGCGGGATATAGCTATTCTCTGCCGTAGGAAAAAAGAGGCAACTTCGCTGGCAAATGCGTTAAAGGAGATCGGATACCCGTTGATATCTGACGATGCGCTTTCACTGGCGTACTCGCGGTCGGTGCATTTTATTGTCTCTTTCATGAAGGTGCTGCAAAGTTCGGATCACCGACTGGCGAGGTACGAGGCGGCTTATCTGTTTCATAACGTTGTAAGACGGGAAAACCCTGCTGCTGCGGAGTATGAGCAGATCCGGTTACTTTGCGAGGAACGCGGGCTCGATACTTTTCTGGAATACTTCAAGCGGTGGAATATCAGCCTCACCGCATTCCGGATGCGTCAGCTTTCGGTATTTGAACTCAGCGAAATGCTGATGGAGCAGTTCGGGTTATTTGAAAACCATTTTGAAAATGAATACCTGTTCAGGTTTCTGGATGTCGTACTCGAATTCGGCAACCGTAAAAGTAACCATCTCGGGGATTTTCTGAATTATTGGGAATCAGCCAGGCAAAAGCTTTCGATTACTATTCCCGAAGAAACGGACGCGATCCGGATTACGACCATACATAAGTCCAAAGGCCTGGAATATCCTGTGGTAATTGTCCCATACGCACATTGGAAAGTGACACCCAATGCCAAGCTGGACAGGCTTTGGATAGATCTGGATCACGTAGATTACGAGGAACTTACACTTGGTAATCAACCCAACTACCTGAATAAAAAGCTGAGAAGCTCCATGGTTTCAGTCGTGAAGGACCTGGGGATTACAGCGATTGCCGATCAATATGATGAAGAGCGATCTCGAACACTGGTAGAAAATCTGAACCTGTTATATGTTGCATTTACGCGCCCTGTGCAGCGTTTGTATATATTGGCAAAACGCGAGAGAAAATGGGAGTCCGGGCAGTTGGTAAGTAACTGGCTGCATGATTATCTCGACCGCCAGGATTTCGTTCCTGCCTGGAATGAAACCGAATCCGTATATGTGATTTCTGATGGAGATGATATATGCAAACATGCCCATTTACGTTCGGACGCACAACCCTTTGTGATGAAAGAAATCCTGAGCAATGACCGGACGGAGTCGCTGAGATTGCGCAGGATGGCAGACCGGATTTTTGATGTGCAGACTTTTGAACCCCGCCATGACCGCATACAGCGGATCCGTTACCTGCTGACGAGACTAAAGACGATCTCAGATTTGCCTCAGGCGATTGAGAAACTTGTAGCTGAAGGGATTTTTACAAGATCGGAAGGATCGCAGGTGGCTGCGCAAACGGATTCCCTGCTCAGCGATCCCGCTTTACGGCTTCTGTATGCTGACAATGTAACCCTTCAAATCAACAAGGAACTATTGATGCCGGGCGGTAAAATGCTGCATATTGACAGACTCGTTCAGATACCGGACGGAGAATTTGTATTTATGTCTTTTGTGGGGGGAAGCAGCCTGGAAGCACCCAAAAAGCATCTTAAAAAGTTGATCAGAGCATATCAGGAACAGGGAAAACCTGCAAAGGGGGTACTGGTGACATTAGAGCATGAAATGGTTGAGTGGGTAACTGCCTGATTTGATTCAAAAAATCGAAGAAAAAGCCTAATATCTTCGTTTGTAGAAATAATTTCTTTTAGTCTACGAAAAAAAATGACAAAATACTTCGCTAGTATGCTGTTTTTTGACCTGAATTGATTTTTTTTTCCAGATATTCACAAAAAATTTACTGACTGCAAGATTTTTTATTGTCACTGTCAAATTTATGCGTCTATCGTTTCAGCATCAGGTTCTGGTCGGAATTGCGTTTTCAATTGTTTTAGTTTTCGTAGTTGGGCTTTCTTCTTACAACGCAATCAAGTTACAGCAGCAAAATGCTGAATGGGTTGACCATACCCGGGAAGTGATCAGCACATCGTCGGCTGTGCGGGGTGTCCTTCTGAAATCTGAGGCCAACGTCCGCGGATTCATTCTGGCCAACAATTCTTTTTATGAAAAGGCTTATCGCGAGGCTTCTGAAAGCCTGCCAATCCAGCTGGAAGCAATGCGGAAACTTGTCTCGGACAATGCGGAGCAAGCTAAACGTGTTGACACCCTCGCCTCTGTGATTCACGCTCGTCTTGACATTATGGAGCAGCAGTATGAGTTGGCTAAGACAAAGAATTATTCACTCGACAGCATACGTTTGCTGCTGATGAAGGGCAGGAGTTTGTCGTCGCAGGTTGAATTGAATTTCAAAAAAATAGAAAATGTTGAGGAGGCACTCCTGGCGGAAAGGGAAAGGGATGCTTTGACGAGCGCTACACGTGCCAAGCAGTTTATTCTTGGAGGTACATCGACCTTTTTTCTGGTGATATTTTTGTTGTACTACTTTATCCGGAGAACATATCTCGCCCAGAAAGCATCTGAAAAAGAGACGCTTAATGCTAACAAGCGGCTGGAAGAACTTTCTCTGGAAGACCATGAAAAGAATTGGATCCTTAATGCCGCAGTGGAAGTTTCGGTCGCTATCAGAGGAGAGCCGACGCAGTTGGAGCTGGCAAAACGGTTTCTGCACCGTCTGGTGGAAGTGACGGATTCCCTGGTGGCAGCGATGTATTTGACAAGCAGAGATCATGGCAGTCTTGAACTGGCGGTTTCGTACGGGATCCCTGACGCACAATCGGTGCCAAGGAACATCATGATGGGCGAGGGGTTATTAGGGCAGATGGCTAAGGATAATACCAGTTTTAAAAGACTCGAAGTTTCTGAAAATTATTTCAGGATTAAAACAGCCACCGGAAGCAACCCGGGCGGGGTTGTTTTTTTGAAGTCGATCGCTTTTGAGGGTTCGGTGGTTGCGGTTATCGAGATCGGCTTTTTAAGGGAGCCGGGATCAAGGATCGTGAAGCTTCTGGAGATGGTTTCGGATAACGTTGCGGTGGCGATTGCTGCTGCGCACGCGCGGCAGGTAACGAATGAGCTCCTGGAAAAAACCCAGCTCCAGGCCGAAGAACTGGAAACCCAGCAGGAGGAGTTGCGGGTAACCAATGAAGAACTTACACGCCAGACATCATTGCTTCAGGTTTCCGAGGAAGAACTTCGGGTGCAGCAGGAGGAGCTCAAACAGATCAATACCGAGCTGGAAGAGAAGGCAGTTTTGCTTGAAGAACAGAAAAATACGATTGAAGAAGCCAGAGACCAGGTTCAGCTGAAAGCCGACGAACTTGAAAGAAGCGGGAAATTCAAAAGTGAGTTTCTGGCCAATATGAGCCATGAACTACGCACACCGCTCAACAGCATCCTGATTTTGTCCCGGATACTCGGTGAAAACAAGGGGGCAAGACTGAATGAGGAAGAGGCGAAATATGCATCGGTTATTTACAACTCAGGAAATGACTTGCTGACGCTGATCAATGATATCCTTGATCTGGCAAAGGTGGAGGCAGGAAAAGTGGAGCTGATGCATGAGAATGTCAAAACGGAGCTGATCTTATCCGAAATACGCAATACTTTCCAGAAGGTAGCAGAGAACAAGTCGCTGAATTTAAAGATAGAAAAAGCCTCTTCTTGCCCCGAATCCCTATATATAGACCACACCCGACTTCTGCAGATACTGCGCAATCTCCTGTCGAACGCCATCAAATTCACTTCTGCGCACGGTACGGTTTCACTGACCATGAGCCAGGAGTCCGGAATGCTGCATTTCGAAGTTTCGGATACGGGTATTGGGATTCCATTAGAAAAGCAGCAGGCCATTTTTGAAGCATTCCAGCAGGCGGACGGCTCCACAAGCCGGAAATTCGGCGGCACAGGATTGGGGCTATCGATCAGCCGCGAACTGGCCCAGTTGTTCGGAGGAAGTATTTCTTTAAAAAGTGAGGCCGGAGTGGGATCAGTGTTCACACTGAAAATACCCGTTCGGGACCAGGAGACTGCCGTAACCGAAGTTACCTCTCAAGTTGAGACTGCCAATTTGCGAAAAGAACCTGCGAGTGAAAAAGGCGTCGTTCTTCCTACAAGAGAAGAGAGATTGCTGCTGATTGAGGATGATCCGATTTTTGCTGCCGATATGCTTACCAAAGCGAAGAGCAGCGGATTCGAAGTAATGATCGCGGAAGATGGCAGGACAGCCTTGGAACTGGCCGCCACATTCAATCCGACCGCCATTATCCTGGATATGCATCTGCCGGACATGTCTGGTGAAGAGGTTCTAAAAAAACTTAAATCAGACCCGACAACAAGATTGATCCCGGTCCATACTGTGTCCGCCGGAGATCATTTCGATGCCGATCATTTGAAAAACGGGGCTATCGGCTTTATGCAAAAACCAGTGGATAAGAAATCGGCAGAGCATATTTTCAGCCTGCTAAAACTGGAAGGCAAAGACCTTGACAAGCAGCGGATACTGCTTGTGGAAGACGATACTTATCAGAGTAAATATCTCGGCGATTTTTTAGCCTCGAACAACATTTTTGTCCTGTACGCCTACTCGGCAGAGGAGGCACTTTCAATTCTCACTCATGAACTGGTGCATGGTATCATCCTGGATATCAGGCTGGCAGACATGAACGGGCTGGATCTTCTTGATCAGATCAAGGAAAATCCCGGCTGGAAATCGATACCGGTAGTGGTCAACACAGCCGAGGACCTGAGCCAGGCGGACCTGAGCCGGGTAATGAAATATGCACATCCGATTGTCATGAAAACCCGCAAGTCCAATGAACGGTTGCTGGACGAAGTGAAATTGTTTTTAAGAAAGATCCAGCCCAAATCTGTCCAACCTGAGCCGGTGAAGGAATCTTTCAGTAATGCTATCGTCAACGCAGACAAGGCTTTTATCGGTAAAAAAATACTGGTAGCTGACGATGACATGCGGAACATATTTGCACTCAGCGCAGTGCTGGAAGAAGCTGGTTTTACGATTGAGATTGCTACAAATGGTAGAGAAGCCATAGAAAAACTGGCGGAAGTTCCCGGTATCGAACTGGTGCTTATGGATGTGATGATGCCTGAAATGGACGGGATAGAAGCGACAAAAATCATCAGGCAAAACAGCAAATGGGCCAACCTGCCTATCATCGCGGTCACTGCGAAGGCGATGCAGGGCGACAGGGAACAGTGCCTGGCAGCGGGCGCGAATGATTATATATCAAAACCTGTGGATGTGGACAAGCTGCTTTCCCTGATTAAAGTTTGGTTACAAGCGTAGACTCATGATTACAATCGAATATTCAGATCTGGAATTGCTGATCGTTCGTATCCGGGAAACATCGGGATTCGATTTTTCAGGTTATGCACGTCCGTCCCTGCTGAGAAGAGCCAGCCGTTACCTGACTAACAAATCATTGGACCTGAGCGGATTATTGTTCCATATAGAGCAGGGGGGCAAGGAAGTATACGATCTGATCCAGGAACTTACAGTCAATTATTCCGAAATGTTCCGTGATCCGGACTTTTTCATTGCATTGAGGTCGGAAGTGTTTTCTTATCTCGAATCCTATCCGGCAATCAGGGTTTGGGTGGCAGGCTGTGCTTCGGGCGAGGAGGCGTTTTCAATGGCTGTGTTACTGCGGGAGGCAGGGTTTTCGGACAAGTCGCTGATCTATGCCACCGATCTGAACAATAAGGTGCTTTCGGCAGCGCGCGAGGGTGTTTTCACTTTGTCCAATGTCAAGACCTTTTCGGAAAATTATCTGCTGGCAGCGGGTAGATACTCGTTTTCGGATTATTATCATGTAGCGTATGACAAAGCTTTCATTTCTCCCGAATTGCGGAAGAACATCGTTTTTTCATTGCATGACCTTACGGGCGATGGTGTGTTCAATGAGTTTCAGCTTGTCAGCTGCCGGAACGTGATGATATATTTCACGGTAGAGCAGCGTCAGAGGGTTTTCAGGCTGCTATATAACAGTCTGAGCATATTCGGGTTCCTGTGTCTCGGTAAGCGCGAAACCCTTCGATACTCCGGGGTGGAGGAAAATTTCAGGATTATTGATAAGAAACTGAACATTTATCAGAAAATCAAATGAAAAGCGCCAGCGATGCATCGCTCAGGCTGGTTTTGATCGGCGGGTCTTCGGGGAGTTTTACCATCTTTGAGGATATTTTGAAAATGCTGACCGGCCCTTTGTCTTTTTCCATGATATTCGTCCTTCACAGGGGGAAGAAGAGCTCGGCGTCGCTGCCCGATTTGTTTAAATCAAAAACGCAGGTACCGATGAAAGAACCTTACCATCTGGAACCTATCGAAACCAATCACATTTATTTCGCTTTTCCGGATTATCATTTGCTCATCGGGCCGGACCGGCATTTCTACTACGACTGCTCGGGTAAAGATTTCTTTTCCCGGCCTTCGATAGACGCAACTTTTATCTCGGCAGCGGTTTCCGGGATTCCCGTAAAGGCTGCCATGCTGTTTTCGGGGTCCAGCGCCGACGGTGCTTCCGGGATGAAGTTGCTCGAAGAGAAAGGGTTCCCGACCTATGTCCAGGATCCGGCTTTTGCCGAGTCCAGGCGAATGCCCGACGAAGCGTTGGCGATATGTGACCGGCACCAGGTACTCCGTAAAAAAAACTATTTGAAAGAGATTAACGATATACTTTTCTATTAGCTGTAATAACCCATGACAAATACAAAAATTCTGCTGCTGGACGACCGGGAAGAAAACCTGCTTTCCCTGAAAGCAATTCTGAACAGGGATGACATTGAGATATTCACGACTACCTCCACCAACGAAGCATTGAGAATGGTATGGGAAAACGACATTGCCGTAGCATTGGTGGATGTCCAGATGCCGGGAATGGATGGATTTGAATTCGCTGAAACATTACTGTCCAACCCCAAAACGAAGGAAATCCTGATCGTCTTCGTGACCGCTATTTCCAAAGAGACTTCCTATGCTGTGCGGGGCCTGAAAACCGGGGCTATTGATTATCTCTACAAACCCCTTGACCCTTATATTACCAATGCCAAAGTGGATTCACTCATACGCCTTGCCCGCAGCCAGAAAGAGATCAGGGATAAAAACAAGCAGCTCGAAAACTTTGCGACCATTGTCCTCAATTCCCCGGATATCATAGCAACGGTCGAACCGGAAACGGGTAATATCATTTCGGTGAACCCTTCGGTCGAAACAATACTTGGTACAACTGTTTCGGCTTTGCTGGGGATCAGTATCCTGGACTTGCTGGTAGAACCGCACAATTCCGGCCTGCGGGAAGTGTTGGTAAAAAGGACTTACTTCGGTGGTGAGACGATCGTGGTCGAGGACCAGTTTTATGGAAGGTTACGCCAGCCAGTGTGGCTGGAACTGCGGATCATGTATAAAAACAGGCTGCTTTTCGTGAACCTGCATGATGTGGAAAAAAGAAAGGCCCACGAACGTGCATTGATTGACGCACAAAGCCTGGCCGAGAAAGCAAGAAAAGTAAAGGAATCTTTTCTTGCCAATATGAGCCACGAGATCAGGACGCCTTTGAACGGTATTATCGGGATCGGCAACCTGCTCGCAGCCACCAATCTCGACCAGCCCCAACGGGAACTGCTCAATATGCTGCGGCAGTCGTCGGGATCACTACTGAACATCCTGAACGACATTCTGGATATCTCGAAAATCGACGTGGGCAAATTCTCTATTCTCCCCACGTCTACCGATCTCAGAGTTCTGGGAAAGGGTATCATAGATTTGATGAAGTTTAAAGCTGATGAAAAAAAACTTGATCTCAAACTCTTCATACCGGATTCGATCCCGGACTGCGTTATGGCCGACGGTATGCGGCTGAATCAGATCCTGCTGAACCTGGTGGGAAATGCCCTGAAATTCACCGATTCAGGAAATGTGAAGTTGCGGATGGAGAAGATTTCCACGGAGGATTCCATACATAAGATCAAATTCATTGTGGAAGATACCGGAATAGGGATGTCTGAGGATCATATCGCGAACATATTTTCCGAGTATGGGCAGGCATCTGAAAATACTTCTTACCAGTACGGAGGTACCGGATTAGGCCTGACAATTTCCCAAAAACTCGTCAGGCTCATGGGAGGGGAACTTGAAGTTAACAGCAGGTATAACCATGGGAGTGAATTTTTCTTTACCCTGATCTTAAAAGACGCGAACGAAAAAACCGGGGAAATAAAGCCTGCGATCGCATTTCAGGACCTGCCTCCTTTTACGGGAAAAACGGTCCTTGTAGCCGAGGATAATCCCATCAATGCCTTGCTTCTCAAAAAGTATCTCACTTCCTGGAAGCTGGTACCGATCATGACGGTCAATGGCAAGGAAGCCATTGATGTGCTGCGTGAAAGAAGTTTTGACCTCATCATCCTCGACACCCGCATGCCTGAAATGGACGGCTTCGAGACTGCCCGCTACGCACGCCAGAAACTTGGTATCGTCACGCCTATTCTGTCGCTTTCTGCAACTGTTTTGCCGGAGGAAGTGGACCAGGCCCTGAGCTCCGGAATGAACGATACTTTGTCCAAACCTTTTGAGCCCGAAAAGCTGCATGCAAAAATCGATTTTCTGGTGAACAAGCTTGCCGTCTGAAAACGGTCTGACACCGGCAGACTGATTAGTTTGCAACTATTTATTCCCGTTTGTCGTAATGATTACTACAGGATTTCGTTTATAAAAAAGTAATCATAATCGCTCAAATCAGTAAAATGAAAAATATAGGAAACAGTTGGTCTTTACTTCTGTTAGCAACCCTCGCTGCATGCAGTTCGACGAAAACAATGCCCTACGAATCAAAATGGAATGCACCGTTTTCTTACGTAGAAGAGATCAAGCCCGATCAACAGGATCAGAAATCGAGATTGAGGTACGGGATTATCAATGATGAACATTACGTTTACATCACGCTGAAAACCAAAGATCCGAATACCATCCAGAAAATTCTGGGAAGTGGGCTGAAGATATCATTTAGCCCGGAAGGTCAGAAAAAAGAGGGATACTCGCTTCTTTTTCCAGTGATCATGAAGGAGGACAGAAAAGCACTTAAACGCATTGAAACGGATCTCCCGAACAGCCTGGGCCTGGGGCTTCTCCTGGATTCTTACAACAAAGAAGCATTGTGGAAAGACAAACAAGGCCAGCGTTTTATCAATCTCGTAGCCGCGGACGGAAGTATCAAATCACATATTTCCATGGATAAGGACGGAGAACTTTCTGAGCAGATAGCGATTCCGTTCAGTCTGATGGGTGTTAATACGAAAGAGAATTCAATGCTCGGTATCAATATCAAAATAGAAGGTCAATCGTCTCAGTCTGGTTTCAGTCCGAGGATAGGGATCGGCCTCGGCGGAGGTATAGGAATGGGCAGCGGCATGGGAGTGGGGATTGGAACGGGCGGCTACGGTTCCCGCTATGACAACAGCGACCGAAATGTCGATATCAGGCTGGAAGTCCAGCTTGCAAGGGCCAACTGATTTTGGAACCCGCCGTAAAAAACGGCGGGTTTTTTTATGACTTCCCGTTATGGAATACTATTTGCTGTAATTTCGGCGTCCGGTTCTGATCTCCAAAACGATTGCATGTGAATAAAGGCACGGTTAAAAAATTATACAACTTTTTAAAGTTTCGCCGGGATTTCACCCGGTTCAGTCTCAGCAAGGCCAGAAGCTACGAGATCGTTCTGTTCTGGCTGAAAAATGTGCTCAGCCGTACTCAGTTTTTGATTCTTTCCGGGGTTTTGGTGGGTATCACCTGTGGTCTTGCCGGGGTAGTCCTCAAATCTCTGGTACATTACATCCACTACATTATTACATATAAAGTACACTTCGAAGAGCAGGTTTTCTTTTATATTCTGTTTCCCTTTCTGGGGATCGTGATCACTACGCTGGTCGTTCTGTTCTTTTTCAAAGGCCAGGATAAAAAAGGCATTTCAGTTATTCTGTATGAAATCGCCCGAAATTCGAGTGTTGTTTCTTCGGTAAAAATGTACTCCCAGATTGTGCAAAGTGCCATCACGGTGGGCTTAGGAGGCTCGGCCGGTCTGGAAAGTCCCATTGCTGTTACCGGGGCTGCAATCGGCTCGAACTTTGCGCAAACCTACAAGCTCGACTACCGCGAACGCACATTGCTGCTCGCTGCCGGGGCAACTGCCGGCATTGCTTCTGCTTTCAATGCGCCCATAGCCGGGATGATGTTTGCATTTGAAATACTGCTTACAGGCGTAGTGTTTACAGATTTCATTCCGCTCGTAGTCGCTGCCGTCTGTGGGAGTCTTGTATCCAAGATCCTCCTGCAGGAAGATGTTCTTTTTCAGTTTAAAACACGCAATCCGTTCGATTACCACAACATTCTTTACTACCTGGTGCTGGGTATTTTGTGCGGTTTGTATGCCAGATACTTTGTGCTCATCGCCAAATATATCGATCAGTTTTTTCATGGATTAAAGATCACAAGGATCAGAAAGGCGATGCTCGGCGGGGCAATACTCTCTGTCTTATGTGTACTTTACCCGCCACTTTTCGGAGAAGGGTATGACACGATTAAAGCGCTGACAAACGGCGAGATCCTGCCGGTGATCGAGAACAGCTTTTTTCGTTTTATAGGATACCATGAGTGGGTAGTGGTGGTGTTTGTTGCACTGATATGTCTGCTGAAAGCATTCTCAGCTTCGATCACGATTTTCAGCGGCGGCAACGGTGGGAATTTCGCTCCTTCTCTCTTTGCCGGCGGAACGCTGGGCTATGTTTTTGCGCTGCTTTGTCTTCGTTTCGGCATAGCAGATGTGCCGGTCAATAACCTGGTGATTGTCGGTATGGCCGGGGTAATGAGCGGGGTTTTGTACGCGCCGCTGACAGCCATTTTCCTGATTGCAGAATCCACCTCCGGTTACGATCTGTTTGTTCCGCTCATGATCGTTTCCGTCACATCTTTTTTGATGGCAAAATGGTTTTCTCCTATTTCTCCTGACTTGCAGAAACTCGCGGACCAGGGGCAGATCTTCACAAAGGAGCACGACCGCAACCTGCTTTCGCTGCTCGATATCCTCGATCTTATTGATAAAGATGTGCAGGTGATCAAGGTGGGTGCATCATCCGAAGAGCTGGCCGATGCTTTGCGTACAGGCAAAAGAAATATGATTTCAGTCGTGGACGAAAACCTCAGACTGGTGGGCATTATCTCCCTGGAAGATGTACGCCCTTTACTTTTTAATCCGGATGCCTACGAATTTCTGACGGTGGAGAATCTCATGAAAAAACCTTCCGTGGTCATCAGTGATTTTGACAGCGTGGTAAGCGTGGTAAAGAAGTTCGACGAAACCGGAGCATGGAACTTACCGGTCGTAAAAGTGTCGGGTGAATTTATCGGCTTCATTTCCAAATCAGGCGTGCTGAACAGCTATCGGCAGCTGTTGCGCGCGCATTCCGGATAATTATTTTTTTCATTTTGTGCATTAGGAATCATTCAAATAGGTTTTATATTTGCAATATACTTGATTACTCAAATATATATCAACAATTTGTCAATCGTATGTCAACTATATCTCAATCTTTAAAGCTGTTTCTTAACCTCACTACCGTCCAGGCGCTGACCTTCAAACGCTTTGATTCCCGGCTGGCAAGCCATGGTGTCAGCCTCAATGAATTCATGATTTTATTCCATCTTGGAGAGGCGCCCGACGAAAAACTGCGCAGGATCGATCTTGCTGAGAAGATCGGGCTGACGGCTTCCGGGATCACCAGAATGCTCTCACCGCTCGAAAAACTGGGCTTGGTGAGGCGGGAAGCAAATAGCCGGGATGCACGTGTGAGCTATGTAAAACTGGCTCCTGCAGGCAAGCGGATACTTGTCGATGCGACAGCTACTGCCGAGGCTACTTCGGAGCAGATCCTGGCGACGGTGAAGACAAAAAAGCTGGATGATGTAGCCCGGGTGATGGTAGAGCTGGGCGGGACAATTGAATAGCGGCCGTCGCGGAAAAGTTATTTTTCTGTACGAAAATCAGAACTCCCGGATTGCCGTATTGCAACCCGGGAGTTCTTCAAAAATGAAGCTTTTTATTTCGCTTTCCGCACATAGATATTGCCATTCATATTCTTCATCATAATCTCCTTTCCGCCGCCGTTTATTTTACCTTTGACCCAGTCTTCCACGCTGACTTTGTACATGCCTTCCTTGCTGGTACGGACTGCCTTTGGCTGCGTATTATCGACGTCCACGTCAAAATCGCTATAAATTTCCCCCCTGTCTGATTTCAGTTTTACGTCGAATTTCGCGCTTGCCGGAAAAGTCACATCAATGTTTCCGTTCAACGTCGAGAACGCCATCGGGGACTCGGGGTTTATACTTTTAAAATTCGCTTTAAGCGTCCCGTTGATCGTATTCGCAACCGCTGATCCCGAAACATTGGTCATGGTGATCAGCCCGTTCACGTTCGTGATCTCCATTTCGCCGTTTACGTTTTCAATCACGATATCGCCGTTGTTGATCGTGCTTACTTTAAGCGAAAAGGTCGGGGGCACTTTAATCTCCAGATCCAGATGGGAATTAACTTTTTTGGAACTGATTGAAACGTGATTTTTTTCTTCTGTCCCGGTGAGATCGATACCCCTGGAAGGTGCCGAGAGTTTTCTCATGCCGCCGGCATTTTCGTCAGGCTTTTCCTTCCTGTTTTTCTCAGGCGCTTTCGTCGAAGCATCTATCACGACCTGATTTCCGGTATAACCTGTCACCCTGATGCTCCCGTTAATAAGGCCGACTTCCAGTGAGCCCGGTTTGCCGGGGTCTGTAAGGGGGATTGTAAGCTGCTCCCTGGTCTCATTTTGAGCCCACGCAGGGATTGGACTTGTAACCAGGACAAATGCTATGAAGAGAATCTTAATGGAATGCGTTTTCATGATTGTTTTTTAATATAAATGTTACCGTTAAATGTTTCAAATTTGAAAGTCTTGCCACCATTTCCGAAGCGGATCATGGTTTCGGTATTGAGCTTGTAAACCGTTTTGCTATCCTGGTTTTCCGCGTTCTTGACGACTTTCGGGGGCAGCGACTCGGCGTTCGGGAAGTCTGTGTAAAAATCGCCGTTGAAGCTTTTGAACTGACAATCTGCCGAAAGCGTCGCGGGGTAGCTGATCTTGATATCGCCGTTGAGCGTTTTATAATCCGATTCACCGGGAGGTAGCGCAACGTAATTGGCCTCTACATTACCATTGATCGTTCTGGCAACTGTTTTTCCTTTGGCATTGACAATTTTTACCGCGCCATTTACATTGGAGACGTCCAGCGCACCGGTCACATTGCTGACTTCCACATTGCCGCCATTGACGGTAGAAACATGTAGATTAAGCGAGTAGGGGACTTTCACAGTATAATTGAGCTCGAAATGGTATTCTACTTTCCTTTCATTTCTTTCCTTCCAGTTACGGTTCGGACGAGAATCGAAAGGCTCTGAAATGTAGGCCGTGATGCTGTCAGCCTTTTCGTCGTATTCCAGTTTAAATTCCGCTTTTCCTTTTTGAAGGTTAGCTTCGTCTTTGGCAGTGATCGTTTTGTCGATTTCCAACACCACTTTGTTGCCGTCATATCCTTCCACTTTGATATAGCCATTGATGTTATAAATCGCCAACGTACTGGCGGAAGCACTCTGGGAAATGGTGAATTCTTTACTTATATGTTCCTGGAATTCAAGCTTTTGGGCCGGGGCCTGGGCACAGCAGAACACTGCTCCCGCCAGCAGGGGGATCGCAAAATATTTCATGGCGTATAAAAAATTGAGATGATGGTTTAAGATAAATCCTTGATCGACTGCTCGATTTTATTTTTCACAAGATCATTGAGATCTTCCTTTCGAAGTAGCGATTGCAATGCCTTTACAGAGCCTTTTTCCTGCATTTTGACCATTACATCCGCAAGGGCAACCTGCACCATCGGAGAGTCCTGTATGGCCAGCGATTTTACCAGCCCTTCACGCACAGCCGGGTTTTTGGCAAACTGGGTCAGCGCTTCCAGCGTTACCAACCTCACATTGACATTCGGGTCATTATTGAGTGTGGCAAACAAAGCCTCTATGACACGTTCGTCTGCGTCGGTTATTTCACTGGTATACCCCACCGCCCGCAGCCTTTCAGTTGCCGAGGGATTTTCGATCAGGGAGAGCATCATCGTGCTTTTCATCTCCTGGACTTGTCCTGCAAGCATGTCTATTTGCTGTTCATAGGTACTTGCTTCAATTTTGGGCCGGCTGGTTTTGCTCCCGATCACCCAGCCAAGTGCCACCAGCAAAAGGCTGAAAGCAAGCTGAATGCTCCATTGTGGCAACGCAAAACTTTTTATTTTCCCCAATAGGTTTTCAAAAGAAAACCGGTGACCCGCTTTTTCGGACGCTTTGAAAGTGTCCAGCATCGCATGAAACTGAACCCGCATTTCCTGACTTGGTTCCGGGACCTTCATTTGACCCATAGCCTCCCAAACCTGCCTGCTGGCCGCAAATTCTTCCTGACAATGCAGGCAGTGGATCAGGTGTTTTTCAACCTCAGAGCGGTCCGTAGTGGTCAGATTATGATTGAGCCAATCGGTCAGTTGCCCTTTTATATTTTCGCAATTCATATCATTATCTGCGGCTTTCATTTTTTACAAACATTTTTTTCAATTCCCCCAGCGCCCTGTGGACGCGTACTTTCACCGTTCCTTCCGTAATGTTCAGCGCATTCGCTATCTCGTCGTATTTCAGCTCCTGAAAGCGGCTCAAAACCAGTACCTCCCGGTGTTCGCTGCTCAATGTTTCCATTGCTTTATGCAGCTGTTCAGCGTCCTGCTGTTTTTCAAAACCCTCATCAGCCAATGCCCCGCCGGCCAGATGGTCGGCCATTTCGTTTACGTCATAGTGATGAAGTGTCTTGTTCTGTTTTACCGAATCATGCAGGACGTTTCTTGCCAGATGGTACATCCACGTCCTGAATTCACCTTCACCTGTAAACGTCTGCCGGTATTTCAGCATACGGTAAAATACATTCTGGACCAGATCTTCACTGGTATTTTTCTGGTGCGTCATATGGTAAAAAAATCCGAACAAAGCCCGGTGGTGCCGCTCAAAAAGCAGCCCCATTTTGTCCATATCACCGGCTTTCACCCGGAGCATCAGCGAATTATCTGTCAGTGAGTTCAAACAGTCAGGCCGTTTTTTGTTGATCTTATAGTGGAAACTCCCGGGATTGGAAAAGGTTACAGGAATTTAAAAAATATTTGGAGATAACCCGGCAACTATCATTTCATAGCTGCCAGACCAAATCAAACCCGTATACTGATAGAATTGGCGTCGATCGAGAAGGTACCATTCTTTACTTTGTCGGCAGCAATCCGTCTTCCGAGTGCAACCAGAATCTCCTGCCGCATATGCAACGGCGTGTTGGTCTGCGCTTCCCAATATTGTTCTTCCGGGATCAAGATAATTGCCACCGCATGACGCCCGCCAAACTCCCACTCAAAGCTCAGTGAATCCGCATCGTTTGAGTAGTGTACAGTACCAGAGCGGCCATCCTGGGTGTAGTTGAGGGCAGGGACAGACTTGTCAGCCATTCTTCTTTTGAAACTTTCGAGATCAAAGTGACGCTTAGCCATAATTGTAGTGTTTTGTAAAATAGTTGTGTGAATTGAAAAAAAGAAAACCGGGCCCGCTCTTCCCCCGAAAGGAAATGCATAACCCGGTTGACGGAGAAAATTGCGCTTCTGTGAAAAGCGTGTATTCATAGCGTTGTGTGTGTGTATTTACTCTTTTAATGGATGTAAAGATGCACATATCCTGCAATAAAATTACTCGGAACGCAGGGATTTAACAGGATTCATCAATGCCGCTTTAATGGATTGATAAGATATGGTCAACAGGGCAACGATAACTGAAACCACTGCCGCGCCGGCAAACATCCACCAGGCAATATCAATTTTGTAGGCAAAATCCTGCAACCAGCGGTTCATCATCCACCAGGCCACGGGCAATGCAATGACTATCGCGACAGCGATGAGTTTTAGAAAATCTCTTGAAAGCAATGCAACGATCCCCGCCACCGAGGCGCCAAGTACCTTTCTGACACCGATTTCCCTGGTACGTTGTTCAGCCGTAAAAGTGGCCAGGCCAAATAATCCCAGACAGCCGACGAATATGGTCAGACCAGCAAATACGCCCAGTATCTGTCCTGTTTTCTGTTCTGCTTTGTAAACTTCGTTGAAGCGTTCGTCCAGAAAAGAGTAAGTGAATGGCAGGTCCGGTTTGAAGCTGTTCCATTGTTTTTCCATACTTGCCAGCAGTCCGGAGATCTCCTTCGTCTTTGTTTTTACGATGATATGGCCCGAGCCTTTGCTTAATGTCATCACCAGGGGGGAAATTGCCTGATGCAGCGAACGGAAATGGAAGTCTTTTACCACGCCGATGACCCTATAGGTTATTATGGTGCCTTCATTGGTGCGGTGGGAAATGCTTTTTGTCAATGCGTTGTCCTTCCAGCCCAGTGTTTTGGCAGCAGTTTCGTTAATGATCACGCCGGTGGAATCTGTCCCATAATCTTTGGAAAAATTACGTCCGTCCGCCATTTCCATTCCCAAAGTCGGTATATAGTCGTAGTCCACTTCGTACCTGAGTGTTTTTACGAACTGTGAAACGTTGTCTTCCGGGGTCACCATGTAATTGTTGTTCGCAGACGGGCCGGCAGGTACGTAACCCGAGAGGCTAACCCTCTCGATCCGTGAATCACGTTGCAGCTCGTCGCGGAAAGCTGTCTCATTTTTTCCCAAAGCCCAGGCCGGTATCACCAGTACCTGACTTTTGTCATACCCGATCTTTTTGTTTTTAATGTATTTGAGCTGCTGATACACCACAGTGGTACCGATCATGAGCGTGATAGAAATGAAGAATTGGAAGACCACCAGTCCGCTTCTTAACCCTATATTTTTTCCAAAAGAGCTTAATTTGATGGAGTTACCGCCTTTCAGAACCGCTACGGGTTTGAAAGAAGACAGGAAAAATGCCGGATAACTTCCGGCAAAAATGCCTACAAAAAGTCCGAACAGCAGAAAGGAAGGCACGAGCTGCGGTATTGAATTCAGCTGGACTTCCATGTTTTTTCCGGACAGGTTATTGAAAAGCGGAAGCATCACTAGGCATAGTATCGCGGCCAGTACCAACGCGATGGATGTCAATAAGACGGACTCGATCAGAAATTGCCACACCAGCTCGGCCTGAGCCGAGCCCATAACTTTTCTTACACCCACTTCACGGGCCCTTTTGGATGAACCGGCGGTTGATAAATTCATGAAATTGATGCAGGCTATAATCAGCATAATAACCGCCACAGCTCCGAAAATATAGACATAGCGAATGTCACCATTTGGATTTTGGTCGTATGTGAAGTCTGAGTGCAAATGGATGTCCGTGAGTGGCTGCAGGTGGAGGGCTATATCGTTTCCTTTTTTCCGGAATTCATCAAGTGTTACGCCCATCGCCTGTTTCAGCTGCGGACCCATGTATTTTCTGACAGTCTGCGGGAGCTTGGCTTCCAGCTTTTTGTAATCGTAACCTTCCGGAAGCACCAGATAGGTAAAAAACTCTGATATCATCCACGAATTGCTGCGCCCATCGGGAATCGTAGACATGGACGCCAAAAGATCATATCCGAAATGAGAATTGGCGGGAATATCTTCGAAAACACCATTCACTTTGTAGGTAGCTTTCCAGTCCTTGAAGTTCAGCAGCTTTCCGACCGGGTCGGTTTTTCCGAAAAACTTCTCTGCCGTTGACCGCGAGATCACGATACTGTGGGGTTCAAGCAAAGCCGTTTTTGGGTTGCCCTGGATCATAGGGACTGTGAAAACGTTAAAAAAGTTAGAATCAACAAAAGCCAGATTTTCATCCGTGAAAAGCTTCTCATCCATAAGGATCAGCGGCGAACCGCCCTGACGGATACGGGTAGCGTCCAGTACCTCGGGGTAGTCGGCTTTGAGGGCGGCGGCAGTAGGAGGCATGACGTGGGATTCATTTATTTTTCCACCCTGCATGGTACCTTTAAAAATCACCCGCACGATCCGGTCCGACTTATCATGAAACCGGTCAAAGCTCAGTTCGTCCAGTACATATAGCCCGATGAGCATGCAAGAAGCAAGCCCCATTGCAAGTCCAATGATATTGATTGCAGAAAAAACACGGTTGCGAACAACGTTTCGCCAGGCAGTTTTGAAATAATTTTGAAACATGAGGTCAGGTTGATTACTATTTTATTTTTATGGCTAACAGACGGTACATGGTATTGCATAGTTCTTTGTATAAAATATATGCCAGTAAGTGAAAATCCCTTTTTTTAGTTCATGATGGCCGTTTTTAGATTTAACTTTGTTCAGATTCGAACATCTTTGTACGAAATCGCGCACGCTGGCGCCAGCCTCCAGGTTAATGCCGACTATTAAAAGGCCTCCGGCCGTAGGAGAAGTATTTCACCCGCCGGAGGCCTAGGAGTATTGATCACGACATTATGTTCGCGCTAACTATACCGGCCGGAGGCCTGAAAATAAAAGTCACGAACGTCTACGTTCGCGCCGGCTTCGTGCTAACTTCACATTAATATGACTGAACTCGAACAATACCTGCATTCCTACTTTGCTTTTGAACGGGAGGATCTTTACAAAGTAGCCCAGCTGTTCAGAAAATCCACGCTCAAAAAAGGTGACTATTACCTCCAGACCGGGAAAATCTGTAACAAACTCAGCTTTATCCAGTCGGGTATGCTGCGAATTTTTGTGTCGCAGGAGGACAGGGAGGTTACGCAATGGATTTCTACAAAAGGCTATTTTGTAACAGACCTCGCAAGCCTCGTTTTTCGCACGCCCGGGCGCTGGAATATGCAGGCACTGACCGATACGGAATTATATACCATCGAAAAAGCGGACTACGACCGGATCGGGGAGCTCATACCCAGATGGCCGGAAACGGAAAGATTATTCATCGCACACTGTTTCACGATCATGGAAGATCGCATATTCAACCTCTTATCCATGACTGCCGAGCAACGCTACAACTTCTTCTTTGAACATAACCGGGAGATTTTTAATCAGGTACCGCTTCAGTATCTCGCTTCCATGCTCGGCATGACACCCGAAACGATCAGCAGAATACGCAGAAAGCAACTTTCCTGATTTCTTGATATATGTCAAGTGGCTTTAAATGAGCCGGTGATAGCTTTGCAGCATCATTAATCAACTCATATTTATGTTTATCGGACATTACGGATTAGCACTTGGAGTGAAAAAAGCAGCTCCAAAAATATCGCTCGTTATGCTTTTTCTGGCCGTCGAGTTTGTGGACATTCTCTGGCCTGTACTGCTCTTGCTGGACATTGAGCAAGTCAAGATCGTTCCAGGTTTCACCGAAGTGAATCCCTTCGATTTTGTGCATTATCCCTACACGCACAGCCTTGTGATGGGAGTTCTCTGGGGAGTTGTAGTCGGTTTTTTGTATTGGTTATTTAAAAAAGATTTCAAAGACGCAGCAATCGTTGGTTTGGCAGTGCTCAGTCACTGGTTTCTGGATTACATAGTCCACACCGCCGATCTTCCACTAACCTTGTTTGGTTCCGAAAAGGTAGGCCTGGGCCTCTGGAATTCCATGCCGCTTACGCTACTGATCGAAGGCATACTGTTCTTTGGAGGGGTTTACTTATATGCCAAAAGCACCCGGGCGGTAAACAGCCAGGGCAAGTGGAGCTTGTGGGTAATGGTCGCTTTTTTTGTTGCCGCCAACCTTTTCAATTTATTCGGTCCGCCCCCGGGCGACTCCATTCCGGCAATGTTTGTTTCATTCATGGTCTTGCAGGCGATTGTCCTGTGGCTCGCCTATTGGGTAGATAAAAACCGGGTCGCGCATTAAAAAAAGGCATTCTTCGCCTTCAAGAAAGCGGCGAAGAATGCGGCATTGAATCTGAAATATTAAGCCAGCACCGCTTCGATCCTTTTCAGTTCGTCTTCCGAAAACGCAGTATTATTCAGACAAGAAAGAGAATCAAGCAGTTGGGCAACTTTGCTGGCACCTATCAGCACGGAAGTGACCCGCGGATCTTTCAGCAGCCAGGATAACGCCATTTGCGCCAGGCTTTGCCCACGATCCACCGCTATCTCATTCAGTTTTTTGATTTTTTCAACAATTTCCGGGGTTACCTGGCTTTCCTGCAGATAACCTTCGGCCTTGGCCGCCCGTGAATCAGCCGGAATGCCATGAAGATATTTGTTAGTCAAAAGTCCCTGAGCGAGAGGCGAAAAAGGGATACATCCTACACCTTCACGGCCTAGTATGTCCATTAAACCCCCTTCTACCCAGCGTTCGAACATGGAGTATTTGGGTTGATGGATCAGGCAGGGCGTCCCGAGCTGTTTCAGTATGGCAATGGCCTTTTCAGCATCCTCCGCCTGATAATTGGATATCCCGACGTAGAGCGCTTTGCCCTGCCGCACGATAGTGTCCAGTGCAGACATGGTTTCTTCAAGAGGGGTTTCGGGATCGGGACGGTGCGAGTAAAAGATATCGACATAGTCCAGCCCCATTCTTTTCAGGCTCTGGTCAATGCTCGCCATCAGGTATTTCCTTGAACCCCATTCTCCGTAAGGTCCCGGCCACATGAGGTAACCGGCTTTGGAGGAAATGATCAGTTCGTCTCGGTATGGGGCAAAATCTTTTTTCATCAATAACCCGAAATTCTCTTCTGCCGAACCTGCCGGAGGACCGTAATTATTGGCCAGGTCAAAATGTGTGATGCCCTTATCGAAAGCAGTCCTGAGAATCGCACGATAGTTTTCAAAAATATCCACTCCGCCGAAATTGTGCCACAGCCCGAGTGAAATTGCAGGTAGTTTGAGGCCGCTTCTTCCGCAGCGGCGGTACGTCATGTGCTGGTAACGGTCAGCATCAGGTTGGTAATTCATAAGGTATTTTTAATACTAAATGGAATGGTTTGCGGCTGCAAGATTGTCATTTGACATGTTTAAACAAATATCTGCGGCCTGGGGCAGTTAAATTTGTCCAGGTATGACGCAAGTCATTGGCTAAACATAAAAAGTACATAAATTTGTTGAGTGAGCAGTCAATCAAAAACACATGCTGTAATGGACAAACAAAAGAAAATACTTGAATCGGCCCTGCAATTGTTCGTGGAATATGGTTTTCACGGAACGCCCACCAGCAAAATCGCAAGTAACGCGGGCGTGGCGGCGGGTACTTTGTTTCATTATTTTAAAACCAAGGACGAGCTGGTCATTAATTTATACAACCGTATCAAAGGGGAGCTTAATACCTATGTATATTCCCAGATAGACAACAACGATACTGTCGAGGCAAAGTTCAGGACCCTATTCAACCACACACTATATTGGGCGCTGAAAAACAACCAGGAGTTTTATTTCATCCAGCAATTTCATTTTTCGCCCCACCTGGCAAGTATCCCGCCCGACGAGCTGGTAAACCAGGCTAAACCGCATATCGAGCTTTTTGAACAGGCAGTACGTGAAGGAATTCTGAAACCTTTGCCAGCCGATCTTTTGCTGACCTTGGTTGGCAGCCACGTGTACGGGCTGCATCAGTATCTTGCCAAGGCTGGTTTTGATAAAAAAAGAGAATCAGAAGTCATCGATCAGGCTTTTGAAATGATCTGGGACATGATCACCATTTAAAACTAACATGGAAAAAAATACAAAGATCAGGGCAATTATCACCGGCGTTACCGGTATGGTAGGAGAGGGCGTATTGTTGCAATGCCTTCAGAGCGACGATGTGGAAGCCATATTGATCATCGGCAGAAAACCTTACGACATCGAACATCCCAAAGTAAAGCAGGTCGTACATAAGGATTTCTTTGATATTTCTCCGATAGAAAGCGAGCTGGCTGGCTACAATGCCTGTTTCTTTTGTCTGGGCGTTTCATCGGTGGGGATGAAAGAACCTGAGTATTTTAAACTCACGCATACCCTGACGCTGCACGTGGCGGGCACATTGAGCAGGATCAATCCCGACATGGTTTTTTGCTACGTTTCCGGCTCAGGTACCGACACCACTGAAAACGGCAAATTGATGTGGGCGAGGGTGAAAGGCAAGACCGAAAATGATCTCATGAAATTGCCTTTCAAAAAAGCATACGCGTTTCGTCCCGGCGTGATGCAGCCTACCGAAGGTGCCAAAAATACATTGTCACTTTATAAATATTTCCGCTGGCTTTTTCCGATCCTCCGTACGTTTTTCCCCAATTTCCTTTCCAGGCTCAGCCAGGTCGGAGATGCGATGATTAAAGTTGTAAAGTACGGATATGAAAAAAATATCCTCGAAGTAAAGGACATCAACGCATTGGCCGACAGGCAGTTTGTAGATTAAAATTGCAGTGTTTCATTTTCGTTTCAACCGTACTACATACCCACCGCCCGGCGCCATTTTGATCTGAATGGCGTCGTTTTTTTTTAACTGCTTTTTGTATAACCGGTAATCTGAAGCATACCTGTCCGCATTGACACCGTCTTCGCAAATGACTGCCTCGTAATTATGCTGATCCAGAAAATCCAGAGAAACGGTTAATTCTCTGGGCGTGAGGTCGGTCATGGCACCGATATACCAGTTGTTATCCTTTTTTCGGGCTGTTACGATGTAGTCTCCGAGCTTTGCATTGAGCACAATGGTCGTGTCCCAGACGGTCGGTATGCTGCCGAGTAACTCCATAAAATCAGGCTCCAAGAGTCCCTGCGACGGATTTCCGGAAAAAAGCTGGATGGGGCTTTCGTATACCACAAACATCGCCAGCTGCTGCGTTCTGGTGCCGAGCGACATTACGTTTTCAGCAGCCGAACGGAAAGTTTTGACAGTACCGTTGCTGAGCAGGCCTGGTTCATAATCCATCGGGCCGGAAGTCATGCGGATAAAAGGCAGGAGCAGGTTGTGATCGGGATGTGCTTTGTCGCTCCACATGTTGTATTCGGAACCCAAAACCGCTTCCCGCGTCAATGCGTGCGGATAAGTGCGGTTGAAGCCTGCGGGTTTGAATGCGCCATGGAACATCAGCATGATTTTGTGGCGGGCGCAGGCCTTGGCTACTTTATGATAAAAATTAACGGTTTTCTGGTCGTCCCGGTCGATGAAGTCTGTCATTATGAAGTCAACGCCCCATTTGTTAAACTGGTTGAGCGCGGGTTCCAGCTGTCTGTCGAGGGTCATCGCGAGTGTCCACATGCCCAGTTTGATGCCTTTGCTTTTAGCATAAAGAACAAGCTCCTCCATATCGAGCGTGGGTGTAATTTTGAAAAGATCATTGTTGTCGCTCCATCCCGCATCCAGCAAAACCTGCTCGAACCCAAACCGTTTGGCAAAATCAACATAGTATTTGTAAGTCTCCGTATTGATCCCGCTTTTAAAAGGCACATTGAAAATATTGGAAGAAATGATCCATTCCTCCGTCGATTTTCGGGGCTGTATCCAGGAAACATCGCTGACGCGGGAGGGAGATGCCAGCCTGTAAACGAGGTCATTCGCCGGAAGGTCTTTGTCTTCGGGAGCTATCATGATCACACGCCAGGGAAAACTGCGGGTACCTTTTGTCTTTGCGAGAAAATTCTCTCTTTCAGCTACATACACATGCGAAAACTCGCCTGTCATGACGGTCTCTTTTTTGGGATAGGGCGGAAGATCGGCGGATAGCGCATTTTTTCCTGTGCCTGCGAGGTACATACCCGGGTAGTCTTCCAGGTCCGATTCTGTGATGACGATTTTGGGCTGATTTTCAGGTGCGATCAAAAGCGGTGTGAAGAGCAGTTTTTTGGAAGAAATGCTGTCCAGCCTTTTCACCTGGTAAGGCTCCTCAAAACTGGTATGGTACTTGTCCTGGTTGCCGCGCGCAGCTACTTCGGAAAGGTATACCTGGTGGCTGGAAGAAAATTTGAAATGGGCCGTTTCGTTTTTAACAATAAGGGAATCCTTGAAAGCCGTGGTAATACGGTAGGCAACACCATCATTATAAACCCTGAAAATAACGCCGAACGAACCCTGAAAACGGAAGGTAATTTCATTATAGACGTCGGGAATCCTTTTCCGTTTTTCCGGCACCGGCGAGATGATCACTTCATTGACGGCCCGCGTAGTGATCTTGGGCTTGGAACGCTGGCCGGAAAGTGTGGCCCCGTTTTCCAGGGCCATATCAATTTCAGAAGCCGTTAAAAGGGTTTGGTTATTGTAAAAAACCGAGTAACTGAATGTCTTGTCGATGGCGACCGAAACCCGGATTTTCCCGTCGGGAGACAATACATCTTTTTGGATAGCCGCAACCGTGAATAACGGCACGATCAGGAAGGCAGAAATGGCCAGGAATTTTTTCATAAAAAAGCAGGGTAGATCAGCAAAAATAGATTTTTCCTGCTTAAAAAATTACAAATCCATGATTTCGCCCGTTTTTTTCGGTTTACGTTTCTTTTCAGCCCACAGGTACAGAGGCGGCAGCAGTATTGGCGCAAAAAGTAAGGTACTGGTCAGCCCGCCTATGATCACTGTAGCCAGCGGCCGCTGCACATCAGACCCGATCCCCGACGAAATCGCAGCCGGTACCAGACCGATAATCGCCACCACAAGGATCGAAAGCAACGCGCGGAGTTGTTCGGTGGAAGCTTCCAGCACGTTTTCGTGGATATTGTTATCCTGCGATTGCTGGGCGCGGTTGAGCGCCGAAACCAGCAATACACCCGCCATAACAGAAATCCCGAAAATGCTCACAAAGCCGACACCTGCGGACACGTTGAAATAATACCCCCTCAAAAGCAGGGCCGAAATTCCGCCACCCAGCGCAAACAGTATGCAACTCATGGTTACCATGGTATGAGGCAGGTTTTTGAACAACATAAAAAGGAACAGGAAAACCATTACGATTGTCAACGGAATGGTGAAAGCAAGCTGTTTTCCGGCACGTTCCAGGTTTTCGTACTGACCGCCGTATACAATGCTGTAACCCTTTGGCACATGCACTTTTGCATTCAGTTTCTTTTGCAGCTCAGCCACAAATCCTCCCTGGTCGCGGCCGCGGATATTGGTACGGACGGTCACCATGCGTTTGCTTCCGTACCGGTAAATATTGGTTTGTCCCTCAATGAAGCGGATATCTGCGAGCTGGCTCATAGGCACCAGCGCGCCGGTCAGGGAAGGTACCTGCACATTTTTGATCGCGTCGATCGAGTTCCGGTATTTGGGTAAAAAGCGCACGACAATATCGTATCGTTTGGTACCGTCGTATAAAGTGGAGATCGTTTTTCCGCCAATCGCCGCCTCGATCATGTTCTGGATGTCCGCCACATTGATCCCGAAACGCGCCGCTGCCTGCCGGTTGATATTGATCGCCAGCTGTTCCTGCGGACCTTCCTGCTCAATATTCACATTGTCGGCGCCCCGCGTTGCTTTGACGATTTTGGCAATGGCCTCAGCTTTTTGGCGCATCATATGCAAGTCATCGCCCACAATGGATACCGCCAGATCGGCCGCGCTTCCTGTCACGATTTCCATCACCTGGTCGATGATCGGCTGGCCGGAAGAAAAGGATACGGCCGGCAGCTGGGTCTGCAGATCAGTTTTTATTTTTTCAACCAGTTCTTTCTTGGTAATGGTTTTACTCCAGAGCTCATAGTCTTTCAGGCCCACCAGGATTTCATTTCTGTTGGCTGGAAAAGGGTCGGTACCATCGTCGTTTCTGCCGGTTTGGGTAATTACAAAAGCGATCTGCGGATATTTGGAAATGATTTTCCTGATTTTCGGCGCGTAGCTTGCATTCTCCTGGATCGTAATTCCCGACGGGAAATTGCCCCTCAGGAAGATAGAACCTTCGTCCAGCGTCGGCAGGAACTCTGTACGCAATTTTAAGCCAAACAAAACCAGCACCATCACGACACTGAAACCTGCGATAACCGTTGTTTTATAATGTCTCAGAAAACCTGCCAGGGATTTTGCATAAGAGCGCGTCATGAATTCCAGTATGAAGTTTTTCTGCTCCTTGATAGGCTTTTCGGGATCGGCGAGGGCTTTCCGGTAGGCAAATGAAATCAATACGGGAATAAACGTGAGCGCAGCCAGCATAGACCCGATCACCGCAAAAGCCAGCGTCAAAGCCATGGGCGAAAACAGCTTTCCTTCCACCCGTGTCATCAGCAGAATAGGCATGTAAGCCAGAATGATGATCGTTACCGAAAAGAATATTTCCCGGCCCACTTCCTGGGCGGCCAGTAAAGTGATTTTTACAATGCCCTGTTCTTTTTCCTCCACGGTGGCCGTGCGGTATTTTCTAATCAAATGCTCGGCCATTACGCAAGCTCCGTCCACGATTATCCCGAAGTCTATCGCGCCCAATGAAAGCAAATTCGCCGGAATGCCGGTTAAACGCATGAGTATAAACGCAAAGAGCAGGGAGAATGGAATTGTCAATGCCACCACCAAGGCGCTGCGGATGCTTCCTAGGAAGAAAATCAGCAATATAACCACGATGGTGATACCTTCGAAAAGGGTATGGGCTACCGTTTCCAGCGAGTGGTCGATCAGGAAGCTGCGGTCGTACAAAGGCCTTAATTTTACACCTTCGGGCAGTTCGCTGGCGGTGAGATCAGCCATTTTTTCCTTTAACACTTTCAGTACCTCGCTGGGGTTTTCGTACCTTCTGAGGAGGATAATGCCTTCCACGCCGCTGCTGACGTCGACTTTGTCCTGTGTAATAGTATAGCCCATTACGCCGCTTGGCGGGGGAGGGGTGATTTCTACAGTCGCTACATCGCGGACAAAGACAGGTACACCATTGTCGGATTTCAATACGATATTCTGGATATCCAGTTCATCTTTGATCGCGCCAAGCCCACGTATCGCAAATCCCTGGCCACCTCTGGAAATGATGTTGCCACCTGTATTCTGGTTATTTACATTGATCGCATCCATCACATTTTGCAGCGAAAGACCATATTTAACCAGCTTTTCGGGAGACGTGATCACATGGTATTGTTTCAGCGGCCCACCGAAAGTGGTCACGTCGGCAATTCCGGGAACCTGCAGCAAGGCAGGTTTAATGACCCAATCCTGCAAATCCCGGAGCTGGGTGGGGCTGTAACTGGCGGGCGCTTCCACTACATAACGCAGGATTTCTCCTACTGCCGTCGACAAAGGAGCAAGTTCAGGCGATACTCCGGCAGGTAGTTCTGCGGAAGCAATGCGCTCTGTAACTTGCTGGCGTGCAAAGTAATCGTCGGTTCCGTCTTTAAATGTCAGCTGCACAACGGACAAGCCGAATATCGTGCGGCTTCTCCTGTCGAGGACATTGGGGGTATTTTGCAAAGCCCGTTCAATGGGCACTGTAACCTGTTGCTCCACTTCTTCCGCGGCCCGGCCGGGATATTGGGCAACAACAATCACATTGGTATCGGCAATGTCGGGGTAAGCTTCTATTTTGAGCTGGGTAAAACACCAGTAGCCGACGCCCATCAGCACAAAGCTGACAGCGATCACAACCCAGCGGTTGCGCAGGCTGAAAAAGAGCAGGTTCTTGATCATTTTAATTCCACTTTTCTACATGGTTGGTAACTATGAAGCCGCCTTTCATCTCTTTGCGGAGCAGGGTGAGCGCTGCTTTTACTTTCTCTTCTTCGTCGATGAAGGATATCACCACCGGAGTTTCGTCAAAGCTGAAAAGGTCGTTGGGCCGGTTCAGGTGTTTGCCGTCAAAACCCAGGCTGGCGCGGTAGACGGTTGCGCCCTGGACTTTTTGTTTAACCAAAAACTGTAAAATGTATTCGTACAAAGGCAATCCGCCTTTCCAATGGTCGGTGCCGATGAATATTTGTGCCTGTAACATGGTCGGGGAGGTTAGTAGCCAAACGATAAGCCTTTCAATTGCATCACGCCTTTGATCACCACATTATCGCCGTTTTTAAGGCCGCTGTATGCAATGATCCTGTCGCCGATCTGATCGCCGACATTGACCTCGCGCCGCTCGAAACTGGTGGCGCCGCTTTTTACAAAAACATAGTTCTTACCCTGTATCGTAATCAGCGCATCTTTATTGATACTGAGGTTTTTACCTTCACTTAAACCAAATGCTACTGTACCGAACATACCGGCTTTGAGCCTGCCAGTGTAGTTGTTGATACTCACCCTGAGCTTGATCATCCGCGTGGTCTGGTCTACCATGTCAGCCACGTCGTCTATGTTTCCTGTGAATTTTTCGTTGGGGAATGCCGTGAACATGATGGTGCAGCTGCTGCCTTTTTTTACTTTATTGATCTCGCTTTCAGGCACATCGCAAATGAGATAGGCGGTTCCGGCGGGCGCACGGCGTAGTTGTTTGGGTTCAAAACCTCCGGCTTTCAGTTTGGTTTCATGTTCAATAATGGCCGATCTTTCGTTGATCAGGTTCGTTTCTTCCATGGCCAGGGCGGTTTGCGATTCGAGCAGGTCTTTGCCGGTGGCTGCGCCGTGTTCCTGCAAATCCTGCATGCGCGCCAGCTCCGTTTTACGTTGACGGATATTGATATTCTGGATCTGGTTGATCATCGTAAGGTGCTGCAAAAGCTGGGTGTAATTGCCGGAAAGTTCAGGATTGTCGAAAATCACGATGTTTCCCGACGCGCCTTCCTCAGAGCGTATCACGGTGGCCGATACCTTGGCCGGGGCCGTAATATCTGCCATCAGGGAAGTTGCAGCTATGTTTTCGGTTTGGAAAAAATTGGCGCTTTCGGCCTGCGGAAACGATATTTTCGTGCCGCTGCTGTTAACCACCGGCGTGGTGTTGTCTTCCTGCACCTGGTGGGTTTCTTTGCTGGTACAAGCTGTGATCAAACCCGCGGTCAGGCAGCTGTATAGGATCAGGTTCTTCATGTTATTGAGCGAGTTGAGTGATCAGACCTGATGTGTACAGGAGGTCAATGTAACTTTGGCGGTATTGTTGTAACAGATCATAATATTGCTGCTGGGTATCGAGCCAGCTGCGTTGCGCTTCCAGAAAATCCACAATTGTAGTTCCTCCACGCAGGTAAGAATATTTAACACTGTTCAGTATGATTTGAGATTGTGTTAGTAACTGATTGAAATTCTGTACGTTCTGTTTTTGAAGCTGAAAGGTTCGATAGGCTGTTTGGATTTCGGTCTGCGCCTGCAGTTCGGTAGCATTCAGGGCCTGTTCCGCCTGCTGTTTCATGATCGTGGACTTTTTGATTTCCCCCTGGTTTCGCGAAAACAGCGGTATTTCAATGGTTCCGTAAATACCCATATAGTGGGCTTTGTTCTGCGGGTTGTAGATTAACCCTAATTCCGGGGTTGGCAATGCACTGGATTTTTGCAGCCTGATATTGGCATCCGCCACATCCATAGTCGATTTGATGGCCTGAATATCGGTCCGGTTCTGAAAAGCTTGTTTTATCAGGGCTTCCATTTCGGCAGGGAACTCAAACCGGAACTGGTCTGCCGTATCGACGCTTACCGAATCCTTTGTTCCCATCATGAATTTCAGGTTTGCGATTTCATTGCGGTAAACCTGGGCGGCCGATTTCAGCTGAATGGCATACTGATTGGCCAGCAGCTCGGTACGTGCCAGATCCGTGGTAGTGATCACCTGGTTTTTCAGCCGGAGCCTGTTAATGGTTGCCAGCGAGTCTACGTTACTTTTCGCGGTTCCCAGTAAGTCAAGCTGTTTGTGGGCCGTCCACACATCGAGCCATTTCTGCGCCACAGCCTGAAACAATTGTCTTTCGGTTTCGGCGTATTGTTTTTGTGTCAATTTTACATTCTGTTCGGCAAAATGGATCTTGTTTTCCCGCTGAACAGGAAGCTGGAACGGTTTGGTGACCTGCCACCATATCTGGCGGTTTGCACCATTGTACCACGATGAATTGTCGGGGAACCGGGAAGGCTGCACCAGTTGCAGCGACTGATTGTTCAAAATCGGGTTCGGCCGGAGCTGCGCCGTGGTGATGTCAGCCTGCGAAATGCCGACATTAAATTGCTCCCTTTTGAGCACCGGGTTGTCCGACCGGGCGGTTTGCAGCGCCTGCTGTAAAGTATATACGGTCTGGGCTTTTCCTGGGCCAGGCCAGCACATCAGCAGCGCGAACGGAAAATAAATGGCTACTTTGATCGACATAGTCTTGTTCGTTTAGACTTTATGTGAGCAAAGGTTCTGAGCTGCGTTAAAAAAGGGATTAAAACGCCTTTATAATTGGATTAAAAAGCTGTTAGAAATAAATTAGAACCCAAAAAAAGGCAACCAGCTCCCGCCAATTGCCCTTTCCTCCTTCCTCCCTTTCCTCCGTTTCTCCATCCTCCCATTCATATTCCCTCTCGTCCGCCCCGAGCGTTGCCGAAGGGCTAGGGTATTTGAGCCCGTTGGGCTCTGCTGATGTGTTTATTTTTTCTTTCCTCCGTTTCTCCCTTTCCTCCTTCGTCCCTTTCTTCCCTTTCCTCCCATTCATATTCCCTCTCGTCCGCCCCCGGCGTTGCCGAAGGGCTAAGGTATTTGAGCCCGTTGGGCTCTCGGAGATTCCTCCCTTTCCTCCATCTTCCCGTTCCTCCATCCTCCCTTTCTTCCCGAACTCCTCTCCCTACACGCAACCAAAACCCCCTTCTCGTCATAATCTAGCAGAAAATAATTACTTTGCTTTCCAAATCTGTTTACGAACAAAAAGACTCCTGAACCTGTATGGATTATTTTCTGGTCTCATTTTTTCTGATCCAATATGTTCGTTCTTCCCTGCAGACGAAAACCACTTTGCCGGAATGGGATAAGCTGCTCATCTATGCCCGATATTTCACCGTTGCCCTCATAGCCACTTACTTCATTGCCGACACACCGGATTGGTTCAGCTGGATATGGCATGTTTTTATGATCGGGCTGGTTTCCGTTATTTACAAGAACGACGAATTTAAACCGCTGCGCTCCACTGTGCAGTCGATCCTGCCGTTCATGATCATTTCAATTATCAATGATATACTGCAAGTTGCCGTGCCAAAATTTTACCGGGAGTATGACCAGTACCTTTCCATAGCCAATTCTTTTGCGTTTGTATTGTGCTTTGTGATATGGTTTTATGCCCAGAAGCAGCAGAAAGCGCTTTTAAAGGAGAGAGAAGACCGGCTGCGCGAAGAAAAAGAGAGCAAAGCGCAGAAAGAATCTCTCGAATATCTGGTGAACGAACGAACACTTGAACTGACATTACAAAAAGAAGAATTGCAGAAAGCGATCGAGGAGCTGAAAGCAACGCAGAACCAGCTGATACAGAGCGAAAAAATGGCTTCCCTGGGAGAACTCACTGCCGGGATCGCGCATGAGATCCAGAATCCGCTGAATTTTGTGAACAACTTTTCGGAGGTTTCGGTAGAGCTTTGCCAGGAACTGGAAGAAGAGATTGAAAAATCGCCTTTGCAGGAAGCAGACAAGGATTATATCAAAGGAATTATCGCAGACCTTAGCCAGAACCAGCAGAAGATCACGCACCACGGTAAACGCGCGGATTCGATTGTGAAGGGAATGTTACAGCATTCCCGGACTTCTTCCGGTGAAAAGGAGCCGGTCGACATCAATGCGCTGGCTGACGAATATATGCGGCTCGCGTACCACGGTCTGCGGGCGAAAGACAAGGAATTCAATGCAACACTTACTACGGATTTCGACCCTACTATCGGCCAGGTTAATGTGCTTCCGCAAGACCTGGGCAGGGTTTTTCTGAACCTGTTTACAAATGCTTTTTATGCTGTAGCGGAAAAGAAGAAAATGTTGCAGGAATCGGGCAACCTCGGGGATTACAAACCGGAAGTGAAGATTTCGACCAAGAAATTTGATAACAAGCTGTACATCAGGGTAACAGACAATGGAGCCGGGATGCCCGACAGCGTGAAGGCCAAGATATTCCAGCCATTTTTCACTACAAAACCAACCGGCCAGGGCACTGGACTGGGCCTTTCCATGAGCTACGATATTATCACCAACGGGCACGACGGCCTGCTCGACGTGGATACCGAACAAGGGGAGCGGACGGAGTTCAGGATCACGATCCCCATAGGGGCAGTAAAACTGTCTGAATGAGATATTTATGAGTAGATATGCGCAAATAAATAATTACTATATTGTCCATTATTTTCAGAAGGACAGGTAAGGCCATTTCCACACCATTTTAATGTAGATAAATTGATCTGATAACAGCAGTGTTCATGTCGGACACGGGCTGATTCTTGCTATACATTTTACATTCTCAACGTGACTTTATGAGCGAACTTGTACAACCTGTACTTTCCAAATCCCCCGAGCCAGGGCATGACCTGGCGAACGTGCTCCATGTCGGGGATTTTATGAATCTGCTGAAAGAAGAAGAAGACTATTTTACGGGTGATCAGAACAATACCAAGCTTATGATTACCAGGTTACGAAAGATTTTTTATGACCAATGGGGCTGGAATACGGAGTTGATCAAGGGGGCGGCGGGCATAGAAATGCGCTACAAAGTGGAAATCCTGCCAGACCCTGCGGAGCATTCCAGAGCGGTGACCCGGTACGAAGACAATGCGTACCAGCCCAAGCACAGGCTCATTACGTATAGGGATAACGACAGGGTTTATGGCAACACAAGGGTGGGGCAGGTGCCTTTTATTTACAAAAACGATCACCAGGAATGTGTGCTGCCCGACGGAAACTATTGCGATGTGGCGCATGTGCTGGCCGGTCTGGACGCTTACAATTACAAGCAGGCGGTTACCCCGCTGCCGAAATTCCTTTATTTTCTCAAAAACCTTTGTCCGCATGTAGATTCGAACATGGACATTGTTACCTGGCTGGGCGACATCGCCAGCTCTTCCGGCGACTTCATGTTTTATTACCTGTTGCATGACAAAAAGCCGCTAACGACCGAGAAGGAGCAGTATTTCATCAACATCGACGCGCCCGGTTCCGACATGCTCGGCGACATAGACCCGTATGTGATCTGCCGGCATTACAATGTTGCTTCCGACAGGGGCATGCGGGTTTCCGATATTTTATCTGAATATTATTGCGGAAATCACGAGGCGCAACCCTATATGAAAAAGAAGTTTCTGATTTTTTGCGAAGCCGTGGGTTTGCGGGATTGGGATGGGGCGAAATTCGGTAATGAACAATCCTGGATGAAATATTACGGAAAACAGCTGCGCGACAATATTTGCTTCCAGGTTTTCAGCCTCACCGAGGAAAAACTGAAAAGTGTCTGGCTGCCGCTGCGTATATTTTTCAATGGTTATCGCGATGTGATCAAGTACGATCTGCTGCTGATACTGTTTTTGAAGTCGCTCAAACAATTAGTCAAAACAGAAACTCAGCCAGCATAAATGAACACTTCCAGTAAAGTTTTTTATCTTCTTGTAGCCTGCGCAGGCATTATTTTTATCCCGTATCTGGGCGCATGGATCTGTTTCGACGGGCATTTCGATCACAATTATTTTCAGTACCCGCCACTGGTCGCGCCTCCCAAAGCGGGTTTCAGTCTGCTTGTTTTTGTCGCCGTTGCTTTCCTTTTTTTCTGCATTGCGCTCCTTTATCTGATGCCGGATATTTTTGGGTTTAAAAAAAGTGTAAAACCTCCGTCCCCGCCAGTCAAACGTGTGCCTTTGCCGATATGGTTCTGGCTGGGGCTGGTGATGTGGGGAAGCACTTTATGGATTCTTTGGGCGAAATTGAGTGAGCCAAGATGGATCATTATTTGGGCGGATTTGCCGCTTTTCTGGGGTTTTGCGCTGCTGATGGACGGCTGGGTATACGTGAGGACCGGCGGAAAGTCCATCATCGGCAGGTCGGGCCGGGAACTGATCGGGATCGGCGTTGCTTCTGTGTCCGGCTGGCTCATTTTTGAATATCTCAATTTCTTTGTGGACGACAACTGGATCTATCCCAAAGGCGATATGATCCCCGACAACCAGTTCACAATCTATGCAGTCATAGGCTCGGCCGGCCTGATGCCGCTGGCTTTTGAATGGTACTGCCTGCTGCTGACATTCGACGGATTAAAAAACAGGTTCAGCAACGGGCCAAAAATCAGAATCGCAGGCTGGCTCGGCTATGTGATGCTGGCGGTTTGTTATCTGGCGCTCTTCTTCATCGCATTCTATCCCGATACACTTTTTACGCTCCTGTGGGTAGTCCCGCTGATCATCCTCAGCATCGTGCTCGAAAAGCTCGAAATCTGGACGCCTTTTAACATGGTCAAAGACGGGAACTGGTCGCCAGTGCTGCTGTTTGCGTTGTCGTACCTGATCCAGGGATTTCTGCTCGAATTCCAGAATTATTTCAGTGCCTACCACGAAAACGGCCAGATCATCACCCAAACCCCGGCCTACTGGGCTTACAGCGTACCTTATGTGAACGTTTACCATATTTTTGAAATGCCGGCCCTGGGTTTCATGGGGTATCTTCCGTTCGGGACTTACTGTATCATCTGGTGGATCGTTTTCGCTTTTTTACTGAATATCCCGTCCAATTTCACAGACCCGAAGCACCTTGACATTTAATTTCCGCCTATGAACAAGCTTTACCTGCTCATCTGTTTGGTGTTTTGTTCGCTCCCGGCATTGTCGGCCGAGGTGATTTGGGATGGGAAAAGCAGTTTTATCGACATTGGGAAAAAGGTAATGCTGCTGGAAGACAAGGAAGGCAAGCTCACCATTGAGCAGGTGAGCGGGGCGGGCATGGCGTCACAATTCAAACCTTCTGACAAGACGATCCTCAATTTCGGGTTTACTGAATCTTTTTACTGGCTCAAATTTTCGTTGGTCAATAAAACAAATGAAACGTTGTGGCTGGAACTCGCCCAGGCGCATTTGCCAGTTACTGATCTTTATTTCAAAAAGCCTGACGGACAATGGCAGTTGTACCATTCGGGTTATACGGCGGGGCTGGACGAAAAGGTGATCCGGCACCATTTCCAGCTTTTTCCGCTGCCTGCCGGCAACCACGAGTTTTATGTAAGGTTCAGGTCATATACCAACCCGGTACCGATCAGGATCTGGAAGGAGAAAGTATACGAGATCAAGGCCAACCGCCAAAAGATGATCTACGGCCTCTACGAAGGCGTTTTGCTTTTTGTCATTATCAATAACATCCTTCTGTTCCTGTCGTTCAGGCGGCGTTCCTACCTGCATTATGCGCTGATTGTGGCCATTTACGCGGCCACCACGGCCTGTGTCATGGATGGTTACCTGCCGTATTTCTTCTCCCGGCCCGACATGATGTTCTGGTACATGCTCATTCCGGCTGTCAACATTCCGGTGTTGTGGCTGTACTGCACGCGGTTTCTGGAAGTCAAAAAGTACATTCCATGGTTTTACCGGTTTTCGCTCTGGGCATTTGGTTATTTCGTCGTTTCGGTAGTCATAAGCCAGTTTATGCCCATGATGCAGGTATTGATTTTTAACCAGATCAATGCCGTGGCTTCCTTTGCGCTGATTGTGACGCTGGGGATTATGGTTGGGAAAAAAGGCAATGTGCTGGGTTACTACCTTGCCCTCACTTATTTTATCTTTTGCGCCATTGTGATCGTGGAAGCGGTGTACATCCAGACCGGCTTCCCTCCCTACTTTTTTGAGATCAGTCACGTGTCGGTGGCTATCCTGATCGAGATATTTATTCTTTCTTATCTTTTGTCAAAACGTTTTGAGTGGGAAAAGAAAGACCTTGAAAAAGACCGTATCGAAGCCCAGCAGCAGCTTCTTGAAAAAACACTGGAAAACGAAAAGATCGTGAGGGAGCAAAATGCGTCGCTGGAACAGAAAGTAGCCGAGCGCACCGCCGAGTTGAACAATTCGCTCAACAACCTCAAAGCAGTCCAGAACCAGCTGATACAGGCCGAAAAAATGGCTTCACTGGGAGAACTTACTGCCGGCATCGCGCATGAAATACAGAATCCGCTGAATTTTGTCAACAACTTTTCGGAGGTGAGCACGGAGCTTTTGGAGGAGTTTATGGAGACAAGGGAGGAAAGGGGGGAAGAGGATGCTTTGTTGAATGATTTGGGGGAGAATCTTCGGAAAATTACGCATCATGGAAAGCGGGCGGATGCGATTGTAAAGGGTATGCTGGAACATTCGAGGGCAAGTACCGGGCACAAGGAACCGACGGATATCAATGCGCTGGCCAATGAATATCTGAGGCTGTCGTACCATGGTTTGCGGGCAAAAGACAAGACCTTTAATGCAGAATTTAATTTCAGCGGTGACCCGGCAGTTGGCAAGATCCATGTTGTGGCCCAGGACATTGGCCGCGTTTTGCTCAATCTGATCAACAACGCCTTTTATGCTGTAAATGAGCGGAAAAAAGAGGAGCCGGAGTTCAAACCAACTGTATCGGTAAGCACGAGAAGGCTTGCGGAGTTTGTTGAAATCCGGGTAAAAGACAATGGCAGAGGCATTCCCGAAAACATCCGTCAAAAGATCTTTCAGCCATTCTTTTCTACCAAACCAACCGGCCAGGGCACAGGGCTTGGCTTGTCGCTCAGCTACGAAATCCTGGTGAAAGGCCACAACGGACGGCTGGAAGTGGAAAGCGAGATTGGTAAAGGCTCCGAGTTCATCGTTACCATTCCAGTATGATTATTAAGGTTGAAACCCTATTTTTATGATCTGTAACAATGATTTCTTCCTATGAAAATACTGGTCGTTGATGACGAAGAAGATGTAAAGTCGCTTTTTGAGCAAAAATTCAGAAAAGAGATCCGCAGCGGGCAGTTCGCTTTTTCCTTTGCTTTTTCCGGTGAAGAAGCCTTGCAATTTCTGGCTGAACATCCTTCCGAGGTTGTTATGATCCTTTCTGACATCAATATGCCCGGCATGAGCGGCATCGAACTTTTGAAATCCATCCGCAAGGATTTCCCTACGGCCCCGCCACAAGTGATGATGATCACGGCTTATGGGGACAGTCAAAACCACGATCAGGCGATGAAGCTGGGCGCGGACGATTTCCTGACCAAGCCCGTGAATTTCCCCGAACTAAAAGAAAAACTGATGCAGCTGCCACTATCGTGAATAGTACATGTAAGGCACTGAAAATGAATATGCTGATATGAAATCTAAAATACTGGTTGTGGATGACGAAGCGGACCTTCAGCTGCTGATCAAGCAGAAATTCCGAAGGCAGATCCGTGAGCAGGAATATGAATTTGTTTTTGCCGAAAATGGTGCCAGGGCGCTCGAAACGCTGGATGCCAATCCGGATATTGATATGGTGCTGAGTGATATCAATATGCCCGAAATGGACGGACTGACGCTGCTGATGCACCTGAGCGAAGTAAGTCCGCTGCTTAAATCCGTGATTGTTTCGGCTTATGGCGACATGGATAATATCCGCACGGCCATGAACCGGGGTGCCTTCGATTTTCTGACGAAACCCATTGATTTCAAGGATCTTGAAGTGACGATGGAAAAGACCCTGAAATACGTTGCCCAGCTCAAAGAAACATTAAGGGCCGTCAGGGAAAATGATATCCTGCGGATGTATGTGGACGCGTCGGTATTGCAGTTTATGACCCAGGATTCGTTTGGAAAATCACTGATGTCGAGCGAAAATATTGAGGCTACGGTGGTGTTTATGGACATGTGCGGATTTACGACTATTTCCGAGCAGGAGCCGCCCGACACGGTTGTGAGGCTGATCAACAAGTATTTTGATGTGATGGTGAAAGAGATCATTGCGCAGGGCGGACTGGTTGATAAATTCATGGGAGACGCTGTTATGGCCGTTTTCCGGGGCGAATATCATCTCGACCGGGCGGTTGAATCCTCCCTCGCTGTGCGCAACCAGATCAATAGTTTCAAAGAAGAATTGTCCGATCAGTCGGGTTATTTTCCCAAAGTGGCGATTGGTATCAATTCGGGTGAAATGGTTTCAGGAAATATCGGTTCTGCGGCTTTGAAACGGCTGGATTATACCGTGATAGGCGATGCCGTTAACACCGCGCAACGCCTGCAGTCGATAGCCAAGCCGGGTCAGGTGGTACTACCTGAGGCGGGCTATTTACTTATCAAGGAGGCATTTAAGTGCAATCTGATCGGTGAAGTAAGTCTGAAAAACAAAGCCGGTACCGTGAATATTTATGAAGTTCTGGAATAATGGAATTTGAAAGGGCGGAAGCATATATTCTTGACCGGCTCCGGACCGGCCTGGCGGATTCACTGTATTACCACGGCCTGCACCACACCCTGGATGTAGCGCAGGCGGCATCTGCGCTGGCGGAGGAAGAGGGTATCAGCGAAAACGAAGATCTTATTTTGCTTAAAACCGCAAGTCTGTACCACGACTGCGGGTTTTTATATGCATATCAGGGGCATGAAGCCGAGAGCTGCCGGATCGCAGCGGAAGTGCTGCCGGACTTCGGATACAAGTCAGAGCAAATTGCTGAAATTGTGGGCATGATCACGGCTACGAAATTGCCACAAAGTCCCCAGACACATCTGGAGCAGATTATTTGTGATGCCGATCTGGATTATCTGGGCAGGGAAGATTACTGGCCGGTGGCGGAAACATTGTTTCAGGAGCTAAAAAAACGCGGGCTGATTGAAGATCCAGCAGCCTGGATTGCGACCCAGATCAGGTTTCTGGAAACGCACCAATACTGGACAGCATCCGCCCGCAAAAAGCGGGACGCTTTGAAACAGCAACATCTTGATCGCCTGAGCAAATCAGTGGGCCGATAGCAGCCTCATTTTTTCGTTCTGGACACGGATACGCTGACAAAGTATCCGTAACACGTTTTTCAGAATTTCGTCCCGCTCTTCCATCAATTCAAAAAAGTCTTCCTGATCGATCCTGAAAACGAGGATATCCGACTCGGCCACGGTGGTAGCGGAGCGGGGTTCGGTATCGAGCAATGCCAGTTCGCCGAAAATTTCTCCTTTGTCAAAAAGCGCCAGCTGCTTATCTCCATCATAAATCCCGACCTGACCGGCATAAATGATGTACATAGAATCGCCCAGGCTGCCTTTTGCAAATATCTCCTGCCCGTCGCTGTAACTGACCTCCTTCATGATCGGGGCAATGGAGCTGAGGACGTTTTCGGGCGTTTCAGAGAAAAGGCGGGTGTTTTTCAAAACGATGACCCTTTCCATTTCGGAAATCTGCTGCGGGGTTTCGGAATGTTTCATGCTGTCGGAATAAGTAAAATGGGTATCGCCGTGTTGGGCGAGCGTAATTATTTTTTGCCGGAATGCATCCCGGATCAGTCGGGAATGATGATTGGATAAGCTGCGGGCATCTGCCTGGTTCAGTTCATCAAGGGTACTTTTTGTCACGGCCAGGGCAATTGTCCAGGGAGTGAATGACCTTTCTTTTCGCGTCAGTATGTATGAAACGAGTGTAAGGCCTGATTCCTGGTTTCCTACAAACTGTTTCAGTGCCTCGCGTTTTTTCTGGATCGAAATGTCTTCGAACAGTGCGTGCAGCGAGGGGTACAAGGTGCGGGGCAGCAGGCTTTCGATCATTTCCAGCGAATTCGCCCTTTTTTCCCTGGACGAATGCTTGATTCCCTTCCAGGCATTCTGCACGGCATCTTTGTCGTATTGTACCATAAAAAGGTAAAACAACCGCCGACCGGTCAGTTCGAGTTCGTAATCCAGTGCATTATTCCAGGAAGCGTCGTCTTCATTTTCCTCTGTTCCGTTCAGGATCTGGTAGGCATGGACCAGTTCCTGCTCTACAAATTCGGATATAGTAACTTTATAATCAGACGATAACGAATAATTGGATAAAGCTTTCAGCGCCGACTGGTGCGTGAGGGTATTGATCCCGCTGAAATTTAAAAGTGTCGATTGGGGAGAAAGGTTTGAATGGTATATATTTTTAATAAGGTTAAAAAGTATCTGAAAAATAAACTCGTGCTTGTGCTTTTCAGCTGCTTTCAGCAAGATACGGATACGTTCACCGGACGGGTCGTTTTTCAACCATTCTTCGACAATACCGGGGCCTGCATCACCAGATTGTACCAAAGCTATGATCGTTGGCCGAGATAAATTCCCTGTCAGAAACGGCTTGATTTCGCGCAAAAGCTGCGTAGACCCGGAAGCTGCAATGACTTCCGTCGCGCGGTCGCGGACTTTTTCGGAGCCGGTTTTGAGGGTATTTTTAATAACGTCTTCATAGGAATGCGTGCCGGTTATTTTTACACAATCCAGGGCGGCAAGGATCAATTCTTCGTTGTCGGAAAGAAACAGCTTGCGCAAGGTACCATGCACGAGCGGCAGCGCTTTTCCGGCTTCCCAGCAGCCGATGATCGCGCCTTTTACAATATCCAGATCCTGATGGGCGAGGAAGCGTGCAATGGTTTCATCGGATAATCTGGATGAAGCGCAGGCGATCCTTACAGCCAGGGTCTGGCAGGCAGTATCGGGCTCCTGTTCAATGTACTGCAGAAACGAGGGCGACAGCTCCCGTTTTTCCTGTGAGGCGAGTGTTTGCAGCGTTTTCAGTCGGACGGGAATTGCCGGATTTTTGAGCAGGAAACCAATGTTTTTGAGGAATAGCGGCATTTTATTTTTAGCCAGCCAGTCGATCGCATTCAGGACTTCCTCTTTCCTTTCACTTTTAAGATTGTCGGCGATAATAGGCAATGCTTCGGCAGGGGAGGCCATTTCGCCACTTCGGATAAATCTTTTGCTGATCGCGTTTTTCAGTTCCAGAATATAATGTGAATAGGCTTTTCTGAAAATGAGCAGGGCGGCCACCGCAAAAAGCAACGAAAGGTCAAAAGTCAGGCTGATGTCGCCGAGTTTCCAGGTGTAGACGATCCACAGCAGTAACCCTGCAATCAGCATCCCCGCGGGTTCGAACAGTCCTTTTGCAAGGGTATGTCCTTTCAATCTGGTTTTGGTGGACAATGGCTGGAAAAGGACCAGGAATACCGGGTCAAAGATTGTCCTTCGCACAAGCTCGAAAAGCAGGTAGGCTACACAGTAATATACCAGAAGCGAGGGTTCATCTTTCCGGAAATAGGAGGAAACAAGCAGTCCGAGCGAAATGGCAATGGTCGTGAGCGGCAGCAGGTAAAGCGTGATCTTCACGCCGAAACGCTCCACTGTTTTTCCGGAAAATATCAGTTTTACAAATGTCGAAATAACATAAGTGGCTGTTAACAAACTACCTACAAACACAATCACATCGTGCTGGCTGTGGAATTTGTATTTGACATTGACAAAAAAATGATACTCTATCCAGGTTGCAGCCGCTGCTATAGCCACCATTCCCAGACATAGCGAAGTCAGCAGTTTGTTCCCCCCGAAATACTTTCTTATAATCTCCGAATCGGACGAAATCGCCTTGCGGGGCCGCGCATGGTGCGGATTGGGAATTTCTGTGTATCTGAATGTAAGGAGCTGAGTGTAAAACGCCAGCGCAAAGAACGCCAGCGATATCACCAGCAGGATCATCAGTACGGAAGGAGAGTGGATGAGCACGGCCAGTACTGCACCCAGCGCCTTGGCAGGCATATCCCCGGACCCGATCACGCTAAACAGCCGCTTGCTTTGCCGGACATCGAAAACAAGGGCAGATAACCCCCAGAATTCCAGGTTAATGAGCAGATAAATGACCCGGTAACCTACCATAATGGCAATCGCAGTAGCGATTCCGTGGCCGCTCCAAAGCAGTCCCATCACAATCAGCACCGTAAAAAGCGAAGAAAGCATGGTACCGGTGCTCAGCTTTTTGAGCAGCAGATGGTGTTCGAAATACGCGTATATCTTTCCGGCGACCATCACCGTCAGTGCGGCGGCGATGTATGCGATGGGTAGGGAATACTCGGGATGGTTTTCGAGGAGGAGTACGTTGGCCGACACATACACCAGCGTGGTACCGACATTGATAAAAAAATTATGGAAGAAGAACAGGATCGTCTGCGGGTTGATGTTCCCGAAAAACCTGTTGTTCCTGATAAATGACATCATAAAATGGGTGCTAACTTAGCTCATGGAAAAAAGGTTAGCGGCCTATATTTTGGCCGCCTCAAGTATGCTCATATCTGCGCTTGCAGGAAAGTTTGCAGCATGGGGAGCGTTGACGATCAGCACGGAAGGGGAATAGGAAAGCCACAGGCTATGCGATTCCACAGCTTGTTTCCAGCTGTCGAGGCCAATGATCATCAGGTCCTGTTTTTGCATAAAATCCTTTTCCAGTGCCTTTTCATTGTGCAGCACCACACGCCCCGGCGCGATTGTCCCGATTTCCAGGATGGTGTCTTTGATCTCCGCATGCATTTCGATGTACCCGAAAGGGTCGAGGATGATAATGTTCACGGATTCGGTGCGAACGATTTTTTGCGCCAGTTGAAGCAGGAAATGATCTTTTTCCGAAAATATCGGGATAAATATGTCCTCGGCTTTTCCAAGGTCTTTTTCGATCAGGATCCCTACCGGCACTTTTACAGATTTGAGAATGTGGCTGGTACGTTCGTCGAAAACATCCTGATGGAAAAACCGTTTTTTGCCGGTTATTGTATCAAAAAGCCTTTCCGGGCTGATTATTTTGTTGGTAAAACCCAATACTTTTCCCAGGAAAGTCCCTTCAAAAACCGACCGGCCGATTCCGATCATGAGCATATCGAATTCCCCTGAATTAGCGGTTTCGATGATATCATGTTCGATACTTTGGGATGGCTTGAACAGGGAAACAAACGGCAGGCGGAGCTTCCGGGCTTCTTCCTGAATCGGGCGGAATGTTTCGTGCTGGTATTCTTCTGTATTGACTTGGTTGAGATAGCTGCTGGGCGAGAGATGCAGGGCAGTGACATTGGTGTCAGAGGCGTCTTTTTCAACCAGCAAATTGCTGATACGGAGCATTTTACGGCCACCTTGAGGGCTTGCAAATGCAATCAATATCGTAAACCGGCTGGGTTCCAGACTGGAAATGAAGTCGTTTTGTTTTTTTTCAGGCATGAATTTGTCGATCAGGTCGAGGGCCGGGCCTGTCATGCAGGTGGTGAACAGCGCCATAATCACCATCATCGCAAATATTTCGGGAGAGAGCACGCCGATGTCATAGCCGATATTGAGTACTACCAGCTCCATCAATCCCCTTGTATTCATCAGTGATCCGATGATCAGGCTGTCGCGCCAGGACTGGTTTACAAATTTCGCGGCCACCGTACTTCCTACAAATTTACCAACAACGGCTGCCGCGGTGATAAGGGCGGTAACCTGCCAGAGGTAAGCGTCATTCAAAAGTCCGATCTGGGTTCTCAATCCTGTAAATACAAAAAAGAGCGGAAGCAGCAGCACCATGGAAACATCCTCTACCTTCTCGATGAAAAGGTTTCTGAAACGCTGATTGCTCGGCATAATCACTCCGGCCATAAATGCGCCGAAAAGCGCGTGAATGCCGATCACCTCGGTGCAATAAGAAGATAGCAGGAGCACAACGAAAAACACCGCCACCACGGGTTTGGTAAGACCTTCTTTGTAAGAATAATGGTCGCCGAGCCTTTGCAGGAAAGGTTTTACGGCTTTCATCATCAGCAAAACGTAAGCCCCGGCCAGGATAATGGTGTAGATAGAACTGATAAATGAGCCTGCTTTGACGATCGCAATAACGGCTGCAAGGATGCACCAGGCGGTAATATCATCGGTAGCAGCGCAGGTGATCACCATAGTACCGAGCTTTGTTTTGGACAAACCTCTTTCCTGAACGATACGCGCAAGCACCGGAAATGCCGTGATACTCAGTGCTATACCTATAAAAAGTGAAAATGAAAGAAAACTGATACCGTCCGGCGCAAATTGTTTGTAGATGTACAAAGCCAGCCCGACACCTAATGCAAACGGAAAAATGATGCTGGCGTGGCTGATGACAATTGCTTCCTGTGCTTTTGTTTTAAGGGTTTTGAGGTCGAGTTCCATGCCGATGATGAACATGAAAAGGATCAGGCCGATCTGGCTCAGGAACTGAAGATTGCCGAGCGACTGGGTAGGAAACATGAATGAAGAAAATTCCGGAAAATACATTCCGGCGAATGACGGACCGAGGAAGATACCGGCGGCAATTTCGCCGATAACGGTCGGCTGCCCGATTTTTTTACACAAAAAACCAAAAATCCTCGCAACGAGGATGATAGTGATGATTTGCATTAAGAGGATAGCGAGCGGATGGGTGAGGTTGTGAACAAAGGTATCCAGGAACTGATCCCAGGAAGAGGTATTGTTCAGGGCTGAGGCGGCGGAGGCAATATTAGCTTTTTCGAGGAATCGGCCCTGGTACATGAAGGTGTATAGCAGGGCTGAAAAAGCGCCGATTGTGACAATGTAAAATAGTACGTTGCGTAAATTTTTCATCAGCAATTTTGAGAGTGATGCACGCAAAATACCAAAATCGGACGAGATTTCGTAGCGTTTATACCAGTAAGCCCCGATTTTAAGTCGGGGCTCACTGGTACTTACTTTATTGAGAATCTAGCTCCAGAGCCTGTCGTGCGAACGTTTGTCGTTCCAGTCGGGCGTAGGGGCAAAGAAGCTTTTGTCTTTTGGATTCAGGTGTTTTTTCACCTCTTCTTCATTGAGCTCTATGCCAAGCCCGGGTGCTTCCAGCGGCACAGGCGCGAACCCTTTGTCGATGAGCTTGCGGCCGTCGGTAGTTTTGACCAGGCTCTCCCACCAGGTAACATCCACCGAGTGGTGTTCGAGCGCCAGGAAGTTCTGGGTTGCGGCAGCACAATGCACATTGGCCATAAAGCTCACTGGTGTACCTGCGAAGTGCATCGCCATAGCGATACCGTTATCCTCTGCATAGTCACCGATCCTTTTTGTTTCCAGCAGGCCGCCCGAGGAAGCGAGGTCAGGATGGACAATATCTACGGCGCGCTTGTCGATCAATGCCTTGAAACCTTCTTTGAGGTAGATATCTTCTCCGGTAAGGCATGGCGTTTCCAGGGCGTCGGTCATTGTTTTCCACTGATCGGTATATTCCCAGGGTACCATATCTTCCAGCCATGCAAGCCGGTATTTATCGAGGGCGCGACCCAGACGGATCGCATTGTTCAGGTCAAAGTGGCCATAGTGATCGGTGGACAAAGGTATTTCGTAACCGATCACACTGCGTACATCCTCCACCACCTTGGCCATTTCGTCCAATCCTTTCGGGGTGATCTGAATCGCTGTAAAAGGATGTTTGGTATTGGCATAAGAATAATAGTCGCCGGACCACTGGGAGAAACCGCCTCCCCAGAATTTATTGTTTACGACACTGTTTTCCTTGTTTTTCAGCATCCCGATAGAAACGTCCATTTTCAGCCAGGTATAGCCCTGGTCCTGCGTGCGGTACTTGATTTTCTCCTTGAACTCGTTCAGGTCACTGGACTCCGGGGTATCCGCATAGAGCCGTACTTTATCCCGGTAGCGGCCGCCCAGCAGCTGCCAGCAAGGAACCCCGTAAGCCTTTCCGCACAGATCCCATAACGCCATTTCCACTCCGCATACGCCACCGGCCTGACGTCCGTGGTAGCCAAATTGCTTGATTGACTTGAAGAGCTGTTCAACATTGCACGGATTTTGTCCCAGTAAGTGGCTTTTCAGGAAGAGCGCATATCTTTCATCCGCCCCGTCGCGCACTTCGCCCAGACCGTAAATTCCCTGATTAGTATCGATACGGATAATGGGCGTGCGGCCAACGTTTTGAACAATACAATAGCGGAGGTCGGTGATTTTCAGTTCGGATGGTTTGGAAGCGCGGCTTACTTTTGAAGTAGCCTGTGCGATGGTATCTTCCGTGGACATAGACATGAACCCGCCGAGCGCGATACCTCCGACAGCCGTTTTTCTCAGAAAGTTGCGACGGCTGTCCTTGGTTGCCGGATTGTTTATTTCAGCAATAGTAGCCTCTTTTTCGGCCTGCTCTAGCGTTTTGTTGGATGCAATGAGTTGGTTTAAAATGCTTTTCATCGGGTTGTTTTTTTTCGTGGAAAACTATTTTTGGGCGGTGGGCAGTCGGCTTTGGGCTTTGGGCTTTGAGCTTTCGGCTTTTTTGGAATCTATCTTGCATAATCAGCCTTCGGTGGCCGACTGCCTAGTAATTTCTTTCTTTCAAATAATCATCCAGCTCCTTTTTCGTCATCGGGAGCTTTCCCGGGTAGTTGTTGACCCAGTTCAGAAAATCCTTCTGGATCGCTTCGGACCATTTGGTATCTATTTCGCCGGGGGTATATTTTCCTTCGCGCAGGCGCAGGTGACCAAACTCGTCACGAAGCGCAGTTACTTCCGAAGTAAGAACGAGTTCTTCTGCGAGATGTGCAGGGATGAAAATCGTTCCGTATTTCTTGGCAAGCACCACGTCGCCGGGAAGTACCGTGGCGCGTCCGATGCGGATCGGCACGTTGATGTTGGAGAGCATCATTTGCTGGATGTAGGAAGGGTCTTGTCCTTTCATCCATGCGTTGAAACCTTTGATCTCGCTCAGGCCTTCCACATCGCGCACAGAACCGTAGAAAATAACGCCGCGCTTCGATTTGGCATAAATGGAGTTGCCAAGATTATCACCGATCAGGGTTCCGTCTGCGATTTTTCCATAACCGTCGGCTACATACACATCGCCTTCTTTGAGCACATCAATAGGCCAGGAGTTGGTACCACCGGTTTGAACACGACCTTCCTTTTTCCCGGTTTCCTTTACCAGGTCCTGCAAATCAGGGCGGGAAGGTACATACTGGGCGGTTACGACACGGCCCGTCATGACACTGTCGGTATGGATCAGCTGCCAGTCTCCTTCAAACTGGTTATGGTACCCTTTGTTTCTCAAAACTCCCCACGCTTCTTCCATAGAGATGTTTTTTAATCTCGCCAGAATAGCATCTGAAACCCTGGGACGTCCGTCGGCCGAGCGTTCGCCCTTCCAGCCGGATGTGTAGGCTTTGATATGATCCGGAGAAGGGGAGATGGACTGTGCGCCCGAAACCAGTGCCATTAGCAGCAAAGCCCCTGTAAACACGTTTTGTTTAAGCATAGAAGAATAATTAAGAAGATTGAAATATGGAACTGCATGCAAATTTTAATGCTATTTATCCCAAAAAACCGGCGTTCCCAGCTCGTCTGCGCCCATGCGCGCAACTGCCTCGTTGTAATTCACCTGGTTCACCGATTTCTCCCGTACAGGATATACCAGCCTGCGGATAAAATCCTTCACGGAAGGGTCTTTGCCCGGATAGGTATTCACGGGTAAAATAGGGAATCCGCTTCTGCGGAAATTGGCCCATCCTTCCGAGCCGTTCAGAAATGACGAGATCCAGTACTGGGTATTGATCTGCTCGAGTGCCCTGGCCGGGGTGTAGGGATTTGCTACAATGTACGCCTCCTGAGCGGCAGGCGCGATGGTGGCAGCTACATCATAAGTCGCCATCTGAGCCATGTGTGCCTTAACAGCGGATTCATAAAGTGCCTTCGCATCGCCCGTTGCCCAGCCGCGCACCACCGCTTCTGCCAGTAACAGCTGTGTCTGGGACCAGGTGATAAAGAACTCGGGCGCATCAATTTTACCTGCTGTTCTGCGGTTGATCTGAGAATATTTGAATGCCGAGCCTATTTTGCCGGGAAACCCGGGGGCACCGGTAATGGTAGATTCGTTGTATCCGTAGGGCATACCCTCCTGGTTCGCCGGTGTGGTATCTTCCGCTCCCGCGGTGGCGATTGGGTTGCCCGGCGTTTCATACTTTACCGAAATAACCCTTAAACGTGGGTCAGCCGTGGTTTTCAGGTAATCCACAAAGGCATGGCCGAGGTACACATTACCGCGTTCGGTTCCCTGGAAATAATTGGCCAGCGGATGGTTGAATGTGCTGTTGAAAGCAATGTATGCATTGTCGGAGTTTGCGCTCAGCAATCCTCCGTTGGCTGGGTCTGTTGCTTTCGTAACATAGGTTTGAGCCTTGGCGACATCCACTTTGGAAAAACGCATGGCGGCACGCAGCAGCAGGGAGTTGCCCAGCTTTTTCCATTGTGCGATGTTTCCTTTGTAAAAAAGATCACCGGTTTCAATGGCCTTTGTGGCGTCGAGCGCTTTTGTACCTTCTTCCAGCTCTTTCAGGATATCGTCGTAGATCACTTTCTGGTCGTCGTATTTGGGCAGGTTAATACCTTCCAGGAACGCTTTACCGGCTTCAAAGTACGGTACATCACCGTAAGTATCCACTAAGACCATAAATACGTATGCGCGCCAGATCCGTGCCATATTATAAAGATTGGAGCGGGCCGGATCGTCTTTTGTTTTGGCGAGCACCGTGGTCAGCAAATTAACCGGGCCGTTTTGCAAGTACAGTGAATTAAAATTCGCATTGGAATTCGGATCAGAAAGTGCGTTGTGGTTACCACCTTCCAAAACACCGGTGTAAGGCGTGTTGATTTGCTGTACGATCTGTAACTGGTAGTTCTGTGTCGCAATGGCCGACCCGAACTGGGCATTTGAAAACAGATAAACGGGGTCTACGCTTGTAGCCTGGACCGGGTTCTTGTTTACTTCTTCAAACCCTTTATCACAGGAGCTGCTGCCTGCAACGATGCCGAAAACCGTCAGATATATGAATATTCTTTTCATTGAATTAGAAGTTAGGTGTGGATTACAGTTTAATGTTGAGATTGAGGCCAAAGCTCCTTGTAGTAGGAAGCGTGTGGGTTTCAATACCCTGCAAATTGTCGGATGCAGACACCTGCGCTTCCGGATCAAGATTGTCGATATGCTTTTTGATCAGCCATACATTGTTGACCATTGCTGAAATGTTCAGGCCTTTGATAAAGGTTTTGTCCCTGACAAAACGCGAAAGGTCGTAACCCAGCGAAATAGTCCGCCAGCGGATGAACGCTCCGTTGTATACAAACGGCGTGGCAATGTTGGTACTGCGGTAAGCTGTGTAAAATTGCTGGGCCTCAACACGTTGTGTATTCGGCGCACCTTCCGCGGTAACACCTTCCAGCAAAACACCGCCTTCACGGCCTACCAGCGAAGGTTTGGAAAGCCCTTCTCTCAGGAAGTTCAGGTTGGAGTTGGAAAGGATCGTGTTGCCCGATTTGAAATCGATCTGGGTTCCGATACGGATTCCTTTGATATTCACCGTATTTACCCAGGCACCTACCCACTTGGGTATCGCGCTGCCGAAAGTGGTGAGGTTGCCCTGCATCGGAAGTCCGGCCGAAGTGACGATACGTCCCTGCGCATCTCTTTTGTAGTCAAAGCCGCGGAGAGAGGCGAGGGGCATGTCTTTTTCATGCGAAACAGTCCCGAAAAATTCCCCGGTACCCACATCCAGTCTGGGCTGGTTGTTGGCCAGTTCAAGTACCTTGCTGATGTTGTAGCTCGCATTGAATCCGGTTTCCCAGGTAATGTTATCATTTCTTACGGGAACGATTGTTACCAGAAATTCAATCCCTTTGTTCTGCAGCTTGCCGACATTCACCTTGGTCTGGCTGAATCCGGAGGTATTTGAAATGTCTACGTTCAGAATTTCGTCAACGGTGTTTTTCCTGTACACAGACATATCTACGTTCAGCCTGCTGTCGAATATCTTGAATTCAAGTCCGAGTTCCGTTTCCTTCACTTTAAGCGGCCGCAGATTTGCATTCGGGCTTACGGTCGATGGCAGGTTGCCAAGCGCTGTTCCGTTGAAAGGGTTCGCGTTGATACCGTAATAGAGGTTATTGGAATAAGGGTCCGTGTCGCCTCCCACTTCTGCATAAGCCGCCCGGAGCTTGCCGTAATTCAGCCAGTTGGGCATACTTGCAAATGCCTGGCTGAACACAAAGCTTCCGCTCACAGACGGATAGAGGTAGCTGTTCGACTGCGGGTTCAGAGTGGAAAACCAGTCATTTCTGCCGGTCACGTTCAGGAACAGAAAGTTCTTATACGAAAACTCAGCCGCTCCATAGATGGAGTTTACTTTTTTCTTGCTGTAATTATAGTTCGGATTTTTAACCTGACCGTTTGCGATTGTGTACAAATCCCGCACATAGAAATTGGTAACCGCAGTGGAAACATTGTCGCTCACCTGCAGCATCTGGTTTCCACCCAGAGTAACGTCGATCCCGAAGTCGCCGAACGTGCGGTTGGCACCGATGAGTACATCCAGGTTACGCTCGCGGAAAGTGGCTACATCCTGATAGTAATATCCGTTGAAACCGGTGGCAGCGGCGCCGATAGACCTTGTTCCGGTGGGGCGGTTGTAGTTATAAGGGCGGGTATAATAATCCTGACCGATCCTGCCTTGTACAAATAACCAGCTGGTAAGATCGTAGCGAACGGAAGTGTTGCCGAATATCCTGTCACGACGCACGTTTTCGAAACGGTCCAGGGTAACCCAGTAAGGATTGTTCCGGTTTGTGAAACGTGCCAGCGGCATTTCATTGCCATTGGCATCCTTGCGGTTCTTAAGCCAGTCTGTATCGATACTTGTAGCCAGGGTATAAATGGTCGTATTGGCATTCATATCCTGGATCCCGATCTGGGGCGGATTGTGGTTATATTCGTTAGAATAATTGGCGTTCAGCTGCGCAGAGAGTTTTTTGGAGAATTTGTAGTTAAGCCCCAGGTTAAAGATCCTTTTGTGGTAATCGGAATTGGGCATGATCGCGTTGGCATCCGTATTGGCAAATGACAGTCTGAAGTTACCTTTTTCATTTCCACCCGACAGCGCCACGGAGTTCGTAAAGCTCGTCCCGGTTCGGTAAAACTTTTTGATACGGTCGTTATGCGGTGAATAGGGCTGTGTGCTTCCGTCGAACTGAGGTGTGGGTTTTCCGTCCATTTTTTCGCCAAATGCAAAAACACCGGAACTCTGCGCCTCTGCGACAGTGGTAGGCCTTTTGCCAAATTCTCCCTGGCCGTACTCATACTGAAAATCCGTGTAGTCCAGCGCTTCCTGTGCCTGAAAATTCGAATTCACTTCCACACCTATGCCTGTAGTCTTGCTGCCGCTTTTGGTTGTGATGATGATCGCACCATCTTTGGCCCGAAAACCATACAAAGCCGCTGCTGCAGCACCTTTCAAGACCGTCATGGATTCAATATCGTCCTGGTTGATGCTTTGCAGACCATCACCCGCATCGGACGAACCTCCCGTGGGATTACCGGTTCCGTTCCCGTTAGACCCGCCTGCAGAGACGCTGCTATTGTTGATCGGTATACCGTTTACAATGATCAATGGAGAGTTGTTGCCGCCGAAAGAAGACTGGCCCCGGATACGTATTTTGGTCGATCCGCCAGGACCGCTTGCAGGAGGCGTTACATTAAGGCCAGCTACTTTTCCCTGAAGGCTGTTCCCCAGATTGGTGGTCCGGTTGGTGGTAAGTTCCTCTGTATTTACCGTTGCGGTAGAGTAACCCAGCTTTTTAGCGTCACGTTTGATACCCAATGCGGTAACGACGACCATTTCGAGGTTCCTGACATCGGGCTGCATGCTGATATCATAAGTTGCCTGATTTCCGAGGGCAACTTCCTGCGGCATGTATCCAACATAAGAAAAAACCAGCGTTCCTCCTGCGTCGGGCACGCTCAGCTGGAATGCGCCTTCTGTGTTGGAAGCTGTGCCGGATTTGGTTCCTTTAACGATGATGCTTACACCCGGCAGCGGCTGACCTTTTTCATCCTGAACTTTGCCGCTGATATTGCGGTCGGGCAGGGCAGCGTCGCGGATGCCCTGAGGCACGAGGAGGCTGCTCGGAGCGGCCGTGCCTTTGAGCAGTACAACTTGTTTGCCTTCGATTTTATAGGTGACATTAATGGGTTTGAAAAGTTCATCCAGCACGTCGGCAAGTGGTCGGTCGACTATGTTCAATGACACTTTCCGCTGCGAACGGATCAGTGCCGAGCTGTAAGTGAAGCGCAACTGAGTCAGCTTGTTAAGACGCGAAAGTACAGTTTTTATTTCCTGATTACTGACCTGGATCGTGACCTTCTGGTTCAGGATATCCTGTGCATCGACGATACTGGCCGCAGAGATGTTAGCAAAGATAAAGGCAATACTTAATTGGTATAATGATATTCTCATAGCACGATAAAGTAGCCTGGACAATTGTCGGTGTTTTTTCATACTTTTGATTGTTTTGTTCGGTATTTGGAAGAAGATAGGACAAACACTCCCAGGCATCTTGAAGAAGATGTTGCTGATTTTCCGGGAGGCATCGGTCAGTGATGGCGCAATCATCACTGACCGTTTTTGTTAATTGACTGTGGTATCGGTTTAAATCATAGGCAAGAAGTGGTTAAAAGAGGTAGTTCGATTCAGGTTAGGTTTGTTATGTAATATTTTAGTATGTCTGCTTTTTCGATGCTAAAGTGTCAGCTGCATCCTTTGCTGTTAATAATGATCTCACCATTGATCATATCATAGCTGGCCCCGATAGCCTGACAAATGGCATTCATTCTCTGTTTCAGGTTTTCGTCATTGAACTGCGCGCTGATCACGCATTCGGATAGGATGGCTGCGTTGTATACGATCACGATCCCGTAGATGTTTTCAAGCGCTTCAAATACTTCCGTTACCGGTTTTTCATCGAATACCAGCTCCCTGTGAAGCGAGGATTCAGACAGCAGGTTCGGGTTCGCAACCGCACCTCTTTCCAGCCTGTTCTGGTCCCGGATAAATACCACCTGCTGATTGGGCTTTAATACCACACCGGAAACCTCGCGTTCCGTTTTCTCTGAGAGGCTTTCATACTCCGTTTTCTGATATACCGAGACCGTACCGGTTTTCACCAGGACCATTACCGTGTTGTCTTCATCGAAAGCTTTAACCCTGAAACTGGTGCCCAGTACTTTTGTCACCGTTTCATTGGTAAAAACCAGGAACGGTTTCTGGGGGTTTTTGGAAACATCAAAAAAAGCTTCACCAGTCAGAAACACGCTGCGGTTCCGCTCACCGAATGTTTTGGGGTAACGGATGGAGCTGCCTTTCATCAGCGTGGCCACACTGTTGTCGCTGAGCAGTACCGTCATATCCTTGTCCGTGTGGTTGGTTTTCACGATCATCGGCTCAATCGAAACCGTCGGCTGAGCTTCTGCCGAGGCGGTTTCTGTTTTCAGCGACTGGCCGGAATAATACATCCAGCCGAGTGTGCCTGCCAGCACCAGCACCGCGGCAGCCCGCCGTACGGGATGAGCAAAAAAGCTCAGGATGTTACGCTGTTCTCTTTTCCGTAAATCGGCGAGGCGGGTAATCTCCTGTATCTCAAAGTCAATCATTTCGGGTGAAAGATCGTCTTTGTAAATTTCATGCACTTCCAGTACAAGCTCTCTGGCCTGACCGATCAAACCGGCCTTGTCCGGATTTTCATTGAGCCATCGATTCCAAAAAGCCGAATTTTCTGACGTAGTGTCTATTACCCAGCTCCTGAACATTTCGTCAGTCGCGAGGTCCTCAACGGTATATGAATGATAATTATGCATAATTAAAGTGGGTTTTCCGCAGCGTGAATAAGCCTGGAAATTTTATAGGGTTCAGTATGATGCTAATCTGATATGAATGTCAGATTTGCATAACGTTATAACCAAAAAAATTAAAATATTTTTTGAAATAGTGATATATGCAGATGGGGTCAAGATATAAGTATCTCAGCAGAAGTAAATTAGCATTAGTGCCCAAAAGAATTCCGCAGGATGCCAGATCTCTTTTATTTCTTTCAATGTACGGTACAACAGGTTGGAAACACTCTGGCGGCCCAGGCCCATGATTTGAGCGATGTCCTCGTTTTCCAGGTTTTGGTAAAAACGCAGATAGATGATCTCCTGCTGACGTTTTGAAAGGAGCGTAATGATACGTTTCAGCCGGTTCGACTGGTATGTGGTATGCTCGTCCTCAATGATGTGGGATTCAATGGAGAGGTCTGAATTGTCAGCGTCGAAGAGCACTTGATTGTGTTCCTGGATACGTTTCAGCCTGACGCTCTCTTTGATCAGTTTGTGGCGGAGTGCCTTTAACAGATAGGACCTGACGAATGCGGTTTCGGATAAAAATTCACGGCGTTCCCAAAGTTCAAGGAACAGCTCCTGAATGGAATCGCGGATGAAATCAGGATCGGGGGTAAATTTTGACGCGTAGTTGTACAATGCGCGGTAATGAACCTTTGAAAGCTGGCCCAGTGCGTCTGCGTCGCCGGCCTTAAAATTTCTCCAAAGGTAGGCGTTGATGTCAGAGGAGCTTGATATGTTCTGTTCTTCGTTCAAATCTTTTAACTATTAACATTATTAAATTTAATCAAAGAATTGTACTAGGTAAAGCAGATTGCATTTTTGATCTCCTTGTCAGAAAGATAAAATGATAAAATTGAGGTAGAGATGGATAAAAAACTGCCAGACCTGGTTGAGTCTGGCAGTTTTCGGCAACGGTCAACGGTTATTTGCTAACCTTAAGTTTTCCCTGCATCAGGGAGTAATGGCCGGGAAATGTGCAAACGTACTGGTAGGTTCCGGGCTGTTTCGGAGCAACGAAGTAAATGGACTCTGATTTTTCCGGCTCGACGATGTTGCTATGAAAAAGCACATCATTGCTTTTGGGCACATAATTCATTTCAGATCCTTTCAAGCCCAGATTAAGCCCGGCCTCGCCAACAGCATTCGCTGTACCTGGCTTGGTGATTACAAGGTTATGCAGCATATCGTCATTGTTATTAAAAATGATCTTGACACGGCTGCCGGCTTTCACCTGTATTTCGGATATGTCAAATTTGAGCCCGGGGACCGTTCCGATGGTGATTACCTGATCGGGCCCGTTTGTCCAGCTCGCCGGCATTTCGGTAACCCTTTTCGCGGAAGGTGCGCTGTTCGCAGGCTCAGCAGACATGGTATGATTGCTGTGATCGGCAGTTGCTTTTACGGTAGTCGTGAACTGTGAGCTGCTTACAGGTGTGCCGGAAGCAATTTCATTCAGCGTATAATAACCGGAGACATGCAGTAACGGATTGCCGTCTGTCCCTTTGATACCCTCAGCCTTGATCTCGTGCACATATCCTTTGCGAAGGACGGCCGGATCCAGTACAAGCCTCACTTTCATGCCATCTTCCGACACCACAATACCTTTGAGCGGAACTTCCCGGGTGTTGATGATCGGGCTACCGTAAGTCTGGTGGTATTTGTATGTAAAGCTGTTCAGTTTGTAAGAGTCCTGGTCGGCGGCTGTTTTTTTGTCGACCGGACTTGTGAAGGTGATTTCAAAACCATCCGGCATCGAACGCACCGTTTTCATTTCAAAAGGCATTTTTCCGGTCCATACGAGACGCTGGATACCAAAATCCTCTTTTCCTGTTGCAGACCACCCGCGGCTGGTCTGCCCTACGAACATCGACCCATCAAGCCCCCACGCCATACGGATGATACCCGACATGAATCCTTCGCGGAAGGGGAAAACGGTTCCCTGCCACACGCCGTTCACCTTCTCGAGGTCGACGCGCGTAATGATGCTGTGTCCCTGATCCCCCACGAACATCTGTCCTGCAAACGGCCCGAAAGCTCCGTTGGTCACGTCTTCTTTGAAGTCTGAAGTAGAAATTCCTACGATGGTGTGCGGAAACCATACGGTCGGTGGTTTGAGGCCTTTCACCCTTTGGGCCACATCGTACAAAGGCTCGCCGGTGTTAGGAATATCGCCCGGGCTGAGCTTCACAGGGGAACCTTCTTCTTTGCTCCATCTCAATCCCGCGGGGTTTCCTGCGAAATCCCCTTTTTCCAGATGCGTCATGCGGCCTGAGCCCACCCAGTCGCCCTGGTTTTCGGTGTAAAAAATGTCGCCTCGGTAAGAACCGAATCCCGATGGGGAACGAAGGCCGGTGGCCCAGGGAGTCAGTGAGCCGTCTTCGCCCAGTTTCAGCATCCATCCTCTCCATTTCGACTGGCTGGCACCACGTCCGACCCAGTCGAGGTTGAGGGTTACCAGCATCTCGCCGTTCGGCATCGCAACCGGCCCGTAAGAATACTGGTGGTAGTTACCTGATAATGGCCATTTGGCGAAGGATTCATACAAATCAGCAACGCCATCATTGTCGGTATCAACAAGGCGGGTTACCTCGCCCCGTTGTGTGATCAGAAAATCCTTGCCCCGGTAAAGTAATCCCAGCGGTTCATGCAAACCGGAAGCAAAGCGGTTGAACGAAGGTTTTCCGTCACCCTTCATGTAAGGGTTGCCGATCATCCACACTTCTCCGCGGCGGGTGGAAGCTGCAAGGCGGCCGTCGGGCAGTACCGACATACCTCCTATCTCCATCTTTATATTTTCAGGAATGGGAATGGTTACAAGCCTGTAAAAGTCATCTTCTTTATTGGGCTTCGACTGTGCGTGGGCCGACAGGCAGCCTAGTGAAATCAGGGAAGTTAAAAGGATATTTTTCATTTATTGGGTTCAAATCTTTGAAGTAATTGTTAGCAGGCACTTTTACCAGAACATCATATAAGTAGTATTGTCCGTAACAGGCAGCAGGATTTCCTGGTTTTCACCGGACGCGCGAACGATCGCTTTATACTTTTTATCTACCTGGATGTAATAGCGGTCATCTATCTGATACAATCCGTTTTTGAGGTCGGTGATATGTTTGCCAGACGCCAGCAATGAATAAATCGGGCTGCTTGGTTTGCCTTCCACTTTGAAAGTCCTGAAAACGCCTTTGTCGTTGGATACCAGCTGGTCGCTCACGGTAGCTGAAGCGATTGAATATCTGAACCCCGGAAAACCCTTTTCATCCAGTTTATAACCGAGAAAATTGATATTGGAAGAATCCGGCCATGCTGCGGAAGTGTTTTCCAGCGCTGCAAAACTGCTTTTTCCCGAAACGGGCACTGTCAAACCAGCCGGGAAAAGCAACTGGGGTTCTCCGCGCTCGTACCACATTTCGGTTACGTTGGCGAACTGTCCGCGCCATGCTTGCAGCAATGCGCCGCGGTTGAGGTCCATCGTGTAATTCCAGCCGTCGGGGCTTCCGACAGAAATACAGTGCGTACGTTTGTATTTTTCACCATCCAGCAGGATGAATGAACGCACCATTTCAGGGCGTATCTCGGGCGTTACGCTGATGTAGGGTTTGGGCTCCGGCTCCGGAAGAGAAGAAAGCACGTGCAGGTCATAAGGTCTTATACCTGATTTTTCCACACGCAGTCCCAATGCAGGCTGCCGCCAGGGAAACCGGGAATAATGTATTTTGAATTTATGGTTGCCCTGGCTGAGGTTTGCGGAGCCGGTATGGGTTTCCTGAGAAGTGCTTTCGCCGGTCAGCAAAACATTTTTGCCGTCGATGTCCAGAGAAAGCACCGGGCCCGAATATATACTTGTAAAGATGTATTCACCAGCTTCCGTAACATCCATATCGCCTTCATAAACCAGATGAAACTCGCGCAGTCCCTTTGTCACTTCTTGCGTCAGAACGGCGGATTTGCCTTCGTGGTCCAGTTTGCTGTATTCCTTCGCGTCCCATTTGTCGGAATAGACTTTGTAAGCGAGATTGTTCAGCGTCAGCGGCTTGCGGCTGGCCAGCAACTGATATCCGAGATTTCTGAAAGCGATCGTTCCTTTGTTCACTTCCAGGGCCAGAGGCTGGCCGTCTGCGGCGGATTTGGAATTCGTCAGATACACCGTTTCCAGTACGGTCACACCGTTCAATGAAAGTGAATTCAGGCGGGCGGAATTGGCGACCGCCGGAACCGCAGCATCATAAGCCAGTTCCATAGTCTGCCATAATCCCGGCGATTTGGCCGCATTCTGGGTCGGAAACTGACCGATATAGCCAGACGTTTTTGCACCCGGATGTTGGTCGAGGCTGCTGTCGGAAATCCGCACTTTTTGTCCTCCGGGCAAAACCACGTTTCCTTCCGCCCCCGGAGAAACCATGAATTCGACGAAAAGCCGCAGGTCACTGGCCTTCAGTTTTGTAACGATGGGGTTGCCCGGCGTACCTACCAGAATCCCTTTGCCTCCTTCCGTTTTTGTTTTCACCAGACCTGTGGGATGAATCGAAACATTGCCCTGAACAGACCAGTTTGGACTGCTCGTTTCAAAGGAACTGAGGTCTTGAAGGGGAAGCGTGGTGTAATTTCCTTTTACGTTCTGGCCCGTTGCCATAACCGGGCATGTCAGAAAAAGTAGCGTGACTTTCTGAATCAAATGATGCATGGAATATATTAAGTGTATTGTTTACAATTATAAAGCGAAGTTCGCATTTTTTTCTTCTAATATACCGCGATTTATTATGAATTTTTATAAGTCAGATCCGGCGTGTGCTGCCGCTCCATTCGGGATAGAGCGTTCTTCATTTATTTTACGGCTGGCAGCAATTATCAAACGGATGTGTATGAATATTGAAATTATGCTTTTACGTATATGTCTTTCGGTTAGCACTGGTTACAAATTTTCGGATAGCTTAGAGGAACCGTTTAGCAAATAAGCGGGGCATAGAGGTGGGCGGACGGTCACTTTAAATACGGGCAACTCTGTTTTTTTTCCGGTATAAAATATTATTCTGTCATGATCAGGTACGTTATTTTCTCGAAAAGCCTGGGTTTGATAGAATATAATTTCAATGCGATTATGCTAATAACGAATCAATTGATTAATTTTTAGGCACAATAGTGCATACCGGTGGCGACAGGCTTCCCGTAAAATTTCCGGAGGAGCTCTGATCTGATGACTTCCGAAAACCTGAAAATGATAGTACAGCAGGTTTGCAAAATTATGATTAGAGCTTGGTGAAGGTGGGTGGATTTGTTTATAGAAAGTTAATAAATACTTAACACGAATGATTGGATTATCGCAGAATTTTGCGGTTTGTCAGGTCTGGTGCCGTTAGAATTCCATTTTCTTTTTTCAATTATAACCCAATTTTTTAGCTCATGACTAAACTTGTCTACTTGGCCCGTCCGAGGCTGTTTTCGCAATTGTGTAGAAAACTAACCTGCCTTGGACTATTTTTGCTCATTTCACAACTGTCTATCGCTCAAAGTATTAGCGGGCAGGTGACTTCCGGTGACGACAATCTACCGCTTGCAGGGGTGAGCGTGGTAGCAAAAGGCACTACGAATGGGACTGTAACGGATTCCAACGGTAAGTATCAGTTAAATGCAGGTGGCAACAGCACCGTAGTTACGTTTTCATTTTTGGGTTATGTCTCTCAGGATGTAACGATCAGTGGCAAGTCTGTGATAGATGTTGTGCTTGCGCTGGATCAGAGGCAGTTGCAGGAAGTTGTAGTAACCGCTCTGGGTATCAAAAAAGATGTCCGCAAGCTTGGATACGCAGTGCAGGAACTGAAAGGCGAGAGCATTGTTACAGCCCGGGAAACAAATATCGTCAACCAGCTGGCCGGTAAGGTGGCGGGGGTGACTGTGGTCGGAAGCCCGTCCGGTATAGGCGGCTCGTCCAGGGTGACAATCCGGGGTGAAAGGTCTGTGGATTTGAATAAAAACCAGCCTTTGTATGTGATAGACGGTGTGCCGATCAGCAACTCGATCACCAGCGGATCTGGATCGGGCAACCTTGAAGTGGATTTTGGCAACGGTGCAAGCATGGTAAACCCCGATGATGTGGAAACGATGAGCGTTCTGAAAGGACCTGCTGCTGCGGCATTGTATGGTTCGAGAGCTGCCAACGGGGTTATTCTGATCACAACCAAGTCCGGTAAGGGAAACAAGGGGATCGGCGTTGAAGTGAACAGCAACCTTACTTTTGAAAGGGCGCTGAAACTGCCAGAATATCAGAATAAGTATGGACAGGGAAATGGAAACGGCGGTGATTTTGCTTTCGTGAACGGTGGAGGCGGCGGTCTTACCGACGGAACGGATGAAGGCTGGGGACCTGCTTTCAACGGCCAGAGCTACCCGCAATACAATTCTCCCCGTACGCTGAATGGCCAGGTGATACCTTTTACAGGCGGGGACCTGAACGCACCCGCCGGAAGCGTCATCACAGCTACGCCCTGGTTGCCTGATGTGGACGGTCTGAAAAACTTCTTACAGACTGGAAAAACGTTTACCAACAATGTGGCCCTTGTCGGCAGCAATGATCAGGGAAGTTTCAGGTTATCGTATACCAATCTGGATCAGACGGGTATCGTGCCCAACACGGATTTGAAAAGAAATACCGTTTCTGTAAGCGCAGGATATAACCTTACCAAGAAATTCTCTGCGAAAACTTACGTCAGTTACGTGAAAAGCGCTAGCGGTAACCGTCCTTCGATCAGCTACGGTACCGAGAGTATCATGTACCTGTTCAACTGCTGGTTGCCAAGGTCTGTGAATGTAGCGGACATGAAGCGTTTGTGGATGAACGGAGCTGAAAATCAACGTCAGTACAGCTGGAATTACAATTACCACGACAACCCGTACCTGACTGTGTTTGAAAACACAAACGGCCAGGACGTAAACCGGATCATTGGTAACGTTATTCTGAAATATGATTTTACGAGCTGGCTGAGCCTTCAGTTCCGTACAGCGACAGACTGGGGTAACGAGATCAGGAAATACAAACGTGCGTTCAGCACACAGCGTTTTCCGTTCGGGGAATATCGTGAAGTTAAAATCAATACGGAAGAGAGAAACTCGGATTTCCTGCTTAGTGCCAACAAAGACATCAGCAATGACCTGTCGTTCTCTGTAACCCTTGGCGGAAACCAGAACAGGCAGACTTCGTTCTACGATGAATCGACTGCCGGCCAGCTCAACCTTCCTGGAATCTACAACCTGACGAACTCACGGATCGCGCTGGTATCTTCGCAGTCTAATGTCGGCAAGCGTATCAATAGTATCTATGGTTCCGCAGCGCTTTCATTCCGCAATTATCTGTTTTTGGACATCACTGCAAGAAACGACTGGAGTAGCGCATTGACATTGCCACAAAACCTGAAAGCGTTCGGAACTGAAAACAACTCGTATTTCTATCCTTCGGCGGCTTTGAGCGCAGTATTATCCGACATGGTAAAGCTGCCTGAGGTAATTTCATTCGCCAAGCTGAGAGCAAGTGTGGCGCAGGTGGGTAACGATACCGATCCTTTCACATTTACACAGGCATTTAATCCGAGCACACCTTACGGAAGCTCACAGATCTACGGGGAAACAGACCGCCTTGCGAACCTGAACCTGAAACCGGAGATCAGTACCGCATTTGAATTGGGAGCGGACTTGAGATTTTTCAAAAACAGGGTAGGACTTGATTTTACTTTTTACCAGAGCCGCACCAAAAACCAGATCCTGCAGATACCTCTGTCCCTGACCACCGGGTATAACGGGCGGTATTTTAATGCGGGAGAGATCAAAAACTGGGGTTTTGAAACCATGCTGAATGTGACGCCGGTAGAAGTGAAAGATTTCAAATGGAATATCGCTGTTAACTTTTCGGCGAACAGAAGCAAGGTACTCGAACTTTCAGACGGCCTTTCCAACTTCGTGATGGCCAGTAAAGGTGTAAGCATCGAGGCGCGTGTGGGAGAAAGAATGGGAGATATGTACGGGATTGGATTTGCAAGGGTACAAAATACCAATAGCGCGTTGCCATACTACGAAGCAAGCGGGGCGAATGTCGGTAAAGTTGTGTACAGGGACGGAAGACCGGTACCGACTACTACCTTGCAGAAAATGGGAAATTACAATCCAGACTGGCTTGCAGGTATCTCCAACCAGTTTAGCTACAAAAATCTCCGTTTGAGCTTCCTGTTTGACGTACGTCAGGGAGGTGAATTGTATTCGCTTACACAAGTGGTTGGGCGCGAGGGTGGTATTATCACTGAAACCCTGGAAGGCCGTGCAGATGGTTATGATCTTTCAAAACCGGGCAATGGTGTGATCGGAGACGGTGTGATCCAGAATGCAGACGGATCTTTCAGTGCGAACCAGACGAAACTGGCTGCAAGAGCTTGGCATACTGCATTCACCGGCGGCCGCAACATTGCGGAAGGTGTTGTGTACGATGCATCTTTTGTGAAACTGAGAGAAGCGCAGCTGGGATATTCAATTCCCAACAAATGGCTGGGCCGTTCACCGATCAAAAACATCACAATTTCTGCCGTAGGACGCAATTTGTTCCTTTGGTCAAAAGTACCCCACGTGGATCCGGAGACGATGTCTTACAATGGCGGAACTGCATTGCCGGGTATCGAAACCATGTCGATCCCTTCCAGCAGAAGCTACGGCTTTAATGTGAGTTTCAAACTTTAATATTCTAATTTGACAACAATGAAAAAGCTACTTCCAATATATATTTTCTTGTTGGTAATCATTTCCGGAGGCGGGTGTACCAACGATTTTGAAGAGATCAATACCAACCGTAACGTCCCGAATGGTGTAACTCCAGACTTGCTCCTGGCCGGTGTGATTCGTAACATGGTCAACTCACAGGTGAACATGGCCTGGGGTATCGGCAACATCGTTGTGCAGCACCACGCCAAGATCCAGTTCGTGAACGAAGACCGTTACCTCTGGGGACAGCAGAATTCTGTCTGGGATAATGTTTATGGTAACATGCGTAACATCAAGAATATCCTTGATTATGTGGGCGAAGACAACGCGAATGGCTACCGTGGCGTGGCATTGGTCATGAAGTCGTGGATGTTCGGGCTGGCTACTGATTCTTACGGTGACATTCCATACACAGATGCTATCAAAGGCAAAACTGATGGCGTTTATCTTACCAAGTATGACACGCAGGAGTCTGTTTATGCGGGGATTCTTGCAGACCTTAAAACAGCCAATGAAATACTGGCGGGAAGTTCAACAGCCATAGGCGGTGACATTCTCTTTGGAGGAGGAGCCGGTTCGCTGATCAAATGGAGAAAGCTGGCCAATTCGCTTCGTATCCGTTACCTGATGCGTATTTCCAAGCAGAAGGATGTGAAAGCCGATTTACAGGCGATCGTCGGCGATCCTGCCAATAATCCGATTTTTGAAGGACTTGCTGACAATGCGGAATTGAAATACCTGGCATCGGCGCCAAATCAGTGGGCGTTGTATGGAAACAGGGTAGGTTCGTTTGACGAATTCCGTGTGAGTAAAACACTGAGCGATCGTCTTACGGCTCTGGGCGATCCCCGCCTGAACGTTTTCGGACGTGCTTCACAATCGTCTGTAACGGCTGGAAAACCGGTCATAGAAGGTATTCCAAACGGTTTGGGAGATGTTCCTGCACTTAACTATAACGGAGGTCCTCAGGGCGTTTCCAGAGTAGGATATACATTCGCGTGCCTGGTGTGCAATGATCCGGGCCAATCGCCTCCGGACCCTGCCGCTCCCCGTGGTATTATCATGAATTATCCTGAACTGCAGTTTACCTTGGCAGAAGCACGTGAAAAAGGATTGATCTCTACCGGTACTGCCGAAGAGTATTACCTGAACGGGATCAAAACCAACTTTGACTACTGGAAAAGTGTAGTTCCCGCTTCGTACGGGATCAACGTAACTCCAGCCGCTACATACTATACTCAGGCAGCGGTTGCTTACACTGGTACAACCCAGGAAAAACTGGCCAAAATAGGCTTACAGAAGTGGATCGCTTATTATTTCAACGGAACTGAGGCCTGGTTCGACTGGCGCCGCACAGGATTCCCGGAGATCATACCGGGACCAGACAACCTGAATGGTAACAAAGTGCCGGTGCGCTTCCCATATCCGCTTTCTGAGCAGTCGCTGAACACTGCCAGCAGGCAAGAGGCAGTTACCAGACAGGGTGCAGATGACCTCAATACAAGAACCTGGGTGGCAAAATAGATTCCTGACCAGGCAGATTTAGTTGCAACAAAGCCGGGCTACATTTCGTAACCCGGCTTTGTTGTTTTCTGGGAGGCTCAATGTGCTTCCAGCCAGTTGGCACCGACACCTATTCCTGTTTCCATTTTTACGGGAAGCTCAATTGCCGTACGCATCAGCTCGTCCACTTTCTCCTTCAACAACGGAATTTCATCCCTGTGCGCGTCGAACACAAGTTCATCATGCACCTGAAGGATCATTCGGGATTTCAGTTTTTCGTTGGCAATAAAATCGTGTATATTAATCATGGCAACTTTGATCATGTCCGCAGCTGAACCCTGGATCGGAGCATTGATCGCATTTCGTTCAGCATATCCGCGGTTGGTCTGGTTACGGGAATTAATGTCCGGCACATACCTTCTTCTGCCCAGAATGGTTTCCACGAATTCTTTTTCCCGGGCGTCATTGATGACGCGGTCCATATAACCTTTTACAGCCGGGAACTCTTCAAAATACGAGCGGATGATCTCCGCAGCTTCCGAGCGTGGAATGGCCAGCCGCTGGCTCAGACCGAAGGCCGAAATGCCGTATATGATACCAAAATTGACCATTTTAGACTTACGCCTCATATCCGAAGTCACCTCTTCAAGAGGTACTTTAAATACTTTGCTGGCAGTAGTAGCATGGATGTCGCGGCCCTGGTTAAAAGCTTCTATCATACTCGCGTCCCCGCTGAAAGCCGCCATGATCCGGAGTTCGATCTGGGAATAATCTGCCGAAAGGATCTGGAATTCTTCATTGTCGGGCACAAATGCTTTTCTGATTTCTCGTCCGCGCGGGGTACGTATCGGAATGTTCTGCAGGTTGGGATTCGTAGAGCTTAATCGCCCGGTGGCTGCCACAGCCTGATTGTAGGAAGTATGGATCCTGCCGGTACGTTTGCTGACCAGCGTGGGCAGCGCATCGACATAAGTGGATTTTAGTTTTTGCAGTTCTCTGTAGTCCAGTATTTTACGGGCTATGATGTGGTCGTTTTCCAGCTCGGATAAAATCTCCTCACCGGTAGCATATTGCCCGGTTTTGGTTTTTTTAGGCTTGTCAATGAGTTTCATTTGTTCAAAAAGCACCTCGCCGAGCTGTTTGGGAGAGCTGATGTTGAACGATTGGCCTGCTGCCTGATATATTTCAGATTCTGTCTGCCGCAGGTCTCCTTCTAGTACGTCGGACATCTCTTTCAGTGCCTGCGTGTCCAGCCTTACGCCTTTGTTCTCCATAGCTGCCAGTACTTTTAGAAGCGGCATTTCGACGGTCTGGAACAGCTTTTGGGCGTTTACTTTCGGAAGTTCTTGGATAAAGATATTATTGAGCTGCAAGGTAATGTCCGCATCTTCGCCGGCATACTGGGTAATTTCCGGAATTGCGACGTCACGCATGTTGCCCTGCTTTACGCCCTTTTTACCGATCAGGGAAGTGATTGACACAGGTTCGTAGTTCAGGTAGGATGCAGCCAGTATATCCATTCCGTGGCGTTTGTCCGGTTCCAGCAGATAATGGGCAAGCATCGTATCGCTTAATGTTCCGTTCACCTCAATGCCATAGTTTTTCAGTACCAGAATATCGTATTTGATGTTTTGTCCGATCTTGCCGATATTTTCATTTTCAAAAACTGCACGGAAATTCTCTACGATTTCCTGCGCCTTTTCCTTGTCAGCCGGTACAGGAATGTAAAAAGCTTCTCCCGGCAGGTAGGAAAACGAAAGTCCTACCATTTCTGCATCAATGGTATCAAGCGAAGTAGTTTCAGTGTCAAAGCAAAATGACTCCTGAATACTCAGATAATATGCGAGGCTTTTCAGCAACTCGGGCGTGTCCACAGTATGGTAACGGTGGAGCGTATTGTCAATCGTTCTTTTGGCAGTCGGGATTTGCCCTTCCAGATACCCCTGGTCGGCGGCATCGCTGTCGGCCAGACTTTCGCTGATCACGGCAGGTTGCTTACCGATTTCTTCCGTGGCATTTCCAAAAAGGTCGAGCTGGCCTTTGCTGTCGGAAGCTTTTGGTTTTGAACCGCCCGAAGGAGGCGTGATCTGGATAGGCTGGTGCATGGCCAGCACCCGCTGTCTCAGTGTTTTGAATTCTAGTTCGTCGAACAACGCGATGATCTTATCACTATTGGCCGGGCAGACCGTTAGGTCCTCGGCATCAAAAGGGACCGGCACTTTGGTATCGATGGTGGCCAGCTGCTTGCTGAGTATCGCTTTATCAAAATTTTCGCGGATCTTTTCTCCCAGCTTTCCTTTGATCTCGTCTGCGTGTGTGATCAGATTTTCAATGTTATCATATTCTGCGATCAGTTTTTGGGCGGTTTTTTCACCCACGCCGGGAATTCCCGGAATATTGTCCACAGCATCTCCCATGAGGCCCAGAATGTCGATCACCTGATCAATGCGTTTGATCTGCCAGCGTTCCAGGATTTCGGGAACACCGAGCTTTTCGGCCCCTTTTCCCATGAAAGCCGGCTTATACATGTACACATGTTCTTCCACGAGCTGCCCGTAATCCTTGTCGGGCGTCATCATAAAAACCTCAAATCCGGCTGTGGAAGCTTCCTTTGCAATGGTACCTATGATGTCGTCCGCCTCGTACCCATCAAGCACGAGAACAGGGATACACATGGCTTCCAGTAACCTTTTAACCAAGGGGATAGCAATTGTAATATCTTCGGGCTGCTCCTCCCGCTGTGCCTTGTACGCCTCATATTGAACGTGACGGAAAGTAGGGGCTGAGGTGTCAAAAGCGACGCCGATATGTGTCGGCTTCTCTTTTTGCAAAACTTCGAGCAGGGTATTTGTAAAGCCGAAAACCGCACTGGTGTTCAGTCCTTTAGATGTGATCCGGGGCGCTTTGATAAAGGCAAAATGGGCACGGTATATCAACGCCATGGCGTCAAGAAGGAACAACTTGTGAACGGGTTTATCCATAAGATCTTTTTGATTTAAGAAATCAAATATAGTGCAAGTAAAGCGATGAAATGGATTGTATCCGGATTTTTGTAGCTTTAAAGTTCAGTCATTTTTAATTACTTTAAATACATTTCATTCATTTTAAATGTTCATATCTTTTAGTATAGTTTATATGTCGTAATAGTATTGAAAACTGGAAACAAATAATACCTTTTATAAATACATTACATTTTAAATATATTGTAAACAGGCTGTATATGAGAATTTTTTTATTGATTTTTACTGTTGTTATTTTTTCGTGTAACCAAAACAAAGAAGTGAAAGAAGCATATCAATGGCCGGGTGCAACGCCGCCCGTAGCAGAAAAGAAAGACCATGAAACAGGAATGCATGGCGACAAACGAAACGATGAATATTATTGGATGGCTGATTTTTTCAGCAAAGGCCCCGACAGCAATAAGGTAGTGGACTACCTGAAAGCGGAAAATGCCTACACGGATACGATGATGAGCGGTACGGACAAGTTTCAGGAAAATCTGTTTGCTGAAATGAAAGGCCGCATCAAAGAAAAAGATGAGTCGGTGCCGGTGTTCAGCAATGGTTACTGGTATTATACCAGAAGCGAGGAGGGGCAGCAGTACTTTAAGTATTGCCGGAAAAAAGGTAGTCTGGACGCGCCGGAAATTGTTTTGCTGGATGTGGATAAAATGGCGGAAGGTCACCCTTATTATTCGGCAGTAGGCTTTAATGTCAGTCCCGATAACAAGCTGCTTGCTTACGGAGTGGATACCGTTTCGCGCCGGCAGTATACGATTTATATCAAAAACCTGGAAACGGGAGAAATATATGCGGACGCCGTTTTCCCGGCTTCCGGCGGCTCGGAGTGGGCTAACGATAACAAAACATTGTTTTACACCGCTACCAACCCCAAAACTTTGCTGAGCGAAAAGATCAAACGGCACACCCTGGGCACCGACAGCAAGAAGGATGTAGTGGTGTATACTGAGAAAGATAATAGCAACTACATTGGCGTAGGCAAAACAAAATCGGAAAAATTTATAATCATCGCATCCTCAGCGACCATGTCTTCCGAGTATCGCATTCTGGACGCCGACAAACCGGAGGGAGAATTTGAGGTTTTTCAGGCAAGAATGAAGGATGTGCTGTATGATATCGAGCATCAGAACGATAAATTCCTGATCGTGACCAATAAGGATGCACTGAATTTTAGATTGATGGAAACGCCATTGAACAAAACCGGTGTTGAGAACTGGAAAGAAGTAATCCCGACCAGAAAGGACGTTTTGCTGGAAGGAATCGATGTTTTCAAAGATTATCTGGTAGTTACAGAGCGTAAGAATGGCCTGCTTCAGCTACGCATCAGGAATATAAATACAAACTCGGAGCACTATGTGGACTTCGGGGAACCTGCTTATGCAGCTTACGCCGGGTCAAATCCTGAGTTCAACAGCACCAATCTCCGATACATTTATACATCGCTGACGACGCCGAATTCGGTGTATGATTACAACATGGAGACGAAAGCTAAGGAATTGAAAAAAAGGCAGGAAGTGGTAGGCGGATACGATCCCGAAGAATATGTTACCGAACGCCTGTACGCAACTTCTGCGGAGGGTTTGAAAATCCCTCTCTCCGTTGTTTATAAAAAAACAACTAAAAAAGATGCCGATACGCCTCTGTTGCTTTACGGATACGGCTCGTATGGAAACAGTCTTGACGCAGCATTCAGCAGTTCCAGGCTGAGTCTTCTGGATCGTGGGTTCGTATACGCTATTGCGCATATTCGCGGCGGGCAGGAAATGGGTCGCCAGTGGTATGAGGACGGCAAACTTTTCAAAAAGAAAAACACCTTCACTGACTTTATCGCCTGTGCGGAATACCTGATCAAGCAAAATTATACTTCTCCGGCGCATCTGTATGCGGAAGGCGGAAGTGCAGGCGGATTGCTGATGGGTGCTGTAACCAACTTACGGCCGGATCTGTGGAAAGGGATCATCGCGGACGTGCCGTTTGTAGATGTGGTTACTACCATGCTGGATGAAAGCATTCCATTGACAACTAATGAGTTTGATGAGTGGGGAAATCCTAAGAACAAAGATTCTTACGACTACATGAAATCGTATTCACCTTACGATAATGTAGAGAAAAAAGATTATCCCAATATGCTCGTAACCACAGGCCTTCACGACAGTCAGGTGCAGTATTTTGAGCCGGCCAAGTGGGTTGCGAGGTTGCGGACGCATAAGACGGACAAGAATGTATTGCTTTTGAGAACAAATATGGAATATGGTCATGGTGGCGCGTCGGGCAGGTTTGACTACCTGAAAGAAGTGGCGCTGCAATATGCGTTTCTTTTCGCGCTTGAGGGGATTAGTAAGTAGCGAGGCTCGTTGATGCCACTCCATCGGAGTTCACGGAGATCGAACTGCTGTATTTTTTTATAAAAATTTCAGCCCTTCGGGCTTTTGCGTGGCTACTGTTTGGATTTTTGTAGCACTGGAATCCCGAAGGGATGTTATTATTCTAGAATATAATCGCCTAAAACCAGAACGAATCCCGTGAGGGGTGACATTTGGTCCTTATGTCACTCCTTCGGAGTTCACGTAAATGGAACTGCGGTATTTTTATTATAAAAATTTCAGCCCTTCGGGCTTTCGCGTCTGTGCGGGTTTGGTAGCACTGGAATCCCGAAGGGATGTCATTATTCTAGAATATAATCGCCTAAAATAAGAACGAACCCGGTCAGGAGTGACATTGGTCCTTATGTCACTCCTTCGGAGTTCACGTAAATGGAACTGCGGTATTTTTTTATAAAAATTTCAGCCCTTCGCGCTTTCGCGTCTGTGCGGATTTGGTAGAACTGGAATCCCGAAGGGATGTTATTATTCTAGAATATAATCGCCTAAATAAGAACAAACCCGGTCAGGAGTGACATTGGTCCTTATGTCACTCCTTCGGAGTTCACGTAAATGGAACCGCTGTATTTTTTTATAAAAATTTCAGCCCTTCGGGCTTTTGCGTGGCTACTGTTTGGATTTTGCAGCACTGGAATCCCGAAGGGATGTTATTATTCTAGAATATAATCGCCTAAAACCAGAACGAACCCCGCGAGGGGTGACATTGTATGACCGATGCCACCCCTCACGGGGTTCACGTAAATTGAACCGTTTTATTTTTTTATAAAAATTTCAGCCCTTCGGGCTTTTGCGTGGCTACTGTTTGGATTTTGCAGCACTGGAATCCCGAAGGGATGTTATTATTCTAGAATATAATCGCCTAAAACCAGAACGAACCCCGCGAGGGGTGACATTGAATGACCAATGCCACCCCTCACGGGGTTCACGTAAATGGAATTGTTGTATTTTTTTATAAAAATTTCAGCCCTTCGGGCTTGTTGGCGTGACCCTTCAAATCTGTGCCAACGACGCTTCAATATCAGCTTTTATATCATCTATATGCTCAATTCCCAGCGAAATACGCAATTGGGTAGGCAGCACGCCAGCCGAGACCTGCTCAGCTTCCGACAGCTGCGAGTGCGTCGTGGAAGCCGGATGTATGATAAGGGTTTTTGCATCGCCTACATTGGCCAGGTTACTGATCAGTTTGAGATTATCTACAAAGCTTTCGGCGGATTTCTTGTCGCCCTTAACTGTAAACGACAACACGCCTCCAAAACCGCGTGTAAGGTATTTCTTGGCCAGGCCATGGTACTTGTTGCTTTCCAGGCCAATGTAGTTGACACTCTCCACTTTTGGATGCTGTTCCAGCCATTCCGCTAGTTTTTGAGCGTTTTCCGCTGTGCGCTCCACGCGAAGTGAAAGTGTTTCAAGGCCTTGCAGAAATAGAAATGAGTTAAAAGGCGATAATGCCGCACCCCAGTCGCGCAGACCTTCTACCCGTGCACGGATGATAAACTGAATGTTGCCAAATGGGCCGCCGATTCCGAAGACATCATTGAAAACCAGTCCGTGGTAGCTTGGTGAAGGCTCGGTAAACTGCGGGAATTTTCCGTTGCCCCAATTGTAGGTTCCCGCGTCGACGATCACACCGCCTATGGAAGTCCCGTGTCCGCCGATCCATTTCGTAGCCGATTGCACCACCACATGGGCACCATGTTTGATAGGCTGAAAAATAGCCCCTGCAGCACCGAAAGTATTATCCACGATCAGAGGCAGGTCATGCTTGGTAGCGAGGGCTGAAAACGCTTCAAAATCAGGAACGCTGTAACTTGGGTTGCCGATTGTTTCAAGATAGATAAACTTGGTTTTTTCGTCGATCAGTTTTTCGAAACTCGAAACATCGTCCCCGTCTGCAAATCTGGCTTCGACACCTATGTTTTTGAAAGAATTTTTGAACTGGTTATGCGAGCCTCCGTAAAGGAAAGATGTGGTCACAAAATTATCTCCGACTGTGGTAATGTTGTTGATCGCCAGAAATTGAGCAGAGTGCCCCGACGCTGTGGCCAGTGCCGCGACGCCGCCTTCCAGTGCTGCAATTCTTTTTTCAAAAACATCCGTAGTCGGGTTCATGATCCGGGTATAAATGTTCCCGAATTCCTTTAATGCAAAGAGATTTGCCGCATGTTCAGCGTTGTTAAAAACATACGAGGTGGTCTGATAAAGAGGGACTGCGCGCGAATTGGTCACAGGGTCCGGTTGTTGGCCGGCATGAAGTTGCAAGGTCTCAAATTTCATTTTTCATACGTTTAAGTGGACAACCCAAAAGTATTAAATAAAAAATATAAGGCATATAGAAATTGTATTCTTTTGCTCTAAATATATTTTTTATCATTTTACCGGTAAGGTACCTTTTGATTACTCCGCCATAGTATGTAAAAACGGCCTAAATGGCGACTTGTGGCACAGTGTCAGGTTTTTCCAGATTTTCTGCGATCTGCCGGATCAGCATTTTGATCGTATCTTTGAGCACCTGGGGTTCGCAGATCGTGGCGTTAGGTGCGATCATCATGTACCAGCGGGCAAACCACTCAATATGGCCGGTCAGGAACGACATTTCCACCTCGTCGCCCTCAACCGTCTCGGAGACAAATCCGTAGTAGTATTTTTGGTTTGAAACATACCTGGCGGCAGTTTTTTTCATCCTTATTCGGACGAGGCGCAGGTTTTGTCGTTCCCAGGAATCGGCCAGGAAATCCTTCAGCGGAGCATGCTGGTGTTGAAAGGGATTCTCGGTTACCTCGGCTTTGAGCATCCGGTCGCAGCGGAAATTGCGGTATGCCCTTCGCAAATAACAAAAAGCGATGGTATACCAGTAGTTGTTCTCATGGAATATGCCCACGGGTTCAATCAACCGATCGACTGGGCCGTCGGATGCAATCGCCACGTAATTGATTCGGACAATTTTTCGTTCGCTGATGCTTTTCAGCAGAATATCAAGTGCGTTGCTGTTGGGAGTTGGGAAAGGGTTATTGCTGTTTCGGACTGCGATGTGGTTTTCAAGATTCTCAACCATTGATTTTTCACTGCTGCGCAACACCGCCTTCACCTTGTACATCGCCGACTGGTACTGAGACTGGGTGGAAAAGTCCGTGAATTTCTCCATCAGCTTTTCGGCGGTGATAAATGTTCTCGCTTCTTCTTTCGTAAACATGACAGGAGGCAGGCGGTAGCCATCCATGATGGAATAGCCGACACCCGCCTCCCCGATAATAGGTACTCCCGCTTCCGCAAGCGAGCTGATATCTCTGTAAACGGTCCTCAGACTGATTTCAAACCGTTCGGCCAGGTCCTGGGCCTTTACGATCTTACGGGACTGAAGCTGAATTAATATCGCGGTGATGCGGTCAAAACGGTTCATTTTGTATCGGCGGCTAATGTTCGATACAAAAATAAAATTAATGAACTGTTTCCCTCAAATTAAATGCTTCTGAAATCAATTCGAATGATCTGATGCGATCTTCTGCGCTGTCGGCCATGGTGGATATGATGATCTCATCCACTTCAAATTCATTTGCGAGGTCGGTGAGTTGCTTTTTCACGTCTTCCTTGGTGCCCGACACGATCCTGCCGCTGTTGTAGCGAAGGCGTTCCAGCTCGCCCGGTGTGAAACGGTAGTTCATAACCGTCTGGCGATCCGGAAACGGCCCGAATTTTCCTTTTTCGAATTCGATCAGGATGTAATCCATTGTTTTTCTCAGTTCCAAAGCCTTTTCTTCGGTTTCGCCGCAGAGGACAAAGACGGATAAAAGTGCGTGCGGGGCCGGGTACTGTTCCGAGGGACGGAAATTCCTGCGGTACGTTTCAACCACATCAGGTCTTACAAAGCCGTTGATAAACTTAGCAACGGCAAGTCCGAGACCAAACCTGGCCGCAATATTGCTGCTTCCGCCGCTGGAACTTAGTATCCATTGCATAGGTATTGTCGTGGATTGCGGTGTCGCATAAATAAAGCCGCGTTCTGTACCGGCTGTGTCATTAAAGAAATGCTGTAAATGCTCCAGTTGACGGAGGTAGCTGCTTTCGCTGAAATCATTGGAAGGGTTCAGGAGCGACGATGTAAGCCTGTCGGTGCCTGGTGCGCGGCCCATGCCCAGGTCTATCCGGCCCGGAAAAAGGGTTTCGAGCATGCGAAAGTTTTCCGCAACTTTCAGGGCGCTGTGATTGGGGAGCATGATACCGCCCGAGCCAATACGGATATGGTTGGTGGCGTCGGCCAGTTTCACCATCAGAACTTCCGGTGTTGACCCGGCTATAAAGGTAGAGTTATGGTGTTCGGAAACCCAGAACCTGCTGTAACCCAGTTCCTCTGCAAGCTGGGCCGTGGCCACCGTTTCCAGAATCGCTTCCTGAACAGTTGCGCCTTGTCTTACAACCGATTGGTCTAATACTCCTAATTTGATGTTATCCATTACGAAAAATGTATTTTCAGGACAACAAGCGGGGAGGGGTTTGTGTTTCCCGGGTATGGCTAAAGTGTACTTTCCTCCGGGATAGCGAATGTGTTTTGAGGTAAAAGAGTGGGACTATAATTGTCTCTGCCAGTATGTGGACCTGCCGAAAAGGGGGATCCCGACATAGCTTCTGATTTCCAGAACGTCTTCTTTGGTTCTCATAAAGCAGCTGTAGGTTTTGCCGCTTTTGCGGTCATACATTTTCCCATCATCCCAGATACCGTCTTCGTATGTAAAGCTCATGAGTATCTCCATATTTTCCTGGCTTCTTTCCTGCAGTTTCAGGTCGTGGTTATTGCTGTCCCGGCGGGCTGTCTTGCCGTCCGGCTCGTAGAGATCGATGCTCCATACCAGCTTGCCAAAGTATTGGGCACCTTTTTTAAAAATTTCAATTCTGGTATTATTTTCCTCATTGGACCATGTTCCCAGAATTTTATCTGCTGCTATGTTTTGCGACAGACAGACGGCATAGAGAAGTGTTAAAAGTATGGTAAAAGTAATTCGCTGCATTGCTTATGATATGGGTAAAATACTTATCGTTGAGTATGTTCCTCTTTAAAATGTTCTATTTGAAAATATAGTTGCAATTGTACTGAAATTCACATCGGGCTCTCGTTTTGCGCAATTTGAACAGTGAAAGAAGTTAATTAACAATGTTAAATTTTATAACATTGACAAAACTGAGCTAATCAATGATTTTACTACGATCGGAAGTAGACGCTGTCTTCTTAATTTTCTATTTTGAGCATATAATTAGTGAGACAATATACGACTCTTATTCGAAGAAAAATAAATGAATTTTTTCAAGATATTAAAAACCCGACCTTCAGCTCCGAACTTGCTGCCTTGTCATGTGACGGCTTTGATTTATTTGTGCCACGGAATTATATTATTCCTGGATCGGGAAGTGAACGAAAATATGGATGAAGGATTTGCCTTCGATTATCGATAGTTTTGTAAACTTCGAACTCAGGAAATTTTTAGACATTGAAATTACACAAAGGACTTGTAGAGGCGGTGGTGGAGTCGCTGCAAAATGTATTCCAGAAAAACCGGCAAGCCGACAAGGTTGTGGAGCTGGTATTGAAATCCAATAAAAAGTGGGGCGCCCGCGATCGTGCATTTATAGCTGAAAATACATACGAAATGGTGCGCTGGTGGCGCCTGGTCAAATATGTGGGAGAGCTCGGTGCAGCAGGTGAAGCTGCGCATTTCTGGAAGCTTTTTGGAGCCTGGCAGATTATTAAACCGGTTCACCTTGGCGGCGGCGGCGAAGAAACATTACCGGCTTGGACAGAATTTGCAGAAATTGAGCCAAGCCGCGTCTTGGAACGTTATAAAGAGGCAATGTCTTTCCCTAAAATTGCGCAGTCAATTCCCGATTGGATCGACGATCTGGGGCACAGCGAGCTAGGGGACAAATGGGATGAAGAAGTAGCGGCGCTCAATAAGCAGGCACCTCTTGTTTTGCGTGTCAATACCCTGAAAAGTAATGTGGGTGCTGTCAGAGAGCTATTTGGGCATGAAAATACCGAACTTGTGTCGGATGTGCCCAATGCACTCGTACTCAAAAAAAGACAGAATGTTTTCGGGCAGGAATCTTTCAAAGAGGGATTTTTTGAGGTCCAGGATGCGGGATCCCAATTGATCGCGCCATTTCTGGATGTGCAGCCCGGGCTGAGCGTTATCGACGCTTGTGCCGGCGCTGGTGGAAAAACGCTGCATATTGCTGCTTTGCTTCAAAATCAGGGTTCAATCCTTTCTATGGACATTGATTATCACAAGTTATCCGAGCTCGAAAAACGAGCCAAACGGAATGGTGTGGAGAATCTTGAAACGATGCTGATCACATCAGATGACATCATCACAAGCCTCGCAGGCACAGCCGACAGGCTACTTTTGGACGCCCCCTGCTCCGGATTAGGGGTTTTGAGAAGGAATCCGGATACAAAATGGAAGCTGAAACCGCAGTTTCTCGACAATATCCGCAACGTTCAATGGCATATTCTGAGCACGTATAGCAACATGGTAAAGAGAGGGGGGAAAATGGTGTATGCGACATGCAGTGTGCTTCCGTCGGAATCCGAAGATCAGGTGAAAAGGTTTGCGAAGCAGCATAAAAAGGATTGGAAGTTCGTGTCCGAGCATCGCACTTCGGTTGCAGGCGATGGGTTCGACGGCTTTTACATGGCCTTGTTGGAAAGAAAATAGTGAAAAAGTATCGCCGGGGTGTGAATGGGTATGATTTTTTAGCTGTTTGTATCTGATCAAACATACTGAGTATGCTGTACCAAACCATCATCTACGAACTAAGTTTCAGCGAGTTTCCGGGCGATAAGCCACTAGCTACCAGCTATCCCGAACTTGATGGGCTGGCACCCTTAAACCCGAAATCCCATGTTCCCGGCACGGATTCGCCGGGAGTTGGCACCGGTTCCGGAATGAATGCCGACAAAGCGGAACAGGATGATAATTCCGATAAAGAATCGGATAAAGAGGAATAGTATTTTTACCTACTGTCTTCCCGACCCAAAATACATCAATGCGTTAAGTATCAGTTGATTTTGGGCTTCATTGTCGAATGAAAAAGACAGTTCCTTATTGATTTTGTTCTCATAATCGATATCGTTATGCCCCATGTTGAGATACATCATTTTGTATTTGGCGTGGGTCCACACCACCGGATAATATCCGCTATGCCATATCTCATGCTGTTTGGGGCCGGTCCCGAGGGGGAAACTGGCCAGATCTATCGATAACAGGATACGGATATCCGGATTTGCTTTCAGATCCTTTTCCCACCTGTACCATTCATTTGGCGACGCTTTAAATGTTGCCGGAAGGTTTTTTGTTAGCGGACTGGATGGGTCTTCTACTTTCAAAATGGCCGATGTGGGCCGCCAGGTATTGCTTTTATATTGGCCGGATCCCAGGAATTCGTCGTGATACCAGTTCCAGTTTTGCGGGTAGGCGGAGGGAGTGAGCGCAAATGCAGCAAAATGGAAACCGATCCACCCACCTCCATCCTCCATATACTTCTGAAATGCTGTACGTTGTCCGGGTGTTTCTGGCCGGGTATCGAGGAAAAGCACCACCTGATATTTCGAAAGGAACTCCGCGTTCAGATTGTCCCAGTTACTGGTTGAGTCGTAAGTGAAGTGGTATTTTCTCGCCATTTCGGGAAAATGTCTGTTTGCTTCATTTACAAAGCTGATGTGCGCTTTGTCATTTTTTCCGGTAAAAAATGCTATTACATTAAACTGACTGTCAGTGTTTTGTGCTTGTAATTCCAGCACAGATAAAAACGGCATCAGGCCGAGCAGAATACCAGCCAATCTCCGTAAGCAAGGATTTTTCATTTTCAGGGAATAATTGATCATTAAGTTACCACGACAGGGCTGGTGCGAACTTTTGTTCCAGTTTACGGTTCGCTCCCGAAATAAGCGGGCGCCCGTGGCCGAAGACCGCTGTTTCAAAGTCATAATCGGCGACCTTTAAAATACTTTTCATGCCTTGTTTCCTGTCTTCATACACAGTACTGTAATCAAGGCCGAGCATATTTGCGCAGATGTCGCCGGCGATCAGGATTTCTTCCTTTTTAACCAAAAGCGATATGTGCCCTTTGGAATGGCCGGGTGTGTGTATGATCTCAATACCGCCGGCAAAGGGGAGAATATCTCCATTTTTCAGCTTTTTATCAACAACGAGGACGTCTGTTTTATTTGGGCTGTTTTTTATGAAAATATGGAAAATAAGCCAGTTGGCCACACCCGGCGACAGTACATGGGGCAGCCTGCCACCAATACCTGCTTCCAGGAGTGTGGCATCTTCCTCATGGGCAAAGACGGGCACGTTCAACGTGTTTTTGATGTCCGCTGCGCTGCCGCTATGGTCCGGATGTGCGTGTGTAAGGATGATCCTCCTGATATCTTCCGGCTTTTTTTTGCCCTCTCTGATGGCTGAGAATATCTTCTCTTTGCTGTTCTGATATCCGGTATCCACCAGTGTCAGGCCCTCTTCATCAGCTATCACAAAGGCATTTACAGCGCCCAGTGATAGCTGGTAAACATGTTTGGATAATTGTTTCATTGGGTAAGGTTTTTGTTCGTAACAATAAAAATAGACAGATCTTTGGTCAGAACATCATTGTTGTACTAAACTTTATCTCAATATTCTCCTAAAATAACCCTGCTACTTAATACCAGCCTAATCAGGACTTTAGGTAAACCAGGTATTTTACGGTTCCAAAGTATAAAAGGATTTACATGGTTTTTGTCAGCGAGTGAGTAATATTACAAACTGAATTTAAGCAAATACACAATATGAATTACCCGCTGATTGCGCAGCAGACGCAGATTACAGAGAAACAGGTCAAAAATACGATCCAGCTTTTTGAGGAAGGGGCGACGCTTCCATTTATTTCCCGCTATCGCAAAGAGGCCACCGGCGGGCTGGATGAGGTACAAATCGGGGCTATTAAAGAAGCCTGGCAGAAACAACAGGAGGTTGAGAAGCGGCGGGAGGCAATACTCAAAAGCATAGAGGACCAGGGAAAGCTTACCCCGGAGCTGAAAAAGCAGATCAATGGCGTGTATTCGCTGGTGGAGCTCGAAGACATTTACTTACCATACAAACAAAAACGTAAAACGCGGGCAAGCATAGCGATTGAACGGGGGCTTGAACCACTGGCTCAGCTGATTTTCGGGGGACGGGAAACAGATCCAGCGGCACGGGCGAAGGCATTTCTTACCGATCAGGTTCCGGCGGTGGATGATGCTTTGCAGGGGGCGCGGGACATTATTGCGGAATGGATCAACGAAAACCAGGACGCGCGTTCCCGGATAAGGAACCTGTTTCAGCGCGGAGGCGTGGTTACAGCTAAGGTAAAGAAAAAGAAAGAGGAGGAAGGCGTTAAATACCGCGATTATTTTGAGTTTTCGGAGCCACTGTCACGAATTCCCTCGCACAGGCTGCTGGCGATACGGCGGGGTGAGGAGGAAGGGGTACTCAGCGTGGATATTTCCCCGGACGAAGATCAGTCGCTTGAAGCACTCGACAGATTGTTTGTGAGAGGATCTTCGGCTAGTAAGGATCAGCTCGAACTGGCTGTTTCCGATAGTTACAAGCGTCTTTTAAAACCTTCTATTGAAACAGAGTTTGCCAATATTTCGAAAGAAAAGGCAGATGTTGCTGCTATTCAGGTGTTTACTGAAAATCTCCGCCAGCTGCTACTTGCCTCGCCTCTGGGGCAAAAGAATGTACTGGCTATTGATCCCGGCTACCGCACCGGCTGTAAAGTAGTGGTGCTCGACAGCCAGGGTAATCTGCTGTCCGACCAGGTGATCTATCCTTTTGATAAAGCTGCAGAGGCGGGACAAACTGTCTCGGCATTGATCCAGAAATGGAAAGTGGAAGCAGTGGCTGTCGGGAATGGAACTGCCGGGAGGGAGACGGAGGATTTTGTGAGGAAGTTGCTGGTGGGTCTGGGGAAAACGGAGGAGGTTGGTTTGTATATGGTCAGCGAGCAGGGGGCATCCATTTATTCGGCTTCGGATGTTGCCCGGGAAGAATTTCCCGACAAGGATGTTACAGTACGCGGTTCGGTGTCGATCGGGCGGAGGCTGATGGATCCGCTTGCCGAGCTTGTGAAAATTGATCCGAAGTCAATAGGAGTAGGGCAGTACCAGCATGATGTAGACCAAACTGCATTGAAGAATGCTTTGGATGTAGTCGTGGAAAGCTGCGTAAATTCCGTAGGCGTAAATCTCAACACGGCAAGTAAGCACTTATTGCGGTATGTATCGGGCCTTGGACCCGCTTTAGCGCAGAATATCGTAGATTTTCGGGCCAAAAACGGAAATTTCAAATCACGCCAGCAACTTTTAAAAGTTCCCCGTCTCGGTGCAAAGGCTTTTGAGCAGGCGGCGGGGTTTTTGAGAATAGAAAATGGTGTTAATCCATTGGATAACAGTGCAGTACATCCGGAAAGGTACGATCTGGTGGAGAAAATGGCGAAAGATGTGGGTACCACGGTGAAGGATCTGGTACAAAAAGGAGAATTACGCAAGCAAGTAAAGCCAGAAAGATACATCAGTGACTCAGTTGGACTGCCTACGCTGATGGATATATTATCGGAGCTGGAAAAGCCGTCGCGCGACCCGAGGGCAGCGGTCAAGAAATTTGAGTTTGACAGTTCGGTCCGTAAACCCGAAGACCTGAAGGTAGGCATGGTGCTGCCCGGGATCGTCACCAACATTACAGCCTTCGGTGCTTTTGTTGATGTCGGTGTGAAGCAGGACGGACTCGTGCACGTATCGCAAATGGCCGACAAGTTTATCCGCGATCCGAATGAGGTGGTTAAGCTTCAGCAGATCGTAAGTGTTAAAGTTACCGAAGTGGATCTTGCCAGAAAGCGGATTGCGCTCAGTATGAAATTATAGAAAACGGCGTGACTTTCCAGGGTATTTAGTCAAACCTGGAAAGTCATTTCTTACAAAACATGCTTGGACTGCTCTTCCAGCATGTTTTTGATTTTACGGCCCACTTTCATCCAGTTTTCCTCCGCTGCAACCACTTTTTCATCACTTTCCAGATTATCCTGCGTGATGGTCAGCGTCGTTTCGTCATCATACTCCGAAACGTGATACGTAACGATGGTGTAATTATCTTCGAAATCCTCAGTTCCGAAAAGCGGACTCCAGAAACTGAAACTCAAAACCCTTTCCGGGATTATTTCAAGGATCGTTCCTTTATCCTGATAAGGTTTACCTTCCCACTCGCCGGTGAAGGTAATCGGGCTACCTACTTTCCATGCGGAGTTCACGATGGTGCCATGCATGTATTGTTTTACCAGATCCGGATCGATCAGCGCTTTCCATACAGCTGACGGACTGGCGTAAATAGAGATGGATGTTGTGGCAATCAGTTCTCGGTTCATAACGGTTTCAGGTTTTCAATTGGATACTCTCATTTTTTGTCCCAAAATCGTGCCATGTCCAATGTATTTTATGTACTGGCCTGATAGTTTACGTATATTCGACAAACATTGTTTTCATTCATGCAGGAATTATATTTTACGCAGGAACTGCCCATATCGCTGGATGAGGCGTGGGAATTCTTTTCCAATCCGGCCAATCTAAAAGAAATAACACCCGCTAAAATGGGATTTGTGGTAACCTCTTCCCACCACGGAGAAAAAATGTATGCGGGCCAGATTATCCGCTACATTGTTCGGCCTCTTTTCGGGATTCCATTAAAGTGGTGCACAGAGATCACACATGTTGCTGACAGACAGTATTTTGTCGATGAGCAGCGGTTTGGGCCATATGCATTTTGGCACCATCAGCACAGATTTACAGAAGTTCCGGGAGGGGTTTTGATGGAGGATATCCTCCATTACAAACTTCCCTTCGGGTTTATTGGTAACATCGTGGATACCCTGCTTGTCAGGAATGAAGTACTCGGGATATTTGCTTACCGGAAAAAGGTACTGGACGAGCGGTTTAAAGCTTAGAAGTTGTACTGTACGCGGCAGGTGAAAATGTCGTCGGCGACGTCTTGCTCAAAGCCGGTGATGGAAGAGGATTCGTTTCTTACAAAATCATAATAGAATGTGAATTTGAGGGAGGAATTGGGGATATAAACGTATCCCATTCCCACGGTGTCATAGCGCAAATCCGCTTTGCTGAAACCGTTTGCGCTGGAAACCTGGCGGCCCGACACGCTGGTATTGGCATCATACCAATCATATTTCATCACAATCTGGTGCTCCTCGCTTCCGAGGTTTTGCAGGAAATAAAAGTATGCGCCATCAAAATTACGGATGTAGAGCGGATCTTTGACGCCATTTGTTACCGGGTAAACACCCGGCGTTTCGCTGGATGCAAATGTCGCAGTTTGTCTTCCACGTATGTATTCCGCCCGGAATTCTGTCTCTCCCTTGCGGTTGGGGATTGAAAACTGTGCATCCGCGCCGGCATAGTTACGTGGGGCGACCTTTCTGAAATTGTTCGCCGACGAGTCGCGTACCATGTAATATTCACCCGACTGTTGCCGTGTTTTGTTCAGTACGGCCGACTGGCTGGTAATTCCGCCCCAGTAACCCGAGACAGCCGCTGAAAACGTTGCTCCGTTGAAACTTTGTATTTTGGTAGGTTTCAGGCTGAGTCGCCCGATCACATCCTTGTGGCTGTCGTAGTCCATTGGCCCTGACATTCCCTGGCCGTTAAAAACACCCAGATCTAGTTTCAGGACTGTAAAGAGCCCGTGATCTTTCCGGCTGCTGACCGTGAGCATTGCCCCGATATCCCGCTCCGTTCTCATAAGGATCTGCGACATTCTGCCACGTTCGGGCGTTTCGCGGTTGGCCGAGGACAGGTTTACCTCATAGCCGAACGGACGTGCAAACATTCCTGTCGTGAGGGCGAACATTTTGTATTTATTCTCATAAAAACGTCCCCAGAAATCGCGGATCGCAACGCCTCTTTCGGTTCCGTCGAACTGGAACACAAAGTAGGAGGTAGGTTCCGAACGTTCATTTAAATGTGCATAGTCAACCCGCAGACGGCCGCGGCGCAGCATGAAGCGGTTGTTGGACATGGGTGAAAAATTGCCTCCACCATAAGTTTCCGCACCTTCTTTGGTAATTAATTGAAACTGAGGCTGGATATACCCGCTGATCCGAACCCGGTTATAGCGTTCATAGATGGATAGCATGCCCTTTCCCATCTGGTTGGTGGTATCCACCAGGTCCATAAGAAAGCGCTGGGCGACCGACTCGCCCGAAAAAATCAGGTTGCAAACAAGTATGAGGCTGAGGAGCCGTAATTTCATTCCGTTGAACAGGTTGGTACAAATGGGGTGCAAAGAACCGCAAATTGACTCACAAACCGAAAAATCCGCGGATAAATTATACTCACTGCCATAGATACATTTGCCGCATTTCCTACTAAATGTATTTTTAGTTCTTTTCGTATGTATTAAATGTCATGGCAGGGCGATATGGAGCCGGTTTTACGGTACTTATGTACAATGTGGAAGGCTACTTAACATAAAAACCATTTAATACTTACCAGGTAGTATTAAATGGTTTGAACTTTCAATTAAGTATGTACTTTTAATTAGTAGGCGGCCGTAAACCGCTTCTTTATGAAGTTCGATTGCTCGATTTCGTCGACAATTGCCACTGCAAGATCTTCGGCGGAAATGATGCTACGACCATTTTCATCGAATACAGGGTTGTCCAGTCCGGTGCGGTAAACACCTTTTTTTATCCCGGAAGTACCCTGGTGCATTTCGATTGCCGGGCTTAAAAATGTCCAGTCGAGATCTTTTTCCTCTTTGAGGATATTCAGGTATTCCCTCGCGGCGTTCGCCCCCGGTTTGTATTCCGCAGGAAAATTCGCGGTGTCGATCAATTGCTGGCCGGGGGCAATTTCGAGGCTTCCGGCACCGCCCAGGATCAGTATTCTTTTTACACCGGATTTTTTTACACCTTCCTGTATCGATTTAGAGCCTGCAAGGTACTCCGCGTAGATATTCGGGTTGGTCCAGCCGGAATTGTATGCGCTGATTACCGCGTCGGTTCCCTCCACCGCAGCGGCTACTTCTTCGGAGTTCAGTACGTCGGCCTTTTTAACCTCCACAAGGTCGCTTTCAGGTGAGAATTTGGCAGGATTACGCACGAGCGCAACGACGTGGTGGCCGCGGGAGATCAATTCATTCAGAATGTGGGAGCCAACAAAGCCTGTTGCTCCGATTAATGCTACTTTCATTTGCGTTTTTTTAAGTGGTTTTGTATTTCTGTAATTTTAAATGTTACAGTTTTAGCTAAAAAAATTAATTGAATTTCTTCGCAAATTCAGCCAGTGATTTCTTTCCAAGGCTGAGAAGCAGTGTTTTTTCCGCTTCTTCGTACAGATTGTCCAGATGCTCGTTGATCTTTTTGCCAACAGGGCAAGCCGGATTGGGCGAATTAATGCCTTTGCCAAGCAAATCCTGCTGTTTTACGGCTTCATAAATCTCCGACATAAAGATCTGGGAGGCTGGTTTGGCGAGGCGGCTGCCACCGGATTTGCCTTCTTTACTCGCAACAAGGCCACGAAGACGAAGATTACCCAGTTCTTTCCGAACCATCACAGGGTTAATGTTGATGCTGCCGGCCAGATATTCAGAAGAAGTCCATTCATCCTCCGAAACGGCCAGCAAGGTCAATATGTGCACCGATATAGCGAAACGTCCGTTGTTCATTCTGTAACATTAATTATTACAGTACAAAGGTGGAATTTTATAGCCGGAAAAGCAATTTTCCGGCTATAAAAAATTGATCAATATCAATATATGTTCGATAATTTATTTATTTCCAGTCACTTGCGGCAGTCAGCAATGCGATTGCCTCGTCGTCCAGCTGCAAATTTGCTGCTTCAACCAAGGCGTTTAATTGTTCAATGCTGGTAGCGCTGGCAATGGGCGCTGCCACACCCGGACGGGCAATAAGCCAGGCAATCGCAACGCTTGCCGGTTTTGTATTGTATCTCTCTGAGACTTTGTCGAGGGCTTCCAGTATTTTATAGCCCCGGTCATTCAGGTATTTTTTCACGTCTCCTCCGCGCGGACTTTTGCTGAGGTCATTTTCGTTTCTGTACTTGCCTGTGAGGAACCCACTGGCTAGTGCATAGTAGTTGATCACACTGAGATTATTGTCCAGCGCTATTTTTTCATATTCCTTTTCAAAACCTTCCCTTTCATACAGGTTGTACTCCGGCTGGAGAGTCTGGTAAGCAGGAAAATTATGCGCCTTGCTGGCTTCAATTGAGGCCAACAGACGTTCCGGGGAGAGATTGCTGGCTCCGATCCAACGTACTTTGCCGGACTTAACGAGTTCCGAATAGGTTTCCAGCGTCTCTTCAACTGGCGTGGTAACGTCGTCCCAGTGGGTCTGATAAAGATCGATGTAATCCGTTTGCAGCCTGCGGAGTGAGTCTTCGACGGCTTTTAATATGTAAGCTTTTGTAAGGTCTTTTTTTCCTTGACCCATATCCGCCCCGACTTTTGTAGCAATGATCACGTCTTTTCGGTTGCTTCTTGACTTGGTCCAGTTGCCGATGATGGTCTCTGATTCACCACCCGTGTTGCCCGGAGCCCATCGCGAATATACATCCGCAGTGTCGATGAGATTGAAACCAGCGGCTGCGAACGCATCGAGTATTTCAAATGATTTTGCCTCATCAATAGTCCAGCCAAAAACATTTCCACCAAGAGTTATGGGTGCAACATATAAATCTGATTTACCTAATTGTCTGTTTTTCATTTAGTTACTTGTTTTGTAAATATTAAATGGTATTAACTTTTAATACTTATTTAAAATATTGTAAATGATTATAAGTATTAAAAGTTTGATATGTTAATAATGTTTTAAAAATATCAAATGAGAGATTAGTTGGATGTGGATAATATGTTGTGATATGGGTGTTTCATTTTCTGCTTTCAGTATTTTACAACATTATACTTCGTATTAAACATATTGAAAGGTAAGTAATGTGTTTATGTTTGATATCAAATTGTATGCTCACAGCTTTTAGTTTGTATTGTATTTTATAAAAGTATATAATGTATAATAAGTCAGTATCTAGTTAATACATATAGAATTTAATAAACATATTGTAAGTATATTATGTATTATTCATTTAATACTTATCAATTGGTATGTTACTATGTAAAATATTAAATGGATTAAAAGGAATAATTCATATCAGCTGGGCGAAAACACTCGGTCGTATTTAAAGTAGGTGCCTTTTTTAATATATTAAAAGTTGTAATAATATTAAAAGTAATGATAGTTTTAAAAGTATTTGAAATGAATAATACTTTTAATTGATTGATAAACTTATTGTTAATTTTAAAAGTATAGATCATTTTATACTATTGGTTTATTTATCACTTTTAAAAAGTATAAATAGGTCGTTACTGTATTTGTCTGTTTTTACTTTTATTACTTTTTAAAAGTGTGTCGACTGCCAGTGAATTGCTGTCATTAACGAAGCAGAGCAGGACAGCAAAGAAAGCGGTATGAATGAGTTGTGACGGAATAGCGCCCCACTCTTCAATCATGGAAGAGCCGAATATCAGCGCAATCATGACAAAACCCCCGGCGATGAGTGCCTGCCTGGTAAATAATCCTATCAGAAGCAGTACGCCGACGAGTAGTTCAGCAAGAGGAAGAAAGTAGCTGAATGGGACAACGATAGCGTCCGGGAGCATGGATTTCTGAAATTGACCAACCATCCAGTTGCTGAATCCGTGGAGTTTGGGCAACCGCACAAAGCCGTGGCCGAACATACTCATGCCTGCGGCCAGGCGCGCTAGGAGAAACGGCCAGTGATATCTGTTTGTCATTTTGATCTGCTGATTGATACATAGAGAGTAACAACCCGTGGCTGTTAACGGTTTCTCGGCAAATCAAATAAACGGCAGGATACCACAGGAAAAAAGCTATTGCATTGTGACGCAGAGGCTTATTTCAAGACTGTCAGGCCACCTTTGTAGGATTTTTGTGTGTAGCGGATCACGTAGTAGTAGTAGCCGCCTGATATGCTGGTAGGGCACCAGTCGTTTGCCCTTACTTTGGAGTAGTAGATCTGTTTTCCCCAGCGATTGTAAATGGTCACATCTTGAAATTGATCGGCACAGTCGCCTTCCGGCAGGTCCTGGAAAACGAGGCAGTCGTTTTTACCGTCTCCGTTGGGCGTGATTACATTGGGGATTTCCGGGAAAACCTCCGATTTGTTGTTCTTCACAATTACTTTCACGGTGGTGGTATCGCTCGAAGCGGCACAGCTTTTGTCCTGTGTTACAAAATCTATCAGAAATGTCTGTTCTTCTTCGCCGTTCAGCAGCGAGCAGTCGGGGTTCCAGGAGTAGGGAGAGGTGACCTGTTTTACGCCCGTCTTACCTTCAAAAATCATCCCTGCGTCGGCAATATCAAACCCGCGCCCGAAAGCCGCCAAGCTGATCATATTGGTGTCGGGATCGTTTCCAAGGACATCAAATTCGATGACAGGAGAGCTACCGATCGTATGGCTGATCTCGGCCGCAATAAGCGAAGTGGTGACGGAAGGCGGATTGTTTGGCGACTCGTCGACAATAAAATATACCGGCTTGCTGACTGCCAGCGGATTACCTTCACAGCGCATATCTTCCACTTTGAAGTCAACAGCCAGCGTATCACCTTTCTGGGTATTGCAAGGCGGCGTCCAGGTGAAATTCTGCTGTATTGCCTCGGTGCCATTTACCGCTTTAAAATCCATTCCCATACTGGTCATATTAAAATCCTGGCCGCGCCCTGAAAGTGCAAGGGGATCTTTATCAAGGTCTTTGCCATAAACGGTGAAAGTTACAGGCACACCGGCCGTGACGTGGACATAGTTGCCAGGTAGTGAAGTCGTTACGGTCGGACTTGTGTTTCCGCTGCTTTCGCGCCGGATAAAGATGGTCAGTGTGTCCATGAGTGGCACGGGGCAGCTTCCGTCTTCGGCAATGAGTTCTATTTTAATGGGGCGGTTGTCGTAAGTTACAAAGCAGTCTTCCAGACAGACTTGAAAACGCATGGTATCATTCGCGGTGGTAGTGCGGAATTCGGCCGGAAGCAACGTAAAATAGTCTTTGGAATTATTCACCGCCCGCCCGTTCACGCGCACGATCTGGTTGACTGATGGGTCGGTAACCATGACTTCAAAACAGTCGGGATCGCCTTTTTTGAATGTAATGATTTCATTTTCAGTATAAAATATATTTTTCCCCTTAGGTTTAAACATCAGTTTCGGAGGATCCATTTTTGGACAGTCCACTACTTTGAGCTGGAAATCCCTGGTGACCGTGCCGATTTTTTGTCCATTCCTGAACTCGTCTACCCGTACGGCAAATACATACAAACCGATATTGCCGGGAGTTACTGACAACATACCTGTTCTGGGGTCGACCTTCAGTGGCTGCGGCCCAGGAATGATGTTTGCGACGGAAATGCCGTCGATCCAGGTGAGCGTCGGATAATTGGATGACCCGCGTGCCTCTATGCTGGGATTATTTTTGTCCGAAAACCCCTGTAATGGCGTGATCAGGCTGTATGAAAGGCTGTCCCCGTCAGAATCGGTACCTCCGAAATTGAAAAAGAATGGAGAATTGACGCAAGCATAATCACCGATAATGGCGGGGAAAAGAGGGGAGGAGTTTTTAAAATTGGTGTAATTTTTAACAAGAGGCGGAAATTCAACATAAAAGAGGCTTCCGGCATCACCGGGGTTTTTGATGTTGGTAATCGTACCGTTCCGGCAGCACCTGTCCCACACCATATAGTAGCCCTGTGGGTCGCTGAAATCGGCCGGTTCGAGGCGAAGTGTGGCGCTGTAAGTGATCATATATGTTTCCAAAGATGATATTCCACAAAGCGGATTAGTATAGGTGACCGATTTTCGTTCTATTTTTGGGGCGGGAAGGTAACCTATTGCTGCATTGTCGCGTTTTCGGAACACATAAATATTGACAAATGGATCTTCTGCGCCCGGATTACCATTGAGTGCGTCAAAATACATCGTTAATCCGATATTGTAATTGTAATAGCTGTTCGGGTTGTTGGTGATGAAAAGCTGGCCGCCGACAATATGCGTGGCACTGACTTCGGAGAATGCAAACAGCATCACAAAAAATAAGATGAACCGTTTCTTCATGGCTAAATGTGGCAGTAAATGTTACCCGATACGATTTGGAGTTAGAAATTAAAAAGAGGAATATGCTTAAGAATTCAAAGTATGAGTACGTTGAAATTACCGATTTTGCGGCAGAAGGCAAATGTATATTTAAATCGGAAGACGGCGTAATTTTTGTAGAAGGAAATGTTGCTCCCGGTGACATTGTTGATTTGCAGGTAGTAAAGACCAAAAAAAAATTAAAAGAGGCGGTTGTCACAAAGATTCACTCTAAATCTGCGCTCAGGACAGAGCCGTACTGTCTTCATTTTGATGTTTGCGGAGGATGCAGGTGGCAGCATATCGAATATCAGCATCAGCTACGGTTCAAAAGGCAACAGGTTGTTGACCATTTCGAACGGATCGGGAAGATCAGAAATGTGGAGATCAACCCGATTATAGCGGCCCCGAAAACGGAATATTACCGTAATAAACTTGAATTTACGTTTTCCAACTGGCGATGGCTGACCAAGGAGCAGATGGATTCAGGCGCGCATTTTACCAAGCATGCGCTCGGCTTTCACGTTCCGAAACGTTTTGACAAAATATTTACCGTAGACCACTGCCATTTACAGCCCGATCCATCGAACACGATCAGAAATTCATTGCATCATTTCGGAGAATCCAAGGGCATACCTTATTACGATGTCCGTTTTAACAAAGGTGTTCTCCGCAATCTGGTGGTGCGTACGGCCAATACCGGGGACGTGATGGTGATTGTTCAGTTTGGTGAACAAAACGATGAAGCGATCGCCGGCGTCATGGAGTATCTGCATAAGACGCACAGTGAAATCACCTCGCTGAATTACATCGTCAATCTGAAAGGGAATGACTCGTACCAGGACCAGGAGGTGATTCATTACGCGGGAGAGACAACCATCCGGGAAACCATGGAAGACCTTACGTTTCTGGTGGGGCCCAAGTCGTTTTACCAGACGAATTCCGAACAGGCATACCATCTTTTTAACGTGGCGCGGGAATATGCCGGGCTGACGGGCGGGGAGTCGGTTTATGACCTTTATACCGGGACTGGCACTATTGCCAATTTTTTGGCGCGTAGTGCGAAAAAGGTGGTTGGTGTGGAGTATGTGGAAGCTGCGGTGGAAGATGCGCGCAGGAACTCCCAATTGAACGGGATCACGAATACCTCATTTTTTGCAGGCGATATGCGTTACATCATGAATGAAGGTTTTTTGCAGAAACACGGAAAACCGGATGTGATCATTACCGACCCGCCCCGGGCAGGTATGGACCAGCCGGTAGTAGAGACCATTTTAAAAGCGGCTCCCGACCGGATCGTTTACGTTAGTTGTAATACTGCTACCCAGGCACGCGACCTGGCCCTCATGGCGGATCATTACGAAGTAACCAAAGTACAACCGGTAGATATGTTCCCCAATACGCATCACGTGGAAAATGTGGCACTGCTGGTCAGGAAGTGAGTTCTCCTGTCAGGAGGGCTGTCGAAACCCGGAAGCTAATGCTTAAAACGGCGGCTCGCTGTCCGGCCCTTTGTAATCGAAGTTGCTCAGGTCGTTGGCGCGGCTTCTTAGTGTGCCGCCAGCGGCCGGAGGCGCCGGTTTTCCCTGGCTTTCAAAGGATGCAATAGGGTTGGTAGTCACAATAGGCCTGTCTACGGAAAAAGGAGCGGGGGAGAATTGGGAGTCCAAATCGGTAAACTTGGTATACTTACCAATAAAACGCAGTTGCACTGTATCCAGCGACCCAGCCCGGTTTTTAGCGAGGATCACCTCGCCGATACCTGCCACAGAGTTACCCGCTTCGTCTTCTGTAATTCCATAATACTCAGGACGGTACAAGAAAAGAACCATGTCGGCATCCTGCTCGATAGATCCCGATTCCCTTAAATCCGAAAGCTGCGGACGTTTTTCACCTCCACGCGTTTCTACGGCCCGGCTAAGCTGGGACAGGGCAATGACCGGTACGTCAAGTTCTTTGGCCAGGTTTTTAAGAGACCTTGAAATCATCGCAATTTCTTGTTCCCGGTTTCCTGCGCCTTTGCCCCCGGTGTCACCGGTCATGAGCTGAAGGTAATCGATTACGATCATTTGTATATCATGCTGCGCTTTCAGACGGCGACATTTTGCACGCAGTTCCAGAATGGATAGGGCGGGGGTATCGTCGATAAAAATCGGGGCATTGGTCAGCCGGTGGATCCGGTGGTGCAGCTGCTCCCATTCATGGGGTGCAAGGCTTCCTTTACGTATTTTTTCACTGTCAATTTCTGCCTCGGCGGATATCAGACGATTCACCAGCTGAACAGATGACATTTCGAGTGAAAATATAGCGACCGGCATGTTGAAATCCACTGCGGCATTCCTCAGCGAGGATACAACGAAGGCAGTTTTTCCCATACCCGGACGGGCTGCCAGGATCATCAATTCAGTTTTTTGCCAGCCAGACGTAAGCCTGTCCAGCGCGCTGAATCCCGAAGGTACGCCTGTAAGACCATCCTTATTATTTTTCTTCTGATCGAGCTCGGCCAGGGCCTGGCGCATCAGGGCACCCATGTCGGCGTAGTTCTTTTTAATGTTGGATTCCGAAATCTGGAACAACGCCTGTTCTGTTTTATCCAAAAGACGGAAAACATCAGTTGTATCTTCAAAAGCTTCGCGCTGTATTTCAGAGGAAACCTTGATCAGTTCACGTTTGATGAACGCCTGGGAAATGATACGCGCGTGGAATTCAATGTTAGCGGCAGAATTTACCCGCGATGTTAGCTCCATGATGTAGGAAGCTCCCCCGATCAGTTCAAGTTCTCCTGTGCTGCGAAGCTTGGATGTAACGGTAAGCATATCGATAGGCTCAGAGTCCGCGAAAAGCGTGATGATCGCGGTATAAATCCTGACGTGTGCTTCTTTGTAAAAACTATCGGGCCTGAGAATATCTGCTACCGCCGTAAGTGCGTCTTTCTCAATCATTAAAGCGCCTAAAACTGCCTCTTCAAGATCAATGGCCTGAGGGGGAAGTTTGCTGAATGTCTGGTCAACAGCAGGAGTGCGTGTGCCAAGGGATTTTCTTGCAGAATTCCCTTGTTTTGAACCTGTTCGGGAGTAATTGTTGGGTGCCTTTTCATTTTCCATGTTAACACAAAGCTAATGATTACAGGGCTCGAAGAAAAGAAAGAGCAGACAACAATTTTTTTGAAAATATCTTCCAATATCTGCACTGCTGATACTGAAAGAGTTGATCATAATTTGGTAATTTTTCAGTGTTAGATTTCTCTGTGGAATTGTTAATTCTCGGTCTATGTTTTACAAATGTTGGTTATTATTACTAAATTTTAGAACAAATAGACCAAAACTAAACTTCAAATCATTTGCTGGAAAAAATCATCACACTCGAGGACGTTTCAATGGTCGACTTTCTGGGTATTCACAATTCGAATATTAAAGAAGTCGCGGCTGCTTTCCCTGAAAGTAAAATCATTTCCCGCGGTAACGAGATCCGCATTCAGGGCACCGCTCCTGAGATTATCCGCATCACCGACGTAATGGACTCTCTTCTTGCCCATTACCAGCGATACGGAAAAGTAACAAACGACAATGTGAAAGGGTACCTGAACGGGATTGTCAAAACAAACGTAAAGGCTGGGGAGGACGACGATGATGTCATCATTTATGGTAATAAAGGACTGGTAGTAAAGGCAAAGACACCAAATCAGAAGCTGTTGGTAGAGCAGGCAGCGAAATTTGACCTGGTTTTTGCAGTAGGTCCCGCCGGTACAGGAAAAACATATACTGCTGTCGCAATTGCGGTGCGCGCATTGAAAAATAAAGAAGTACGTAAAATCATCATAACCCGCCCGGCTGTGGAAGCGGGAGAAAACCTGGGTTTTTTGCCGGGGGATCTTAAAGAGAAAATTGATCCGTACCTGCGCCCGATATATGACGCGCTGGATGATATGATCGCCCCTGAGAAGCTGAAACTCTACCTTGAAAGCCGGGTTATTGAAATCGCACCCCTGGCTTACATGCGCGGCCGTACGCTGAACAATGCTTTTATCCTGCTTGACGAGGCCCAGAATACCACACCTATGCAAATGAAAATGTTTCTGACGCGTATGGGGCCTGCTTCGAAAGCAATTATTACAGGAGATAAATCACAGATAGACCTGCCCAAGAACCTGAAATCAGGTTTAATAGATTCTCTTCACGTTTTGAAAGGAATAAAGGGCATCAGTTTTGTAGAATTGGATGGTTCGGATGTTGTAAGGCACCGTTTGGTAAGGGATATTCTTGCAGCATATGAAAAAACTGAGCAATAGGCTACTTAAAGTTATGGTTCTGGCATCTTGTATCGCAGCTCCGGCTGCAGCACAAGATGCAGACTCCTTATTAATCAGGTGCGCAAGTACGGAAAGGGATTCTGTCAGACTCACTAAAAATCCCGCGCTGATGCAGCTCAGGCTCAGATCGGAGCAGGCGATTCAACGTCATATCGATCTGAACAAATCGACATTGCGTACATCGGCGGATGACATTATTACCATTCCCGTTGTTGTACATGTGATCTACGACCGCGAAGACAACAAGATAGGAGGGGCAGGGAATCCGAATATTACCGACGAGCAGATCAGGAACCAGATCGATGTTCTCAATGAAGATTATGGGAATACATCAGGTTACAAAGGATTTTACACGGATTCGCTGGGAGTAGATACCGGTATTCGTTTCAAGCTGGTGACTGTAGTGAGGGAACGAACTACCAAGACCCAGTTTAATCCGCTTACCGACGCCGCGACGCTGGCCGGGATTTCGCCTGCGTGGTTTACCAACCGTTATCTGAATATCTGGGTTTGTAAACTGGCTGATCGTTACCTGGGAACTTCCCAGTTTCCGGTTGTGACCGAGATCAATGACCGTACGAATGGATTGTCTGTGAGTGAGGATGAAGAGGTTGACGCGCTCACAGACGGGGTTATCATTGATTTCAGATACTTTGGCCGGAACTCTGATGCGATCACCAGCGCAGTTTATAACTTGGGCAGGACTACCACGCACGAAGTGGGGCATTGGCTTGGACTGATCCATATCTGGGGAGATACTTTTTGCGGTACGGATTATTGCGAGGATACCCCGGTGGCCTATACGAAAAATGAAACGACGGATGTTTCCTGTACCCCGGTTTTCTCTCAATGCCGCGGGAGTAACAGCAGAAATATGATTGAAAATTATATGGATTATTCGCCTGATGCCTGCATGAGCGTATTTACGGATGATCAGAAAGCAAGAATGCAGGCTATTATGCAGCTTAGCCCGAGACGTGCCAGGCTCGTAGAATACTCGAAACTTACCGACCAGAACGTTAAAGTGGAAATTTATCCCAATCCTGTTCATGAGTTTCTTACAGCCGATGTCTACACACCGTCTTACGAGCCGTTTACGGTTAGCGTGCTGAACGATAAGGGGCAAAAGGTATTGGAAGACAGGGTCAACAGGACCTATGTTGATGTGAAGAATTTTCCTGGGGGGCTTTATTTTTACAAAATCACTACCGGGGGCCAAACGATCACTAAAAAGTTTGTGGTTCGATAGCTGATCGCTTATGATATCCCGCACACCATTTGCCGGCATTGTTTTCTTCTACATTGCCGGCATTTTTATGGGCAAATGGCTCATTTCCTGTCCGATACCTGCATACGAGGTTTTCCTATCATTGTTTTTGATATTTTCTGCTATTGGCGGCTGGTTTTATTTTATCCGGCAAAAAACCGGAACAGGAATATGTTTTTCGCTGGTACTGCTTTGTCTCGGCGCTTTTGTGACGGTTGAAAAACATAATCAACTATTCGCGGGGCCGGAACAATTGCAAAGGGCGGAGTATTCATGCTATGAGGCGGTAGTTAAATCACTTCCTGAAAAACGTACAAAAACATTGCGGGTAGAGGCGGCTGTGGTGCGTATTCGCTCGGGTCAAAAATGGATAACGACGGATACGAGAGCATTACTGAATATTACTTCGGATGCATCGGTCATTCCCCGTCCCGGAGATCACATTATGGTTTCAGGTGTATTGAAGAGACCGGACGAGGCATTGAATCCCGGACAGTTCGATTACAGGGGTTATCTCGAAAATAAAGGTATTTTGTGGACAGATTATTTGCGGGAAGGATCTCTCCAGATTATCGGCAGCGAGAGAAATAACCATGACCCATTCGTTTGGAGCATTGCGGTTTCTGAGTGGGCGGACGGTATTTTTCGCAAAAATATTACTGATGACCGCGCTTATGGGTTGATCAAGGCAATGTTGCTTGGCCGCAGGGAAGATCTGCGCGCCGATCAGGTGGACGACTATATAACTTCCGGGACGGTGCATATACTATCCGTTTCCGGCATGCATGTCGCGATTATTTTTCTGGTGATCAGTTTTATGCTTGGCTGGCTGAAGCGCTGGCATACAGGGCGGTTGGTGTATCTTTTCTCTATTGTTTTAATGCTGGGATTTTATGCATTGGTTACCGGGTTGCCGCCGTCCGTTCAGCGTGCTACGCTTATGTGCATCGTTTTTGTAATTGCCGAGGTATTCGCGCGGAAGCATCAGTCGATGAATACGTTATGCTTGTCGGCGTTCTTAATTCTGCTTTTTGATCCTTCGGCTTTATATGATGTTGGTTTTCAATTGTCTTATCTGGCGATGGCGGGTATATTCCTGTTCTACGAACCGATTTGCAGTGTTTTTACTCCTTCCAACTGGTTGACAAAGTATGTATGGCAAATTACTGCGCTGTCGTTTGCTGCCCAGTTGACGACTTTCCCGCTCAGTCTATATTATTTCCACCAGTTTCCAACTTACTTCTGGCTTGTTAATCCCTTTGTGATTGCGTTTACCAATGTACTGCTGCCGGCAGCACTCTTATTACTTTTTGTGAATGTTTGGAGTCCGCTTTGGCTGCAAAATTTCGTTGCCTGGGTTGTAGATATTACCGCTTATTTGGCTAACTGTTCCGTTTCAGTACCTAAATTTTTGCCCGGTTATCTGATCGAAAATCTATATCTGGACAAAGTGGAGGTCGTTTTTCTTTTTGTGATGCTGTTTTTTGTCTGGTACAGTTACTATGGGAGGGAATACATTTATCTGAAATTCGCATATCTGACTGTCTGCATTTTTGCAATTTATTCACTGTCAAATAGTTTGCAGCTACATTGGTCGCCGTCCCTGATGGTACATTCAGTTCCCCGTCATGCTGTGGTTAGTATGAGCCATGGAAGTAAATTGTACATCGCCAGTGACGAAAGCTTCCGGACGGACAGTACAGCCTATGGATTTTATTTGAGAAACTATGCGACTAGTCTGGGTACTAATCACCTGATTTTTAGCGCAACAAAAGGTTCTAACTGAAAAAAAATCTACTGCTGGGCCGCGTACACCGAGGAAATTCTGTCGGCAATCTTCCTGTCCCAGACAGCCTGGGCGCCGGCGTTAAGCCCGTGGCCGGTTTCATCATCGTACTGTTCCTGATCGCGGTTCATTTCACGGAAGGATTCGAGAAACTGATATTGAATTTCGCTGTCAAAATCCTCAATCGTAAGATCGGCTTTGCGAAGCCTGTCCTTAAATTTTTCAACAACCAGTCTGGTAATATCAAAATGGATCTGTTCATGGCGTAAAGTGCCCGAAGTTCTGGCGTCCGGGCGGCCCCAGGACATGCTTTTGACCATAAAAGTTTTCAGCCCGATTTCGACGACCAGGTCGTTTTCTTTGGGATAGGATTTGCCTTCGTAACCAAAGCTCGTAAAAACCGCAGCTGCATACTTGCTGCCCGGTTTCCCGGTTCGTACCTTGAAGTCGTCCCAAATCAATGGTCTTTGGGGAGAGTAAAAAACAGTGTCAGCATCACCGGAACTAGTTATCTCCTTGAAAACGAGGAGCAGGTTACGCGCCAGCGCAGGGTTTTTACCGGTATTCTGAGACATCCATTTATGAAAACTGGTCATAGACTGGTCGAGGAGCTGTCTCACCAGTTTTTCGTAGTCAAAATCTTTTTCCGGGCGGGTGTAGTTTGCGGCTGTCTGGTAGGTGGTCAATTCGATGGGCTGCATAGCCCGGTACCATCTGAATTTTACGGATAACCTGATTTCACCGGTAACCTTGTTCGGGCCAACTCTCTTTTCGCTGATATGAAAGTCTTTTATGCTCACATAGAGCGGAAGGTAGGTCTGGTCTTTTTTGGGTGCACTGAACGACCAGTAACCAAATAGCTCCCGGTCGGCTTTTGCAGGCAGGACAATTGGCACTTCCTTGCCCAGCGCAATAACTTTCCCGATACCTGCACCCGGCAGCACCCGCTGATCTTCGACTTCCTGTATGTAAAATTTATAGGATTTGAAAAGGGCGGAAGGCTCCTTCGAGAGAGTCAATACAACCTTATCCTGCTGCGAAATCGCAGGAAAAATTGTCAACACCAGTAAAAGCATCAGCAGCGCACATCTCTTCATACTTCTCAATCTATATTGAATCCAACCGCCATTTGTGATAAGTTTGTGCATTAATTCTCTTGTACAAACGGATGACTTTACTTACAACGAATTTACGCCCTGAATTTGATGATATATTTATGGAACTGGCTAAAAATCTGGCCCAACGTTCCCACTGCATAAAAGCACAGGTTGGGGCGGTGCTTACCAAGGACACCCGCATAATTTCAATCGGTTACAACGGTCCTCCTGCCGGGACGCACAATTGCGACGAAGAGTTTCCTGAAACCGGTTGTCCGAGAGATGCAAAAGGCAGTTGTTCACTAGCTTTGCACGCCGAGCAAAATGCGATTCTTTTTGCTGTAAAAAACGGCTCTAATATCGAAGGATCAACGCTGTTTGTTACGCTGGCACCTTGTATAGCGTGCGCGAGGGTTATCTACACAATGAAAATCAAAAAGGTAATTTTCCTGCATTCTTATGCTGCCTACAAAGGCATCGCTATTGAGGAGGGAGTGGAGTTTCTGAGGAGGTTTGGGGTGGAAGTGGAGCAATATGGAGGGAAGCTTCTTGGTAGAGCTAATCTTTAATTTTGAATGATTGAATGAACGAATGATTGAATGACCGAATAATTTAATTTTTTGGTGAGTTATTGTGTGAATATCAAGAATCAAATTCTAAAAACATTCACTCATTCACTCAATCACTCATTCACTCATTCACTCATTCACAAATTCGCTCATTCAAAATTACCCTAATGATGGTGCACTCCCCCCGCTCCATGGACATGGCCGTGGCTGATTTCTTCGGGTGTGGCGGCACGGATTGAGATGATCTGGCCTTCAAATTGCATTTCTTTTCCGGCAAGGGGGTGATTGAAATTCATGATCACCACATCATCTTTGATCTCCATCACCTGGCCGTGCATACGCTCACCGTCCTCATTGGTCATCGGGATAATGTTGCCGATCTGCAATAATTCTTCCTGATTGACGTCTTCCATCTGAAAAACGGATTTTGGCAGGTCTACGATCGCATCTTCATCGAATTCGCCGTAGCCTTCTTCCGCCGATACCGTGAATGCAAATGTGTCGCCTGCCACAAGTCCTTCGATCTGGTTTTCAAAGCCTTCCGGTAAACCGCTGATGCCTTGAATGAAGTACATCGGATCTTCTTCGGTAACGACTTCCACGACATCCATTTCTCCTTCAGAGTCAGGGATTCTGAGGCTGTATGTCAACGATATCACGTTATTTTTTTCGACTTTCATTTGCTAGTTTGATTAAAATAATTGTTGTTGTAAAATAATTGTTCCATGGTGAAACTGATGAAACAAACGTACGCCAAATTTGGCAAAATGCCATTTCTATGAATTTTTTAGCACACATTTTATTGTCTGGGGAACGGGATGGCGTGATTTTGGGAAACTATGTCGGGGATTTCATCAAAGGTCGTCTTACCGAGGAAAAGACTGCCCTGTGGAATCAGGAATATGTTCTCGGCCTGAAATTGCACCGCTACATTGATTATTTTACAGATACCAATGAACTTGTGCTGGAAGCAAAACGGATGGCTGCAAAGGTGCACGGGAAATTGGCGGGGATTGTCATGGATATTTACTTCGATTATTTTTTAGCCAAATATTTTGATCAATTTTGCGCCGAATCGCTTTGGGAATATTGTCACAGGATGTACGGCGTGATTGAAAAAAACGAATACCTCATTCCGGACAATATGATACCTATGGTGCGGTCGATGATCCGGCAGGACTGGCTCACCGGCTATGCGACGCTGGAAGGAATAGATATCACTTTTCAGCGGCTTTCGCGCAGGGCTCCGTTTCTCGGGCCGATCATTGGTGCGGCTGAGGAGTTAAAGGAGAATGAAGCGTTTTATCGGGAACATTTCATGCAATTTTTTCCCGAATTACAAAAAGAGGCGGCGCAGTTCATCAAAGAAGGCACACATTAATAATAATTGAAAGTACAAATTACACAGGTTCTGGTATACCAATATAATGGCGCAAACTCCCGATGTTGTCCTGAAAGAGATCAGGGCAAAGAAATACAAACCACTTTATTTCCTGCATGGCGACGAGCCTTACTACATTGATTCAATTGCCGAAGAACTGGAAAAAAGGGTTGTTCCTGAATCTGAGAAAGGTTTTAATCAATTCGTGCTGTATGGGAAAGATACTGATGTGGCTGGCGTGCTGAGCTATGCCAGGAGGTTTCCTTTTATGGCCGAGCGGGCGCTGGTTGTTGTGAAAGATGCAAACAAGTTGGGCGGTATCGAACAAAAAGAACAGCAGTCCCGGCTGGAAGATTACGTTTTGAACCCGCTTTCCAGCACTGTACTTGTGCTTTGTTTTCATGCTAATGCCGACGAACGGAAATCTTATGTGAAGGCATTCAATACGCATGGAACGGTAGTTCAGTCCAAAAAGATGTATGACAATAAACTGCCGGACTGGGTGGCATCCTACTGCCAGAGTGAAGGTGTGAAGATCAGCCCGAAAGCAGTGCAGATGCTGGTTGATAATATCGGAAATGATCTGAAAAGGCTATCCAATGAAATCCAGAAAGTAATGGTGAACCTGCGGGTGGACGAGGGAATCGACGCCTCGGCTGTGGAGCGGTTTGTAGGTATCAGTAAAGAATACAATGTTTTTGAATTCCAGAAAGCGCTGATGATGCGGGATGTGATGAAGGCCAATAGCATTGCTACCTATTTTTCAGCCAATTCAAAAGACAACCCACTGGCCCCGATCCTGATCATTTTGTATAATTTCTTCGCTAAATTACTCCTGGCGCATGCCAGCCCGGATAAGACAGACAAGGGCCTGGCGACCGAGCTGGGGGTAAATCCATACTTCGTAAAAGACTATATGCTGGCTATGCGAAATTATCCCTTACCCAAAGTTGCGCACATTATCCATTATCTGCGTGAATGCGACAGCCGTATGAAGGGGCTCGATGGCGTGAGTATTCCCGAAGGGGAACTGCTGAAAGAGCTTGTTTTCAAAATAGTACATTAACATCGCAAGGATCAGGTTTTTAAGCTTTGAGTAGGGAGGTAACTTCACGGTATGGATAGTAACAGTGTTCTTTTGGTGCCGGTACCTGCACTTTTCAGCTTTCAGGAGTGTATCTGGTTTTTAAACCGCAATTATGACGACTGCCTGCATGTAATCGAAGGAGATGTCATTTTTAAGGCAATTGAAATTGAAGGGAATGCAATCTTGTTCGGTGTAAAAGAAAGCGGAAATTTCCTGGAAGTGGAAATTATCATGGGTGAAGCCGGCAGGAAAGAACGGGATTACCTCACTGCTTACGTCCGGGAATGGTTCGATATGGAGCGGAATGTTCAGCCGTTTTACGATCTGCTGATTAAAGATCAACGACTGGCTTATATGGCGGATGAATACAAAGGGTTGCGGTTAATAGGTATATCCAATCTTTTTGAGGCTATTTGCTGGTGTATTATCGGGCAGCAGATCAATTTGTCTTTTGCCTACAAATTGAAGCGTCGGCTAGTGGAGCGATATGGAAGCCAAATTGCCTGCCACGGGAAATCTTATTACATATTTCCGACTGCCGAGGTACTGGCATGTGCTTCCGTTGAAGATCTGAAAGCGATGCAGTTTTCAGAAAAGAAAGCGCAGTATACTATAGGGATTGCCAGGGCCTTTCACGAAGGCAGCCTGGACAAAGACAAAATCGCTTCGCTGCCAGACCTGGTGTCCCGGAAAAAAGCATTGACGGATTTTAAGGGAATTGGCGTGTGGACTGCGAACTATGCGCTGATGAAGTCATTGAAAGAGCCCGAATGCATTCCTCATGGCGATATCGGTTTGCTCAATGCGCTTTCGCATCACAATATCATCAGCGACAGGAAAGAGCAGCCAAAGATAGATGCGCTGTTTTCAACATTTGTGGGTTGGCAAAGTTACCTGGTTTTTTACCTATGGCGTAGCCTGGCTGTCAAAGAGCTGATCTGAGCGCGCTTTCCATTCCAGGTACCTTCCGCGCATGCAATGGCCGCAAGGACGATATCCGTTGCTGATGGCTTCCTGTTCATTTTCAAAAAACACCCTGTTTTTCAGGTTCATCCGCTCTCCGGATTTACAGGAAATTGTTCCGTAGATTTTCAGGTTTTTATTGCCGCCCAGCCGGATCAGATTGGCATCGATCAGCCGTTTTAGTTTTCGGCTGGTTTTAAAGGATTTGTCACCTAGTTCTGAATGCAGCAGCATATTTTAACTTAATGCATCGTGAAAGATGATCCCCATCGTATACCGGTAGCCGGCTTGTACCTCACTGACGCCGTGTTTCATGTTTACCCGGTAGTATCCTTTACTCCCTTTGACAGGCCGGAAATTGGTTGTAAAAATAACGATATCGCCTTTTCGGGGTTTCAATACCATTGCTTTTGACTGTGCCCGCGGTGTCTGTTGCAGCAGCACAAATTCCCCACCCGTATAATCAGCTTCCGGCTCGCTGAGGAATATTACAAGTTGAATAGGAAAAAATACATCACCATACAAATCCTGATGCAGCGTATTATGGCCCCCCGGACCGTATTTGAGGATTAACACCGTTGGTTTGGTTTGCTGATTGTCTCGGCAAAGTTGTTGAAATTCGGCAAACCGATCGGGGTAATTATGCTGCATTTTCAAAACCTGCATCCATTTGTTGGCAATCGTCGAAAGGTGAGGGTAGAAGTTTTCCCGCAGATTTTGGATCAAATCCGGTAGCGGGTAATTCAGGTATTTGTACTCACCCAAACCAAAGCGATAGCGTTCCATAGCTATCGTTTTTCGGTAAAGGTCTTTATTGTTATACTGCTCAACAAGTGAGTCACATTCACCGGACTTCAGTATGCTTTCAAGCAGGCAGAAACCCTTTTCGTGCATTGTTTCCTGAATACCTTCCCAGTTTAATTCTTCTGCTTTTTTCATCACGGACAGTCGTTATTTTGTAGGAGCAACCTTCAATAGTTGATCAAACAAAATTACCAGCTGCCCGGATGTGAGAAAACCTGAATCTTGCTAAGGTATGTCGGTCAGGCGGTCACAGTTTCAGTTTGTCTTTCACCAATTTGCTGACGCCACATGGCATAGTAAAGGCCTTTTTCGTCAATGAGAGAGCTGTGCGAGCCGGTTTCAATGATTCTGCCTTTTTCAAGTACATAAATCCTGTCAGCGTGCATGATCGTCGACAGCCTGTGTGCAATCATGACCGTGATATGCTGACGTTCGTTGGTAATGTTACGGATCGTGGTTGAAATTTCTTCTTCTGTAATTGAATCCAAAGCAGAGGTCGCTTCATCGAAGATGATCAGATTGGGATTGCGCAAAAGTGCCCGGGCTATCGACAAACGCTGGCGTTCGCCCCCGGATAGTTTCAGCCCGCCTTCTCCTATCATTGTATCGATACCGTTTTCGGCACGTGCCAGCAGGTTGTAACATGCAGCTTTCATGAGCACGTCATCAATCATTTCATCTGTGGCTGAGGGATTTACAAAAAGCAGGTTTTCCTTGATAGTGCCGGAGAACAGCTGGGTATCCTGGGTCACAAAACCGATTTTGTTCCGCATTTCATCAAAATCGATGATGTTGCCATTAAAATTATTGTAAAAAACATTGCCTGAATTGGGATGGTACAGGCCCACGAGCAATTTGACCAATGTCGTTTTTCCCGAACCGGATGGTCCGACAAATGCAATGGTTTCACCTCGCTCTACTTCAAATGAAATGTCTTCGAGCGCCGGCCTGGTCGCGGATTGGTGCTGGAAACGTACTTCATCAAAACGGAGCGATTTTATCTCGGATATGCTTTCCGGATTGGCCGGCTTATGCTCAACTGGCCGGGCCAACAATGTCTGCAGATTATTTAGTGAGGCCTCGGCTTCACGATAGGAAAGTATTACATTACCAAGCTCTTGGAGCGGGCCGAATATGAAGAAGGAATAAAACTGCATCATCATCATTTGTCCGACAGTGATTTTGTCACGAAAAACAAAAAACAGGAGGGCGAACATGATGCATTGCTGAAGGAAGTTAACGAACGTACCTTGTATGAAGCTGATGGAGCGAATGCTTTTTACTTTTCGCAGCTCAAGTTTTAATATTTTGAATGTGGTCGTATTCAGGCGGCTGATTTCCTGCTGAGTCAGTCCCAGGCTTTTTACCAGTTCAATATTTCTTAAAGACTCCGTGGTCGAGCCGGCCAGTGCGGTGGTCTCTTTCACGATGTTTTTCTGAATCGACTTGATCTTCCGGCTCAGAACGCTCGTCAGAAATGCAAGCACCACCGAGCCCACGAGATAGATAAGCGGAAGCATAGGGCTGAGCTTAAATGCTACCACCACCACAAAGACGATCCCCACAAGTGTGGCGAAGAGGACATTGACAAAACTGGTGATAAATTTTTCGCAATCGGCCCGCACTTTCTGCAAAACAGATAAGGTTTCCCCGCTTCTCTGGTCTTCAAAATCCTGAAAAGGGAGCCGCAACGCATGTCGCAGACCGTCGGTGTAAAGGTTCGCCCCGAACTTCTGGATCACCACATTGACCACATAATCCTGAAAAGCTTTCGCGATCCGGGATACCATGGCCGTGCCGATGATCAATAGCAAACCGACCAGAATACCCCGGAAAAATTCATCGGCCATTTTATTGTCCCTGAAATATCCTGCTTTATTGGCATAGGGATCGATCAGGTAATTTCCAAGGATGTACGGGTTGAGAAGAGAGAAGATCTGGTTGATCGCGGCAAGGACTAACGCAAGGAAAATGAGCGCTTTATAGCGGCTCAAATATTGTATCAATAATTTCATGGTGAGGCAATCGGTGGTTTAACTATACCATGAAACCCAAAATCCGGAATTTTAATTCTTTATTCCGGAAGAGAAGTGCGGACCAGAGCCGGTTAGAAACAGAAAAAGCCCCTGCTGGGGCTTTTGTGTAGCGGGGAGCAGGATCGAACTGCCGACCTTAGGGTTATGAAAACTATTCGGCATGAATTCATATGATATCACATGAAACCATATTAGATATTTTATACTGTAAATCAATTAGTTATGTTTTTTGGTAAACCACACTAGTCCATAGTAAACCGTCAAAATTTTGACTTATTTTTGACTAGAAATTAATATATTTGTTTGATCTTAAATTAGATAGGCATGTCAACAAGTATAAAAGTGCTAATTCGCAATGCCCCGAAGAAGGATGGGACGTTTCCTATTGCTATCCGAATCAGCAAAGAAGGTAAATCTTCTTACATCCATATCGGTCAAAGTGTCAAACTTGAAGACTGGGATGCTGTCGCATGTAAAGTTAAGAAATCCCACCAAAACTCGGTGAGGCTTAACAACTTAATTGCGCAGAAATTTGCCGAGGCCAGCGACACCAGCCTCGAATTACAGGCCAAGAAGAAAGACGTTTCCGCGAAGTTGGTTGCCACAAAAATAAAACCGAAAAAGGGAGTGACGTTCTTTGCGGTCGCTAATGAATTCGTCGAGAACATGCGGAAGGAGGGGAAATATAACCGCGTTCCGACCGACCTCTCACGGTTGAAAAACTTCCGGGAATTCCTGAAAACCGGAGACATTGACTTTTCTGAGATTACTGTCCCTCTGTTAAACCGGTTTAGGGCGCATTTAAAGGGCGATAAGAAGCTCGGTGAGCGTACAATCGTCAATCACCTCATATTGATCAGGACGATCTATAATCAGGCCATACTAGGGGAGATTGCGGATGTAAAGAACTATCCTTTTGGAAGACGGAAGATCCAGATCAAAATACCTCAGTCAACGAAAATCGGACTTACAAAGCAGGAGGTTGAGAAAATCGAACAGCTTGACCTATCCGCCGTGCCGAAGCTGAACCATGCCCGGAATATATTTCTATTTTCCTTTTACTTCGCCGGTGTGAGGATCTCAGACGTTCTTCGGATGAAATGGTCTGATTTTCAGAATGATCGATTATTTTATTCAATGGGTAAAAACGATAAACCCGGTTCTTTAAAGATTCCGGCCAAGGTTGTAAATATCCTTAATCAGTACAAAAACGACGAGCCAGGGCACGGGTTGATTTTTCCGGAATTGAAGGTTGTTGAGGATTTTTCCGATCAATACACGGTAGCAAGGAAGATATCGTACTCGGTAAAAACTCTGAATAAATATTTAAAGAAGGTAGGAGAGATGGCTAAAATAGAAAAACCCCTAACCAACCACATCAGCCGTCATACGTTTGGAAACATATCAGGGGATAAAATTAGCCCCCAGATGCTTCAAAAGCTTTACCGGCACAGCAGCATCACAACGACGATTTCATACCAGAATAACTTCATTCACAAGACCGCCGACGATGCTCTGGATTCGGTTTTAAATGGTTAAACCGCATGATAGTTAAAACAGATGCGATATGCACCCATTATTTTTATATAGGATATCAAAAAGTGGGAGAAGCTTACATGCTTGTTTGCATGAAAGTCAGACTGATCGATGACTCGCCGCGCAGACAGACATTTATCCCATTGTGGCATTTGGATATGTTGAACTATCCAAATTACCATGTATTAAGCTTGATGCCATTATTAGAATTTATGTATGAGCTTAACGGAGGAAGACTTTTTACGGATAATTGAGCAAGCGTTTGTCAATGCAAAAGGCAACAAGCGCGATAAATGGATCGATGGCGAGGAAGCCATGAGATACATGAGGATTACCAGTAAGACAACATTACAGAAGCTCCGTGATGAGGGGAAGATCCGATTTACCCAACCCTTTCCGAAGATGATCCTTTACGACATTGACAGCATTGATGCATTTTTAGATAAACACGCCAAAAACCCATTCTGATATGCCTACCGATAAAGAAATGGACGATATGTATCATGAGCACTTGAAGGGCGAGTTTCGCGACAACAGCGAATTCGTCAATAAGGAGCCTGAACAGCCGGGAACTCCTGACTATCAGAAGGAGGCGCAAATGAAGATCGATGACCACGTTAAGCGATCAAAGATGCTTACGCAGGAGGATATGGATGAAATCGCCCGTACACAGGCGCATCATGAAGTTAAAGAAGACATTCACCGAAGTCAGAGGAAAGCTCAGGATGATGAATTATTAAAAAAGCAAAAAGCGTGGAGAGAGAAGCGGGATAAGGAGAATGCCGCCGCCGAGGAAAAGAAAAGCAGAATGGCTGCCTTTATGGCTAAGTTTAAAAAAACCGATAAAGACCGCGATCATGAACGATGAAAAAGTGGACGACGAGAAAGTGAACGAAGAAATTAAGAAGTGGTTTAACGTCGGTTATCAGCTTGAAAAGGGTGGGCGATTCCAGCAATTAATGAAAAATCAGCCTAGTGCTGAATTCCAAAAGTCATTCACTTATAAAGCTTTATCAGCCGGGAGGACTGAGGCCAAGAAGGAAAGGTTTATGGATAACTTCAAACCAAAGGATCTCGACAAAGACCGTGAGATTTAGGGTTGCAAGCCTTTCAGATAATCCCCTGCTTTCGTGGCGGCACTGGCAGCGGTGAAGATGCAGTTTTTGTTCTCCCTTAACATCGGTAGCCAATGACTGAGGTAGTTAATTTGGTCCGGCTGAGGGCCGTCTGCAATCTCCAATTCTGCACAGAGGAAGGCTGAGGATATTTCGGCGACCAACTCCTCAAAGGCATAGGCTTTATCACCGAATTTTTTCCCGTAATCTCGATTGCAGCGTTTCTCCGCGCCTGTCCAATGGGACAGCTCGTGTAATTCTGTCGAATAAAACGCTTCCGTGGGAGATTGTGTCTCCGTGCCGGTAAACATGACCGATGCGGGCATTTGAATGTAGTCGTCCTTTTTGTTATAAAAAGCTTGCACACCCCAGTGATTGATCCATGCGCCGGTGTTCTGGACAAAGGCATCGACATTTTTGATGCGCGTTACCAGGTCGGTCTCTTCCTTAAATTCCTGCTCGGGATTATAGGATTTCAACTGGCACTTATTGAATACGAAAGACATTTTTAGAAACGGGATCTTCTGGATTTCATCGTCCTTTTTCCTTTCAATCGTGTCGTAATAAACGATACGAGTGGCCTTTTCACCCTTGCGGACGTATTCCTTCTTATCTGCCCACTGTTTGAAACTAGCAAATTCATTGCTCTGGAAGCCCTTTTGCTGCATGTCATACCAGCATAAAGGGACGTTAATCCCCCGGTAAGGCTTGCCTGTAACGCCGTTCATTGGCATACCGAAGGAAATCCCTGTCTTCCAAGGCTGTCTCCACGGGGCCTGACCTTCCTGTAACTGTTCGATTATTTTACCTGTGATCTGGTCGTGAAGGTCGGTCAAGATTAGGCTCCTATTCTTAAAACATTATTATTTGTCACATGTTGTAGCATGGTATCGCCAGATGGCAAGAGGATTTGGCCTAAAAATGCACCCTCGAAGCTCAAAATCCCTGTTTCAATTGCCATGACCTGACCTTTAATCCAATCACGTAATATCGAATACACCGCAATTCCTGCAATATCAATTGCTTTTCGTTCATGCTGAGGTCGGGTTAATCTCATTCGGCTTGACCATGGGTGTTCTTTTAACCATGACGCCGCATAGCCCGCCATTGAAGCTTCAACGCTAATCGGCATGTCCCGGTAACGGAATTGAACCAGTAATTTTTTATTATCAAAATCAATCATGTGGCCGAAAGATTGACAACCGAATTTTTGTAAAATCTTTTGAATTTCACCCATAGCCTTGTCGCCGGATGTCGCGTTTTCGTATGGTAAAGCCATTATATTTCCTCCTTAAAGGAACCGTCTAATTATATAATCATAGCACCCGTCATAGTCATTATTCAAATAACTCTCATAGAACTGGTCTGCAATACTTTTTGCCTCAAAAACCTCATATCCAGCCAGAAACAGGGTTTCATCGCCCGCCCGGTGCAACATATCATGGACTTTCCAGTCCAGGGGGATTGAATATCTGTCTGGGCTTTTCAACCCCATCCCCCGTAAACCAGTATCCATTAAATGATGAGCCGTCACATTCCCCATCACCCCCGTACACAAACATGGGAGCGACCGGAGGAACATAAGAAATCCAGCGTCAGTAGCACGTTTTGGTTTAATTCGGGACAATGAACAATCCCCAATGGCTTACAGAGGTGTAAAGTATGCCGTCTAATTCATGTGTCATTTACCCTCCTGTTCCAAGTCTTTTATCTCAATACATTTAAAAGTACATTTTCCAACATAGAATGATCCAAGCCGTCTACATTCTTCGGCTACAACTGAATGCGCCCTTGTCCAACCCCACCAATAACAAAACAGTCCAATAATTAAAAACATACACGCCGTCATTCTTCTTCCTTTACTATTCTTATGTTGAAAATGATTATTGCACCGACCACTGACCAGAACCAAAGAGCGCCGTTCATTATTTGCACCAAATCAGATCGTCAGGGTGGGGCAGGATAATGCCCTCACCAATAGACCATTCTTCAATCTGGTTCAAGTATTCAGTGAATTTTCCGGTATTTAAACCTTTTGTAGACTGAGGGCAATGTCTTATTTCCCCGGTTTTCAGATCAGGAATTTCGACAGGTTCCAGAAACATAATTGCAAAAGCGTAATGCCATTTCTCACGGGTCATGAGAATATTTTTAGGCTTGCAGCTTGAAATAACTTCTAACCATTTCCAGTACAATGAGTTTTGAGCCGTACTTCTTTGTTTCGAATACTTCTCAATTGTCACCGTCCATTTCGGATTCGTGTGATCCTTTGGCAGCCCGTTTATGAGTTTTACCGCATAATCGGACTGCTCAGAGGAACGCAGGATAATGGTCTTGCTATCGGTCAAGATGCGCTCCTGTGAAGATCATAATGGTGTTTAGGGCATAACCAAATTACATCTAGCGGTGAAGAATAGTCATTATGATGGGCGTGGACTTTATCCGAACCGCATACCTTACATGGCATTTTGATAATCTTTTTATCTCTTACTGCGTTTCCAAGAGTGATATGAGCCGCACGTTTCTCTGGGTTATTTTCAATATATTTTTGCTTAGATTTGGTAAGAGAGTTCTTTCCGGCCTCAGTTTGTTCATATTCCTTCCTAGCTTTTACCCGGTGAGGAAGGTTTGCACGTTTCTTCTCATATTGCTGTATTTTATCAAAACAGGTTTTGTAACGAAGATTAACCCTTGCTTTGACACACTCTTTGCACTGATTTAAGTATCCGTCAGTGTTGCCAGCATGTTTATAAAACAGTGATATTTCTTTATTGAGATTGCAAACAGTACAAACCTTCACCGCACAACCTCCTAAAAAGGAATTTCCGAATCATCATCCAGATCATTAGCAAATCCTGATGGCTCGTTTTGCGCCTTTGAATAAGCGGCGCCGTTATCGGATTGCTGATTGTCCGGCTTGCTATCCAAAAGAACCAGTTCGCCTTTAAACGGTTTCAGGACAACCTCAGTACTGTATTTATCAACCTCACTGTTATCCGTCCATTTGCGTGTTTGCAATTGGCCGACCAGATAAATCTTGGAGCCTTTTTTAACGAAGCGTTCAACTATCCCGACAAGCGCGTCATTCGTAACAGAGACGTTGTGCCATTCCACACGTTCCTTGCGTTCGCCGCTGGATTTTTCTTTCCAGCTTTCAGAAGTCGCCACCGAGAAGCTTGCAAATCGTGATCCTGACTGTGAAGTCCGAATTTCCGGGTCTTTACCAACTCGACCAAGTAGGGTTACGCTGTTTACTGATGACATTATTCATTCTCCATTGTTGTTGTTATTTTACGTGGCTCCATGAACGACCAATTATTGCCCTATGTATGGCAGTCCAGGATATATTAAAGTCTTTGGCAATTTTATATTTTGTTTCTCCCGCCTGAAACCTTCTCCTAATATCCCTTACGTGATCGTCGGTAAGCTTAGACCAAGAAGCACCTTCCCCAATCTTTCCCAAGCCCGTACTCCAAAAATGATCCATGTTTTGTTTTTGGGTGCACCACTCTAAATTTGAAACATGATTGTTTGATCTGTTTAAGTCTTTGTGGTTAATATATGGGTAGTTAAAACGGTTATCGATGAAGTGCATTGCGACAAGTCGATGCGCTCGGAAAGTCTTTACTTTTCCGTTAGGATCATTATAATAATTTAAGGTGAACCGGCGATATCCATCGAAGTCTGCTGATTTTAATATCCTTTCCCTGACATGCTTTGTCTTGAAACCATGCGGGCCATTCACCATCCTTGATGAAGACTTCACTCTACCGTAGTTAGAAATCTGATAGCATCCTTCAAAGCCGAATATCGGCTTCCATTCTTCATCGTGGTATGATAATAATTCATCAGGCACTACGCACCTCCATGCGTGGGTTTAGAGAAGACGGTCAGTTAGTCGCTGCCGTCTTTCTCGTTTATAGCAGGTTTTCTAACTAATGCCTAGTGCTGATTTATAGGTTTCCAAGATCATTTCTTCCTCTTGGCGTTTCTGGCGGTCAATTTTTCTCAGCTTAACAATCTGGCGCATTGCCTTTGTATCAAATCCGGCGCTTTTAGCTTCGGCATACACGTCAGTGATATCCGCTGCAATTCCGGCTTTTTCCTCAGAAAGGCGTTCAATTCTTTCTATCAGTAGGATTAAACGTTCTCCGGCGACACCGCCGACATTAGTTGGTTTGGTCAATGTTTACTCTCCTTTGAGTTGTTTTAGTTTCTTGTTAGCAGTTTCTGTAATCTGATTATAGGATTTTTCATCCTCGGCTTTCATACATTCTTCTTTCGCGGAGGCGTGAAGTTTTTTGACCGTTTCATTATCCTTCGAATCATTGATATACTGAATGATTGCAGCAAGGCGCTCAGGTGAAACAGGTTCCGGCTTTGGAGCAGGTTTATTTGCTTTTGGTTTCTCCGCAGCTTGACCGTCATCGTCTTCGTCTGCTGCAATATTCAACATAGCACACAGGGCATAGCGGCGGGCGTATGTAATGGCCGATCCCATTCCTTGTGCTGTTTGTTTATCCAGCACCAATGGCATCCGGGATGAAAGGATCTTCTGCGTAGGAGCGTGGACAATCCCCGTTAACAAAAACGGTCTTATTTCATCAAAATCTACATTTTGAATAATATACAAGCCAACTTTCGCAAGGATTGGGGTTACCAAATCTCTAATCTCTGGAAGGGTAGCGTATTTGCCGTAATTGGCTGCGGCAGTTTTCAAAGGATTCGTAAGTTCCGATTGAACGGCCAGCATAGCCATTTCCAGCGTCTCAGGGTATTTTACTTCGGTCATTATGCAGCCTCCTTCTCAATTTCTTTCAGTTCCTCATCAAACATCTCACGAATAGCAGTAAGTGTCTGGCGGTACTGGATGGGGCATTTTTTATTCATGGCCTTACCGAGACGGATGACGGAAACGGCAGTTCTTAATAAGGCATTAAGCTCAATTTCAAGAGGTTCTTGAAGGATTGTGATTGGGATTACATTTGACATTTTTCTCTCCTTGGTCTTAATCACAGTAGCCGCAGCAGATACAGGATGTCAACAACAAAATGCACGAAAGCGAAAATAATTTTCTGCTTGACATTTAGAGCCGTAAAAGCTAACCATAGGGAATGACCCATCAGAATACACATCCCTTATCGGCATACCTCACATCCAAGAATATCAGCGCCGCAAAGTTCGCCGCAGAAGTCGGGTACAAGCATCCAGCCAGCCTTTACCGGGTGATGCGCGGTATCCAGCCTAACTACAAGATGGCGCTCAGGATTGAAAAGGCCACGAAGGGAAAGGTCAAAGTGAAAGACCTTATTCTATCCGTTGAATGATAATCGTACTGCCATTCCCGCCGAGCGTTAATTCTCTTTTCGGTGGTGGATCAAATCAGCAACGTTTCCCTTCCAAAAAGTATAAGGAATGGAAGGCCAGTTGCCCGATACTGGAAAAACAGGGAATATCCGATAAAGTGCATATCCATTACACATTCGCTTGGCCCTGCCGTCGTAAGCGTGATGGTCAATCATATTTCAAAGCAGTGACGGATTATCTGGTAAGCCAAGGGGTAATCCTGGACGATAACTACGAAATTGTTGACAGCGAATCGTGGGATCATGTAGGAGTGGACAAAGACAATCCACGGGTGGAAATCAGGATTAAACAGAAATGACCATCAAAGAAATAAAGCACGGTAACGCTAAACGCGAGATCAACAAGCGTGGCAACAGGAAGAGACGGAAGCAGCCGTTCCCGAAGATTTACACGAATGAGCAGGAAGACTACTACTTACAAGGGGGTATTGAAGACCAGATCACGGCAATCATGGTTGACAGGGGTAGTTCTAGTCACCTCGCTGAAAAATAATCTCCAATTGATTTTGCAATTTTCAAAATATCGACTGCTTTGATTACAATGTAATGTATTGATAATCAATTTACCAATACATTTTTTGATGAAAAGTAAACATTGTTTACCACGAAGATCTGATATGAATTTGTACCTTTATATCGGTTATGGGGCCCGATCAAACGAAAGGGATGATGCTGGAAACATCACCCCTAAAAAAATGACCATCTTCGACAATGGCACTTATTGAACTGCTACGTTTGTGGCGGTCGCTGTCTCCGCTGGAGCAGGCCGCTTTCCTTGCCGTCGTGCCGACGGTTTGGGACATTATCAAGTACTTTATCGACTGGTTTCGAAAGAAGTAGATGATTTTTAATCGGGTGCTGTATGTGGTATTGTTACTCATACAGCACTTGTTATATGTATTATAACATCAAATTGATGGTTAAAATTACAAAGCATTATTTAATTGTGCAAGTACTTAATTAAAGTAAAGGTCGCTTTGTTCTTCTGGCATTGTTGATCCGGCATGTGGAACTGATGGTGTTCTTGTTAGCAGTATTTGTCCCGTTGTCATTGCACTAAATTAAAAAGCCCGACAGATAAACTATCGGGCTAATCTAAAAAGTGCATTGGCTTATTTAAATTTCGACTTTGCTTCCTTACCAGCAAGCGTTAAATCACCCGCTATCGGATAATCCTCCTCGTTGGAATAATGGCCTTTTGCCAATCCTTTTTTTCTAACAAAACAATAGCAGGGCCGATTTCATTTTGCCAAACTTCGTTAGTGAATTCTTCTTTGTCCAGCATATCCTTGTTGACAAAGTAACTCAGGGCTTTTTTGATGTCTTCCATCTCGAGTGTATGTTTAATGTGAGCCAGAAAGTTACGAAGGAATATGATAGTATCCAATATTATTTCAAAAATGTTATTGACAGTATCAGAACGTGTGATATATTTTATTCGTGGCGGTGGTCATACCCTCGCTTGATGTTCCACAGGTCAAGGCCGCCAGCCCTTATCAACTGTGGATGACTGTGGAGGTCATCATGAAAACCGAAAACTCAACCGTCTATATTGCCGACGATGGAAAGCGTTTTGCCACTGAAACGGAATGCAAGAATTATGAAGAGACCGTAATAAAAAGAAAGAAATCACTTAAATTTTTCTATATCGTCCATGGCCCTGATCTCACGGAGGGACGTGGAATGTACGGCCTGACTTACATGGCCATTGAAAGCACTTACGTTCCAATTAATGCTATAATGGATTATTGCTTTTTCACATTTGGCCGCCCTGTAGCGTTTGTTCAAGGTTGTGCAGAAACTGACAATTGGACGGTTTATCCAACCGATGAAGCCGAATTTAACAAGTGGCCGCAAAAGAAAATGCACGTTGGGGATTACAAGTATCCTGCCAAAGTGTTATTTATCTCTAACGGTGAAAAGCTGGAAGGTTTACCTGAACCCATTAAACTTTATTCATGGGTGAAGTAAGTAATGCGATCATCTGCGGCCAGATTTTCTGCGAATTTTTTCCAGTTGATCAATTTCCGTTCGGTGACAGGAATCCAGAAAGTCGTCGCCAAATTCCGTCAGTTGATACCTCCCTGTCTGTTTCGTTTTCACGAAGTTCGGAATGCTCCCGGTTGCATCTTTCTTCGTATTATATGAGTGCTCCAGGATTTCTTTTATTAAAGAAAGTCGTACTAGATTGTTGACCTCCTCGTCCGTGTAAGGACATGGGCCTTCCCCTTTAAAGTGTCTATACAAATGTGGCCTTTTCTCGGAACTCAGATATTTAAGAATCCGCACTTCGCTGGTTGATAACTGCCTTAGGATATTGGGGTAGACTACCACATTTAGGTTTCTTGATGAGTCAACATAATTTACAAACATACTTGCCCACATATTTTGAAGATCATCGTCTTCCTCAAGCTGAATGCCCTCTATCATAGGGACTAATGCTTTGCTGCTAATTTCTTTCGGGACAACTTTTTCTTCGATTATAATCGTATGAATTTTACCAGAAGTTAACTCCCAGTTTCTTTTCATAGATTCTCTTTTGTGGTGAACCATATCACCTAAAAGCATTCCGAATTGCTTGGCCGAGTCAGCAAATATAAGTTTTGCCCATTCGTTGGCCATTTTAACGATTTCCAATCCTGCTTTTATTTCTTCTGGTGTCATAGTTGGGGATTTTCATTCAAAATCGAAAAAATGCAGTTAGTTCACAATAATTATATTGACAGGCGGTTTCCAACTGCTATTCTCTGGTCATAGCGGTGGACGTAAGACATCCTTTATCACCTCCCATATGGGTGAACGCTTAATTTTAGTCTAGTATGGAAAAAGAAAGTATGGCTTACAATGCAAGAATATTGGTACCCTTGGGTTCCCGCTCGTTATAGAGCAGACACGCTACATCTTTCACCGCTGGAAGATGGTGTTTATCGTCGCCTGATAGATCATTACATGGAAACGAAACTGCCATTGCCTGATAATGAGATAGCTCTCTCACGTATTGTAGGCATGCCACAGGCAGAGTTTGGGCAGATATCAGGCACGGTCTTGGCATTTTTCAAAAAAGACAAAGGCGTTCTGAGACACAAAAAATGTGATCAGGTTCTATCAGATCAACATGAAAGATCAGAACGTCATCGGAATAAATCAGCCGCAGGTGGAAAGGCAAAAGCTGAAAAGTATAATAATATCAATGCTAATTCTGCCATAGGCAAGCCAGAGGTAATGCCTCATCGTGCCACAGACAAGACAGACAGAACAGATAAGAAAGAAAAGAGTGCCTTACAAAATTTCAAAGATTCTGATCTCTCAGAACTGAATGATTGGTTTTTGAATAACGCCCCTTCCGTAAACAAACTTAAACTCAAAGATAAAATTCTCAACTGGTGTGCATCAAAAGGGAAAACGTACAAAGACTATTTTGCGGCAGCCAGAACATGGGCTACCAAGGAGCATAGCGAGAATATTGCTAAGGGCTGGACACCACCTAAAACCCCTGTAAATCGAAACGACCCATACGCCCACCTGACAGGAGGCTCAAATGCTTAATGTTGATCCCCTGTTAATTCAGGAGCTGGAAAACCAGATTTTAGGTATCCTGATCTTGAAACCGGAAATGTTTATGATTGCTTCGCTGGATGTGGAGGATTTCGTCATCAACCCTCTGGCTTACGAGATTATACAAGATCAGTATTACGCGACCGGAACCCTAAACACCACGAACCTTGCCATCCAATTCAGTGCAAAGGGATTGGAACAATGGTTGCCCTCAGAATTTGTTTCCTCGGTGGTGACGATCACCAATTTTGAGAACCTCTGCCAGATCGTCAAAGGCCACTCAATGCGCCGAAAAGCCATTTTGAGGGCGCAGGAAGTTATTAGTCTGGCAAATGACATGAGCGCTAACCATGACGCAAGCGTCACCATGCTGCAAGGGATGAGCGCCGAATTGGTGCGTTCTGACAGCATCATTGGACAGACACAGATTTTATCTGACATGCGTTCTAATGGGGTTGTGAAGGAAAATTTTGCGACAGGTTTAACAGGACTGGACGCTCTGATGGGTGGAGGGATGTTCAGAGGGAAAGTTTACGGATTTTCCGGAAAGGCCAAATCGGGTAAGACTTTGCTTGCTTCCACAATCAGCTATAATCTGGGTGAAAACGGTTGCCGTCACCTCTATGTAGCAATGGAAATGGGAGCAACAGAGATTGCTCAAAGGAAGTTTGCCAGAAAAGGAAAATTCAACAGTCTGGAATTCATTCAGGGAAAGAGGACATGGGAAGGGCTGACACCTAACACCGAAATCCGTTATCTGGATGCGCCCGGCATAACCTTCAACGAATTGAAAAGCCGCCTCCTGGAAGCGGTTGCACGGCATCAAATCACAGGAGCCATCATTGATTACTGGCAGCTTGTTCAAGGACAGGATAGCCGACAGACAGAAGAAAAGCATTTACGGGACGTAGCACAGGGATTGGCAGACTTTGCAAAACGGCATAACATTTGGATCTTCCTATTAAGCCAGACCAACGAGGAAGGTAAAACATTTGCAGGTCAGGGATTGATTAAGGCTTGTGATCAGCTTTATATGATCCATGGCACTGATGACACCCGATGGCTGGAAATGACCGCCACGCGATATACCGAGCGAATGAATTACGGTTCAGACGATAACCCATCATTAGCCATTAACAAACGAGTAGGGCCATATTTTGAAGAAATTTAAATCAGATCAGGAATTTTTCAGTTCACCGGAGTGGGAAAAATTACGTTATCGTGTGCTTCGTCATTACGGAGCGCGTTGCTTGTGCTGCAAGCGAAACGATGTGGTGATTCATGTGGATCATATCAAACCCCGCTCAAAGTACCCTAAACTGCAATTGGAATTTACAAATTGTCAACCGCTATGTGGATCGTGCAATAGGGGTAAATCGAATATTTACAAGGATGATTGGCGACCACCAGCGCCTGTTCCTAAGCTAAACCCTAGTAAACTGATGGCCTTTCTCAACAAGTTTACCACTTGACCAAAGGACTGGAAGACAAGACTACGCGTATTTCTTAACATCAAAGCTTAACCAAGGAGAAGTCCAATGCTAAAAACGATCAAAAAGATCAAATCCATTTTTGAAAAACCAAAACCCGATCCAGTGCAAGAAAATCTGATATGGGCATTAGCAGAAGCCTTATTGTGGCGTGATGAAGAGGTAAGCATGGCCGCTATCCCAAGCCCAATACGGCAACAGCCAAATGCAAAGCGGTATTACAATGACGCTGTTTATTTGCTGGAATGGATGGGTCGATACTTGCAGAAAAATCCCTTGGAAGAACAGAAATGACCATAAATTTTAACATCAAAGCATAGGAGAGAATGAATGACAAACTTTATTGAGCAAAACTACGGATATGATTTTGAAACGGGGAAACCAAGAATTGGTACTCTGGCCGATGGCATTCAGGTTTGGTCTATTTGCCAAGAAATAGGAAATTCATCTGTTTCTGCTGCAGCCAAGGCATTCAATATCTCAAAGAGACTGGTCGAAGAAGCATGCGAATTTCATGATTACCTGTATGTTTCAAAGGGTCAGATTGAACATGATGGAGTTGATGAATGACCAATAAAATAGAATGGCCTAACTGCAAATGCACCTTCGCCCAACACATGGTCGGGAATGGCTGCGATCAATGCAATCCGAAGCCAGAGGAGGATAAGGAATGACCGATTACACCCTCACAGAATTTGAACCCTTCGATAGCTTCCTTCCAGACACACGCCTGTCCCGAGAGCATTTAGAGGCGCTTTCTTTTATGTTTGGATAAAATCCTATTGACATTGTAACCAGAAATGATACACTGTGTATCTCCATTGTTTAGACCAACGCTTTCCGGCCAGCGTAATGACCGGAGCCTTTCTTGATGTGTCGTGTAGCTAGTTAACTGGCACCAGTCGATAAGACGGCACGGCACTTCTGGACAGGGTGACACAATTGTGTTCTATACCACTCGGAACGTACCTGGCCTTAGCGGGCAACATAGCGTGGGCCGGATCGATACGGCGAAAATGTACGACCACCTGTTCAACAATTCGGTTCCAGCTATCCTTTCAGCTTGGCGGTGAGTAACAAGTAATAGCGACAATGCCTAACGGATCAGCGCCCGGACATAGACCGCTCCCCGAAGGTTTAAACATGCTGGGTAATTATATGTGTTAATTGTCGCTTCTCACTATTTTTCTGCTTGACACCCGTATCCGTTACGGCTACTGTAAGGTTTAACCAACGGAGAGAAATAATGGATAAGTTTTACGCAGACAGACCGGATAAGGACGCAGAGCCGGTGGGATGGTTTCCTAGTGCCGATTGGGGACAATACTTCAACCCATTCCTGAAAGTACGCTACATACCAAGACCATGGTGGAAGTTCTGGGCACCGAAATACACGGTTACTTTTGAGGGGAATAACTGATGCACGTTACTAGATATAAAATACTATGGCCTTGGCAATGCTTTTTCATCTTTCATAAAAATGTGGGAAGATCGCGCAGCATGTATGAAGGCGGCTTTGATCGAGATAAATATTGTATTCCATTATTGATAGGTTTCCTGCGTTATCATACTTGGGGCTGGTTTGCATCTAATCTGATTGAAGATGAGAAGAAGGGAAAGGTGTACTGGAAATGACCCATTTAACAAAAAAACGGCTTTTATTGCTAAGATTTATGAATTAATTATATTTATGTGAACATAACAATATCTATATGAGTGTGATAAGAACTTTATTAATCTTGGTGTTTTTTACTTCAACTACTTCATATGGGCAGATGGTACATCCAATGCTAAGATTTTCACAAATGGATTGGATTGAAACAAAGGAGGCTTTCCTTATAAGGATTGATTTGAAATACACGTATGAGGAGTCGAATTTTAGAAAAAAAATTCATTTGCTTGATTCTACAATAAATGTTCTTAGACATCAAAACATAGATTATTCGATTCAAGAGAGCGAATTAAAATCCCTAAAAAAAGAGCTAGCTGGTCTGAAAATTAGTAGGGATGAAGAAATAAAGTCTGTGGGAAAATTATGTGATCCTTTCATTTTAGAGCTTCAGACCACTGCATTTTATAGCAAACCTGATTATGAAGGGAAAGAATTTGTAGTAACTGGAAACGTAAAAAGCGCTTCTTTGCCATTTTCACCTAAATCCGTCCGAGTAGCACAAGGTTGCAAGCTTTCTGTATGGCCCTATGAAAATTATCGGAAACACAGAGATTATAGAGATGTAAAATTTAATGATTCCACTTCATCCGATCTACCAGATAACGTTGCAACAGGAAGCATGATGGGTGATCGGTATATTTTTAGAGCTGAATCTTGGAAGCTTCGCTGTAAAAAGAATTAATCTTATCGACAATAAAGGAGTTGAATAGTAAATCAAACAAATTATTGACCCTTATATAATAAACTTATATAATAAACCACCGCTCAACCCGAAAGAGGCCATAATGACAAAGTACGTAGACAAGTTTAAGAACCCGGCCAATAACTATGTTGAGACGGCCACAACGCCGTTTTCATTCTTCCTCTGTATGCTTTTTGGCCCGTTGTATTTCCTGTTGAAGGGCAATTTTAAACATTCAATCTTCTCCCTAATCCTGATGTGCATGACCTATGGCGTGTCAAATCTTATTTATCCCTTTGGCGTGTATGTAATAAACCGTGAATATTACATGAAGCGCGGATGGGTGGCGGTGTAGGATGATATACGCTCAGAAAATAGGCTTTTGGCCGCTCACATATGTACGTATTGGGGATGTTTCCGAATTCAGACTGTTTGGAAAGGTCATCAAAAATCAAATTCATTCAAATAACTGGCAAGATATCAGCACGGCACCGAGAGACGGAACGGAAATTCTGGCACTTCAAGATCTTCCGACAAATATTTACATGGTCGTTAGCTGGGATGATAGTTCTGTCGATGAAAACATGAGATGGGCTTCCATTGACGGAGTTTACCACAAAGATCTGTTTACGCACTGGCAGCCGTTACCAGCCCCACCCACAGAGGCATGATTGACCTTAACCCAGAAACAGGAAGACTTCTGCCAAGCTATCCTCACTGGCGTAAATTTCAGTGACGCTTATCGCATAGCTTATGACGTGTCCAAGATGAAGGACGCTAGTATACATAGAGCAGCGAAAGAGTTAATAGATAACCCCAAGATTGTATCAAGACTGGCAGAACTACGGCAACCAGCCATAGAAACGGCTCAAATAACGCTCAAACAGCATCTGGACGACCTTAAAGACCTTCGAGATAAGGCAACCCTTCGCCATCAATACACCGCAGCCATCAGCGCGGAAATCGCCAGGGGCAGGGCGGCAGGTCATTACGACAGTAAGAAGGCAGAGCCGCCACCTCAGGGATTGACAGTACCCGAGGATTACAGCCTAAGCCCGGATGAGAGCGTGCCGGATGCGCCAATCCTCTAGTCCAGTCCATTTAACCCCGAAACAGGCAAACATCTTCGTATGGGGATGGCAGAAGACCGCCCGTTTCCGTGATGCCGTGTGTGGACGACGCTTTGGAAAGACCTTCCTCGGTAAAGCAGAGATGCGAAGAGCCGCACGACTGGCTATGAAATGGGGTGTGAGCGTTGAAGACGAGATATGGTACGGCGCGCCAACCTTCAAACAGGCCAAAAGGGTATTCTGGAGACGGTTGAAACAAGCCATCCCTCCCGAATGGCGAGACGGCCGGCCGAATGAGACCGAGTGCTCAATCACCCTGAGAACAGGCCATATCATCCGGATCGTGGGATTAGACCAATACGACAATCTCCGGGGATCTGGGTTATTCTTCGTCCTGATCGATGAGTGGGCAGACTGTCCGTACGAAGCCTGGGATGAAGTCCTGAGACCGATGCTTTCCACCTGTAAGTACATGGTTGACGGAGAGCTGAGAAGGGGAGGCCATGCCCTCAGGATCGGAACACCCAAGGGATTTAACCACTGTTACGACACTTACCAAGCCGGTCAGGGAACCGAACCAGACCATAAGAGCTGGCTTTACACGACACTCGACGGGGGCAACGTGCCGGATGAAGAGGTTGACGCTGCCAGACGAACACTCGATCCAAGAACCTTCCGGCAGGAATACGAAGCTAATTTTGAAAACTATCAAGGGGTGGTTTATTACTGCTTTGACCGCAGGAAGAACCATACCGACGAAACGATCAAACCCAGAGAGGTTCTGCATATCGGTATGGATTTCAACGTCGGCAAGATGGCGGGGATCGTTCATGGTATTCGTGAGGGTCTTCCTCGCGCTATGGATGAGCTGATCGACGTATTCGACACACCCGCTATGATCAAGAAGATAGATGAACGCTATCCAGATCATGAGATCGTCGTGTATCCCGATGCGTCAGGGGATAACCGCAAGAGTACAAACGCCAGTGAGACCGATATCGCATTGCTCAAAAAAGCCGGGTATAAAATCAAGGTCGATGCCTCCAATCCGTCAGTAAAAGACCGGATCAACAGTATGAACGCCATGCTCTGTAACACGTATGAAGAGCGCCGATATTTGATTAATACGCGGAAATGCCCGAAATACACTCAATCACTCGAACGTCAGGTCTGGGATGAGAAGGGCGAGCCGGATAAGAAATCAGGATTCGACCACCCGAATGACGGCGGTGGATACTGCATTACGTATTTATATCCGATTAGGAAGCGTGGAGTGACAATGAAGAGGGTTGGCGGAACTTAGACTACATAGGTACTCCACCGGAGAAATCAAGAAAAAGGATTCTTAAAAGAGTGCGTTATCTAGATACATTCTAAGCAAAAGACTTTTTTTTAATATCGGATCGCCGATTAAAGTGAAAATTGAGACTTTCACACTCATTATTTATAAGGCCATAGAACCACTTCCCGAAATCTCGAATATAGCCTGTTGTTGACACAATTGTGCCAAAATCAGACGCAATATCGAGTGGGTTTTCTAGCTTCATGGCCGTTAAACAAATTTCTCCGGCAGTAAGTTCTGTATAGTTTCAAATATCTTCTTGTCTTATTTAGGCGGTGTGTTATCCTTAACCGACCAAGGAGCCAGCAATGCAGCCAGACGACAAGCACGAAGAATACACCGAGTTCGAACCAGTCTGGAAACGCTGCCGGGATGCAGTAGCCGGGCAACGCGCCATTCAAGAGGCTGGCAAGGCATATCTCCCCATGCTGGACGGTCAGGAAACCACCGCATACGACAAGTATCGTTCCCGCGCCCTGTTCTACAATGCCACCGGCCGCACAGTAGACGCCATGACCGGGCTGGTATTCCGCAAGCCAATGGTCATTGAAGTTCCAGAACAGATGAAACCGTGGCTGGAAGACATTACCCTTGCAGACGAAACACTTACAGATTTTGCCGAGACAGCCCTTTATGACGTTCTAACCGTCGGCCGTGGCGGTATTATGGTGGACATGCCCAAAGCCGCTGATAACATCACCCTAGCCCAGGCTGACGCATTACAGATCCGGCCATACCTCACATTCTACAAAGCAGAGAGTATTCTGAATTGGGAATTGGCACGGGTAAACAACGCTTACCGGATCGTTAATGTATGGTTGAGCGAGAATTATAAATCAGATGAAGGCAAGCAGGAACATCAGATCCGACAGCTCACTCTTACCGAAGGCGCATATAATCAGGTTGTTTGGCGTAAGAAGAGCGTTGAGAAAAAGGCCAAAGCAGCCAATAAAGATGCATTTGAGTGGTTTGAATACGAGCGGATCATCCCTACCAAGGCTAGCGCAGCCATTACAGAAATTCCGTTTTACCCGGTATCCCCCCGTAAACCCACCATGACCGTTATTGCCCCACCGATTGAATCGCTGGTGGACGTTAACATTTCGCATTACCAGAACAGCGCAGACCTTGAAAACGGCGCTCATGTGTCTGGATTGCCGACACCGTACATCACTGGCGTGGATAAGGAAGACGTTGGAGAATTGGCTCTGGGAAGCGGAACAGCGTGGTTACTGCCGAATGCAGAGAGCAAAGTTGGGTTCGCACACGTTGGAGCAGATGGGTTCAAGTCCCTCGAAAACCTCCTTGATCGTAAAGAAAAGCAAATGGCCTCTTTGGGAGCGAGAATGCTTGCCCCGGAAAAGAAAGATGCAGAAGCAGCCCAGACCCATGAAATCAAACGCAGCGGTGAAAGTAGCGTATTGTCGGCAACCTGTGGGGTTATCGAACGCCAGATCACCAAAGCATTGAAGTTCGCAGCCGAGTGGCAGAGCATACCGGGAGATATATCCGTTGAGCTTAACCGTGACTTCTTCCCGCCGAACTTCACCGGCGCAGACCTGACAGCATGGGTATCAGCACGTCAGGCAGGGGAGATCAGCAAGGAAACACTGTTTAACGTGCTTAAATACAGCGAATGGATTGCAGACGAGCGGACATTTGAGGAAGAGCAGGATGCTATTGAGGGGGATGGTCCGACGTTGAGTGAAATAGCCGAAAAGTAAGTAAATACCGCTCCTACTAGTTAAATGCATTATATTCAGTTATTTGCGAATATGTTGATCTCTATTTAAGTAAATGGAAAAAGGACGAAAAAGCTCATCTGATAAAGAGATTGAAGTAGCAAAATTGAACTTCAGGCAATCGGTTTTAATAGCTTTGATATCTGCTTCATCGGGTATTATTGTTACCTATTTGACTGTTTCTAGTAAGTTCCCGGCAGTCCAGGCCGAAGTCGCGGAAAACACAACTAGTCCAAGTGATTCCAAAGAATATGTCGAGCCACTTTATAACACCAAAAACCATCTGTACTATCTGCGAATATCGAGCGCAAGTCTAACTTCAAAAGATGTCGAATTTTCAGGGATCAGAATTCATGGGTACATTGAGGGTGCGCCAGTTTCTTATCCGATGAAGTCCGTTTGGGCAAAATTGCCAGTTGGAAAAGTAGGGAATTACCCATTAATTTTAAAAGAAAAGCGTGGGTTTATGAGCTTCACCATGATTGCACAGGACAAAAATGGAGTACTATACGAGTTCACTGATGAAATGAGAAACGTGAGCCTCACTTATGATGTGTCAAAAACACCATACGAGGTAGATTTCAATCTCAACTTAGATTTGCTTTCCCCTCACAATATAAAGGCAGAAGCTAAGGTTAGTATCGAAATAAGAAAAGAGCCATTCGAATACATAAATTAGGACTTTTGGATCTGCAATTTACCGTTGACATCCCATAAAAATCATCCTAGAATACTCCCCGTGACGGTAGGATTGATCCCCTCTCGTCCATATTCTCTCTGATGGAGCCGTCACTTTAATCATTGCAGGGAGAGAACAGAGAGATAGAGAATGACTGAACACACACCGACACCTTGGCGCATCCTTCCTGAGGAAGTTGATAAAGACTATATCCGTATTCGTGGCACTGTACTCGGTTGCCGATACAAGATTGCCAACGTTTTGACACCTGTCTACGATGGCGCGCCTCAACGGGAGGCTGATGAAACCAGAGCAAATGCCGATTTGATTGTCCGAGCCTGTAATGCTCATGATGATCTTGTGGACGCTCTGGAGCGCATGATTGATGGTTTTGGTTACACTTCATACATTAGCGATGAGGAAAAGCAGAGTGATCCAGATGTCATTTTTGCACAGAATACACTTGCCAAAGCAAAGGCGGTGCAATCATGACCATCACACGCGAACGGCTGGAATTAGGGATTGCTCTGGCATCTTTACTTGAGAGAAACTGGGCAGACTCGTCACCAATGCATGTAATCATGGACGCTGCGAAGGAATATCTCACCCTGATATACGCTAAGACAGCACCAACAACGGATGGATTTATTCAAGGCTATGCCACAGCACTTGCAAATGCAGCCCGCTTGGAAGATTGGCGGCCAAATCATAATACGGGCGGCTTTTCGATGCAGTCTTTTAAGGATGCTGGCGTTGACGAATACGACCTGAAAGAATTGGAGAAGCACATTGACTGATTTAACGAGGGAACGTCTGATAGAATTTATTGGAGAGGCTGTTCATACTGCTTTCCGTAAAGGGTCAGATTGTGAACAGGCGGGTAAAGTATGGCGATTAATTAGAGATATGCCTATGCAGGAGTACGTATCTGTTATTGAGTTTATCGTTGATTCACTACCAACCCCACCGGAGAAAAGCGAATGACCGAATTTAATAAAGCTGAACAAGATGCAATCAATTCTCTGAAACGCCTTGCTAAAAAGTGGCCACAGACATTAAAACTAATGTCGATGGCGGGATTATTGTACGTTATTCATTCAAATAATTCTTATGAGTTTGTTAATTCTGGCGGTGAAAATAGTGAACATATCCAAGGAATACCATGTGATGGAGGTGATTTCTAATGACCGATCAATCAAAACCCACCACTCATATGCCTGATGTTGCGTATTTATATCAAGATGCAAATGGGTTATGGAGCGCTTGGCCCGAAAAGGGAACAAAATACATCCGCGCTGATCTGGTTCCAGCAGCACCCACAGGCGATAAGGCAGCGGCTTTGGATAGATTAAATCAGCCTGTTGATCCAATTGCTTCTGGTTGGAAAAAATTGATTGTTAGGGATTGTGAACTCGAAACAATCCGCGCCGCCTTACAGCAGGACGATAGCGATCTGGTCAAGGCGTTGGAGTTTTATGCTGATAGGAAATTTTGGTCAAATCGCCGCGATCATCACGGTGGCTACTCAATATTTGAAAGGGATACCAATGGATATGAAATCGCTGAAAAGGCTTTAAAAGGCAGAAAGTGTTCTAAGTGCCCACAGTAAACGAACGCATTCTTGAAGCCCAGATCAAGCACTCTGTATACTTGGAGCGCTACAAGGGCGGTGTGTTAAAGAAGATCATCGGCCTTCTGAATGACACAGAGGCCGACCTGATCGAGCTTATCGCTGCACGGCTTGCCAGTATTGAAGGCAGGGCGTTCAACCTATCCCCGGCAGAGACAAAGCGCCTTGAAAAGCTTCTGGAAGACATCCGCAAGAAGCGCGAGGACGTTTATTCCGTTATCGAAAAAACGATATCGGGAGAAATGAACGACTTCTCCCAATACGAAGCAGACTTTCAGATCCGGTTAGCCGAGACAGCTGGGGTACAGGCATCCTTCACCATGCCGAGCAATGCCCAGCTCAAAGCCATCGTCACCAGCCAGCCATTCAGAGGCAGGTTGCTTAAAGATTGGGCGAAGGGACTGGCGCAGGAAGAACTCCAACGTGTTCAGGATGCGATACGTATAGGTATCACCGAAGGCCAGACAACCGACCAGATCATCCGAAGAATACGGGGAACCAAGAAAGCAAAGTATCAAGACGGTATCTTGGAAATCAGCCGCCGGGACGCCGAAGCCGTCACCCGGACAGCGGTGAGCCATGTCGCCAACCGTGCCAGGCAGGAGGTCTACAATGCGAATGCTGATATCGTTAAGAAGCTGCAATACGTGGCAACGCTCGACAGCAGAACCACGCTTATTTGTGCCTCGCGTGACGGGAAGGTTTATGATCTCGGTAAAGAGCCAGCGTTACCCGCGCATTTCCGGTGCAGATCGGTACTGGTAGCCTACTTTGAGAATGATGAAGTGGGAGATAGGGCCAGCGTGTTTGGTCCGGTTCCAGCCAGCACGACATTCAGTGAGTTTTTGAAAAAGCAGAGCATTGACTTTCAGGAAGAGGTCTTGGGCGTTGAACGCGCAAAACGTTTCAGATCCGGCGAGGCTCTGGAAAAATTCGTTGACAAGACCGGAAGAACCTATACTCTAAAAGAACTTAAAGCCCGAGAAACCTGATCACCCGAAAGGATCAAAATGTGTTCCCGTCTCCAATTGGCCATAATGATTTACAAGTTTTTGCTTCGCCATAAAGCCGGTTATGTAGTGGCACGTAAACACGCAGACGGCAGGTTTGAAATTACAGAACAGGCAAGCTTAAATACTTTTGACAGAAAATTGTCCTAACAAAAACTGCTAAACCCGAACCCACAGGAAGACCAATGAAACTAAAAGCAATCCTCGACAACCTTGATGGCGTAGACGAAGCCCTTAAACCAGCATACACGGAGAAGGATGGCAAGTTCGTTTTGAACATTGAGGGGTATGACAGTCACCCGGAAGTCCAGGGCTTGAAACGATCCTTACAGGTTTCCCGTGATGAGAAAAAGGCTATTGAAACCCAGCTAGGCGAGATGAAAGAGAAATTCGGCTCCTTGCCTGATGAATTCAATATGGAAGAATATAATCGTCTCAAAGATGGCGGCGGCGGTGATGTTAATCAAAAACTTGCCGATCAACGTGCACGGCTGGAAGATGCCAGCAAAAAAGCGTTGGATGTGGTCAATAAAAAATTGGAAGACGCAACCAGTAAATTAAATAAACTACATGTTGATAGCGCCTTAAATTCCGGTATTACAGAGATTGCAGTTGCCGCGCCTTTCGCTCCCGCTGTTCGCGCCATGTTCAATGACAAGGTAAAAGTTGACTATGAGGGCGGTGAACCAATTGTTACAATCGAAAACATGCCGGTCAACGAGTATCTCAAAACTTGGGCAGGCACAGACTTTGGGAAACATTATATCGTAGCACCCGGCAGCGGTGGCGGTGGATCAGGCGGATCAGGAGGCGGTACACCAAATAAAGCTGACAACCCTTGGTCAAAAGAAGGCTTCAACCTCACGAAGCAGACCGAGATTGAACGAGACGATCCGGCCAAAGCAGCGCAGTTAAAAGCATCCGCAGGAAAATAATTCAAAAGCCCTTTAACCGGGGCTTTTTTAATGCTTGCATAAAATTAAAATACGTGTTTATAATTAATCGCACTGGTCGGGATGACCGGAGCGCGGATAGCGGGATGCTTCCATACAACGGTGCGTAAGCCGTTATTTGATGCGCGGGATGCAAAGTCACATAGACGGAATCCACCAAAGAACAATTTCATTTTCTTTTTTGGAGGTCCTTCGTGGCTATTACAAAACTTTCAGATATTGGCGTGTTGCCGACCAATGTATCAGACTATATTCTGCAACAATCCATCGAAACAAACGCCTTTTGGCAGTCCGGCATCGTTCGCCGTGATGTTACCCCTGAAGTTCAGGCTCTCCTGAACGCTGGTGGTAAAGAAGTTATCTTCCCATTCTTCAATGACTTGACTGGTTCCGGTCAGATTATGGACGAAGCCGATAACATCACTGTCGGTAAAGTCACAACTGGCTCCGGTAAGGCTCCTGTCATGGAACGTGCCGAATCCTGGGGTTCAACCGATCTTGTCGCGGATTTCTTGGGTCAAGACCCTATGAAACTGATCGCTGATCGTGTTGCTGCTTTCTGGTCACGCCACTATCAGGGAACACTTCTTTCCGTCCTCAACGGCGCTGTCGGTGCTGTTACCGCAAACGTGCTGGATATTTCCGGTGGCTCAGGGGCTGCGGCTGTTATCGACGCGGATTCCTTCATCGACGCCAAGCACCTTTTGGGTGACCGCTCCTCGAAACTGGTCGCAATTGCCATGCACAGCAAGTCCCTTGCCGTTCTGGAAAAGGCCAACCTGATCACATACATCACGCCTCAAGAAGGTCTAGCTCGTAAAATCGCATACTATGGCGATCTGCGTGTCATCATCGACGATACAATGACCAACGGCAGCGGTATCTATAAGACATACCTGTTTGCCGAAGGTTCGATCCTGTTTGGTGAAGGTGGTGTTAAAACCCCGGAAGAGACAGAGCGTAACGCTTTGACATCCGGTGGTCAGGAATACCTGGTATCCCGTAAACGCTTCATGTTCACACCGACAGGCGTGTCATGGACTGGTACACCGGTCAAATTGACACCATCGAATACTGAATTGGCGACGACAAGCAACTGGACACTGAAATACGACCAGAAGAACATCGGTATCGTCCAGTTCGTCCATAAGATCGCTTAATTGATTTTAGCCCGGTTTAACCGCCGGGCTAAATTTACCCTACCGACTAAATACCTCTTAATTATCTTGGAGTACAAAAAATGGCTAAAGAAGAAATCGACATTCAGGCCGAACGTCAAAAAATCTACGCAAAGCGTGATGCTAAACTTGCAAAGGAAAAAGCTGAACGTGAGAAAGATGCAGTTGACGAGCGCGGCTCACCAATTAAAGACGCTATGAAGAATTCCCCGGCTGTCCGTGCGACAGATGGCGGAGTGCCTGGCACAGTTGAGAAAAACCCTATCGAAGAAGCTGATAAAGCCGAAGCTGATGGGAGCGACTATGGCGAAATCACTGAAAACTCGACTACAGCTCAGATTAAAGCTGAATTGGACGCGCGTGGCATTGACTACAACGGCGTAACCAAAAAAGCCGATCTGTTCGCTTTGTTGGGTTAATTAAATGCCATTCACGGTCGAAGATGGAAGCATTGTAGAAGGAGCGAATTCCCTTTGTTCGCTTGATTACGCAAACGCATTTCACTCCGACCGTGGAAATACCTCTTGGACTGGCACCGATGCCGTCAAAGAGGCTTCTCTAATTAAAGCAACCGATTACATTAATCAAAAATATTCCTTTCGTGGCCGTTTGGTAGAATATGATCAACCTTTGGTATGGCCTCGCGCCTGCATTGCCGGGGTTGAATACGACACAATTCCCACAAGAGTAAAGGCCGCAGTTGCGGAGCTGGCACTGGAAGCTCTCACGGGATCACTAAGCCCCTCAATCAGCCCACAGGGGCAGGTTAAATCTAAGAAGGTTGACGTGATCGAGATTGAATACTTCGCCTCTGCCAGCGCCAATACTAAGCGCCCAGCCATTGACGGTCTATTGCGTCCATACCTCTCAGGAAGCGGGATTAACGTCCCGGTGGTGCGTGTATGAGCTTTTATGATATAATGGCCGAGATGGCAAAAGAGCAGATCAATGAGTTTGGCCGTACCGTTATTTTGCGCCGGAACAACGAAGGTCAATATGATCCTTCTGATGACAGCTTTACCGGGTCAACATCTGCCGAGGAGAGCATAAAGGCACTGTTTACCGATTTTACAGAGAAAGAGATTGACGGTACTATTATCCTCAGAGGCGATAAAAAGGTCTTGATTGCCAGTGCAGAATTATTAGCCCCACCACAGCACAATGACACAATTGTTGACGGTAATGACGAATACAAGATCATCCCTATGTCCACAATTCAGCCGGGCGACACGCCAATCATTTACAAATTGCAGGTGAGAAAATGACAGGTTGCAGAATTGGTAAGGTCAAAATGAAAAACGGTGGTGCGCCTGTTTATTTGATCCACAGCCAGTCCCATAAGAAGACAGATGCTGAGGTTATTCTTCAAGAGGCTATTCAGATGGTCAGGTCAGGATTCCTGTTAGATGTTGGTATCGTGGGTGCCATTGTTGATGACCAGCTTACTACTAGTTTCAGCGAGGGCATGAAGGGCAATGTTTACGCCGGAGTTGCTGCGTGTGAAGTGCTGAAAAACCGCTTATTGGATACATTGGAAAAATGACAGTAGAAGATCAAATCAGAGCTGCCATGGAAAATAAAGTGTATAAGGTTCATCGAGACCTTGTGCGCTCAACAGCCATTCTTGCCTATGCTAACATCATTCTGGCTACACCAGTCGATACAGGCCGCGCCCGTGGTAACTGGAATATTGCCGTCAACAACATTGATTACAAAACCACCGAAAATACCTCGCCACCAGATACTAACCCAGGTATTAAATACACCGCTGGTGATACGATATTCATTTCGAACAGCCTGCCATACATTCATCGATTGAATGACGGATATTCCAAGCAAGCCCCGGCCAACTTTGTTGAAAAGGGCATTGATATTGCCGTCCGTCAGGCGAAAAACCTAGCCAAGCGAGGTGGCAAATGAACTACGAAATCGCAGTGAAAACCATCCGCAAGATCTTTTCGGACGCATGGGGAGACACAACAAAGGTCGCATATGATGATGTGAAGTTTGACATCCCAACAACAACCTGGGTCCGGTTCAACATTTCCCATTACGACGGCAATCAGGCCAGTATCGGATCACCGGGCAGCAATAAGTTTCGACGTTACGGATTGATCGCAGCGCAGGTTTTCCAGCCGCAGGGTCAGGGAAGTCTGGACGCGAGGAAAAAGGTCGATCTGATCATTCCCATCTTTCAAGGCAAACAAATTTCTGGTATAACATTCTATGACGTTCAGGCGCGGGAAATCGGTAACGATGGCGCGGGATGGTATCAGGTAAACGTGCTTTCCAAATTCTATTATGACACCATTGCTTAACCAAGGAGACCCCTCATGACCGATTCCTCACAAACCCGCCTTGCCTATGTTGCCGAAGTAACGTACGGCACGACACCGGCGACACCGGTATTCAAAAAAGCCCGCATCACCGGTGAGAGCCTTTCGCCGTCCATTCAGTATGTTTCCAGTAATGAGATCCGCCCGGATCGTAACGTCGCTGACATGACCCGTGTTGGTCAGGAAGCAGCCGGGGATATCAACTTTGAACTTTCATACGGATCATTCGATGATTTCCTTGAAAGTCTGATGTACAGCACTTGGGCGACAAACGTCCTGAAAAACGGTGTGACGCGTAAATCTTTCACGATCGAAAAGACTTATGCCGCGACAGCGAACCAATTCCACCGTTACCCCGGATCAGTCGTCAACAGTCTTTCGCTGAATATGCGCGCCAAAGAGATTGTTACCGGCTCATTCAACATTATGTGCCAGACCACAACTTCCGCTCAGGCGATTATCTCCGGGGCGACATACACAGAACCAAACGCCAACCCCGTCATCAACGCAGCCAATAACTTTGCCTCCCTGTCAATCACAGGCGGTGGGACGGTTCAGTTAATGTCTCTGTCACTGAACATCACCAACAACCTTGAACAACAGCCTGTCATGGGTCAAGTAGCCAGCAAGGGCATCCGTGCCGGGCAATGTGTGGTTACTGGTGAGATGGAGGCATATTTCGACAGTCAGGAACTGTTTGAATTGTTCTTGGCCGATACAGCCGCTGATCTTACCTTCTCTCTTGGTGGTGCTTCGACACTCAAATACGTTTTCTTCATTCCGAAACTGAAACTGACTGCAAACAACGTTTCCGCAGACGGTAACAATCAGGACGTGATGCAGAAGATTAGTTTCCAGGCATACTTTGACGCAACGACAGCCGCTCAATTAAGAATTACGCGTACACCGTAACAAGTTGGCACCCGGATGCCTAAGAATACTTGCAAGTTAGGGGGCGGTCTGTTCGGGCAGATCGCTTCCGTCTAACCCCCGAAGGAACTTCAATGACCAAGAAAACAAAGGCATCTCCGAAAGTTGCCACAGACCTGCTTGCAACATTCCTTACAACGCTCCATGAAGGTTTTGAGACAGATACCAATCTGGAAACCAAGGCTGGTGTCGCATTCGATTATGGCCGATACGGTACATTCGTCTTGCGCCGTGCCATCCACCGGAACCACGATTACGCCAAGGCAATGAAGGACAAAATCCTTCCGTATCTAGAAACCCGTGGCGATCAAGTTGATGGTCAAGAAGATACGAAAGCCAATAAGCTGATGGCCGAAGTTTACGTTGAAACTGTCATTGTGGGATTGAAAACCACAGATGGCGTAACAATTCCTTATGACGCAACTGCGAAGAAAGGCTTGGTTAATCTGTTTGTCGCCGCGCCGGATCTGTTCACGAAAATTCAATCTGATGCCTCGGACGCTGCAAACTACCGGAAGAAAAAAATTGAGGCCGAAGCAAAAAACTCACAGAAGTCCTAGTCTGGGAAACGGAATGGGGCGATAAGGTTTCATTTCTTGAAGGCTTGCAGCGAGACGGACAAAAAGTTGCTGCATTAGAGCGTCGCCCTAAACTTCTCCCCGGCTTGGACTTCTACTTGATTGCATACCAAGAGTTGAGGTATGATAAACCGATTGGAATGAGCATAGGCCCGATACCTTGGTCTTCTATTGATAGATGGGCGTTGAGAAACGGAGTGAATGACATTGACGATTTCACAGTTTTGGAAAGCCATATCAGGTCACTGGAGAACGCAGCTTATCAATTTGAAGAGAAGCGCAAGGGGTCGAAATGAGTGATGTAAATATTGTCGTTGGTATTACCGGAGATCCTTCCGGTGGCCGTACCATAAAAAAATCACTCGATGATATCAATTCTTCCGGTAAGAACGCCACCAGCTCAACTAAACAGCTTGAAAATCAGGTAAGAGCCACAACACTGGCGACAAATGGCCTTGCAAGAGCCTTTGGTGCGCTGGGTGCTGTGATGAGTGTCGGGCAGATCGTCAAGATGGCCGATCAATACACGGTCATGGAAGCCCGATTACGAAGCGTTGCCAGAACCACGCAGGAAACCACGCGGATGATGGGCGAATTACGACGCATCTCCAATGCCACCGGAAGTGAGATGGCGACCAGCCTTTCCATTCTTCAGCGTCTTTCGTTCGTCCGTGAAGAAATCAAAGCCACCAATAATGATATGCTGTCTTTCACCGAGACAGTCACAAAACTTGGTGTGACGTCGGGCGCTTTACCCGATGCGATGAAAGCCGGTTTGATGCAGTTAGGACAGGCACTTTCGAGGCCCAAAGTCCAAGCAGAAGAATTTAACTCAATCATGGAGAATATTCCGGCGGTCGGGAAATCGATTGCCGATGAGCTGGGTGTTACCACTGGTCAGATGAAAACGCTTGTAGATAGTGGCAAAATTTTGTCAGGCGATGTATTTTCAGCAATTCTAAACCAGACTGAAAAAGTACGGTTGGAATTTGAGCAATTCCCCAAAACCGCCGCTCAAGGCGCTAAACAGATGGTCAACAGTTTTGACCAGATTATTGCACAGGCGAACAGTGCGACCGGAGCAACAAATGGTATTGGGATAGCATTGCGAGGCGTTGGTCAAGGTGCGAAAATGATTTACAACGGCCTCGCAACCACTTTTGATTTCATGGTGGCTGGCATATCTGAAACCGTAAACTTGATGCTAGTTGCTATCAATAAAGCTATTAAGGGAATGAACTGGGTTAAGCGTAACGCCCCCTCCTGGACAGGGATTGACAAAACACAGATTGATCTATTCCAGACTGGTGATATTGGCGGTGCGTTACAATCAGCGAATGCAGCAAGAAAAGAGCGTGAATCTGCTTTATTTGGCGATGATGTCGGTGGAGTGATTACACCGGAGCAACGGGCTATTTCTCAGGACTATGCCAAAATTGCCAAGGATATTGCTGCTAAGGGCAATGAGAATAAAGAAGCCCTCAAAGCACAGAAGAAAATTCAGGAAGAATTAACTGACGCGATTAAGGATTCCCGCACGGAAACAGAACAGCTTTACGACCGTATTGCTGAGATGGAACGGTTGAAACCATTCGCCAAGACGAACGAGCAATCCGAGGCCATTGCCAAAAACATCAAGAACGCCCGTGATGAATTGAACAAACTGGCAGTAGAAGCGGAACTCGATAGTCCACTGGGTAGGGCCTTCCAATCCCTTGCCAGTGAGGTTGATGACGGCTTTAAGGATGCGTTTAAATCAGCCTTTACCGAGAGTGACGGTGGTTTTAAAGCCCTTCTGAATGGTTGGAAGAACACATTTAAGAGTTTTCTTGCGGATCTTGCCTATCAGGCTTTTGCCCGCCCAATTGTGATTTCTATGGTTGGCGCTGTGGGCGGGATGTTTGGCCTTTCATCCGGGGCAATCGCCTCAGCATCAAGCACCGGGGGGAATGTCGCAACAACCGTAGGATCAGGCGGAGGTATGTTCAGCGGTGTTTCCAGCTTATTCAGTACGGGATATAGCCAAACACTCGGTGGTATTGGTGGTAAGCTTGGAAGCAGCCTTGGATTAGGTTTCGGTAAGACGGCACAGCTTCAACAGGTTTTTGGAAATTCTGCATTTGGTGGTATTGGAAGCCTAGGCGCACAGCTGTTGGGTCTTGGTTCAGGTAATATGATCGTGGATTCCGGCCTTGGTATTGGCGGGAGCTTGATTGGTAGTGCTTTTGGTGGCCCGATTGGCGCAGGTATTGGCGGTTTTATCGGTTCAGCGCTTGGTGGATTGTTTGGCGGCGGCAAGCCATCGGACAAAGCTCAAAGCGGATATATCGACCTGAACAGCCTTGCGACTTCAACAAGCGGAATGACCGGCAAGAAATTCAGCCAGGAGAACGCAAACTTTCGTGATGCAGTCCTAAATGAAGTATCTGCTCTTGCCTCGCTGATGAAAGACGTTGGCGGTCAGGTAAATGGAGCTTTCGGGTTTACTATTGGTAGCCGCGACGGTCTCCGCATTGAAGGCGGTCAGAACTACGGAAATAACACCGAAGCCTTTCTTAACGCTGTTAAGCAGCTCGTTGTTGCGAGTACTTCGGGGTTAAATTCAACCTTCCAGACCATCTTGAACAAAGTAGGTGTTGGTAATACAGCCGCTTTGTCGGATGCTTTTGCTTTTGGTAAATCGTATGAGGCCACGCTCAATCCTGTGTCCGTCGCCGAGCAATTGACCAAGGCCATTGCTGATCTGAATGTCCAGTTCTCAGATATGATCAAACGCGCTACCGATCTGGGATTGCCGATTGAAGAATACACAAAGGCTCTGGATAAACAGAAAGAGGCCGCGATTGGAGCGTTGAAGGCTCAGGCGGCGGGTTTTTCCAGTCTGGAAGAAATGACCAAAACCTTCAAGGCTTTCCTCGATGGACAGTCGTTGAGCGCCAATTCCAGCCTGAACCCAATGGATAAATTAGGTCTGGCTCAGAAGAACTTTGACGACCTTCTGAAAACAGCCCAAGGGGGTGATCTGACCGTTACAAGCGATCTATTAGGGGCGGCAGCAACGTTGATTGAGCTGGGGCGTGGTATTTATGCATCATCCGTCAGCTTTGTTGCATTGGAGGGTTTTGTCCGGTCGAGTGTGACCGAGATTGCCCGTGCCGCTGGGGTTCCCGGGTACGCAAAGGGAACGAATTCAGCTTCCCCGGGAATTGCCATGGTGGGTGAGCAAGGCCGTGAACTTGTCCGTATGGGCGGTGGTGAACAAGTCTACACCGCAGGCCAGACAGCGGGGATTATGGCGCTCTCGGGGAATGCTGCCGGGGACATTGTCCGAAGCAATGGACAGATGGCAGCCATGATGCAGGAAAACACTGAAAAGCAGGAACAGAACCGTAAAGAACTCGTAAAGATGCGTAAGGTGATGGAACGGATGACAAGTTACCTGAAAGTCGCAGCATGACCGATTACCTGAATTTCTTCGGTGATCTGGCAATAAGCCAGTTAGCGGACGATCTTGACCAGTCCACACCCGATCCCTTTGTAATCCTTCAACAAAACCCGGATGCACAGCTCGTTTATCTGATTGAGGCATATCCATACGATCTAACTCAGGAAAACACTTTTGATGGAGATCCGCCTTTCGGAACGCTGTCAATCAGTCAATACGGTTTTAAATATTATGGTGGCGTTACACTGGTATGTTTATCGGATGTCGGATTTGTGACTAAGCCAACTGATACGCTGGCAAACAAATACTTCATCGGCCGTGTCAACAACGCTTTCCAGTTTGACGTTTCGGTCCTGTCCAATGATGAGTTTGGGAACAGCAATCAATCCTATGGTTCTATCGTCATTCAGAATGGTGATGGAGACCTTGACCGCTTAGTGGACTATTTCTGGTCATCCCGACGCGTAACAGTGAAAGCCGGGGCGACGTGGTTTCGATATCAGGACTTTGCAACCATCTTTGATGGAGCGATTGATGACTTTGACGGGGACGACGAACAGTTTACCCTGACGATTAAAGACAACCGATCCAAGACAGACCAGCAGATTGTCTCCGGAATTTATGGTGGCACGGGTGGCATCGACGGTGGCGCGGATATTGCCAACACCTACAAACCGCTTGCATACGGTGTGATCAAGAACGCTGAGCCTGTTTTGGTGGATTCGGTGAACCTGATTTATCAAATCCACGATGGATCTATTCTTTCCGTAGACGCTGTCCGGGACCGGGGTGTTGCTCTTACTAATGTAGGGGATGTTCCAGACATTGTGAGCGCGAGTGTTGCCGCTGGACAGTTTAAAACCCAACTTTCAGGAGGATTTATCAAACTTGGCTCGACTCCTGCCGGGCGTATTACAATGGATGTTCAGGGTGAGAACGCCAACGGTTACGTCTCAAAGACTGGTGAAATTATCGAGCGTATCGTTACAACGCGGTTAGGGTTGAACCCGGTTGAGCCGGAATATATCGACGGCGGGTCATTGAATGATCTGGACGCTGTTTTAACGGGAGATGTGGGAACGTATATCAATCGAAATATGACGGCCAGTGACGCGATCAACGACCTGATATCAGGGGTAGGGGCGTACTGGACATTCACAAGACAGGGACTTTTGTTTGCCGGGACAGTCTCCCCGCCAACCCTCGAAAGCACGACCCTCACGATTAATGACATTGACGAGCAGGGAATTAAGCTCGACCGGATCAACAAACCAGCCTGGCGGATTTCCGTCGCCTATGCCCCGGCTTGGACTGTGCAGGATGAAAGCGAACTCGCCGCGGCGACGACCGATGCAGACCGATCCTTTGTCTCGAATGAATATAGATATCTGACCAATGAAGACCGAGCGATACGGAGTCAGAGCAAGGAAATGATCGAAAAGATTTTCTACACCAATATCGCAAATGAGGCCGACGCTCAGGCCTTGCTTGACCGTCTTGTCTTAGTCCACGGCGAACCAAGGCAGGTTTTCCAGCTCACTGTTTACCGCGCTTTGTTTAAATTATACATTGGCGATCAAGTGAAATTGATATACAATCGGTTCAATCTTGATGCCGGGAAAGTCTTTATGGTTTCCGGTGTTTCGGAAGACGCCGAGACCGGCGCAACTGTCTTTGAACTCTGGGGGTAGCTATGCAGAATATGATTTTAGCAAATGCCCTTTTGTCCGATGCCGGTGTGATTGGCGGCACTGGCGGCACTGGCGACCTGTCGATTGCAAACCTTCAAAAAATGGACTTGAAAGCCATCTATCGGGTTCTGGGGGATACCGTTGCCTTGACGGTTGACCTGCTCTCTGCAAAAGAAATCAACCTTGTTGCATTAATAGCACACAATTGCTCTGCGATTGCGTCCGTCCGTGTCCGGGCTTCAAATACCAATAATCCCGTAACAGCACCATACGATACAGGACTTTTACCAGCACGATCCAATCAGACCACATTCGTTGACAGCGGCTATCCACTGGAAAGAAATATGTTCCTGTCGTTCTTTTCACCGCAGACCTATCGCTATTGGTTTATCGACATTGTGGACACCGGCGCGGCCTATATTGATATTGGAAGGCTGTATATCAGCAAAGCATTCCAGCCTGATACAAATATGGATTACGGTTTGGCTGAGGGTGTTGTCGATCCGTCCCGAGTTAATCGGGTTGCCTCAGGCGGGAAGATCCCACGTGAGTTCGTCAAATACAAAACCGCTGAGTTTGCCCTTGGATACTTGAATGAGGCCGATACTTTCGGTAAGGTCTTTGCTCTGGAATTGGCCTGTGGCCGGACGAAGGACGTATTGTTTGTCCCAGATCCGGACGCAAAAGAGTTTTTGCAAATCCGCTCGTACTATGGCACGATAGAAACAATTAATCCAAAGGTGAATTATCAGTTCTCCCTTTTCAACAAAGCTTTCCGGATTGAGGAAATTCCAGCATGACCCTGAAAACTGCCGACCGCGTATTTGAAACTTCGACAACAACCGGAACCGGAACGCTTACACTTCAAGGTCCGGTCGCTGGTTTCCAGTCCTTTGTAACAGGTGTGGGGAATGGTGCGAAGGTTCCATACACGATTACTCAGGCTGACGCATTCGGTGTTATCGTATCTTGGGAATGTGGGACAGGAACTGTAACAGATGCAGCCAGTGACACGTTATCCAGGACTACTGTCTTACGCTCATCTTACTCCAACGCCCCTGTGAATTTTGGATCTGGTACGAAAAACGTTTATTTGGGCTTTATTGCTGATGTCGTTCCAACCCGTGATGAAAACCTGAACTTTATCGAGGGTTTTGGAGTAGTTGCTGGCACGGCAAACGCTTTGACTCTCACGCTTCCGGTTGTCCCCAAAGGTTATTCAGATGGAATGACTATCAAGGGTTTCGCGACCAATGCCAACACTGCCGGGGCGACCACGATCAACGTCAATTCCCTCGGTAGCAAGAATATCAAAGTGAACGGCGCTGATCCGGCTGCTAATGTTTTGACCAATGGAGGGTATTTTGAGGCGGTTTATAAGTCTGCCTCTGGATGGTTTGAATTGAGAGGGACTTTACCAGTCGCCTCCGATACTGTCGCGGGGATAATTGAAATTGCCACAGATGCAGAATTTAGAACTGGAACAGCGACTGATCGCGGCACAACGCCAGCAAACGTAAAAGCCGGGCTTGGATTTACGAAGATTTTTGAAAGCGCTGAGCAGACAGTTACCAATAACACCGTCGTCAGTGTCGCCCACAGTCTAGGCGCTTTCCCAAAGCTTGTCATGGTAACTTTAAGGGCGAAAAACGCCGTTTTGGGCTTTTCTGTGGGAGATGAAGTGCCTCTGGCGAAAGACAACGATTACACGAATGGCGGGGCGTCAGTAGGCTTCAACGCCACAAATATCTGGGCTGGCGTTAATAATGCGCCTTTCGTTCAAAGAAAAGACAACGGCCTGATGGCACAAATTACGTTAACTGACTGGCGATTTGTGATGAGAGCCTGGGCATAAATCACATGGAATACTTACACACCGAGCACTAAATTGAGGGCATGACCAGAATGGATGACGAAAAGATAGCGATTGCCAAAATGGGTGTCGGAGCCAGTGGAGCCGTCCTTTACAGCTATACGCTTAATGAGTGGGTGGCGATTGTGACCCTGCTTTATCTTGTCCTGCAAATCGGTTTGCTGATGCCAAAATATTACGAGGCACTATCAGCGTATTTGCGGAATAGAAAATGAATTCTCGCGCTGCCGGGATAGCTGTTGCAGGTGCGATATCCTTTGCCCTTCCGATTGTGACATATTACGAGGGATTAAACCTTATGTCGTATCTCGATCCCGTGGGTATCCCGACGATATGTTACGGCAGCACTTCCGGCGTGAAGATCGGCCAGACGCGCAGCAGGTCAGAGTGTGACCGGCTGTTAAACGCTGAATTGGGAGAGGCGATCTCGGCTGTTGACCGTCTGGTCAAAGTTCCCATGCCTGATACGCGCCGCGCCGCCCTAGGTAGCTTTGTCTATAACGTGGGTGCCGGAGCCTTTGCAAGATCAACCATGCTGAAAAAGCTTAATGCCGGTGATGTTGTGGGCGGTTGTAACGAACTTTTGAAATGGGTGTACGCCAAAGGGAAACGTCTTAAAGGGTTGGAACGCCGCAGAAGCGCTGAGGTTAAGCTATGCCTACAATCCTGAAATATGCCTTATATCTGGCCGCTGTAATCATCGGATTGAACATTGGCTATACCCTCGGTCATTGGCGAGGTAAGGCAGATGGTGAAAAGCTTGCCATTGCCGACCAGAACGTAATTGCCACCAAAGAAGCAGTCAAAGCCACCTCTCAAAGGGAGAAAATTGACCATGAAACACGTAAGCTTTCGGATAGTGCTATTGATGCTGAGTTGCGGGCTGGTGGCTGGATGCGCTCAGACGAGGATCGTTGATACCGGGTGTTCGTGGACACGCACGATCATGGCGCATCCGCTGGATACCGTTGAGACGAAGCGCAAAATTTTGGCGCATGATCTGGCCCGATTGAAGAAATGCTCCGTATGAAATTATGATTAGTTGATTTTTGTAGCGACTTCTTTTAATTCATCTGACCCTGCGTAAGATCCAGATATGTTATGATATTTAAGTTCCTCATCATCTGTGCTACAAATTTCAATTACTTGTTGCCATCTGTTATTAGTAACTGCTTCCGGTCTAATATCCTCTATGAATGTAACTAAACTGCCTTCAATTGTTACCTCTCCAATAAAAGTGAGATTGCTTGATCCGGTACTTCTCATTTCAAAGCGCATATCCGGAGTGACAGTGAGTATGTCATTAGGAAGTTTCCATTTACCAACTAACTGATCAATGGTTACCGGAGACTCTTGGGCGGTACATCTGACCGATACGTGGCTCCAGTAAATAGCACCGCCGAGACCTATGGCTGCAAGAAGAATGGCCGTTATAGCAATTCCTGCAATATTGTCCTTTTTCTTAAAAAATAACTGTACAATAAAATAACAGACGACAACATAAACGACTAGAGCCGCAATCATAATAATTAGAATTTAGTTTAGGTTTTATTATAATGAAATCAGTATGAGGTAGATATTTACTTAAAACTTATGAAATATTTCTAGGATTTATTGTCTTCGAAAAAGCTCTAAGTTCTACCTGATCTTCCGTAATCTGCCCAAATAACCTTGCTGCCTCTGTGAAAATGGACAGCGGATGCTCTGGGCTGAAATTATCGTCCCTCTCAACTGCCGGGAGTCCAGTGTTGCGCTGTTTAATTTCTTCCAACTCGGGGAGATATACGTCACCCAATTCGGGACAACCCATCCCCAGGTCACACAGCCCAAAGGCCATTCCCTCGTAAAATGGTGATAGCTCTGTGAGCAACCAGATCGCCCGGCCATTGGTAGCAAACAGTTTTACAACCGGGACCGGGTCGATGTCCTGGCTCTCGGAGCGCTTACCGTTTTCTCTAAGCTTGGCTTCTTCTTCTGGTGTGTAAAGGCGTGACATGATTGCTCCTTTGAATATTATAAGGGGCTGCCGTGCTGCGCACAAGGGGTTTTCGTGAGGAAGACTGCGGCATTGTCCGTCACATGAATTGAAAGATATTTTTCTGATATTTGGGTATGGAATTTGGATCAAGTGCAATTGTCAGTTTGTTAAAAGCATTTTATGATATTTTCACAGGTAGAAAGAGGATTAGAGCCTCGCTCTGGTGTGATCAGGATGATTATATTAGTATAATTAACGATTCTGACAAGGCCATATCGATTGATAGATGGGAATTGGTTTGGCAAGTACAAACAAGCGTACATCCGCAAGAATTTAAATACGAGAATCTGGATCGATATACAGATGATTTAAGTCGTTTTGTTAAAATTCCCGGAAAGGATAGGTTCACGATCACATTTTCAGGCGAGGATAAATTTGATTGGAATCCGCCATACCGAAAAGGTCAGAAGTTATTCATTGAGTTATATATGGAGGGATCAAAAAAGCCTTTAAGAATTTGGCTATTTGATACCTTCACCTATAATTCGAAACGATGACATTTATCTCCTCAAATATTGCTTGACACATTGTAGGTCTTAGTTTACAGTAATCGTATCAACCAAGGAGACCACAGTTGACCGACCTAAAAAACCTCCGCGTAAGTCTTAACGCATCCCTTCAAGACATTGGCAACGGTACAGGCGTTGGTAAACAATACGTCCATGACATTGAAACAGGCAAACGCCCTATGTCTGACAAATTCAGAAAAAGCCTTCTCTTATGGTTGAAAAGCAAGCGCAAAATAATTGAGAAAATAATCAAAAATCTTGAAAATAATGCTTGACAATCCGTAAGTCTGTGGTATTCTAAGGATACAAACCAAGGAGAGAACAAATGATCAAATCTTACCAACACCTCGCATTAGACATTCCAGAAGACACAGAATACGAGCCAATCCTTTGCATTGTGAAGCTTATCGGTTTAACCATTGGCGACATTGAAGCACATGGTCAGGTAACGGCTTATATGGGATATGACGAGTCAGGCGACTACTTTGTACCGATGGACGTTGTTGACAGCCGCTTGGTTACTAATTCAGAAGAAGAAGCACTTAATCTGGATAATGACACCGTATATGATGCAATGCTTGCCGCATACGAGAGATTTGAAAACTACTTTGAACGCACAGAAGTGAGGGAGGTATAATGTTCTATTTAACCTATCTTCTCGTAGCCGCTCTCTGCATCGTATTCATTGGATGCGTTATAACCTCTTACTGACGTGGTTCCCTTTTGGTTTACACTTTTGCGGGTTAGTAAATATTTAAAAACTTCAATTCTTATCCAGTTTGTCGGTAATATTCGGCTTCAAAAGCTGCTGGATTTAAATAGTTCAAAGAGGAAT
>NZ_SWFP01000029.1 GCF_005869225.1 Dyadobacter bucti | reverse complement strand
CGAGCATTCTGATCATTTCTTCCTTGAACTCAGCGTCGTAGCTCCGACGACTTTTTACAGATTTTTGGTCTTTCATTTTGCATCATGTTGTGCAAAAATGTGTGCCGCTTTTCGGAACCACCTCAACAAGCTAAATCAAACTCTTTCACAATGTTGTATTGTTATGGATACTCTGGCTCCAATTGATGCGCATCCAAAGAGAGAAATTAGTTTAATAAAATGGCAAGTCTGTGACAATTCTCTTGAATAAGCTTACTAATAGTTAAAACAGCATTGAAGCTGCAGCATCTATGTCCCTTGAAAAAGATTTTATCAGAACCGTCCAGGATCATACCGGTATTATTAACGGTATCTGCAAGACATATTTTCCCAAATCTGATGATTTTAAAGATGCCAGGCAAGATGTGATCTTACAGCTGTGGCGTTCCTTTCCAACGTTTCGAGGAGAGTCAAAGATCAGTACCTGGATTTATAAGGTTGCTCTTAATACCATTTTAGCCAAGAGGAAAAAGGATTACAACCTGGATGCAAATGAACCATTATCACAACTGCATCTTGATCATATTTCTTCCGGCGCTGACTTGACGGGAGATTTTACTCAGGAATTTTTTTGGTTGGTTAGTAACCTCGGTGATTGTGACAGGGCTATTATTATTCTTTCTGTCGAAGGATATTCCAATAAGGAAATTGCTGGCATACTTGATCTAACTGCAACTAATGTAAGCACAAGGTTGAACCGCGTAAAACAAAAACTTAAAGACCGTTATCTAAATGAACAACAGTAGGTTAAAACGTGCTTGGGAGCAACAAAAGATAGATTTTAAAGATCAGCTCATTTCAGAAGAAGAAATTCTGTGTGCAATACTACCAGATCTTAGCAAACAACAAAGCGTTCGACGGCTTCTTTATAACGCATCGTTTTTTCTATTCTTGCTCATCTTTTGTCAAACCTGCTGATGTTAAGTTACATAATCTGGGATGTTCAGCCCGAAATATTCTCCTGGGCAAGTGTACCGCGCTGGTATGGTGTATTCTGGGCAATTGGCATCTACCTGAGCATCTTGGTTGCAGGCCGTATCTTCAAAATTGAGAAGCGTCCACGTACCGAAATCGATGAACTTACCCTGTTTTTAATTATCGGCACCTTAGTTGGCGCTCGGTTAGGACATATTTTATTTTATGAGCCCTTATATTACTGGAAGCATCCAATCGAGATATTACCTGTCTCGTTAACACCTTCATTCCATTTTACTGGTCTTGCAGGACTAGCCAGCCATGGAGGTGGTGTTGGTCTGATCCTTGCGGCTTTCATTTTTGCCAGACGTAAAAAACTGCATTTTCTTTGGCTTTTAGACCGGATTGCCGTTGTCGTCCCGTTATGCGGGGCATTTATCCGTTTAGGGAATTTAATGAATTCGGAGATGATCGGAACTCCATCCACTATGCCTTGGGCATTTGTATTCACTAATATTGATAACGTTCCAAGACACCCAGCTCAATTATACGAAGCAATTTATTGCGGTTTGATATTCTCTCTTATGTTCCATTTATGGCACCGCAAGCGCCTTGAATGGGGACACGGTGTACTATTTGGAATTATGACATCGACCTTGTTTTCCTTCCGTTTTATAGATGAGTTTTTTAAGGAGAATCAGGAAGCTTTTGAAGATAACATGGTCCTTAATATGGGTCAAATACTTAGCATTCCATTCATTCTTCTTGGATTGCTTATTATTGCTGCCCGTCTCAACAAGCCTATCCCCAGGTAATAAAGCAGTTATGAAGTACTATTTAATGTATGCCTACTTGTATTAACTGTACACTTATGGCACTCCTGAGTAAGGAATCGCATAAAACCGAAAATAGGCTTCAGTACGTTTTAACCCACCGATTAATTTGTCAACCTCTAGCCGTTACATATGAGATTGGAATCAGCGCTTAGAGTATGTTGATTAAAGTAGTCGTTAATAAAAAGATTTACCTTTGTATATGAGCAGAAGTACAACTTTGTTTTTAACAGACGACGATGCCGATGATCGCCTACTAATGATAGAGGCAATCAAAGCCATAGATCAAAGCATCGAAATTGTTGAATCAGAGAATGGGCAGGAACTTCTCGCGGCTCTGCAGTCACAAACAGTATTGGATGGATGTCTTATCATTCTGGACATGAACATGCCAAAGATGAACGGCTTGGAAACCCTATCGAATCTGCGAACCATTCCTCGCTTAGCTTCCCTACCACAGTTATGCTATCGACATCTGGAAATCCAGATATGATTGAATTTGCTAAAAAATTAGGTGCGCTCGACTATTACATAAAGCCATCAAACATGGATGATCTTCTCAATCTGTGCCGTCAATTGATTTTGGGACTAGCAGGGCATTCTGGTGTCGGAGCTGGTACGCTTTAACAACCGTTTGAATGAACCCGCATAGAAAAAATATCCCTGTTAAAACAGTGCAAAACAATTCTAAAATTCACATGTCTGTTTTCAGAAAACCAGAAAACCCACTGCGGCATTATCCATCCGGATCCGGTCTGACTACCAGGGGAGTATCCCATTAGGCCCGAAAAAGCCTCCGTTAGCAGCTTCCAAGTTCATAGTTGCATACTTTATGGGCACTGCTGCGCCTTCCTGCGTAATTAGCGTTCCTGAATTATCGTTAAGCTCGGTCCGGATGTGCCCAGGTTCGACAGCATATACCTTTATATCTAAAGGGCCAAGGTCCTTAGCAAAAGCGGCAGTGATCATATTCAGTGCTGCTTTTGAAGCCGAGTAGCCCATGAAATTGACTTGTCCATAAATGACATTAGGATCTGAGCTCAGACTGATAGAGCCAACAATACTACTTAACATGATGACCCGCGCCTGATCAGCAGCTTTCAGCAAAGGAAGGAAAGCTTGTGTTACGCGGATTGGTCCGAAAGTGTTTGCCTCAAAAGTTTGCCGGATCAAATTCATGCTTTCCTGGCTAGGCAAGCTTTTTAGGTTCGGGGCAACACCTGCGTTGTTAATCAAAATTTTCAGATGCGGGGTGTGCTCATTCAAAGTGCGCGCCGCCTGAATCACACTGCTATCATTTGCGACATCAATCACAAGCAAGTATACGTCCAGCCCCTTGGAGCGAAGATCATCGACAGCTGCCTGACCGCGGGAAAAATCCCGCGATCCCAGCCATACTCTATACCCTTGTTTGGCCAGCCCTTCAACCGTTGCCAACCCTATTCCTTTGTTTGCCCCGGTTACAAGGGCCGTTTTTATACTATTCATTATCCTTCAATATTTTTGCAGATGGCCCGTCCGGATTAGCGTGGTGTGACAAGTCTCCGGCAAAACCCATAGAAAGGCTTCTCTCTTTGAAATGCCATTGACCGTCAATCCGCGCGAAGATGTCATCATACGTACCAGTCATGACCGGCTGCAACGGAAATGACCGCTCAACGTCCTGTTGAAAAATAATAAGGTATGATTTCGCAGTAGCTGACGTTTCATCCTCATTTATCTTAATAACAGTATTAGTAGTTATGTGAGCTGTCTGAGGAGTGCCATTAGAATAAACCTGAAGATTAGATTTAAGCATTGATTCAATATCCGCACCTTCTGTAAATTCTCCAAGAGAACCGATTCTTCCATGTGCAAACAATGCCCCGACTCCAGCAAAGTCACCTTTGTCCAATAAATGCGTGTAACGTGCGACTAGATTTTCGATCTCTCTCTCGCTGCTAATTTTATAGGTTACCTGATTCATTTGAATAGATTTTAATTTTATGTTTGGTTTATTTCTAATAGTAGAATTCAACAGTGAAGAACTAAATGCTAGATGGTTGGGATAGCACCGCCGTCAATGATATAATTAGTACCTGTGATGTAGGACGCCCTTGGTGAAACCAAAAAGCCAACTAGCTCCGCAATATCTTGCGGTGTTGCCATTCGGCCCATTGGAATCCCACCAAGTGTGTTCATCAGATTCTGTGTCGTTACTTCTAAACTTAGTCCTAATGATTCTGATAAAGACTGCAAATACATGTCCATCGTATCGGTCTTTACCATACCTGGTGAAACGCTGTTAACGCGTACGCCCTTGGGGGTTACCTCTTTTGAAAGGCTTTTGCTATAATTATTCAAAGCGCCTTTGGCCACCGCATAGGCGCCAAGCGACTGGTACAAGGGCAATACCCCACTTAAAGAAGAAATATGGATAATTACTCCACTTTGTTGTTCCAGCATTTTTGGAAGAACGGCCCTATCTATACGTACCGGAACCAGCAGGTTTAATTGCAGGTCATTCTCCCAATGCTCATCTGTGAGCGCGGCAAACCCGCCCGAAGGACTGTTAGAGCCGCCCATATTATTGATTAAAATATCAATAGCCCCATACTTTTCATGGATATGCCCTATTACTCTTGCCGTTTCTGAGGAAACCGTTAAATCTGTTGCAATAAAATGATGCCTTAACTCATTATCATCCGGATGATTTCTTGCTGTTACAATTACGGTAGCGCCCGCCTCAGAGAGTCTGTCAGCAATTGCTCTTCCAATCCCTTTTGTACCCCCTGTCACAAGGGCAATTTTACCGGATAGTTCCGGGGTTTTTATTAAACTATTTTCCATTATTACTTAAACTAAATTAGCTATAAGGATTAATATGACTGATAATCAATACCTTAAAACGACTGTTCCAGAATTAGATAAGAAGTTATTTTATACATGAGCGTTAACTTGTGCAGACACTTCTTTCTCCAACAGTACAGGGATATTTGTATGTGCGTAATTATAAGTTGAGTAATTCAACGTCTAGTGCTTTCAGCAGTGCTGTTCCGTACACCGAAGCAGGTGATTGAAAGCCTACTGTATAGAAACCGTTTATTACCCTCGAAACAATTTCTACCGATGATTTGACGGTGGGCATATAGCCGGCAGGCATAATCGCCATGGATCGTACTATGGATCCATCTGCCCCCATCACCTCTGCAACAATCTTACTCTGCAGCACATTGTAGTCAATACCCATTTGGCTGTGGACATTAATAGTATCTGGCTGCCCGGTACTGGCGGGCAAAGCCATTTGAAAATACTCTTCTATATTAGCGATCCCTGTTGACCGGTAACAAAGCACGACCCCACCCAGTGGTGTGGGCAGACACTCTTCAGGGCCATCTCCAAAATCAAACTTGGCAGCCGGCGCCTCCGATAACCGCTGGATCAACCCATTCTTTCTTATCAGTATTCCTGCATTAATTATGTTAGCACTGCTGGCAATTGAACCTGGCGTGAAACCACCGCTGTATTTGAAAGCAATACGAAGCGAAATCGGGTTCTTAATCCGGCCGACTGTATGTAAAACCAGTGGGTCATAGGTAGCAAAGAGCCCTGCCCCAGAAAGGATCATTACGCCTGCATCAGCTGCTTCTAAGCCTTTAGATTCAGTTAGCCTGTAAATGTCAATTTCGGCAGTAATGTCAACATAATGTACTTTGTGACTTATACAAGCTTGCATGGCAGGCTTCGCCGTTTCGCTGAAAGGTCCCGCAACATTAAGAAGGCACGTTTTACCTAAAAGGGCTTTTTCCCAGCCAAATTTATCATCTACCAAAAATACATGATATGGCACACTTAATTCCCCAGACAAGGCCAGAAGCTTGTCCCTGTCTCTGCCTGCAATCTCAAAATCCAAGCCGCGCCTTACGGCTTCGTAACAAATCATTTTGCCGGTATATCCAGTTGCGCCATAGATGAGCAGTCTTGCGCCAACAGCTTCTTGTGTTAATTCCATATTAGTTACTTAAAAGCTTCTCGGTTCTTGACAGAAATCCATCCAGTGCTGTATTAATATCTAGATTCATGCGGTCAGCCAGTATAATTAGCCACCAGATGCTTTCACCTAACTTGTGTGAAAGTTCATTTTCCGGCTTGTCGCCTTTGGGCCAACGTCCTTGCTGTGCCATCGTTAACCTGCCAACAAGCCCGGCATCTGTCAGAAATGCTAGTGCATCTTCCTGAACAGACCACTCGCTACCGTGGTGTTTGAGTTCTAGTTCGTGGTATAGCTTCCTGATAACGAGTGAGCGTTTCACCACATCATCTAAATTGATATCTTTCATGGTTTGAGTGTTTAATATCAAGTCATATATCCTGTTATTCTGCAACCATTACCAGTGTTGAAAAAAGATTAAAATGTCTGATCCATAGGGTATTGATCATTTATTAAAAAACAGTAGGTATGGTTCCGCCATCTATTACGACGTTGCTCCCGGTGATGTAGGAGGCTTTGGGTGAAACCAGAAACCCTATCAAATGCGCTATTTCTTCTGGCTGAGCGAGTCTGTTCAGCGGAACACCTCCCAGGCTGTCCATGACCAGCTGGGCTGTCTCGTCCAGGTTTTTACCTAAGGTAGAGCCGTAGCTATGAAGAAAACTTTCCATGGCTGTGGTTTTTACCATACCTGGTGATACAGTAATTACGCGCACACCTTTGGATGCAACTTCATTAGCTAATGCCTTGCTGTAATTGTTAAGGGCTGCTTTGGTTACACCGTAGGAGAAATTAGAGGCATAAAGCGGTAACTTACCATTCAGTGAAGAAATATGGATCACCACACCAGTGTTACGCTGAATCATTAACGGAACCAGCGACCTGTCCAGCTTGATGGCTGCCAATAGATTCAATTGCAGATCATTTTCCCAGTCCTGATCAGTGAGTACACTAAAACCGCCTGCCGGCCCGGATGTCCCGCCTACATTATTAATTAAGATATCAAGTCCGCCATATTCCTCTATAATTTTGTTTGTTAACCCTTTATTATCTTCTGGTTTGGTTAGGTCTGCTGCGATAAAGGCGTGCTCCGACTGTGCATCAGGCCTGCTCCTTGCTGAAATAATCACGGTGGCCCCCAGGCGAGCGAGCTCATCTGCTATCGCTTTGCCTATGCCTTTTGTCCCCCCGGTGACTAGCGCCACTTTCCCAGTTAATTCATTCGTTGCTGCTTCCATTATCAATTGTTATTATTGAAACATTTGTTTCAGATTTAATTAAAATTTATTGTTGCTTTGCTACGGGATCGCGAAGGATCGTTTGAAGATGTGCCTGACTTTCCCCTACCTCGAAATTGGTCAGATGAATTTCATGATGCATGCCGGATTTTTTGAAACCGTTGCCGGTGGCAAAGCGTTGCAGCACAGGTAGCGTTTGCAATTCCCCGGCAAAAGGGCCTGTATGTAAAAGCTGGACACAAGTTCCTGCTGTGTAGGTGAAAAGTTCAAAGCCGCTGGCGAAGGGAATATCTTGTCTTTGCTGTGCCGTTTGTGCAATGGCTTCACTCGTAACAAAATCAGGAATACGGATCGCAATCCGGTAACGGAGTAGGTCTAAATTTACTGTTGTATAAAACCGGCCGATATCGACAAACCCAACCTTCTCCGGATCAAACCAGTAAAATATTTCCACGATCCTGCTTGTAAATGCATGATCAGTGAGCGCAGAGTTCTTCTCCAATGCAATGATAACTTCTTTTATGGCCGCTTTCTTTTCATAAAAAGCGTTAGTCCCAGGGCTTCCTTCTCCAATAATTGAAACATAGCTGGCTTTTCCTATTTCGATAACTTCAGGTTTTTTGGTTGCCGTGAAGTAATCTTTGTACTGCTCATGTATATTCATAATTTCGAAACATTTGTTTCAGATTAGTTGCAAAAAAATTACAGGCTTATCTGCTGCACAAGGAATGCTGCCATTTTCTTGACGCGCACCTTGTCCTTGTGAATGATAAACGACTCATGCCAACCCGTAAAGTGGTTGATGATATAGTCCGTTAACATGGCTGAGTCCTGGCTTACTTTTATCTCTCCTTTCTCTATGGCCTTTTCCACCAGAGTGATCAACAAATTATAAGTAAAATCATTGTCGGCTTTTATGATCTGCTGCACCTGCTTATCGGTTGCGGCTACTTCAAATGTCGTTTTAATGGCCAAGCAGCTATTAGGTTCATTTGTAATGGCATGAGCAGATGATTGAATAAATTTTTCAATCGCTTTTAATGGCGATTTGATCGGTTCCAACTGCTTCAAAGCAGCTCTCATTCTGGACTCGGTAAAGTGCGTTAAACTCCGGATAAAAAGCTCATGTTTGTCGCCAATCGTATTATACAGGCTACTGCTGTTGATACCCATCGCCTCTGTCAGATCTCTCATCGTAGTGCCGTTATAGCCTTTTCTCCAAAAGACATCCATTGCCTTGGAAACTGCTAACTGTTCATCAAATTCAACATTCCTTGCCATGCCCTAATTTACAAATGATAAACAAATTAAGTTCAATTCTGAAACGTTTGTTTCTTTATTATCGGTTTTTAATACTAGTTGTTGAATGATTGCCTGAATTCGAGTGGTGAGATTTTTGTCTTACTCTTAAAAAGTTTATTAAAAGACTGTGGGTATTCGAAGCCGAGCTGATAGGCTATCTCGGCAATGGTCAGATTGCTTGTGCTTAAAATATCTTTTGCTTTCTCGATGAGTTTGCCGTGTATATGTTGTTGGGTGGTCTGGCCGGTCAGCGAGCGAAGCATGTCACTCAGGTAGCGCTGGGAAACGTTCAAATGGCCAGATAGCTGCTGCACCGTTGGTGGCCCTGTCAGTAGGGCCTTGTCTTCATTAAAGTATTCAGATAAATAAGCTTCCATCTCTGCGATCAGGTCGTTGTGCAACACTTTTCTTGTTATAAACTGGCGGTTATAAAAGCGGTTACTGTAGTTGAGCAGTGTCTCAATCTGTGACACCATCACATCCTGACTGAAATGGTCGATATTACTATCGAGCTCTGATGCTACTGCATCAAATAAAGAAAAGATTACTTTCTTCTCTTTATCAGATAGGTATAGCGCTTCTGCCACCGAGTAGGAGAAGAACCCATACTTTACCATATTTTTCCCCAAGGGATAACTCCGGATAAAATCCGGATGGAAAAGCAAAGTATAACCGCTATAATCTTTCTCTTCCTGAGCGGCGGATATGAGCTGGTTTGGCGCTGTAAATGAGAGGCCCCCTTCCTCAAAATCGTAATGACCCTGCCCATAACGAACCTGCCCTGCAAAATGCTTTTTAAAGGATATTTTGTAAAAATTCAGGATATACCCCTTTCCAATATTGCCAGTATCAACACGGACGTCCTTGTAATCAACCAACGCCACTAAGGGATGGGTCGGCTTAGGCAATCCCAAAGCCCGCAGCAGCTCAGAGATACTTTGAAAGATATGGGGTTGAAATTCTTCTTTTTTCATAATTCAGCCAGTTTGTGACTATTTGGGTCAATTTGATGATAGATCGGGTAAATGTTCCAGGAAACTGTCCCTTGGTCGATCACATCATGTACAGGTGAACCTGCCAGCTCGTCCATTAGCCGGTGCATGGCATCGGTGCCCTGCTTCTCTGAATCCCAGATCAGCGCATCGACAACCGTTCCGTCTCGCCGCTGGGCAATGTGCCTGGACTGAAAGCCAGGCTGCTTTTTAAGCCAGGTGTCCACATCAGCATTGGCTTTTATGAAATCCTGATAGGTTTTCCCTTTTTCAAGTTGGAAGGTGGTCATTTCCAGGCCACCTGGTTGCAGGCCACCTGGTTGTTTTATGTCTGACATTGTTTGTTAAATAGGGTTATGCAGTTGAACGAATTATCATCTCAGTAATGTCGACATCCTGGGGCTGACCTTGCCAAAGCCGCTGCTGGCCCCGGTGATAACAACTACCTTACCACTTAAATTTACGCTTTCCATAATCAGTTGATTTTATAGAGTTCACTGATTTGTTCACTGTGCGCTTGTATGCCGAGCTTCTGACGCATTTGGGAAGCATGGACTGCATCCGGACCAGCCAGGTAACGCAATTGCGCTTTGCCGTCCGTGGCAGCCTCATACACCACTGCTGCAATAGCAGCCGGTTCTGAAAATACCACATTAGTGCTGCCATCTTCAAAGCCAGCCATCATCTTGTTCCAGAGTGGCTCATACGCTTCATGTGCAACGTAAGTCAATGACCTGCCAACATAATCGGTGTTCATTGCACCTGGTGCAACTGTTTTAAAGGCTATGCCGAATTGGTTGGTTTCATAGTTCATTGCCTCGCTCCATCCTTCCAAAGCAAACTTGGTAGCGCTGTACACCGAAGCAAGGGGATTAGCCGCTATTCCTGCAGCCGAAGTAATTGTTAAAAAAACCCCTTTTTTGCCTTGTGTGCGAAATGAAGTTATAGAAGGCTGGCTTACCCTGAAAACGCCCAGCAGGTTCGTATCCAGCTGGCTTTTGATTTGCTCATCGGAATATCCCTCAAACCCTCCAACCAGCCCGTAACCCGCATTGTTTAAAACAACATCCACGCCCATTGATATGGCTACTTGGGTGGCGTCTTTAACCTGCTGCACGTTTTTTACGTCCAAAGCCAGCAGGGTCAGGTTTTCCAACCCAATAAGATCGGTTTCCTTTTCAGGGTTTCGCATGGTCGCAATGACTCTCCAGCCATTAGCCAGAAATAGTTTCGCCGTTTCTTTTCCCAGTCCGGATGATGCTCCTGTAATGAATATCGTTTGCATTGTTTATTGTTTTTAGTTCGATGCAAAGGTCTCACCTGTGGCATTCACGCATGTTTCCATTTTGGTCAATGTTGTATCCAAAAGCGGCCGCGAAAAATTTAAGTCATTTTTTGAAACAAATGTTTCAAATTACGTTTAGTGATTAAAATATGACGGCACCATATTGAGTAAGGATCGCCCTGTAAAACACAGGAGATAGAAATAGTGAAGCCTTACCCTAATGAGGACAGTGTACGTTTAGACTTTATCCATTTCTAGTTTCTTGACAAACGTTGCCGGTGCTAAGCCAGCCAGTGCTTGATGCGGATGAAAGCGATTGTAGTCTTCCA
>NZ_SWFP01000028.1 GCF_005869225.1 Dyadobacter bucti | reverse complement strand
TCTTTGAACTATTTAAATCCAGCAGCTTTTGAAGCCGAATATTACCGACAAACTGGATAAGAATTGAAGTTTTTAAATATTTACTAACCCGCAAAAGTGTAAACCAAAAGGGAACCACGTCAGTTGAAGTCGTAATAACAAATGTCCAGGAAAGACAAGCGTAGTAGTGGATACTATTGATGCTCATCTAAAATGAATGTAGAAATAGCCTTTCGAGAATCGCTGAATCTTCTAGCAATTTACATTTATACCATCGATTAAGACGTTGATTACAAATGGAATAAGACGTTTCTTTTTCTATCAATTATATTTTATAAGTCAGAGAACTAGTACTACATACCTTAGCGCAACAATATAAGCCTTTTGAAGAAACTACTTATATTGTTGTAAGCAACATTTGCAGTGTTTTATCTGGTAAGATTGTATCTTGAGGGCACATATCTAGCACGCAGACGTGTAAACTAGGATAGCCACAACGAGTATGACATAGTCAAAGTCGAATATAATTTTCAAAAATCTTAGAAGAGAATGCATTCTCACCTGAAATTAAAGATTACTAAATATTTGAATTGGGGAAAAGAACTTTCAAATATAAAACAATGAAAAATCGATCATTTTCAATAAACAGCAAACTTAATACTTCTTTAAAAATGAGAAAAACTATCCTGCTTCTATCACTCATTGCTTTTTTTACATCTTGCGATAACATTAAGCAAGATAATAGTGCACCATCTAAACAGATTGATTCATCCATCAATGTAGAAGTTGACAGGATAACTTTTTCTACCGCACTTGCAAAAGCTCTTCAAAATGAAGAATTTAGAGAGTTGATAAAATCTGAAGCATTGAAGAAATTCGACGGAGATTATGATATCTTTTATCAGAAACTAAAGGATGTTCGATTGTCCAGTGGTTTAACAGTTGAATCTTTAATTGGATCATACCTGGAAAAAGATGCAGATATCATGAAACTTACTCGAAATCTACCGCTTTTGACAATATTTATACCTGAACTTAGCCGACATTCTGCTAGCAAATGGGACACCAAAAATGAAATACCGATTGTCGGAGTACGTAACTATGGAGACCTTGCCGTTAATAAACCAATGAAGACGTTCGATAGCAATGGAAACGAAGGAAGTTTATCCTATAGACAGGATTTTTTGAGACCAATTATAATTGTAAAGGACAATGAAAGGTTGGTAGATGAACGATCAAAAACGTCAAGACTCAGTTCCGTAAATACTGAGGCTCATGAACCATATCTTGTTAACGATCTTGGACAATTTGCATTCTGGGACAATACTTTTGATAAAAGAATACCTGAAAAAGAAAAGTATGCCAGAATTAATGATTTAACGGATGGCTTTTATGATACTGAATTACTCCCTGATATTCGCGAAGCTTTTGAAAATGGTTCAAGCTGCCAAAGAGATAACGTCTATTATCGGATATTACCTCAACTGGGTCGTAACTCGGGCGTCTATCGCCCTAATTTTGCCGAAGCTCTTACGTCCATTAGATTTTCTGATAAGTCTATGTTCAACTACGTTATGGATGATGCGACTGATGGGAATTTTGAATTTCAAGTTACAATAGCAATGACCGGTGCTGCTCCTGGTGCAATCAATTCTTTAAATAAAGGAATTTCTTGTAGTAGGAATGATGTATTTAGTTTAACAGTAGATCCCGATGGTTATTTTATAGTAAACGATACTAAACTGCATTTATTTGAACCCATTCCGATAGTCGGCTGGAACATTAAGACATACGGAGATACGTGGAAGTTTGTGGTACAGGAATTAGACCCTGGCACAACTACAACGGTGAGCTCATCAGTCTCTTCAACATTTGGAACTAATTTCACTAATAACGATACGAAAACGGGCATTGGTTTTGGTACCTCTACACAGCAAGTCTTCAACTCAGGGTTTAATTATGTGACGACAGGGGCAAGCGATGCTCTTTTTGACGGAACGGCGGAATACTGCCAGCCGTTGGTAACTTCCATGTCGACTTACCCGATGCCTCCATTTGGATTTCCTGTAAATCTATACTCCCATGGCCCACAAATTACGACCGGTTACGTTACTTTAAATATGAGGACTGCCCAATTGTGGTAAAAAGTAAAGGCCAGCCAATTTCAAACGAGCTATGTATTTATTGTCCATTTTATGTGGGGGGATTCATTCATCCTCCCCACATAATTTCGCTATTAAACCCAAATAGGGATCTCACGCTTCAGTTCTACCTGTTTACACTACTCGGATAGGGTAGTCAAAAGCACGAAGCTGAAATTCGTTTAAGCTTATTAGTTATAAAGTGTTTAGGCGAACGATGGTACCTTCAGATGGTCCTTTAACAGAAAATGAAGACATGCCCTTACCAGGAAGTGTTCGCAGACACTGAGGTTAATAAAATTATCTACTTCAAGATGGGGGCGCTCGCAGGCAAGGATAGCCACGAGCTGCGACAGCGTGAGATGCTGAACGCGGACGTGGGAAGGAAAGCCTGAACCGGCAAGTAATCGGCACAACCGCGGCTGACGATGTGCTGGGGCGGCCTGAGACCACCGGCGTTCCGATCCACAACGACTCGGCCTTGGCCATCGACGTATTTGCTATGGCCAGCCCAGAGTTTTTCAAGAAGAACCATCCGGACTACCCGGCATACTTGGCTTTCAGAAGCCTAGTTTATTTTCAGGAAAAGAGGTTCGGACAGGAGAATGTGGTGGTGAAGGCGGTTTGTGAAAGCTCTTGGTTTTGTAGAAGTAGAACACACTCTTTCCATTACGTTCCGTAAAAACTGAACACCACAGGAATGGTTAAGGGATAGAACAGCTTGGTTATTAAGCTAGGGAAATCAATTATTATGTAACCCCTTTTTACTTTGTAGAGATATTTTTATAAATTTATATGAAACTAGAATCTAATGCGATGAAAACACTTCTTCTTCTTCTTTGCCCTATTCTTCTTTCAGCAATGTTGGGCTGCAAGAAAAATGATGCTGCACTGGATCTTGAAATTATAGAAGCTCAAAAAACTGCTGAGCTCCAAAATCAGTTCCATGGGAAATATGGTATCGTTAGTTCGGTCAGTAGCGAAGCCGTCGATGTAAATATGGACGGTGTAACTTCCACCGACTTGTTTCAGGAAATAGATATCCTGCCTTCGGAAAAGAACTATCATTTTGATGTGGAAGTGCGCATATACGGTCCTAATCCATCGTATGCCGGATTTGCATATATATTTAGTCAGTCCTGGCCAGAGCAATATATTCGCATAGAAAACGAAGAATGGACAGGTGGCCCGGGTTTAAATTATGATCCTTCATTACGAATAGATTTTTTGCGGCAAGGCACGTCGCGCCAGTTCTACTTTTCCGAAGATCTGAAGTTGCTCAATGTGCTACCAAGTGATAAGGAGGATCCTTATCGATGGGTAAAACCCGAATCGGTGGCGGTGGACCCTGCTGGCAGGTTAGTTATTGTCAATAAACGGTATTTGTATACAAAAAATGGAGTAAAACAAGTATCAATTACCTCGGTTTATGAGCGTTTTACAAAAGAGACCTAGCTACAAGAGTACTACAGCAGATCATCAACCTGCCAACACTTTTTAGGACGGGTCTATACTATGACTTCTCACAAGTAACGCCGGTGACTGTTGAACAACGCCGACGGCCAAAACCTAAATTATATTGACCGTGGCGAATTGCATTCAAAATAAGACTGTGATTAGCTTATAATGAATTTTAGAAGACGATAATACCAAAACTTAGTAGATCTCGGCTCTAATATCAATGATTTAACGTCAAGAGTGTCCCAAGCCGAAGCCCACCCCTCCACATTGTTTGTTCATAAAGATCATACTTATTATCAAATTGATTTTCCCATCTTCATGGATTCTTAATGACAGCGACGAGATGGATGACAATATCCACGCACTTACAAAAAGTGAAGCCCAGTTCACTCACAAAGCTCCAGGCCCGCTCGGAGAGGCATACAATCGTGCTCAGTTTTGGAACAGGGCACACAAATGATGCAGGAATATTCTGATCACCTTGACAGCGTCGTAAAGCAAAATGATCGCCTACAATTTTAAATAACAACTAGGTTAAACGAAGTCATATGTCGCGTACCTTTATATTCAACGCTTCGAGAAAATTGTCCGGCAACTTTTCGAATCCAAAAAATTAAACCGAGATTCCTTGTGGTGCTTCAGATAAGATAAAAGGTATGCGGCCTCATCGATTATCATGGGGCCGATACCGTTGTTTCCGATATGCACAAAAACCTGTGCTTCAATATCACTTAAAACAATTTACCCAAGGGGCCTAAGCGATTTTTCGTTATGCTCACGTTGCAGATAGAGCTGATAAAAGTCGCCAACAGCGCAAAAATTGAAATCAGGATTGAAATTATTACAGCCAGGGAAATCCACCATTCCGAAAAAATATTTGAGATAGAGAAGGGTTACAAGTATATCAGATTACCTTTACCATGCTATATCATTTCGTAATACCGCAGTAATTTCAACTGTGCTCTTTGCCTAAACTTGGATATTGGTAAAAAATGGTGTTTCGCAACACTAATTCTTTTCTCACAATTTCCATTGGATCAGCGCCAACCGCTCCTTAATCCGTTCCAGTGTTTTCAATACCAACTTCTCGTCCGGCAATTCGCCAAAAACCAGATTTTTAAATGTCCCGTTATAAGTGCCGCGCATCTGTGGCCATATATTGTCCAGATCAATAAAAAACAATGCTTTCGCAGGCGGGTTATATAACCAGTCATTATTATTTCTGAAACTTGTCTCATCGTCCTGCGCCACTTTGTGAAGCATTTCATCAAATTCCCCGGAACCAAAAAAGGCACTAATGTCATCTTGTTTTAATAACTGGTGCAGATCATATATGTGGCGTATCTTGTTTCTTAAATCAATTACTGGGGTTTCTGTATAAGAGAAACGCACCAAACTCATGATTTTTTCACACAATGTCCGCGTCGGTGCCAGTATCGATACTGCGAAAGGCGCAAGTGCATATTCTTCGGCCAAGCTGTGCTGACCTCTGCCCTGCATCATCTGGTAAACAAAAGAGCTTACCATTCCTGTTGCCACTGGCTCGGATGAACCAAGCCAGCTTGATTCCAGAATGATCAAATCCCTGACCTGCCCGAAATCCCCTTCGAAATTCCGAGAATACGAGTGGGCCGTTTTTCTGATCATCCCTTTTTTATTGGTAATACCTTCTGTTTCTATTTCAGGCAAGAATTCAGAAACAGCGTTGCTGATCCTTTTTAAACGCTCTTTAAGCTGATTAGTGGAAAGGCTTGCCTCTTTTAGCAGCACAAGGTCGATGTCTTCAGAAAACCTGTTGATAAAATCAAAGCATTTTGCCAGTGCGGTGCCGCCCTTGAACACCGTAAATTCTGCTAAAGGGCTTGTAAAAATGCGTTGCAGTGTAAACGTAACCCAATAATCCTTTTCAACGTAAATTTCCGGCAGCTTTAAATATTCCGCTGTGATCGAGATTGCATCGGTAAACAATTCTTTGTTTTCATGTAATCTCATTGGATATTCCAGTTTAAAGCGGTTTTCAGGGCAGCATCAGGTATGCTCAATTCAAAACGGGTTAAGGGATTAAGGCTTTCTTTAAGCCCGTTCAAATCGGTCCCGCTCTTTATATCCTCCATAACCGCCCCAAGCAAGGCCCGCACCCGTGGCGGGTAAGATAAAGCGTAATCCACCATTTGGCTTTGCTGCTCTGGCCCCAATCCTTTTATCCGGTTTTTAAATATTGCCAGTGCGGCGGAAACATCCACATCCGGGATCTTTTTCAAATCCTTCATAGCGTCCAGAAAACCAAGGATCTGGTAGTTTTCATCTGTAACATCCACATAGCTTTTAACCGGACTGACCTTTATGGTGCCAATAGCGCCGATGTTACGGCGTGATCTGCTTGCTATCTGGATAACAGAAGGTATTTGCGTGGTGAGACCCAGCTGATTGTAAAGGCTTATTCCGGTGATATAAGCCATGCGCTGTCCTTTTTGATATAAATAGGATTTAAGTATATCCTGTTCACCGGGCTGTTTTTCCCCAAAAACCGTCATTTTAGGCTTATAGAATTTGCCCTTCGACAATTTTCTAATCAGCCCTTTTTTCTGCAAACGCTCCATTGTCTTTGCAGCAGACCAGAATTCTTCCCTGCCAATAGGCAGCTGCTCATACCCGAAAGTGATATCTTCGGGCATGCTCCTGATCTTTTGCGTTATTTTTTCGGAGGTGCTTAACATTCTACAAAGATAGCAGAGTTAACCGCTTTTGTCAAGTTTTGTGTATTGTTTACTTGACAACTAATTGCCTACCCGGTCTAGCATTAAGCGTGTAAGGCGGCTTTTAGAAAGCGACGTAGGCAAATGGGCGACCCTGCTTGGCTGTCTTTTAGGTATTTTGGCCAGACAGAGCCGGACCGATCCTTCGGCATTATCGCAATACCCCTTAATTCTGATAGCCTCCTCCTCATTGGATAATTCACATGACCAAAAGCCTTCAACCGGCCCGAAAACCTCTACGGTAAAACCTTTGGGGATTTGATTAAAAACGGATTCGGGCATCACTAAACTCCATCAATATTAAAGCGGTTTGCTCCCTGTAACTTCAAATCTAAAATCCGCAATGCAATTTTGTCAACTGTATTCAGGCTGGGTGACTGTTATTTACTTGAAGCGTGCCTGGAAAACTAGTTGAGATTTCTCTCAATGGTAAATTTGTTATCATAGATGTCACGGTAATCCACATTTAACGTTACCGGGTTGAACTGTCTGATCACATTATCTTTTTCTTGCTCTGACGCATGCCGCTCAAACACCGTGTCAAATATTTCCAAATGCGAACCGGGAAGAATGACCTTTTGCACGGTTTCGGCACTGATCACGTCATGCATATATGACTTGGGGTCCAGGGTTAAAAAATCCTCTATGTTTACTGACGAGATACCATCTTTAACGAAAGCAACCCTGTCGATAATAAGCGGGCCGACACCGTTGTTCCTGATTTGAACATACATCCGCGCTTCACGATCGCTCAATACAATCTGTGCCAGCGGTCTCAGCGATTTTTCGTTATGGACACGTTGCAGATAAAGCTGATAAAAGGTTGCCAGCAGTGCAAGAATAGAAATCGCGATAGACAAAGCGGCCTGCCTTTCCAAATGGTTGGTCCCTGACAAAAGGGAAACCTCCCTTCTGGTCAGATCTTTCCACAAGACCTCAATAATTTCAAGCGTTCCCTGGCCTGAAGTTCATAATATAGGGGAATGAATTTATGGTAGATGCTGCATTGGGGGTCTTTACCGTTTTCCCGGTAAACCGGGCAACCGCTTGTACAAACGAACCGAAAGCGGCATTGCTTGCAATCTTCGGATTTCGCCTCCTGGTACTGTCCGCTTTGCTGGATCATATCGACCAAATCAATGTCCGGATTAAAAATGGACCTGCCAGATCCTGAATTGTCCCCGAAATGGACGTGGCAATATTTGAAAGAGCCATCCACATAGATTGCGCCTCCTGAAAAACCGGAAGCACAGGTTTGGAAACCCAGCTCGTTGGGCTTGAGGTCGCAAAACTGGTGCCGCCTGGAAAATTGCCAGCCGGTTTCAATGGCCTCTTTCATAATAGAATAAGATAGTAAAAGATTTTCCTCCAGTAATTCCGCGTTGACCGCCTCCCCTTTTACAATCGAATACCGGAATGGGACATCCAGACCGACCAGGTACCTGGTGAGCTCTGGTAACCCTTCCAGATTCTGATTGGTGACGACCGTATTGACGGAAACCGGGATGTTGTGTGCCAGCAATTTCCTCAGGTTGGCATCAACAACATGAAAAGAGCCAACGCCAGACCGGAATTTTCGGGTCAGGTCATGCACCTGCTCCACGCCGTCCATTGAAATCCCGTAAGTAATATTGTGCTCTTTGGAAAAATCCAGGATGTCGTCGTTCAGGATTGTCAGATTGGTGATAAAGGCAACATCCAGTTTGCAGCCCACTTGTTGCAAAGCATATGCGGCCTCAGGTATAAATCTCTTCCAGTTTTTGAACTGGCTTAGGGGTTCACCTCCTGCCAAACGAAACTTGACTGTCCGTATCTTGCGCTTTCCGGCTGTCTCCACAAGTTTGGAAAGCAATTGCCGCTTAACAATATCAGACATGCCCTTGCTGGTATTCAATGTCGATATATAACAATAGCTGCACCCAAGATTACACGCATCTGTCGTATGTATCCAGAAGTTCAAAGATTTTGGGCCGGATGGCTTGCGCGGGGCAGTGAAACAATTATCAAACCGTACAAGCTCCGATTTGGCCAGCATCGACAACAATGGTTCAAGGGCTTCGGGGCTCATGAAGAGTTTGCGAGCGAGCCCGTCAATATCATCCTGTCCATTAATTTCTTTTAAAATCCTGTATTGCGAGCCGTTCAGCACCCTGAAAGAATGCGGCGAAGCGCAATTGACAGCATAGGCATGGGTACCGTCAACTGTTTGCAGCAGCAGTTGCGGCGCTTTCCTGGGTATCAAAGTCCTCATCGAAAGTTGGGGTATAGCTTGTGCAATCACAATTGGCATTAACTGAGGAGACTTTCAGGGAATTTTTCCCAAGTATATTTTCCAGCGCTTCAACATCATCGAAAAGGATGTCGTTTTCATTTGTACAAATCATAGCAGATAAGGTTATTTTTATTTCAGTCTGTTCATTAATATATGTACTGTACTTGGGTGCCACTGGCTGTCGCCGCGAAATGTCGGAACACCCCGTTTGTTCAGCTCCCTAGATACGGCCCGTACCGAGGTTATTCCCCTGTTCCTAAGTCGATTAATGACCGGTGAAAGTTTGCGAGCAAACTCCACTGCTGCGTTTTTATTAGCCACTGAAAGTGCTTTCCCATTTTTTCCCAGGATAACACCGCGGTTTCTGGCAGCATTCAATGCCTCCTTCGTCGTTTCGCTGATCCTTTGCCGCTGTTCCTCCGCAACTGCGGCTAAAATATGGATCGTGAACCGGTTGGCATGCGGGTTATCGGTCACGATAATCTCGACATTCGATTTTACAAGCCTGGCGATCTGTTCGACATCCCTGCCTAATCTGTCCAGCCTCGCTACGACCAACGCAACCTTCATAATCTTGCACATGTCCATAGCTTCCAGCAGCCCATTCCGACATTTCCGCGTTGATTTCACCTCTATCACTTCCCGTATCAGATCATAACCGTTGAGCTTACAATAGTTCATCACCGCAATTTGTTGTGCTTCCAAACCAAGACCGCTCTTACCCTGCCTGTGTGTTGAAACACGATAGTACGCAACCGCCTGTTTCATAATCTGTTAAACCCGGAGCTGTTTATAGGTGAACCATCGATTATATTTGAACAGATTTGTTTTAAAATCTGGTTACCTGTCCTGAGAGGGAGGCTGTAACACAAGAGGTTGGGGTTACAGAAGGTGCTAAAAAGAAAGGATTTTGTTTATGGGTTAATCATCGTTAACTCATAGACAAATTGCATACAGAAATATTTTTCCATCTTATCATTTTGCAAATGACAAAATGGAAATCCAAGTTGCTTCACAGCATTGGCCTTGATCCATAATCTTGCCGAACATACTTCGAATCATACACCGCCACTACCGGGTAACAAAAAAGCAATCTTTCGATTGCTTTACAATATGAAATAACACCAGAGCATGCACTAATTGATGGACATCGCTACGTAAATCGACCGGTTTATATTAGCTCCACACGATGAATTGTTCATCTGACAACTCACCAACAAAACCACCCATTGTATATCGCCGCCCGCACAATACCTTGTTCACAGAATGGTAGTTTGTGCAATCAAAAACAATCAATGTACCCTTTGGCCCGTTTATTCTGAATTCGGGAAAGCCGCTGACAACCGCCTTATCATAAGAATAATTATCATCGTGATTGAAGTAAGCCTCATCCGAAGCTTCCCAGCGCTTAGGATAAAAGAGCGTCTCTCCTCCCAAACAATTGGTCAACTTTAGAACATAGGCAAACTGCCTTCTCACGTCCTGAATTGGAAACCAGCCAACTTGTTCACGAGGAGCAAAGTCATTATGAATTTTCAGTTCTGAGTGAAACTCCCGAACTATAGTCGCACTATAATCGTCGCCGCTCCGGTTGGTCGCTACCCCAATTTCACACCCGCAACCGCGAAACAATTCGAAAAATTTATCCACAACATTTGTGATAGTTGGGTGTTGAAGAAGGGGATGATCTTTTGCACCTTGAAAATAGGCATCTGGTCCGCTCTGCATGTTGTGAGCCGACAGTCCAATTTTGCGCGCTTTCCCTTGCAAGTAATCCTCGTCCATCTCCATCGAGTGAAGCAGCCCAACAACATGATCACATTCTTTTTCAGAAAGAAAATTTCTCACTTCCACAGCCAGGATCGTCCCGGCCAGTAATTTTCCAATCAGCAACTCAGCGTCCTCAGCTTTACCTATTGCGAAAACGCTATTTTTTTCTACATTTTTCATATTTATCGATGGATAAGCTTAAATAAATAAGTAGCGCCAACAGATAATAATGCAGAGTTGCGCAATATTTCCAAACAGACATCGTTTTAAGCCAGTCCGTTGAAGTTGTGAACAATAACGCTCTAATCGCTATTGTCACTATTCCAGCAACTTCAAAATTATCGAAAGCGGACATTTTCCTTCGCCAGGCAACTGCCTGGCTTTTTTGTTTAATGGCCATCACATCAATCAAACCCTGATGTATACAATATGTCAAAGAACGTCAGTTGGAACGCTTTCGCTGCGATCTAAACTTGCACCAAAGTAATAGACAACTATTCGAAAAAGCAAATATTAATATGACAAAATATTATTTATTTATCTGATTATCAAATATATACACATAACAAATCTTGACATTCCATGAAAAAAAATGAAGTATAAGAATATGATTATTTTTATACTTCAAAAGTTAATCTAAATTTTTAACATTTGATTTTCTCCTCAAAATTGAATATCTGAGAAACATTTTGTAACATCTAAAACAAGTCGTTACTTCGAGAAAAAAATACAGATGAAACTCGACAAATACCACCTCGCATTCATCCCTCTGGCAGTGGCGCTCAATGTCTCCATGGGATCAATCATTCAACTGCTAAAACTTCCGATTTATCTAGACGCAATCGGGACTTGTCTTGTGACTTTGTCATTAGGATTTCGGGCTGGTGCACTAACAGGGGTATTGTCATTCCTCATCGCGGGAATTGTGATAAGTCCTGTATACCCATACTTTATCGGCACCCAAGTAGCAATAGCCGGATTTCTCCATTTAGTAGCCTCCCAGGGTCTACTGGCGAAAACATGGACTCAAATACTTTGCGGTATCGCCCTGGGAGTAATTGCCGGGGCGTGTTCGGCACCTGTTAAGGTATTCCTATTTGCAGGTATTGACGGATCAGGAACAAGCCTAGTAATTGCCTATTTTCTAAAATCCGGACAAACGATGCTTAACTCGGTTCTCTACTCCGGCTTAGCTTCCGAACCATTGGATAAAACCTTACAACTTCTGATGACAGTAATAATGTTAAAAAGCATTCCGCGTAGGCTGTTAGTAAACTTTGACAATCCGCTCCTGCGAAAAAACGGGTTCCTGATATAACACTATGGCAGCGATTCACCCATATACGAGGATTTACTTTTTCTTAGCTATGACTATTGGCATCTTCACATGCCGCATGCTAAGTCCAATGCTGATAATAGCTGGCGCGTCAACATTACTAGCAATAACATCGGGACGGGTAATATCCCAAACCCTGTTCCTCACATCATTTTTTTTACCACTTCTATTTTTTACTTGCCTTATATGGGGCTTGCTTTTAAACACAGTTCCATCAGATTGGAATATCTCTTTCCATGACCCATATAAATTTGCACTATTTATAAGCACTCGGCTATACTCGCTCGGAACTACATTCTATTTATCATTCTATACTTCCCCAGAAAAGATTATACATGTTGCCCGAATAATCAAACTAAATAAAAATATTACACTCATACTATTGGGAATTTCCGCCTTACTGCCAGATATAAATTATCGCGCTAATAAGATCTTAACCGCCAGACTAGCCCGCGGAATAATGCCCGACCGAAAAATTACGACGCGTATCAAACAACTTCCATACATATTAAGACCCTTAGTAGTGGGAATTTTCGAATCCACAGTTGAGCGAGCTGAAAACTGGGAGAGGAAAAATATTCACCAATTGGTCGATGACTTTCCCATTGACAAGCCGCAAATTAACCTACTTGATTTACTCGCGATTGTACTAGGGACAGGGACAATACTATTAAACTTCTTCTATAATTTATAAAGATATGAAGTTCGTTGTTGGGCGAAATTTTAGCGGAAAAACGGCATACCTAAAAGCTATCGCCGAAAATAAACACGTGTATAATGGTCCTGATGCAACTCACTACTTGAGCGGAATAGCTTCAACCGTACGCGATGAGCTAACACTCCATGGTTACCGCGATAAATTAGAAATTAGCTTAATTCTGAGCAGTCTTGGATTAGACTTAGTCCTTGATCAGAGTCCCTATACTTTGTCAGGTGGAGAGAAGTCATTGCTATGCGCTATAAGCTGCTTAAAACTAACAAACAAGCAATTGATATTTGACAACACCTTTGAACAAATCGACAACATAAAGAAAAGGAAACTTTTCGATTTAATTAAAAGCTACGAATCTTTTGACTCACAGATTGTAGATTACAGAATTGACGAGTTACCCGAATTAGAAAAAGAAATAGACGGAAACTTTGTCGAGCAACCACAACATGAATTTGAAGATATAAAAGATTGCACAATTATCGATTCAATACACGAGACCTCCACCGTGGAATTAGATAATATTACCTTCTCCTATAATAATAAAAAAAATATATTAGATAACTGTCAGTATGTTTTTCAGTCAGGAAAAATATATTGTATAATGGGATTAAATGGATCAGGCAAAAGCACGCTCGCGAAAATACTAACTGGTATCCTACGACCAGGGTCTGGTTATATTTTATATAATGGCAAAAAAATAACCCCATTCTTATCTCCTGGGACAACGTTCGGATATTCATTTCAAAATCCTGACGAACAGATCTTTTCTTCAACAATAGGAAAAGAATTGGGAATAAGTGGTCGTTTCAACGATACCCAGGAATATATACTTAACCTGGCAAATTCATTTAATCTATCGAAGTATTTCGATCAGAACCCCTTCGAACTGCCATTCGCCATGAGAAAAAGGCTAACATTGGCAGCGACACTTGCCGCTAGACAACCATTCGTTATTTTGGATGAACCCACCTTAAATCAAGACCCTCAAAATGCATTGACAATTGGTAATCACCTCAAGGCTTTGGCAACTGCTGGTTTCGGAGTAATCGTTATCACTCATTCGTCAAAATTCGTTAACTTGCTCAACCCAACCATCCTCAGGATGGAAAACGGCAAACTAACTGACTATGTCGGAAATTAGACTTCCTTACGAGAAACTTACATGGAGCAACTTTTATCAAATTTTAGAGACTACAAATCGAAATCTGCTTGAAAATGATCTGGTACAAAATGTAGCATCTATCATTGATAACATTCCAGAAGAAGCAAGGTTCGTGTACAAGTTGGAGTACGGATTTGGCGAAGATATTTATGTGAACGGTGCTTTCCGCTATCCGGATAGCTTTCCAGACAATGAACGACAAAATCTGCACAATGCCATCGATCCATTAGGACTCATTATCCAAGGCCATGCAGAACTGTATGAGAAAGTGGACTTTGGACACATTGGTGCAAGTGAGTTCTCTGAAGGTGACAATTTAGGTCTGTTTGGATTTTGCGATACGTTAATGGAAATTGCCAACAATTTCAACCCTTCCTGGAACATTGTGGCAGGATCCAAATCAATTCTAATCCCCTACCCTTTCAACAAAGACAGCCACAAAGGACTTCATCGATGCTTATCGAGATCGATATCTAAAATTTTTTCAGGAAATGGGGATAGCATTTTCGGGATAAAAAGTGAACAAAATGACAATCACTATTTATTTATCAAGGAGATAATAGAAAAATCAGACGTTAAGAAAGTAAATTTCAAAACAGTGCTCATATTATTTCCTAAGCAGTTTTTAAAATTTGACAATATATCTCTACTGTTATTAAAGACTGGATATAAGCAAGTTTCTTATTTTCGCGTTATTGACGGAGCCCGGAATCAGATACATCAAATAAAAGGAAGTGAAAAAAGCAAAAAAATATATTCAGATGTCGGTGAATACCTACTTAGAATATCGCAAGATAAATTGATGGTATTTACATTACCTTTTAATGGTAATCGTCTAAACATACTAAACAATATACAGGAAATATTATCGCAAACCATTGAAAATGAAGATCGACAAGATAAGAATAAGCAAAAAATAGTTATTTTCAAAATGGAATTATTGAGCAACATTAAATGGGGTTTCATTCCTATTAGTAAATTATTCACTAATCGACATGCAGATCATGACAGTCTACAAGATCTACTGAGTCATATTGAGTTTTTTTTTCCGAATCATCAATTGTCAATTCATCAGGATTACCAAGGTCGAACACCTGTTAAGGATCAATTCATTAGAAGGTATTTAATGACGCACGAACATAAACCAAACACAGGTGACGACAAAAGTCACTATCTGGAGCACCCCATCCTTAAGGGAACAAACATTATATTCGAGAAGAAGAGTGTCAAAAAGTAAATTCACAAATCTTGCCCTGCTAAATTTTATAGTAAGAAAACTGTCCGCTATAAAATTAGATAACGAAGAAACTATCCTCGTAATGGTCCAACATGTTCTAGAAACTACTGGCAGCCTTGTTGAAAGTTTTTTATCACTTGGGTTTAAAGCAGATAATATTTTTATTACAGGAAAATTATATTCGAATTGCAGAGACACTGAGCAAAAATTCAGGGAGTTGGGAATTACATATATTGAAGGTGAGACACGCTTTAAGCCAGGTACATTTTCCGAATCATTTGGCAATAGTATTAAGGATCGTCTCTGGGGATCTGTTGCCGATAAATTGAAAGAGAAAGCTGGCAAACAAAAAATAATAATCCTTGACGATGGTGGTTATGGTGTAAAATATGCCCCAAAAGAAATTCTAAAAAATCATTGTATTGTTGGCGTAGAGCAAACAACAAGCGGATTGAGCGCACCCGATCAAGATCATAACATCGATTTACCAGTGATTCAGGTAGCGGCCTCTGCGTGCAAGAAATTGCTTGAACCACATCTTATCGCAAAATCTATTCTTACTATTACTCAGCGAAAAATCCCACAACTTGGCCTTTCTAGACAGCAAAAAATTGGAATTATTGGATTTGGAGATTTAGGCGTTGGTCTATACAAATACCTTATCGACAGCAATTATGATGTCTGCGTGTTTGACATTGAAAGTCGAAAACTACAAGGCATGGTTCCTGCTTCCAAGCAAGCTGACGCTGCTATCTCGCTTGTCCGCGAAAGCGATGTAGTTTTTGGTTGTACTGGGTGTGACATATCATCCGAAGAATGGACAACAGACCTTGCTGGCACTAAAATTCTGATAAGTTGCTCATCATCAGACATCGAGTTTAGAACGTTGCTTAAAAGATGTTCTAAATATCTTACGAGGATGCCTGACTCACCTTTGGATAATTTGATGATAAGAGTTTCGCCGCGTTTGAATTTCAGATTCATGCGTGGAGGATTCCCTATCAATTTTGACGGAAGCGCATATTGTTCGATTCCAGCACATGAAATCCAACTTACTCGGGCACTATTACTAATCGGTGTAATACAAGCGAATTTCTTGCTTGACAAAGCAACTAGCAAAAAACTTGGAAAAGCCACTGACGAAATCCTTAGCTATAAGAACTACTATACCCTCAACGCCGAATGGCAACACATGATTGCCCAGGAATGGCTTACAATCCCAAGCATCGCTGAATATTATGATAATGCGACAAAAAGCAAATTTAACTCTATTGATTCTGTCGCATATCACTCGGGGAGCAACCCCTCGGATAGAACTCTATTTTACGATTTTACAGCTTCAAATTTCAAAACCAATGAAGCTTATTCTTAATTTATTCGGCAATGTTCCCAGTTGATATCTAATTCAATTTACCCTAAGCGTTCAACTCTCGAAATTTATTTAACATCGTAATGGTCTAACACTGATCCATTAACAATCAACTTCCAATAACTTGAGACCAAAAGAAGCAAGAGTGAATCTGGGGCAAGGCGTGGGGCAAGCAAGAAAATACTAACTAAAAAGTGATACGTTTGAATTCATTAGCTTTGTCTTTCGGTTGAGGCTCGTGCAGACTGGGCCAACAAGGCTGCCATCGTCAACCTCCCCAGTACCAAGAAATCATCATTGTGAACAGAGCCCTCAGAAGCTATTCTCTGCCTTAAGACAGTAATGCCCACAGCAGGAGAACAATTTTGAACGTCAACGACATGACACTCCAGGAACTGAAAAAAGTACCGGAGCGAGGCCCCTTCGAAGATATCGGCGATTTCGATAGTCTAATCATCCTACCAACCAAGGAGCTTCATGACAGTGGTTACCGGGCGATGGAATTCATCGCCGTCAACAATGGAGTGCCGCTTTGCCGTCTTTCAGGCTACAGTGACGCACTGCACATAGAAGGGATGTTAGGTTCGGGAATGCTTGGGCCTGGCCTCTTGCCCAAACAAATAAAAGATACGTCCCAGTGGACAATCGACTGTCTGGCGAAAAGCGGCCTGCTGCGTCTGTTTTGTCGTCATCAAAAACTCGTGGCTGGTGACGACCAATCTTCCTCGAAATTTACTCTACCCCAATTAGTCGGTAATTAGACGTTAAAAATTCAGATGCCCTGCCCTCTACAAGAAAATTGTTCACGCTTTTTTGTGGTTGAAATTCTTATTTAACCGGTGTTAGAATCGAAGAGATCATTAACCGGGATTATCCTGTAATGGGGGCATATCTGGGGGCATGTGATCAAAATGCAAACGGGGAAATCAAATGTACTCAGATACTTATGATACTGACTTTGACTTCTGCTCGAGGAGCCATTGTCGTCTTATCCGACATAATCTGTTCTTATCAAAATTGGAAAAATTACGTTTTTCCAATCTTTTGACGTACGTTCTTTACTTCCGAGTTTCACAGACATCTATCCGCATTAACGCAATGTGGGGGCCAAAATGGGGTCAAATCCAGAATTCCCATAACATCATGCCCCCAAAACCCTGTCAACCATCTGAAAATAAAAGAAGAAAGGACGTATCACATGCCGCTATGTGACGCACAATGCCGCGCCTCAAAATCAACAGAAAAGTCGTACAAACTCTTCGATCAGCAAGGTCTATATTTGGAAGTCGCAACTTCCGGCTCCAAGATTTGGAGACTAAAATATCGCTTCAATGGAAAGGAAACACGACTAAGCCTTGGCGCATATCCTTCTGTCAGTTTGCTCGATGCTCGAAAACACAGGGACAAAATCCGCGAACAAATCAAAACCGGTATTGATCCTGTTGTTTCACGAGTTCGGGAAAAACTCACCAAGACACTCGACAACGCGTCAACCTTCGACCTGATTGCAAAAGAGTGGCATTCGAAGAACGCACCTGCCTGGAACCCGCGCTATGCACAAACAGTCCAGTATAGATTGGATAAATACGCCCTGCCCGTCATTGGTCGGTTTCCAATCACTCAACTCAAACCTCCAATCATTCTGGCCTGCATTCGCAAAATTGAAGTGACGGCGCCAGAAATGGCAAGACGCGTAAAAAACCTGATCAGCCATATATTCAAATACGCAATCGCAACTGGTCGCGTTGAAACAGACTACACCTACGGTCTGGAATTTGCCCTGACAAAATACAAGAAGAAGAATTTTGACGTGGTTCCGTTTTGGTTTACACTTTTGCGGGTTAGTAAATATTTAACTTCTCAATTCTCACCCAGTTTGCCGATAGTATTCTGCCTCGAAGGCAGCAGGATTCAGATAGTTTAAAGAAGAAT
>NZ_SWFP01000027.1 GCF_005869225.1 Dyadobacter bucti | reverse complement strand
TTAAACTATCTGAATCCTGCTGCCTTCGAGGCAGAATACTATCGGCAAACTGGGTGAGAATTGAGAAGTTAAATATTTACTAACCCGCAAAAGTGTAAACCAAAACGGAACCACGTCATGTATCGGTCTAGAAGTTAAAAGCGAAAATGGTGTGTTACGCCTAGTGGTAAGCAGCACCCTATCTGACTGACAACCTACGCCTTTTTATAAGCTTGAAAGTGGGCGAGCTAGCGCCGAAAATAAACCGGCTTCTATTGCAAATAGCCTCGCACCGCTCTGCAATCCGATCAAAAATTTCAAGCCTTTCAGTGTTGAGTACATTTAGTTTGCCAGTGAGCACGCTTATTTCTGCATGAAACATTTCCATTTCTGAAATCAGCAGGTAACAATGGGAGAGTGAAAACTGCTGCTTGGGGCCCGAAAACATATACGTATCAAGCAAACCCACCATCTCTTTGAAAACATCCAGTATTACTTGATTACTATGAAAGTAATCATGCACGTCCTGATTATACGATGGTCTGGAAAAGTCGTAAGGTGCATTCAGACGATTTTGTGTATATATCATACGGTAAAGCGTACTAATTTGTTTGCGTAGGGGTTTATCGATTGTTAAATCACTGCTAACACAGCGGGCTATCAGCTGCGCAGTTTGCTTAACACTTTGGCCTGCACCTTTGATAAGCGATTTTCGCTCGGTGGCTGCCTTAAAATATTTTTCAAATACATTAAAATATTGGGTACTCAGTCGTGAGTAGGATTCAAGAGCCCGTTGCAATCCATCCGTATCGTCCAGCTGATTCTTTGGCACATGGATTTGGGACGCGCTTACTATATCAAGAATAGAGCAAGCATACTTAATTCGCTGAGCGAGCGATTTTTCAAATGGCGTCTTGACGAGCAATAAAGATTCATTCATTCCTACTACCTGGGACAAGAGGGTACAATGCGTCATTATTGTCGACGCAAATCAGAGTTACAGGCTTTGTATATTAAGATATGCCTGAAAGGCAAGCAGCGCGCTAATCTGCCAGCGGCAAAGCAGACAGCCTTATTGAAACGGCAGTGCCCTTGTCTTTCATGGATTTTACACTAAGCTGCCCTTTGTGTATGTCAATAATTTTCTTTGCAATGGTGAGCCCTAAACCAAAGCCTGGCACATTTCCCACATTGCCAGCGCGCATCATCGGTAAAAACACATCATCGAGCTCAGCGCCCGGGATGCCGATACCCAGATCAGTGACTGTAATAATGACCCACGAAAGTTCCAGATCAACTTTTAGCTCCACTGGCTCTTGCCGGGAGTATTTGCTTGCGTTATCCAGGATATTGGTCAGCACCGTACGCAATAGCGTCGCATTCCCTAAAATCCTGAGATTAGAACTTTGCTGGGTAAAGGTATCTGTTAGTACAAGGTCAATTTGCTGATCTGGCCGCTTCTCACCCAAGTATGTGACCGTATCCAGCACCGTATCCACGATGTTGATGTCTTCGCGGACTCTGGCCGACTGCAAACCTTCGACTTCTGCAAGATGTAGCAGCGAATTGGCAAGCTCTATGGCACCTTCTAACCTGACCAAAGCCTTTTCCATACTTTGCTGGAGCTCGCCCAGCTCCTTATCATAGGCCAGCGAAGTTTCCAGGATTCCTTTTACCACGGTAAGCGGCGTGCGGATCTCATGAGACGCGTAAGAAACAAAGTGCTCCTGGCTGATGGCCAAGCCCTGCAGGCGGCTTAGCAATTCATTAAAGGAATTTGACAAGTACGCGGCTTCGTCAGCACTTGTGCGGCTTTGCAGTCTGAAGGAGAAATCGCTTACCGATGCAGGATCCATCTGAGCAATTAACTCATCGAAAGGCAGCATTGCGCGGCGCGCAAAGAAAAAACCAGCAAAAGCAACAATCACCAGCAGAATGATATTGCCACTGGCCAGAATAAAAAAAAGGCTCTCACTTGCTTGTGTCCCGCTAAGATCGTGCGCCGTGACAACTGAGACATAACGCTTTCCATCCACTTTAAAGGACAAGGCAATACCTTCTTTAAGCCTTTTTAAGGGTCTGGATTTATAACTGAAATAGACTTCTTGCTTGCGGGCTTTATTAAGGAGTTCCGGGGAAAGCTTATAATCAATCGTTCCCGAAGACTCATAAATAACCTTGTTGCTGCTATCTACCAAAAATTCGTGCTGGTCGGGAAGGGTCAGGTAGCTGGAACGATGAAATTCAAGGCGGTTTTCAAAATATAATTGTCCAGCCACTGCCCTGCGCTGAAGGCGGTTACGCATCAGCGACTGCCGGTAAGATTCATAAGCCTGGTAAATGAAGATTGAAAAGACTAGCAAGAGGGCCGCTACCAAGAAGCCAAAAACAATGGTGATGCGTTGCTTGATACTCATGGCTCTGGCCCCATTAAATAGCCTACCCCAAATACGGTATGCAGCAGCCTCGGTTCCGACTTGTCGATCTTGCGGCGCAGGTAGTTCACATACACATCAACTACGTTTGTGTTGGTATTAAAATGCACATCCCAGACATTTTCAAGTAGATCTACCCGGTTGATAACCTTCCCCTGGTTGAGCATAAAGTATTCCAAAAGCGCATATTCTCTGGCAGTCAGCTCGACCCTTTCGCCAGCTCGCCAAACCCGGTGTGAATCGGTTTCTACTTCCAAATCCAAGAGTTGCAGCCGCTTGGGCCTGGGAGCACGTGATGGGTGGCGTCTTGCCAAAGCTTTCAAACGGAAAAGGAGCTCTTTGAATGCAAAAGGCTTTGCCAGGTAATCGTCAGCCCCTGCCTCAAAGCCTAGGACCTTGTTATCAAGGCTTCCCAGTGCGGTAAGCATGATCACTGGCATAGCCGGCCAGTTCTGCTTAATGAATTTGCAAAGGTCATAACCATTTAAACCAGGCAGATTAACATCCAGCACGACTACGTCAAACTTGTTTTCATTGACCATACTTCTTCCGATCACCCCATCGAATGCTACGGATACGGTAGCACCCTCGGACTGCAGGCCTTTCTGAATGAACTGCGTCAGTTCCAGATCATCTTCCACAACTAAGACATTCATGCTGCTTTTTCTGGCTATTTGATCGGGTAAAATTATGAATCGAGATTAAAATATACTTAAAAACGACCCCTTCTCACCAAATTCTAATAACCTTCTCAATACCCTCTAACCAAGTGCCTGTTTAATTTGATGCCAGTAAGATGTACCCCCGGCGCCAAATAAGGCGCTGCACGATTGTTAAACGTATGAACCGCTGTCTATTCCTAATCCTGTTTTTAATCCTGGTCTTCTACCAGCATCCATCTGCACTCGGGCAAACCCTGAGTATGGAGGAGGCGGTCGAAGCGACCGTCAACCACTATCCGACGCTGGCAGCGCAAAGGTCTGCGCTCGAAGCTTTCCGTGCCAATTTGCAGGTGCTGCGCGACAACCGGCTGCCCAATGTTAAATTGCATGACCAGGTCAATTTAGGCACCGCTAACGGGCTTTCAGGCTCGTACTTTTCAATGGGCCTCATTGTACCAACATCTGGTGGACGAAGGCCTGAAAATGCATCAGATCTGGCATCGGGCAATATCGCACTGGCTTCTGCTGACTGGGAAGTTTATAATTTCGGCCGATTTGGGGCTGAAAATAAACTGGCCAATGCTGACATCGCAGTAGGGGAGTCGGGCCTGGAACGCGAGCAGTTTGCGCTTCGCCAAGTCGTCATCAAAACCTACCTGGACTTGGTATGGCTCAGGCAAAATCTTAAAATCGAGCAGCAGAACCTCGCTCGGGTCGATACGGTTAGGCGTATTATTAATAACCTCGTACAAAATGGCATCCGGCCAGGACTGGATTCTTCACTGGCTTCTGTCGAGCTATCGCGCGCCAAGCTGAGCTACTATCAGATGCAGGAAGAGTACCGCAGGGCTAATGTCCAGCTGGCGACACTCACAGGCCGTCAGGTAAACGAGCTGGAAGTTGATACCACCTTTAATGCAGGTGTACTGCTGGGTGAGCCCGCACCGAGCACAGTGCTAACATCGCATCCACTGCTCAGATACAGAAGTAACCTGCTTACTCGCCAGAATGCAGAGATCGACATGATCCGTAAATCAGCCCTGCCCAGGGTTACGCTGCTTACTGCTGTCTCAGCAAGGGGCACCAGCCTTGACATTGATAATAATTTTGGCCCTATCGGCCAGGGCTTTGGGTATAGCCGTACCAACTTTTTACTGGGAGTCGCAGCCACTGTCAACCTCATTGATTTCAAAAGGGTCAAGACACGCGCTATCCAGCAGCAGTGGCGCGTGCGCGAAGCGGCAAGTCTTTTGACTGTCGAGCAGGTCCAGCTGCAAAACACACTTGCGATGGCAGATTCTGTGATGTCCTCCATCCGGTTATCGTTGCGGGAGCTTCCCGTCACGGTAAGATCAGCTACACTTGCCTACCAGCAGCGCATGTCACTTTATAACAATGGGATAGAAAATATCCTGGGTATCACCGATGCTTTGCAGCTTTTGACCAGGGTAGAAAAGCAAGTAATTGACGTGCAGCGCCGGGCCGTGGCCGTCAGACTGGAAAAGGCCTATGCTACGAGCGATTTTGAACCATTTTTTGATCTTTTCAGGCGTCCATAACCCTGTATTAATATGCTATCAGCTTCATTAAAACGTCCTGTATCAGTCATGGTACTCATCGCAGGGCTTGTCGTTTTCTCGATTATGTCGGCCAGCCGGATACCGATCGATATTTTTCCGCGGCTTAACTCACCTGTGATTTATGTGATCGAGCCTTATGGTGGTATGTCGCCGGCGCAAATGGAAGGGTTTTTTGCTACCCGGATGCAGGACCAGTTCCTGTACATTGGCGGCATCAAAGAAATTTCCAGTAAAAGTGTGCAGGGGCTTACTGTTGTAAAGCTAGCCTTTTATGAAGGCAGCGATATGGCCCAGGCGGCAGCAGAAGTCGCCATCCAGGTCAACCGGGCGATGAAATTTTTTCCGCCCGGCGCATTGCCCCCGCAGGTGGTACGCTACGATGCTTCTTCGGTGCCGATCGGTGATCTGGTTTTCAGCAGCAAAACACGCTCGCTCAAAGAGATCCATGAACTGGCCGTAACACGGATCAGGCCACTATTTTCAACTGTTCCCGGACTTACTGCCCCGCCACCGATTGGTACCAACTCCCGCACGATCGTCATCAACCTGGACCCGCAGAAGATCCGCAGCCTGAACATTTCACCTGACGAAGTCGTGGAAGCCCTTGCTGCAAACAATGCCATGACCCCTTCTGGTAATATCCGGATAGGAAACACTTCTTATATTACCACTCTGAACTCACTGGAGGATCAGGTTTCAGATTTTGGCCAGATCCCGGTCACCACAGACGGGCACCGGACAGTGTTCCTTCGTGATTTGGGAAATGTTGCTGATGCATCAGATGTGACAGCCGGATATGCGCTGGTCAATGGCAGCCGCTCGTCTTACATTCCGGTGGTGAAAACAGCTGATGCGTCCACCTGGGATGTGGTTACTGCCTTGAAAGCACGGCTTCCGGAAATGCGAAGCCTGCTGCCTGACGATATTGAAGTGGCTTACGAATTTGACCAATCAATATTTGTAATCAACTCTGTAAAAAGTCTTCTTTTCGAAGGAGGGCTGGGCGCAATCCTGACGGGTCTTATGGTGCTGTTATTTCTGGGCGACTGGCGCTCTTCGCTGATTGTAATCATTACGATCCCTGTCTCTATCGTCGCCGCTGTGCTCATGCTAAGCCTGGCAGGTCAAACGATCAACATCATGACTTTGTCGGGCTTGGCATTGGCCATCGGTGTTTTGGTGGATCAGGCCACAGTAACCATTGAAAACATTCACCAGCATATTGAGATGGGTAAGCCGCAAAAACAAGCGATTTATGATGCCTGTAAAGAAGTCGCATTGCCCTTGCTGCTGATCCTGCTTTGTATTATTGCTGTTTTTGCGCCTTCATTTATTATGTCAGGCGTGCCACGCGCGATGTTTTTGCCACTTTCACTGTCTATAGGTTTTGCAATGACAGTATCCTATTTCCTGGCCCAAAGCCTTGTGCCGATCCTTGCTAACTGGATGCTGAAAGAGCATGTCCATGAAAAATCGGCTGGTGCTGAGCCTAAGGTTACTTTTTTTGACAGGGTAAGGGGTGGCTTCATGCGCCAGAACGAGCGTTTTGTCAAGAGCAACAAACTGGTCGTCGGGCTTTATTTGGTGCTCATTTTTGCCCTTGCAGCAGCAGGTTTTTTCTGGATTGGAAAAGACATGCTCCCGCAGCTCAATTCCGGTCAAATGGTAATCCGCATGAAAACACCTGACGGGACACGGCTGGAACGGACCGAAGAGAAAGTAAGTGAGCTATTGGAACTGGTTAATCAGGCCTCAGATGACCATCTGGCGATTTCGTCGGCATATGTCGGCGTTGTGCCCACCAACTATGCGACCACGAATTTGTATGTAAGTACGAGTGGCCCCAATGATGCAGTCATTAAGGTAGGCCTTGATCCCGAATACAAAACCAACATGCAGGATCTAAAAGAGCGTATCCGAATGGCGGTAGCCGAGCAGATGCCAGAACTCACTTTGTCATTCGAGCCGGCTGATTTGACCGAAAAACTCATGAGCGGCGGGGCATTCACGCCCATCGAAGTACAAGTTGCAGGAAGGGATATGAAAGAGATTGAAGGCTATGCTAATAAATTGGTGAAGGGGTTGTCGCAGCAGGATCATCTGCGTGATGTACGTATTATTCAGCCCCTTAAATTTCCGGTCATCAACATTAAGCTCGACCGTCAGAAACTGGCAACAATGGGACTGAGCTTACAGCAAACCGCGCGATCCATCACCGCTTCAACATCATCGAGCCGTTATACTGAAAAAAACCAGTGGCTCGATCAAAAAGCGGCATACACTTACCAGGTGCAGGTTCAGATCCCTGAATTCGCCATGCGAAACATGGCACAGTTACAAGAAATCCCGCTTGTAGCAGGTCAGCCCAGACCGGTGCTGGCCGATGTTGCTACCTTCTCGGTCGATACACTTCCAGGGGAATACGCCCGGATCGGGCCGCGGCGCTTTGTGACGGTTTCAGCCAATATCCATCACCAGGATTTGGGTAGTGCGACACGGTCAGTTGAAAAAGTAATCGCCGGACTAGGAGCGGCTCCAAAGGGCCTAGTGACAGAAGTAAAGGGAATGTCATCGCTTTTGACTGAGACCTTGGACAGCTTGCAGCTTGGATTGGGCATTGCTGTCGTGGTCATCTTCCTGCTTCTGGCTGCAAACTACCAATCATTCAAATTATCACTGGTTATTTTGTCAACTGTCCCAGCCGTAATCATGGGCTCAATAGCCTTTTTGCTGCTGACAGGCAGCACGCTGAATCTGCAATCTTACATGGGCATTATTATGTCAACAGGTATTTCGGTGGCCAATGCGATCCTGATCGTAACCAATGCCGAGCGGCTCCGCTGGGAGTACCGCGACGTGCGCCGCGCTGCGTTAGAAAGTGCAGGCGCCCGTCTTCGACCGGTGCTGATGACCAGCTTTGCGATGGTGGCAGGTATGGTGCCCATGGCCTTAGGAACCGGGGAAGCCGGAGAGCAGGTTGCCCCGCTCGGCCGCGCGGTGATCGGCGGGCTGATCGCTTCGACACTGGCAGCACTTTACATTGTCCCACAAGTCTATATATTTCTGCAAAGCAAAACAGCTTATAAAGACCCATCCCTTTTACCAGTCGAAAACGCGCTGGCTAGCGCCTCAGATTTGCATGTCAATGGCCATTTAGAACAACCTACCTATGAAAAACATAACATATAACTGTCTTGCCCTGATATTGGGCCTAACCGTTTTCAGCGCTTGCTCGTCGTCTGAGTCTGCCGAAACCAAAACACAGAAAAAAAGCGTCAGCAAGCCAGCTGTAAAACTTGGGGCGGTAAGCTCTAAGAAAGTAGGCCAGCAGGTTCAGCTGCCAGGGGAGTTCCTTGCCTTTCAGGAAGTGAGCATCTACCCCAAAGCCGACGGGTTTGTGGAAAAAGTGCTTGTAGACCGAGGTAGCAATGTCCGAAAAGGGCAGGTGCTCATGGTGTTGGAAGCTCCTGAAACCGAAGAGCAGCTGGTAGCTGCTCGCTCGAATTACCTGAAAGCAAAGGCCATGCTGGTTGCCAGCCAGGAGCATTACAAACGGCTGAAAGCCAGTGCCGGCATCCGTGGCTCGGTGTCGGCGCTGGACCTGGAAAGCGCCAATGCCAAAATGATGGCAGACAGTGCGGCAGCCATGGGCGAGCAAGCTAATTTCAATGCGCTCACAAAGATCAAATCTTACCTGGTGGTGCGTGCGCCTTTTGATGGCGTGATCACAGAACGAAATGTTCACCCTGGCGCGCTGGTTGGATCAGGCGTGCGACTGCAAGGTCCGATGCTGATGCTTCAGCAGCAAAACCGGCTCAGGCTGGTCGTAGATGTGCCTGAGACTTATAGCGTAGGGTTAAAGCAGGGCAAGCAGGTGAGTTTCACAGTCAATGCAATGCCAGGAAAACAGCTTAAAGGAACAATCAGCCGCCGATCGGGCAACATGAACCAGAAATTCCGCTCTGAGACCGTAGAAATCGATGTTACCAACGCAAAAGGGGAGATCAAACCAGGCATGTTTGCAGAAGTGGTCTTTGCTCCCGAGGGCACGCAGGGTGCTCTCACTGTCCCGTCAGAAGCGGTCGTCACATCGACAGAAGGGCAGTATGTGATTAAGGTCAATCAGGGGAAAGCACAATTTGTTGAAGTAAGGAAAGGGATGCAGTCTTATGAGATGACCGAAGTGTTCGGAGCACTTCGGGATGGCGACCAGATTATTGTCAATCCACGAAATGACATGAAAGATGGGGCGCAGGTTGCCATGAATTAGAACGACGGAAATTTGAAGTTACTTGGATCTCTAACTTGTCATTGCCATGATACTACTAGATCTATTATGCCTGCTTATTTTGGGTGTCGTGTGTTTTTGGGTTCATTATCTTTCTACTGTCCTTAATTCAAACAAGAGCAGAAATAAACGTAGACTGCGAGCAAAGCAGAAAAGGAAGACGTCTAAATCCCAGATTAAAAAAGAACTGGATAATTTACTGGTGCAATACAATCAGGGCAGTATTAGTGAGCAGCAATACTATGAAAGAGCCAACCCATTGATTGATAAATTATCTGATCTATATTCGGAAGTTGTATGGACTTTTGAGGCACATAATAATACTTATTAAACCGTAAGAACTCTCGTAGATGAACACCGATAAAGAAAAAGATAATCTATCACCATTTAAGCCTAATGACCACCTTGCCAACGAGCGGACTTATCTGGCTTGGGTTAGAACTGGCATCGGCATCATGGCTTTTGGCTTTGTGGTAGTAAAATTTTCGCTTTTCGTTAAACAGATTGGTTTTGTATTGCATACGAAAGTAACTGCGCCCTCTCATGGCTATTCATCGATAATCGGAATTGTTCTGGTCGCCCTGGGTACGCTTTCCATCCTGTTTGCTTTCTTACAATACCGCAGGACTAAAAGGCAGCTTGAAACCGGAGAGTACAAACCCACTACAGTACTTACCACATTGTTGACTGGGGTTATTTTCCTGATTAGCATTCTGCTGATTGCATATCTATTACAGAGTGTATAGTGCCGACATAAGTATTATGCAAAATGGTTGAAGATTCATCTTAATTCAAGCTTTTCACCCTTTTACAAAGGCTAACCACAAAGCAGCCGACGATCCCAAAGATACCTTTTTAGGGAAAAGCGGTCTGCAAGCAGATATTTATTTTGGGCTCAACAACCGAATTGCGCATCTAGCTATTTTCAATACCGATAACTGTCTGGGACCGCCGTTTTATTTAACTGTCAATAGTTTTGAAAGATATTATTGGAAACATACTATCAACGCTCGCCCTGATATTAATAATCCTTTGGCTGATCGGATATCTTGGACTTGACGGCTTTGGGATGGGCAACATCATTCATTATTTACTTGTAATAGCAGTTGTAGCTATTCTTCTCAGAGTAATTCGAGGTTAAAAGGTAATTATAAACCTACCGTAATATTGCATGTTAGCTGGAAGTGTCTCAATAAATCAGAGTTGGGAGATCAAGTAAATTACATCCGCGTAATCCATTCTATACTATTTCTTTGAAGTCTGATTTTTTTATCCTGTTCCATTTTCTTTAACAATCTTGATATGACTTCCCGCGAGGAATTAAGATCATTGGCAATTTCCTGATGGGTAATTAAAATCTGATTAGTCTTAGTAGTGCTAAACCGATTTTTCAGATAAAATTCCAGCCTTTCGTCCATGCCATTAAATACTACATTGTCAAATACTACCAGCAGCTCTTCAAAACGGGCCCGGTAGTTGGCAATGACGAAGTAGTACCATGTTTTATATTTTTGCATCAGCTCATCCATTAACTGGATCGGGATCAGAATTGCAACAGTATCTTCCAGGGCTTTGGCCATGATCTCACTAGCCTCTTGTTTGGTATTACAGATCATTGATAAGGCGCATGCGTTTCCTGGTTGAAGATCATAAACGAAGGCTTCCTGCCCGTCATCTCCCTGACGGTAAAGTTTCACTCTCCCGCTTCCAATAAGCAAGGTGTGTTTAATGTACTGTCCGGCCCGCATGATTACTTCTCCGGCTGGAATCTTTTTCAGGCTGCATTCCCGGATCAGGTACTGTTTCAATTCAGGTTCGAAGTCCGCAAAAACGGTATCGAGATAGTAGGAAATATCTTCACTCATAACTAGCTAAATGATTAAGCGGGGCATAAAACCATAAAAAAAATGCGAACTAAAAGGTTCCGAAATGCTTGGAAGTAAAAGCTTTGGGCTATAACAAATATTATTCCCCGTATGTGACCTTTGTCACTTTCCAGGCGATAGACACTGCTGATTTTTGTAATATAATCAATACGAAAATGGAAATCATCGCCTACATAGCATCTGTATTTATTGGTATCTCATTGGGTATGATCGGCGGTGGCGGCTCCATCCTGACTGTGCCAGTACTGGTTTACATGTTTGGCATTAGCCCTTTGGTGTCGACATCCTACTCCCTGTTTATTGTCGGATCAACCAGTCTTGTCGGGGCATACAGCAATTACCGCAAAGGTGCAGTCAAAGTCAAAACTGCACTGCTGTTCGGAAGCACATCGATCACAACGGTCTTCTTGACGCGCAAATTTTTAATTCCTTTGGTGCCCAATGATCTTTTTAGCATTGGAGCGTTGCAGATCACCGAACCTTTACTGACGATGGTACTTTTCGCTGTGCTGATGGTGGCCGCATCGGTGGGCATGATCAAGAGCAAGGAGCGAAAACCAGGGTGTTTAGAGTGTGACTTAAAAGGTAATATTGCCAGGATGCTTTTAAGTGGCATCGGCATCGGACTTACTACGGGTTTTCTGGGAGCAGGCGGCGGTTTTTTGCTGATACCGACATTGGTATTAATCCTAGGTATGCCTATGAAGGAAGCTGTGGGCACTTCGCTTCTCATTATCGCGCTGAATTCGCTGATTGGTTTTGCAGGGGATATAGGACATTTTGTGATTGACTGGGCTTTTCTGTTGAAAATTACTGGTATTGCCATGGCAGGAATTTTAATCGGGGGCATCTTAGCCAAAAAGGTTAATGCTACTTCTTTGAAGAAGGGGTTTGGCTGGTTTGTGCTGGTGATGGGGATTTATATTATATCCTCCGAGCTGATGCATCTCAAATAATTTCCGATCACTAGCCAAGCAGGTGAAAATGATTTTCATTCTTTTTCGCAATGTGACTCTTGTCACTGACCAGCCAGCTAAACATCCTGAAATTTGTATAGTTAATTCAAAAAGGATTGAAAATTAAAAGACCATCAATATGCAAATTGAGCAAATTTATACCGGCTGCCTCTCGCAAGGAGCTTATTATATCGAAAGCAATGGGGAAGCTGTGGTAATCGACCCGCTCCGTGAAGTTGAGCCCTATATCAACCGTGCAGAACAAAATGGGGTAAAAATAGAATATGTTCTGGAAACGCATTTTCATGCGGATTTTGTATCGGGGCATATTGACCTGGCTGAAAAGACAGGTGCGCAAATCGTTTTCGGTCCGACCGCTAAGCCTGGCTTTGATGCGCTTGTAGCGGTCGATGGCCAGGTTCTGAAAGTGGGCGATGTTTCACTTACAGTACTGCATACGCCGGGGCACACCATGGAAAGCACTTGCTATCTTTTAAGTGATCAGCAGGGAAAGCAGGTTGGCATTTTTACAGGGGATACCCTGTTCATTGGCGATGTTGGCCGTCCTGACCTGGCACAAAAGGTATCCGCCGGACTGACACAAGAAAAGCTGGCAGAGCATCTGTTTGATTCCCTGCGTGATAAGATTATGCCACTTGCTGATGATATTATTGTCTATCCGGCCCACGGTGCAGGAAGTGCATGCGGTAAAAACATGAGCAAGGAAACGACCGATACATTGGGTAGCCAGAAAACCTCCAATTATGCACTCAGGCCGGATATGACCAAGGCAGAGTTTGTCGAAGAAGTCACTAGTGGCTTGATGCCGCCCCCTGCTTATTTTCCCGAAAATGTATTGATGAATGTCAATGGCTACGAAAGCATTGACAGGGTTCTTGAAAGGGGAGCCCAGGCTTTGGATGCGGCGGCTTTTGAAGCAGTTGCAAACCAAACTGGCGCGGTCGTCCTTGATACCCGGGATGCAGAAATCTTTGCAAAAGGATTCATTCCTAACTCGATCAACATCGGGATAAATGGCGGCTTTGCTCCCTGGGTTGGAGCGCTTATTCCCGACATCAAACAAAGCATATTGATAATAACTGAGCAGGGTAGGGAAGAAGAAGTGGTCACCCGTCTTGCGCGTGTGGGCTATGACTATACGATCGGACATTTAAAAGGTGGGATCGATGCATGGGTCAAAGCCGGTAAAGAAACCAGCCAGATCCAGTCAGTAACCGCTGACCAGATGAGTCAGCGCTTGAAAATTGACCCCGCCATCGGCGTGCTGGACGTACGTAAGGCAGGTGAGTTCCTGTCTGAGCATATGCTGGATGCAGAAAATATCCCCCTGGATTATATCAATGATCACCTGGCGCAGATTGATAAAAACAAAACGTACTTCGTACACTGCGCCGGCGGTTACCGGTCGATGATCTTTAATTCAGTACTCAAAGCACGGGGATATGACAATCTGATCGATGTCAGGGGAGGTTTTAAGGCAATTAAGGATTCAGGCAAGCTTGAAGTAAGCAATTATGTTTGTCCAAGTACACTATTGTAGGATAAGATCATGGGAATTATGTCATTGTTTTTCGGAAATAATAAAACAGACTTGAAAGGTCTTGTCGGGCACGGGGCACTGATCGTTGACGTGCGTAGCCCTGAGAAATTCGCATCGGGCCATATTGATGAGAGCATTAATATTCCGCTTGATAAGATCAGCGACAAAGCAGCATTTTTAAAAAAATGTGGAAAGCCTGTGATTACCTGTTGTCGTAGCGGCACACGCAGTGGGATGGCAGAAGGAATATTAAAAATGGCCGGGGTCCAGGTTTATAACGGCGGGGCCTGGGATAAGCTTAGACAAAAAATTCAATAAAAAACACCTTTAAAATATTATGCTGGAAATTATAAAACAGCCCTGGCCATGGTATGTGGCCGGGCCGCTGATCGGGCTAACAGTGCCTGCACTTTTGATACTGGGTAATAAGTCCTTTGGGATTTCATCATCGCTCCGGCATGTTTGCGCCATGTGCGTTCCGGCGAAAATCCCGTTTTTTCAATACGATTGGAAAAAGGAGTTGTGGAATATGTTTTTTGTGCTCGGCATTTTTTTTGGAGGGATGATAGCGGTGACATTTATGGGTAACACCGAACCAGTCCAGCTGAACCCGTCATTGGTAAAAGAGCTCAGCATTTATGGTGTTACTGATTTTTCATCGCTCGTGCCTGTTGACCTGGTCAGTTGGGATAAGCTTTTGATGCTGCCCGGGTTTATCATGATGGTTGGTGGTGGGTTTCTGGTAGGGTTTGGTGCGCGTTACGCGGGTGGCTGCACGAGCGGTCACGCAATTATGGGACTTGCCACCTTGCAATGGCCCTCACTGGTTGCAACAGTATGTTTTATGATTGGCGGATTTGTCATGGCAAACTGGATATTGCCTTTCATATTAATGATGTAAGCAGATGAAGGATAACTTAAAAGCACATTGGGAAAATATTTATAGTACCAGCTCACCCGATCAGTTAAGCTGGACAGAACCCAAGCCAGCGCATTCATTGGCCCTGATCCAGGATACAAATACCGCAAAAGATAGTGCAATCATTGACATTGGTGGCGGCGACAGCCGGCTTGTAGATTATTTATTGCTGGAAGGTTACAGGAATATAACGGTTTTGGATGTTTCAGCCAAGGCCATAGAGAAAGCCCAAAAAAGGCTTGGAGCAAAGTCTGAGCAGGTTACCTGGCTGGTGGGCGATATACTGGATTTTAAACCGGAAAGACAATACGCAATCTGGCACGACAGGGCGGTGTTTCACTTCCTGATCACTGCTGAGCAGAAAGCCCAGTATAAGCGTATTGCTGAAAATTCGCTTTTAAAAGGGCATATGATTCTGGGGACTTTTTCCTTGTCTGGTCCCACAAAATGCAGTGGATTGCCGGTGAGTCAGTACGATATGGCTTCGCTTTCCGACGTCTTCAAAGATTCGTTTGCCGTAAATACACATTTTTATGCGGGGCATATTACGCCTTTTCAAACAAATCAGGATTTCCTTTTTGCGGATTTCATCAAAATAAACAATTAAAGAGTATGGCCAATTTAGTAGAGCAAACGGCACAAAGCGAGCATGACATTCGGGCAACGGATTCAATATGCATCAATGAGAGTCAAAAACAACACAAATGGTATTACAACTTGAAATATCTTGTTGTTGGATTATTTTTTGGAGTGCTATTCGTGAAAGCAGAAGTGATCAGCTGGTTTAGGATCCAGGAGATGTTCCGGCTGCAATCGTTTCATATGTACGGTATTATTGGAAGCGCCGTACTAGTTGGAATGATTTCAGTTTGGCTTATCAAACGGTACCGGATCAAAACCATTTTAGGGGAAGCTATCACCTTCACCGATAAGAAGTTCAACAAAGGACAAATTTATGGAGGATTAATATTTGGGCTGGGCTGGGGTTTGACCGGCGCTTGTCCGGGACCCTTGTTTGCACAGATTGGTATGGGTGCTACTGTTGTAATTGTCACGCTAATTAGCGCAGTGGCAGGCACCTGGGTATATGGTAGGTTCAGGGATCAATTACCTCATTAGTTGCAGTAAAGAGTTGAATTAAACAAACACATGTTATGAAAATCCAACAGTTCGAAGATAAATTTTTGGCACATTACAGTTATGCCATCCTGAGTGAATGCGAATCAAAAATGGTATTGATCGATCCGGCCCGGAATCCAGAGCCGTATTATGAGTTTGCAAAAGAGTATCAAGCCCAGATTATCGCTGTTATAGAAACGCATTCACATGCCGACTTCGTCAGCAGTCATCTGGAAATTGCCCAGACCACTGGTGCTGCCATTTACGCCAGCCAGAATCTAGGTTCTGCTTATAAGCTAACACCCTTTGACGAAGGAGACACATTAGCCTTTGGCAAAATCGTATTGAAAGCAATTAACACACCGGGACATTCGGATGACAGCATCTCTGTTCTTTTAGAGCATGATGGTAAACTTAAATATCTGTTCAGCGGTGATACGCTGTTCATTGGAGATTGCGGCCGTCCGGATTTGAGAGGGTCTGGCAAGGACATGGACGCGCAACGCGACAGACTGGCTGTCAAAATGTATTATTCACTTCGCGATAAAATACTTCCATTGCCCAATGATGTGATCCTATATCCGGCGCATGGAGCGGGCACTTTGTGCGGAAAAGCATTAAGTGATGCTGCCAGCAGCAGCATGGGAGAGCAAAAGAGAGAGAACTGGTCCCTACAACCTATGAGCCAGGAAGCGTTTGTAAAGCAGTTAACGTCTGATCAGCCCTTTATTCCAGCCTATTTTTCTTTTGATGTCGATCTGAACAAAAAAGGCGCACCAGCATTTGGTGAAAGTATTGGTAAAGTAAAGCTGGTTGGATCATTAGGGCAAAGTAAGGCTGAGCAATTAGATCCTGATCTATGGGTTGTAGATAGCCGCGATCAGCAGGATTTTAAAACCGGGCATCTAGCCAGATCCATTAATATTATGGATGGAACCAAGTTTGAAACGTGGCTGGGAAGCATGATTGATCCTTCGGAGCATTTTTATCTTGCTGCCCAGGATATACAAACTTTGAAAGAGCTTATCGAGCGCACAGCATCCATCGGATATGAAGCCAAGATAAAGGAAGCTTTTGTATTAAACAGTGGGCAGAAAACTATGCAGCCTTTGGACCTGGAAGATTTCACGGCTCATCAGGACAAATACACGATTGTTGATGTAAGAAACGGGTCAGAAGTGTCTAAAAATCCAATTTTTAGCAATAGTATTTCGATTCCGTTGGCCGATTTGAAAAGTAGGATCGACGAAATCCCTCTTAATAGGCCGATTGCAGTACACTGCGCGGGCGGATACCGAAGTGCTATTGGCAGCTCATTGATTGCTTTGTTAATTGGTGAGGGCAAAGCCGTATATGACATTGGAGAACACATCAAAGAGGTTGATCAGTAGCCAGCTATAATACATCCCTAAAGGCTTTTAGCATCATGATGTTCGGTATTTTTGTGTTCATTGTGACTACTACTTTGCAGCAGGTGGGATCACTAGGTTGAGCAACCTTTCAAATAATATAATTTTCAAAATTTCTGAAAGAATATGCGGTAGCTGTCACTACCAAAATAACATGAGGAGCTAAGGTTGTCGACAATATTACATGGAAGGTTGGTGCATTAAGCAGCACTTCGTTGAGTCCGTTTATACAGACAATAAACTTCATTATAAAAGGTACATGGTTCTTTAAATTTTGCTCGGTCGGCAGTTAGCTAGGATCCATGGTTCTTCTCCAATTTTCAATTTTTCACTTTTGAAAAAACATACAGCGTTTCCGTTGCAATCTGCTTGCAACGCTCGTCATACTTCGCTGTCTCCTGCGCGGTACCATCAAAGGCTTTCGGGTCATCATACGGAACAGCAACCCTTGCTGCCGCGCCCTTAACAACAGGACAAGCTTCATCAGCCTGGGAACAGGTCATAATTGCGCAGAAATTGCTTTGGGGATTGTTGGCGTCATCATACTTCTTTGAGAATGCCTTCAAAGGTTCGCTGCCGGCCGCGTAGCTTACAGTATAGACCGGATTTTTGCCTTCTGATGTCTTTGTGATATCAAAGCCGGCCCTCTTGCAAGCAGCGACAGCCCTTTCATTGAACGCGCTGGCCTCTGTGCCGCCAGAGTATGTTTTTACATGGGGTATATTATAGTATGCAGCAGCAGTTGCTCCCCAGATCTGACCAAAGTGGCTGCGTCTGGAATTGTGGGTACAGATGTAGGTGAGCTGCACAGGCTGCCCAGCTTTAACTTGCTTTTGGATAAATGCAGCAATCTTGTCAAGATCTTCCACCCGGTGCTGGGGTATTTTTGAGAAGTCTTCTTTAATTGTGTTGATGTAAGAAGTCAGCTCTGGATTAAGCGCTTTCTTATCATCGTGCTTGTTGGTAGGCACAATTGCAGCAGTAGTTATAAAGGTCATAATTATCAAGTTGATCAGGTTCATTTTTTATTAAAGTCAGTTAAAATTTAATGATTGATCGTAAAGATACGATTCATTTTATTAGACAAAAAATTTTTCATCGTAATATTACAATTAATAAATTACCCGTTATATTTGCAGTATGGGAGTTACTAAAACCGAAATATTTACTGAGCAGCAAAACCGTATTGCGGATCTGGCCAAAGCGTTCTCACACCCGGCCAGGGTTGCGATTTTGCAACTGCTAATCGCCAGAAAGTCCTGTGTATGTGGAGACCTGGTTGATGAGCTCGAACTTGCCCAAGCCACAGTTTCCCAACACTTGAAAGAGCTGAAACGGATCGGCATCATTCACGGTGAAATTAATCCGCCACGGGTTTGCTATTGCATTAACCCGGTGGTATGGGAAGAAGCACAAAAAACTTTTGGAGCACTGCTCGACACTTATACACTCACCACGTCCTGCTGTAACTAGCAGGGTATTTTTTTGAAAATATTAATCGCAATAATACATTTAACCAATAGAAACCATGCGACAATCCAATCCAACTGCCCGCGGCCCGATGACCTGGGGTGATTTCAAAAACACTCTCGAAAAAAATCAAGATTTACACCTCCAATTTCAATACGAAGAAGGCAAGTTTGTCGATAGCTCCTACCACATCACCGAAATCAAGCAAGCACCGATTGTATCTGTGGACTGCGGCGGGCAAATGAACAGCTGGACAGAAGTAATTGTGCAGCTCTGGGAGCCTTCGGTGAAAGAAGTGGACCGCTCCATGAAGGTAGGTAAGGCGCTTAAAATCGTGAACCTGGTCGAAAAGACGCTGCCTTTGAACCCGAATGCTACTGTCAAGATTGAATTTGGGAATTCAAAGTTCGATACACGTCAGATGTACCCAGGTGAGTTTATTGCCGATGGTGAAGCATTCACGGTTAACCTGGTTCCGGATTTCACACAGTGCAAGGCGCTCACCCGTAACCAAAGCTGCGGTACGTCACCCGCAGAAGCTTCATGTTGCGCGCCTGCACCTGCTAAACAAGAACTGGAATTAGTTACCTCGGATGGAGGCAGCTGCCAGCCTGGTTCTGGATGCTGCTAATCAAACAAGAAACATGATGACACTACAAATTGAAAATGCTAGGCCGGAAGAAAAAGGGTTATTGATCAGCTTGCTTAAAGAAGCTGACCTTCTTACCGAGGACCTGCCAGAAGGCTTGTCTAATTTCCTTTTAGCCAAAGAGGGCGAGACTCTTGTTGGTGTGGCCGGTCTGGAACAGTTCGAGCAAGTAGGTCTCTTGCGTTCGGTGGCTGTCAGTCCTGTTCATCAAGGCCAAGGTATTGCCAGCCGAATGGTCGAGCAGCTTCTGGCTGGTGCTGACGAGCAGGAATTACAGGCAGTTTATCTGATCACAACCACAGCGGATCGTTACTTCGACCGGTATGGCTTCACAGCTGTAGACCGTCAGCAGGTTCCGGAAGCAATTCAGCAAACCAGGCAGTTTAGCGGCCTTTGCCCTTCATCAGCTGTTGTCATGAAAAGGACTTTAAAGCATCAAACCGCATGAATAACCCACGTCTTTCTTTTTTAGACCACTATCTGACCTTGTGGATCTTTCTGGCCATGCTGATCGGTGTGTCAATCGGCTATTTTTTACCCGGGACACCTGACTTTATCAATCAGTTTAATTCTGGGTCAACTAACGTTCCATTGGCAATTGGCTTGGTATTGATGATGTACCCGCCCTTGGCCAAGGTACGTTATGCTGAACTTCCAAAGGTATTTAACAATACAAAGATCCTTGGGCTATCGCTACTTCAAAACTGGATAATCGGCCCGTTGCTGATGTTTGGCTTGGCCGTAATCTTTTTGCCGGATAAGCCAGAATATATGACCGGACTGATCATGATCGGCATTGCCCGCTGCATTGCAATGGTCATTGTTTGGAATGACCTGGCTAATGGTGACCGCCTGTATGCGGCAGGGCTCGTTGCATTTAATAGTATTTTTCAAGTCTTGTTTTATTCGGTGTATGCCTATGTATTCGTGACGGTTTTACCGCCGCTTTTCGGACTGAAAGGTTTCGAGCAGGGCCACCTGGTGGTTAACATTACGATTTGTCAAGTCGCCCAAAGCGTTTTCATCTATCTAGGTATCCCATTCTTGGCTGGAATCATTTCCAGGATTGTATTAAGCAAGCTTTTTAGTAAAGAATGGTACGAGACAAAATTCCTTCCGGCCATCAGCCCGATCACTTTGATTGCCTTGCTCTTTACGATTGTGGTCATGTTCAGTTTGAAAGGGCAGCTGATCGTGAGTATCCCCTTTGATGTCCTGCGGATTGCGCTGCCGCTAACGATCTATTTTGCGATCATGTTTTTCTCTGCTTTCTATTTGTCCAAACGTGCAGGCGCGGATTATGCTAAATCAACTTCACTGGCCTTCACTGCTGCTGGCAACAACTTTGAGCTGGGGATCGCTGTCGCCATCGCGGTATTTGGGATTGATTCCGGGGCGGCATTCGCTGCGGTGATCGGCCCGCTGATCGAAGTGCCGGTCTTAATCCTGATGGTGAATTTTGCATTGAAACAACAGCA
>NZ_SWFP01000026.1 GCF_005869225.1 Dyadobacter bucti | reverse complement strand
ACAGAGAAGTTAAGCCCGGGACCGCCGATGATACTTGGATCAAACCTGGTAAAGTAGGTAGCCGCCACAATACTAGTACAAAACCTAAACAGCATCCCCATAAAGGATGCTGTTTGCGTTTAAACGCGGTTCTATATCTTATATCCTCGATCCGCTATTTATTAATAAGAATGGAAAAATAATTTTTTACGAGGTGGAAGCTAGGTCGTCTATTTCTTTTCCATATATTTGTTCCATTAATGCCGTCAAGGCATAATCATAAAATCATGAAATACTCATTAAATACTTTTTGGTGGTGGTGTGCACGTCTTAACAAGATGGACGCATAAGCTATTGATTAGTATAAAATGTAATATACTTTCCAAACGGCTCGCTGTTCATCTGACAGCGAGCCGTTTTTTTATGTCCCTTTATAAAAATCCAGAATGGAAACATTAAACACAACTTATTCAATAACCACCCGCTACAAGAAACTGCTGGCTGATACCTTAACGCCAGTATCGATCTATTTGAAGCTAAGAGACCGCTTTGTCAACACCATTTTATTGGAAAGCTCTGACTATCACGGCAATGAAAACTCATTTACATATATTTGTTGCGACCCCGTCGCTTTCTTCAAGCTGAATAATAGCCGTGTCACCGAGCAATTCCCAGATGGAGAAGTAAAAAGTTATGATTTGTCTAATCCCCGTGACGCCGTCCAGACCCTATATAGTTTCGCTCAGAGTTTCAAATCAGAGAAAAATAAATTTCCGTTCATTACCAACGGCTTATTTGGCCACATGACATATGACGCTGTGAGCTATTATGAAGATATTGAGATTCAGCAAGCGAACCCGGAAACAGAAATCGACCAAATCTTCTATCAGGTTTATCGTTATGTAATTGCGATCAATCATTTTAAAAATGAATTATACATATTTGAACATCAATATGGGGACGCCAAAGAGGAAAACAGTTTTGAGCAAATAGAGAACCTGATTAAAAACAGAAATTTTCCAAAGTATGGCTTCAAAATTGCTTCTGAAGAAACGTCAAATGTTACCGACGACGAAATGAGAGCCGTTATTCAAAAAGGAATTGATCACTGTTTGCGTGGTGATGTCTTTCAAATCGTTCCTTCCCGCAGGTTCAGCAGGAGTTTTAAGGGTGACGAATTCAATGTTTACAGAGCTTTACGCTCGATAAACCCTTCACCTTATTTATTTTATTTCGATTACGGCAATTACAAAATCTTTGGATCTTCTCCGGAAAAACAGATTTTTATCAAAAACGGCCAGGCGGAAATTCACCCGATTGCCGGCACATTTCGCAGAACAGGTGATGATCAGGCTGACGCAGAAGCTGCGCAGAACCTGTTAAACGATCCAAAAGAAACCGCAGAGCATGTTATGCTGGTGGATCTGGCCCGTAATGACCTTAGCCGCAGTTGCGACGCCGTCAAAGTCACAAATTACAAAGAGGTGCAGTACTACTCACATGTGATACACCTGGTTTCGAAGGTGGTCGGGACTATGAAGCAAGGCGTGAATCCTCTTCAATTGGTGGCCGACACATTCCCTGCCGGTACACTTTCCGGAGCACCAAAGCACAATGCGATGAAACTTATTGATCAAATGGAGACCAGCAACCGCAGTATTTATGGTGGAGCTATCGGTTTCATGGATTTCAACGGAGATTTCAACCACGCCATAGCAATACGCACCTTCCTCAGTAAAAACAATACACTTTTCTTCCGTGCAGGAATGGGTGTAGTTGCGAAATCCAATGTAGAAAGTGAATTGCAGGAAATAAACAGCAAACTGGCTGCACTTCGTAATGCGATCGAAGTAGCCGAAGAAATTTAAAGCGTTGTTGAACGGAAGATGTCACAAATCAAAATATACGGTAACAGAACGTTTCTCTTTCCAAGACGGAATAAGCTCTCAGACTGTCTGCATTCTTGTGTGGTAGAAGCATTAAATTATCCTGAGAACAAACGTGCACATCGATTTTTCTATTTGGATGAAGGTGATTTTTACTACCCTGAGGGCCGTACTCGACAATATACCATCATCGAGATATCCTTGTTTGAAGGACGTTCTATTGCAGCAAAGAAAGCTTTGTATCAATTGATTTTCGAGCGATTTGAGCAGAATTTAAATATTTTACCAAACGATGTCGAAATAACATTGACAGAAACACCAATGCATAACTGGGGCATACGCGGGAAATCCGGCGATGAATTGGTACTTGGTTATCCGCTGGCGGTATAAATCAACCCTAAATTATAACTAAAATGAAAATTCTTGTTCTTGACAACTACGACTCTTTTACATACAACCTTGTATATATTTTACGCGAGCTTAACGACAAAGTAGATATTTTCCGTAACGATAAAATTGCCCTGGAAGACGTCGCAAACTACGATAAGATACTCTTGTCCCCAGGGCCGGGGATACCTTCCGAGGCCGGAATTATGCCGGAAGTAATCAGAGAATATGGCCCAAGCAAAAGTATTCTTGGAATTTGCCTGGGACATCAGGGAATCGGGGAGGTATATGGCGCGACATTGGAAAATATGACAGACGTCCTCCACGGTATCAGCGATATTGCGCTGGTTACAGATCCTTCCGACCGTATTTTCAGAGGACTTCCATCTGAGATCAAAGTTGGCAGATATCACTCATGGACTGTCATACCTGAAACTTTTACTGAGGATCTACAGATTACTGCGCTGGATGAAAAGGGGAGAGTTATGGGTCTTTCTCACAAAAAATACGATGTTAAAGGCTTACAATTTCACCCGGAATCTGTGCTGACAGAACATGGTAAGGAAATGCTTGAAAACTGGCTTTCTATTTAAATTTAAATAGAAAGCCAAAACTGAAATCAATAACCCGCCACTTTTTGCCATTTAATTCATTGCCGCTTTATGATGAAAAATATTCTTAGTCACCTCTTCGAGTACAGGCTTCTCAGTAAAGAACAATCCAAGGATATGCTAATCGGTATCAGCACCGGTAAATATTCGACTTCAGAAATCGCTTCTTTTCTCACAATTTATGCCATGCGCAGCATCACTGTTGAAGAACTGGAGGGTTTCCGCGATGCAATGCTTGAGTTATGTCTTGCCGTGGATTTATCCGCTTACGATCCAATCGATGTCTGCGGCACCGGCGGTGACGGAAAGGACACTTTTAATATATCTACCCTGTCATGTTTCGTAGTTGCCGGCGCCGGCCAGAAAGTCGCCAAGCACGGTAATCACGGTGTCTCCTCCCTATGTGGGTCATCTACCGTCCTGGAATACCTTGGTGCGAAGTTTACGAACGATAAAAGTGTGCTGGAGCGAAAAATCGACGAAGCAGGCGTTTGTTTTTTACATGCCCCCCTATTCCACCCGGCTATGAAGAACGTGGCTCCTGTGCGTCGGGAATTGGGCGTAAAAACCTTTTTCAATATGCTTGGGCCAATGGTAAATCCGGTATCCCCGCAAAAACAACTTGTAGGCGTGTTCAGTCTTGAATTAGCTCGTCTTTTTGCTTATCTTTACCAACAAACGGACAAGCAATTTCTGGTCCTGCACGCACTAGACGGTTATGATGAGGCGTCACTGACAGGTGCTTTCAAAATTATCACTGCTCATTCAGAGCAAATTCTGACACCCGCTGATTTGGGTTTGCAAACTTTGCGTTCTGATGATTTGTCTGGAGGAAAGACCGTCGAAGCTTCTGCAAAAATTTTCATGGATGTCCTGAATGACTCTGCCACCGCTTCTCAAAAACAGGCAGTCCTTGCCAATGCTGCTTTGGCTTTGCATTGCGCAAATCCATCATGGTCCCTGCTGGAATCCGTTGAGGTCGCCAGAGAGTCCCTGGAGAGCAAAAAGGCCCTGAAAAGTTTTAAGAAATTAATAGAAGAATAACCTGTAAAGCCGCCCATCAGATATTGTTAACTATACTGGTATATAGATAGATTGATGAATATATTAGAGAAAATTGTCGCCCGGAAGAAACAAGAGGTTGAAGAATCAAAAAAGCAGAAATCAATTTCCGACCTGGAAAAAGAACCTTTGTTTCTTCATAGTACCCTTTCCTTGTCTTCGGCTTTAAGATATGCTTCATCTCCGCAGATCATTTCTGAGTTCAAACGGAAATCGCCGTCAAAGGGCATTATTAACGACCAGGTGCTACCCGAAACGGTTACTGCTGACTATGTAAAGGCCGGTGCTGCCGGGTTGTCTGTGCTCACAGATTCCGATTTTTTCGGAGGATCTTTTTCTGACTTTCTGAGCGCCAGAGCTGCCAATCCCAGTACACCGATGCTCCGCAAGGATTTCATTGTTGACGAATACCAGCTTTTTGAGGCGAAATCCATAGGAGCGGATGTTATCCTTCTGATTGCAGCTTGCCTTTCGCCTGCGGAGGTACAGCTCCTCAGCAAAAGAGCACATGAGTTGGGGCTGGAAGTGCTTCTTGAGGTACACAATGCACAGGAACTGAGCGAGAGCATTGGTGAAGACATTGATATCGTCGGCGTTAACAACAGAAATCTCAAAACCTTCGAGACATCCATAGAGACATCCGTGGAATTAAGTGACAAAATACCTGATTCTTTTGTTAAAATATCCGAGAGCGGGCTGAAAGATGCCCAAGCTATTTTACGCCTATATCAACATGGATACAAAGGCTTCTTAATTGGAGAAACTTTTATGAAAACGGTAAATCCTGGAACCGCACTTGCAGATTTACAAGACCATCTAACTCAACACAGCAACTTAAACCCTCTGGTTTTATGAAAATTAAAGTTTGCGGAATGCGCCAGCAAGGCAACATTGAAAAATTAGTTGCGTTACAGCCCAATTTCATCGGGTTTATTTTTTATGAAAAATCACCTCGCTATGTGGGTGAAGAATTGGATGAAACATATATCAGAAATATTCCCAAAAGCATTAAGAAGGTAGGTGTTTTTGTCAATGCAAACCCGGGGTACATTCTTGATATGGTCAAAAAGTACGATTTGCAATACGCTCAGCTTCACGGAAATGAAATGCCGGATTTATGCAGGAGCATCCGCCAGAAAGGTGTCAACATTATCAAGGCATTCTCTATCGACGAAAAATTCAATTTCGCAATGCTGAACAATTATAAATCCTTCTGCGATCTGTTTCTGTTCGATACCAAAGGAATTAATCCTGGCGGAAATGGAACTGCATTTGATTGGAAACTATTAAAGAAATACGACAACGAAAAACCTTTTCTCCTCAGCGGCGGTATAGGTCTGGAGAATATCGAAGAAATTATTGCATTGTCAAAAACACTGCCTATCTACGGAATTGACGTTAACAGCATGTTTGAAATGGAACCCGGAGTAAAAGATATTACACGATTGGAAGAGTTATTTAGTTTATTGCGCGTAAAAGAACAAGAAGAGGCGGAAGCTTAACAATTATGGAAGCAGTAGCAGAAAAGAAGTTATATCATGTGGATGCGCGCGGCTATTATGGCAGCTTTGGGGGTGCTTTTATTCCCGAAATGCTATATCCGAATGTGGAAGAACTGCGAGAAAACTATCTGCAGATCATCGCAGAGCCAGACTTTCAGAAAGAATTTAACGATCTTCTTAAAAATTATGTAGGCAGGCCGACTCCATTATATCGGGCAGGCAGGCTTTCAGAAAAATATAAAACGAATATTTTCCTGAAAAGAGAGGACCTGTGCCATACAGGCGCACATAAGGTAAATAATACGATCGGCCAGATACTATTGGCGAAAAGACTGGGCAAAAAACGCGTGGTAGCTGAAACCGGCGCCGGACAGCATGGTGTGGCCACAGCAACAGTTTGCGCCTTGATGGATATCGAATGTATTGTGTACATGGGCGAACTGGATATCGAACGCCAGGCACCGAATGTTGCCCGCATGAAAATGCTGGGCGCGGAGGTTCGTCCTGCAACCTGCGGGTCGAGAACATTAAAAGACGCCACGAACGAAGCGATGCGCCATTGGATCAACAACCCGGTCGATACGCATTATATTATCGGCTCTGTGGTGGGTCCTCATCCTTATCCTGATATGGTTGCCCGTTTTCAGTCCATCATTTCAGAGGAGATCAGGTGGCAGCTCAAAGAACAAACTGGTAGCGAAACTCCTGATTATGTAGTGGCCTGTGTTGGTGGAGGAAGTAATGCGGCCGGTGCTTTTTTCCATTTCCTTGAAGATGAAGATGTTAAATTGGTTGCCGTTGAGGCTGCCGGCAAAGGCCTTGAGTCTGGTCATTCCGCAGCTACAACTGCCCTGGGAAAACCTGGTGTCTTACACGGCAGCAGAACAATCCTGATGCAGACCGAAGACGGACAGGTCGTTGAGCCGTTTTCCATATCTGCCGGTCTGGATTATCCTGGAATAGGCCCGCAACATGCCTATCTGTTTGACAGCGGACGTGGCATATTCATGTCGGCAACAGACGAAGAGGCTGTACAAGCAGCATTTGAGCTGACGCGAATGGAAGGCATTATACCTGCACTGGAATCGTCACATGCATTGGCGCTTTTGGGACGACTGGGGGCATCTTTGAATGATACCGTAGTCGTAAATCTTTCCGGTCGGGGCGATAAGGATATGTCAACCTACATGAAATATATTGATTAGCTTTTCAATTTTCAAAATAAATCACACATCAAATGGCTACTCTAACATTACCGGAAGTATTCGATTTAAGACTGAAATTACAGGGGCTGGAAGCAAAAATAAACTCCGGCGAACTCTCTCTTTTTGAAAGATGCGACCTGGAAGATGAAATCCTTGAACTGAAAGAAAAACTTGGAGAATTCGACAGACTGAAGTTCAGTGGTGAAGAAGAGTGTCTTAACTGCTCTGCGTAGGTCAGCCTTTTTATTAAATTTTAACTAAAAAACCGGTAATCTGAATCTTATGAATCTTAAACTTCTTTTTCTAGCCAGTATGGTTCTTTTCGGATCTATGGCCTTTGTTTCACCTCAAAAAGATCCCCCTAAGAAAATGTTACGTCACGTTGTTCTGTTCAAATTCAAAGACTCTGCAACTCCGGCCCAGGTAAAAGAAGTGGAAGACGCTTTCAGGGCACTTCCATCAAAGATCAAAGAAATCAAAAGCCTTGAATGGGGCACAAACAATAGTCCGGAAGGCCTGTCCCAGGGTTTCACACACATTTTCTTCGTAACATTTGACAGCGAGGAAGGCCGTGCCATATATCTGCCGCATCCTGATCATAAAGCATTTGGAAAAGTACTTGGACCACATCTGGACAAAGTTTTAGTAGCGGATTACTGGACAAAAGAATGAACCGGATTGTAAATCTTTTTGAGCAAAACAAAGAAGGAAATACCAGCAATGGGCTTCTGAATGTCTATTTCACCGCCGGATTTCCCGAGCTCAATGACACCAGTCGCATCTTGAGAGCTTTGCAGGATGGCGGTGCCGATCTTGTGGAAATCGGAATGCCTTACTCTGATCCCGTTGCCGACGGAGAAACAATCCAGCGAAGTAACGATCAGGCACTTGAGAATGGCATGTCTGTCAAGATCCTTTTTGATCAGCTGGAAAATATGCGTGAGCATATTTCAATTCCGGTATTGCTGATGGGTTATGTCAATCCTGTGCTGCAGTTTGGCGTGGAGAATTTCTGTAAAAAATGTGCGGAAATTGGTATTGACGGTCTTATCCTGCCCGACATGCCTATGGATGTATATCTGACTGAATACAAACGTATATTTGATTCTTACGGTATCCTGAATATTTTCCTTGTTACTCCGCAAACGTCGGAATCCCGTATCAGGCAAATAGATGAGGTAAGTGAGGGTTTTATCTATACAGTTTCTTCAGCAAGCGTCACAGGCTCAAAAAGCGGTGTAAGCGATGACATGGAATCATATTTCGAGCGCCTCAATGCTATGAATCTCCGCAACCCGCGGCTTATCGGATTTGGTATTAAGGACAATCCTACATTCCGGAAAGCATCGCAGCATGCCGCCGGAGCAATCATAGGCAGTGCATTTATAAGGGTTTTACAAGAAAGCAACGATCTGGAACAGGATGTAAAATCGTTTATCAGAGAAGTGAAAAATTATCCTGAGACCATCGAAGCCTAAGCATCATAGTCTCATACGTCATTTGGCATTAGCTTCATAACAAACAACTCTTCACCGGGTTGTTTGTTTTTTTATGTGTCAAATTTGATTCTGGTAGCCGTTTATACCGGTAACAGACTATAATTTCCAGATAATTTCACTAAATTACTTTGTTATATACACGCATGGTCAATCCGTAATTTTTGCGCCAGGCACACGTTAATATATTCCAATAGTTTAAAACGAAGATATATATGACTCCTTTCAACCCGGCTATGGAAGGCCTGCTGCTTCGCATTCAGGAATACCGTCAGAAATATTATCAAAACCAGTTGCTCAAAGGGATTATTCTTTCCGCTGCCTTGCTTTTGACCGTATTCTTGTTTTTCAACACACTGGAATACTTCGGGCGGTTCAGTTCGGCAATCAGAGGCATGTTATTCTTCGGTTTTCTTGCTGTCCTTGCGTTTTCTTTCTTCCAATGGGTAATTCAGCCCATCATCCTTTTATCGGGGCTTAAAAAGCCGCTTTCTGATCAGTCGGCCGCATTGCAGATCGGCCAGTATTTCCCGGAAATCGGTGATAAGCTGGTTAACACGCTACAGCTACAAAATCTGTCCGGTACACAGTCCGATCTCATCGAAGCCAGTATCCGGCAAAAGTCCGGGCAATTGCTGATCGTAAAGTTCTCCGATGCCATCCGTTTCAATGAAAATAAAAAATGGCTCAAATATGCCATTTATCCACTCGCTGCAATCGCCGCAATTTTACTGTTTAACCCATCCTTTTTCACTTCAAGTTCCGACAGGATCATACATTTTCAAAAGAACTATACGTACGCACCGTTTTCCTTCATTCTTGAAAACAAAAGTCTCAAAGCGTTCAGGAATGAAGACTTTACACTCAAACTATCCCTAAAAGGTGAAGCATTGCCTACTGCTGTGTACCTGGTGCAAAACGGGTCGAGGTTTAAGCTTACCAGGGACGGAAATCAGAACTTTTCGTATCTGTTTAAAAATTTACAGCGTGACGTAGCTTTTTCGTTTGATGCAGCGGGTTTTGTTTCCGATGAGTATAGAATAAAAGTTGCAGAAAGGCCGTCTCTGCTTTCATTTGATGTGAACCTGCACTATCCGGCATATCTCAAAAAACCCTCTGAAGGCCTTAATAATGTTGGAAATCTTTCTGTTCCGGAAGGGACTACCGTAGAGTGGGATTTCAACGCCTCGTCTACCAATTCCCTGAGTATCCGGTTCGAAAACGATTCGGTTTTGTACAAGGCGAAAGAAAGCAGTGGTGAGCATTTTCAGATCCGCAGGTCTGCACGAAAGTCTTCGCAATATCAGGTAATGCTGAAAAATGATGAGGCAACCAACGCCGAGAAGATCGGATACTACATCAATGTGATACCTGACAAGCATCCTATTCTCAATCTTGAGAATTTCCAGGACACGACGTTATACAATTACCTGGTCCTGGGAGGTTCTATCAGCGATGATTATGGATTTTCACAGCTGAAAATGTTTTATTCGGTGAAAAGGGCGAATGATAATTCTTCATCAGAACCGAAGGGTATCCCAATACCATTCAACAAAACAGTCAATACGCAAAGCTTTTTCTTTCAATGGTACGTAGACAGCCTCCAGCTTGCTCCGGGCGACAGGATTGAATATTATGCCCAGGTGTGGGACAACGACGGCGTAAACGGTGCAAAAAGCACACGTTCCAGGTCGATTCAGTTCACGGTACCATCGAAAGACCAATTGGAAGCTGAGATCAAAAAATCTGAACAGGAAACCGAAAATCAGATGCAATCTGCGCTTAAAAAAGCCCAGAGCCTGCAAAAAGACCTTACTAATCTGGATAATCGACTGAAAAGCAATAAGGAGCTGGATTTTAAAGAACAAAAGCAAATTGAAGAAGTCCTGAAAAAACGGGAGGAGCTGATGAAAGAAATTCAGGCGTTGCAGGAAAAACATCAGAACTCGAATGAAAAATCAAAACAATTCAACCAGCAAAGCCCGGAATTGCAAAGTAAGATCGAACAGCTCCAAAAGCTGATGAATGATTTGATGGACAATGACACCGACAAGCTTTACAAGGAATTAAAAAAACTCCTCGAACAAAAACAAAGCGAGCGGATGTCCACAATGCTGGAAAAACTGCGCAACAAAGAGGGCAACCTCGAAAAGGAGCTTGAAAGAACCATGAAACTTTTCAAGCAAATGCAGATGGAGCAGAAAATGGAAAACCTGGTCGAGAAGCTTGACGAACTCGCAGAAAAAGAGGAAGCGCTCTCAGAGAAAACACAGGAAAATGATAAAAATAAAAGCGCGGATGAAAAAAAGGGTAAGAACGAGGATCTGAAACAAGAGCAAGAGAAGATTCAGGATGAATTTGAAAAGGCCCAGGAAAATTCTAAGGAGATTGAGGAAATGAGCAAGGAACTGGACCAGCCGGTCGATACGCAGAAAGAGGAGCAGAAAACCGCCTCTGAGCAGATGGAAGAGGGCAAGAAGCAGTTGGACAAGCAACAGAATTCAAAAGCCTCTGAATCGCAAAAAAAAGCAGCGCAGTCGATGAAAAAAATGTCTAAGTCCATGTCGGAAGCTATGGAAGCCGCAGAGATGGAACAAATGCAGGAAAATCTCGATGCACTACGCGACATTCTTGAAAATCTGATCACTCTTTCATTTGATCAGGAAACGTTAATGAAAGATTTTCGTGGCGTGAGCCTACAGGATCCGCGATTTATCAAATTGGGTCAGCAGCAGCTTAAATTGAAGGACGATGCCAAAATAGTGGAAGACAGCCTTTATGCACTTGCCAATCGTGTGGTTCAGATCCAATCGTTTATAACAAGGGAGCTCAACGATATGAAGTCGTATATGGACGAAAGCGTAAAGAGCATCAAGGATCGCCAAATCAATTTGGCTACATCAAAACAACAGTTTGCGATGACATCGATGAATAATCTTGCATTGATGCTCGGGGACGTTTTTAACCAGATGCAACAGCAAATGGCGATGGCCATGCCTGGAAAAGGTAAAGGCAAAAAAGGAAAGCAAAAAGGGGAACAGCCAGGGATGGGTGAGATGCAGGAAAAACTCAACGGGCAAATCAAGCAACTCGGCCAGGGCAAGGAAGGGCAGGGCCAGAATTCTGAAAAACTTGCACGTATGGCAGCGGAGCAGGCTATGATACGTAAAATGATCCAGGACCTTATGGATTCACAGAAAGGTACCGAAGCCGGTAAACAGTTCGGAAAAGAGTTGCAGGAGATTTCTGAAAAAATGGATGAAACAGAAACTGATCTCGTAAACAAAAGAATCACTCCGGAGCTTATCAAACGCAATCAGGAAATAACGACCAGGTTGCTGGAATCGGAAAAAGCAATGAAGGAGCAGGATGAGGATGAGCAGCGCAAAGCACAAAGTGCAAAGCAGCTCCCGAGACAGCCCCCAGCCGCCTTTGAAACATACATCCGTGAGAAAGAAAAGCAGACAGAATTGCTACGGACAATACCGCCTACATTTTCTCCATTCTACAAACGTGAAGTAGACAGTTACTTCCGGAAATATCAGGCCAAGAACTGATTACAAAATCCTTTTGTTGGAACAAGCAGGTAAGAGCGTTAACACTTTTTAAGAAGATGCTGGCTGACGCTCTTATCTGCTAAACTTATCTTTTCAAGATACTTACGTATGTTTGTGTTTAATTTAGCTTCAAATATTTAACAATAACGGTCCTGCCAGACGGATGCCAATTGTCGGGACCGGCCAGTTCAGCGAACATGCTCAATTTTTTTGCAGAAGATATCCCATTCGATCTAGCCAAGCCACTTAAAACCAAGAAATGGATCAAAAATACCTCAATATCAGAGGGTTACGATATATCTGAGTTGAATTATATTTTTTGCTCTGACGAATATTTGCTTGAAATCAATAAGCAATACCTCGATCACGACTATTTCACCGACATTATTACGTTTGACAATAGTGAGGAAGACAATAAATTGGAGGGCGACATCTATATCAGTGTGGATAGGGTACGGGAAAATGCTGAGACATTTCAGGCCGATTTTGAGACAGAGATGCGCCGCGTCCTGATTCATGGGCTCCTGCATTTGATGGGCTACCAGGACGATACAGAGAGCCTAAAAAAAGAGATGAGAGCGAAAGAGGATCAGTATCTTTTGCAGTTCTAATTAAATTTCCACGTGGAACACTTTAATTAAAGTGGTTTAACAAGAATCCAATTATGTTTCAAGAATATGATGTAATCGTAGTAGGAGCAGGACATGCCGGATGCGAAGCGGCGGCGGCCGCGGCCACGATGGGCTCATCCGTGCTACTCGTTACAATGAATATGCATACCATCGCGCAGATGTCGTGCAACCCCGCAATGGGTGGCGTGGCAAAGGGACAGATCGTACGGGAAATAGACGCTCTCGGAGGTCAGTCGGGAATTGTCAGTGACAAAACCATGATACAATTCCGGATGCTTAATCTGTCCAAAGGTCCCGCCATGTGGAGTCCCCGATGCCAAAGTGACCGCGTGCTGTTTGCCCAGGAGTGGAGAAACATTTTAGAGAATAATAAAAATGTGGACTTCTGGCAGGATACCGCCAAGGAAATACTACTGGACAACGGCAGAGCATGTGGTATACGGACCAGCCTGGGAATTGAGATCAGATCAAAAGCAGTAGTACTAACAAACGGGACATTCCTGAACGGTCTGATCCACATTGGTGAGAAAAACTTCGGCGGCGGCCGCACTGGCGAAAAAGCTGCGACCGGAATTACTGAACAACTGCTAACACTTGGATTTGAGTCGGGACGCATGAAAACAGGGACTCCTCCAAGAGTAGACGGGCGCTCCCTCGATTACTCCAAAATGGAAGAGCAGCCAGGCGACGAGCATCCAGCCAAATTCTCATACACGGATACCAAGCCGCTATCCAAACAAAGAAGCTGCTGGATAACCTACACCAACAACGAAGTGCACGAACTGCTTAGAACCGGTTTCGAAAAATCGCCTATGTTCTCGGGGCGCATAAAAGGAATTGGCCCTCGCTACTGTCCGTCTGTAGAGGATAAGATCAACAGGTTTGCAGATAAGGACCGTCACCAGATTTTTGTGGAACCAGAAGGGTGGGATACGGTTGAAGTATATGTTAATGGATTCTCTACTTCTCTTCCTGAAGATGTGCAATATGCTGCACTCCGGAAAATTCCCGGCTTTGAAAACGCCAAGATGTTCCGACCAGGCTATGCAATAGAATACGATTACTTTCCGCCCACACAATTGAAATCAACCTTAGAGACACATCTTATAAAAAATCTCTTTTTTGCAGGCCAGATCAACGGTACTACGGGATACGAAGAGGCAGCCTGCCAGGGCCTCATAGCAGGGATCAACGCGCATAGAAACGTCAATAATCTTGATCCTTTCGTGCTAAAAAGATCAGAGGCATATATCGGTGTACTGATAGACGATCTCATTAACAAGGGTACCGAAGAGCCATACCGAATGTTCACGTCCCGGGCTGAGTACCGCACTCTGTTAAGACAGGATAATGCAGATATAAGGCTTACGGAAAAAGGGTATGAAATTGGGTTAGCTGACCAAAACCGATTAGATACAGTCAGAAAAAAGAAGCAGGAAGTAGCTGAAATCATTGCCGCGTTCTCTAACACCAAACTCACCCCCGAGGAAATTAATGCTGCTCTTGAAGAAATAGGAACGGCCACTTTACGGGAAAAAACTTCTCTGGCACAACTGTTAAAAAGACCTCAAATTTCCATCCATCAACTTTCAGAGGCAAACCTAACCGTCGCTGCCTTATTGCAGGAGTACGGAGAAGACTCTATTCAACAGGCCGAAATCAATTTGAAGTACGACAGCTATATTGAGAAGGAAATGCTGCTCGTTGAGAAAATGAACAAGCTCGAAAATCTCAGTATCATCGAAAATTTCAACTATGATTCTGTTACATCATTGTCATTTGAGGGTAGGGAAAAACTGAAACGTACCCGCCCGTCCACTATTGGGCAGGCCGCACGTATCAGCGGCGTAAGCCCATCAGATATCTCAGTTTTAATGCTCTTTATAGGACGATAAATGCAACTAGAATATCTCAAAAATTGCCCGGTATGCGACAAGACCAGCTTCAGTAATTACCTGAATGTCGAAGATTATACTGTATCCCATAAAGAGTTTACCATACAGCAGTGTAATTCCTGTAACTTCCTCCTTACAAATCCAAGACCAACAGAAGACGAAATAGGCACATATTACCAGTCTGCAGATTACATTTCTCATCATGATGAAGCGAAAGATATGATGAGCAAGATCTATATTTCGGTTCGCGATTACACGATAAACCAAAAGGTAAAACTCATTAATGAGTTTTCTTCCAAAAAAGGATCCTTACTGGATATAGGCTGTGGAACCGGCAATTTCATCCAGGCCGTACAAAAAGACGGATGGCAAATTACCGGCACCGAACCGGATTACGGTGCCAGAACCGTCGCTTCCACTAGGGTAGGAGATTCCATTTACGAGGGCATAATCGCACCACAGTTGACTGAAAAATCATTCGATGTAATTACCCTTTGGCATGTATTGGAACACATTCATCAGCTTAATGAGAATGTCACTTGGATTAAAGATCATTTGAAAGAAGACGGAAAAATAGTCATAGCAGTACCTAATCCCCAGTCCCATGATGCCGTCAAATACGGCCGCTTCTGGGCTGCCTATGATGTTCCCAGGCATCTTTACCACTTTACAAAAGCAACGATGAAAACCCTGTTAGACAAGCATGATCTGGCCATCACACAGATCCTACCCATGTGGTTCGATTCGTTCTATGTAAGCATGTTGAGCAGCAAGTATCAGGCGAAAAAAATGGGCTTACTTGCTAGTTTCAATACCGGCCTGATATCAAATTTGAAAGGAAGATCCGGCGAAAATGAAAAAATAAATACATCCAGCTTGATCTACATTATAAAGAAAAAATAAACAGAACGATAATTTCAACAGTCAGCCCTCAATACTTTCCCACTGTATTGGGGGCTTTTTTAATTCATTACCATGATCAAAACCATTGCCTTTGCAGTAATATGCCTGATCCTATTCGGAAAATGTGCCCAACAAGTATCGCCCACAGGGGGAAAAAAAGATTCACTTGCCCCGAATCTCGTCGAAAGTGTGCCGCTCAACAAAACACTCAACTTCAAAGGAAAAAAAATAGAGTTATTCTTCGATGAATATGTAGTTGTGGACAACATAAATCAGAAACTGATCATTACTCCCGAAGCCGACAATCCATATTCTTACAAGCAAAATGGAATGTCCGTAGCGCTGACTTTCAAAAATCAATTTCAGGACAGCACTACTTACACACTCAGTTTCGGCGATGCTATCAAGGATTTTGCCGAAAAAAACCCCGCTAAAAATCTCAAATTAGTGTTCAGCACTGGTAATAGTCTTGACTCCGGCAGAGTATACGGGACTCTGAAAGACATCAAAAGTAATAAACCGATTCTCGACGTCCTGGTAGGTCTCTATAATGTCAGTGACACGCTGAACATTACTAAACAAAAACCATATTACTTCTCTAGAACAGATAGCAGCGGTATATTTTCTATTGAAAATGTTCAGATCAAAAACTATCAACTGGTGGCTATTGATGATAAAAACCGCAATATGCTTTACAACGCCAAGGATGAAAGGATAGGCTTTATCGATAAACCTATCAATGCCGGCTCAGACTCTGTTTCTTACAGTATGACTATGTTTCTTTCAGATAATACGCCGCTTAAAATACAACGGACCATACCCAAAGTGAACAATTATTCCGTCGTTTTCAGCAAATCAGTAGAGACAGTCGGCGTCACTTTTATGAATAAGGATACGCTACCCTACCTACTGGAAAACGGATCCTCGCTTAAATTCTTCAACGTTCAACCGCACCCGGATTCCACGCTGGTGAAACTTACGGCCACCGATTCGCTTGGAAAAACTACAGAATTTGAGCAGAAAATAGCTTTTCAAGCCCAAAGGGGAAAAGAACGTGTTAAAGACCCTTTTTCTACATCCACTATCCCCGAACAAAGCAAACCGTTGACAAATGATTTTACATATCAATTCACATTAAACAAACCCGTCCACTTTATAGACGATAAAAACATCAATCTCATAACAGACAGCCTCACCCATGAGCCGCTCAGCGCATTCAAATACAGCTGGAACAAGTATCACAATGTGCTCACAATTGCCGGAAAATCTTTTGCCAAGGATAGCATAAAATGGGATATACCGAAAGGATCAATCATTAGTGTCGAAGGTGACACGCTGCCAAAAATGCTTGTTAAACACGCGGTTCTGAATGAAGAAGACTTTGGTCAAATCAAGGGCGCCGTATTGAACGCTGACACATCCACGCATTTCATTGTGGAGCTCGTAGACGAACAATTTAAGGTGGTCGAGTCCTTATACAGTACACCCTATACTTTCAGGCATATACCGCAGGGAAAATACCATTTAAGACTCATTTTGGACGTCAACCGCAACAAAAGATGGGACACAGGGAACTTCGAAGATGAAAAACAACCGGAGCCTATCTATTATCTCCCCGATAAAATTTTGGTCAAAAGTAATTTTGAGCTGAACGACGTCAATATATCCGTTCCTAAATGAAATTTTTGATTTTCTTATGCACTTAGTGTGGATAACTATGTTAATAAATCAAAAATCTTGTTCATAAACCCACCTAATTTGTGAACAACATTGTGGATAAACCCTATATACTGTGGATAATTTTTCAAAAATACGCCTACAGTGGATAATCAACATCTAAATCGAAGTTAACATAGCGTTGATACACTTAAGAAGATGTGGATAAACTGAAATTCACTTTAGCCAATGTTTTCAACACACAAATGTGAACATTTTAATCCTTAACTTGTAATTCAGTACGTTATCTGTTGATAAAATAAAAATCTTGAGTGGATAACTCGCAATAGTTATTCACATTATGTTGATAACTATGTTAATCTACAGTGGATAAACTCTTTATCCCCATGTCCACAGCCCTAGTAAGAGATAATAATTAAACAAAAGATTTTTTTTCTATTATGAAAAAGGTTTTGAGATGGATTGTGATTTATAGTTTTTGTTCCGGGGCGGCGGCGTTCGGGCAGGGTGACAAGGAGCTGGCGGAGGAATATTTTAAAAATAATGACTGTGCAAAGGCGCTTACCTATTATACGAGTCTTCTGAAATCTTCCTTTGAAAAAGGGGCATTGAAGAATTATACCAACTGCATTGCAAGAACAAGAGCCTGGGGGGACGGGGAACAATTCTATAAACGCCAGATCAAAAATGATGCTGTGAATGCGAGTTGGTACTACCTATACTGGGGAGTGCTGCTGGAAGCGCAAGGAAAGTCCCAGGAGGCGTCGAAAAGAAACGAACAGGCAGTGACATCATCCGGTGCCAGGATAGAGCTTAAACGCGATTTAGCGGATGAATTCCGGTCTATAAATCAACCGGAGTGGGCCAAGAATATATTACTTCAGGCTAGGGAAGGGGCAAAGCGAAATGATCTTTTTAATCTTGAACTCGCAAGTGTATACCGCGACTTGAACGATCCGGAAAAAATGATTGACGAACTGCTTTCGTACGGATTAAGATATCAGAATACCGAAGTAGTTCAGAATATGCTTCAGGATTTTACAAAAGATGAAAAGGAGCAGGTTTTGCTGGAAAAGGTATTGTATGATAAAATTCAAAAATTTCCCAATGAGGGATTTTATAATGAATTATTGATTTGGTATCAGATTCAGCGGAAGGATTTTTATAAAGCTTTTATCCAGGAGCGCTCGCTCGATAAGCGTTTTAAACACAACGGAGCAAGGCTTTATAATCTGGGAATGCTGGCACTACAGAACGTAGACTATCACACCGCAGGTGCTGTATTTGACTACCTTGTGAAGGAATATCCAAAGGGTCAGCTTTATCCTGTATCGAGAAGAATGGCCATTTTTGCGAGAGAAGAACAGGTAAAAAATACATATCCTGTTAAGAAGAGTGAGGTGCAGAAGTTATTGGGCCAGTACCAGCAGCTGGTTGATGAGCTTGGCACGAACGTCCGCACCATGGAGGCGCTCCGGAATATGGCTATTCTGAATGCATTCTATATGGATGATTTTAAGAAGGCTATCGATATTCTTGAAACCGCTATTGAGGCCGGTAAGCAGGAGAAGAATTTTGTGGATAAATGCAAACTTGATCTCGGGGATATCTATCTACTGCAAGGCGAACCGTGGGAGGCTACGCTTGTTTACTCACAAGTAGAGAAGTCTCAAAAAGATGATGTGTTAGGGTATGAAGCCAAATTACGCAATGCGAAGCTTCATTATTACAAAGGCGATTTTATACTGGCTAAGGCTGTTCTTGATATTTTAAAGAAAGCTACCACACGGGAAATTGCGAACGATGCCAATGAGCTAAGCCTGCTGATCATGGACAACACCGGGCTCGACAGCAACGAAACCGCCATGAAAGAATACTCATCAGTTGAGCTTTTGCTTTTTCAAAATAAAAAATTTGAAGCTCTGGATACTTTGAAAAAATTGTATCAGAGGTACCAAGGCCATAGTCTAGCCGATGAAATTCTTTGGCTTACTGCGAAGACCTACATAAAACTGGATAGCAATCAACAGGCCTTGGAAAATTTGAAACTGCTTACCTCAAAGTTCGGACATGATATTTTTGGTGACGATGCCTTATTTGCCACAGCCAAACTTTATCAGGAAAAACTAAATGAAAAAGACCAGGCGATGAAGTTGTATCAGGAATTGATGGAAAAATATCCGGGAAGTATTTTTGTGGCCGAGTCGAGGAAACGCTTCCGAATTTTAAGAGGAGACGTCATTAATTAGGACTATTAAAAAAAGCAAGGGATCGGACAGTTATTTTTACTGTCCGATCCCTTTTACATTTTAGTATTTGCGTACGTCAGTTCGTTTTGATTTATATAACTAAATCTAAGCGCCATAATTTTCAATAAAATCTATACTAACTTACTCATTAATAATGTTTTAAATTCTAAAAATGATGCTTTCATTTTAACGGAAACTTTTTCAATTTCTAGCAGTGATTTTAGTCTTTCCGGAATTTCAATGCTTTTCCCCAAAGTTTCTTCGACGAGGTCAATAAATTTCGCCGGATGAGCGGTCGACAGAAAAACTCCGGTAAAATCAGATTTATGTTTTTTCCGGTACTCGACAAGTCCGAGGTAGGCAACTGCCGTGTGTGGACACATTACATAGCTTGTACTTCCAAAAACTTCCCGCATGGCTTTTCGGGTTTGTTCATCATCAAAAAAGAATCCTGAAATTTTTTCACTGACCAAATTCCAGTCGTCTCCAAAAAATCTGACCATGCGAACAAAATTACTCGGATTGCCAACGTCCATGGCATTGGATATGGTTTCGATGGAAGCGACAGGTTCGTACTTCCCGGTTTCCAGATATCGTGGAACGGCATTGTTCAGATTAGTAGACGCGATAAATTGTTCCACAGGCAAGCCCATGTTGTAAGCCAGCAAGCCGGCACTTAAGTTTCCGAAGTTTCCGCTCGGTACTGAGAACACCAGAGGCTTTCCAAGTCTTTTCAACTGGGCGTAAGCCGAGAAGAAATAAAAGGATTGGGGGATGAGCCTGGCAATGTTGATGGAATTGGCTGAGGCAAGATTAAACTGTTCTGCAAGCTCTTTATCCAGGAACGCCTCTTTTACGAGTTTCTGACAATCATCGAACGTTCCATCCACTTCAATAGCAGTAACATTATGGCCGAGGGTGGTAAGCTGTTTTTCCTGAATTTCACTTACTTTATTGCTCGGATACAAAATGGTAACAGAAATACCTGGAATTTTATAAAATCCCTGTGCTACTGCTCCGCCGGTATCGCCGGATGTAGCAACAAGTATTTTTATTTCTTTTTTTGAGCGGGCTAGAAAATAAGACATGACAGCTGCCATGAAACGCGCTCCAAAATCTTTGAAAGCCATGGAAGGTCCGTGAAATAGCTCCAATACGTAATCATCAGGGGTTATTTGCACAACCGGCGCTTCAAAATCGTAAGCTCTGTCAATGATAGATTCAATTTCAGTTCTTGTAATTTCGTTCTCAAATAATGTGGTAGTTATTTCAACAGCTATCTCTTTGAATGTCTTGTTTTCTATATCAGCCAGAAATTCATCTGATATTTTTGGAATATAGTCAGGCATGTATAGGCCATTGTCTGGAGGTAAGCTGTTAAAAACCGCTTTCTCAAGAGATGCTTTTAAATTTGCGTTTTTTGTGCTGTGAAATATCATTATGAGACGAATGTGATTCAAATTGAGGTGCAAATTTAAAGAAAAATACCTGCTGGTGCGATAATATAAGGTTGTGTATACTCTTTATTTAAGCCATGTGTTTAGTACCTGCAGTTAAGATTAATGAAAGTAATAAGTTTTCAATGTTAGACTGATCAATAAACTTAAAGTTATGTCACACGGTATTTTTAAAGTTCCGGAACTCAGAAATGAGCCTGTAAAAAATTATGCACCCGGAAGCCAGGAAAGGACTGAACTTAAAAAGGCCCTTGCTGATGCGAGATCCCGGATTATAGAAATACCTCAGTACATAGGTAAGGAAGAGGTATTTTCCCAAAACAGGCAAGCTATTTCACCACCTCACGATCATCAACATATTCTTGGATACTTCCACGAAGGCAGTTCAGAAGATGTCAGAAAGGCAATAGATGTTGCGCTCGAAGCCAGACAAAAATGGGCTTCATTGCACTGGGAGCAGCGGGCAGCGGTTTTTTTGAAGGCGGCAGATTTAATAGCAGGTCCTTACCGTTCAGAAATCAATGCTGCAACGATGTTGGGGCAATCTAAGAACGCATACCAGGCAGAGATAGATTCAGCTTGTGAGATCATTGATTTTCTGCGGCTGAACGTAAATTTCATGAGAGATATTTATGAGCAGCAGCCTGTATCATCAGATGGTGTTTGGAACAGGATGGAGTACCGGCCTTTGGAAGGTTTTGTTTTCGCCATTACACCATTCAATTTTACAGCGATAGCGGGAAACCTACCTGCTGCACCGGCGTTAATGGGAAATGTAGTGATCTGGAAGCCTGCTTTCACACAGGTATATTCAGCGCATGTCATTATGAAAGTATTTAAAAAAGCCGGTTTGCCTGATGGAGTTATTAATATGATTCTTGTGGATGGGCCGATCGCAGGAGAAATAGTATTCAAACACGCTGATTTTGCGGGAGTTCATTTTACAGGAAGTACCAAGGTGTTTCAAACCATCTGGAAAACTATAGGCGAAAATATATCAGGCTATAAAACCTTTCCGCGGATTGTTGGTGAAACAGGTGGAAAGGATTTTGTTCTTGCACATAGATCCGCAAACGCGAAAGCATTGGCAACGGGACTGATCCGTGGAGCTTTTGAATATCAGGGACAGAAATGTTCGGCGGCATCCAGGGCTTATATTCCTTCCAATTTGTGGGAAGAAGTCAAAGAACTGATATTGGGTGATCTTGCCGAAATTAAGATGGGCGGTGTTGAGGATTTTGGGAACTTCGTCAATGCTGTGATTGATGAAAAATCCTTTGATAAGATCACATCCTATATAGAACAGGCAAAGAATAGCAGCGATGCCGAAATCGTAACAGGAGGCAATTATAATAAGGAGAAAGGGTATTTTGTCAGACCTACTGTAATTCAGGCTTTGAAATCGGATTATGTTACGTTATGTGAGGAGATCTTCGGGCCAGTCTTAACGGTGTACATATATGATGAAGATCAATTTGAAGAAATTATTACTGTAATCGATAATACTTCTCCGTACGCTTTAACTGGGGCTATATTTTCAGAAGATCGGTATGCAATTCAATACGCGACAGAGAATCTCGTTAATTCGGCAGGTAATTTTTACATCAATGATAAGCCAACAGGTGCAGTTGTTGGCCAGCAGCCCTTTGGTGGAGCCCGCTCTTCTGGTACAAATGACAAGGCGGGATCGGTACTAAACTTACTTAGATGGGTGTCGCCGAGGGCAATTAAGGAGACACTATTATCACCTGTTAATTATAAATATTCCTTTCTTACGGGGGAATAATTGTATAATATTTTTAAATATTTTTAATTGATAAAGAATATTTAAAAATTTTGATTTTTTTCTTGCTGCAATATCGCAAGTGTAAAATATTTTTCTACCTTTGCAATCCCAATCGCAGACAGAGAAAAAGAAAAGAGAGTAAGAAAGTCTGATTGGCCCTGTTCTTTGACATGATGAAATAAACCAAGAGAGTAAGAAAATACTCGTTAAAGAGAATTCGGCACTATTTTACGGAATAGATGCCACAACAAAATTTACAATGGAGAGTTTGATCCTGGCTCAGGATGAACGCTAGCGGCAGGCTTAATACATGCAAGGCGAAGGGGCAGC
>NZ_SWFP01000025.1 GCF_005869225.1 Dyadobacter bucti | reverse complement strand
AAACGTTGTTATCCCAGAATGCATCCGATCTGGACTTATTTATGAACAATGCTTTGCATAATTATTTGGCTAAGAGCAATGAATAATTTCAAACCGCTATTTTTCGTCCATTTGTAACGAGAACCTCAAATTCAAATTTCTTGTCGCCTAACACATTACTCGCATCATCGATTAAAGCCGAAGTCTTGTTAATTTCCCCACGTAGTTGGTCAGTGGGTACGCCCGACTCGATCAATTTGCGGATCAACAGCATTTGTTCTTCAATGGCGATAGTCAAATGAGGTGCAGTTGCCGTCAACTGCGCTTCAATGGGCTCGATCCCTTCCAGATATGCTGTAAGCGTTAGCTGGCGCGCCTCCTTTCTATTTTGTTGCTCGTAGGCCATAAGTGCCTGTTGTAAACTGCCCTTAGCCTGTTCTATATATGCATTCGGGCCATTTGGCGGGTTTTGCATACGTAGCGCTGCAATTTTCTGCTGACGCTCAGCAGGACTTCCCGAAAGTATTTTAATTAACTCATTATCAGAACTTGCAGCAATCGTTTCCAGTGGGATCCGCTCTTTCATTGAATGCAAAATTTGGTCTGCCTTTGCCGAATCCAACCCTGCTTGCCGCGCAGATAGCGATTTGAGATAAAAAGCAAGCTCCCAAATTTGATTCTCGTCAAGTACTTCTGAAAATCCCGTCATGGCTGTACCCTGCAAGCCAATACTGATTGTATTGAAGGCGGCCAGCGGTGAAACGGGCTGCATGGCTTTGGCATCTAAAAAATTGGTAGGCTCGGGATCAAGCCCTTTTGCTGCCGGCCCTTTTCCGTCGCCATGCTCCCCGTGGCAAGACACACAATAGGTTTTAAATAGCGCCTGGCCTGCTACCAGGCTTGGATAATGAGCTGGTAAGGGATCAAAGCCGGTAGCAGTAATAATTTCTGAGCGGACTTTTCTGGCAAGGGAATCTATTTCTGTAATGTCCGCCTTATCAACAATCCGTTTTTGTAATTGCTTGATTTGGGACAGTATGGGCTCTTTCGCTTGCTGCTGCTTAAATGCTGTTTCACTGCTTAATGTATAGACAGAAGCCCCGAAATCGATCATTTCAGCATATTCAGTCTCACTGATAATTTTACCGTTTTCCACTGCTCCGACATAATCACGGGCAATATAATCAAGCAGGTTCACCACAGTCTGAATCTTTTTATCCGGGCTGGCAGCCATCGCTAGCTGTGTAATGAGAAGATAAAAAACAATTAAAAAAAAGGAAGAGTAAAGTAGATTAAATCGCTTCATAATAAAGAACGCCGCTTTGTTAATTTGCAAAAGTAAACACATTATCTAGAGCCTATTTAAATAATGCTCTATTCAGCGACTAAAAGTTTCTGTGACTGGTAGTTAATTAATGGATTATCATAAATATTTAAAATTATTAGCTTGCTAAGAATGTACGTTATCAGTGCTACTTTAAAAATCCAGCTTTTCCAACACCATAATTAGGTAAACCATTTATTTGTCTCAACTGAATTGCCCATCTTAAAGAGATGGGCAATTCGAATAGGAAGAAATACTATGAAAGGCATTGTTATGCAAGCCAGAGTTTTCATGTTTCATGGACAAAAAGCATCTCATTCCCGTGTTTAACCAAGTAACCATCTTGTGATATTTAATACCTTAACTCAAATATTGAGCCACTATTGGTACCCTTCGTCCCACACCAAATGCCTTTCTGCTTATTCTTAGAATTGGACAAAATTGATTGCGTTTGTATTCCGCTGTGTTCACTAATTTTAGTATCCCTATTACGAGTTTTGTATCGTATCCCAAAGAATTGATATCTTTTGGGCCTTTACGTCTCTCTACGTACTCATATAACACTCGATCAAGTGTTTCATATTCTGGTAAGCTGTCAGTGTCCTTTTGTTCTGGTCTTAATTCCGCTGATGGAGGCTTATTGATGATGTTCTCAGGTATTATCTCTTTATTTTTGTTGATCTCTTTTGCTAAGGCAAAAATTTGTGTCTTGTACAAGTCACCTAATATGGATAAGCCGCCTGCCATATCCCCATACAGCGTTCCATAGCCTACTGCCAGCTCACTTTTGTTGGACGTATTTAAAAGAATGTAGCCGAATTTATTGGCTAATGCCATCAGCAAACTTCCCCTGACGCGGCTCTGGATGTTTTCTTCTGCAATGCCGAAGGGCAAGTTGTTGAAAATGGGATGGAGGGCGCTTAAGAACTGATCGTAAATGTCTTTTATTGGAACAATGTCATAGTGGTTACCTAAGTTTTTGCTCAACTGTTCGGCATCGCTGACAGAATGTGTGGATGAGTACTCGGAAGGCATGAGTAACACATGTACATTTTCCTTTCCCAATGCTTCTACTGCCAATGCCTGTACCACCGCGCTGTCAATGCCGCCACTTGCGCCCAAGGTTGCCTTTGAAAATCCCATCTTCTTAAAGTAATCCCTGATGCCCAAAAGCAATGCACTGTGTATTTGCGAAATATTTTTGTCGGTTGTCAGGTACTCAATGACTTTATTACTGTCTTTTAATCTTGCTACCCGTTCATCTATAAACTGGTACGCTTTTACTTCTTCCAACTTCCCACTTTCTAATTCCTGAGTTGTAATGGTGTCGTAATCTTCTTTAAAATATTTCAGTTCTTTACAAAGCCGCCCCGACTTGTCGAACACCAAACTGCCGCCATCAAAAATAATTTCTGTTTGTGCCCCTACCGTATTGCAATAAATCATGGGCAAATGATACCTTTTGATGTTTTCTAAAATAATTTCTTTTCTATCATCGTCATGGTCGTAGTCAAAAGGGGAAGCGGTTATATTAATTAAAATGGTAGGTTTTTCTTTTATCAACAAATCCATTGGTGAAATACGATACAGTGGATTGTCTGTTAAGTTCCAGATGTCTTCGCATATCGTTAGTGCAATTCGTTCCCCTTTAAATTCCACTATCTTCCATTCGTTTGATGGCTCGAAATAGCGATATTCATCAAAAACATCGTAGGTAGGAAGCAATGATTTATGCGCAACGCCTTTGACTTCGCTGTTGTAAAGGAAAATAGCAGAATTAAACAAGTCTTTTCCTTCGAGTACATCATTCCGTTGTGGGGAGCCGATGATAACACCAATGTCATTCGTGTGGGCTGCAATTATATCAATGCTTTCATAGCACTTGCTAATAAAATCGTCAAACTCCAAGAAATCTCTTGGTGGATAGCCGCAAACGGACAATTCAGAGAATACAATCAAATCCACTGCATCCGATTTAGCTCTTTCGATGGCAGAAATTATTTTTTCTATGTTGTGCTCAAAGTTGCCGATGTGGTAGTTCTGCTGTGTTATGGCTATTTTCATTTTTTTAAAATTTTCGGGGAAATGACAGCATTGAAATCATAAGATTGATTGCTTAACTCTTTCTACTTTCTTTTTTCGTTTCATTCGCTTCCTTCAGGATCTTATACCCACCCCATAGACTAATTAATACAACAATTACTCCCACCACCAAATCAGGAATGGAAGATTTGAAAAGCATTACTCCTAAACCGGATGCCACAATCCCAAGGTTTATCCACATATCATTGTCTGTGAAAATGATGGAAGCTTTTATGTGTACGCCGCCTTTCTGATCGGACTTCAACAGGCGCACAATCCAAAAATTACTCGCCGTATTAATCAGGGCAACAATAATCATGGCCCAACCGACCGGTTCAGAACCTTCAAGAAATTTCTTTGTCACATCCACTAAAAGAAGAATGCCTAAACCCATTAAAAAGATGCCTGAAAAAGTGGCGGCTCGCACTTTGGCGAGAATGCTTTTTCCAACAGCATATAGGCTTACCAGATAGACAGCCATATCGCCTGAACTATCTAGCGCCGTCCCTAATAAGCTGGAAGAACTAATAATGAATCCGACAATACCAGCTAGTGCTACCTGTGATAAATTAATCAGGATTACTTTGATTAGCAATTGCCTCTCTTCATTTTTGCCGAGATTTGAATCCAATTCTTCACCCATTGTATTTAATTAACTAGTTTAAATTTCTTGCGTTAGCTCCTGCCAATGTGAAGCAGGCCATGGATTATCGTATCTCGTTAATAAAAGAGAACCAAAAATCCTTCGCAAGTATGTTTATTGCAGCAGGTTAGATCTTTTTTCCTTGAATGCGGAAAGCATTTAAGATCGCTAGTAGCGCTACGCCGACATCAGCAAAAACCGCTTCCCATAAAGATGCAACCCCGCCTGCACCTAACAGAAGGACGATTGCCTTTACAGACATGGCAAGGATAATGTTTTGCCAAACAATAGAGCGCGTGATCTTACCAGCCCGGATGGCAGAAACAATCCTGGACGGCTGATCATTCTGGATGACCACATCCGCTGTTTCAATGGTCGCATCAGATCCCAGGCCGCCCATGGCAATGCCCGCATCGGCGAGGGCGACAACGGGTGCATCATTGACTCCGTCCCCGACAAAGGCCAAACGTTTACCGGCATCCTTGAAAGCCTGCACTTTCTCGACCTTCCCTTCTGGCAACAAATCCCCATATGCTTCATCGATGCCCAGTTCTTTGGCCACTTTCTGGGCGACAGCATTCTTGTCGCCAGAGAGCATTACGGTCTTGATTCCCAAAGCATGCATATCCTTGATAGCCTGCGCGGCATCCTCCTTGATTTCATCGGCAATGGTAATGTAGCCAGAATATTTGCCTTCAACTGCTACAACGACGATTGTTTCCTGGATCTGCTTGATATCATCAGGGTAAGAGATTGAAAATTTATCCAGTAGTTTTGGATTACCGGCTAGCAGCTCCCTGCCTGCAACCTTGCCTTTCAAGCCATGCCCTGCTATCTCTTCTACATCGGTAGGATCTTCCAATTTTTTACTTTGCTGGTACTCGATGACCGCCCTTGCCACCGGGTGCGTGGATACATTCTCCAAGGATGCGGTCAATCTTAGGAATTCTTCCTTGTCCATATCACTAACAACCTGCTGTACTTTGAATACCCCTTTGGTAAGCGTGCCCGTCTTGTCCATGACAATGGTATCCACCTTGGTCATCACATCCAGGAAGTTGGAGCCTTTAAACAAAATCCCATTCCGGGAAGCCAGGCCGATGCCCCCAAAGTAGCCCAGGGGAATAGAAATCGTCAGGGCGCATGGACAGGAAATAACCAGAAACACCATCCCGCGGTAAAGCCATTGATTGAACACATAGTCATCAACAAAAAAGTACGGTAGCACCGTAATAGCCAGCGCCAAAAAGAAAACAATAGGCGTATAAATCTTGGCAAACTTGCTGATAAAAAGCTGTGTCGGTGCTTTTCTGGCCGTGGCATCCTGCACCATTTCCAGTATCCTGGAAAGCTTCGAATCCTTAAAAGCAGTCGTCACTTTTAGCTCAATGGGCCTGTCCAGGTTGATCATTCCGGCAAGGACCGTGCTTCCCTTTTCTTTGGTATCCGGCTTGGACTCGCCTGTCAGCGCAGCAGTATTGAAACTAGCCGATTCCGTCAGCAATTCACTGTCAAGGGCAACTTTCTCACCTGGCTTGACCATGATGATATCGCCTATGGCAGCATCAGAGGGGTTAATAACCTTATTGCCCTCGCTTCTTTTGACTGTCACCTTATCGGGACGAACGTCCAGCAATGCTTTGATAGAACGTTTGGATCGGTTAACTGCCAGATCCTGAAAGAGCTCGCCCAGCTCGTAAAAGATCATCACCGCAACGCCTTCGGCAAACTCGCCAATATAGAACGCCCCCAGCGTGGCGGTTGTCATTAAAGTGAATTCGTTGAAAAAATCTGCACGTTTGACCCTTCTGAACGCAATTTGAATTGTTTTGTAGCCTGCCAACACATAGGCTGCCACCATTAACCCAATCTCGACGGGCTTTGCCACCGGGATTTGAAGGACTTTGCTTATTAACAGGAACCCCAGCAGGATTACAAGGCTCAGCCATAATGCCCACCGGCTTTTGATCAGGCTCTCGCTACCCCCTTGACCGCTATGATCGTGCCCGTCGCCTTCACCATGGCCATGGTCATCATCATCTTCCTGATCATGATCTTCCCCTTCCGCATGATCATGGCCTTCGTGTTGTTGTTTTTTCGCTAATTCTGTATCAATTGGATCTTGGCCTCCAAGCTGACTATTTTGGTTGTTTTCCATAATATAATCCGTTTTAAATTTCTATAATAATGTGTAATATGACTAGGCCAATGAGCGTAAGCCCGGTGATGAGCCTTTTAATGATTTTTAAACTATGAACGCTCTATTTTCAAGCAATGCACCTATATTCTTATACCAGACCTTACTGTGTGATTCTATTAAAACGGCTTCTTAATCCTGCTTACAGCCTTTCCTTTTACTTGGGAATCATATAACCCCGAAGAATGAATCAAAACAGATTCCAATACCTGAATGCTGTGGCTGATCGGGATAAGTTATCATTCGAGCTTTTGTAGTTTCTTTTTCCTGTTTACAATTTTGGAATCCAGGTCTTTACTATAAGCAAAATAGGTCCTCCACGCCTTGCCCACATACTTTTTATAGGCATATTGACAATTTCGTCATTTTCCAAAACGCTGTAAGACCGACGGTGATAAATCCGGTACACCGTCCCCTTTTTATCAATGTATCCCCATAAGGAATCCTTGAATATTTTCTGTTTGCTGCCGTCGTAATACCTGATCCGGACGTATTTCCCATACGGCTGGGGGGTGATTTTTCTGATTACAGTATCGCCTGTCGTGCGCTTGGATTCGTTGCTATACCTTAAAATGCGCTGCCCGGCGAGCACCAATGGTAAAAAGGCCATTAAAACGGTGAACCAAATAGTCCTCATACGAATGGAATAAATCAATCAGCTCACTATAACAGCTATCAGCATGTTGGCTATTGAACCACTATTTTTTTTGTCACGCTGCCGGTTTCACCCACAAATTCCAGTAAATACAATCCGGATGGCCAAAATGAGGAAGATATTTCCTTTTCGATATTTGCCATCACGGCAATATTTTCTGCCATAACGATACCCTTCACATTCACTATTTTTAATAACGAATTTTCAGATGAAACAACCTTGATGAATTGGCTGCCCGGATTGGGAAAAACGATTACCTGGTGTTCGCCTATCCCCGGTAAAGAATTTACTGGTAAGATGTTATTAAGTAATATAACTCCCCCTGCATTGGTGCCTATTGCAATGTCGGGCTTTCGGTCCCCATTATAATCGCCCGTATTGGCAAAAAGGTAATTTCCATAAAAAGGCGTCGTTGCCAAACCATTGTTTTCAATCAGCAGGCTTTCTCTCTGTGTCCACTGACCCCAAGGCGCACTATGAAAAATACGGATTGTCCCAGTATAGTCGGCAGTCATCAGATCTGCACGCCCATCCAGGTCAAAGTCCGCTACTGATACCTGGGTAAGACGTCCTTGAAAATTAAGTGCGACCCCTGCAAAAGAATCGGTTTGTAGTTTGAATTCAAACCTGCTCCTTGATCCGGTATTGATATAGTAAATAATATTTCCTTGTATTTTTCCAATTAAAAGGTCCAGATCGCCATCACCATCACCATCATAAAAAAAGGGGACATCCCCGATCTGTAAATCAATGGGCATGGCAAGCAAGATGGCGTCTTGTATGTTTAGAAGGGCCATTGCTGTCCTTCCCCGGTTGGGTATATACCTGAATTCGGGCTTTAAGCTGCCAGACGAAACCGATGAAAATCCCAGGTCTATGGTTCCGTCCCCATTGAAATCAGCCCATTGTGGCTTGATGTTATAGAGGGCGAAAGCTTCGCTTAACCCCAGATAGTTTTCAGACTCGACTTCGTAGATGGGTTCTTTGGAAGTGCCGCTGTTTTTTAACAACCACAAACTGCCACGAAAGCCAGACCCTGTCGGCTTCCCGCCTGTGCCTACAATCAAGTCAAGATCTCCGTCCCCGTCTATATCAAAAAAAGAGGGCGCCGCATTCTCCCCGACATCAATCATCTGGTCTTGCAAAAAGTTTTTTTGGACAAGCCTGAACTCTGGATTCAATGTATCACTGGTGTTTTTATAGAGCCAGTTAGAAGATTTAAAATCAGTCGAATTGTTGTCTGAGGACCCGGCATTGGTTGAGACTATAAGGTCTTTTAATCCATCGAAATCAACATCTTCCATATAGGCTGCCGGAAACATAGAAATGGAAACCGGATCGGCTGCGGGATAAGAATTGGTTGCCGATGTGTAGTTGGCAATAAGACCCGCTTTGGAGTTGCTGACAAAGGAAATATAATCACTGCTCACATGACCGATTAACAGATCTTTGGTACCATCCCCATTTAAGTCATTGACAAGGATGGAATTTCCCGCATGCATGATACGTCCCCCCGAATAATCCATCACTCCACAATCTGCTCCAAATACAAAGTCCAGATTGGTGTCCTTATGGAAATTTCCCCAACAATCACCATTCCGGAAATAGACAGGATCAGCCTGGGTACCCAGACTATCTGGCCTGCCAAAACGCTCCATGCTTAAATTCTGATGCAGCTCTATGAAAGTCCCTGAATAGTCAAAAGCAAGTACGTCCAGGTCTCCATCATCATCAATATCGACGATTGCGGGGATATCCTCACCGGAAACCTGTAAATTAAGATTGGAAGAAAAACCTTTGGTGCTTACCCCCTCCCTGGCTAACTGCCACGACCAGCCGCTTTGTGTTCTTAACTGCTTATACACGCTGATGCCCAAAGGTGAGCTGGTAAATAGATCTTTATGGCCGTCTTGATTATAATCTGCAAGCACCATCCAGTTGTACATGGAAGGGAATAATAATTCATAGGAAGGGGCATGTAAAAAAACCATAGCTGACGCGTCTGACGGGTTAGGTGCAGCAATAAATGTGGTCACTTTGCTATTGGTACGGTCAAATACCACCAGATCTTCCATGTCATCCTCATCAAGGTGCATTTTCGAAAATTGGGATGCATTCAGCCCGCCTGCCCAGGGATTTAACAGTTGGCGCCCCGTTACATTTACTTTTGTAGTAGTATCCGTTTTAAACCAGGATTGCTGCGCTTGACCAGTGGTTGAGATGGCTAAACAAAAGAGGATATATTTTATTTTCATGGCCAATAAGCATTATGTTAATCTCAGTGCCTGGTTAGGATAATAAGAATCATTTTTGCATCAGTCCTGAGACGATATTGATACTCAAAGCAACAATGACCGTATTGAATGCAAATGCCAGGACCCCGTGCATCAATGCTAATCTTCTGACCCGCTTAGAAGTAATCTGCACATCTGAAACCTGAAAGGTCATGCCGATCACAAAAGAGAAATAGGTGAAATCCAGGTAGTCGGGTTCTTTCTCATTTGGGAATTCGAGCCCACCTGGCTTCTGGTTTTTGCCTTTATGGTCATGCTCGATATTACAGTAATATAGATGGGCATACCTCAACGTAAATGTGGTATGTACCAGCCACCAGGAACTGATTACACTGCCCAGTGAAAGTAAAATATGGCCTGTAAGATCCGATTTTGACTGCTGACCAGAACCTTGTAAAAGAATCAAAATGGCAAACAGACTTACAAATGCGGCAGCAACAGCAAATAAGAAGATCAGCGTCCGGCTCGAATCCTGGGCATGGACTTCGTGTTTAACCTCGGCTGGATGGGATGATAAAATGGTTGTCCATGATAGTACCAGACTGGTAACACAATAAGCAAGCCAGGTAATCATGATGTGCACAGGTTTTGAAAATGTCCCCAATGCAAGAAAAAACACAATCAATCCAGCTGCCAGGGCTATGTATAATTTATGATGCGCATCCAGACGGTTTATGAATTTCATTGCAGTACAGCGGGTAAAAGATGGTATGAATTCAAAGCATCATTCCCAGGATCATAAAAATTAGAAAACCAGTAAAGAAGGAGGCCGTATAAAAAGCGGTTTCCCTTTCTTCATGGGCTTCCACAAGCAGCTCCTCAATAACCAGAAACAACAAAGCCGCCGACCCAAAAGAAAGTATCAACTCAAGCACGTTCTCAGAGGTATTGTGCAATAATAGCAGTCCCAGCGCTGCCCCTGAAATGAAAACCAAAGCCATCGCAAGCAGGGTAAGATGAATGAGTTTTTTAGAGGGCGATGATCCCGACAGAGATGTTACTGTGGCAATTCCAAGCGATAAACATTCCAGGGCAAGTGCAACCGCTAGCATTACCCCTTCCTTCTCCCCTGCGGCAAAGCCTATACCTAGCAGTATCCCGTCAATCAACAGATCAATACCCATCGCTATCAGTACCCCCCACGGCAACCCAATTGCCGTTTCCGATTTTTTCGAAGGCTGAATTTTTCCGGTAAAATATTTGATGAGCAGCATGGCTGCTACCCCGGACGAAAACCCGATGATAATTGATTTGGCATCGTGTATCTTGATCATATCCGGCAGAAGCTCTACGGCAACTACGGAAAACACGACCCCAGCCGCAAAATGAAGGATAACACTTTTCAATGCCGCACCTGGCGGCTTGAAGTAGGCGATCATTCCGCCGATATACCACAGCAGTACAGGTATTAAGGTAAAGACTATTTCTTTTGGAGAGATCATATCAGCGAATCGTCATCTTTACACAGCTACTTTTTACGGTTGGGACGTCCTTATTCATTTTTGTAAGCCAAAAGTCTTAGTGCATTAAAGACAACGATCAACGTCGATCCCTCATGGGCTATTACGGCAGGTCCAATGGAGGCAATGCCCAAAATGGTAAGCGGAATTAAGACCGCTACAACGCCCAAACTAATCCACAGGTTTTGTTTGATAATGCCCCTGGCTTTGCGGCTAAGGCCAATGGCAAAGGGAAGGCTTTCCAGCTTATCCCCCATCAGCGCAATATCGGCAGTTTCCAGCGCTACATCGGACCCTGCAGCACCCATGGCGATTCCAACGGTACTTTTGGCCATCGCCGGCGCGTCATTGACCCCGTCTCCAACCATGGCCACTTTTTTTTCTGATCCGGCCAGCTTGGCAACTGCTTCGACTTTATTTTCAGGCATCAGATTCCCCCAGGCATCTGTAATACCGATCTGTTTGGCGATCGCTTCTGCCACCTGTTGGTTGTCCCCGGTAAGCATCACCATTTTTGTGATGCCCAGCGTAGTCAGCTCGCTGAGCACATGTTGCGCTTCCTTACGGGGTACATCCATAAGGGAAAGTATTCCTATAAAATCGCTATCCCTTTTAACGAGCATTGATGTATGTCCACCCTGTTCAAGCTCTTCCACCTGGGCAAGAAAATCCTTGGGGATACCGCCTTGTTCTCCTTCAAACAAAGCCTTGTTTCCAATCCAAACCTGTTTGCCGTTTACTTCCGCTTTCACCCCGCGGCCAGTAACGGCCTGAACATTTCTGGCTTGGTCTGCCTGGATCCCTTTTATTTTTTCCTCAGCCCCCTTAACAATAGCTGCTGCCAGCGGGTGATCACTAAGCTTCTCTACGCCAATGGCAATTTTTAAAAGTTCTTCTTCGCTGATATTATTGAGCGGGATTACATTGGTCAATTTGGGTTTTCCCTCTGTGAGTGTACCGGTTTTATCAAAGGCTATCGCATTAAGCTCACCAAGGTCTTCAAGTGGGCCGCCTCCCTTGATGAGTACACCCCCACGGGCTGCACGGGCAATCCCGCTCAGAACAGCACTGGGAGTAGATATGGCAAGCGCGCAAGGGCTTGCTGCTACCAGCACCGACATGGCCCTGTAAAAGCTTTTGCTAAAAGGCTCGTCAATAACAAGGAATGCAAAACATAACAACGTGACAAGTACCAGGACAGCAGGTACAAAATACTTTTCAAACTTGTCTGTAAACAGCTGGGTAGGTGATTTTTGCTTTTCCGCTTCATTGACCATTTTCACCAGTCGGGAAATGGTCGAATCTTTGGCTTCCTTGATCACCTTTACTTCCAGCACTGACCCGCCGTTAATAGTTCCGGCGAAAACCCGGAACTGGGCTTCTATGTTTTTCTGTTGGCTATAATCTTTTTCTGGGTCGGCAACAGGCAATTTGTCCACAGGGACACTTTCTCCTGTAATCGGTGCCTGGTTGACACTTCCTTCCCCTTTAACGACCACCCCGTCTGCTGGGATCTTGCTATTGGGTTTGATAATGATCACATCTCCAAGTTTTAATTCTTCGATGCGGATCTCCTGCTGTTTGCCATCCCTTACAACCAGTGCTACCGAAGGGGCAAGACTAGTCAGGGCTTCAATAGATTTTCTGGCCTTGCCCATAGCAAAATGTTCGAGGGCATGGCCTAGACTGAACAGGAATAGCAAAAGGGCCCCTTCCGCCCATTCTCCCAGAATAGCGGCCCCAATGGCTGCTACCAGCATTAAAAAATCAATCTCAAAACCCCCTTTTGAAATCGTCTCAATAGCTTCCTTGGCGGTAAAAAACCCACCAAAGAAATAGGCAACCACATAAAATGCGATACTTACCCAGCCAGGGACTGCCTCAACAAAGGAAAGCCCAAAGCCGGTGCCCAGACAGGCCCCGCAGAGCAATGCGAAAATAAGCTCAGTATTTTTGCCAAATATTCCTCCGTGTTCATGGGTGTGCTCCTGATTTTCCCCGTCCTTGTGCCCTTCATGCTCATGGCCTTCATGGCCATGAGCATCACTTTCCTGGTTTGAATCAAGCTTATTGCCTTTCGGGCCAGCAGATTGGTTTTTCGCGTTATTATTGCCCTCTTTCATCCTTTAAAGATTTAAGTGTTGTGATCAATACACTATTAAAAATCTATTCTTCTTCCTCTGCATTTTTAAGTTTTGCAAGCAGCGCATAGGCCCCTTTCAAAACAATCTTCGCCGATTTTCCATCAAAACCTTCCTGGAACTTAACCTGCGAGTACCCGTTTTCTGACGCGCCCCTGACGACCTCTGTCATTTCGAACGCCATTTCAGTTCCAGCCGAATCCTTTACGGCAGCATTTTGGATAAATACGTAAGATTTACCCTCAAAATCGACAATAGCCTGCTCGGGAAGCGCAGTGACCGGATTGGCACCTGTTTCCACAATGGCTTTTACAAAGTTTTCGGGAAGAAGTCCTGGTTCTTCTTTGGTCAAATGGCAATGCACCCTGACTGTGCGGTCTTCGTTGATCTTTTGATTGATCAAATACACTTTGGCCCTATATTCTTTATCTGCATTATTGCTGACATTAAAATGGACCAGCTGGCCTAGCCTGATCTTTGGGATATCCTGTTCAAAAACAGAAAGCTCTACATGCAAGTGGTCTGTGTCAACGATTTCAAACATGACATCGGTCGGATTGACATATTTGCCAATATTGACATTTACAGTTGTAACCGACCCGCTGATCGGCGAATAAATAGAGGCGCTGTTAACGATCGTTCCGCTATTTAAAGTTTTTAGATTGATCCCGGCAGTTTTAAGCCTTTCTGTTAAACCCTCCAAACGCGCCTTCTGCGTTTTAACCTCAGAGCCGGCTTGTTGAAGGATTTTTTGGGCATTGATATTTTCCTTGCTAAGCTCTGTTTGACGGTTGAATTCAAGCTGCGCATATTCAAGCTTGCTCTGTGTTTCCAGATAATCCTGCTGTATCTGGATAAAATCCGGGTTTTCAATGGTGGCCAGTAACTGTCCCTTTTTTACTTTCATTCCTTGCAATAGCTCGGTCTTGCGGACAAAGCCCCCCATTGGTGCTGATATGCTGACCAGATTTTGGGGTGGAATGTCAATTTTACCGTTGGCCGTAACCACTTCGCTGATGTTACGGGTTGTTGTCGTGCCGATTTCTACCCCGGCAGTTTCATACTGCGCTTTTGTCAGCGTTACCGTGCTGGTCTCTGCCGGATTTTCTTCTTCTTTTGGCTCCTGCTGAGTGGTTTCAGCTTTTTGCTCCTCAGATTTGCCACAGGACGATAAAGCTGCCAGAAGAAATAAAACGCCTATGATATTTTTCATTTTAATTACCATTTCTATATAAACCATGATTTACGATCTCTAATTATTGCACTGATTTTATTGTCTGTTCAACAGGAACTCAATCTCTATAACTGACTGGTTATAAGAATCCAAAAGGTTCAGATACGTGGATTTGATGTTCAAGGCCCGGCTTAGTGCTTGGGCGAATTCCACATAGCCGATATCCCCGCCTTCATAGGCCCTGGTTGCATTGTTGCGGATCACGTCAGCCAAAACCAATGTGTTCCGCTCATATAAGTCAAGGCTTTGATTTGCGCTTTGATAAGTCTGTATGGCCTGCTGGAGCGCACTGGTCAACTGTAAGCTGGTCAGATCAAGCTGGTTCTGGCTTACTTTTTCATTAAGCTCGGAAGCTTTGATGCGTGCACGGGAAGCCCCGTTGAAAATCGGTATGGAAACCCCAAATTGAAAGGCGTGAAAACGTTTCCCGCCCCCATAATAAACATCATTCCCGTTGACTGTCTGTGTTCCAATCAAGGACTGGTTGGAATAACCGATATTGAAATCCGGCAGAAGGCTTGTACGCTGGAATGCGGTTGTACGCTGATCAATAATGATCTGCTGCTGCAAAAATTTCAGATACGGATTGCTGTTGATCCCCGAAGTATCCAGTGTCAGACCGGCCAGGGTTCGCCTAGTGAGCGTGTCTACATCGGGTTGAACAGCGTCAGAACTAAAAATCAGGGTCTGCAGCTGTTTTTGCAGGTTTAGCTTATCCCCCTGGTTTTGTATAATGCGGGACTCGATATCGCCAAGTTCGCTCTGGGCAACCGAAGATTCAAGCTGATTCGCCTCCCCGGTTTTAAATCGCAGCGCTGCGGCTTTCACAAAGCGCTGCGCGCGAGATCTTTCCTGCAAAAGAAGGTCGCGCTGCTTTTCAATCAGTAACAAACTGTAATAGGTACTTTTAACCTGGCGGACCAGTTCGTTTTTTGTTACTTCCAGCCTGGTCTGGAAACCGTTTACCTGCTCGGACAATAAGGCCCGTCGTTTGGCCGTCACCCCTGGATGGGGAAGTGTCTGGTTTAAATTAAACTGATTATCAAATTTCCTGCTGTTATACTGCCCGCCAGTCCATGAAACATCTGTTTTAGCAAGGTCCCGGGCCGTTCCAAGCAATGCCTTTTGGGCATCAATCTGGTAAACACCTGATTTTATTTCAAGGTTTTTAACGGACGCTTCCTCGATAGCTGTGGACAACGAAATCTTTCTTGCCGATCCGGTGGAATCCTGTGCCTTGGCTGATGGTGCGCATATACTGGCCACTGCCGCTAAAAGAATCAATGAGACGGGCTTGATCAAGGCAGTTTTACCAAACCGTTTTTCAAAAATCAGGTAAAGTACCGGCAACACAAGCAAAGTCAAAAGGGTTGCTGAAACCAATCCTCCAATTACTACCGTGGCAAGTGGGCGTTGGACTTCCGCTCCCGAACTGGAAGAAAGTGCCATAGGCAGAAAACCAAGTGATGCTACCAGTGCAGTCATCAATACCGGGCGCAGCCTGGTTTCAGTGCCCTGGAAGATGACCTTTCGAAGATCTGTTTCCCCTTCCTTCCTTAAAAAATTAAACTCACCGATCAGTACAATCCCGTTCAATACCGCAACGCCGAAAAGGGCAATAAAGCCAATACCTGCTGAAATACTGAAAGGCATGTCCCTAAGCCATAGCGCAAATATCCCTCCAATCGCAGAAAGTGGGATGGCTGTCAAAATAAGAAGGCTTTGTCTTAGGGAATTGAAAGTAAAGAACAGCAGCACAAAAATCAGTAACAAGGCGATTGGAACAGCAATGCTTAGCCGCGTGCTTGCTTCCTGCAGATTCTGGAACTGCCCCCCATATGTTGCGTAGTAGCCCGTTGGAAGCTTTAACTGGCTGTCGACCTTGGCCTGGATTTCCTTTACAATACTTTCCACATCCCGGCCGCGCACATTAAAGGCGATCGTGATCCTGCGCTTTGCATCCTCACGCTGGATCTGATTTGCGCCGTTTTTCATTTCCACGGTCGCTACCTGGTCTAATGGCACCTGCTGGCCTGTTGGGGAAGTAATAAATAAGGCGCTGACATCATCCAATGTACGGCGGCTCGCATTATTGAGCCTTACTACCAGGTCAAACCTTCTTTCCCCTTCATATACCAACCCTGCGCTGCTTCCGGCAAAAGCGGTGTTCAGTGTCCGGTTGGCATCTTCGATGGTAATACCAAATTTGGACAAACGGTCCCTGTCAAAACCGACCACGATCTGTGGAAGCCCGCTTACCGCTTCTACATATAAATCTTCTGCCCCTTCCACAGTACTGACCAGTTTTCCAAGTTTAGCTGCCTGCTCGGCCAGTACATCCAGGTCTTCTCCAAAAATCTTGATGGCAACATCCTGTTTAACCCCGGTCATTAGCTCGTTAAAGCGCATTTGGATGGGCTGCTGAAATCCGAATGTAACCCCAGGAATAGTCTCGGTAAGGGTTGCCTGCATTTTCTCTGCCAGCTCCTCCCTGCCAGCCGCCTTGGTCCACTCCGATCTTTCCTTTAAAATGACCATCACATCCGCTGCCTCTACCGGCATAGGATCTGTCGGAATTTCAGAAGAACCTATCTTTCCCACTACTTCCACCACCTCGTCAGGAAAATTTTTCCTGAGTACACCCGCGGCTTTCTGGGCAGCGTCTACGGTTTCAGAAAGCGAACTTCCGGTCAGAACGCGCATTTCAATGGCAAAATCACCTTCGTCAAGCTGCGGGATAAACTCACCGCCCATATTTAAAAAGATCCAAAGGCTGATCCCAAAAAGGCCAAACGCACTTGCTACAATAATAAACCTCTGACGCAGGGCAAAAGCCAGCGCAGGCACATATAACCTATGGAAAAAAGCAATGATCTTATCAGAAATGTTTGCCTTATGCTCATTCTTTTTGCTTAGGAACAGCGCCGAAACCATCGGGACATAAGTCAGCGATAGTATAAATGCGCCCAGGATCGCAAAACTTACGGTCTGCGCCATGGGCCGGAACATTTTACCTTCTATGCCCACCAGTGCCAGGATTGGCAGGTAAACAATCAAAATAATAATTTCACCGAATGCTGCAGAATTCCTGATCTTGGAGGCAGACTCGTAAACTTCCCGGTCCATTTCGTCCTGTGAAAGCCGGTGGGTGTATTTCTTTCCTACAATATGGTGAAGCGTTGCTTCCACAATGATCACCGCCCCGTCAACGATAAGCCCAAAGTCAATCGCACCCAAACTCATCAAATTACCGGAAACACCAAAAAGGTTCATCATACTGACAGCAAACAGCATTGCTAGCGGGATAACCGATGCTACAACGAGCCCTGCCCTGAGGTTTCCCAAAAGAAGGATAAGTACAAAAATGACGATCAAAGCACCTTCTATCAGGTTTTTTGAAACGGTATGAATCGCGTTGTTAACCAATTTGGTACGGTCAAGGAATGGCTCAATGACCACACCTTCGGGCAGCGATTTGCGGATCTGCTCTACCCGTTCCTTTACATTGCCTATTACCTTGGAAGAGTTCGCCCCTTTCAGCATCAGCACAAGCCCACCTACTACTTCGCCTTCGTCGTTTCGGGTCATCGCCCCATAGCGCACAGCGCTACCAAATTGCACAGTGGCAATATCCCGGACTAAAACAGGAAGGCCGTTGGATGTGGTTTTAACCTGGATCTTTTCAATGTCCTTTAGGCTTCCGATAAGCCCTTCACTTCTGATAAAATAGGCATTGGGTTTTTTGTCAATGTACGCCCCTCCGGTATTCTGGTTATTCTGTTCAAGAGCAGCAAAGATTTCGGCCATAGAAATCTGGGCACTTCTTAATTTAAATGGGTCAATGGCAATTTCATATTGCTTCAAAAACCCTCCAAAACTGCTCACATCGGCCACACCCTCAGTGCCAAGCAATTGCCTGCGCACGATCCAGTCCTGGATGCTTCTAAGCTCCATAGGAGGGTATTTTTTTTCAAAACCCTTTTTTGTGTGCAGCACATACTGGTAGATTTCGCCCAGGCCCGTTGAAACCGGGCCCAGTTCGGGCGAACCCACACCGGGCGGTATCTGTTCAACCGCCGTTTGCAGGCGCTCGGAAACCTGTTGACGGGCCCAATATACGTCAATGTCATCTTTAAAAACGATGGTGACCACTGAAAGGCCAAACCTTGAAATAGAACGGATTTCTTCGGTGCCCGGGATCGTAGCCATCGCTGTCTCTACTGGGAAAGTAACCAGCCTTTCCACTTCCTGGGCTGCCAGCGATGGGCTGGCGGTAATAACTTGTACCTGGTTGTTTGTAATGTCAGGAACCGCATCAATAGGTAACTGGGTCAATGAATACCCTCCCCAAATAATTAAGGCAAGGGTAAGAATCCCAATAATCAGCTTATTGTGAATTGAAAAATGAATGATTTTATCTAACATTAGATATCAGCTTACGTGTATGGATGAGCTTACGACGACGGCCAGGATAATGGCCGCATCGCAGAAGCAAGTCTAGTAATACAGGTAGGCTAAGCGCGTGGCGGCTGCCAGATAGAAGTTAGATCGCCGCTATGGGAACGGCTAAGGTAGGCAAAAGTGATTTCCTTGAAAAAGCTAAAAGCCGCTTTTGCAGGCAAAATAGCAACGGGCTGTGTTATTAAAACACTCGCGCAGCAGGTACAGGTACAAAATGGCGTACAAAGATCTATGTCAGCTGCTTGCTGACGCGTTTGACCCGCTTTAATCACATTTACGCTTGTGCCATATGCTTCTACCGACACTGTGTCCGTGCAGGGAATGCAGGAAAGTGCAGTTGTGTAAATGGCCAGCATGATTAAAACAATACGAATCATGGCGCAAAGATAATTTAAATGAAAGTGCAACAGGTAGGCAAAAATGAAATAATTTTTCTATGATATTTGTGATTTAGAATATAATTGCTATCGGCAATACGGCATTTTCAGACTAACAATGAAGAGCAGAAAGGTCATCCCCAATAAGGGCAATCGTTTGAAACCGAAACGATCGCCATACAGTGGATTTATGAAAACTTCGAAACCAGCTAAACCCAGGACTTTTATGATGATCATATATTATTTCATCGCCGCGTTGATGTTGGCAGCTATTTTTTTCAGATTGAGACACTACTTCGTGGCGCACTGGAAATGATACTAGTGGGCAATGATAAAAGCTCAATTTAATCAGACAACCAATTAATAATGAACCAGATTATTCTGGGCAGCATAGCCCTGAGCGTTATTCATGCAATGATTCCTAGCCACTGGCTTCCCTTCGTCACGATCGGGAAAGCTCAGGGCTGGGGCTTTCGCAATATCCTGCGAACTACGCTGCTGGCCGGAGCTGCACATACCCTAAGCACTACTATCTTTGGTCTTTTGGCGAGCTTTGCTGGTTTCCAGTTAGCAGAAGATCAACATGTTATTTCACACAGAGTAGTTCCGCTTCTTCTTTTTATATTGGGGATATGGTTTATCATGCAACATATAAGGGGAGATGGGCACAGCCATATCAATGAAAAAATGGTAAAAGGAAAAACCTACAAACAGTTGGTCTTTTCACTGGTCATCATGATGTTTCTGTCACCCTGTTTTGAAATCAGCGCTTATTTTTTAAGTGCCGGTACAATCGGTTGGATGGCAGTAGCATCCATCATTTTTATTTATAACCTTCTTACCATTACTGGTATGCTAATAATGGTTATGCTGGCAAACCATGGGATAAATCGATTAAACATTCACTGGCTGCAACATAATGAGCAGCTAATAACCGGCCTGACATTATTTTGTCTGGCCATTTTCAACTTTTTTATTGATTGATAGACATGACAACAATCCTATACTCAAATACCCAATATCAGCAACTACCAGTTCATATCTTTTTCCCACCATCATAGGCCAAGCCTGCACCGCTTCCCGCGAAGGCCATATTACTGGTGCGGTTCAATCTTCGATACTAATGCCAAACTATACCATGCCCTTGGCGACAAGCATGGTAAAAAAAGCTGTGTTAGGCAACAAAACAGCTGGCCACTGAAGCAGTATGCACAAATACAAATAGGAAATAAAGATTGACAATGCCTGATCCTGATCTGCCTAGTGCAGATCGTAGATGCAGTGCCTTATACGTAGGACGCAGTAATCATCCTGCATGGAATGCAGGAAGTACCATTGTGTAAAAAGCTAATATGTAAAAAGCTAATCTCATAAACTGAAAAGTCAGCTCAATTAAAGTGCAACAGGTAAGCAAAACAGTTTACTTGCCAACCAACGTAATTTTAATCGTTAGGCTTATGCTTATGAGGCTTCAAGGGAGGGTTATATTTTGGCTGGTTATCTGGCGCGACTCTCCGCCTTCTATCTAAACTTCCATCCTCTTTCTTGGGTTTTGGGCCGGGTTTAATAGCTTGAATTTCCATTATCAATGTTGCTGGTTAATATTTTTCCACTATTAGATGACAATAATCCGCACAGTATACTAGGCTTAGTAATTCAAATAATATCTTTTTATGTAAAAAACTGAAAGTTAAAGGTTTAACACGAAAAATCATTCTCGCTTCAAAATCTTTTGACGTTTTTGTATTTTATCAATATTTAATATAATTATTATAAATAATCCTTTTAACTATTTGCAGGATTCATTGAGACAACTATATAATCAAGTGTAAATCATTGTTGATTCTCGTATAGGTCGCATTGATATCAGGTGCTGTCCGGATTTTCTGCAACGGCTGGCCCACACTTGTTTGCTCCCGAAGTATATCCTGAAATTCCGATGTGTTCCCTTCGGCCACAATCCCGCAGAACTCACCGGCCCGGAAACCTAGCACCTGGGAAGGCGTTAGCCGCTCGCGTTGCTGGATTGTGGTGCTCTGCCCATAACTGTTCCTGTCATTTGACCGGCTCTTGTTGCTGCCAGTGTATTCAACATCCATTTTGCCAAACAACTTACTAATCCGTTCAGCTGTGGCTATGTTGGTACTACGTCCGTAGAACTGGGTTCCCAAGTTGGATATGATCATTTCGGTTTCTTCCCGCCCGATCATGCCTTGCATTTGGGCAATGTCCTGAACGCTGTAAACTGTGGCAATTTTGTTGCTGCGGGCTGTGCTGGGGATCTGCTGAAAGTTGGGAATAAACAGTGTCGGCGCTTCATCCAGAAGGATAATGGATTTTTCTTTCCCCTGCTGGTTCATTTGCTTGGCAGCCATGCTGACAATCAACGAAATCACAGGGCTTAACGTAGCAGATAACGTAGGGTCATTTCCGACCGTCAAAATACCCGGGTTTTCCGGGTTGTTCAGATCAAGCGGTACTTCGTCGCCGGACAGCACCCAGAATATTTCCGGGGTAGCCAAAGTTGAAAGATAGTTCTGTATGGATGCGAACACACCTGCCAGCTGGTTCTCGCTCTCCGAGCCACTGGCCACACTGGCAATGATCGCTTTGACTTGCAGATCTTGCTGAAAAAGCCGGATCAGCTCTTTCGGCTCGTGCTTTAACACCAGCGCGATCACATGCGGTAACGTACAATACTGTGGGTGATTATTGCGTAAATACCAGATTGCTGACGTCAGGATGGCCTCACTAGACTGGATCCAGAAATCCCGCTTTTGTGAAGCCTTGAAGTCAATGTTGGAAAGGATCGTTTTCGCTGCTTCCCTGGCGTAGCTGGCATTGGTGATCACCTTTGGGCTGACAGGGTTGATTTGATGGCTGTAAGCCAGGTCTGTGAAATTGACAAACCATGTCTTGACTTGGCTACCCTGATAAGCGCCGTTTACTTCGGAGGCCAGGACCGGGAACTTAAAGTCATAGACCAGGCCGGTAAACCCGTTCTGTCCGGATTGCTGGATAATGGGCTCAATGATGCTCTTGCTCTTTCCGGATCCAGCCCCGCCACAAATAAAGATCCCGCGTGTCGGGTTATCGATTTCAATAGTGCTTCCCCCTGACGTTTGCAACACAAAACCGTTACCTGGCCTGCGTGCTGCCGGTGCAGTAGTGACTGCCTTCTTTTTTCCCCTGAAATTAATATAGGAAGTAAAGGCCACAAAGGCCCCGGCAGTCCCTTGCATGGTCAATCTTAAAAAACTGCTGTCTGTGACCGTATCCGTCAGCAGTGTGGCCAAAATAACACCCAACACCTGGCAAGGCAACAGTGCTAGCATAAACCGGATCTGTGGTTTGTTCCAAAGGATATCCTGGCGGAAAAGTGTATCGTCTGAGATAAAGACACCCCGGTAAAAGAACCGTGTTATAAAGCCTAAACCGACTTTATAAAGCAGTACTAACAACCAGTGAAGTGCAAGCCCCATAAAAAAGGGGACCACCAGAAAGAAAAAGACATTCGCCATTAAAGATTGATTTAGTGAATGGATAGTAATATCAGGTTAGCATGCCCGCCAGGTGCAGCATCTCTCCCATTTGTTCTGCACACCTGCTTTAACAGTTTGGCAAGATATAAAGCGCATTTTAAAAGCCCATCCCGCGGCTACGTTTCTGCTTGTGCTCCGGTTCCGGTCTGACTTGCTGCGACTGCTCTTTTCTAACTTCCAGGTTCTTGTCCAGCCTGGCCTGCAATTGCTTGGCCGTAAAGCCTACATCCTGCCCTTTGATCGGAACACCCTGATAACTGTAACTCGAGTATTTAAGCTTCCCTTCTTCCACTTTGTATTTACACTCAACCCCTTTTTCTTTCAGCCGCCGCTCCATATCTTCCGGGGTATCAGATTCCTCTTTCAGAGCAGCCTTTATTGCCATGTTAACTACCTTTTGCGCTTCCTCCTGGTTGACCGCCACATGCCGGAGTTTTCCTTCTTCCAGTTTTTCCAGCTTTGAAAAGCCCAGCTCCTGGGTAATCTCTTTACAGATCCGCACATTGCGTGCATAATTGTGCGAAGTTTCCAGCGCTTTGCTCCCATCGGTCGGCACACGGTTGATGTAAACATGGATATGCTGATGTGGTTTGTCGTGGTGCTCATAAACGGCAATCTGATGATCTTTCGGGTCTGCCCCCATCTTCTGACAATACCGGTTGGCCGTCTCTATCATCTGCTCTCGTGTGGGTTTCTCTTCCGGCTTCCAGCTGATAGAAGAATGCCACACCGGTGTCTTGCACCGGCTGTAAGATGCCTCCTGCTGCATCTCGGCGGCAATGCCTTCCGGGTCACGCGAAACCACGTTGTGCGTAACCAGCAGATCTGCTTTGCCCATGATCTCTTTGCCTTCAACTGTGTAGCCCGCCCCGTAATGGATCGCGCCGGAAAAGCTCGATCCAATTGATGTTTTGGCAATCATGATTTTAGTATTTTTTTAAGTTGCTCCAAAACTTCAAGCAAAGGCTTCTCATAAAAAAAACCTTTGTTGGCATACGCCGCCAGCTGGTTCAGATTAGTGCCAATGCCTTGTAGATTGCGCTTTTCCTCCTTCTCAAATCGCGCCTGCACCTGGTGGCCAGTGCTCAGCCGACGCAGGTATTCTGATACGCTCAGGCCGGCCAGGATCGCGTTGGCCTTGATCTGTGCATGCTCCTGTTCAGTGACCCGGATAGGTATCATTTTACCCTTGTTTTCCCGCCTGGCTGCTCCGGCCTTGCGGGCCTCGTAATGTGGATTCTTCTCATTGTCTTCCATAGCCTAAAATATAAAAAGCTGTCCGTGACAGTGGGGTTTGGGGCAGCGCCCCGGCAAGTCAAGGGAGGCACGACCGGTGTGTTTGGAGATGCAAATTTGAAGCGAAGCGGATAATTTGTATATACAAACACATGGCTTGCTTTACCCTGACACAAACAACAAACGCACGAATATAAGCGCTAGCTTTACCCTGACACAAACAACAAACGCACGAATATAAGCGCTAGTAACCCTCTTTATACTTTTTTCTCTATTATTTATTGAATATTAGATATTTCTGTTCTATTTTCGTTTTATAGTTGTTTAAAAAATGTCTTTGTTGTCCTATGGATAAGAAGTATGTCTTACAGGCATTTGAAATGAAGCTGAAAGGTCGCTTTGATCTGCTGGCCAGGTACTATGGTGATTACCTCTTTGACATTCCCGCTCAAATCATGATCCGCCAGGTAAAAGATGAGCTCGATATTGACATCACAGAGGATGCCATCTATAACCTGAAAAGGAGACGTAAAACCAAGCAGGCCGCCCAGCTCGCTCCGCTGGTAGTTGCACAAGGCTCGCCAGTCAGCAAACCCTCGGACCCAGCGGCCCTCCCTCCTGCCCTGCCTGAACAGGATTTGGGTATAATCGTTGAAAAAGCTACAAAAGAACCAAAAGGGAAGAAAGATCCGGGAATGGATTTTACTGATTTCTAATATTGTACTTTATTAATAATCAATAACTATTAGCATGAAGCAAATTAATTTGGTATTACAGTCAAAAGGGGGCGTAGGGAAATCTCTGTTTATATGGTTTGTAGCACAAAACCAGAAAGAACAGAAAACAAATTTTATTGACCTGGACGAGTCTACCGGCACATCCATTGGGCGTCTGGGCGCGGTAGTCGGCAAAGATCGTGTCCGGAGTTTCTCGATACTCAATGAGTACAAGAAAATGGAACGGGATGTGATCATGGATCTGCTCGAAAAGCTGGCCAAAGGAAAATCTGAAAATTATTACATTGATTTCGGTGCACCTGAATCGGCTGAATTCTTACGCTTGTTGCAAGAAGACGCACTCGCTGATGAACTGCGCCGAGAACTCGCAGATATGGATACTATGCTGCGTTTGTTTGTCATCGTTGCAGGACGTGATGCCCTGGCTTCCTGCGTAAATTATTACAACGCGGTGTCTGCTGGAATTGCCGGGCAATTTCCTATAACAATGGTGGTCAATATGGGCACTTTCGGCGGTAAAGAAACAGCTGAAAAGGCGGTTGAAAAACTTAAAGAGCTTGGGATAGATTGCAAACAATTTGGTGACCTGGGTAGTGGTGGTGCTGTTAAGGAAATAATAGACCTTATCAGCCAGCCTGATCCGGACCCGGCATCCCTGGGTATGATGTCCAGGATCATGTACCGTAAAAAACAGCAGGAAATACAGGAAATTATTAGCTGATGGAAAAACATACAAACCTCGCTGCGGAACGCCACAGGCTGGCACTCCGCTTTAACTTATCAGAATCAGCAATCGAGCCCGAGATCGTACCACTGATGCTCGCTGTCGAGAAATCCGTTGACAAGATTGAACAGGCTGCTGCGAAAGTGAATGAAACCATCAAGCCGGTTACTTATAACAACCACTATGGGCATAACGCTTCTGCCTGGACAATATGGTGGGGGAATCTGTCTACCGGCATCGGTCAGAACATCGTGGCCGTAAGCCTGATCTTTTCCGCTTTTCTTTTGTGCTGCCTGGCCGCCTTTATGATAAAAGATGCCATGACTGATCAGGAGAAGATAGAGCTGGCCGAAAAAAGGTGGAATTATATTAATAGGCAGTTTGTCCGTGGTGAAAATGGAAATTTCTATATTCCAAAAGAAAACTACCAGGTTACACCAGATAAAAAAGGCATTAGGCTTACTGACAAGGAGTTCTAATACTACTTTAAAGGCTGATGGGAATGTTATGTACTGGCCTGGAAAATTATGATGTCCAATCTAATTCTTAGCCTCGAAAATGCAGTCTATCATGTCCTGCACAGTACTAAGGATTAGATTAAAAAGATTGTACATAAAGTACCGTGGCCCCTATTAGGATGCTTGAATGGCACTTTTTACAAGAATTAACTTTTGGCAAAAAATCTTGTAGGCCTATCTACAGCACTTTAATGGTAGAATCTTGATAACATCTTCAAACATGGCGCTGAGATTTGAATACAGCTGATATAAGCCCGGTAATTTAGCTACGCGAAACCCGCGGTACTTTGGTTCTAACTTTAATTTAACCCAAGATTGGGGTAAACTAAAGAAAGGGAGAAAAACCGTCACGACTTTCGTGTAGCATTTTTACTTGGCATGAGTCCGGAATATTGAATTCTAAGGCGTTAGGTTCAAATCCATAATCGAGCCCAAATCAAAC
>NZ_SWFP01000024.1 GCF_005869225.1 Dyadobacter bucti | reverse complement strand
GTTAGGAAAATATGATTTCAACGATGAAATCAGGTTACAAGAGAACGGGCTACGAGCTTTGCGGCCGCCTGTCGATAAGCGTTAATTAGCAAACCGCTATTTTCCGTCCATTTGTAATGAAAACCTCGACTTCAGCCGTCTCGAGCAAGAAGCTCTAAACTTTCAAATATCTTCACGAATAACTTTTAAAGTTATTTACTACCGAAATAAGGTTATTACTATTGAAGCACGTCAAGAAAAAAATCCCTCTCAACAATATTTGTCCCCAAAATTACTGAACCAAGAAGCAAAGCATTTATTTACTTCATTTCTTCAGCCTTTGGGTGTTGAAATAAATATTAACCCAATTCCTTACTTTGAAAGCCCAGTGGAAGTGGTAACCGACGCGTATCTACGACATAAAATGGTTGAGCATAAAAAAAGGCTTAAAGATTTGGTTCACGATACTGGCATTGATAAAAGCAATCTTTCAGCATGGATCAATGGCATCCGAGAAATGTCACAACCAGTTAAGGCGATGTTTTATAGTTATTTTGAATCCCTGAACAGGAAGGTTACATATTCTAGCGAACAACATGGACCCGATTCGAACTTAGGTCAAATGTCAATAAGGTTAGCAAGGGGATTAACTGAGCACTATAATTCAGAAGTTAAAGTGACCCCTTTTGTGCGATTTCCAGATAGTTGTGTTTTTTTATTTTATGTCGAAAATTTAGACATTACAAACCATTTTCCTCTTACACTAAAAGCGGTCGATGAGCTAATTAATGATAGTGATTTCTATGATAAGAATGTCCGGAATATAATTTCTGTAATAGATAGCCGGTTTTATATTAGAAATTAGATAGGCTATCCCCTCTAAAATTCCTCTGAGGGGATAGTTCTTTACCCTATTTCCAAATCGAAGTACTTGCAGCATCATAAAAGTAGAGATGAAGGGGTACTGCACCTTTTGGCTTTTTAACATTTATCGCCCTTCTGTCTTCTACTAACTTTCCGGCCTTTAGAATTATATTATTGTTGGCTTGACTTCCCGGATCGCCATAAATACTTATAAAAATATGGTCAATTCTAGATTCAGGAATTAGATTGGTTATGTGGTCATCGTTATCAGCTAATGAATGGCCATAAACAAATAAGGTGCCGCCTATATTAGCAAAACTTCTAATTCCCCGCGATAGATATCCGCTATGGCTAATTTTCTCCCGCTTCTCACTTGATGACCCTTCTGATACGAACAATGGATAGAAGTCTTTATCTAACGCGGCTGTGATCTGTTCTGTTAACCTTACCCCAGTGTTAACCCAGGTAAATTTCTGCAATTCTTCGCCCGCATCGAATAAATGCAAAGCGCCATGTAAGTAAAATACTGTTTGCTGGTTTGTATTGTTAATCTCCCAAGTGACATAGTCGGTTTTCCCATCACTTGGTGTCCTAAACCCATCATCATGTTTAATTTTCAAGTTGCTGAATGGTTGCTCATGCATTAGCGTCCAATACAATAGCAAATCGTAATTCAAAGTGTATTTATTTTCAAAATTTGCCAGGAATTTGCGGCAGGTGTTAAATTCGGTCTGTGTTATATCATTGGGCTGCGCCGGATGTGATGATGCTATAGTGCTTACTAATATGTTTTTTAACAGATTCGAGTCATCTGTCATTTTCTTTTTGTAAGAATTTCCCTTGTCATAAATTTCACTTAGCGATGCGGCATTTTTTAATGATTTCATGACTACTTCAAAGTCCTTAGTGTCAATAGCGTTGAAAGCATCGTTTAATTGTGTGTTAAACTTAGGCTGCGCCTGGGTAAATAAATTTCCATAAGTAAATATTGAGGGCCTACAAGAAATTGAAAAACCATTTCCAAGCAAAAGGTGTTTTTTACCTTTTACAAGCTTCAAGCAATCATTAAATGACAGCAAGTCCATATATAATTTTCTTATAGGTGGGAGATAAGAGCGAAAAGCATATTCAAGTACCACGGTTTAACATTGATAATGGCTTCGTAACCAGTAATGTTAGATCAAGGCTGATGGGCAAAATTAAAGGGAAAGATACGAAATCTGAAAAGGCTTTAAGAAAGGTTCTTTGGGGACTTGGCATTCGTTATAGAAAGAACGATCCAAGATTACCTGGTAAGCCTGATATTGTTATCCCACGCGCGAAATTGATAATTTTTGTTGATGGTGAATTCTGGCATGGGTATAATTGGAAGGAGAAAAAAGATAAAATTAAATCTAACCGGGAATTCTGGATTCCAAAGATAGAGCGTAATATGCAACGGGATCAAATGAACAATAAACTGCTATCCCAAAATGGATGGACTGTCCTTAGGTTTTGGGACCAAGAATTGAAAAAAGAGTTTGGCATGTGTTTGAAAAAGGTACTGTCTTTTTTAGATTAAAATGGCAGCCCCTTCTTTAAGGAACTGCCAAATTCAGATTTAAGCGTATTCTTCAAACTCAATTGGCATCTGAAATCCAGCTAAGAATTTATGTGCATCTGCAGGTTCAATCTCAACCATTGAATCTTTGTCAAACTTATTATCAAGCATAGCTATCAAGCATTTACCTACATGGTAAGCCAAGTTAACTGGTACAGCGTTTCCAATTTGTCGATATTGGGACGAGACTGAGCCAACAAACTTCCAATCGTCAGGGAATGTTTGGACCCTGGCATACTCACGGACAGATAGCGGCCTTGTTTCGTAGGGGTGGCACCTTTCAGTCTGTTTTTGTGCCGGGTTGCAGGTCAATGTCAAAGAAGGCTCTTTAGATGATAACCGTCTGGCCATTCCAGTTTTTCCACCACCGAGATAATAGCTTTTCCCCATGAAATCCTTCTGCATTTCTTCTGGCAAGTCTCTCCAGTAACCACCTTCTGGGATCAGGTCCATTACAATTTTCTTCTTTTCGGAGTAGGTCATGCCTGGACCGTCAGGGACGTCATCAATGGCAGATCCAAGGGATATTGTATAATCCTTTTCTTTTGGAAAATAAAAAGGCAAATCCAGGGATTTTTGCACACCAATTATAAATAGCCTTTCCCGCTTCTGCGGTACGTCAAAAAATTGTGACTTCGCTACACCGTAGGTGAGCTTGTAGCCTATACTGTCCATTACATGCAGGATCGTTTGTAGCGTGCGGCCTTCCTCATGGGCTAAAAGGCCACGGACATTTTCGGCTACAAATATTTTGGGTTCAACTTCCTTTATGGTACGGGCAAAGTCATAGAATAAAGTCCCCCGGGCATCTTCAAACCCCCTACCCTTTCCCGCATAACTGAACGCCTGGCATGGGAAACCGCCAGCTACAATATCAAACTTTCCTTTGTAGTCGGTAAAGTCTACTTTCCTTATATCTGAATGAATGACTTCCCAATCATGGTTTGCCCTGAGCGTTGCGACGCTATCCTTATCTATCTCGACACAAATTTTGGACTGTAGCCCAGCATTTTTAAAACCGAGCGCCATGCCACCAGCACCCGTAAATGTCTCCAGGACGGTGTATTTTGTTTTCTTTGACTTTAATATCTTGTATTCACCAGAAGACTCCCCTCTGTTTTTTAGCATTTCCAAGTCCCTTAACTCAAAAAGCCTGTGGTTTGACCCAATACGATGAACCCGTAGAAGTTTCTTCTTATCCCATCTGCGTAGGGTGTCTTTTGAAATATTTAATAGCTTGGATGCATCTTCAATGGTGACTAAGTGAGGTTGATTCATAATATTAGACAGATATCTATAAACTTATTTAACGGTTTGATCTGCATTCATTTTAGATAAATACTGATTTACAGGCTTGAATACCATCTTAACTTATGCAATGGTTACTATATATACTATGCAATGGTTACCATGATTGTTTTTAAAGGTACATTATAAAATTTGAATTTTTATAATATGTCCATATTTTTCAGCCTACCCCCTTATCAACTATCAGAAAATGACCAGTGAAGAAAAAAAAGTAATTTTAGAAAAAGCAAAAGCATGGTTTAGAGAGTTTGGTGAAGTGCATGTCAAAAATGCCGTCAAACTGAAAAAGCTAAAAGACTTTAAATACAATCCATTTCTTCTAGGTTACCTAAGCTACTTTTATTCTGGAGATTGTTCGCCAGAAAGTATTGCCAAAGTTTTAATTTACCCAAGGGTTTTGGGAACCTCGATAAACACATCTTTTGGAGATGCTGTTCAAAGGATGACTCATGTATTATTGGACGGGTATGCATCTGCTCATGATGGGATGGATATTGAATTTATAGACACGCGTGATGGCAGAAGAAAATATGCCCAATTAAAATCTGGCCCTATTACTATAAACTTCGATGATGTAGCCCCTATGATTGGAAAGTTCACAGCTATTTTAAATCGGGCGCGCCAGAACAGACTAGCCATTACAAATCAAGATTTGCTGGTCGGGGTAGTTTACGGCGAAAGAACAGAGATTCATGGCGGCTATAGGAAAATAGAGGAAAATTATGAAGTGCTGGTTGGTCAAGAATTTTGGACTGCACTCACAGGTGATGCAAACTTTTATTATGAGCTGATTGATGCTGTGGCAGAAATTGCATTTGAAACAAATGGGAAAGCATTGCTGGATGAAACCATAGCTACACTAGCTGCTGATCCGTCAGTACTCGAACTCTCTACTAAGCTAATGAATAGGGGACTTGAAAAAAGCAAAGTACCTAACGGAGCTGATTCTAGCGAAAAGTCAAAAGACATTGATCCCGACGGCTCTACAATATAAATCGTCTATTTCCCTATAACTGCGTTAGATATTCATAATCAAGTGTAATTAGAAGCAAATGCTTTTACTGATCTGAATTTATATAGATCAAAGATATTTCTATGATTTATAAAATAATGGATATGAATGTCTGTAACTTAAAAATTTTACTTAATAAATTTTCTATTCACTTTTTTACTTTCAATTCTTATGAAGAAATTATTACGGATTACATCTTTATTAGGTTTATCATTATTAGTTTTTAGCAGCTGTTGCGGTTATAAAACGATTACCTGTCCAGTATCAGGTAACCCAGTCTTATATCCGAAATCTCAGAAATGTGCGAAGCGTTTTTACGAGGATGCCGTAAAAACTTGGAGCCCCACCTTGAAGGCAACTGTTGATGTTATCGAATCTGTAACAGTTGATGCAGACTTGAGCGTTAAAAATGAAGCTCAATTGCTTAAAGATAAGCTTACTAGTGAGGATCAAATTATGCAGGGTGCATTACAAACTGCTTTCTTAACATTAACAATGCGGCCTTGCGATGGCGACGCAATGATGAGTAAGGTGCTTACCGCAGCGTCAGAATATAAAGTTAAACTTGAAACTATAAGGGCCAATTTGCAAAGTAGTAAAGATGTAAAAAGCGATATAAAAGAGACTGTCAAGAAGTTATAACATGCAGCCGCTATTAGTTAAATTAAAGTAGGCAGTACAATAATGCAAATTGTTATTGTACTGTCTATACTTCATTCCTTAACCTCTAGATAGAATAGATGAAGAAATTGTTTATTTGCTCCATTTTGATAAGCTCCTATTTTTTGTATGGTTGTTCATGTACATATAAAAGCATGCTTTGTCCCGACACCAATACTCCTGTTCTTTACCCCAAATCGCAGAGATGTGCAAAAAGATATTATTCTGATGCAGTTCAAACTTTTTCACCAAGCGTTAAAGCAACGGTAAAACTTATTAACCAGGTATCTATTACGGCAGATATTGGGCTTAAAAATGAAGCTATAACGCTTAAAGAGAAAATGACTAGTGAGGATCAATTGATGCAAGGGGTACTATTTACTGCGTTTTTGTCGCATCAGCAACGCCCCTGCCATGGAGACGCGACACTAGCCAAAGCTTTGGATGATGTGGCAAACTATAAAGTAAAACTAGAAACGATTAGGGCAGATTATAATAATAATAAGGATTTAAGACCTAAATCGATATTAGACAAATATTATGATGGCAAAGATGATGGAACAAACGTTGGGATTGTTATGGGCGCTTTGGATAGATTTTATGCCGACAATACTAGATATCCAACAGATATTATTCAGCTTCCAGGAAGCTTAGCCAAGAAGGCATTAAACGTATTAGGAGCACGATTAATATATACCTATGAGTCTGATGAGGCCTACAAATTACAGTTTGCGGGGCAAGATTATAAGTTGAATACTTCTGATGATAAAATAGAAAAGGGATTTAAAGGAAAAAGTAAATAATTTTTTTTCTGTCAGTGTAGTCCACGTATATGTCGGGAATGTCTTACTAAACCCCTCTATTTTTTGACAATAGGTGCTGCATTGGCAAATTTGTCATACGTATTAGCGTACGTACATTGGTAGAATATAACTCTAGTAGTTAGAGGCTGTCACCAAGGGCATTATAGACGTTGAACCAAAGATGGTCTAAATGATAGGGTCGGATGAGCGCTTGAATCATCTCTTTGATTGGTTACTTTTATTCCTGGCATCAGAACCCAGGTGATTATCCAAATAACGAATTCAAGGATTTCCTTCAATCGAAAGCCGGTAAACAAAATTGCTTTATATACATCTAAATACATTGACATTGCGAGCATTTAAGGTCTCGCGGGGTAACATAAATGAAGAAAAAGCGCTTCGTGGCCATTTGTGGGTTGATACTGACCGGCGTGATTCCATTACACTTGATTAAGTTGAGCGAGTGGCGGTTTAGCCCAATTACGGAGTATATTTTATATGGCCAACATAGTTCAAATCGTCGAACCATTGTAACGTTGCTAGTGAATTAGGGTCCCAGTTTTGTCCAGGACTTAGCCTTCCCAAATCTATACCGACCTCTTTATATGCATCTATGACGAGTTTGGAACAGAATGTACCTTTCGTTTTACCAAAATCAACTAAATGTAGTTTCTGCAGGTAATTAAATTTAGGAGCTGCAAGTAAAGCTGCCCATAAATTATACGACACTCCCATTTCGGCTTGTTTATTTAACCACGCTACTATGGAAGCCCGTTGAGCATTCGTTGCATTTGGGTGGCGAAAAGCAACAATGACAGTCGCATCCTTCGAATAATCTTCAAAAAGTAGCTTTCTTACTTTAGGAGATACTGACTCTACGACGAATATCAAGGGAGCGGCACTATTTTGTGTAAGCATATCAGTCACGATGGCTACATGTGAGATCGGACCGCTTGTCCCTACTCGGACGATATTCGAAACCAATGAATTTGTTGTTGAAAACAATATGTCACCATTTTGCAGAGCCAAGGTTTGCACACTGCTTCCTCCGGAAGATGGAGAGAGAGGAATATCATTCTGTCCGGCGGCAGCAAAGGCAATAGTACATATTATTAAGCATATAATTGAAATGTTTTTTTTCACGACTTCATTGAGGGTTTAAGGTATTGGATTCAGCATAAAAATATTTCATATCATTGGGAGCAATAATATCTTGGCTCGGCAATTGAGAAGGGAAAGCTAAATCAGTCAATTTACTGATAATTTTCCCTTTGGCTCTCATTAGTGCATACAGGCCATCAGATTGAGCCATTTCATTACTCAGGACATAAGCTGGATCAGCAATTGGTAAGTTTATCCCATTCCCTCTCCCATTCAAATGGAGCATAAGATTACCATAACCATCGGCTCGAACGAAATCAAAATTTGCATCGCTGTACTTAATATTTAATTCAGCAAGTTTGTTATCGTCAGTTATGGAATCATAAAACAAACTTGCATATTCCTTATAACGTAGCGGGCTATCCCTAACTTCTGAATTCACATTGCTATAAATTAATCTTGAGCTAAAATTCTTAGCCATCAACTTGTTATTTTTTAAAACCTCAGTAGCCAGCTTAGCGACTTGTAAACCCGGATCATTAGGGTAATAACCGAATAAAACTTGATAGGTATCTTCCATCATTTCGTTTCCGGCTAACATCGATTGTTGAAGTATTCCATAGTTAACATAGTTGAGTAACAAATAGAGGCGTGTTTGTAAGTCCGAATTTTTTGTTAGCAACACATTATCATCAACTTTAAAATACTCTTTCAGTTTTAAGGGTTTATAATCTGCCGATGTTGATATCAAAAAATAAGGACTAAGATCAATAATCCAGTCTGTGAACTCAGTAAGCAATGCATAATTGTAGAACGTATCAAACGCCTTATCTATATCAGTTAATCCACTTATACTCGCTACTGCTAAATACGCTTGTTGACTATCTTCAATTCTTTTAGCCGGTATGTATAAACCATTTATTGCTTGCGGTGACTTACCATAAAATTTACTAAACAAGTCTTTTGTCTTACCAAATCTTTCACGCACTAAGGGTATCAGTTGTGTAGGGGGAATTGTGAAGTCCATAGAGAATAAATTATCTTGGCCTACATTAGTGTGTGTTTTTAAACCTGTTAGGCATTTCTGACAAGTGCCAGCATCCGCCTGATGTAGCGCATCAAATCCACTATACTTTGAGAAAAAATCAGGTTTTATTTTTTGTGTTTTTAGATATGTGGCATATAGTGTACGGCAATCTGAAACATTAGCTAATAGTTGTACTGTTGTTTGAGACAGTGACATAAGCCTATCAATTTTCCAATCTATATCTTCCAGTTTATCATTAATAAGTTGAAAAGATCTCATCATGTCCTTATACATGATTTGCACCATTGTTATGAGGTCATCAAGTTTCTGCTCTATTCGCTCTAGTCGTTGGTTAACTTCCTTAAAAGCATTCTGCATTTCCTCACGGAGTTGTTTTAACAATTGCAATTCAGGACTTTCGGGAGGCGGCCCCCCGAACAAACTTCCAATTCCGGACATTATACTTAAAACGCCTAATGGATTTCCAGTGAATATACTCGCCACTCCCATTCCGATGTTTACTGCTTTGGTTGCATAGCTGGTAAACTTAGCTACTTGCTGAACGGATTTGTTTCCTGGAAATGCAAGTGCTAGTTGACCAGCTACCCCGTCTGCCCCACTAATGGCCGCTGTAAGAGTTGGTAGCTCAAAATTTTGGATTTTATTCAAAAACGCAGATCGTTCAGCTGGATCGAAAGCTTTCTCCACACTATTCTTCAGGCGGTTAACAGTTTCTATAACTTTGACACCTTTATTTACATAACCGTTAATAATATCTAGTCTTAGCTGGTTTTGGACGACAAGTCTTGCATGGCTTGCCTGATATAGAGTAAATTCACTTGAGCCGGCAATCGCTTCTTTTATATTTTTTTCCTTTTCGACAATTTTAAATTGAACCTGATCCCATTCTTTACGCAACTCATCAACGGTATCCTGAATTTTAATTTCATTTATAGCTAATTCTTTAACATTTTGACCTAATTCAGAAAAATCCTCAATTGTTTTTTTTTCCGTGCCTAACAGTACTTTGTTATAATTCTGTTTTAGTCCATGTGTTATCGTGTTAGCGTCCCATTCTTTTGGCGTTGTAACGACTTTGAGGCGCTTTTGAGCCTCCTGCACGATTATTTCCAGCACGGGATCAGCATACACTTTTAGCTGATCTGTCGTCGCAACGGAAGCAGATATTGTCTTTAATTCTATTTTTAATCGATCGGAGTTGGCATCTATTGGGACGCCTTGCAACTGGAGATAACTGACAGTATACTTCATCAGCGAGTCAAGCTGCTGAGGGTCATCTAGAATTTCTTTCGCGTTTGACTTTGTCTCATCCTTAGCATAATCCAAAAATCCGCTCCTAATAATGGGAGTCAGTAGTGCATCTATAAATGGACTTGAATTACTACCACCGTAACTGGCCAATGCATCATTGCCAAATTTCAAGAAATATTCTGGGGAAACCTTTAAAATTGTTTCCTCTTGCTTGTCCTGCCAAAGGGCACGAGCACTTGTCAAAGCTTTGCTAACGTATTGTCCATAGGCTGCGCGTTGGCCAGGGTCGGAAAGATTTACTTTTTTCAGAAGCTCTCGTTGTTTAGCTTTCACGAGATCACTGTAGTCAGAAGGATTATTAGAACTAACATCCTGTGTAATTAGTCGAAATACATTACCCGATGTTCCTTTTATATCAAATTCTTGGTATTCTTTTACCTGTGCATATGTAATTTGCCAAAAAAGCAGAAATAAGAGCGTTAACTTTCTCATAGTACAGGTGTCAATCAACTTTGATATAAATGTATAGCGCGATGTTCCTTGGTCGCGTTTCCTCTCCACCATCCTGATTTTTTTGTGCCAATAAATTGATGCTGGCATTATTCCAACTCGGTCCATCATCTGAACTTATTCGCCATGTAGAACCATTACCAGAATTCGAGTGCCCCAATGGCATCGGGTCAGACGTTCCTTCGCGCCCCACATAGTGATCATGGCGCTTTAACTTATCTCCTTGATAACTTGCGATTAACCTGTCCCCATCTGCGTCACCCTCCCCAACACCACGTCCAAAGTTCATACCTCTAATAAATAGTCCTCTTGCATCCGGAATATCTTTTATGCCATATAGCTTGGCTAATTTACTGTCTGGCATTTTTTGTCCTTGCATTAATACCCATCCCGGATTCAGTTTCAAAAACAAAGTAGGTTCGAGAATTGAGTATTTAACTTCGCCGAGCGAACCATTAGAAACCAATTCGGTTTGTGCGCTAACTGCTTTTACCAAAAAGCTAATTAGTAAAAGCATAAAGAAAAATTTACTATTCATAGATAAGCTAGTTTATTTTAACGTAGGTATATAAAGTGATACTACGAGGACGGGTTTCTTTGCCACCCTTCGTTTCGGTTTGTCCAGTAGACGTCTTTAAGTTTGCTGACACAGTAACGTCTCCCCCAGGCAAGCGAGTCCAGCCAGTGTGTGTAAAATTGTTATTTGGAAATACATGTGTATGGGCCGCAAAGTCATCTCCTTGTGGGTCACCGATAGGCCTATCCCCTTCAGCATCGCCTTTATCGACACTCTGTCCCACGTTCATGCTTCTTATAAACTTGCCTCTAACATCCGGTAAATTTGGAAACCGATGTATTCCTTTCAATTTTGATGATTGATATTCATCGTTAATCGCAGGCATGTCGCCAGCCAATAATATCCAGCCTGGATGTTTACTCATAAAGACAGATGGCTCAAGCAATGAATACCGAATATCACCGACAAAACCCGATCTATCTGTATCATCCTGATAGGCAGCCAAGAATAATGTAATGCATGAACCTAGAACAACTCCACCAATTTTGATAATTACATCACGCATGAGTAAAATTGAAGATATTATGAGAAGAGTGAGACTGAAATTAAATTGATTGATTGAAAGTCACAACGGTTTGCTGTACAATCTATTAACCGGTAAAAAGTTGATTTAAAACAGGATTAACACAGATCGCTTTTTACCTGTTGTAGCTTAGGTGTCTTCGATGCTCTTTTCTTTTTTTGCAGATCCAGCGATGAATCCGATAGTTAATCGGTGCAGTACGTAAAATTTGACGCCTATGTAAACTTAATTATGAGAAGCTATCACAGTCTTACAAAAAACCCTCGAACCTGAGGCACGTTTTTATCCGCCTAGCGTTTCTGGGAGTGTCTAGACAGACGATAGATATTAATATATGTTCTGACAGAAGTTACCTCGTTAATGCCTGTGCATAAATAACTTGGTTTGGCGCAATAATAGCTACAGATACCCCTCCTAAGGGCTTCCAGCCTTGCCCAAGAAGATTATTCACATTTGATGACAGGATACTAGGGTCATGCGCTGTTAAAACAATATAGTTCATATCTTGGAGAAGTATAAAAACCATCAAGAAAACATTTCTTGATGTTTTTATACTGGCTAATGCTATAATTAACACCTTCCTCTAATCTCACAAACAGCTCAAACGTGAGACAGGGATTGTCTACCTACACGGCAAATCCTGCCTTAATTTTCGGACGTGGCTTTCGCAGAAGAGATTGGACTTTATTTAATGTATCCCAGAATCTTTATTTTTATTAAATTCTTCAATATCAATATTAAAGATTTGCTTATCTGTTAAGTTGTCGGAAGTAAGTCCGGAGTCGACAACAGAACTGAAAAATGTTACTAGACAGGTAGCATCATTAAAATCCTGATCCCCGTGGATATCGTCCCAACCAAAACGTCGCTGTGAAGCGCTAGGAGCTGCTAATTCTTTTATAGTGCTAGCAAGCCAATCTCCATCTTTTGCTTGGCTATAAATTTTCCAATAAATTGATTCCCCTGTTGTGTTTATACCTGTATCAAACTGAGTACGTGCATCAGCAGAGCGTGTGTTCCTGGTAACTGTCCGAACACCATTTTTATAAAGTAGGACTTCTTCTTCAATTGCAGTATCAAAATCAAAATCAAACGTGAGGCGGGCTCCATTATACTGAACCACTGTTTCTGAATCTGCCATATTTGGTTTAAAATTAAAGAGTTTAAAAAAGGTAATATGGTGAAAATCAATTAGAAAAGCGATAATTAATTATTTAACGGTTAAGATAGTTGTTATCTCCCTAAATGCTTGATTTCTATGATGAAGTGCTGCATTTCCCCAAGTGTCCACATACATACGACCGTTTGCTTGTGGACACTTTATGTGTTTTATTGTAGTTATGGATATAATCAGTTTACGAACCCAAAGCGAATTTCAGGAATTTTTGGTCGGCTATACGCTACGAGAAATTGCCCGTTTATTTGATAATTGTGATCTCAGCCCTCGCGAGATACCTAGCGAAGAACTGCCCAATGGTGAACGTCGGTCATTAGTTGCCAAGTACTATGCAAACGTCGATGGGACTAATCTCAAAGATGTGCGCAAAGTTACAGAGGCATATGCAGAGATTTTGGAAGGAACCTCTGAAACATTGGAAAGTGATCCGCTTCCCAATGACCTTTTAAAGCGCTCATATAACAAGCTTATAAAAAACCTGGAACGAGATGGTTTTGTGTATGCTGATGGGAAAATAACAAGAACTGCAAACTCCAAAGTTGATTTAGCACACGATGCAGTGGATTTGTGTGACGCTGATCAGTTTCGCGAATATGTCGATAGAATTAATGCCTCTATTGATGTAGATCCTGCGCTGGCGATAGGTTCTACGAAGGAACTGATTGAATCTGTGTTGAAAACGATTCTTACAAAAATGAGTGTCGATTTTGAGAAGGACGATGACGTTCCAAAGCTTCTTAAAAAAGTACAGAAAAGCTTGAAGCTTGCACCTGATGATATTGATAATGCCGCAAAAGGGGCTGAAATCATCAAGGTATTATTAAGCAACCTTGGCTCTGTGGTTATTAAGCTGGCGGAGCTGCGCAACCTATATGGTACTGGCCACGGTGTCGGGAAAGTCAGAAAAGGCATGGAGCCGCGACACGCAAAGCTAGCTGTTGGGGCTGGAATTAGTTTGTGCACCTTTCTGCTCGACACCTTCAAACATCGGTCCGACAAATGAAGCATGCCGTGGCCTATTATCGAGTTTCAACCGACCGCCAAGGAAAAAGCGGTTTAGGCTTAGAAGCCCAGCATCAGGCCGTACACCAGTTCGCGCAACAAGAAGGCTACCAGGTGACGGCCGAGTATACCGAGATAGAAAGCGGGAAGAAAAATCAGCGGCCGGAACTATTGGCAGCTTTGCTGCAGTGCAAAAAACAGAAAGCAACACTGATCATTGCAAAGCTGGACCGGCTTGGCCGCAACGTCGCATTTATTGCAAACTTGATGGAAAGCAAAGTAGAGTTTCGTGCCGTTGATAATCCGCATGCAAATCCCCTAATGGTGCATTTACTTGCTGCCTTTGCGCAGCACGAACGGGAGCAAATAAGCACAAGAACAAAGGAAGCTTTGCAGGCCGCAAAGCGGCGCGGTGTCGAGCTGGGAAAACATGGCCGAGAAATTGAGAGTAAGAAGAATGCAAAGGCGGCCGATCAGTTTGCGGAAATGATGCGGCCAATCATTGACGAGCTGGAAGCCGAAGGTTTTATAACCATTCGAGGAATCTCTGACGAGCTGAACCGGCGAGGTGTTGAGACGTTTCGAGACGATGGTGAGCAATGGCACCGAACTACAGTGCATCGCTTGCTTAAACGTCTTAATAAAGGGAACATTAGCGTATTGTAAGTATCACTGATAATGTAGACCGATATTTGGAGTACCGCTCATGGAGACAACAGCAGTACTTCTGTCTGCAATAAGTGTGGACAGTTTAAAATCTTTAGAACGTGAAAGTAGACCTATCTTTTTTCGATTTTCGTCGAATAGGTTCCATTTTCACTTCTTTCTTGTAGTTGTTCCAGGGGCGGGCGCTGGGTTTGCGTTTGTTGCTGACCTTGCTGTGTCTGTTGTTGGCCCTGCTCCGGTTTTGACTGATTTTGGTCTTTGCTCATTATTATCTTTTGCAGTGTGAATTTCTTTAGTGTTTTTTATAAACCTTGTTATGAAGGGTTCGGCGGTGTAATTTACTAAAAAACAGACAATTAATACAGCAGCACCTTTGAAAGAGCTAGTCATCCATGATGCTGATTTTGTCAGATCCCGGGACTTATCATTATTACTCTCTACTAATTGATCTGATAAGGTGATGAACTGATCTTTCAGGTAGTTTTCAAACTCATCTTGATGTGAGGGGTCTTTACATACATCATAATAACCCTCCATTACTTTTAATCGCGGAAGCAATAAAGATGTACGACCTTTAGTACTGAATTTGTAATAACTGCTAAGAAGGTGGTAACCTGTTCCCAGGATAAAATAGAGATCGACAGCAACAAGGAGATTGAAAATTAAAGTAATGCAGGGTATGGGGTTTTTAAATGACGTAAACAAAACATAAACTCCCGAAACAAGAGCTATCATAACCGTACCCAGTAACCCTATTTCATTTGTAAGACTATTACGCCGTTCGATTTCTTTATAATAGTTTTCCTTGTAGAACTCCAAACGGTTGAATGGAACCGAGTCAGGTGGAATTGGGCTTTGTCGAAAAATCTTCATTTATGGAGAGTTTAGATAGAGCATCGTTAGGCGACCCAAATTTGAAAAGTACAACCACTACCCTACCGTGATTTACTCACTAAAATGGAATTATTCCAGAACGTTTAAAAATCTGTTGTATAAGATTTTATGATAAAGACGAAAACATGACGCAATAGCTGAATGAAAATAATTCCCAAATGAGAAAAATGCAATCAATCCAATTGTGAAAGTGTATTTTCAGGCATTTCACCTCTTGAAACCAGATCTTCTAAAAGGGATCGGTATGATGCATTTATGCCATAAGAAGCTGGAAGCTGAGCCACCCCTTTTTTAATAAATGCGTAATGCAGGCGACCCGTTACGGTTTCAAAATCTGCCTTTTTTTGACTGGCTGGATCATTTGCTGAAAAGTGGTAAGACTCAGATGATCTTCCTTCATTAAATAAAATCGTAGTAATTTCAGACAATGATTTCCCTTTCAAGCTCAGAATCAGCCTGTTTAAATCCAACCATTTTGGAGGCTCTGAATATGACATATTTTCTCAAATTTACTTTATCTGTTGATTAACAGCTTTTTTTCAGTTAAAGTGTCGGAATGTCCAGACTTATCCCCGACGACCCAAAAGCACAAATGATCCGCAATCACTATGACGTTACTGAGGGGCGCGCAAAAGATCATTCGCCCGTTATGAGGCTGTTTGCTGGAAATGCAACCTGGCTCCTATTCGAACTGGATCCTTATTATGATGACATTGCTTTCGGACTATGCGACCTCGGTATGGGTTTTCCGGAATTGGGAAATGTTTCAATTACTGAACTCGAAGAAGTCGGCACCCGACATTGGGTCTCCCATATGTAGAACGGGACGAGCATTTCATCCCCTCCTACCCTAAGAGCGTTTACCACAAAGCCGCGCGCATGAACCAGCAAATCACTACTGATCGTGAAAAGCTGGCCATGGCGCAGCTTTCGTTAATTAAAAAGCCTAAGTAGCTCATTAACAACTGGTTTTAATACTGGTGCTGTGATGTGGTAAAGCCACACACCCTGATGGAACAACCAAGTAATCACTTTGATTATCCAATTTGTAACGTCTTCTCCGGTAATTCCGAAGAACTGTGCGATGACAATGGCATCAAGCAGGAAGCTAATAATTCGGTCTCTTAGAGACTTTTTGGGATCGCCGGGTTGCGGCTGGTTTTGTGCGAGCGTGTGCTGCATAATAATTTGGATAATTAAATCCAAATTCTGCTGTAAGCGGTAGGTTGTTGTGATTCCGGTGGAATGCGTAAAAGATACCTACACCTGACTTAACAGATGAATTTGGTATCTTTTTTCCAAACCGGCGTATGAGGCAAAAAGATGTTAAAACTTTTATTCAAAATGCCGGTATATAAAATTAACGTCCGGCTAAAAAGTTTTATCATTCATTGAACCTTGTTGATCCAGTGTACCCAAGTGACGCCGCACCAGTTTACCTTCTGTTCCCCCAATTCCGTTTTACCAAAACCGTCCTCGTAAGTCCGTCTTCTTCAACCGGTGGTCAATGGTAAGTTGCCTATCAAAGATTCGATATCTGGAAAGATATCAATTGCATGGTTTTTTAAAAATTTTTGGCACCTTACAACTGATCAACGTCAGAGTGCCAATAAAAGTTCACAACTCATAAAAAATATTTTTAACGTTAAAAAAGACGCAAATATTCACGTTAAAAAAAGCGCTATACTTGTACTAAACAAAGCGTCAAAATAAGCTTTATTTCAAACATACTTTGTCAATCCAGAATAAACATCTATTTTGGCGTTAAAATTAATGTCTAAACAAACGTTTCATGATCTTCACAACCGCAGGCGAAAAGGGTGGGAGTGGCCGCAGTACAATTGCGGAACATTTCACTGTATGGCTGTCTAAACAGGGTTTTGATGTCCTTTTGATTGATGCTGACGAGCAGGGTACTGCAAGCGATTTTACCGCCTGGCGTGAGCAAACTCTGGATGGAAATGTCGGTTATACACTGGTGCAGCTTGTGGGTGCAAATCTTCGCAAACAGGTCGAAACCATGAAATCAAAATACGATCATATTGTGATTGATACAGGGGGCCGGGACACGACAAGCCAGCGTGCTGCTTTGTTTGTCTCCGATGTTGCGATTGTCCCAATTCAGCCACGAAGCCATGATATATGGACGCTGGCAAAATTTACCGAGATACTGGAAGAAATCCAGTCTGGCCGCGCAACGCCTTTGGTCGCTTACACATTCCTGAACCGTGCGGATATAACGTCAGCTGATAACCGGGAATCAGCTGAAGCACTGTCCGCCATTGAGCAGATGACATTTATAGATTGCCCGGTAAAAAATCGCAAAGCATATCCAAACTCCGGATCAGCCGGATTGACAGTTTTTGAAATGGGGGAGAAGTCCGACCAGAAAGCCATTAACGAAATCACTGAACTTTTTAAACGCATCAGTCATGTCAATATCACCGCCACCGCCTAAGAAGAAGATGTCCGAGGAAGAAATCGATGCAATTATTAATAGAGGTGGAAAAGCTGCATCGGAAAGAGATTCAAGCACATCGGTTGCAGTAGCTGAACCAGTTCTTTCAACAGAAATTGATGTGGTTGAGACGACACCGGTTGTTGATACACCTGTTGTTGATGGAGCGCCGGATGTAGCTGAATCACCTGCTGTTGGCGAAACACCCAAAACTGAATCGTCAGCAAAAGACACTTCATTTGATCCAGCTTCAACTAAAAGCATTAAGCTAATAATGACCGCCGAAGAAATGGAGGTCATAAAGAAATTGCGCGACAAACGCCCGGCCAGAAGCCGCAGCCGCAAGATCTCGATATCCGTGCACGATTGGGTTATTGAAGCCGTACAGGAGAAAATCGAGCGGGAACGCCGGAAATATAGCGTTCAATAGAGCGTTGAAATTAACATTATTTTTAACGTCAAAATAAACGCTAAATGAGTGCTAAAAAAGACGCTGAAAAAGCACTAAAACTGAAACCAGACGGAACCTCAAAAGTTGCTGTTCGAAGGTCAAAGCTGATTTATGAAGCTTATCAGGAAGAACCGGATGATCGTGAAATGCTCTTTCAGGCCGCAGCCATGTGTCAGGTGTTTCTGCCGCGCCGGGAGCCATTGACCCCGAGCGAGGTTTGGGAGACGGAAAGCGGCAAATTCACCATGACCGTGATTCCGCTGCCGGTGATGAACCCGGCCACCCATAAAAACGAATATATCGGTCTGCCATACGGCACCAAAGCCCGGATCATCCTAGCCAACCTAAACGCCATCGCCGTGCAGACCCAAAATCGGGTCATAGACGTGAGTTCGAACAATCTGACACAGTTTGTCAAGGAAATTGGAATGACGGACGGAGGGAGCCAAATATCGGGCGTACGCGATCAAATTGCCCGGCTATCCAATTCCATCATGCGTCTGACCTTTGACGGGGCAGAGTGGCAGGATAACACCAACATGCCGATCGTAAGCCGGTTTACCGTGTTTAAGGACAGCAACCAGCAACGCTGGCCGGAACAGATCGAATTGTCGGAACAGTATTTTAAAAATCTGGTCGAGCATGCTGTGCCGCTTCCAAAGCTTCACCTTGCCGCCCTGAGCAATAACGCGACTGCCATTGATCTGTATTGCTTTCTCGCGCACCGTCTGCACCGCATTCCGAAGGGAAAACCACAGTTTCTGGCATGGAAAACGCTAAAAGACCAATTCGGGGGTGAATATACGCGGATGACTGATTTCAGGACAAATTTCAAGAAGACCTGGGACTTGGTAAGAACCTTGTACACAGACGCTAAGATCGAGCAAAAAGGCACTCGCGGGATGTTGCTGCACAACAGTCCAACCCCAATTCCACAACAGCTATTTATGTTTGCTAAATAGCTGTTATCCAATTGGTTAAATTCATAATAGCGACTATTTCACGGAATTACCGTGTTTTTGTCTCGAAAGTTAATATAACTATCAATAAATCAGTATGTTAACCTTAAAATAACGAGTAATTCACGGTAAAACTGTAGTTGTATGTTGATAAGTCTGTGTAAAAGCCTGTGGATAAGTAGGTTATACACCGTGATTTTGTCGCCAGATGCACCGTGATTTACTCGAGAATAGCACCGTGATTTTGTCACACAACCCTTTATTTAAAAACAAATAAAAAAAACTATTATTAGATGAAAAAATTGTGGAAAACTGATGAAGGGAGAAGGGGGCCGGGTTAACTATTAACTTAGTTATTGATTTTATCTATATGGTTACTGAAAGGGATTCAAGCGTCATTGTCGCCAAACAATTATTTTTAAGAGAATATAATCCAATGCGGACCATTGAAAACGCAATGGACAAGAGTATTAACGCCTCTGTTTCTAGAAACGACACTTATGCTAGTCATACAAAGGATTGGCAACGCGGAATGGTTAAAGACTTTTGGTCTAAACAGGTGATTGACATTTCGGCTAAGTATGCTACACAGGTTCAGACTAAGGAGACTTTTGATAATGACATAATGTTTTTAAAACGCATTATGAATGAAACGTATGGAGAGCTTTTTGAAGGCTCCAATTTTAAAATATCCCATGCACAAAAGAGCTTGTCAGTTTATTTGAAGCATCTTTGGTGCATGCGGTTATCTCTCGTTCCTCCAAGGTGTCCAGTGGATAGACAAATATTGAAAGTAGCTGGTGCTCCGCAAAATATGATACCTTGGACGGAGGTAGATGATATAAAGATTTACCGAGGTCACTGCAACTTACTTGCCCAAAAAGCCAACGTTGAGAAATTTGAAAATGTAGCTTGTTGGGAGTTAGTCAAGTTTTCACCTCAATGATTTGAGGTACATTAACGGCTTTTCTAGCTACTTCTATAATGAAAATCTCTGACGCAAAGAACATACCAATTGATGACTTTCTTGAAAGCCTTGGCCATGCCTGCACCAAGGAAGTAGGAGGGAGGAAGTGGTATAAGCGCCCCTACGGCAATGAAAACACGGCCAGCTTTGTATTGTCGGTTGATAAAAATGCTTGGTATGACCATGGAGAAGGCGTTGGTGGAAATATTCTTGACTTGGCTATCAAATACGCAAATATCGCTGGGATCTCCGAAGCCTTGAAATTTATTGAAAACACTGTCGGGTCTGGCTATATTATACCTACGATACGCCAAGAGCTTAAAGCAATGGAACCCGAACTTCCTTACTATGACCTGATCGGCGCAACTGATTTTAACATTTACTCTGGGGGCGCCCTTTCTAGAAATGCTCAGTATTTGAACAGCCGTGGGATTGATCCAAAGGCAGCGGCGCCATACTTGAAAGACATTAGATTTGTCGCTAGGGCATCCAGTAAAAAGTCCTATTCTGGTTTAGGTATGCAGAACAATTCGGGTGGTTTTGAAGTACGTAGAGCAGGAGATTGGGCTAAGACGTCTGTTGGAAGCAAAGATGTTTCGGCATTTTTTGCTGACCGAGATCATGCACCTTGGCTTGCATTCTACTCAATGATTGATTTTTGTTCTTTTATAACAATTGATCAGCCACCAATTGGCACTTACAACTATCTCGTTATCAATGGGGATGGACTGGTGGGGAAAGCCCAAGAGTTTATAAGAAACATTCCAGTTGGGACTATGATTCATTATCCACACAGAGATATATCCGGACAGAAGGCTTTTCATAAATTGCTTGATTATATGACAACATTAGGGTGGAGTGGGGCAGACCGTGCCCATCTCTATGAGGGTTTTAAAGACTTGGCCGAGGCACAAGAAAAAAAGCTCCGGATATATAAAAAGTAATGTTGATAACACCTCCATTTGGATCCTCAATGCGTCTTTTCAAAGAAGAATGCCTATATAAAATATTACATAGCAGCTTTTCCATTTGCAAAAGCAAGAATATTTATCATTATTGGATGAAATAACGAACTCTCATTCAAATATGGAATTTTCTACGGAATCACCTCAAAATTACGAGACTAAATGCTGCTGCGTTCTGGTACTTGACGTATCTAGTTCAATGGCAGGAGCTCCAATTGAAGCATTGAATAAAAGTATTCATGAATTTTACAATGAAATCAGTAGCGATCCGACAACAGCAAACAGACTTGAAATTTCAATCGTAGAATTCTCATCAACAGTTAAAACCCTTGTTGATCCAAGCTTAGTAGAGGATTTTACAATGCCTACCTTAATTACCAAAGGAACTACGGCACTTGTTGATGGTGTAAAAGAGGGGATTGAAATTGTCAAATCTCGGAAAGCGTGGTATAGAAAAACAGGACAGCCATATTACCGCCCCTGGATTATCTTAATTACAGATGGTGAACCAGACAAAGGGCAAGATTTGCCTAGTTTATCAATTGAAATTAAACAACTAGTCTCTAAAAAGGAATTATTCTTTTTAGCACTGGGAGTTCAAGGAGCTAATATGAGTAAACTTGCTCAACTATCTGATATTCCTCCTGCCGAGCTGCAAGGCTTAAAATTTAGCGCTTTTTTTGAGTGGCTAAGTGCCAGCATGATACAAGTGACGAATTCTAAGGACGATGAAAAAATTGATCTACCCAATCCTGCTTCATGGATGAAAGGATTTACTGTATAATAAACCAGTGAAGAAATTTCATCTATTTGTTCTGCTAATACTAAGTCCATTTTGTTTTTCTCAGAAGATGGACTCTACCGATGCATCAAATTCCAAATATAAATTTGATAGCTTATTTTTGCTGGAAAAAGTAAGGCATAGGCAGTCAATAGAAGATTATTCACTAAAGGAAAAATTAAGGCAGACTGAATTAGAAAAGCTAAGAAAAATAGTAAGGTATTATCAAATTGTATCGATTCTTCTTTCTTCAATAATATTATTCGAATTGTTTAGAAGACTATTAAATTTTATGGCAAAAAGAGGAAAAAATAACAGAGATATAATTTTGGAAGTTGCTAGAAGAAATACTGAACCTAATATTCAAATATTTTCTAAAAAGTGGGTAGTAGTTGGAGAATCTGCTATTGGTAAATCTCATTTAAGATCTGGAAAGCCTTGTCAAGATCGTAATTTTTTTCACAGCCTAGGTAAAAATTGGGGAATTGCTATTGTATGTGATGGAGCAGGTTCAGCTGAACATTCGGACATTGGGGCCGAATTTATCTGTCATACAGAAATGCCAAATCTATTACTTGAACTCATTAAGAACGAGTCTTGGATAGAAAATAATAAATTACCTGATATTTCAGACTGGCATAGTAAAGCAACCGCTATTTTTGAAGAAGCATTTACATCATTGTCAGACCTTGCTAATAAAAAAAATGTAGATATTACATCTTTGGCTTGCACATGTATAGCAGTTATATATTCACCTATTGGAATTCTTATTGCGCATATCGGTGACGGAAGAGCTGCATTTTGTAATGAAAATGGGGAATGGAATTCTATTATGATTCCTCATAAGGGCGAAGAAAGCAATCAGACAATATTTATATCAAGCAAAACATGGCATCAGAACTCTGATTTTAGAATGTCAGGCGTAACGGTTCCAGAGTGTCGAGTAATTACTGAAAAACCAACAGCATTCGTATTGATGTCCGATGGATGTGAGCAGCATTCATTTGAGTGCAGCTTAGTTGATCCCGTTAGTGGCTCATGGTCTGATCCTAACAGACCATATGAAAGATTTTTCTCCCCTTTGATCCAGACCTTAAGTGATATGGCATCAAGCCCGAATTCAACTGATTTACAAGAGCCTTGGAAAAAATTTTTAGAAATTGGTACACCAGGTCTCAAAAATGAATCTGATGATAAGACCATGATTTTAGGAATTCTGAAATAGTATGAATCTTTTTTACTACACCAGTGATAGATCTCCAATACGTCTTGATTCGAAACGAATAGGACGGGGAGGCGAAGGAAACGTATACAATATTATAACCCAAAAGGCGCATTTGATAGATCAGTGCGCTAAAATTTATTTTCCCGATCAAATTACAAAAGAGAAAGAGCATAAGATAAAGTATATGGTGAATCACCGTATAGCTGTGGAAGATGGCTCTCGTTTCTTACTTTGCCTACCCACAGAAGCTTTATTTGACGGGGTTGGAAACTTCGCGGGTTTCTTGATGCCCAAGGCATTTGTTGGAAGTGTTCAACTATATACACTTGTGACATCGAAGATCAGAAAAGAATTAGATTTAGACTGGCATGCAAAATATGATAGACATACTGATATAGGTATAAAAAATAGATTGAAATTATGTGTAAATATTTCAGTTGCCTTGCATACGTTACATCGAACAGGCCAATTTGTTTTAGTTGACTTAAAGCCACAAAATATTCTTATCACCAAGGATGCAAAAGTTTCTATTATTGATTTGGATTCAATCCAAATTTCTTCTGGCAATAAAGTATTATATGCCGCAAAAGTTGCTACTCCAGAATATACTCCAATTGAAGGGCAAAGTTTAAACACAACCAAGGATTACATACCTGAGACTTGGGATCGATTTTCAATAGCGGTCGTTTTTTATGAACTTCTATTTGGTATTCATCCATATGCTGCAACTGCTAATGGGCAATATGCAGAAGCTAATACCATATCAGATAAAATTAGACAAAGCCTGTTTGTTCATGGCTCCAAAGCATACTATTTATCCAGTATTCCGATCGTTCATGAAAATTTCAATAAATTACCTATTACTATAAAAAGCCTTTTTTTATCGGCTTTTGAAATCGGGAACCAATTACCTGTAAAGCGTCCTTCAGCAATGATTTGGGGTGAAGAGCTCACAAAAGAAATAGCAAAAGATGTACGAAGAACAATTATACCAATACCTTATCGCTCAAATACAGCCCCGACTCCTATTTCCGTTGTTAAATACATTGAGTCAAAAACCTTGCCGCCAGAAGACACTACAAACACTAGTAGTGATAAACATGGGTGGATATTTGTATCAATTTTAGTTATACTATTTGTCGGTTTTTTTGGTTTAAAATGGCTCGACGTAATAAATGCTGCTGGACCGAAATTTAAACCTCCAATAGATAATATAGGTACTGATGTGCAAATGTCAAGTATTAAAAGGAATTTAGTAAGTAGTTCGAGGGAAGTTTTATTAGTCAATCCTTCGCTACATATTTTAAATATTGAATTGAAAGATACGCTTACTATATTGACATTGCAATATTCTAATGGCAACGATTTATCTAACCATAATTGGATAAACATTAACCCGGATACATATATTGATGTAAGTGGAATAAAATATCCTATCCTAGCGGCAAATATAGCCTTTGCCCCGGAAAAGCAGTATTTAATGAAAGAGAATGAGACGATCGAATTTATATTGGAATTTCCTAGTATAGGTGGTGCTGCTTATTTTGATCTAATAGAGTGTCCAAGCGGATCTTGCTTTAACTTTGTAAACGTTTCTGTTTTGCAACCACAAAAAGCTAGTTGGGTGAATGGTGTTGAAAACACATTTGCTAACACTGGTGTTGTAATGTTTTGGACTAAGCAACAGCAAGCGGGTGGTTTTTCAGTTGTGTTGAATGATACTGCAAGTGGGTTAGTATCAAGTTTTACATCTATTAACCGTGGAATTCCAGAGTGTGGTGCCAAAGGAAATGCTATTTTTCAGATTGATCCGGGTGTATATAGTTACAGAATTGAGTCTGTACACAATAATACCGATGGCCAAAAGACTGTATGGGAGGGGCAGACTGAAGTATTTTCCAGTCAATGTTCAAAGTTGGAATTTTAGTCTATACTATTTCACCCCAATAAAGCTTTTTCCTATTTCTGCCAATATTTGCTTTAACTCGTTTGCAAAAATGAATTTTACACTTTTGTCTTGTTCAAGTAATTGAATGTTCTCATCTTTTTTAGCTTTGGTTATGATTACTATTTTTTCAATCAGTTTCAAATTTTCAGTATCCCAATACTTGTCAGCCTTATTTATTTGAGCAATAACATCAGTTCCAACAAAACCATCATAATCCTTGACTTGAATTGCAATAGCGTATCCATAGTTAGAAATGATACCTGGCAGCTTGATTAAAATATCAGTACCGTGATTAATTTCTTCTTTGCCTCCAACACGTTCAATTTGATAAAAAGGAAATATTTTTTTTAAGCCGTGAACCAAAGCAAATTCCCATTCCTCTCTTGTAAATTGTTCAGTTAGTTTATTGTAAAGTTTGTTTGCAAAAAGTGTTTCATCAAAAGCTTCGCTAAAAGCATTTCCAATTGTGCTCTCCAATCGGCTATTATAGTCCTGAGTTTTTGAAAGTTCAGTTACCTGCGTCTCCAACAATAGCGTTACATCATCTGAATAATGATTTATATTCCAGAATCTTGAAGGGTTCTTAAGCGTCGATCGCAAATTGCCTGTCACATGTTCGTTGGCTCTCGCAAATTTCTTAAGGTATTTTGCTGGAAAAATATGCCCATAATCGCCCAAGGCTTTATCAATCTCAAAGGTGTATCCTTTGTTCCAATCTTCTGTGGCTTCAACTAAAGCGACGTCGCCCCAAGCAGGCAATTGTGGAATTAGAAGAATGTCACCATTTTTAACTCTATTAAACATGGGTAGGTTTCTACCTGCACCTTCGTCCAACTTAAAGTCTCTTAGATCTTGTTTTTCATCCCAGCCCCAACCTTGCCTTAATCTTCCTTCATTTAGTTGACCCCAAAAAAAGTTGAGCTGGCTTGTGTCAACCCTGTAACACCAATAATTTTTGTTGTCCATTACAAATTAAGTTTAGTTAGAATCTGCACCCAGTAAGCAGTATTAGTGTTATTTGATTTAGTCACGATATCCTTTTCGGAGACATATAATCTACTACTCTCTTTCAATGAGTATAATGCCTTTTTTGTCCTCCGTGACCTGATAGTTTTCTTTTGGAATGAAAAGTTCTCCGTTTTCATTTTGTACAAAGTGCCTGGAAATGAAATTCCACTTTGTTTCAGCAAGCTCAATTTTCTCCTGATCAGTCATGGCATCTTTTATCATAAAGGCGGCCAGACAGCATAAAAGGAAAGTGGAAAAGATCAGGCTAACGCCCACGATGTTTTGACCAATGCCGGTAGACAGGTTTCCCCACCATATCGTCCACGCAGAAGCATTATGCCCATAGTGGTTGTTATAAGTAACCGGCTTGATGGTTTCATTTACCTTGACTGCAGCCTGTTCGATCTTGTCAACGGATTTCTCGACAGCCAACATCAGCGGTACGATCTCGGGCTCGATTGCTGATTCTGATAAGTTGAAGCGGAGCGCCAACCTGTGGCGCTCCGCAGCGAGGTTTGTATGTTTTTCCATCAGCTAATAATTTCCTGTATTTCCTGCTGTTTTTTCGGTACATGATCCTGGACATCATACCCAGGGAGGCCGGGTCCGGATCAGGCTGGCTGATCAGGTCTATTATTTCCTTAACAGCACCACCACTACCCAGGTCACCAAATTGTTTGCAATCTATCCCAAGCTCTTTAAGTTTTTCAACCGCCTTTTCAGCCGTTTCTTTACCGCCAAAAGTGCCCATATTGACCACCATTGTTATAGGGAATTGCCCGGCAATTCCAGCAGACACCGCGTTGTAATAATTTACGCAGGAAGCCAGGGCATCACGTCCTGCAACAATGACAAATAAACGCAGCATAGTGTCCCTATCTGCCAGTTCCCTGCGCAGTTCATCAGCCAGGTCATCTTCTTGCAGCAAGCGTAAGAATTCAGCCGATTCAGGTGCGCCAAAATCAATATAATAATTTTCAGATTTTCCCTTGGATAACCTATCGAGCAGATCAATGATCACATCCCGTTCCATTTTTTTGTACTCATTGAGTATCGAGAAACTCCGGACACGCTCTTTGCCCACTACTGCCCCCAGACGCCCTATGGATGTGCCAGTAGACTCGTCCAGGTCAATGAAATTTGTTTTCTGTTCTTTCTGGTTTTGTGCTACAAACCATATAAATAGCGATTTTCCTACGCCTCCTTTTGACTGTAATACCAGATTAATTTGCTTCATGCTAATAGTTATTGATTATTAATAAAGTGCAATATCAAAAATTAGTAAAATCCATTCCCGGATCTTTCTTCCCTTTTGGTTCTTTTGTGGCTTTTTCAACGACTGTACCCAAATCTTGTTCAGGCAGGGCAGGAGTGAGGGCCGCCGGGTCTGATGGTTTGCTGATTGGCGAGCCTGGTGCAGCTACTAGCGGAGCGAGCTGTGCGGCCTGCTTGGTTTTACGTCTTCTTTTCAGGTTATAGATAGCGTCCTCTGTGATGTCAATACCGAGCTCATCTTTGACCTGGCGGATCATGATCTGGGCGGGGATATCAAAGAGATAATCACCGTAATACCTGGCCAGCAGATCAAAGCGACCTTTCAGCTTCATTTCAAATGCCTGTAAGACATACTTTTTATCCATAGGACAACGAAAAGACATTTTTTAAACAATTATAAAATGAAAATAGAACAGAAATGTATAATATTCAATAAATGACGGAGAAAAAAGTAAAAAAAGAATTACTTGCCCTTATATTCGTGCGTTTGTTGTTTGTGTGGAGGTAAAGCAAGCCATGTGTTTGTATATACAAATTTTCCACTTCGCTTCAAATTTGCATCTCCAAACACACCGGTCGTGCCTCCCTTGACTTGCCGGGGCGCTGCCCCAAACCCCCATGCCACGGGCATGTTTTTGAAATTACATTATGGAAGACAATGAGAAGAACCCACATTATGAAGCCCGCAAGGCCGGTGCAGCCAGGCGGGAAAACAAGGGTAAAATGATACCTGTCCGGGTCACCGAACAGGAGCATGCACAGATCAAGGCCAACGCAATCCTGGCTGGCCTAAGCGTGTCTGAATACCTGCGCCGGCTGAGCACCGGTCACCAGGTGCAAGCCCGGTTTGAGAAGGAAGAAAAACGCAACCTACAAGGCATTGGTACCAACCTGAACCAGCTGGCGGCATATGCCAACAAAGGTTTCTTTTATGAGAAGCCTTTGCTTGAAGTTCTGGAACAACTTAAAAAAATACTAAAAACATGATTGCCAAAACATCTATCGGATCGAGCTTTTCAGGCGCGATCCACTACGGGGCTGGCTATACCGTTGAAGGCAAAGAGATCATGGGCAAAGCAGATTTGCTGGTGACGCACAATGTGGTTTCGCGTGATCCGGAAGGCATCGCTGCCGAGATGCAGCAGGAGGCATCTTACAGCCGGTGCAAGACACCGGTGTGGCATTCATCCATCAGCTGGAAGCCGGAAGAGAAACCCACTCGTGAGCAGATGATTGAGACGGCCAACCGGTATTGTCAAAAAATGGGGGCAGACCCAAAGGACCACCAGATTGCCGTTTACGAGCACCACGACAAGCCGCACCAGCATATCCATGTTTACATTAACCGCGTACCGACGGATGGGAGCAAGGCGCTGGAAACTTCGCATAATTATGCGCGAAATGTGCGGATCTGCAAAGAGATCACGCAGGAGCTAGGTTTTTCCAAGCTGGAAAAACTGGAAGAAGGCAAATTGCGTCATGTGGCGGTAAACCAGGAGGAAGCACAAAAGGTCGTTAACATGACAATCAAGGCTGCTTTGAAAGAAGAATCCGACACGCCGGAAGACATGGAGCGGCGGTTGAGAGAAAAAGGGATTGAGTGCAAATACAAGATCGAAGAAGGCAGGCTCAAATATTCCAGTTACAGCTATCAGGGCGTACCGATTAAGGGGCAGGATGTTGGCTTTACCGCTAAACAGTTACAGGCCAGGCTGGACAAGAACCTGGAAGTTAAAAGGGAGCAATCGCAGCAAGTCAAACCGGAGCTGGAGCACAAGCAGAAACGCGGCCGCGGGATGGGCTTTTAAAATGCGGTTTCTATCTTGCCAAACTGTTAAAACAGGTGTGCAGAACAAATGGGAGAGATGCTGCATCTGGCGGGCATGCTAACCTGATATTACTATCCATTCACTAAATCAATCTTCAATGGCAAATGTCTTTTTCTTTCTGGTGATCCCCTTTTTTATGGGGCTTGCACTTCACTGGTTGTTAGTACTGCTTTATAAGGTCGGTTTAGGCTTTATAACACGGTTCTTTTACCGGGGTGTCTTTATCTCAGACGATACACTTTTCCGCCAGGATATCCTTTGGAACAAACCACAGATCCGGTTTATGCTCGCACTGTTGCCATGCCAGGTGTTGGGTGTTATTTTTGCCACATTGCTCACCGATACGGTCACAGACAGCAGTTTTTTAAGATTGACCATGCAAGGGACTGCCGGGGCCTTTGTGGCCTTTACTTCCTATATTAATTTCAGGGGAAAGAAGAAGACAGTCACTACTGCACCGGCAGCACGCAGGCCAGGTAAAGGTTTTGTGTTGCAAACGTCAGGGGGAAGCACTATTGAAATTGATAACCCGACACGCGGGATCTTTATTTGTGGTGGGGCCGGATCCGGAAAGAGCAAGAGCATCATTGAACCCATTATCCAGCAATCCGGACAGAACGGGTTTACGGGCCTGGTGTATGACTTCAAGTTCCCGGTCCTGGCCTCCGAAGTAAACGGCGCTTACCAGGGTAGCCAAGTCAAGACATGGTTTGTCAATTTCACAGACCTGGCTTACAGCCATCAGATCAACCCGGTCAGTCCGAAGGTGATCACAAATGCCAGCTATGCGCGGGAAGCGGCTAAAACCATCCTTTCCAACATTGATTTTAAAGCATCACAAAAGCGGGATTTCTGGATCCAATCCAGTGAAGCTATCCTGACATCAGCAATCTGGTACCTACGCAATAACCATCCCCAGTATTGCACATTACCGCACGTAATCGCACTGGTGTTAAAACACGAGCCGAAAGAGTTGATCCGGCTTTTTCAGCAAGACCTGCAAGTCAAAGCGATCATTGCCAGTGTGGCCAGTGGCTCCGAAAGCGAGAACCAATTGGCAGGTGTATTTGCGTCTATACAGAATTATCTTTCAACCCTGGCTACTCCTGAAATATTCTGGGTCCTATCCGGCGATGAAGTACCTCTTGATCTGAATAACCCGGAAAACCCTGGTATTTTGACGGTCGGAAATGACCCTACATTATCTGCTACATTGAGTCCGGTGATTTCGCTGATTGTCAGCATGGCTGCTAAACAAATGAACCAGCAAGGGAAAGAAAAATCCATCATCCTTTTGGATGAAGCGCCGACCTTGTTTATCCCTAATTTTCAGCAGATCCCCAGCACAGCCCGCAGTAATAAAATTGCTACGGTCTACAGCGTCCAGGACATTGCACAGATGCAGGGTATGATCGGGCGGGAAGAAACTGAAATGATTATATCTAACCTGGGGACCCAGTTTTACGGACGTAGTACCAACATAGCCACAGCTGAACGTATCAGTAAATTGTTCGGCAAAATGGATGTTGAATATACTGGAAGTAATAAGAGCCGGTCAGAAGACCGCAATAGTTACGGACAGAGCACTACAATCCAGCAGCGTGAGCGGTTGACCTTCCCAGGTGCTAGGTTTCCGTGCCGGCGAGTTCTGCGGGATTGTGGCGGAAGGCAATATTCCTGAATTTCAAGACATATTCTGCGAGCAGTCGAGCATTGCCATGAAATTGCAACAAATCCAAGCCGAGCCTGATACCAAAGCAAATTTTGTCCGCATCCATAATGAATTGGCATTGATCTTATAAGTTAAAACAACATTATGTTTGTAAATAACAAACATAATGTTATAAATAAACAAATAATAGTTTACATTAGCTTGAACATATCGTCAGCCAGACGGAAACTTGGCATCAAGTACATGGAAACTATAATCAAAAACAGCCATTTATTGAAAAATGATCTTTCAGAACGGGACTTGAGGTTCTCGTTACAAATGGACGAAAAATAGCGGTTTGAAATTATTCATTGCTCTTAGCCAAATAATTATGCAAAGCATTGTTCATAAATAAGTCCAGATCGGATGCATTCTGGGATAACAACGT
>NZ_SWFP01000023.1 GCF_005869225.1 Dyadobacter bucti | reverse complement strand
ATTCCTCTTTGAACTATTTAAATCCAGCAGCTTTTGAAGCCGAATATTACCGACAAACTGGATAAGAATTGAAGTTTTTAAATATTTACTAACCCGCAAAAGTGTAAACCAAAAGGGAACCACGTCAACCACCCACGATTGCGAACAAGGCACCGGCCGAATTGCTGCGTTTCCAGAAAAAACCCATGATAAACGAGGCGAAAATACCCGGCGAAAGCAAGCCTGTCATTTGCTGGATAAACTGAAAACCTCCCGCCTTATCAATCCCCATGTAAGGCGAAACCACAATCGCAAGGATCATTGAAACCACGATCACGATCCGGCCAATGCCGACGAGCTGCGCTTCCGACTTGTTTTTCCCAATGTATATTTTGAAGATATCGAGCGTGAAAATGGTGGAAATACTGTTCGCTTTTCCTGCCAGCGAAGCCACGATGGCGGCGGTTAATGCGGCGAAGGAAAGTCCTTTCAATCCCGCGGGTAACAGATTCAGCAGCACAGGATAAGCTTTATCAGCTACGATCACGCCATTTTCGGTCATTTCCTGCTGGAAAAGACCCTGGTTATAAAGTGTGTAGGCAGCGATTCCCGGCAGCACTACGATCACCGGCATCAGGAGTTTGAGGAAAGCCGCAAAAAGCAGTCCGTTCCGGGCGGTTTTCAAGTCTGCGCCGAGTGCGCGCTGGGTAATGTACTGGTTGCAGCCCCAATAATTCAGGTTCACGATCCACATCCCGCCGAGCAAAACCGTGAGTCCGGGCAGCTCCATGTAATGCGGGTTATCTTTGCCGAGGATCATTTTAAAGTGGTCGCCGTGATTCTCGCGCATCATTTTCAGTCCATTCATCAGACCGGTCGTATCAAAATTGTCAGAGACCAGGTTAATGGCAATGTAGCTCGTGGCAAGTCCGCCGATGATCAGGAAAAAGACCTGAATCACGTCGGTGAAGCCGATTACCTTCATACCGCCGATCGTGATTACGATGGAGAAAATCGCCAGGCCCCACATACACAGGTCAAAATCAAGCCCCGAAATACCCGATACCGCGAGTGCGCCCAGATACAGGATCGACGTCAGATTGACCAGAATATATAACCCCAGCCAAAAAATCGCCATGATCAGGCTCACCGTGGGATTGTAGCGCTGACTAAGGAATTGCGGCATCGTAAAAATGTTGTTTTTCAAATAGATCGGCATGAAAAACAGAGCCACGATCACCAGTGTCGCCGCCGCCATCCATTCATAGCTGGAAATCGCAAGGCCCATCGAAAATCCATTTCCCGACATTCCGATAAACTGCTCAGCAGAAATATTAGACGCGATCAGCGACGCCCCGATAGCCCACCACGTCAGCGATCCTTCGGCCAGGAAAAAGTCTTTGGTCGAGGCGGCTGCGCTTTTCTTCCGGTTGTAAATCCAGTAACCGTACACGGCCACAATGATGAAATAGATAAAGAAAATAATGTAATCCAGCGACTTTAACTCTTTCATTGATAAGTTGTTTTAAAGAATAAAAGGAGGACTACATTCCTACCGCATCAGATAGATATTCACCGATTTCTTCACCTCCTCTAAAGTCCGCTCAGGCGGCGTCAGACCTTTGGGAACGGGCTGGCGGGAAAAGGTTTGGAGATATAAAAGCCACGCATCGCGCCACCAGATCGCTTCCCGGCGCTGCACTTGCAACCTTCCGGCGACGTCAGCAAACACCCTTGGGTCGAGGTCGCTTTTGGCAAAATCCCACTGCTGCTGCATCCACGATACCGAGTCTGCACCCGAGTACAAACGATGACAGAGCTCGTCCCAGAGCGTGCGGCCGCTGCTCAGCTTTTTATTCCAGCTTAAGTGGTGAAACCAAAGCAGATAAGGCAGCGGAGTTTGGTCCGGATTCAGCCACTGTGCGCGCACCTGCGGCCTGTATTGCGCTAATGCATTGCTTCCGGATGCGGTCCGGTCAAAACCTAACCCGGCCGAGTCGGCGCGGTGGTAGTAAGTGGCGGTCCAGTCAGGGCGGGCGCCGCGACTCTGCCAGGGTTCGGGGGCAAAATGCACGCCCATCCAGGGACGCGACAAGCCGAGCGGCGTATTGTAGTCGACGTAAATTTCGCGGGAACGAAGCATTATTTTGGTAATGTGTTCGCTTGATTTCTGATTGCGCGTCAATGTGAGCTGCGTCCATTCAGAGGCAATCTGCTCAGAACTCAACTGATGATCCCACGCGAGGCGGCCGAATGCATACCAATTGGCCTGCGCCAGCGGGTGGCCGGTCCAGTTCCGGTCGCTGCCCGTGTTGGCTACGCCAGCCATTAAGGTGCGGTCATAGTTGTGCAAACTGCCGTCGATGACCTTCGCAACCGTCGATCCCTGCCCATTGACCCAGGTATCCGCATCCAGACATTCCTTAAAAATCGGCGCCTCGTACACCGCATGCGTGGTAAAACCGAGGTATTCCTGCGTGATCTGAAATTCCATTCCCAGTGGCGTCTTGGGCATATTGCCGAATAAAGGCGAAAATGGCTCGCGTGGCTGGAAATCGATTGGGCCATTTTTTACCTGTACAATCACTTTGGGATCAAACTTACCATCGAGCGGCACAAATTCTTCATAAGCAGCTTTGAAACGATCGGCATTCGGATCTGCTTTGTACACAAATGCGCGCCATACCACAATGCCTTCATAAGGCTTAAATGCTTCGGCCAGCATATTGGCACCGTCTGCGTGTGTACGCCCGTAATCCTGCGGTCCCGGCTCACCCTCCGAATTCGCTTTGACCAAAAATCCGCCAAAATCAGGAATCGTTTTATAAATCTCCGCGACCTTATCAGTCCACCAGGCACGCACTTTCGGGTCCAGAGGATCAGAGGTAGCCAGTCCGCCAAGCGTTTTAGGCGCAGCAAAGTAGACTGATAGATACGTCTTAATCCCATATTTCCGCAGCACATTGGCAATCGCCGCGACCTTGCCGATGTATTCCTGCGACATAAACCGCGCGCTGGCATTCACATTGTTCAGGACAGTCCCATTAATGCCCAGCGAAGCATTGGCCCGGGCATAATCCTCATAGCGGGGATCCACGCGCTCGGGTAGTTCATACCATTTCCAAAGCGAACCGCCCGCATAACCGCGCTCGATAGTCCCGTCGGTATTATCCCAATGGTTGAGCATCCGATAACGGATTTTCGGTGCGCTGGAACCGCTGAGATTTTTCACCGGCTGCTGCATTTGCAAATGCCGGAGCAGCGCGAAAGTACCGTACAAAATGCCGCGCTCCGACTGCGCGCTGATCACAATGTTTCCAGAAGCCAGCTGAATCTGGTAACCTTCCTGCGCCGGAGCATCGCCGGTGGCAGGTTCCAGCGAAAATACTATCCCGCCGGTTCGGCTCCCAGCCATAGCAACCGCCGGAACATCCTTACCAATGAGCTGCTTCATGCCTTTTTGCAGCTCTTTCAATGCGCTGCCTGTGATTTCACCTTTTTCAGCGTTCGATATGAATGAAGCATATTTCAGATACTCCGCCTTTACGGCGGCGCTCGTCACCGGTTCGTATTTAAGCCATAGCCTGTAACCGTCGTCACCATCCGACGCGATGGCGCTGCTCGCGAATGTGGTCATGCAGGTGAGCAGGAAGCTGAAAAGGCTTAACATTAATGGTCTAATCATGATTCAAGATTAATTGTCATTCAAAATTCTCCATCGGTGCGGAAGGGTGAGGCAGGCAGACCGGCGGAATTGTAAAAATTGATCCCCTCCGGATTATCCTGCCAGGCATAGCGTACGTATTTCGGACTTTTCACCGCGTCGCTGGATAGTTCGATCTGGTTTTTGCCCATTATCCTTGCCTTTGCCCACACGAAACGTTTGTCCTCCCCCGCGATCGCAAACCAGCGCAAATCCTCATCGTCGGCCGACTTGATTCCGTCCGCTACGTCACTGAATGTGAGTAGGATTTTGTTGCCGTTTATACTTTGTGAGATGAAACGCGGGCCGCTGTACACTACGTTTTCATCATGATATGCCAGATTTCTGGCTGAAAGCGCCAGTCTTTTTCCAATGTCTTTTTTGTTGAGCGGGTGAATGTCGTTCCACTCGCCCAGATCCAATGTGACGGCCACAGCCGTGTTTTTTAATGTGAGCGCCCTGTTTTGTGCTTCCCTAAGTACCGCGAGGTCGCTTTCGACAGGCCGGTAACTGATGTCCTGGAAATTGGGCAGTTGCACCACCAGAAACGGCAGGTTTTTATTCTTCCAAAGTCCGCGCCAGTCATTAATTAATGCAGGCATCAAACCGTAATAATCCTTTGCATTCCCCACATTGGACTCTCCCTGATACCACACAAACCCCTTCAATTTCATTGGCAATGCGGGCGCGATCATGGCATTATACAAAGCAGTGGGTTGGTTCTGAGCAATAAGCGGCCTGTTTCCCTCAGAAATTTTTATCGGCTCATCTACCCGGCCGACTTTGTACTGCCAGGTTCCTTTGAGATCAATCTGCTCCTCGCCCAATGCCATGAAATAAGGTTTATCAGGTACAAAACCGCCTTTGCCGGCCTGGTTGGTCACCCGGATCACAAATGTGTTTTTACCTGCTTTCAAAAGTCCTTCCGGAATCTGATACCTGCGTGGCGGATATTGATAGGCTGTTCCACCGATCCTTTTACCATTCACAAACACTTCGTCGGCATCCACAATACGGCCCATGAAAAGCTTCACCGGCTTTCCGTCCCAGCTGGCAGGCACCTCCAATTCCTTTCTGAACCAAACCACGCCGTCCAGCTCCCGCAATCCCTGATCTTCCCAATAACCGGGAATGTTGAAATTCCGCCAGCCTTTCGGCTTGTAATCCTCGCGCTCCCAGTGTTCCTCCAATCCGACATCTTTGTTTTCCGGTTTGAAAGATTTTGAAGTCGGTGGTCTGAATGCATGCGCATTCGCATAGCTCGTATCCTTATTTTGGCTGATCACCTTTTGAATGTCGCCAAAATCACGGTAACCCTTTTCGCTGATCCAGGCCTCAATGGGCGTCCCTCCTACCGAGCTGTTGATAATGCCGATCGGAACGTGGTATTGCTCGTAAAGATCCCGCGCGAAAAAGTAGGAAACCGCACCAAAACTAAGAATGTCGGCCGCAGTGGCAGCTTTCCATTGCGATGGCGGCAAATCCTGCTTCGGGCCATTCAGGTCTGTTTTAGTAGGGATAAAAAAGTTACGGATTTCGGGATAGTCAGCTGACGCAATGTCCTCAGGAAACCGCTCCTTGACACGCTCCATGTTGATCACCATATTGCTCTGGCCGCTGCACAGCCACACGTCACCGAATGCGATATTCCGGATCTGAACCTGGTTTTTGCTTTTGATTGTCATATCAAATCCGGTGCCTGCGGGATGTGCAGGCAACTGCATTTTCCAGCTACTATCCACATTGGCTACGGCACGGTAAGTTTTATTTTTGAATGTGACAGTCACCTTTTCCTTAGGCGCAGCCCAGCCCCAAATCGTAATCGGCTCGTCGCGTTGCAAGACCATATTATCCGAGACAAGCTTCGGCAAGCGGACTTGCGCGAACAGCATGTTGGGCAGTAAAATCAGCCCCGATACAATTCGTAAAATGTTCATCAATGAATGCGTCGTCACAATTTTTCGCGTTTTTTTTGAATGCGGGGACACTGGTTTTTAATCTGATATAGCATCCGTAATACGGAAATAGTCAAAATCTGCATAGCCGCCGGCCTCTTTCGTGGCATAATTGAACAGACTAAAACGGTATCCCATAAAATGCGGAATTGTGTACGACATTTTCAAAGGCCCGCCAATTGGCTTCCAGAATTTTCCATCCAGACTTTTTAGCAGTTTGCGCAATGGATGAAAAGGACATCAAAAGCGCCAATAACAGTTTAACCGCATTCTTTTTAATAATTCCATCATTTAATTGGAAACGCGCTTAAACATCGGATCATTACCGCTGTATTTGAGGTATTTAAATAAAGCCGAATTACTTCCCTGCTCACCGGAAGATGTAGCGTACATTCCAAACAAACAGCCGATAAAACCTCCCGCAACCTGCGTACTCAAAAATTTCCCATCGACTTTATCTTTCAGCAATTCCCATTTGGAACCCGTTGAAAAATAAAAACTATATGTGTCCCCAGCCGCCGTAATGCGCAGCTTAACGGGCTTTGAAGAGTCTGAAAGCGGCGTTGCTGCGAGCACTTCCATGTTCTTTTTATCCGCGCCGGCTTTATAAAGCTGAATAACCGGCCTACCTTTTTCAATGGATTTGGCAATGAAATAAAAATGAGACTCATCTTGCAGAATGGTCAGTCCGGCTTTTTCCTTTTCCGATTTGGCAGAAAAAGTAATTTCGGTTTCAGCGGTGCAATACAAATGCTGCTGGCGCTTACCGATAAAGGAAGGATTGCCCATTTCCATCACCGTTTCGGGTTTCACCTTCATGGTCAGACCGGATTTTTTAGCCATTGAAAATGAAGAACTGTCGATCGTGCGCATGAACAAAAACGACGGATCAAGGCTTTTTTCGAATGTCAGTGTATAATCAAAATTCCCCGCCTGTGGCAGCGCATCTTTTTGCTTAACTTCCTTGTAATTGACTGTGTATTCGTATTTGATCTCCTTGCTGTTGGGATTGATAATCGGCCAGTCGTCTTTCCACTCCACCGGCGCTATAAATGTCTCGCGGCCTGTGTTGTAAAAATTCCCTTCGTACGGGCGCACTGCCAGAAAAATCGCATAAGTCTTTCCATCGGGACCGTCGACAAACTGCGCGTGACCAGCGGAAGTGATCGGGTCTTTCCTATCCTCCGGCAAGCCCATTTGCGTCAGGATCGGGTTGTTTTCGTAGGGAACAAAAGGTCCCCAAACTGACTTGCTCCGGAACACCACCTCCGTGTGGTTCACCGAAGTGCCGCCTTCTGCCGCGTACAGATAGTACCAGCCATTTCTTTTCATAATGTGCGGTGCTTCGATCCAGACAGGCTTTTTGCTCAGATCGACCCCGCCATTGACCAGCTGCTTTTCTTCTCCGATAACGTTCAAAGTAGTCGGGTCCAGCTCATAAATGCGAATGGTGCGGTGGCCGGAATAAAGCGGCTTCCGGTCGGGAGCATCGCTGTTATAAATGATGTAAGCCTTGTTGTCATCGTCGAAATACAGCGAAGGATCAATGCCGCGCACCTGCGGAACACGCACTGGATTACTCCACGGACCAGCCGGATTTTTAGCCGTAACAATAAAATTTCCGTCGTGATCAATGTCCGTGCAGCTCACATAAAACGTCCCGTTATGATAACTGATCGCAGGCGCAAACAAACCCCGCGTCAACTTCTCCCCCATAAAATCCATTTGCGTAGCGCGGTCGATCACATTGCCGACCTGCTTCCAGTTTTTCAAATCCTTGCTGTGAAAAACCGGAATGCCAGGAAAATACGAGAAGGTAGAATTCACCAGATAGTAATCCGTCCCAACCTGAACCACGCTGGGATCAGGATAGAAGCCGGTCAAAATCGGGTTGGTCATAGTGGTAGTCTGCGCCGCGGCTAATGAACTGGCCAAAAGCCAAAACGCCGCAATGGCGGTGCATAGAAGATGGTGCATTGTCACGTGTCGAGGTTCTTGGTGTTTGGTTAATGGTAAGTTGCAAAGAAAGAAGCACTTTACTTTTTTTGGCTTTGTCGCCTTGACTTGCTTTTTTGACTTTTGTCAGCCTGAGCGGAGTCGAAGGGCGCCTCCGCTCAGGCTGACAAAGCTTTAAGAAAATAACTTTTCAAAACCCTACATATATCCCGGATTTTGGTAAGCTGCCTTTTCCGCTGCGGTGATATCCAAATTATCCAGCTGCCCTTGCGGGATTGGCCTAAGGTAGTGATAATTCTCGATCGTCCTTTTGTATGTTACCGGTGTGTGGTCTCCTACGCCCGGGCCGCAGATGGTGTAGCTGGCGGCAAGTTCTTTCCAGGTTTGGGTGCGCACAAGATCGTACCAGCGGTAGCCTTCGCCGTAATATTCACGGGAACGCTCCGCCAACAAATATTCCAATGTAATCGTCGCAGGCGTGGCGGCGATCATGGCGGCGCTGTTGTCCGCCACTTTCGCTACGTTGCCCTGGTTGTTCCAGCGCCATTTGCCGGCGCGGGCGCGGATCACATTGATGAGGTCACGGGCGGTTTTCCCAGCCTGAGGAGCAGCGCCTTTAACAGCCGCTTCGGCAGCGATGAAGTAAAGCTCAGAGAACTTGCTGATGTTGAACGGACGCGTATTGGCAGCATTAGGCTGACCCAAACCTGTTCCGTTGTCGGTTCTGTACGTGCCTAATTTCCACAAACCAGGATATACCAGTCGGCTGATCGCACTTGGAGAAACCACGTAATCCGCTCTGCCTGGCAGCACGCCTAATCCCATTCCACTTTTGTAAACCGAATTCGAATAATCGATGGTTTGCGCAGGATCTTCATTCAGGAATGTCAGAATCGCTTGTCCCGGACGTACCTGCAAATTGTTTGCATTGTACAAAAACTCATTGGTCACGCCTGCCTTTGGCCAGTTACCGCGGTAGGCGGTTGTGAATGTACCGTCGTAGCGCGAATCGTTGGTTTTGTCCGCAAATATATTTTTAAATACTTCATGCGGCGGTGCCATTCTCACCCACGGGCGTCCCAGCGACTGATCCGCCTCACGCTGCACTGAGTTCACGGTGGTCGGCGAAGTCCAGTTCGTTTTTGAGCTGGTAATAGCGGTGTAGTTCCACGTCAGCATCCACACTGCAAAGTTGTCCGCATCGCCGCCGCCCGCGTAGGTCAGGCTTGATCCGTTGTACAACTCGCTTGTTTCGGTATGATCTGCGTAGAGCAGCAATTCGCTGTTTCTGTCATTCGAACCCAAATTCACATCGTAGTAGGTATCCTGCAATTTAAACGGACCCGGATTGGCAATCGCTTCTGTGGCCGTGTCGTAAGCCTTCTGGAAATACCATTGTGCATTATGTCCGTCCGGATCGGTGCGCGGCGTTTCGGGATAGGTCGGGATGTTCTTCGGGTTTTCCAGCCACCAGCCATAAGTTAGATAGGCTTTCGATAGATACAGACGCGCCAATGTTTTCGTCACTCCCCCTTTTACTCTTCCGGTTTCAGGAAGATCATTCACCGCCGTCAAAAGATCAGGAAATATGGCTTTTGTGTACACTTCGGGTACAGTATTGCGGGTGGATGTTCTCAGCGTGGAAATGTTGAACGCCAGTTCTCCCGAGCCCAGATCCAGCGGCACGCCGCCAAAAGCCTGCACCAGCAGGAAGTAATCGAATGCCCGGAAAAAACGTGCTTCCGCGATCAGCGCCGGAGTAATACCCACTGCCGTCGCATTTTCGATGACACCATTCGCTGTGTTGATATTGGGAAATGCATTGAACCACACATTACTCGCGTCACTGTTATTAGCCATGATTAATCCGCCGCCCGAAAGGTCGTGGATCTGAAAATTACTGCCGCCACCACTGGCGCCCCAGGTGGCTTCATCGGTTCCGGTGACACAGGAGTTGTAATAGTAGGCATTGCCAAAAATCCACCGAAGGTGGGCGTACATCCCGGTCAGACCGCCGTAAACGCCTTTTTCTGTTTTGAAATATTCAGGCGTGTAGATCGCCCGCGGCTTTTCTTCCAGGATATCGGTACATCCCACCGAGAAAAGCATCAGCAGCAGAAGGCCGCGAAGACTTGTAGATTGAATGAGTTTCATGTTCGAACTGTTTTAAAATGTCAGATTAACGCCCACCAGATAGTTGCGGGTAGACGGCGTACTTGTACCGATGGTGAGTATACGTCTCAGCGCACCTGATAACGGAACTGCCGCATTCTCGTTTCCGTATGAGTTTGTTTCCGGATCCATACCCGACTCTTTGTGGTAAGGAGAGAACATCACGAAAGGATTTTGGGCAGTAAAATAAACCCGCAGTCTGGTGATGCCCAGCTTTTCGAGTTGCTTCGAATCAAGGTTGTAACCCAATGTCATCGTCCTGATTTTCAGATACGAAGCATCAAAGTAGCCCAGCGTTGTTCCATATTTCGGATTATCGCCTCCAATGCCGCCCGGAGCAGGATATTTCGCCGATGTGTTTTCCGGTGTCCAGTAGTCCACCCGCACGTTATTTCCTGCCCGCGAATTCAGGTTATTGAGGTATCCGTTCGAACTGTATATCATGCTGTTGAGCAGACCGCCGCTTTTGAATGCGCCCACAATGCCCAGATCAAATCCTTTGTAAGCCACATGCGTATTGAACCCGCCCTGGAAATCTGGCTGCATGCTGATAATCTGGCGATCGTTTCCATTAATTGGACGTGTTGGCGCTCCGTCGGCATTATATTCTCCGGTGTATTTCACCTTAATCATCCCCGCATTACCGCCCGGTTCCAGAATGTCGCGGTACTGGTCGTCTGCCTGCCAGAGCCCGACTTTTTCATAATCATAAATCGAATTGATCGGGTGCCCAACAAACCACCAGTTTCCTTCGTCGCGCTGTTGCCCGGATGCAAGTGATACCAGTTTGTTACGGTTTGCGTAAATATTGAAGCCAATATCCCAGGTCCAGCCGTTGACGTTTTCAAGTATCGTACCATTCAAATTCAGCTCGAATCCTTTGTTCTGTGTCTGACCGATGTTTGCGGTGTAGCTCCCAACTCCGGAAGTCGGCGGAAGTCCTACACCCAGCAACACATTTTTGGTTTGCTGCTCGTAATATTCAACCGTACCGGACAGGCGGTTGTTGAACATTTTAAAATCGACACCAAAATTCAATGTATTGGAGAATTCCCAGCCCAGACGTGGATTAGGCGCATTGGAAACGTAGAATCCGGTAGAATATACATCGTCGCCGAAGTTGTACGGCCGCGTCGAGAGCAAACCAAGTGTTTCGTATGGATTTACCGCCTGATTGGAAGTTTGTCCGTAGCCGGCTCTCAATTTCAGGAGATTAACCTGGGTCACTGAGCTCATGAAATTCTCTTTTGAGATATTCCAGCCAGCTGATATGGCAGGGTAAGCATTCCATTGATAACCAGACGCAAGACGTGAAGATCCGTCGCCGCGGTAGGTGACGCTGAGCATGTAGCGGTCGTCGTACGAATACATCACACGGCCCATATACGAGAGCAGTCCCCATTGATTGTACCCCTGGTCAGCGGGATTCACGGTAATGATACCGTCCGCTCGTCCGAGGTTATAGAATTGAAATGCATCCGAAGGAATGTCCCGCGCGGCTACCGTTGAATTGTTGGTCGTGTTCTGCTGCGCCGAGTAAAGCCCCACCGCATTGATCATGTGTTTGCCGAAATTCTTGTCATAGCTCAGCAGGTTTTCAATGGCCCAGTTGGTGGTGAGCGTGTTGCTGATTCCAGCAGTCGAAACATTTTGCACGTTCCCGCTGAACACGCCCTGGCCGGTGTAATTTCCGTTGTTGCTTTGCCGGAAGTTCAGGCCCAGGTTGGCGCGGTATTTCAGGCCGGTTACACCGGGAATGCGCACTTCTGCAAATAATGTATTGTAAGAACCGTAGGCCCTCGTCTGGTCTACGTAAGCGTCGCCCAGACTATTAAACCGCTCGCGCGAAGGCACCCACTGCGGACCGGAAGTTTGTTCCTGTACAATGGTTTTCATACTGCCGTCAGCATTGTATGGGTTGGTGATCGGCGTTCTGGCGAGCGCCATGCCTACGGCCGGTACGCCGTTTCCGTTGTTGATCGTGAAGTTGGAATTAGTCGATAACCCAACTTTGAAATATTTATTAATATCCTGATCAACAGACCCCTGCAATGAATATCGGGTAAAATTCTGCAACGGCACCACGGCATTTTCCTTGTAATAACCTAAACCAAAGGAATAGCTGCCTTTTTCAGTGCCCGCTGAAACGCTGATATCATGGCTCGTCATCATTCCGTTCCGGTAGATCATATCCTGCCAGTCGGTGTTGACGTCATTTGACTCGTCGAGCGTATTCTGGAACTTCTGGATACTTGCGGCGCGGAGGGCTGCAAATTCGGGCCCGTTCATCATGGGATATTTGGCAAAAACAGTGGTGACGCCATGAAAACCATTGTAGTTGAACATCGCCTTCTGGCCGCGCTTGCCTGTGTTGGTCGTGATCAGGATTACACCATTTGCGCCGCGAGACCCGTAAATCGCAGTCGCTGATGCATCTTTCAGAATGTCCAGACTTTTGATATTGTTCGGGTTAATGTCTGTCAAAGAACCTGCAAATGGAATTCCGTCGAGCACGATCAGCGGATTGTTGTCGGCTCTTAAAGACCGTTGTCCTCTGATCAGAATCTGCATCGCCGAACCAGGTTTTGAAGACGTCTGAGAAATTTCAACACCCACTACCCTGCCCTGTAAAGCCTGCGAAAGGTTTGATGAAGGCACTTGGCGCATCATATCACCTGAAACAGAAACAACAGAACCCGTCACTGCTTCCTGCCGCTGCACCCCATAACCTACCACGACCACTTCTTCCAGCACCTTCTGGTCGGTTTTGAGGAGGACATTAATTGCTGTCTGATTCCCTACCGATATCTCCTGAGAAATGTAACCCACCAGGGAAATGACCAGCACGGCATTTCCGCCATCTGCGACACGGAGCTTGAAACTGCCGTCCGCTTCGGTAATGGTCCCGGTGGTGGTGGATTTGACGAGGACACTCGCGCCGGGCAGGCCCTGTCCATCGTCGCCTGTAACCCGGCCCGTAATTTCCACATCGGCGGTTCTGGCAGCCCTGTGCCTGCTGTGATAATCGGCCAGTATGCCACGCTCAGCAACGGCATCTTTCGAAACCCCAGCAAGCAGTAAAACCGGAAGCCCCAAGATGCCTGCAACCCGGGCGAGCGCGGTACGTTTTAATAAACGGTCATGCATAATTGATGTATCATTTAATGTTCGAAAAAGAGATATTATGCGTATTTGAAATTTTTAGTGTCAATTTGACAATAATCAATCAAGACTTGGTTTTGGGGTCATGGGTTTCAAAACTGATTTGTGTCGGTAGCGTGCATTTCACGCGCCGCTTTGACAGATGCAGCTTTTAGAACAACAATGCCTTCATGATTTTTTCCAGATATTATTTGATTTATTTCTGAACAAAATTAGTGCAGTGGCATAGTCCCCTGTGAGCACATTTGTACATTTGTAGGCGACCAATGTTCAAATACATCGAAAAAATGCCGGATTCGGAGAGAAATTTGCATTTTTACCTGGGTAAATTCTGATACAATTGTTTTATCGGAAGAAAATCTAACTTATTCTATCGAGCGCAATGCAGTTCCGGTTGGTCGGTATTTTAACATTCATTTTTCTGTCTTTTTTGGCGGGGTGGCATGCCTTTGTCTTCGCGCAGGCACCCGATCCGAAGTTCACTTCCCTCACTTCCATGGACGGGTTGTCGTCGAATACCGTGACCTCAATTCTGAAAGACCGCTACGGGCTGATGTGGTTTGCGACAGATGATGGCCTGAACCGGTTCGATGGTAATGATGTGCTCGTATACCGCCATCAAAAAAGCGATTCGGCCTCGCTCAAATCAAGCGACGTCACGAGCCTGCATCAGGATTGCAAGGGCCGCATGTGGGTGGGGACCAATGAGGGAGGCTTACATTTATATAACAGGAATAAAGACGCATTTATCCGCATATCCTCACCACACAGTGTCACGAGCATTGCCAGCGACGCGGGCGGTAAGCTCTGGGTGGGTACCACAGGCGGATTAGTGACTGTCAATCCGGAAACGCGCCAGACCACCACCTTTTTATCCAAACCCGATGTTTCGGACTTGATCTCAAAAGGGTTGGTCCTGAGCGTGGCGGTCGATAGCAGGCAGGTTGTCTGGATCGGGACCAACAAAGGTTTGTTCAGCATGCACCCTGCCGACGGCCCGGTGGAGGCTGTTAATTATTTGCAATCGCTGCCCGACGAGGCAGGTGGCCGGTCGGTAAAGTCGATTGTGGAAGACGGGAATGGGCATATCTGGATCGGGACGTTTAGCGGCTTGTACAAGCTGGATCAAAACGGACGGATTCTGGCAAGTTTTCGCTACGAGCCGGGAAACAAAAATTCGCCGAGCAGTAACATTGTTTTCGCTCTGGCCTGGGAAAATGATCGCAGCCTCTGGATCTGCACGGATGCTGGCTTGAATGTACTTGACATTCCGACAGGCACCTTCACACGCCACGAGCCCGATACGCGAACCCAATTCAGTCTGAGCAACAAGTCTGTTCGCAGCATTCTGATCGACAATGAAGGCATTTGCTGGCTCGGCACTTACAAAGGCGGCATTAATAAATACGATAAAAACCAGGTGATTTTTGGTTTGAAAAGATCCGAGAGCAATGATCCCTACGGATTGAGCGCACCTTTTGTAACGTCGTTTGCAGAGAGCAAAACAGGCCGGCTATTTGTGGGCACGGATGGTGGCGGGCTGAATTTTTACGATCGAAAAACCAATCTTTTCAAAAAGTTTTCTATTCAACCTGAAAACAAAAATGCTTCGTCCGGACTGGCCATTCTTTCGCTGGAACTGGCCTCGGAAAACGACCTTTGGATCGGCACATTTCACGACGGACTGATCCGGCTCAATCCGCAGACAGGCGCGTATAACCAATTCACCCGTGGCAAAGATTCGACTTCGCTGAGTAACAATGACATTTTCGCGATACGTAAAGACCGGTTGGGCAAGATTTGGATCGGCACCAATGGCGGCGGTGTGCACCTGTTTGATCCGGCGACCGGAAAATTCACCCGGTTTTACAATCCGGGCATTCCGATGGCCGACCGGCCGATCCCGCTGAATGGTTATATCCGCGACATTATGCAGGACCGGAGCGGCAGGCTCTGGATTGGCTCACATGGAACCGGGCTTGCTGTTTTCGATCCAGTTAAAGAAACTTCCCAGCTGCTTAACAAACAAAACAGTGACCTGCCCAGCAACATTGTTTCATCCATTCTCGAAGACAGTGAAGGAAATATCTGGGTCGGCACATCGGGTGAAGGTCTGGCGCTTTTTGACCCAAAATCAAAAAAATTTACCAGCTATTCCGGAAAAGAAGGCTTACCAAGCAATGTTGTCAATAAGGTTTTGCAAGATGCGCAGGGTCGTATTTGGGTGAGTACCAATCAGGGCATCAGCTCATTGGACGTGCGCAGTAAAAAATTTACAAACTACACCACTTACAATGGTATCCAGAACAAAACTTTTGTGCTGGGTTCCGGGATCAGAACGGCAGACAACACACTTTTTTTCGGCGGCATTGCCGGGTTTAATTTCATCGATACACGCAGCATGCCTTCCGGGAAAAAGGTGGCGCCTATTATTCTAAAAGATCTCAGGATCGGGAACCGCAGCATTACTTCGGCCGATTCGGGTTTCGTAGATGCTGATATTTCGGTTGCCAAAACGATCCGGCTTGGCTACAAACAGAATTTTTCCATCGGTTTTGCTGCGCTGGATTACACCAATCCGAAACAAATTCATTACCGGCACCGGCTTGCGGGAATGCAGCCTGAATGGAATCAGACGGGGACGAATAATGTGGCCAGCTACACCAACCTGAGTCCGGGCAATTATGTGTTTGAAGTTCAGGCCAGCCCCGATGGGATTGAATGGAATGGTGAGACGCGGTCCGTGAATGTGGTGGTGGAGCCGCCATTTTATCTGACCATTTACGCCTATATCTTTTACATTCTCACGCCATTTGTGATCGTGCTGATCATGCGGCGGCGGGGGATTCAAAAGCTGAAACGCGAGTTCCGGCAGCAGCAGGAACAGACCGAAGCCGAACGGGCGCGCGAGCTGGATCAAATGAAGATCAAGTTTCTGACCAACCTGAGCCACGAGTTCAGGACACCGATCGCGCTGATCCTTGCGCCGGTGGACAAAGTACTGGGCAAAACAAAAGATACCGAGTTGCACGCGCCGGTTTTAGCCATTCAACGGAATGCAAAACGCCTGCTGAACCTGGCCGATCATTTGCTCGATCTGAAAAACGTGCAGCAGCAGGAACTCAGCCTGGAATTGACCCGGAAGGACGTTGTCAACTTTATCGAAGATACCTGCGGGCAGTTCACCGATCTGTTTGGCCGGCGCGGGATTGATTTCAAGATAGAGAGCCCAGCAGCGCATATTTTCATGGATTTTGATGCGAACAAGCTGGAAAGGATTCTTTTTAACCTGCTCTCCAATGCATCCAAGTTTACACAAAAGGGTGGGCAGGTGGCGCTGAGCATTTTTCAGCAGAAAGACGCGGAGGGAAAACAATGGCTGGACATTGGCGTGTCAGATACCGGCATTGGTATTCCCGAGGATAAACATGAAAAGATTTTCGAACGCTTTTTCCAGAATGATCTCGGCCAGTCGGTGCTGAATCAGGGAAGCGGCATTGGGTTGTCCATCGTCCGCGAGTTTGTGCAGCTGCACCAGGGTTCGATTTCCGTTCAAAGCCAGCCGGGGCTGGGCAGCACTTTCACGGTGAGGCTACCGGTAAATGCCGATTTTGAATCGGTTCCGGCAAACGACAGTCCGACGGCACTGCCGAAGGCGGAAGCCTCGTCTTATGTACCGGCTCACAAGCTGGAAAAAACGCATGTGGAGGAACCGTCGACTGTGCTGATCATTGAAGACAATGAGGAATTCAGGCAATATCTGAAAGAAAACCTCCTGCCCTACTACCATGTCATCGAGGCCGGCAATGGAAAGGAAGGCTGGCAGAAAACGCTCAGCCACCATCCCGAGCTGATCGTGAGCGATATTGCCATGCCCGAAATGGACGGGATCGTATTAAGCCAGAAAATAAAGGCAGACAAACGGACCAAACACATACCGATTATCCTGCTAACTGCATCGACAGGCGAGCAGCAGCAACTCGAAGGGCTTAACTCTGGCGCAAATGATTATCTGACCAAACCCTTCAACTTCGAAATTCTCAATGCAAAAATCAACAACCTCGTGCTGCTCAACAGGCTGCTGAAAGGCGTCTATTCCAGGCATATCAAGATTTCCGGCCAGGACCCGCAGATCCAATCAGCCCAGGAAAAACTATTGAAAGACATGCTCTCCTACATTGAAGATAAACTGCATACTTCCCATCTCAGCGTGGAGAACCTCAGCAAACACGTGGGCATGAGCCGGGGCAGTTTGTACAGCAAGGTGCTGGAAATGAGTGGACAAACACCGATTGAGTTTATCCGCTCGATCAAACTCGAAAAAGCAGCGGTACTCCTGGAAAACAGCGATCTTACCATTTCGCAGATCTCCTACATGACCGGCTTTACCGCGCCGAATTATTTTGCGAAGTCATTCAAGACAAAATTCAATATGCTTCCGACAGAATACCGGGCCTTGAAAAACAAGGGAAGAATTCGGTCGCATGCATCTTATATTTAGAAATCTGGTAAACCAGTTTACCCGGAAAACGCATCGCCTCCATTTCAATGTACAGACGTGCGTTTCTAATTCATTTGCAAGCGTTACATGCTTCGATTTTGACTTTTCAAGCACCAGCCTGATAAGCCTGGAAAAGTTGCTCAAGTAATTGGAGGCCTTCTCGGAGTCATTTTGGGCAGAAAAAAACTGAATGGAATTAAGGCAGTTAAAAATAAAATGCGGGTTCATCTGAGACCTTAATGAGGCCATTTCCGTTTCCGAAAGTTTGAGCTGATATGCCGCCATCTCTTTGTTGTACTTCGTTGTCTTCCGCAGCTGGGTGAGCTTTTCAAGTTGCAATTTCGTTTTGATAGTCCAATACGACAACTGGCTTTGATAAATATAGCTAAGTAAGCCTAGTAAAACCAACCCCATGGCCGTTCTGAACCACCATGTTTCATCCAGGCTGGTTTGATCTTGGACGGTATCCTGAGCTCACGAACGGGATTTGTAACAGATTTGGCGTGAAATGTATAATCTCCTGGTGCCAGGTAGGTATAAAATGCCTGGTGATCCTGTCCCGAATCGAGCCAATTGTAAGTATCCCTAACCTAACCTGCGAGAACAACACCTGTGATATTTTTTGGGAGCGCACTTAGTGAATCTACTGAAAATGCCATTGTTGGCCGCCTGGAAGAATTGCTTCCTAAATTGAACACATTTGGTACTCATTAAGCAAAGTTGATGACGACAATGGGCAAAGGTAGAACGATGCCAGTCTCCGGGAGGATCGTGAAAACTCTTCAACGGCACAATCCGACAATCAGTAAATGGGAATTCTAGAATCCATTTTTTTGACGAAGCATCGAAGGACATTTCACTAATTGAGGCAATTCCTTACCTCCTATATGCATTGCATAAAAGCTAATTTAGTAAAACTAATCCTCCATATTCATACGGGGTCCATCCGAGAGACTTCCTAACAAATAATTGGGTCGTTTCAAAAGCTGACTCTACGGTGGCGCTTGGTTTAAAAAGATTGGTGTAAAAATATTTCATAAACTCGGCAGTTCGCTTATCATCTACTTCCCAAAGTGTTGCTATCACTTTTTTTACGCCCGCGGATTTGAACGCTCTAAACAACCCGAACATTCCTTCGCTGCCCTGGCTAGTGCCAATAGCCGAGTTACAAGCCGAAAGCACGACAAGTTCCGCATTAAGATCCATGTAAGAGGTTATTTCAGTCGCTGTCAATATACCATCTTCCGACTTTTCCTTTATAACCTTTTTTGCGCAGTCACTTGCGGCTAAACGCAAAAAAGCCTCTGAATTCTGGTAAATAGTTAGTCTCCGTGAAAACTTCAAATCGTCGGGTGTTCGGTTTGTAAAATCGCCGTGCGTCGCGAAATGAATGATGTCATAGGACCTGAGGTCGAGCCCTGCAAGCGAGTTTTCGGTGGCGGCGCTTTGGTGCAGCAAAGTGCTTTTGGCCTTGGCTTTTTTTATCAGGCTGTCAACATGCGGCCCCGTTAAACGGCAGCGGCCTGGTAATTGCCCGGGGGATTCCGGACAAGAATAGAGCACATTTCCAAGCAATAGCGCAGATCGCGAAGTTATGGTTTTAGAAGGCATTAAGGTTTTTTCTGCAATTTCCGAAGTACTCACCACGTATCTAATCTGGTAAGTATCTCCCACACGCTTACCCGCAGCGCCTGATATCGCAGCAAATGACAACCCTTCATAGACGCCGGCAGCAGAAAGGTAAACCGTTTTTACCGTTGGCGGCAATACTTTTTGAACTCCCTCCCAGCACAATTGATAAGTGCGGCTGTCGATGGCGTAAACCTTGTTGATCTTTGCGGGAAGGTCTGTACTTTCATCTGAAAGCAATTCTGTCATCTCCGTTGAATTGCCCATCACAATCACCTTTGGACTTTTCCACCCTTGTATGATTACGAGCGCGTAATAGTCTTTATGTCCCCCTCCATTTACATGTAAAATTTCGACTGCTGCCTCATGGGGTTTAAGCAATTTGACCACTTCGGAGGCATATACTCCACCCTTTTTCAGAGCAGGCGTTAAACCTATCCCTTCCCTTTCCAAATTTTGAATCTCCTCGGACACTTTCAGAGAGGGATTCGAACGGTTGACTTAATATGCTGAAAGCCAATGAATTAGCGAATTCTCTAAAATGCGTTCCATGATGCACGAAAAGGTCAAAACTCCCAGTAGCCGCGCCTTTTGTAACTAGTTGATAAACAATGAATAACACATCGTTTGCATGTTAAAGTTAATCAATGATTCTGCAACTCAAAATATGGTGTGCGTGAATCATGGAAATTTTGTTAAAAATGGATTTAAGAATGCAATTTTTCTTATCGTTCGGATTATTTGGCAGATACTTACGAACGCAGAAATAGCGTGCCTAACCGTTTAAAAGCTTCCCAAGGATATTTTGCAAACGGGTCGGATTGCGATAAACCTAATATGTCCATCTCTCGAAAAGTAATAAGTATCTCTTATAAGGTAGTCGTCGGTGCGGTTGTTGGAAACAATACGGCAAATTCCAAACTGAAAATAATCATGAATGCAACAGCACTCAGTCTAATAAGGCTTTAGATTAATATATTCTGGATTCCATTTCTGTCTATCCGGCTAATATGTGCGAAAGATTTACTTTTGCTTGTCTATAGATTCTTGTACAATTTTGCACGCACTAGCCGAAATGCCAACAACTATTGTAGTAGCTTGTAGACTAGCCACTGAATAATAAGTTGTCTACAAAAATCAATTATTTGCTTAGCAGAAGGAGGTAATATCAACGCAGACTAAGAAAAACTGACTGCGGTAATGTGGTAAGCGTATAACAGAATTCGTCACGGTTGCATATCTGATCAAATGGGCGCAAACCTATTGCTGAACGGCGTAATTATCCTTCATGTAGCAAAAAGCTAAAATGTTATTATGGACGTATACCTGAGGCAACATGGAGCATGGGCGATTAAAGTTCTATGACTGTTTTAATGGCAAACTGCTCTCTCCACATTATGATAAGGAATGTTGCCAGATGAAAAAGGGTACAAAATGCATTGCACGCGGCTGTATTTCCTGCAATCATCTTAATTGGTTCTCGTATGAGGTTCTGTTCGAGATTTCCGTCTCCTCAGCTGTAGTGAAGAGTTAGTAACGTAGGATCTACCGAATAGTAAGTTCTGAAAAATAAACGTGAAGGTGAAATATTATCTCATTAAATTGGCTATCCACACACAAGCTTTGCCCCTCACAGCCTTTCTTTCGTTAAATCATGCCATAATCAATTTCTTACAACCACTTTATAAAAATTTGATCCAAAATATTGATAATCTATTTTATTCCATCCTCTCTCAAAACTATGAAAAAAATTGTACTGACAGTCTTCGCCCAAATTTGCATTTTTTGTTGCGCCCATGCTCAAAGCACGGAACAATTTAAACTGGATAGCACTGCTCTGTCCCAGCAAAAAATTATTCTAGAACTACAAAAACAAATTCTGGATATTAAGCAAGCTCAAATTGATTACAATAAGACGTCAGAAAGTAGCGACTTCAAGACAGAAATTGACAAAGTTAAAGCCTACAAAGAAATTTTAGGTGACAGCAAACCAGAGGCTCTCAGTGGTAATATCACAGTATCGGAGGGTAAAGTATCATCTGCTGAAACTCGAAGCCTAGTTCACGACGCCTTAAAGACAGGTATTCTAGAAATTCAGAAAGATATTAAAGTTAAACGCATCACAGACATAGTAATTTACAATTCCCCATACTTTAGAGGAATACCACAATACAGTATTTTGAAATCTAATTTGGAGCTGCTTAAACGCAGCTATGATCAGTTCAACACCTCATTAACGGGAGTGACAAGAGATGCCGCTTTTTTAACCACATTGGCTGCCGGTATAGCGGTTGTTAATGCAATCGGCCAATTAGGGACACTATTCAAGACCGAGACAAGTATCGTTGAAAGTATCGAATATCTTAATGAATCTCTGGTTGTCGCGAAATTGGCCAATGGCCTTGACGCTAATTACTATTATCCGGCGTTGTATCCTATAAGCTCCTCGGGCGAGTCAGAAATTGCCAAATTGTTAATTCAAATTGAAAATATTAGGTTAACCATAACCGGTAAACTGGATGATACTCAAACAGCAATAAATACGCTTGATCAAGAGGTTGCCAAAAAAGAAGCGGAGATAACAACTGACAATAGCAAGCTAACCAAAGCTAAAAGTCAAAAAAATCAATTATTGATAAAAAGTTTAGAATTATCAATTAAAGTAAAGTCTACTGAGGTAGAACAATTAAAAGCCGCAAGAAAGCCGTTGTTAGATAAATTAACTAACTGGCGCGTTCGTTTCGAATCGATCGACAAAGATTTCGCAAAAGTTAAAGAAAAACTGGAAGAAATAATCGATAAAGAAAATAATCTATCTGCACTCGCTATATCATCTCAGATAGAACAAATCATAAAAAAGATTTCAGCTGGTGCAAAGACTCTGCGTATAACAACAAAGGCAATAAGCACAAATAAGATAACAAAGTTCTTATGGATCAGTACTCTTAAAAGTACCGCGGCCGTAGAAATAGAATATTTGATTTTCGACAGTGACGGCAAAATAATAGCTTCAAATACATTTCTTGATTACAAAGGAAAAAGAAATTAAGCTTTTTTTACTACAAACCCTAAAAATGCCATAACTATGAAATCACTTATCTATATATTAGCATATTTCATTACTTTAAGCTTGACATATGCCCAATTTCCGGTAGTTTCAAATCCTAGCAACTTAAATGAAGTTGAAATTAACCAGAAACTTATCGCTGCGGGGTTTAAATTTAAGATTGCCAAAACACAAGCCTTCATTAAATACGCTGTTGGTGGTAAGGGTGATAAGAATTACGAGCCGAGTATTGAGAGTAAATTACTAGTGCATGCACGCGCAAAAGAACTTACTAGAATTGATAATGAAGCAAAGAGAGAGTTTATTGCAAGCAAAACTTCCCTTGCTCCTTCATTGTCTGCTAGATTGAGAGATGCCGGGCCGGCAACTATTTCCCCAATACTTCGTAACTTTGACTGGAGAACGTTCAAAAAAGTAAGTGAGGTTCAAGATCAGGGTAGTTGTGGCTCGTGCTGGGCTTTTTCTGCTACCGCGGCTTATGAAGCAAGTTATCTAATTGTAAATAATGCGAAAATCAATGTATCCGAACAGGATCTGATGAATTGTGCAATTAATGGAGTGGTCGACGCAGGAGATTGTATTGGAGGTTGGACACCTGACGCGTTTGAATATATGCTGAAGAATGGATGTTCTTCCGAAGAAGTTATACCTTACTTAGGTGCTGACATGAACGTAAGCTGTGTGGATTCGATGTCGAGAATATATAAGGTTGCAGCATGGGACTATGTTGATATTGGTACGGAAGTTCCTTCTGTTGAGAAGCTAAAAACGGCCCTCTGCGAATATGGCCCAATTAGTGTAAGTATGAACATTGCTTCTCCGCTTTTCGCGGCTTATGTTAGCGGAGTGTATTCAGAGCCATTGACTGATCTGCAATTTGCAAGTGGCCATGCAGTTGTGATTGTTGGTTGGGATGATGATAAACAAGCATGGCTGATACAAAACTCTTATGGAAAGGAGTGGGGGGAGCAGGGTTTTGGTTGGATTGCCTACAATAGTAATAAAATTGGACGATCTGCAAGGTGGATTAAAGCTTCCAATCTGTTCTTTCAAGCGACGGACAAGGTCATTTTTATAGGTTCAAGTCCTGTTTCTACTCGATAGTCAAATGTCTTTAAAAGTGATATCTTTCTTTGTTTTTCTAATTCTATTGCAAAACGAAAGCTGCATTAGGCAAAAAACGTATGAAGATACATCTATAACTAAGGATCGTATTGTTGAACATTCCGCTATTGAGGCAATGTTAGTTGATACATTAACGATTACTTTAAGCGCACCGGTTAATACTGGCTATCGATGGTCCTTTATTGAAGGACAAAATATTAAATTGATATATCCTGATTCTTCATCGCTAATGAGACGTGAAATAGGTGTCAACAAAGATGGTGGCTATGGTAGGCAAGTCTTCAAGTTACTCCCTTTAAAGAAAGGAAATACTTTTGCCGCTTTTAGGTTTAAGCGTCCATTTGGCAAAGATAACAGCAATGACAGCTTATCAATTTTTCCGATTGTTGTGAAATAGGAATAGTTAGGATTTTCACGAGCAATGAAGTGTAGACAGATGCGAAACTCGCATTGGTGAATAAATATCGACCTCTTTATACCCCACAAAATAACTTGGGGCAAAAGTCCCAATTTAAAATAACATTTAAGTATCGAAGTACATCATACGATATTCCAACTAATAAACCTACTAGTCTGCAGTTCTGACCTTTACATATCTCATCAATCGTTTACCTTATGTAGATCAGGTACTTTGCCTCAAATTAAATTGTATCCAAGATGTAAAATGGTAAAACGATTATTACTACTTATCTTCCTAAGCACTGCTATTTGTAGCTGCTCTTGGCTCAAAAGCATTTTTTCACCTAGTAAACCTGATCCGAGACACAAACCAATTGAATGGAAGGATGAACCAGTTGGAAGTATGCAAAAAATTCAAGTTGTAACCAACATCCCAATTAAGGACTTGAAGGATTACTACACTATTCAAGTCATAAAAATGGGCTTTCGGCCTAATACGAAAAAAATCTACAAAGATCATTTCTCATCTCTGATGAAGCGGCACGAGAATTACTATGTCCGTTTGGATATAGTATTTAACGGTGACACTGCAATTTTTTCAGGTCAGTATGGAAATAGAGGGATTGGCAGTTACTATAATTCCATGTCTGGATCAGAGGATTTGAGGGAGGAGGATATAGACTGGAATAATATAACCTATGATGTAAACTCATGGACACTATTAACTCGGGCTAGCGCAATCAGTCCGGTCGAACATCCTTTCGCAAACGCAAAATTTAGATACGGATTTTGATTTATCCAACCTTCAAGATAGAGACACAGTTGGATAACGCAAGAAGTCCGAAAATTGCCTTTTTCATCAACCTGGCAACCCTTGGACGGGATACTTTAACGTCCAACTTGATCAACTCGCGCGTTATCCTGGGGCTTCCATAAGTTTGCTTACTATTACCATGAATGGCCCTGATTTTCTCAGTAAGTAACTGATTTTCAATGGATGTATTTAATAATCCATTATTCAGCCAAGTGTAAAACCTGCTTCTGCTCACTCCAAATACCAGGCACATTTTCTAAATGGGAAATAATTTCCGATGACTTTTTATGAACCGGAATATTTGCCATCGCTCCTTGAGAAAATGCCGGGCATCGCATGCCGACAGCCTTTTTTAGTATATCGCGTTCAAGTTGTGTCTCGCGGAGTTCTTTCCTCAGCCGAGCTAATTCTTGCTCCGTTTCGCTCAAAATTACCTTTCCATTGCCAGGAAAACTCCCATTCTGTTTCGAGGAAAGCTCTCTGCGCCAGCGATATAACATTGCCGGTGGGATATCCAATTCTTTTGCCAATGCACTAAGGTCTGTGCGGCTATTGCTCAGTTCAACGCTCATCAGTTTGAACTCTTTGTCAAACACTCTTCTTTCGTCAGACATATGTGTTAAGTTATAAAAGTTTCCCTTAACTCAATGTCCACTTAAAGGTATCAAGTCCATCGCTTTGTCAGATACTAATAGTACCTATTTTATATTCAGCTAATAAATAGGCAATTATCCGAATATATGGCTGTTAAAATTGCCCTTTCTAGCTTTCTAGAGTGTAAAACTCTCCGCTCGTTAAGTATAGCATTTGTAAACTAGTAGAGTCCGAGTTAGCACAGAACAGTGCATTAAAGATGTATTTGAGGTCCTTAAACAGATTTTTTGCTACAATACCTATTGAATTAGCTGGTCTGGAGAAAATAAATTATCGATTATCCAAATTGATTTTCCTGCATAACCTTTCTGTTACATAACAATTTTTGTTAGCAACAAGGGTGTACACTAACTCTCAAACATTGGTGGGGGGTAGTTCAATAAGGGGTGGTGTTTAATTCACACAAGTAAAATTTAAAGTCGTTGATTTTGTGATAATAAGGCCAATCACCTCGTGGCCATCAGATAATTGTCTACATCAATAAAATGACCCAACATTCCTGTCAATAAATTCCTCATTTGCTGATACTTGAACCAAGCACAATACATTCTATAAATTAAAATACATTAAGCTAAAGTCGCAATTTTACGCTTTTTGAAAAATCATTTACAAAATTGAAAGCTTGAGTTTGAAGAAATGAGTCGATCTCATTGTCTATAACACTTCCGGCAAATATTACCGTGACTGGAAGTGGAATCCCTGTTATCACGTGTAGAAGTCCTCCTACTAACCCACTTAATGTATCATCGCAACCGTCCCTATCAACTCCAAATGATGTAGGAGATTTAAATGTTTTAATCTGGGCGACAAACTCGTTATCTGAATTAAACCCAACGTCAAAACCCATGGATAAAAAATATCGATCCGGCTTGGCATAAATATGCATGGTTCCAGCAGCAGGACAATCGAAATTGATGATTTCTTGGAAACTCTTTATTCTATCAGGGCCATCACCATTACAAGGCCCTGACTTGTCATCATCGAAGTCTTTTTCACCACATCCACCTGGAACATCAATGATTAGACTTGCTATAAATGAGGTATTAAAATCAATTTGATTCCCAGTAAATTTTATTTCAGCGGGGCCGATGCCGATTTCATCTTTTATACCCAATGAAATTGTGGACTTATGATAAAAAACTCTATGCTCTTTTTCATCAAACTTATTTCCGACTTCCAATGTTAGTAAATTCAGAGTATTAGGAACCCTCAGTGCTATCTTAGCGGTAAAATTTGGAGTAGTACCAGGTTTCGCAGTTGCAAATCCTTCTGTCAAATCAACTGGAATATTGATTTCCTTTTTCAATTGCGGTAACGATAGTGCAAGTTGTATTTTAGATCCGGTAATATTAAAATTATTGCACTTGATTTCTCCTTCCTCGTTTCGTTCAATGGTACCAGCTAAAATCCCTCCATTAACTGCAAACTTCTTGTTAGAGCCATTAAAAAAGCTCTTAATAGGTATTTTTAATCGAAACCTACCAGTCACAAATTCTTGACCCAGCGACAACTGCATTGGGAAAGTGGGGTCAGATGCTTCAATTGTCCCATTGGATGATGTAAAAACTTCAAAACCGCCAGGAATGCCAAATTTTGAATCTTCATTAAGAATAACTGAGAAATTTCGGAAGCTTCCAACAAATATTGGACTCTGTGCACTGTTGATGGCAAGGCTGTTCGAGGAGATGTTACCTTGAGCAATGTTTAATTCCGTATTTGAATTGATTTTTAGTAATCCATGCGTAATAAGAGCATCGAATTGATTGAAGGATCCGGCTATTTTTGGTCTTTTATTTGATTCGTAAATGCATGAGATATTTGCGTCCAAGTTACTACTTCCTAAGGCAACGAAGCTACCAAATCCTAGCGATAATATTGCTTCCCTAATATTCAACTTCAATCGAGAGCCAATATCAAAACTTATTTTTGTGACTCTGTTATCTGTTCTAATTTCAAAACCAACAAGATCAATACTGGTACCATCGTCTAGCAAAAATTTATTCACCCTCGGGGTGTCAAACACTGTGAGGAATGAACCAAATCCTAACTGACCCTTAATAATTCCAGACGTGGCGTCTACAAATGAACCAAGATTATTCTTGGAAAATGACACATTTTGTAGTACTACTGAAGTACTTTTTTCAAATTTAAAAACTGCATCATTATTGCCAATGGTTCCGTTATCCAAACTTAATCCTAGCTCATTGAGCTGACCCGATATTTGTCTCGTCTCAATGTCAAAATCTAACGATTGAAAAAGTACATGTCCTTCTGACTCCGTAGTGACAGAATTACTCGATCCCGGCGAGCCAGGATTTGTTTTGGAAAAAAAAAGCGTAGAGTTGGGTTTAAGTGTTACTGCAAGAGCTTTCTCTTGATTTTCACTTCGTAAAAATCTTACCCTGGATATGAATGGCTTTTGTATTGGCTTGATATTTCCGTTTTTATCAACCGATTTCATCGCTTTGGTGTTTAAAAATGGCGTACCGGATAATAAATCATTAGGAGTTGGTTTCATTTCTAAGAATCGATTAATTTCAAACGCTGACGCCTGCGAACATCCTTGGGTGTCGAACGTGGGATTCCCACCATTTACATCACCATCACTATCATAAGTTAAAGTATCAATTCCTACGGAGGCACAACTTACTCCAAGTAATGCAATATGTATCTTCGGAATAAATGTTAACGTTGCACTGGTTAGCGTTCCACCGTCGTACTTAAACACAACACTCATTTTGGGTTCAAACGGTGTCGTTTCATCTACATTGATCAGAAAAGTCTTCCCACCAATATTTGCTTTAAAAAAACCTCTATTGAGGCTCAGAATCATTCTGCCTTCCGCCGATTGTACGCTGTTTATGAGGCTGTTGTAAAAGTCCAAGGGTGCTTCTTGGGCTTTTGTTGGCGTAACTCTTAGAAAAAGCAAAAGTAGACATCCAAAAAAAATTAATTTAGTTAACATAACATCAAGTTTGGACTGTGAATAAACTGGTATTCAGAAACTAGGCACGTTAAATCTTATTGGGAGCATCTCTCACAAGGTGCTTCTCCGAAACCATCAGGATCACTTTAGAACTCAGATGGTGTCTTCCAAGCGAATGTGTCTTTGGGTTAGAGAGCGCTCGGTTGAATTCCCAGACTATCATTTTTGCAGTTCCAATCCGGGGAAATTCTCTGTTCGTTACATAATGATGGTTTGTCCTAAGTAGACTTGCACAAACTGGTATTCCAATTAGACAAAGCGGCGAGTCGGTAAAAGCCCCGCCGTATCGCTCTGGATAGCTTATTCGTCTCAGCGACAACGACGATGCCCAGCAAAGCATATTTAAGAGTGATCAAATTCGCCAAAATTTTGATTAAAATGCAAAGACCCTATTTGTTAGTGCATACTTCGTCATCTACACGTTCCTACGGGACTGAAAGTCCAACACTTAGAAGATTGCGACATTGAGGGGTCGTACATTCCACACATAGCAGAAGACGCTTCGGCGCGCGAGTTAAAAGTGGCCAGCGTCTCTCCAATTGGAGATGCTGTGGATTCTCTAACACTGCACGAGCCGGACGAACTAACTCTTTGTATAACATATTGCGGCTTGGTAGGCGTCGAAGGTTGATCGTCATCACCGGTCGGAAACAGATCTAAGCCACACGAATTAACAAGTGCCACGCATAAAAACAACATTAATCTTTTTAGATTTTTCATGTGGTAGATTTTAATGTGATTCGAGAAAAAGGTCGCTATTAATCTTAAATTTATCTATTAAAGGTATTGCTTTGGATACCTGTAAATAAAGCACGTATTCTTTTTCTCGAATCTTCAATGGGAACTCTTGCCTCAAATCAGAATCTCTGACTAGCGGTTTGTCTTTAAACTTTCCATTCACTTGGCTCTTTGCAAGCGACGCCGCACCTCTTGCGACAAAATTATTTGACTGTGGCCTAATATCGCAGTTTTCGAGTGTGAGGTCTTTCCTAATGTTTAAGTCGCCATCGAAATTCGTGTCGATATCAGTACTGAATATGTTGCAAGACGCTTTCAGCCCATTTTCATTTCCAAAAAAACGAAATGCAGATATTTCGAATTTAAACCCACCCTTGTCCAATTTTATTTTCTCGTTTGCAAAATGATTGACGGAGAGGAAATTTAAAAATCCATAATCAACATTTAATATGGCATTCGAGTTATCGTCAAACATTTCCTCACTACTGGGCTTAACTAGTTCATCTATTCTAAATAATTCACTAGGAGCAATTGTAAAAGCGATTTTATCTTGAAAGAAAAATGGTCTAACGTGAATTGGAATACTCTGTGAATCAGAAACTTTAATTTTCATATCTTTGGTCACAATATCGTAATTTAGCTTAGCAGATTCCTTTATTTGATTTACTAGTTCATCTTCAAATTTCTTATCCGGAGTTTTCACTACAACGCTCAAATCACTGATGCGAAATGAAAGTAGCCCTGAGCTCCAAGAGGCATCTACAAATCCGATTACAATCGGATCAGGCGCCTCTGGGTTAGAGAGAATGCTATTCAATAACGCAGCTTTGTCATTGCAAAGTGATCTCTCAATTAAATGTTTGGCTCGAACAATGTCGGGCTTCCCCGTTTTAGCGGCAATGATAAATTTTGCCGAATTTTCAGTAACGCTACCACAATAACATAAATCAAAAAAGTTTAAGTCTACCATACTCCCACTGCTCGATGCAATTTCAACAGCAATGGGTAACAGCGATTGAGAAAGCGACTGGGTCAGTTTTTCAGAAGCCGTTAAGCCAATTTTAATGGGCTGACAATATGCGGCGGTTAGGGAAGAAATAATAATTGCAAAAATAAGGTGTTTAAGTGTCTGAGTAACTGGTACAGGTAGCCTTTTCATATATGGTGAGATAGAGGTTGATATATTCATTATCGGACTTACGTAATTTGTAAGTCAAAATCTAACACAAACCACATGGTCCCAAAATCCAAATTGAACGATCCGGTATTTAGTCAGCATTCTAGTTTGTTCAAACCATATTTATGCAAGGAGCCAGCGGCAGATCACTTGTCGAACACAAGTTAAGACTTATCGTTCTGTGTTAGGATGTTTAAATACAAAACTCAATAAGCGGTAAACATGGCTTCTTGTACCCATACATCCCCAATCAATCGAACCTCGCTCGCTCAAGTTATGTAACCTCCTTGCACAATCTTAAATCTTGTCCTGTCCGCAGGACAGGATGTCAAGACAATCAAAAATGTCGTTTAGGCACTTTAAATGGTATTTTTGAACTCAGACTAAACATCAGTAGAGCTTGATCATCTGGTAGATTGTTGCCAGGTCATTCCCTTGTAATTTGACTTCACGCCAGTTAGGTAGACAACCTGGTAAGAATCGCTTGATGTTGCCAGTTGGCCGGATATCTGAACAAAGCCACCTGCCTCTTTGACGGTCCGCCGTGCTGCTAACTTTTCCTTCCCCGCCCAGTAGTCTAATTCAGCTACCGTAATGTCATGCGGTTTGCAGCATTCACTTTGATTTACGCCACTTTTGCGCCATTCCCTTACTAATTTAAACATTTCTTCTGACTGATCCATTTTCATTGTTTTTTCAGCCAAAAGTAAAAACCGAATTTCAGCTAGGTAAGATGTGGTTCATAGGCTGCTTACCTTACAACCCTATATTTTAAGCGCATTCTTCGATAAAATTTATAATACACATTGAGTCGGCCTTTTTATCTTGATATACTTTATCACTTGTAAAATCGAAGTATCCGTTGGCGACTAGATGCCGATTGGCTAGAACTTCCTTTTTGCCAAAGTCAATATCACGATTCGCTGCAAAGGGATGACGTCATCTCCGAAGGATAAATATGGTATAGTGGTACAATGAGTCAAAAACATCAATTCCGACTCGGTAGCGGAGCTGACACTTTTACCTTAATTGCACTGTCCTTTAAACCTCCTTACGGCCAAAGAATACAGTACCTTTTCTGATGGGTTTATTAGGACCTTGTCGGCTTCTATTCTTTTTATTATTCCCGTGATATCTTCATCTGTAACACACTGCCCTCGAAGAATTTTTTCGACTGTTTCCGTCCCGAGTATCTGGAATATTTCAGCAACTTTATCTTTCTCTTTTCCCTGGACTCTTACCCTCGTTCTATGCAAAGAGCGACTATACACTTCGTCGAACTTCAGTATACCCGACGTCGTAAACCCCTCCCATACAGACGCTAAACGCATAATACGAAGGCTATCCTTAGCAATTCCATATTCCTCCTTTATCAAAACCGCGTCATTTAAGGTTCCTTCAATATTGTCATTCATGAGCATGGCTAACATTAGATACATCTCTTTATATTTTTGACGATTTTTCACAAAGTTACCGATCTCGTAAAAAATTTCGTCAGTCGTAGGTTCAGACTTCTTCATCACCTCATATCGGTATTTATTTGACACATAATATGCCGAAATAAAATCTGCTTGGCATTCCCTGAAAGCAATGTTCTTTTCGCTGAATATTTCCGCGTTGCGTTCGTACTGAGTTATGTGAGCATATTCGTGTGAAAGAATCGCTTCAATCATTGGCTGGTCTTCTTCAAATTTGTAAAAGCTTCTCAGAGTTATGCAAAGTCCCTTGGAAATCGTTATTTTTTTTGGTTTGAGAGTTGGAAACGCTTTGAAGGTTGGATCTTCATTTACCAACAGAATTAGAGACCGTGGATTTTCACCAAATACTGAATCCAGTCTAGACCTATCTCCTTGCCAGAGATTTGTGGCTTTTTTCGCTGGATTATTAACGCAACCTGCTAGAAGAATAGTAACGGCGAAAAAGTAAAATGTTCTACTTGACATCGTCCCAGGCGTCATAGGTGAGTTTTTTAACATTTGCTTTGCACGCTTTGATTCGATCTTCTGCTACCATCTTAATTCCCGTAATAATGATCGGCCAAAAGCCTCCAATGGATGCGCTGGCACTTGTGTCAGGTCTGACGACACTTTCTGCCTTTTTTAAGAAAATTGTTGCTTTTGAAGAGGCCGCCTGGAGGTCGGACTCATATGGTAAAAGAATAAGGGATGTTTTGTCGACAATGCATGTCCCTTTTCGTAATATGCTGGTGTCAATGTCCTTATTGATATCGGTGAAAACGGAATTGTATTCTTTAGCGACGTTGGCGTAGCTTTGTTTGAGCGCATCAATCTCTTTTTGTGGGATCTTCGAATTTGCTTTTATAGTGACTATTTTTTTGTAAACTTCTTTCTTTTCGGTCTCGAACGTCGAATATATTTCTTTTGCACGATGCCTTTTTTTGTTGATGTTGTCAAGTATTGTGCATGAAAACATTAATGCAGATGTGATTGTAATAGCTAAAACGTTTAAAAATAGAGTTCTCATAATTATTTTTTGGTTAAGTATGGAATTAATTCATCTGGGATTTTTGCTTTTGCTTCAGGAGAAAGCTTGTTAAATAGATCTTTCGGAATTTTTTTGTCTTCTGGAAACTGTTCCCACATACTTCGAGGTAATGCCAACATTTCCTCTCGCGTGACTGGCAAATCAGTTTTAATTGTCTTAATTAAGTATTCGTTTGTAATTTCACTTGAAGACTTTACTTCCAATCTATTTATTGTTTCTTGTTCGAATTTATCTTTCAAGAAATTTAAAGTGAAGTCAGGATAGTCAGCAAATTGCTTCTTTGCTTCTTGATTGTGATCCTGGCCGGCTATTAGCCATTGGATAGCCTCTTGCTTTTTCTTTACCAAATTGAATAGTACGGCAAAAGTACCACAGCTCCGTGGACCAGTCGAGCCTCTAAATCCAAGGGCTGAGCCGTCACCGACAGGTACTAATGCAATATAGGAGGGTACGCGTGTGGGAGGGTCGTCATTTCCTATCATCAAAAATGAAACATTAATTTGGATGTCACTCTTGATCTTCTCACTTTGCGCGTGTGCTGGGCGAAACGCAAACGGGAATGTGATAATGAAAAGTGTAGAAAACAATTTTGGATAGGAGGGCATGAAGTGAAGCGATAATTTTCCTCAAAATAGGGTATAGAATTGTTATTTCATTACCGTTTAATAAGTTTATCGACTATTTACAAATCCCTGAGACGATTTTACAGAATCAGTCATTTCAAATCAAGTTTGTAGATTAATTCCTCCTTTATTGTCTTTTTCCCACACTCCAATTGACGGGATCATAAAGTCTTATCCCGCTTAAATTGGTTTGCGATAGTGATAGTACTTTGTCTAATCAAATTATGGATATCTAGTCGCCTCCGTCAGATGACCATATAGAAATGTCTTATTCTTCGTATCCGCCCAAGCAACTACGTATTGGCTCTTAAAGATTTTGCGTTGCGAAGTTCTGTGGCAGCAGTGTATGGTATTGACTTGGCCTAGTGTCCAAGATGTTTTCGAAGACGGATTTTAGCCAAAGGTGGTGAAGCCTTACCCTAATGAGGACAGTGTACGTTTAGACTTTATCCATTTCTAGTTTCTTGACAAACGTTGCCGGTGCTAAGCCAGCCAGTGCTTGATGCGGATGAAAGCGATTGTAGTCTTCCATC
>NZ_SWFP01000022.1 GCF_005869225.1 Dyadobacter bucti | reverse complement strand
AATATGATTTCAACGATGAAATCAGGTTACAAGAGAACGGGCTACGAGCTTTGCGGCCGCCTGTCGATAAGCGTTAATTAGCAAACCGCTATTTTCCGTCCATTTGTAATGAAAACCTCAATTTTGGGTTTCATTTTTCCTTACCATGTCGATCCTTTTACGGGAAGGTATTGAAGCGTTCCTGATTGTTGCTTTACTATTGGCTATTGTTGGCAAAACCAGCTCATTTAAAGCCCAAGCCTGGATACATGGCGGATGGCTTGCAGCAGTGGCAACTGGCTTGGCTGGCTGGCTGGTTTCAGATTGGATCCTAAAAATCAGTGGTGCGAGCCGGGAAGTTATGGAAGGCTTTGTTTCATTACTGGCCGTCGTTATTCTTGCCTATGTAGGTTTATGGCTCCATTCTCATTCCAATGCACAGAAATGGAAAGAGTTTGTTGAAGTCCGCTTGAAAAAGCTGGTGAGCAGTGAAAGCATGTGGGGATTGAGCATATTTGTATTTATGGTTGTTTTCCGGGAAGCATTTGAGTCCATTTTATTCCTTCAGGCGATTAAACTTCAAACTGTCCCTGATGCACAAAATGCTATTGGATGGGGTACACTGACTTCCGGTTTTGCCATTGCCATTACTGTCATATTCATTTTAAGGTTTTCAAAGCGCCTTCCCATTCCGCAGCTTTTCAATTTTTCAGCCTGGATCGTAGCTCTGCTTTCAGTTGTGCTGATCGGCAAAGGGGTTCATTCATTGCAAGAGGCTGGATTTATCTCTGTAAATGCTGCTCCTTTTAACATACGGTTAGATTTGTTGGGCATTTATCCTACCCTTGAAACCATGTCTGCCCAGATCCTGCTCGCTTTACTGTTAATATTGGTGCCGTTCTGGCGCAATAATAAAAGCTTAAAAAACGATCAGTTGAAAACCAAGCAAGTTTATTAAATCATTGCAGGGCATAAGCCCGCACCTGCCAGTTTTCCCCTATATGTAATCTTTTGTTTAGGTATTGTCTGGTATTTGCCAGACGATACACAAGAGTTCCTTATGTATAAATGTGATTCAAAGCAGAATAGAGGTATTAATCAAAGAGTCGATTGATATCTACAACATTAATCTACCACATTTAAACCTGAATATGACGACGCCCGAGATAATACACAAAAAAGGCCTCAAAGACAATCTCCGAGGCCATCAAGAATTAACTTAAAACTGTCAACCTATTTAGGACCAGACAGGGTAAGTACTTGAAACGTTGAGAATAGTTAAGTGAAAATATTGATTATAGCTAGTTTAGCAAATAATTTAATTATCAGCTTATAATTAGGTCCATTTCAACTATCGATTTAGTGTCTGAACAGTAAAAAAACTACCATTGATAGACTTACTACGATAGTGAGCTAAATGGGTCAATGGGGCATTGGCGCCTTTGCCAGCTTACCTGCTGTCAAAAAAAGCAGATAAGCCGGTCAAAGGACTTAAAATTTTAAGGTTTATAATTGACCTGCTTTAATGTCTGACAAAAATAGGAAATAGTTTTGTGCTATGGTTAATTTGAATTGCATGATCATATTATTATTATCTGAAATGCCTTCATCACTGTTTTGAATTATAAAAGGGAAGATCAGACAACCCAAACGGCCTTATACCCTAAATGATCATCTGGCCTGGGTTATAACTTGATCTGTAATTTTATGCAGATAGTTAGTGCTTTACATGACAAAAAAAGATGTAGGAGCCTCTTGGGTCGGTAAGTTTTTATCGCCTATCAGCTCTTTGATATTGATTTCAATGGTTGTGGCAATAGTTGTTACCGGCGTGTCGGTTGGTACATTTTCAAAAGGGTCCTGGAGTATAATAGCTGTACGCTCAATTGCTATAAATATGATGGGAATCAATGCAGTTACAAAAATCTCAACAAGATAATATTTGTCATCCAGGCCAAATGGTAATAGTGTTGCAAAAACATAGATTAAAAAATGGACCAGCAAACTATATGATTTCGGAAATATTGTATTTTTAATTCGCTCACATTTTCCCATGGCATCGCACAGGCGGCTTAAAGTCGAATCAAGTTGTACTTGTTTGTACTCCCCGATCTGTAGCTGTGAAAGTTCGATACTGTGCTGGTTTAGAATACCATTTGGGATATTAATTTCTACAATGTTCTGCTCGGTTAAGTATTGCTGCACCTTTTGGGAGAAAGGCAATCGGCGTAGCGACTCACCTAGCGCATAACACCAAATGATCTGGCGGTACGCAAATGATTCCACAGACTTTTTCCCATCCGGGTTATCTGTAACAAACTGCTTTACTTGTCTGATCAATGTTCTTGAATCATTTACAATTGCTCCCCAGACTATTCTGGCCTCCCACCATCTTTCATATGCCTGGGCTGTTCTGAATGCAAGCAGCAGCGATAGTGCTGTACCAATGATGGCTGAAACTCCCAAGGGTACAGATATTTGGGCAAGTACTCCGTATTGGTCAGCAGTTGCAACCAGTATAGCATAGAAAAGTATTACGGAAATATCAAAGCTAATTTGTTTAATAAAGGAGAAAACCGATATTTTTTTATTTAGAAGCATTTTTAGAACAATCGTCGTTTTTATGGTTTATACCTATGGTGCGGACGCTGCCAAGCCGTTTTTGTACCTGATTTAAAGGTTAACAAAAAAGTCTGTATACCGAGCTAGTTGAATACCGGAATGTATCTCACCGATAGCCAAACCCCGGTTGTCGTTAAATTGATTTTTCCGTAACCAACTTTTTTTACAGGGATTCTCGCATAAGGTTCTGCAATTAAGAAAAGTTTTTTGGAAAGCCTATATTGATAACCGACTGATACATTAGCATGGCTCAGCAAATACCATCCGGTCTTTACTTGATAATCATACCATTTAATATTTGTACTGTAAGGAGGGTAGTTGTATACATATTTTTCGTTAGCCATATAATAAGATGAAACGCCCGCTGTAACAAACCATCGTGAAAGTTTTTTTTGGGTAATGTCAAATCTCAGGTTAAAAGGGATTTCCAGCATTTTGCATGTTCCATCTACACTGGTAGGCAAGATTTTTTGCTTCCAATTGGAAGGCCAGGTATATTCACCAGCCTGGGCATTGTATATTTTTTTACTTCTTGCCAATCCTAGCTGAAAATACATTCGATTTGAGATAGAATACTCGGCCATCAAAAAAACGGCGAAGCCAGGCTTTGCAAGGTTTTTGATCTTCACCGCACTAAGATCCGGAGAGTAGCCAAAATAAAAAGCCAGCCTATTTACGAATTGGCTAGTTGGTGCCGGGCCAGCTTCCTGCTCGAATTCCTCGCTTTTTGGATGTTCTATTGATGGAAAATTTAATCTAACATTGCTAATAGAGAGGTGGTTATCTATGATACTTATAGGTATTGAAGGTTTGGGCCTTTCTTGATTTTGTATAGTGAATACGGTATCATTTACGCTGATGCCCATCTTTGGTTGATCAGTTTTAGGCAAGTCTTGGTTGGCCGTATAAATAGTAACCGCTTCCACTTGCTGGACAATATGCTTTTGGTTGTATGCCAGCTTGATTGGCGGTTTTGGTTGTAAATTATGCAATAATCTTTTTTTGGCAACACTGGGGATTGGTACTGTAAAATTTTCACCAGGGACGTTTGAGTCAATAACTTTGGATTCAGCGGCTAATATATCTGCCGCATCAATATCACTTCTTCTTACTGATCTGGATACTAACGTGTCTTTTGTTACCAACTTTGAGTTGCGACTTATGGCATTATTAGACTTCTGAAAACCCTTATTGGTTTTTGGATCTTTTTTATCTGCTTTGGATGACGCTAAGCTATTTGCAGAAACTTTGGCGGGCTTCTGAGGGTCACGTTTTTCATCGCTATACGAGTAATACAGTGCCCCTATAATAACCAGCACTGTAAAAATTCTAAGCAGCGGCCATTTAAAAATGCGATGGAGATCGGTTTTTCGGTTTGCATCATCCAAGCGCTTGCTTAAAGCGTTCCAGTTGTCTTGCTCAAAATTAGGATTTAGCTCGTTCATTGACTTCCTGAAGAGCTTATCCAATTCGTCATCTGGTAACTCTGTCATATTGTGTGGATATTTTCGAAAGGTCCTCAGAGTTTTTCTTGCTTGATCCAACCACTGTTCCGGAGCCTGTCATGATGCCGGTTTTTCAGCAAGCTCAGTGTGCAAACACCCATCAATCACTTATCAGTTAATATTGAATTTATCAAGCTCACCCGTATTTTGACCTGTACCTGTTATCGATTGATAAAGACTGTTCGACTTTGGGTTGTTTAAATCAGAGATAGATAGCTCTTAACCTTGCCTGATGTGTGGTTTCACACCAAAGGCATATGTCCATAGATTAGTTACAAACTGTTTGAACAACAGATTTTAAATCTTACGGCCTCTTTGGGCCCTGCGGGCAACCGCAGAGTCGGCAGATTAAACTCGCGCATACCATTCATTTTAGCTTTCTACGAGTATTTATGGTAAAGAGTTGCGTATAAAGTAATAAAATTACAGGCGAGATCCTTCGGGGATAAGCCTGTAAGTGTCAAGCACGAAAACGGTGAAGATTAAAAGGTTCACCTGAAATTTTAAGAATTTTATTGGATATAGTTGAAAAATGAGTTTTACTAACTGTTCAAAAATTATACGTTGTGGCTTGGTGATGTCTGTGATGCTTTTTATCCTGGTCTTACCAATCGTGAATGCCCAGGCCGAAAAGGTTCATGATGAAGGTGATAGCACAAAAAGGCCAAATTATGTTTTATTGCGTGCAATATTTGCAGGTCAATCGGCTGTCTATGCCGGCAGTATTTATGGACTTAGTAAATCATGGTATAAAGACCCGCTTACCAAATTTAGAATCCAGGATGATAGCCGTGACTGGCTGCAGATTGACAAAGTTGGTCACTTTTATACGTCCTATCAGATTGCACGCCACACAGCTGCACTTTACCAAAAGGCTGGATTGAGTAAAAAGCAGATTTTGATTTATGGGGCAATATCCGGGGTGCTTTTTCAGACACCAATAGAAATCCTGGACGGATTTTCGCCCGAATACGGCTTTTCGCCCGGGGATATGGTTGCCAATGTTTTTGGCTCAGTTGTATATCTGGGCCAGATAGCGCTGTGGGATGAAATCCGTATTCAACCCAAATTCTCATTTCAATATACTTCACTGGCAGCCATGCGACCGGAACTTTTAGGTTCTACTTACTCCCAACGATGGCTTAAGGATTATAATGGTCAAACATACTGGCTTTCATTTAGCCCCCGATCTTTTGGAGCAAATACATCATGGCCTGCCTGGCTTTGTTTTTCAGTCGGTTATGGTATTAATAATATGGTATCTGCGCAAAAAAACCGTAGTCAGCAGCTGGGCTTTGATCCCTATCGGCAATACTATGTATCTATGGATATTGACCTGACCAAAATTAAAACACGCAGCAAAATTTTAAGGACACTTTGTTTTATGGCCAATTCGGTTAAAATTCCTTCCCCATCTCTTCAAATGGATAAAACCGGAGTCCGCTTAAAGCCTTTGTTCTTTTAATATGGAAATGCTTTTTTGCCATTTTGTGATCAGTTTTAGGGGCTGATTTTTTAGATTTCGAACCCTGTCTGTGTATTTCTTAAAATGCAGCGTATGCCCATCATGCATATATGGACTGTTAAGCCAAGGTTGCGAAGGTTGAATTTATATTGATCATCCTGTTTTCCGGCTATTGCTGCTCTTCCCAAATTATTAATCTTGACGAGAGTCAGGCCATACTGAGCTATCATCTGTGAAGAGTTCACCCTGATGGCAGGAGTTCTGTTTGCTCACTCACCCAATAGTTTTTATTGCGGGTTTCTCTCACTACCAAAGTTCCTTGGAGGCAGCTTCCACCGAATATTATTTTTAAACTTTTGAACAGTCATACCCGTGAAATTGCGTTTACTGCCAAATGTTATTTTGCTACCACTTCAAGCTAAGTTACGGCAATAGAGATTCTTTGTTTGGGCATAGTTTTTTAGCTACAGCCTTAAAACTTATATCTCATGGAACATAATCATCATAAAGAAGCAGCTTACCATTTTGGTGAGGCTGCCAAGCACCATCAAAAGGCTCAACAGCTGCATGAATCGGGGGAGCACGAGCAAGAAGCACATGAAGCTTATTTGGCTTTTGGTCACCATACTTTGGCAGACCACCATGCAAACGCTGCAGCCGAACATCATATTCAAAGTCATGAGCAAGGTCATAGTGATCCAATTTCATGATTTTTTAATTTCAGAAAAATGGGGGTGTGTCTTGTAGACACTCTCATTTTTTTTACCTCATTCTGTATTTCGATAAACTTGTTGCAAGTTTTTTGATCTGGTCAAAGATTGTAAACTGCACCTTGCATTGTTGGTAGCAGTTAACTAAGATTTTATGACAGCATTATGCTTTCGTTTTGTCATTTATTGGTATGAAAATAACGCCAGCCCAATAATTACAGCAACTGTGTACTCTGGTCAATTTAGTCAAATTACATAGTCGCTGTATTTACTATTTTCCAGTACTTTAAACTGACGTAGCCATTTTTTCACAAGCCTGGGCGCAGTTCCGGCAAGCTTCTGCACACTCACGGCAATGATCCATACCCATCTCTGCGTGTTTTTCACATTCATCGGCACACGCATTACAAGCGTCTGCACAAACCCGGCATAGATGCGCACTAAAACTGCTACCAAGGCTCATCACTTCAGCTGCACTTCGGCAGATAGCAGCGCACTCTAAATCAAGCTGGATGCACCTTGCCATATGTTCTACCTGCTCTTCTTTTAAACATTCAGTCGCGCAGTGGCTGCAAGCAATGGCGCATGCCACGCAGACATCGATACATTCTTTAAATTGTTGATGTGCCATAAAATTTAAGGTTAGATTGGTGATTAGTTATTTCTGTTAGCCAATAGCCAGGTCTGGAAATCGGCTATTTCTTTGTTCTGCTCCTGGATGATCATAGAAGACATTTCTTTAAGATCTGCGTTCTTGCCCATCGATAAGTGCATCTGTGCCATCTCAGTGGCGCTTTTGTGATGTTCTATCATCAATGTGGCAAAGTCCTGATCTATGTTGCCGTTGATGATTTGCAGATCAGATTGTTTTCCCATCCGGTCCATTCCCTCCATCATTTTCATATGGAAGTCCATGTTCATGGTTGTAGGTGTAGCCTTGGTCAAAAACGAATCTAGCTGAGCTATTTCTTTTTGTTGTGCATCGATGATCGCTTGTGCTTTGGCTTTCATTTCGCTGTTGCTTCCAGATGCTAATTCCAGTTTGGCCATATCAATGGCACCCATATGATGCATTTTCATCATGGCAGCAAAATCAATATCAGGATCCTGGGTGGGCTTCATGGTTTGCATCTCATCCATCATGTCGTGCATAACGGTCATCATTTGATTATCGTCATGAGCCTGGATGGCAATTTTGTTGTCATCATCGTCATCGGAGCATGCAGTTGAAAAGGCCATCATGGCCGCAAGCCCTAGAATTTTGTACGCTGGTTTCATGGGTTTGTCATTTTAAATTAAGAGTTAATATAGTTTCCGATCAGCCCCATAACTTTAAAACAACTATGCCAACAGCGCCTGGATATTGATAATAGGGTTAGTCGATCTTCTCAATCACAAAACCCGCATCCTTCACAGCTGAGATGATTTGATCTCCGTTACCGTCACTATTTACAGTCAGGATTTTTTCCGGATTGTTGATATCCACTTCCCATTGATCGACCCCGGCGGTTTCATTTAAGCCTGGTGTGACTTTTGCTACACATCCACCACATTTGATATTAGTTTTAAATTTTAAAGATTCCATTGGTTGTTATTTGAATTATATAATCACACTACTAAACTTGCTTATAAATACTAAAGTTTTGCTGCTTTCAATCTCAAACTATTGCTTACAACAGAAACTGAACTAAGCGCCATTGCTGCTCCTGCAATCATTGGATCCAGTAAGAAGCCGTTGACAGGATACAACAGACCTGCTGCAAGAGGTATACCGATCAGGTTGTAGATAAAGGCCCAGAAAAGATTCTGTTTTATAGTTTTAACTGTTTTAGCTGAAAGCCGTAATGCTTTGGGCACCATGTTCAAATCAGATGTAATTAGTGTCATCTTTGCTACGTCCATAGCAATGTCTGATCCTTTGCCCATGGCAATGCTAACATCTGCCTGCGCCAGGGCATGACTGTCATTGATCCCGTCGCCAACCATGGCTACAATTTTTCCTTCTGCTTGCAGCTGTTTTACGAACTCTGCTTTTTGTGAAGGCATTACGTCTGCTCTGTAGTGTTTCAAACCTACCTGCTCTGCTACCGCAGCTGCCGTTTGTTTATTGTCACCAGTAAGCATATAAACCTGAATGCCGCGGTTTTGCAGCGTTTCAATGGCCTGACGTGAAGTAAGTTTGATTTTATCGGCAATGGCTATGATGGCTAGTACCTGCTTGGAGTCTGCAAAGAAAATTACCGTTTTGGCCTGGTGCTGCCATTGTTCTGCTTCAAGGGAAAGTTGATTGTTTATGCTGATTGTATTTAGCTCCATTAGTTTGCGATTGCCGATAAAATACCGGGTCCCCTGATAAAATGAGCTTACTCCCAAACCGGTTATACTTTCAAATTTCTCCAAACGCAGGGCTTCGAAACTATCTTCTTTGAGGCTAACAACTACCGCTTCTGCTAATGGATGCTCAGATTGAGCCTCCATAGCATGCAAGATTTGTTTGTATAACCTTTGATCACCGTTTATTACATTCCAGGAAATGTCTGTGACAATGGGCTTGCCCTCAGTAATTGTGCCTGTTTTATCCAGAATAACCGCATTTACCTTATGGCCTAGCTCAAGACTTTCGGCATCTTTAATTAGGATGTTATTTTCTGCGCCTTTTCCAATACCTACCATGATTGCGGTAGGTGTTGCAAGCCCAAGTGCGCACGGGCACGCAATTACCAGCACTGTCACAGAAGTAAGTAATGCATGTGTAAAAGCGTTTTCTGATCCAACCAGCATCCAGGTCAGAAAAGTCAGCGCAGCAACACCGATCACGACTGGCACGAATATACCGGCTATCTTGTCCACAAGCTTTTGAACCGGAGCTTTACTTCCCTGAGCGTCCTGGACCATCCTGATAATCTGGGCAAGGATTGTATCACCCCCTACTTTCTGGGCTTTAAATTGAAAGCTACCCTTCTGATTAATTGTCCCTGCAAATACTTGTTCTCCCTGGCTTTTTTCCACTGCCACGGGCTCCCCGCTGATCATGCTTTCATCCACAAATGAGCTTCCATCTGTCACAACTCCATCAACCGGGATTTTTTCGCCAGGCCTGACCAGCAGGATATCACCAACCTTTACTGCCGCGATTGATATTTCCTGCTCTACACCATTGACAATAGCCCTGACCGTTTTAGGTTGCAAGCCTATCAATTTCTTTATCGCAGACGAAGTATTGGACTTTGCCTTTTCTTCCAATAGTTTTCCAAGGGAAATAAATGCAATGACAACAGCTGCTGCTTCATAATATACGTGAGCATGCAAGCCCCTGTTATGCCAGAATTCAGGATAGATGGTGTTAAAGGCACTAAACACAAAAGCAATCCCAGTACTTAGCGCCACCAGGGTATCCATATTGGCTTTTCCATGCGTGGCCTGCTTAAAGGCATTCATAAAAAAGCTTCGTCCAAGATAAAATACCACTGGCGCTGAAAGGGCCATCATAATCCAGTTGCCGTAAGGCAGCGCGTCCATAAAGAACATCCCAATTACGACAATCGGAAAAGAAAGAAGGGCAGCCCAGAGCGTACGTCTTTTTAACTGCTTATAGTGACTGAGCTGAGCATCTTGCTGCTCTTGCTGTGGGTCTTGCGAATCAACAATCAGATCGTAACCAACAGAGCGGATTAGATTCTGTAAGTCAACAGGCTTAACGGTCTGGTCATATTCAGCCCAAGCTGTCTGATTGGCATAATTAACGCCAGCATCGTGGACTCCCTTGGCGGATTTAAGCATGCTTTCCACACTTACCGCGCAGGCCGCGCAGGTCATTCCAAGGACCGGAAAGGTTTTCTTTATATATTTATCCGAAGCTTTTTTAATGCTTGAATTATCTGAAATAAGTGCTTCCATTGTCTTGATTTATTTATACAAAACTAAGCTGAAGCACATAAGATTTTATTACACAATTAGCTATTAGGTGTGCATAGTTTTGTGAATTCAACTTCATCAGAAGACGTTTAGTGCAGCCAACTTACTGAGAAAGTGGTGGCTGATCTTATCTTGACCGATTGCGTTTATTTCGACCGGCTGTATAAAAAGACTTTGGTATTTTGTTCCTTCTTTCCAGCCGCTCATTTAAATCAAGCCAGTCCCTACACAGGTAAACAGGCCGGAAAGATTCCAGCCTGTTCTTAACAAACTCATCAAATTGTTGATTTGTCATAACCATAGCATTTAATTTACCCTAAGTAGCTTTGCATTAATGGCAACCACGATCGTGGATGCACTCATCAGGACTGCTCCCATCGCAGGGCTTAACATAAAAGAGGGATATAGCACACCGGCAGCCAACGGGATTGCTATGACGTTATAACCGATTGCCCAAGCCAGGTTTTGTACCATTTTTCTGTAAGTAGCCCTACCGAAGGTGATCATTTGTACTACATCCATAGGGTCGCTGTTTACCAGGATAATATCGGCGGTTTCAGCTGCCACATCGGTCCCCGAACCAACGGCAATGCCAACATCGGCCTGTGCGAGTGCGGGCGCATCATTTACACCATCACCAGTCATGGCAACAATCTCTCCCTTATCTTGAAATTCCTTAACCTTATCCTGCTTTTGATGGGGCAACACATTAGCCAGATACCCATCCATGTTCAGCTTTCTACTGACCGCTTCCGCTATTTTCTCATTATCACCGGTCAAAAGAAAGGTTTTAATATTCATCTTTTTCAACTCAGCAACGGCCTGTGCTGCGCTTTCCCTGATACTATCCGCAAATGTGATCAGGCCTACCGGTTTACCGTCGATAAGAATAAAGTTTACTGTGTCGGTCGCCTGGTCTACCTGATCCGGAATAGCAGGCACAGGGTTGTTTTCCTGTTCAAAATAATTGGGGCCGGCAGCCACTACTTTTTTTCCGTTTACTGTACCTGTTACGCCAATACCCTGCATGTAGTTGAAATCGGTAGAAGCCCACAGCTCTAATCCTTTCTCTTTTAGCTTGCGCATGACCCCATGTGCAATATGGTGTTCGGAGTTTTGCTGAATTGCCGCCGCATATTGCAATATCTGATCGGATGAAAACTGATCTCCAATGGGTATGATCTGCTGAATTTCATGGGAGCCTTTGGTAAGTGTGCCGGTTTTATCAAAAATAATAGTTGTAAGCTTGCGGGCATTCTCAAAAGCGGTACGGTTCCGGATTAAAAGGCCATGCGTTGCTGAAAGCGTTGTTGAAATAGCAATAACCAATGGGATCGCAACCCCTAGTGCATGCGGGCAGGAAGTCACCATAACCGTAACCATTCGTTCCAAAGCAAATGCCAGATCCTGGCCGTTTGTATACCAGACAATAAAAGTGACCACCCCAACAGTAATGGAAACCAACGTTAACCATTTGGCAACCTTATCAGCCAGGTTCTGCGTATTGGATTTGGTACTTTGCGCCGTCTTGACCATGCTGATTACCTTTTGCAGGTAGGTGTCATCCCCTGCACCGGTAACATGGATTTTTAGGACTCCATCGCTATTAATCGCGCCTCCAATTGCTTTATCATCTTTCTTTTTCTGCACCGGAACGCTTTCCCCGGTCAGCATACTCTCATTCACATAGGAACTGCCTTCCAAAATCACACCATCGGCTGGTATCTTTTCTCCGGGTTTAACAAGCAATACATCACCACTGCGAAGGTCTTTTAAAGGGATGTCTGTTACCTGGTTGTCTTTTTCGAGATGCACCATTGAAGGCAGCAAAGCGACCAGCGATTCCAGGGCTTGCGAAGCAGCCATCTGGGATTTCATTTCCAGCCAATGACCAATCAGCATGATATCAATCAGGGTGGCAAGCTCCCAAAAGAAGTCCATCCCTTCCAGTCCGAAAACCACGGCCACACTGTACACATAAGCAGTTGTTATAGCTACTGCAACCAGGGTCATCATGCCCAAATTTTTACTTTTAAGCTCCCTGATAAGGCCTGTCAGAAACGGCCAACCTCCATAAAAGTAGATGACAGTGCTAAGTGCCAAAAGCACATACTGGTCACCGGGAAAGGTCCAGTCGATTCCGGCCATCTGCTGGATCATATGCGATAACAACAAAATAGGCACAGTGATGGCCATACAGATCCAGAAGCGTTTTAAAAAATCTTCTGTGTGATGCCCTGCATGTTTGTCATGGCCTGCATGCTCATCATTTTGCGGTGTAGGGGCATGCTGCTGATCAGCAGATTCCGGTATAGAATGCATGCTTTCCGCCGGCTTCTTCGGATGATGCTCGTGGTTATGGTGATTTTCCATCGGTTTAATTTTGTTTTAAAACTGGCATAAAAACGCACTTTGAGCCAACAGCAAACATCTTATGGTCAGCTCCTTAAAATCTTGGCATCGTAGTGTAGATTTTGAAAAAAACCATGACACAATGAAATATTACGTATTCCATTTGATTAGAACCTTAGTAGCAAGCCCCCACCCAGTTTGTACCTGGAATCATAGCCTCCGGATAGGGAAATGTATTTACCAAGCATATATTCCAGATCCAAATGGTATTCTCTATCTGTATTGATACGCCAGTTAAAAAAAAGTTTGGGCAGCAGCCATTCTTCCCCTTCAAGTGCAAACCTTACACGTCCTTTTGAATTTACACGCAGATCAGCATCGATGAAAAATGGCAGGGTATACCGGACTCCAATCACAGGCAAGTCAAAATCCTGCGCAAATGTTTGCTCCCCGTTGAATATATTGTAATACCGCTGTTTTACAGCACCAAAGCCAATATAAGGCCGCAGCCAGTCTCCAATGTACCGTTCATAACTGATATTGGCCTCATATTGCGACCCGTAGTTATAATTTCCTTCAAAGCGGATGGCATTGCTTTTATTAATAAAATTGGCACGGGCTTCGGCCATGTGTGATTTGGCGGCAATGCTTCCGTAAAAAAACCACATCTTGTCCTCTTTCAGTAATTTGTTGAGAGGGTATCTGGCCAGTGAAGTATCACGGGTACTTCCCTGATATTCTACGATACGCGCCATGCCACTCATCATGTGATAAAGTATGTGGCAGTGAAAAAACCAATCCTTCTCTTCAGTTGCATCGAACTCTATCGTAATGCTTGTCATTGGAGGAACATCCAGTGTATGTTTTAAAGGAGAAAAATCGCCGTTTTTATTAAGCACCCTGAAATAATGGCCATGCAAGTGCATAGGGTGGTTCATCATTGTGGTATTTTCGAGCTCAAACCTGACAACTTCGCCCTTTTTGATACCAATCTTATCTGCCTGGGAGAGTACCTTGTTATTTATAGACCACACATAACGGTACATACTGCCAGTCAGTTTTAAATGGACAGTCCTAACAGGCTTGGAGCTGTCAAAGGTTGTTTTATGTTGGGCGCTCAATAAATCATAATTGAATATGGTCAGCGAGTCGGCTTTACCCATGTCCATGCCTTTCATGTTGCTGTGATCCATTTTGCTCATGTCCATGCCCTCCTGCCCTTTTTCTGGTTTTGCCGCAGGCTCCTTCTTCTGGGAAGGCTGCATGTTCATTTTGCTGTGGTCCATTTTGTTCATGTCCATGCCTTCATCCTTTTTTTCTGGTTTTGCCGCAGGCTCCTTCTTTTGGGAAGGCTCCATGTTCATTTTGCTATGGTCCATTTTGCTCATGTCCATACCTTCATGACCTTTCTCTGGTTTGGTAGCAGGTTCCTTCTTTTGGGAAGGCTCCATGTTCATTTTGCTATGGTCCATTTTATTCATGTCCATGCCTTCATGCCCTTTTTCTGGTTTCCCAGTAGGTTCCTTCTTTTTTGAAGGCTCCATGTTCATCTTGCTGTGATCCGTTTCACCCATTGCTGAATGGTTCATTCTATTAGGAAAATTAACAGCCATGCTCATCATCATTTCATCCATATTCCAAACGTTTGGCCTGGGGATCGGTGCCGCAGACAGGGTGTCACCTTTCCCTAAATACAAGGAAGCAAATCCAGAGACATCTTGCGCAGTTGCCCTGAACTCCATCGTTTTATCTTTTGGTACAGTCAGCAGAAAATCGTAGGTCTCTGCAATCCCCATTAGCAGCCGGTCAACTTTAATCGGCTTTATGTCAATGCCGTCCGCGGAGATCAGTTCGAGTTTTCCTGCCCCGCCATGCAGATAAAAATAGGTCGAAGCTGAACCGTTTATGACCCGCAACCGGACTTTATCTCCCGGCTTTAAATTCGGAATACTTTCCTTACGTTTTCCATTTGCCAGAAATGCAGCATAATAAACATCAGAAAGATCCATTGGGGGCATACGTTTCCAACCATTTTTGAGCCTATTTCCCAGTCCTTTGTGCTGTATTAATTTATCAAGGCTCTGGGCATACCCTTTTTTAATAGAATACCATTCGCTTGCAGGGTCATTCCTTTTCAACGCATTCAGTACACGCATGGGATTCTCGTCTGTCCAGTCCGACAACAAAAGCACAAATTCTTTGTCTACTTCATAAACCTTCTTTTTAGGTTGAATCACGATTGAACCATACAAGCCACTCTGCTCCTGTAACATAGTATGGGAATGGTACCAGAATGTGCCACTTTGGATAAGCGGGAAGGTAAAAGTGTACTCCCCGCCCGGCTCGATCGGGGCGGTTGTCAGATAGGGAACACCATCCTCCTTATTGGGCAATAGCAGCCCATGCCAATGGATCGATGTTTCATGGCGCATCAGATTATGAACATGGATTACGGCGGTGTCCCCTTCGGTGAAATTTAAGGTTGGTGCAGGGATCTGCCCATTCATAGCGAGCGCAGAAACCTTGCGTTTGCCGCTAATATTGGCAGTTGTGTCATTTACATATAAATGGTATTCGATCCTTCCCCCTTTTGAGCTTGCCAAAAAGGGTTTTTTAGCCAACGCTGGCCTGGATGATTCAGCACCACCATGCTGGTGTTGTGCGAAAACACCCACCAAGGGCATTATTGATAGTAGTATAGTGATTAGTTTCATCGCAAGTGTTGTTAGGTTCGTTAAAATTGGTTCAGGGCATTGCCCTGAACCTGGTATGGCAGCTTTAGATCTCCCGGCTAATTCACCGTCTCTTTTACTTCTCCACAAGAAATCATCTTATCTCCCATGTATGGATTTTTAATTTCTTTCTGAGCAGAAAGCCAATAAGCGCCCTTATCCTTGTTAGCCATCGGGCAAAAATCAACATACAGCTCTCCACTGCTCAATCCAGATTTTTTAACTAAGGGAATAAATTCGTCACTCAGGGTGGAATACAAAACCCTTTGGGCGTCGATATCTTTGGCTTCTGTAATTTGGGAAGCTGTTTTAGCGGTAGCAGATCCTTGTGAGACCTGGTTCATACCCGCTTCGATGGCACTTGAAGCAATTTTTGCTTCTGCTGTATCTGAATTGATTAGGGCCGTTGTCAGGTGTATATAATGCTGGTAGACGGCATTGAGCTTATCATCTTTCAACACTACTTTATCTGGCTGCTGTCCACCCATATCCATGCCTTCATGATGCGCATGGGCCGTTGAATCCTGATGGGAACCGGTATTACTTCCTTCATTTTTACTGCCGCATGCTGAGAGGATAATTACTATGACTACCGGCAATGCCCATTTGGTTACGTTTTTCATCTCAAATAGAATTTATGGTTAATAAAAATTGGTTACTCATGTTGATGCAGGGCCATTGGGTCAGAGCCTTTTTTTAATACATATTCACTGTATAAAAGATAAGCACCTGTAACAACCACCTTTTCATTTTTAGCAATGCCTTCCTTGATTTCAACTAGGTCGGCATTCTGCATGCCGATTAAAACCACGCGTGCCTGGAAAGTACCAGGCTTTGTTTCGATCCATACATGCGTTCCTTTTGCATCACGGATCACCGCATCGACAGGCAAGGTCATTGTATTGATTGTATCACTGGTTGGCAGGATTATGTTAGCTTGCAGTCCTGGCTGCCACCGGTTCCCCGGGTTAGCAATAGTTCCCCGGACCTGCATCAGCTGGCTTCCACTCTGAATGGCAGGTGTGATGAAATCGATCCTTATTTGCTGGGGTTTGTCTTCCCAGCCTGCAACCTGTACCTGAACCTTTTGACCTGTACGGATGCCTGCCGCTTCTGCTGGATAGATATCGGCTTCGACCCATAAAGAAGAGTAGTCTTCAAGGCGCAGCACCGCGCTGCCCTCAGACACATATTGCCCTTCCGTTACTGATAACTCTGAAACCGTGCCATTCATCGGTGCCCTGTAGGTGATAAAAGGGTCTTGCTTCTGCATTGCCGCTAGGCCCTGGATATCTTCTTCACTTTGGTCATACAACCGGAGCTTCTGCCGGGCCGCTTTTTCAATAGCTATGAAGCGAGCATCAGCAGGAAACTGCTGCACTTGGGCATGTGCCAACAGATATTCCTGCTGAAGTGCAGAAAGTTGCTCGGAGTATATTTTGTAAAGCGGCTGTCCTTTCAATACAGCTACACCGGTTTCTTTGACATACAACACCTGGATACGGCCAGCTGCACGGCTGGATACAACAGCGGTTTGATCAGGGTTCACAGCAAGGCGGCCATTAAGTCTTTTGGAATTCGACAAAAGGCCGCTGCCAACTGTCATCGTCGTTATATTGGCCAATGCTATTTGGCTCTCACCCAATATAATAGCGGCATCCTTAATGCTTTTATCAAAAATGACCAGGTCCATGCCACATATGGGGCAGCTGCCCGGTTTGTCCTGGATTATTTGCGGATGCATAGGACAGGTATAAGTCTTCTGCCCAGCTGTGGCGGCTTGCTTCTTTTTATCATCTTGGCATGCAGTCAAAAACATCCCCGGAGCAAAAGAGGCGACAGTAGCAAGCCTCAAAAATTCTTTTCTTTTCATATCCTTAATTTTCAACAATACTGTTATCCTTAATAAAGCTCTCACTGTCGATCAGATAGGATACGTTTGAAGCGACTTTCCAATCCTGGATATCAGAGAGAATCTGTACCATACCATCTATAACTGCGCCGGATTTAACGTGCATGGGTAGCAGCACTTTACCTTGTTGCCTGAATACAATAGCCTTGTTACCGGTTTGCCAGACCGCTTTTTTGTCGAGCCATAACCCATTTTGAAAAACGATAGGAATACTTGCGGTCAGAAGTTGCCCGGGAGTCAGGTCTTTGCCTGTGAGATAGACCCTAGCCAGGGTGAAATTCTCACCACTTCGAAGCACCGGCTGGATCAACCCAATCTTGCCACTGACCATATTTTCCTTCTCATTGCCAGTATAAAAGAGCAACTTTTGCCCTGGTTTGATGCGGGAAGAAATTGCTGGCGGTAGTGCGAATTCTGCAATCAGCCCTTGGGATGTATAAATCGTAAATAAGGACTGCCCGGCAGTAATATATTGCCCAGGGCGCAGTAGCACTGGTGAAGACACTGCTGATGGTGAAGTAGGGGTCAATGAAGCAGCTGTGCTGCCACCCATTTCATCCATTGCTGCACTACCATTGCCAGAAGGTGCAGCCATAGGTGCGCTAGCTTGTGTCAAACTGGCTGATTGTTCCAGGATATATCCGTTGGCCGGGCTGTAAACTGGTACCTTATATAACACATTTCCTGACCTGATAATATCTTCGATTTGCCTAAGGCTTATTCCCAGCAGCATCAGGCGCTGTTTGGCTTTTTCTAGTAAATCCGGGCTGCCCCCGTCACTACTGAGCATCAAAAGCTCTCTTTGGGCAGATGCCAGGTCCGGAGAATAGACCTCCATTACCAATTGCCCTTTCCTGACAGGCTGATAGTTATATTTAATCAGTAACCTTTCAATGCGGCCACCCACCCGTGATGATAGCGAAACCTGGCTGCGGCTATCATAAGTTACCACTCCTTGCGCCTGTACAGAAAAAATACGCATGCCATTTTCCGCATTAATTACAGGGATGCTGGCAATCACCTGCGCGTTTACTGGCTTTAACAAAGCATTGAAGCTACTGTCAACAACCAACTCATTATTTGCTTCTTTTACCACCAGGTCCATGCCACAAATCGGGCACTTCCCTGGTTTTTCCTGGATTACCTGTGGGTGCATCGGGCAGGTATACAGCTCTGTATCCCCGTGGGCCACATGCCCACTTTTTTCGGATTTATTTTCACAGCCCATCAAAAGCACACTGGCTAATAACAGTACTGTTAAAAGGCTACCGATATAGTTCTTTCTCATAGTCCACGATCATTTCGTACAATTTCAATTTCTCGTCAAGCACATTCATTTGCATCATTGTCAAGGCTTCCCAGGCGTCTATCACAACAGGCAGCTGCGCTTTATTTTCCTGATAATTGGCAAAGTACGCGTCCATCGCCTTTTGAAGGGCCGGGATTATTTTTTCTTGCATCGTGCTGACCCTGGTCTGCATAGACTCGATCTCTGATTGCATGCCATAAAGCATGCCCTGGGTTTCCACCAGCATCGCTGAACGCTCCTTTTGCATTCCTTGGATGCTGAGCTGCATGCCTTTGATATCGGATTTGTACATTTTAGATGACCAGGGGGCAATAGGGATACTAAGCATTCCCATCACGCTGTAAGCATTAGGCATCATTGCGTCGAGCGGGTACATATGGTCAAAGCGGATTTTAAAGTCCGGCTTTTTCTGTTGTTTCATGCTTTCAATATTCAACTGCATGGAACGTATACTTTCATTCATTTTAAAGACATCCATCCGCACGTCAGCAAGTGAGGTGGTATCGTAGTGCATGGCTGCCCGAAAGGAGGGGGTGTACGTAGTGTCAATCTCAAAGTCTTGGTTGCCAGCTACATTCATCAGGCTATTCAGCCATCCTTTTGCCTTCCCAATAGTACCTTCCTGCATACGGATCATATTTTGGTTTTCCAGGATTTTCGATTCTGCCCGGTAAACCCCTCCGAGTTGTGACTGGTTATAGGGATACCTGACTTCTTCAATCTTCTTCATCATGACCATGATTTTCTCATTCTCTTCAAGTACACCTACACGCTGCCGGGCAATAAGCCAGTTGAAATAAAGGCGTTTTGCCTGGGCTTTATAATTATTAAGGGTAATACCACGGTTGGCCCTTTCCACATTGCCCTGGGAAGCGATATATCTTCTCTTTGCATTCAGCTTGGCCAGGTTAGGGATGTCCTGCTCGATCTGCAGCATCAGGTTGCCTCTATCTCGGGATTCCATGATCATTTGGCCCGGATAGGGGGTCATGAAAGTTCCCAATCCTATCATGGGTGGCATCCAAGCCGTAGCTGCATCACCGCTATATTTGTAACTGTCCGCTTTGAGTCCATAAGACTGAAGCATCAGGTTGTTGTTATCAATGCGTTGTAAAATCGTATCCAGCCTAAGTACCGGTAGCTGCTGTGCCCAGGTAGTTAGCGGCAGCAGAAACACGATTAACCATTTTACGTAACTAGTGCTGTGTATCATGGATTTGCAGTTTTCCGTATTTACGTAGCTCATACTCCTTTGTCATTAAAAATATCAGTGGTGTTACCAGTAGGATGTGCGTAGATGATGTGAGCACTCCTCCGATCATCGGCAGCACAATAGGCTGCATCACATCCGTTCCAACTCCATTCGCCCAAAGTACGGGCACCAATCCAAAAAGCGATACACACACGGTCATCAGCTTGGGGCGCAGACGTTTTACGGCCCCATGGATTACGTACTCCCGCAGGTCCTCTTTGGTAATTGATTCAGCAGAATTCCCTTTTTTAGCGACCAGCTGTTGCATGGCATCATTCAGATAGATGACCATAACAATACCGGTTTCTACGGCGATGCCAAACAGGGCAATGAAGCCCACTGCTACTGCTACCGATAGGTTAACTCCCCAGAAATAAATCATATAAGCCCCGCCAATCAAAGCAAAAGGAACTGTGATCAGGCTTAAAAATGCTTCCCGCAGGGAATGAAAAGCAAAATACAGGGAAAAGAAAATGATCATCAGCACGATTGGTGCAATCCATAGAAGCGTCTGCTGTCCACGGATCAGGTTTTCATACTGCCCGCTCCATTCTAAATAGTAACCCGGTGGAAGTACACCATTTGTTTTACTGATCTTTTCTATAGCTTCCTGGACAGTCCCCCCAAGGTCACGGCCGCGAACATTGAACAATACCGCGCCACGAAGCATCGCGTTCTCCGAAGCGATCATTGGAGGGCCGTTCTCGAAGACGACATCAGCTACGGCTGACAAGGGTACTTCGCCCATGGATGCAGACATCAACGGAAGCCTTTTGATGGTTTCTACACTGTTACGGTAATTCTGGGCGAGCCTGACGCTGATAGAAAACCGCTTTCTACCCTCGATCGTGTTTCCGATCGGAGAGCCTCCTAATGCGAATTCAACAGCCTGGTTTACATCATCGACGCTGAGCCCGTAGCGGCTTAAATCTTCTCTTCTTGGGTTGATAGCCAAATATTTACCGCCTGTTACCGGCTCTACGTAAAGATCACTGATACCTGCTGTGCCTTCCAGCGTTCTTTTGACCCTTTCAGATACATTAGCGATGGTGTCCAGATTCTGGCCATAGACTTTTATTCCTACGTCCGTACGGATACCAGTCGAAAGCATATTGATCCGGTTGACAATAGGCTGTGTCCAGCCATTGATCACACCCGGTATCTGAAGCTTGGCATCAAGCTCGGTGATAATATCTTTTTTTGTGATCCCGGCGCGCCACTGTGGCTTTGGTTTTAATTTGATGATCGTCTCAATCATGCTGATCGGGGAATTGTCAGTGGCAGTACTTGCCCTTCCCGCCTTACCCAATACCTTATCAACCTCAGGAACTGATTTAATGATTTTATCCTGAACTTGCAGGATTCGCTTCGCTTCCGAATTTGATATATCTGGTAGCGTTATAGGCATAAAAAGGATACTTTGTTCATCCAGCGGCGGCATAAACTCCGACCCCAGACTGGCCAGCAGCGGTATGGTAATTAAAAGTGCCATGATGTTGATAGCCAGGGTTGTTTTACGCCATTTCAATACACCCCTTATTACTGGCTCATAAACACGTTCAAGGATCCTGTTGACGGGATTGGCGTGATCGGGCCGGAACTTGCCTTTCATGATAAAAGATATCAACACCGGCGCCAGCGTAATGACCAGCAGAGCGTCCACGATCAAAATAAACGTTTTCGTATAAGCTAAGGGGTGAAATAGCTTACCTTCCTGCCCTGTCAGCATAAATACGGGAAGAAACGAGGTAATAATAATGACCGTTGCAAAGAACACCCCCCGGGATACCTGCTTACTTGATTTTTCAATAATGGCCAGACGCTCCTGTTCAGAGATCCACTGAGGCTGTTTATCTTTTCTTTTCTTAAACCATTTCATAATGATGTCGTTTTCTGCTCCTGCTGCCACTGCTCATACCGCTGAGAAAGATGCTTATAGGCATTTTCGCTCATAATGATGCCGTTGTCGACGATCACGCCGATGGCCAGGGCAATTCCTGTTAAGGACATGATGTTGGATGAGATCCCAAAGGCATTCAGTAAAATGAAACTGGCAGCAAGGGTAATGGGAATCTGGATGATGATGCTCAGTGCACTGCGCCAGTGAAAAAGAAAAATAATTACCACCAGTGATACTACGATCATTTCCTCTATTAAGGTGTGCTTGATAGAATCAACCGATTCCTGGATCAGCTCTCCACGGTCATAAACAATATCAAATTTTACACCTTTCGGAAACCCTTTGGCAGCTTCGCTCATTTTTGCTTTCACTTTCTCAATGACAGCTGCTGCATTTTCACCGTAACGCATCACTACAATGCCGCCTACCCGTTCGCCTTCCCCATCCTGGTCAAAAATACCCAGCCGGGTTTCACCCGTCATCTGCACAGAAGCTATATCAGAAACCCTGATGGGTATACTGCCTTGGTTTTTGATTGGTATATTCTCAATTTCCTCGATGGATTGGAGGTACCCAGACGTCTTGATGATATAGCCGATATCACTTAACTCAAATTTCCTTCCTCCGGATTCATTGTTATTCGAGCGGACCGCGCCCATTACCTGTAGTATAGATAAGCGGTAGTAAAGGAGCTTATTAGGATCTATCGTGATTTGGTATTGTTTCTGGAAACCACCAAAGGAAGCAATTTCGCTTACCCCTTCCACATTTTGCAAAGCGAATTTGATATACCAGTCCTGCAAAGCCCTCTGTTCGCCTAAATCCATTTCAGGGGCATCCAGCGTGTACCAAAGGATATGCCCTACGCCTGTTCCATCAGGACCAAGCTGTGGGCTGACACCCGTTGGCAGCGATCTGGATACCGTACTCAGCCGCTCCAGAACGCGCTCACGTCCCCAGTATACGTCTACATCATCATTGAAGATGACATAGATAAAACTCATCCCAAACATGGAAGTCCCGCGTACATATTTAATCTTGGGAAGCCCTTGAAGATTGGTAACTAATGGGTACGTAATTTGATCTTCAATTAATTGCGGCCCCCGCCCCATCCACTCGGTAAAAACAATTACCTGGTTCTCCGATAAATCGGGAATGGCATCAATCGGGTTCTTCTTAACGGCAAACGCGCCCCATATGAGCAGTGCTGCCGATAAGACCAGTACAATGAACCGGTTATGTAGCGACCATTCTATAATGCGATGTACCATACAATTTCTGTATTTTACCCTTAACAGGCCCTGATTTAATGATTATGTTGTTCGAGTAAATAGCCTTTTGCCCCAATACCGTGCTTATGGACCAGTTCCGCACCATGATGACCGGTATAGGCCACAAAGAATGCGGCTGCACTCATGACGATGGCCATGGAAACGTTAACCCACAGATTTCTTTTCAGGAAAAATATGTTGACAGACTGTACCAGCAGGGCTATCCCTGACAGCCACTGTGTGTAAGATGCATACTTCTCATGCTCTTCGAGTATAGCTTGAATAGCTGGTGCCAGCTGCGCGGTATGCGCATGAAACCAAGTCGATGACGCGTAAGCGCCAATAAAGCCAAACAGTAAAAGTGCCCAGGCCACTGTTGTAATCTCCTTTTTATAAAAAAACAAGCCTACCCATTGTAACAGTGCTGCAACAATCAAAAGAACGATTGGAAAGTGTACGACCAAAGGGTGCAATGTTGGAAACTCGCCGAGCCCGTGCTGATGATCAGCCGTGCTCATAGCCGTTTGCATGGCTGTGCTATCATGTTCACCATGCTCATGTTGCAATGCAGGCGTAGCCGTCTGAACTGGGTCCACCTTAGCTTTACCGTGCTTTTTCCCATTGTGGGCAAATAATAATGTACCACTCACCAGCAACAAGCATGTCAACAGAAGGGCTACTTTTGTAATTGACTTCATAAGAAATAATCTGTTAAAATGAATGTCCCGCAGATCTTACTTTTTAACCAGCTTCATATGGCATTTTGAACAAGTATCACCTTCTTTACCAGTAATTTCCGGGTGCATCGGGCAGGCGTATACGGTAGATGGAGCAGCTGGCTTTTTATGACTGGCATCCAGCCCATTCTCAAAGCAATGTAAAACACAGGCCATACCTTTATAACTGGAATGGACATTTCCGATTTTTTTGCCGGATGCATCAAAAATATCACAGGTTTCATCCTTGTCTTTTACGGTTAGGTATATCTCACCGTTTGCATTGTAATAGGTTTTCCCATCTTTACCCATACGCCCCATTTTTTTATTCGTATGGGCATCAACCAAATTACCTTCTCCATCCACGAATGCTAATTTATGGCCCTGATGGTCCTTTACAATCTTGCCTTTTGTAACCGAGCCGATAGTAGTCCCGCTTGCATCAGTGATCATACCGTCTTTGGCAATGCTCATCGGCTGCTTATAATTGGATTGGGCAAACAGCATAACTGGGAAGGTAAAGATTGCTACAAAGAGCAGTGCGGGTATTTTCTTAAATGGTTTCATTGTTTTATTTAGTTATGGTTAAAATATATTTGATTATTGCTTCAATACGATTCCGTTCGGTTTTTTGCCGACAGCGATATCCTTAATCTTAGTATGGCTGAGCGTATTGATAACTGAAACACTTTGCGCCATTTGATTGGTTACGTAAGCCGTATTGCCATCAGCAGTGAAGCCAACAGCATGTGCGCCAGCCGCGGTACCAAAGACCCCGCCATGCATCCATTCTTTCATAGCGCCGTCCCATTTCCAGTAATGCACCTTTCCATTGTCAGGATCGGTGACCCATAGCTCTTCTTTTTTAGCGAGATGTGCGGCACTGCCTGGCATAAAACCAAGCGTGATCGTCTGAATAACCTTATCTGTTGCAACATCAATGACACTGATGCTCTGGCCTTCTTCATTGTCCACATACATTTTTCCGTCGTAACCGATCCATGCGGCGACCGGATTGTCGCCAACCGCGATCGTTGCTATTATTGCTTTGCTGGAAGGATTGATAACCGATACATTATCATCACCGCTATTAGCTACGTAGACCTTGGAACCGTCTGGAGAAAATGTCACTTCTGCTGGCTCCATACCCACTGATATTGTATTTTTCAAGGTGTAGGTAGCTGCGTCGTAGACAAGCACTTTTCCCTCCATGTCCATTTGGGAAGTCCAGATTTCTTTTCCATCAGCAGAATATACCGCATTGTGGTTCATAACGGGCACTTCCAGATTTTTAACAACAGTTCCCTTTACTGCATCCATCACAATTACTTTCCCTTTCATGCCGGCCATTCCACCTGCGTGCCCACCGCTCAAATCCATTCCAGGTACAGCAATAGTTAGTCGGTGCTCACCTAAACTTTGAAGATGGTAAACATGGTGCGGCCACATTACCATATTTCCTGATGCGTCCATCAGTTCAAGCGTCTCAGATACATTGTTATCCGATAGACGGATCACCGATACGGTAGCATCTTCCCCATTTACTACATAGGCAGCAGGGTAATCGATGTTTTTTTCCATCGTCATATCGTCCATTACATGTTTACGGCAGGCAGAAAATGAGGTGATAGCAAGCAGTAGCATTGCTCCATTGGTTATGCGTAGCATAATTTGTGTTTTAAAGAATTGAAACAAAGATTGAGCAGGCGCTGACAGGAGTACAGCACAAAAAACCGGGCAAGTATGGTTGCCTGGCACGGAAGGGAAAGGAAATCTTAAATCAGGTAAGTGCAGTTTAGAACATAAACCGGGACTGGTTTACTTCGGGGAGGGGCATTACTTCTTGGATGTTTTTCTGAAATAGAAGGGTATGAGCCTGCTGTAAATTGATAGGAAAAGCCCGAGACCGGTAATGCTGCAGAAACGATAGTAGTGCTAAAAGCTGCTTCTACCAGTTTCCCCGAATCATCTGTCTTTATCTTCTTAAACTCATCTTTACAGCACCCCTTCTTTGTGGATTGGCCCTTGTCCATGCCACAATTTTCACAATGATCTGCGTCTGCTTTTGTAGTCTTCCAATTGACTACTTCGCCCATACAGTAATGCAGCGTCAGTGTGACACCCGTTGCAGTACCAAGGTAAAGAAAGGCCAGGAAAAGTATAATAAGCTTTTTCATGTATGGCATAAAGTACAAAAATCCAAAAACAATATTGTATTTTATTACACAATTATTGGTTTGCCTTACATAATTTTTGGATATCCCGTCTTTTACAACTTTTACCTTAAATCTTAACTAAGTTAGTAAAACAAAACTCAAACGAGCTTTTTCGCAAGGCTGATTATCAAAATATTAAAAATTAGGTACGATGAACGTGTTTTTAGGCAAATTAGGGCTCTTGATCGCTCTTCAGATGTTTCTGTTCTTTCAAAAGGCTGTTACCCGGGCTGCGGAAGTTGGAAAGGAGTATAATCTTGGGACAGGAAGTCAGCCCGAAATAGCTATTGATCAAAATGGAACGGTCCGGATTGTATATGGAGTCAAAAATGGGGATCAGCGGGACCTGTATTTTGTATCATCAAATGATGGGGGAAAATCCTTTTCCAAGCCTACCAAGTTAGGTTGCTTTTCCAAAATGGGCCTTGGGATGGGCAGGGGACCACAGATTACAACAACAAATGACTATACAGTTGTTACAGTTGGTGACCATCATGGTGATTTATTTGCAATGCGACTTTCCAATTCAGATAATCAATGGTCTGCCCCGGTGAAAATCAATGATGCGGATACAACCGCCAAAGAAGCTCTTTCTGGGCTAAGTGCTGGTAAGGGCAACGATGTATATACTGTTTGGCTGGATACGCGGCTAGGCAACAATAATCTATATGGGTCACTTTCCAAAGATGGCGGATTAACCTGGGAGAAAAATCAATTAATCTATCGGGGAGAGCAGAAAGGCATTTGTGACTGCTGTAAGCCATCCGTTTCTTTTGATCAAAACGGCAGTATGTACGTTATGTTCCGAAATAAGCTTGATGGGGCCCGAAACATGTACCTGATCAGCTCTAAGGACAACGGCAAGCATTTTGGCAAAGCCCAAAAACTTGGAACAGGGGACTTTATGATTGATGGCTGTCCTATGGATGGCGGCGACTTGGCTGCTGATGAGAATGGGAGAGTTACCACGGTCTGGAGGCGCCAACTGGAAGTCTATGTAGCCGAGCCTGAAAAGCCAGAAGTAAAACTGGGAGTTGGCCGTACCCCTGTAATTTTGCAAACTGGCAAAGGGCCTGCGATTGCCTGGCAACAGGATGGGGCTATTCAATTTCGCTCCACCAATGGGCAAAAAACCGTTTCGATAGGCAAAGGTCAATATCCCAAACTTGCCATGATGGCTGATAAAAAAACCTCACTTTGTGTTTTTGAACGTGATGGACAGATTTTGGTAAAACCCATTGTATTGTAAATTCTGATTGAAGAGAATACATTGGCATACTTATTGAGCACCATTCCATTATAAATTTAACCACCGAGAACAATGAAAAAATTACTTGCCTTAATGGTAGCAATTCTTTTTTCTTTTAGTGTATATGCACAGGATAAAGAAAAGAAAATGAACAAGATGCATGCATCTATGAAAGATTGTGTAATGATGCACGATGGAAAGATGATGGTTATGAAAGGCGGTGAGATGACTGCAATGACCGAGGATATGACGTTGAAAAACGGAACAATGATTATGAAAGATGGCACCGTAATGATGAAGGACGGTACCAATAAGCCGCTTAAAGAAGGAGAAATGGTCGATATGGATGGAAAAATGGGTAAGATGGATATGGACATGAAAAAACACAAGTCAAAAAAATCAGGAACCAGGTAAATGCCTGTTCATTTCGATAAATGAATGCTCCGTTGTACACCTGATTATGGTTATACAGCGGAGCATTTTTACGTATTGCCCGTATTTCATAGTTGTTGCATAATAATGTGGTTCACGGAAATAGGTTACATATTATAATGTTATACAGTGTGAAAAGTAAAACCCGATAGGGTTAAAACAGTTGCCTATGATTTAGAAAAGCGGTGACAAGGCTTTATAGCAGTTGCATCATACAAGGAAGGTTAAGAATTAAAACCGTATTTAATTATTTGCTTAAATACTTAATTACTCCGTATCTTAGCAGTCTAAATGATGTAAATGAGCAATCAGCAAAGTTGTGTCCGGATTTTTGAAGATCAAGAAAAAATCCAGCAGTACACAGAAACCATAAATGAATTTCAGCCATTCTTTTCGCGATTGGCCCAGGTGATGGACTTGGCAGGAAATGAAAACCGTTTGAAGATCATTTATCTCTTGCGGGAAGAGAACAATCTATGTGTCTGTGATCTATCCGATATTTTAGGCATGAGTATTCCGGCCGTTTCCCAGCACTTACGTAAGCTTAAAGATGCACAACTGATTCAGGCCAGAAAGGTCGGGCAAACCGTGTTTTATTCCCTTCGGGAAGAATCCTTGGATATTTTGAATTCGATTTTAGCACATCTCACCACTTTACAAAAGTCGTCAGAGCTAGCGGTTAGCCTGAATTAAAAATTAAACTATGAAAACGACAGGATTGATTGGGCTTTTCACCGCATTTGCTTCTTCGCTCTGCTGCACAATTCCGCTGTTAGCTGTAATTCTAGGTACTTCTGGCTCGGCGAGTGGATTCGCGTGGCTTGAATCCTTTCGTCCTTATAGCATTGCTCTGACGATTGGGGCATTAGGTTGGGCCTGGTATGAACAATTTAAATCCAATAAAATGAAAGACTGCGCTTGCGACACAAACAGAACCTTCTTTTGGCAAACAAAAGGGTTTTTAGGAATAGTAACAGGAATGGCGTTACTATTGTTAACCTTCCCATCTTATTCAAAACTGCTATACCAAGAGAATGGCCTGCAAGTTTTACAACCTGCACAACAGGGGACGCAAAAGGTTGCCTATGTAACTATCAAAGGGATGTCTTGCGAAAGCTGCGAGCATCATATCAAAAAGGAGGTTGCTAAATTAAAGGGTGTATCGACAGTTGACGTTTCTTACCAGAAAGGGGCGGCCACCGTCAAATTTGATAGTAAGAAAACCTCAATTGCTGATATTAAAAAAGCGGTCGATGCGACTGGGTACAAAGTAACAGCCACAAAAACACTTTAAAATGGTCGCAATACTTGAATCTGTTATTACATGCCCGAATTGTGGGCATCTGCAAACAGAAATTATGCCAACAGACGCATGCATGTATTTTTATGAGTGCAGCTCTTGTAAGCTCGTGTTGAAGCCTTTGACCGGCGATTGCTGTGTTTTCTGTTCATATGGATCTCAGAAGTGCCCGCCTATCCAGGAGCAAAGAAGCTGTTGTCATTAAGCCCATATTAATGAACTATATTGATACAGACGCCCCCCTTGCGGTTGCAGTTGTCAAGGCTATTCAAACAGGGGATATCCAGGCGCTTACACAATTACTGGCCGATAATCCTGGGTTATCAAAAGCGAGGCTTGGTGATAATGACCCTTGTGGCATGTCGCGTACGTTACTACATGTTGCCACAGACTGGCCTGGCCACTTCCCAAATGTAGCTCAGACAATCAAAACGCTTGTTGAAGCCGGAAGCGACGTGAATGTACAATTCACCGGTCCACATTTTGAAACTCCTTGCATTGGGCTGCAAGTAGTAATGACATCGAAGCGCTTGATGCTTTAATTGATGCAGGCGCAAATATAGAAGCCGAAGGCGCAGTCATTGCCGGGGGAACCCCGCTTACTGATGCAAGAGCTTTTGGACAATGGAAAGCTGCACATAGGCTTGTGCAGCTCGGCGCACGGACCAATTTAACGGATGCTGCTACGCTTGGCCTGATGGAGAGATTAGAGGGTTATTTCACTGAAAATTCAAGACCTGAGAAGAGAGAGATTGACCGCGCTTTTTGGGGCTGTTGCCATGGCGGACAAAAAGTGGCAGCTGCTTTCTTACTTGAACAGGGAGCCAATATAAACTGGATTCCGGACTGGGAAAATCTATCACCCTTGGATGCTGCACATCGGGAAGGAGCAGACGACCTCGTTGAGTGGTTACACAGGCAAGGGGCAAAATCAGCGAGCGAGTTAGCAGAGATTCCTTCCGGCCTTTGACAGATGACGCATGCAATTTTCGGCGAGCAGAGCAACATCCTTCAAGGTGAGGCAGCCACTCGTCTGTCCCATTTGGTTTGAAGTTTCACAGACTAATCAGTATAGTCCGACATCCAGTACATTTTATTTATCCGAATATCCGTCATTGATATTATCTATGAGATTATTCTCCAAAATAAACCGGTGGGTTTTTCTGCTAGTCCGGTTTTCATTCCCTTGTAGGTTATTTTTCGCTAATTCGGGCTTTTCAGATTACAGATTAGCGGTTCATGAAAACTAGTTACAGAATATTATGACATAGCACGTTAAACTGTAAAATGTTTTCCTAGAAATTAAAGTCTTAGCGTGGTATGATTATTAATTTTGCGACTTCTGGTTCCTCAAAAGCATTAGATCTGATCAAATGATTTTCTATGATTGTTTGGTCTTCACCATAGATGTTTGAGCTGAATTCGAAGGTTCTCAAAAGCATGCGAATATAGGCAGTCGGATCGTGTTGTCTGGTAAGTTTTCGCAGCGCGCCCATATAGTCTTCACGATAGACGGTAGGAATAATTATCTTCGAAAGCCCTTTCGAAGAAAGTTCAGCATTCATCATTACCCTAGCAATTCTGCCATTTCCGTCAAGAAATGGATGAACTTCGCTAATCATAAACATCATGTAAGCTGCTTTGGCAAAAGGCTCGTCCAGTAGCGAATACCAATCGAACCCTTTTTTTAAAGTACCGGCCACCAATTGCCAGTCTACGAACTCCGTATTACCAGCCCGATTATTTTTGTCCTTAAACTGTCCGGGCTTTTTAGAAAGGCGCGCTCGTAACAATGTGGCGTGCCTGCTTCGCAACAGTTGCAAAAGTTCACTGGGTGAACTGGGAGTTATCGCCATTTCGTGCCGATCTGAAACAATTTGATAAGTACCCAGGATATCATGAGAGTCTTCATCGCGTTCAGGCAATGGTGTTTCAGTCTGGATAATCTGTTGAGCTTCATTAACAGCAAATTCTGTCCCTTCGATATAGTTTGAGAAATAGCTTTCAAAAAATCCAAAATTTCCATAAGCTTTTAATGAAACGTTTTTATCGGAATAAGCCGGGAAGGTCCGGCCACTCAAAGCTGCGTACAGTATTTCGAATAATGTAATTCTTGCAGGGTCAAAAGGATCTCCTAACGACCGTGCTATGGCGACAGGAGAATGAAGACTTTTAGAATCACCCGTTGTCAAGAGCGTCCCTATTAGATTGTTAAGTTTATTAAATTCTTTTTCCATCCCCAAGGCTGAGGCCAAGCTCCTAGCCTTATCTCGAATAACATTGATAGCATCTTCCCCCCTAGATCTAATAATCAGATCAAGTCTTTCTTCAATTTCCGAAATTGAAAGGGTTTTTGAAAGATCATTTCTAGTACGGGTTTCCTGCATATTTTCTAAAAATGCCCTTGCTTCCTGGGAAGCATATAAATTTTCAAAAAATACGTTGTCGTTTTCTTGCCGGGGAGGGCCTTGCTGAAAATGAATTGTAAGACCAGGTAATCGGTTCTTACGTGTGTAGGTGTATGTAACAAATATATGCTCACCGTCAGCCGGAACAAATTCCAGTGCGCTACGATGACTTAGAATTACACCCGGAAATTGATTGGATAGTATTCTGAACCAATTTCTCTTTATAACAACTTCGGGACGTTCTTCTAGGTTTGATGTATAAATGCGAGGGGCTATCTTTCGGATGATCCCTTTTTTCTCCAAAGAACTAATTTTGGCAGATTCTGTCTTGTTTGAAGACCCAAAAAGCACTTCTTGTAATCTTATCATTGGAATTCTTTCCATTAAGTCGCGCAATGTAAAGTGTTTGTAGGAAATTTTTCTATTAAATATACATATTGGTAGAAAATTTTCTATTAGCTCCTTCGCTGGGCTCACATTAATGTGGTTTATGATGAACTCCCTCCCCTACTTAAGCCAGCACCCGTGTAATTCTATTATTTTTTACGAGTCAAGAGTCGCATTTTTGTATTCATAGTGTTCACATACATACGACCTTACGCCATGATCACAAAATTGGGAAGACAGAATAGATAATGGTCGAATGCTTTGCCGTGATTGCAATCGTAGGAAATCGGACACCTAATATAAAGGACAAGCATGGTAAGCGATTAAGTATTCCACCGCTCACCATGCTTGTATCAATTTAATCTACTTATTGTTCTTATTGGGCACGTTTACACGTTCCTTTTCTGTGGTCTTCGGGTGCTTTTCTGCATAGTCCTTTGTAGTTAACTGCCCGTTGTCCGATCTCCGGTATATTGTTTTCTTTGTCATAATTGTAAGATTTTAAATTAATTGATTTTTAAGCCGTTACGATTTTAAGCCGTAACGGCTTAAATTTATGCTGCTTCCTGATGACGATTTACCAGTCGAGCAACCTTTTGCGGCCAGCCGCCCCTATGTACCAGTCGGTGCTTATGAAGATTTTCATCTAAGATTTCGGCCTTTGTTAGGAGGCATAAAGACTCCCAATCTTCACCGAATACATATGTTGCGTTGTCTGTAAATCGGCACTCTAATAAATACAGGTTGATATCCTCAAAGCAGAATATGACGTATCCATCGAAACCTGCTTCGCCGATGATAAGCTTACTCGGATTAAAACTCGAAATGTGTTTTAAGCGATAATCAACCAGCCTACGTTGTGCATTTGATAGCGATTTGGTGATATCCCTAAGAATATCTTTCGCTCTCTCCCATGGATATTCACCGGTAGGCAATACACGCCAGTTCCTGCGCTCAATCTTTAACTTGTGAATTTGTAGTAACTCGTCTGAAAGAATATCACACTCTCCAAACAGTTCTAAAAACAAGTTGATCGTATGCTTGATTGATGCATTTTGCCTGGCATCATTTGGATGATATTCCAGTGTTCGCGAAATGACGACTTTCTTGCCATCCTTAACATCTATGGTCAATTCTTCGCCAGGAGCAGGAACCGTAATACGAGGATAGCGTTTGTATGGGATTTCAACATGATGCCAACGCCCATGCCAATCCTTAATCATACCATCTCTGTAACATCGTATCATATTTTGATCCTTTTGAGGATCTTGTCGGCCCTCGGAGTTAAAAAATGAAACGGGACCTCTGGGTCTGGGTAGCAATCTTTCGCCCGGATTTAACTGTGAACTGAACCCAATTGCTGAAAGCACCTTGTGGTGGAGTTCTATGTTGGTCAGAGAAATCTGGAATTTACTTCCATCAGGAAGCGCGTGAAGAAAGATATTCACGTCGTGTATACGCGATTGTTGTAGTCGCATGACTTGGTGTTTAAAAATAAAACAAAATTTAATTCACGGTCAGGATCGATCGAGTATGATTGATCTGACTAGTTGGATCAGTGCGTAACTGATATGTGTAACAATGAATTAAAAAGCCTCGAAATGCGTTTTTGTTATATAGTTAAAACCAGTGCTCTGCTCAGCGTAAATTGATTTAGGCAGTGACGAAGTTGAAAAACAATGGTTTGAAATTTGCAGTAGAAAATCCTGTTCTTACCTTTGTTTATTGCAATCGCATTCATCAGAGTGTCAGTTGGAGGCTCAATTCCATCCTGATACCAACCAGTTTTAAAGCGTAAAGGCTTCATAGGATGCTAACCTATGAAGCTTTTTGCGTTTTAAGCATGGATCAATTTTTATATTTTTGATGTTAATCATCATCCTTATCATTTGCCCCATCACGGAGCTTTTGTCTTTTTCTCTTCTTCAGTACAAACAAATCCTCCCCTTCATATTTAGTTTTACTTATATCGAATGAGATAATGTGTTTTTCGTAATTCAGTTCTAGCTTATTAAATGTCGCGCCTAAGTTCATATAAAAGTAACTACCCGCTTTTGCGACTTTAACAGATCCTTTAATGTCCGCTGTTGCTGGTATAAAATAAATTGTATCAGCCGCTTCTGTCTCTTCATCAATCGCTACTTGATAATACGTTTCGTCACTCAAATCCATCATCTTAGAGGCTTCCATATTAAAACCTAACTTCCCGGTTATATGTATGGTTGCCTTTGGTTTTGCGGCGTTTGAATCTATATCAAGAATTTTAAGCTTCATAGTATTTTCAATTTATTCAAATTTACGAAAAATATAAATATTTTGCAAGTTTTTTGCAAAATATTTTTTAACTCTTATATTGACTCATTCATTTATCAATCTTTCATCATAGATATCATATATAATACCTTACGTAAATGTATCCTTGTTTCATTTCTTATATAATATTTATTACATAGTTTTTCTTGTATACATTAATGCCCTATTCTTTATGTGCATATATAACATTTATGTGTGTTGTGTCTTATATAGATTTTAATCTATAACTATTGCGTAGTTATTCGATGTAACTATGAACTAATCATAGTACAGCATATTCTCAATCTAATAATTTTCAGGCAAACAATGATGCAGGGCGCTAAACCTGTACCTCTCTCGCAGATTTGTCCACAAGCATACGTTGATTTGTGAGATGACAATTTGAGAAGTTTTAAATTTTCAGAGCGAAAAATGATCTTACAAGATAAGTCTCCCCTACCCCATTATGGTTTAGATCTGTCGCTGCGATCGGACGTTATTTGCGCATGCTACTGCATTGGAAGGGGAACGAGTTATTATTGGCCGGTAAGAATTTTGAATTTCTGTATATCTAGAAAATAATATTTCTGTCCTCCTACCGGAGGCTTGCGGCCTTCTAAATATGAATGGTATTTGCCTGTGAAGGTGATTGATAAATTGTCCTTTTTCAGTATATCTAAGTTGTCGCAGAGAAACCCTACATCTTGTGAATCAAATGTTCCAGGAATTGTAACGTATACTGCAAAGCGCTTTTCATATGCGTCATAGTAAATAGTCCCTTTTTGGCTTTTAACCTTTTTAAGACTTTTACCACTAAAACAGGTTTGACTTTCGGCATTCTCAGGTGGTATGTCCTCTTTGCCATCCGAGCAGCCAATAATACTCAAAAGAAGAACACTGCAGTAAAAAGGTAAATTTAGATGCCTCATTGCCAAGTAGTTTGTTTATTTCAGGACTAACATTCGTTAAAAAAAGTTGTAATCGTATTGAAAAATACTAGTTTTCTTATGTTTTGTCTGGCAATGAATAGTTGTTTGAGTTTTAAATCTCAGAAAATCCTCTATTCTTGATGCGGTGAGTGCTTTGCCCGTGTCGGCGCTTGCAATGAATCAAATTTCGGACGAGAAAAGACACCCCTAGTTCCAAGGGTTCCCTTTATTCAATTCTTGAGTTGACCATAATCAGTTCAACACTAAACTTACCCCGAGTTGTGCAACAGCTATGGACGTTTTGGGAGATAGTTCTTCCATGTTGCTAAACAATGCCTGCTCGACGGAATCATGCCGCTGAAAGGTTCTTAAAGATTGTTTCAGACCGGAACAATCTTTACCTTACATCTAACCAGTTTAATCGGAGTCTCTTCTCCGCCCTATTTTACTGCTGGTCAAGCCGCTCTAATCCAGCAGCCTAATGAAGCTATCACTTTTGACATTTAACAACATCGAAGTCCGTGAGCAATTCTTTAAAGATTGTCTTTCGATCCAGAATCGGCTGGTTGCATTAGCACTTAGAAACAAACAGCTTCTCGAAAAGTTGGCTGTTTTGCGATTTGGAAACAGCTGCATCACGGATCGGATTGAAAGCTTGAAATGCCATCCAGCGTTATCACTAACCTTTAACAAACATGACAAATAACACTTTAAGGGCCTTAGAGGCATATTTGCTTTTGTCAGCCCAAGACAAGCTTCAATTCCTAAACCAGATATCAGAAATTGAACAAATGAAGGGAATGGTCCGGCTGGACTATACAAAATCGCTGCTTATGCGAGCATCCAAGAGAAATCTAGATTCGGCAGCCAGACTTTCTGCTTGATGGCGGCTATCAAAACGATCTACATTGTTGATGATGACGAAGACTGGCGTTTCCTAGTAAAGGAAGCGATAAGTGAAGTCGGCGTACCCATATACGTAATCGAAGCAGATAATGGCCGGGAATTGTTTAAGATACTGCAAGACGAAGTCGCCGACGCCATTTTAGTGCTGGACGTTAATATGCCTGTAATGAATGGCCTGGAAACGCTAGAAGCCCTAAGGAAATCTTCTCACTGGTCTTCCCTGCCTATTTATCTGGTTTCCAGTTCAAGCAGCGAGGATTTGGCGCTTGCCGCTCGGGAAAAAGGCGCTACAAAGTTTATTACTAAACCAACCCATTTTAATGAATATGTTGAGCTGGTCAAGCAGTTATATAGCCACTATCAAGGAGATACAGCCAACAAAGTACACTAATCTAATAGCCCCATCATTTTTAAGCGATAAAGTTGCTTGATTAAACTATTAAGCTCCTGCTCCCATTTATGCCTTCTTCGAACAACTTTCTGCTCGTATTCAACTAGTTGCTGAAAATTTTGCAATTTTGGATTAAGGAATTTTATAGAGTCTGTTCGTATACTTTCCTTCATAACAATGTATTGTGAGCCCTTAATTTTTGAATGCGGACCTTGCAAAAAAATCATTCCTTCTTGTTAACAACGGTCTGTTTATGTAGCAGCTGCGGATCCGGAACAAGCTGGGAGAAGTGAGCTGTGCTTGTACAAAACCAAGAACCTTCACCAATCGGCCTTTCCCCTCTTGTTCTGTGTTTTGTTGTTTAACATAAAAAAGGGTTATACAAACTCAAAGAGCCAGTTCTTGGTTTAAACCTCCTTTGTCTTTTTAATCTCTTCCCACTTAACATTGGAACTTCCTTTATTGAAAACTTTATCAAAAAATCCCATTCTTTGATTTTTAGTGCTCGTTGTTAGCTCAATAATTCACATCCCAAATCTAAGGCTTCTTTTTTCTGTTGCTCTGCTTGGGTATAATTTTGGGCTGCTGCGCCAGCTCCTTCTTTTCCCTTTTGTTCTGCTCAAAAGTTTTGCTCTGCTCTTTGGTCTCGTGGTTTCGCTCACTCTTTTTATTACTTTAGGCCTAAGAATCAAACTATACATTGTTGGCAGTGGGTAGATGGAAATATAAATCGGAACACGGTACATTCACAATTCACCAGGCGCATGATAGCCGCTGGATTTTGGCATTAGATAATGATTCATTGGGCTCATACCACTCTCCACAGGCTGCGGCCGATGATGTATATGTTGGGGTAACAGGTTGTTTCGACTGGGATAGTGATACAGAAGTTGAGAGACCGGAAGATTTATCCGATTGGAGACAATTTTAATTTCAAGACTTGATTTCCACTTCACGGGACCTAGGTGGCCTTATGTGAGTGGCAGCGACTCGGTATTACTGTTAATATCTGTAGGTTTTACCTATTTATGATAATAGTAAAATACGTCAACGCCGCCAACCTAGTAAACTTTAAAACCGCTTAGGTTTTCCCTGGTACATGGCCTAGTAATTACCCCGGTATGACCACTCACAGATTTTCAGAGTACAAGACATCATGGTTAACACACGAGTATATTCGATGAATAAGCTTATTTCGAACAGCGTTCAGGATCACCATGTTGTTTTTGCCCTCTGATTGCTTTTTTAAATAATATTCTCTAAGGAAACTTTTGGGACGGCGAAGCCAGCCCATTGCAGCTAAATGCAGGTTCGCTTTTAATTCCTTATTGGCAAGAAATGATATTCTTGATCTCCCAAATGTCACCCCTCCGGAGGACTTTTCAAAGGGGGCCACACCGCAATAGCAGGCAAATTGTCTAGCTGTTGTTATCTTTTTAAACTCATTGGTGTGGATAATAATTTGTACTGCAATCACCTTTCCAATACAAGGCACAGATGTGATCAGTTCAAACATTCTTTTCAAAGTGGTGTCTGATGAAATTAAGGTATCAATCTGTAAATCAACGCTTATGATATCTTCTTTTATTGCGGAAACACTTCGACTGAAAGTAAGTCCTATGTCCCAACATTGTTGCTTGCTTAGAAAGTAATTATTTACTTTAACCTCATTTGTAAGAATTGTCCGGGTCTTAATTAGCCGGTTTCGAATGGCGGTCAATTTTTGTAAATAGTGGATGCAATCTCGTGGGGCCTCGTACATTTTTAATACGGAAATATTTTTGTGTGCATACTCGGCAATGCGTATGGCATCTATCCGGTCATTCTTGCCCCTGGCAATTCCGAGCGACCTTTTAATCCTGAGAGGTGATTCCAAACATAGCGGAATTTTTTTTCGCAATGCTTCGGCAATAACAAATTGGCAAATACCCCCATATCTTCTGCACAAATAAGCATATTCTTAGCACGGCATCCCAGGTCTGTTGTGAGCTGACGAAGAAAAAGCCTAAGTGCATCTGCATTGTGAGTAATCTGATGTGAAACTACTTGGATACCAGGTTTGAGCACAGCGATATCAACGGTTGATTTGGAGATATCCATTCCAAGTATCACCTTTGGAACGGAAGGATAAAGTGATTTTGCCATGTTATTAGTAAGTTATAAGCATCGTGTTGCTGGGATAATGAAAGGAAGGCTACCGTGGAGGCGATTCACTTAAGTCTAAATTTAACAAAAGCCAATCAATTCAGGTAAGATATTTTGGCAGCTTTCAAAAGGATTTATAGATCAAAAAAGTACCTGTCCCGTCCCCTATTTTGTCAGAAATTAATCTAAATAATATGTATTAAAGTGCTATGTTAAGTGTTTAAAACAGCACTGGAAAAGGCATTAGTAATAGTGCTAGATGTTGTACTTTTTTCTGAGTGTTGTAAATACAAGTGTTATCCTTGATGCTTAAAAATTGTCATGAGTTGTGGCCCTCTTTGATAACTATCACCTACTGACAGGTATTGCTCCTCTCTTTCTACTCCGCAATATCTTTCAATTAGAAAACTGGGATATTCTTGCCAACAAAATCTAATCAAAGATTAGGCGATCAATATCATTGCTTAGGACCAGGCTGTGGTAGGAGATTCAGAAGTACCTGCTCCCCTCCCCTATCTTCTCCGAAGTTAAGATAAAAATATGTGCAATAAGTGCTATTTTCAGTGCTTAAAACAGCACCAAAAAGGCATTAGTAACAGTGCTGCATATTGTACTATTTCCAAGCGTGGTAATTCAAGTGTTAATCCTTGATGCTCAAAATATGCCCATTCATGAGTTGTGACTCTTTGATAATTATGGCCTACTCGCAGCTGTTGCTCCTCTTTTTCCACTCTGCGATATCTTTCAATTAGAAAAGTGGGATATTCTTGCCAACAAAATCTAACCAAAGATTAGGTGATCAATATCATTGCTTAGGACCAGGCTGTGATAGGAACTTGAAATAACATAATAATGTGATTCAGCTCGTTCAGATACTATCAACAAAGTCTCATAGCATGAAAGCTATTGGCAAATTTTCAGTGTTGGAAACAGCACTAAAAATAACACTGAATATAGTATTTGTTTTTGTGTAAGAGTTTGTATTAATTGCAGCATCATTTTTAACACATGAACTAGTGGTAATATCATTCAACTCAATTAAGGGTGGGGTAGGCAAGAGTACCCTGGCTACGACGATGGCTGGATGGCTGGCTAGCCAAGGAAAGGATGTGCTGCTTGTAGATGGTGACGATCAGGAAACGTCTTCAGATTTTACTGCATGGCGGGAGCAGACACTTGGCAATACGGGATACACGCTTGTCAATATGACTGGTGCAAATCTCCGGAAACAAGTTGAAGCCATGAAGCCAAAATATGATCATATCATAATTGACACGGGTGGAAGAGACACCACTAGTCAAAGGGCAGCGCTATCTGTGGCTGACGTATCAATGATACCGTTTGTGCCGCGCAGTTTTGATCTATGGACAATTACTAAGGTAACGGATCTTATAGACGAAATTCAATCGATTCGGGCTGAGCCATTGATCGCTTACACGTTCCTGAGCCGTGCTGATATTCGTAGTGCTGATAACCGAGATGTTGCAGAAGCGCTCTCTCAGATTTCTCAGCTCACTTATTTGCCTTATCCGATCAGCAACCGTAAAGCTATCAGCAACGCTGCTGGATTGGGGCTTACACCGTTTGAGGGTGAAAACATCGACCCCAAAGCAACCAAAGAAATAGAGGACTTATTTAACCGTGTATTAAATGGCAACCACGTTACCGCCACCGCGTAAACCAAAAGTGACCGAAGCCGACATTGAGGCAGTTATTAACAAAGGAGGAAGTACTATTAAAGAAACTGCTCCTGCTGATCCAGAAAAGGCAAAGCACATCAATGTGCGCCTTACTGGCCAAATCATTAGTGAGATAGATAGTCGCCGATTGAAGCGTCCCCGAAGGCCTGGGTCGCCTAAGCCAGGGATCAGTATCCACGATTGGATTGTTGAGGCCGTTTTAGAAAAGCTGAATAGTGAAAAATAGCACTAGAAACAGTGCTATTTTTAGTATTTTAAATAGTGCTGTAAGTAGTGCCTTAAAATTTGTATATGGAGGAAAAAGAAACCCAAGCTAATGTCAGCAGTGATATTAGTTCAAAAAACGACTTCTTTCTAAGTCGAATCGACAGAAGTGTTGCTGATAATCTTCATGACATAAGGAAATCGTTTGGTGAGGACGCTGGAATAGTAAAGGATTTTATTGTATTCATTAGCAAAAACTTGAAGAAGGATCTTTTTGGGTATACTAAATTTACGCTGAAAGATTTTTGTAAAGAGTCTGGCCGAAACAGACAGGACTTAGCTAGGAAACATCCGTACTTTATTGCCAATCCCAAGGCAGTTATTCCAGAGTACTTTGGGCATGAATTTGTTTCTGTCTTTGACTATGCGCTTTTTAACATGCTTCAAAAGAATATAATTTTTGCGAAGTCATACGCGGTCAATACAAAAAATGAGGTAATCCAGCTTAAGAATTTTCCAATCCTTAAGGATATCAAGCTGAATCTGAACCGGCAATCAAATACCATAAAAATTTATGAGATCAGAATCTCTGATGAATGGCTAGATGGCTTTATTAGCCGATACTATACCATTGAAACAAATGGTTATCCCAAAATTGGTAAGGGTAGGGGAGGAGATGGCCGGAAAAGCTTGTATCTAATCCTTCAAAGGACTAGGCATCAACTACTAAGCCAAAAAGAGACCACAGCTCGATTTTCAGTGGATTATCTGGCTGATTTGGCAGAGTTAGAGGTAGAGCAAAACAGATTTAGGAAAAAGTCATTAAAGAGAATACTAGATTTCTTTCAAGAAAAGGGAGACTTCCCTTTTTCCTACAGGTTCGTAAAAGGTGATCCATCTAAACCTTACCAAGAAGAATACTGGGTTGAACTAGACTTTTCAAGTTCAGTAAACATTCCATCTTTGACTGAACGGCGAGGGGATCATCTATTCTTCAATTCCTTGATCATAGAACTAAGGAATATTTTCAATTCTAAGCATTCAAAAGTAGCAATAAAGGATGAAACGGATGTCTTTCAGCGCTGGTTAACTAACGCTGATGCGGATACAGACATTAAAATAGACGTACTGATCTCTGCATATTATAAAGCTTATAATCAGCAACTTACCAAAGTACAGGCTAAACAATATATAAGGGATGGTTTTCTTAGTAGGTAGTGCTGTCGAGTATTGCCTCATTCAAGTGGATTGATATCACTATTGTTCCAAAATTCAATAAAGCTTTCTGTCGAGTATTGCCTCATATCATCCTATAAGCTGTTTTAGTTTGATCCTTGTAGTCCTTAAATTATATACAATGGGGGTTGAGAGCTAAAAAATGGTTGAATATCGTTAATGCTGTCGAGTATTGGCTCAGGAGCTTGGATGAAGTAGATATGACGCCTTGACAAGTCACATCGCTGTCGAGTATTGCCACAAATCTGTCGAGTATTGCCACAAATCTGTCGAGTGTTGTTACATTGCTGTCGAGTATCGCCGCATCGCTGTCGAGTATTGCCTCACAAATAAGCATTGCTGTCGTTCTTTGCCTCATTGCTGTCGGATATTGCCACGTATGTCTCCTCACTGTCGAGCTTCGCCACGGTAAAAACAGCGTCTATAATCATCAAATGTTGATTGCTGTCGAACTTTGCCACCATATATATAGGTTTATTATAAAAACTTATAAATGGGAAAATTTAGAAATCGGTATTCGTTCCTACGTCACTCATCACATATTTTATTAGCAAACACGCAAATGCGGCCTGCGTCGCTACGCGCACGCTAAAAAGGTCTTTTGGGGTGTTGTATTGGTTACAGTCCTTTTGTTTTTTTAGGGAAAACAAAAATTGCGAAATGACTTGAAATAATAATCTCCTAAAAAAAAAGGGAGGTGAGAACTAAGTTTTTAGTTATATTGTTTTTTATTTTAGCGTGCCTTTATGTCAGTCATTTTGAGTCTTAGTAAACAGGTGTTCCACGACAAGTATTAAGTCAAAAACCAAGTCAATAACTAATTCTGGACGGTAATATTTCTATGCGTGCAGACAACAATTGAATAACTCACTTGCTGACAGTACTGTGATATCATCAGAATCAGCCTAAACTTCTCCGTTAGTTGAGAATAAATAAATGTACTTAGCAATCCCTCGAAGCCGTTCATCAAGCCTCATATTCCCTTGTTTTACTTGGGCAACATCTGTTTTGTGATGTTATTCAATGTTTATAATGAATTTGATATCCTATGGTTGCTGGTTTGCATGAACTGGAATTATACAATACCCCTTAATCTTGGGGTAAACTAAAGAAAAGGATAAAAACCGTCACGACTTTCGCGTACGGTTTTTATCGCACCGCAGTATAGTACATTCAATTCTGAGCGGGGCTTGCCCATGACAAATCAAAGACACAGTTGATATAATCTTTGGTTGTCCGAAATACTACATGATAATCATATACATTATTGAACCTTTACTGTCACTTTCGAAAAAACATACAGCGTTTCGGTTGCAATTTGTTTGCAACGCTCGTCATATTTCGGTGTCTCCTGCGCGGTACCATCAAACGCTTTCGGGTCATCATACGGAACAGCAACCCTTGCTGCCGCGCCCTTAACAACAGGACAAGCTTCATCAGCCTGGGAACAGGTCATAATTGCGCAGAAATTGCTTTGGGGATTGCTGGCATCATCATATTTCTTTGAGAATGCCTTCAAAGGTTCGCTACCGGCTCCGTAGCTTACTTGATAGACCGGGTTTTTGCCTTCTGATGTTTTTGTGATATCGAAGCCGGCCCTCTTGCAAGCAGCGACAGCTCTTTCATTGAACGCGCTGGACTCAGTACCGCCAGAGTATGTTTTTACATTAGGGATGTTATAGTAAGCAGCAGCAGTTGCTCCCCAGATTTGCCCGAAGTGACTGCGCCTGGAATTGTGGGTACAGATGTAGGTGAGCTCTGCACGCTGCCCAGCTTTAACTTGCTTTTGAATAAATGCAGCAATCTTGTCAAGCTCTTCCACCCGGTCCTGGGGTATTTTTGAGAAGTCTTCTTTAATCGTGTTGATGTAAGAAGTCAGCTCTGGATTAAGCGCTTTCTTATCATCGTGCTTGTTAGTAGGCACAATTGCAGCAGTAGTTATAAAGGTCATAATTATCAATTTGATCAGGTTCATATTTTATTAAAGTCAGTTAAAATTTAAAGATTGATCGTAAAGATACGATTCATTTTATCAGACAAAAAAATTTCCATCGTAATATTGCAATTAATAAATTGCCCGTTATATTTGCAGTATGGGAGTTACTAAAACCGAAATATTTACTGAGCAGCAAAACCGTATTGCGGATCTGGCCAAAGCATTCTCACACCCGGCCAGGGTTGCGATTTTGCAACTGCTAATCGCTAGAAAATCTTGTGTATGTGGAGACCTGGTCGATGAGCTCGAACTTGCCCAAGCCACAGTTTCTCAACACTTGAAAGAGCTGAAAAGGATCGGCATCATTCACGGTGAAATCAATCCACCGCGGGTTTGCTATTGCATTAATCCAATCGTCTGGTCAGAAGCACAAGAAACATTTGGGGCATTACTGGATACATTTGCACTCACCACATCCTGCTGTAACTAAGCAGGGTATTTTTTTAAGAAAATTGATCGTAATAATACATTTAACCAATAGAAACCATGAGCCAATCGAATCCAGCCGCCCGCGGCCCGATGACCTGGGGTGATTTCAAAAACACTCTCGAACAAAATCCAGATTTATACCTCCAATTTCAATACGAAGAAGGCAAGTTTGTCGATAGCTCTTACCACATCACCGAAATCAAGCAAGCGCCGATTGTATCTGTGGACTGCGGCGGGCAAATGAACAGCTGGACAGAAGTAATTGTCCAACTCTGGGAGCCTTCGGTGAAAGAAGTAGATCGCTCCATGAAGGTAGATAAGGCGCTAAAAATCGTGAACCTGGTGGAAAAAACCCTGCCTTTGAACCCGAATGCAACGGTGAAGATTGAATTTGGCAATTCGAAGTTTGATACGCGCCAAATGTATCCTGGTGAGTTTATTGTCGATGGTGAAGCATTCACGGTTAACCTGGTTCCGGACTTCACCCAATGCAAGGCGCTCACACGTAACCAAAGCTGTGGTACATCGTCAGCAGAAGCCTCATGCTGCGCGCCTGCCCCTGTTAAGCAAGAACTGGAATTAGTTACCTCGGATGGAGCCAGCTGCCAGCCTGGTTCTGGATGCTGCTAATCAAACAAGAAACATGATGACACTACAAATTGAAAATGCTAGGCCGGAAGAAAAGGAGTTGGTGATCAGCTTACTCAACGAAGTTGACCTTCTTACCGAAGATTTACCAGAAGGCCTGCCTAATTTCCTTTTAGCCAAAGAGGGCAATGAACTTGTTGGTGTGGCTGGTCTGGAACTGTTCGGGTCAGTTGGCTTGCTGCGCTCAGTCGCTGTCAATCCTGCTCATCAAGGCCAAGGTATCGCCGGCCGGATGGTCGAGCAGCTTCTGGTTGGTGCTGACGAGCAGGATTTGCAAGCCGTTTATCTGATCACAACCACAGCTGACCATTACTTCGACCGGTACGGCTTCACGGCTGTGGAGCGTCAGCAGGTTCCGGAAGCAATTCAGCGAACCAGGCAGTTTAGCGGCCTTTGCCCTTCATCAGCTGTTGTCATGAAAAGGAATTTAAAGCATCAAACCGCATGAATAACCCACGTCTTTCTTTTTTAGACCGCTATCTGACCTTGTGGATCTTTCTGGCCATGCTGATCGGTGTGTCAATCGGCTATTTTTTACCCGGGACACCTGACTTTATCAATCAGTTTAATTCTGGGTCAACTAACGTTCCATTGGCAATTGGCTTGGTATTGATGATGTACCCGCCCTTGGCCAAGGTACGTTATGCTGAACTTCCAAAAGTGTTTAACAACACTAAAATCCTGGGGCTATCGCTACTTCAAAACTGGATAATCGGCCCGTTGCTGATGTTTGGCTTGGCCGTAATCTTTTTGCCGGATAAGCCAGAATATATGACCGGACTGATCATGATCGGCATTGCCCGCTGCATTGCAATGGTCATTGTTTGGAATGATTTGGCTAATGGTGACCGCCTGTATGCGGCAGGGCTCGTTGCATTTAACAGTATTTTTCAAGTCTTGTTTTATTCGGTGTATGCCTATGTATTCGTAACGGTTTTACCGCCGCTTTTCGGACTGAAAGGTTTCGAGGTTAACATTACGATTGGTCAAGTCGCCCAAAGCGTTTTCATCTATCTGGGTATCCCATTCTTGGCTGGAATCATTTCCAGGATTGTATTAAGCAAGCTTTTTAGTAAAGAATGGTACGAGACAAAATTCCTTCCGGCCATCAGCCCGATCACTTTGATTGCCTTGCTCTTTACGATTGTGGTCATGTTCAGTTTGAAAGGGCAGCTGATCGTGAGTATCCCCTTTGATGTGCTGCGGATTGCGCTGCCGCTGACGATCTATTTTGCGATCATGTTTTTCTCTGCTTTCTATTTGTCCAAACGTGCAGGCGCGGATTATGCTAAATCAACTTCACTGGCCTTCACTGCCGCCGGTAACAACTTTGAGCTGGGGATTGCTGTCGCCATCGCGGTATTTGGGATTGATTCCGGGGCGGCATTCGCTGCGGTGATCGGCCCGCTGATCGAAGTGCCGGTCTTAATCCTGATGGTGAATTTTGCATTGAAACAACAGCA
>NZ_SWFP01000021.1 GCF_005869225.1 Dyadobacter bucti | reverse complement strand
TCGCTGTTATTAATATAATGTATCACATAGGCGGCAGGGGAAAGATGCGTCATGTCGATTTTCCTTTCTCCATCCGGAAATTCCCTGGTTTCAACCAACCTTCCTTTGATATCGAAGATTTTGTAAGACCGGCTTTTGCCTTCGTCTGCATCCTTCAGGACCAGGTAGTCAGTGACCGGGTTTGGGTACACTACGACACCTTTTGAAAGGGATTTGATTTTCACCGCCTTTATTGTAGAATAGGTGAAAGACTTGTCGAAGTCGGTTTGTTTGAGGCGGTAATAGCTGATGCCCGCGAGAGGGTAAGCGTCCGTCCAGCTGTATTTTCTGACGGTACTGCTGTTGCCAGGCCCTTTCACTGTTGTGACTTCTTCGAAAGCAATGCTGTTCCTGCTTCTTTCAACGGTAAAAAAATCATTGTTTTCTTCCGACGTTGTTTCCCAGCGCACCTGCACCTGATCATCGACAGCGCTTGCCTCGAAATAAGCCAGTGTAACCGGCAGCGAGGTGTAATCCACCGGCTGCTGCACGCCCTGGTTTTCCATACCCCCGTCCCCGGTGTTGAAAGTGTAAACCACCTGCCCAAGCGAGTAGCTGACTGTACCTCCGGACCCTGTTGCCACACCACCCGAAGCATCAATCACTTCCTGAGCATGCGCATTGGGGATGGCAAGTACAAGTGGAAAGACTACAAAACTGGCGCGGATGTGATTGTAGATGTTTTTTCGTAATGTTTCCAATGGTTGGTTGTATAGTAATAGTTAGATATTCATGTAATAGTATTTCTTTTTTGTGGATTATCAATATTTTAATTTTTTATTTAAGTATTTCTATGATCCTGCCCGTGAAATAGCAGTGGTGTCGCCACCCTTTGGGGGTGGTCTGCGCGATGTGCCTGAGAGCCGGGGTTAAAGAATAGACGACCCCGATTCCCGGTAAAATATTGGTATATTTTTGTAATATAATTTAGAATATAGTTTTATATCGTATTATATTTAACAATTTGAGGGCCTCCTGAGCCGAACGACACTCCCTTAGACAGTTTGCGTCAGGGCTTGGAACATTGAAAACCGCTTCATATGACAACAAATATCAAAGGCGATCACATTGCCGCGTTGGAAAAACAATATCGCATATGCCTGATCAACAGTCTGATCGGCTATAAGCCGTTGAATCTGCTGGGTACCGTCAGCGAAGCCGGAAATACCAACCTCTGTATTATCAGTTCGGCTTTTCACCTGGGTGCCAGTCCACCCCTCGTCGGGCTGGTGATGCGGCCCGGGCGCGATCACAACGACACGCTAAACAATATACGGGCAACCAGGCAGTACACCCTCAATAACGTCCTGCCCGACTGGTTTAAGCAGGCGCATCAAACCAGCGCCAGCTACCCGTCCGGCGTTTCCGAATTTGATATCTGTGGATTTAACGAACAATATGTAGCTGGGTTCAAAGCTCCGTTTGTCGAACAATCGACGGTCCGGATCGGGTTAGAGCTACGTGAGACCATTCCTATGGAAATCAACCGCACCACGATTGTGATTGGGGAAATTGTCGAAATTCTGATTGATGATGTGCTCATTGACGAAGACGGAACCGTAGATCACGTCGAGGCAAAAACGGTGGCCGTAGCGGGGCTGGATGCCTATTTCCTGCCCGAGGCTCTCGGACGGCTGGCTTATGCTAAACCCGGTATCGAACCCCAGGAACTAAACCGTCCCGGCTGAAAGCGATGGAACAAATTACAGACGTCATTATTATCGGTGCAGGACTAGCAGGCTTGACAGCTGCAAAAGTTTTAAAAGCTGCTGGAAAATCAGTAAAAATACTGGAAGCTTCTGACCAGTTAGGCGGCAGAGTGAGAACGGAAGAGGTAGGGGGCTTCCTGCTGGACAGGGGATTCCAGGTTTTATTAACGGCTTATCCGGAAACGAAAAGGTTTTTGGATTACGACGCGCTGGATTTGCAAAGATTTGATCCCGGCGCATTGATACTCAATACACGCGGTATCACAAAAATTGGCGATCCGCTCAGGCAACCCGGTGCCTTGATGAGCACACTGGCATCACCTGCGGGTACATTCGCCGATAAAATCCGGATGCTAGGATTGAAGCTGAAGCTCACCGGCAAAAGTATTGATGAAATTTTTGCAGGCAATGAAGCGACCACACTGGCATATCTGGAAGAGTCCGGATTTAGCCAACGGATCATCAGCCAGTTTTTCAAACCCTTCATGACAGGGATTTTCCTGGAAGATAGGCTGAGCACTTCCAGCCGGATGTTTGAATTCGTATTTAAAATGTTCAGCCAGGGCGATGCAGCTGTTCCCGCCAAGGGAATGAGAATGATCCCTTTGCAGCTCGCAGACGGACTTAGCCCGGAAGAGATCTGTTTCGGGCAAAAAGTAGTTTTTATCGACGGAAACGATGTAAAAACATTTACTGGTCAGGTCTTTAAGGCTAAAAGTATTTTGATAGCCACAGACCAGCTTAAAGTACCCAGCCCGTTTTGGCAAATACCGTCAGCCTACCATTCGGTTACCAATATGTATTTTACTACAGATCGTAAACCTTATACTGCGCCCTTGATTGCTTTAAATCCGGCACCGCAGAAACTGGTTAATAACATGGCTGTGATGAACCAGATTGCACCAGGTTATTCCCAAAATGGTACATCATTAATTTCCTTATCACTGATCGGCGATCATTCCAACACCGATAGCGCGCACCTGCAGGCAGATGTTCTGCATGAAATGAAAGCCTGGTTTCCAGAGGCGATACAGTGGCAACATTTAAAAACCTATCATATTGGCTACGCCCTACCCCAGGTTGAGCGGATCACCAATGACTTGGGAGCCTCAGCGAGTCGGCTGAGTCCGCATTGCTTTATCTGCGGAGACCATTTGATGAACGGATCGATCAATGCGGCCATGAAAAGCGGAAGGTTAGCCGCCGAAGCGATAATTACCAGCCAGTAATAAAACCAAAGATGAAATCATACCAGCTTATTCATGAATTGATCACACTTGTCGAGCAACTCGAGCAAGAACACCCGGGGCGTGAGGTTAACATCCAGGATTTTGCAGGATTTCTGGTTAATTCGATGGGCAACCACGTTGCGCACAGCCCGGGAAAACACTTGGGACACGACGTCAGATTTGGCAAAAATGAAAGTGAAGCACAAGCCCTTGCCTACCAGCTTGACAATAACATTGGCCAATTATTTGTGTACATGAGCCGGTATGCGAAGTTTTACATTAAAAAAGCACTGGACGGTACGCCATTGCTCACAGCCGAAGATTTTACCGCGCTGGCTATTCTCCTCACTCACGACAATCTGTCCAAAAGCGAACTGATCCATCATAATTTGCAGGAGAAAACCTCGGGCACCGAAGTCATCAGACGGCTTCTTGCAGCAGGGTTAATCAGACAATGGGACAACGAAAAAGACAAAAGAGGTAAACAAATTGCTATCACCGGGCAAGGGAAACAATTGCTTTATATGGTATTTGAAGATATGAACCATGTTGGCAAAATGATATCCGGAAAACTGACGGTTTCCGAAAAACTGACGCTTCGGTATTTGCTACAAAAATTAGAAGATTTCCATCAGCTGCATCATGAAAATAAAACCATTGCCAGTAAGACGGATCTGAAACGGGTGGCCGAAGCGCTTATTGACCCAAAAGACTGAATATCGTTTCGCAAATTTCGTCTGTCCATTCCTGATAACGGGCTGCTCATCCCTGCACGAAGGCGATTGACACCAAATGAAGAACCGATCGGGCAGCACCCAGGGTTTTTGAATTGATAGTAAGTTAAACTTTTAAACACCTTACCAGTTCAAATTATGAAAACGTTCACAACAACGACAAATCTAAAAACATGCCTTTTTGCGGCTGTACTAGCCTTTTCTATTTCATCGTGCAAAGACGATGATGACGCCCCGACAGTAGATCCGGGGCCTGGCAACATCCCCGCAGTTGCCTCGGCAGATCCCCAGTTTTCGACGCTTGTTGCTGCGCTTATAAAAGCAGAACTCGTTACAACTCTGCAAGGGACAGGGCCATTCACAGTTTTTGCGCCCAATAATGCGGCTTTCACTACCGCTGGCATTACGAGCCTGGACGGACTGACCAAAGATGCTTTGACCCCTATCCTGACTACGCACGTGGTCAGCGGATCGGTGAAAGCGGCGGACGTGCAAAGCGGGGCCGTTGAAACGGTAAATACCAACAATGACATCTACTTGTCCAAAAATGCCGACGGCGTATTTATTAACGGAAAAATAAAGGTGGTCGCGACGGACGTGGCGGCTTCAAACGGCGTGATCCACGTCATTGATAATGTTATCGTCCCTCCTTCCGAATCGCTTGTGGAGATTGCACAGGCAGATACCAGCTTTACCGAGCTGGTGTCACTTGTGCTGGCAGCTGACCCTGCGGTAGCCACTGCGCTCACCTCTGCCGGAGACGGCCTGACCGTATTTGCTCCTACCAATGCGGCATTCCGTGAATTATATAAAACGACACCGAAAGCCACGCTTCTTGCACCGGCTAACCGGGCGCTGCTTACCAGCGTTTTACTGTATCATGTTGTGCCAGGCCGCGTTTTCTCTACCGACCTGCCCAATGTATCCGGGCCAGTAGCCACTGCCAATACCAGCGGGACACTCACTTTTGACCTGGCCGGCGGGGCGAAAGTAATCGGCATGACAAGTGGTGCTTCCAACATAACGGCCGCCAATATACTCGCTACCAACGGGGTAGTGCATGTAATCGACAAAGTCTTAATGCCCTAAACTAAAATGAACGCCTGATTGGCAAACGGTTGAATTTCAATCTGTTTGCCAATCTTTTTCTAATTTTCTACTGGCCGCAGTCATGTTCAACATCAGGTATCGGTTTGGGTTTATGTTTTTGCTCGGGGCCTATTCGTTCCTGAACACACTGCTGCTTGAATCATTCGACTATTATCAGCTCGGCGTGGCCCAATCGGTCATATTCCTGCTTTTTCTGGCAGTTACTGCTGGCATTTGGGAAGGTAACCGGCTGTGGGACAACTGGATCTCTGCCAGGGATATCGAACCATTCTGGAAAAGGGTCAGCTATAATTTTGCAGGAAGTGTGGTCATTACGGCACTGGTAACACTGCTGCTGGGCATTCCGACGGCCTTCTACAGCCTATCCGGCAACTGGCTGGACTGGGTGCTTCCGTTAAAATTACTGCTGATGTTCTGTTTCCGCGTGAATTTGTTTTTAAATACCATCCACGTCATTTTTCTGTACATGAAAAAGCTTGAAGAAAGTCACCGGCAACTGGAGGCTTACAAAAGAACAACCAGCCAGGCCCAGCTTCAATCGCTCAGAAATCAGGTAAACCCACACTTTCTTTTTAATAACCTGAGCGTACTCTCAGCGCTGATTGCTCAGGACACAGCGGCTTCGGTGGAATTTGTCAGACAATTTTCAAACGTATACCGCTACATTCTCAAAAGCGATGAGAAGGAGCTGATCGAGCTGCGGGAAGAACTGAGATTCATTCAATCGTACTTGTATCTGCTAAAAACCCGTTTCGAGTCCGGACTCAGCATCCAGGTCGATATTTCCGAAGGCTGCCTCTCGGCCTATATTCTTCCTGTATCCCTTCAAATGCTTGTTGAAAACGCAGTGAAGCATAACATTATTTCTAAAAGCAGACCCTTACACATAGACATATTTTGCCTTGACAATGAGTCTATTACCGTGAAAAATAATTTACAAAAAAAAATAATAGAAGATGATCAATCCACGCGGCTGGGCCTGACCAACATTGCCAAAAGATACGATTTCCTCGGACAGCACGGCGTAGTGATAGAGCATACCGACGAGTTTTTCAGTGTGACAATCCCACTGATCCGGCTTAGCGCGCAACAGGCAATGCATAACGACATGACTTCTTTTGATTAATGCTGTTCAACATTAAGATTTACCTTCCATGAAAGTACTCATTTTAGAAGACGAAGCACTTTCGGCCAGAAGAGCCTCCCAACTACTGACCGAGTACGATCCGACCATTGAAGTACAACAGGTCCTGGATTCAATTGACGAAGCGGCCATCTGGCTTAATCAAAACCCCGAGCCCGACCTGATGTTGCTCGACATCCACTTGTCCGACGGACTGTGCTTTGGTCTCTTCGAAAGGGTCACCGTTAAAAGCCCTGTGATCTTTACCACAGCATATGATCAGTACGCACTACAGGCTTTCAAAATAAACAGTATTGATTATTTGCTTAAACCCCTGGACAAGGCTGAGCTCAAAGGGGCATTAGATAAATATCATAGTTTAAAACACGACCGTAAAAGTATTTCCACCCTGGACATAGAGAATCTCAGGTTGACAATCCAGTCGCTGACCAAAAAATATAAAACCAGGTTTCTGGTCAGGTTTGGAGACACTATACACTTCAAAAATATCGAAGAAGTAGCCTACTTCTATGCCGACGACAAGGTGGTATTCATGGTTACCAACGAAGGAAAAAAATACCTGATGGACAGCAATCTGGAAAGCTTAGAAGAACAACTCGACCCGGCACTGTTTTTCAGGATCAACAGGAAAGTAATTGCCAGAATCGAAGCTATACAAAAAGTCAAGTCACTGCTCAGCAGTAGGTTGCAGGTATTTTTAAAGCCTGTTTTTAACCAGGACTTGTTTGTGAGCAAATACAAAAGCCACGACTTTAAGAACTGGCTGGATAATTAAAAAGAAAAATGTTACAACCAAACCTTCACTTTATGAAATTGCTATTTACCCTACTCATTTTTTTCATTACCGGCTGGACATCCATAGCAGTCGGCCAGCAGGCCCGGGAAGTTAGTTTGCACCTGAAAAACGGTTCGCTGATCCGTGGCCGGTTACTAGAAGCAGACGGCGCCTATCGCTTGGAAACTTATGACAAAAGCATCTGGGTATTCAAAGAAGAAGAAGTCGACACACTGATCGCTGAAAAGCTTGCCAACCCTAACATCCGCTACAAACACAAAGGATTTCTGCATTATACGGAACTTGGGCCGCTGGCGATGAGTAACCGGGCCTCAAATGGCGTTACCACTTCCGCGTTTTCCTTTCAGACCACCAACGGTTACAAGTTCAACCAGTGGGTTTACACCGGTCTGGGGATCGGTGCAGACTTGTACGCTGTGCAGACGTTTGTACCAGTGGTTCTGAGCATCAGAGGTGATTTTACGGACAAAGGCTCTAAGATTCCCTTCTATTTTCTGGAAGGCGGCTATGGTTTCAACGCCACGTCTAATGATGTGGACAGCGTGCGTTTTGGTGGCGGGGCAACTTTTTCGGCCGGTGTTGGAATGAAGATCTATTTCAGCGGTAACACCGGGTTCACCATCGCCGCAGGCTACCGCTTTCAAAGATCATCGGCGACGCAGGATGGCTTGGAAAATCTGGAAGACTTCAACAGACTTACTTTAAGGGCAGGGTTCTCGTTTTAAAACCATGTTCTTGTTTACTCGTCATCTGCGCATTGATTCGTCGTCTGACTGTTAGTTAACAAATGCCTTTAAGATCTATGATTTAAGTAGTTTCAGAACATCAACTCCATAGAGTTGAGCAAAAATTTTACTGAAATAGGCAGGTGTATTAAAGCCTGCAATGGACGATATCTCTGACACGGTACGATATTTACCGGTCCGGATCGCCTCCAGTGCGACTTGTAATCTTATGATTCTTATCAGTCGGTTAGGGGTCATGCCCACTATTCTGTTGACCCTTCTAAATAAAGCTCTCTCACTCATTGCCAGGTCACTGCAAATTAAATGAAGGCTGATATCTATCCTGCCAATATACTTTCTCACAATATTTTCAAACTCCTGCAACCAAACCTGGTCAGCGAGTGTTTCGCTGGCCATCGACATCCCCGGGGATTTTCCTTCTAAATCAAATCCTGTTCGAGCAATTGTGTGAACATCAGGGAGCATTTCCCTTCCAGTCATTGAAATACCCAGACTTTCAGAAATTCTTCTCAGTTCGTGTACTTTCTTTTTATAGGTAATGTTCTTGGCAATCGCGAATACTACCCTGTCCCTTGTAATGGGCATTGAAGTCCAGGAAAGCCACACAACTGACTCGTTTTTAGCAATATACCTGTTTTCGAAATTAAGCAGCGGGATATCTCTTTTAATGCGTTCCCGCTTTTGATGTGTAATATCCTGATCGTCCGGATGAACGAAGGAGTTGATAGGTCTCGAGAATAATTCTTCATTGCTATACCCCAAAGTTTTGGAGACGGCAGGATTTATTTTTTTGAAATAACCGTCATAACCGGCTACACAAAGCAAATCCGGTGATAATTCATAAAAATATTCAAGGTCGAAGGTTTTGTCAGATAAAGTCTGAGTCATAGAAGTCCTGAGGGGTGTAAAAATCGGTGTAAAATAATTTATTTCTTGACTTATCAGCAAATAACCGGGCCTGACGTTTTCCTGCGCGAACATGCAGTTTTTTCAGGATAACACGGACGTTATCCCTGGCAAAACAGGACACCTGAAATTGGCTAAAAGTCTCAGAACGAGCGTGATGATGAACCTAACGATTTTTACTCTAAGCATTTTCTGGTCAAGCCAGTTGTGTGGGGAGATGCTGAGAATGGGTTCCGAAGCCTTCAAAACTAACTAGTACAGCAGCCTGGAGCTGTAATTCTGTGTTTACAAAGCTACCGATTTTAGCTTAGAAAATAAATTCCGTTGTATCAGGGTGTGATTGTGATCGGATGGGCAGGGGCTGTAATTGTCCGGGGCGTCGAATCAATATCGGTTCTTTAAAATTGGATGAACGCTGCATCTGAAATCAACACCTGCTTCTCGTCGGCAACATGGCCGGCAAGTCTGCTGGCGGACGAACAATTCCCGGGAATCGTGCATGACTCCCGTCGAGGGTATCCAATTTGGCAGTTTTGTTAACTAAACTGACAGTCTTGTTAGCTTTAAATGTAGGAGTTTTGCGGATGGTAATCAAAATTTGATCACCGTGTCGGATTAGTTTTAGCGCGATGGGAATCTAAGTGTATATTATATCAGCAATTAATTGAAAACTTATATCGATCCGGTTAGATCAATGATATTAAAATTCATATAAGCTTTTTATAAGTCGGACATTGAATAGCCGGATTGAAATAAATGTGTAAAGTCATTCATAAAACCGACAATAAAATTTATCAAATCTGAATCTATTTTTTTAAGGGCATTAACAGATTAATTTCGATTAAAATACACAGCATAAAAATAAACTATCGTTAACAAAATATTTGTTAGCAACATTGGCTGTACAAAAATGTATTATTTAGACCTGATGCAAAAAATAAAGTAATTTTTTATTATAGAAAAGAATACCACTGTTAATAATTAACTTATTACCAGTAGTCCGGATATGATAATTGAACCAAATGCATTCAACAATTACGAATGCATTTGCGTATCAAATATTTTTAAACTTTAATATAATTTTAAACAGTATGTTAATGTTAAGAAGTTGTGTATCATGTTCAAATATTATTTATCAAATCTATTTAGCTGGCCGGATTCCGAACGAGAACCAAACAAAACTGAAACAAAACAAGAGTTCTCCAAAACACAAACAAACCTGTTAACGCCAAGGCACTATTAACAGTTTCAGAAGGCAGCAATTCAAAATTTTCTTTACATGATATTTGATGTTTCATATCCCAATGAAATAATCGATTCTCTGTTTTGAATAAAAGGTAATTAAGAAATTAATTTTTATTTTTAACCGCTTGGTCACAAATTCCCTTCCTGTTTTGGAAGGCCAACCGAAGTAATTTGCGACCAAATACTAAACGCTATACGAGGATGTTGAACGAAGATTTAAAGACGCTCTCAAAAGATCAGAAGATAGCTATGCTGGCTGGAGTTAAAGTTATTGTGGCAGACGATAACAGCCTTAATCGAATTGCATTAAGGGCAGTTCTGCAGCGGTGGGGAATGGTGGTTGATTTTGCTGCAAATGGCCAGGAAGTGATTGATATACTGGATTCCGCTGCTCACAAGCTGGTTTTTATGGATTTGAATATGCCTATTGTTGACGGATATATGGCGATCCGCAAAATCCGTGACAGTGGCATGGATCTGCCCATAATTGCTTTGACGGCGAGTGTGAGTAAAGCAATTATAGACAGAGCAATGCTTTGCGGAGCGTCTGAGGTTCTGCACAAGCCCACAGATCCTACTATACTTTTGGATATGCTCTGCACCTACCTATTAGCGTAAACTATTCTTTTTATGGCTGCTTAGTTGTTACAACTACAAAAAACTGTTGCCACGTCAGAGATAGAAGTTCGCTCCATGCGGTGAAAAGTTGCGGGGAATTAAAAATCGCCTTTAAAAAAACGATTCTTTTCGGTTCTCTAATTAAACTCGATCTCTGCTGGCTCTTGTGTCAAATCAAATCAGCTTCATCCTACTTTAAACTCTTGTACAAGTTTACCGTGGAGAACCAAAACACGATCAGCTATGTCTTCGCATTGTTCATCGGTCAGGTTTTCGATTACGGTGCTGATTACATTATAATTTACTATCCCCTCCTTACTTAAAGTAGGTCCGTTGTATTTAAGAATACTTAATATCTCATTCCATTCATTCATTAATTCGTCAGAAAAATACTTCGGTTCAATAATACTGAAGTAAGCTGATTGCGATTTCAAGCAATTTTTAAGAGATATCGACACATTTGGTGCCAACTCTTGTACTAATTTGTTTAATTCAATGTAGGCGAAAATATTAGACTTTTTCATTTTTATGAAGGGTATATGAATGAGAATTTGTAAATAATCTTTAACTATTACCTAGCTGAAAGACTATTTTACAAAAGTATTTTTTTTTCGTTATAATGAAATATTTTTATGCAGATTATTGAAAAAATTAGATAGTGCGGCCAACAGGTTCCGTGGCATATTTACTCTAATCGAATTATAATCATTTATCCTTCAAACAACTTAAAAAAATCTGTTTTCAACTGTTCAGTTCTCGCAGAAAGGATATGTACCTGTCTGCAAATTGTGCTGATCAAAAGCTCGGAATTATTTAAACAGCACGCGTACCTACAAAATGGACACCGAATTCATTGCAAGGGAAATTGATAGCAGCAAGGTGTAGCTCGCTGCGTCAGGAAGTGGAAGAAACCTGCATTGTGATTATTATTCCGATCGAAGAGGTTTCGCAGCCGGCATCAAAAGCCATTACCCTCAACCGTCAGACCGGCCCGGTTTTCGATCCGTTGCAATGCAAATCAACTCCCGGTTGCTGAGCAGGTGACGCAACAAGTGTATATACGACAAACAGCCGGGATATTTCTTTCGGGACCTGTAAGTGCGGAGTTCTGGGCCTCAGCTAATTAACCGGCCGTCACGCTGATGGGGAACAACCGTTTTTCTTAGTAAGCTGATCCATATCGTTGAAAACAAAAGGGAAAGCGCAGTAATGGCAATGCCGGTTTTAAAAAGCCCCTCCCCTATGATATCGGTCTTATAGGCAAGGGAACAGACAAGTATACCAAACTCCCCGGCCTGCGACAGTAATGCGCCTCCGTAAAAGCTTTCCCGCCAGCTGTATTGCAATAGTCTTAGGACAAAGGCGGACAACACACTGTTGACCAGGAAAAGCACCAGTGTTCCCGTCAATATCAGCGTCCGGTTTGCAGAAATAAAGGTCAGGTCCAAACGTAGTCCCACGGAGACAAAAAAGAGGGCCACAAAAAAAACCTTAAAGGGGCTTAATGTTCGTTCCAGCCATTGGAATGCATCCAGGCGGCCGATCATCATGCCGGCAAGAAAACTGCCGACAGCACCGCTCAAACCCGCCAGTTCAGCTATCAATCCGAAGCCCAGGCAAATAAAACTTCCTGCAAATACCTGCATTTCGTGATCTTTACCGAGCAGTTTTTGGATACCCGGCTGAAAAAAATCGCGGTTTCTTATCGAGCGGAGCAAAAGAAAGATAATGACACTGCCGGCGACAGAGGCGGTCATCCTGGCCGCAGGTACAGGCTCACCCCCCAAAAGCGGGAACAATGTCAATACCGGTGCCAAAAGCACGTCTTGCAAAAGCAGGATATTGAGGATCAATCTGCCAAGGCCGGAATGTAGCTCACCATTTTTTCTGAGGTACTCACTGACCACTGCCGTACTGTTAAATATAAATAGGGTACCGATCAGTACCACCGTTATAAACGGCCAGCCCAAAAAGTAGCCGGCTACGGCAACCATGCCTATGCTCATCAGCATCCGCATAATCTGCGCAATCACGGGCTTCATCAGCAAAGATCGCCGGTCAGGGACATCCAGTTCCATACCCAGGAAAAACATCAGCAGCAGGATACCGAACTCCCCTATGGATGCCGTATCTTCAATCTCAGTGAAAACACCGGTGGCGTAAGGTCCCATCAGAACACCGGCAAGAATATAAGCCACCAGGTAGGGTTGGTTAAATTTCTTTAACAAAAAGATCAACAACAGGATCAGTAGGCACATCAGGTTTACCCGAAGTAACAAATCGTTCATAACAATACTACGTTTGCTTATGTTGCAATAAAACCTGATTATCCCTCCAGATTGAAATATTTAAAGGCATCAACGGTGATCAGTTTGCAATTCTGTTCGAGCTGATCCAGGGTGCAGCTCAATTGGCCGAGCAAAAGGTCTGTACCCTCATGCTTTTCCAGCAGGTCCAGTCTTAGCACATCATCTTCGCCGGTGTGGGATTCTCCCCGCAACCTGCCAAAACTTTCCATTGCCCAGTCTTTATCACTGCCAATAAAAAATCTCCCCACCTCCATCATGCCTTGCGGCACTTTCATATTTATCGTTACAAAATAGGTGTTTTCCTTCATCATTCAACCGGTTTCAGATGTGAAGCTTCATTTTTTCAGACGGCGGTCATGTTAAAATAACTAAGGCTTGCCGATCGGCAAGCCTTAGTTAATATTAGCCGATTTCTATCAGCCGGGGTTCTTTTTTCCTGGCCTCTTCTTTTTTGGGAATGGTCAGGTGTAACAACCCGTTTTCATATCTGGCCGAGATACCATCTTCGTCCACAACATCTTTAGGCAGCAGGAAACTGCGTTGGAAAGACTGGTAACTGAATTCCCTCCGGCTGTAATTCTCTTCTTTCTTTTCCTCCTGATGTTCTCTGGAAGAAGAAATCGTAAGGGTGTTACCCTCCAGCCGGACCTGGAAATCCGATTTCTGCATGCCGGGCGCTGCTACCTCCACTTCGAAGGCTTCTGCATCCTCCCGAATGTTTACCGAAGGCACCGTAGTGCTTGTGGATGAAAAATTGCTGTTGCCCCAGTTGAAAAGTTCGCGGCCAAAGAAATCGTCGAACAGCGCTGGGAATGTTGCGGGCAGTAGCCCGTTCCTTTTGATGAGTGACATAATCAACCTCGTTTTTAAGTGAAACAATAAAACAATTTTAAAGGCCTTTCGCCTTGTAAAAATGCAGTATCAAGTCCTGTGCCAGCCGGCCGATGGCAGAAATTTTTTCAGCATACTGACATTTTTTCTGCCAGGACAATGACAGGGTTCATTACTGGGATTACTGCGCGGCCGACCAAAACTCCAAGGCAATCCCGGTTAACATCCCCGGCGCCTTGAATAAAGTTGTTTAGGAAACCGGTGCCTATTTACCTCCGAATTCCCGTAGACAGTAAACCGTACGTAATGCTGAAAGGGTCGACAAATTACATTTACTTGATCACATGCTGGTTCACCAGCTCCTTAAAAGCAGCAGTACCGGCGAAGGACCTGTCAATGCTCTCCAGAAGCTTATCCTTGCGTATATAAGATTTAGTGATCATTCCGGTCTGGAATGACTTTGCAAACCATTTGAGCGCTTCATCCTGCTTCCTTTGTTGAATGTAGGCGCAGCCGATCGCATAGTAGCACTGACCTTTCAGGCGGTCTTTGTTGCCTACTTCCGACAAAAATTTAATGCTCTGATCAGGTTGTTTCTGATGCAGGAAGGCTATTCCGATATTGTACAAAGCATCGGACGCTTTCGTGGCTGAGTCGAGTTGAAAAGCTGCCACATAGTCATCAATGGCATTCCTGTATTGTTTGGTGAGCATATAACAGTCGCCCCTTTTGGATCTGGATGCGGCCTGGCAGCAAAGATTCGCAGGATCTTTCTCAATCGCGAGAGAAAGCGACCCGATTGCCTCTTCGTATTCTTCATCCTTATACAAGGCCAAACCCAAAGACAAATATTTGCTGGAATTGGAAACATCCAGTGTGGTCGCCTTTTTATAGTCGGTAATGGCCCTGCGCAGGTTGTTTTCCAATTCATATGCCCGCCCCCGGTTGAAGTAGGCGTCTGAGTAGGCGGAATTTTTATCTAACGACCTGTCGAACTCTTCAATACCTTTCGTTACCATTTGATTTTGCAGATAGCAAAGTCCCAGGTTGTTGTACGCACTGGCCAGTTCGTGATTTGCCAGCGCAGTGCCGATTTTCTTCTCGTTTACCTTAATGATTTCATAAGCGTCCATTGCGTTGTCATACGATTTCAATGCAAAGTAAGCGTCCGCCATCCCCTTTGCTGCCCGAAAATTCGTAGGTGCGAGTTGAAAGGCTTTCTTGTAATCACCTGCGGCATTCTCATATTTTTTCATCCCAAACCATAATCTACCGCGATCATGGTAGGCCTCGCTGTAATCAGATCTGCTGAGAATCGCCATATCATAGGATTCAATGGCGGCCAGACTATCGGCCATACCTTCAAGTCCCTTCGCACGATGATACCACGCCTCTGCATGGGTAGGCAGCACACTGATCACATGATCAAATCCCTCGATTGCATTTTGAAATTTTTTCTGGCTGAGCGCATTAAACGCTATTTGAAAATATTGGGCGGCTATCGAAGATATCTGCTGGGTTTGCTCCGTTGTAATGGCCAATTTTCTCAACTGCGCAAAGTCCCCACCTGCCAATCCCACTTCATTCAGCTTGATGTGGGATAGCCCACGATTATAGTAGGCTTCATTGTATGCATTGTTCAAAGTGATAGCACTGGAAAAATCTGCAATCGAAGACGGGTAATTTTCGGTTTGCACATGCAGCATTCCCCGGTTAAAGTAATGGCTGGCATTTTTTGGAAAGAGCTCTATTGCCTTCGAATAATCCTCAAAAGCTCCGCTGACATTGCGGGTCAGAATACGGAATCCGGCTCTTTTGCTGTAAATGCCTGCCGCGGTGTTGTCAATGTTCAGATAGCTGGTCAGGTCCGCGGCTGCTTTCGGGAAGTCCTTTTTCATAGCATACAAATCCGCCCTGGCTTTGAGCGCAGCCAAATTGGCAAAATCCAGTTCAATTGCCTGACTGAAATCCTTTAAAGCCTTGTCCAGATCTGTGGTAGCCACATATGCCAGCCCCCTGCCCAAATAGTAATCCGAGTTGTTCTTCTCTTTTTTCAGGATACGTGAGTAGTCTTTGATAACCTCCGCGTATTTTCCAAGGTTAAATTTCTCGTCCAGCTCAGTTTTTACACTGGATTTCTGGTTCAGCGACCTGATGGTTTCGCCCAGCGCTACGGAGTCCGGTTTAAGTTCCAGTGCTTTTTTATAGTATCCGACCGCCTCCGAATAATTTCGGTTTTTTTGCGCAATGTTACCCTTCGCGAGATACTCACGGAGCAGATCGATCGCCGTTTGTTTTTCCTTTTCAAATGCCCGTTTTACCTGATAAATCTTCCTCCGTGGAAGCAGGTCATCAAAATCATTGCGTTTTTCCGCCTCTGTATATGCTTCCAGAGCTTTATCATAATCTTTTGAAGCAAAAGCCTTGTCCCCTTCGGTGAGCCACCTGTTATATTCTTCCAGCGCCTTTTTCTCAGTTTCCCGTTCTTTATCCCTCGCTATTTCGGCTGCGCTTTCCACCTCAGAAGTTTGCCGGCTGCTGTCCGCTGCCGTTATATCTCTGGCCAGAACAACATCATTCAAAGAATTTTGAGACGAATCCCCATCCCCGACAAACCCGACCCTCGTAATGTAGGTCAGCCATTTTTTGCCCTTCTGCTCCGCGCGCACCTCTGCTACCCGGTTATGCTGCCGGTAAGGAACCTTAATCTGTGAATGTTGCCCTTTGAAAGATGATTTGAAATACACCTTAACATAATAATAATCCAACTTCTTGACATTGCTCACAGTAAAATCAGAAAAGGAAATAGTCCTGTCCGCACTTTTCGGATAAAAAAGCTCAAAATCAGCCAGGTAACGCTCCACTGTCAGATCGGTACCGGTTTTGGCCGATATATGCTCGGGGTTAACGTCATCTTCTACAATGACCTTTCCGTCGCTAAATATCTTGTTGACCGAGTTGCCGTAACTGTCGGCCCGGAGTGCTTTACGTTCGAATTCCCCCAGATCTTCGAATGCCACCGTGTTCAGCAGATCATTCAGACCTTTCTCGACTTTCCTCTGAGCAAGATGCTTGATTTCCTGGCTGTCTCTCACTGTAAGCGAATCCAGCGTGCAGGAAACGGCAGGCCGGACGCTTAGCAGACAAGCCAGCAATGCAAAAATTGTTTTCATTCTAATGCTTCCCTGACGTTTCCTCATTTTGATCTTTTTGTCGAATTTGATGGCATACTCATGCCTACCGCCAGTCTGATACCGACCGTATGAATAGGCTTGGTCACTGATTCGAATGAGCTCTTCATCATTTGATAATGAACATCCGCCTCCACAATAACTTTTGCGATTTTACGGGTAAAGCCAATGCCCGCCCCAAAAGATGGACAGGCAGCCGACAACCGGTCTTCCGTAGATTCGCCATCCTCTGATACTGAAACTTTCATTTTCAGGAAGTTGCCTTTGCCTTCCGCATGCACATATACCGATTCTTTCAGGAAATATTTGAGACCTACCCCTGCGCTCGGACCGGCCAAGGAGAATTCCTCCTTGTACATAAGTTCATTCCCAGCCAGATAATTCTTTTGGACAGATGCCTGGGAATATCCCAGCGTCAGGTAGGCTCCAAATAGTTTGCTGATCTGATAATTCCCCCTCAAACTTCCCCCCAGCGAGGTGAGCAGCCCGGCACCATCTTCCTTGTCCGTCCAGATTTTTGATCCGGCAAAATAGTTTCCATCAAACCCGGCTGTAATGGATATTTTGGATAGTGGATTGCTTTTAGTCTTTTCAGCAGCTACCGATGCTTGCTGACTTGCTGGGTCAGACGGGCTTTCCCCTTCCGTAACTTTTGCATCAAAATTCTCAACATGGCCATCGCCATATTCCACCCGGATCAAATCGCTTTTCATCACCTCATACAACGCGCCGGCTTCCCGGCGACGGTACTCTACCTTTTGATCTGTTACTTTAGTAACGTTTCCGGTCACCATCGTTTTATTTTTCAGGAACAACCGATCCGGCTTGTTTGATACCTGGGTCGCGGCCGGAGCCGCTGGTGCCGCTACCGCAACGACCGGCTTGTTGATCACTTCCGTCTCCCCGCTGCCATACACGATTTTCCATACCTCCTTACGGGCAATGCGCAGCGTAGTCCGCCTTGCTGTGTCTTTTGGTAAAAAGTAAAGGATTTCAGTTTCGCCGATTTCATCGACTACTGCATTGAAGGTGGTGTTATCCAGCTTATAGATGAGATCCGTACGGATCTGCGCCTGAACGTGCAATGTCGCTGACAGGAACAACGTGAATAGAATGTATCTTACAGGGATAGAGTTCATTGGGTTCTAGAATTTGAGAAACAGAGATACGCTTAGTCCATTATTTTTAACTTTCAAACCCTTCATTACTTCGGCGATACCATGCTCGTACCGAAACTCAAGCAAAGGCTTGTCTCCGGAATAGAATGCCAGCATCAAAAGGGCACCGTAGTCATACTTGTTGTTGATCAATTCCTGGGTCAGATCGTCGCTCTCGTACTCGCCATCCGATTCCTTGAACTCGGAGACGTGCTTGATCAGGTAACCATAGTAGCCCCCTACCCCAATGGCCGGATTCAGTTTGCGCCCGCCCGCTTTCAGGATGAGCGGCAGCAGGTTTGCCTGTCCGTAGGTCATTTTGGTCCTGCTTGTGATTTCAGGGAGCTGATCTGATGATGTTTCCTTAGAGCCTTTGTTGGCATAAACCAGTTCAAGACGGGCATTATAATGTTTTGTGCTTGCCAGACTAAATCCCAGTCCTGCCTCCCAGTTGTAAAAAGGCTTGGTCGGCCACGCCACTTTATCCGTATAAAATGATGTCATGGAACCGCCGACACGGATACCGACGTAACCCTTGTGCTCGCGCTTCGGCTCCTTCCCTGATTGGCCCTCGGCATATTCGTGTTGTATTTTAATTATGATCTCATTCGGTTTTGCTGGCGGCGTTTCGGCAGTTTTAATGGTTTCTTCCGTTTTCGTCACTTCGGTTTTCTGCCCACCCGACGTAGCAATTTTCTCACTACCGGTTATGACGGTCGGCTTTGGTTGTTCCGGTGTCGGAGCTGGTGCCTTTTCAGGCTGCGCTACGGGCTTTTCTTCAAAATCCTGTTCGATGCCATTCGCGTAGGTAATTTTACCGACTTCACTGATAGCTATTTGCCTTTCCTTACTATCAGAAGGAAGTACATATTTAATCATGGAAGCCGTAACCTCAGAAACACCCGCCTCAATGGTCTTTCCGTTTTTCAAACGAATTTTATCTGTCTGAACCACTCTCGGTTTGGCCGCATTCAATACTTCGGTTTCGCCATTGCCGTAAATGATCTTCCAGACCTTATCCCTCGCAATACGGATCTTTTCCTGACGTGGTGCGTCTTGCGGGAGAAAATAAACGATCTCGCCGGACGCTACTTCATCCACGATCGCCGCAAACTTTGTCTGATCCACCTGATAGATCGTGTCAGTTGAATTTTGTGCAAAACATTGACAGGTGGATAGTAAGAATAGTATCAGATAAAAATTTCGCATACAGTTGGTGTTTATTGTTTAGTCAACAGCTCAATTACAACTCTCCTGTTCCTCTCCTTGTTAGTTTCGATGTCATTCGGTGCGGCCGGATAGCCATCACCCTTACCTTTATACGTAATGCGTTTGATATCGGCTCCTGCCTGTTCAAGGAAATGATAGGTGATCCTGGCCCGGTATTCCGAAAGGGTTCGGTTCAGATGACGGTCGCCCACATTATCCGTGTGGCCGACGATGTTTAGATATCCGGAGGGATTTGCCTGCAGCCAGACGGCGATGGTATCTAACACGTTTTTGCTTTCCGACCGGAGTCTGTAATCACTTTTGTCAAAATAAATGGTCCGAGGTCCGGTACCTATGCTTTCAGCAGCGGGTAATGCAACTCGCGCTGGTACTTTCAATATGTTTTTTGAAGCCGGTAAAATCAGGGAAAAGAAATTCAACCCTGCGGATGCACTGAGTGTTCCGGAATGCAGCAATTCATCCTTTGGCCCTTTTACGATCAGCTTGTAATCCCCTTTTGCCGGAATATCCGCCCAAAAATGAACACCGTCCGATGACATCACAACTGACCTCTGACCGGAAAGCAGGCACTGGACTTTCTGTCCACCGGCGTCCACAGTCAGGGACATCATATTCAGCTGCGTACTCAGCCGGATCCGGTATTTACTTTTTTGATTGTCCAGCTTATCCACGATGAGATTCCCGAAATAGGTCTGGTACCCATTGGCTTTGACCTCTATGGCGACGATATCTGTTTTTGTAAAAGCGACCTCGTAACCGGGTTGTCCGGCTATCAGTTTCTGGCAATCTTTTACGCCCGATTTGGTATAAAATAAACACAGCTCCGCATTAATCTGCCTGGCTGATATGGCATCCGTCACTTCAAACAAACGTGTTGCATGCTGCTGAGCGCGTTCAGCTCCGCCAGCTATCGACACGTATTTCTGCTGCTCCTGAAAATAAGGCTGATCGCTGGCCTGCTTGTCAATCTGTACGAGTTTAACAGGGACGTAAAATCCCGCGGCGAATGGTTTTCCAAGCAAATTGACGGGCAGGCTTTGAACGCGGTATCCCTCCGCCTCCACCCTGATCCCCCTGGCATCGCAGGGCAATGTGATCCGGTAAGATCCGTCCGGTGAAGTTTTGGAAGATGGTCGCGATGTGCCGTTCATTGCCTGGGTGATCAATACATTTGCTATTCCTTTTCCTGTGTAAGCGTCAGTGATACTGCCGTAAATATTCACGCACTGACCGCGGCATACCATTGAAAAACACAAATACAGCGCACAAAAAAGAGCACGTAGCATTGCTTACTGGTTTACACTGATACCTACATTACCCAGCAAAATATCCCAATTGGTGGTTTGCTGCCCCTCTACCGTTTTCTTGTAAGATTGCAATTTTACCTTCACACTCTTTTGGGTTACATCGCTGTACATGACATCCTGATTATTGGCGCCGTAGCCGGTAAAAGTCTGGGACCCCGTGATCGTTCCGTAGTAGTTTCCGTCGCTGGCTTCGGTCAGGTCTTTCACGTAGTTAACCTCATTCCAGGCAATGTTGGTCGAGCTGTAAGGAAGCAGTTTAAGCCTGGTGAGGTAGTCTTTGACCGGATATTTCCGCTTACCCCGAAGGTTGGCAGAAGAAACTTCAATGGTAGCGTCGGCCAGAAACAATTTTACCGCCTGGTCGATTGCCTCATTCTTTTTGTCTGGATCAATGTTCTTGTCACTGATGATGTTGAGATACTGAACAAATTCATCCACTTTTTTGATACCTTTTTTACCATAGGAACTGATCTCCTCGTCCGACAAGCCTTTCTTTGGAGCCGCCACCCGGGTAACCGGCTCCGCGGGCTGCCCGGGCTGCCTTTGAGCAGCTGGTTCCGGCTGTTTTTCGGCGACAGGTTCTGTCCATTTCTGCGCGGGAGCCGGAACAGGTTCCGCAGCAGCGTCGGCGGTTTTTTGTGCAACCACATTGGACTGAGCTTCTGGAACTGATTTTTTTGCAGGCTGGCTGATCGCCTTTTGAACCTGCCCTTTCGCACTTTCCAGCAGTGTGGCTGCTTCTGCCGGGGGCGAAATGAATTCGTGGTGCCCGTCTTTAAAAATGATCAGCGCCAGCTCATTTCTATTGACAGACGCGGTAGTGCCCTGCGGCGTATTGTAATTGACCACATTATCGCTTTTATAACTAATGCTGCATTCGATGACTTTGAGCGGATTGGCTTGTACCAGTAAGTCATTAGACGGGCCTGCGGCGTTATAAAAATTCATAATCTGCTGCGAAGCCTGGGCAGGGTCCGAAGGCAAATCCGAAACCAAAAGATAGTTGCCACGCGCGTTGAATGCGACCAGCACATTCTCCCGGGGCACACTCCTCTTCACCATCCGCTCCCCCTTCATTTCACCCACCTTCACAATACTTTCTGTGGCTTCCACGAGTTTAAAGGGAAAACTGCTGCCGTTGGACCAGTAGAGGGTTTCCTGGGCGTGGGTGGTGAATACATTTGAAAGTAGGATAATAATGGTTATGTATAAATGTTTCATGTGCACGGTGAGCGAAAGGTGAGACGGTGAAGAGTTGGATTCTGAATCTGATTATTTAATAATGAAGTTATTCCGGCTCTCATTAAGCTTCGAAGACCCCGGGTAGAACATTTCCAGTTTATATTGTGTCACAGATACGTCGTCACGGTAAATGTTCATGAGTCCTAATGCGTCGCTGCTGGAAGCGCTGTAATCAGCCTTTGGATTATTTGCAGGTGTAAGCCTTATATTCACTCCCGCGACGGGTAGAAAGTATTTATCAACAAAAAAGACCCGGAATGGATTTGGCAAAATTTCTTTATCGTCCGCAGGGTGAAAGTAAATTGTACCGATACCATTAAACATAAATGGACGGGCTGTAAAAAGCACGAATTTCGACTCGTCCGTTTTGACGGTAATTTCCATAGAAAATGCCTGTCCTAAAGTCAGTGCAAAGGCGGCTTCGGCTATTCCCTGATCATTCGTAACAGGATCGGAATTGTCCATAACAATGCCGCTTTTAACCTTCCAGTCTATTTCAACATTCGGCATCGGTTTTCCGTCGGCATCAGTTACTTTCACTTTAAGCGGATTGGTAAATCCTCCGGCCACATTTTTACTTACAATCTCTATTTTAGCAACGTCGACGGTGTTTGTGCTGGCGAGGAAATTCATAGATGTTGATTCCTTCTTCTTATTCACAAATGCCTCCAGTTCTTGTTTTCCAGATCCAATGGTCCAGTTGATCTCGCTGATACCATCGTAGTTGGTGGTTGAAGTGGGAGCGCTTACCGTGCCGCCGCCCGATTTTATCACCCATTGAACTACTGTCTTGATGGCCGGCTTCCCGTCAGGAAACGTCACTCTTACTTTCATGGGGATTGGAAGGACCTTCCCGGATTCGCCCTTCTGGTTGTTTCCACCTTCCTCTTTCACCAGATAAGTTACTTCTTCTCCACATTTGAATGTTTTTAAACCCACCACCTGAAAACATGTATCAATGGCCGACCTGGATTTGAAGAGATCTTCAGTGTGACTGTAAATATTCGCGGTTTTCATTACCGCTTCGGCGACATTCATTGCTTTTGCCAGCACCTTTACCACCTTGCCCAATCCCTTGAAAAACTGAAACGATTCTTCTGGGACCCCCTCACATTGCTGCAGGATTTCTTTGGTATCTGCGAAGACATCCGCGGCGATGCCGGAAGCTAAAAATGCGTAATCCGAGGGACTGCTTGTACTGTTAAGTACAACTTCTTTGACTGCCAGCAGATTGACAATCCTGTTTTTCAATGCTAACAAAGCTGCATCTGTACAACTTGCAGGGATCGGCATATAATCCATAATCTGCCTGTAAATAAATCGGGTTACATTTTCGTTTCTGGCTTTTTTATGCTCAGTGGTTCCATCGTCTGAGCCCGGCCTACCCGATCGGATCTTGATCTCATACTCCCCTTCTTCCGACATCGGATAATCTACCGACTCGGGAATACCGTATCCATCCGTAAATATTGCTTGGAGCGCATCAGCGATTCCACTTGCGAAAAATGTGTAGCCCTTGATCGTAAGTGTTTTTCGTAGAACACCATCTTTGTAAATACCTGCAACATAATAATTCGCTACCTGATTATTCCTTAGCTGCAACTCAGTGTTGGCTGTCTTGATGATGATCGGGTCATTGTGGCCTTCTGTTTTTGAAGTCCGCAAGCCGCTCATCGTAGATTCGAACACCTTCCCTATTGCATTTATTAATTCAGTATTGGTTGTATCAGAAATCGCTTTGCCTAATTTCAATGAATTTTCAACAGCCTCAACCAGATTATTATAAGATGGAGCTGCTTTAATCTTTTCAATAGCATCGATCCTGCCGCTCACAGACAAGGACCGTATCGTCAGTGTATTCATCAAAAAGGCCAAAGCAGTAGATTCAGCTGAAACACTACTCTTCGTCTGTCCCGGATAGTTATATCCCATGAGCAGAATATCTCCATGTTTATTAAGCAAAAATGTCGTAGATGTTTCACCAGTAGTATCAATTGCATAGCCCGCATTGACCGGTGTTGTGGAGTTTTTCGCCGACAACACCCGCAGTCCCGTAGTATCTACCCTATTATTTGCAGGTAAAACAACACTACCGCCAATCTGTCCCTTTTCTATGACCGGTCCGCCTTGCTGAATATTGATTTCTCTTGTACAACTGGTATCAAAAAGAATCAGAAATGCCAATAGGATATAGTAGAATAGTCTCATAGGAATCGGTTGGATCATGTTTAGCTGGAAAATTATTTTTTGTTATGCAGCCCTCGTTGGCCTTTAACCCAGTTTCCGGTTTTGGGGCGTACTACCTTGCTGTTAAGGCGTACAGTGGAAATCACTTTTAAAGAAGCAATTCGCCCATCGTCAGGAATTCGTTTGAATTCGTAGTAATCAGTGCCATCTTCACTTCCCCATCCGAGAATAAGCTTTTCATGGGTTAAGTCCGTGATTTTATATACATCCTGCCATTACGCTGACTCATACTGGTAAATGATCGAGATCAACGATTTTTGTTCATCGACTTGATAGCGACCTGCGTCTTCAACATTGCCATCTGACTCTATTTCTTTCCATGACCCGTCGGAACCTAAGATTAAATAAAATGGCTCATCAATAACATTATTATAAGGAATTCCCTCCGTAACCCCTGTTTCTCGGACATTTAACCACTTTCCAACAATCAAATCCAGTAGCAGAAAGCACTACCAGCCCGGCAGTATCCGCTTTTGTGTTTGGGGGCAAAATCACCCTTCCCGAAATCTGGCCATCTTCAACTACCGGCCCCGACAGCTGAACCGAGACTTCCCGCGTGCAGCTGAAACAGAAAAGGAATGCATAAATAGCCGGTAATAGTAGACGTTTCGCCATTCGGGAAGAGTTGATAGAGTCGGGTTTCGTATGGACAAAATTGCACTGGTATCTGCAAGTACTGCAATACCCCCATCGGGGTATTTTTTACATGCACCGTCTCCCCGTATATTCGTGAAATATCTTTCTATGCTCAAACCTCTCCTGATCCTGTTCATCTGTTTTGGTCTTAATGCTCTTTGTTTGGCACAACTGCGTGATCAAACTTCCGCCAAGACCAACGCTTTCATTGTAGACGATAATTTTAGTGAATCGGATTTGCTCGGGTCCGTTTATGCGTTCAGTACCGCCGATAGCAGCCTCGGGGTTCAGGAGATCTTGTCCCAGCGTCCTCAATTCCGGCTCTTGGAGCGCGAAATCCCTCATTTTGGCAACGATAACCGTTACCATTGGGTCAGGATAAACATTAGAAATGCGGGGGTACAAATCAGTCAGCTGGTTTCCTACCTGCACCTGAACGAATTGACAGACCTCTGTTTTTATGTGGTCGATGATCAGAACCGAGTCATTTATCAGCAGGAACATTTTAGTCAGCGGACATTTATTAATAAAAAACCGATACAAACGCGATTTTTCGCATTCCCGGTCAATCTGCCCCCGAAAAAGGAAGTAACCGTTTATTGGAGAATTTATAAAGATGAGAATAGCGTGGTGGCACCGATCAGGCTGTACACCAAAGAATCATTTGACTCATTTCTGGTGATGTACGATTCCTTGGCATTCCTGATCCTGGGAGTCCTACTTTCGGCGTTCCTTTTGAGTTTTATACTATTTTTTATTACCAGACAGAAAGTACTGTTTTACTATGCGGGCTATTGCCTTTTTTACTTTTTCCTTTGCATTGTCAATGACGGAATAGTCTTACAGTACTTTCACATTGATCCTTTCAAAATAGCTATTGGTGCCAAGCTGGTTGCCACAGGTGTCATGCTGTTTTTTCTGCTTCATTTCTCCAAACACTTCCTGGGGGCTGAAAAACTCATATCTGCCCGTTTCATTTTAGTCACTGACTACCTTTCGTTTATCCTTCCGGCCCTTGCGCTGGCGATTGCGTTGTTTTCTCTGAATGCGATGTTCTTTACGATTTTCTTTTTGTTGGCAGGACTTTCGGTAGTCTTAATCCTGGTGATGATCGCGCATGGAATGTATCAGCGTAAACGCGAGGCGTATCTTTATTTTTTTGCGGTGGCACCGTTTTTCCTGTCCTGCATATGGTTTGTACTGATCATGATATTTGATACTCCCGTTACCTGGCCATATTACATGTCCGTCCTTTTCATTCCGACCATTGAAATGGTAGTGCTCGGGATTGAACTTGGCAATAAGCTGATCAGGGAACGCGACAAATACTTTAACGGCCTTGGTAGTCTGCAGCGTGAACTTACTTCCTCCATTCTCCATACCCAGGAATCGGAGCGAAGACGAATTGCCGCCGACCTGCACGACGATCTCGGGGGAACCCTTGCCACCATCCGACTGAAATTCGCCAGTTTAAAGAGAAACCTGTCTCAAAAAGAAGAATCCGGACAGTCAGCACTGCAGGTCGTGGAAGACATTGAGCCACTCATCTACAAAAGCAGTCATGATCTGCGGCGCTTTTCCGAGACTTTGATGCCGCCGGAATTTGAAAGAATAGGATTGTTGGGCAGCGTGCAGCACGCGGTTGATTCGCTGCCGGCAAAATCGACCCGTTTCGCTTTTCTGACTGCCGGAAAGCAGCGTGCCATGTCTCCTGAAAGAGAGCTCGCCAGTTACAGGATCGCGACGGAAACCCTGCAGAACATTGCGCGAAGGGATCTTATCAGACGCGGCTCTTTACAGATATTGTATTGCGCCGACGAACTGCGAATCGTTGTCGAGGCGGACGAAAAGATAGATTCCATTTCGGATGCGGTGAAGGTCATTCAAAAGGATCTTTCCGGCAGCTCATTGCTGGCGGCTCATCTGGGAGGAAAACTGGTTCTGGAAGTCAGTCAATCAGGCACCTTCGTCGTCGTAGAAGTACCATATACTGAGCCAACCACGTCCGTGCTTTCCGAATAATGGAGCGCACTGTACCAACATTTAACATGTTCAGGCTGATTTTAATATCAATGGTTTTCTCCTGGGCACCCGCTTTTTCGCAGACCGGACCTAGCGAAACAGTCCCAAGGCTCACACGAAACTACATTCCATTCATCATTGGACCAGATTTCGAAAAATCAAGTCTGGTGGGTCATGTTTATATTTTCAGCACAGCATCCCCGGAAGGAATCAGCAGCGTGCGGCAAAAATCGTTTCGGTTGCTCAGGGACGAAATCCCGGTCATTGGAATGGATAGCCGCTTTCACTGGATCAGATATACCGTTCAAAATAGCACGTCGGCCGATAAAAGCCTGATTGCCGACCTGCATGAGAATGAATTTGATGATGTATGCTACTATGTTCTGGACAGCAATCATAAGATCATATATGCCAAAGAGCACTACGCTGGCAATACATATATCAGCAACAAAGCCGTTCAAGGCAGATTCTTTTCCTTCCCACTGAGGCTGAAACCCTTCGAAAAAGCTACGGTTTATTGGCGGGTACACCGCAAAGAAAGCTTCATTGTACTACCTCTTGGGCTTTTCGATCAGGAATATTTTTTCACCTTCAATACCACTTATGACTTTTTCCTGTACCTGAGCCTGGGTGTGTTCACCTTCATTTTCCTGCTCAGCTCGATTTTATACATTTTTACCAAATACAGATTGCTGCTTTTTTATTCGGGATATACCCTATCATATGCGCTCACCATCGCCAGTACGGAGGGAATTTTGATACAGTATTTTCATTTGAACATTCCATTTCCGGAAGACAGTATCAAAAATTTATTGGTATGCAGTCTGAATTTTTTTACGATCCTTTTTGCCATTCACTTTCTGGATATCAGATCTTTCCTGGCCAAATGGGTTTACCATTTTTGCATTATGCAAGCCACACTTGTTCTGGCTTTTGGGGTGTATATGTTATTGACTCCCTTAACCGGAACCAGCTCAGTGGTTCTTTCCGGCATCGCGATGTTCGATACGCTGCTGATCCTGACCCTGGTTATTTTAGCATTCTTTCACAACAGACGGGTAGCATTGCTGTACCTGGTGGCCACGCTGCCATTATTTTTCAGCGCATGCTGGCTCATTCTAACCCTGATCTTCGAACTCAAACGAACGTGGTTTTACTACCAGTCTTTCCCCTTTTTACCATTTTTTGAGATGGTGATTTTAGGTATCGGTCTGGCTTATAAGCTGATCAGCGACCGGAACCACTATTTTATGGGATTAAATGCTTTGGAAAAACGCTTTACATCGTCCATTGTCAACACGCAGGACGCAGAAAGGCAACGCATTGCGGCAGATTTACATGACGATTTGGGCGGCACACTCGCGACGATCCGGAGAAGGTTGACTGATCTGAGGTTTAAAATAAAAATTGATTCGGTAGCAAAGGAGTTGGACGAGCTTGATCCTCTGATCAGGAAAAGCAGTGATGATTTGAGAAGGATATCCCACAATTTGATGCCACCGGAATTTGAACGTATCGGGCTTGCCAATTCGCTCAGACAGTTTATTCAGGAGATACCTTCGCAACCAACTGCATTCCAATTTATTATCACGGGAGATGTGGACAGACTGCCTCTTCAGGTGGAACTGAATTTGTACAGGATAGTATCAGAATTAGTCCAGAATATATTCAAACATGCACATGCCTCCCGTGCATCGGTTCAATTATTGTATTATCCTGATTTACTGAGGGTTGTGGTAGAAGATGACGGAATCGGAGACAAGTCTGAAAAATCCTACAAAATAGTGCCCGGAATGGGGTTAAAAAACAGTACCTTGAGAGCTGAATATATCGGTGCCAGCCTCCATCGTGACAGTGGAGAAGCCGGAACATCCGTCATACTCGACATTCCTTACCGTTCTTTTTCAAATGAGCCTGACAAGTCAGACCAGGATACTACTGGTCGATGATCACCATATTTTCAACGAGGGGCTCAAACGCCTGATCAATGAGCAACCGGATTACATTGTCTGCGGGCAAGTTTACCAGTCAAAAGATATTTTTCAAGCCATAGAGCAGCTCAGGCCGCATTTAATTCTTTTAGATATTAATTTAAAAGGCATCAACGGCATTGATATCGGTAAACGGATTATCAAAGATTATCCCCAAATCAAAGTGATCGTGCTGACCATGTACAATCAAGCCAAACTTTTGGAGGAATCCAGAAAAATCGGGCTTCATGGATATTTATTAAAAGATTCAACCACGTCCAAACTTTTAGCGGGTGTTGAAGCCGTCCTGAAAGGTGAATTTTACTTTGACAATGCCGTCGCCGGATCTTCTCCGACAGATCAGGACCAATTCATTGACACATTTGCGCAAAAGCTCAATTTAACTTTCCGGGAAATAGAGATCATCCGACTCATAAAAAACGGGTACACCAATGAGCAGATTGCAGACCAACTGCACCTGAGTTTTTTCACGATCAAAACCCATAGAAAAAATATACATTTCAAACTTGGTTTGAGTAAAGTCACAGAATTAATAGATTTTGCTATAAAAAATGGAATCTGAGGTTAGTATAACCAGACCGGGCTGCGATATGGTAACAATACATTCACTCTCCAATTGTGAAGAAACTGAAAAGCTACTTTCGAGCAATTAATGTTCTGACCGTCTGGTTTGCGCTGATATTTTTGAATCCTGGAAGGCTTCCCGCGCAGCGCATGGAGGAAACGGGTGAAAAAGCACTGTACAAAGACAAGTTTCTGCCTTTAAAAATCAGAAAAGGATTCACCCAAAGCAATCTCTTTGGGCATCTCTACCTATTTAGCACTCCTGACAGCGCAATGAGCGTTGAAGCGATTTTGAAACATGAACAAGATTTCCAGCTGGTCGACAGGGAATTGCTCAGCCTGGGCATGGACGATCGCTATCATTGGATAAGGTTCGATGTGATGAATGAAGGGCCCGGACCTCAATTGCTTGTTTCAAACCTACATTACAAAGAATTCTCCGATCTCGCATTTTATGTGGTAGATCAGCATGGGCAGATCAGATTCCGGCAGGAAAAATTCAGCAGAAAAACACATATATCTGAAAAACCGCTCCTGACCAGATATTTTGCCTTTCCTGTCGAGATTCAGCCGGGTCAACGCCTGTCGATCTACTGGCGCGGTCAGCGCCAACACAGTGTTTTGTCAATGCCGTTGAAATTATACAGCAAAGCTGGCTTTACTGAGTACCTGTTTACTGCCGACTTCTTATTGTACTTTTCGCTGGGAATTGTGGCGGTTGCATTTATTCTTACCAGTATCCTCTACCTGGTCACCCGGCATGCTTTATTGTTATTTTATGCGGGTTACACCTCCTTTTACGGATTAGCGATAGCCAATCTGGAAGGTTTCCTAACTCAATATTTTAGTTTAAATATCCCTTTCCTCGACGAAAACACCAGTATCGTATTCATCTCGATTGCCGGTTTTTTTATGGTTGCATTTTCGATCAATTTTCTTCAAATAGAATCATATGCGCCTGTTTTGCTTTTCAAAATAGCGAAGATATTCACATATATATCGTTCATTTTTATTTTCTATTTTTGGCTATCCCCATTCAGCGGAACGAATGCTTCTTTGTCCTCTTTTCTGTCGCTGATGACATTGATACTCGTCGCCATTATGATCTTGTACGGCATATTCCGACGAAAATATGAAGCGTTTCTCTATTTGCTTGCGATCGCGCCTTTCTTTGTGATCGCGCTGTGGTTTGCCACATCAGTTCTTTTTCATTATCCCCGGACGTGGTTGTTTTTCGAAGCGAGCCATTACTCTTCACTTATCGAAATTATCATTTTAGGCGCAGGTATCGGTTACAAGCTGCTCAAAGACCGGGATGAATACCTGCTTCAGTTAAACCGGATGCAAAAAAACTTCACCTCTTCGATTTTACAAACCCAGGATATGGAGCGCCAGCGAATTGCTGCCGATCTGCATGACGATCTGGGCGGCACGCTGGCAACTATTAAAAGAAGTATAACGGACCTGATGGCAGAGTCGGCGACTCCCGGAACGCGGAGAAAATTCGAGAACTTGGAACCCCTGATACAAAAAAGCAGCGACGACCTTCGCCGGATATCACATAACTTAATGCCACCGGAATTTGAAAGAATCGGCCTGTCGGGGTCACTATCACAGCTGATCGCTGCCTTACCGGCTGTAACTACCCAATTCGAATACTTGTGTTCGGGAAACGAGCAAAGACTTCCAAAAGACGTTGAACTGAACGCTTACAGAATTGTCTCAGAGCTCATTCAAAACATTCTCAAGCATGCACAAGCCAGGCGAGCGGCGATTCAACTAATCTATTTCGGCGGTTTTTTACGAATCCTGGTGGAGGATGATGGTTTAGGAAATAACCCCCAGTCAAATACACAATCTCCGGGCTTAGGTTTAAAAAATTGTATATTAAGGGCTGACTATATAGGTGCAACTCTGACAAGAGAGACCAGTGCCGGCGGGTCTTTGGTAATTCTCGACATTCCTTACCATTTGGCAAAAGATGAGACTGACATCTAACCGACCTGTATGGCTTACCTTCCGTTACCTTCTCGCCGTGCTTCCGGACGGGCAAGTAGAGTTCAAACCAGACACTGCATAGCTAGTTAAGACAAGTTGCCTGACGCTTATTCCATAGGCACGCAGCTTCATTTTAACGACTTATTTTTTATGTTGCTGGAAATACGTTTCCCACAAGATCGAAAACTTTGGTTTGTGAGAGAAGTCCTCCGACCAAGGGATGGCTCCCGGGGGGTTATTTGCAGATGAGGCAAATAAATAAATTTTTTAAGCGAAATCATCGCGAAAATCATTCTACATTCAGGCATTGGAGGACTTACAGCCTTTCAGAAAAAACAACGACCCACCCTGGTTTTAGCACACCTAAGCACTGAAAAGATGAAAAGTATCCTGAAAATAGTGTACCTGGGGGATTCGGAGGCTGGGGTACTTACAGCAAAACAAACGTTATGTCAGGCGGAGTTAAATGCCGAAATACGTGTTGCCAGCGACACACAACAGTATATGGCTGCATTAGCCGGTTTCCAGCCAGATATTGTCCTTTCGGAATATATTTCAACTGGTATCCATTGCTCTGAGGCTGTGGCGATTCTGAGGCAGAGCGGAATGAATGTACCTGTCATTATCGTCTGCAATGCAGTGTCCGACGAAATGACGGAAGAGTTTCTGCTGATCGGGGCGGATGATTACATCAGCTTGAACCAGCCCGGCCGCCTGCCGTTCGCCATACAGCGGAGTCTGGAAAAATATCAGCTTAAAAAAGAGCAACAGGAGATACTGGAACAGTTAATCAATAGTGAAAGACGGTTCCGAACGCTGGTTGAAAACAGTACCGATGCAGTGGTTGTCCTGGATGTCAACGCTCAGCCGACCTATGTTTCGCCAGCAGTCAAAAATGTGCTGGGATATACACCACAGGAAATACTGGAAATGGATATTTTTTCGAGGGCACATCCGGACGACGCGCAGGAACTCGCCAAGATCATGGTCAAGGTGATGGCCAGTCCGGGCGTGCCCCTGCAGGGCCACACCGGGCGGATGCTGCACAAGGATGGCACCTGGCGCTGGATTGATGCTACGGTAACCAACCTTTTGCACGAACCGGCTGTAAACGGGATTGTAGACAACTTCCGGGACGTGACCGAAAGATATTTGTCGGACCAGCAGCTCAAAAACAAGGAAAAACGTTTAAGCCAGGCAGAGGCCGTTGCGCATCTGGGCAGTTGGGAACTCGATTTGTCGACGCAAACCAGTGTGTTCTCCGACGAAGCCTGCAGGATTTATGGTTTATCCCACACAGACAACATTCAAAGCACGGCTTCATGTATATCCTTCATACATCCTGATGATGTAGAATATGTACTAAAACAGAGCAGGGAGGCATTAAATTCGTTCCAGGCCGCGGATTATTACTACCGGATCGTAAGGAAGGATGGGCAGGTCAGGCACCTGCGTACCCAAACTCATATTGAACTGGATAACCAGGGACAACCCACCAGTTTATACGGCGTTTTGTACGATGTGACCGAGTTAGAAAAATCCGAGCAGGCGCTACGAAATTCGGAATCCAATCTGCGGGCAATCTTTGAGAATTCCACGGAAGGTTTTATCCTGGCCGATACCCAAGCAGTTGTCAAATACTTTAATAACAAGGCCAGCAATTTTTATAAGCTAAGTACTGGCGAAAAAATGGAAGTCGGCGGCAGTTTGTATGATGCAGTCCGTGAGGACAAAAGCGCTGATTACGAAAAGGTGATCACCAGTGTACTTTCCGGTGAGACCCGGCAGTTTGACCACATATATGAGCAGTTTGACGGGGAAAGGAAATGGCTCAGCGTCATGATCGTTCCAGTATATGAAAAAGGTGAGATCACCGGCCTCAGCCTGACCGTGAGGGATATTACCGACTGGAAACTGGCCCGGGAGCTACTCCAGCGCTCAGAGTCGAATATGAACGCGATCATCAACAATACAGACGCACTCATTTATTCACTGGACACCGACTTAAGATACATTACCTACAACGATGCGCTTAAAAACATGATGCAGGAAAGGTATGGCGTAGATGTTCGCCCCGGCCATTACATCCTCGAATCTCTGAGCAAGTTTGATCCGGGCTCTGAATCCGACTGGCAGGAAATCAATGCCAGGGCGTTAGGCGGGGAGATCATGAAATTTGAAAAAGAAATTTCTTATAACGGGAAACGTAATCATTTCAGATTCTCCATTCATCCCATAATAGAGAGCAACACGCTTGTCGGCTTATCGTGTTTTGCCAATGATATTACCAAAGAGAAACAGGCTGAAGAGGAGGTGCTGAAAGCGCTTGAAGAGAAAAATATTATTCTCGAAAGTATCGGGGATGCCTTTTACACAATAGACCGGGACTGGATTGTTACATACTGGAATAAAGAGGCCGAAGCGGTATTGAGATGCAGAAAGGAACATATTCTGGGTAAAAATCTCTGGGATGTATTTCCTGATGCCACGGGGTCCCCGTTCCATACTTCATACCAAAAAGCCTTTGAGCAAAATACGACCCAGCATTTTGAAGTCTTCTATAAAAGGGACAATACCTGGCTGGAAGTGACAGCCTATCCATCAGCGAGTGGTCTTTCGGTATATTTCAGGGACATTACGCAACGAAAACACTCTGAGTCGCAACTCAAGGAGCTGAACAGCAACCTACAGAAATATACCGATGAGCTCATCGCCTCCAACAAGGGTCTTGAACAGTTCTCCTACATTGTATCACACAACCTGCGTGCCCCCGTGGCCAATATCATAGGCTTGGCCGAACTCGTAAACCAGGATCTCTACCCTCTGGAGGTAAAGGAACAATTTTTGGAGGAGTTATCGGTAAATGTCAAACGGCTCGACGATGTCGTTTCAGACCTTAATATGATTTTACAGGTTAAAAGAGGCGTAAGCGAAACAAGGGAGCCGGTTTCTTTGCAGCAGATGATAGATGAAATCGGCTCGAGTATTCAAAATATCATCGAAAAAGAGCATGTGCGGATAGAAACCGATTTCAGCGCTGTAAACGAACTGTTTACGCTAAAAAGTTATTTACACAGCATTTTTTTTAACCTGATCATGAACAGTATAAAATACCGCCAGATGGACATCGACCCAGTGATCAGAATAAAAAGCAGCCTGGACCGGGACCAGGTGGCCCTTTCGTTTCAGGATAATGGCATGGGAATTGACCTGGCCGAAAGAGGCGCGCAGGTATTCGGCCTATACAAACGCTTCCACTACCATGTTGAAGGTAAAGGGATGGGGTTGTTCATGGTCAAGACCCAGGTGGAAATGCTCGGCGGGAATATTACCGTAAAAAGTGCAGTCAATAAGGGCACCGAATTTAAGGTTGAATTTAGTTCCAACGCTTTCAGAACCCCTGCTTTATGAAGCTGCCTTCGCAATTTATTGTCGTAGATGACGATCGCGGTAACAACCTTATCTGTAAATATGTCATTGCCGCTATTGCTCCGGCCGCCAGCGTCCAGCTCTTTACTGATCCCGAAAAGGCACTCGAATGGATCCAGGCTGACTATGACAACAGAAAAGAGGACCTGCAAACGGTCCTGTTTCTTGATATCAACATGCCGGTATTGGATGGATGGGAGTTCCTTGATGAATTCAGCTCGTTTCCCTCCGGCCTACATGCTTTGTACAACATATTTATCCTTTCTTCATCCATCGATCCGGGAGACAAAGAAAAGGCTGAAAAGCACCCTCATGTGCAGGGTTATCATTCTAAACCGCTGAGCAAGGAAACGATGAGCAAGATATTTAACCGATAACGCATCTGATCAAACGTCAGCAAGCCAAAAACCAGATCTCACTTCGGAAAATTTGGATGTGCTTTTACTTTTCGGATCTGCCTTAAGTGCCTGTCTACATGTCCCCATTGATAAATGTACACTTGATGCATATTTCTGGGGTTTGAGGTGGCAGTCAACTCGAAGTGTGCCCTCATATCCACCTCAGTCTTTTTCAGAAAAGACAGGTTCTGCTCGCGCCGGCTCAGAAAAAACTTAAGATTATCATTTCCTTTGATAAAACCTGTCGGAATGGCAATATCGGCGGCTACGTGTGGGTTTGTTTCCATAATAAAATCCAGATAGTAGCTGTCGGGTTTGGCCGATTCGTTGAGTTCCGGCTGCGGCTTGTTACGCGAACCGATACTGATTTCCCGCGCCCAGATGATTTCCCATAACGCGAGGTGCTCCACAATTTCCCCGATGGACCAACGTTCGGCCGACTCATGAAATGCCCATTGCTCGGGTGCCAGATTTTTCGTTTCATTGACCAACTCATCCCGGGTCCGGTTAAATTGGTCGATAGTAAACTGACGGTCAGTTTCTGTCCAGCGCTTTTCCTGAGCCGAACAAGGGAATGTAAGTAAAGTAAATACTAGTAAGCAATAGTGGTTTAAATGCTTCATTTTCTGTCGGTTTATAGGTCCAAGCAAAAGTAGAGGAAATAAAAAATCGGGAAGAACGGATTTGTGTGACCGGTAATTTTTTTGAGCAAACGGATGTTGCCGGTACCTACATGTGGTTACTTTTATAAAAGCCGATTCGCTCAACAAAACAATTTTACTGCAAAACTTGGAAAATTCGCTGCAACAAACCAGATTAGGATCAGACGGATCACTAACAATTCCCCTATTCTTGGAATTGACCGAAAAACAGCTCAATTTTAAGTTTTTCCAAAAACCTGCTGATTCCAGCCCAAAAAAATTTAACCTTTAAATTCATGAATAAAAGAGAGTTTCTTAAAAATGCGGCCGCCTTGTCGTCCCTTGCCATGATGCCCGTTGAGTCATGGGCTTTTTCTGCCGACAAACGGTTGAGAACCGCTCATATCGGATTAGGCGGGATGGGTCAGGCCGATCTGGCGTCCATATCGTTACACAGCAATGTGGACGTGGTGGCGCTTTGCGATGTTGATTCAAGCGTTTTGGCGGAGGTGAGTTCAAAATTCCCGAATGCAAAGACGTATAAGGACTATCGCGTGATGCTTCAAGAAATGAGTAAGGACATCGATGCAGTGATTGTGTCCACACCTGATCACACCCACGCGCCTGCATCGATGATGGCTATGGAAATGAACAAGCCCGTTTATTGTCAGAAGCCGCTCACCCATTATGTGAAAGAAGCAAGGGCAATGGACAAAATCGCCAAAGAAAAAAAACTGGTAACCCAGATGGGTATTCAGGTGCATTCTTTTTACGACTACAAACTGGCCACTTTGCTCATCCAATCCGGGATTGTCGGAAAAGTGCACACCGTGAGGGCCTGGTCACCCAAAAACTGGGGTTATAATGGTCCGATGCCAGAAACCGGCGATCCTGTTCCCAGCAACCTGGACTGGAATTTATGGCAGGGAACTTCGGCAGAAAGACCGTATAAAAGTGGCTTTTACCATCCTGGCAACTGGCGGAAGCTTGTTGATTTTGGTTGTGCCACTTTGGGCGACATGGGTGTACATATTTTCGATACACCTTACAACGCTTTGCAACTGGATGTGCCAAGGACGATCACGACGAACTGCAGAAAACCGAACGGATTTGGATACCCTGAAAAAAACATGGTTACTTATGAGTTTCCGGGAACAAAATACACGGCAGATACTTTGAAATGGGTATGGTATGATGGCGTGGGTGCCGATAAGCAGCGCGAAGATCTGATGCTCCCTGACGGAGGGGACCTGCACGACCAGGGCGCCATGTTCATTGGAGAAAAAGGAAGATTGTATCTGCCGCATTTCCAGGTACTGCCTAAACTGATCGTTGATGGTGCCTATAAAGAAATCGACGTCACGCCGTTCAAATTAGGCGGGCCGGTTGGCGATTACAGCTCAGAGTCACACAAGCATTACCATGAGTTTGTGGATGCATGTCTGGGAAAAGGATCAACGAGCGCACCGTTTTCCTACGCCTCACGCCTTACGGAAACGATATTGCTTGGTGTAATTGCCGGGCGTTTCCCTAATAAAACATTGCACTGGGACGCTAAAAAAGCGCAGTTCGCAGAAGAAGACGCCAACCAATATCTCGGTGGCATATATCGGAAATTCTAGGCCGCGAAAAAAGCAGGAACCCTTTCCAAGAAAGGCCAGGAAGCCTCCCTGGTGGCAGGGAAAGGCCGGGCCGCTGATTCGGAAACGCAGTAGATGGTCGCAGGAAGTGTGAGGTCCGGCCATGCCAAACCCGCACCTTCTGCGACCTGGTTTCTTTCAGGTGCATGACTACCACATTCGCTTACGGACGTGAGGGTGCACCTGGGTAAAAAATGTTGGATTATAAAAATGCCTCTATTTCATTTTATCCAGAAGGTCCGCTCCTTTTAAAAAAAATATGTTCACGGCATTTTCCTGGTCTGCTATGCCCGTCCCTGGATCTATTGCCGCAGCCGAATTCCTAACGCTTCTGGCCTCGTCAGACAAGCCTGGATACTTTGCTACTTGCATAGTTTGCAGCACACCGGATAATAATAGGGCAGTCTTTCGAATCTTTCCGATGTGGGAGGTCTCGAAAGGATTGTCCAGGATCTGTACAGCATATCCCTCTGCTTTTTCCAGGTCATCGTTGATTTCCGGGTCCGTCTTACCGGCTATCGCGCAAACTGCTAACGTCATTTTCGTGAGGGCTTCACTGGTGTAGGCATGGTAAAACATCATCTTGTTCTGATCGTTGTTTACAAAGCTTACATAGTCTCCTATGGTGGCGTTGATTTCATTCGCCTCAATACCATCGGTCCAGATTCTTTCAGGCTGTTCCTTTTTGTTTTTATCCTTACAAGCGACCAAGGTCGCCAGAGCAAAACAAACGCTGCCGATCGTCAAAATCCTTGCTGCAATATTTTGCTGTTCATTTTTTAATGTTTTCATACTTCCGGTTCAGCTGTTCAGTCCGTGGTCAGTACAACCTGGCCTTCGGGATAGCCAATGTCCGCCGCCCTTTCCGCTGTGATAAAAAAGCCCCTTGGCTCAAACGTGGTTACCGTTTCCAACTCACTTTTAAGCTGCTTGGAGAACAGTCCGCGCCTGCTTCTGAGTTGACCTAAGTTTTTGAGACCATTCCGTTCTGTTTTTGCCCAAACTACATACGTATCCCTCGATTCGACAAGTCGTTCGGGAGGCGATAGATGACGGACCGACAGATCGATTGCGTAATTCTTATTTTTATCCTTTTTGAACTTCACATTTCCCTGGGCTGCCGGTACAATGGCCGATTCGCGAAAAGAGAGTTTTCGTGTACATGCAGACATGCAGCAAATAATCAGAAGTACCATTAACCTTTGCATAAAACTTCTGGTTTCTGAAGACATATTGATTGTTATCATGAAATAAAGGGTTGTTAAATTTTTATTCTTCACCTCTCAGGCCAATTAGCATCACATATATTTCTGAGCTGTAATCGACTGTAAAGAAATGATCAGAAATTGTCGTGCCCGCAGTTCGTAGTCATTGCTGAGATCGCAAGCATAACGGCGGTGATTGGTGGCGTGTTACAAATTGCCCCCTTTAAAGTCCGGGCTTCCAGTCACTGAATGTACTGTAAGCCCGAAAGAATTTTGGTGTTCTGTATCTTGCAGAACAAATTTCTTATTGAGGTCTAAATGGGAGATTTTGAGGAAATATTTTCCAAAAGCTGCCCAACCGGGCGTGTTCATCTACAGCCACTTCCAGGCCGTTATCAAGACAACAGAACCATAACATTGGCACACTTTTTCAGACCAATGTGACAAAACACTGAAAAGATGAGAAAGTTAAAGTTGCAAATGAACATCACCACCGACGGCTTTGCTGCCGGACCTAATGGCGAGTTGGATTGGATGGAACCTGAAACAGATAAACAACAACTGCAAGTGCTGTCCGAACTTACTGAAAGTATGGATACTATTATTATGGGGCGCAAGATGGCAGCCGAATTTACATCATACTGGGAAAATGTTGTCGACAACGAGCAAGACAGTCCCGAATATCCTTACGCTAAAATTTTCGTAGACACACATAAAATAGTTTTCAGTAAAAGTATCAGTTCAGTCGAAGGGAGAAATATCGTGGTGGAAAATAGAGATTTAGTTGAATCCGTAAACGAGCTCAAAGGACTGGAAGGAAAAGATATCATCGTTTATGGCGGGGCTAATTTTGTGTCGGAGTTGATCAAAAACAATCTTATTGACGAGTTAAATCTGTTTATCAATCCGACCGTCTTGGGAGATGGTCTGAGAATTTTTCCGGACAGGTATAAGCTTCGGTTAATAACCTCTACTGTATGCAACAACGGAGTTTTAATAAATAAATATCGACCCACAACTGATTAGTTGTCCCAAACTGCCTTAGCCCGCATTGAGCCTATTTGTCTTGGCAAAATCTGCAATTTCGTTTAAGACTTACCGACACTCCGGAACTGGCACGTGCAGCCGCCTTTCACTACTTTTTTGGCAGACTGTTCTTTAAATTCCCGTCTTCGTGGTACAAATGACCCGGCTCCGGCATTTCTGACTAATGCCGATAAGGTCTGTGAACTTCTTTGGACATGCCAGGTAATACTTGAAAAGTACCTTTGTTTATTGTAAAATTGAGTGTTTAACATGGAGACAAAAAGTTATGCCAACAACACCCGAACACAATGAGCGAATCGCGAAAATGACCTTTTCATCGGTATATCCGCACTATGTTGCAAAAGTTGAAAATAAGGGCAGGACAAAAGAAGAGTTGCATCAGGTAATCGAATGGCTGACCGGGTTTGACGAAAAAAAAGTGAAAGACCTGATTGAAGAGAAGGTAACTTTTAAGACATTTTTTGAAAGAGCAAACTTGAATCCCCATGCGGCCCTGATAACAGGCCTCATTTGTGGCTATCGTATTGAAGAAATTGATAACGAACTGACCAGACAAGCAAGGTATCTGGACAAACTGGTGGACGAATTAGCGAAAGGCAGGAAGATGGAGAAGATACTGCGTAAAGCTTAGCATCAGACACCAGTTTTGAGGTATAAAAATCAGAAATAAAACAGCAATAGTTCTCAACCGCCTGATCAACATATTCAGGCCTTCTATAGTGTGCCGGTATCCAATACCCTATTAGCCTCCATATCCGCTGCGGCGACGTGATAAAATGCCGCTAACGAATGCGGTCCGTTTCAATGTGGTTGCCCACAGGTGCATTCTCATTTTTAATAATCAGGTCAAACAGTCTGTCCGGCTGAAAGTTGCCGATAATAATAGCGCGCCGGAACTATCAATTTAATATGGATGGCAGCATATGGTATATGTTTTTGTATTTACTTTGTAATAAGTCTAAATAAGAAAACAAACATTTATGCTTTTACCATTACATGTTATGAATTCTCTCCGCTCACCACTGATACGCCAGCAGACATTTTATTTAAAACAAATCCTGGAATCCCTTTTGGTTACTATTGTATTGGCTATTTCGGTTAACGCTCAGCCGAATCCGTCAGGAATAATCAGAGGGATAGTGACAACGATTGACGGAGCACCCGCACAAGGTATCGCGGTCAGCCTCAGGAATACATCAAAAGGCACCATCGCGAACGCAAACGGTAGTTTTGAATTTAGAAACATGCCTGCCGGGGTTTATATCGTAGAATTTTCATTGATAGGTTATGAAACTTCAACGGCCGGTGCTGTGATTACCGAGGATAATCCTACTGCCGATCTGGCGGTCCGGCTTGATTTCTCCTCACGTAAACTCGACGAAGTGATCATTACCAGCGGGGGAAACCGTTTCGCCAGAAAGGAAAGTGACGACGTTTCCAAAATGCCGATCTCGAACATGGAAAATCCGCAGGTTTACACTGTGGTCAGCAAAGAGCTGATGAAAGAGCAGATCGTTACGGATTACAACAGTGCCTTCAAAAATGTACCCGGGGCCGGTATCGCGGAAATAAGAAACCAGGGGAGGACCACCTCCATATCAAGAGGTTTTGCAACTCCCCAGCTCGTTCGCAACGGTGTTGGAAGTTTCACATATTCCTCGGTTGACCCTGCCAATCTCGAACGGATTGAGGTGATTAAGGGGCCGTCAGCCACTTTGTTCGGAAGTACCTTATCATCGTTCGGGGGATTGTTCAACAGGGTTACCAAAAAACCTTTCGATGCCTTTAAAGGAGAAGTTTCCTTCTCTGCCGGAAGCTGGGACCTGAACCGTCTGACGCTCGACATTAACACACCGCTCAACGAAGACAAATCGGCTCTGGTACGCGTCAATACTGCCATGCACAGCGAAAGAAGTTTTCAGGACGCCGGTTTTGCCCGTAACTTTCTGATAGCGCCCAGTTTTTCCTATGCTGTAAATGACCGCCTGACTTTACTTCTGGACGTAGAATTCAGCGGCTATAAAGCCACATCGCCCATGCGGGTTACGCCTTCGGCGAGGGGGACCGCCAGGAGTGTCACCGAGCTGGGATTGCCCTACAAGCTGTCTTTTGCTAATAATACGATCAACTATTCAGGGCAGCAGTATAACATATACGGTCAGATCAAATATAAATTGTCGCCCCAATGGACTTCGCAAACGATAGTATCCAGGACAAGATCCTCCGCTGACGGAAATGTGGTAGGTCTTACAATTCTGACCGATTCTACTCTGCGTCAGACGGTTACTAACCAGGATTATCCTTATTACGGTACTAATTTCCAGCAAAATTTTATCGGAGATTTTCGCCTCGGGCCGCTGAGAAACCGTATTGTTGCGGGCATCGATGTGTATACTCTCCGCGCTACAAGGAATGATGCTATGGTAAACATGCCTGCGCTGAATTTGAAAAAGCCCGGCAATGCGTATAATAATTTCAATCTGGCAAAGGTTTCACCGTTATTTGCGACTCCTGCCTTTACAAATTTCGTATCGTTTAATGAAAGAACATACAGTGCCTATGCCTCCGATGTACTGAATGTTACCGACCGCTTACTGCTTATGGCCAGTCTTCGTATTGACCGCTATTCCAATCTCGGAACATATTTCCCGAGCGCGGACTCTACGGCGGGTGCCTTCAGACAAACCGCGTTATCTCCAAAGTTTGGTATTGTCTACCAGATCGTCAAAGACGAAATATCGCTGTTCGGTAATTATATGAATGGTTTCAGCAATGTAAGCGGATCTGATTTTTTTGGCAATACTTTCAAGCCCAACCAGGCTAATCAATTCGAAGGCGGGATCAAGCTGGATTACAGTTTTGTGACGGCAACATTCAGTTATTATGACATATCGGTCACCAACGTTACCCGGGATGATCCGGACCATGTGAATTTCTCAATTCAGGATGGCACACAGGTCAGCAAAGGTTTTGAGGCTGAATTGATTGCCAATCCCGCGCCGGGACTGAACATCGTCGCCGGTTTTACCTATAACGACAGTAAATACACCAAGAGCAACGAGAACATTCAGGGATATCGTCCGACCACTGCCGGCCCTCCTCGCATGGCCAATTTATGGGTCAGCTACCGCCTGGTAAAAGGTGCTGCAAAAGGATTGGGTGCAGGATTTGGAGGTATCTATGGAAGTGAATCGTTTCAGACCAACACCAAAACATTTACATTTACCATTCCGTCCTATACAGTTTTGGATGCTTCTGTTTTCTATGATAAGCCCAGATACCGAATTGGGCTGAAAGCTGACAACCTGACGAACGAAAAATACTGGTCTTACCGACTGGCGGCGCAAAACCCGCTCCGGGTAACGGGTAGCATTACCTTTAAGTTTTAAAGAAAAAGGAACCTGTGACCCTGAAAAAAGCAATAAATCAAATACACCTCTGGCTCGGACTCACATCCGGGCTGGTTGTTGTCATCATCGGTTTGACCGGCGCTACTTATGCATTCGTGGAGGAGCTCAAACCGGTTTTTTACAAAGAACGGCTGTACGTTGTGCCCGGGAAAACCAAGGTACTACCGCTTAGCCAGTTGTTGGCCGTCGCAGAAAATGCGCTGAACGACAAGCCTGTCGCAAGAGTAGAAATCTCGGTACAACCTGATCGTACCTACGTGTTCAGGTCTGTCAAGCTCGATCCTGAGGGGCTCACTTACTGGGATTACTACCAGTATTTTTACAGGGTTTATGTCAATCCTTACAATGGGAAAGTCGTCAAAGTAGAAGATACAAAGCAAGAGTTTTTTCAGCTGGTACTCGGCCTGCACATGCGTATGCTTTTTGGCGAAAAGATCGGGCACTATGTGGTTGGCGGTTCGGTACTGATGTTTGTAGTGTTGCTGATTTCGGGCATTATCATGTGGTGGCCAAAGAAGTGGACCAGGAAAGGCCGTGACCAAAGTTTCAAAGTCAAATGGGATGCAAGTTCCAGACGCGTCAATTACGATCTTCACAAAGTCCTGGGGTTTTACGTCGCTGGCATTCTGCTTGTAACATCCCTGACGGGCCTTGTGTGGGTTTTTGAATGGATGGAAAACTCGGTCAGGTATCTTGCGAACGGTGCGGAAACTGTTGAAAAAACAAAATTACCGACATCCGCTGTCATGCTGCCCGATGCTAGTTCCGGCCTGGACAAGGCGTTTGCCGCAGCCCGTGAGAGAAACTCCGAAGCATTTGCATATCAGGTTAATTTCCCCCTTAAGGCCAATGCGGCGATTAATATTTCTTCCTATCGTAAAGACTGGAACAGATACAACCGCGTACAGGAAAACTACGACCGTTACTCCGGAAAACTGCTGCGTTCCGCTCCATTTGCCCGGCTGAACGGGGGCGATCAGATCTATCAGCTCAATTACGACCTGCACACAGGTTCTGTGCTCGGCCTTCCAGGGAAAATCATGACTTTTTTTGCCGGCCTGATCGCCGCCAGTCTGCCTGTTACCGGCTTTCGGATCTGGTGGGGCCGAAGAAAGAAGCGATAATGTGCCTGTTTTACTTAGCAGAAGGCTTGAGGTAAATGCATCTTGCCAAGTATATCCTAAACCGGAAGGTTCCGAAATCAAATAATCTGGCTAATTTTAAGGTGAATCTGAAACAAGAACGAGAAAGACGCATGATGAAGAAAATAGGGTTTTTATCGTTCGGGCATTGGTCTAACCATCCCGCTTATAACGCCCGAACAGCAAGCGATACATTGCTTCAATCCATTGACCTGGCTGTTGCAGCCGAAGAAATCAGTTTAGACGGCGCATATTTTCGTGTTCATCATTTTGCAGCCCAGCTCGCTTCGCCATTTCCTTTGCTTTCGGCTATCGGTGCCAAAACAAGCAAGATAGAGATTGGAACGGGTGTAATTGACATGCGTTATGAAAATCCGCTCTACATGGTAGAAGACGCCGGCGCTGCGGATCTGATTTCTGAGGGGCGGTTGCAGTTGGGGATTAGCAGAGGTTCACCGGAACAGGTAATCGACGGGTGGCGCTATTTTGGATATGAACCTTTAAAGGGAGAAACCGACGCAGATATGGGGCGCCGTAAGGCACTGGAATTCCTGGACAAGCTCAGAGGAGTAGGGTTTGCGCAGCCAAACCCCTACCCGATGTTTCCTAATCCACCGGGCTTACTACGACTGGAACCACACTCGGAAGGACTGCGGGAACGCATCTGGTGGGGCGCCGCTTCCAATGCCACTGCTGTTTGGGCAGCCGAGAACGGAATGTACCTTCAAAGCTCTACCCTGAAATACGATGAAAGTGGCAAGCCTTTTCATGTGCAGCAAGCGGAGCAGATTAGGTTGTATAAGGAAGCATGGAAAAAAGCGGGACATCAGCGCGAACCGAGAGTTTCGGTGAGCCGGTCCATTTTCGCACTGGTTACCGATCAGGATCGCTATTACTTTGGGCAGGAAGCCGAACGTAGCGATAAAATCGGAATGATCGAGCAGGACAAACGCGCGATTTTTGGCAGAAGCTATGCTGCTGAACCAGACCGGCTCATCAAAGAGCTGGCGCAGGACGAAGCTATTCAGGAAGCGGATACGATCCTTTTGACAATACCCAATACACTTGGTGTTGACTACAACGTGCATGTGTTGTCTTCCATTTTAGAGCACGTAGCGCCCGGACTGGGTTGGCGTTAAATATTTAACAAAAGGCACGTGACGGGGTTTAACTAAGTTTTTTTTGGAAATAACCGTTGAAGAACCGGGTCCTATAGAGATCAGCAAGACTGAAATCGTCAGTGGACCTGAAAATCCGGATCAATTCCAAAATCTCCCGATTTAAAATTTGGCGTACTGGAACAGTCCATTACGTTTATGGGATTGGCCAAAGATTTGTTCGCACCAGTGTCCAACCAGTGGCCAGAATCGGTCAGTATCCATTTGTGAGGATGAATTCGAAATACCTACTCCGGCGATATGATCGGGCTCTCCTTCTTCGGAGAGCCCTGATCCTTCGCTAAATAGATAGTTTGTGCTGGAAGTGTAAATCCGGTACCGCTACTTGCCACCACATCCATCATTTCCAACAGCAGTTCTTCCTGTATTTCAAGAAAAACATCCATCTCGCCAGTATCAACGTAGGCGAATATTTCGATTTTCACACCATTTAACCCTATTTCGATAAACCGGACACGGGCGGGGGCGGGATTGACCCGAGGGTGTGTCAGCAATATCCTGCGTAGATCTGTAATCAATAGCCGGATCTGGTCCGGGGTGGTTTCTGCACGCAGATAGAAAATGGGGTGAAACCAGAACCTTTCACGGTGCGCATAGTTTTCTATTTTAAGTGAAGACAGCTCGCCGTTGGGAATAGTGACAACAGTGCGGTCGTTAGTCCTCACTTGTGTGGCACGCATACCAATGCGCTCTATAGTGCCCGTAATCTCGCCAATCTTGCAAAAATCACCGACCCTAACCGGCTGGTCGGCAATGAGTGTAACGCTACCGACAAAATTCTCAACGGTCTTTTGTGTACCAAGCGCCAAAGCAATACCCCCAATCCCAAGTGCAGCGATCCCTGTGGTCACATTGAAACCAAGTGTGTCCAGCACCATAATCACCCCTACTACAACCAAGGCAATTTTCAGTGCCCTACGCAAAAAAAGTATCGCAGAAACCGCGGACTGGTTACGGTATCTTTTCATCCGTCGTTCGGTGATAATGCCAATCACGTCAATCAGTTGCCAGATCAGAAGTATCACTGCTACCAATCCGACAATCACCGTTAGGTTGCTGAAACGTTGTCTTACCACAAGCGAGACACCAGATTCCCGGCTGAAATACATAAACGCCCCTATAGCGAGGTAAAGCTGTGCGGGAAGCGAAAACGCCCGGATTACTCCAATGTAAGGGTCATCACCTGCTTTTTTATAGATTTTCGGAATGAGGTAAACGAAAAATCTTGCAACGGCCAGAGCCATGAGGTACGAGGCGATTAACAGAAATATGGTTGCGATCCAATGTGCTATGGGCACCCCTCCCCATTTGTTTTCCTGCAAGAAGGACGGAGATATTTCACTGATCAGATTTTTACCCTCGAGATCGTCCAGGTTCAAAGGTATATGCTCAATAGTTTGTGTAGAGAACAGCCATATAGGGTTACCCTGCTTGTCCCGGACGCTTTCGAGAATAAGGTCAAAAGATTCGTTATCAATGGTCACCGCACCGATCCGGTCCAAATTGGGACCCAGGTTATCGTCCGTTTTTCCTTCGGGTTCATTGCTGATCCAGGAGTACGGATAAATGCGCCCGTTGACTTCCAGCAACGCTTGCAATGCCTTAGCCTGCTTGATCGAGTTCTGCCTTTTTTTAAGCGCCGGGTCTCGGCGGATGTACAGAGCAGCCTTTCGATAATCGTTCTGGTAGCTTGCCTTTAAAAAGCCGTCGATCGTTCCACGAGGTGTGCGCCGGCCCAGGGAATCAGGCGGGTAAACTGCGCGGGCGGGGCGGGCGCTGTCGCCGGGCAGCACAGGAAGCTGTGCATTGGCATCAAATAATGCAAAAATTAATAGCAGACAGCCTACCGCCAGATGTCTGGCACTGGTATTTATATTTTTTTTGTTTAGCATCTTTAAAGGCGACATGAATTCGCGAACCTTGTAAATTTTATGCCATAACCTCTGTATACATTTCAGAACGTTTAGGTACTTAGGGCCTGGTCAGAGATATGAAAGTATCTGTAAACGCAAACAGCATCCTTTATGGGGATGCTGTTTAGGTTTTGTAATAATATTGTGGCGGCTACCTACTTTACCAGGTTTGATCCAAGTATCATCGGCGGTCCCGGGCTTAACTTCTCTGTTCGGGATGGGAAGAGGTGAACACCAGGCCAATAGCCACCAACAAGGTCTTTGTTGGTTTGTGTGGTATGGGGAAGGGGGGTGAAGCAAATCGTCGCACCGTCCAGGCCAATAGCCACCAACAAGGTCTTTGAGTTATCAATTTCGAATGATTGAACGACTGGATATTTCATTCGCTCATCGACACATTCAACATTGATTTTCATGTCATATTGGAAGTAAAAGAGAGAGAGATAAAGATATGTTAATGTGCAAGCTGTTGGGTAATTAGTACTGCTCGGCTGAATGTATTTCTACACGTATACCTGCAGC
>NZ_SWFP01000020.1 GCF_005869225.1 Dyadobacter bucti | reverse complement strand
GTTTGATTTGGGCTCGATTATGGATTTGAACCTAACGCCTTAGAATTCAATATTCCGGACTCATGCCAAGTAAAAATGCTACACGAAAGTCGTGACGGTTTTTCTCCCTTTCTTTAGTTTACCCCAAAATATCAGCGCCAGATCGGCATCATGACCGAGGACCTGGTTTGTGAGGATTGCGTTAATGGCGTTACCATGAATAGTGCTGATGCGCACTATGAAAATTTTGGCAGTCCCAAACAAACGCAAGCAGTAAAATAGAAAATAGATGAGTCCATGCACAAGTGTAGGTCTTTCCATTGGGGGCCCTTACAACAAAGAAAGCTGGCAGAGGTGCCAGCTTTCTTTCGAATTGCAATTCTGTTTATTCAGCACTAGCCTGCTCATTGACGTATGACTCTGCAAGCTCGGTCAAAATATGGTCTGTTTCGCCTTCTTGGTCCAGCGTCTGTTGTAAAAGGGTTGCTGCATCCTCATAGCCAAGTGTGCGGGCAATGTTTCTTAGCGTACCGTAAGACGCAATCTCATAGTGCTCCACTTTTTGGGCTGCCATGATCAGTCCGCAATCCCGGACCATCGTTCCCTTTTCGGTGCTTTCGATGATTTCATTGGCTTCTTCAATAAGGCCTTCCATTGCAGCGCACTTTTTGGCCTGCGCTTTTTCACCGATAATTTCAAAGACCTGCTCCACAGTCACGATCTGCTGCTCGGTCTGTGTGGTATGCAGCTCAAAAGCAGATTTTAGCTCCTGGGATGTTGCATTTTTTGCAAGCTTGACAAGCGCCTTTGCCAGGTTCTTCTCGGCCCAGTAGATGTCTTTAAGACCATCAACGAATAACTCTTTCAGTTTTTCGCCATCTTGCTCGGTAATCTGTTTTGTGGCTGTTGTCTTGCTTTTTGTGGATTTCATAATAATGGTATTAGGTTGGAAATAAAGACTGTTGTTGTTATCAAAGCGTATAACCTATAAAATGTATACCAGCAAAAAAATGCAAAATGATGGTGCCGCTCGAAAGGGTTAGGTACTGATAGCTTCATGCTAGTAGCGCTACTGATAGTGGCTATATATTCCTTTAATTGAATGTATATAGGCTTGTGTGTTGATAATGGAGGCTTGCATCACAAAAGCAAACGATCAATTAATTGTTCAGATCTTGGCCGCATCAAGCCGGCCAACTATTGGCATGGGTTTTTTTTAAGAAGCCATATCACTAATCAGCCCAAACTATGTTCTACCACGTAAAAGAATTACAGTTTAATGCCCGTGTGTCAAAGCCAGACCCTAAGTTTGCACGTCTGTTACTTGAACAGTTCGGGGGAAGCAATGGGGAGCTTAAAGCTGCCATGCAGTATTTTGTGCAGGCATTTAGCTGTAAAAATCCTTATCCGGATAAGTACGACCTATTGATGGACATTGCCACAGAAGAATTCAGCCATCTGGAAATTGTTGGCGCAACTATTCAGATGCTGCTTAGCGGCGTAAATGGCGAACTAAAAAACGCAGCAGAGGAATCCGAGATCATGCAGCTGCTTGGCGGTCAGGCTGCTAAGGAAGGCTTTATTCACGAGGCCATGGTTAATCCGCACTTCGGAGTGCTGACCGGTGGAGGCCCGGCCTTGACAGATAGTAATGGTATTCCCTGGACTGCGGCTTATGTCACCGCCAATGGTGACCTGACTGTTGACCTGCGTTCCAATATTGCTTCCGAATCAAGGGCGAAAATAGTTTATGAGTATCTGATGAAGTTTACCGACGATCCCTATGTGAAGGACACGTTGAGTTTTCTGATGACCAGAGAGATAGCCCATTATCAAATGTTTGAAGCGGCGCTGAATACAATACAGCCGAATTTCCCACCTGGGGTCCTTCAAGGTGAACCTAGGTATAGCAACTTATACTATAATATGTCGACTGGTATGGACGCCCGGGGTCCGTGGAATGACGGTACCAGTACGCAGCTTGGGGAGACCTGGCAGTTTATTGAAGATCCGCTGGAACACGTGATGAGCAGTAACGGACTTGTAGACCTGAAACCGACTGGAACCGATCGTACTGCGGCCAAAGTTGCAAAACTGGATAAAAGCATGAGCCAGATCCGCAGCGAGGAAGTAAAGAGTGCGACCCAGGAAATAGATATGCAGTCGAGCACCTATACCAAGGACGGCGGGATTATCGAAGAGCCTAAAAAGAAGAAATGATTACAGAAAAATTGAAGCCACGAGCGGACCGGGTAGAGATTGTGTACTACACCGATCCGCTTTGTTGCTGGAGCTGGGCGTTTGAAACCCACTGGCAACGTTTTTTGCAGGAATACTCCACGTATATCTCCTATCAGTATTGCATGTCAGGACTCATACCGGACTGGGAAAGGTTTAACGATCCGCTTTATGCAGTGAGCAGACCGGTCCAAATGGGACCTGTCTGGTTGGAAGTACATCACCTTACAGGCACCGATATCAATGATATGCTTTGGGTCATTGATCCGCCCGCATCTTCCTTTCCGGCCTGCATTGCTGTGAAGTCCGCAGGACGACAGTCCATGCGCGCGCAAGAAGTGTTTCTTGGCGAGCTAAGAAGAGCCGTTATGCTTGGTGCAAAAAACATTTCCAAACCAGAGATTTTGATGCAGATAGCACAAGACACAGCCGTCGACTATCCTGAAATTTTTGACATGGGAAGGTTTGAAAATGAATTCAATGACGAGCAGAGCCGGCAGGAATTTCGAGTAGATTTACAAAAAGTGCGATATAACCGCATCGGCAGGTTTCCGTCGCTAACCCTTACTTTAAATGGCCGGGGCGTGATGATAACAGGTTACCGTCCCTATGAAGCACTTGTAGAAGCTTTGCGTCAAGTTGCCCCCGAGATTGTGAAAGCGAGGATGGGTTCTTAACTAAGAAGTTTGCGAGCTACTTTTTTGGCGTGCTGCCAGCCATTTGATTTTAAATGGATTGCCCTTGGGGCAGCTGTGACTCGTATTGCTCTTTGGCTTCTGGCGCAATTTTAGTGTAACATCGCCTAACCCTTCACGCCTATGGCCAGATTACCTCGTGCACGGGGTGACTCCAGACCTGTCCTTAGTTTGGGGTCTGGAGATTGCTTTTCCGCAATTTTTACATATCAAGTTTTTTAGCTACAAGGACAGCGAAGAATCTAAGGCGGGTGCTTAAGCTAAGAATGTACACATAAGCGATTTAGAACTCGGCGTTTATATGGTCAATGTATTAAAATTGATAAGGAACTGCTATATACCAGTTATATTATTGTGGAATAGTGGATCGGATTTTCTTTTCTGTCAGATCTTCTCGAGAGCAGCGATTTGGCGTAATCCCGTCTTGCCATCATATCCATTTTCTCAATTTCTGTTTTTTAATTAAAAAGTCAATCCTGTCACTTTCTAGCAAGAGTAAGCCTTTAAAGCGCTTGGGACATTGTTAATCATGTCTTTGTAGGCTATAAGAGTTTAATCACCCTAAAATGTATGCCACCATTTGGATTTATTAAGCACATCCAACGATCACCCAATAGTAAAGTACCTCAACAGGAATTGAGGTTTATCTGAAAAACAGCCCTTCTGGTTGTGCAATCCATCCCGATAGCAGCTGGAAATAAAACGCTTAATAGTAGTGGTTTGGTGGTCGGGAATACTACATGTAAGGCGTGTTGATGCAGTTGGTTATCACAATCCAGTGTAATCCCAGAAACATATAAAGGCCGGGCAACTCTTTGGCGAATATGAAAGATCCTCAGATAAGCCAGCTGGGTCCCGGGAGTGGACCTGTTCCTTAAAGTCTCAAATTTTTGGCCTTCCTGGATCAGGAGCTGAATTTCTATTTTTCTAATCAGGTACTCTGGTTGCTTTTGCAACCCGGTCTTACAGACCTACGGGGAACCGATAAGTTGCGATCCCGCAAAATATTCATTTATCGGGGATGCACAATGAAGGGATTTATGGAATTTTCTTGATCGGCACAATATGATCCTGGTGCAAAAACTAAATTCCCTTTCAGATCTGACAAAAGAATTGGAAAAGGTTTTGCATTAAAGCGACTCTCACATAGAAAATCGGGCGCTGGGCACTCAGAACAATTTCTTGATTTTAGGGATATCTTCAAGGACGTCCTTAAACACCCCTCCCTTAATATGAATCCTTGTCTTGTTTCGACTGAATATTCTGGCGTTTTCCAGATCTTCCAAGGCGATAATCAGGTCTTTACGTATCTCCACCTTATTGCCTGGAAAATCACTTGTTAAAGTTAAAGTTCCCATAGGACTAGCGCTTTAAAGATTTGTAAGGCAAAATAAAATCATAAAATTTAAATTTTCAACAGCCCCATGGTTTAATACAAAGCTTCTGGGTTAAGCGACCGCACAAAGCTTATGCAGGTCCTACTGAACATCCTCAAAAACAGTATTGAAGCGATCGATACGGACGCCATTGTTAAAACAATCAGTATTGACCTAAGCGGTTCTGACGATAGTGTTCAGTTAGTCGTTTCGGATTCCGAAAAAGGATTTGATGAGCAAACAGCAAAACACCTTTTTGATCGGGGGTATACTACTAAAAGTACTGGTACGGGCCTGGGCCTTTACAATTGTAAATCCATTATTGAGAGCCATGGAGGTACTATTTCCATGGAAAGCAAAGGGGCAGGTATGGGCAGCAAAACGACCATTTCCTTTTAATGAATAACCAAAACCAGATTTTAATAAAGATGAATGAAATTAATACCTCTGTATTAATTATTGATGACGAGGAAATGGTCAGAGATAATATGGAAGAAATACTTGTACCCCGGCATCAATCCATTGAAAGTCAGCAGATAAACCATGCAGCCAGCATACTTTTTGACGCGCCGACCCCGATACTGACACCGATTACCAGCAATATTCCCGTTTTTAAGGTAGAAAAAGCATCAAATGGAATGGAAGGGCTTGAAAAAGTAAAAGCTTCCATTAAAAACAAAAGCCCGTATGCCGTTATTTTCCTGGATATGCGCATGCCAGGTTGGGATGGACTGGAAACTACGATAGAGATCAGAAAATTTGACAGTAAAGCCGAGATCATCTTTGTTACCGCCTTTACCGACCATTCCATTGAGGAAATTATCGAGCAGGCAGGCCAGAACGTAGGTTATCATTGCAAACCCTATGCTTCTGAGGAAATCATACAGCTGGCTACCAAAGCAGTAACTGATTACAGCCGCCTGCGCAACTTGGAAAGCCTGATTGAATCTATTGCCTCTATCGGATTAAATGAGCGGCAGCTTAATTCCTTATTAAAGAACATATTGGACCAGCTTGCCGCGACCATCGGTACGGATATGGCCTTTTTAGGAAAGCTTCAGGACGACTTCTCTTATGAAAAGGTTTTATCGATCGGGGCGATGGAAGAAAAGATTAACATTAAAGAGTTGGTAAATCGCGTCAGGGAAATAGAAATTTCTGCTGAAGAAGTGGTACAGCTTGATGAGCTGGTACTTGCACGCTTAAATGGGTATTCGGTATTTGCTGTACTAAAAAAAAATGGCAGGCTAAACACTGAAAAGATGTATCTGCTGCGGTTATTTGTGCAAAATGCTGCCCAGGCGATCCGTAATGCGGAAATGAACGAAGAGCTCATTCGCAAGGAGAAGCTTTCGGCTGTGGGCAGGGCGATCGGCATGGTCATGCACGATTTACGGCCTGCAATTGGGAACATACAACTTCTGACCGGTATAATCCGTGAGGAAGGCTACAAAAGCGATTGGCTGGATATGGTCGACAGATCAGCCCGGCAGGCTTCTGAAATATTTGAGGACTTTCTGGACTTCATCAGAGAAACGCCAGTTGAAAAGGAAACCCTACTGCTTAAACCGCTGCTTGAGAGCGCTCTGCATCAGTTAGCTCCAAAAGACGCGCTTGACAGAGTGCAGATTGAAATCAAAGCTGACGATGAACTGACTGTTCAGGGTGACCAAAGCAAACTAAAACGGGTGATTATCAACCTTATTAATAACGCTGTTGATGCACTCCTGGATCACCAGGTCAGCGGGCCGCAAATTCAAATCATAGCCCGCCAGCAAACTGACTTGGTTTCCATACAGGTCAGGGACAATGGCCCGGGTATACCGCTGAGCCTGCTAAAAGCGCTTTTTAAGCCATTTGTAACCAAGGATAAAAGCAACGGAACAGGCCTGGGCCTGGCCATCCTAAAAAATTACGTGAACGCCCATGGTGGCAGTATCTCCGTTTTAAACGACAACGGCGCTGTTTTTAATATCACATTGTAGTTGGTCTTTATGTTCAATGCATTGCGCTAATGCATTGAACATCGTTTTGTATTAACGAACTGGTTGCGTTAATGGCTATACCCTAATGTCGATCCTTCTATACATTTGATGGCTTTGTTCGTTACTATTTTGCCTTTTGCTTTCTAAGGCAATATCATGTTTCACATTCGATTTAAGCCCCCTCACTCTGAGCGATTGTTACCCAGGTTTTAAGTCGCTTAAAAAGATAGCAGACCAGACCAGCACAAACGGGAGGAAGCGCGTTTTTTAATGATATCAATATTCCCGCTGTAGCGTAATTGATCCAGGTAAATATGTCTGGCCGTTACCAGCCCCGCCTTCGACAACCCGGTAACCCAATTTTATACCAAAATTTGGCTTTATATGGTAGAAAGACCAGCGAAGATATCTTCTGCCCTGCCATATTCTGAAGCCAGGGCATCTCCTTCCAGAATAGCTGTCCAATGCTCACCAGAGTTGTAGCCTACGTAAAAATTCACAAGAGGGACAAAGCCAACTTTGCTGAAATGTTGATCATTTGAAGCATTCGGGTAGCGGACGTCCGCGTCACGTGCGCCCATCATAACTATACTCACACTATCTCCTTCGGCTGGCCGGCAGGACTCAACTTCGCTTTAAGTAACTGCCATAATATCGGCAATACGGATAATGCAACGATGCCTAATACTACTTTCTCGAAATTGTCCCTGACTAGTGGGATACTGCCCAGAAAGTAGCCAGCAAGAGAAAGGCTAACCACCCAAAGGATTGCCCCAAGGACATTAAATTTTAAAAAATTACTATAATTCATTGCCGCAACACCGCCCACAAAAGGTGCCAGGGTACGGACAACCGGGACAAATCGGGCTATGACTATGGTGGAAGCACCATATTTTACGTAAAAACCATGCGTTTGGGCAAGCTGCTCAGGCTTTATCATTCGCTTCCCGAACATGCGCATTTGTTGGATTCTGGTCCCGAAATGGCGCCCGATCAGATAATTGCAGCTATCGCCCAGTATCGCAGCTATCAGAAGTAGCACAATTACAAGCCAGATGTTGAGCGAACTGGGATATTTTGCGGCCATCATTCCTGCGGCAAACAATAGGGAATCCCCCGGTAGAAAAGGCATGAAGACAACCCCGGTTTCGATAAAAATAATCATAAAAAGTACAACATAGGCTAATGCCCCATACTGCTCAATAATATTTCCCAGATGTTTGTCCAATTGGAAGAACACATCAAAGAGTTGGTTAAAAAATTCCATTAAAACTATATTTTATTTGACACTAAGCATCAAAAAGCAAATGATGAGATAAATAAGCATGATCACCAATGCGTACAGCATCGCAGTCCACATTTCGTCTTTCTGTCTTGTTTGTTGATTTTCCATAATCATCTTGATAATAGGTGAAGAATTGGGAAAGTTAGAAGCGTCTTTTATGTCAAATTCAAAAGCTCTTTTGGATCTCCGACCAGAATTGATGCACAAAAAAACGCTCTTGACGAGAGATCCCCTCATGTGCTTTTGCTATCCGTCCTAGTATAGACACGAACCGGGTCTTGGTAGAATCATTAATGTCAAACGAGCTTTTACTTAAACCCTGTATGTTCGTAGTCAACCCCCTCGCTTGAAAGAATGACTTTATTCTCCTGGATGAAAATTGGCGAAAATGAAATGTCCAAGCGCCGATTGAAAGGGTAGGGCGTTTTTGGCACTCATTCCTAGTGCTTAAATAATCTCTTCCATTTTGGCCAGCACAATTTCGGACGGAGCGGTTCGGTGCTTCAAATTAGGTGCATGCATATTTTATCCTATTTTAAACGTTTTGGGTTTCCTCCCATTATTGTGCAGCTACTATCTGATATTAGATAAAGTAACTTGCCGCAAGCTGATGAAAAACCCTTTCATCAAGCTTATAGCGGTCGTTTATTGAAAGACTGCTGCGCGCATTGACGAGGGCGTGATTGACAGCATTGTACATCAACTAGTAAGACGAATCACGATTAAAAAGCCGCTGCTCGAGTTTAAGCCGCTCGTAGGCCTGCTTCGCCAGCTGAACGGGAATTGGCGGTGTTTTCATCATTTTTTTATCTGCTCTGTCCAGGGTTTTTTGCTGAAAATGTTCATATACGTTAGTCGTCAGGGTCGGACTGTTGTACTTTTGACCAGCAACTGGTAAAGTTGCTCCTGAAACAGCTCAGGCGTCTGTCTACTATGGTGGATTTTTGTCTGGCTGAATCTTTTTTTATGCTCGCGCGACTGTTTGCTGCTTGTTTTTTTTTCTTTTCCCTGACTGGGTTGCTTCAACCAGGATTGATATTTCGGTAGCTCAGAAAAGGTATCGGCCCAGCCCATGAGCCCATTTTGACAAACAGCACGGTACATACTCGTGGTTGGTATCCCGGAACCGTCCAGCATGGCTGCTAATGTCCTGCCTTGTATGCTAAAAGGGGTTTTCCCATTGTACTGTTTGTCAAGATCATGCTCCGCTGCAACTGCTCGCCACCAATACAGAGTTGCTCTGCCAGAATGATATTCATACTGAATTCACCTGTGGACGTATATTTTATTTCCAGTTGATTGTCAGCAAAGAGCTTATCAACAACCCCTCTAATTAATAGGTTGGGTATTATGGCATAGTCAGCGCTTTGAATACCGAAAACTGTTTTGGTCTCGCGAAAAGGCTGCCAAACGATAAGTTGCTGCTTGTCTGTGGCCATGATTTCGTAATCGGGCAACAGCTCGGCCAGCCACACGGAATTTACAGGGTAACAGATATCATCCTATGAAGTTGTGAATTGCGGTTGAGCACTAAGATAAGTCATTTTTACGTTTTTATTTTTACAGTTGTAAATTTACAAACATAAAATTCAGAAAAGAAATTAATTTTAGATATTCGGCAGCACGCGTAATGAAATTACCTACATAGGGAGTTCAGACGGTTCTATTACTTATTAAGAAAACCTAATCAACAATATCAATGGAAATCGAAGTAATCGTTTCACTATTGTCACTAGTTGCCCTGGAAGCGGTTTTAGGCATAGACAATGTCATTTTTATCTCGATCATCGCCGCAAAGCTTCCTGCACATCAGCAGAAGAAAGCCAGGCAATACGGCCTGGTACTTGCTGGTATTATGCGCATTGGCCTACTGCTCCTTATTTCGCTTATTATGAAGCTTGACAAGGACCTGTTTGTGGTTTTTGGCGAAGGATTTTCCGGGAAAGAGCTTGTACTGCTGGTAGGAGGTTTATTTCTGCTCTACAAAAGCTCGACGGAAATCTACCACAAAATGGAAGGCGAGGAAGGCGACCAGAGCAAACAGATCAAAGCGTCCTCTTTTGGGCAGGTACTCACGCAAATACTGATCATGGATATGGTTTTTTCCATCGATTCAATTATAACTGCTATTGGTATGGTGAAGGAAGTTTGGGTAATGTATGTGGCAGTTATTGCAACGGTGATCCTAATGCTGGTTGCTGCCGAAACGATCAGTAATTTTGTCAACCGCCATCCTGCATTCAAGATGTTGGCTTTGTCATTTTTATTGTTGATTGGCTTTTCGCTTGTCAGTGAGGGCTTTGGTCTTGAAATTCCTAAGGGCTACATTTACTTCTCTATGGCGTTTTCACTACTGGTGGATGTGTTTCAAATGCGCATGAACAAATCTAAAAGTGCGCCGGTGAAAACCCATGAACACTACCAGCCAGGAGAAGAGCGGCTTTTGCCATAACTGTTCAAAAAATATTTTTATAGCACAAGTTTATGTTTAACCGGCTGGTGCGATATTAAACATTACCATCCATGTTATGAAAAAGATTTTGATCCCTATTGATTTCTCTGAGAATTCACAAAAGGCCCTGAAAGCTGCCAAAACAATTGCCAATGAAACGGGTGCCGAATTAGCCATTATGCATACCTCCCAGTCTGAAAATACCGGCATTGCAATGCCGATGACAGAAAGTACGCATGTGATGCTTGACGAATTGGAGAACTCATACAAGCAACAACTCGACGAGTATGTAGCTGGCGCTCAGTCAGAAGGTTATCAGGTGAAGGGTATTTGGGAGTCCAATGCAATTCAAACTGCGATATTGCGGCAGGCAAATTATATCAATGCGGATCTGATTGTTGTCGGCCGGACAGGGCAGGGGACATTTATAGATAAACTGATCGGCAGTTCGTCAACCGCCATTGCCTTGGAGGCGTCTTGTCCTGTGTTGGTTGTTCCCGCCCAGGCAACGCTCAAGGGCTTTAAGAATATTGTCTATGCGACGCAGTTTGATCCACAGGAAACCCAGATCTTACACCAGGTAAAAGTGCTGACAGAGCAGCTTGGTGCCAAACTAAGCCTGGTTAAAATCAATTCGTTCCACGAGCCTGAGTGCCATGCAGACCAAGCACATATGCTCAGGACCATTCAGGAGCTGGATATGGCAGAAATGGATGTGGTCATTGTGGAAGATGTAAGTTTTATTGAAGGGATTAATAAATTTTGTTATCAGCGGGGCGCTGACTTATTGATTGTTTCCAACCGTGAAAGATACTTTTTGCAGCAGTATTTGACGAACCCAAGTATGACTAGAAGGTTGGTTGTAGAAACGCATCTACCTTTACTCGTATACCATATCAGGTAGTGACTTCCATTTTTAAACACTGTTCACCACAATTATTTGTCAACCTACTTGTATGAAGAAAATATTTCAGTGGAGTTACATTGCACCTATTATTGCCTGGATTTTTTACCTGGCTCTGCCTATTGGTTCAGGCTTTCTGGTCAACACATTAGCCGTAGTTGCTTTGATTGGGGGCGTATTTTCAGCAGTGCACCATGCTGAGGTAGTCGCGCACAAAGTTGGCGAACCCTACGGGACGATCATACTGGCAGTAGCTGTAACGCTTTTGGAGGCCTCGATTATCGTATCACTTATGCTAACCGGAGGATCCGGTGCCGATACTTATGCGCGGGACACCCTTTTTGCTGCCGTTATGCTCATTCTAAATGGCATCCTGGGCATCAGTATGTTTGTAGGTGCATTAAAATTTAAAGAACAGAGCTTTGAAACAAAAAGTGTAACTATTGCCTTGGTAAGCCTGGTATCCATCTTAGTGCTTACCCTGGTACTGCCAAATTTTACCACCAGTATCGCCGGTCCTTCTTACAGCACCCCACAGCTCCTTGCGATTGGCGTTTGCTGCCTGGTCATTTATGGGTCTTTTATATTTACCCAAACCATCCGGCACCGCAAATATTTTTTGGCAGAAGTCTCAGGGCAAGAGAAAGATGTTACCGGAGGCGAGGCCCTAATAAGTTTATGTTTCTTGCTGGTATGTCTGGGTGTAGTTATTTTCTTGGCTAAAAACCTTTCCCCTGTAATAGAAAGCGGAATTGTTGCCGCCGGCTTACCGACAGCACTGGTGGGTGTGGCCATTGCCGCAGTTATTTTGCTGCCAGAGGGCATCGCCGCTATCCGTGCGGCGAGACGTGGCCAATATCAAACGAGCATCAATCTTGCGCTGGGCTCTGCATTGGCAAGTATTGGACTCAGCATCCCAACTGTTGTAATTGTGTGCACAATAATGGATTTGCCCCTCATTCTTGGCTTGAGCATGAAGTCCATGGTCCTGCTGGTCCTCTCAGTTTTTACGGTCATGCTTTCACTCAACAAAGGGCAAACAAATGGCTTATATGCTATCGTGCTCCTGGTCAATTTAATGATGTACATTTTCACAATTGTATTTCCTTAAATACATTTATTGAAAGCTCTCATGACTTTTACAAAAACCTGCTTGAACATCGTTTTTGCCCTGATTGCATGGTTGCTATGGACGCCCTGTCTGGGTCAGAAAAAATATGAGCGGGAGTATAGTATCAAGCCGGATGCTGTTCCCCAAAAGGCAATGGAGTTTGTTAGCTCGGTGTTCAAAAAACCTAAAATTCATTGGTACCTGGAAGAAAGCCTTACCGGTAAGACCATAGAAGCAAAGCTGAAATCTTCGGGGAAACATTTTAGTATTGAATTCGATGAAGCGGGGAATATCCAGGATGTTGAAATATTGTCGAGTATCAGTAAAATGAATGCAAACGGCCGGACGAATTTAGAAGATACACTCAGCAAAGCATTTTCGCGCTACAAAATTGTCAAAACCCAGATTCATTGGAACGGCTCTGCCCATGCCCTGAAAGAGTCTTTGAACCGTGATAGGGCTGTAAATGGTGTCCTGGTCAGGTATGAGCTAATTGTAAAAGGTAATCAGGACAAAATCGAAAAATATTTTGAAGTACTTGCTGAAAGTGACGGAGCCATTGTGCGTATTAGCGAGATTGTGCAGCGTAATACAGATAACTTAATGTACTGATGTATAAACTTGTAGCTAGTCTCTTATATGTCATAATTCCTGTTACGGCACTAAGTCAAGCCAGTTACAGGGCAGGGACGCTTTCTCAAATCAATGTTAATGTCAAAATAGCTGAAACCTGGAAGTTAAATACGAAGCTCGAAGCCCGGCAAATATTTTCCAGCAAAAAGCCGGAAACACCCGCCATCCATCAATTTGAATACGAAAGAACAGATTTACACTTTATACTTACCAAAAAAGTATCGGCCGATAATACTGTCGGCGGCGGGTACCTGGTCAGGTTGGAAAACGGCAGCTTGACACATCGCTTGATACAGCAGTTTAACAATGTAAAAACTTTGGAGGTGCTTAGTGTTGCACACCGCATAGTGGCCGATCAGACATTTAGTGCTAACGATTTACCAGAATTCCGTCTGCGATACCGCTTGGGATTAGAATTGCCCTTGAACGGTCAACAGGTCGATCCTAAGGAATTTTATGGTAAGATAAATAATGAATATTTGGGCATTTTTTCAAACAGCGATCCGGATTTGGAAATACGTGGACTACTGGCTTTGGGATACAATGCGTCCGATAACAACAAGGTGGAGCTTGGCCTGGAATACCGCGTAAATGAGTTTAGCGGTCTAGTAAAAGCGCAACAATTCTGGCTGACCATTGCTTGGTTCGTCAGTATTTGAAGCATTAATTGATGCAGCTAAAAACTGATAAGCAGGGATGCAGTCACTTTTCTTGTTTGATTGTTGCCGGTTTCATGGGGCCAGTAACTAAAAAATTGGCAGCCATAGTTGCCATAGTACGGGTACCTACGACCAGTGCCTTTTCATCAACAAAAAATTTTGGGTTGTGATTCGGAGCGGCTTCTGCGGGATTTTCACCATCCGGTGTAATGCCCAGAAAAATATAAAGGCCCGGCACTTCTTTGGCGAAATATGAAAAATCCTCAGATGCGCCCTGGAGCGTTCCTGTAACCACACCTGCATCGGCAGCGCGTTTTAGTACCGGCAACATTTGGCTAGCTAGCATCTGGTCGTTTGTTGTTACATCGTACATCGGCGTAATGGTGACGCGGGCTTTGGCGTAAGTGCCTTCGGCAATATGCTCGGCAGCCTGCTTGATGTCTGCGTGCAGTTGCTTGCGCACGTCGGCATCGTAGGTGCGGATAGTGCCCACCATTTTCACGGTATCAGGAATAACGTTCTGACTTGATCCTCCTTGGATTATGCCAACCGAAACGACTGCTGGTGAGGTGGTCAGATCGGTCCGACGGCTAACGACGGTTTGTAATCCTGTAATCACCAAGGCAGAAGCCACAACAGGGTCAATCGTGTTCCAAGGCATTCCTCCATGACCCTGTTGGCCGCTTACAGAGATATTCAGAACATCGCTGCTGGCCGCGGCCGGTCCTGGTTTATAATCTATCTGGCCCGACTTGCCAGGATGAACGTGCAAACCGAAAACAGCTTCCGGTTTGTTTTTGGCGAACAAGCCATCCTCCAGCATCCGCTTGGCCCCCCAACTTTTACCGCTACCAGGCTCAACGATGCTTGATCCTTCTTCGGCAGGTTGGAAAATGAACATTACTGAGCCAGGTAAATCGCTTTTCAAGGTGGTGAGTACTTCTGCGGCGGCCATCAGCATGGCCGTGTGCGTATCGTGCCCGCAAGCATGCATTAGGGGTACAGTTAAACCCTTCTGCTGCTGAGTGGCTTTTGAGGCAAATGGCAATCCTGATGGCTCTTGAATGGGCAAGGCGTCCATGTCCGCGCGAAGGGCAACCAGGCGGCCTGGCTTATCGCCTTTAAGGATGCCTACGACGCCCTTCCCACCTACTGCGGTCTGCACCTGAATGCCTAGACTACGCAGGTGTTCTGCTACAAGATTGGCCGTTCGATTTTCCTGATCACCCAGTTCTGGGTTACGATGAATGTCCTGCCGCCAAGCGATTAATTTAGGTTCAACGGCATTGCATTGTTGCCGGATCTTAGATTCAAGCGCTGATAAAACTGGAGATATGCCCTTGGCAGCTGAACCTGGGACCTGGCTATTTGCAACCACTGATAGGGAAATAAGTGCCAGGATGATAATGGCGGTAACTGGAGAGCGTTGATTGCACTTTTTCTTCAAAAACCTTTCTCAGGCCGCCTCATTAACGTTATGCTGGCAAATAGTAGCGCTAATTTTAAGGCGTTTTGCATTTGGGTTTAAATACTCATTGTACCGGTGCAGTTTCAAGTTATTTGTTGCCTCAAAGTAGCTTGGATAGTTTTTCATATCTCTGTAAGTTGTCTGTATTAGGAAAATCCATGCACCCTATCTATAATGCAATAAGTTAAGCATCACCATAATCGAATGCAAATTGTTCCGTAAAAAAAATTACAGGGGCTTAAAGCTGAAAAATTCTTGCAACAACGGCAATTCCTGCTAAACCTGTTAGCCCATTTGGAAAGTTATGTCACTTTGTGATAAACCGCTACCTTACAGACACCGATATCAATATATGCTCCGGATTTGTGATCCGCCTGCATCTTTTTCCGGCCTGCGTTGCTGTAAAGTCCGCTAGATTACAGTCAATGCGTGCGGAAAGAAGTGCTTTGTGGCTAGGTGTAAAAGCCTTGATGCTTGATGACACGAACGTTACCAGCCCAGACATTTTGATTTTTATAGGGCAAAAAAAGCCGCCGACTTCCTGAAATTTCTGGCTTAGGAAAGTTTGAAAATGAATTTAATAACGAGCAGAGCTGGTAGACATTCGATTTGATTTACGGAAAGTAAGATATAACCGCATCGGCAGGTCCCTCTCTTTAACCTTTACTTTTAGTGGTCGTGGTGTTATGATAACCGGTTACCTACTTGTAGATGCTTTGGCGAAAGTAGCCCCTAAGATCGTTAAAACAAGAATGGGTTCTTTTCAACAAATAGGTTTGAGAGCCACTTTTTTGGCGTACATCCCGACAATGGCTCAGAGATATTGGCCAGTCAAAAGATAGTTTACAATCCCTTTTAATAGAGTCTCCAAATGGAGGCTGCATAGCTGTAGTATATGAATCGAAGTTAACTTACTTTGATAACATTGTCCTTAGCGTTGACGAGAAAGGGAATATTGTTTGGAAAAAGTTGTTTAAATGGGACGATTTTGGTTCCATCATTTCAATTGTAGCGGCCGATGATGGAGGCTATATTCTAGGTACCAGAACGAACCGAGGTAGGTACGGGTTGCTGAAAATTTCGACCTCTGGCGAAAAAATGTGGGAAAGAGAATTCTATGGAGCAACTAATCCAGATTCGGAAGGCAGTGAAGACCACCTGAGAAAAGTTATTAATGCTTCTGATGGAGGATACATTCTGGCAGGTTATTCATCCTCACTGGTAGGCAATGACAAGTCGAGTCCACCAAAAAATTACAATGCAGCGGGCCAATCTAGTATATATGACTATTGGATAATCAAGGTAGACGCTCAGGGGCGCAGAATATGGGACAAAACCATTGGTGGGGATGAATCAGAGTATTTAGGAAACATTATTGCAATTTCTGATGGTGGTTATTTGGTTAATGGTAATTCCTACTCAAAAGTATCCATTGATAAGACCGAAGATATCGAAGGTACTTCTGATCGTTGGCTTGTAAAAATTACTGAATCGGGTAATATAGAATGGGATCGAGTACCAAACGCTGGTATTGACATTAATATGATTGGAATGCCAGATGGATCAGTTATAATCGGAAAGCAAGCGTATCCAAGTGGGATGGGCTTCGCAAAATTTAACAACTCAGGACGCGAAATATGGGAAAAACAGGTAGATGGATCGAATGCCACAATACTACCAACAAATGAAGGTGGCTTCATGATTCTTGGTAATCTGAATGACTATAACTTTATTAAATTTTCCAAAGATGGAGACGTTCAGGAAAGAAAATTAATTAAACTTGGAAATGGAGTATTAAGATCGTATGACCCACCAGTAAGATCTTCATCAGGAGGTTTTTATGGATATTTGAATTCAGGGGATAACAAAAGTATCTTCTATGTAAAATAGAAATTGCAATGGCAACAAGCTTGGGAAACTGCATCAAGAATTTACTATTTAATATAGATTCCTGCGTTTCACTAAGAATGGGAGATCGTTTACCCATTATGCAAGCTTCATACAGCGCAGCGGCTCGGGCTTAAAACAATACTACTTCATGATGAAAACTGTAATAATTTCTAATCCTTAATTTTTCATTTTAAACCGGTCATTTTCATTTTCAACAGCAGCCAGTTTCTGCTTTTAATGCCAGGAGATCATTAGATTCTTTTTTCATTGGAGTAAATGGATTATTCTTTAACTAGCGGCCTAAACGGTAGCGCATGTACCACGTGGCGGACCGGCAACGATGGCAGGCTTGAAGTACGAGTAATTCGAGCGACGGCCCCATGGTTGACCTAAAAGGTCGCGGTAGGAGAATATTTCAGAGCGGCAAAGCTCAACGACCTGAGATCGAAACTTACTGTTTTTGTAGCTTTCTTGACAACTTTAATTCGTTCATTTTTAGAAACTTTCTAATATGACGTTTAATGATATATGATGCAATTGTAGTCAAATATTTGTTCTCACTTTGGTGTAGAAATTTAGTTATCATAATTCTACAATTAAAATGTGGCTGAGAACGTAGAAAGCAAATGGGCTATCTGATTACTTTGTAAATCAAGAAGTCAAGAATTTTTTTTGAGAAATTCACAAATGGTTTATATCTGCCAAAATATTTAACAATAGATGGAGATGTTAAATAATATAGATCTATAAATGCTTTTCCTAATTGGTTACTTTTTAATTTATTGTCTCGAAATTTGCGGAGAAGAATTACCTGTGGATGCATGGGATCTCCATATGCCATCGTTGCAATATAGCATTGTGATTCATTAGAAGTTTCATTTTTGCGGTGGTAGTCCTTTATAACATTTAAAATACTTGTAACGTACTCATCATGAGCACCATCTGTTTCTATTTTGCGCAACTCTGATAAAATGTAAATGAAAAACTCTGCTAGATTTTTACCGTACGTGTCGCTTGAGAGAACATTGTTCATGGCTGATTTACCACCATTATAAACTGCTACTATTCCTTGTGTTATTGTATGCATTAGCAAGTATGAACAGTGCTTATACTCCTCTGAATCTACCCCACTAGTTTGCTTTAAGTCAATTAAAATACTTTCAGATTTTCGGAAGAAATCTAAAATAACCAAATGTACGCCCTTTGGATTTGATTTTAGTTTGTCGGGGAAGCCACTTCGTAAGTCGTCAAATTGCTTTACAAGATCTTTTGCCGAGATTTGTAGTAATTCATTATTAGATCTGGCTATTTTGACGATTCCCATTCTTTGTAGTTCTTTGAAGCATTTGAATAACGCTTCTACATCCACCATAGCATCGTGAGCACCTAACAGCTTCACTTTAAACAGTTTAAAATACAGTTCTTCAAGCTTTGGGTATTTGTATCCTCTTGGCGAGGGGATAGCACAAAAATTGGTTGTTGAAACCATAGTACAGTAGCCAAGCATTTGAGGTAAAACATTAAAACCAGCGCCTCTCAGAAACTCTGCTCCAAGGACATTTCTATCAAATTCAAGATTATGTGATACTACAAGATCACATTTCGCCATATCAGTCTCCAGAATATCTAACGCCTCTTCAAGCGGAATTCCTCGGCTCATTGAAATACTCCCGTTTTGCTGGACAGCTAATGGATAAAGATAATTTTAATTAAGATGCTTTTGCGTCAAAGAACAAGTCATTAGGGATAAATCCAGTGCCGGTGTGTTTGCGTTGACCGTTATAAAATTCCACATATGTTTTTACTCCTCTATACAGGTCCATCCCGCCGTTGGGAGGGTTTAAGTACACATATTCTTGTTTGAGCGACCTCCAAAATCGTTCGATGAAAACGTTGTCAAGTGCTCTTCCCTTACCATCCATTGATACTCTTATACCATTCTTTAACAATGAGTTAACAAAGTAGGGGCTAGTGAATTGACTACCTTGATCGGTATTAAATATTTCGGGCCCTCCCTCGGTACGAATAGTATCCAAGAGTATTTCCCGGCACCATTCCATGCTCATCGTGTTTGATATGCTCCATCCGACAATCCTTCGGCTATACACATCGATGATGGCAAACATGTACATAAATCCACGGAACATCGGGATGTACGTGATATCGGCCTGCCAGACATGATTAGGACGCTCTATTTTCAGATCCTTCAACAGATATGGATATTTGTAGTCAGTCGCTTTGGCCTTGCTCAGGTTGCGTTTGGGATAAATTGTACGCAAATTCATGAGCCTATATAGCCTTCGTACACGCTTTACCCCAACGTGGTAACCTAAACCGCGCAGGTAATCAGTCATGCGTTCCACTCCATAAAATGGACATTCCAGAAACTTTCGGTCTATGGCTTTCATCAGGCGTTGATTTACCAATGATTCTCCCTTAGGCTTAAAATAATAGCTACTCCTCTGTAAACCAATTAGTTTACATTGTGCTGAAACGCTGAGATTGATGTATTCCGGAGAAATAAGTTCGCGTTTTTCCATGGTTGTCATTTCCCCAAGACTTTTTTTAGGAAATCCACCTGGACTTGAAGCTCCCCGATCTTGGCGTACAGTTCTTGCTCCTTAGAGTTCTCTGCCTCATTTGTTGCCGGTGCCTCTTTGTCGAAAACCAGATCTGCTTTTTCCAGAAACTCTCGCTTCCAGGCCGTAATCTGTGTTGGATGGATTTGGTACTTAGAAGCTAAGTCCTGCACGGTACTTACCTCCTTGATGGCTTCTATGGCCACCTTGGCCTTGAAGCTCGCGCTGAATTTTCTACGTTCCCTTTTCATAGTCAACTACTAAATTAGAAATTTTAGCAGCTGTCCAATTATTGGGGAGTATTATACATTGCCTCTTGATGCGTTATTTTATGTATTTTTGACACATCATCCGGAATGATAAATCCTTCAGGTTTTATGATCAAAGAGCGTTTTGTTTGAACGTTTCCATCCTTGTCTGTAACTATATATGCAAGCTGGACCATTCGCGGCCAATTTGCTAAATCGGTAACAGGTGCCTTCCAGTTAACTGGAAGACCAACTGTTTCTGTATCAAATAAAAATATCACTGGAAGGGTATCTACGATTAAGAATTATTGATTATACAGTCTTATACGCTCATAAGATCATAAAATATTATTATTAAAAAAGGTAAAAGTAAAAAAATATATGGTTTTTTCACGCATTTAAATAACCCATTAATGAAAGCTAAAAATATCCGTTTCTTTTCAGCCCAAGAGAATGAGCCAAAAGCTGAAAAGAAAGCCAGCACAAAATCACTTCCCACAGGCTATATTTCTGCTGCGGGCAAAATTGTATTCCCATCAGCTGCTATTGAAGAGCTGGGCATTGAGCCGGAGACAACCAGATTTCTGGTAGGTACAGATGATGGCAAACGCAAGATCAAAAATCTCTACCTGGTGCCTACAGATGCGCAAAGCGCTTTCTCACTTGTGCGAACAGGGCGCGGCTATTCACTGCCCCTGGAGTTGATCCTTACCAAAGGTGGTATTGATTACAGCAAGCAGAAATACGTCTTTACTGCTTCCATCTTTCAGCATGAGGATTCTGTGGGTTATGCCCTGGAAATCTCGCCAGAACAGGCAATTGAAAAAGTGCCTTACACCGGGAAACCCCGCGGACCCAAGCCAAACTAAGCAATCAAGCTATTGATCAGGCAACGGAATAAGCAGTCACCCTTACCGGTAACCACTAAACGTTAACTTTTTGAAAGCCAGTTACGGCATCAACGGCAGGGGGAGTGGTTGCACTTTTCAAATTTTGTGCATCTGTTTTGATAAATATTACGATCTTGTGTTTTTCCTTAAAATTAAATTATCCCTACCCTTACAGTCAATGGCAGAAGAAACTTCGACAAAAGAGAAGCCTATCCTAGATTTTGCCAGTCTTATCAAAGAGGCTCAGCAGTTTAGTATTAATGAATCAAAACTCCACCCGGAAATTTATGGCACAACAGATGGGAAAGCCATTGGAACCCTGATTGAATCAAAATTTAAAGTTCATTTGACAGAGAAGTTTGCTTTAGGAGCTAGTTCAGCAGCGAAGGGATTGGATTTACCAAGTGTAGAAACAGATATCAAGGTTACGTCAATCAGACAGCCACAATCATCATCGCCTTTTAGAAATGCCCAACAAAAAATATATGGTTTAGGTTACAACTTACTTTTGTTCGTTTACGATAAGGCTGATGACGATGAGCAGAAAGCGGCAAAACTCGATTTCGTCTCATGTGCTTTCGTCTCAAAAGAACGGACAGGAGATTTTACAACTTCGACAAGATTGCGACAAATGGTTAAGGACGAAGCTAATGTCGAAGATATAATAGGATACCTTAATGATAAAGGTATCCCTGGAGATGAGATAGCTTTACGTGAATTAGCTGAGCAAGTTATAAAGAACCCGCCAGAACTGGGGTATCTGACAATATCAAACGCTCTGCAATGGAGATTGCAGTATATGCGCATTGTAAGTCTTACAAAAGAAATCGACGGAATAACGAAAATAATTGACAAAGTAAATAAAATATGAAGTTATACGAGATCATCATAGATGCTAAGGCATCTGATTTTTTAAATCAGACTGTTAAAGAAGGTGTTTTAATTGATGACGCAAATAAGGTTATCGCAAATAAATGTGGAATTCAGAATTTCTTTACAAGCGATGCAGAATTTATTGAATTAAAAGATTCATTAAATGGTCATGGCTTGGCTTCAAATCGGAATCATACAGAATATGGGGACTACCAAACAAACCGACTTCTCACAGATAAAATTGTTGAGAAGCTTGTTAAAGAAGGGATAAACCCGGAGGTAATGCTGGAACCCACATTTGGGGAAGGTAACTTTATAATAGCTGCGATAAAGGCTTTTACTAATTTAGATGTCATTTACGGGGTTGAGATTTATAAGTCGTATGTATGGCAAGCGAAATTCAGCATTCTCAGCCTATTTATAGAAGAACCGGAACTAAATAAGCCTAAAATATATCTACATCACGAAAATGTATTTGACTTTAATTTTAGGTTAATAGCAGAAGGCATTAAGTCGGATAAGTTTTTAATACTCGGAAACCCCCCATGGGTCACCAGTTCACAATTAGGAGCTTTAGATTCCGTTAATCTGCCAGCTAAAAGCAACTTCAAGAATCATAAGGGCTTAGATGCCATTACAGGTAAAGGAAACTTTGATATTGCTGAGTACATTACACTCATGATGATGGATAATTTCAAGAGCCAAAATGGTAATCTTGTATTCCTGATTAAAAATTCTGTTGTTAAAAACATCATTCAGGATCAGAAAGATAGGGTCTACCCAATCAGTAGTATAAGGACGTATTCAATCGATACCAAGAAAGAGTTTAATGCTTCAGTTGAGTCATGCGTTTTCTTTTGCGAGCTCAACAGGCCAGCGGATTTCACTTGCTCTGAATATAACTTTTATACTGACGAAAGTCCAAAAAATGAGTTTGGATGGTATAAAAATAAATTTGTTGCTAACATATCGAAATATGCAGAAACAGAAGACTTTGACGGGAATTCATCTATTGTCTGGCGTCAGGGACTTAAACATGATTGCTCATCAGTCATGGAGATTAACTGTTTGGAAGGTTCGCTGATTAATGGGAATTCAGATATATTAGATGTAGAAAATGATCTTGTCTTTGGCTTGTTAAAAAGCTCTGACTTGAAAAACAATATTGTGAGTAAATCCAGGAAATTTACCATTGTAACACAAACAAAAGTAGGTGAAAAAACATCTTATATTGAAGAAAAATACCCTAAAACCTTTGCCTATTTATCAAAAAATAAATCGTTTTTTGATAAAAGAAAATCATCAATATATATAGGAAAACCTGATTATTCAATTTTTGGTATTGGGGACTACTCATTTAAACCATATAAGGTAGCAATATCTGGACTTTATAAAAAAAGCGATTTTACCCTTGTGTTACCGCAAAATGAAAAGCCGTTAATGCTGGATGACACTTGCTATTTTCTTGGATTTGATAAGCTAGAACATGCTGTTTATACATATATATTATTAAACCATAGAAAAACACAAGCATTTTTAAACTCAATCACGTTCTTGGACGCAAAAAGAGCATTTACAAAAAATAATTTGATGCGTCTCGACCTTTGTAAGATCGCAAAGAACATTCCATTTCAAGACATTGAAAAAGAGGTTGAAAGCATTTCCAAAAAACACAGTATTCAAGCTACAACGGATACTTGGTATGATTTCCAGTATTCATTGCAAGAATCTCCACTTTTTGCTTTTGTTTAATTACCCAACCCGCCGCATTTCAAACCGCTTTGCAACGAACGGCTGGCAATTATCATTGGCTGGCTGCGTGATCTCCGGTAGTTTTTTGGCAAACGCATCATTCAGCCAGTCATGGTCCCGGGTTGCTTCTTTGGCCACGTAATTAAACAGGGTAGGGTCGGCCTTCAATCGTTTCGACCAGGCTGCGGCATAGGTACACACTGTTTTCCGTCGGAACCAGCGCAATGCCGAATTTGTGCAGCAGCAGGACCGAACCGAATTCTGCGATCATTTCTTCTTCGGCGTATTCCTTGGAACCGTACTTGCCAAGCATATTTCGGTTCAGTCGGGTAGGGTGGCCGGTGGCGTGTGTGACTTCATGGGCTTCCACATTGTAGTAATTGACTTTTGCGCTGTCACCCTGCGTGTCGATGAAATTGCCTGCTGGTGGCATGTATACTGTATTTGACCACTGGTTGAAAAATGCACCCGGTGATTGACCGGTGATAATCGTGATGCCGGTTCTTTCGATAAACTGGTCAAATTCGGCATAGCCTTCAAACTCCTCACGCGGTTCTGATCGCTCCACACCTTTAAACCCGGCAAGCTGGGATTCATTAAAAACCCAGTACTGCTTCAGCCATCCTGATTTTTTGATTTTGCCTTCATCGTCAAGTTTCTCGACCACATCATATTTAATAATAGGGGATGGGCTTTCGCCTTTTTGATCCTTTTTGATCCGTTCGCCCAGCTTGTTCCACTGTTTAAAAGTGGCGTATGTCGGCGACTGGAATGTCTTGATATAACCATCCAGGTTCAGCATGAAGAAATTACTTCCTTTATACTACTTGCCGGTTTCAGCATTCACCGGCGTATGAAAACCGATATATTCATCCATCCATGGCTGCTCAATAGCTTTTATTTTATGATGCCAATCGCAGCACTGGCTTATTATTAACGACACAGACAGGACATCCACCCTATAGGGGTGTCTGTCTTGTCTGTCCGATCAATTCAGTTTCCCTTAGTTCGTTGATATAAACAGTTTATGGGCAGTTTTCCACGCAAACTAGGCGCTTAACTTCATAGTCTACCTTTAGTTCACCAGTCATTTGTTTCTCGCCAGTATGAACATATATGTCCAAATTGAGTGTGTTATTAGGTTCCACGCCTACTCCTCTAGACGCATAATCGCGAATCCCTCCCGTTTTTGGAATGTATTCAACACTCTTTATAGTAACATTTTTGTTCTTTATGTTTGTTTTAATATCCTCTAAAATTAATTTATAATGACTACCATTGGCGTTTTTAAAAGTAATAACTTGCTCACTACCATCCGGCAACTGAAACTTAAACCAATTAGAACTTACATCGGTTCTGGTCTTAATTGTCAAAGTTTCCTTAACCATCCTACGTTCGTATGTCGCACCTGCAACCGGTATGTGTATAGGGGCGATTGTGCCTTTCGAAAGCATGATCATTACTGATCCAATATCTGTATTTCCCTCTTTACGCTTAAACATCAATGTATAATTGTTATTATCATAATTGACTACTGATCCCTCTTGTATTTGAGATCCTTCCGGTGAGAACACCAAGTTACTAGAAGAGCTTATACTCTTAACTTTTACCCTTTTATTAGAATATTGGCTATATGGCAGCACAAATGTCACAAGAACCTCGGATTTTGTGTTTTGTGTTATGGTGCTATACGGAATGCCATTGCTTACTCTAATACATTCCAACCACGCGTCTGTTACTTTCTGAAAAGCAGCATCCGTATAGAAACTGCTGACAAGGTCTATTTTCTCGTCAATGCTAAGGATAACATTCTGTTCGTTTTTATGATGCTTGAATGCATTTTTCACCTTCTTTTTATTAGAACTATAAGCGGCGTCTAATTTATTGGGAATTATTAACGACGCATTAGTATTACTGGAACTTCCGCTACTACTACTCTCTGTCAATTCGTATAGATTATAGACCATATTTAATAACTCTCTATCAGATTTCAGCTTTAATTTCTGATGAAGAGCTTGGTAACCTGCGTCACAACTATTGCCGGGCGGTTGGGCAAAAGTTACCTGAATAAGTAAAAAACACAGCAAGTACATCAAAGAGTGCAAAAGAATTTTCACGTTTTTCTAATTTAGAGTAGTTTCTCAAAGATATAATTATTAGGCAACTCACCTTTTAATACTTAAAGATATTGTTTGAACATGTACGACGTAAACTTCTAAATCTGTAAGGAGTTGTTGCTACTTAATCAGCGATTGCCCACACCCCATTTGGCACCGAAGCCCGGACTTGAACCAGGACGAGCAGTTTTGGAGACTGATATGCTACCATTAGATCACTTCGATAATAATTCTATGTGCCTACCTGCTCAGCAGTTCTTTGCAGGCTTGTAAACCAGATCTGCTAGTGAATGAAGGGGGGCAATCTCTCTTGGACTTGAACCAAGACACACAGGGTAGAAGCCTGTTGCTCTATCCATTGAGCTAAGAGATTGTATTATGTAACTGCCGGTCTATTAAGGTATTATGAAAATGCCCTTTTAATAATCCGGCAAGTTTTCCTTTGGTTATATAAAAACACCAACTTATTTTCATGTTAGCAAAACCAGTTGTTTACTACAACATTTAAATCCTCCCTATGAAATTTTATTTACTGCTTCTCGGCCTTGTCGTTTTGACGTTGCTACATTTGCTTGGAGGCAGAAATAGGCAGATTTAATTTTCCAACTAAATTTGACTATGAGAAAACGACGGGTGTTTGACGAATCTTTCAAAAGGATGGCAGTAGAACTGTCAGAAGCTAAAGGCTCGGTGAGTGCGGCAGCGGCTGAGCTCGGGCTTGATGCAGGTCGTATCAGTAAATGGCGCGCAAGTTTTAATAAGCCTGATTTTCGAGAAAAAGTTGAAGGTTTGACGGAGGAACAAAAACGGATCCGACAATTAGAAAGAGAGCTTCGGGAGGTAAAACTTGAACACGAGATATTAAAAAAGGCAGTACGCATCTTTTCCAGGGGCGAACGGAACGGTTCCGATTTATAAAAGCTAATCAAGGAATCTATCCGGTGGCAAAGATGTGTAAAATGCTCGGCGAGAGCGTTAGCAGCTATTATTATTGGTTAAAAGAGCCAGTAGGTAAACGTCAGCAGGAACACCAAGAATTATCTCTTCATATCCGCGAAGTTTATGAAGAAAATAAAGGATGCTACGGTAGCCCGCGCGTTACAGTGGAATTGCAAGCAAAAGGTTTCCGGGTATCGCGCCCACGGGTAGCCAGAGTAATGAGAAAAATTGGTCTAAAAAGTATTGTCCGGAAGAAATACCGGATACAAACTACTGATAGTAACCATATTTATCAAGTGTTTGAAAATCATCTGAATAGAGATTTTACAGCAGAAAAGCTTGGAGAAAAATGGGTATCAGATCTGACATATATTAAGACCGGAGAAGGCTGGATTTATCTTACAGCAATACTTGATCTTGCAAATCGTAAGGTAGTGGGTTGGGCGCTGAGTGAGACAATGAGAGCCGAAGACACCAGCGTAGCGGCTTTCAAAATGGCTTTAAAGTGCTATCCTATAAACAAACCATTACTGTTTCATTCAGATAGAGGAATTCAATACGCGTGCAGTGAGTTCCGTAAGCAGCTGGTTGGTTTACCTATCACCCAGAGTATGAGTCGGAAAGGTGACTGTTGGGATAATGCACCAGCTGAAAGCTTTTTTAAGACGCTGAAAACAGAGATGGTTTATCATCGCGAATTTAAAGGTAAACAAGAGGCAAAACTGGCAATTTTTGAATTTATTGAGGTGTGGTATAATAGAAAAAGAAGACATTCATCACTAGGATATTTGAGCCCTCAGGCCTTTGAAGAAAAGCTACTAAACGAGCAAAAAGCAGCTTGATAGCCCGAATCGAAGAAGTGAAATCAAGCCCTCTATCTAATTGAGCGGCTTATGGCCCCTCAATTAGATAGAGGTTCCAAGGGGTCTGGGGAATGGAAGATTCCCCAGAAAGATGTCAGAAAATATAGCCTATTAAATTCCTCCAACAAAAGGTTGCAATTCCATTTCGACTAACCTGTATTCACAAAATGTTTCCCAGCAAGCAAGTTTTGAAAGCTTGCGTAGTAAGGCAGCTAAGGATATGGATGATTGTATTAGACGAGCTGGTTGTTATGAAAAGGGTCATACACATGTCGCAGACGGTAAAACTGCATGTGAACGCCCTCATGACCCACATTCTAGGGCGCTCTGTAACTGCGAAAACACAAAGAAGCAGGCACTATCTGAAGTTTCCAGGCAAGAAGACGAATGGCACAGGAACGCGGAACAACAGCAAGCGCTGGAAGAAAATAAAAAAAGGCTTCAGGATGAGAAGGTTGCTCAGGAAAGTGAAATAAAGTCCCAACAGGAGGTTCGGTACAAAACACAACAAGACAGAATAGCTAAAAACCAGCAACAACAGACCATTAATACCAAACAAACGTCTGATGCCATTGATGCTGTCGGCAATGTCCTGCTTGACGCTATGATAGCAAAGCAAAACGCACGGGAAGAGCAGCGAATTAATGAACAAAATCGACGGGAACTTGAACGACAGCGAAATGAAGAACGCCAGAGACTAGAGTTTCAACGTCTTGAAGAGATGAAGGTGCGAAATGGGTTCTACTCGGTTTATAAGAATGGAAGAAAACTTTATAGCTACGTCCCTCTTAATTCTGAAGAAGAAGATCTATCATTAGCTGAATCTGGCGATGTTAAGGCACAGCTCTCTGTAGGTAAACGAAATTTATTCTACAAAAAGATTTCAAATGACGAAGAAACTAAGAATCCTAGAAAAGCAATGTTTTGGCTTAGAAAGGCCGCTCTAAGCGTTAATGCGGAAGCAATGTTTTGGCTAGGAGATTTGTACGAAGACAGTTCAATAAGACCCTCTGATAGACCATTAGAGGAAGGTGTTGCGACAATGAAAGAACAGATATTGTTATGGTACAAGAAATCCGCCACTCTCGGAAATGGTGACGCACAAATGCGATTAGGTCAAATAGAAGAGATTTCACTGAATTATTCTGAAGCATATAGGCTATATAGCACTTCTAAACCCTCTGGCTATATGAGTGATGAAACCAACCAATTTGCATTAGGGCTTATGTGTGAAAAGGGACTAGGAGTTAAGCTAGACTATGCTAAGGCACTTGATTGGTACAAAAAGCCTGAATTTGACCGCGCAACATGTGATTATAGAATTGGACATATGTATGAGCATGGGTTAGGAGTGATAAAAGATCAAGTGATAGCAAATGAATTTTACAAAAAGGCATTCAATCGCTATGTTAGCTTGTCAGAACAAAATGATGGCAGAGCTACTTATGCATTAGCGTTAATGTATAGAAATGGCACTGGTGTTGAAAAAGACCTTGATCAATCCAACATATTGATTAAAAAAGTAATTGATATTGATACAGAATATGCAGAAGAATGGAGTGAAACATTTTTGGTTGCTACAAGAGGCAATCCAATTGCCCAGTACGTTGTTGGATTAATATATAGAAATGGCAACCTGTTTGTTAAAAGCGACATTAATAAATCAAATGAATGGCTTAAAAAAGCTTCCGAACAAGGATTTACAGAAGCCACAGAACTTTTAAAAGGTAATTAAGTGTGTAACCTTTTGAGGGTTTTGGTCTTATATTCATGACTATCGGGAAGTTATCATTAAGAAAGCTTGGTGCTGCCTGCGGGGATTAGTGGTAGGTATATCTGGACTTGAACCAGAGATCAATCAGTTATGAGCTAATGGCTTTAGACCGCTAAGCTATATACCCGTAGAAAAGTATGGTAAGGCTGATAGGATTTGCACCTACACTCCGAAGAAACAGGATTTAAGCCTGTCGCGTCTGCTGTTTCGCCACAGCCTCACACGAAATTATTATATCCGTAGAAGGAGTTGATTGCAAGGGTGGCAGATTGTTTGCTCAAAAATTGGATTATACCGATGTGTCCGATATGACGGATATGTAGCTTTACACCATAATTTGGGTAAACATTACCCAATAAGAATAATATAAACCATTGATTTATAGTGACTTAGTTTGAGGTAAAAATCATTTACCATGATTTAGTATCCTTTCACCACTGATTTAATACCGCTTGCCCCAAAAGTTGGGTTTTAGAAGATATTGGTCAGATGTTTTTTGCTTTAAAAAGCAATGATGGGGTTGCTAGGTAGGCCACTCAAATCAGTAAACCTGAAAACAAAAAAAGAAATGAAATCAAAAATGATTGCCTCAATAGCAGCTATTATGGTGATAGCTTTATCAGCTTTTACGTCTCCATCAATTGAAGAAGGAAAGCCGCTAGGTAAAATGAGTGGAAATTCAAGATTGATGGACGGCAACATTGGCCATCAATACGAATTTAATGTTCTGCCTGGACAGAAGGTAACGATCAAAGTTACAATCAATTGCCTTGATGAACACGAACTCAAAATTTACACAAAAGATAAAAAACAACTACATAGCATCCGAAAGCCTAAGGAAGGTTGCACAAAGGTTGAAACATTCGAACTTTTTAATCGGCCTGATGCTACAGGTGCTGTCAATGTTATTCCTTTGACAATCAAAGATTGGTTACCGCCACATAAAGCGTTTGCTAGCGGCCGGCTGTTGAATCAAAACGAAAATTCTGCCACGCTCGGTTTTGAAGATGGTCCTGATAATAACTACGCTGATACCATTGTAGAAATTAATGTGTCGAACATTTAGACGCTAATTTCAACGGATTTTAGTATTTTAAACACCTGCCGCCCAACCTTCGGCAGGTGTTTTTGCTTTTGCCATGTGGCCAGATTATCACAATAACCATCCATACGGCAAGCAGAGTGTTAAAATTTAAGATTGACAGACCAAACCCCTCCGGTTGTCACTGGTTTTGGTCCAGTGCTTTCATCCATTCTATACCGACCATTCAGATTAATAGAACCCGTTCGATTACCATTAATTTGGGGCGAAATAGATCCAGAAGCAATTAGATTTGATCTGTATGTACTTTCACATCCATCACCTGCGTCAAAATTACATGAACAAGCGTCCGTCTTAATCCAGGTATCATAAAATGCAAAGTGAATTGTGGCTTCGCTCTTTGTCTGCGGATCAAATTCGTTGACATACTTAACAAGAGCTTTCCAATGGTCAACGCTATTGGGATTGTAATCTTGGGCTACTATTTCTAAGCAATATGATGTTGTACGTAGAGTTTGGCTATAGGAACCTGTTTTTATTACTTTAAATTCTGGTCCTTTTTCCTGTCCAAATGAACAGTGCGAAATAAGAAGGAAAATTGATAGCAGAATGCTCAATAGCAGTTGTTTCATAAGTTTGATAGAGATGGGTGACAATCAGTAAAATTAAAAATTTATGCGGTTCATTGAAGCCAAATCTAGCCGATTAATAAGATTTCTCCATGTAAGACTATATACCTGTCCCCGCCCATCAGCAGGGGTTAATTGACCACGGAGTGATCATCAAGCCCGTTGACCGTTCTGCCCGTAAAGAGCAAAAACCCTTAGCGTAATTCTTTGCCCGTTTGCTAAAAGAACCCCACATAGAAATCGTTTTTGTGCGCCGTCCAGATCGGCTGTTTTTCAATTGTTCTATCATCGCCCAGATAGGCTGCCAGAAACAGTTCAGCCGCTTCATAATAGTTAAGCTTATTGCATGTATGGCTGTGATATTTTTCAACTGATTCACCAGCCTTATCAAAGTATTTTTGATTGAAGCTCACAATGTCAGACGGAAACATTGCAGGTGAAATCTGGATCTTGTTCCGGATCATCTGCAACCGGCTATGTATGGCGTGGGCGGTAATGGAATGATTCCTTTTCATGATCCCAAAACTATCAAAATGTTGTGATCTTAAATATCAAAAAGTGTGCTGAAGCACTTTGGAAAAATATGTCTTCTAAAACAAATAACAATTATTAGTATAACAATTATATTTGATAAACTAAATCATTTCATACAATGACAATTACCAACTCATATCTCGTTTTAGCAAGGCTATACCAAGAGGGGAAAAAGCCTAATGTTGAACATTCTTTGCTAATGAATGATGCCAGGCAGCTAATCTCGTTAAATGAAGAAGTTCAGAAATTAGCTGATGAAGTTTCTAAACCGCGTAGGGAAGGACATAGCGGCGCCCGGCCTGTGGGAGCATATCATCTAATTCACGAGCTGGGTCAACTTTTGGACGCGATGAAACAGAAGTATCAGTTTTAGGATTTCACCTTTCAGTCTTTGTATTTCGCTGACATTTTCCGCATGACGGTGTCGTCATCCTCAGCATAGCTCACATTCTCGAAGGCAAGCGCAGCCGTACAAATCCAAGCATCCCGCTGGATGAAATACCAACATTGATTGCATACCTGGCAAAAGCGTATGGGAATATGAGAGAAGATCTTGCTGGACAAAATAGCAAACCGGTGTCATAATTGACACAGCAGGTTTGACGGTTGGCCTGCTCTCCTACTGCCTGCTCAGTAGCTGCGTCTAAACCGTCGTTTATAATTGAACATCGGGCTTGTGAGCTTCTACACACCATATTAAATTTCCCAGATTTAACACTATACTGCCTCCCCGTGAATTTGCCGTGCTGATATCGTGTAATCTGCGTGCTGGCTCGTGCAAATGCCGTGCGACGGTTTACAATTTTATTTATGATTTTTTTTACAGTTTCTTTTATTTGTCTAAACCTATTGACTAAATTTGGAAACCTTGCTACCAATTCAAACGGGCAACATAAAAAAATACCCCCCGGAACCATCGTATGGCTCAACAGGGGGCTGTTCTAAGGTATCAGGTGTAACGCTTCAAGCAACTTTACGACGGCGGCAAGAAGTGTAATCACACCAGCAACAATACCTAGAACCTTTTCAGGAGGAAGTTTTAATCCATTTTCAGGATTGGGACTTCCTTTTTTCATGCTCGTTTGCATGTGTTCTAGATTTAAGGCTTGAATAACATCATTTTGGTTAGTATTCGCAAACAGAAATTTCAAAAGTTTTACAAAAAACTATTTTAACAAATTGACTATCAACCTGTTAAAAATTTATATCTCAGGAAAAGTTTACAAATATGCAAGATTTACAGCAAGGAAGGATCGCAATACTATTTCATGCACGACGAGTAAACCAACCGGCTATATAAGTTCTTGACGGGCGGGGAGAAACTGAAGAGCAGGGAACAAGCGGATAGGGTTATTGCGGTGTATCTGCTTACGATTTAGTGTCTGGTTGATTATGTATTTTCAACAACAAAAAACCAATGATCAAAAGATATATTATCCAGACCCACCAAGTATCCGCCATATCAAACGCATCTCCTGAGCCTGGCCAGAATCTCTCTTCGTCATAACTTTCGGCTAGTTTGTAAAAGACGATAAAAAGTATGATTGGCGGGATAAATGTTGCAACTTTCTTTTCCACCGGATTTAACTTTTTGAAAAAGTCATCAATCCTTTTCATTACATCAACTGAACTGTTTGACTTGTTTTCTTCCATGATAGAGTAGGTTTTGAGCATAAAATACAGAACCGCTTGACATCTACTATCTCTCCGTTATAATTGACTTTGTGGCGGTAGGGTTGCTCCTCTCGCTCGCTGGTCGCAAGACACTTCTAAGGCCGATTTAATTTGAGCCATACTATTATGCCGATAATTATTATGATAGCGGTAATAGCTGTTCCTAAACAACCGTCATACCCCTGTTTCAGATCATAACGACTCCAATTAATCTTCACAACACGATATAGAAATAGATCAACAAAGTACCCTACTATTGCGCATACGATTAAAAGTACCCAGCCGTTTTCCATTGAATTTTTTGTAAAAAAACCCGTGATATTCTATTTTACTCAAATTACAATCTCAGTATGTGGCAGTCGGATTAATTGCTTGTCAGTTACTCACAGGCTATAAATGTTTGACGACGTTATTCGCAAATAAATAATTATTATTTAGTATTCTATATTGTAGCTACAATATTTTACTACATTTGTTTAACCTTAAACACTAATCAAATGTTAACAGCAAAAGAATTGGGCGCTCTTCTGAAAGACTCTTATGATAATGGGGTTCTTTTAGTAAATGGACAAAAAATAGCGTTAAGTGATTTACGTCCTCAATGGGCGTAAGCCGTTATCCTCAAATTGCTCTACTTTCTGAAAAGTGTAACGACCTAATCGATTAATGTGTGCGTATCTGGCCGGAGAAAGATGTTCAAAATCACTTTCATCGACCAGATTGCCTTCCGCCTGATGCCTTTTAAGTACTTCCTGTGTATAAACCGTATTCCAAACCACAACCAGGTTTGTCAGAACGTTTAAACAACCCGCAGTTTCTTGTTGGGCGTCTTCCTGTTTTCGCCTGAGATGCCCATCGCCACCAAACCAAAGCCAGGCGCGAAGTGCATGCAGCTGTTCACCCTTGTTAAGCTGTGCATGAATACGCCGGCGCAACGGTTGACTTTGTAAATATCGTAGTATGAAGGTCGTTTTAACCAGTTTGCCATATTCTTGTAGAAGTGCAGTCAAATGGTGCTGCCGTGGATATCCTTGTAATTTACTGATCATAAGCGATGATGTAACCCAACCACTTTTTAGTGTGGCCGCAACCCGTAATAAATTATCCCACCTGGCCCGGACATATTCTGGACGGAAATTGGAGGTGAATTTAAGTGAAGGATACTGTAAATCCATCCCCTTAATCCGGCACAGGCTTTGGTTTGCAAGGTCACGCAACCTAGGTGAAAATAGTAACCCTAATAAATCGAATAACGCAAAAATAATATCGGTATAACCACCTGTGTCCGTGGTGTGCTCTATAATTTCCAAATCTGTTTCGTTACCCAATATTTCATCCAGTACATAAGTGGCATCCCGGATTGTTGATGGAACGGATCTGCTTCCGTATTGTGCATATTGGTCGGACGTATGCGTAATAAGCGTATAACCTTTGCCGTAACCGTAATAACGCGGAATGGACTGTGCATTACGGATTTTGCCGCTTACAGGGAATCGTTGTCCATCAGAAGAAGACAACATTCCACTGCCCCAATAAGATGACAGCCAAAGTTCGTGCTGATAATTAACCAGCCGGACCGTGGCCCGTTTAAGTGTTTCTTCCCTGATGTAATTGGTAGACACCCACCAAAGCGTCTGGTAGTCAAGTCCTGCACTTTGAGCCATTTCAGTTAATGGAATATTACAGGCTCCTGCCAAAAGTGCTGCATACAATAATGCCTGGTGGTCTTACTCCTGGATTCATTTTCCAAGCCTGTCAACTCACTGGAAAACCCTGTCCAATTGTCTACTTCAACCAGAAGATCCGTTAATTCTACGCGCGGCAATAACCGGTCGACCGCTGCCCGGAGCGCTTTTACCGATTCTGGTATATCGTCTGCTTTTAAGGGTGTTACTACCAATTCCCCATCATCGTCCAGACGGATATCACCGCCGTCTGCCAGTATCTGTTCCATCAACGGCAAATGTGATTCCAGTTCCGAAATTTGCTCTTCTAACCGGTAAGGGGTTGCATCCTTATAACCTAGATAGGTTAGCAATTCGGTCCTGTGTGCCTTCCAGTTCGCTTCCGGAATCAAGTAAGTATCAGGACTTGCATATTTTCTGGAATGGTTAACATAAACATCACCCGAACGCAACCGGTCACGGAGCCTGGCAAGGACACTTAATTCGTAAGCAGGACGGTCTATTTCGCCTTTTACCGGCTCAACAAACGACTTCCAAGATGGAAGCATAAATTTCATAGGTAGTTCTTTCGGGTTCTTTCTCTTTCGTCCTGTTTGCCAATCACCTATCAATTGAAGTGCCTGCTCAAAATCATCTCCTGCAAAGGCATGCTCAAAAGTGAGTGCATCTAAAAAACCGGCAGAAAATGATTTAATGACCCGATATCGGCTAATAAGAAAGTGATGAAAAGTACGCGGCCCTTGCCTTGTCAGCATTTGCATAATGTCAATGGCTTCAATCAATTCGCTTCTGGATACGCTGGCATATATACGCGCCCTTAATTCGGCAGCCGGAATATTGATTTCATCTACAATGGGTTCGGCAGCCTTTCCCAAAGTTATAAGTGCACCGTCCCTGGACTTAACTTGCTTTAATTGGTATTCGGTCAGCTCACGTACTGATTGACCGGATATGTCTTCCCAGTATTCATCAAAAAGCTTTATAATGTAATCAGTTAGTGTAATGTATGCCTCTAGACAAAAGGCGACAAGCATGGGATAGCGTTTTGTATCGGACATCCGGATCAATGCCTGGTTGGTTTTGCTCCGGGCTAAAACCGCGAGCCTTTTACGGCGGTTAGGATGAAGGCTACTGGTATCCCATTTTTCAATATCGAGCTGGGTCAGGTATTGGCGTTTGTGCAACATTAGCTTAATCTGGTTTGCAGTAGGGCTCACCGGAGGTTTCGAAAGCCAGTTATGCGGCGTCGTTTTGAAAACCTTGTCTACTACCAGAAGATTGTCCAAATTTTCTTTGAACGAATTTGTTAGCAATGATGACAGGCGCTTGTAAGTTTCCTGATGAACCAAATCAGCCAGGGAAACAACTAGCCGCTCCAGTTCAATAATGGCCGGCCTTAAAATTAATTCTTCTCGTAGCCAGTCACAGGCCAGAGATAACAATACGTGTTCGTTATCGTGTTCCAATGCTCGCTCTAAGAGCCATTTCTCTAATGGGATTGTATCAATAAGCGGTTGCCATCGTCTTCGTTTCAAATATAAAAGGATTGTGTATAAATGTTCTGAGATCGTTTTTTCCCTATTTCCATAATTAATAAGGATTGCCGGATCGTTGATGTCCAGCTGCCGTGCGACATAACTAACCAGATTATCCGGCACTTTCCTGTACCATTCTTGGGGAAGGTGGTTCATGAGCCGAAGTATCGTTAACTGCAAAGCAAAACCTAAACGGTTGTGGTCTCGCCGCATACCGGATATCAGCTGGCGGTCCGTGTTGGAGAGAAAACAATAACGGGTTAAATCCTCTTGCGATAAATTGGACGGGATGCTCTGATAACGTTCGCGTTCCTGGCCGGAAAGAAATTCAGCGGGCATAATTTTGGTCCGCCGGGGCGGTGGCTAAAAAACGTTCGTTTATAGGTACAGCTCCCTTTAAGTTAAAAAGATGCTAAACCTGATAAAAAAGTTGTATCCGAAACTTATCTACTTTATGAATGTACCGTATATTGCATTCTGGTAAGTAACAGATACAAAACAGCACAAATTAATGCGAGTAGGATATGCAAGGGTCAGCACCCAGGAACAGACATTGGATTCTCAAACCGATGCATTGCGTCTGGCGGGTTGCGAAAAGATTTATGAAGATAAAATATCCGGGATGAAGGCTAACAAACCGGAGTTCGAATTGATGATGGGCTTTTTACGCAAAGGCGATACCATTGTGATCTGGAAACTCGACCGTTTGGGACGGTCTACACGTGGGCTGATTGAACTGGTTGAAGATCTCGGTAAGAAGGATATTCATTTGGTATCGCTTAACGATCCCATTGATACCACTTCACCTGGTGGGCTTCTGGTATTTCAAATATTCTGTGCACTTGCTGAGCATGAACGTAATGTTATTGTGCAACGGACAAGGGCCGGTCTGGATTCAGCTAGGGCGCGTGGAAGGAAAGGTGGCAGGCCCAAAGGATTAGCTGTTAAATATCAGAGGATGGCGCCATCGGTGAAGAATCTTTATGAATTAGGTCAACAGTCGACAACTGAAATCATGAACTCATTTCAGATTGGTAGTCGTAGGACATTTTACAAAGTGCTTCGTCATGCCGGGGTTATCATAAAATCAATTGAGCGTCCCAGCCGAAAAGATGATTGAAAATACCTTACCGCGCAATGGCTCTTCTCCCTTCCTTAATTTAACCCAAATGCTTGATGATAACATCATTAACTTAGTTCGCTTCCACATATTTATTTACGAAACTAACCCAATCTACTCCAAATGGTACGGTGATGTACTTACCGGTTGGAGTAATCAATATTTTTGTCGGATAGCCTTGAACCTTGAATAATCTTTCAATCTTGTTATCCGACATTGCAACCGGAAACGAGTACTTCATTTTTGTCATATAGGCTGTAACCTTCTGCTCTGTATCCCGGCTGGCAACGGTCAGAAGCGTTATGTTTTTCGACTGCTGGACGGTTGTCGAATCATAAAATTTCTGCAAAGCCGGATGTTCCTCGCGGCATGGCTTACACCAGGTTCCCCAGAAATCAACTAATATCCATTGGCCTGAATATGACTTACTCGAAAACGGTTTTTTAGCCATAAGCGTCAGCGTAATCGGAGGGGCTTTAACAGCAGACGCGTCAATTCCTTTTTTCCAATAGTCACCGAAGCTTGTACCTGGCATCAATTCCTCGTGAACAGCTCTTAATTTTTCCTTATACGAAGGTTCCACAAGTGCCGTCTTTAACAGTGTCTCCATGACTTGCTTTTTATCCGTACTGGCAGTGATAAACTGTAAATAATCATCCTGAAATCCTTCTTTTCCATGCCCCCAAAGCATTACCATGTCATAGAAATATCCGGATTGATGGTTTTTGTCAATAAGATCAGGACTGTATTCAAATGCTACTTTCAAAAGGGTTTCTTTTCGCCGGCGATCAGTCATTTGTTCTGATTTCAAAAAATTAACGCTGGCAAACAGAAACCGGAACCACGCCCGTTTATCCAGATCGGCTCTGCTGGACGAGTCAGTGACAACTACTTGTCCTTGGCGAAGGCTGGCTTCCAGTTTATTCGTTAGTCTTAGTGACAATTCGCTTAGTTCGGAATGTCTCCGTATGACATTCAGGATATTCAAACCATATCTGCCAGCACGATAACGGTAAATATCACGTCCATCAAGTTCTAAGTTAATGAATTCCTCTGTCAGCCTGGCTAACTGTTCTATATCGTTTGCAGCTTCTTGAACTTTGATTAGCAAAAACAAAGGTTGTATTTGTTGCTTCAAAAGTACCGAGGTATCTAAGACCATTTTATCAAGAATTGGCCTAGAAATCAATCTTCGTTTTGCACGGCTTACCTTCTGGGCTTCGTCATCGCTTGGTCGTTGAACAAAATCCTGTGCGAAGCTATTATGAATTAGAAAAGTTGCAGATTGTTCATATTCTGGATTTGATGCTAATTTTTGAACATTGGCAAATGCCGCATTTATATTTGGACTCTCATTAGTAAATCTTTGAAAGTTGTTGAAGTAATCGCTCGCAGATAATTTTGGCAATTCAGGTTTCTGAGCCTGGGCACAACATAGAAGAAGAAAAAAACCAAGGCTTGATAATACTATCTTTTTCATAAATGGTTTACAGTTCAGTGATTTTAAAACTTACCTGCCGTCTCAATTAGATACCCTGCTTCAAAGTGCATTATGTAAAAGTTATAACCTATTAGTTATAAACTAATTAATTCGAGATTTACTTAGTCGATGTTAAGAGCAATCAGAACAAACAAGGTAATGAAAATTCCTTAGCGCCATTCTATGTCCATTTACTAAAAGAACCCCATAATGCACCTCGTGGCGGCCAGGTAGTAAATATTCATCTATTTGGCATCGATCATGCTGAAGATATATCGGCTGTCGGTATCACAGATGTTATTGAGGCAGCGGGTATAGCTTCATCTCTCAGGGTAGAATTGAACAAAGGCGTCAACTTGTCCAAATTTGTCCAGCGCCGAAAGTGACCTCAAAAACTCTTCATTGATATACCCTTCGGATATTACGATCGAACACCTTTTGAATGTCAGCCACGGAGGCAATAGCGATAAACAGAACCAATAATTAGCAATCCCCACTGATTCTACTCAGTGAGGGGCAATATTATTTAAGGAAACCTAACGATTTCAATACTTCAATGATAGTACTGATCACTCCCGAAATACTTCCAAAAAATGTGGAAATGACTGTGACGTAAGCAGAAATCTTTCCAATCTTCTTTAAAACTTTTTTACTCGCACTTTTTTGTTTTGATTTTACAACCAGGTTATTATTTCGTTTTACAACCAAGGATTCTTGATTTGGACGTAATACGCTGGTTGTCATGCCTTTATGATGTCTTTATTTGTCACAAAAGTAGAATTTCAATGTTACCTAAATGTTAACTATATGTTATGGCTGAGTGATTTAGAACGTTTGAATCAATTCTAATTTTGTTCTAATATTTTCACTTGACAGATTGATATCCTTAGCATTTTCCGACGGATTTCAAATCTGGACACAATTACTAACAATAGCGGTAAATAGTTCATTATAAAGGATCTAATGAACATTTTTTAGTTAAAGTTTACAAAGAACAGGAGATAAGCCAACATATGTATTGTAAATAATCCTTTTAAGGGTTAAATTAAAAGAAAGTGCAAAAAAGGCCACGGCTTTGTTTAGTGTATCGGCATAGTGTCATTCTTACACTTTAATCCTTGTTTTTTTTTAAGGATATTTCAAGAATAGTTCACTATAAGAATGAAGTTTCTGTTCCTTTCTGTCATTGTGTATCACACGATATCTATTTACAAAGCCAATAATTAATTCAAAAATTCGGGATACTGCCTTATGATGGATAAAAACTGCTAGAAAAACATAAAGGAGGTGACGGTTTTTAATAACCGGTTACTATCTTATCTCTTAACCCATTCTGCAATCATTGTATAACTAAATGATATGTTAAATGAGAAACACAGAATAAGAGGGGAAGGGCGAATTCAGGCGAAGTTCTTGGGATAGTACAAGGAGAAGGGGCCAACGGACGAATTCGTGTTGCTTGGCAGAAAACAGTTACTTAATTTCGGGCATACTTTCCCGTTATGCTTTTTCAATCCAAACTGACCAGAAACGTCGCCTGGCGATGTTGTTATTTTCTCCTGCTTTTACACATGCTCAAAAGTACAAACTGCCCTTTAACCAGGAAATCTGGAGCCGTGATTATCAACCGTTTCGTATTGCCGGTAATCTGTATTATGTCGGTACAGCCGACTTGGCCTGTTACTTAGTCACAACGCCAAAAGGCCATGTCCTGATCAATACGGGTTTGGAAGAATCCGTTCCGTTGATAAAAAAGCATATCACTAGTCTAGGTTTTAAGTTTTCTGATATTAAGATATTACTGGCCACACATGCCCATTATGACCACGTCGCGGGGATGGCGGCGATAAAAAAGGAGACAGGTGCTAAAATGATGATACAATGCCCGGGATGCGAAAGCGCTTGCAGACGGTGGTGCTTCAGATTATGTGCTGGGTGAATATGGTGCCACGTTCGAGCCCGTGAAGGCGGATCGTATATTGAAGGATCAGGAGGTTGTTCGTTTGGAAGATGCCGCGTTGACGGTCCTTCACCATCCCGGCCATACACCTGGTGCCAATAGTTTTTTATTGACTGTAAAGGATAACAACCGCTCCTATAAGGTTCTGATTGCCAATTTTCCCGGGATTCTGGACGAAACGAAATTATCCGGTATGCCGGGATATTCAGATGTAGCGAAAGATTACGGCTACACCATCGACGCCATGAAAAAGCTAGATTTTGACCTCTGGGTGGCATCGCATGCCGGGCAGTTTGGCCTAGAGAAAAAGCGGAAGGAAGGCGACAGCTACAATCCAGATGCTTTCTCAGACCGAAAAGGATACGACGATCTGATGGCCTGGCTTGAGAAGCGTTACCATGAGAAGCTGAAAGAGAAATAGTAATTCGGACAAATCATTCCCACACTTTTGTAAACGGCTTTCTAAAGAAGTAGTTTACTGTTTTATTGAAAAGGTTTCGCTCATTGAAAACGGCATTGTTAAAACTTACCAATTCAAAGCATTCATAAGTTTTGTAAAACCTCGGGTATTTTTGACAATTACCTACATTCAAGGGCAAATTGGTTGACCTGTGAACCATAGGCATAGAGTAGGGGAGGCACCTTGGACGGTTGACCTGTTAACCATTAATAAAACTGACGCCAAAGTAATGTTACCCATGATCTGAATTTGTATCCTACTACGGAGAGTTATTTGCGACTCTCATATTTACTAACGATTCTAGTTACACGTCAGGTTTATAAACATTTTTTTGCTAGACGGATGCACAAGTTTCATGCTAATGACCCTTTCGAATCTTCTAACAAATTTTAAGTGAGGAACACAGAACAAGAGGAAAGGGCCTTTTGGTGCAAACTTTTAGGACAGTGCAAGTAAAGAGCACTTTTATATGCCGTTCACAAAAACGCATAGCGATAGGTGCTGTAAATTCTCAATTTACGGCCTGTCAACCGACTATTTAGAAACCCTACATGCCTGCAACATTTCTTCCAATTTGTCCAAGCGCCTGAACAGCACATTCATTCTTTGCTTCAATTCGGTTCCTTTTGCTCTAATATCAGACACGATTGCTGAATTATATCGGATCAACTCCCGGTTTCTATAATATGTTGCGAAACTTTCCATGATCATGATTAATGGTCTATTCTTTACTGACACAACTTACGTAGCTACATCGAGAAGCCAGCAAAACGTCCAGGATCGATCTATTAGATTGCACGCGGCTAACAATGCCAAGCAACTTGATTATCGACTCTTCAAAAGCATTTGTAAAAAATGTCGTTCATCAACTTAATGTATCCATCATACTTGGAAGGCTTACAGATGAATTGCATCGCCCCAGATTCTAGAGCCCGTTGTTTTAACTCAGTGCTACTACTGGTCGATGTAAGGATTGAACGTAAATGTTTGAAGTCTGGGTTAGCATAAACAGTTTGTAGTATCTCAATCCCGTTCATTCCAGGCATATTCATGTCAACTAAAATTAAGCCATTTTCAACTTCCTTGCTTAACATCTCCAAAAGTTGGCTGCCATTATAGGCGAAATATACATTAGCTGTCAAATTTAAATCTGCAATAGCTTCTCTAATGACAAGCATGTCATCTTCGTCATCGTCCACAATGTAAATGGTTTTCGTAGTGTCCATGGTTAGTTGTGTCAGAGATGGTACTATAACATAGAAAATTATGAAATTCAATGGAATATCGCAAGAAAGTACAGAGATTTAGTTTTACAGAATGCACAGCATCTTACTATAACTGACGAGATTAGGATGATTTTACACAAGGTAGCCTGACCAAACCCTAATATTTTTTGATAGTTATGCAAGTATCCCGTAGGTGTAAGTATCACATAACAACAGACAGTTTAAAATTAGAGATATCACTTAACAAAGAGCCTCTAATTTCTGGTAGAGCGTTTTCATATATGCATGGTAGTCAGTGAAGATTTCCGGCTTGACCATGTATTCCATGGCACCCATTTGAAAGACATTTTTCTCGGACTGCGATGACAGGTGATGTAGACGTAATGATAACAGGGATGCACCCCAAATCAGGCTCTGAGTTAATAAAAGATAAGATGTCATAACCATTTTTGCCCGGCATGTTCAAATCCGAGAGAATTATGTCCGGCAATCCCTGACGATTTTTTTCTAGCCATTCAAACAGCGTGTCCCCATTGACAAACTCACCAAGGATGAAAATGCTTAAATTCTTCGAGATCTGGGACGACAAGGGTGAGCCTGATAAGAAGTCAGGACGTGATCACGAAGCTTTATCCGATCGTCAAGCGGGGGATTGGTCGCGTGGGGATGGTTGGGGTTTGATGTATTAAAAAAGCCTCGATACCAGTTCGAAATCTATGTAGCAATTTGAACGTATTACTATATACGTATTTTGTGATTTGTTATTTTTCTTTATGCTCTGATATCGTTGTTGTTAGCGTTACTTGAGGGTGTACTAATGCCTTGAAGATGCCATTATGGTTACCTTTTTCGTCGTCTTTTGTTTATACTACTCTTGATAATACTGCTGTTAATGAAGTGCTTAGGCATGTTACTACTAGGCAAAGGTGTGTTATTATTAATAATGATGCAGTTGTGGTAGTTGTTAATAACGCTGCTAGATTTGCGCGCATTCTTGTCCTTCGACTTAGTAAAATAGCCAAACAGACAGGCTAAACCAGCCAATATGAACATGAGGATTTCATGCGATTCTTTCAAATCGCCAAAAAAAGACAATATCTCTTTTGAGCTGGTGAAATCCATTAAACCTATGACGGGATACAGGATTAATAGGCATTTATCCTAAAAAGTTCCCGAATCCACACATTTCTTTTGACACGACGCCTGGGCGGATATATGATTCTAGAACATCTGACCACGCGTGAGTGATACAGACGCTCTGAGAGAAAGCCTTCTCTTCACAGGCTTGACGTTAGGAGAGAACACTTTAAGCGTTAGTGTATCGCAGTAAGTTTATTCCACACGATTTAATTCTATTTCATGATCTAAATAGCTGTGAAAGGCAGCGAGCGATAAGCCTTTCGTCTTGTACCCATCATTTATGATATAAGTGGATTGGGGATTTTTATCATTAGTTATGAAGTTAACAGTGTGAAAATATGTTGGAGTTGTATCTTTTCCATAAGAATCTTTAGTGACAATTTTTTCAACTATTGTTTTATAGCTTCCGGCAAACATTTCTTTCTCTTTTCCATTTACGAATCGTTGTGCGGTGAAAGTTCCGTTTTCTTTGATTTCCATCTTTATTGCAGATATATAATCCCCATCATCTATTGAAATTGATCCTTTATATTCTCCGCTGATCTCTTCATTTGTAATAGCATTCGAATTTTCAGAGACACTTTTGGAAGGGCTGCCACAGCCAAAGGTTAAAAAAACAATAAGTGATAACAAGGGAATGGAAATGAGCCTGTAGGAATTCATAAAGTGATAGAGGTTTTTGGTATGCGGCGAAAATAAAAACAAAAAGCTAATTAAACATATGTAAAAGTAGAATTCATTTTACATCCACGCCAGCCCTGTTCTAATCAGCCAGAAACAGGGGTAGGCATGGCAGAAAACTACGATTTCAGCATTGATCAAGGTACAACGTGGAACCGCGAATTAACCTTTGCACAGTACGGCGTTCCTATCAATTTCACCGGTTTCAGCGCGCGCATGCAATTACGCCGGACTAAATGACAGTCGGCATCCGATCTTTCCTTGACCACTGAAAACGGCGGCCTGACGCTGGTGCAAGTTGACGGCAAAATCACAATCAACGTAACAGCCGCGCAATCAGCCCTGTTGTCAGGTTTTTATTTCTATGACCTCGAAACTGTATCCGGCTCGGTCGTTACCCGATGGATCGAAGGCAAGGTACGGTTAGATTAAAAGATTGTACATAATGTACCGTTGCCCCTATTAGGAAGCTTGTATGGCACTTTTTACAATAATTAACTTTTGGCAAAAAAATCTTGTAAGTCTATCTACAGCACTTTAATGGCAGAATCTTGATAACATCTTTAAAGATGGCGCTGAGATTTGAATACAGATGATATAAGCCAGGTAATTTAGCTACGCGAAACCCGTGGTACTTTTGGTTCTAACTTTTAATTTAACCCGAAATTGGCACGGATGATATTTCAAAGCTGATTGGTTGTATCAATGCATTGTCGAAACAGGTGCTTGGTGATTTTGGAATCATAAAAGAAACAGATCCCAACCCAATGCACCGGGCTGTTGCCTTTTGCCAAAGCATCGTAGCCTCAAAAAATATAACGGGTTCTTTTAACTCAGCAACTGGTGTTTACCGGGATACGCTAACGGCAAATAAAAGGAATGAGACTGTATTGGTTGCCTCTGAACACGTTGACGGCACCATGGCAGCGCCTGAACGGGATAAGTTACTTACCTGGTTAAAAGCAGGTAGTACAGACGCCTCAGAATGCCGGGTTCTTACCAACGTTCGTTGCCTGAGTGAAGGTGTTGACGTTCCTTCTCTGGATGCAGTCATGTTTTTATCGGCTCGTAATTCCGAGGTTGATGTGGTGCAGTCCGTTGGCCGGGTAATGCGTATTTCACCTGGTAAGAAATACGGCTATATCATTATCCCGGTTGTGGTTCCTTCCAATGTGGACGCAGCGCGTGCCATGGACGACAACCAACGTTATAAAGTAGTGTGGACGGTATTAAATGCCTTACGTGCACATGACGACCGTTTCAATGCCATCGTAAATAAGATTGATCTCAATAAAACACCGCCGCCGCAAATCATTGTAGGTGGACCAGGTGCGACCAGTGAAGATACCGAATCGACAACCCAGCAGAATGGAACACCTTCAACATCCGAAACAGTTCGCGCCGCAGCTGGCCGCCAGCTAGGGATCCAGTTTCAGGAATTACAAGGTGTATTCTATGCGCGATTAGTTGAGAAAGTTGGTGACCGGGTATATTGGGAAAAGTGGGCAAAAGATGTGGCCCTCATTGCCGAGCGACAGATGGAACGGATCTCAAATCTGATTAAAACAGAAGGTGAACACAAAACAGCCTTTCTCCAATTTCTGGCAGGTTTGCAGAAAAACATCAATCCAAGCATTTCTCAAAACCAGGCAATTGAAATGCTTTCCCAGCACATCATCACCAAGCCGGTTTTTGATGCTTTGTTTGAAGGGTATTCGTTTGTAAAAAACAATCCGATTTCGAAAAGCATGCAAACCATGATGGATCTCTTGGATGCTAGCTCACTTGAAAAAGAATCCGAAACACTTCAAAAGTTCTACGATTCAGTTAAAAAACGTGCTTCCGGAATAGACAACGCCGACGGTAAGCAGCGTATCATCATTGAGCTTTATGACAAATTTTTCAAAACCGCTTTCCCGAAAATGGTGGAGCAGCTTGGTATTGTTTACACCCCGATTGAAGTTGTAGATTTCATTATTCACTCTGTAAACGACATCCTGAAAAAGGAATTTGACAGAAGCATTTCAGACGAAAATATTCATATTCTTGATCCCTTTACCGGCACAGGCACTTTCATAACCCGTTTGCTGCAAAGTGGCCTCATAAAGCCAGGTGACCTGGAACGCAAATACAAACAGGAAATTCATGCAAATGAAATTGTCCTGCTTGCGTATTACATAGCGGCCGTAAATATTGAAAATGCTTTTCACGATCAATTAGAGGACCCGGAGCGTTACGAAGCATTTGACGGAATAGTATTGACTGACACTTTCCAATTAGGAGAATCGGACGATAGTGAAAAAATGTTCTCTGACATGTTCCCTCAGAATTCAAAACGTGTTGCAGCTCAAAAGAAAGCACCATTACGGGTGATTATAGGAAACCCGCCATATTCGGCTGGACAGAAATCAGCGAACGACAATGCGCAAAACCAAAGTTACGTTAAATTGGATTCCCGTATTGCAGCCACATACGCCAAGGAAACGACTGCCACTAACAAAAATTCCCTTTACGATTCTTACATTAAAGCATTCCGCTGGTCGTCTGATCGTTTAGACAAAGTTCATGGCGGCATAATTGCCTTTGTTTCAAACGGTGCATGGCTGGATAGTAATTCAAGTTCCGGTTTTCGAAAAAGCCTCGAAAAAGAATTTTCGTCGATTTATGTTTTTAACCTTCGTGGTAACCAAAGGACGAGTGGAGAACTTTCAAGAAAAGAAGGAGGTAAAATTTTCGGATCTGGGTCCCGTACACCTATCGCTATTACTTTCCTGATTAAAAACCCAAAGGCAAATGGCGAGAAAGCGACAATTCATTACCATGACATTGGCGATTACCTGACGCAAGGAGATAAATTGAAAATCATTCAAAAGTTTAAAACAACTTCAAATGATAATATGCCATGGGAAATTCTTGATCCGAATGAACATGGCGATTGGATAAGTCAGAGAAATGATTTGTTTAATACGTTTACCGCAATAAGTGAAAAAGGAAATTTATTATCCTTCTTCATACCCAATTTATTTTGTCGCGGGTTAGAAACAGCGCGTGATTCTTGGGCATATAATTCCGATACCCTTACTTTGGTCAACAATGTTAAAAAATCAATAAGCTTTTTTAACAAAGCAATTGATGACTTTATAGTTTTACGAGAGAATGACCCTAGTGCTACTGCTGATCAAATTATTAATTTCGATGACAGTCAAATAAGTTGGTCAAGAGCCTTTGTAAACGACTTGTCTAACAAACGAAGAAAAGAATATTATGAAACGAGTCTAAGAACTTCAATATATCGTCCTTTTTTTAAACAGAAACTATATTTCAGTCGTGAATTCAACAACGTAGTTTCTCGAATGGATTCATTTTTTCCATCGGCAAAATCTAAGAATCTTATCATTTGTGTCCCGGGGCCAGGCGGTAGTAAAGGTCTATCAGTTATAATTACCGATTTAATCCCAGACCTTCATTTAAATGGTGATTCCCAATGTTTTCCATTATACTATTACGAAGAAACCCAACGCCAGGCACCTTCATTGTTCGACGGAGACGGGCAGAGTGACTTTGTAAGAAAGGATGGAGTGTCTGATTTCATTTTTAAGCGCGCCAGAAGCCAGTATGGTAACATGGTGAGCAAGGAGGATATATTCTATTACGTTTACGGTTTCCTGCATTCTCCAACGTACCGGGTTAAGTTTGCGTCTGACCTTAAAAAGATGCTTCCAAAACTTCCTTTGGTCGAAAAGACAGAAGATTTTTGGTCATTTAGCAAAGCCGGCCGAAAACTCGCAGATTTGCATATCAATTATGAAACAGTTGCCCCGGCTGATGATGTATATGTGAAAGGTGATGAAAGCGGATTCTTCAAAGTTGAGAAAATGCGTTATCCTAAAAAGGATCAGAAAAACACCATCTATTATAACAGTCAAATCACGATTGAAAGCATTCCGGATAAAGCCTATGAATATATCGTCAACGGCAAAAGTGCCATTGACTGGATCAGAGGTTTTCATTACAAATGGACGGAAAATAGCGGTTTGCTAATTAACGCTTATCGACAGGCGGCCGCAAAGCTCGTAGCCCGTTCTCTTGTAACCTGATTTCATCGTTGAAATCATATTTTCCTAA
>NZ_SWFP01000001.1 GCF_005869225.1 Dyadobacter bucti | reverse complement strand
CACCCTCATACTGTTTGAGGATCGCCACGATCTGGGTTTCTGAGTAGTTTTTCTTTTTCATGTGACAGTTAAAATTAGCTCATTTCGAGTCTAATCCTACACTGTCCTAATTTCGGGAAAGCTTACATTAGAGACGTAATATCTACTTTTATGCATAAACTTGGCTATCAGCCAATGAGTTACGAAGTGTACTTTCCTGCATTGTTCCGAGCAAGGAAAATTACCGCTAAGTCTGTTGATGATGTGACCAACAACACTTTGATGAAACCAAAAGACTTTTCTTACCCGCCGGCTGGGTTGGGAGTCGCTGGACGATGCAATTTGCAGGGATACCCGGTTTTTTACAGTTCGACCGACAACGGTGTCGCACTGTTCGAAGTAAGGCCAGAGGTCGGAGATTTCGTTGCAATTTCTGAGGTTCGTAATCAGAGCACCACAGATAACCGTATTCCCGTTGCTGCAATTGGGGTAGATGCCATAGTATCATCTTTGACCAAGCGTAATCCGAATGACACTATGGCTAAGCTATTTTCAGGAAGTCCGATATTTAGCTCATCTACTCCAGAATTACTGCGGATTGATCATAATCTGACTGAATGGTTCACCAGGATTGTCAACGCATCCGACACCTTGACGTACAGATTAACAACCGGATTTTATCGAATGTATACTGATATTATTAAAACAGATGATAACGATCGGTTCCATGTCTTGGTTTACCCGAGTGTTGAAAGTGACGTCACGGGTTACAATGTTGTCATGGAAACAGGGATTGCCGACAATCATTTCGCTTTCGATAGAGCATATCTCTATCAGGTTAAGTCCAGAGTTGGCAAGGATTACGAGCTGGAAGTGTTGAAGACGACAGAATTTCTTCCAAATGGTGATATCAACTGGATCGACGACCCAAATAAAGGAGGAATATGGTCTGTGGGGCCTGATACGAACTCATTTTATCATTAATTCGCAATAAACTTAACGCTCAATGCTTAGGTTTAATTAACTTATCTTGTGCAAATCGAAAAGCTATGTACAAGTCCAAAAGGGAAATCTACGAAGATTACCAAATTGCTATCAAACTGGGAATCGATTCCAAAGTAGGCGGGTTTGGGAGCGGATCTTATCAGGAACTTTATAACAAGCTTTCAACGGGTCATCATGCTGTTATTAGAGAGCTTGAATGGAGTGTTGAAAATTTCAATACAAAATATCCTCACTCCTTGGGAGTTTTCGTTGAAATTCCAGAAAAAGGAAAAGATGGTGAGACAATTGGCGTGCGATATCTTTTCCTGCAGCATGAAACAGGCTTAGAGGTTTTTGTTGATATAGGGGAATTTATTAAGGGACATGATGTTATAAGCACGTTATTGGGGAAAGAGGTTATAAAGTATGTAACCAAAAAATCTCTGAAAAATCTTTTTACATTTTTAGCAAAAAAGTGGGGTAGCGTAATGCGTCATGGGATTTATTTCGTTGAAATAAGGACAAGAAACAAAGGAGTTATGCGACTGAAATTTGAAGATTTTAAGGTATTGCAACTGGAATGCTTGATTAATAGGTTTGATAGTATAAGGCATTTAAGCGAAGTAAATCAGTCGTGTTTCGGAGGTAAATTGATGGATCCGCCATCCGAAAAGCCGCTTAGTGACGATTAATATATTAAAAACCAGCAGCACCGATCAGACCGATCGTGCGTTTAATGACCTGCCATTTCTTGATGAAATATCCAGCTGCATCATTGGCGTGATCAGCGCCGCCGTCCTTGTCTGGTTTACCATTATTGTCGTAAGCCTGTTGTTCCGGACTTTCGGTCAGACCGGACAAAGGTTTATGTTCACCAGCCACCAGCGCTTGCTTTCGCCATTCAGGATCACCGCGTTCACCGCATTGCCCCGATCTTTAACGGCCGGGTTTGAATTATCGACGACGATGTTAAAACCAGCCTGGCGCAGAATGGATAGATCGCTCTCGCTCCAGTTTTTGGATGTTGTTTTTTTACCACTGGCATCCGGTTAAATCCAGATCTGGTGACCTTTCTGCTTATATGGTTCATCCAGCATACGTGCCATTGTCGGTGTATCCCGGACGCCTGTCAGTTCCATAACAGTCTGCGGATCATCATTGCGCAGGACGTTGATAATTGCTGTCATGTTCATCACGTTGAAATCCATTCCAATATGCAAATTCTCTTTATCGCGCATGGTCTCGGATGTATGGTTCAGGTTCCGGTCAAAGTTCGAATACATAAATCCTGCCGGCAGGTTGACGAATTGACTGCGCAGGTAGGCGTCGATCAGCTGTGGTGGGTATAATGCGAAAAGTGACGGGATACAGTCGTACGAAAGGTTGGCCTCATTCTCGTAAGTGCTGGCCTGAATCATACCGCCAGCGTAAGGTGGGCTTCTCGAACGTAAGCACGTTAATATCGGCATGAAATGGATACACCATCCTTTTCATGGCAGCCTTTTATTTATCAAATCTATATTTGCCTGACTTATCTGATATTCTTTTGCCAAAGTCTTCCACTGCCCCAAGGCAGCCTTTGTTTGTGCAATACTTCCATCTACAAGAGCTTTGGACAAACCCGCTTCAATACCTAGCTTTATAAGCTGCTTGTCGCCGGGATTTCTTCCCTCTCCCATTACCATTGTGCTTTGTTCTCCCCCTGGGCCATTAGAAAACGTCAGATCATAAGCTGGCGATAACTTCCATTCCCCTTTATTATCCATCAGAAAACTGAAGTTCTTGGCATGGTCATCACGGTTATGGGCCAGGACATTAAATACAGCCAGTCTATACATTTTCTCAACCTCACGGATGTCTTTCGTAAGCTGACCAGTAAGCGTCAGTAAATCTTCATAATCTAATGATGGTGTCCGAAAATCACTATGCAATAACCCGCTTACCGTATGCATGTGGTATCGTTTTGTACAATTCCGGTCAAAGCGTTTTGCCGCGAAATATCCGCATCCTTTGCTAGCGGCAAATAAATGAGCTTCTGACATTACAACGCCTGCCTCTTTTGCCATCAGAGCATAAACGTATTCAATTGCGCCGGAATCAAGTCCGTCTTGAGAATTCGGGAACTTGATCAGCCAGGGCTCAAATCCATCGGCGAGTTGCTTTGCACCATGGGTTATATTCTGACGGGTCTCATCAACCCCGATGAGCGCTTTAGGTCTTGCCCCGGCAGATGACCCATTTAAAGAAAGTAGCTCCTGAATGATCTCTTCTGAACTTCCTCTAAGAACTTCACTGGCTTGCTGAGCAAGTTGATCCAGATCAATAAAGCCATCTTCTATATCAGACGGACTATAATCCGGTTCATAGACTAAGGCTCCCATTCCGTGAAACCCCACATGTGCCAAACGATCCAGTGAAGAAATATCGGACGGCAATATGTTTTGAGAACGCAAATGGCGGTCAAATAATAAACGGCCCCAACCATCGGGAAGGCTATCGCTAAAAACACCCGCCAATCCTTCGAAAGGTCTTGTTTCAAAAGCGGTAACGCCTGTTTTAAGAGGTAATCGTAATGGAGAAATCTCCAATCCTCTTTGAATGAATGAGGCCTCATATTCAAAATAAATGGTGTGGTCGCGAATAGCCAAACGCCCAACCGGAAGAATTTCGCTGCCGAAATCCAATCTTACTTTGAGTTCTGTGATAAGTCGTTTCATTTGCGACGACCTCGTTTACGGATTGAAGTCTCTTCCTTCAACACTTCATCAATAGAAGAGAAAGTTGGTTTTATAGGCTTAATAGCCTCAATCACTTCCTCGATGCCGCCTACTACCAAAAGGAGCCTAAGGAATGATTCTAAAGAGATGACCCCTTTCTGCTCAAATTTTCTTAGAGTTGGTAGTGCAACGCCTGAACGCTCTGCCAAACCCTCCTGAGTAAGGCCCGCACTTAGACGCCTAGATCGCACGTTCTCTGCAAGCTTACGAAGCGCCTTTGATGGTGATATAAGTGATATCATTGTAGTACTTATAGGCTTTATCACCAGATAATTAATACCATTGTATCACAAATATAGCTAATTAAAATCGAAAAATGCCTTACTTAGATGGTTTAAAGCGCAACACTTTACACCCTACATTCCAACTTCAACTGCCGAGAATTCCTCGGTAGTTGCACCGCGAGATTTATGTAAAGCTGATCAATGAAGCATAACACACAAAATCGTTACTTTTGAGGGTGAGTTCAGATGTTGTATGGAGGTATCATCCATATTAAAGAGTGCTTGTTCAATATGTGCAAGTCCAAAAAATGGCTGGCAACAATTTGGAAACTTTTTGCTCGTTTTTCGCAGTTTGTACCTTTTTTGTACCTAGATGGGTTTAATCCATTGATTATGAATGCCTAATACATATTGTATCGGGAAATAGATGCACAAAACAAGTGCAAATGTATTTCCGACGTCCCATCTGAAATATCCTTACTTTTACCATTCTTTTCGTATTCTTCATTTAATGCCCGACCTTAGCTACTTTAAGATTCGATTGCTCAGGCTTCAAAAAAAGTAGTGAGATTTGCTTAACACGGACTTCCAGAAAAACTGATACCAAAGCTCTGGGACTATTTTTTCACGGTAAAACTTACCCCAGATCTCATGTCAAAAGAATTGATATCGCTTCCTGTCTCCGATTTTGTCAGAATACAGGGAGCCAAAGAGAATAACCTGAAAAATGTTGATTTGGTCATTCCCAGAGGTGCATTGGTAGTATTTACCGGTGTCTCGGGTTCTGGCAAATCATCGCTTGCTTTCGGGACATTGTATGCGGAAGCTCAGCGGCGTTATCTGGAATCGGTCTCTCCGTATGCAAGACGTCTTTTTAACCAGATGTCCATTCCCCAGGTCGATAGTATCGATGGTCTTCCACCGGCTATCGCTTTGCAGCAGCAGCGTGGAGCGACAAGCACACGTTCCTCTGTTGGCAGCGTCACAACGATCTCAAATCTGATCAGAATGCTGTATTCGAGGGCGGGAGACTATCCCGCCGGGCAGTCAATCGTTTATGCAGAATCGTTTTCACCAAACACCCCGGAAGGCGCCTGTCCGGAATGCCACGGCCTGGGGGTTGTCTATGAAGTGACAGAGCATTCGATGGTGCCCGATGATTCACTCTCAATCAGAGAAAAAGCCATCGCAGCATGGCCCACCGCATGGCAGGGGCAGAACCTGCGGGAAATATTGATGACACTCGGTTACAATGTGGACATTCCCTGGCGTGATCTGCCGAAGAAAGACAGGGATTGGATCTTGTTTACAGAGGAGCAGCCTGTTGTTCCGGTTTATTCCGGACTTACGGCCGCACAAGTTCAGCAAGCCCTGGCGAGAAAAATGGAACCCAGTTACATGGGGACCTTTACAGGGGTCAAACGGTATGTGATGCAAACATTTGCGAATTCACAGAGCCAGGCGATGAAAAAGCGCGTGTCTAAATTTATGCTGAGCGCGCAATGTCCCGTTTGCCAGGGAAAGCGCCTGCGTCCTGAGCCTTTATCTGTAAAGTTTGCCGGGATGGATATTGCGGAATTTTATCGGCTAAATATCAAGAGTTTACGTGATATTATATATGCATGCCTAGAATCCAAAAGTACTGAGCCGGACGAGGAACATCCCGAAAAAACACTGGTTCTTGAACGCATAGGCCAGGATCTTTTATCTCGTCTGGACGTACTTATAGATCTGGGGCTTGGGTATCTGACCCTTGAAAGAAGTACCCCCACGCTTTCGCCGGGAGAATTACAACGCCTGCGACTGGGAACTCAGATACACTCCAACCTTTTTGGTGTCGTCTATGTACTCGACGAGCCATCGGCAGGTCTTCATCCTGCCGACACACAGTCATTGCTCCGGGCGTTAGACCGGTTAAAAGCAGCTGGGAACTCGCTCTTTGTTGTAGAACACGAGATCGAAATCATACGCCATGCCGACTGGGTTGTCGATGTAGGACCAGGCGCGGGTGAGAAGGGTGGTGAAATACTTTACAGTGGCCCATTGAAGGGATTGGAAAAAATCGGCAGGTCCGTTACAAGGCGGTATTTGTTTGATGCGGATCAAAGCCAAAAGTCTGAAAGACAGGCGAAAGGATGGCTGCGGCTAAGGGACGTAAGCCGGAATAATTTAAAGCATGTGGATGCCAACTTTCCATTGGGCGTATTGACCAGCGTCACCGGCATATCGGGCTCGGGAAAGAGCAGTCTGATCAGCCAGGCGCTTGTAGAGCTTGTTTTGGAAAAACTAGGCCAGCAAATTCCTGGCACAGAGGATCAGGATGATAATCTTCTTCAAACCGAAAGCCCCAAGACGACTACGGGGTTTATCTCAGAAGGGATGAGTCATATCCGCAGGTTAATACCGGTAGATCAGAAACCCATCGGACGCACGCCCCGGTCAAACCTGGCAACCTACACAGGCCTGTTTGATCATGTCCGTAAATTGTTTGCCAATACCAAAATGGCAAAGGGAAGAAAGTACGACGCAGGTCGTTTTTCTTTCAATGTCGCAAAAGGGCGCTGTCCGAACTGCGAGGGCGAGGGCTTTGTAATGGTTGAGCTTCTGTTTCTTCCAAGTGTTTATACACCCTGCCCGACCTGTCACGGAAGCCGTTACAATGAAAAGACGCTGGAAATTACATACAATGAAAAAAACATTGCCCAGGTGCTTGCGCTGACTGTGGATGAGGCATTTGACTTCTTTGAGTCTGAACCTCAAATCAACCGGGCGCTGGATGTAGTTCGTCAGGTCGGTCTGGGATATCTGCGTCTTGGGCAGCCCGCTACCGAGCTTTCGGGTGGTGAGGCGCAGCGAATAAAGCTGGCCACCGAGTTGCAAAGGGCCCAGCATGGCAATACGTTATACATTCTTGATGAGCCCACAACCGGACTGCATCCTTCCGATGTAGACAATCTGCTTGTCCAGCTTAATAAGTTGGTAGATCAGGGCAATACCGTCATTGTCATCGAACACGATATGCACGTTGTCGCCAACAGCGATTGGGTGATCGACGTCGGACCCGGTGCCGGAGATGAAGGCGGCGAAATCGTTGTATGTGGTCCGGCAGCGATGGTCGCTGGTGAACCAGCAAGTCAAACGGGAAAGTATTTAGCAGTTCATTTTAATGAAAAAACGCCCTTCAACAGATCAAAGATTACCTCTTAGGACGATTGAATGTCAGGTGTGTGGCTCGGCTGTTTCAATCAAAGCAAATAAAGCGTTGGGTTACAATGATACTTTCTGAATGATACCGTCAAAGGTTTGTGTGATAAAATAGGTTTTTGGGCCAGCTGTTTCGATGGAATTCGGGAAGTTGAGCCCGCTAACCTGAATATTTTTTCTGAATAATTGTGATTTTGGGATTATTTATTTATATTTTTCCAACTTCATCCTTACTCAACCTAAATCATGAAACCGATCACATCCTTTTACCCTGATCTCCCCTGATCGCTACGTAGAAAACAGCTAAAGATCTGTTGCTCCAAACTGGCCGTCTTGCCAGCTCTCTGCCGGAAACCCGGAATTCAAGCATCTTTATTATCAAGGTTATGCACCAGATACCCCTATACTCCATAGGTGCATCCGTTCATCGAACTATTTTACTCAACAACTATGAAGTTAAATCGATGTTATTTCCAAAAAATCGTTTGGGTCCTTGTTTTCATGTCTCTGAGCCTGGCCGATGCCAGGGCACAGGAGTGGGATGAGATTATGAAAAGCGTAGCAAGTGACAGGATCAACTATGTTACTGTGCGAAGGCAGGCGTTCGACCGGTATGCGTATTCCGTTTCCGTTTCGGGCAACTATGCTGTGGTTGGTTCACTTGGAAGCGGGCCAGTGCTGGATGGATTCTATACTCCGGAGGGCCTGGCCTATATTTTACAAAACGTTGGCGGGAGCTGGAAACAGGTGAAGATCATCAGGTCGCCGACGGTAGACCAGGACCCCAGCTATTTTGGCACCACGGTTGCCATCAGCGGGGACTATGTGATCGTGGGGGCACCGCAGCGTGACGAAGATTCTGTGAATGTATCGACAACGACGTTGACTAATACCGGGGCGGCGTTTATTTATAAAAAAGACCAGGGCGGGCCCAACAAATGGGGACTGGTCAAAAAATTGAATGCGTCCTATAAAAACGGGGACGAAGAATTTGGTGTATCCGTTCATATCAACGGCGATTATGCCATCGTGGGCGCGCATCGGGAGTCAGAGGATGCAGCCGATGACAGTCCGCTAAGCCATGCGGGGGCGGCTTACATTTTCAAGAAAAACCAGGGCGGGACAGACAACTGGGGCGAGGTCAGGAAGATTACGCCGCCCGACCGTGCGGCCGGCGATAATTTTGGGAAAGCCGTAGCGATTACTGGAAATTATGCGATCGTAGGTGCACCGTTCAGCGATGCTGCCGGCGCGGCCTATATTTTCAGGGGCGATAACGGCGGAGCGGACAACTGGGGCTATTCAGCACGGCTGGTGTCGGAGGGCCATATCGATGGAGAGTCTTTTGGTGCGTCGGTTGCGATATCCGGCGATCATGCGGTGGTGGGCGCGCCAACCCGGACCGCGCTTAACGGACCTGGCGACGATGCAGCGAATGCGGGGGCTGCCGGTGTTTTTATAAAAGATGATTTAAATCCCGATGCCTGGACTTTGGTCAGGGAGATAACCTCTGAAGACGAGGGGCATCAGCTCGGATTGGCAGTAGCTATCGATGGAGCATATGCCCTTGTTGGTGCCCCCGGAACGGCCCCGGTCAGCGGCGGGAACCTGGGCACGGTCTACGTACTTTGGCAAAACCAGGAGGGCAGCGGCGCCTGGGGTATCATAACTGAAATTACTGCCACCAGAACCGGTTCGGCAAGTGACAACGACCTTTACGGATCAGCGGTTGGTATCAGCGGAAGTACTGTGATTGTCGGTGCAAAAGAGGATGGAACCTACAAGGAAGGCGCAGCCTATGTTCATGAACAAACCCAGGGTGGGGCCAATAACTTCGGGCAGCTAGCCTCTCTCATGCCCATGCACTCTGACTTTCAGGACTATTTCGGGCATGCAGTGGCGGTGAGCGGCAATTATGCAGTTGTGAGCGCCGTATCCGACACGGAAGATGAAAACGGGCAGAACCGTATTGTTGGTGCAGGCTCCGTTTACATATTTTTCAATAACTCGCAGAACTGGCAACAAATAAAAAAGATGGTGGCTACTGACCGCGTGCTGGGAACAGGATATGGAGTCTCCGTCGCCATCAGTGACAGCTACATCGCAGTTGGCGCTGCTGGCGGAAAAGCTGTCTATTTATATGGGAAGGATACGGGCGGTGCCGGCAATTGGGGCCTGATCAAGAAAATCGAATCGCCCAGCGAAGTGGACGATGGCTTTGGAACGTCGGTGTCGGTCAGTGGGAATTACCTGCTGGTAGGAGCCCCGCGCTACAGCTATGACGAGAATGGAAGCCCCATTTTTTTAGGAGGATTTGCACATTTCTATCAGAAAGACCAGGGCGGGACCGGAAACTGGGGTTTGGTCAGATCCATTCAGGCACCGGTCCATAACACCTTCGACAATTTCGGGTATGCGGTTTCGATGGATGGTGAATATGCGGTGATCGGTGCGCTCAGCGAATCCGGAGATGGGGCCGGAGCTAATCCTTTGAATGGTGCAGGAGCTGCCTATGTGGTGCAGATGAATACAGGCGGAGCGAACAATTGGGGACTGGTGAAGAAAATTGTTGCGGACGAGATGGTTGAATACGCGAATTTTGGCTCGTCTGTCTACATTCAGGGGGATCACATTGTCGTCGGCGCTCCCGGTGACTTTGCTAATGTTCAGAACGGCGGCACGCCGGCAACATTCAATGCGGTAGGGGCGGCCCATGTTTTCAGGAAGGACCAGGGTGGGGCCAACAATTGGGGATTTGTAAAAAAACTCACTGATCCTTCCCCTAATGAAGATCAGGGTTTTGGATCCTCCGTTACGGTCAATGGTGATCACATCCTTATTGGTTCTCCCAAAGCGGACGACGGCATCAGTCCCGGACCAGGCTTTGCGCCTACGGATGGAGGCGTCGTTTTTATTTTTAGAAAAAATGATGGTGGTAATGATAACTGGGGATTGTTCCAGGAACTGATGGGCTCCGATTATACCCATGTAGACCGGTTCGGGGCAGCGGTGGCAGCCAGTGGCAGAAACCTTGTCGTCGGAGCTCCTTTGGTGGATACAGATGAACAAAGTGCCGATTACCTTTATGATGCCGGCGCCATTTACTTTTTTGACAATGAGGATTCCAGCCTGCCTGTTGTGCTGGCCAGCTTCGCAGCCAGAAAAAGTGAGAATTCTGCCCTTTTAACCTGGGAAACTACAGCGGAAACAAATAGCGGTTTTTATCAGGTTCAGCATAGCAGGGATGCAATTAACTGGGAAGAAATCGGTAATGTGGCCGCTTCCGGAGAGAGCAACACAGCCTTGACCTATTCTTTCAATCACGACGCCCCGTTCGAAGGGATAAACTTCTATCGTCTCAAAATGGTCGACCTGGACGGGACATTTGCATATAGCGTAATCAGAAACCTCTCATTTGGCGAATTTTTGGCTGCTAAAATTTATCCAAACCCGGCTTTTGACAGAGTATACTTAAAGAATGGAAGAATCGGCGATATTGAATCTGTCAGCGTGGTCAATATGCAAGGCAAAGAGGTCATACGTCTTGCAAGTCCGGGACGTGAGGGTTTTTCAGTTCAACAGCTGGTAGCAGGTAAATATGTCATCCAATTCCGGCTCAAAGACGGGAGAAGCCATTTTCAAACCGTGGTTGTATCCCGGTAAGTCGTTTTTCGCGCGTAAAGAGGCTTTTTTGCAAGTACCGACAGCCGATATGTAAGATTCGGCTGTCGGCTTGCAGTAACCTGACAAAGCCCCGGATCACTTTGTGCGAACCACTTTGCGTTTATTTAATAGCTTCTTCCTGTTTGGTTCTGTAATCTCTAACCTAAGCTTTTCGGAACCCAGATAGCCTTGCGTCCTTTCGGCCTGCACGAGATGATTTACATCGATAATGAGAGATTTGGATCACATGCCTCACTATCGGACAAGTTACAACTTCAGTCCAATTGTTGCCCGTAACACATTGTTTTTGGTGCTGTTATCTTTAAATAGAGGGCTCATTCCCCATTCATGAGAAAAATCAAGCGTTATGAGTCCAAATTCAAGTCCCAATCCTGCATTCACGCCATAAGAATATTCTTCGATGTTGTCTTTTGAAAACTGGGCCAAGTCATTTTTATCGACTGACAAAACATATGTGCCGGTGGCGCCTGCTTTGACATTCATTTTGAAGAACCCTTTATTGGCTTTTGTAAGATAAAGACCTAACAAAACCGGGACTTTCAGCGAGTGTATCCTCGGGCCGGTTAAGAGCGGGGCAGTGGATATGCTGTCTTCACTGGTAAACCGCATCGAGGAGCTGAAATAATGTGCGCCGGGCTGGACGAAGAATCTTTTCGCGTGGATCCGGAAATCCAGTCCTGCGTTCCAGCCGGTACGGCCGTCTGCTTTGCCCTCGTTCAGGTCTGTTTTAAAGTTGGAGGCGTGGATACCTACCATCGGAATTACCCATAAGCCCGAATTGCGCGGGGATTTTTCACCAAAACGCTGACGGAAGCTCATTTTTTCAGACGATACAGATGGATTGTCATCCGCATCATAATCTGGCTCGTTTATATCACTTTCAGATAACCGGTTTTGCGACTTTCCGAACCGATTGTTTGCATTAGTCTCACTTTGTCGTTTCCAGGCTTTAAAATCTTCAAAGTCTTGTGAGTCCTGGCGGTTCAGGCCAGCAACTTCACTTGCCGGAACTGCGGCGGGCAAACTGCCTGACTGGTCGTAACCCGGGGAGATAATGTTGTTAATGATAATGGTAGGTTGCCCAGGCTGCTGCGGATAACTCCTGTAAGTGGATTCAATCACTCCCTGAGCGATGCCCGGCGCGGGAGGTGCGGTTTGGCGTTCATTGCTGACAGCTTGCGGCTGCGTCGCCGGCTGCCCAACAGGTGTTTCTACCTGAATACCCGTGGCGCCTGACTTAGACTCTTCTTCGGGAATTTGTTTTTTTAGGGATTCGATTTCCTCTTGGAGTTCCTGGGCCTCATCAGCGGCTTTCCGGGCTGCTTTGGCGCTTCGTTCTGCATTTCGTGCTGATTTGTAAGCTTGATTTGAAAGCTTTTTGTTCTGAGGTTTTTTTTGAAGCTCATCGGCCAAACTTTGGTTCTCGTTTGCCATTGTTTGCGCTTTTGCCGACTTGTTTTCGGCATCGACACGTTTTTCTGCAAGCTCGTTTTCTAATTTGGCCAGCTCGATTTTCCGCTCGTTCTGTTTGACATCGGCCTCAAGGTCGCTCTTCTGTGTTTTGAGCACATCCATAGAGTCTCTGGAAACCAGTTGTGCGTTTGAGGGGAATGCTGAAAGTAGCATAGCAAATGCATACACTGCCATGAATTGAATTTTTTTCATCTGTTTGTTGAGTTGTATTATCTAAAAATTAAGCTGTGAAGTCGACGAGCTGATGGGCTTATCTTTTCCTCATTACGGATCAAATTTCGTCAGGTAGAAGTCCTCAAATAGTGACGAGCATCACACTTTTCCTTAATCCTGGGCACCCGCTTTGGGAACGTTTTCCGCCTGCCAGAGGTCGAGGTTTTTGACGGTCTGCTCTGCTAGCCGCTGTAAGGCTTTGGTGGTGGGAAAAGCATGATGCGGTCTGGTTGACACATTTTCATCAGGCTGTGGCGAAACTGAGCCTAAATTGGCTAACCTAATTCCTTTGGAAGCTGCGGCAGCCTGGTCAATATGGTCCATACCTGATGACCTGCTTGCCATATACTTGACCCCAAGGCTTGCTAATTTGTTTATAATGAGAGCAGAAACATCATCACTGGCAGAGACAAGCACCGCATCCTTCCCTTTCGCGTAGTCAGCGGTCTGAATGGTCAGTGCATTGGATATCAGAGTGATATCGTGTTTTTTTTGATTGGCTTTCGCCAAAAATTCTTTTTCAAACGGCTCAATACTATATGCTACTACTTTCATTTTCGGGTACTTCAATGCGACACGAATTTACCCGCAGTAAGTGGTTAAGCATTTAACCTCAATCACGCATTGTTGTGACGCTTGTCAGTTTTTCATCATAACCAGGCGATTGCTATCCAAAATCTGAATAAGGCTTGCTTTTTTTGAAATGAGTCCTTCAATTTGAAAATCACCCAATGTCCGGCTGACCGTTTCAGAAGCGATCCCTACCATGGAAGCCAGCTCATCACGTGATATGAAATCCAGTGACTCGTTCGATGTCTGTTTGCTTAATCGCAAAAGCGCATTTGCCAGTCGTTTTCTGACCGAATGGTAAGCAAGGTCTACCAGCTGGTCTTCTTTCAGACGGATATCATTGGAAAGAATTTTCATAAACTGGTTCCCAATGAGGGGGTACAGGTTCAGGAGAGAAACGACCGATTCTTTTTGCAGCAGGCATACCGCAGTATCTTCCACTGCCAACGCTGTTTCACTGAATGGTTCGTCCAGCAACATCGCATTGATACCCAGGTAGTCATCCGTGTGGTAGAGCCCGGTAATCAATTCCCGGCCATCGCTGGCTTGTTTGAGCGTTTTCAGGCATCCTTCCAGCACCAGATAAACGCCAAGTGGCTGGTCGCCTTCATAATAAAGCACTTGTTTCTTTTTTACATGCCGGATTTTCCGGTTTGTGATCAATTCCTGCAATTCAGCTTTTCCGCTTTGTGAGGTAGCGGTCAGCTTTACCAGGTTTTGCAATGTTCTGCTATAAAAAGCCTTTTGTTTTTGTTCTTTTTTAAGCCTGCCTTCTATGGCATTGAGCAGTTCAATGTCATCAAAAGGCTTGGTCAAATAATCGTCGGCGCCCATTTCCATTCCCTTCCTGAAATCGACACGCTCCGCCCTGGCAGTCAGGAAAATAAAAGGGATCGAATCGGTATCCGGGTTTTTACTCAACAGATATAAAACTCCGTACCCATCCAGCTCGGGCATCATGATATCACATAGGATCAGGTCGGGCCGGTGGCTTCCTGCCATTTCAACACCAGTTTTCCCGTTGCCTGCCTGCATCACTTCATAGCCCGAAAATTCAAGGATTTCAGCGGTGCTTTCCCGGATATCGTCATTGTCCTCGATAATCAATATGGATTTATTCATGGCTTTGTGGAAATGAAAGTGTAAAAGCGGCACCCTGGTTAATTTCGCTTATAAATTGCAGCTGGCCATTCATGAGTTTCGCGTACCGCTCGACAATGTTCAGGCCCAGGCCCGTTCCTGGAATTGTGCCGGTGTTGTGCGCACGAAAAAATGCTTCAAAAAGATGTTTTTGGTCATTTTGTGGTATCCCGATTCCATTGTCCTTAATGACCACCTTCAATTGGGTAGGGGTAATCTCGGTATTGAATTCAATAAAAGTATTTTCCCCCGAATATTTGATCGCATTGCTGATCAGGTTAACAATGGCATTTCGGAGCAGCGCCTGGTCTATCCGGACATCGCTCGACAAGCCGGTATGCTGGTAAATGATCTGTTGGTTTAGTTTGGCAATCATCTGCATCTCCTCGGTGATCTCCTCCGAAAATCCGACAATGTCAAAATGCGTCGGAACCGCCTTAAATTCACCTGCTTCCAGTTTTTCCAGCGATAGAAAATCATTTAAAATTCCCGTGAGGCTGCTGACAGAAACTTTTATTTTGCCGACATGTTTCGAGATCCCCGGATGAATACAGTCCCCTGCATATTTTTCAATCAGGATCGCCGACAGCTGGATGGAGCTCAACGGTGTGCGAAATTCATGAGAGGCCATTGAAACAAAGCGGCTTTTGAGCTGGCTAAGCTCCATCTCCTGCTCCAATGATCTGCTTACTTTCGCTTTGGCTTCTTCCAGGGCCGTGATAGATTCTTCCAGCAGCCGCGTACGCTGGCTGACCTGTTCTTCCAGGCGTGAGGCGTATTCTTTAAGACTTTCTTCCGCCTGTTTTTGCTTGCTGAGATCATGTATGAAGCCCGTATAGATTTTCCGTCCCGAATACTGGACTTCGCTGATTCCCAATTGGAACGGAAACACGACCCCTGATTTCCGTAATCCTTTCACTTCGCGGCCGATGCCTAAAATGTGGGGCTCCCCGGTGTGTTGATAATGTCGAATGTAGCCGTTATGCCGGTCTCTGTCGGGCCCCGGCATCAGGACGGAAACATTCTTGCCAATCACTTCGTCGGGCTCATATTCAAACAACTTGCATCCGGCCGGATTAATGGATTCAATGATGCCTTTTTCATCGATTGTGATAATTCCATCTATGGCATTATCAATGATGGCTTTTAAAAGGGCAGTATTTTCCACGAAGTTTAGGCGCAAGCCGACGGTATGATGTAAGGTAGGTAAATAATAGGTGGTTTAGTGATCATCCTCGTAAGCAAAAAATGATGGGCTCAACTTGCTTTGCAGTCTTAGTTACCTCGTATGATCCCGCCATCGAAGACTCTGCCCGAATCAGAAATCTTTTCCCTGATCTGCCGACTAAACGAGAATGCCGAAATTTCAGCACCGGAAACGCACATTTAGTAATTGATACAATTGGTAAAATGTAATGAAACGAGCAATATTAGTTTAATCCGGTAGTATATTTGAACAATCGCAAAGTATATATCGAAGTCGAATTGCTCGTAAAGATCAATGTACTAAATGTAGCATGTTAAGGTGTTTTTGATTGGGTTTTAATAATCATGAACGAAATGCCTGATTGATCATTACTTTAAGAAGAAACCGACAATTTCATTAATTCTTGAAAATACGTTTTTAGAAAACGTATTTTTTGAGTACCTGACAAATATCCGGCACTAATATGCTTTCATTTCTTAAATGTTTATTTTACAATATTTTATACACTATAATTCTGTTTAGTTCACATACATGCCTTGCGCAAGTAAATCTCACTGATGGCTTAATTGGCTGTTATCCATTTAGTGGTAATGCAAATGATCTGAGCATTAAGGCTAACCATGGCGATATACACGGAGCAACACAAGTCGCGGATCGCTTTGGAATTTCGAATGCGGCCTACCGCTTTGACGGAATAGACGATTTTATTGAAATCAAGGCTGAACCTCTTCAACTTAATAATTTCACTTATTCCATCTGGGTCCGGCCCCATGTTTTGCCAGCTTATGGGCAGGCCCTATTTTTCTTTTCGGTCGGAAGCGACTACGGAGATCAGCATATTTTATTTGGTGATCATTATTCAAACGACCGGCATACCGGGCTTTCACATGGCAGCTATCTGGGAGTTGCTAATAATATCTTGTGTACAGAGCCATCAGTTCCACCGATCGATGTATGGTATCATCTGGTTTTAATTAAAACCGATACTGATTATCACCTTTATGTCAACAACAAAATTGTTTGTTCGAATAATGTTAACGGGGGGAAAGCTTTTTACGGTACAAGCGTGGTGAGAGCCATTATAGGTGCACGTAACAACTATGGTCAGGCTTCAAATGCTACTATTGACGACATACACATTTACGATCGGGCTATAAATGTAAAAGAAGTTGAGGCGCTTTATACCGGTACCGCACCAGAAGAACCTGCAGCCGGAAATATCGTTGCTGATGTACCCAGGATTTGCGCAGGTGATCAAGTTACCTTTAAGCTGAGCCCGAATGTTCAGGACGCAAAATTTAAGTGGTTGATTAACAATGTAGTGATAGCTGGCTTTGAAACCAATGAATTATTTTTCGAGACATCAGAAGGTTCCGATTACAGCATGAACGTAACTGCGGAGGTATCCTTCGAGGAGTCCTGCTTTCCTAAAAATGAATTTCTAATTAAAAATGAATTTAAAGTATTTGACTGTACAAAACCAACTAGTGAGCCCAAGCAACTATTCGTTCCGAACATTTTCACCCCGAACAATGATGGGAGAAATGATACTTGGGAGATTATCAATGCAAGTGAATACAAAAATTTTGAAGTACGGGTATATAATAGGTGGGGTGAAGTTGTTTTTTACTCAAAAGAATACTCACACCCCTGGAATGGCATTTACAGGGGTGCGTTGGTTCCCTCGGGAGTCTACACATTTAAGATTACGTCTGATCGTCAACTAACTAAGACTGGAACGATCACTATCATTTACTGAAAATAACATAATCTAATAGATTCAACGTTAGCCTTCGGACAAAATGATTTTTAGATTAAGATACCGTTCAAGCGGATCTTCCGTGCTGTTTGCAATCGTTTTTCAACAAAAGCATAATCGCGAACATAAATTGTATTTTGTGGATTTGTTTCACTTAGGGGCCGAAGTTTCTTATCACTTGGTGTATAGTCAAAAGGACTAAATCCTGAGGCGATCAATTCATTATGAATGTAGTTTTGGCCAAAGTCATATTTATCTGAAAGACCATTCGTTTCTATGATAATAACCTTTAACTCTGGCTTTTCCAGAATTTTGATAGCACCTCTTATCACATTAGCTTCGAAACCTTCAACATCAATTTTCAAGAAGGTTGGTGCTGTGTCGGCCAGACTGATGTCCAGCGTAGTGACATCCACCTGCATAGTCGATCCCTTGAATCCGGGTTCTTGAATGACATGATTGATTGCGTCTAACGAATCCGAAAATAATATTTTCTCTGCTTTATCTCCAACACCCAAATTCAGCAAACGGACTTTATGATTAAGGTCGTTATAATCCACATTTCGTTTCAATTTGCCAAATGTTGACGGAATTGGCTCATATGCGATTGAAAACGAGCCAGCCACTCCGGATGCTAATATCGAGTATACACCTACATTTGCTCCTACATCGACGAAAACGTCATCCTCACGCAGGAAGTGCATCAGAAATAACATTTCATTCAAGTCATATAAACCAGTATAAATTTGAAGTTCAGCACTGGCCATACCTTTTTCCACTATTAGAAAGGTATTTTCTATAAACGGATATACAATAGGAAAGCGGTGCAAACGAATTAATATCCCCCTTTTCAGAAAACGAATCAGGGCCGTAACTTTACTTCCCTGATTAAGTGGATGATTTAGAATCGTTTGAATAGTTTTCAGCTTCATGGAAAAGGGCAAATAGGGTACAGTAGGGATGCTACGGATATTTGGACACTAAATGTATTATATTTGGGTCACAACTTACCTAACTTATAGTTGGTAATCATTAGAAATTTATTACAATGAGTATGTTATACTCAATTACCGCAAGTATCTGAGGCAAAAAATGATGCAATTTATTAAAAAGATCGGCTGGGCCACGATAAAAAATATAGGGTTGGGTGGTAGTGTCCATCTACATGAGGAAAGTGCTCTGAAACAGTATGGATGGTTTGATAGCTTCAGATTGAAAGAGTCGATAGACGCAGATGGAAACCCCATTCCTTGGTACACATATGCATTCAAGAATTTTCTAGAACAACGTTTGAAGGATGATTTTGAGGTATTTGAATACGGATCTGGAAATTCAACAAGATGGTTCGCGCAAAGGGTGAAGAGAATAACTGCTGTCGAACATGATAAATCATGGATTGCTGAAATAAGTGCTAAGCTTCCCGATAATGCCAGTATCATATCAAAATCATTAGGCTCCTCTTACACAGAAGCCATTTTTCAAGAAAATAGGAAATTCGACATTATAGTAGTGGACGGGCGAAATAGGGTGAAGTGCGCTCTGTATGCGGCAGATTTCCTCAAACCTGAAGGAGTTTTAATATTGGATAATTCGGAAAGACCATGGTATCAGCCAATAAAGGATACTTTGGAAGGTAGTGGATTTAAGAAATTAGATTTCTGGGGAATGGGGCCAATCACAAATTCTGAGTTTTGCTCCACTATATTCTATAGAAAAGAGAATTGCTTCGGTATTTGAAGCTTTCAATTAAAATACTGCTGAGAGCACCTCAATCTAAGCAAAAGTGATACCGGCTTGACGATATTTCGAGGTGAGGTAACTTATTGATTTTTTAAATGTTAGTGATTATCGTATTGTTAATCATATTCGCGTCTGACGTGTTGTTCCCAGTGCCAGTTCAGTAATTAATACCCAAGCAATAGCTATCTCAATTCCTTGAAACAACAATTGCAATGTATAGGAAAATCAACGTGAAATATTTGGGTTGCAGAAAGTTGTAGATCAAATGCCCGTTGGGAAGAATGATAAAATTATTTTACTATCCCCAACGGGCATTTTTAATTAATCGAATGGAACTGGTGCGGCTGTTGCGTCAAGATCCAGCCAATTTCCCTTTGAAACAGTTCCATCTGTGTACCACGTATAAACAGCGTTGCTGTGAGCTCTATCAATGCCTATTGCGATAATTTGTGAATAGGTCTTACCAGGCGGAAGCGAATAGCTTCTGGGCGCTGTCAGATTATAAAGGTGTGTATGGTTTAGGCTTCTCCCGACTGAGACCTTTCCGTCGTTAAACCATGTGAAAAGCTTTCCGCTAGCATCCACTGACATACCGACAATATTACTTGGATTGTATCCTGTAGGACAAAAGTAGGGCGTTGCGGTAGTGTGAAAAGACAGGTCGTTAGAGATACCCGAGGTCACCGTTCCGTCATAGTAGTAGGCATAGCATTTATTAACCCCTCCGCCCTCAGGAGCATAAATAACGGTTTCAACAATATCACTTGGAATCTTTCCGGCCAGTACAGAAAAAGGATATGAACTGGAGCCAGGTGGATCGGTATCATTGAAGTTTCCAAAAATTGCAAAACCTTGAGTACTCCAATAGTAAAATTTTGAATTCTGTGCTGACCAGTCAACGGCAACAATGTTAGTTGAATTATCAAATTTAAAAGCGCTGAACTTGTTTTTTGAAGTTTGTTTACTAAGCGCATCTTCAACATCCTGCTCTTTTTGACAAGAGCTAAAAAGCATCGTAGCAGCTAATAGTCCAAAGAGCATCACAGATTTTCTCATAATTAATTTGTTAAGTCAGCAGCAATATTGCCATGCAATGATATAATGTTAATTATGATGGTCTAATATTATAATGATATATTTTTTTTAAAGTTATTAAACGGATTTTGTTTGGAAACTGAACAGCAAGATATCATTTTTAAACACGGACGTATTGCTAAATCCGTAATATGCATTTCGCGGGTTGTATTCTTTGAACGAATGGAAGTGAATGATTAAAAGTATTTCGCCATTTTCGGTGGGCAGCCTTTTTTTGTTGGAAAACCGATGCCTAAGCAGGGCCGGGATGTTTCGGGGGGGCGTTGTTTGAAGTGAAATTGCCGCTGCCTGCCAGTGAAAGACCACCGTTCAGCGCCGTGGGCGCCATGCCGAACTTTTTCTTGAAGGAACGTGAAAAATGAGACAGGCTTTCAAAACCCAGGTCGAGGTAAATGGCCGAAGGTTTTTCATGCTTGGTTTCGATGAGGTGCTTTGATTCGGTCAGCCGTTTGTCTTGCAGCCAGTGACGCGGAGGCGCGCCGAATGTTTTCAGGAAATCGCGTTTGAAGCCTGCCAGGCTGCGGCCGGTAAGCTGCGCGAATTTTTCAATCGGAACATTAAAATGAAAATTGCTGAGCATGAACCTTTCCAGGTTGATCTTATAGGGTTCTGAAAAGTCGAATAAAAAGTGACGAAGCCCGGGCAGGGCAAGCAGCAGCAATTTAACCCCTTCCTTCACTTTCAGGATACCCATTTCGTCTGTCATACCCGCTCCCGAATTTCGGGCGTAAGGAATAATCGATTGAAAATATCCCTGCAGGAATTCGTTGGTTGGAATCAGGAGGTTGGGCGGGCCGACGTATTTCTGACCTGCTTCAAGCTTTTCTTCCAACACAATCCTGCGCAACAGATCCTCCTGCAGGGATATCACAATAGTTTCATAATTGCCTCCTGGCAGCGGTGTTTTGGTGAGCGTACCCAGCTGGTTTCTGCCTATCAGCAGCATTTCTCCACCGGTCATCGAAATGGTTTGCGAAGAGGTTTCCAGGGTGAACTGTCCTGATACCTGAAATACTAAGGTATGGTGGTTCCAGAAACATACTTTCTCTTTCCGCTCAGCAGATAGGTAAGAATAAAAGATCACGCCTGGAAGGATTTCTGCTGGACTGGTCATTTAGCGTTGTAAGTAGGTACCGCCATGTATAGCGCCGATTGCAAAAGTAATGTTTAAGGTGTTCATTTCTTCCGGTGTAAATTCAATATGCATGGCTGCGATGTTCTCCGGCAGACGCGACCTGCGGCTCATGCTAACCAAAGGCATAATTTGCTCACCCTGTGCATTCACCCACGCGATGGCGAGCTGCGCTGGCGTGACACCTTTATCGCTGGCCACTTGCTTTAATACTTCTACTTTTTCCAGGTTGTTAATCAAGTTTTCACCTTTAAAACGGGAGAAATGGTTCCGGTAATCGTTTTCTGGAAGTGGAGCTTTTAGTTCGCCGGTCAACAAGCCTTCCGCAGTGTTCGCGAAGGCGATTACGCCAATGCTCAACTCCTTTGCCGTTGGCAGCAGTTCGCTTTCTATCTGACGATCAGCCAGCGAATAGCCGATTTCAAGCGCGCTTATCGGGTGAATGTCGTTGGCTTTGCGAAGTTGCTCAGCTGTGATTTCAGATACACCGATGTGACGCACCTTACCTTCTTTGATCAAATCGGCAACTGTTCCGATAATGTCTTCTACTGGTACGCTGTCATCCATTCTGCTGGGCTGGTACAAGTCAATCGTTTCAATACCCAAACGGTTCAGCGAGTAGTTGACGAAATTTTTGATCGCAATGGGGCGCAGATCCAGCCCCAGCCACTGGCCGTTGTGAAAGATAGCGCCGAATTTCACGCTGATGAATGCATCGTCGCGCCTTCCTTTAATGGCCTTACCTACCAGCATTTCATTATGACCCGCACCATAAAAGTCTCCGGTGTTCAAAAAATTAATTCCGCTGTCCAGGGCTTCATGGATTGTAGCAATGCTTTCTGTTTCATCTGGTGTATTGCCGCCCCATATCGAAGACATACGCATACAGCCCAAACCAAGTTTGGACACGAACGGGCCGCTGTGGCCCAACTGAATTGTTTTGAAGTTTTTCATGATACAAAGGTCAACCTTCATACCATGTCGTAAGTTGCTCCTACGGCTCAAATAATTAGTCCTTATGGCTCAGATGAACACGAGACTTGCAATTTTTTTTTAACGCCTGGCTTTTTTAACATTAACCAGATAACAGGTCCGGATTTCCAGTGGGACAGATCGACAATAGCAGCCTCGGGAACTACGGGGCCTCTTCCCCAAGGACGGGCGAAGGAATAGGATGGCCTGCGCGGGGAATCAGTTTCTTCTTCTTCCCGGACGGGGTCGTTGTGAAACACCGTGGACGTGGTTCCATTGGGATTAAAAACGACCGAAGTGTTACCATTGCGGAAAGCGGTGGAATGTGTGCCGTTAGGGTTCACGATGGTCGACGTATTGCCATTGTGAAAAGCAGTGGAATGCGTCCCGTTCGGATTCACGATGATCGACGTGTTGCCATTGTTGAAAGCGGTGGAATGCGTTCCATTCGGGTTCACAATGAGGGACGTACTGCCGTTATTGACGATATGAGAATGTGTCCCGTCCGGATTGACCACAACGCCCTGCGCTCGGGAAACCAGCGCGAGGCCCAGTATGGCCAATGTCAGTATCAGTTTCATGTGCTAGTGGCGATGATATGATGTAACCAATATAAACATAAAAAATGATTTGAAAAAGTGTATTAATCAAGTTTTTATAGTGGTGATATCGGGGGGAATTTGACTGTTGGTTGGCAGTCCTTTTTTTGATGAATGCTAAAAAAAGTGTTTTTTGCAAGTTATACTTATGTCAGATTTTGCAGTTGATCATAATGAAAGAGAAAAAAGGAGCACTATCGCACTTAGACGACTTGGAGTATGGAGAAATACTAAGCCAGGCGATTAACCAAATTCGCACAGCCCGTGTTCTGATTGCCAAGCAAATAAGTAGCAGCACCCAATCCGTTTATTGGAATTTAGGAAGATTGCTCTTTGAGAGACAATTGGAAGAAGGCTACGGCAGCGGTGTTGTGAAACAATTATCGATCGACCTGAAAACCGAGTTTCCGGATATGGGGTTGTCTCCGCGCAACTTATGGGATATGAAGCGCTTTTATGAGCGATATTATCAGGCAGAGGCAAAACTGCGACAGGCTGTCGCAGTTTTGCCTTGGGGGCATAATTTGCTATTAATCAATAAATTAAACGATGATTCGAAAATTGAATTTTATGCAAATGAAACCCTGACAAAAGGTTGGTCGAGAGACTTATTGCTGAATGCCATCAAAATGGACAATTACAGCCAGGTCCAAAATCAAATCAAAACACACAATTTCGACCAAACGCTGCCTACTGAACATGCTGACTATGTCAATGAAGTATTCAAAAGCACATACAATCTGGGATTTTTGGGCATTACCGAACCCGTCAAAGAGTTAGAGCTCGAAAACAGGCTTATCGCCAAAATCAGGGCTTTTATATTGGAGTTGGGCAAAGGTTTCAGTTTTATCGGTAACCAATATCGACTGGAATACAATAACAAGGAATATTTCGTAGACATGCTTTTCTTTCACAGAGGTTTACGTTCCCTGGTGGCGATCGAATTGAAAATTGGAAATTTTAAGGCGGAATTTGTAGGTAAAATGAATCTCTACCTTTCCTTACTAGATCGCCTTGAAAAGAGCGAAAACGAAAATCCATCCATAGGCATCATTCTCTGTGCGGACAAAGACCATCTTGATGTTGAAATAGCCCTGCAAGACATCAACAAACCCATAGGCGTAGCTGAATATCAACTTTTGTTGCCCAAGGAGGAATTGCAAACATTGGTACTGAATGAATTAAATGCGGTGAAAAAACAAAAGAATCTTCCGTGAACTCCCATCTCGTCTGACTGGCGAAGTTGAGGTCCGGGAGCGTGGCCGAAGCTTTCTCGTTTAAACTATAAATAAATCCCCAACACCCGCATTCACCCAATTTAATTCTTTCAAATATAATTTTCATAGAATTTGCTTTGCTTATCTTCGCACAATACTTTTAGGATAATTTTCCACCGAAGGTTAAAGCCGAAAAACAATGAGGGAGATATCCGCCGCAGAGGACAGCTTGCTGATGCTTCAAATCCGTGAGGGAAACAGGGAGGCTTTTGACGCGTTGTACCGGAAACACTGGAGGTTTGTGTACAATGCCGCCTATAAGCGGCTGGAAAATTACGATCAGGCCAAGGATATCGCACAGGATGTATTTATCCAGTTCTGGACGCAGCAGACGTCGCGCTCTTCGGCTCCCGCTATCGACAACCTGTCTGCCTACCTCTACGTCGCTGTCCGGAACAATGTGTTGAAATGGATGGAGAGCGAGAAGAAATTTGTGCCGATCCCCGACCTGCTTGTACAACTGGAAAGCCGCAGGGATGATGCCGACGCATTGATCCGGTACAATGAACTGCGCTTGGCTTTTGAATCTGTGGTAGAACAATTGCCTCAGCAGCAGCAGGTTATTTTCCGTATGCGCTACGATTACGAGCTTTCCAGCGATGAAATCGCCGATAAGCTGAATGTTTCCCCGAAAACGGTCCGTAACCAGCTTGGCAGGGCTTTGACGAAGCTGAAAACGGCGTTGCTGATGACAGTGGTTTGCATATCCTCCTTTTCTTTTGTGGCCTGAGAGGCGTTTTTTCAAAAAAATAAAAAAAAGTTCTTTTCCGCGTGGGCGGATTTTGGTTTTTCAGAACATACAGTTAACATCAGTTATTTCTATTGGTATTATCAGAATGTTCAAAGGATCAAAAGCCCTGACATGCAGCAAGAACAATTTTTAAAGATTCTGGAAAAATACCGGACGGGGAGAGCCACCAAGGAGGAAACCGACCTGATTAAAGCCTATTACAATGCATTTGAAATTCAGCCTGACATCCTGGATAGCTTGTCGGAAAGCGACCAGGAAAAACTGGAGCTGGAAATCAAACAATATATCGACGAACACACACCTGAAAAAGCGGAGGTCCGTTTTGCGGTGGCTGAACGTAAATTACCGGTATGGTCGGCCTATGCCGCGGCTGCACTTGTATTGCTTGTTTCTGCTTTTCTTTTTTTGAGAACGCATGAAAAAACAGAGCCTGAGATAGTATATGCAAAGAATAAGAAGGAGGCCAATCAACCCAATAATTTTGTACAGCTTCCCGACGGTAGCACGGTGATCCTTACCGCAGGCAGTAAAATCGATTATCCCAATTCATTTGACGATAAGAAAAAGCGGGAGGTATACCTTTCGGGGGAAGGGTATTTCGACATACAGCGTAATCCTGCAAAGCCGTTCATCGTGCACGCAGGCAAATTATCGACGACGGTACTGGGCACCGCATTCAACATCAGGGCGCTGCCCGGAGATGAAAGTATAACGGTAACCGTTACCCGCGGAAGGGTAAAAGTAAGCGACCAGAATAAAACTTTCGGCACCCTGACACCCGATCAGCAGATCACTTACAGTACCGTGAAACAGGAAGCCGTGCAGCAAAAGGTAAATGCTGAAAAAACGGTTGAATGGAAAATGGAGGACCTTTTGTTTGACGACGTGACGGTCTCCAATGCTTCCCGGCTGATCGAAGAGCGCTTCGGCGTGAAAATCCGGATCAACGGGGAAAGGCTGAAAACACAACGTTTCACCACAACTTTTGGAAAAGACGAAAACCTTGAAAGTGTATTGAAAAGCATTACCGAGTTCAACGACGCCAGGTATGAGCTGGATCCCGAGAAGAAAGAAGTCATTATTTCACCCAACTAAACCCTATTCGCCATGCACAATTATACTCCATAAAAAAGTGCTGCAAACTGTCGTCATATTGGAAGTATGAAAACAACTCTGCAGCACCGGCGCCGGTTCGGATACGAAGCGGCTGTGTTTAAAAGATCAAGTAACCTTTGCGGGATTTTCACTTAAAAACATGTCAAAAATATGAAAAATTCTACAACTGTAGAAGCTACGGGTGTGTTCGCCCGGCGCGTTCCTGTTAGAAAATTAAAGAAGCTTATGCAACTTTCACTGATTTTGTCACTGGCTGTTTTGGCGACTACCCAGCTCCTGAGCGCTTCTTCCCTGAAAGGGCAGAACCTGGAAACCTCGGAGGTGGAAATAGCGCTGAAAAACGGAACGCTCGTTGACGTGTTCCACCAGATCGAGCAGCAGACGCCTTTCCGGTTTATGTACCGCAAACAGGATGTAAAGCATATCGGTGAGCTGGAACTCAAAGGAAAGATCACCGTTGAAAAACTCCTTGCCAGGCTTCTGACACCCAATCGGCTGACATTCAAGCAAATCGATAAAAGGATATTGATCAGTGCATTGAAAGAAGCGCACCAGTCAGGAAGTGCCGATAAGCAGCCGCAGGATGCAGATGTTCCTATAAAAGGCAAGGTGACCGAAGAAAAAGGAGGCGCTTTGCCGGGTGTGAGCATTCTGGTCAAAGGCAGCCAGCGCGGCACGGTTACCGACGTAAACGGCGAGTATTCATTGGATATATCGGATAATGAAAGAGCAAGCGGCTCGCTTACACTTATTTTTTCCTTCGTCGGGTACGTACCCCAAGAGCTAATTGTCGGAAATAAGACTTCCCTGGACGTAGTATTGTTGCCTGACACGAAGGCATTGGAAGAGCTTGTTGTGGTGGGATATGGTACACAGAAAAAGACTTCTGTAACTGCTGCCATATCTTCTATGACAGGCAGCGAGGTTGCATCGACACCGATAACGAACCTGAGCAACGGGCTGGGCGGAAGAATGTCAGGCGTTATTTTTCGTCAGGGTTCGGGCGAGCCGGGCAGGGACGCATCCAGTATCTACATCAGGGGTATCGCCACGACCGGGAACAGTCAGCCGTTATTGGTGGTAGACAATATCCCACGGGCATTTCAGGATCTTGATCCCAATTCCGTTGAAAGTATCACGGTTTTAAAAGATGCGGCGGCAGTGGCACCCTATGGTGTGGCTGGTGCAAACGGGGTAATATTGGTTACTACTAAAAAAGGGAAAGCAGGTTCTCCGGCACTCACTTACAACGGCTACATGGGTTTTCAAAACCCGACCGTACTGACAAAATATCCCAATTCATTCGAATATGCGTCCCTGCTCAATGCGGCTTCCAGGAACGAAGGCCTGCCGGCGAAATACTCGGACGAGGATCTTCAGAAATTCAGGGATGGTTCTGATCCTGTGAATTTTCCCAACAATAGTCCGTGGGACCTGGTCAATAAAAATACGGCCCTCACGAGCCATAATCTGGAAATTTCGGGAGGTACCGATCTTGTACAATATTACGGAAGCCTTGGCTATCAGTATGAAGCGGGTTTGTTCGGCTCTACTTACCAGCATCGTTTCAACCTCAATTTCAGTCTGGATGCCCAGGTTACCAAAACCACCAAAATCTCACTGGGGCTGAAAGGCCGGGAGCAAAAAAACAATTATCCGTCGTCAACCACCGACAGGATGTTTATTACCATTACCAATGCCAATCCAACCTGGACGCAGATTTACCCCAATGGACTGGTCGGGAACCTGCTGGCTGGATTGATAAAAAGTGACGGTTACCGCAAAATCAATACCACACAAATCTTCTCCCAGCTTTCCATTGAGCAGGATCTGAGTTTTATAAAAGGGTTGAAACTCAAAGGTTCGGTAGCCTATGATCCAACTGCGACTTTTAATAAAAACTGGCTCACACCGATCCCCATCTGGGCCCCGAACCCGGCATCGCCAGGTCAATACAATGTCTCTTACGGCGAACGTGCCACCGCCGAACTGACCGAAGGATACATACGTGCGATGCAGCTCACATTCCAGGGAAGCCTGAACTACGCCCGCTCATTTGGCAAACATTATGTTGGTCTTCTGGGTCTTTTTGAGGCTAAAGGAAATGATCAGCTTACGTTTGGCGCAACGCGGAAAAACTTCGGGCTTACCATCGACGAGCTGAATATGGGAAGCTCAAACCAGGCGGATATATCCAACACGGGAAGTTCTTCCAGGGCCCGGCAGGTGGGGCTGGTTTATCGTGCCCAATATGATTATGACGGAAAATATCTCTTCGAAGCCAGCGGTCGGTATGACGGGAGCTACTACTTTGCGCCCGGCAAGAAGTTTGGCTTTTTTCCGGCATTTTCGCTCGGTTGGAGAATTTCTGAGGAGAATTTCATGAAAGGAAATGTGAATTGGATCAATAATCTTAAAATCAGGGCATCTTATGGAGAAGTAGGGGCACTGGCCGGCAGCGCATTTCAGTACCTGAGTACTTACGGCGTTTACGGCCCGGCTTATGTACTTGGAGGCAAGGCAGTTCAGGGGATCAGCGAGCGTGCCGAGTCCAATCCGAACATTACCTGGGAAAGAGCAAAGAAAACCGACATTGGCATAGAGGCAACGCTCTGGAAAGGTCTGGTCACGATCGAAGCGGACTATTTCTATGAAAAAAGATCCAATATGCTGACCACGCCCGACGTAACGGTTCCGGCCGAATACGGGATCGGGCTGAGCCAGGTGAATGCGGGCGTAATGGAAAACCGTGGGATCGACCTTTCGATCGGTACCGAATACAATGTCACCAAAGACCTGCATGTGTCGCTGACAGGCAATCTGACATTCGCAAAGAATACGTTGCTGAAAGTTTTTGAAACCGCCTCTACTTTTGGTAATCCAAACCGGAAAAGAACGGGCAGGCCGCTCGGTACGCAGTTTGGCTATCATTCACTGGGTTTCTTCCAGGTGGATGACTTCACAGAAACCGGCGCCTTGAAAGAAGGCATTGCGGTACAGCCGTGGGGGAAAGTGCTTCCCGGTGACATCCGTTATGAGGATATGAACAAAGATGGCGTGATCAATACGGACGATGAGACGGTGATCGGCAATCCGGATGTGCCGCAGATTATTTACGGGCTCATGCCTAATATTACTTACAAAGGACTGGCTCTGGATGTATTGTTTCAGGGCGCGGCGAAAACCAATTTTTACACCAGCTTATACTCCGCCTGGGCTTTTTACGGAGGGACTGTTCCGGTAAAAGAAAATCTGAACTACTGGACGCCAGAAAATACCAATGCTTTAAATCCCCGGATCACCAGCGCGCCTACGACTAACAACACACAGATGTCTTCTTTCTGGATGAGGAATTCGGGTTACCTGAGACTGAAAAGTGCGATGCTTTCCTATTCCATTCCTGCGAAGCTGATGAGCAAGGTACGTATGCAGAACGCCCGGGTTTTTGTTTCTGGCCAAAACCTGCTGACATGGACAAAAATCGTCAACTACGATCCTGAGAACATTGTCAGCTCGGGGCTCAATTACCCGCAGCAACGGGTGGTTTCACTGGGCATGAACGTTACGTTTTAATTCAACAGATCAAAAAAATCAGACATGAGAGCGATAAACCATTACTTCTATTCAGCCTTTGCTGTGGTGCTCCTGGGCTCCGGACTTGCCTCCTGCGACAGCTATCTGGATGTCTCGCCTACAGACCAGGTTTCAGATAATAATGCCTGGGCAACCACCGGGAATGCCGATATGTTCCTGAATGATATTTACGGAAGCCTGCCCGGTTCATTTACCACGAACGATCCTGACGAAAGCTTTTCAGACAATACCATGCGGGGTTCTTCTTCGGGTTATAGCTTCACTGCCTATGCCAAATCAAGCTACACCCCGGGTTCGGTCCGCGACGACTGGACTACCAATTATGCGAAGATCCGGAAATGTAATCTGTTCATTGAAAAAGTAACTGCAAGTGCTTTACCGGATGCCTGGAAAACAATGCGGATCGCTGAAACACGGTTTCTGAGAGCGTATTTTTATCAGATGCTCTGGGTCCGCTACGGAGGCGTACCGATCATCACGGAAGTGCTGAACCGCGAGGAGCAGGGAGATGAAATATTCCGCGAACGGAGCACCTCGGATGAGACCTTTAAGTTCATCACAGACGAATGTGCCGCGATGGCTACCGACCTGCCGCTTACTCCCGACAAGGGAAGAGCCAGTAAGGGTGCCGCGCTCACACTGAAAGGCTGGTGCGAACTGTTTCAGGCAAGCCCGTTGAAAAACCCGACAAATGATAAAACAAGATGGGCCGCCGCGGCTGCGACCAACAAACAGGTGATGGATTTGAATAAATACAGCCTCTTTCCCGATCTCGAAACTTTGTTTTATGAGGAAAATAATAACAATGTAGAAGTCATTTTTGACAAAGCTTACCTGGGCGGCACTACCCTGGGGGCTAGCAGGGAGGGCTTACATGGTGCCTGGATCGTGGGCGGTACACAGCGTGCATGGAGCGCACCGAATCCTACCCAGGAGATTGTGGATTCCTATTTTATGGCGAACGGGCTGCCTATTACGGATCCTGCTTCGGGTTATGATCCTCAAAATCCTTACCTGAACCGGGAGAAGAGATTTTACCAGTCGGTGATCTATGATGGCTGCAAATGGCTGGGTTATGAAATGGAAATGTGGATCGGTTCGGGTTCCCGCAACACCCTCGACCTGTCCAGTGCCAACGAAGCCACCAATACAGGCTACTACCTCCGAAAAGGCCTGAATCCCAAGTATGAATTTGCCAGTGGCGACCAGCGGCTCAGCAGCGCCAGCTTTATCATTTTCAGATATGCAGAAGTGCTTCTCAGCTATGCCGAAGCAAGAAATGAGGAAGTCGGACCCGACGAAACGGTTTACAGCGCAGTGAACAAGGTACGGGAACGTTCCGGGCTGCCGGCATTGAAGTCCGGGCTGACGCAGGCGCAGATGCGTGCGTTGATCCAGCAGGAAAGGAGGGTTGAGCTTGCATTCGAGGAAAAACGCTGGCCCGACCTGTTGAGGCTTAAAATAGCCGAGACTACTCTGAACGGCCCTTTTCATGCAATGAAAATAGTGAAAGAAGCAGGCAAAAAGGTCTATTCCGTTATAGAAGCGCCGAACGGGGGCAGGATATTTTTTGCCAACAAAAATTATCTCTTGCCCATCCCGCAGCCCGTACTGGATAAAAATGCAAAGCTCAAACAAAACCCTAACTACTAAGCCTGGCTATGTATCACTACCGAGATCGTTCAGGCATATTTTACCTCAGATACGTCTGTAAAACAGGTGTTATGCTGCTGTTCCTTTTAAGTCAAAATGTTTTGGCCCAACAGCCGGACACCGTCAGACTGTCCACTTTTGATATTGACGTAACGCCTCCCGTCGGAAGCCATTTGTCCTATGACCCTGAGATCAACAAATGGGACCTGGGCCTGCGTGCGAAAGGGATCGTATTATTTGGTTCGGGTTTGCCGGTTGTTTTGTGTGCGGTAGACTGGCTTGGCATCAGCAATGAAGGAATGGACGAGTTCAGAAATGCGCTGGCCACGGCGGCCGGAACAACGCCCCAGCGCGTAAGCGTGAACGTATTGCATCAGCACGATGCACCCCGGTATGATGCCGGGGCCGAGCAGGTACTTCTTGAGGCGGGAATTGACCCGGCATTCATTAATCCTACGCAATTCAATGGAGATTTCCCGCGCCAGGCTTTGCGGGAGCTTACTGTGGCTGTGAAAAATTCTCTTGGCAAATCCCGCCCTGTGACGCATATAGGGCTGGGGAAATCCAAAGTACATAAAGTGGCTTCCAACAGGAACATATACGGCCCGGACGGAAAAGTACGGGTAACGCGGATGTCGACGACCAAGGACCCCGCGATCCGGGCGGAACCCGAAGGGCTGATCGATCCCGAATTGTCGCTTGTCAGTTTCTGGAATGGGGACAAGCCCGTCGCAGTGCTCACTTACTACGCCACGCACCCGCAGAGCTATTACCGTACCGGTGTGGTCAATCCCGATTTTCCAGGGGTAGCCCGCTTTTACCGGCAGCTTGCCGAGCCGGAGGCCCTTCATATTCATTTCAACGGGGCAGGAGGGAACATCGCCGCGGGCAAGTACAACGATGGTTCTCCGGCCAACCGGCTTATCTTCGCCGAGAGGCTTGCAGAAGGTATGAAGCTTGCCTGGGAAGCAACAAAGCGTGAAGCGATCAAACCCGGGGATATAGACTGGACGGTGGTTCCGGTCGCTTTGCCGCCGGCTGCGCATTTATACAAAATGAAAGAGGATCTTGCAGCGGGCAATGCGATCCTGCACGAAAACAATGGAAACGCAGGTAAGATAGCCTGGCTCCGACGTTGCGAAAGCGGGAAAAAACTCGACCTGGCGTGCCTGAAATTAAAAAACGCGAGGATACTATATATGCCGGGCGAACTTTTTGTGGAATACCAGCTTGCAGCCAAGGCGAAAAGACCGGATCTTTTTGTTGCCATGGCTGCCTACGGGGACCTGGGGCCTGGTTATATCGGAACGGCCGACGCCTATAAAAAAGGCGGCTATGAGGTAAGCGACCGCGCCTCGAGTGTAGCGCCCGAAGTGGAAGGTGTGCTGATGAAGGCCATGTTTCAGCTATTGCAGAAATAGTGACGTGGCCAATAACCAGCCTGCATGCAATGGACCGGAGAGATTTTATCAGGAAGTCGGGTATGGCGGCGGTTTTAGCTTATCCTGCCGGACTTCCGTTTATTGGGAATTTGAAAAAACAATCTATGCTAAGGATCATTTCAACCGATTCTGATTTTGAAAGAGAGCCTCTGCTGCGTCCGTTCGGATTTAAAGGCGGCTATCTGACCGAGCTTTGGCAAACTGTGTCCAGGCTTTCAACAGAAAACCATGAAGGGATCGGGCTCGCTACCCAGAGTGTACTTTATGGTGACGCCGAACTTTTCAGCCACTATCCGGAAGCTGCCGGAAATGCGCTCATGTATGTGCTTACGCAGAAAGCATCACTGCTTGCCAGGGAAATTCCCTTTGCTGACCCCGTTTCGCTGATGGACGAACTGATCCCGAGACTTGGCCCGGTAGCCGCAAACCTGACCGACAGAGCCGATCTGAGCGTGAATTTTATTTTAAACGCACTCGTCAGCGTAGACAATGCTGCCTGGCTTTTATACGCACGTGAGAATGGATTGACCAGCTATGATGATATGGTGCCCGAGGCTTACAAGGCAGCCCTGTCACATCAAAACCGGAAAGTGGCCGTCATGTTCCAGGTTCCGTATGGGATGCCTGTGCAAGAGATTCAGCAGGCGGTCGATAAAGGTTATTTTGTAATAAAAATAAAAACCGGACAACCCGGAAGCCAGGCGGAAATGCTCGAAAAAGACAAGGCCCGGCTGGCTGAAATTCATGAGGCATTAAAAGATAAAAACAGCACAGAAACCCAAAACGGCAGGATCCTGTACACCCTGGATTCCAACGGCCGCTACCAGAAAAAGGAAACACTCGAAAAGCTGATCGATTATGCCCACAAAATCGGGGCGTTTTCACATATCCTGTTTATCGAAGAACCGCTTCCCGAAACCAGCGACGAGCATGTGGGCGGGCTGGGGCTGCGGATCGCCGCCGACGAGCGGGCCAATGATGAGGCCAGTACGCTGAAATGTCTGGAACTCGGCTATGGTGCTATTATTTTAAAGGGCGTGGCCAAAACGTTGAGCCTCTCCATGAAAATTGCCCGCATTGCCCACGCACATCGAATTCCCTGCGCCTGCTCGGATCTCACGGTTAATCCTGCGCTTCTGGAGTGGCACAAAAACCTGGCGGCCCGGCTCGCACCTTTTCCCGATCTGGGTATGGGATTACTGGAAACAAACGGTGATATGAACTACAAAAACTGGGAACAAATGCGCAGCTATCTGCCCGATTCCGGGGCCAGCTGGGCAAGTGCGGAGAGAGGCGTGTTCCGGCTCGATCGGGATTTCTACGATCGCAGCGGCGGAATTTTTGACACAATCCCACATTACAAATCACTTTTTCACAAATAAAAAACCAACTGGCAGTGTGGGCAGCGTCCGGAAATACTTCGGGCTCTGGCTTGCTGCGCCGTGAACCTGAAAACCTTTCTGAACCATGAAATACATATTCAACATAACAATCAACCTTTTTTTATTGGCAATTCCTTGCTTGCCGGCCTTTTCCCAGCGTTACCCGCAGGCACTTTCCCCGCAGGAATCCATGGGCACTTTTCAGCTCCATGATGCTTTCGGTATCGAGCCCTTCGTGGCGGAACCGGACGTGCTTTCTCCTGTCGATATGGTTTTTGATGACAATAAGAACATCTATGTCGTTGAAATGGGCGATTATCCTTACGACGCAAAACCCGGAAATTTTAAGGGAAGGATCCGGCTTTTAAAGGATACTGACGGAGATGGTAAAATAGATAAATCGTACGTGTATGCGGACGGCCTGCCAAGCGCAACATCTGTGCTTCCCTGGAAAGCAGGCATCATCGTGGCGGCGGCTCCGGATATTTTATATTTAAAAGATACCAATGGTGATTTCAAAGCCGATAGCAGAGAAGTGCTTTTTACAGGTTTTTTCGCAAAAAATTCCGAAGCACAGATCACCAGCCTGCGCTTCGGGGCGGACAACTGGATCTATGCCAATAACAACGGACAAGCCGGGCTGATCACTTCGCCAAAATGGCCCGACAAACCCGCTATTCAGGTTGGGGGAGGAGGTTTCCGGTTCCGTATGGACCGAGGCATATTTGAGCCGGAGTCGGGCACTGGTCAGTTCGGGCAGGCTATCGATGACTGGGGGCATCGTTTTTATACCCAAAATACCCTGCATATTCAGCAATCGCCCATTGCCGCGAGATATGTAAACCGCCACCCGTACCTGCCGAGTTATCGTACCGACGTAAATGTTTCGGACCACGAACTCGAAATGTTCCAGAAGTCGGCGACGCCTTATTGGCGTCAGCAGCGCAGCGACCGCCGCCAGGCCAAATATGATTCGCTGAAAACGGGGAACAAAGAGTATGCACGCGACCATTTTACCGGGGCATCCGGCGCCACCTACTATGGAGGTGATGCTTTCCCCGAATCTTTCTACGGCTCTGTTTTTACGGGTGAGGTTGCAGGAAACCTTGTTCACCGGGATGTGATCAAATCACAGCCCGGGCAGCCTGCGTATACTGCCACCCGCAGCGGGGAGGATAAAGGCGGGGAATTTCTGGCATCCACCGACAGTTGGTTCCGCCCCGTCAACATGGCGCTCGGGCCCGACGGGTATCTTTATCTGATCGATATGTACCGTCAGCATATCGAAACGCCGGTATCCATTCCAGAGGATCTGAAAGCCGATATGGATTTTTCAAAAGGCGAACAATATGGCCGGATCTGGCGGATTTTCCCTAAGGTCGGCGAAAAACGGAATCTTCAGCTACCCGATCTTCACAGCAAAAACTCCGCCGAGCTCATTCCGTTTTTGTCCCATCCCAACCAATGGTGGCGGCTGAATGCGCAGCGTCTGCTGCTGGAAAGGCAGGACCAAAGCATGGTACCGATCCTGAAAAAGGCGTTCGCGGAAACCCAGGACGCCCGCGGCCGTTTGCATATCATGTATGCCCTGGAAGGCCTTGGCGCGCTGGAGGAGGGAATGGTAGGCAGCGCATTGGCAGACACCCATCCGGGCATGCGGGAACATGGACTGGTACTGGCTGAAAAATATCCGAAATACCTCCCGGAAGTTATCAAACTGACAAACGATCCGTCCCCGCAGGTGTCATATCAGGCAAGCCTGAGCTTGGGGCAGTTTTCGGGAAAAGAGGTTTTGCCGGTACTGGTAAATGTGGCCGGAAAAAATGCAGAACAACCCCTTTACCGCCTATCGGTACTGAGTTCTGTTCCCGGCAGCTCTGCTGAGATGGCCGGACTGCTGGCGGAGAGCGGGTTTTTTGACAGCGCGTCTCCCGGGAAGCTGAAGTTTGCGGAAGATTTCGGCTATATAACCGGATCGAGAAATGGGAAAAATGAAATCGGCGGGTTATTGGGTGTTTTGGAGAACAAAGATAAAAGCTATCAGGCTGCGGTATTGAACGGATTGGCAAAAGGAATCAAACGGTCGAAGAACCAAACCGAACCGGATAAAAATGTGATCAGAAGTTTGCAAAAAATGGAGGATAAATCCGGGGATGAAGTAACGAAAGCAATTCACTTGGTGAAGAAGGCTATGAATGTCCGGTAAATCTCATTTGAAACAGTTATTGCCAAAACACATTCATTACAAGTATTTTATTTATGAATAAAAAAAACAGAAGGGCATTCCTGCAAAAATGTCTGAAATCGTCACTGGCCCTGTCGGCTGGAAGTTTATGGATTGCCGGTTGCCGGAGTGCCAAGAAAAATGTGGCAAATATCAGTTCACCCGCCGCCGGAAATCCTTGTGAAGATCTCACGGGAGTAAGCCCTGTGGATGTGGAAAAAAGAAAAGCCCTGGGTTATGTAAGCCTCTCGCCCATGCCCGACAAACAATGCGATGGCTGCAAATTATGGATAACCGTAGCAGAAGGAAAAGAATGTGGCGGCTGCCTGCTTTTCACCGGGCCGGTAGCTCCCGAGGGAAACTGTACCTACTGGGCGCCGCAGGTTTGAAGCATTGCGTCAATTGTTTGCTGGTGGCCAATCACGGCGGATTTGATGTAGGCCCCGAGCACTGGGACAAGCTCAGTTTGGGAAGGATGTCTATTTCCCTTTCTATGAATTTTTTCTCAAAAGCGTTGACCGGGCAGGTCAGCGCTTTTTTGTAAGAGGCCAACGCACGGGGCACATCGTTTTTATCCCGGTATATTCTGGCCCAGAAACAATGGATCAGGTGGTAATTCTGAAAAAACGGATTGGCGTTCCATTGATTCAGGATTTCAATTGCCCCTGTTTCATTCATGCCAAAATACAATGCCGCCGCCTGCCCCAGTTTCGTAAAAGGGGATGGATTAAGGATCACAAGTTTTTCGTACAGACCGGCTATTCCATGCCAGTCCGTTTCTGCAAATGTGGTTGCCTGCGTATGTTTATAGGCAATTGCAGCCTCTAACTGGTACGCGCTGGTGCTCAGTGATTCCTTTTGGGAACAGAGCAGATAGTGGTTCGCCACGGCGATCATTTCACGGTTCCAGCGGGTACGGTCCTGTTCGGCCAGTACAGTCAGTTCATCAAGCTGGTTTGTTCTGGTCTCGGCTCTGGCCAGATTGTACAGCATCCATGCGTACAATGCTTTCACTTCTCCGTTCGCCACAATGTCCATTTTCATCATTTCCTGCAGCAGGCTCAAAGCGTCTTCACATAAAACTTCATCGGAAAGACCGCCTTCCTCAGACAGTTGGTAACCCTCCGTAAACATGACGTACAGAATTTTGAGCGCCATTCTGACCTTCTGGCTGTCCGGCTTACCCGACATTTCCGTCAGGATGAAATTTTCGGATTTGTTTTGCGCACGCCAGCGATAGAGGATTTTAGATATGTTTTCCTCATTCGAGGCCAGTAAAGCGGCAATACGTTTCACCCGTAAACCGCAAACATATCGCAGGACGATCACTAGCTGGACTTTCGGCGGAAAAGCCGGCTGCAGACAAGCAAACAGTATCCTCAGTAAATCATGGTCGTCAACCAATTGCGGGTCAAAAGCGATAAGGTCATATTCAAGAACTTGTTTTCGTTTTTCTTTCTTCAGGTTATTGTAAGCAATGTTCCTGATCGTTTTGTACAACCATGCTTCCGGCTGGTCCGGGATACTTTTCTGCCACTTATCGGAGGCTATTGCAAATGCTTCCTGAACAATATCTTCGGAAACCGCGATTTCTTCTATGCCGGTATGGTACATCAGAACCGCAACCATTTTTCCGAAATGATTGCGGTACAGCCGGGAAATCAGAAGCGAAAGATCTTCGTTCACGATGATTGCGGAATCTCCATGATGGGACGTACCTCTATGCTGATCTTGCCTTCAATGATATGCGGACACTGTTCTGCAATAGCAGCCGCCTGTTCCAGGTTCTCTGCCTGGATCATCAGGTAGCCGCTGATGCCCTCCCTGGCGTCGATAAACAGGCCGTCTGTCGGCACCTGCTTGCCGACCAGTTTAAAATCATTTTCCAAAGGTTCCCCGGAAATGAAGCTGTCAAATCTGATGAGATCCTCCACCCAGCTGTTCATCTCGGCTATGTCCTGTTGCATTTCTTCCTCCGACATTTGTGACAGCCGGCTAATATCCTCACGGATAAGCAATAAGAATTTTTTCATGATAGTTTTTTTCTGATATAGTACATCATGTTATGCTTTTCCGGACATATTTTAAACAAAAATATATTTGGCTTGGCCTTTTCCATGCTCGGTCGGCGCATGATTATGGGGAGTAAAAGCGGCTTAGAAAATAAAGTGCAAAAAAATATTAGAATATTAGTTTTTTCTCAAAAAAAAAGTTAGCTTTATAATTACCAATTTATCGCTGAATCTGTCAAGAGAAGGAGTAAATTATGGGAAAAGTCAGAAACATTCTCGAAACAAAAAAAACAGGGCCGGTGTCGATTTGCCCGGATAACACTGTTTTTGAAGCTCTGGAACTGATGGCTGAAAAGAACATCGGTGCGCTCCTGGTTATGGAACAACAGAAGGTCGTCGGGATCTTCACTGAAAGGGATTATGCACGCAAAGTTATCCTGAGAGGAAAGGCCTCCAAAGAACTAAGGGTCAGGGAAATCATGACGATGAATCCCCTGACGGTATCATCTGATACAACCATCGAAGATTGTATGTCCTTCATGACGGACAAATTTATCAGGCATCTGCCGGTTATCGACGACGAACAACTCATGGGCATCATCTCGATCGGTGATGTTGTAAAGTATATCATCGAAGATCAGGAATTCATCATCGGGAACCTGAAACACTACATCACGGGCATTTAAACAGCTTCGATCCCGGATTTTCATTTTCGCATCACGTTATTTTAAGAAAAGACAGCTTTTTCTGTTTCCGCTTTTTTAAAATTCGATTGCTTATGGATGGTTTAAATGCGTCTGGTGCGCCAGGGTGGCCTTTTTGGGTCTATACTTTACTGGTTTTTGCATTATTAACACTGATCATTTCACTTTCTTACTTTTTAGGACAACGTCATCAGGGCGGAGCTTCCGGTCAGCCGTATGAATCGGGCATTCTCGAAACCGGTTCGGCAAGGCTGAGGTTCTCCGCGCAGTTCTACCTTGTAGCCATGATGTTCGTCATTTTTGATATTGAAGTGGTTTTTATCGTGCTGTGGGCTTTGGCTTTCCGTGAACTCGGATGGCCGGGTTACCTCAGCATTTGTGTTTTTATAGGGTTATTATTCGCCGTTTTGATTTATGAATGGAGCATAGGGGCGCTGAATTTCGGACCTGACGGGAAAAAAATCCTGAAAGCTTACCGTAAGCTACCCTTTAAAGATCCTGTACTATGAAATGGTGGCTTAGCAAACCGTCAGATCCCGCCGTTACGACCAAGGGAACAAGTTCATTCGAAGAATCAGTAGGGCAAAGCATAATGCTCACGACCGTTCAGGATTTGCTGGCATGGGGGCGTAAAAATTCCATGTGGCCGTTCCATTTCGGGCTTTCCTGTTGCTTCGTGGAAATGGCTACCAGCCTGACGAGCAAGTACGATGTGGCACGTTTCGGCGCAGAAGTGATCCGCGGCACGCCCCGGGAAGCGGATGTGATGGTGATCGCCGGGACTGTTTTTGTTAAAATGGCCCCGATCATCAAAAGGCTCCACGAACAAATGAAAGAACCTAAGTGGGTGATTTCCATGGGTTCATGCGCCAACTCCGGGGGGATGTACGACATTTACAGCGTGGTGCAGGGTGTGGATAAATTCCTTCCCGTGGACGTGTATGTTCCCGGCTGCCCGCCGCGCCCGGATGCTTTTATGCAAGGGCTTATGCTCCTGGCCGAATCGGTTGGAAAGGAACAGCGGCCACTAAGCTGGGCTATTGGTCCCCAGGGCGTCATCAGGCCCGAAAAGCCGGTGATGCGTGTCGAAAAAAGAGAAGAAAGAGCGAAAATCATTGATTTCCGTACGCCTGACAATGTTTGATAGCAAGGATACCGATTCAAGCCTGGAAGATGAACTGTTTGCCGTCTTCGGCGAAGCAGCTTTCAAACCGCAGGCCACAGCAGACGGTGTAGCCACTTTTTGGGTTAAAAAAGAACATATTGTAACACTGCTGACACATCTCAAAACGAAGATCCGCAGTCCCTTTGGTATGCTCTACGACCTCAGCGCGATGGATGAGCGCAACCGGGTGAAAGTGGGGATGAATGGCTCTGTGCCCCCTGATTTCACCGTTGTTTATCATTTACTGTCTTTCGGGCGTAACCGGTTTGTCCGGCTCAAAGTGGCATTGCATGGAGAGTACCCTTCCATAGCCTCCATTTCATCCCTGTGGAAAAATGCCAATTGGTATGAAAGAGAAGTATTCGACATGTTCGGTATCCGGTTTGAGGGGCATCCGAATTTACGGCGTATACTCATGCCGGTGACCTGGAACGGCCACCCGCTGAGAAAAGAACATCCGGCAAGGGCAACCGAAATGGGACCTTTCAGGTTATGGGATGAAAAGCAGGCATCGGAACAGGAAGCGCTGCAGTTTAACCCTGAGGAATGGGGTTTGAAAAGGCATAGCGCCGATGCAGATTTTATGTTCCTCAATCTGGGACCGCAGCACCCGGGCACGCACGGCGTACTCCGGATCATTCTTCAGCTGGACGGAGAGGATATTGTGGATGCAGTTCCCGACATTGGTTTCCACCACCGCGGGGCCGAAAAAATGGGTGAAAGGCAATCCTGGCATACCTATATCCCCTACACCGACCGGGTCGATTACCTGGGCGGCGTTATGAACAACCTGGCTTATCTGCTGGCCGTTGAAAAACTGGCGAGAATTCAGGTTCCGGCACGGGTAGAGGTAATACGCGTGATGTTGTGCGAGTTGTTCCGCATTGCCAGTCATTTGGTCTGGTACGGCACTTTTGCACAGGATCTTGGACAGCTTTCACCGGTGTTTTACATGTTTACCGACCGGGAAAAGATCTTTGATATCATAGAGGCCATATGTGGCGCCAGAATGCACCCCAACTGGTTCCGGATCGGTGGCGTAGCCCAGGATCTGCCAGTGGGCTGGGATAAGCTGGTGCGCGATTTTGTTAATTACTTTCCAAAACAATTGCGTGAATACGATCAGATGGTGATGCGAAACAGCATTTTCCGGGGACGTACAGTCGCTATCGGTATTTACACATTGGAAGAAGCTATTGAGTGGGGGGTAACAGGTCCGGGACTGAGAGCCTGCGGATATGAATGGGATTTTAGAAAAAAACAGCCTTACTCGGGTTATGAAAACTTCGATTTTGATATTCCTACGGCTCAAAACGGGGACTGTTACGATCGGGCGGTGATCCGGGTGGAAGAAATGCGGCAGAGCCTCCGCATTATTGAACAATGCCTTCAGAATATGCCCGAAGGTTCTTACAAGTCGGATCATCCCCTCACCACCCCGCCATTGAAGAAAAATACAATGCAGGACATTGAAACGCTCATCACCCATTTTCTGAATGTGAGCTGGGGGCCGGTGATCCCGCCGGGAGAAGCGATGAGCTGCATTGAAGCCACCAAAGGCGCGAACGGCTACTATCTGACCAGCGACGGAAGCACTTCGGCATACCGGGTGAGGATCCGCACCCCGTCGTTTCCGCACATGCAGATGCTGCCGTATATCAGCAAGGGTTACACGGTCGCCGACCTGCTGTCGATCCTGGGAAGCATCGATTATGTTTTGGCAGATATAGACAGATAACCATGAAATATCCTGATCATGACCATCCTGGAAACACTTACAACGGAGGAAATTACCGAGATCGACCATGAAATCTCCCTGGTACCTTTTCGAAAGGCAGCGGCTATTGAGGCATTGAAAGTTGTGCAGCAACACCGCGGATGGGTCTCGGACGAGAGCCTGCGCGCGATCGCCGGGCACCTGGAAATTTCGCCCGAGGAGCTTGAAAGCGTGGCGACATTCTATAACCTTGTTTTCAGAAGGCCTGTCGGGAGGAATGTGATCCTGCTGTGCGACAGTATCAGCTGCTATGTAATGGGTTATCAAAAAATTTATGGTTATATCCGCGACAGGCTCCATATCAGTTTTGGTGAAACCACACCCGACGGCCGGTTTACACTCCTGCCCAACGCATGCCTGGGAACCTGCGACCATGCCCCGGCGCTGATGATCAACAATGAATTGTTCAGGGACCTGACCGAAGACAGGCTCGATGAAATTTTAGACGGATACCACTGACATGGAAACACCGCTCACCCAGCATATCAGCTTTAACCGGCCCCCATATAATCTCAGGGACTATGAGAGAGCGGGCGGATACCAGGCCTTGCGGAAGGCGCTTACAACCATGGGGCCGGCAGATATTACCAAAACAGTACAGGATTCGGACTTGAAAGGCAGGGGAGGAGCGGGTTTTAATACCGGCATGAAATGGAGTTTCGTTCCCATGACCGGCGACCATGCCGTCAAATATCTGATCTGTAATGCGGACGAAATGGAGCCGGGTACCTTCAAAGACAGAATGCTCATGGAAGGCAACCCGCACCAGCTGATAGAAGGTATGATCATTTCCGCATATGCCATTCAGGCCAGTATATCGTATATCTTTTTACGCTGGGCCTACAAAAAAGCAGGCAGGCTGCTCAGGCATGCGATGGATGAAGCGTATGCGGCGGGTTATCTCGGAAAGAATATATTGGGTACCGGTTACAGCCTGGAAATGTACCTGCACACCGGGGTAGGCCGCTATATATGTGGTGAAGAAACCGCCTTGCTCAATGCATTGGAAGGCAAAAGGGCCACTCCCCGGACCAAGCCACCTTTTCCGCAGGTGAGCGGCCTGTTTGGCAAGCCTACCATTGTCAATAATGTGGAAACGTTCTGCAACATCCCGCATATCATCAATAACGGCCCCGAGTGGTTCAAAAGCCTGGGCGGAAGCGATGCAGGGACCAAGATATATGGTGTCAGCGGGCGAGTCAGGAAACCGGGGCTTTGGGAGCTGCCGATGGGCGTCACCATGCGGGAACTGATCGAAGTGCATGCCGGAGGGATGGCCAACGGATACAGGTTCAAAGGAGCGTTGCCCGGAGGTGCTTCCACTGATTTTTTGGTAAAAGAACATCTGGATGTGAAACTGGACTTCAAATCGGTAGCTGCCGCGGGAAGCAGGCTGGGAACCGGCACGATGATCATTCTGGACGATCATACTTGTCCCGTCGGTTTCGTGCATAATCTCGAACATTTCTTCGCGCAGGAATCGTGCGGCTGGTGTACGCCCTGCCGGGAAGGGCTGCCCTGGACAGAGAAAATACTGCTTTCCATAGAAAAGGGAGAGGGTAGGACGGAAGACTTGCAGTTGCTCGACATGCATACGCGCTTTCTGGGGCCCGGCAATACTTTCTGTGCGCTGGCCCCCGGGGCGATGGAACCATTGCAAAGTGCGCTGAAATATTTCAGAGAGGATTTTGAAACGCATATCAGTCAAAAAAAATGCCCCTGGCGGTAGATCATTATGGCACTCATTTATGTCGATAAAAAGCCTTATGAAGTAAAACCGGGCAAAAACCTGCTCGAAACTTGCCTGACACTGGGTTTCAACCTGCCGTATTTTTGCTGGCATCCGGCCATGGGTTCGGTAGGTGCCTGCCGCCAATGTGCTGTCAAGGTTTTTAAAGACGAAAACGATGCCAATGGCCGGCTGGTGATGTCGTGTATGGAGGGTATCCGCGACAATATGTATGTGTCCGTGGATGATCCCGTCGCCAGAGATTTCCGCTCACAGAATGTGGAATGGCTCATGACCAACCACCCGCACGACTGCGCGGTATGTGACGAAGGCGGTTCCTGCCATTTGCAGGATATGACCGTAATGACCGGGCATGCTTACCGTCGTTTCAGGTTTCCCAAACGTACCTACAGAAATCAGTACCTGGGGCCGTTTATCAACCATGAAATGAACCGCTGTATCCAGTGCTACCGCTGTGTGCGGTTTTACAAAGATTATGCAGGCGGAAAAGACCTCGATGTTTTTGCGGCCCACGACCATGTTTATTTCGGGCGGGAAAAAGACGGCATACTCGAAAACGAGTTCAGCGGAAACCTGGCTGAGATATGCCCTACCGGCGTTTTTACAGACAAAACCCTGAAAGAACATTACACCCGGAAATGGGACATGACGATGGCGCCTTCCATTTGCCAGCATTGCAGTCTGGGCTGCAATATCATTGCCGGCGAGCGGTATGGAGAGTTGAGACAGGTCACCAGCCGGTTCAACAGTGAGGTGAATGGGTACTTTATATGCGACCGTGGCCGGTTTGGCTACGAGTTTGTCAATGATATAACCAGAGTCCGGCAACCGGTAATCCGTGGCAAAATAGCTGATACAGGCGATAAAGAGAATTTATTTAATATTCTGGCGGCGGTTTTACTCGGCGGTAAAATAATCGGGATAGGGTCGCCGAGGGCGTCACTTGAGGCCAACTTTGCATTGCGGCAACTCGTTGGAAAACAGCATTTTTACCAGGGTATCCCGGAAAATGAAGCCCACCTGACCCATACCGTGCTCGAAGTCCTGAACTGCGGCCGCGTGCACACACCTTCGCTGAAAGAAACAGAGCAAGCCGATGTGGTACTCATCCTGGGCGAAGATCCCACCAACTCCGCTCCCAGGCTCGCGCTGGCATTAAGGCAGGCGGTGAGGCAAAAACCACTCGAAAATGCAGCAAATATCAATATCCCTGCCTGGCATGACGCTGCTTTGCGTGAGCTTATCCAGGAGGAAAAAGGAGAGCTTTTTATTGCTTACCCCATCGAAACCAAACTCGACGAGGTGGCCTCTGAGACCTTTCATGTGGCCCCGGATGACATTGCACGCTTTGGTTTTGCCATAGCCGATTACCTGAACAATACCGCTCCGGTACCCAACGGGATGAACAATCAGACGCTGGAAATCGCAAAACATGTTGCGGATATTTTAGAAAAGGCCGAAAGACCGCTGATCGTTTCGGGTACCACGCTTTTCAATGAAGATATAGTCAAAGCTGCCTATAACATCGCATTGGCGCTGGAAATGGAGCATAAGAAAGCCGGCCTCTGTTTTGTGCTTCCCGAATGTAATTCAGCGGGACTCGGCATGATGCAGGCTCCCTCCCTGACCAGAGCTATGGAAAATGAGGATGCGGATACAGCCATTATCCTGGAAAACGATTTGTACAGAAGAGGAGCAAAAGCTGATATCGACCATTTTCTCAGTGGTTTTAAAAATATCATCGTACTGGATCACCTTCATAATGAAACCACAGGCAAGGCCACAATACTGATCCCCGCAGCCACTTTTGCGGAAGGGGAGGGTACACTTGTCAATAACGAGGGACGGGCACAGCGGTTTTTTCAGGTTTTTATGCCCAAAAATCAGAACATCAGAGAAAGCTGGCGCTGGCTGGACGAATTCAGGCAATTTCGCAATGGTATCATGCCGGAGGACCTCCATGAACTGGACAATCTCACGGAAGAGCTCATTGCCGTTTTGCCGCAGTTCCGCGGGGTTGAAACCGTAGCGCCTCCGGCCGATTTCCGGATCAACGGGCAGCGGATACCCCGGGAGCCGCACCGGTTCAGCGGCCGTACGTCCATGCTGGCCAATGTGGCCGTCAGCGAACCCAAGCCGCCGGAAGATACCGATTCACCATTTTCGTTTACAATGGAAGGATACCGCGGGATGCCCCCTGCGCCATTGATCCCCTTTTACTGGTCACCGGGCTGGAATTCGGTCCAATCCATTAACAAGTACCAGATAGAAGTGGGCGGTCCGCTGCATGGTGGTGATCCCGGCGTCCGGCTTTTCCGGGAAGGACTGGTTTCAAAGGCAGGTTTTCAGGATAATATTCCGACCGCTTTTAAACCGCATACAGGAGAAACGGTGATCATTTCTCTACCGCATATTTTCGGTTCCGACGAACTGAGTGTGTATTCACCATCCGTCGCCAGCCGATCGGCCAGGCCGTATATCATGGTTGGTAATGTGGATGCGGAACGTCTGCGTGTAGGCGAAGGGGATATTTTACATGTGCAGATCGGCGATCAGGGTTATGATCTGCCGGTCATCAGAAAAGAGGCATTGCCCGAAGGTCTGGCTGCGATGCCATATAACCTTCCTTCCATGCTTGGTACCGTCTGGCCTGCCAAAGGGATTTTAACCAAAACAATGTCATGAATGAGGTATTCCGTTATCTGCTGATGATCGTCGTCATGCTGTTCACGCTGACCACTATCGCTGCCTGGCTCATCTGGCTGGAACGCCGTATGCTCGCATTGTGGCAGGACCGCTACGGGCCCAACCGCGCAGGGCCTTTCGGGTTGTTGATTGTCGCGGCGGATACCATCAAACTGTTTTTTAAAGAAGACTGGATACCTCCGTTTGCCGAGAAAACCATCTTTGTTATTGCCCCGGCGATCGTTGCCGCTGCGGTGTTGCTGAGTTTTGTAGTTGTTCCTTTCGCCCCGGGTATCCTGGTTGCCGACTTGAATATCGGATTGCTCTTTTTTCTGGCCATGTCGTCCCTGGGCGTGTATAGCATTGTACTTGGCGGGTGGGCGTCCAATAACAAATATTCATTGCTTGGTGCCCTGCGGGGAGCTTCCCAGATGATCAGTTACGAAGTTTTTATGGGGCTCTCACTCATGGGTGTGGTGATGCTTTCGGGTTCTTTCCGGCTCACTGATATTGTGATGGCGCAAAAGGATCATTGGTTCGTGGTAACGCAGCCGGTCGGTTTTATACTGTTCCTGATCGCCGGAATTGCCGAAACGCACCGGCTGCCGTTTGATATTCCCGAGGCTGAAAGTGAGCTGGTGGCAGGGTTTCACTCTGAATACTCCGGTATGAAGTTCGGGATGTTCTTCATTGGTGAATACCTCGGTATAACACTGGTCTCAGCCATGGTGGTCACCATCTTTTTCGGCGGATGGCTGGGGCCGTTCCTGCCGCCGCTGGTTTGGTTTGCATTAAAAACATTTGTCTTCATCGTGCTTTTCATACTCCTGCGGGCATCGCTTCCCAGGCCGAGGTATGATCAGCTGATGGAATATGGCTGGAAAATCATCCTGCCCGTCGCGCTTCTGAATTTGTTAATAACCGGTGCATTTGCATTACTAAAAGGCTGACACAATCTAAACCGCAGCATCATGATCAGTTTACTAAGAACAATGTGGTTGACTTTTCTGCATATGTTCAGAAAACGGGAGACCATTCAGTACCCGGAAGAAAAAGTGGTGCTGCATCCCCGCTGGCGGGGACGGATCGTGCTCACGCGTGACCCCGATATGGGCGAGCGTTGCGTAGGTTGTTACCTGTGTGCGGCGGCTTGTCCTGTAGATTGCATTTCCTTGCAGGCTACCGAGGATGAGAACGGCAGAAGGTACCCGGAGTTTTTCAGGATCAATTTTTCGAGATGCATATTCTGCGGTTATTGTGAGGAAGCATGCCCTACTTATGCCATACAGCTTATCCCTGATTTTGAAATGGGAGAATACGACCGGCAGAACCTGGTTTACGAAAAGGAAGACCTGCTCATCAATAGCGAAGGGAAATATCCCGGATACAATTATTACAAGGTGGCCGGGTTGGCTGCCGGAGTGAAAGGCAAGGGAGAAGGAGAGAACGAGGAGCCGCCGGTGGATGTACGCAGCTTATTACCATAACCTATGGATATCGCTTTTTATATAACCGCAGCAGTCACCGTGATTGCTACAATTCTGGTCATTACCCGGCATAATCCGGTGCATGCTTTGCTGTATCTCAATGTCTCGTTACTGTCGCATGCCATGCTGTTTTACTTGCTGGGTGCGCCATTTGCGGCATTGCTGGAAATTATCATTTACGCCGGGGCGATCATGGTACTTTTCATTTTTGTGATCATGCTTTTAAATCTGGGTAAGGAAACCGAGGAGCAGGAGCGTAAATGGTTGAAAATGAAAGTCTGGATAGGCCCGTCACTGCTTGCGGCGATACTGTTTGCGGAGTTTCTGGTTCTGGTACTATGGTCGGAAAGCGCAGCATTTGGTCCCAAAACCGTAAACCCACGGGAGGTGGCCCTGTCATTATTCGGGGTGTACATGATCGGCGTGGAGCTTGCGGCGATGCTATTGATGGCCGCAGTGGTAGGGGCAGCGCATATCGGACGGCATAAAAGGCTGGTTTTACACAGATTTCTGAAGGAAGAAAAAGAAGAACACGAAGAGGCTGTAATATGAAATCATCTGTTTCTATTGAAATGGTCATGCTGCTGGCGGGCCTGCTCTTTGCGCTGGGCATCGCCGGTGTGATCATCCGGAAGAATATCATTTTCATGCTGTTGTCGGTGGAGATCATGCTCAATGCCTCCGGGCTCGCGTTTATCGCGGCAGGCTCGCATTGGGGCCAGCCGGACGGGCAGGTCATGTTCATTTTTATACTCGCCATGGCAGCGGCCGAGGTTTCCATCGGGCTGGCTTTGATCCTGCAGATCTATCACCAGCACCAATCGCTGGATATCGACAAATTGAAAGAAATGAACGGTTAGGTCATTTAAATAAAATGAATGCGTATGGATAACCCGTTATGGCTGATACCCGCCCTACCCCTTGCCGGCTTCCTGATCCTTGCGTTCGGAGGCAGCCATTTGTCCAAAAAAATGATAGCGGCAGCTGGTGCGGGCAGCGTATGTCTTTCAGCTTTAATCACCATTATGATCGGAACGAAGCTGCTCTCGGCGGGGCCCGACGGCGGTACATATTCCCAAACCTTGTGGACCTGGATAGATGTGGCCGGGTTCAATGCTAAAATTACCCTGACGCTGGATGCACTGTCGCTGGTTTTTGTTTTCGTGATCACATTTATCGGCGCCCTGATACATATTTACTCGGCGGGTTTTATGGAGGGCGACAAGGATTATTCCAGATTCTTCGCCTGCATGAACCTGTTTGTATTTTCCATGCTGGTGCTGGTACTGGCCGATAACCTGCTGCTGATGTACCTGGGCTGGGAAGGGGTGGGGCTGTGCAGTTATCTGCTGATCGGGTTTTGGTATGAGAATCCGGCCAATGGTTATGCAGCCCGCAAAGCATTCACCATCACCAGAATAGGGGATACGGCCATGGCCATAGGGCTCTTTATGGTTTTCTACCAATCGGGTACATTGGTCGTCGCTGATATTACCGCGAAAGCACCGGAACTATGGCAGCAAAATGAAACCGTGGTCACTGTTATCGCATTGCTGCTCCTGGCAGGCGGCGTAGGGAAATCGGCCCAGCTTCCGCTGCAGACCTGGCTGCCCGACGCTATGGCCGGGCCTTCACCGGTAAGTGCGCTCATCCATGCGGCGACCATGGTTACCGCGGGCGTTTACCTGATTGCCAGGATGCATGTTATTTTCGAGCTTTCGGTGGTGGCGCAGTCGGTCGTTGCCATTATAGGCGCTGCTACTTTGCTGATCGCAGGATTCACTGCGCTCACGCAGTATGATATTAAAAGAGTACTGGCCTATTCCACCATGAGCCAGATCGGTTATATGTTTCTTGCGCTGGGTGTAGGCGCCTGGACAGCGGCGGTTTTTCATTTTATGGTCCATGCATTTTTTAAAGCATTGCTATTCCTGGCGGCGGGAGCTATTATCGAATCCCTTCATCATGAGCATAATATGTTCCGGATGGGTGGGTTAAAGGATAAAATGCCCGTCGTATTCTGGACGTTCCTGATCGGCGCGGCGTCGCTGGCTGCTGTGCCGCTGATCAGTTCAGGATTTTACAGTAAAGACCAGATCCTCTGGTATGCCTGGGGCGCTGGCGGGGGTAGTCCGTTGCTATGGGCGGTTGCCCTTCTGGGTGCATTGATCACCGCCGCATATACTACCCGCATGATGATCCTGACATTCTGGGGCGAGTCCAAAACACATATCGGCCATCATCCCGGCAAACGGATGACCATTCCCCTGATTGTACTCGCGTTTTTTTCTCTGGTCGCCGGATTTATCGAGCTGCCCCATAATTTCGGGCATTTCACACTTTTTTCTGACCTGATGCATAAGGTCTTACCTGAAACGATTTTGCGAACAAATGTAAGTTCTGAATGGATGTTTCAGCTTTTGGCGGCTCTTGCTACTTTCGGCGGGATCTTCCTGGGGTATTTTTATTATGGCCAACAGCCGCAGCGCATTGAGAATTTAAGACAAAACGAAATGCTGGCGGGCCTGCGCAGGTTCTGGTTTTCCGGCTGGGGATTTGATCAGTTGTACGACGTGATTCTGGTTAAGCCTTTTGTATTTATTACCAGGATCAATAAGGCCGACGTCGTCGACAAGCTCTACACCGGCATAGTGTCTGTAACGCACGCACTTTACAGGTTGCTCTCCCGGACACAGTCGGGGTCGCTTCGGTGGTATATTATGGGCATGGTGATCGGTGCTATTGTCATATTAGGTATTCAGATGATGTTATGATGCTCGCTTTACTGATCGTGATCTTAATGGCAGGAGGCCTGACCGCGCTTCTTGCCGGCAAATGGAACAAAAGCTTCCCGCGCTGGATAGCCCTTATTTCCTCTACCGCCGGATTTTTGATACTGCTGCTTTTCTGGATAGACCAGCACCAGGTTGTTCAGGTCAGTTCTGATCAAAACTGGCTGGTTCAGTATCAAAAGGACTGGATACTCTCATTTGGCATTACTTTTCACCTGGCTATCGACGGGCTGAGCCTTTTGCTTTTGGTACTGACCTTCTTTATGGGAATTCTGGCGGTACTGTGTTCGTGGGAGGAAATCAGGGAAAGGACAGGATTTTATTACTTCAATTTGCTTTGGATACTGGCCGGTGTTGCCGGGGTCTTTATGGCTATGGACCTCTTCCTTTTTTACTTTTTCTGGGAAGTAATGCTCATTCCGATGTATTTCCTGATCGGGATCTGGGGAAGCGAAAACCGGGTTTATGCCGCATACAAATTCTTTATTTTCACCCAGGCAAGCGGCCTGCTGATGTTCCTGGCGATACTGGGGCTTTATTTTATTCATGGCAATAATACAGGGGTTTATACTTTCAGCTATGTTGAGCTGACGGGTACTGTTATTCCTTCCCAGGTGGCGATCTGGCTCATGATGGGTTTTATGGTTGCTTTCGCTGTCAAACTGCCTGTTGTACCATTCCATACCTGGCTGCCCGACGCACATGGCGAAGCGCCTACGGCCGGGAGCCTGATCCTGGCCGGATTGCTTTTGAAAACGGGTGCATACGGGATGCTGCGGTTTGTCATTCCGCTGTTTCCGGAAGCTGCAAGACAAGTGGCTGTTCCGGCCATGGTACTGGGCGTCGCAGGGATTGTTTACGGTGCCCTGCTGGCTTATTCGCAAACCGACCTGAAACGGCTGGTAGCATTTACCAGCGTCAGTCACATGGGTTTTGTCCTCATGGGTATTTTTGCTTTTAACGAACTGGCTTTGCAAGGCGTTGTAATGCAGATTGTTACGCACGCGATCAGCACAGGCGCATTGTTTATTCTGGCCGGCATGATTAAGGAGCGGCTCCATACCAGGGATATGAATCTCATGGGAGGATTATGGACGCAGATGCCGCGGCTGGGGACGATCGGGATGGTGTTTGCCATGGCTTCGCTGGGACTGCCCGGACTGGGAAGTTTTATCGCCGAATTCCTGATTTTACTAGGCGCTTTTCATGCTCATTTCTGGATCACGGTGGTCGCGGCCTCCGGGTTGATCTTTTCAGCGGTGTATTCTTTGCGCATTGTCCAGAAAATATTTCTAGGACCGGAGAAAGGAGCGGGACACATTCCCGATTTTTCACGGAGGGAAATGGTCATTATGGCCGCGCTCACCGTGTCCATTGTGTGGCTGGGGTTGTACCCGCAGCCGGTGATCAATACCGCCAAACCGGCCGTTGTCAGGCTGGTACAGCTGTTACAACCCGATAGTGACATCAAATCCGAGCAATCCTATGTCAGATAACGATTTCTATGCGCTCATGCCGTTGTTGCTGCTTGCCGGCGCATCCGTACTGGTGATGCTGCTGATCGTCGCCAGACTGAGCCACCGCATCATTCAGATCGTCAGTCTGGCACTTTTCATTGTATCTTTTTCCTCACTTGTTTACATGAGGGATTTGCTTCCCTATCCTATTGATCCTTTGTTTGTGATCGACGATTTCGGGGTTTTTATGATAGGTCTGATCATTTTTTCGGGGCTTGTCGTGAATGTACTGTCTTATATTTATTTTGAAGAAAAAGAAGAGGGTCCCAAAGAGTACTACGTGTTACTTTTCCTGTGCACGCTTGGGGCATGTGTGCTCGCTGTGAGCGGGCATTTTGTGTCCCTATTTTTGGGACTGGAAATACTGACGGTAGGATTGTATGCTCTGATCGCCTATCTCAGGAAAAGAAAGCATAGTATTGAAGCGGGGATCAAGTATCTCATCCTGGCTGCGTTTTCATCCGCATTTCTGCTTTTCGGCATGGCATTGATTTACCTGCAAACGGGTACCATGGGTTTTTCTGAAATGGCTGGTGCACTGGCTGATGTTGCTACCATTCCACCTTTATTTTTGATGGGGTTAGGCTTAATGCTGGTCGGGGCCGGTTTCAAACTGGCGGTTGTCCCTTTTCACATGTGGACGGCCGATGTGTACCAGGGAGCACCGGTACCTGTTACGGCTTTTATTGCGACAGCTTCCAAAGGCGGGGTGGTAGCCGTGTTGCTTCGTTTTTTTGTGGCGATCGACGGGTTTCGGTTCGCAGGACTGGTGTTTTTGCTGATATGCATCGCTATTGCCTCCATGATCGTTGGTAATCTGCTGGCCCTGAGACAAAAAAACTTGAAGCGGATATTAGCCTATTCTTCCATTGCGCATCTGGGTTACCTGCTGGTAGCATTTATCCCGGGAAGTCCTATGGTCCCGCAGGCAGTAAGTTTTTACCTGCTTGCATATTTCGTTACGACGCTAGCTGCTTTTGGAGTCGTGGCTGTTTTGTCTGATAGAGAATCGGATGCTGAGGAACTGGTCAGGTACAAGGCCCTTTTTTGGAAACACCCCGTCCTGGCTTGTATACTAAGTTCTGCATTGCTTTCTCTGGCGGGAATTCCGCTCACAGCCGGTTTTACGGGTAAGTTTTATATTCTGGCCACGAGTCTTCGGAGCGGTTTCTGGCTGCTGGGCATTGTGCTGGTCGCCAGCAGTGTAATCGGGTTATATTATTACTTGCGTGTCATCACGGTCATGTTTTCAGGAATCAATGATCATGTGCCTGAGCCAGAGGAGAAGCATCCTCTTTTTTTCGGTATCAGCATGGGGGTTCTGTCTGTCCTCACCGTCCTGGTGATCTGGCTGGGCGTTTTTCCCGACGGAGTTATCAGCTTTGTTCAGCAATTCCGGTTAAGATAGCCTGGCTAGGCAGCCGTTCCTGTGAAAATTGAGTTAGTCGAGTCACGTCGATTTCAATCAATGAAATTTGGTCTTTTGCGATATTCAGTTGCTTACCATCCGGTAGCCGGCAAAACGTCCGGGTAAATCGTTGAGTAGAATAAGTTGTGTATTTTAAATCATATAGTTGTTTATATATCATATTTATTTGACAAAATAGTTTGTAGAATTATTTTACTTTTTGATGATTTTGGTTTAGGTTTATATTGTTTCCGACCCGGGAAAGGGCGGCTTTATCAATCCTTCTCAAAACAGACTGTGAAAATTCTATCCAACCCCCTGGTTTTATTCGGCATTCTCATTTCTTGTTCCCGTGTTTTTGCGCAACAGAACATTCCTCTGAAATCGGTTTTATCCGCTCCGATCTCCAACGCTACGCTCGTAGAGAAAGCCCGGAACTCGATTACTGCGTATAATATAGTCCGTTCTGGTAATGTATCCTACTTATCTGGCGGGTTGATAGAGTTGAAACCCGGGTTTCATGTTGCCCAAGGGGCGAATTTTCATGCGGAGATTACTACCGATTTCAGGGAAAACACTGGAGAACAACGCCCGGATGAAGCGCTTGCATTCAAGGTTTATCCGAATCCATTCGCTGAAAATACCCAAATCGAATATTATCTTTCCGAGGAATCGAATGTGAATGTTTCCGTCGTGAACCTCAAAGGAACCGAAATCTCAAAGCCGGTCCACAACCAGATCCAGGGGAGAGGCATGCATAAAGTCACCTTCGAATCCAAACATCTTCCATCCGGAATGTATACCTGCGTACTGGAAACGCCATCCGGTAAAAAAGTATATAAAGTTTTCAAGCAGTAGTGTACGCCAAGGTGCGGCAACTTCCCTATCTTCTTCGATATTTATTGGTCGGGTGGTGATGTAACCTTTGCGTACGTCGGCCAATCGTCTCTGTTTCCCTGAAAGAAAAGAGCGGGAACCTCGGCTGCGAGGTCATTAAAACTAGTTTGACAACGGGCAGCGCTCTCTGGCGGGCCCATCAGGCACGCTTCTTGCTGTTCTTAAATGCCGCCACGGCGGTACCTAAATGGAGGGTTAATGATAAAGATAGTCCCAGCTCGGGGCTATCTTTTTTATGTTCGGCAATAAAAATTTATTTGGCATAATTTTTAGCATCGCTGTTTGGGTCAGTTGTGCTTGTCAGGGATGAATTGATCTGAAACAGTAGATCTGAACGGGAGTCCTGGTTTAGGCACCCCTTTTTTATTGATCCGTTGAGCGATACCGATTGGTAACTTTTAGAAAACTAGCTGGTAGAATATTTAGTTGTCCCATTTATGTTATCTTTGCGACCAACTCAACGAACTATGAACATCCAAATACCCATCTGTGGACATTCACGTCCAAATTTCAAATTCTGTGCTTTACTAATTCCGGTATTAATATTCCCGTGCTCAATTCTGCTTTTGCAGCCAGCCAGAGAACGGACGAGACTTTTGAAACTAATTTAGTTGCATGGCCACATTGTGTACTTTATACCCAAACGCGTGTGTATAGATGATAATTTGGATGTAGATAAGAAACGTTAATAGATAAATCAAAAGAAAAAATGATAGGTAAGAGTAATCTTTATCTAAACATACGAAACGACATATTCATTAGAAAAATGAGGCTGGCCCCAAGCATCAGAAGTGATTGAGAGAACACGGGATTGCATGGTTCTAAGATAGTAATTAATAGGTTATATTCTACTCACGTTACAAATGAATTCTATAAACTTCATCCATGTTTTACGGGCATTTGCCGCGTTCTTAATAATTAATTCTCACTCTGACAAACTGTTCCCGGCAGGACTATCCGTCCTTGGGACAGGAGGCAGTATCGGGAATGCCATCTTTTTTTTCACGTCTGGCTATACCCTCTCACTGGGAATCAGGAAAAATACTTCTGACTACTTACCCTGGCTCAAAAAGCGCCTGGTGCGGCTATATCCCAGCTTTTTGGTGTTTACAGTGTTCTCCCTGCTGGTGTTCAAAGGGACTTATGACTGGTATGATTGGCTGTTCTTCAATGGATCGTGGTTCCTTCAGGCAATAGTAGTTTACTATTTTTTGTTTTTTCCATTGATTAAATATTTAGATAAATATCTTGGGATTCTTATGCTGGTCAACTTTCTGGCTTTTGCGTGTTTTTTCTTTTTTACTTATAATCACGCGAAGTGGACAATTGATATAATGACAAACCCGACCAGGGTTCACTGGGTCTATTATTTCCTGATAATGTTGCTGGGTGCAGTAGTCTCTAAAAACGATAGTATCTTCAACAGATCGGATAAATTGTATTTGAAAGAACAACAAATGAACTGGTTTACTTTACTGGCAATTCTTGTCGTATCTGTGATTCTTTTTTATACGCCCAAATTCTTGTTTACCAAACTGAATTTTGATAGCTCGATACAATTTATATACCCTATCCTTTTAATTATAGTAACGTATCCCTTTTATCTTGCGTCGGTTCGGGTCAGTTCGTACTTAAAAAATACCCCTGAATCATTCGTTAATAAGAGTATAATATTTGTTTCCTATTTAACATTGGATATTTATATTGTACACTTTTCTATCATTCATGCTATTAAAAAATCCGGTATTGTTTTTCCGGTGAATTACATTTTTGCGCTTGTTCTTATACTGATTTTCTCTTATATTCTTAATAAAGTCTCAGATTGGCTTTTCAATTTGTTTTCTGAAAAACCAAATAAGGCCAATCAAATATTCAGAGCAAAATAGGCCGTAAAAGATCTGTATGTGTTGAAAATCCTAAGGTTTTATGGTCCGGTGCCAATGTTCCGGACCATCACAAATTATCACCTATGCCCAGTATCCTGAACAGCATTTCCTTGTACGATTTGCCGATTGGGACCCTGAATCCCCGGATGCTGATCTCGGTTGGAAAGATGTCTTCGATCTTGTTGATATTGACAGAATAACTCCGGTGTACCCGAACAAAGATCTGCCGGTCGACCTGGCCGATGAAATCATTGATCGTAGATCTCACCACTACCTTTTTTTCTGATTCCAGATGAACAGTTACGTAGTTGGCATCGCTTTCCAGGTATACTATTTCGTTGAAGAATATTTTCCGGAAGACATAGCCGTCCTTTACAAATATAAAATCCCTGCTGCGCCAGGATGTGGTCACTTCCGGTTTGGTACCGGTGCGGTTTTCTGAAAAATTACTGAACGCGATCTCAATGGCCGCAAACAACTCTTCCTTGCTGAAAGGCTTTACAATGTAAGCATGGGGCTTTACTTTTTTTGCCCGGTCGATCGTTTCCGGGTCGCTGTTGGCTGTCAAAAAAATAAAAGGGATCTGGTAGAGTTCGTTCACCTTTTGCGCCACATCAATACCATCTTTTTTGCCCGATAACTGTATGTCAAGCAACAGCAGGTCAGGTTTGTTGTCGCCCAGCATTTCCAGTGCCTCGGTGTAGCTGATCGCCGGGCCGCAATGTGAGTAACCAAGCTCATCGAGCGTACCCAGAATGGTTCTTGCGATGACCAGCTCATCTTCTACAACACCTATTTTTAATAATGTCATACTTTGTTAATCTTCATTTTTGCGCGTCTCGCGATTGGTGAAATGGATAGTATATACAGCGCCGTTCCGGTTTTCGTAGTGAACGGTACCGCCTATCTGGCGGCTCAGGTCGGCGATCAGTTGTGTGCCAAGGGTCGTCGATTTCTGTAAATTGAAATCGGGCGGTAGTCCGGGGCCGTTATCGGAGTAGATCAGCCGGTACCTTCCTTCTGCAACCGCATCGATTTTCAGATATATCCTGCCTTCCGAAACATGATTAAATGCATATTTGAATGAATTGGATAACAATTCATTCATCACCAGACCGAGCGGAACGGCCGAATCAATATCCAGATATAAAGTCGGCACCTCTATCTCTACTGCCACATGATTCTGTTTTCTGAACACTGCCTCGACCTGGCGGCAAAGATCTTTTACAAACCTGTTCAGTTCAATGGCACTCAGGTTTTCAAACTGGTAGAGGTTCTGGTGGATCAGTGCAATGCTGGTCACCCGGTTGCGTCCTTCCATCAATGCTTCCCGGGCGGTTTCATCATACAGATTCTTACTCTGGAGTTCCAGTAAGCCGGAAATAACCTGCAGATTGTTTTTCACGCGGTGGTGAATTTCCTTCATCAGCACATCTTTTTCGGCCAGTAATCCGGCCTGTTCAGATAAAGCCTGTTTTAGAAGTGCCGTCCTTTCACTGACGGTCCTCTCCAGTTTGTTTTTCTCCGCTGCCAGCTGCTTTGTTCTGAGTCTGATGAACCGGTAAATCGCCAGTACCAGCAAAAGCAGCATCAGGGTAATAAACCACCAGGTAAGATAAAATGGCTTCAAAACATGAACAGGAATGCTCAGCTCGCTCCTGCTCCACGCCCCTTCCTGATTTTGTGCTTTGACCTGCAATGTAAAATCTCCGTAAGGCAGACCACTGATACGGATCGAGTTTTCACTGATGTAATTCCAATCCTTGTCAACGCCCACGATCCTGTATGCATAACGTTCCACTTCGCTTTCGGAAAAATCGAGTAATTGAAACTGGAGTGTAAAGAACTGGTCGCCCGGCGCAAGCCTGATCTCCCGGGTGTTCAGCAGCGCAGTCGTTTTGTCGATAAGTTCTTTTTCAGAATCCACATACTGGTTAAATGCAATGATGCGCAGCGGTACATGCAGTGAATTGGTATCAGTCACGAAATTCTTTGCATACAACGCATTTACGCCGTCTATCCCCCCGAAAAAAAGCTGGCCGTCCCGGGCCCTGAAAGACGACGTTCGGTTGAATTCGTTATGCGAAATGCCGTCTTTGGTGGTATAGGTTTTAACCGAAAATGTTTTTTTGTTAAACCGGATGAGCCCGTAGTCCGAGCTGATCCAGAGGTGCCCGTAGACGTCAGGTTCGATCCGGTACAATACATCCGAAGGCAGGCCACCGGCGATATTGAATTGCCGGAATGCGTTGGTTTTCCTGTCCCAGCGGTACAGCCCCTCCCCATTGGTCGCCAGCCAGAAAACGCCATCGATGTCCAGATAAGCATCCAGCAAACTAAGCCGCTCTGTGGATGACGACTGGTATTTTTGGATAACGCCCCGGTTGAGCATGTACAGCCCGTTTTCTGCTACCGCCCAAACCGTGTCGGAAGCGCCTTTGAAGAAACGGTACACAAATTTTGCCGCGGGAACAGTTTTGTTTGCATAGGGGATCGAATCAAATGTTTTGCTCCGGGAGTTGAACACGGAAAGGCCGTCGGTTCTTCCCAGGAGCAGCAGGCTGTCATTGACCGAAAACAAAGACCATATTTCTGATCCGGCCCCACCCGGCATCCGTATTAACCTGTTTTCTTGTTCATGGTAACGGAAAAGGTTGTACCCGCCTGAGTATAATTCACCACCATGACGGACGAGCGCATATTTGATCTCCAGATCAGAAACATACTGCGTTTTTCCCTGCTGTTCGAGGAAAGTATGCGTCCAGATATTCGCAGCCACTTTTCCCGACGGATCTGCATAGATACCACGGGCCTGGCTGTTGGGCTGGGCGGTTTGCTGCGCGGTCGTGAAGTATTGGCGGAAGCGGTTTTTCTCAATTTTCAACTGGAATATGCCCGATGAAGTGCATAGCCAGAGGTTACCCGTATTGTCGGGGAAGAGTCTGTAGACGAATAAATTTTCAAAAGCTTTCAGCTCCGATTTGTCCACTATCTTCAGAAATGCATTTTCATGCCAGAGATAAAGCGCGTCGTTACCGATGTAAAATGCACAGGATTTGCCGGTCACGGCGCTCGATACCTGATACCAGTACCTGCCCGCCAGTCCGTTTAAATCGTATTTGGCCCAGTCCGGGTTGGGTTGGATTTTCCCCTCGCCGGTAAGCTCGCCGGTTTGAAATGAATTTGAATTGGTGCTGTTGTTAAAAATGATCAGTAAATCATCCTCGTCGCTCAGCCCGACAGGTAGTGATCTTAATATATCTTTTTGGATAAATGCAGTTACGGAATTGCCCCCGACGAAATATTGGGTTGACTGTTTGGATAATTTCAACAGCGCGTTTCCATCGGCGAACATGCATAATGGGCCACTGCTGCGATATTGGGACAAACCGACAGAATCCTTTTCGGTCCAGCCGCTCATTTCATAACGCAGGGTAAACCCTTTTTTGACTGAATATTTCCAGAGTCTGAAAGGATTGGCTGTCAGAAAATTAATGTCGTCCGTTCCGTCGTTCGATATCCAGTAGACGTCCTGCTCTTTAAAAGGAAGCTTCGGGAAAGCCGCGGTGAGTGTTTTTACCTCCCGCGTAGTAATATTCATTACATCAACTTTTCCATTGGTTGTAAGCTGAAACCCCGTGCTGCCATATTCAATGAAAAGGTTGCCGGCGTTGTCTTTTGCGAGCTGTACTACTTTGTTGTCCTGCAGGTTGTTTCGCTGGCGCGTGAAGAGCAGACAGTTTTTGCCATCATAGCGGTTGAGCCCGTTCCGGGTCCCAAACCACATAAACCCCTCATCGTCCTGTACGCCGGAAAACACTTCATGAGATGCCAGCCCGTCTTCAATGGAAAGCAGTCGTTTACTGATGATATATTCGGGATTTTTGCCCGTCGGAGCGATTTGCCCTTTGGCAGCAAAGCCGGAAATCATTAACGCGGCAAATACCACGTAACGAAAAAAGAGCCAACGGATCATCAAAATCGAGTTTTAGGAACGTGTTGAGTAAAAAAGGAAAGCAAATCTAATCTACTCTCAAACGTCATCCCAATTTTTAAATCCGCCTTACAAGGTCATGGGTGAGCATTGTTAGTCAATGAGTCATTTGTAGTCAGGTATGGTCAGGTATGGTCATTGTTAGTCATTGGGTCATTTTTGGTCATGTATGGTCATTGTTAGTCATTGGGTCATTTTTGGTCAGGTATGGTTATTGGGTCATTGTTAGTTATTGAGTCATTTGTAGTCAGGTATGGTCATTCACTGACCAGTTTTCAAAAAAAAATACATGACCTTATGACTACAAATGACCACACCTGACCCCCTGACTACACCTGCCCCCCTAACCCCCTGACTACAAATGAACAAAAGTGACAACACATGACAATTAGAAATTCACTTCCCCAGCGAAAGCAAATTCACAAACACCCTATACGCTCCCGGTACTCCCGCAGGCAACTCCCGGAACCACGACAAACTGGTGTAAACGTAGTTGCCCTTGCCATATTTCGCTACAAGTATCCCGCCATCCAGCGCCGGGCTGTCGGGGTCATTGGATGATATGACAGCTTCATATTCGGGTGACCATTTTTGCGGGAAATAAAGGCCCCGTTCCTGCACCCAGTTTTCAAAATCTGCCGGGGTAATCTTGTTGGGCGTGTTCAATACCGGACTTTCAGGTTTTAAAAAGCGTACTTCGGAACCCTCCACGGTGATGCGGTCCCGGGTGAGTACAAAAGGGTAGGGGCCTATGTCATTCATTACCAGTCCCATGTCAGTGTTATATTGGATGATCAGGTTTCCGCCGTTTTTGACATAATCCATCAAGGTGCTCTGGTAATGTTTCATGCGCTCGTTGGTATTGTACGCACGTACGCCGGCCACGATCGCATCATATTGGCGCAGTTTTTCCGGTGTAACATCCTTGTCATCGAGCATCGTGACATTGTAGCCGATCTGTCTCAGGCTTACGGGTATCAAGTCGCCGGCTCCCATCAGGTAGCCGATGTTATTGCCTTTTTTGATAAGGTCTAGTTTGACTGCCCGTGCCGTCGCTTTGGGAAAAAATACCTGGGCCGGGATGTGGCTGTAACTGATGATCCCGAAGCTGTTGTCGTAACTTTTGCCGTCCACCTCCACCACAGCCTTGATCTCAGCTTCCTGCGAACGGGCCGGTGGGTAAAGCTGGAATTCCACAGTTTGCTCGGCACCTTTCAGCTGCATGGTAAAGGGGATATTGGCCGGCACCGACTTCCAGCCTGTGGGCAGGTCGAGGCTCACCTTTCCGGAGCATTCGTCTTTTCCTGCTTTGATCGCCACCATTATTTTTTTGGGCTGATCATCTTCAAACATATATACATCCTGTGAGATATTGACGAACAATGGCGGCGTCACCACCAGCGGCTGATAAACCTCGCCCGCTACCGGATCTTTTTTCTTGAATACAACCGGCGTTTCATATTGCAGTGCCTGACCGTCAACCGATAATTCAAACAAAACCTTGGCCACCGGCGGGTTTTCACCCCGGCCTATTTCCATCTGGTCTTCTACCGAAAACAGGCCTTTGTAGCCGATGGGCTTGCGAAGCCAGTAGGGTTGTGAAATGGGCGTGGTGTCAGGGATTTTTGTTTTAAACACAAAATCGAACCCGCTGTTTTTTTTCAATGGGCTTGCCAGGATGGTATCACCCGACTGGAAAGGGAATACCGTTTTTTGCAAAACCACATTTTCACCGGAACGGTTGATCGCTTCTACAGAAACCTTCATTTCCTCGCCGGGCGTAAAAGCATAGTCCATTGCGGTAGCTTCCAGATAAAGTCCCAGCGTATTTTTAATGATCTCATTTACTTCGTTCAGCTTCGTGGTTTTCCAGAACCCGTCAGGCAGCTTGGTCAGTTCGGTCTTTATTTTGAGCAAAGCCGGAACGCTCGCGGCAGGATTGGCAGGCTTGTAAGCCGCGATCAGCGCAGTGACCAGCGGCTGGATCTTGTCCCCGCCTTTTACTCTTGCCCAGGTAGTGTTAATATCTTCAAACAAGTCTTTTGCTGCTTTTGGCCCTTTGGTATGCTGCAGATATTCGATCGAAATGCCACGGTCGCCGATGGAGCCGAAGCCCTGGCTTTTGTGCATGCTCCGGCTTTCCGCCGAAATTTCCCCGTACGATTTTCCCAGCAGCGCATTATAGCCGCCTACATCGACCTGCATGAAATTTTTTGCGCTTTTAATGAATTCCTCCCTGTTTCTCATTGCCCACAAACCGATGTTCCACATCAGCCGTTTGGCCTGCCAGGGTTCCACATATTTCAATTGTTCGGGAAAACGTTTCGGATCGGCGGCGGCATCGAACGCCTCTTCTGCCAGGATCGACGAGGCACTATGGTGACCGTGGCCTGCGCGTGCATCGGGCGGGAACCGGGTGACGATCACGTCCGGTTTTACATTTCGGATCACCCATACGGCATCTGCCAGCAGATTTTCCCTTTCCCAGATCGTGAATACCTCTTCGGGATTTTTGGAAAAACCAAAATCATTGGCTCTCGAAAAATACTGCTTTCCGCCATCTACGCGCCTGGCCTGCAAAAGTTCCTGGGTGCGGATCAGCCCAAGCTGCTCGCGGATCTCCGGGCCGATCAGGTTTTGACCGCCGTCGCCCCGGGTTAGGGCCAGGTAGCTGGTATTGTATTGCCTTTCGTTGGCCATATAGGCAATAAAAGTCGTGTTTTCGTCGTCCGGGTGGGCCGCCATGTAAAGCACATTTCCGAGGACGTTCAGCTTTTGCATGTCGTGCAGGATCTTTGCGGCGGAAGGTTTTGCCGGCATCTGGGCCTGCGTTTCATGGACCTGAATGCTGGCGGCCAGGCATAGGTATACCACCGCGTTTTTGAGGTTAAAGCGCATCATTTGTAAAGGAATAAATGGAAAACGATTCGGTTTTACCGGTTAATTTTGCTGAAAAGATGAATTGATATCAAGTTCCCGCTGCGGGATCAGGTAAAGGAGACGGGCAGTTTTACCTTGCAGCTGCATGACCTCGGTTGCTTTTCCGAAACGGAGCAGATCGGCCCAGCGATGGTTTTCAAAAGCCAGTTCCACCCTGCGTTCGCGAAGCAGTTTTTCCTCAAAAGTACCCGGCGTGGCGGCGCTGATCGCTGCCAGCTTTGCCCTCGCCCGGACCTGATTGATATAACCGTAAGCTTCCGTCGTTTCGCCCAGGGCTTCGGCCAGCATCAGCAGTACGTCGGCATAACGCAGCACCACGAAGTTGTAGGAAGCGTCATTTTCATTGAACGAATTTTCCTTTCCGTATTTGGTGATAAAACGCATATCGTTCCGCGAACTGCTGATCAGCACGCCCGAACTGTTGACATAACTCGTATCCATTGATTTCAGAAAACGGTCGTCGCCTGTTTCGTATGTGTTCATCATATTCACGGTCGGTCGGTTTTTGTAGGCACCGGTAGTTTGCCTCAACAAAGGTGAAAAAGCATTGGTGAATGCATTTCCGGTACCGGTACCGCCGCCTTTGAACTGTACTTCGAAAATGGATTCCACATTATTTTTGTTGGCAAGTCCCCATAAACCGGCGTAGTCAGCCACCAATCTGTATCCGTAACCGTCGACAATCCTTTTCAAAGCTGTTGCAGCGCCGGCCTTATCACCGGCTGTCAGCATGACCTTTCCAAGCAATGCGGCCGCGGCGCCTTTGGTAGCACGGCCCAGATCTGCTGCTGCGGCATGTTTGATCGGCAGGGCATTTTCAGCTGCCTGTAAATCGGTGATCAGCTGCTTGTAAATTTCAGAAGCAGGCAGCTGCGGCAGCGAACTTCCTTCGGCTACGGATTTGGCTTCCGTAAGCGGCATGGGGATGTTCCCGAAGGAAATTGCCAGATTGTAGTAGAACAGCGATCGTAAAAACAATGCTTCACCTTTGATCCGTTCTTTCAATGCCCCGTCCATATCTATCGCCCCGATCCTGTCGAGCACGATATTGCACCTTGCGATTCCCAGGTAGGAGTCTGTGTATGCAGCTGTGATCATTTCACTGGTCGCTATTTCCGAAAAATTGTCGATCACCGTCAGTTCTGCGCCAAGTCCCGTTCCGTCGGGTCCCTGGTCGGAATTGTCGGAACGCATTTCCTGCATAACCCAGTAGCTCTGGTTATAGGTGCCGTTCATTTGCAATGCTTTGTAAGCTGCATTGATAGCCGTGTTCATATCACCCGCGGTGAGGTAAAAACCATTCACATTCCGCTGGGTAACGGGGTTAAGGTCTGTAAAATCCTGGCTGCACGACAGCAGGCTTCCTGCTATCAAAGACGCCAAACAGAAGTTTTTTAATTTCATATCTTTTTCGCTTTAAAGTCAGTACAGTAGTTTCAGAATGTCACATTCAACCCGAAAGTGAAGTTGCGGGATAATGGGTATGCGCCATAGTCCTCGCCCTGCACGCCGGTCAGGCCCGATTGGTTATTGACTTCCGGGTTGTAGCCAATGTATTTGGTATTGGTAAAAAGGTTGGTACCCGAAACATAGGCCCGGAGAGACTGTACTTTTCCGAGCATGGTTTTAGGAAATGTATATCCCAGTGTGATACTTCTCAGTCTGAAATAAGAACCGTCTTCCACCTGATAGGAGGAGGGGCGGTTATTGCCTCCGTGCAGGTCGGTGAGGCGGTCGGCGCGGGGGATAGTTCCGTTACCGGGATTTTCGGGAGAGATCCAGCGCCCGGTCCAGTCTTTGTAAGAATTGGTAGCAGCTTCCCCGTTGCCGAGGTGGCGGCGGGTAAGGTTAAGGATTTTGGAACCTTGTACACCCTGGAAGAACACGCTCAGATCCAGCCCTTTGAAACTGAAACGGTTGGTGATCCCGTACATGAAGTCGGGCATGTAGTTGCCGATCACGGTGCGGTCGCTGGCATCTACCTTACCGTCGCCGTTCACGTCCTTGAAACGAAGATCGCCGGGACGGGCAGCAGGTGCCAGAGCATCGTCGGGGGCCGCGTCTATTTCCGCCTGGGTCTGGTAGATCCCGTCCACCACATAGCCATAATAGCTGCCGATCGGAGCGCCGATCTGGGTGATATGCCTGATACCCGCACCACCTGAGCTCAGGATCGGATCGCCGGTCGGCCCGAGCTGCAGTACTTCGTTCTGATTGGCAGAAAAATTGAAATCCGTCGACCAGGTAAATGCGCCAACAATGTTGCGGCTGTTGATGGTGAGTTCCACACCTTTGTTTTCAACTTTACCAATGTTCTGTAATGCCGTTGAAAAACCTACCGAGGCGGGTACCTGCACGTTCAGCAGCAGGTCGGAAGTTGTTTTTTTATACCAATCCGCCGAGATGAAAAGACGATCGCGGAAGAGACCGAGGTCGATACCAAAATCCACCTGCGTTGTTTTTTCCCAGGTCAGCTTATCGTTGCTGATCGTAGAAGGGGCAATTCCGTTGACGATCACATTGTTGAATATGTAATTATAAGGACTAAGCAACCCGATGGCAGCATAATTCGGGATCAGGAAGTTCCCTGTTTTACCCCAGCTTCCTCTCAGTTTCAGATCGCTCACCACGGTCAGTGGTTTCATGAAAGCCTCTTCCGACAAACGCCAGCCTGCCGAGAACGAAGGAAATGTACCGGTTTTGTTACCGGCCCCGAAACGGGACGAGCGATCGGACCGTACAGTAGCTGTGAGCAAATATTTATCCCTGAAAGCATAGTTCACACGGGCCAAAGCCGACACCAGCGACCATTCCTGGCGGTTGTCGCCGCCACTGGTAACTTGTCCACCGCTGATGGAAGGAGCCAGGTCATCGGGATGGTTCTGCGCATAGACCTGGTTGGCATCAAGCCGGTCTTTCTGCGCACTGTATCCTATAACAGCAGAAACGTGATGGTCTTTGCCAAATGTTTTATCATACGACAATGTGTTCTCGGCGAGCCAGTTGTAATTCAGAGAGGCATTCGACTGCGCGTAAGGATCACCAACTGTGGCGTTGCGGTTGAGGAAGGCCCGCGCCATGTAAAACGATCTGTTATAGCTGTTCACATCGATACCGGTGTACAGCTTGTATTTCAGTCCGTCGATGATCTCATATTCCACGAATGCATTTCCGAAAGTGCGGAATTGTTTCAGGTCGTCCGTTACATATTTTGTGATCGCCAGCGGGTTACTCGCCGCGGTCATGTTCGCGCCGCGCCCGTCTTCCGTTAGCAAATGCGACTGGTTATCTGTCTGGTTGATGGTTCCGTCGGGCAGGTAAGGGGATACGGTGGGTGACGTGACCAGAGCCGAGTACACAATACCCGGAGGATCAGCAAAATAAGGCGCGCCGGCGGGCGAACGGTCGGTATTGGTAAAAGAAGGGCTCAATCCAAAGCCGATTTTTATCTTTTTCACCGGGCTCACCTCCATGTTGGCCCGGAAACTGTAACGTTCAAAACCGCTGCGGTCTATGATCCCTTTCTGATTGAAATAACCTCCCGAGAAGTAGTAGTTCATGGTTTCGGTACCCCCGGAAACGGATGCATTATAGCTTTGTACCGGTGCCGATTTGAAGATCAGGTCCTGCCAGTCGGTGTCGGTACCGGTCGGATTAACAAAATCGTCCGGAATGAAATAGCTTCCGTTGGTCGTTTTGGTGTAGCGGGTCGCATTGTTGTCATTGATGTTCGCGCCAGGGACATCCTGCAGATAGGCGTTGTTTTTGGAATCTTTAACGTAGGCTGTAAGTTCGGCCGAGTTCATCAGTTCTACCCTTTTCGCAACAGATTGTATACCGAAATAGGCATCAAAACCCACCACAGGTTTGGAACCCCTTTTGCCTTTTTTGGTGGTGATCAGGATCACACCGTTTGATCCTCTCGAACCGTAAATGGCAGCGGCGGAAGCGTCTTTCAATACTTCCAGCGACTCGATGTCGTTTGGATTGATCGTCCCCAGCGGATTGGAAGGAGGTAAAGCAAAGGCCGTTGTCCGGCGCGTAATGTCACCCTGGATGCCGGGATCCATATTTTTCGTCACCGGAAACCCGTCTATCACATACAAAGGTTCATTGCCCGCCGACACAGACCCCAAGCCCCTCACTCTGATGGTAGTGGCAGCCCCAGGCTCCCCACTGGGCTCCTGTACCTGTACCCCGGCGATTTGTCCCTGAATAGCATTTTCAAAATTGGTAACCTGCACTTCCCGGATGTTTTTGGCCGACAATGAGCCAATTGCTCCGGTAATATCTCCTTTTCGCTGAGTTCCGTAACCCACAACCATCACTTCGCTCAGACTGCTTACAGACGCATCCATCCGGACATTGATCGTAGTCTGGTTTCCAACCGTGATTTCTTTGCTGACATAACCGATGAATGAAAAAACCAGCACGGCACTTTCATTGGGCACACCCAGTGAAAAATTTCCTTCCATGTCCGTGACAGTCCCTTTGTTACTGCCTTTCACCAAAACGCTTACACCGGGCAGGGCTTCGTTTTTCTCATCCGTAACCTTTCCCTTTACGCCGATATCAACCGGCGTTTTAGCCAATGTGGTTGGCTCGGCCCATTCCGGTTGGGGTTCGGGAGCCAATAAAACAGGTTTGGCCAACGCCTGCTGCGGTTTTTCCCTGGATTCTTTTTTACGGATCAGATAGGCCTTTTTACCGGTTTTGATAAATTCCAGACCGCTGGGGACCAGCAGGTTTTTCAATTCAGTTTCCAGATTCCCCGGCTTTTCCGATGGCCCGGACGATACCGATATACCCTGTACGCTGGATTGCTCGAACAAAATGCTTACATGGTGTTTTTTGCCAAGGTCCATGAGGACGTCTTTGAGGCGGCTCACCCGCTCTGTTTTCTGGTTTTCCTGGAACAATGCAGGGTGTACCAGCGCGATGTCCTGCGAAAAACCAACCCTCGCTGCAAGCAAACCGGTGCCGATCAGGCACGTTCGTAAAATAGGGATTTTCATAAGTCTTGTTTTTTGGGTGTACGCAATTCTATTTCGTCCGCAGCGCGGGTAATTTCCAAATCGAACAGGGCAGATAGTATTTCAAGAAGCTCATCGGGATCTTTGGCCTGATAGATCCCGCCGATCTTTCTGGCCGCCAGCTCGCGGTCGGCAATTCTGATCCTGACGGCAAAACGTTCGTTGATCTGCTCCACTACCTCGGTCAGTGTGGCGTCGTCGAAGTAAAAAGTCTGTTCTTTCCAGGCGGTGATGGCCAGCGGCTCTTCCGGGATCACCACTTTGAAGCTGCCTTTGGCGTCGGCCGTGAAATAATTACCGGGGCTCAGGTATACCTCCTTTCCTTCGGGCAGGTTGAGCTTTACTTTTCCTTTGGTGAGAAAAACCCTTTTGCCCCTGGCTCTCGAAAAAGCATTGAATTCAGTACCCAGAACTTCGATGCGGTATCCTCCGTCCATCCATACTTCAAACCGGAGATTGTCCTTCTGGTGGGCTACTTTGAAATCTGCCTCTCCTGTCAGCCTTACTTGTCGCACATCTTTTCCAAAACCAAACCGCGGCACCTTCAGTACAGAGTTGGAATTCAGGGTTACCTCGGTGCTGTCGCTCAGATAAAAGCTGATGAAATGCCCCGCTGGGGATTCGAAGGATTTATACATCAGCTCAGAACGAAACACAAAAGCCAGCGTAAAAACTGCCGCCGCCGCCAGCATTCCCAACAGCGGTCGCTTCATAGTCAGCCAGATGTTATTTTGAGAGAATGAAAGCTCCGTGCGTTTTTCAGGCAGGATTTCACCTTCCAGCAGCCGGTCATACTTCAGCTGCGGCTTTTCCGGGTCAATCAAAAGCTGCGGGTGGGCGCGCTCCCATTCGTCCAGGCAGCTGTAGTACTGCTCCTCATTTTCGCTATTTTCGAGCCATTGCTCAATCAGTTTTCGCTGCATAGACGTAGCCTTGCCTTCGAAAAAATCAAACAGGAGCTGTCTGGTTATCAACTCGTTCATTGAAGCTGGATATGGATATCAGTATGTGGTTAATTTTTTAAAGCCCGTTACAGGAGCATAGGGATGAGCAAGGTCAGGAACCAGCTTTCTTTCAGGCCGGTGCGTAATTTTAATAAAGCCCTGCTGACAAGTCCTTCCACAGCTTTGGGGCTGATCTGGAGCTCCTGTGCGATTTCGTCGTATTTCTTGCCCTCGACCCTTTTTAACAGATATGCCCTGCGGCACTGCGGAGGCAGGCTCTGGATGATGCTCTCTACTTTCAGGTAAAGCTCCGTGTACTGAAGTGCTTCGTCGGGATTGACGGTTTGGGCAACAGGGGAAATGCCGATGGATTCCAGCGGATCGGTGGGTTCGAGCTGCCACCTCATGTAATTATACGTTCTGTGGCGGACGGCCTTGTACAGATAGGCGCGGTACGAACTCTTGACTTGTTCGAAGGTCCTGTTTTGCCAGAATGCCTCGAACAGTTCAGACACGATGTCCTCCGCTACCTCCTGAGAATGCACAAAACGTACCGCGTGGTTGCAGAGCGTTACATAATACCGTCTGAAAAGCAATGAACATCCGTCTTTGGGGCTTACTGCAAATGTTTCGCGCAGCAAACGTTCGTCATCCGCTTGGATAGCGGTTTTTTCTTTTCCCCGGAAGGAAAACGGCGGCTGATTGCGGCTTTCCTTTTCTTCTGAATTACCTGGTAATGGTGTCGTCATTCTTGGGAATCGTTTTACTTGCCCTCTTGATACTTAGACAAGTTTTTTGCTCCTATCCCTCGACAATTACCTTATTATAATTTGTAAAAAGTCAATTTTTGTAAAATATTATAATTCAATATTGCAATAATTCCAAATAATGTAAATAGTGATCTATTTTGCTCCACCTTGGGTTTCCATTCTTGAACGGTTCATTGGAAATTCCCGTCAAAAGTCTGTCCCGTTTTGAGGTCTTTGAGCACGACAGAATGGATAGCCCCGATACCTGAAAACGTCACCCCTATGCCATATACCTTTTTCAAAGGCTTTACGTAATCGGTTTCGTATACCTGTTTTGAATTGATAGAAATGCTCGCATGTTTTTCGGCCACTTTTAATCCGACAGAACCTCCTTCATGTAAATCGGCACCCAGAAAATGCAGCTCATTCGTTTCACCCTGTTTCGCGACTTCCGAAAACTGCATGTCCGTCCAGTGTACACAGCCGGGTTTCATAACATCGAAGAGATGTTTGGACGATTCGCCAAACACCGTAACCCGCACTTGTGAGCAGCGCACGCCAGGCCGGGATGGGGAGGTTTTCAGGTTGATCAGCAGCTCAAAATTATCGCCGTCAATATCCGCAACATAGCTATTGATAAAATCGACAAAAAAAGTACGGTTCGTGTCAATGCCGGCCCTTGCAACTTCCACTGCGCTCACACTCTTTTTTCCGCTTTTGAACAGGTTCTGGATCTCTATCGGATATACCCGGGTGGTGTCGTACATCATCCGGGCAGTGGCCGTCCAACCCGTTGTTTCCAGGTATACCGATGCTGTATCCAGTGGTTCTCCGTTTTGTTTCAAGATAGCCAGGTATCTGCCCGGAACTTCATAATAATGCGAATATAGGCTGTCGCCTGCAATCAGGGATATTCTTTTGCTGTCGCCGAAATCAATGGTAAAATGATCTTTGGTATGGCTGAGGGACGGCATGTTATTGATCACGAACATGGCCGAGTGCGGATTTTCACCAACCGGATTTGTGCAGGTTAGTGTAGGAGCAGTCGATTCATTTTGTACAAAAAAGCTTTTGTAAGCCCAGAAAGCTACAACGCCAGCCAAAACCAGCGCAGCCAGCATGATACTTCCGGCTGTTGCCTTTTTCTTCCGGGATATGAAAGGCGTCGGTGTTTCGGAGACAGCAGGCTGTGGATACGTGTATGTTTCGGGCGGTGTATCAGCGACTTTTGAGGGGAGCGGCCTGGCATAGGTGAAGGTGTCCCAGTCGCTGTATCCGATGTAGCGGGCCAGCGCATCTCTTGTGGCTTTCTGGGGATAATAGCGGACATCGGTTTTGATTTTTCCAAAGATCCTCTTCAAGGTGTTCGGGCTGATCTGTACCTGTGTCTTCTTAAAAAGTATATATCCCAGCCGTACAAAGTCACTGTTTGTCCAGGCAGAAATATCGGGCTTGCCGTAAAGCTCACCGATCAGTTGGCAACAGTAATCCAGATGCTCCAAAGAACTAGCCTTGTATTGTCCATTCTCCATAATAGATGCACTATAAACCGCTTTTTATCAATTGGTTAGGTTGTCCATAGTTTTGGATAATCAACTGATCAAGCAGATAATCGGATCGCCAAAATATGCAAAATTATATTTGCAAACTTAAATTCTGGATCAGACTGGTTTGCGATCGGTTCCGGCCTGAAACTCTAAAATATTCAAAACTTATGAGAGAAAAAATTCTACTAGGGTGTGTCCTGCTTTTCGGGTGGTTCGGGCCGTTGGTGGCCCAGACCCGCCAGCTTACGGGAAAAGTCACCGATGAGGAAGCCAAAGAGCTTCCGGGCGTGAGCGTTGTGGTGAAAGGAAAGCAGCAGGGTACCGTTACGGATGTCAACGGACAGTTCACTTTGGGCCTTCCCGATGCTGATGCCGTTACGCTGACGTTTTCATTTGTCGGTTACCAGAGCCAGGACATTGATGTGGCGGGCAGGTCGGTGCTGGATGTTGTATTGAAGCCCAGCGACAATTCGCTGACGGAGGTCGTGGTGGTCGGGTACGGCAGTCAGAAGAAAAAAGATCTTACCGGCGCTATTTCGACGATTGGCTCCAAGGATGTGGCCGGCCGCCAGACATTACAGGTTTCGGATGCGCTTCAGGGGAGTGTGGCAGGGGTATCGGTAAGCCGCAGCAGCGGTGCGCCCGGCTCAGGTTCATCCATTCTGATCCGCGGTATCACCACCATTGGTACCAATAACCCGCTTGTGATTGTCGACGGCGTGCCTGTGGCGAGCATCGATAATGTAAACCCGGGCGATGTGGACAACATTACCGTGCTGAAAGATGCCGCTTCGGCTTCGATATACGGTTCCAGAGGTGCGGCGGGCGTCATACTGGTCACCACGAAAAGGGCTAAATCCGGGCAAAGCAGCCTGGAATATACCTACGAATACGGCGTACAGCGCGCCACAGCCAAGCCGGGATATGCCGGGGTGCAGGATTATATGCGGTATTTCAACGAACAGGCTACCAATGATGGAGCAAGCACGGGCCCTTTTCCGCTGGCTTTCATCGAATCTTATCTGGACAGTAACCGTGTCAATCCGGATGGTTTTCCCAATACCGACTGGCAGAGATCTGTCATAGACAGGAGCAGTGCGCCCCGCCAGCGCCATGATATTGTGTTTACAATGGGTACCGGCAAGATCAAAACAAAGGCGTCGCTGGGATATGCAAGTTCCGGGGCATTTTACAGTAACCGTTCCTACGACCGCTATCTTTTCAGGATCAATAACGATTTGCAGGTCAATGAAAAAATAGGGATCAACCTCGACGTTTTTTACAAAAGAACGGCCAATCAGGGTAATGCGAACGAGCTTCCTGATAATACCTACAATCCCATATACGAAGCCCGTATCATGCCGCCGATTTACGATGATGTGTATTCGGACGGACGGTTGGCACTAGGAAAAGACGGAAGAAATCCTCTGGCACAGGTACGGGATGGAGGGTTTTCAAAAACACTCGACAATCAGATCGGCGGAAGGATGTCATTGAATTACAAGCCGGTAGCGGGGCTGACGCTTACAGCACTGGTTGCCCCGGTATTTGATTTTGACAGGAGTAAATATTTTTCAAAGCAGATCAGGTATACCAACCCGGACGGTACCAACAGCACGGTTGTGAACCAGGCCAGGACCACTTTAAACGAAGGCCGGTCGACGGGAGTGACGATGAATGGCCAGGTGTTGGCCAATTATGTCAAAGATATCCGGGGTGGCCACACGATCGATATCCTGGCAGGTTTTGAAGAGAACTACAGGTCGCTGGAATTGCTGGGCGCGTCACGGAGCGGGTTCGCATTGACTGGATTTCCTTACCTGAATTCCGGCTCCACCGAGCTAAGGGACAATTCAGGCAGTGCCAATGAATCGGGCCTTCATTCTTTCTTCGGGAGACTGCAGTACAATTACAAAAGCAAATATTTCATCCAGGGAAACCTTCGTTCCGACTTATCGTCCCGGTTTGCGCCGGCTTACAGAAGAGCAGTATATCCTTCTCTTTCGGCAGGATGGACAGTTTCTGAGGAAGAATTCCTGAAAAATGTCAATTGGCTTTCGTTCCTGAAAGTAAGGGGCTCATGGGGACAAGCCGGCAACGAACGCCTGCTGAACAAAGACGGAAACCCTGCCTACTATCCTTACATGGCCACTATTGATTTCTCGACGGCCCTGTTCTACCAAAACGGAAGCGTTGTGCCCCTCACAGGCGGCGGCCAGCAGGTATATGCTGTGGAGAACATCAGCTGGGAAACCAGCCGGACCACGGATATCGGATTGGATGCAGCGTTTTTGAACGACCGCCTGACGCTGGGAGCGGATTATTACATGAAAAAAACAACTGATATCCTTTTACCGCTGGACATTCCACTTTACCTGGGCTACGACAAGCCCAACCAAAATGCCGGGGTGCTGGATGTAAAAGGGTGGGAGCTGGAACTCGCCTGGCGGGACCGGATCAACAAGCTGAACTATTCGGTAGCTGCCAATCTTTCAGATGCCCGGTCCACGGTCGGTGACCTCAAAGGGACCGAATTCCGGGGAGATCAGATCATCAGGAACGGCAGTGAATACAACGAATGGTTCGGGTATCTTTCCAACGGATTGTTCCAGACCCAGGATGAAATCAACGGTGCGCCGGTATTGAACGTAACTACCAAGCCAGGCGATGTCCGCTATGTGGATGTGAATAAAGACGGAAAGATCACCACCGACGATAAAGTACTCCTGGGTGGTGCTTTACCGAGATATCTCTATGGCGGAAACCTGCGTGCCGAATATGAGGGTTTTGATTTCGGGGTGACTTTCCAGGGCGTTGCAAAAAAACGCTCCCGCCTGAACAGTGAGGTGGTGCAGCCGTTTGCCGAAGCTTTTGGGAACATGCCCGCGGACATGATCGGGAAGTTCTGGAGCCTCAACAATACAGCAGACCAAAACCTGCGCGCCACCTACCCGCGCCTTTCACGTACTTCAAATTCGGCCAATTATTCGCTTTCCGATTACTGGCTGATCAACGGGGCTTACTTCAGGTTGAAGAATCTTACACTGGGTTATACACTAAAACAATCTGTGGTGAAAAAAACGGGTGTACAGTCGCTGCGTTTCTACGTTTCGGCCAACGACATTTTTTCATTCAGTAAGTTTCCCAAATACCTTGATCCTGAATCCGGAAGCTACTCTTACCCGATCGTCACAACTTTGATGGCGGGCGCAACGATCCGGTTTTAATTGAGGAGTTTTTGTAAAAAGTCTAATCGCAGATCATGAAAAAAATAACTTTAATATTATCGCTGCTGACGGCCCTTACCGGTTGCCATACACTGGACCTCAACCCGCTTTCCGAAGCATCTACCGGAACGTTTTATTCCAATCAGACCGAACTGGAACTGGCTGTGAACGACTTGTACCGGCTCGCATTCTGGGGGAACGACAACGAATTGTTCAGCGACAACGAATGGCACCGCGGCCAGCTGACCAACGCCGTGATCGGCGGTACGATGAATGCCGATGATGCCAATGTGCAAACCTTCTGGCTCAATGGCTACAAAGCCATAGCAAGGGCCAATTCATTTCTTGCCAATAAAGACAAAGCTTCCTCAAACACCCCGGCGGCCGTTCTTCTGAAGCTTGAAGCGGAAATGCGGCTGATCCGGGCCTATCAGTATGCCAGGCTTGTTGCGCATTTTGGTGATGTTCCGTTGCTGTTATCGCCCGTGACCCTGGAAGAATCCTACGGTATCACGCGCACAGGCAAAGACGAGATCCTTGCTTTCGTTTTTAAAGAGCTAGATTTTGCCGCAGCCAATCTGCCGGTTTCATATGGAGCTTCCGAAACCCAGCGACTGACCAAGGGAGCGGCTCTCGCGATCAAAGCACGTACTGCATTATATGCCGGTAACTGGCAGCTGGCAAAAGAAGCTGCCGACGCAGTCATCCAATCAGGTGCGTATGCGCTGCATGGTTCTTATTCGCAGCTATTCCTGAAAGCCGGTGAAACCAGCCGGGAGCTGATAGTGAGCATTGCCAGGGACGAAAAGCAGCAGGTTTTCAACGGGTCAGGCTACGTGCTGGACAATATTTCAAGAAATGCGGGGGGCTTTGGCGCGCAGCTGCCTACCAGGGATATGGTCGATGCTTACGAGTGTACGGACGGAAAACTGATCAGTGAATCAACGCTGTATGATCCGAAGGCTCCATTCAAAAACCGCGATCCCAGGCTTACAGCGACGGTTGTAGAGTTCAACACACAGTGGTTGGGCTATAACTACACCCCGCATCCTGACTCTCTCCTGGTTTTTAGCTCAAAAGAAAACAAAAAGGTTTCCAACAAAGACAACCGTGCGGTAGCCGCGTTTGCGAGCTTTACCGGATTTCTTTGGAAAAAAGGGATTGACCAGACCTGGCCCGACCGGCGAGTGGAGGACAATGATGCGATCATCGTCAGGTATGCTGAAATCCTGCTGACTTATGCCGAGGCTAAAATTGAATTGGGCGAGGTCGACGCAACTGTCCTGGATGCGATCAATCAGGTACGGGCGCGCGCTTATGGAGTCGCTGCCGATCAGGTTACTGGGTATCCGGCTGTCAAAATGGCCAGCGCGGCCGTGCTCCGAGATGTGCTCCGCCGCGAACGCCGGGTGGAATTCCCACGTGAGGGCCTCCGTTACATGGACCTGATCCGCTGGAAGCTGGCTGAAAAAATACTGACGAAACCGGTTATAGGTCTGCCCGATCCCGCTGCACAAAACCGCGCTAAATGGCCCTTCCCGGGTGTTACGCCCATCGATAGTGACGGGATAGCCGATTATTCTGGGTTCGGAACGGACGTGAAAGTACTTGCCCAGCGCAGTTTTGATAAAACGAGGCAATACCTCTGGCCGATTCCGGCGGTCGAAAGGCGTGTCAATACCGGTATTACCCAGAATGCAGGGTATTAGTTTTAATAATAAATTTGTTCATAATCAGATGCTTAGTGCATGGCACTCCGCTTAACCTATTGTATTGATGAAAAAAAATAATCTCTGGCTGACAGGATTACTGCTGTTCCTAACCCTTAATTTATCCGCCCAGCGCAAAGGAAAACCTTCGTTCAGCGGCATTTACCCGCATCTCGCGATGTATAACAATGAAGGCGAATGTGGTACTGGTGCGGTTGTTCCCTGGGCTGGCAAGCTTTGGGCGATTACCTATGCACCGCATTTGCCGTTTGGCTCATCCGACAAATTGTACGAGATCGGCCAGGACCTGACGCAGACAGTCAGGCCGGAAAGCATCGGGGGAACGCCTGCCAACCGGATGATCCACCGCGAAAGCAACCAGCTGTTTATCGGGCCTTACGCGATCGACAGCGAAGGGGCTGTGCGGGCTATTTCGTATAAAACAATGCCCGGCCGCCATACCGGAAATGCCCGCCACCTGACCGATCCCGCCCATAAAATTTACTATGGAACCATGGAAGAAGGTTTCTATGAAGTAGATGTAAAAACGCTGGCGGTAAAACAGTTGTATGAGGATGGGAATGTTAAAAACAACAAAAGCAATGGAGAGCAGCAGCCCTATCAATACAATAACCTGCTGCCCGGAACGCACGGAAAAGGCTACTATTCCGGGCAGGGTGTGACGGTATATTCCAACAATGGCGAACCCGGAAAACTGGCTGAAAAACAATTCGATATCGAATCGGGGTCTCTGTCGGAATGGGATGGGAAAAACTGGAAAGTGGTACGCAGAAACCAGTTTGTGGAGGTGACCGGCCCGGGAGGTATTTACGGAAACAAGAACCCGGAAAGCGACCCGATCTGGGCAACAGGCTGGGATCATAAATCGCTGCTTCTGGGTGTACGCGACAGTGGGAAATGGACATTTTTCAGATTGCCCAAAGCGAGCCACAGCTACGACGGCGCACATGGCTGGAACACCGAGTGGCCGCGTATCAGGGATGTCGGTACCGCGCAGAAATCGGATTATCTGATGACCATGCACGGAATGTTCTGGACTTTCCCGGACAGGTTTTCTTCCAAAAACACCGCAGGAATACGCCCAAGATCGGCTTATCTGAAAGTGATCGGCGACTATACCCGCTGGAATGATCAGCTGGTTTTCGGCTGTGACGATTCGGCTCAAAGGGAATTTTTGAACAAAAGAAAAGCTAAGGGAAATATAGAAGGCCCAGGCCAGTCCAATTCCAATCTCTGGTTTACATCCCTGAAACAGCCTGACCTGCTCGGGCCAAATACGGCGGAAGGTGCGGTATGGCTGAACGAAAATGTGAAGGAGAATGAATATTCGGAACCATTTTTGTTTGCAGGCTGGGCACACCGGTCGGCCTGGGTGCAGAACAATGGCAGTGAAGAAATTACTTTCACATTCGAGGTGGACAAAACAGGCAATGGTTCCTGGGTTGTGTTAAATTCATTGAAAGTAGGACCGAAAAGTGCTGCAAAAGCAACATTTTCCACCGGCGATTCCGGTGAGTGGGTCCGCATCAAAGCCAGCCGTGCTACCAATGCCTCTGCACATTTCTCCTACATTTCCGACGACGAACGTACTGTTGCCGCAGATCCGATCTTTAGCGGCCTGAGCCATGTTACTGCTGCCGGAACTTCGGGTGGATTGCTCTATGGCCTGGGTGATAACCGCCGGGCGCTGGGTATTGCTGCCATGGATTATACAGGCGTAAAGCCGAGTGAGACTGGTTATTACGAGCTGGATGGAAATATGAAAATGACCCGCCGGGATGATGCCAAAACGCTTTCATTTATCAAAAGTAAATTTGCTATCCCGCAAAAAGTGGTTACAGTGGACGAATCGTCGGTACTTGTGGTAGATGATAAAGGCCGACGCTGGCGTTTGCCGCTGGGGAACGACGGTTTTACCGGACTTACCAATAGCGGGGCATTAAGGATCTGCCGCGAAGTATCCACCGAGCGCGATCTGTTTAATTGCCACGGGACTTTTTACGAACTGCCGGCTGAGAACGCAGACGGATATGCCAAGATCAGGCCGGTTTCGTCCCATAATCTGCGGATCAACGACTATGCTTCGTACCGCGGGCTGCTCGTGATGACGGGCGTCGATGCTAAAAGCGTGAAGGGGAATGAGCACATTATTGTTTCTGATGATCAAAAAGCGGCTGTCTGGGCCGGGGCGATCGATGATCTCTGGAAGCTGGGCAAACCGACCGGGAAAGGTGGGCCATGGAAGAATACTCCGGTACATGCCAACGAGCCTTCCGACCCTTACCTCATCGGTTTTTATGACAAAAAAACACTGAGGCTTTCCCACAAAGCAACTGCGCCGGTCACCTTTACCATGGAGGTGGATCCGGTAGGGAACGGACCGTGGATGCCTGCCGAAAAAATCACGGTGGCACCTGGGCAAACGGTAACTTTTGATTTCCCGAAAGACTTCGCAGCACGGTGGGTCCGCTTTAAAACGGACAAGGCATGTGAAGCGACCACCTGGCTGGAGTATAGGTGATTGTTTTTACATATAGCAAAATCCCGGGAGCAAATAGTTACCCGGGATTTTTGCATACTATGCCATTGAAAAGACTAATTACTATATTAGGTGCCGAAATATCCGCTATTCCGCCTGTTATGAAAAAGCTTCTTTTACTTACGCTATGCATTTTTGTTTCCCTGGCGCTGGCTCCGCGCAAGATCAGCTGGGTAGCCATCGGGGATTCTATCACGTACCTGAACGATCATCAGGACGAAACCGGAAACCGGGTTACAAAGGGATATATGACGCTGATTTCGGAAAAATATCCGCAGATAACATATACTAATCAGGGACATAATGGCTGGACGTCCATCAACATTGCTGATAAAATAGAAGAGCTGGGGCTGGTAAAAGCGGATGTGTACACCGTTTTCTTGGGGACAAATGACTGGTGGCAGGGAAAACCCCTGGGCAGCATTTCCAATTATGAACAAAATACCGGCTCTGGCACCGTTTACGGCGCTTTTGGGGTAATTATCCGGAAACTGAAACAGCTCAATAAAAAATCACGGATCATATTGATCACACCGATGCAGCGGGGAGATTTTGTATATATCAACAATACAAAAAACAATGCGTACGGTTCATACAAGGATAAAAACGGACAAACTTTGGAACAGTTTGCCAATGCCATAGTAGAAATCGGGAAGCTGGAAAAAATCCCCGTGGTGGACCTTTACCACGACAGCGGTATGAATATGGACAACATTGTTAATTTCAAAAAACTGAAAGATCCTTCGACCGGAGCGTACAAAAATTATAACTATCCCGACTTCACGGAAATACCATTCAGTCCGGAAACAGATGAATATCCATATCCGCAGGAAGCTGTGAACATGACCTATGATGGCCTGCATCCTTCGGACAAAGGTTATCAGGTGATTGCCGATATGCTTGCCGCAAAATGGAAAGGCCTCAAATAACCGGAGTGCTACTCGGTTTTTCCGTCAACCATAAATTGTTTTAATCCTGCCAGAAGACTGTACATGGCCTTGTTGATACTCTCGTTGTCGGCTTTGGCAGTTTTGAAAGCCTCTTCGGCTTCTGCTCTGGCCTTTCGGCCGGTCTCTTTTTTGATCGCAACTTCTTTGGTGGTGATCGCTTCGTTTTCCTTGTTGCTCAGCCTCACCGGTGAATGCTGTGTGGAAACGCCATCCAGCTTTTCGATATAGGCCCGGTACTGATTGTCTTTGCACTCAATAATGAGATCAAATCCGATATAATCATATACCGAAGAGGCGACCCGCAGGTAACTGCTGATCAGTAGCTTTCCTTCCGCAGGATCCTGTTGTTTTACAGCATTTTGGTAATTCCCGAAAGTGTGGCCCACCCAGTCCTGGACAGCTTTGTAGATCTCGGCTTTGTTCTTATCAGGAGTGCCAAAGTCGGAGTAATAGATATTTTTTTGCTCATTGACGGGCAAAAAGCCGTCCTGGCAGAAGGCGGTCTGGCAAATCCAGCAAAGCAGAATTGATGTGATGTATTTCAAAATGTCGATCGATGTTTCGGGTAAAGATAGAAGAAAAAAAGACCGTACCTGTGCATTTTTCCTCATGTAAATGGACATCGGGGAAATTTTGAATTACCTTTGCACCATAAAACGATCCCATGATTTATTTCTTCACTGACGAACTCAACACAGTTTTTGCCCTGCAAACAGAGCAGACTCTGTCACCCCTGGATGTTTCAAAATTAAGCTGGCTTTTTGGTGGGGCGCAGCTCAAAGAAGAAACCTTCCTGACTGATTTTTTTGTTGGCCCGCGTGCTGCGATGATCACCCCGTGGAGTACCAATGCTGTGGAAATCACCCAGAATATGGATATTCAGGGTATCGTCAGGATTGAGGAATTCAAACGGGTAGCGGAAGATTTTACAGATTTTGATCCGATGCTTTCCCAAAAGTATTCGGAGCTGACCCAGGATATTTATACGATCAACATCAAGCCGGAACCTATCCTGGAAATTGATGATATAGCTGAATATAACAAACAGGAAGGCCTTTCGCTCAGTGAGGAAGAGGTGGATTACCTGAATAAGCTTTCTGAAAAAATAGGTCGTAAGCTGACGGACTCGGAGGTTTTCGGGTTTTCGCAGGTTAATTCGGAACACTGCCGTCATAAAATTTTCAACGGAACATTTGTGATTGACGGGAAAGAACAGCCAGTTTCATTGTTCAAGCTGATCCGCAAAACTTCCGAAACCAATCCAAACGGTATTGTTTCGGCTTATAAAGACAATGTAGCTTTCGTAAAAGGACCGGTAGTTCAGCAATTCGCGCCGAAGCGTCCAGATGTTCCTGAATACTACGAGATCAAAGATTTTCAGTCGGTTATATCCCTGAAAGCGGAAACGCATAATTTCCCGACAACAGTAGAACCATTCAATGGTGCTGCCACGGGATCGGGCGGAGAGATCCGCGACAGGCTGGCTGGCGGACAGGGTTCATTGCCGCTTGCGGGAACCGCAGTATATATGACCGCACTTTCGCGTCTGGAAGAAAACCGTCCTTGGGAAAAAGGTGTGGAAGAAAGAGAGTGGCTTTACCAGACACCGATGGACATCCTGATCAAGGCTTCAAATGGTGCTACTGATTTTGGCAATAAATTCGGTCAGCCGCTGATCGTCGGGTCAGTACTTACTTTTGAACATGAAGAAGAGGGGCGAAAGCTTGGTTATGATAAAGTGATCATGCAGGCGGGTGGTATCGGATATGGTAAGGCGGATCAGGCGAAAAAAGGACAACCGCAGGTAGACGACAAGATCGTGGTACTGGGCGGAGAAAATTACCGGATCGGAATGGGCGGCGCGGCAGTTTCTTCTGCTGATACCGGTGCATTTGGGTCGGGTATCGAACTTAATGCAATTCAGCGTTCCAACCCTGAAATGCAGAAACGCGTTGCCAATGCCGTGCGCGGTATGGTGGAAAGTGATAATAATACGATTGTTTCCATCCACGACCACGGCGCAGGCGGACATTTGAACTGTCTTTCGGAGCTTGTCGAAGAAACGGGCGGACATATAGATCTTGATAAATTGCCGGTAGGGGATCCTACACTTTCGGCTAAAGAAATAATCGGTAACGAATCCCAGGAACGTATGGGATTGGTTATTAGCAAAGAAAACCTCGATACTCTGCAAAAAATCGCCGATCGCGAGCGGGCGCCAATGTACACTGTTGGAGACGTGACGGGCGATCACCGGTTCACATTCGAGTCGTCATCTACCGGTGCAAAACCGATGGACCTGGAAATGGATGATATGTTCGGAAGCTCGCCGAAGGTTGTGATGCATGACAACACCGTTGAAAGGAGCTACGAGCCGGTAACCTACGATGTTTCCAAGCTAACCGAGTATCTTCAGCAAATGCTGCAGCTTGAAGCTGTTGCGTGCAAAGACTGGCTTACCAACAAAGTGGACCGTTGCGTGGGCGGCCGCGTCGCCAAACAGCAATGCGCCGGTCCGCTGCAACTGCCTTTGAACAACTGCGGCGTTATGGCGCTGGATTTTCAGGGAAAGGACGGTATCGCTACCTCAGTGGGGCACGCACCGCTTTCTGCCCTGATCGATCCTGCGGCGGGTAGTCGCAATGCGATCGGAGAGGCACTTTCCAACATTATCTGGGCACCTTTGAAAGACGGCCTTGCCAGCGTTTCGCTTTCAGCGAACTGGATGTGGGCTTGCAAAAATGAAGGCGAAGACGCACGTTTATACAAGGCCGTGCAGGCTTGTTCCGATTTTGCGATCAGTCTGGGGATCAACATTCCTACGGGCAAGGATTCGCTTTCGATGAAGCAGAAATATAAGGATGGTGAGGTGATCGCACCGGGTACTGTGATCATTTCAGCTGCCGGGCATTGCGACGATATTACAGCTGTGGTGGAACCTGTTCTGCGCAAGAGCGGAGGGGCTATTTATTATATCAATCTTTCGGGAGACAGCTACAAGCTGGGCGGTTCTTCATTTGCCCAGATATTGAATAAAATCGGTACGGAAACACCGGATGTAGTGGATGCAGATCAATTTAAAAAGGCATTCAATACAATCCAGGAGCTGATCAAAGATGGGAAAATACAGGCCGGACATGATGTAGGCAGCGGTGGCCTGATTACCACTTTGCTGGAAATGTGTTTTGCCGATCTCGACCTTGGCGCATCTGTCGATCTGTCAAGTTTGGGAGACCAGCATATCATCGATACTGTTTTTGCTGAAAATATTGGTATTGTTTTCCAGGCGGATGAAGCCGCAGAGGCGGTTCTTGAAGCGAATGGTGTTGTTTTCCATAAAATAGGACAGGTAATCCCAAAGGCAACCCTGGAAATACAAAGTAAATCGGGTGTGTTGGGACTGGATGTGAAGCGGTTGCGCGACGTCTGGTTCAGGACTTCCTATTTACTAGACAAAAAACAAACAGAGCCGGTTTTGGCAAAAGAACGTTTTGACCATTATAAAGACCATTTGCTCAAATACACTTTCCCGGAACATTTTGACGGAAAGAAACCGGTTATCGATCCTTCTAAACCTCGTCCCAAAGCGGCAGTACTTCGCGAAAAAGGAAGTAACTCGGAAAGAGAACTGGCAAACGCGATGTATATGGCCGGTTTTGATGTGAAAGATGTACACATGACCGACCTGATCTCAGGACGTGAGACACTGGAAGATATCCAGTTTATCGGAGCTGTGGGTGGTTTTTCCAATTCTGATGTACTGGGTTCTGCCAAAGGCTGGGCCGGGGCCTTTCTTTACAATGAAAAAGCAAAGGTGGCCCTTGAAAACTTCTTTAAACGGGAGGATACGTTGTCAGTTGGGGTTTGTAACGGTTGCCAGCTTTTTATTGAATTGGGACTGATCAATCCAAATCATGACGAAAAACCAAAAATGCTGCACAATGCCAGTGGCAAGCACGAAAGCATTTTTACCTCGCTGACCATTCAGGAAAACAATTCGGTGATGCTTTCGACCCTGGCGGGCAGTACGCTTGGTGTGTGGGTATCCCATGGAGAGGGCCGTTTTTATCTGCCCCATGAAGAGGAGGAATACAAGATCGTTGCCAAATATGCCTATTACACTTATCCGGCCAGTCCGAACGGTTCTGATTTCAACACAGCCATGCTTTGTGATGATTCGGGCAGACATTTGGTGATGATGCCGCATATTGAAAGATCCCTCTTCCAATGGCACTGGGCCAATTATCCCGAAGGCAGAAAAGACGAAGTTTCCCCCTGGATGGAAGCCTTTGTCAATGCCAGAAAGTGGCTTGAAGAAAAATAAATATTGCAAAACCAATTCTCAGGATTGAAAACCCTGCGCTAAAATATTTGTCGGGCCTTCCGCCACTAATAAACGGGCCTTCTGCCACGACAAACATCCTAACGGCGGAATTCATTCCGCCGAGATAACACACACAAATGGCAAATACATACTCTCAAATGTACGTCCAGACTGTCTTCGCCGTGAAATACCGGCGGGCGGTAATAGATCAGAAATGGAAACCGGAACTGCTTGCCGTGATCGGCAATCTGATCAATGAAACGGGCTGCAAGACGATCATTGTCAATGGTGTTGAAGACCATATCCATTGTTTTTTTGGGATAAAACCCTCCATCTGCGTGTCGGATGTGATGAAAAATGCGAAAGCGAAATCTTCAAAATGGATTAATGAGAGCGGGTTTCTCCAGCATCGTTTCGAATGGCAGAGCGGGTTCGGGGCCTTCACTTACAGCCGGGAGCACATTGATAGAATCTACAGATACATTCAGAATCAGGAAGAGCATCACTGGGGAATTTCCTTTACCGAAGAATACATTGAGATGCTCATCCAGCACGGCATCGACTACGACGAGCAGTATATTTTTAAAGGATTGATGTAAAGAGATTGCAATTGAAGTTTTGATAACCCGAGGTTTTTGTTAATTTTAACTAACACTAAACTCAACAGGTTATGAAATCTTTCAGAAACATCTCATTGGCATTTGCTTTTTTGCTGTGCTTGTCGTTTACAGTGCTTCACCATGGCTGGGCTGATTACGATCAGACAAAACCTCAGGATTTTAAAACAACAATAGAAGAATCTATCTACGAAAATCCGCACGTGCTGGCCAAAGTGAAGTACAAAAAAGAAATGTACACCGTGTTCCTGGCACCCACCAGCCGCATGACCGACCGCGGGCTCACTGCTGATATGATCAAAAAAGGCGCGTCGGTACGATTGGTAGCCTATCCCCATAAAACCGAAAAAGGTGAAATGCGGGCAGAAAGGATATTTGTGGACGGTAAAAAATTTGAATTGCGTTGATCTTCCAGGAATATCTCGAATGGCTTGAAAAAACTTCCTGGGCTGCGGACATCCGTCAGTCTTTGTGGCTATACCCAGTGCTGGAAATCGTCCATATACTGGGTATAGTCTTGCTGGTGGGGCCGGCTTTCATGTTTGACCTGCGGCTGCTGGGCTTCTCCCGGAGCCTTCCGGTGGCGGGACTGTCCACCCACCTGCTGCCTTGGTCGAGGCGCGGATTGCTGCTCATTATTCCCTCCGGCGTATTGCTTTTTATTACCAATGCCAAGACCCTCGGAAACGATCCGGTTTTCTGGCTTAAAATGGGTTTACTGCTTGTCGCCGGACTGAATGTCTTTATTTTTCGCAACTTCATTTTGAGGCTCAATACCCATATTGGCGGGGAGCTGCGCTTTTCTGCCAAGATTTCCGCCTGTGTTTCTATTATAGTGTGGATAAGCGTCATTGCATGCGGGAGATTGCTGGCCTATTAAAAGCATCCCCAACATTGAGTTTTTCTTCACATATTTTGATAATCTCAATACACCGGACTCAGCAGATAAGAGGGCTTAGGTTACATCAATCAATCTCCCCTAAAAACAACTCAATATCATCCAATCCTTTTTTTGTCGCATAAGGTCTGAACAAATGTGCTTTCATTTTCAGATAATAATTCATCTGGCTTCCCAAATTCTGGCGTTTTTCGGATAACACGGCTTCCGACAGCCAGAATCTGTTTTGTATGCTATTACTTGAAATAATCAGTAATTCATCGTTTTCCGAGCTGAATTTCAGGTATTTATTTTCCACCAAAAACTTCATATTCTGGTGCAGTGCGGCCTGACGTGCATCCCTGACTCCCTCATATTTCTGGGCCATTTTCTGGTTTTGCTCCATTAAATGCACCATACTCAAGTGAAGGCATTGATATTTCAGGCCATTTTTGAAAAGCAACTCACTCATTTTGAGGAAATCATACAAGCTTTTCACGGGGAATTCCTGATGGATTTGAGAATTAGAGTTGGAATACGTTTCGCTGAGCCTGAAAACCAGATCGTCCTTTGTCGGGAAATAATAGGTAAGATTTCCAATCCTCATCCCCAGATCCGCTGCCAGCTCACGCATTCCCGCATATTCAATTCCTTTCAGGTTGAATATCTCCAATGCCCGGTTAATAATTTTTTCCTCAGTTGCATTCATTTTTTAAAACAGTATTTGGTCAATGTCCTAAATGTATTTAATTTTAGGTCGTTGTCCAAAAATATAACTTTTAAACCGTATGACGAAATCATTTTCCAACATCTTGCTGATCATGGCGTCGATCGCCTTTATCACCATCATTGGCGCGGCAATTTATGAACATGCCACAATTGTGCCCGTGTGGAGCATTGCGCCACCCAGGTCGCTCAGCATGTTCCAGGGCGAATATGGGATTCAGCCCACCAACTTCTGGATGCCGGTGCATCCTGTGACCATCTTGTTGCTTGCCGCTGCGATGATCGCCAATTGGAAACAGCCCCGCCGCAAACAAATTTTGATCGTTTTTTGTGGCTACCTATTGATTCTTGTGATCACAGCCGCCTATTTTGTTCCCGAGCTGCTGGCTATCACGACATCTACTTACTCTGCTGCCATGAGCGCTGATCTGACAGTTAGAGCAAATATGTGGGAAAAGCTTAGTTTGCTGCGTTTAAGCATGTTATTAGTATTGGCTGGAATTCTTTTGCGTAGTTTAAGCATCCAAACCGAGGCCAGATAATGGAAAGCACCATCAAAAAGACATATCCTGTGATGATCGATAATGGTCACGGCGAGCGGTTGACGTTTTTGGGCCGGGAAATCCGGGAAGGTATTGAATATATACAGCTTGAAAATCAGGTTAGTCCTGGGGCTGGCCCACCGATGCATGTGCATCATCTGCAACACGAAAGTTTATATATAAATGAAGGCAAAATGGGAGTTCAGATCGAAGGTCAGGAGCCCTATTTCCTGAATCAGGGTGATTCGGCTACTTTCCACAGCGGAATCGCGCATCGGTTCTGGAACGCTGGCAATACGACCCTGCGCTGCACCGGCGAAATCTGGCCGCCGCACAATATTGAATACTTCCTCGCCGAAATTTTTGAGTCCGGCCGACAAAATGGCAAAGGGCAGCCAGCAGCATTTGACGCGGCCTACCTGCTCCAAAAATACCGCACAGAATTCGACATGCTAGGCATTCCGTGGCTGGTAAAAAAGGTTATTTTCCCCATTATACTTTTTATTGGACGGCTGCGCGGGTTGGACAGTAAGTTTAAGGACGCGCCTGCGGCGGTTTGATGTTGGATTGGCCCTCTCCGGGCTGAAGCCCGGAGTTGCCAGGTGGGAGGGGCTTTTTGTTTTACGACGAATCTGCTTGTCGACCGTTAGAAAATTCCCCGCCCCCCAACTTGCTTCCCACCCAAATTCTTCCGAATATTCGCATTCCAAAAAAGTAATTATTATGAAAAATCTTAGAGTTATTGCCCTGTTATGGTGTGAGGTCGGCGAAAGTCCCTCGAGCGTAGATTACTTCGCTTGGACACCTTAGGCAGGGCATTTTTTATTCATCCAAAAAAGTAATTTTATGAACACAAAAGCACACTCAAGCGGGTCTCCGGACTCGACGTGTATGGCCTACGGTGAACAGGTCAAAGAATTGCTCAGCATGAGCGAACCGGCTGTTTGGGTCGATCACCTTTGGACGATTTACGGCGGCTACATGCTCGCCCAGGAAGAACTCGGCCGCGACAAGCACGCCTCCGACATCTTCTGCACCTTTCGTGATCTGGTGTTTTTCTTTCAGAAGGTGGAGGAAGAGGCAAGGAAATTCAAAACATGACAACGAGTGACCAAAAATGACTCATACTAGCGTTCCTCTGTTTTAATGATTGATTGGCCGGATCAATACCTACAATTCATGACCATCACATGATTAGCAATGTCATACGTTACGCCGTCCGTCCCGTCCCCATCGCATACGATTTCGCTCTGATCATCCGGATACTATTGAATTCTTCGATTACCATTGTATCTTCTGCCGGGATGATACCGCGTTTGATCCAGTTGCTTACGGTTTCTGTGTTTTTGATTCCGAAACGCCGGCAATATTCTTTAATAGTCACCCATTCTGTTAGATCGAGCACTTTGCCTTGCCGGATGAGGTAATCGCTCGCTTCGTTGATAGCATGGGCTGCTTCATTCATCAAGCCAAGCATCCTGGCGCGAGAAGCTTCCTTTGTTTCCGCTTCAATGTCTGTTTTTTCCTTCAAGTTCATCGATAATTTTGGTTAGTTTGATTATTTGATCCAGTATACTGTCAATCTCCGTCTGCGTTAGCCACTCCGAACTATCCCGTAACCCTTGTTTTAAAGCTGCCCGAAGCATTCTTAATTCAAAGATGTTCATTTGATTGGTATTTAAAAATACAATTTGTTATTCAACATAACAATAGTGTTCGACACTATTTTGCTTGAACTGAATACGGAAAAAGGAGAAAATAGTAACAGATCAAATGAGAGTTTAACTAGAAATTTGTCGGTGGGTATCAAAAGAATGGTATGCGTTTTTCCCGAAAAATGTTTATTTGTAAGTGTTTTTCATTGAAAATAAATGTTTTTCAAAAATGCCGGAATCTCAACTATCCCAATACTCCCTCGCCATCATGCCCAGCGCGCCGATTGCCGAAATGGTGAAGGATCTCAAATTATTGCTTCGTGCTGAGATCGGTAAAAGTTATGGCAGCGCCAATGCCGACGCGCATATTTCGCTGGATGGTTTTGAGGCGGACGATGACAATTATCCTTACATTCTGGCTGAATACCGACGGATTGTCTCCGGTATGACACCGTTTACAATTGCATTTTCGGGTTTTGGTGATTTTGATAAAGGCAATTATTCTGCATTTTACGTGAGACCGACGGATGAGTCTTCGGCTTCGATCCGGGAACGGACTGAGGAGGTAATGAAAAGCTTCGATAAAAAACTGAAAAAACAATTCATCAGAAAATGGGCGGACGAATCTAAAAACCCGCATATTTCCATAGGGCGACGGTTGACCAGAGAGTGGGTTGCTCTTGCATATTCGCTGTTTCCGGGGTTTGAAGAAAGCTTTTTATGCGATGCATTTGTGATTCGCAAGTTCAATGAGAAGCGGCGGCAATATGAAGTCGTGGATATGTTGCCGCTGACAGGAAATAGCGCGCCTCCGGTTCAGCTGGATCTGTTTCAACCTTAGCTGCTATACTTTCAAATCCACCATTTTCCTTGGTTAAATTATTTATATGTAAGGGCATATAATATTTGCTAATTTTAGTAAATTGTATGCAAATACATATAGAATTTGAGTTCTATTGATTATTATATGTATTTGCATATAGTATTTAATAAATGAAGTAAATCATTGCAAAAGCATATAATGAAATCACTTGCGCAATTTGTTAAAGACAGAAGAAAAGAGGTAAACCTTACCCAGGAAGAATTTGCCGAAAAGGCAGGGGTTGCTCTGACGGTCGTTAGAAAAATAGAGCAGGGTAAGGAAAATCTGAACCTCGACAAAGTCAATCAGGTGTTGAGAATGTTTGGAAATGTGCTTGTCCCGGTCAGTAGCAAGGAATTGGAACCCAAAGAGACGACCGGATCATGAGGCGCGCTGCTATACACTATAAAGATTTGCTAGCCGGTGTGCTTACGGAAACCGACCAGGGCGAGTACATCTTTGAGTATGATAAAATATATGTAGCAAACTATCCAAAACAGTTTCTGACTTTTACCATGCCTGTAACCGAAAAAAAATACTCGGATAACCGGCTTTTTCCTTTTTTCGAAGGATTGATCCCGGAAGGCTGGTTACTCGATATCGCGTCCAAAAGCTGGAAAATTAATCCGAATGACCGCATGGGATTATTGCTGGCCTGCTGTCAAAATTGCATTGGCGCGGTAAGTGTTCAACCAATTGAGGAAGAAAATGAGTAGGAGATGTTTGTACTGCTACAAGGAATTAGGCGCAGAAGATAAAGGCGATTTTCATGTGCATTGCAGCCGGGAATTTTTCGGTTCCGCCGAGCCGCCTGTTTTTTCGTATTCATTGAGTGAAATGGCGGAGCTGGCAAAAAATGTGGTGGAGCGAAGTATAGCGGTACCGGGTGTTCAGCCCAAGTTGTCATTGTCGGTTGTGAACGAAGCGCTGGAAAATGGAAATCGTGGCAGGCTTACAGTAGTCGGAGCGTTGGGTGGGAATTATATTTTCAAACCGCCCATGGAAAAATATCCGGAAATGCCTCAAAATGAACACGTAACCATGCGGATTGCCGAGGCTTTTGGGATAAAAACGGTAAAATCAAGCCTGATCAGACTTGAGTCCGGCGAACTTTCTTATATAACCAAACGAATAGACCGCACTGCAAGCGGTGAAAAAATCCATATGCTGGACATGTTTCAGATTCTGGAGGCTTTTGATAAATATAAAAGTTCCATGGAACGTATAGGCAAGGCTTTGGGCCAATACGCAGCCAACACTTTGCTGGATCAGCTTTCCTTTCTGGAATTGGCTGTTTTCAGCTTCCTCACGGGAAATAATGATATGCATCTCAAAAATTTCTCAATGATCAACAATGGAAATGACTGGTCTTTATCCCCGGCGTACGATCTTTTGAACGTTACCATCGTCAACCCTGATGATAGAGAAGAACTGGCGCTGACATTGGAAGGGAAAAAAAGCAAGTTGCAGCGGGCTCATTTTGAAAGGCTGGGAAAAAGTTTTGGATTGAATGACAAACAGGTCAACGGCGTATTTCGTCGTTTGTTAAAAAACAGGCTTGTCGCCTTTCAATGGCTTGACAACTCATTTTTGTCTGAAGAAACAAAAAACTCTTACAAATCGGTATTGGAAGAAAGATATACCCGGTTAGAATAAAAGCAAAATCCTCACCTAGTACAAAACCTGACAATTTTCGCAGAAATAGCTTCTTCGTTTTGTTTTACCTATATACTCTTTGTGAAAGGGAATGTCACAGCGCGGGCAGATTTTTTTGGTGTGGGCCAGCCAGTGTTTTTTGAGGGTAAATTCCTTTTTCCATTCCAGAAAATCAAAACTGTATTTTCTTGTTTCTTTTACCAACTCTTTTAGCTTCGCTTCCGGTAACTTTCCGATTTTGCTGAGTGGATGAACTTTAATTCTGAACAACACCTCATTTTTGATGATATTACCACTTCCCGCAAATATATCCTGATCCAGCAATGCGTCGCAGGCGAGCATATCGGGCTTTTCTTTCAGTTTTTGCAGGGCCTTCGCCGGTTTCCAGGAACCGGACATAATATCGCCGCTCCAATCGTAAATTTCATCCGCGGGCTTATCGATAATCTTAACAGAACATGCGTAAAAATTGAGCTCGTCTTTGCTGAATTGCAGGCTTAACCTGGGTGGTGTCTTTTTCTGTTCATTAATCAGATATGATCCGAAAAGCATAAAATGGATGCGGACAGTGAAGTCTTTAAAGCAGATCAGGAAATGTTTTCCCCAGGATCTTAAATCGGTCACCTTCTGATTGATGAGCCTGTCCTTGTCGATTTTGGTATTGCCTTCCGCGTGGCGGATGATCTTTCCTTTCAAATCGAGTGCTTCTACGGCTTCTCTTAAAATGACTATGGATGGGCCTTCCGGCATGGCTTTAATTTTTGTGACGATGTTGTCGTATGTTAAATAACGATGCCAGGAGGAGCGAGGAGGAAGGAGGAAAGGGAGGAAGGAGGAATGGGTTAGTTTACTTTTAGCCAGCCTGTGATGCTGAGCCTGGGCTTGTGGGTGGGCAGGACTTCGTGTTCGAGTTCGCTGCTTTTGAAGAACACACTTTTACCGTTAACCGGCGTTATGTTTTGGGTGTGACCGGCGTGATGGATGCACAGTTCCCCGCCATCGCCTTCCGCCCACTCGGCGTTCAAATACATGATCATGGAATACTGCCTGCTGGGATTGTTGCGGAACTGGTCGAGGTGTTTTTTATAAAAACTTCCGGTCGGGTACAATGCATAATGAAATTCGTAGCCGGTTATTCCGGTGTAGCAAGTGGAGTTCAGGTACAGTACAAAACTGTCCATGAGGTCGAAAAAATCGTTTTCGTGTGGATTGTTGTGCTTGCGGTCGAGCCAGTAGATCATGTCGCTGCGGTACAGCTTGTCGTGTACTACCAGGGTATCGTTTCCGGTTCCTGCGGACAGGAGCAGATTTTGGGAAAAAAGCGCGAACAAATTGTCTTTTAAGTTCGAGGCCAGAGGCCCGCTTAAAAAGTTCTCTGCAATTCCCACTTTATTGTCGATGAAGCTATCGATGAGCGTGTTGAAGACCGTTTGCAATAAAAGTGAGTTAATGGCGCGTGCAGCTATTGCCGTGTTTGTGAAGGTAGTTCTAATAAACGGGAATGCAGTTGAAAGCCCTCGATTGCTGGCAAAGAAGTTTAGCGAAAATTAGGAAGAAGCTTTTGTGACCATTTATCTTCGTACAATCTGGCATCATTTTACAGTTCACCATGGTATTTGATTTTCGTCTTCGGGTATTTCACGCTGTTGCCAAACGCCTCAATTTCACGAAGGCTGCCGCGGAACTGTATATAACCCAGCCCGCAGTTACCAAACACATTCATGAGCTTGAAAATCAGTTGAAAATCAAGCTGTTTGAAAGAAATGGGTCGAAAATTAAACTGACGAGGGCCGGGGAGATATTGCTGCACCACTCCGAGCAGATCTTTGCCATTTACCGGAACCTGGAATTTGAAATCAACAGTCTGTCGCAGCGTCACAGCGGAAAATTGCGCCTTGGGGCCAGTATGACAACTGCGCAGTACATTCTACCCCCGATACTGGCTGCTTTTCATAAAAAGTTCAAAGAAGTACAGGTAACGCTGATCATTAAAAATACCGAGGAAATTCAGGAGGCACTTCAGAACAAGGAAATTGATTTGGGCCTGATCGAAGGGTTTTCCAAAAATGCGGCGATCAAATACATAGAGTTTTTAAAAGATGAGATCGTCCTTGTTGCCAGCTCTAAAAATCCACTAGCCGCCGCCGGCTCCATCAAGCCCGAAAAACTAAAAGAAATCCCGCTGCTGCTGCGCGAACCCGGCTCAGGTACGCTGGAAGTGATTGCCCATGCTTTGAAAGCGATCGACATCAATATTTCGGACCTCACCAGTGAAATGCAGCTCGGCAGCAGCGAAAGTATGAAACTGTACATGCTGCATTCAGACTCTATGGCTTTCCTTTCCGTTCATGCGGTTTTGAAAGAATTACAAAACAAAGAATGCCGGATCGTTGATGTGGAAGGACTTGATATTGAGCGGTATTTCTATTTCACAATTCTCCACGGCCAGGCCGAAGCGCTGCCTGAGTTATTTATGAAATTCGCTTTGCATCATTCGGTGAAGTGATTTTGTTACTCTTGAAGATCACTTAGTGATTTCTATTGGTCCGGGGATAAGCGGTTGAGAAAGGGTTGTTTTAAGTTTCGGGACAAGCTCACGGAGCGTTATGTAGGAATTATCCGGGGCATTCAGCAAGATGACGGGCAGAGAATACTTGTTAAAATTCTGTTGGTATTGAAGATTCTTGTCAAAGGTGAGCAATGCGTCAAATCCGTCCGCAATCATGAGCTTTAAAAGTTCTCCGTTCTTTTTGCCATTCCATTCTTTGTCACGCACAGTGTAGATTTCATATTCTGACAGGTCGTTTTTGAGCCTTTTTGGAAGATTTTCATCAAGCAGCAGCTTCATACAACTTTTCGAAATTTTTAGAAGTGATGATTTTCTCAGCCATTTCAAGCAGAGCAACAGCCTGATTTTCTGTAACGGACGGAAAGTCTTCTAAAAATTCTTTGAGGGAAATTCCTTTTTCCAAGTGAACAAATAAAGTTTCCACGGGCACGCGGGTTCCGTTGAAAACGGGTTGTCCACCCAGAATTTCCTCGTCGATGGTTATAAGGTTTTTTATTGTTTCCATAGTCATTTACGAATTGCCATAACGCCTCGGATAGTCAACCGCTATCGTTGAGAGCTCATTTCTTTTGTTTTTTTTCAATTGGGACTAAAATATGAGATAAGAATGCTTGAAATTCCTGTTCATATTTTTCCCGTGCCGGACTGCCTGCCGATCCGTATTTTTTGTCAATATGATCGTCCCAGTCTATAAGTTTATTTTCTTTCATCATACTAAGATTGCTCAAATCGAGGAGAAAGTCAATCTTTTATTGAAGTTGGCTTATGACAATCCCGCCGCATTTCACCACACAAGACCATAAAGTTTTATAACTTTAAATTGCATAGCACATGCTTGCTCTTCCTGGCTCAAAACTAAATTTTACATGAAATATCTGCTGCTTCCTATTGCTTTTCTGCTATTGTTATTTGGTTTCTGGAGGTTCTGGCCCCTTGGTAACACGGTTTCAAACCGAGCTGATTTTAACGATATAGTGCTTTGCGGGCCTGCTTCGGCTGGGGATATCAGTCCGACGGACGGTGGCAAGTTTGTGATTGCGCTTCCTGGCTGGGGTAATTATTCCTACAAAATTTCCACTTCAAATGACAGCGCACAATTCTATTTTAATCAGGGTCTGAACATGTATTATGGCTACCACATGAAGGAAGCATTTGCGTCTTTTATGGAAGCAACCCGGCTCGATCCCGGCTGTGCAATGACTTACTGGGGCCAGGCACTGGCGATGGGGCCTTATTACAATGCAGCCCATTCCTATGCAATTCCGGAGAGAATACCCGAGGCACTGGCAGGCATGAACAAGAATATGGGCAGTGCTTCCGAAAAGGAAAAACATCTGATCAAAGCCATGAACCGGAGGTATGCTTCTGACCCTTCCGTTGCTAAAACCAAGACTTTTGACAAAGCTTACGCGCTGGAATTGAGAGAATTGATTAACAAATATCCCGATGATCTTGACATAAAAACCTGGTACGTAGATGCTGTTATGCTCATGCATGCCTGGGATTTCTGGAACCACGATGGTACTGCGAAAGAATGGACGCCGGAAGTGGTTGCGCTTTGTGAAAACGTACTGAAATCCAATCCCGACCACCCGGCCGCATTGCATTATCATATCCATCTTACGGAAGCTTCCCGGCATCCCGAAGTGGCGCTTGCAAATGCCGATGCTTTGAAAAAACTCCTGCCCGGAGTAGCCCATATGGTGCACATGGCGAGCCACGAATACCAGCGAAATGGCCTTTATGCCAAAGGTGTGGAAGTTAATGATCTCGCTGATAACCAGTTGATCCACTATGAAGCTCTTGCTAAAAATCTGGCATTGAACAAACATTCGCCGCATTATTTCGCAGTTCAAAGCTATTGCGCGTTGAGCGGTGGGATGTACACGACGGGTATGCGCAGCGCGCTTCGCTGCCGGAAAAGTGTTTCGCCGGTTTATGAAAATACATACGACCAGTTTCTGTTTATGATCCCGGTTCTTACACAGGTAAGAATGGGAAAATGGAAGGAAATTCTGGAAGACAGCATTCAACCTGATGAAAAATGGCCTTATGCGAATGTGATCGGCCATTTTGCCAAAGGTCTGGCAATGGTTAATACTGGCAAGGCCGATCAGGCTGTTGTTCATCTTGCCAGATTACGGGAGAGGGCAAAAGATCCGATATTGGAGAAAAGGCGCATTCCGTTCAATTCACCGGTTCAGATGGCCGGTATTGCAGAGAATATACTGGATGCTGCGATTTTATTTTCCGGCAAAAAATACGACGATGCGATTCATAAACTGGAGGCTGCAATTGCTATCGAAGACAAACTGATTTACACCGAACCGAATGACTGGCCCGTGCCCGCACGTCAGTTTTTAGGCGCCTATTTAATGAAATTAAACAAGCCCGTACTTGCTGAAAAAGTGTATCGCGAAGACCTGGAACGGAATCCAGGAAATGGCTGGTCGCTGCTGGGGCTGCATCAGAGCTTAGCGGCACAGAATAAAAAGGGTATTGATATGTATAAGGCACAGTATGCAAAGGCATTTTCAGATGCCGATAACTTGCCGCCTGCATCTGCCTTTATCCAATAATATGGAGATAAAATGCCGGCTTGTTCCGGCCATGTGTTAATGTCCGTGCATTTTTCTCCCTGGCGAATTTGAATCATGGATAGTAAATCAGTTTCCAAAATTGCCCGCATGGTCCAGCCGGAGTCGTTGAAAACCGAGGCGTACCAGCCTTGGTCGCGGGGCCGGGGAGTGGATGTGTGGGCGATGTTATGCGCTGCCATTGCCGGTGATCTGGAGACGATCAAAGCATTCGTGGACCGTGATCCCGGACTGCTGAATTGTGAATATGAATATCTGACGCCGCTACGATTTGCTGTGAGGGAAAATCATCGGGAAGTTGTTCATTTTTTACTTGAAAAAGGTGTGAGTCCGGCTTATGAATTCGTAGATTCCCTGCTAACAATTGCGAAAGACCGGGGCTACAAAGAACTGACGACACTTTTTGAATCAAAATTAAAAGAACAATATCATATTGTGCCGGAAGGGGATGAGGTGGCCGACATCATCAAGAGTTTCGATACCGAAAAATTATTCAGCCTGTTCGACGCCAACCCGGAGCTGATTTACGCTGCCGACGCGAGAGGTAACCAGCCGATACACTGGGCTACATTAACGAGGCAAGTTTCTGTCATTGATTATTTGCTGGATCACGGGGCGGATATCAATGCTAAACGTCCCGACGGCGCCCGAGCACTTGACCTTACCAACGGCGATTACCATTACCGCAGCTCCTACCGCGATTTACCTCCGACAGCACTCCGCAAACACGAGGTGCTCGTCGGTTACCTGATCGCGAAAGGAGCATATTATGATATTACCGTGGCAGCAAAAGTGGGTGATCTGGACCGGGTAAAGGAATTGCTTGATGAAGATCCAGGGCTTGTTAACCGGTTGCCGGATTACTATGGATATTATGCAGGACTTCCTTTACGCTGTGCGGCAGGTGCCGGACATTATGAGGTCACAAAATTCCTGCTGACACGTGGCGCAAATCCTAACGAACCCGAGCCGGGCATAGCGCCGAGGGGCAGTTCCCTGCACGCCGCGGTCCAGGGTAGGCATAACGCAGTTGTGAAATTGCTGCTGGAACATGGCGCCGACCCCAACGCGGATGTTGAATCATCGGGAAACTGTCTTTATATAGCAAAACGGGTAGGGGCACCTATAGAAATGCAAAATCTGATCGCTTCTTATGGCGGGGCGCTCAATGTGGAGCTGGCATCTTACGACGGGGATGCTGTAACCCTGGCAGCCATGTTATTTGCCAATCCGAAACTGGACCTTACCAGCGGACTAGGTGCCGCGATCAGTGAGGGAAAGCAGCAAATCATAGAGCTGATTCTTCGGTTTCAACCTGATATTTTGAAAAATTTTGCTTTTCGCGATGTAAGTACGCCGGAGTTTGCGCGCTGGCTGATGGAGCGCGGTCTCAATCCGAAACTTGCGGACTGGCTGGGCGCAACGCCTTTGCACCGGGCTGCGTCTCAGGGGAACATTGCTCTTGCGGAAGTTCTTCTTGAGTTTGGGACGGACATCGATGCAATAGATACCGATGCTTCTGCTACCCCCCTCGGTTGGGCCGCCCGCAATGGAAAGAAAGAAATGGTACTATGGCTATTGGAAAAAGGGGCAAATCCCAATTTGCCCGGCGACGAACCCTGGGCGCTTCCCAAAGCCTGGGCGGAGCGGCGTGGCTTTGCCGATATCGCTGCGATTTTTTAATGAACATCGTTTTGCTTTTGGCTCTATTTTGCCGGATTCTCATAATTTTGTCCTTTTGATCCCGAATTTTTAATAAACAATTCCTCTTTAATAGCGCTCATTTATGTCGAAAATTACGCTGGGGCTGGTTTCTGCCTTTCTTATTCTGGTCTGGAACATGTGGACCGACGAAGGCTCCCAAATTCCGAAAACGTCCAAAACCCTAAGCAGGATCGATTCTTTGCCTAATGCAACCAGCTGGCCGGAAGAACTGAATATCACACATTTTACCGGATCGGACATTAATCCAAGCCCTGCATGTATTGCGGTTGCCGCCACCGGCGAGGTGTATGTTGGTGTGGATATGATCGGGTCATTGGGAAAAGATCCTGGAAAAGGGAGTATTGTGCGGCTAACCGACGAAAATAATGACGGTAAAGTAGACAAGCATACTACCTACGCAATGGTCGATAACCCACGCGGGATCATCTCTAATGGAGATCAGCTCTTTGTACTTCATACGACTTTTTCCAAAGAAACTGGTAAAGCCAGCGGCATGGACCTGGTTGTATTTGAAGATAAAAACCATGACGGTGTAGCCGACGGGCTTTCCAAGCCGCTTATTCAAAACATCAGTTCTCCGAAATTCCTGCAAAGCCGCGGTACCGACCACGCTACCAATGGAATCAGGATGGGTATAGATGGTTGGATCTATATTGCTGCGGGAGATTTTGGGTTTCATGATGCGGTTGACCGGTCAGGTAAAAAACTCACGATGCTGGGGGGCGGGATCGTACGTGTACGTCCGGACGGAACGGAAATGGAGGTGTATACCCACGGGATGCGCAATATATATGATGTGGCCATTGATCCTTACATGAATATTTTTACCAGGGACAATACCAACGACGGCGGCGGCTGGAATATCCGGTTCAGTAATCAGATCCAATCGGGTGAATATGGGTATCCGGTTCTTTTCAAGCACTTTACAAATGAAATTATCCCTGCACTGGTTGATGTTGGCGGTGGCTCAGGAACCGGCGCGTTGTATATGGATGATGCGACCTGGCCCGAAAAATACAATCATGTACCGATGATGGCAGACTGGGGCAGGAGCCAGCTCTATCTCCACCGCGTGACCCCGGACGGAGCCACTTTTACACAGAAAGAGGAGGAGTTTATCAAATTGGCACAAATAACAGACATCGATATCGATGCATCCGGCCGGGTTTATCTATCTGCCTGGGACGGGGCCGGTTATTCGGGTAATCCTGACAAAGGGTTTGTGGTGCGGGTCGTGCCTAAAAATTGGGAGTACAAGGCATTCGGGGATTTGAAAAAAGCCTCAGTTAAAGAATTAATAACGATTCTGAAATCCCAGAGTGCTGCTGCACGCCTTGCTGCCCAGCAGGAATTACTTATTCGTCCTGCCAAAAAAACTATAAAAGCCTCATGGACTGTGGCTTCGGATAAAACTCTGCCACTTTACGCCCGGGTTGCCGGCATGTACACCTATGCGCAAATCGCAAAAGAAAACGGGGTTTCAAATCTGGTGAAGCTGACGGCCGAAAATGATTTCAGGGAATATGCTTTGCGTGCGCTGGCAGATCGGAAGGGTTATTTGAAAACTGTGCCGTCAGAACCCTTTCTGATAGGACTTACTGATCCGTCACCGCGTGTACAGGTTGCTGCTACCGTTGGTCTTGGCCGCCTGGGGCGTCCGGAAGTTGCATCAGAGTTGTTAAAAGTAAAGGTGCCTGCGTCTTTTGTAGAACCGGCCAAGGGCACCGAGGGGCCGCATGCTACACCCAACTCTGCCATCGTACCCGCCCACATTGCAGTCCGCGCGTTGGTAGCATTAAACGCCGTAGATGCTTGTGTGGCTGCTATTGGTTCTGAAAATTCCACAATAGCACTTTGGGCTTTGCGGTATATGCATGATCCCAAAGCTGTTAGGGGTTTGATGAATGCTTATAAAACAAGCCCGGACGAAACACTGAAAAAGCAAATTATTACCACCCTCGCGCGTATTTATAAAAAAGAGGCGGATTATGACGGATCGTGGTGGTGGAGTACCCGCCCGGATACCCACGGCCCGTATTACAAAGCTGTAACCTGGGAATCGTCTCCCGGGATCAGGGAGTTTCTGATGGAGCAATTCAATAAATCGGACGACGCGGGTAAAGAGTTTTATGCGGATTTGAATGGTCGTAATCGTTTGGAAATAACCGAATTCGGAGGAGAAGAAGTGGTTGCAGTAAAAGAGGAGGTGAAAGTGGACCTCAATAAAATCCGAAACAAAAAGGGGCAGATAGGGGAGTCTTCGATTGAAGATGTAATGCTGGCTATGGCAAAAATCAACGGGGACCCTGCACTCGGTAAGACATTATTTACAAAACAGGGATGCGTGGCTTGTCACAGCATTGCCAAAGGAGAAACGATGAAAGGGCCGTTTATGGGCCAGATCGGCTCTATCATGAACCGGGAGCAGATTGCGGAATCTATTTTGAAGCCCAATGCTTCTATCTCCCAGGGTTTTGCATCGGTCATGATTACAGCAAAAGGCGACAAAAGTTACATGGGTTTTGTTTCGGAAGAGTCGGCTGAAAAGTTGGTGATGAGGGATATCATTGGACAGGTTTATACGATCAAAGTGGCAGATATCACTTCCCGCAAAGAACTCGAAACCTCCATGATGCCTCCGGGACTGGCCAATGAGCTTTCTTATGAAGAATTCGCCTCTTTGATCACTTTCCTGTCGCAGCAGAAAAAGTAAATTTTCTTTTGCATAGTACGATCCGGATCGTGGGAAGTATTAGATGGTATAAGTTACCATCCCCCACATAATTTAAGTTGATTTTTTTCTCAACGTTAAATGAAGGCATTCCCCGTCAGACAGCTAGTCCGGCGGGGTTCGCTTTTTTGGGTCGGAATGGATCTTTAAACTGGTTCCTGGCTTATTTAATCTTGATATATATATGCCGGATCTTATTCCTGCCTGTTTCCCTTTCATCGATTTCAAATTGTTTGTCCAGGCTTTTGATCAGCGGAAGCAATTTTGGAAATCCGTAATTTCTTGAGTCAAAATCGGTTTTCTTTTTCAGGATAAAATTACCAAGATCTCCGAGATACGCCCATCCACTTTCGTCGGCCAGGTCTGACACACTTTCCGTGAGAAGTTTCAATAATTCCCTGTCAACTTTATTTAACGGGATACTTTTTGGTTTTGGCTTGTTTTTGGTTTTGACGTCCGGTTCTGCCGGTGAAGCGCTCGCCACTTTTAGTATCTCTATGTAAATGAACTTGTTACATGCGCTGATAAAAGGCGTCGGTGTCTTCTTTTCACCTATGCCTATCACCTTCATACCTGCTTCCCGCAGCCTGGTGGCAAGGCGGGTGAAATCACTGTCGCTGGATACGATACAGAAACCTTCCACTTTTCCAGAGTATAAAATATCCATCGCATCGATAATCAGTGCGCTGTCGCTCGAATTTTTCCCTGTTGTGTAACTGTATTGCTGTATGGGCGTAATCGCATTTTCCAGCAGCACATTTTTCCAGCCGGAGACAGTTGGTTTCGTCCAGTCGGCATAAATTCTTTTGATGGTAGGCGTACCGTTTTTTGCTATTTCTTCCAGCATCTCCCTGATATTGGAGTAGGGTACATTGTCGGCGTCGATGAGTACTGCCAGTCTGAGTTCATTTGTTAAAGTATCCATATCATTTTTCGATATCCGCATCAATCCGATCGAAAAATTAAGAAACTTAATTGGTTAAACGTCAACCCGTCGAAATAATGTCTGAAAAGAGAGAGAAGGTGTTGCGCAGTTCAGGTTGCGTATTGTCATGTGTTAGTGAGGGAAGGTCTCTTAGTCATGAGTTGGTCATTTATAGTTACTATGGTATATAAACGACCGAATGACTACCAATGGCAACATCTGACTACAAATGACAATTCGCCCTTTTTTAAAATCTACCCTCATGTTAAAACGTCCGTAAATACGGTCTTGCGGAAAGTGGTGAAAATGGCCATGGTATAGCGATAAAAATGAGGATCAGGGCAATGAGATAAAAAATGGTCATGGTCCTGAATTTGGCCGGATTTGTTTCCTGCCTTTCCGCCAGCGAGGAGCCGATTGTAATTAAGATGATAGATATGGTCATCAGTGTGATATGTATGATGCCAAAAAACATCAGGTCAAATTGTTTCATGGCCTCGCTGAAATTGGACCGGAAATAGGCGATGAACGGGCTGTTGAAATACAGCAGGTAGCCGATCGTCAGTTGGATATGCGAAAATGTGGCTGCAATATGGCGGGCGGAATTGTCAGTTTTGGTAAAAGGGAGGTTTTTTCTCCACCCTCTGAATCCTTTATAAATGGCAATGAAAAGGGAAATCACCACCAGCCAGCGTACAACCGAGTGCAGAAATAGCAGAATTGGGTACATATTGAAAATGAAATTTTCGGAATTGAGGCAGGCCTAAGAATGCATATACGCCTGATTAACAAGGACGAGAGTGGCGCTGTTTTACTTTAACTGATTCTGATATTTCGTGCTAGCTGGAAACGAGATTTGTTACAATATGTTGATTACGAGTATTTTGTGGTTTTGAATTCTTTTTAAATCCAAACCATTGAAAGTATAAAGTTCCGTGCAGTAAGTTTCTGCGATCGCGGTCGAAACTTGAATTGAGATTTCCCGTATTTAATTGAAATGTGTGTTTCATAACCTGAGTCTGTGTTCTCAAAAGGAGTCAATACGGGAGGGAAACACAACGAACCCCGAGTTGGGATTTTTGGCTTGAGTTATGGCCTGCTGCGTTTTCTTTTTGTAGTATCGGGCATAACTGCCCCACCGGTACGGATTGTTCTCTTTGTTCTTTTAGCAGTGTAGGAAGTGGTAGAATCGGCATCAGGGCGGCCGGTGCTGCTTCTGCCGTCGATGGTCCCGGTGGTACTGATGCTGCCATTATCATTCAGAATCGGCCCGGTTTCTGCATTGGAAGAATCTTTCAGGATCGTGCCAATGTCGGAGGTATCTGTGGTTACTTTCCGGCTGGATGTTTTTTTCTGGTAAGTGGTTTCACTTCGCGAGGAACGGGATTGTGCTTGCGATACAACAGGAGCACATATTATGGCCAGGATCAGAATGGTTTTCATGAATTTCATAGGTTTTCAGATTTTAGTTGATGCGATGGTTTGATATATGTTTGTAAAGAGGACTAAAATACCGTTCCAACCAAATTCAGCTCATCGCCGGGAACCCATCGAATAAGTTAAAGCAAGGCGATGCTTGATAAACGTCAAGTGCACATACGTCACGCCCGGCGGCAGGGGATAAAAAGAAAATCCGTTACTTTGCCGACGGGTCAAATTAATGACAAAATTTATGACTGATATTCAACCTTACCTTCGCAATGTCAATGTGATCCGGTATGTGACGCCGCTGCGTGAAGGGGGCTCTTTGCCCGCGATTGCCGAGGCGGATGATGATTTTCTGTATGTACTCAAATTCAAAGGGGCAGGGCAGGGGACAAAGGCGCTGATTGCAGAACTCATAGGCGGAGAAATTGCCCGTTTACTGGGTCTTCGGATTCCTGAAATCGTTTTTGCTAATCTCAATGAGGCATTTGGCAGAACCGAACCCGATGAGGAAATCCAGGATTTGCTCCGTGCCAGTACAGGCCTTAATCTGGCTGTTCATTATTTGTCAGGTGCCATCACATTTGATCCTGTTCTCAATGACATAGATTCCCGGCTGGCTTCCCAAATCGTCTGGCTGGATAGCCTGATTACCAATGTGGACAGGACTGTCAGGAATACCAATATGCTGATGTGGCACAAAGAGCTTTGGTTGATCGATCATGGTGCGGCATTGTATTTTCATCATTCATGGCAGAATTGGGAAGAACAGGCGAAAAGGCCTTTTGCACAGATTAAGGACCATGTGTTATTAAAATATGCTTCCGAACTGGATGAGGTTGATAAAGAATTCCGGGCGGTTTTAACGCCACAAAAGATCGCTTCCATTGTTTCGCTGATACCGGACGAGTGGCTTTCGGCGGATTCTCCTTTCGAGTCGCCGAAGGAACACCGCCGGGCTTACGGTCAATTTTTGGAATCACGGATCTCAGTATCTGAGGTCTTTGTAAACAGCGCGCAGGATGCAAGAAAATCACTTATTTGAGTATGCTGTGATCCGCGTTATGCCCAGGGTAGAGCGTGAGGAATTTATGAATGTTGGGGTTATTTTGTATTGTGCTAGGCAGAATTACCTGAAATTTATCTTTGAAGCTGACCGGAACCGGCTTTCTGCCTTTTATAAAGATATTGACATTGAAGAAGTTGAGGCATCATTGCATGCACTGGAGAAGATATGCACTGGCGGGGCGGCTGGCGGAGCCATCGGAGGCCTGCCACCGGCGTCTCGTTTTCGCTGGCTTACTGCTACGCGCAGTACCGTTATCCAGGCATCAAAGGTGCACCCGGGCTTTTGTAAGGACCCGGGGAGTACACTTTTGAAGTTGTTCGATCAGTTAGTCAGGTAATTTTATCGGATGTTGAGGTGCTGTTGCACCTCTTCTTTCTTTCTTCGGGACACTTCGATTCTGGAACCGTCGGTAAGCAGTACGTACTGATTATTGTGTGTTACCTGCGTAATATGCCGCGGGTTAACCAGATGGGATTTGTGCGTCCGGATGAAATTGAATTCTCCCAGCATTTCATCAAAATGTTTGAGCGTTTTGCTGGAAACAAAAGGTCTTCTCCCGATCAGGTGAATAGATGTGTAGTTTTTGTCTGCTTCCAGGCGAAGTATCTCATCCAAAGTAAAAAAATGAACGCCACTGCTCGTAGGAACAGCCAGCCGGAAATCCCGCACATCTTTTTTCTCGATATTCTGAACGAGATTATCATATAGCTGCTGCTTCTGCTCGTGGAATTTTTGTTTCATTTTGGTCAAATGCCTGTCAACTGCCACCCTCAGCTCGTCTGGATCTACCGGTTTGAGCAGGTAGTCAAGTGCACTGAACCGGATCGCCTGGATCGCGTACTGGTTGTAAGCTGTTGTAAAAACAATATCATAAGTCGGTTGTTTCTGGGCCATTAAGAAATCAAAGCCATTCTGATGCGGCATTTCCACATCCAGGAAAACCATATCGGGCTGATAGGTTTCAAGTATCGTAAGTGCTTCGGTGACCGAATCCGCCTGTCTGACTTCGTTTATTTCTGGAATGAGCTTCTGGAGATAATGGTTCAGAACGTTTCGGGCTTTCAATTCATCGTCAATAATGAGTGCTTTGATCATAACGTGTTATGTGTTTTGTAAAAATGTAGATAATCTGATCACCACCAGAGTTCCCCGCGGGTCGCCCTCAGGACTGTATTTATCGATGATATCAACAGATGCGTGCTGTCCCTGCCTTTGCAGCAGGTTCAGCCGGTCTTTTGAAATCTGCATACCTTTTGATTTATGCCGCTTCGCATTGATGTTTGTTTTTTTGATTTCAAATGACTGCTTCCTGCCGATCCCGTTGTCTTCAATCCTGCATTCAAAAACTTCGTCGTTGATCCTCTTGAATGCGATCAGCAGATCTCTTTTGCCATTTTTGTGCATCAGGCCGTGCCATAATGCGTTTTCTACGTAAGGCTGGAGTAGCATGGAGGGCAGCAGTATATCCTCGCTCTCCAGATCGTCGTCGGTAGTGATTTGGTAGTCAAAAGTTCGCCCGAAACGCATTTGTTCGAGCTGTAAGTATAGTTCCAGCACATCCTCTTCTTCCTCAATAGTCACCAGATTTTTATCTGAGTTGTTAAGCACATTGCGGAACAGCTTGGAAAACTTACCGAGGTAATCACTTGCTTCTCCATATTTCTCGGTAATGATGCATTCCTGAATGCTGTTGAGGCAGTTGAATACAAAGTGCGGGTTCATTTGCGCACGAAGGGCCATCAACTGGCTCTCCGCAAGCATTTTGTTAATTTCGAGGAGCATGATCTCTTTGTCCTGTGCCTGCTTTTCAGCTTGTGCTTCGGCAATTTTGTTGGCGCTGATAGAAGCGATGGTCTGTAAGGTCCGGGCATGTTCCATCGTGAAAAAGTCTTTCTGCCTGTGTTCGGAATCCACCACACCGATCACCCTGCCTTCGTGCAAAATCGGTACGGAAAGTTCGGAAAACCTTCTGTAGTCGTCAACAATGTACCTGGGGTCTTTGGTGGTATCCGGTATGATCAATGGTCTTTTGGTGGCGGCGGCAGTACCCACAATACCCTGACCCATTTCTATTTCGAGCGGATTTGTTATTTCGTTTCCTTTGATATTTTTGGGGCCGTATGCGGCTTTCTGTACCAGCTTATTCTTCTCCTTATCCAACAAATAAACCACACAGTCCTCGAAATGTAAGTGCGAAATACAGTTCCTCGCAATGTCCCAGCATATTTCATTGACCGAATTTTCACCATAGGTCGAGTTCGCAAAGTAGTTGATCGTCCGGGCGAAAGCCGATTTTTGCTTGCGTCGACGGTAACTTTGGAAAATCAGCATCAGAAATGTTACAGATAACATAGCGACGATCAGCAGGAACCACCAACGCTGCCACCATTGGGGCAAAACCCGGATCCTTAATGCAGTCACATCATCCATCCAACGCCCTTTTTCGTCCGTGCTCCGGACTTTGAAAATGTATGTTCGCGGGGTGAGGTTGTTGTATGAAACGGTAGTTAGCCGACCTGCATTGATCCACCCCTGGTCACTCCCTACCAGCTGGTAGCTGTATTGCAGGGAAGGTACATCCTTGTGGTTAAGGGAAGCAAATTGAAATGTAATAAAGTCCTGGTGAGGAGAAAGCGTCAATGTAGCAATGTCGTTGAAATCGGTAATTTCTCTGATATGGGAAGCCTGTTTTCCGAATATCTTTGCATAGGTGATGTGCGGCGGCTTTTTGATGGGAACTGCCAGGAAATGGGCAGGATTAAAAACGACCACCTGGTCCATCATCACCGCATATACCTTGTCACCGTCAATGATCACATCTTTCCAGAAATCCTGAAGTGTTTTGCCAAACTGCACTTTTACCTCGGTAACAGCCTTCGTGGCCGGATCAAAGAACATTAATCCCTCATTGCTGGCTGCCCATATAAAACCCCTCTTATCAATGCATAGCCCAACGATATGATCGAAGAGCAGTCCGTGACTGGTGTTCAGACTGTCAAGATCGGCACCTGACTCAGTGAGCTTGACAATTCCCTTACCCCAAACCGCAGACCAGATATTGCCCTGCGCGTCTTCGACCATCTTCGCCACATCAAATTTCCGGGCGTCGGCAACGGGTACTATCGAGAATTTCTCAGTAACCGCATCGAATTTCAGAAAACCGACACCATTAATTGTAAAGAGCAGATTTCCGTTTTTAAGTTTTATGAAAGCTTTGCAGAAAGCATAAGTGAACAAACCTCTTTCAGGCTGGGTCCCGTCAAATCTGTCGCAATGGTCGGAGACCGGATCATAACGATACAAAGCGTCATCGTAGATCTGAAACCAGATCTTTCCTTTGCTGTCTTCAAAAATAAAATTGGCAGAAGTTGACACCATTCCCGGTTTGACCCGGTCAAATTTTCTGATCTTGTTTTCTCCATGTTTCAGATAATACACACCATCATACCCTGCGAACCACCATCTGTCTTTACCTTTTAGGGACATCAGGAATTTATTGCGTATGTATTCCTTGCTATCGGTAGTAACTGCATATCTTTTGAAGGTATGGTCTTCCATATTGTAGGAGATCATGCCCTCTTCTTTTGCTGCCATGATCACATTTTTGTCCACTGTGATGGAATTGGCAGGGGCAAAGTTGACTTCCAGGAAGAACTTGAAACTGGGCAGATTGTAAATAGCCTGGACAGGCTCATCGTTAAGATGCTTACTGACGCCGTTCATCGTCCCAAACCACAGATTCCCGTCTGCATCTTCCATGATTTCGCGGAAATACCCGTAGCCTATCGAATACGGTTCATCCTGATCGTATACTAATTTTCTGATCGGGTGACCTGGCAGCTTGTAGTACGCAGCCTGTAAGTAAGTAGAAATCCAAAGCCGATTGTAGCTGTCAACATAAAGTCGGTTACAGCTGTCTGTTAGCTCTTTACCGTCAAGCTGCGAATATTTTTTAACGGATTTTTTAGTCGAATCCCAGAAGTACAAACCCAGTTCGGTACCAGAGCTGAACCACAGATTTTGTTTTTTGTCGACCGCTATCGAAACAACATCCGAATAATCCAGTATAGGATATTTATGTGGATTATTTTCCTTGCTAAAAACGATATCCTTTTTGCAGTCAATGAAAAAGCTCCTGGTTCCACCTACCCAGAACCCTTGCCTTACAGCGTCCCAGCAGAACGCTGCAAACCCGGAATGCGTGAAGTCCTGATCACCCATGATTTTGAGGGCGGGAATAATGGAATCTGCCTGGACCAGTTTTCCCTCGGTATATATATACAATTGAAATCGGGCGATAACCCACAACCGCCCGCGGCTGTCGGGCCGGAAGGCAAGGACCACTTTCCCGTCCAAGACAGTAAAACGTTTGTCGGAGCGGAACGTGCCGGTTTCTTTATCAAAGATCTTGATTCCCTTACTGGTCGCGATCAATAAATGCCGGTAGTCGTCAAAAGGGTAGATTGCATTGATAAAATCGTCTTTTTCGCCTTTGCTGCTTCTGAAACGCCGGATCTGGCTGCCGTCGAAACGGTTCAGCCCGTTGGTTGTACCGATCCATAAATACCCCTCCTGATCCTTATAAAGACATCGTACGTGATTTGCGCTGAGGCCGTCTTCCTGATTGAAATTCTGAAAAATGAATTGTGCAGATAACGTCGATGGCAAAAAAAGAAAACACAATCGGCAAAGGAATCTTGGATACATGGTCCAATTCAGATAGGTATACCTTCAAACAAGTTATAATTTACTAATGGCGTGTAAAAAACGGAAATGAAATTACTCTAAGGCTGGTTTCAGCTAACCATCGGTAATAATCACCGCGCCTGCTTCCTGCTTGCTACTCCAGAGCGAAATACCAGCCGATTTACCTTTTGAAAAACCTGCTGTACCGTTTATTCATTGCTTTCGTTGAAATCCATTTAACGGATCATATTTGCATGTGGTAAATAAAAGTAAAAAACACGCTGCAATTTCACTACGTATATAGCAAATAGTTTGCGCGCGTGGAAATTTTCTGGTATTCATCACAGTAACTAAACCTCATAACAATTTGATCTATGCAAACATATTTTTTAGGACTGACAATAGACTTGTTCTCGCTCATGGTAATCCTGGGGTACATTGCTTACAGCGAGTTTACCGGGGGCAAGCTGATGAGCCGCTTTGAAAAACGGGCCCTTATCATAGTAGGGGTGGCCCTCTTCCTGGTTATCGTGGTATCGGGCTTTCTGGTTTGGTACGATAATCTGCAGCCAGCAACCATTATGGTCTGGATGAGCGCCGTTCCGTTGATTGTGACAGCGGTCTTTATCCTGCTGATCATTTTGTTCAAGCCTGGCTGGCGATAAAATGCGATCAGCTGCATCCCACTGTTGCGACAGTGGGATGCAATAATTTCACAACACTTTGTCATCAAAACCATCCAATAATGGATTTTTGGTCAAAAATATTGTACAAAGTCTATTTTTCTTGACCGTTAGTTTATTTCTCCTGCCGTTAGTTCATCGCTTTGTTAATTCTGTTTTTCTGTTTTCAATTTTTGTATGGATGACATCGCAACCTGCTGTCATCGACAGAATAACTCATTTTATAAATCTCAAAACTTAAACATTATGAAAACATCATGAAAAACATTCACCTGTCCGGAGCAACAGACACCAACTTTAAGAAACCGATTTGAAGTACACAGCTGAGATTGATCTGTGGAAATGAAATTTAAACACACTTGAGTTATGAGGAAGATATATTTTCAATCGCTATTATTATTATTATTATTATTATTAGTAATACTAAAAAATGGGGCGAAAGCGCAAAATGTTTATTCGACAAACGCCCAGGCTAATTGTGGCCAAAACTGCAACATCCCCGGATGGACAAACGCACCAAATGTAGCATATCCATATACAATTGGAAATCCGGTTTGTCCTGATGACTGTTTTATGAGCTGGATAAACGGTGCAGGAGAAGATCTGTCTCAGCCGTTATCTCCGTCCGGCGGGGCTGGTGTGAGGTGGCTTACCGTTCACGTTCCCCCGCCGACAACGCCGATACAAAACAAAGACAATGGGGCCTTCTCAGAGATTTCGGGCCTCACGGCTGGAAAGACATATAACTTGTCATACCACGTATTATCCGGAAAAGCGAAATACCAAACCTTTGATGATATTTTTTACACGGATTATGGCAAAACTGCAACTTTGTGGGTTACCAACGGCGCTAATGTGATAACAAAAAAAACGGTGACTTTTGGTATTGGCCTTTTTAACAAATGGATTCTTCAAACTATAACCTTTGTTGCACCAAGCGATAAGGTTAGAATAACTTTCACTGGAGAAGCATATGATAATGAGATAACTCCGGGAGGCTTTGTTTGCCTAGACTTGGCTGGGTCATCAGCGTTGGTACAACAGTGTGATTTGAGTCCGAATCAGGTACCAATAGTAAATGGATCAGCAAATAAAACCTTGATTTGTACAGATCAAACTGCGGATTTAACGACATATGTTCAGGGTAGTCCACCGTCTGGTACCAAGGTAGTATGGTTTAATAATCCTTCTCACTCAGGTCAACCAATTGCCGATCCGAATGCGGTGGGCCCGGGCATTTACTATGCTTTTTTCAAGGATTTGAATGCAGAATGTTATAACGTGGCTAATTCAAATGCTACAGTATCAGTTAATAGGAAGACGCCAACCTTAACTGTATCCTCGATTACAAATACTTGTCCAGTACAGACGGTAAATTTGAATTCAACCCTCTCAGAATCGGCTCCTTCGGGCTATCGATTACATTGGTTTACAAGTAATAATAACACCGGTGAACCTGTCGCAGATCCCTTAGTAGCTGCGACCGGGTTTACCTATTATGCGTTTTTATATAATGTGGCAAATGCTTGTTATACAGCCAACTCTTCACTGGCACAAGTTCAAGCCGTCGCGAATCCCTCTTGCCCGCCTTGTAAAGCAGGTAGTGCCCAGATTGCGTTAAATCAGCAGGAAGTCACTATTTGCTCCGGTTCAACGGTAAATCTCAACAGCTATTTCTCAGGTAATTTGCCGGTTGGAACCTCGCTGGTTTGGTATAGCAATGCAATGCATACCCTTCCAGCTGTAAAAGATCCAACAAAGGTGGCCTTTGCTGGAGATTACTTTGCTTTTATCTACGATAGTCAGAATAATTGTTATAATACTGCGACGTCAAGTGCCAAAGTTACGGTTAAGATAAATTCTACCGCCGAGGTCATTCTATCTGGGCAATCTGTGCCAATTTGTGCAGGGACGACAACGAACCTTACTAAACTTTATCAAGGTGTAATTCCTGTGGGCGGGACGCTGGTTTGGTATAGCACATCAGATCATAGCGGCCCGCCAGTTGCTGATCCGTCGAAGGCTCCTGCCGGTACCTATTATGCTTTTTTTCATTATGGAGGAGGATGTTATAACACAAATAATTCGCAGGCCATGGTAAGCGTGACGATTACCGATTGTCCGCTTGATGCAGAACCAGATCTGACACCGACGCTCGACATAGACGGATTGAGTTTTGATGACAATGCAAGTAGGGATTTCGTCATCAATTTATTTGAAATCAATGGTTTGCCGACCAATGGAAATGTATCATTTCGCGTAAACAAAATCAACGCTTTTACAATAACCTACCCGACTACCAGTGGGCAGTCAAATGTGTTTGGCGGTACTGCGAATGAAAACGGAGACTGGACATTTACGGAAAACGCCAATTTCATAACAGCCACGGCAACGAAAGTATTGCCAGCAAATGGGCAGGCGGTAATTGGGTTTAATGTAAAAAGAAAGGCTGGAATTCCATCAGGAACCAAACAAAATATTACTGCTACGATAATTGGAGGCAGTGGCGGAGAATTAAATACAGCAAACAACTCGAGTGTTACCTCAATTGCAACCAATTAGTTAAAGAATCTTACAAATGGAAATCATCTGCGGCTTAACGCGGCAGGTGATTATCCTGCGACTTAAATCAGTTTTCAATCAAAATAGCCCAAACAATGAAATCAAAGAACCTTTTACTTGGAACATTATTTATAATTGGAAGCAATTTAGCTAATCCTGTCTTTGCGCAAGATTGTGATATCAATATCTTAGGTCTGCAACCTTCCATTCTTAACTACGAAGAAGGGATTGTTGAAGTTGTTATCTGTAATGTTGATGCTAACAATGTCACTGCACCAGCCAATAAATTGAGACCTCAAATAAGCTTTCCAAACAATTTGACCCTATTATCTGTAACGAATCCAGATGGTTCAGATCTTACTAACTTTACAATACAGCAGTTTTCTAATGAGACAGGAAATCATACAGTACGTCTGCTGAATAATACTCCTTTACCTAATGCTGAATGTTTTACTTTTTACATTCATGTTGAGGGTAACGCTGTTGGGACAGGTGTCGTTACCGCAACATTAGGTTTTCAGGGACCTCAAACACCTGGAAATTTAACGGCTAATGATAACAGTACTACCTCTGTACCGGTAGAAATAAATCTTCCAGTGAAACTAAAAGAATTTCAAGCTGCGAAAGAAGGCAACACAACTAATCTTACCTGGTCGACAACCGAAGAAACAAACAGCGATCACTTCGATGTACAGCGAAGCAGGGATGGAAAGCAGTGGACAACAATTCAAATTGTGGCGGCAACAGGGGAAAGTGTAACAGAACATTTCTACTCCGCTGTTGATCCCTATCCTTTGAATGGTGACAACTTGTATCGGCTTCACATGATTGACAAAGATAAAACCAGTGCTTATAGTAAAATTCAGAGCGTGAGGTTTGACCTGAAAACCGATTTTACCATGTTTCCTAATCCGCTAAGCGACCAGCTAAGTATCAAAACTCCCGAAGACTGGAGCAAGGTTAAAAGGATCCAGATCTTTAATATGCGGGGTAAAGAGGTTTATGAATCCGGAGAAAGACCTGCCAGGCATATTGACCTCAAACATTTGGCAGGAGGGATGTACGTGGTTAAAGTGACGCAGAAGAATAATACAACCAGTGATCACAAAATTGTAATTGCCAAATAAAGTATAGGGTTTTGTGTGTAGCAGATTAACGCTGGTGATTCATCGGCGTTTAATCTTTCTTCTTCAACTAAAATAATTACACATATCGAACCCTAGCTAACGGGACCACCTTGGGCATGAAAGGATTGACACTTTGAACCTGCAGTCATCGAATGAATAACTCATTTTATAAATCTCAAAACTTAAACATTATGAAAACATCATGAAAAACATTCATCTGTCCGGAGCAACGGACACCACCTTTAAAAAACCGATTTGAAGTACACAGTTGAGGTTGATCTGTGGAAATGAAATTTAAACACACTTGAGTTATGAGAAAAAGGATACTTCTATCTACGATATTTTTGTTATTGATTGGTTTGACGTTTGTAATGTCTCAGTCCATAAGTCCGTCTGGTGGGGGCCCAATTTGCAGATTTTGCGTTCCGAGTGGTTGGACTATTGAGAAGTACTCACCGGACATCTCGAATAATATTTACTGGGGAGAGCAATCAGATGATTATAAATGGCATTTGATCGTTCCTCCGACACCCTCAGGCAACGGCACTTTTTTAACCTTGGTTGTACACAATAATGTCGTCCTTAACGAAGAGGCTTCGACAATAATAACGGGACTCGTGCCAGGAAATGGTTACACATTAAAATATAGGGTCATAGCACCCCGATTTAAGAATCAACCTGACGTGTGGAAATACGCGAGAAATGCTATCTTAAGATTGACAAATAATGGAGTCAACACTCTCCATACAACAAATTTTACCGAAGGTATTAACACAAATCAATGGATATCCCGGTCTTTGACATTTATTGCAGCTGCGACGACAGCGAAAGTCACTTTTATGGGTGATGCAGATGAGATGGGAATCATTGGTCTCGACATTGGTGGAGTTGATGCTTTGAAGCAATGTAATGCGGGAGTGGATCAGGTAAGTCTTTCTACTCATAATGCATCAACAGTTTGCCCGAGTAATAAGTATAATCTGAACAATGCCTTGGTCGGCCAAATACCACCAGACATACAAGTGCTGTGGTTTACGAATCCTAATCATACTGGATTTAAATATTTATCGCCACAGGCAGCGGCACCTGGGACTTATTATGCTTTTTTTTATGATACAGTCAACAATTGCTACAATACAGACAATTCAACGGCGGTGGTTACGGTGACAGCCATGTTATGTCCTCCTTGCAACGCGGGTACGGAGCAGGCAACATTAAGTACCAACAAAATCAAAAACATCTGCCCCGCGTCGCTTGTTGATCTCAAACCGCTGGTGACCAATGTGGCGCCTCCCGGGTCAGCAATTGTTTTTTACAGTACACCAAATCATGCTCCCGGTACAATGATCCCGGAAGTACAGATGACCGGCAAGATTTATGTGTTCGCTTCCGGTACCTATTACGCGTTCTTTTATGACCAGATCAACGAGTGCTTCAATACGAATAATTCTACTGCCGCGGTTACTGTAACGATTACCCCCTGCCCGGCTCCCTGCAACGCAGGTACTGAGCAGGTGTCGTTGAACGCAGCTTTGGAAAATAATATCTGTCCGTCCAATAAGGTAGATATCACTAAGGCAATCGCCGGTGTCCCGCCTCAAGGGACGTCTATTGTCTGGTTTACAAATCCAAATCATACAGGATTGCCATACCCCAACCCCACATTTGCGGAAGCGGGTATTTACTACGCATTTTTTTACGACGAGGTAAATGATTGTTATAATACAGACAACTCTTCGGCAAAGGTTACAGCAGTTGTCAACCCATGTCCGACGCCTTGTAACGCAGGGACCAAGCAGGTGGTGTTATTTAGTGACAAAGCGTCAACCAAGTGCCCCACTAATAAACTCAATCTTAACACTTTGCTGACAGGTGTGATTCCAGATGGTCTGTCGGTGGTATGGTTCACAAATCCTAATCACACTGGATCTCCCTATCCAACGCCGCTTTCGGCAGGAGCAGGTACGTACTATGCATTTTTATACGATGCTGTAAATAACTGTTATAATACAAGCAATTCCAGCGCAAAAGTCGTTCTCACAAACGTAATTTGTCCGCCCTGTAATGCCACGACAGATCAGGTAGTGTTGAGTGCAAAAACGATTAAAAATATTTGTCCGTCGAAGGTTGTGAACCTCAAACCTTTGTACGAGAACGCAGTGCCTAACGGAGCTACACTCGTATTTTACACTACCCAGGATCATCAGCCGGGAACCATGGTGCCGGAGGTTGTTATCAATGGACAGGGGAAAATCAACGTAAGCGTATCGGGAACCTACTATGCTTTCTTCTTTGATCAGATCAATAGCTGTTTCAATACAGATTACTCTACCGGACAAGTTACAGTAACAATAGATGACTGCTTGCCGGTATGTAATGCAGGCACCGAACAGGTAGGTTTGATTTCAATTACTACGCTGACCAATTCATGTCCGGCTACAACGGCCGCTCTTGGTACTACGCTGACTGGAGTCAATTATCCTCCGTTAGCTCAGGTTGTGTGGTTTGATAATCCCAATCACTCGGGTAATCCATACCCAACGCCACAGACAGCGGGCCCAGGAGATTACTATGCATTTTTCTACGACATGCCGAATGATTGCTGGAATACAGACAACTCCACGGCAAAAATCACGGTAGTGATTAATCCATGTGCCGACAAAGTTCAGCTGAGTGTTAAAGTGAATTTGCAGGGAGCGATGCATGCCAACTTGCCACAAATGCGCAATGACCTGCAAACCTATTTTGGTAACAATCAGGGTTTAATACCGGAAACGGATCCTTATGGTAGCGGGCTTTTTGTACCGAATATCAATAACATCGCCATATCAGCGGAGGTAGTGGATTGGATTAGGGTCGAAGTACGCAGTGCAGCCAATCCGACAGCAATACTTGAAAGTCAGAGCTTGTTTTTACGGCCCAATGGTCTCATCACCAATGCGGATAACACTACCCCGAAGTTTACGCCCCAGGCAGAGCCGGTCAGGATTGTTCTCAAACATCGGAACCACGTTGCGATCATGAGTAATAGCATCGCCACATTCGGAGTAGGGCCAGTAAGCTATGATTTTACTACGGCGCTTGCGCAGGCTTACAATGATGGATCTGCATCCGATCAAATGAAACTTGTAAATGGAGTTTGGTGCATGATCAATGGAGATCCCAATCAGAACCTCGCGGTAGAGAATCAAGATATCAATCAAACCAGGAATTCATTTAATCAGGGAATTTTAGACGTCTATTCTTCACGGGATTTGAATATGAATGGTGTGCTCGAAAATCTCGATATGAATATCCAGCGAAACAGATTCAATGGCAATTGCTTTTCAATACTAATCAACTATTAATAAGTAAACTATGAAACTAATTTTAAAGGCATTTTTAATTGTTTTCCTCTTGACTGTGTTTTCAGAGGGAACCAAAGCTCAAACGACAATCATTCTTGACTTCGTCAATAAGAAGGTAAGCCAGGATGGGCTGCATTGGACATTCGATGTGGTAGGCAAGGGGGATCCGACCTATCTCCCGCCAAATGATAATACATGGAGAGCATATAATGTCAGGCTTGATGTGCAATTGCCAGCCGGTGTTACTATTATAGGGGGATCGGGTGTCGGAGATCCTTTATATGCATCGGCAAGTATAGGTGTCCAGACAATAGCCCCTGGTAACCCTCCCCCCGGATGGCAGGAGTTGGGTTTAACGCTGGAAAGAGCCGACGACGATCTGGATTTAAATACAACCGATTTTGTTCATCTGGCTACCTACACCATAGACTTTTCCGGCCCAGTGGAGCAGGGGAATCCTGCATCGCCGCGATTGCTTCCAACTCTTCAGGGAAGCTCATGGTCAAATCCACAAGATGAAATAACTTTCAGACCGTTCACTTTTGTAGAACAAACTTTCCCGTTGCCTGTCAAACTGATATCGTTTTCTGCAACCAAAGAAAGAAATGTTGCTCAGCTAAATTGGGCAACGTCCGAGGAGACAAATAGTGACAGATTTGATATTCAGCGAAGTTCAGACGGCAAAAAGTGGCAGCAAATTGGGAGCGTTAAATCGAAGGGAGAAAGCAAGCAGACTGCTTATTATTCAGCTACGGATTCTTATCCTCTTAATGGCTCCAACCTTTATCGTTTGCATATGATTGATAAAGACGGCAGCAGCGCATATAGTAAAATTGAAAGCGTGAATTTTGAGGGGCAAGCCCAATTCATCATGTTCCCAAATCCACTGATTGATCAGATTAGTATAAAAACCAATGATTGGGATAAGGTAGCGAAGATTCAAATCTACAATATGGGAGGAAAAGAAGTCTATAACTCTGCAAGCAACCTTATCAAAGATATCAATGTAAAAAATCTCGCAGCAGGTGTGTATGTGGTAAAGGTAACTCAGAAGAATAATACCAGCAGTGATCACAAAATTGTAATTTCCAAGTAAAGTATAGGGTTTTGTGTGTAGCAGATTAACGCTGGTGGCTTCACTGGCGTTTAATCTTTTTTCTCATGATTTTTACTTAACATGATCGATTATGTCGAACCGCATTTTTTATACCATAATTCTGTCGGCTATTTTTTTTGGATGCGTTGAAGACGAAAAGGAGTGTAAAGCACCAACGTTGGAGGAAAATATTATTGGCAGTTGGACGGCAACAATGTTGTCTGGTACTCAGGCTTTGAATACCATTGAATTTAATAGGGATAAATCATTTAAAGAAAGTAGCGGTCTGTTTTTTTGAAATTATGATTCCACAAAGATTTCCTGGAAGGTTAAGGACGATTCATTAACGCTGACAGGTGTGTACAGCAAATCCGGCCCTGCGGTTTATGGCTTTACGTTGATTACCAACACCTGCAACGAGATCACTTTGGATATGGAAGGATTCGACACATTGAAACTTGTAAGAAAGTAACTTATGAAACCAATACTTGTTATCACAGGTGAAACATTCAGCTACGGCATTGGCATGTTTGTCAGATCATTTCTGCCAGGCTACCCGGTTTTATATGCGGAGACAATGGGAAAAGCGCTCGAATATATTTTCAAGACAAAAGTGGAACTTGTGGTGATGAACGTCTATGCATATTCTGAGGATGACCATTTCATGATCAAATTTTTGAGAAGGGCCCAGCCTGAGGTTCGAATTTTGATTTTTTCACATAATGACGACGAGACAATCGAAGAACAATATTTAAATGCCGGAGTAAATTGCTTCCTAAGTAAAAAAATGACCACTGACGAATATCAGTTGGCGATTGATAACCTCATGAACAATGAAACGCGTGAAACAGAGGGTGAGCACACGACAATTAACAAAATCAAATATGAATAAAACGCTAAAAGCAATACTCGTTGTTTCGGTACTGGCAGCAGTTACAGCCAGAATATTTATCGCATGCAAAAAAGCAACAAAATAAAGTAACGTTTGACACACGTGGGATCCTCCGGCCCCGACTTGCAAGTCGGGGCCTTTCCCATTTTTAACGAACCAGCTAAAATTACGCTAGGCAGGAACAGGTTCGTTTTTTTTCATGATCGATTTAATGCCTTTTAATGGCACCGTCAGCCAAGTCGGCCTGTTGTTAACTTCATGTTGCATTTCGTAAATGGCTTTTTGGAGAAGGAAAGTCTGGATAAGAATATTCAGGTCTTCCTTTTTTCGCGGAATGATCGGATTATCTTTAACCGTCTCCAGATAGGCTTTCATGAAAAAGCCGCTCATATAATGGTACCATTGCTCAACATAAGGCAGTAGTTTGCCGATATCCTCCTTACGGATCTGATTGTCGAGGAACAGGCTTCCGAAAGCTGCATAATGTAATGACCTGAGCATACCAGCCACATCCCGCAGGGCCGAACGTTTCAGTCTTCTTTCACTGTAACTCCGTGCTGGTTCTCCTTCGAAATCAAGGATGACAAAATCTTTACCGGTGAAAAGTACCTGGCCAAGGTGGTAATCTCCGTGGATACGGATCTTGGAGGTATCGATCTTGTGGGAGTAGATCTTCTTGAGCTTCGTCAGGATTTCGTCTTTCATCTGCAGGATTTCATCGGCTTGCTGTCTTACATCCGGTGAAAGTTTTTTCATATTCCTGGAGAGGTCCTGAAATGCAACACGTACGAGCGATTGAAGCGACGAATAAACCGAGCGTTGGTAATGTAATGAGAATTCTTCGGGTTTGAAATCGGGAAACTTTGTACCTGAGGCAAGTGCCAGGTGCATTTCAGCTGTCCTTTGTCCCAGCAGTGAAATCTGCTCGGCCACGTGCACATCGAGCAGATCTTTCAATACTTCGGGAATATCTTCATAACCGATCGGCTCCGTCAGTGTTCCTGCCAATTCTGCCGGGAGTTGAATATCGTTATCCGAAAGGATTTTCTCATTAAAGCTATCAAGTCTGTCCAGTATGTTTGCCCATGCATCGGTACTGCTCGCCACCATTTCCTGCATCATGCCAAGGACCATAGCGTCCTTTTTATATTTCCACTCCACTGCGCCTGCAAACGCAGGTATGTTTGCGAATTTTGCTTCATGTGTAAGAAAATGTATGATTTCCATGTCGGGATTGATGGCGCGGTCTACTTTCCGGTAGAGTTTGAAAATGTACTTTCCGTCGTAAGTGACGGATGTATTGTCTTGTTCACCGGACAAAACGCGTGGCTTGATTTTCTCGGTTTCGTTTACGTGCTTTTTGAGGTTCGCATCGCCTGAAAAATGGATTTCGCCATTAAATGCGGGTACGGTTTCATTGTGGCCCATATTCAGGAGCAGCGCCTGCTGGAGTTCCAGCCCATAAATGGCGTCAAAAAGAACACCTTCCTCTTCGTTATCGATCTGGATCCGGCAAATCACAGCCTGCGGGCAGTTTTCTCTTACCTGATGTGAAAAAGGATCCTTGCCAAAAGCCAGTGGAAGCTGATACATTTCCGGCAGATTATTCCGATAATAGGCTTCCAGCAAAAAGATGTACCCCGGAGGATTATCACCCAGTGGAATTGCAGCATGTGAAACGATCCGGACACTTCCCATCTCTTTTTCTTTGCCGCCAAACCAGCGCATTTTCATCAGGTAAGTTGGCAATAAGCTGCTTTCCAGCTTTTCAAGAACTTCGGGTTCAAGCAGATCTTCCCATTTTGCCAGTTTCAATAGCTGGAGTTCTTCGCTCTGGTCAATCTCTGGATGTGTCTTTTTCATCACAAAACACTGGCACGCATAAGCTTCCAGCGTGAAAAAGTAAGGCATGTTGTCCCTGACAGGCGGGAATTTGTTTTCACTGTAAATTTCAACAGGCTGATAACCCTTGAATACGTCCAGGTCAAGTTCCAGTGGTTGTGTGAAGCGCGATAGATTTGCGATCACCAGCATGGTATCATCTTCGAAAGTACGGGTGAAGGAAAGCACCTTGGCATTCTCGGAGTTCAGAAATTTAATATCACCTCTGCTGAAAGCAGGGTATTTTTTTCGGATGCTGATCGCCCTTTTCATCCACCATAATAATGAAGATGAATTACGGCTCTGCAATTCTACGTTCACAGACTCATAATGGTACTGCGGATCCAGGATCAGTGGAAGGTAGAGACGTTGCGGATTGGCCTGTGAGAAACCGGCATTCCGGTCCGGGCTCCATTGCATAGGCGTCCGCACACCGTCCCGGTCACCAAGGTAAAAATTATCGCCCATCCCGATTTCATCACCATAATAAATGATCGGTGTACCCGGAAAAGTGAAAAGAAGCGAGTTGAGAAGCTCGATCTTCTTGCGGTTGTTTTCCATTAAAGGCGCAAGTCTGTGCCTGATTCCCAGGTTGATACGCGCTTTCGGATCTTTGACATAGACCTTATACATATAATCGCGCTCTTCGTCCGTAACCATTTCCAGGGTCAGTTCGTCGTGATTCCGCAGGAAAATGCCCCACTGGCAATTGTCAGGAATAGCCGGAGTCTGGTCAAAAATGTCCGTAATGGGGTATCTGTCCTCCATTTGAAGCGACATAAACATTCTTGGCATGATTGGAAAATGATAGTTCATCTGACATTCATCCCCATCGCCGAAATAGGCAGCAGAATCCTCGGGCCACATATTGGCTTCCGCCAGCAGCAAGGTTCCGGGGTATCGTTCGTCGACGTATTTTCTCAGTTTTTTGAGATATTCATGTGTTTCCGGCAGGTTTTCACAGTTGGTGTCATCTCTTTCAAAAAGGTAGGGCACGGCATCAAGTCTGAAACCGTCTACCCCCAGCTTACACCAGAAATTGATGATCTTGAAGATCTCTTCCTGCACCAGCGGGTTGTCATAATTCAGATCAGGCTGATGATGGAAGAAACGGTGCCAGTAATATTGCCCGGCCTCCGCGTCCCAGCTCCAGTTCGATTTTTCATAATCCTGGAAAATGATGCGGGCATCCTTGAATTGTTTCGGATCATCAGTCCAGACATAAAAATTTCGATAATCTGATCCTTTCTGTGACATCCTCGCGCGCTGAAACCAGGGATGCTGGTCCGACGTATGGTTGATGACCAGCTCGGTAATGACTTTCAGTTTTCGTTTATGGGCCTCTTTCAGGAATTTTTTAAACTCGCCGATGTCGCCGTAGGACGGATTAATGGTGTAATAATCCGCGATATCATATCCGTCGTCGCGCAAGGGCGAGGGATAAAAAGGCAGCAGCCAGATGGCCGTCACACCCAGATCCTGCAAATAGTCCAGTTGTTGCATCAACCCCTGAAAATCACCGATACCGTCGCAGTTACCGTCCTTAAACGCTTTTATATGTAATTCGTAAATGATTGCATCCTTATACCAATGCAAATTTTTTTCGCTCAATTCGTTTCTGTCTTCCATTGGTGTGGCTAGTTGAGTCAGTCAATTTTGGATAGGGCAGGGCATTCCGTACGGGTTCGGCCGGAAGTATTTTGATCGCCCGCCGGGCACTCAACAATCAAAATCATGCCTGTAGACGACTAGTTTCAACAAAGTACTGGCAGCCGGAATCACGGCTGTACACAGGTTACAACCATTAGCAACCGCCGGAAAATAGCCCGACTTTTTCGAAGCGACTATTCCAGAATTTGCAGTTTAAAAGCAAATGCACGCTGAAGCGAGTTTTTAATCTCCTCGACCCGCAGCGGTTTCGAGATGTAATCGTCCATGCCCGAGTTCAGGCAGATTTCACGGTCCTCCTGCATGGCGTTGGCCGTCATCGCGGTAATATAGGGTTGTGGGATATGCAGCTGGCGGATGAGACCGGTAGCTTCCAGTCCGTCCATTTCGGGCATTTGAACGTCCATATACACCAAGTCAAAAGGTTCTTCCTGCACTTTTTGCAATGCTTCCTGGCCGTTGTGGACGACTTTGGGTTTATAACCGAGTTTGCTGAGAACTTTGACAAATAGCTTTGCGTTGACCGCGTTATCCTCCGCCACCAGTATGTTCAGCGGGAATTCTTCCGCGAAATAGGTGGATAATAGATTCTGGCCGGTTGATTGTGTATCCGTTTGTACAACCTGCCGCGAAAGTTCTTTGACAATCACCTGCCCCAATCGCTGATGCTTCACAGGCTTGGTAAGAATGGCACTAAAAAGGCCGGAGTAATTTTTCCGGCTGTCGTCCCCGACAGAGCTTAGCAGAATAATCGGCAAATCAGCATATTCATTCCGGATGAGCTGTGCGAGTTGGACACCGTTCATTTCCGGCATGTTCTGGTCGGTGATCACCAACGCGATCCGCTTTTCTTCCCGCAGTATTTCCAATGCTTCATTCCCTGACGAAGCCGGTACGGGGATCAGGTTCCAGTATTTGAGCTGGGCATTCATGATCCGTAGGTTCGTTTTGTTGTCATCCACCACGAGCACATACTTGTCCTCAGTGCCGGTAGTATTGAATTCCGCTTCTTGCCCGATGGATTGATGCGGAGCCGTTGTGAGGATTGTAAATGAAAAACAGGTTCCTTCTCCTTCGGTGCTTTCCGCTTCGATTTTTCCGCCCATTAAGTCCACAAGCCGCTGACTGATGGCCAGCCCCAGGCCGGTACCACCATATCTGCGTGCATGAGATGAATCAACCTGAGAGAAAGCTTTGAACAAAAGGTTGAGTTTGTCCTCTGGTATTCCGATTCCCGTATCCTGAACCATGAATTTCAGTTCTATTTCCTCCTCTTCATTGATATCCACATAGTTCACACTGACCAAGATTTCCCCTTGCTGTGTGAATTTTACAGCATTGCCGACAAGATTGATGAGAATCTGACGCAGGCGCAGGCTGTCGCCGATGATCTGCGCCGGTACCTTAGGGTCGATCTGGTATACAAGATCCAGCCGTTGGTCTCCCGATTTTCCCGGAAAGAGCCCCAGCACTTCTTCGATGCATTCCTGTAAATTAAAAGGCTTAAGTTCCAGCTCCATGTTCCCCGACTCAATTTTGGAGAAGTCAAGGATATCGTTAATTACAGTCAGCAATCCGTCGCCGCAACTGATGATCGTTTCGGCATATTCCGACTGTTCTTCGGTCATTTCCGTTTGTGAGAGCAGTAGCGCCATACCCAGGATACCGTTCATCGGCGTTCTGATTTCGTGGCTCATCGTGGCAAGAAATACACTTTTCGCCTGATTTGCCTTTTCAGCTTCCTGTCGGGCCTGTTGCTCCTGCACATGCTTGATCTGTAAGTCTTTATGTAAATTCAAGAGATCTGCTGCCTGTACTTCCAATGCCTGCTTTTGGCGTATAACTTGTCCTGTTCTCTCTTTTACCTGCCGGAGCAATTCGATTTTCTGCTTTTTGATCTCGCCGATCCTGATTTGATAAATAAGGTAAATAAGACCGACGATGAACAACACCAGCAGGGTGCGAAACCACCACGTTTGCCAGAAAGGCGGAACGATGTGTAAATGGATCGCTGTGCCCACTTCATTCCAGACACCATCGTTATTCGACGCTTTCACCCTGAAAACGTAGTCGCCGGGATCGAGATTGGTATAAGTAGCGTTTCTGACGGTACCCGAATTGATCCAGTTTTTATCAAAACCGTCGAGCTTGTAGGCATATTGGTTTTTACGGGATAGGGTGTAATTCAATGCCGTAAATTCAAAAGAAAGGACCAGATCGCGGTAGGAGACGGTGATATCCCTGGTGTGGGTGATGTGGTTTTTTAGGGGTGAATCCCTGTTGTGAGGTGTGACTGACTTATTGAAGATTTGAAAATCGGTAATAAAAACCGGCGGGATAAAATTATTGTCGCGGATGCTGTCAGGATGAAAAACTGTAAAACCGTTTTGCCCACCGAAATAGATGAAGCCCGCTGCACTTTTGTAAAGGGACATCTTGTTGAATGAGGTGCCCTGCAAGCCATCGCTGGTATCGAAATTACGGAAAACGCCCGTTCTGGGGTTGAAATTGGATATACCGTTGTTGGTGCTGATCCAAAATGTCCGATGGTGGTCCTTCACAATTCCCTGAATCACATCACTTGGTAAACCATCGGCTCGTCTGTAACAGCTGAAAGTCCTGCTTTGGCGGTCAAACCGGTTCAGACCGCCGTTGGTACCCACCCATAAATTGCCCTTTTCATCCTCATAAATACACTTGACAATATTATTGCTTATTGTTTTTGCATTTTGGCTGTCATTGACATAGCGGATGAAAGTGTTTGTTTTTTCGTCAAACTGATTGAGGCCGCCACCTTCGGTACCCGCCCAGAGAATGCCTTTGCTGTCAATCAATATCGATAAAACCGAGTTGCTGCTGATGCTTCCCGCTTTCGCCGGATCGGCCTTGTAGTATTTGTATGATCCGTTTTTCTTATCATAACACAAAAGCCCCTCTGATGTCGCAATCCATAAATTTCCTTTGTTGTCGTCCGTCAGAGAATGGATATTGGCCGGGATACTTTCCTTAATGTTGCCCGTTTTGTTCAAATTGTAAAATGACTTACCGGCCTCGTTGAAAAGGCTTAATCCCCCTTTGTAATTACCGATCCATATCTTGCCATCCTTATCTTTGTAAAGCGAGATAATGTAATCGCTGGCTATGCTTTTTGGGTTATCGGGATCATGCGTAAAATGCTGGTACTGATCAGTGATTTCATCAAGTACATTGATGCCTCCTCCGTCGGTTCCAAGCCAGATTTTGCCGTTGCGGTCTTGTATGATGGAGAGGACATTGTCATTGTTCAGCCCTTCCGGCTTACCAGGCAGGCTACGGTGCCGGACAAATTTCAATGGATTGTAATCCATGATATTAACACCTCCACTGTATGTCCCGATCCACATCGTACCCACCTTATCACAGTAAAGAGCATAGATGGATCCGTTGTTAATTCCGTCCGTATTGTTTCGGTCATACGAATGCCGGGTAAAAGTGCCGTTCTTTTCAAGGATGTTGATGCCGCCGTTCCTCGTTCCGACCCACAGCCTGCCGTCCTTGTCTTCCTCCAGAGAAATTACATCATTGTGAGAAATACTTCCAGGCTTACCGTTTCGCCTGAAAATGTGGAAGCTTCCATTTTTTTTATCAAGCCTGTTCAGACCGCCGCCTTCGGTTGCTATCCAGATATTTTTTTTTGAATCCTCAAAAATATGATTGATCCGGTCACTACTCAGCGAACTGGGATTGGCAGGATCGTGCTTAAAATGTGTAATCTGCTGTGTGGTGGGGTTGAGCATATTAAGGCCGCGATCACTGGTAGCCGCCCATACCATTCCATCCGAATCGACATGCACATCGCTCACCGCATCGCTGCTCAGGCTACCCTTGATTTTATTGTTGTGTCTGAAATGCCGGAAAGTTTTTCTTGTAGTATCAAAGTAATTCAGCCCGCCATCTGTCCCTACCCAAAGATTGCCCTGCCTATCCTGTGCAATAGCCCTTACATCATTGTTACTTATGCTTTTCGGATCACGGGAATTATTTAAATAGTTAACAAAATGATCTGCTTGCCCGTTGTACATGCTTAAACCACCGTTGTCTGTCCCGACCCACAGCCGTCCGTCTCTGCCTTGAAATAATGTATGAACATAACTGTGACTTAGACTGTTTGCATTGTCCGGGTCATTGCGGTAAACAGTGAACTTGTACCCGTCGTATTTATTCAGACCGTCCTGCGTTCCAAACCACATAAAACCCTGATGATCCTGGGCGATGGATGTGACGTTGTTCTGCGAAAGACCTTGGTTGGAGGTGAGGTGATGAAAGAGCCGGTCCGCTTTTTGTGCTTTTGTTAAAGGCGCAAAGAGCAGTATAAATAGAAATAATAAATGGGCTGGGTACATTTTTAATGTTGTAAAGTATTAGTTAATACCTTACCTCTTTTAAAGATAAATCAGATGAGTGTTGTGCGGCATTTCTTTTGAACTATTTCTACAATAACTTTCAAAAGTATAAAAATAAATCAATTTATTCACAATTTAGCAGGCCCATTGTCCGGCAGTTGGTTTGTAAAACTTCTTTATCCAGGCATAATGGAATTTATACTGATAGACGACAGCGTATTTGATTTGCTCACGGAGGAAAAGTTGTTGCTGAAAAGCGGTCTTACCGACACCGTGAAGTCATTCAGCTCTGCTCAGGAAGCCATCAAATTCCTGAAAGAACAAACAGGGGCTATGCCCGAAACGGTCATTTTACTCGACCTGCAAATGCCTGAAATCAACGGTTTCGAATTCACCCGGCACTTTGCCGAGATGTCGGAAGAAATGCGGAAACGGATCAGGATTTACATGATATCATCCACAGTAGATAGCATGGACATCGAAGAAGCCAGGGATAATCCGTATATTATTGAACTGCTTTCCAAACCCCTGGAAATCCCGGTTCTCAGGTCACTCCTTGGCGAATAGTCCGGCAAATCGGCGACCAGTCATGAATAATCCTTTGTCCTCTCACCTGCAATATTCAGCTCAAACGTAAAGACACAAGCATCGCTTTTTCTGCCCGCATTTACCAGAATGGAATATGCATTTACCGGAGCCGCGGAGCGGTTGACGGAAACCTGTGCCTATGATATTCGCATTTGCTGTCACGCGCCAACCAAAATATCTGACAGATTTGCGAACGGGAGTTGTTTGAGTTTTTTTGTTTTAGGATGTCCCTATATTTGTAAATGTACATTTAACCATCTCAGCAATGTTTTTTAGAAAAACACTGATCATTGTTTCGGGTATATTTATTTTGTCCGCCTGCAAAAACGGCGCGGGTAGTGCAGGAGAAGCCGCAGACATACTTACCGGTTCCCCAACTTGGTACATCAACGAAATAACTGTCAATGATGCTGTTACCTTCAGGGATGGGAAAATGAATCAGCAGTTTGGCAGCATCGATTTCGAAAGGTATATGGAAACAGTGAAGATCAATAGGGACGGCAGTTTTACAGGTATGTTCAAAGGGGATACTAAACCATTTGCTCTGAAATGGAAAACGAATGAAAAGAACATAAGTGTGGGCGCGGTCGATGAGTCGGTAAAAGGAGGTGAGTGGACGATTGCGCCGGAGGATGTCCGGGAAGGCTCGTTTATTATGAAAACCCAGAGTACTGCATACGACTACCCGCGGATGACGAAAATCGCGTTGAAATTTACAAGTGAAAAATAACTGCGGGTACTTCCCAAATTCACCATGACAAAACTTGAACAAGCTTTCGAACTTTTCGATGCATATAACAAAAACTCCCCGGAGCACCTGGTTTATGAAGAAAAGGAGTATCCTGTCGAATATTTCTATGCCCTGAAATTGCACGAATGGGTTACAAAACTTGATCCCGATGCGAGTGAAAGCCTGCTGCTTGCGTCGCGGTGCCAGCATATCGGCAGATGGGAAAGCCCCCGGAGCAACTATCCGGAGGGGCGGGTCGGATACCTTAAATGGAGAAGTGACCTGTCCAGATATCATGCCGCCAAGGCAACGGAAATTCTCACATCGGTTGGATTTGATGCAGATACGATCGACCGCGTCCGGCAAATTGTTTTAAAACAAAGGCTGAAGTCTGATCCTGAGGTGCAGACCATGGAAAATGCGCTATGCCTGGTTTTCCTGCAATACCAGTTCGATGATCTGATAACAAAACTGACAGAGGAAAAAATGATCGATATTTTGCAAAAAACCTGGGCCAAGATGAGTGCACCGGGCAGAGAAGCAACCGCAACCATCCAGTTCAGCGAAGCAGCGAAGGCTTTACTTGCGAAGTCCTTAAATGACTAAGCTGTTGCACTGAGGGCATTTGTCAACCTGAGCCGGCCGCGCCGTCCGCTCAGGTTGCTTTTTACATTGTCAATTGGCGCTCAGCCCGACAAACGAATATCGCCGGGCCGATGCCATCTTAATCCTTCCTGGCAGTTTCCTTCCGGCTGTCGAGCATTTGCGTTGTTTTTACGAGCCTCACAAATTCGGCCCTGTAACCTTCTTCATCTGTACCTAAAGCATTTTTTGCAAGGTATAGGACTGACTCATAGCTCGCATTTCCCTTGTAGTCCGAGTTACGGAGAAGCAGGCCATAGGCAGCGACGGCCGCAGAAAATCGCAGGTTTTCGGAGCACGATGCAAAAGGTCTTGGGGCATTTTTGACCGGCATATCAAACAGTATGCTTTTCTCGCTGTCAGGTTTTTTATAGCGGATTTTCAGCGTCAGCAGTTCATCCGTTTTTCCGGCACCGGAGAGTTCGCTTTTTTGATATTTCAATGGATCCGTCCTGGGCAGATAATGGTTGTTAAGTCCTGCCGGGATAATTTCGTAAATAGCGGTAGCTGTATGCCCTGAACCCATTTCGCCGGCATCTTTCTGGTCGTCGTGAAATTCTTCGTTTTTTAAAGCCCTGTTCTCATAACCGATTAACCGGTAGGCTTGTACAAATGCCGAATTAAATTCAATCTGGATTTTTACGTCTTTGGCAACCGTGAACAAAGTGCCGCCAAATTCCTGTACAAATTCTTTCCTGGCCTCCTGTATATTATCAATGTAAGCGTAATTTCCGTTGCCCTTGTCGGCAAGGGTTTCCATATTGTTATCCTTATAATTACCCATACCAAATCCAAACACGCTGAGGTAAATCCCGTCCTTTCGCTTCCGCTCGATCAGGCGCTGCAATTCGCCTTCACTGGCTATCCCTACATTGAAGTCGCCATCTGTGGCGAGTATGACCCTGTTATTACCGTTTTTCAGAAAATTCTCTTTGGCGAGTTTGTAAGCCAGCTCAATCCCGTCCCCACCGGCCGTGGAGCCTCCCGCTTCCAGATTTTCCAGTGCTTCCTTGATTTTCATTTTGTCACTGCCGGAAGTCGGAGGCAAAATCACACCTGCGGCCCCCGCGTACATCACCAGCGAAATTTTATCTTCTGCCCGTAATTGGTCTACCAGCAGTTTAAAAGCCTGTTTCAGCAGAGGGAGTTTGTTCTGATCGGCCATGGAACCGGAGACATCGACCAGGAAAACGAGATTGGAAGAAGGGAGATTTTTATTGGAAACCGATTTGGCCTGCAAGCCCACATGCAGCAGTTTTAATCCTTTGTTCCAGGGAGAATCTGTCAGCTCGGTGGTAACAGAAACAGGGTGCTCGCCCTTCGGTTGCGGGTAGGTGTAATCAAAATAATTGATCATTTCCTCGATCCTTACGGCATCGACGGGCGGCATTTGTCCCATATTCAGAAATCGGCGGACATTGCTGTAAGCCGCACGGTCAACGTCGATGGAAAAAGTAGTTACCGGCTGCTGCGCGGCGATCTGAAAACCGTTTTCATTGACAGGTTTGTAATTTTCGGTATTCATTTCAGCCCGTGGGAGAATTCGTCCACCGTAAGATGCTGCGGCCGGTGAAGTCATCGTTTTGAACGCTACTTCATACTCGCCGATATTTTTCGGTTTTGATTGGGCCAGGTCAATTAATTCGTCGAGGAGCCCAGGCACCAAATCCACAACAGCGGGGCTCAATTGAACATTTAATTCCGAACCGGAAGCCAGCCGCACCTCCCTCGTTTGATAATTTGCATGGCTGAATCTTACCGATCGGGTATTTACGGGCACACGGATCGCATACTTTCCGAGCGAATCCGTTGTGGCCGCAATGCTGGTTCCGTACACTGTTACAGATACGCCGGAAATGGTTTTTCCAGCTGTATCGGTCACGGTGCCGGTTATTTTCTTGTCTGGGACAAGGTAAAATGCACTGAAAAGCAGTGCAAACAGGATAATTAGCTTTCCTTTCATGGTCTGGAATGATTAGTTTGTTGCTGGATGCAGACCGGCGGGTAATTCCATAAATTTTTTAAACTTTTTTTATGGAATTTTATAAACAGCTGCATCCATAAGCAGTTACCGTAAAAGAGTTTTCATCAAGCGTGCACTTGTGAGGTTTTTAAGGTTATTAAAGAATAAAAAGACGGAACCGCCTGCCGAAGCGGAAAAACTGCTGGCTTATCGCAGAACCGGGGACATTCGTCTGCTGGGCGCACTGTATGAGCCTTATATGGAAATGGTGTTTGGAATTTGTTATAAATACCTCCGGCAGGAAGAAGAAAGCAAGGATGCCGTGATGCAGATTTTCGAAAAACTCGTTACAGACCTCAAAACACATGAAATCGACAATTTAAAGAGCTGGCTGCATACTGTTGCAAGAAATTTTTGTCTGATGCGGATCAGGGGAAGGCGGGTCTTTGAAGCAATCGACGAAAAGCAGGAAAGGGGAGATCTGAAATATGATATGAATGACGATGAAGGGCATTCTGAGATAGAGATCAATCTAAAGGTACTTGAAAAATGCATGGAAAGACTGGTTTACGAGCAGCGAACGAGCGTCGAATTGTTTTTTCTCAGGGAGAAATGTTACCGGGAAATATCCGACGAAACCGGTTTTGATTTTAATAAAGTGAAGAGCTATATCCAGAACGGAAAGCGGAACCTGAAAATTTGCATGGATAAAAATGGCAGCAACTGACTCAACGCAACATCCTGGTTTTGAAGATTTCCGCCGGTATTATTACGGTGAGATGTCTTTCGAAGAGCAGCATCAATTAGAAAAAAAGATGCTTGATGAACCTCTTGTGGCCGATGCCTATGAAGGATTTGCGGCAATGCTCGACGATGAAACAGACATTGATCAAGTAAAAAAAGACCTGTCGGCGCGACTTTATGAGCGGGTTCCGGAAAAACGAAAAGGCATAATTCCACTTTGGACTTATGGAGCCGCTGCATCGATCATCATTGTGATCGGTGTTTTCTGGCAGACCCAAAAGGGTTCATTATCTTCTGAAACGGCAGAAGTGGGGGTAGAAGAAGTTCCCGCTACACTTCCGGTCATCAAAGAAACTAAACCTTCCCACACAGTCGCACCGCGTAAAAACCCCGGTGAAGTATTATCTGGCAATTATAAAAAAGCCGAAGTTCCTGCCGGTGCGTTACAATCTCCTGTGAAAGATTTTCTCGCTGGTGAACGCATTGCAGCGATTACCGAAGCAGCGGAAAGCGAAATTCAGGTGGAAAGGGAAACTCTGGACATTAATTCCCCGGATGCATTTATTCCTGCCAAGCCTCAGCAATTTAACCTGGATTCCCTGAGAACTGTTTTGGTTACGCCCAAAAAAACTACGGTACTTCCGGAAAATGTCAATGCCCGGTCTGCGGCTCCCGTTTCTCCTCTGGCAGCTTCAGGCCGCTCCGGTGGCCTGATCGCCAGGAATAACTCGCCTATGCCACTAGGCGGCTGGCTGTCTTACCAGGATTACCTGGAAACCAAAACCAAAGATGCGGCGATCAAAGGGATAGTGACAGTAACATTTTTGGTAGGATCGGACGGATCACTTACCGGGTTTTCTCCCAAAGGTGATCAACTGCTTTATGATCAGGCCATTCGTATCCTGAAAGAGGGGCCCGCGTGGCTGCCGGCCATCTCCAATGGCGAAAAAATCCTCAAAACAGCAGAGGTAACAATCCATTTCGGCTCTCGCCAGTAAAGGCACAGGTTCTTTTCCCGAGCTTGTCACCAAAGAAAAATACTATTTGTTGCCGAAGTAATGTTCAACGGCATACTCGCCCGTATATCTTCCGAAAATTTCGAATTTGAAGCTACATGTAGAATTAATTGAACTAAATTTGCTATTTAGGTTGTTAATTTTTTGACTTATTGTTACAAGTATTTATTTTTACTTCTTAGATTTATCTATTCACCCCCACACAACCGGTTTCCTATATTTTATACACATTACTAAATTGAACAAAACATTTGAGTAAAATTCAGAGCAGAACGCTGGGAAAGAAACATTTAAAGCAGTGCCGTATAATTTATTAAGGGAAATTTTGTTATCGACGGTTTTATTATTAATTCTACAAAATTAATTCGCGTACTTACATGTAGTTTCAGCTTCTTGTTTCGGTCGCTGTAAATGCATATCCCCCGAATTGGAAATTAGCCCACAAAAGAATTATCAGAAAGATATTTATTTAACCTATGGACAATAAGAAAAGTCTGTTAATAATAGATGATGAACCGAGTATCACGAAGATTCTTGAACATTTTCTAAAAAAGGATTTTAACGTAGTAATTAAAAGTGATGGGTCCGAGGGGATGCTTTGGCTCGAAGAGGGTAACAAGGCGGATCTGATCATCGCGGATTTAAATATGCCTAATCTCAGCGGAAAAGAGTTTTTGAAGGTGGCGAAGGCGAGCAATTTGTATGCTGACATCCCCGTCGTTATCCTTTCCGGATCAGATGAAAGCAGTGAACGGATCCAGTGCCTGAACCTGGGAGCTGACGATTTTATGGTCAAGCCGTTCAACCCCATGGAAGTACATGCCAAGATCAACGCGATCCTGCGCCGAAGTAAACGCTACTCTTAATTACTGTCACCAATGGAATTGACAAGCGAATCTCCGGAAATGGTTGTTGAGAAGAAATCTCGTGCGCCGCATTTCAGGGTCATGTACCTGAACACAGACCTGGAACAATTTTTACGTTTTTCGGAAAAATTCGAAAATGAACTGCAGGCTGAGTATTTCGATAGGAAAGAGAGCGTTCTCGAAGCCCTGCATGAGAATTTCCCGGCCGATGTGATCCTGGCGCATGCCGACAGCGGTGGGTGGGAACTATTGGATACGATCCGGAGCAGCTCGGGGTTCGGTAACATCCCTTTTGTGATCCTCGTTGAAAACCTCAGACGTGCCGACATTGAAAATGCCAGGAAGAAGCATGCCGACGATATCTTTTCCGTGAAATTCGATGACGGAAACCTGATTACGCGCATCAGATACTTCAAAAAACGTCAATGGTATGTAGCCAACAAAGCGTCCCAGAAAATAGGGTCGCAGCAAAGTCGCACCCCATTTTGGAAAAGGGCTATTGACGTGATCACGACAGGCGGGGCAGTCATATTGTTGTTGCCGGTCTTTTTGCTGGTTGCATTATTAATCCGGCTCGATTCCAAAGGCCCCGTATTCTACAGATCCAAAAGGGTAGGCAGTGGTTATAAGATTTTCGACCTCTACAAGTTCCGTACCATGCGGACAGACGCCGACCAGATGATCAGAAAAATGGCAGCCCTGAGTATGTATAACAAAGCGCCGGAGCCTGTCCAGCAGCAAATGGAACACAGCGGGTTGTGTGAGGACTGCCTCGCTGGCGGCCAGTGCAAAAGCCTGCTCTTCCTGGACGGAAAAGAGATCTGCGAAAAACTTTATCATTTTCAGAAGGAGCAGAAAGCGGCATTCATGAAATTTCAGAACGACCCGCGTATCACGCGTTTCGGACAGTTTCTCAGAAATTCTTCCTTGGATGAATTGCCACAGCTGATCAATATCCTGAAAGGGGACATGTCGCTGGTAGGGAATCGTCCGCTGCCTCTGTATGAAGCAGAAAAAATGACCACAGATGATAAGATACTGAGGTTTGCTGGGCCTGCCGGTCTGACGGGTCTCTGGCAGGTAACGAAAAGGGGGAAAGGTAAAGCCGATATGTCTGAGGAAGAAAGAACCCAGCTTGATATCACCTACGCCAAAGAGTTTTCATTCAAAATGGATATGCAGATCATTCTTAAAACGTTTCCTGCGTTGCTGCAATCGGAAAACGTCTGAGAATCAAAGCGATCTGCACCAGTTATTCATCAATATGTCAATAGATTTTTACCCATTCTTTTTGTGTTTCGTCATATTTTTTGATGACGCGGGAAGGATTGCCGACCGCGACAGAATAGGGTGGAATGTCTTTGGTAACAACCGCGCCAGCTGCAACAACCGAATGTTTGCCGATGGTAACGCCTGCCGTGATAACGGTGTTGGCACCGATCCAGCAGTCGTCACCGATCACAATAGGCGCAACGCTCACCCCTTGTTTGTGTATGGGCTGTTCAATATCAGTATAATTGTGGTTCAGGCCGCTGGCCACGATGTTCTGGGCAAGAATAACATTATTGCCGATTTTCACGGGCCCGATGATCACATTTCCAAGACCGATCAGGGAGTTCTCTCCGATTTCAACATTACCCACTCCATTATTAATAGTACTGAAATCTTCTATCGTCGAATTGTTCCCGATCGAGAAGTGATTGAAGGGGACAACATCCATCCTTACCCAGTGCCGGATAATTACGCCCCGGCCTTTCCGATGATAAAACCTGTTTAAAAAAAGCCTGACCCAGAGCCTCGGACGTGCCTGGTTGGTGGGAATAAGGAGCCAGTGAAAAAACTTTTTAAGCCGGGCGTTTTTTCGGATTCGTTCAGAGATAGACATTAGGATGAAGAATAGTGAAGTTTGATTTAGTTGCAGTATAATTTCTATACCGTTAATAAAAGTAGTTTTTAATAATTTATTTTTTAAAATTAATGCAGATGAAGTACGCAGTGTTTTTGATTCCTCTGTTTTTTATCATTCACAGCACTGAGGCGCAGGAATCTTTGAGTAGGGATGTTTCTTATTCTTACCTCGAAAAACTCATTGCCGTGTCCAAGGCTAATTATCCTAAAAATAAAATGTACGACGCCCGGCTCTCAGTTGCGGAGAACGGTGTGAAGAGAGCCAAGCTGTCGTATTTCGATATTTTTTCATTCTCCTACCTCTACAGCCCGAATAATAACACAGCCACCATTTCACCGAGTTTTCTGGGCGGCTATCAGTTTGGCTTTTTTGCCAATATCGGTTCATTCCTCCAAAAGCCGAATCAGGTGAAGCAGGCGAAGGGCGAGTATGCGGCGGCACAGTTTGACAAACAGGCTTTTGACCTGAATATGGAGGCGGAAGTTAAAAAAAGATATTTTACATACATACAAAAACTGGCCGTGCTGCGGGTGCGGTCCGCCGCTATCCTGGATGTGGAAAGTATGATGGCAAGCATTAAACACAAGTTTGAAAAGGGTGAAGAGACGTTGCAGAACTATAACCAGGTGCTGATTACACACTCGGACCACCAGCAGATGATCATCAATGCGGAAGGTGACGTATTGATTGCGAAAAGCAGCCTTGAGGAATTGTTGGGACAAAAACTTGAAGATATAAAATGACCGAATTTTTGCAATTTTTACGACTGCTGCAAAGGAATAAAGTGACGCTGATCCTTGTTCCCCTCATCACCGTGATCGTCTGTTTCTTCCTGGTAAAAAAGCTACCTGATGTGTATGAGTCGCATGCCCGCATCGCAACGGGGCTGGTTGACAAAACAGACCAGATTGTTACCACCCAAAGAGACGAACAGGATTCTCAGATCAGCAGGAAATTTGAAAGCCTGATCCAGGCGATGCGCCTTAAAAAAACGCTTGACCAGGTTTCTTACAAGCTGCTTTTGAATGATTTGAAAGGTGTAAAGGATTCTACATGGCGAGAGCCTGTGAAAGAATTCAGTGAGATGAGCAAGTCAGACAAAAGCAAGGCAATTGCGCTGCTAACCCAGAAATACAAGGCTAAAGAAGAACTTTTTCTGTGGAAACCCTTCGAAAACCGGATCAATAAGATTCTGGATGATATGGGTTACAGTGCCAACGCACTGCGCGAAAAGCTGGTCATTTACCGCACAGGAACCGGTGATTTTATAGACATAGAATTTGAAGGCGATGACCCGGCGTTCACCGCATACGTCATCAATACGCTGAGCAATGAATTCATATCATTCAACTCATCGAGGATTGTCGGGAACAACAGGAAGACTATCGAATTTCTGCAGAATTTTATGATGCAGAAGCTGGATGCGCTCAATGCCCGCATGAATACGCTGAAAAATTACAAGATCCAGAACCGCGTACTCAACCTGAATGAGCAGGCAAAGAGCATTTACGGGCAAATGGCGGATTTCGAAACACGGCAACAAATGGCCGAAAGGGATATCATAGCCTACTCAGCAGCGATCAAGAACATTGATAATAAGTTTAACCCTGCTGACCGGGAGTACTTTGAAAGTGCGCTGACGAGCCTCAACCAAAGTATTGTTGCAAGCAAAACCAATCTGAGACTGCTGAACGAAAAATATGTCCAGAGTAATTTTGACCCGAAGCTGAAAGCAGGTGTGGACTCGGTCAGAACCCAGCTCGTAACGCAGATCGCAGCTGCCTCTGACAAATACATTTACAGTCCGATGGCATCCAAACAAGACCTTGTAACACAAAAGCTGACTATGGAGATTTCTCTGGAGCTTTCGAAAAACAGCGTTTCTTCGATCAAAAATGAGTTAAAAAGGTTAAATAAAAAGTTTGACGGACTGGTACCCAATGAGGCCAAGATCCAGGAGTATGAAACGGGGATCGACATTGCAAGCAAGGAATACATTGAAGCTCTTCAGCGGTATAATGAGGCCAGCCTCGAATTCAGTTTTCCGGTTTATCTGCGGCTGATCGAGCGGGCGATGCCGGGTGAGGTACAGGCTTCGAAGAAAATGGTACTGGTTATTCTTTCAGGGGTTATCAGTTTCACTTTCTGTGTGTTTGTATTTTTTATTCTCTTTTATCTCGACAAATCCATACGGTATCCGCTGCAGCTCGCCAATGCTACCGAGCGCCCGGTTCTCGGTTATCTCAATGTACTGGATAAGACTTCCAGCCTGAGCCTTTCAGGGATGAATTCTTCGGACGGAAAATCCATGCGGCTCTATAAAAATCTGGTGCGTTCTATCAGATATGAACTGGATAATGAAAAGGCGGATCCCAAAATCATAGCCGTGACAAGCTTGTCTGAAGACGTAGGCAAAACTTCCCTGGTCATAGCGTTGGGATGGGCATTTTCGAAAATCAATAAGACCGTCCTGATCATCGACGGGAATTTCGGGCAGCCGGATGTATCAAAACTCAATCCTGACTACAGCCTTTTTGATACCTATCTGAAAAAAGATGTTATGCTGGACGCTACGCCCGGGCAGATCAGTATCCTGGGGAACAAGGGAGGTGATGCTTCTCTGCTGGAACTGGCGGATGAAAAGCTGATCAATGAAAAACTGACGGCTTTGAAAACTCAGTTTGACATTATCCTGATCGAAACCGACTCTCTGAATGCGATGAACAAAGCAAAGGAATGGATCACATTTTCCGACCGGGTAGTGGCTGTGTTTGCAGCGGGGCGCTCAATTTCGGAAGAAGACCAGTCTAAGATACAATATATCAATAACCTGGGGGAAAAATTTGCAGGCTGGATATTGACGAATACTGAAGATATCCCCGAGCAGGCAGGTAAAATCGGTAAACCGGTAGAAGTATGATAGTATTAGAACTTGCCTGGCTTCTGTTCCAGTGCCTGATCGGGTATAACCTGATTTTTCCTGTGGTACTTTTAATGATTTTCAGCTTTAAAAAACGGCCGGAAGTCAGAAACAGGCTTTCATCTGTTTCCGGCGTGCCTGACTATGCTATTATCGTGACTGCCTACGAGCAGATCGAGCAGTTGCCGGCTGTCGTAAGTTCTTTGCTGAAACTTAATTATTCCAGCTACCATATTTATGTGGTCGCAGACAAATGCGATACCACCGGTCTTCACTTCGGCTCTGATAAAGTATCACTTTTGCGTCCGGAGCAGGTTTTGGGCAGCAATACGCGGTCGCATTTTTATGCGATCCGTCATTTTATCCGCCCGCATTCGCACCTTACTATCATTGACAGCGACAACCTCACCGATCCTGAATATCTCAATGAGCTGAATGTTTATTTTGACTGCGGATTTAAAGCGGTCCAGGGTGTGAGAGAGGCCAAAAATCTGGATACTACCTATGCGCGTCTGGATGCGGCGAGGGATATTTATTACCATTTTTACGACGGGAAAATACTTTTTGGCTGTGGGTCTTCTGCGACGCTGGCAGGTTCCGGAATGGCATTTACCACGGCACTTTACCGGGAATGCCTGGAACATCTGGATGTAACCGGCGCTGGTTTCGATAAAGTACTTCAGGAAGCTATCGTGAGCAGGGACTACCGTATTGCCTTTGCCGAACATGCCGTGGTTTATGATGAAAAGACCAGTGGGACTGGTCAGCTTGTCAACCAGCGGGCGCGGTGGATCAACACCTGGTTCAAGTATTTCTCTCTTGGGTTTAAGATTGTCTTTAAAGGCGTGGTCAATTTCAGTGCCAACCAGTTCCTGTTTGGGCTGGTGTTGCTGCGGCCGCCGCTGTTCATTTTTCTGCTGCTTTCCGGCTTTTTTCTTTTGGTAAATCTATTTATAGCCCCCGTAGTGGCATTGGTGTGGTTAATAGCCTTGTGTGTTTTTGTACTGGGTTTTTATATTTCATTGAAAAGATCGGAAACGGACCGGCGGATCTATCAGTCGCTGGTGAATATTCCGAAGTTTATTTTTTTTCAGGTCCTGGCGCTTTTCAAATCCAGGAGAGCTAACCAGATTTCTGTGGCGACGCGGCATGGGCATTCTGAACAGCATGAGTGACGAACGATACCGATATGAAAATTTATCCTGTAAAATCAGAGAAGAAGGAAAAGATCAGTTTTGAGCATCTGACGCCGCTGCAAAAGAAAACACGGCAGGTGGCATTGTTGCTGGCACTGATCAGCGGGTTTATTTTTTTCTTTAAAATCCTTTTCTTTTAAGTGGAGAGAGATATCCGGATTTTTGCGGCAGAGCGAAACGGCAGGTACCCAACTTTTGGTGCACGGCTGAGGCAGTTGTTCTGGGTTGAAAAACTCAATAACACGACTGGCCTTGTGCTCCTGCTGGCATTCTCGCTGATCTTCGGGATGCTGATTGCTTATAAGGGGATTATTGCCGGAGCTGTTATTCTGGCCGTTTTATTTGTGCCTACCATTATTTACGGAATTGTAGCATACCCGTTATTCGGCGTGTCGGTGCTGCTGATTATGGCCTACATGTTGTTTTTTATCATGAGGCTGGGTATCAGTTTTCCGATGGGAACTGCAATGGATGGCATTCAGGGGCTGCTGATACTCGGCTTTTTCATCTATCAGAAAAAGTATCCAGACTGGACGGTCTTCAGAGGTCCGGTAAGTATGATGATCCTGATATGGATCGGTTACAATTTTACAGAAGTGGTCAATCCGGCTGCTGAGTCAAGACTGGCGTGGGTTTATACGATACGGTCTGTGGCGATCGTGATGCTGATGTATTTCGTGTTCATGTATCAGATCAAAACGGTCAAAGCCATGCGGATCATTTTGAAAATATGGATCAGCCTTTCCGTATTCGCGGCTTTTTATGCCTATAAGCAGGAATACATCGGTTTTTCGGGGCCTGAAGAGGCCTGGCTCTATTCCGATCCGTTGGTTGCGGATCTTCTTTTCATAGGTGGCCGCTGGCGCAAGTTTTCGATCTTTTCGGACCCGGTAGCGTTCTCCTACAATATGGTAGTAAGCTGCATTTTGTGTATCGCCTTGCTGACCAATGCGAAAGTGCTCTGGAAAAGGATCATGTTTTCCGGGTTGATAGGGCTATTCTTTACGGCGATGCTGTTTTCGGGTACCAGGGGTGCCTATGTCTTATTGCCCGCGGCAATGGTCATGTTCCTGATCCTCCGTTTCAGCAAGTCTGTACTTGTTGGCACTGCCATCGCAGGCGTTTTTATATTGTTCCTGATATTTGTTCCCACCGGCGACCCCAATATTGTCAGGTTTCAGTCTGCATTCAAGCCTTCGGAAGACGCATCTTTTAACCTGAGGGCGGCCAATCAAAAGAGGATCCAGCCCTATATTCTTTCACATCCCATGGGTGGCGGGCTTGGGGCCACGGGCGCCTGGGGGCAACGTTTTGCGCCCCAATCATACCTGGCCAATTTCCCGCCCGACAGCGGATATGTGCGTATAGCCGTGGAGCTGGGATGGATCGGTTTACTGATATTTTGTTTTCTGATGTTCTTCATCATGCGGGAAGGGATCAATAACTATTTTACTATCAAAAACCCCGAACTGCGAACGTGCTGCATGGGCATGCTTTTGATAGTGTTTGCTTTTAACATTGGTAATTATCCGCAGGAGGCACTGGTTCAGTTTCCATCAAACATATATTTTTACCTGGCCGTCGCACTGATTAACATCACAAAACGGCTTGATGATAAAGAAAATATGAAACTGGCGGGTCTCTGAAATATTTGATTGTTCAGTGGAAAAGCTCCTGTAAACTATAAATGACATGATGGATATCATTATTACCGGTCAGCAAGCCTGGGATGTGGAAATTGGTAGTAATTGTAAGAACATTGCGCTGGAATTTAGCAAGAATCACAGGGTCCTGTATGTGAATTCCCCGCTTGATCGCAGGAGCTTGCTGAAAAATCTTATGGACCCGAAAGTACAGAAGCGGCTCAGGGTCGTCAGGAAGAAGCGTGACGGTCTTGAAAAGGTCAATGAAAATCTCTGGGTATTGTACCCGGACCATATCAGCGAATCGATCAACTGGATTAACTCCGATCAGATATTTGATTTTTTTAACAAATGGAACAATAAGGTATTTGCTTCATGCATTCAGAGTTCCGCTGACCGGCTGGGGTTTGAAGACTTCATTCATTTCAACGACAATGATATTTTTCGCGGGTTTTACCTCAAAGATTATTTAAAACCCCGGCTGTCCGTCTATTATTCCCGGGATTACATGCTGGGGGTAAATTACTGGAAAAAGCACGGGCAGAGACTGGAACCAATGCTCATCGCGAAAAGTGACCTTTGTGTTGCCAACTCCCCCTATCTCACGGACTATTGCAGAAAGTATAATGAAAAGTCGTACTACGTAGGCCAGGGCTGTGACCTGGAGATGTTCCTGGATGGTATAAACGCAAATGAACCAGAAGATATTCGTGCAATAAAAAGGCCCAGAATAGGGTATATAGGTGCCGTGCAATCCCTCCGGCTTGATCCATCGCTGATACACCACATTGCCGCTACCCGGCCCGGCTGGAACATTGTGCTGGTGGGAATGGAAGACGATGAATTCAGGAAAAGCCCGTTGCACCAAATGCCGAACGTGACGTTTACAGGCCCAAAAAGCATAGAAACATTACCTGCATATCTCAACGCTTTCGACGTTTGTATCAATCCGCAGATTGTTAATGAGGTGACGATCGGTAATTATCCACGTAAAATAGATGAATACCTCGCTGTGGGAAAGCCTACCGTCGCTACGAGGACGGAGGGTATGCGTATTTTCGAAGGCTACGTGTATATGGCCGAAAACAAAGAGGATTATATTTCATTGATTGAACAGGCTCTTGCCGAAGATTCGGTTTCGAAATCCGAGGAAAGAAGGGATTTTGCGAGCTTGCATTCCTGGGAAAATAGTGTGAAGGAAATTTATACGGCCATTGAAAAGTCCCTTTAAAGAATTTCAATGGCCTTTTTTTTACAATTGCTTTAATGCTACCAGTCCGGATTCAGATTCCGATCTCAAATTTACCAGCGTTTGCTCATATCTGTTTTCCCAGATCCCCTGCTTTAAGACTGCTTCCAGCTCTTTGTATTTATTAGCAGTTGACAGGAGCCCCACCGAAAAAAGGGAAGACCGGAACTTATGGATTGAAAGTCGTAATTTCTCCTTGTCACCCAGTGACGAAGCTTCGTGGATAGCGTCCAGCTGAACTTTGCTGTCATTTTCAAACAGGGATATCAGTTCATCGCGCAGTTCATTATCGCCGCCGGTAATTTCGGCGAGGTACTCAAGATTCAAAATACTATCGGACATGTTTTCTTGGATTGGAGGGATGATTTTTTTTGATTGATGCGAAGTTTCGAAATTTTCTTTGTTTCCTAAATGTGCAATGGTGTAAATCAATTCACTTTCTTTAAAAGGTTTGGAGATATAGCTGTTGGCCCCGATGCTAAGGCATTCTTCCTTTTCGCCCACCATGGCATGCGCGGTCATGGTGATAATCGGTATTGTTTTCGAGATGGAGCTGCGAATAGCCTTGATCGCCGTATAACCGTCCATTACCGGCATCTGGATATCCATTAAAACTACGTCAAAGTCTTCTGCAGCGAGCTTTTCCAATGCTTCCTGTCCGTTGTTGACGATAGTCAGCGGAACGTCGAGCCTTTCAAAAATAGCTTTCAGTAATTTCTGGTTCAGCGTATTGTCTTCCGCAGCCAGCACCTTTAGGGAGGAAATAGTGTCGCTTGAAATCTCTTTGTTGTCGATTGTCTCTTCGAGTACTACATTCTGAAGTACTTCGAACGGAAACTCCATTGTAAAAATCGTACCCTTCCCGAGTTCGCTCTGGAGGTTCAGCGTTCCGTCGAACAGATGAACCAGCGATTTCACAATGCTCAGCCCGAGCCCGGTACCTCCAAAAATTCTGGTGGTGCTTTCTGTTGCCTGGACGAAGCGGTTAAATACTTCGTCGATTTTGTCTTTCGGTATCCCGACTCCGGTATCCCTTACCTCAAACCTGATCTTTTGTACCCCGTTCAGCATAGTCCCAACGGGCTCCACCAGTAGTTTTACACTGCCGGTTTCCGTGAATTTCACAGCATTCCCGCACACATTCAGAAGTATCTGGGTGAGACGAAGCTTGTCCGCACTGACGATTTTGGGCAAATTGTCCGGCATCACAGCCTGATAGGAAATTCCTTTTTCAACAGCCCGCTGATCGATGATTGCGGAAATGGAGTGTACCAGCTCCCCGATCGAAACAGGTGTTTTGTCCAGATGTACCTGCCCGGCCTCGATTTTGGAAAAATCCAGGATATCGTTGATCAGCTCCAGTAAGCTTTTGCTGGCATACTGTATATAACCGACGTACTCCAGACTTTTCGGGTCTTTTACTTCGCTGTCCAGTAAATTGGTAAAGCCGATGATAGCGTTTAACGGCGTCCGGATCTCATGGCTCACATTGGAAAGGAAAATATCCTTCACGCGGACAGATTTTTCAGCCAGCGTCCTCGCTTTTTCCAATGTTGCTTCATAATTGGCCCGCTCGGTAATATCTCTGAAAACGGTTATAGCGCTGGTTATCTCCCCTTCCAGGCCGATCACAGGCTGGACGTTCGTTTCGAGGTGATATATTTTGTTGTTTTTGACAAGATCGATCTTATTACCGATCAGTTTTTCTCCCTGCAACGCACGCGCCACCGGCAGAGTCTCCGCTGTAAAACGGACGTGGTAGCGGGTAGGATCGAGCAGTTTTATCTGCGTTACCTCGTCCGAAAGTGTCTCCAGTTTTCCCGATTTGATCCCCAGGATCTCACGTCCGGATTGGTTAAGCAATACAATTTCGTTCTGTGCATTGATCACCATAACACCGTCGGGTATTGCTTCCAGGTACTGGTTTACCAGCCGCTCCTTTTCGAAGATTTCCTTCTGCAAAAGTCTTTGTTTCCGCTTGTCGCGGTTCAAGAGGATGATCGCCAGCAATGTCAGGAAAAAACCCACAACACCGGTCACAAAGATGAAAAGAACGGAGTTTTTCTGGGTGCTGGCTACCAGCTTGCGACGCTCGTTCAGGTTATGGTTTTCATGGTCCCGGATCTCGTTGATCTTGGCATTGAGCTGCTTGTTGAGGCGTGCATCCTCTCCTTCTTTTATTTTATTAAAAGCAGAATCAGCCCCCATTACGCGGTGAATGGTGATAATGTCCTGGGTGTAAGATACGATGTCGCTGGAGATGGAAAGCAGCTGTCGTACCCGCCGCGTCTGGATGCTATCCGTCCTGACAAGATTAAATAAGGTGTCGCTGATCCCGATCAGCTGGATTTTTTTATTATAATTTTCAGACAACAGGTCCTCTTTCTGTGTGATCAGGAACCCGCGCATATTGGACTGGAAATCCTTAGTCACCAGTTCAAAATTGGCAGTCTGGTTCAGAACGCCAATTGTAACGTTCAGTCGCTCATTGTTCAGGGACAGATCTCTTACGTTTTGGTAAGTAAAATACTGGGAACAAAAGATAAGCGCCAGCCCAAGGTAGATGCTGGCGTAATACCATCTGAAAGAATTATTGTTTAGGTTGGTTGCCATAAACCTTTATTAGTAACGGCTAGGTCAGATAGTCAAAATTAAATTTCAAATGGCGGTACAGGTGCCGCATGCCGGTAAGGATCAACTGATCACTTTCCCGCCAGACGTTCCTTTTCATTGTACTGGGCTCGGATTCCGAATTTTTCTGGAAGAACAATCCCTGGAAATCTTTGTAGAACATGGCTTTCCCGCGGTTTTTGAGAAATGACATCATCATCCGGTATTCAGTCACATCTCCTTTTTCCCCTTCCGCATATCTGCCGAACCGCCCGAAGAAATTACTGCGGCGCAAATGTGGATGATCGCTGTATGCGTAAAATTTCCGGTAGCCCGGTTTCCAGATTTTAAAATCCATATCATAATATCCGTTTTCAGGATTTTTAAGATATGGGTATTCGAAGTATGCATAAAAACGCACGACATCCAGCTCAGGCCTCCTGTGCATGATTGCCAGTGCATCCGTAAAGCTTGCGGGAAAAACAGATGCCGGTGTGAAATCTTCCTGCACATACAGGGTCAGCGGTGTTTTTACCGCATCCTGTCCCTTATTGATATTGTTTCCGAGGCCCTTGTTCTGAGGCGTGGTGATCAGCCGGAAATTATATTTTTCCTTCAACGTCCGGAGATATTCGAGGTGCTCGGGTTTACTGCCGTCATCTGAAACAACAATATCGCCGAATCTGCAATTTAATTCCGTAAAAGATTTTAATAGCTGTTCCAGTGACTGGCTCCGGTTGTAATGCGTGATCAGCAGGGTTACATCATCAAATTGATATTCGTTTTTCATAAAATCAGATCAGTCGGCAAAACACATTACTTCATTAATGCAAGATCCAGTGTGTTTTTCAGCCAGCGGTAACGGAGGTATACAAGACGGGAAAGCTGGATGACCGGGTTTTTACTGAGCTTCCAATTGGGGCGGTCGAGTGTGCTGGGTTCCTGTGCGGAGTTCTTTTGATCAAATAAGGTGGTGAATTCATTGTAAAACAATCCTTTTCCCTTTTTGCTGAGAAAACTGATCGCCATTCTGTATTCACTCAGATTGATATTCACACCTTCCGGATACTTTCCGAATTTTTCAAGGAAATTGCTGCGGCGCAGGTGCGGGTGGTCGCTGTAATAATAGAATTTAAGGTGGCTCATGTCCCAGAACGAATAAACCATTTCTGAAAATCCTTTTTTGAAAGGTTTCAGGTTCGGATAGGCGAAATAGGCATAGAAGCGTATGATATCCAGCTGTGGATCTTCCCGCATGAACTCGAGCGCATCTTCAAAATGCTCCGGGAAAATTTCTGAAGGGTCAAAATCTTCCTGTACATACAAGGTATAGGGCGATTTTACAGCTGCTTGCCCTTTGTTGATATTATTACCGAGTCCCCTGTTTACAGGCGTGGTGACAAGCTCAAATGTAAACCGGTCTTTCAATCCGACAACTTTGTCGAGATGTTCCGGCTTGCTGCCGTCGTCCGAAACCACTATTGCCGCAAACTGGCAATCCAGGTTACGGAATGAAGTGAGCAGCCGCTCCAGAGAGCCGCTTCGGTTATAGTGGGTAATCAGCAGGGTTGTGTCCGAAAAAATATGCTGCATAATGGATGAATATTTAAAACTGATCAGGACGCCGAGAAATACTCCGACATTCCCTTTAATTGTCTTTTAGCCCGGTTTATGAAAGCGTTTGCGATACTGCCATCGTCCAGGAGCCGCCGCGGTGAAGTGAAAACCGTCGCTTTTGAATCTGTGACCCTTTTAAGGTTACCCTCTTTTTTCAGGTTGAGGGCCATGCGCCCGTCTTCGGCTTCGTTCATGTAATCGGCCCCAACGACATTGGCATATACCCTTGAGCCGCTTACTTTGAAGCCACCGGTGGTACGGCCTGTTTCCGTCACAAATCCCATGTTGAAACCGTACACATTCAGGTACTCCCTGTTTTTCTTACGGATCCGGATCATAATTTCCGCAAACTGCTCATAGACCCAAAGTCCGAACCTGCCCTGGTTTTCGGGCGGGATGAACGAATAATTGCCGTAAACACCGGTTATGCCGGAGTCCTTTTCCATGGGCGCCACCATAAGATCGATCCAGTCCGGCGGATAAAAAGTGTCGGAGTCTGCACACAGATGATATTTTCCGCGGGCCATGTCCAGGCCCATCTGCCGGGCAAAAGGTGTTCCCTGGATGGTCTGCAGGTAGTTTCGCACGCCGAGGGTATCCAGCACAAACTGGGTTCCATCCGTAGAATTATTATTGATGACGACGATCTCCACTTTGTATTTTGTGCGGCTTTGAGAAAGTGACGAAAGCGTACGGTAAATGTTGTTTTCCTCATTCCAGGCGGGTATCACCACTGAAACATCCGGTTTTTCTTCCTTAAAACTGCTGATGGCGGTTTTAAGATTTTCAATTTCCTGGTTTGTCAGGTCCTTGAACTGTTTGTTCCTAAAAAGATGTGGTAAAAGCCATTTCGGCAAACCAAATAAACTCATTTTCAATATGTTTTAACAATGCTGAGGCTGCAACGGATTTAGTTTAAGGCTTCGGCCAGCACATGAGCTGGTCTGAAAACGGACTGCTTTCCTTAACCGGATATTCTTTTGAGGAGGAGAATTCTTGACCTGTTGCGCAAACCGGTGTGCGACGAAATTCCCAAATAGTAAAGTTTTTTGGCATAAGCGAGAGTACTGTGATATAAATAAAAATATTTCGTAGCAATTAATCTAGCAAAGAAGCAAATTAGTTAATTTGTATCTATAAATAGTTTGTAATTCAGTAATGTCTTCGATAAAAAATCACTTATTTGCACTACGCTCAAAAGCAAAGCCCGCTATATACTTATTGACTCGTTCATGGGATTTCAACTTTCACAAAAGTTAAAAAATAAACACTTTCTTTCTCTTGCCGGCAACGGGATCATGTCTGTTTTGGGCATGCTGAACATGATTATCCTGTATAGAGCTCTGTCGGTGGCCAATATCGGGATGTGGGTTTTCTTTCTTTCTGTTTTGTTGCTGGTGGACACCTTCAGATCCGGTTTTATTACTACTGCTTTTATTAAATTTTATGCCGGGTCGGGTACGGAGAGAAAACAGGAAGTGGTGGGTTCAACCTGGTTCATAGGGGGCGCGATAACCGGGATCCTGCTGCTGCTCAACATTCCAGCCTACTTCTTTTCCCCTTATCTGAAAAACCCTTCCCTGGCTTTGTTTATGGAATGGTTCGGGATCATCTATGTGGCCTCTTTGCCTTCGTTTATCGCTTCCTGCGTGGTACAGGCAGAGCAACGGTTTGATCAGCTGCTCTATATCCGTTTTTTTAGCCAGGGCGTTTTTATTTTTCTGGTGGTCATTATGGTTTTTACCGGTACGGCCTCACTTCAGAACATTATATATGCCTATCTCACAGGTGCCATCGTGACAAGCCTTTATACCATTTTTATGGGCTGGGCATCGGTTTCAATGTTTAAAAAACGCACCATGCCCTGCATCCGAGAGTTGTTCCATTTTGGCAAATACAGCGTCGGGACTACACTCAGCTCCAATTTGTTTGGCACATCCAATACGATGATTATCAACTTCCTGCTCGGGCCGGCAGCCCTGGCGGTGTTTAATCTGGGACAGCGGTTAATGGAAATTATTGAAATACCTCTCAGAAGTTTTGCCGCCACAGGAATGCCGGAACTTTCGGCAGCTTATAACGCCGGTGACAAGGACAAAGTGATCGGTACCATGGCCCGGTATACGGGCATTCTTACGATCGCCCTGCTACCGGTTAGCATAGGGGCGGTGGCACTGGCAGATGTGGCGATCTACATCATAGGCGGGAGCAAATATGTGGGTACAGAAGCTGCGAACATTATGCGGCTTTTTATGACTTTCGCACTTCTTTATCCGATGGACAGGTTTTTTGCACTGACGCTCGACGTGATCCATCAACCGAAGATCAATTTCATCAAGGTACTTGTAATGCTTGCCGCGAGTATTTCTTCATCTTTTATCGGCATTGAAATCACCGGAAGTATTTACGGGGTGGCTGTCGCGGGGGTTATCCCGACGCTCATTGGGGTAGGGGTAGGTTACTGGGGGCTGAACCGTTTCCATCCTTTCAGCATTTTTAGCGTAATAACCACAGGATATTCCGAGGCTTTCAGTGTGATCAGGGCTTACTGGATGAAGCTTGGATTTTAGGGGGAACGACGAGCAGACAGGCGGTCTGAGTATGGATTTTTTGATGGAGTTAATTCTATGGTGAAATGTACAGAAATGAGGTCTACAAATACAACAAGCCGATTGGAACTTAAAGGACACCAGATCATTATTTTCGGCTTGCCGCGCTTCGACTCGAAGATCGAATCGACAAATTATACTACCGCCAAGCTCCTGGCAAGGGAAAATACCGTCTATTACGTTGAAAATCCTTTTACGGTCAGGGATTATTTTAAGCTCAGAAATTCTTCCGAGTATCAGAGCAGAAAGAGGTACTTTTCCCCGACCGGCACAGACCTGATCGATACGGACATTCCTAATCTGAAAGTTATTATTCCGCCCATACTGCTGTCGATCAACTTTTTGCCTGAAAATATTTTTTTCAGGGCTGCGTTGCATTGGAACGAATTTCTGATACGCCGCAAATTGAAAGGCATCATCCGCGCGCACCGGATCGAAAATTTTATCTATATCAATTCCTTCAATTTTCACTATCCCGGACTGGCCGACGGTCTTGACCCCTTACTGAAGATCTATCATTGCCTGGATCCCATGGTACTGCCGTTTAACCGCAAGCATGGCATTATATCTGAGAAGATCCTTGTGAAAAACAGCGACCTTGTGATTTGCAGCAGCCGGCAATTGTATAATGAGAAAAAGAAGGAGAACCCCAATTCTTATTTTGTTGCCAATGCTGCTGATATCAGACACAGCAGCAAGGCTTTGAATCCGGAACTCGCTATTCTGCCGGTCATAGCGAAAATAAAAAAGCCTGTGATCGGGTATTTTGGTGCCATCGAGCGCCGGATAGATTACGATCTTTTGAAAGCAGTGATAGAGATCAACCCTGAAAAAAGTTTTGTTTTTGTGGGGCCGGTCTCTCCGGACTTTGTTCCCGAGTGGTTCAACACCGCTTCCAATGTGTTTTTTACGGGCCCGGTAGCTTACGATGATATGCCTGCGGTGATCAAAGGTTTTGATGTTGCCCTGATCCCCTTCAAGAAGGATGAAGTCAGCAGCAGTATCTTTCCCCTTAAGTTATTCGAATATCTGGGCGCGGGCAAGCCGGTAGTGGCTATCGATTTCAATCCTGACCTGAAAGAATTCACAGGTGATGCGGTGGTGTTCTGCTCCGACCCTGAGACTTTTTCACAGGCCATTCATAATGCGCTTGCCACGGACAGTGGCCAGCTGCGGGAGGAAAGGATCGGGATTGCCTCCGAAAACACCTGGGAAAGCCGGGTAGATGCCATGGCGGATATCATTGAACGGCATTTGCAGTCGAAATCCTAATATTAGATTTTGACTTCCTGCTTTTCAGCCTGCTTTTTGGACGATTTGTACTGAAATCTCATTTCAATGTTTTTGTATGTCCAGGCCGAGACGAAATAAATCAGCACGAAATTGACAATGAAAAGCCAGGAGTAAGATGCTGGGGAGAATTTCAGGATGCGGATAAAAAGTACATTGAAAAGACTGATCAGCAGCGCGTGGGTCATGTAAATGGAGTAGGAGTACTGGCCGAGCTTGTGGAGCAGGCCAACGCTTTTCAAACCCGTGGAAAGAATGCCTTTTTCAAATGAAAAGATGTAAATACACGCAAAAAACAATGCTTCGAATACAATCCCGAACGATTTAAGCGCTTCCCCATGGTATATGCAGAACCCGATCAGGGCCAGGGTAACCAATTCGCCTGCTGTGAATAAAAAAGCTGGCCAGTTGCGCACCTGCAAGTGGGTTGCACTGAATAAATTGAAACAAATCACACCCGCAAAGAACCCAAGTATTCCTCGCAGAAAGCCGTAATTGAAACTGTAATTGATCTGAAAACTCCCGGACACCTGCCACAAACATGCCAGGGAAATCAGGATGATGAGAGCATAAAAGATATTCCTGCGTTTGTACTGTCCGGAAGTATGGATCCCGACAAGCAGCCCGCCGAATACCAGATAAGCCATCATTTCCGCGCTGATGGACCAGCTAGGGATATTCCAGCTGACATCGGCCACGCCGGGAACAGGTGTTGAATTGATCAGGAAAAGCGAAGTGAAAAAGGTGAGCACATTGTTTGCTGGGTTTTCCAGGTTATTGACTTTGATGTAGGGATTAAGAAGGTTTTTGGCAACTTCCATCCCCACGAATGCCATCAGCATAAAAAAATGCAGCGGATAAATCCGGTAGACCCTTTTCGTTAAAAACAATTTGAGTTGTTGTCCGTTGCCCAGATACTGGTAACTGTACGCGATCACAAACCCGCTCAGCACAAAAAAGAAATCCACAAACATATCCGAATTTTCGACGAAGCTGTTTTTCAGGACCGGGGTTTCTGCAAATGGGCTTAAATGGAACAAGAAGACCAGGGAAGCAAAGATCCCCCGGAAAATATCCAGGACTTCAAACCGGTGTTTTATGCTATTCTGATCTTTCATTCGGTGTAATCGAAGGTGACGCTGAAAATATTTCGTTTGTTATGGCGGTCGTATAAATAGCTGAAATGGTCGGATGATTTTGCGATGATCATCAGCCCGAAGTGTTCGCTCGTATTGCCCAGCAGCTGCGGCATCTCCATATCTTCCATTTCGATAACCCTGAAAATAGCGGTATCGCGGCTTTCGGTGAAAACGCGGAGTGAATCCATGCCGTTGTGGTAAATCTCAAATTCCTGGCCCAGCATCGAATCCCGAAGGGGCCATACAAGCTCCGCGGACGGTTCATTGACCTTAAGTCGCAGCGGATTCCCCGAATCTTCTTTTTTTATAACCAGGTTTTCTGCACTCAGCTTAAGTGTCAGATTGCTTTCTGCTGTGCCTGCATGCTTGGTGCCGTTGAGCAGCAGTTCGGTAATCGTCCATTTAATATGCGGATGGATGGTCACTGGTACCGGCAATACGTCTTTTTTTTCATCGATGTAATTCAGGCAGCTCGTTAAAACCGAGTTCAGATTTTCCGTAGCGTTGTGAAATACAAATGATTTTTGGTACCTGTGATCTTCCATGGACTAGTTTATTTTCTCCATAGCCTGTTCATAATCTTTAAAGATTTTAAAGACCTTGTCCATTCTAATCAGCGTTAACAAGTTTTTTACATCGGGTTTGAGAGATACCAGATAAATGTCCACATTGCGCGGCATGGCATATTTCAGGGCTACAACCAGGCTTCCTAAAAATGAGCTGTCGATGTAATTTACGTTTTCGAAACTCACAATGATCAGTTTCGCACCGTTGGCAATCAGGGTGATCATTTCTTCCTTAAACAAATCCGCATTGGCCAGACTCGCTTCATGAGGCATAATGGTAGCCTGCACTACTTTTTCAATTTCGTTGATTTTTAAAATCATTACCGTCAAAGTTTTTCTATAAAAATTATACTTGAATCATCCAGCTGATTGCTGTCGTCAATGCTTTCCAGCACATTGGCCCTGATCAGTTCGAAGCTATCCGGCATACCGAGGTAGGGGCTGATCCTGGTAACAAAGAATGGATAATCGCTTTTTTTCAGACCATCGGAAGGAATATCGATCATGCCATCAGTGAAAATCGCAAGCTGGTCGCCCGGACTCATCTGGATCAATTGCTTGTCGTAAAACCCATCTTCCAGCAATCCGAGCAACAGACCCGACGAAAGGATTGTCTTCGTTTCCCTGGTTTCCGTTTTGTAATTGATCAATGGCAAATCGCCTGCGCCTGTATAATGTATCTGGCCGGTTTGGCTGTCCAGCAAAAGCAGGGAAAGGCTTGATAAAATGTTCTGAAGGCTCTCGTCCAGGTAGATCAGTTTGTTGATCTTCTGCACAATTGTATCCAGTGCAAAATCATTGTCCAGCACGCAAAATCTGATAGCAGCCCTGATGTAGCTTAAAAAACCAAAAGTGAAGAACCAGGCTTTCCACTTTTTACCCATGATATCTCCCAGGAAAGCAAAGCAATATCTGTCATCCACCTGGACGAAATCGATAAAGTCACCCCCAGGGTATCCGCGGAATCCTTTGTGCCAGAAGTGAATACTGTATCCGGCAACCTGCGGCCTCACCGTCGGTATTGATTTGACATTCAGTGTTTCAGCCGCAATCCTTAATTCCCGGATTGATCTGATATGTTCATTTTCAAGGGAGTTGATGATGTTTTTTAATTTGGATATAATTACCGGAAGCGGTGTTTCCTTATTAATATAGTCCAATGCATTCATATTGAGCCCTTCCAATACTAGTGAATTATCGGTATGGGAAGTAAGAAACACGAACGGGATATCACTGATATCAGGGTTTTGCAGCACGGCCTGCCTGAAATCGAAACCATTCATTTCCGGCATGTCATAGTCGGACAGGATAAGGTCTGGCTGCTCATTGACCAGCAATTTCAGCGCCTCTGATGCCGAGTCGCAGAGAACACATTGATAGCCGGCTTTGGTAAGGGAAGCCGAGATAACCTTGCGAAAAAGCAGGTTATCCTCGACAATCAGCACTTTCTTCAATTTCGCCGGTGCTTCTTCGAAAGCGATCATTTTTTGTTGAAGTTTAATACAAACATCAGAACTCCGCCAAATATGACCAGCAAAGACACCAGATCCATGATCGTTACGCCGTCATTTTGATTGAAATAGAAGACGGTGAACATTTCGAAGCTGGGAGGGGCGGGCATGATGATCATTGCAAACCCTACTACAATCAGCAGGATGGACAGGATGAACATCACAATTTTCTGGGCCGTGTGACGGTGCAGATACCGCCTGGTCATTTGGCTGTCGATTTTGGTTTCAGAAAGCAATTTTTCCAGGCCTTCCAGCAGTTCTTCTCTGGACAAATTATTGTCCTGATCGAGCGACTGATACGGTGCGAGCTGCTGTGCGACAGATACCGAATTCTGAAAGGCAGCAGCGATTTTTTGTTCATAATGTTTCGCGTGATGGCTTTCCAGTCTGCATTTCGCGATCACCTCGATCAGCTCCTGGATCTTGTTGTCCAGAAGAATAATTTCCGGTTCCTTGCCTGGCGGGAGCTCAGGTTTGCTGTCCGAAATTTTACCTATATCCAAAAGACGGTTGACTTTCACTTTACGAATAACGGATTGTAACTATTTTATTTTATCACCACTTGTAACGCTATTCCTTCAAAATATCCGTTGCAGGACCACATTTTGGTTAAAGCTATATTTTTATTGTTAATTTTGAAATAATTCTACAAACGAATAAAATTATTCCTTCGATTCTACAGGTATCAGCTGCACGTTTTGCACCATGAAAAGTGTCTCCATTATTACTGTGAATTTTAATCAGCCTCAGGTTACGGACGATTTGCTCAGGTCGCTCAGGGAAGTGAATACTTACCCTGCTCTGGAAATAATCGTGGTCGATAACGGGAGCAAAGTGAACCCGGTACCTGTCTGGGAAGCTGCCGACAGCGGTATCAAATTTATCAGATCTGACGAAAATACAGGGTTTGCCGGCGGGAACAATATCGGAATAAGGCATGCAACCGGCGATTATCTTTTTCTGATCAACAACGATACCGAAGTTACTCCGGACCTGATCGGGAAGCTTGTGCAAACCATGGAATCGAACCCCAAGATCGGCATGATCTCGCCCAAGATCCATTATTTTGACCATCCCGGCATGCTTCAGTATACAGGTTACACGCCGATGAATTACTACACAGGCAGCAACGCATGCATCGGGCAATTTGAGGAAGATAATGGTCAGTATGATTCTTTGAGCGGAGTTACCGGCTATGCGCACGGAGCGGCGATGATGATCAGGCGGGAGGCGCTGGAAAAGGCGGGAGTGATGGCGGAAAATTACTTTCTGTATTATGAAGAGCTGGACTGGTGTGAACGGATCCGTAAGGCGGGGTATGAAATCCATACGGATTTATCTGCCCTCATTTATCACAAGGAATCGGTATCCGTCGGAAAACGGACTGCTTTGAAAGAGTATTTTATGAACCGAAACAGGATATTGTTCATCAGAAAAAACGCTTCCTCTTTTGCTTTTTTCATTTTCTGCTGCTATTTCCTCGCGCTGGTGGTGCCGAGAAATCTACTTCACTATATCAAGAACAAAGAATACAGTTTTATTCCGGTATTTTTTAAAGCCATTACCTGGCACTTTTCCAATAAACCGGATAGCAATTATCTGGGCTACCCGTTGATCCGCTAAATATGGAAATTCTATTCTGGCTTAGTTTATTCATTGTCTTTTACACTTTTGCAGGATACGGCATCCTACTTTACATACTCGTACGTGTCAGGAGATTAATAATGGGTAAAAGGGCTGTTCCGGGACTCGATCAGGTTTTTCCGACCCTCACGCTGATTATCGCCGCCTACAACGAAGAAAGTATCATTGAGGAAAAAATCAGAAATACACTGGAGCTTTCCTACCCGCATGACAAGCTGAAATTTCTCTTTGTGACTGACGGTTCTTCGGACCGTACACCGGCTCTGATCAGCGCCTATGACCGGATCAAGCTGATGCACACACCCGTGAGAAGCGGGAAGATCCAGGCTATCCACAGAGCTATGCACGAAGTCGACAGCGAGGTGGTGGTTTTTACCGATGCAAACACTTTCCTGAACAAAGATGCATTGCTACTGATCGCAAGACATTATGCCGATCCGAAGGTGGGCGCAGTATCCGGGGAAAAGAGGGTACAGCAGGAAGCGGTCTCGGATGCTACGGCCGGGGAGGGTTTCTACTGGAAATATGAGTCTGCTTTAAAAAAGTGGGATTCTGAGCTTTATTCTGTGGTGGGTGCGGCCGGCGAATTGTTCAGTGTGCGGCGGTCGCTTTACCAGCAGGTGGAGCCGGATACAATCCTGGATGATTTTATGATCTCAATGCTGATCGCTCAACAGGGTTACCGGATTATCTATGAGCCTGATGCTTACGCTTCTGAACTTTCATCGGACAACATCAAGGAGGAACTGAAACGCAAGGTCAGGATCGCGGCTGGCGGGATTCAATCTATTTTACGGTTGAAAAAGCTCTTTAATCCGTTCCATTATCCTGTGTTGTCATTTCAATATATCAGCCACCGTGTGCTGCGCTGGACGATCACGCCGTTTCTGATGATCCTGGCACTGATATTAAATGTTGTGATAGTGGCCAGATCAGGGCATTGGGTTTACCTGGTGATTTTGTTGGCGCAACTGCTGTTTTATATCTCTGCATTTGCGGGCTGGATGCTGGAAAAACGCAAGGTTAAAGTAAAGGTGCTTTTTATCCCTTATTATTTTTGTGTGATGAATTATGCAGTCCTGGCGGGTATCCTGCGATACATGGCTGGAAATCAGAGCTCGGTCTGGGAGAAATCCAAAAGAAAAAGCGGGTAGTATAACCACCCGCTTAGAAGTATTTTCAGTAGGTAAATTTTCCGTCAGGCCATTTTCAACCTTTCCGATTCCTGTTCCAGGATTGGCGTAACATAATTAAGGTCGTCCGAAATATCTGAATAGAGCTTTATCAGCTGTTCATGATCTTCGTTGTCGCGAATGGCTTTTTCCAGTACCTCTACCTTTGTTCTGACCCAGGTAAGGCCAGCCATAGTGAAGGAAGGCTTCAGCCCGTGAACGATAGCAGCAGATTCTTTTAAATCATTTGTTTCCAGAGTGTTGTGTAGTGTCTGCCATCGGGGCATGGAGTCACTGAGAAAGGCGTCGAAGATCATGTAAAGTATCACAGGATCATCGCCGTACGCCTGATCGATATAGTCCAGATCGAGAGCAGAATTGAGTTGTAATGCCATTTTAGTTAAATTAGAGGTATAAGTATATCAGAGAGTTGTAAAGAAAATGCGATTTATTTTTAATAAATAACGGAAACTATTTTTACAATCTGTCCCGTATTATTTACAAAATTAAAAAAATATTTCTTCCACTAATCTGATACTCCATTTTACTCCACTTTTTCCGGCTGTTTGACCTCCTCTTTTTCTTGTTCTTTCGCTTTCTTTTTAAAGTACCGGCGGAAAAGGAAATTTGATCTGAGCGCCTGCATATTTTCATCCAGTTTCTCCGTACTGCTTTCCAGGTTTTTTAGCGTTCCCTTGAGATTTGAAGCCGTGCTCTCATCATGCAGGAGTACCCCCAGCGGGCTGGTTGTATTGGAATTGAGATCGGCACTGGCGGTCTTCAGGTTCGACACCATTACGTTGGCCGAAGAAATTGTTTCGTTCAGTTTGCCGATCGTCCCGCGCAGGTCGCGCATGATCACAGTATCGGTTGCAAAATCATTGGCCAGCCCGCCTTTCTGGTTCAGCTTGGCTGTAAAACCTGACAGGGAAGCGGTCATGGTCTGTGCATTCAGAGAGGCTTGTTTCAAAGTTGCCAGTGTCTTGTCAACATCGTTATAGAGGCTTTCGTCGGCAAGTAGCATTCCCACAGTCCCTTTTCCTTCGAGGATATTTTTACTGATAGTTTTGAAGGCGCTTGTGATACCGAGCAGGTTTTTGTTGTTTTCCGAAAGAACGGCCAGCATTTCTTCTGTACTTTCTATTTTCTCCACAATCAGCTCGTCCCCATCTTCAATGGAAGGTACTTTCTGGGTACCGCCGTAAATCACAATGATCTTGTTCCCGATCAGACCGTCGGTGCTGACTTTCGCTTTGGCATTTTTTCTGATAAATTCCTGGGATTTCTCCTCAATGTTCATCATTACCTCAACGCGCGAATTTTCCAGAAAGCGGATGGTCTTGACGGTGCCGATCTTCACACCTGAGTACCACACATTGTTTCCCGGTTTTAGTCCGTTAACGTCGTCAAAAATCGTTTTAACGGCTATATTGGAGGAAAATATTTTTTTCATACTTCCTACGGTAAGTATTCCCACGGCGAAAATAACGATGCCGATAATGACAAAAAGACCTACTGTTATGGAGCGTTTCCTTGCTGATGTTTCCATTATTTACTGAATAAAATTATAGTCGTAAAAACTTTTGATTCTTTCCTCATCTGTATTAAAAACCTCCTCAAAAGTGCCCTGTCTGAGGAAGCGTCCGTCGAGAAGCATGGCAATCTTGTCGCCCGTAGCCCGGGCACAGGTAAGGTCGTGGGTGATAATGATAGAAGTGGTGTGGTATTTTTCCTTAACCTCGTTGATCAGTTCGTTGATTTCCAGGCAGGTAATAGGATCCAGTCCCGCGGTTGGCTCATCGTAAAGCATGATTTCAGGCTGCAGAATGAGTGTCCGGGCGATTCCTATTCTTTTACGCTGGCCACCGGACAGTTCGGATGGTACCTGGTTGATCGTCTGGCTGAGCCCTACCGCATCCAGTACTCCCTCCACCTGCTGGTCAATTTCCGAGCGGGTAAGGTTTTTTACATTCCTGACCAGTGGGAATTCAAGATTTTCACGTACGGTCATACTATCATACAATGCGCTGTTCTGAAAGGAAAAGCCGATCTTCAGTCTCAGGTCCCTCAGTTCCTTTTCATTCAGCGTAGACACTTCCTGGCCAAGTACTTTCACATCTCCTCTGTCCTGGCTGAGCAGCCCGACAATAATTTTGATCAGTACGGATTTGCCCGTCCCGGAACGACCCAGCACCACCACGTTTTCGCCTTTCTCTACTTTCAGATCTACGCCGCGGAGTACATGAAGATCCCCGAATGACTTGTAAAGCCCCCTGATATCGATAACCGGCTCCTGAGTGTTATTCGTTTCTGCCATTCTAAACTCTGAAATAATTTGATACCTGAACAATGATAACCTCCTCGATAAATATGAGGAACATGGAAATTACCACCGATGAATTGGCCGCTTTCCCGACGCCTTCGGTTCCCTTGCTGGCGTTATAACCCTGGTAACAGCCGACAATACCAATGGTAAATCCATAGGCAACTGCTTTCGCCACCGAAGTGAAGATGTCCAGGAAGGTGATCTGCTCAAATGCATTCTCGAAAAAGGCAATGAAACTGGTGCCTTCATTGAGGGTTACATTTAAAAATGCGCCCATCAGACTGACCATGGTACAGTAAAACATAAGGATGGGAATGGTAATGGTGCACGCCAGTACGCGGGTAACGACGAGGAATTTGAAGGGGTTTACCGCCGATACTTCCATCGCATCTATTTGTTCGGTAACACGCATGGAGCCCAGTTCCGCCCCGATGCTCGATCCCACTTTCCCCGCACTGATAAGTGCAGTAACCAATGCCGCCAGTGCCCGCACGATCGCAATGGCTACCAGCGAAGGCAACCACGACGTCGCCCCAAATTCGGCCAGTGAAGGCCGGGATTGTTTGGTGAAAACCATTCCGGTAATAAACCCGGTTAGACCGATCAAAAGCAGGGATTTGTAGCCTATGGCATAACACTGCTTTACGAGTTCCTGAAATTCCATTCTTCCTTTGAACGCTTCGCGGAAGAAGCGCAGAAAAAATGTGTAGCCGTTATATACTGCCAGAAAAGCGGAATCTAATCTTTTTGAATAAACATGTTCCTTTCGCTTAGCGCTCATTCAATTTATGTGCAAAGTGGATCAAAGTGTAACTATTGTCTTTAATTGTTCAGACTGCCAGCGGCAGCTGAGGATAACCGGTCGAGCCTGTTAATGTTCTTTCTTCGAACCACCTCATCCGGTATGCATTGATTGCTGTTTTCCCCAACTGATCGAGCAAGCGATAATTGACGATAATCCCAACTGCCGCGCCGATGCCGGGGATTAGCTGGGCCATTTTGGCAAGATCGATATAATCGCGGTATTCCTGCTGAAATGTTTTCCAGTCGAACTGGTGAATGTCTTCAGGCATATGCTGACTTTTTTGCTGCCAGTTGACCATCTGCTCAAAAACTGTTTGTCTTTGTTTTTGGCTAGAGAAGGTAAGCTGGAAAATGTGCAGTATGAAAAGACGTTCCCGGTAGTCGTCGACATCACGGCCGTATAATGCGGCGATATCAAACAGAAGCTTCATTTTGATGCCGATCAGAATGGGGAATTCGGCCAGAGCAAGCAAGAAACCTCCCGCCCCTGTGATACCCCCTTCTGCGGCTCCTGCTTTTTTATAAAATTCTACTCTCTTTTGTACCGCGATCTCAATTTCTTCCAGTGAATTGTTTTTGGCCGGAAAAGCGGTTGTAAACTTCGCTCCGGTCAGCACGGCGCGAATCATTTGCTTAATGGTAGCCGTGATGGCCTGATGCACTTTGTCGGGGATGACGCTATTTATTTTATCCTGAATCTTCTTCGAGGTCCTGTCCACGAAGTTGGGCCGCTTCCGCATCCTGAGTTGCCATTTCTGGAACTCGGGTTTTATTTTTTCTTCGTATGATTTGTTATGCATAGCCAATAGGTCGGGGTAGGGAAGGTGCAGAGTGTATAACCATGATTGGTGGTTAGCAAAAATCATTCCAATATCATTGCCATCATTTTATGCCCGTTTTTTGTGCCATAAATCGGATTAGTTGGTGTCTTTTTTTATTTTTTCGTTTGCAAGGGCAATTTCCTCCGCGTCGGCTTCTGGCTCTTCCTGTTGCACCTTTGCGAGAACTTCGTACTGGAGCTCTATCAGGATCGGGAAATGATCGGATGAGAAATTTTCAAGACGCAGCAGGCGCAGCAATTTAAAATCAACAGAACAAAATACATGATCGAGCGGGAAACGAAGAAAGGGATATTTAGCGTGAAATGTATTGAAAAAGCCTCTGCCTTTTCGCGGATCGAGCAATCCGCTGATCTGGGTAAAGAGATTGGTAGTGTAAGACCAGGCGACATCGTTGAGGTCGCCCACAACCACCGTCGGCAAATTTTCAGCTTTAACCTCCTTTGCGATCAGTAATAATTCCTTATCACGTTCGGTCGAAAACATATTTTCCCCGGGTACCGGCGGGGTGGGATGTACGCAATACAGCCGAACTTCGGTTCCCGATTGAAGTACAACCCTTGCCTTGATCGAAGGGATTTCCGGGTCCACCAAATACCTTACTTCCGGGTTTACCAACTCTAGTTTTGAATAAAGCAGCATTCCATAAGTATTTTCAAGAGGCACCAACACCTGATGGGGGTAATGCTTTTTCAGTTCCTCTGTGCCTTGGTACCAGAAATTGTCTGTTTCGAGCAGCAGGATTATGTCAGGATCATATTTCCTGAGAAGCTTCATAGCGCCAGCAGTATTTTTGTTATCCTGGAAAACGTTGGATGAGATGATGCTCAGTGCATTGTTCGGATCGGAATGCATTGCCCGGAGCAGGGGTCGTTTGGCAAAAAATGTAAATGGGAAAATCTGATAGATCAGGTAAGCCGCATTTGCGCTGATCAACACTACCAAAACGATCTCGAAAGTTGAGGAAACTTGAAAAAGAGAAGCGTAGATGATCAGTATGCAGGCATTGAGGAAAAGTTTCTGAAGGCGGGGATATTCGAAAACGCGGAATGCCCAGAAATCATTTCTTATGAGCGGAATAATAGAAAACAGGACGATTAAACCTCCCATAATCTCCAGAAGAAGCTTTAAAGTGTACATTAATCCAAGGTTATTTGTAGACCAAAATATATTCTAAATATCGTTTTTAATTGCCCGCAAACAAATTGACCGGGCATTTTTTGCCCACAAAAAAACTGATCCAGCTTTCTAATTCCGATCAAACGATAACCGGTATATGTATAATTATCTGACCAGTATTTTTTTGATCCACACGTTCTCCGCGGAGGTGAGCTGGATAGAATACCGGCCGATGATTCGTCGGAGAAATGTATAAATGCATCCTTTTGGTCTGTACTGTGAAGAACTCGATGTTTTCCGGCGGGTTTCCCAGGATAATTGGCGATTTTTCCAGCGTTTCCAAGGTACAATGTTAATATGCTTCGCCAGCGCCTCCTCCGCCAAAATCACCGCCTCCGAATTCCGGACCTCCGTGCTGAGGGGACTGGCCGATTTGCTGGGCCACAATGATCGCCTCTAGGTTTGCAAATTTACGTTTACTGTCCTGTTCGTCGGTGATCCCGTGTTTGGCGGTATGGAAATATTTTATCGAGGCTACGGCCAGCAGGATCATCAGGGCACCCGCCACAGTTATTCCTTGTGCGGGAGTTAAAAAGCCAAAATAATATTTGTAGGTGAATACAGAAAATGCAAAGCTCAGCAGGCCAAGTATGAACAGGATGCGGTCTTTTTTCCGGACTCCTCCGATAATAAAAGCCAGGGGTATGATTATCGTGAAAAAATAAAACAGGGGTGCAAAAGCGACCTGCGGCGATACCGGCGCGTTTAATTCATTTAAAAAAGCATTTCCCTCCCGAACGACAAGGTAATTTCCTCCCAAATAAAATGTGACGAGAGAAAGGACTTCGAGCAATTTTGCGCGATCATGGTAATATGTGTCTTTGATTCTTTTAACCGCCAAATAAATGGCTGCCGATAATGCCATGACCGCAAAGGGAAGCAAGGCTTTTCCGAGCGGGAATTTGACCAGCAAGGTTGCAACCAGCGTTAATATTACTGCAAATAAACCCAATGCTGCAAAAAAGTCGGCGTAGCGAAGCACTGCGAATAAGAAGATAAAAAGCATGAAAATACAGTATTGCCAGATCTCCAGATTATTAAAAAGGATAAAAACAGGCGTCATGGCGGCACCGATCGCGGAATATAACAACGCATTGTCGACCCCTGAATGAAACAGATTTCTGGTTTTTATAAGATATTCCAGTGAAAAAGCATATCCTCCCAGGCAAACCAGACTTAGTACCACGATTGCCGCATCCGAGCCGCCGCCGGATAAGAATATGGAAGCAAAGCCGGCAAAAAAAGAGCAGGCAATTATGGCAAAAAGAAACAGCCCGATTTTGATAAAAATGCCGGGACGGTAGAAATGTTCAGCAAAAACGGCCTTGATTGTGGATAACTGATCGGCGGAGATCAGATTTTTGGAGAGCCAGGAAGATGCAGTTTCCTGGATTTTCAGATTTTCGATCCAGTTTTGGTTGAATGCCTTTTTCATTTTTTGATCCCAAGGAATTTCTTGACGTTTAACAGAAAAATGATGACTCCTATACTTGAAAATAGAAAATAATAGGTTGCAAGTAGCGCCGCAGCTGTGTCCCCAAAAGTTGTAAAAAGAGCATAGGTGATGATCACATATCCGTAAATCACACCCATAAGCAGGAAAATAAGGGATTGTTCTTCCCGGGAGCGAAGTATGAAAAAGTAGCAGAGACCACCCGCAATCAAAAAATAAATGATCTTGTAGTCGTGCGTGAATAGTCCTGTCAAGGCAGCCAGGCACGCCAGATTGCCGCCCATAAACAGGTAAGTGAACGAAAAATGCCGTTTGACCCGGTATCTGTCGGACGTCCAGCCCAACGCCACCAGCATCACACCCAGCAAGATTGCAAGTACAATGATCCTGATGTCTGTGAAATCATTGCCAGCCAGGATGGACATGGGCGCTATCGTGAGCCCCAGCCAGGAAGCCAGTCCCGTTACAGCCAGAGACAGTACGCCCCGGTGATCAAAGCGATAGGCGCAGAAGAAGAAAATAATAGTTGGTATCAGTACCGTGAGGCCATATCTCGTACCGAATGTCTGATATTGAAACTGCAGGTAACCTTCAAGGGCAAGAAAAGTGGTGCACCCCAGAAGCAGGGAGTATTCCGAAAACTTGTTTGGATTTTCGACTTCAGAACTGGTGTAAGGGAGTCGGTTTTTATAGGTATGGTAAAAGCAGACAATGATGACGCAGGCAATGGCGCCGATAATAGCCTGATGACCGATTGTGTCAATGTTTTCATAGATGATTACGCCAACACCACCACCGAAAAGAATGATTCCGAGGTACAATACGGACCGAAGTTCCGAGTGGATGGAAAATGGTTTTTCGGTTTCAAATTTTTCAATAACAGCACTTTGCGGGCTGGAAATGATGCCACTGTCTGCCAATGCTCTGAGGATAGATCGTGTGTTCATGCAGAAAGAAATGAGGGAAAAGTAAAGGTAGCAACTTTGGGAAAAGTTTGTTACCTGACCCGCCCGTCATTTATCTGCCGGATAATTCTGGGATAAAATGAATGATTTTCTAGAACCGTAATATGAAATTCTCCTTTACCTGCTCTTTTCTAAAAAAAACAAGTCCTATCCAGAAAAGATCGACGGAGAGGGTTACCTGTGGATGGGCTTTGATTTGTTCCCAGGCGGCAGTCATTTCCTCCGACCAGTATATGTCGTCAAAAATGAACACGGAATCGTTGGTAGCGTAGGGCAGGCAGTTTTCAAAATATCGGACCGTTGGCTCATGCCGGTGATTTGCGTCAAAATATGCGAAATCCAATGGTTCACGTAGTCCGGCAAGTGTGCTGGGTAGGGTTTCGTCTATGTTTCCTATGATGATGTCGATATTATCCGCACCCATCCTAGCGAAATTGTCGCTGGCAACACCTGCGGTTTCCGGACAGCCTTCGAAAGTCAGGATTTTTGCATTTTTTTTTGCCCGGGACATATAGAGGGTGGTGAGACCCAGTGAAGTACCCAGTTCCAGAATTGTCCGTGGCTGAAACCTTTGGATAAGCCTATTGAAGAGCCTTCCGAATTTTTCTGGCTTTTCGGCATTTTTTGCAATTGTTTTGATTTGACGGCGATTCGACTTGTTGATACGGGAGCCTGCGCCAAGATCCAGGATCTCAATTTCTCTTGTCGATTTAAGAAGCTCCTTACGAAGTGATTTTAATGCAGGATAGTCCGGATTTTCATCTTTCTTGGCTGCTATGACCTTCGTGTAAAGTTCAAACAAAAAAGGGGAGTGAATGGAATGCTCGTTTCCTGATTTGAGGAGGTACTTAATGTATGCTGCAATCAATGGTAAGACTTTTAATGAAAGACATCAATTATGTCGGTCTGAAGATTCTAGTTCATCCGGTAGGGGGCAACCAGCGAAAATGCAGGAATGATAACCCGGAACTGACGCCCGTCGAGCACGCGTTCCATCAAATAGGTACCCGCCATTTTGCCCAAGTCGGTGCGAAGGTTACATCCCGAGACATAATCATGCACATCACCCGGTTCAAGAATAGGCTGGAGACCGACCACACCTGCGCCTTCGACTTCGCGAACGGTTCCGTTTGCATCGTAAATAAGCCAGTGCCTTCTTAGCAATTTAACAGTATACTCGCTATGGTTTTCAATCAGAATCTTATAAGTGAAGACATAATGATCCTGTCCGGGGTTCGAATAATCCGACTGATACTCAGTTAGTACGGTGACTTTTACACCATCTGTCACTTTGGAAACCATATGCTTTGAGGGTGTTGGGTAAGTAGTGAATTCTTCAGCTTAAACGAAAATAGTCATCAATTACTGATAAAACCAAAACAAAATCATATAATTTGGTTTCCAAATCAAAAACAGTTTTATGGATGTAAAAATTGAGCAGTCGTGGAAAGAAAGGTTGGCGCCCGAGTTTGAAAAACCTTATTTTCCTGAGCTGGTGAATTTTGTAAAAAGTGAATATGCAACCCGGCAAATTTTCCCGCCTGCAAAACAGATATTCAATGCATTTAATTTCTGCAGTTTTGACGATTGCAAGGTCGTTATTTTAGGCCAGGATCCATACCATGGATTAGGCCAGGCGAACGGATTGTGTTTCTCCGTCAATGACGGCGTGCGCATGCCGCCTTCCCTGGTCAATATATTCAAAGAAATACAATCGGATCTGGGAAAGCCGTTTCCGGCAACCGGTAATCTTGAGAGGTGGGCTAAGCAGGGGGTGCTGTTGCTCAACGCGACCCTGACGGTGCAAAGCGGTACACCTGGCTCGCATCAGAACAGGGGATGGGAAAAATTCACGGATGCTGTGATCAAATGTGTGTCCGATGAAAAAAGTAACATCGTATTTATGCTTTGGGGCAAATATGCACAGGACAAGGGGGCGGTGATTGACGCGGGGAAACACGAGGTGCTGAAAGCCAGGCATCCCTCGCCCATGTCTGCCAATGGAGGGGGCTGGTTTGGCTGCAAACATTTCAGCAAAGCCAACGCATATCTTGAAAGCAAGGGGCTGGACCCCATTAATTGGTAATAACCGTAAAAGAAAAAAAGAGCCGGGATACCCGACTCTTTTTAAAATTTTCACTCCTATTACTATTATAAATTATTTTTCGATGTTGGAATTCATTTCCAGTACGTTCTCCCAATGCCCTTCATTCGCCTTCACGAATGCCTTCCGGTCTGCATTGGCAACATACTTCTGAGCGCTTTCGTCAGTACGGAATGTCAGGTAATGAATGACATCGAATTGGTTTTGATCGTCGCTTGTTTTCTGCACATGTCCTGCTGAATAAGCTACCACATCCTTCACTGCATTTTTCATTGATGCAAAGTCCCGGAAGTGCTTCTCAATATCTTCGTTTGATGTTCCAGGCTTGAACTTAATACAAATCACGCGCTGTGTTTCCGCAGGTTTGTGTGGTACGTAAGCTCCGTAAATGACCAGCATAAAAACGCATAATGCGAATACCGGTATTAAATATCCTATTGTTTTATTTTTTGTTCTCATTATTTCAAAAATCGATTCGTACTTATTTATGATAATGACAAAGGTAAAACATTATTTAATAATTGCATTATTTATATAAAAAATATAATTTATATTGAAAAATGAGCAATTCTCAGTGGATTTGTATTGCTAAGTTTGATTTTGAGAAATAATATTTGGGAGTAGTTTTCAGCTCAGATTGCTGGTGGTTCCGGAAATTGAATCGATAATTACGGTCGACGACGGCATTTTTGGTCTCATTTCCGAAGACAGGTTTGAAAAAGAGCTGGTTTGTTACTTTTTTCTGCAGAATGCGTCTAAACATGTAAAAAATGGCCTGACTGAGGTTCCAAATTTTATATGGATGTGAAAAACGGTTACATCAAAACTTTTTCAGCAAAAAAACCGAAATTTTTTAATTTATCTGCCACAATCTGCGGCATGATACTGAGTATGACTGTTTTTTGCGGCTTTCATTTTTCCTGGGGATTCTGGGCGCACAAGCGGATCAACCGTCTGGCAGTGTTTCGGCTTCCGTATGAGATGCAGTTTTTCTATAAAAAGAATATTGATTATCTCACTGAAAATGCCACTAACCCCGACCGGAGAAGATATGCCGTAATAGGTGAAGCAGAGCGGCATTATATTGATCTTGACACGTACGGCGACAGTGCCCTGCAGATGTTGCCTGCTTCCTGGCCAGATGCAGTAAGGAAAATGGGGGAAGATAGCCTGAGGAAGCATGGAATTGTGCCATGGTACGTGCAAACGGCCGCTTACCAGCTAACTGAAGCTTTTAAGACAAAAGATGCAAAAAGGATTTTGAGAATTTCTGCCGACCTGGGTCATTACATTGCCGATGCGCATGTGCCTTTACACACAACCCGAAACTATAACGGCCAGCTGACACGGCAGGAGGGGATCCACGCTTTCTGGGAATCGAGGTTGCCGGAATTATTTGCTGCTGACTACGAACTATGGATTGGTGAGGCGGAATATGTGGAAAGGATCCAGGAGAAAATCTGGAGAACAGTTGAAGCATCTCATCTGGCCAGTGATTCTGTATTTCTCTTTGAAAAGCAGTTGAGCGCCTCTTTTGATCCGGCAAAAAAGTACAGTTACGAATTGAGAAACAACGTGTTGACGAGATCCTATTCCCGGGAATTTTCCGCGAAATATCACCAGATGCTCAATGGCCAGGTTGAACGGAGAATGAAGGCCTCGATAAAGATGGTGGGTGACGTTTGGTATACATGCTGGGTCAATGCAGGGCAGCCTGACCTCGGCGATACGGTTAAATTTTCTTTTGATGAAAATGACAAAAAGGACGAAGCTGCCGAGCAACAAAGCTGGATCAGGAAACTACTCCATATTCGGACGGAAGCAGACGACTGATTCAGAAGTCAGGATTCTTTGAACCGGCTTGCAATATTCTGGCGGTTACCAGCAGCTGACCGAGATGACGTTGGGTATGCTCAGCCGCGTGAAAAAGCAGCCCAATGTGCGTTGAAGGGATTTTGGCACGACCAACATATCTGACCTGGGTCAGGGTATATTCATCGGTGCGCCGGAACTGGTTAAGAGCCTGCCTGATCTGACTGCGGAAATAATCAAGCAAATCCTGCAAGGTACAGCCAGGGAAGGGTTCTTTTCCTTCGTTTCTCAAATAATTCAATTGATTGTCACTCAGCTGCTCTTCTCTTGCATAAGTAAAAAGCCGGTCAAGAACTCCGGCCAGATGTTGTAAATGAAAGCCTACCGATGCCACGCCTGCCGGCTTTTCCCAGAGCAATTCATTCGGAAATTCCGTAGCCAGGGCGGTTATTTCTTCCTCTGCCTGCAAAATAGCGTGGGCGGCAGGTTGTAATAAAGCAGGTATGTCGGAAAGCGGGCCGCGAAGCCATACCTCAGGTCTCTGATCTTTTTGCATTCTGAAAAATACGTAAAAAAGGGACCCTTTTACAAGTCCCTTTTCTCAAATATAATTCCCGGATCAATTATTTCGCAATATCGATCTGTACAGGTTTTCCTTTAATGGTATTTCCATCCATAGCACGAAGTACGGCACGTGCGTCACGCTCAGGGACATCTACAAATGTGAATTTGTCATAAATATCAATTGCTCCGATGGTTTTTCCAGGAATGTTGGCTTCTCCGGCAATTGCGCCTACGATATCCTTTGGAAGAATATGGTCTTTACGGCCGAGGCTCAAGAATAAGCGCGTCATACCCGCTTCCGGAACTGCCGACTTTCTTGATTCATCACGGCCACCTTCTGACCTGCGTGACTCGCCACGGCCTGCTGGTGCAAAACGATCCGATCCGCGGCGGTCTCCTTCTCTGCCTCCTCTTTCAAAGCGGCTACCTCCCGATGAGCGGCGCTCAAAACGATCACCACTGCCTTCACGGCGGCCGTCACGCTCTCCACGTCTTTCTTCCCATGCTAAGTTGCTGTCAGCGTATTCATTTTTCTGAACACCCATGATCTGCTTGGCCATCGCACCAACAATTTGCTCAGTACTGTAACCGCTGTGATGCAGCATTTCAAGAACATCATTGTAAAGATCCAGGTCGTCACCGTTTTTGATAGCTGCCGATATACTCTCTACAAATCTTGCTTTGCGCACACCAACAATATCCTCGTAAGAAGGAATTACTCCTTTTTCGATTTTTACCTTGGTGTAGTTTTCAATTGTTTTAAGACGGAATTTTTCGTCACGTGCCACAAGTGAGAATGCTTTCCCGGACATACCCGCGCGACCTGTACGGCCAATACGGTGAACGTAATATTCTTCATCCAAGGGAATATCGAAATTGATCACACCGTCGAGTCCGCTTACATCAATACCACGCGCAGCGACGTCCGTAGCAACAAGGATAGTAGTTACGCCAGCCTTAAACTTGCTCATAACGTTACTTCTTTGCTGCTGGCGCAGGTCGCCGTGGATACCCTCCGAAGCATAGCCTCTCAGTTGCAGGTCTTCCACGATTTCGTCCACTTTACGTTTTGTATTACAAAAAACAAGTAGGGATTTCAGATGGTGCATGTCAATCAGGCGGGTCATCACTTCAACCTTGGCCTGTGGCTTCACTTCGAAAAACACCTGTTCGATGTTTACATTGGTGAGTTCATTGCGAACGACTTTAATCAGGATAGGATCGTTCAAAAAGCGTTTGGTGATCGACATGATCGGTTTCGACATTGTAGCCGAGAACAGGATGGTCTGACGATCTTCCGGCATATCAGCCAGGATACTTTCGATGTCTTCACGGAAACCCATGTCCAGCATTTCATCAGCTTCGTCCAGTACCATCATGCGTACTTCGTCGAATTTCAATGTCTTGCGTTCCATGTGATCCATCACACGGCCGGGAGTTCCTACCACAATATGTACGCCTCTTTTCAGCGAGCGGATCTGGCGGTCGATGGAATCGCCACCATATATTGCTTCAATTCTTATTCCTTTCTGGTATTTGGCCAGTCTTCCTATTTCTTCCGAAACCTGCACAGCCAATTCACGGGTGGGGCAAAGTACCAATGCCTGAACAGCATTGCTTGACAGATCTATTCTTTCCAATACGGGTATACCAAAGGCAGCGGTCTTGCCGGTCCCAGTCTGCGCCTGACCAATTACGTCAGCACCTTGCATAACTGCCGGAATTCCTTGTGCCTGTATCGGTGAGGGTTTTTCGAAACCCATTTCAGTTAAGGCTTTCAGGATGTTTTCAGAGAGGTTTAGCTCTGAGAAATTTTCAATAGTTTCAGTTGTCATTATATTTATATTATTATAAAATTCTAAATGGATAAAATTCTTGTAATCAAATCTTTACAGACTCGGTAGGTTTGTTCATTATTGAGAACAGACAAATTCTTACAGGCATTTGAGCACAGATGACCCACAGATCAGGAAAGTACGGCAAAACAGTACCATCACATGGTGTGTCAATCAAAAATACTTTTCAAACTAATTTAAAAGGGGATTGCGCAAAAGCCCGCCACAAACCATCCGTGGGGCTCTGCATGAGAACGGTAAATTCCAACCGGGCAAATTTAAGGTTGGGTAGCTGATCTGTAAAATGCTATACCGTGTATGAAGCAGAGAAGCGAACGGATGTTCGTTCAAATTTTATGCAAAAGTAAGAATAACTTTCGAAATCGCAATGCATTGCCGTAGTTAATTGTAATATTTTTAGAAACGAAAAACCTTGCAGGTTCAGAAATCCCGCAAGGTTTAATTAATTAGGTTTGTTGATTTAAAGTACTTCGTTTACATCGGTATAGGACAGGTTCCAGGCATCGGACACACCTTTGAAAACCACAGCGCCCTTTACCACATTCAATCCCTTCATTAGTTCTTCATTTGCAGAACATGCATTTTGCCAGCCTTTATTTGCGAGTTGCAGCGCGTAGGGCAGGGTAGCATTGGTTAACGCGAGGGTTGAGGTATAAGGAACTGCTCCGGGCATGTTCGCGACGCAATAATGTACCACGCCGTCAACTTCATATATAGGGTCTTCGTGTGTGGTAGCTTTTGAAGTTTCAAAGCATCCGCCCTGGTCAATAGCAACGTCTACCATTACCGTGCCAGGTTTCATAAGTTTCAGCATGTCGCGGGTGATCAGGAACGGAGCCTTTGCGCCAGGAATAAGGACACCTCCGATAATAAGTATAGAGCTTTTGATCAGATCGCGGATATTGTATTCGTTGGACATTACCGTGTCCACGTTGGCGGGCATAATATCCTCCAGATAACGCAGTCTGGCGAGGCTTATGTCCACGATTGTAACATTGGCTCCAAGCCCGGCGGCCATTTTTGCGGCCTGAGTACCTACTATGCCTCCACCAAGCACAAGCACATTGGCAGGCTTGACCCCTGCAACGCCGCCCAACAAAATTCCAAACCCGCCCATTGGCTTTTCCAGGTATTTTGCGCCTTCCTGTATGGCCATGCGTCCCGCCACCTCGCTCATCGGCACCAGCAGGGGAAGGCTTCTGTCCGCTCTCTCAACAGTTTCGTATGCCAGGCAAACTGCTTTGCGCTCGATCATGGCATGTGTAAGCGCCTCAGAAGAGGCAAAATGGAAATATGTAAAAAGCAGCTGATTTTCTTTGATAAGACCATATTCGCTTTCGATCGGCTCTTTTACCTTTATGATCATTTCGGCTATTGCGTAAACTTCCTCGATTGCCGAAAGGATTGTCGCTCCTGCTGCTGCGTATTGCTCGTCGGTAAAACCACTACCTTTTCCAGCCTCGGTCTGCACATATACTGAATGCCCATATTTCAGGAACTCAGTTACGCCGGCCGGCGTAACTGCCACCCGGTTCTCATTATTTTTGATTTCTTTGGGTACACCGATGATCATTGGGCAGCAGATTTTGTAGTGAAAAATAGTTTTTTGAGAGAGGACAAAATTAATTTTTATGAAAAAAAGATTCTATCCAAAGGCAAAAGGATAGGAAAGAAAACTATTTTTGAGTGATATGGTAGGAAAAAATTCTTCCGGGTGCCTAAACAATGAATCGGACACAATAAAAAAACCTGTATGCAACCTGATATTACCGACCGGAGAATCATGGAAATGTTGCAACAAAATGCTCAGCTGACGATCAAGGAGATAGCCAGCAAAATCAATCTCTCGGTCACACCTGTGCATGAGCGGATCAGAAAGTTGGAAAGAGAGGGTTTTATCGATAAATATGTATGCCTGTTAAATCGGAGGAAGCTCGGTAAGAGTCTGGTGGTGTATTGTAATGTTACCCTTGATAAACAGCGGAAAGAAAGCTTTGAAGACTTCAATCAGGCTATTGTGGGTATGAGTGAAGTGCTGGAATGCGCGGTAGTGTCCGGCAACTTTGATTACATGCTGAAAGTAGTCGTGGAAGATGGGGAAGCATACAATCAATTTTATCAGCATAAACTTTCCGCCCTGAAAAGTGTGTTACACATCAGCAGTTATTTCGTAATTTCCGAAATTAAGTACACAACCGGGATTTCGGTTTTATGAAATATGCGCATTAACAAGGTGTGTAAAATAACAAACAGGCTAATAGCGAGCTGCTGATAGCCAAAAGCTGCCCAAATGAATAAAAACTTTAAAGATGGTCTGAACCTGATGTCAAAGGTCACACCGAAGCGAGCGTGGAATGCAATTCAGATTTTAGGCAGTTATTTTTATTCCAAAGCAACCGGCAACCCAGTGCACTGGGGTATGCCGATCGCTATTTCCTTCGAGCCAACTACTTCCTGTAATTTACGCTGCCCGGAATGTCCCAGTGGCCTCCGTTCTTTCACCAGGCCCACGGGCATGATGGAGGAGAAGCTGTACAAGAAAACGATCGACGAACTTGCAGATACTTTATTGTACCTGATATTTTATTTTCAAGGAGAGCCTTACCTGCATCCGAAATTCTTCGAGCTTGTCCAATATGCGCATGACAAGGGAATTTACACGGCCACCTCTACCAATGCACATTATCTGACTGACGAAAAAGCACGGAAAACTGTCGAGTCGGGCCTGGACCGGCTGATTATTTCTATTGACGGAACCACGCAGGATGTGTACCAGCAATACAGGATTGGCGGAAATCTCGAAAAAGTACTGGAAGGAACCAGGAACATCATCAAGTGGAAAAAGGAGTTGAAATCGAGTACACCTCATGTTATTTTCCAGTTTCTGGTGGTGAAACCCAATGAACATCAGATTGAGGATGTGAAGAAACTGGCGGAAGAAATGGGCGTCGATGAAGTGGGTTTAAAAACCGCCCAAATCTATGATTATGAAGAAGGCTCCGATCTTATTCCGACTATTGAAAAATATTCGCGGTACGAAAAAAAAGAAACAGGCGGATATTCGATCAAAAATAAATTTGTAGACCATTGCTGGAAAATGTGGCACTCTTGTGTCATTACCTGGGACGGCGCAGTGGTACCCTGCTGTTTTGATAAGGACGCCGAATATCAATTGGGCGATATGAAAAGGCAGACTTTCCGCCAGCTCTGGAAAGGTAAAAAATATAAGGATTTCCGGGCTTCACTCATCCGCTCCCGGTCGGAGATCGAAATGTGTAAAAACTGCACCGAAGGAACCCAGGTCTGGGCGTGAAACATCGCTATATTTAAGGGTGATTTTAATTTTAATCAAATAATAATATATACTAACTAACTGAATGTTAGTATATTATTTGGTTTATTTAAAAGTCCGTGGAACATTTTTTGGTGAATTGCCCTGAATAATTGAAATTTGACCTTGGTAACACTTATTAATACATGGGCAAAGTAATTGCAATCGCAAATCAAAAAGGAGGAGTAGGGAAAACCACCACTGCCATCAACCTGGCGGCAAGTCTTGCCGCACTGGAATTCCGGACACTGATCATAGATGCTGATCCCCAGGCCAATTCAACTTCGGGTTTGGGATTTAATCCGCAGGAGATGGAAAACAGTATTTATGAGGCGATGGTGGAGCAGGCAAAAACTGCAGATATCGTTCTGGAAACGGATTTTCCTAATTTGAGTTTACTGCCGTCACATATCGATCTGGTGGGCGCAGAGATTGAAATGATCAATCTCAAAAACCGCGAACACAGAATGAAAGATGCCATCGCGGAGGTCAGAGAGGATTATGATTTTATTGTCATTGACTGCTCACCGTCCCTTGGCCTTATTACGATTAACAGCCTTACAGCGGCGGATTCGGTTATTATTCCTGTCCAGTGCGAGTACTTTGCACTCGAAGGGTTGGGTAAGCTGTTGAATACCATTACTATCATACAGTCAAGGCTTAATACCAGCCTGGTCATCGAGGGAATCCTGCTTACGATGTATGATCTGCGCCTGCGTTTATCCAATCAGGTTGTCAATGAAGTTACCAGTCATTTCGAATCACTTGTTTTCAATACCATTATCCCCCGTAACGTACGTATCAGCGAGGCCCCGAGTTTCGGGATTCCTGTCATGGCGCAGGATGCAGAGAGCAAAGGAGCAGTAAGCTACCTGAACTTGGCCAGGGAGATCCTGAGCAAAAATGGCTTGCTTTCTTCCGATAAACATCTGGGAGTCAATTAATATAAGTTTGATAGCAGATAACACACAATGGAGAACAGCAAAGCAAAAAAAATGACGGGCTTGGGAAGAGGATTGGGGGCTCTTTTGCAGGATTCGGAGAAAATGACCTCACCCCGGACAAGCGCACGTTTGTCGCCCACGGATGTGGTGGGGTCGATGAATGAGATTGATGTAACCCAGATCGAGGCGAATCCTTATCAGCCACGTACCAAATTTGACCAGGAGTCCCTTCAGGAACTTGCAGACTCGATCCGTGTTCAGGGAATCATACAGCCTGTTACGGTCCGGCAGCTCACAGAAGATACATACCAGCTTATCTCAGGCGAAAGACGTTTACAGGCGTCACGGTCACTGGGATTGACAACCATACCAGCTTATATCAGAACGGCCAACGACCAGCAGATGCTGGAAATGGCCCTGATCGAGAACATTCAGCGGGAAAATCTCAACTCAATAGAAATTGCACTCAGCTACCAGCGGCTGATCCTGGAATGTAATCTGAAACAGGAAGAGCTGGGCGTACGGGTTGGTAAAAACCGTACTACTGTCAACAACTATATCCGTCTGTTGAAATTGCCTCCTGTGATACAGGCAGCCTTGCGGGACAATAAGATCAGCATGGGCCACGCAAGGGCCATTATTACGATCAACAGCGATCAGAGCCAGCTGAAAATTTTCAATAAAATCATTGAAGAAGGCTGGTCGGTGAGGAAGGTGGAAGATGAGGTAAGAAAGCTCGGAATGATGAGCAATATATCGTTTGCGGCTAAAAAACAGACAACAATTAATCAGGAAATAAAGTCGTTACAGTTTCAATTGTCTTCCTTTTTTGGAGCGAAGGTTTCCGTAAAAAGTGATAACGAACACAAAGGAGAGATCAAAATCCCTTTTACTTCGCAGGACGAATTGAAAAAGATTTTGGAAACACTGAAATTTAAATAACACTTGAAAAACTGGTTTTGGCTTGGGGTAATGTTGTTGTTATCAAAAGATATTACTGCCCAAACAAATAGAGGCGATAGTTTAAGGCGGGCAAACTCTGCCGGGGCTGTTTTGGACAGTGCAGCTTTGCAGGCCGCAGATTCTTTAAAAATGAAAACCGGTAAAAACGGCAAGCCTAAATTTATGCCGGTGCCAAAAACAGCTACCAGACTCGCCCTGATACCGGGTGGAGGGCAAATTTATAACCGCGATTACTGGAAGCTCCCCATCGTGTATGTTGCTTTCGGAGGCGGTATGTATGCGTATTTTCTGAATTCGGTCAAATACAAGGATTACCTTAAAACTTATAAGGAGTTTTACGATCTGGACGAAAGCAGCCCGACATTCGGGCAGATCAAAAAAGGGTTGACAGCCGATTCAACAAAAATAGTTCGTGTGCGTAATCTGTTCAATACCAGCAGCGAATACCAGCCTGGAACAAGAGACCAGATCGCGAGGGGGAAAAATTACTGGAGGCGGAACCGGGGTTTGTCGCTGATCGTCGCAGGGCTTATTTACTCGCTTTCAATCATTGAGGCCAACGTAGCGGCCCACCTGAAAACCTTTGATTTGTCAGAAGATCTCACATTGAGGGTAGAACCTAAGCTGAGCCAGCCTTATATGAGGGAGCCTACTCCGGGTTTGCGGGTAGTTTTTAATATTAAATAATATAGTTTAAGTACTGATTTCAAATTTCTGATTAATGAGAGTTTTATTACTGGGGTATGGCAAGATGGGAAAAACAATTGAAAAAATTGCCCTTGAAAGAGGACATACAATTGTTGGAAAAATCGATATCCAGAACCGCGCGGACATGGAAGCGCTAAAACCGGCGGACGTGGATGTAGCCATAGAGTTCAGTGCCCCCGAATCTGCCTTCGGAAACATTACCTATTGTCTGAAAAAAGGTTGGCCTGTTGTAAGTGGAACGACGGGGTGGCTGGAACACCGTGACGAGATAGAGGCTCTTTGCAAGGAACAGGCGGGAGCGTTTTTCTATGCGTCCAATTATAGCATCGGGGTAAACCTGTTTTTTAAGTTGAACCGCCAGCTTGCACGGCTGATGAATGGACAGCCTTATCAGTCTTCCATGACTGAAATCCATCACATTCACAAACTGGATGCACCTAGCGGTACGGCGATTACGCTTGCTGAGGGGTTGATAGCCGAATCTGAAAAACTGGAAGGCTGGAAGCTGGCTCCCCAGGATGAAGAAGGATATTTGCAAATTGTTGCCGAAAGGGAAGGAGAGGTGCCGGGAACGCATATCGTTCGCTATGAATCCGAAGTCGATACGATTGAAATTAAACATACGGCGCACAGCCGGGCTGGATTTGCCCTTGGCGCGGTGGTGTCTGCTGAGTGGCTTGTTGGCCGTTACGGTGTGTTTGGCATGAATGACCTTCTGAATAATTTAGATTGAAACTCTTAACTATCAATTAATTATATAGCATGGCTATTAATAAAGAAATGACCCCAAACACCGCTTACGGGAGCAAGAAAAAGTCAGCGGTACGGGAATGGTTTGATTCAATACTTTTTGCAGTAGTAGCAGCAACATTAATCCGCTGGTTATTTTTTGAAGCTTTTACAATCCCCACACCTTCTATGGAGAACAGTCTTCTGGTGGGTGATTTTTTGTTTGTGAGCAAGCTGCATTACGGCACGCGCACACCCAAAACACCACTGCAGGTCCCGCTGACACACCAGACGATCTGGGGAACCAACATTCCATCTTATACTGACGCCGTGCAATTGCCTCAGTACCGTCTGCCCGGATTCAGCGAAGTGAAGCGCGGGGATGTGGTAGTTTTTAACTATCCACCTGAATTGCAACATCCTGTCGATCTGAAAACAAACTACATCAAACGCTGCATGGGTCTGCCCGGAGATAAGCTGGAAGTGCGCGATTTACAGGTATATGCCAACGGGACGGCTGTAGAAAACCCGGTACGAATGGAAAATGAGTATTTTGTCGCTACGACTACCGCAGTGAACGAATCGAAGGTTTTCAAGGAAAACGGAATTTCCGAATACAACGCGTACACCGAAACTTTCAATGATACGATACCCGGGAATGACCAGATGGGATATCTGGTTTACACCACGGTTGAGATTGCGGGCAAATTGAAAACTTACGATTTTGTTAAAAATATTACGCTTGTGAAATCGTCAAAGGATATCAGCGAGCCTATGTTATACCCGAACTCGCAGTTATTTAAATGGAACCGTGATAATTATGGACCGATCACTGTACCGAAAGAAGGAATGACCGTGCAGTTGACACCCGAAAATGTGGCGCTGTATGGTCCTGTGATTAAAAATTATGAGGGAAACGAGGATGTGGTTTTGGACGATAGCTCCGTAAAGGTGGCAGGGGCTGCGATCACCAGCTATACTTTCAAGCAGGATTATTTCTTTATGATGGGCGATAACCGCCATAATTCTGCTGATTCGAGGTACTGGGGTTTTGTTCCGATGGATCATATTGTGGGAAAGGCAGTTTTTGTGTGGATGTCGATAGATCCCAATCCGACGAGTTTTTTCAACAAGATCAGGTGGAACAGATTGTTCCGGGTTATTCACTGATTGAAATAATATAGGTATAATAACAAGGGAGGCTGAGAGGCTTCCCTTTTTTGATTTCTTAACTGTGCGCTGATACTATCACCCTTCAAGGGGTTCGGATTAAATGTATGCCGATTAGTTGCAATAATTTCAGCCGGTTGGGCTTTTGGAGTATTTCTTCTGAAATGCCCACTTGATAATCCCGAAGGGATGTAATTATTTGAGAAAAGTGATATTAGGACGAGAGCCAAGATCCCCGGGAGGGGTGAAATCTCGGCGGCAATGGTGCGGGCAGCAAAATGCCAGATTTCGTTTATATATAAATAAATATAATATACCGGTTTATATATTATAATGTTAAATACTATATTGCGGAGGTTTTAAACGACGAATTATGATTTCCTCCATCGAAGAGCTTCAAAAGCAGATGAAAACGAAACAAGAAAAGTCTGCATTCCGAGAATGGTTTGACTCCGTTTTGTTTGCCGTTGTAGCTGCTACGCTCATTCGCTGGCTATTTTTCAGTGCGTTTGTGATTCCTACGCCTTCGATGGAAAATACATTACTGGTTGGAGATTATCTGTTTGTAAGCAAATTGCATTATGGTACCGCTACACCGGTCACACCTTTGCAGATTCCTTTGACACACCAGACGATCTGGGGGACGGAAATTCCCTCATATCTCGAGTGGATTAAGTTGCCTCAGTACCGGCTTCCTGGTTTTACAGACGTGAAGCGGGGTGATGTGGTTGTTTTTTATCTTCCTGTTGAACATCCCGATGCCTATCAGAAATATGGTACCGTGTTGCCTAATCTCCGTCCTCATCCACTCGATCTTCGGTCCAATTATATTAAAAGATGTGTGGCCCAGGCAGGTGACAAGCTAGAAATCCGGGGCGGACAAGTATATGTGAACGGGAAAGTGGAGGCTAATCCTTTGCGTATGCAAAATGAATATTTTGTATCGACGACCACATTGGTGAATGAAAAAAATGTATTTCACAAAAATGGGATCACTGATTATTTTCGGTTTACAGAAACCTATAACGACAGCATAGCTTCCAACGACGAGTCCGGTTATATCGTTAAAACGACCCAAGCTCTTGCCGAAAAAATGAAATCCTACGATTTTGTAAAAAGAGTAGAGCCGATTTTTATGAGCAAAGGATTAAAGGAACCGCATTTGTTTCCCGGCTATGAGGCTGTGGACTGGAATAAAGATAACTACGGCCCGATTGTCGTTCCCCGAAAAGGTTCCACTGTCGATCTGACACCCGAAAATGCGGCATTGTTTGGTGAAATCATAAGGAATTATGACGGGAACGAAGGTGTGTCGCTGGAAGGCGGCAAGATCACTCAGAATGGAAAGGTTTTGGAAAAATATACGTTCAGGCAGGATTACTATTTCATGATGGGTGATAACCGTCATAACTCGGCTGATTCAAGATACTGGGGTTTTGTACCTAAAGACCATATTGTAGGAAAAGCAGTATTTGTATGGATGTCGATTGATCCTGACCCGACGCGTTTTTTTAATAAAATTCGCTGGGACAGGTTGTTTAGGGTAATAGAATAACAAAAAAACCGCATCAACTGCGGTTTTTTTGTTATTATCATTGATCAGTCTTCCTGTGAAAAAATCAGCGCGGTATATGGCGGTATCTGCAGCGAGGCATGCACAGGCATGTTGTCGAACTCTCCTTCCATAGTTTCCAGATCGAAAATTCCGAGATGCGAGAATTCAGGATCGTATTGCTCATCGTCGCTGTTAAATCTAAGGTTCCATTTACCACCTCTTGGAAAACCAACTTTATAATCAGAAAAGGTTTCAGTTGAAAAATTGAGCACAACTATCACACTGTCCTTCGGGCCACCGTCATTAAATCGATGCATGACGATAACCTTTTTCTCATTATCAGCGCGGATGATTTCGACATTCTGTGCCTGAAGGCCTCCCGTTACGCCAAACCAGTTTCTGCGTAGATGGATCAGATCCCGGTGTAATGAAGCGAACCCACTGAATTTTTCAAGACGTGACCAGTCAATCGGGTCACTGTCAGAAAACCACTTGTCTTCAAGCAGTGGCTGACCCTGGAAAATCATCGGGATTCCTGGGGAGGTTAGAACCAAGGCGACACCAAGTGCCGCACGTTTTTTGGAATACCAGTTGTTAACATCACCATCCGCGATTTCTTCGGCAACCCGGGCCTGGCCATTGGCGACTTCATCATGTGACTCTGTATAAATAATACGCTGGAAAGAATCGGTATTGTAACGGCTTGTAATCGCCTCTACGATTCCGTCCATATTGCGGTCCTGGTCATTGGCAGTGATAATTGCATCGCGAACGGTGTGGACAAATTTCGCATCCCACTGAGATCCATAGCCCAGCCCATCATTTTCAATTGAATTAGTGATGAAATCGAGCGAATGCATATCTTCTGCAATTGTGATCCTGTTCGGGAAATTTTTACGAATATCCTTGTTGATCCATTGCATCAGAGAAATACCTTCGGGGATGTCGTTGCCTGGATTTCCATCTGCTTTTACATTCCTGATATAAGGTACCATGTCCATTCTCAATCCATCGACCCGGTAGTCACGCAGCCACATCAATGCATTATCGTGAATGTACTGTCTCACTTCTCCCCTGCCATAGTCCGGTCTGGTACTGCCCCAGGGCGTTTCTGCCCGCCAGTCGTTATAAAAGTAAATCCCGCCGCCATCGTTTTCAGACCAGCCGTCGAATTGCCAGAGATCCAGGTCGGAAGGACCGAAGTGATTATAGACAACATCCAGTATCACCGCAATTCCCGACTCGTGGGCAGCTTTAACAAAGGCTTTCAGGCCATCAGGGCCACCGTAGTCGGATTCAATCGCAAAAGGATTTGCGGGATTATATCCCCACGAGCGGTCGCCGGGGAACTCAGAACAGGGCATTAATTCAACAGCGTTGAAACCCATGTCTTTCAGGTACTGCAGCTTTTCAATGGCGGTATACAATGTGCCGATATGACTACCTTCCTTCACATGAAACGTCCCGACATGCAGTTCGTAGATGACCAGTTCATGCCAGCTTGGAATCTGAAATTCAACTTCCTGCCAGTCGAAAGACGACTGGTTGTAAACTATACCGTTTCCTGCGGAATTGGTCACTTTTAAAGCGTAGGGATCGTTTCGGAAAAGGTCTCCGGACGGTGTTTTTAATGCGAATTTATACTCGTCTCCTTCCTTCGAATTCTCAACCAGCGCCCCCCAGACTCCGTTTTCTTCCTGTATCAGCGGATTTGCGCCCTCTTTCCAATCATTAAAACTACCTACTACCGAAACGCTTTCCGCATGTGGGGCCCACACTCTGTAAAATACACCATCGGGGTAACAGGTTGCACCCATTCCTTCATAATGCTGGACAGTTTCGGTTTCATCAGGTTGTAAATTTTCCATATACCCTTTACAGATTATTGTTATTTTTGAAGGTTAAAAACTTTTTACGTATACAGACAAATTGTATGCCAGTACCTGAAAGTTTTTCACGCTGAGTTTTATTGAATTAACACACTATACCATGCATCAATTAACAGAAAACGACAGGATCTGTACGCTCGCCCTTATTCACACGCCCGGAATAGGGGCGGTAACCGTCCGGCAGCTGATCAGCTATTGCGGCGGAGCGGGAAATGTTTTCAATTCTGATTATAAAAATCTCATCAAAATTCCGGGAGTTGGTGAAAAAGTGGTCCGTGCGGTGCTGGCAAAGGAAGCATTTGCTATGGCAGAAAGAGAATATGCTGACTGCCAGAACTCCGATACCCGTCTCCATTTTTATTCCGACGATACTTATCCTTCCAGATTAAAACCATTGTACGATTCACCGGTTGTACTGTACTCACGTGGGAATTTTGATTTTAATGTGGGCAGAACCGTAGGTATTGTGGGTACCCGGCAGATCAGCGAGTATGGAAAAGCCGTGACCGAAAGTTTGGTTAAAGACCTGGGTATTTATCAGGCAACGGTTGTCAGCGGCCTGGCCTACGGAGTTGATATTACTGCGCACAGAGCATGTTTGAAGAGTAACCTGCCTACAATTGGCGTGATGGCGAGCGGTCTGAACGTGATTTATCCTGTATCGCATCGTAAGACCGCTCTGGAAATGCAGCAACTAGGCGGTATTGTCACCGAAAATGCACTGGCAACAAAACCGGATTTTATGAGATTTCCTGCGCGCAACCGAATTATTGCCGGGTTAAGTGATGTTACAATTGTAGTGGAATCGGCGAGTAAAGGCGGCAGTCTGATCACAGTAGAGTTTGCTCAGAATTATCACCGGGAGGTTTTCGCGGTTCCGGGTTCAATAAGTAGTCCACAGTCGGAAGGCTGCAATAATCTGATCCGTGACCACAAGGCCGCTATTTTTACATCAGTTCAGGATATGGCAGTTTCAATAGGCTGGGGGCTCGAAGAGGAGTCAAACGCAAAGGTACAGCAACGCGATTTTGCGCAGATAACTTTTGAAGGTTTTACGCAGGATGAAGGGCAGATACTTGCGCTTTTGAAACAAAACGGGACCATCCAGATCGATGAGCTTTCCTGGCAGTCGGGTATGCACCTGAACAGGCTGGCTTCATTGCTTTTGAATCTGGAATTTCAGGGTATGGTGCGTTCACTGCCCGGTAAAAAGTACGGGCTAATTTAAATACATGAATAAGAGTATCATTCAAATCATAAAAGGGGGCGAGGGGCTGACAACTGAATTTAAAAGGACGATTGACAGTGCTTTTAAAATTGCGAAAACCATTGTTTCATTTGCCAATACTTCGGGTGGCCGTTTGCTGGTCGGGATCAGTGATACCGGTGCGATATTGGGCGTAAATTCAGAATTAAAGGAACTGCAGAAACTGGAGAAAGCAACCGGGGAATTGATAGAGCCCAAGATAATGGTCCAGATAAAAACAGTTCAACTTGATGGAAAAATGATATTGGCAGTCGAAATTGAAGAAAGCCCGGATAAGCCGCATTATGCATTGAATGAAAAAGGAGAGCGTATCATTTACATCAGGGTCAAGGACAAAAGCATTCCTATCCCGAGGTTACTGATGCACGGAGAGGGTGGGGCCGACAAGGAAAAGCTGATGGCATCCAGGCATGTGAAGACATTGATTGCATACCTGAAAGATACTGATTCGGTTACTGCGAAGGTTTTCTCGAAAATTATTAATATTTCGGAAAAGAGAGCCGAACGAATGCTCAATGACCTGGCTGCGAGACAGATACTTCTGAAAATATCAAGGACCAAGCCGGAGGCTTTCAGCCTGAAATGGACTGAATGAAAAGACAAAAAAGGCTTTTGGGACAAAAAATTATAATGGATTTTTATCCCAAAAGCTTTTGAAATTCAGTTGATACCTACCAGCTCAAGTTCAAAAATAAGATCCTGACCGGCCAATGGATGGTTAGCGTCCAAAATCACGTATTCTTCGGTCACTTCTTTCACCACGACAGGGATCACCTGACCGCCATCCTGGTGCATGTTCAGCGTTCCGCCTACTTCGAGAGGAATATCCGCCGGAATCTGTTTACGGTCAAAGTTTATGATCATTTCCTCATTTACCGGGCCATAAGCTTCTTCGTTTGGAATATGGATTGTCTTCTTTTCGCCCACTTCCATGCCTGTCACTCCGTCATCAAATCCTTTGATCACCTGACCACTTCCCAGTTTGAAATTCAAAGGATCACGTCCTTCAGAGGAATCAAAAAGTTGTCCATCCGGTAAGGTTCCCTTGTAGTGAACCTGAACATTGTTACCTGCCTGCGCCTGCTTCATCTTGATAGTCTTAAATGGTTAAAAATGTTTGATTTCCAATGAATTGGAGATGCACGATTAACTAATATGCCCGTGCAAAGACAACCCGTCCCGTAGAAGGTTTGCCGGAATAAATGCATACGCCGGATTCTGCTTCCTGGTTGAGTGGTATACAGCGAATGGTCGCTTTGGTTTCTTCCTTAATCTTTTCCTCCGTTTCAGAAGTTCCGTCCCAGTGTGCAAGTACAAATCCCCCTTTGGTATCCAGCACCTTATTGAATTCGTCAAAAGTGTCAACGCGGAAGGTATTTTCTTCACGGAATGCCAGGGCCTTATTGTAAATCGACTCCTGAATGTTATCCAGAAGCGCACTGATGTGGGCCGATATTCCTTCGAGCGACACCGTTTCCTTGGTTTTCGTATCCCGTCTCGCCACTTCCACGGTGCCGTTTTCAAGGTCACGGGCACCCATCGCGAGACGTACCGGCACGCCTTTTAATTCGTATTCAGCGAATTTATAACCTGGCTTGTAGGCGTCGCTGTTGTCATATTTTACACTGATACCCAGTTTTTTCAATTCCTTTGTTATTTCTGCTACCTTTTCAGATATCTGGGCAAGCTGCTCTTCATTTTTGTAGATCGGGACAATCACAACCTGGATAGGGGCCAGTTTTGGAGGAAGCACCAGGCCGCTGTCGTCCGAGTGTCCCATAATCAAAGCACCCATCAGCCGGGTACTGACGCCCCAGGAGGTTCCCCATACATATTCAAGCTTACCGTCCTTATCCTGAAATTTAACATCGAATGCATTGGCGAAATTCTGTCCTAAAAAGTGGGACGTGCCTGCCTGCAATGCTTTTCCATCCTGCATAAGAGCTTCAATGCAATAGGTGTCTTCTGCTCCGGCGAAACGCTCGTTGGCAGTTTTAACGCCTTTTAGCACGGGTAGTGCCATCCATTCTTCAGCAAAAGTTGCATATACATCAAGCATCTGTTTGGTTTCCGCAATCGCTTCTGCTGATGTGGCATGCGCTGTGTGGCCTTCCTGCCACAAAAACTCTGTCGTCCTCAAAAAAAGACGGGTACGCATTTCCCAACGTACAACATTCGCCCACTGGTTGATCAGTAAGGGCAGGTCACGGTACGACTGCACCCAGTTTTTATAAGTACTCCATATCACTGTCTCGGACGTAGGACGTACGATCAATTCTTCTTCCAGTTTTGCATCGGGATCTACAATTACACCTTTGCCCTCAGGGTCATTCTTCAACCGGTAATGGGTAACAACTGCACATTCCTTCGCAAATCCCTCTACATGTGAGGCTTCTTTACTAAGGTAGGATTTGGGTATGAATAACGGGAAATACGCATTGGTGTGGCCAGTTTCCTTAAACATGTCGTCGAGGGCACGCTGCATTTTCTCCCAGATAGAGTAGCCGTAAGGTTTGATAACCATACAGCCTCTTACGGCTGAATTTTCAGCCAGATCGGCTCTTTTTACCAGTTCATTATACCATTCGGAGTAGTTTTCACTTCGGGTTGGCAAGGCTTTACTCATTAGTAGGATTATTTGATAATTGGAAAGGAAAATATTGTTATAAACAACCTTTTTTTTCGAAGTTGCAAAGATAGTTTTTTATGTTAACTTTGGAATTAATGTCATGTGACGGACGTTTACTTAGTGACATGGAATGATATTTTATGTATATTAGCAACAAACTTTTAATCCTTTAAAGCCATGATGACGATAAATAAAGCAAAATATTTGTCTTTGATAGTGTTGCTGGGAGCTTGGGGATGTACCACAAATCAATATGTATCACGTTCGGGTGATGGATACGACGACCTTTACGGTGGAAGTCCTGGTGCCGGAGTAATATCAGCAGACAGAGGTACAGCACAAGACTTGTCCCGTTCGGATAATCCAGACTATACCTACACCGGGAATTATGATCAGGAAGGTACCAGCGACTATTACGATGAATCTTACATTTCTTCCAAAAGCCTGCAACGTGTCGTTTCCAATGATGTAGGTTACAACGCTGGCTTCGTGGACGGATATAATCAAGCCAATCGATTCGCTAATCCTTATGGATATGGCGGATATGGTTCGTACTGGCCCGGAAATTCAATGAACATTGGTTTCCAGTTTGGAATGGGAAGTATGTTCAGAATGCGTCCTTACCTCGGGTTTGGAATGGGTTCCATGATGGGTATGGGTTCCATGATGGGAATGGGTTATTCTCCATTCGGTTACGGAAGTATGATGGGTTATGGATACGATCCCTTTGGGTATAGTCCTTTCGGATACAGCCCGTTTGGGTTCAACAGCATGTATGGATATGGTTACGGTGGGGGCTATTATGATAGTTTCTACGGTGGTGGTTTCGGATACAATCCATGGGCTTACAGCCGTCCGGTAATTGTAGTGAACAACAATTATGAAAGACAAGGTTTAGCGAGGACCTACGGACCGAGAGTGGTTGCCAACGGTAACAGTTCGAGAAGTAATGATCGTTACAATTCTAATTCTGTGAATTCTTCAAGATCTGCGGGATCGGCTGTGAACGAGCGCAGCTCTAGAAGAGGTGCAAACGCAGTGTCCGGAAGTGATACTTACGCATCTCCAAGGTCTTCAAGATCTTCTAACGGATCTGGCGTAACATCTTCTGGTGGCAGAACTGGTGCGGAATCATATAGTAGTTCGAGAGGAGGGGCAAGCGAAGGTAACAATGTTTATTACTCACGTCCCCGTTCAGCGAGCTCAAGTAACTACTCTTCCGGAAATGTGAATTCAGGCAATATTTCAACAAGATCGTCGAGAGGCAACGGGGTTTCAAATTCCCCTTCTTACAGCGTTCCTTCAAGAAGCCAGTCTGATTACAGCGCGCCTTCCCGCAGCACATATACGCCAAGCAGAAGTTCGGAATCTTTCAGTCAGCCTGCGCGTACGTACAGCCAACCTGCGCGGACTTACAGCCAACCTAGTTACAGTGCACCGTCAAGAACTTACAGTGCACCTTCCGGTGGCGGAGGAGGTGGTGCTACACGTTCTTCTTCAAGAGGGCCAAGATAATTTTAGTGTTGTTTTGGCATAACTATTCACATACAAACCCTGCAAGACGTCATAATCTTGCAGGGTTTTCGTTTACTAATTAACTTAAATCAAAGCGTCGAGTTCTTATAAAACTGCCATGGCAAAACTATCTTTATGGGTGTCAATTTTCGGTGCCCTTATTGCTACTTCCTCTTACGGCCAATACGCCGGTGATGTTTTCAGATATTCAGAAATAAATCAGAATGGGACCGCCCGCTTTCAGTCGCTCGGTGGTAACCACGCGGCGCTTGGAGGCGACGCAAGTTCTATTTTCGGTAATCCCGCTGGATTGGGATTTTATAATCGCTCGGAGGTTTCTATAAGTCCGGGTTTGAACAGCATCAGTAATAAAGCTTCTTACATTGACAATAGTGTTTCTTCGGCCAAAACGAAAGGCAACCTTGCTCAGGCTTCTTTGGTAATTTCCAGCCAGCCCGGTTTTCAGCGTAAATGGAAACGATCTTCACTTGGAATTTCATTTTCGCGCCAACAATCATTTCAGGATGTGTATAATTACTCAGGATTCGATAACAGAAGTTCATATCTGGATAACGTTGTACAGAATGTTAATAGAAGCGGAACTTCCACAGCTCAGCTAGATGCGGATTTCGAAAGTGACCCAAGTAATGGCGGGCCGCTTGCCTACTCAGTGCCAGCAGCTTACTATCAGATGTACTTAATCAATCCAGGCACAGCTACAGGACCACCATACAGCGCACTGGATCAAAATAGTGCCGTTGACCAGTATGGGACCTACGTTGGGAGAGGGGCTAATACTCAATGGACAGTGGCATATGCCGGTAACTACAATGATAAGCTATATGTAGGTGGTAATGTGGGATTCAGCCGGATCAGGTACGAATATGAAAGAACTTTCGAAGATCAATTTGTGGACAGTCCGGAGTTGATAAGCATCAGACAACGAGAAGCATTAACTGTGACAGGTAATGGCGTAAACCTCTCGCTGGGTGTCATCTATAAGTTTAACCCGATGTTGCAAGTAGGTGGAGTTCTGACTACACCTACTTGGAGTGCAATCAAAGAAACATTTAGTCAGGGTGTGGATGCGGCTTTTGTGGATGGATTGGTTACCGGACCTGAGGGGGATTTGATTACCCCACCATATACTAGTCTGAATGTCGCGCCAAACGACTTCGAATATTCAATCGTCAGCCCATTTAAAGGCTCTGCCGGGATCACAGCATTTTTGCAGGACAAAGGTTTTATTACAGGAACTTTGGAATACGTAGGATATTCAGGGATGAATGTCAGAACAAACTATCTTGATGACGCTGGAAATACCGCATTCAGAAATGATACGAAAACCGAGATTCAGGATACGTACAGAAACGTGGTCAATGTGAGGGTAGGAGGGGAATACAGGGTCAGTGCCTTCCGTGGCAGGCTGGGTTTTGGTTATCTGGCAGACCCTTACCTGAATAATGATGGCTTAAATCGGCAAAAGCTGCTCTTTTCGGCAGGGCTGGGTGTGAGAAAAAATAGGTTCTTTGCTGATCTGAGTGGTACGTTGATGACCTACAAATCCGCTTATACGCCATATTTTCTTAATAATGCCCAGGATTATTCTTCTGTAGAGATCTCCAATAAGCCAGTCAATGTTGTGCTTAGCGTCGGTACATTTTTCTGATACCCAATTAATTGAAATGAAATGCCTGTTTCTGTGAAGGGACAGGTATTTTTTTATAATAAGGGTTGCAGCATTTTAAGTAAATGCGTTACCTCAATGTCTCCTTTCATGGTAATATCAGCCTGTGAGTAGTAAGGCAGGCGTTCGTCAATTTTGTGCTGCAGGGTTGTTTCCAAAAATGTTGTCCCGGAAAGAATGGGCCGATCGTCTTTTCCGTGATTTTCAATGCGCCTGGCAAGATCGGCCGCAGAAACATCCAGGAAAATGCTGATACCCAGATTTTTAATAAAATCCATATTGTCAAAAAAGCAAGGCGTTCCTCCCCCGGTGGCGAGAACAATCCGCTGGTTTTCAATAGTTTCTTTCAGTAGCCGACTTTCTATATCTCGGAAATATGATTCGCCTTTTTGCGAAAATAATGAAGGGATATCCATACCCTGATCTTTTTCGATCAGCTTATCCAGGTCTACGAATTTATAGTTCAATGCTCTGGCCAGTTTTTTGCCCAATGTCGATTTCCCGGAAGACATCATTCCTACCAATACAATATTTTTCATGCGATAATGCGGACTGCAAAAAAGGAAAACAAATGTGCACTTACTTGACCAGGTTGATCACTTCTTCGGAGGTAGGCGTATCGTTGTAATGCCATTTACCTTTTACTACGCCGTCTTTCAACAACCATAGTCCGGGGTTCGACCTGGAAATGGTTTTGAGCACAACTGTATCCACATAATAATAGGGAATGTTGAGCTGATGTTCGGAAAGGAATTTGACGATTTCTTCGCTGTTGCCGGAGGTCAATACTATAGGTTCAATTCCCTTCGATTTAACGCTGTTGATCAGCTTGTTAATTTCAGGTAGTGCGGCCGTATTGATATCAGTCAGATTTTTAATGATCAGGAAAAGTTTCTTGCCTTGAAAAGTGCTTTCTGTAAAATCGCCTTCATCGTTCCAGACCTTATAATCCGTGATTTTAGGTTTGGCATCTTCGTTCAGGACGATCATTTCTTTGAACACCAGCGTTGTATCACTCGGATATTGTTCATATTCGAATGTTTTGCCACCTTTTTCAAAAATATACTGATACCTGAGCGGCTCCGAAGGTTTTAGTTGCGCAGGAATGCTGGCGCCGACACGGTAGGGCAGCAGGTCAAGAATAGGTAAATGCCTGAGCGCATATACTGCAATTCCCAGTGAAGCCACTGTTGAAATAACTATAATAATACCGGTAGGCAACGATTTAAATTTCTTTCGGTAATAAACAATGATGAGGATCAATGCCAGAAGAAAAAGGTCTTTGCCGAAAGAGGTCCAGGGAGTAAGTTTAATGGCCGCGCCAAAACATCCGCAGTCGGTAACCTTATTGAAATACGCCGAATAGAATGTGAGAAAAGTAAAAAAGACTATGATGGTCAGCAGGAGCCAGGATACCGTTTTGGGCTTATAACCTACCAGCAATGCAATTCCCAAAACAACCTCTGCCGTACATAAAAATACAGAGAAATAGAGCGCAAGGGGAACCAGTGAAACAAACAGATCATGAAAACGTGGCAGGTCCTCGGCAAATACTTCGAAGTACTCTTCCAATTTGTATTGGGTTCCAACCGGGTCATTTAATTTGATTAAACCGGAAAAAATGAACAATAATCCGACTATGACACGTGAAAGCTGAGCAAGAATTTTCATTTTAATTTATTTGCAGGGACGCCTGTTGCCTGGGTAGTTCCCTTAGTTTGTATGTAACGAATTTGATTTGATCAGGCAAAAAACAGAATAGTTGATGATATCCTGATAACCCGCCTTTACGCCTTCAGATACCAGGGTTAATCCTTGATTGTCTTCTATTTGCTTGATTCTCAGTAATTTCATTAATATAATATCAGTCATTGAACTTACCCGCATATCACGCCACGCCTCTCCGTAATCATGATTTTTATTGAACAAAAGCTCTTTCACTTCGTTGATCTGAACGTTATAAAGATCAGTAAGTTCGGCGTCATCAATTTGCAGCTTACCTTCGCTCACCGCTATCTGGATAAGGGCCATCACACAGTAGTTGATGATCCCCACGAATTCTGTTGAAATAGCATCATCAACTTTCTGGATCCCTTTCTCCTGGATCGTGCGTATACGTTGTGCCTTGATAAATATTTGATCAGTAATGGAAGGAATCCGCAGAATGCGCCAGGAGGTTCCGTAATCTTTGTTTTTTTTTGTAAAAAGGTCTTGGCAATGCTGAATGATTTGCTGATATTCCGCTTCGGTGGATTTCACTTTGTATTAGGTTTATTGCTTGGGGGCCAAAGTATACTAAACGCTCAGATACTCATTCCGTTGCCCTTATTTGACAGAAATTGATGGTGCAAGTTAACAAAAAAACACTCAACATCAGGGGAAGAATGACTAACCTCACAGCACCTTTGGTGATGGGGATTCTCAATATTACCAGTGACTCTTTTTTTGCTGGAAGCCGGGTTATTTCGAACGGTCAGATTCTGGACCTTGCCGGAGAAATGGTTCGGGAAGGGGTAGATATTATCGATATAGGAGGGTATTCGACCCGGCCGGGCGCTGCTGATGTTGACGTTTACGAAGAATCGGACCGCGTGGAATCTGCTGTGGCGCCTTTAAATAAATATTTTCCCGAATTGATCATTTCAGTGGATACCTTTCGTTCTGTTGTGGCCCGTCGGGCGGTTGAAGCAGGTGCACATATTATCAATGATGTTTCCGGGGGCAATCTGGATGTTGAAATGTTTGATACCGTTGCAGAGTTGAAAGTGCCTTACGTTCTCATGCACATGCGTGGAACACCCCAGACGATGAACCAAATGACCGTGTATCGTCACCTGGTGACAGATATTTTAACAGATCTGAAGCAAAAGGCAGATGTATTGCGGAGCAAAGGTGTCGCAGATATCCTGATTGATCCGGGTTTTGGATTTGCCAAAACGACCGCGCAAAACTTTAATCTGATGCATCATTTATCAGAATTCCAATTGCTGGGATATCCGGTATTAGTGGGCATTTCAAGAAAGGCGAGTATTTATAAAACGTTGAATATCACACCGGAAGAGGCATTAAACGGAACTACAGTATTGAATACGATTGCCTTACAAAACGGAGCTTCAGTTTTGCGTGTACATGATGTAAAAGCGGCTGTTGAGGCCGTAAAACTATATTTGTCCACTGCAAACTTTATGAATTAAAATAGTAATTTAGTCGCGAAATAATATTGATTTTCTTATGCGTGTGGGTTTTTTAAACATCAATTGGGCCGATATCCTGGATGTTTTTTTAGTGTCTATTCTTCTTTATCAGGTATATACCCTTGTGCGGGGAAGCATTGCGAGCCGGGTTTTTCTCGGTTATTTGTTTGTTTACGTATTTTATCTGGTCGTAAAAGGCCTTGGCCTGGGCCTTCTGACGGCCATCCTGCAATATTTCATGGGTGTGGGAGCTGTGGCTTTGATCGTAATTTTTCAGCAGGAGATCCGCCGCTTTTTGTTGATTATTGGTAAGTCCACGATTTATACCAACAATGGACTGCTGAAAAAAGTTATGGGCAACTCCGTGCTGGATCTGAAAGTTAAAAATCTGCGTGAGATTGTAGATGCCAGTAAAACCATCGCTTCCAATTTTACAGGAGCTCTGATCGTCGTCAATAAACGGGATGATTTAAGCAAGTACATCGAAACCGGAGAACTGCTCGATGCGCGCGTTTCGAAGCCTTTGCTGGTTTCTTTATTCAACCAGTACAGTGAGTTGCACGACGGAGCTGTCGTGATAGTGGATGGCGTTATAAAGGCGGCACGATGTGTATTGCCTGTGGCAGACGGAGTTGACGTACCGTCTTCGCTGGGTTTTCGCCACCGGGCCGGCATGGGAATGAGCGAGGCCACTGATGCCATTGTGATTGTAATTTCCGAACAGACGGGGAAAATTTCACTTGCAGTTGAAGGCGAGCTGCACAGTAACATTTCTTTTGCAGAGTTGGAAACGCGCATAGAAGAATATCTGTCGTCAGACGTACAGCGTATGCCGAAGTAAATAGGACTACCCCGAGCTCACCACAAATAACTACAAGAGACGATGAGGGGTTATAAATGACTATTACTGTCACGTATTGTCATGCATCGTCAGAAATTGCATTATCATGGCGCTGTGAGAGAGTTAAAATATATTTCGCCTATGTTTGGCATTTTAAGAAGCAATTGTTATTTTTGCAGACCGAAATGAGAAATAGAAAATTATCAGTATAAAATGGCAAATCATAAATCAGCATTAAAAAGAATCCGCGCTAACGAAACTAAGCGTTTGCGTAATCGTTACCAGCACAAAACTACACGTTCATACATAAAGAAATTGCGTGAAACGACTGATAAGGCAGTAGCTGTTGAAGTTTACAAAACTGTGTCTTCAATGTTGGATCGTTTGGCAAAGAAAAATATCATTCACAAGAAAAAAGCTTCCAACCAAAAATCGAAATTAGCCAAATTGGTTAATTCACTTTCGGTAGCAGCGTAATTTTTCTCTACGATTTCTAACCCCGGTAATCTGATTATCGGGGTTTTTATTTTTTTTGTATATTGCCAATTCAAGTAGGAACCTTGTCGTGCAAAATTGCACTGCAAGGTTCCTTTTAATATAATCTTTGTATTATTTAAACCACCTTAACTTAAATTCCTTTTTATGAAAAGAGTTGCATTATTTGCTGGTTTGGCGGCTTTGGGAGCGATCCCATCTCTTGCCCAATCACCTATTACCTTCAATGCGCGGGGCCTGGTTGTAGTGTCGGATGCTGATTTGGGCTCAGCCTCCACAATTATTGATGGTAAGTTATTGAGAGACAATACAAGGGATCAGTTAACAACCATTAAATTTCCGGTCGAAAGGGGGAGTAAGGGCGTGGGAACTGCCCTGGTTTCCAATTCCGTGCTGGCATCGGCCAAAACACTGGCGGTGCCTGCTGCTGGTGGGCTTGCCTATGTTTTGGAAAGCCGCATCCGTCCGGAAGATGCCGTAACACAATATAAGGACGCACTTACAGAGTTTCCGGGAGGAGAAAAATTATTCGTTGTGGATATAGCTAATCTCGCTGCACCTAAGGCAAAATTTGGTTTTCCGGTTGGCAGAAAACCCATTGCCATTGATGTAAATAAAAATGAGCTGATCCTCTCAACAATGGATACAGGAAAGGAGCTGGTTTTCATTGAAGCAGGCCCGGACGGAAAGCCCGCGCGGTTTTTAAATTTACCGGCTGCTCTTGATACTGCCAATAAGATCGCTGATTTGACGTGGCATCCTTCCGGAGATTTTATAGCTTTTACGCTGGATAATTCGAATGAAGTGGGGTTGTACAAAGTGATCAGAGAAGCAGGTAAGCTCAAAAACGTAGAAATGGTGGGTAAGCCGCTGAAAGTAGGTGCGGACCCTTCCTTCGGGAAATTCTCGGCGGACGGAAAGCATTACTTCGTACTGGATACCAAAGGACCCCGTGGAAAAGCAACCGGTGAAGGTGAAATTCTTGTTGTTGATTTTTCAATGGACGGATCGGCAGAGCATAAAGTGGCCAGCCAGGTTCCAGCGGGCTTAAATACAGGTTCATTTGCGATCAGCCCGGACGGGACAATGCTTGTTACCGTAAATGCTGCCAAAAGTGGTGCTCCATGGACAGAAGCCGGCGCGGGAGCTGGGGCTTCATTAACTTTATTCAAAGTAGGCGCGGATGGTGCATTGACAAAAGTTTCGGATTATCCGTTTGAAGGCATTTATCCTCAGAGTGTTGTATTTGACAAAGATGGTTCGAACCTGGCAGTGTCAGTTTTTGAATATCTTGAATATGGAAACGGAAATGGGGGCGTTGAATTCTGGACTGTGACGAAAGGAGATGCACCTGCCTTGAAAAAACAAGGGGCGAAAGTGAGTCTGGGTAAGGGGGCACATACGCTCAGGATTATCCCATAACTAAAATCCCTTCAGCATTGTAAACGGGCCGATTACGTCGGCCCGTTTTATTTTCAATACTTTATTTAAAAAAACAGGGGTGTCAGTAATCTCGCGACAGTATGGTTTTACTCGCCCAAGGATGCGAAATCATCGTGATTTTCGTAGTTTTGCGGTCTCATTCATAAAAAATAGATTTTAAGATGATTACGGTTCAGAACGTATCGTTAAGATATGGTAAAAGGGTTTTGTTTGACGAAGTAAATATCAAGTTTGTCCCGGGTAATTGTTATGGCGTTATTGGAGCGAACGGAGCCGGTAAATCTACATTTCTAAAAATTCTTTCAGGCGAAATAGAACCTCAGACTGGTCTGGTAAGTATGAATCCTGGTGAAAGGATGACTTTCCTGAAGCAGGATCAGTTTGAATTTGATGCATATACAGTAATGGACACGGTGATTTTGGGACATGAAAGGCTCTACAAAATCATGAAGGAACGTGAAGCCATCTACGAAAAAGAGGAGTTCACAGATGCAGATGGTGAAAAAGCTGCGGAGCTGGAAGCGGAATTTGCCGATCTGAACGGGTGGGAAGCAGAAACCGAAGCTGCTCAGCTTTTGAGTGGGCTGGGGCTTGGAGAGGAGCTTCATACAGCTATAATGGGCGACCTCAATTCCAATGACAAAGTTCGTGTTCTGCTGGCACAGGCGCTGTTTGGAAATCCGGATGTGCTGCTGCTCGATGAGCCTACCAACAACCTGGACGTAGAAACTGTGCTCTGGCTGGAAAACTTCCTTGCTGATTTTAAAAATACAGTTATCGTTGTTTCCCACGACAGGCATTTCCTGGATGAGGTCTGTACGCATATTGTGGATATTGATTTCAGCAAAGTGCAGATGTTCTCAGGAAATTACTCTTTCTGGTACGAATCCAGCCAGCTTGCACTGAAACAGCGACAGGACGCGAACAGAAAGTCGGAAGACAAAAGGAAAGAACTGGAAGAATTTATTCGCAGGTTCAGTGCCAATGCTTCTAAGTCAAAACAAGCTACATCTCGCGCCAAGCTTCTCGAAAAGCTTACGATCGATGACATCAAACCGTCTTCCCGTAAATATCCCTATATCGCTTTTAAATCTGAAAGAGAAGTGGGCGATCAGCTTTTGCGTGTCGATGGTTTAGCAAAAACAGCTGACGATGGGACAAAACTTTTTGACAATCTGAGCTTTAATGTCAATAAGGGAGATAAAATCGCATTTGTAAGCCGGAATGTCAATGCTATCAGTACGTTTTTTGATATTATCAATGAAGTTCAAAAAGCTGATAAAGGTACTTATACCTGGGGTGTGACGATTACTAAATCTTATTTCACAAAAGATCCCACGCCATTTTTTGATGTTGACCTGAACCTGGTAGATTGGCTTCGTCAGTATTCCGAAGAAAAAGATGAAAGTTTTATCCGTGGGTTTTTGGGGAGAATGCTTTTCTCTGGTGAAGAGTCACTGAAAAAGGCAAAAGTGCTTTCAGGGGGTGAAAAAGTACGGTGTATGCTTTCCAGAACCATGCTTTCCGGAGCCAATGCCCTCGTACTCGACGATCCTACCAACCACCTTGATCTCGAATCCATTACGGCCTTAAACAATGGACTTATCGATTTCTCTGGTTGCCTTTTGTTTTATTCCCATGACCACCAGTTCGTTCATACGATCGCGAACCGTATCATTGAGATAGGACCGAAAGGAATCCTGGATAAATTAATGAGCTATGACGAATTCCTTAAAGATGAAACTGTAAAACAGCAGCGTCAGCTGCTTTATTAAGAGATACTTTAGTTACAAAAACAGGGGCTGGAAAAATTTTCCAGCCCCTGTTTTTGTAATGTGATCTGTGTTTGACAAATCAATCGTAACTCACGCCATATTGTTTCAGTACATCCTCAGGAACACCTTCCCAGACATTGGGTGTATTCCCTTTGTAGCCGAGATCTTCTATGCCGATTTTTGAAGTATAAAACCCTGACGCAGTCAAATTGCGCATAAGATTAAAAAATGCCACACCCTGGCTGTGCATGGGTTTTGCTTTTTCAGGATATGCAATGTCGTCGACAATCTGTAATTGCTGAGCCTTGGTACAAAGCGTAAATATTTTCTGAAAACGCTTTTTGGATTCTATGTCAAGCCATTTCAATCCTCCGCGCAAAGGAGTCTGATTTTGCGGCATGTCTTTTGCAATGAACTCAATAAAGTCTGGCACACCTGCCTGGGAAGCACTTCCCGATTTATCGTCTGCCGGTATTATGATGTCGACCAGAACCTTTACAGTTGCCATTTCAGGAGCGGTCAGAAACTTCTCCCTCATCAGTTTGGCGTCCCGGATCGCTTCCTCTTTAAGCCTGCCACCAGGTATTTTTATTGGTGTTTCAGGCGGAGCCTGCATTTCAAGTTCCCTTTGTTCGGCCAATGTAATCTGTGGGTTCATTGCCGTAATTCCCAAAGAACTTAATGTCAAAGCTTTTAATGAATCTCTACGTTTCATGTGAATAAGATTTGAAGCAATGTTCAAATGATTAGATATTTTTCTGTTTAACCTGATTAACGATGTACTCCGAAGTCCTCATCGAAAGTGCAAGTATGGTCCAGGTCGGGTTCTTATCAGCTTGGGAAACAAATGAACCTCCATCCACAACAAATACGTTTTTCGCATCATGTGCCTGCGAGAATTTGTTCAGGGCAGATGTTTTAGGATCATCACCCATCCTTACGGTACCTACTTCGTGAATGATACGTCCCGGAGCTGCAATTCCGTAGTTGGTTTCCGGGCCTGGCTTTTTACCGTTTGCCACACCACCCAATGCATGAATAATCTCTTCAAAAGTATCATGCATGTGTTTCGCCTGTTTGATCTCATAATCAGACCATTTGTAGTGGAAACGCAAAACAGGAATACCATATTTATCGACCACATTCGGGTCAATTTCGCAGTAGTTATCAATACTTGGTACTGCCTCTCCACGTCCAGCCATACCTACATAAGCTCCATAGAACCTTCGGTAGTCTTCTTTGAGTGAAGAGCCGTAGCCACCGGCAGGTTTCATAGCGCCTGATGCTGTCGGGTATTTCCCGTTCATATTTTCAATACCGGAGCCGAAACCGTAGCTTGGCATACCCATTCCGCCACCGTACTCGATGTGGTAACCCCTTGGGAAATCCAGTTTTTTGTTATCCAGCCACCATGGGGTATACACGTGCATACCGCCAACGCCATCTTCATTATAGCGTTTTCTGTCCATCAAATGCGGAAGAAAAGCTCCACGGGAAGCACCCGTTGAATCGTGCAGATATTTTCCAACAACACCGCTTGAATTGGCCAGTCCCGCAGCGTGGCGGTCTGATTTTGAATTTAGAAGTAACCTTGCAGACTCGCCGGCACTGGCAGCCAGTACCACAACTTTGGCCTTGATAGTATGCTCAGTGAGTTTTTCCCTGTCAACGTAAGAAACGCCCGTCGCAAGACCTGTGGTAGGGTCCGTAATCACCTCGCGCGCCATGGCATTGTTGATCAGCGTTACATTGCCTGTTTTCAGTGCAGGGATCACTAATACGGATGATGAAGAGAAATCGGCGTAAGCCTGACAACCTCGCGAGCATTGGCTGCAATAAAAACATACTCCGCGTTGATCGTTAATGGGTTTTGTTAAAATCGATAAACGTGATGGAATAACAGGCACGTTCACTTTTTTACCAGCCTGCTTAATGAAAAGTTCGTGCAGGCGGGGCTTGGGAGGAGGAAGAAAAATACCGTCCGGCTCATTGTCCATGTTCTCTACTGTTCCGAATACACCGATGAGCTTATCCACCTCGTCATAATATGGTTTTACATCGTCGTAGCCTATCGGCCAGTCGTCTCCAAGCCCATCTATACTTTTGCGTTTGAAATCCTTCGGTCCGAAACGAAGCGAAATACGGCCCCAGTGGTTGGTACGGCCTCCCAGCATACGTGATCTGAACCAGTCGAACTCGGTTCCGTTTTTCCGTGTGTAAGGTTCCCCTTCAATCTCCCAGCCTCCCCAGGCTGCATCGAAGTCACCAAACGGGCGGTGGTTCGAAGCCCCCCTTCGAGGAGATTCATAAGGCCATTTCAACTGCGTAATGTATTTAGGATCAGCAGGGTCAAAATAACCGCCAGCTTCCAAAAGAGCAACCTTCGCGCCCGCTTTTGCAAGTTGATAAGCTGCCATTCCACCTCCCGCTCCCGAGCCAACTATACAGACATCAAAAACGGCAGGCTGTTCTTTAATTTGAAACATAGTAAGGGGGTAGTTTAGAATACTATTTAATCATTAAATATAAACATGGTTTGAATAAGAGAAGAGCCCAAACCGAATTTTAGAGGTTATTTAAAAAGAATCTAAATGAAAGCGAATGCTTTTGAATCAACCACCAGGGATACTAATTTTTGCGTAGAAACGTACTATCAGCAGTGGTTTATTTTATAAAAATGTCTTTCAACATGAGATAGCCCGATGATTTTCTGGTACATCAACGTATTTTTGCGTTAAAATCGGAACATATTTTGGCAATTACAGGTAACCAGGTCAGCATAGCAAAGGAGTTTCTTTTAAAAGGGGAGGTAGTGGCAGTTCCGACGGAAACGGTTTATGGACTGGCAGGAAATGCCCTGGATGAAAAGGCAGTCTTGCTGATCTTTGAAATCAAAAACCGTCCTTCTTTTGATCCGCTGATCGTACATACGGACTCCCTCGAAAAAGTAAAGACTTTCGTTTCAGATTTGCCGGAAAAAGCTCAGAGACTTGCTGAACATTTCTGGCCTGGACCGCTAACACTGCTTTTGCAAAAGAAGTCAATCGTTCCGGATTTGGTAACTTCCGGCCTTGATACTGTGGCGGTACGCATTCCCGACCACCCCCTTATTCTCGAGTTGCTCCGCAGCCTTGAATTTCCCCTCGCTGCTCCAAGCGCAAACCCTTTCGGTTATATCAGCCCGACCACGGCCGCTCATGTGAATGCGCAGTTGGGGGCTAAAATCCCGTATATACTGGACGGCGGTGAATGTGAAATAGGGATTGAGTCTACAATTGTAGGGTTTGAAGACGAAGATGTGGTCATCTACCGGCTTGGTGGTCTGGCGATCGACGAAATTGAAAGGGTAGTGGGCAAGGTGAAAATGATGCCCCATTCATCTTCTGACCCGAAAGCACCGGGGATGCTTAAAAGTCACTATGCACCCAGAAAACCGCTGTTTTTAAATTATAAAGAAGCATTTGGGGAGAGCACGCAAGCCGAATCGACAGGTTATTTGCTTTTTGAAAATTTTATATGCGGAGTCCCAAAGGAAAATCAGCGTGTTTTGAGCCGGACAGGCGATATGCGGGAGGCTGCGCATAATTTGTTCGCTTACCTCAGAGAGCTCGATGCTTTGCCAGTAGAGCGGATACTGGCGGAACGGCCTCCGATGAAAGGCCTGGGACTGGCTATCAATGACAGATTACAAAGGGCGTCTTTCAGCGAGGAAGAGTAACGTGTTACCTAAAGAAATGCGGGTGGAAATTCATTAAAAAAACTTCATCCGTAGCACGCGTCATAGCCGTGTACAACCAGCGTATAAATTCTGTATTAATCTGTTCATCAGGAAGATACCCCTGATCTACGAACACGGCACTCCATTGTCCGCCCTGCGATTTATGCGTAGTAAGCGCGTAGGCGAATTTCACTTGCAATGCATTCAGGAAAGGATCTTTTCGCAGCGCTTCAACCCTTTCTTTTTTTGATTTGATATAAAAATAATCTTCCAGGACGCTTTCATAGAGCTTCTTGTTCTCCTCCGAGGACATGGAAGGTGTCGCCGAGTGCAGCGTATCGAGAATGATCTTGGCGTCGAATTCCGGTTGTTTGTCGTAATCACTCATGCGGAGCGTTACATCCGCAAACCTGAATCCATGTATTTCCTGCGTTTTTCTGATTTTTAACAACTCTACAAAATCACCGTTTGCAATAAATCCAGCCGGGGATTCTTCATCAAGTACATTGTAATTGTTGCGGACCACCATCAGCCGGTCGCCCGCATCCAGCTCTTCCTCAGAAAAATTGATCATGCGCCTGATGTATTCATTATACTGGACGGCTGACTTGTTGGAGCGGGTCAGTATGATCGAATTTTCTTTTCCATATTTATCATAAGCATACCGTAATCCTTCTTCTAGTTTCTCGCCGGTCATTTTGAAAACATCCCTGTAAGATCGGGTAGTGATCTGTATTTCAGGTTTTTCGGCTGACAACTGGTTTCTCAGCGCAGTAGCATTGAAAAGAATACCGGAAAGCTCATCCTGCCGCATTACTTCTTTCAGCTCTTCCTGGAAAACAGACATGTAGTATGTTTTTTCGAGATATTTACCATCCAGGGCCGGGCTTAATTCACGGCCGACAGGTGGCAGCTGTGCAACATCACCGACAAGCATAAGCTTGTTTCCTGGGTTCTCGAAAACGAAATCGATCAGATCGGAAAGGAGGCTTTTGTTCCCGAAATCGGCTTCATCGGTGATCATCGATGCCTCGTCAACGATGAACAGGGTATTGTCGTGGTAATTTTTCTGGCGCTGAAAGGTGAGCGTCCCCGAAAATGAGTCGGAAGTCTGCTTGTATATCTTTTTGTGGATGGTCAGGGCGACCTTGTCTGCATATCCCGACATTACTTTTGCAGCCCGTCCCGTCGGCGCCAGAAGAATGGATTTGAAACCAAAATTTTTCAGCACTTTTATGAGTGTGCTGATGATCGTCGTTTTACCTGTTCCTGCATATCCTTTTAATAGAAAACAGTCCCTGTAGCGTTCTAAGCCCTTTTCTTCAATCAGGAAATCATTTGTTTTTTCGAAAAAACGCAACTGTCCTTCAGTCGGTCTGAAGGGAAAACGTTTGAGCAAGAGTTGGAAAGGTGAAATTCTGTCGGTTTCCATAAGAACGAAACTAATGGAAGGATTGCTAAGATCAAAGTCGTGTAACAGTGACAAAAATATACTCAGATTTAATTGGACTTTAATGTTTCAATTCTATATATTAGGAACCTTTTCTTACATCCCCAAACCTAAACATCTATGCTGGTACAAAATGTAATAGGCAACAAGCCTGTGAATGCGATTTGGTCGGTTACGCAGGACAACACCGTATTTGAGGCGCTGGAACTCATGGCCGCAAAAAACATTGGTGCCGTTTTGGTTCTGGAAGACAACGAACTGATCGGTATATTTTCGGAGCGCGACTACGCGCGAAAGGTGATCCTTTTGGGGCGGGCATCCCGCGATACACTGATCCGGGACGTTATGACCAGCAGGGTGATTACGGTCGAAACCGATACGAAAATTGAGGAATGCATGCAAATAATGTCTGATAAGCATATCCGGCATTTGCCTGTTAATCAGGATGATAAACTTGTGGGTATTATTTCTATCAATGATATTGTGTCCGCGATCATCCGCGAGCAAAAAGAACACATCAGCACACTGGAAAGCTACATTTCAGGAAGCCCCTATTTGTGATCTCCGAATAATCTGTTCACTGCCTAATTGTATTATCGGATCCTCACATCAGGATCCATGGGAAGGAATTATCTCTTCCAATGCTGAATAACTTGTCAATTCTGCCAGGATGGTTATCTTTGCCCCTCCAAAAAAAAGGCTTTGCTAACTGTAAATGAAACGATAAAGGATTTGTATGGAGGCCGTGTACGCGTCCGCGTGTGTGGCATTTGTATAGTCCATGACAGGATATTGCTGGTCAATCATTCACTCTATGGCAAAGAAACTGCTTTCTGGGTTCCGCCTGGGGGAGGTATACAGTTTGGAGAAAGTGCGGAATGGGCTTTGAAAAGAGAATTTATTGAAGAAACAGGTCTGGATATTGAACCCGGCGCCTTGCTTTTTATCAATGAACATATTCAGCCGCCCTTGCATGCTGTTGAAATGTTTTTTCAGATAAATGCAGTCAATGGAATTCCGGTGAAAGGCACCGATCCTGAATTGGACGTGGAAAAACAGATCATTGCAGATGTCCGTTTTCTGACGTTTCAGGAAATCAGGGCATTGCCTGAAACGAGTGTGCACAGTCTTTTTTCGAGGATTGATGCTTTGGAAGATATTTTCACGCTTGGTAATTATCTTCCAGGTACGGAGTCCAGACTGTGATATTTAATTAAATCTTAATCAGTTACGAGTGGCAAATTCAGAAAACCAGGTCATCGAAATTATTCCTACCCTTCTGGTAGGTGATAATTCGTTCGATGCAGCTACCATCCCATTTTGCACGTTGTGCATTGAGGTCGACGAGCGGCGTATCCGGTTTTGCATAGTCCGGGATGAAAACATGGAATGTATCTGGCTGGAAGATTACAGCTTTGAGACCGTGTTGACGCCCGGGGAAATTTTTGAAAAGCTTAAAAAGATATTCACCGGACATTTGCTTTGGTCCTCCAACGACTGGAAAAATGTGAGGATTTCGATCAATTCGCATGCTTTCAGTTTAATTCCAAATGTCATATTTGATAAGGATTCCGTTGCTGACTATCTCAAATTCGCTCTGGGAAGTCCGGTTCCGGCCGATGATAAAATCCTTTTTCACGAAGTGCCGCTGGTTCATGCCTACAATGTTTTCAGCATTCCGGTGATCTGGTACGAATGGATGGTCAATCATTTCAATTCGTCCAACATTACATTCTATCATCTTACGAGCCCATTGATCATTGGCGCGCTGGTAAGCCACGCGGAACACCAGGAGATCAGGATTGTGTCGGTTTATTTTGAGAAAGAATATTTTACTGTGGTCGTGAGTGAAAGCCAGCAGCTCATACTTTGTAACCGGTTCAGGTTTTCGCAAACGCAGGAGCTGGCCTATATTCTTTTGTTTACGCTCAGCCAGCTGAATTTTCTTCCGGAAGAAATGAAGGTGATGTGCTATGGTGAGATAGGATCTTCGTCTGATGCATACACGGAGCTTTCGCGATTTTTTCCGAATTTACAGATCGGGAGCGGGCCGTCCACATTAAAATACAGTACTCATTGCGGTGACATCCCTGGCCATAGGTATTTCGGTCTTTTCAATACCTACCTCGTATCATCATAAGTAATTGCAAACCAGTTATGAAGCGTATCGCATTATTTCCGGGGTCTTTTGATCCCTTTACAAAAGGTCACGAAGACATCGTTTTACGCGGGTTGAGGCTGTTTGATGAAGTGGTGATCGGGATTGGGAACAATGCTACAAAAAAGCGCTACTTCCCGCTGGATGTTATGAAGCAGCTGATTGAAAAGACTTTCGAACGGGAGCGTAATGTGCGTACGATTACTTACGACGATCTTACCGCCCATACTGCCCGGGAGCTGGGGGCAACTTTTTTGCTGAGAGGTCTGCGAAATACTACTGATTTTGAATACGAAAACGGAATATCGCAAGTCAACAGGTATGTCTATGCCGAAATAGAAACGGTTTTCCTGATTACTTCTCCTCCGCTTGCCCCGATCAGTTCAAGCATTATCCGCGACTTGCATAGATACGGGCAGAGCGTTGACGATTTTTTACCTTATTCGCTGTCCGAACTGAATAAACTCAACCGAGACGACTGAGTTATCCGGTCCGCAGCAATGATTTCAAGGTTCTTTAATATTGTGGATCTTGTTAAGGCTGTCGATTACATATCTGATGGAGCTGTAAGAATTGATCAGGATCGACTTGGATTCGGATTTTGAATACCAGTCCAGTTTCTCGATCTGCTCCTCGGCCTGAGGCTTCATAGCAGAATCGTCCAGGCAATCGAACAGATACCATTTCGTCCGTTTCAGAATCCGGCTGTTATTGAGGGTATAAGTATGCCAGGTTGTGCAGATTTTATCCCGGATTATAGCCTTGACACCCGTCTCTTCCTCAATCTCCCGCACGGCTGCGGTCTTTGAATTCTCTCCTTTGTCAAGCTTTCCTTTGGGCAGGTCCCATTTTTTGCGCCTGTACATCAAGAGCCACTTCCCATCTTTCACAACCACGCCCCCAGCCGCCTTGATCACTTTGTAGTGTCCTTTGATTTTCTCTTCCACATCCGATTTCTCGCGGGTGGCCATGGTGATGGACAACAAATCTTTAATTAAATCTTTTTCCAGAAACTGAATAACCTGCATTGTAGTGGCTGCGGTAGCGTTCAGAAACAATGTATGGCCGGTTAGCATGGTCTTCTGAAGCTTCTCCAGCCTCAGATCAACTATATGATCGAAAGCCGAAGTTTCCGCCGCCGAAAGTTGATTTGTCCGTACAATCCTGAATGGGCGGTCGTCAAAAAATATGATCATTTTTCAAATGGTACGTGAATCGATGCCAAAATTAAGTAAAGAGTTTAGTTTAGACAGCGATTATTATTGATAAATTTGTGGTACTAACAAATAAAAAGTTCTTGGAACTGCTGATAATTCTCCTTCTTGTGCTTCTCAACGGTATCTTCTCCATGTCTGAGATAGCACTTGTTTCATCCCGAAAATCACGTCTTGAAGCCGCTGCCAAAAATGGTGATTCCAATGCCAAAGCCGCGCTGAACCTGGCCAACTCGCCTACAAGGTTTTTATCTACAGTCCAGATCGGGATCACTTTAATAGGCCTCCTAACAGGTATGTACAGTGGTGACAACATCACTTCCGACTTTGAAAAAATCATCTACAATATCGAGATTTTACGTCCTTACAGCCACTCGCTTGCGGTAGGTACGGTGCTTGTCTTTATTACATACCTTTCGCTGGTGCTGGGTGAGCTTGTGCCCAAGCGGATCGGGATGGCGAATCCGGAAGCTATTTCGAAGTTCATGGCAATGCCCATGAACCTGCTATCGAAGGTGACGGCGCCGTTTATTGCCCTGCTTGGTTTTTCAAGTGACCTGATCATCAAGATACTGAACATTAAACAAAGCGAAAATTCAGTAACGGAAGAAGAAATCAAAAGCCTTATCCAGGAGGGAACATCCGGCGGAGTTTTTGAGGAGATCGAGCAGGAAATTGTCCACAATGTTTTCCAGCTGGGCGACAGGAAGGTTACTTCGTTAATGACAAACCGCCAGGAAATCGTATGGCTGGACCTCGAAGATACAGTTGAGGAAAATAAAAGTAAGATATTTGATTCCCGGCATTCGATTTACCCGGTTTGCCGCGGAACGGTCGATGACGTAGTAGGACTTGTTTATGTTAAAGATCTGATAGCCACCGATATCGAAGCCCAAATGGCAAACCTTGGCGCGATCTTGCGTGATCCGGTGTATCTGCCCGAAAGCAACCGCGCATATCAGGCTCTGGAAAAATTCAAAGAGCAGCGTGTTTATTTTGGTATCATTGTCGATGAATACGGAGGGTTGCTGGGTGTGGTTACCATGCATGACATCATGGATGCGCTGGTCGGTGATATTTCCGAAGATATTGAGGAAGCATCTGAAGTGATCAGGCGGGACGATGGAAGCTACCTGGTTGATGCGCAGCTGCCCTTCGATGATTTTCTGCGGTATTTCAATATCAATATGCAGGAAACTGAACGCAGGGAATTTGTAGGTTTCAACACTTTGGGGGGCTTCGTGCTCCATATTCTTGAAAATATTCCTAAAACAGGGGAGAAGTTTTCATGGAAGCAATTCGATTTTGAAGTGATCGATATGGACCGCAGCAGGATTGACAAGTTGTTAGTGATAAATAATAGTAAACCAGAAGAATCAGAAGAATAGAAAATGCCGAACGATCAGATCCTTAACAAAAGAGTCGCAGAGTTGCTGCTGGAAGCACAGGCTATTAAACTTAGCCCAGAAAAACCATTTCAGTGGAGTTCAGGGTGGCTGTCACCAATTTATTGTGATAACAGGGTTGCATTGTCATATCCCGACACGCGAACGTTTATCAAGAAAGCTTTGGCTGACGTAATTAAAGAACAGTATCCGGATGTTCAGGCAGTAGTGGGGGTTGCTACCGGGGGGATTGCCCAAGGTGCGCTGGTAGCGGATATTCTGGAACTCCCGTTTGCGTATGTTCGGCCGGAGCCCAAAAAACATGGTATGGGTAATCAGATCGAGGGCCGGCTTGAAAAAGGTCAGTCTGTGGTCATTATCGAGGATTTGATCTCAACAGGCGGAAGCTCTCTGAAAGTGGTCGATGTTCTGCGTACAGCAGGTATTGAAGTGGCGGGTATGATCGCTATTTTTACTTATGGTTTCGAAACCGCAGAAATCAATTTCAAAGAAAAGAATGTGAAATTGGATACGCTGAGCAACTATAATGCGCTGATTGAAACTGCCCTTGAGCATAATTACGTCAACAGTTCCCAGCTGGAAAGCCTCGCAGCGTGGCGCCAGGCCCCGGATCAGTGGGGGAAATAGTTTTAGGTTATCGGCTTTCAGCTTTCGGCCATCGGCGTTTTTTGTTTCGACTTACAAAGCCGACGGCCGAAAGCCATCTCAACCCCTGTGATTATCCAGCTTTTCGTAAAATCCTCCGAAAGCTTCTTCTTTAACCCCGGCCGATTTCAGGAATTCGTGCGGGAAACCAAGTTCTATTTTACTTACTTCGTTAAGCCTCTGCAGCATTTCATCAGGGATCTTGAAATCCAGGCAGCCAAGGGAATCTTCTAACTGCTTTTCCTTGGACGCGCCAATGATCGGTATCATGACCTGATCACGGTTTCTGGTCCAGTTGATCGCAATCTGTGCCGGGGTTACGGCCAATTCTTCTGCAATATCCACCACAGTTTGTGCAATAATGCTACTATGCTCGTTTCTGCGCGTGCTGTCGTGTGGCACTCTTCCCGATTCGCCACGCAAATATTTTCCCGTAAGTGCGCCGCCGCCAATTGCGCCCCAGGGAGTTACTGCCAGGTCGAGCGCTTTGGCCATCGGAATTAAATCCCGTTCCGGCGTTCTCTGTAAAAGCGAATATTCAAACTGGATCGCCGCGAAGGCATTCCAGCCACGAAAGTCTGCAATAGTATTGGCCTGGGAAACGATCCAGGCTGGCGTATCAGAAATGCCGATATAATGCACAATTCCCCTCGTTACCAGATCGTCCAGTCCCCGCATCACCTCCTCCACGGGAGTAGTGTTATCCCACATGTGCACCCAAAGCAAATCGATGTAGTCTGTATTGAGCCTTTTAAGGCTGGAAGTGACAGACCGCATCATGTTTTTGCGGTGATTACCTGCATAATTAAGGTCACCATTACGATCTTTTAACGTAAACTTGGTAGCCAGCACCCAGTGATCCCTGTCGTTTTCAATGAATTCCCCCACATATTTTTCTGACGAACCTTCAGTATATCTGTTTGCCGTGTCAATGAAATTACCTCCTGCGGACCCGAAAGTCTCAAATATTTTAAAGCTCTGATGCTTGTCTGCGCCCCATCCCCAGTCAGTTCCAAATGTCATGGTACCCAAACAAACTTCTGATACTCTCAATCCGGAGCGGCCCAATAATTGATATCGCATAGTAATAAATATTAAAATTAGTGTTGATCTATAACACTGCAATTTTCGAACGCAATGTTAAGTTTTTGTGGGACAAAGTTATATCCTTACCCACCAAATGTATTTATATTGTAACAAAATTTGAATCTTTTTCACACGCCTCAATGATTGATGTTGCCTACCCCTATTTCGATACAAATCTAAGCTGGCTGTCCAATAATTACAGGTTGTTGCTGGAAGCAAACGATGAAACAGTACCGGTCAGGGAACGGCTTCGCTTTTTAGGGATTTACGCCTACCAGACCAAAGAATTTTTCAGGGTCCGTATTCCCAACCTGCTGGCGATGGGTGAGGTGAGCAACGATATCCGGTCAAAACTCAATCTCTTTCCAGAATCCTTGCTGGAACATGTGTACGAAACGGTTGAGAACCAGCTCAGAGAGTTTAATGATATTTTGATTACCGGTATCCTGCCGGCTATGCAGGAGCAGGGTTTGCATCTGTATTACAGAGAAGCCTTTGCGGAGGAGCATCTGATGTTTCTGCGTAAGTTTTTTGTGGATAAGCTCTTCCGGCACCTTCAGCCGGTTTTTCTGGAAAGCCGGCGGAGTTCGAAACTGTCTTTTTTTCAGTCTCATCAGATCTATCTGGTGGTCAGGTTGCAGCGAAAGGAGGATTCGGAAGAAGACTGGTATGCCGTTGTCAATGTTCCTTCGGAACCATTCGGCCGTTTCCTTGAATTGCCTGAGTATGAAGGAAAAAAGCATGTGGCATTTATTGAAGATGTCATCCGGGAAAATCTGCCGCTGTTATTTCCCGGATATGAAATACTTGAAAGTTATGCATTGAGGGTTGAAAGGGATACAGCGCTGGCAATTGAGGACGAATACCCGATGCCTATTGCCCAGCGGATATTAAAGCAACTGGAGAAAAGAAGTTTTGTCCAGCCGTCGCAGTATTTTTATGAGTCGGGGATGCCTTTGTATATGCGGGAATATCTGGTAAGCAAAGTTGCGATTCCACTCAACGAATTCCATGAACGCGGCCACTATGTTTACATGCAGGATCTGGCCCGATTCCCGTCCTTCTCCAGACGATTTGAGTATCCCTACCAGAAAGCAATTCAGAATCCTTCTTTGGACGAAAGCACCTCCGTTTTCGAAGCCATTCAGAAAACGGATCAGCTCTTGCATTTACCTTATCACTCCTACGAACCTATTGTTCGTTTTTTCAATGAGGCTGCCGTAGACCCGCACGTCAGGGAGATTCATGTTTCTTTGTATAAAATAAGCCCTAATTCATTTATACTGAATTCATTAATCAGTGCTGCAAGGAATGGGAAGCGGGTCACGACGTATGTGGAACTTAATACAAAACTGGATATTCAGGAGAATCTGCAGTGGTCCAAAAAAATGCGGGATGCAGGTGTGAAGATCATGCTAAGCGTTCCGGGGCTGAAAGTCCATGCGAAAATGGCATTGGTAAAAAGAAAAGTCCAGAAGGGCTGGGAACGTTATGCATTTTTGGGTACGGGAGGTTTCTACAGATTAACCAGCCGGGAAATCATAGACCATGCTTTGCTGACGAGCCATCGCGAACTGACCAATGAACTGGAGCTGCTTTTTGGCTATTTATCAACCCAGGACGAACCTAAAAAATACCAGTACCTGCCGTTCAATTCTCTGCTGGTTACCCAGTTTACCCTTCAAAAAAAGCTTCTTAAGCTAATCGACCGGGAGATCGCCAATTGCAACGCAGGATTAAAATCTTTTATTACTATCAAAATCAATCAGTTACAGGATCATATTCTGATCGATAAATTGTACCAGGCAGGACAGGCGGGCGTACCCGTTCATGTTATCATCAGTGAAAGCTGCGGAGTGATTTCCGGGCTGCCCTCGATCAGTGATAATATCATGGTGAGCCGGCATGTTGACAGATACATCGAAAACACAAGGATATTTCATTTTGGCAACCGGGGAAATGACGAGTTGTTTCTATCGTCATGTGACTGGACGCACAGGAACCTGCACCGGAGAATAGACATTTGTTTCCCCATTCTGGATGAAGATCTGAAAAATCAGATGCGGCTGGTGCTGAGAAACTATGTCAACGACAACCAAAAATCCGTGCGCCTGGATTTATACCAGAATAATTTGAGGATCCCGGATGATTCACGGGTCAAGGTACGTGCGCAGGAAGCAAATTACAGGCTAGTTGAGAAATTTGAGAAAAACGCAGGCCTCAGGAAAGGAGAATAAAGGCAATTTTAACGGCATAAAAAAATTTTACAGGGACAAAATTTCAGATAGCACTGTGAGATTTGAATAGGGCGGTTTGATCTGAAAAATAAATAAAAATCGCAGAAGTTTTGCAGCCAGGCGCGAATTCTCCTTGGGGTGTAAAGACTATATGATTATATTTGGAAGCACATCATTGTTACTCAATCCATAAAGAAATACACAACACATGGGAATAGTAGAGCGAAGAGAGCGATTAAGAATACAAGTCCGTTCGGATATCGTTAAAACAGCCAAAGAAATTGCCCGTGAAGACGGGTGGACTGCGGTTTCAATTCGCAAGATTGCTGAGGTAATTGAATATAGCCCCCCTATTCTGTATGAATATTTTGAAAGCAAGGACAAGTTGCTGGAATCTATTCGTGTGGAGGGGTTCGATTTCCTGCAGTCGGAATTTGTTAAGATAAAAGGTCATTTCAGTAATCCACAGAAACAGCTCGTAGAGGTTGCTCAAAGCATATTTAATTTTGCTGTTGAAAACCCTGAAGTATTCCAGGTGATGTTTAATCTGGAAGGTGCCTATTGCGATTCAAAACAAGCCTATTATCAGGCAATGAGTATCAAAGGCAATCCTGTATGGGAAATGATAGCAAGCCTTCGCCCGAAATCCGGCGAAATGGTCACCAAAACTTACTATGAGTGGTGGTGCCTCACTTATGGTTTTATTTGTATTACAATGACAACCCAGCCCCGTTATGCTTTCGCGCAGGCAGAGCCGGTTTATATGGAAGGCGTTCGCCGCTTTATCCGAAGTATTATGTAATGGAAGTTTGCTGGCGTATCTCTATTTTGCTCTGGTGGTAAACCTGGGAATATGGAGGTACGCTTCTTACTAACCAAGCATTACCGCCAATAATAGAGTCATGACCTATGACGGTCTCGCCACCCAGAATCGTGGCATTGGCGTAAACGACCACATTATCTTCAATGGTCGGATGCCGTTTCCGCGATGCCAGCGATTTGGATACATGCGTGGCTCCAAGCGTAACCCCCTGATACAGCTTTACATTATTGCCGATATGCGTCGTTTCGCCGATTACGACGCCGGTCCCGTGGTCGATAAAAAAAGAATGACCGATAACCGCATTCGGATGAATATCGATTCCCGTCTGGCTATGGGCAAATTCTGTGAGCATTCGGGGTAAAAGTGGTATACCGCAAACGGCGAAAAAATGCGCAAACCGGTAAGTGGCAATAGCCATAAAGCCCGGGTAAACTGCAATAACTTCCTCAATACTCACAGATGCCGGATCATTATCAGTGATGGATCTCGCATCCATCAGCAGCATTTCATAGATCCCGGGAATTCCGGAAAATATTTCGTCAAGTATTTCTTCTTTACTTTTTCCCAGCTGTGGGGTCAGCGGTTCGAGCATGCACTGGAGCTCGCTCCGCAAATCGTTATATCTTATTGAAATGTCGTTTTTGAGGCTGACAGGGCAGTCGTGGCTGATCGGGAATAAAAAATTAATCAGGTTTTGGATAAATTTCCCGGCCTTATCCCTGGCGGGAAGTCTGTACCGGTACTTTTCATTTTGCATCGAAAGGCGGTTAAAAAACAATTCCTGGTGGTTGGCTGTCATTAAAATAAATGTTAGACTTATATAGTCAGGGTTTTAACTGGCATCAATTTTGATGGAGAACAAAGAAACTCCAGTAAAAATTTAAATTCTGGTATTTCTTTGAAAAAAACGCAAAGCCGGCTCGTTTAATACAACTGATTTGTCGTATATTGAAATATCCAGTGAAGTTATAAAATACAGTAACATCTTAAGGTATATGTCGGGTTTTAAATTCCTTCGGTCTGTAATCGTTTTCCTATTCATTTCTGCATCGCTGAGCTCCTGTTTTTCGAGGTACCTCATTTCAGAAAAGCAGGTGAGGAAACATTATGCATTGAAGAAGGTAAAACCGGAAGTGCAGATTATCAAAGACGACACGCTTTCACTATGTATAGCGAGTGTGGGAGCTGATACCCTTCCGATGCTCCTGCTGATACACGGCGCACCCGGATCGCTGTGGGGCTACATGAATCTGATGGATGACGAGGATTTGCAAAAACAATTCCATATAGTATCGGTTGATCGTGTAGGATATGGTAAATCGAAACTGAAAAAGCGAAGACATGTAACATCCATCTCTATGCAGGCACGCGCTTTGCTGCCTGTGTTTTCGCTGAATAAAAGTGATCAGAAGGTGACAGTACTGGGCCGTTCATACGGAGCGCCTATAGCAGCCAAGCTTGTGTCTCTGGTTCCCGATGAGGTAAAGGAACTCATCATGGTTTCACCTGTGATCGATCCTGAAAAGGAGAGGTTTTACTGGTTTTCAAAATGGGGCCGTAATTCTTTTATACAGCTCTTTTTACCGGGCGATTTTAACACCGCTACCGCTGAGAAATACAGCCATTCCGATGAGTTGAAAAAGCTGCTGCCCGTTTGGCAAACCCTGAATGTACCTACCACAGTTATTCAGGGTGGTAACGATTGGATAGCCGACCCGACCAACATTGATTTTGCTAAAAAGCACATTAAAAGCAAACGCGCCCAATATATATTTTTATACAATGCGGGCCACATGATCACTTTTACGCACCTTTCCATGATCAAGGAAATGCTGTTGAAGAGCTTGCTTTTTCAGGATAAAATTACGGCGATTGACGTGAAACTGGAAAAGTAAGGACTATCTCACTACCTTTTTGGAAACTGATTCAACGTCATTTGCCGCCCGGATCAGATAAACCCCTTTCGACAGATTGCGCATATCAAGTTCCTCCTGCATGTTGATAACAGGCGTATCGGATGATATTTCACGAATAACCCTGCCGCTCAGGTCGATTAACTGCAATTTGATCAGCGAACGTTTTTTGCTGTAAGCCTTTACAGTCAGGAAGTCCTGGGTGGGGACGGGGTATGCTTCCACTGACATTGAAATCTCCGGGGACGTACCTGGCGTTGAAGTGATCGGGCCGCCATTTTCAACAGACTCATAAGGTGGGACTTCCACTGTTGGGCCGGGGCGATCGGTTACTTCAATGGTACCTTCCCTATAAGTTTGGGATATTATGATGCCGTCCCTCCATTCATCCACTACCATCGCAAAAAGGTATGAACCTGCTATCTCAGGAGCCTGCCACACCAGTTTTTTCTCAGCCGCCAATATCTTGAATGTGCCTGAGTTGGAAATCTCATTGGGGTATTTGTAGGCATGCTCGATCATCCTGACCCCGCAAGTCCCAGGCGATGGTTTACTCAATTTTTGTAACCGAATGCTGATACTGTCGGCATCCGCAAGTGTTGGTTTCAGGTCAACGGAAAATATCTGACGTATTCCTGCATTGAATGACAGGTAGGGCAGCGCGGGAGTGGAATTGGCCAACTGTGTATTGATCACAGTCCACAAAAAAACAAAGCTGGATCCGGAATTTTCCAGGTTCAGCATACCTGTGCTCCGGTTATCGACTGTGGAAGATATCTGATATGTCCCGGATGCCGGATAGGTGTAAGTACCGACATAGTCCGTTGCAAGAATTCCGGAATTATCTGACAAGGGTGTGGAGGAAGCTCTTTGCAGCTCGCTCGTATTGCCGTCGCCAAAACAAACCGGCACCGAGCTTTGTGCTGCCGTGGCACCTGCGCCGATCTGAGCGTCCAGATACAGACGAACTGTTATTTTATAAGTTTGTCCGTTAATATGTTCTGCTCTTATTTCGCCTCCTTTCAGGTGAGTTGCCTGGCATATAGGTGCAAGAAAAAGTATGCTGAGAAATAAAATGTAGACTGATTTCATCCGAATAGAAAAGGAAGTAGTTAATATATGTCACTACTTTTCAACGTTCAGGAGCTGCTATTTTGTATTACAGGATTGAGAAACAATTGCAGAAACCAGAGATTTTATAACCATCCGGCATAAACGATTGAATCTCAGTTAAAATCAGTCTTTGTAGATGAGTATGTTACTGGTCCCATCATTCTTGATATAACCCCGGTACATACCTTCGCTGTTAAAAGGCATAGCGAAATTTCCGTTTCTGTCCAACGCAATAACGCCTCCTTCTCCTCCTCTTTCAACCAGTTTTTTCATCACCACTTCGTCAGCTGCGTCTTTCACGCTCAAGCCTTTGTATTCCATCAGCGCAGAAATATCATAGGCCACCACCGACCGTATGAAATATTCGCCGTGTCCCGTTGCTGAGACCGCACAGGTGGTATTGTTGGCGTAAGTACCTGCGCCGATGATAGGCGCGTCGCCAATCCGTCCATATCGCTTGTTAGTCATGCCTCCGGTAGACGTTCCGGCAGCCAGATTTCCGTTTTTATCCAGTGCCACGCATCCCACTGTCCCGAATTTTTTGCCTTCCGTGAATATCAGGTCCTCCTGATTCACCGCGCCGGTTTTGGGTGATTTTTTGATTTTCTTTTCTTCTTTTGCGTCGTGGTCCAGCTCAACTTTTTCCTGCTCCCTTGCATTTTGCAAAGCTTTATATCTGGCTTCCGTGTAAAAATAGGAGGGGTCTACAATGACCTTGCCCTGCTGTTTTGCAAAAACTTCTGCCCCTTTTCCCGCCATCATCACGTGTTCCGATTTTTCCATGACCGCGATAGCCGTGCTGATCGGGTTTCGTATTGTCGTCACACCGGCAATTGCTCCGGCTTTCAGCGTTTTGCCGTCCATGATGGATGCATCCAGTTCATTTTTCCCCTCATTTGTAAACACCGCACCTTTTCCTGCATTAAAAAGCGGGGAATCTTCCATGACACGGATCGTGGCCTCGACAGCCTTCACACTCGTTCCGCCGTCTCGTAAAATCTTGAACCCGGCCTGTAGTGCCTCGTTCAGCACATTTTTGTATGCTTTTTCTTTTTCGGGCGTCATGCTGGCACTGGTGATCGTTCCCGCGCCGCCATGGATGACGAGCGTAATTTTATCCGAATAGTCCTGTGCTGACAGCGCGGACGAGACGAAGACTAAAAGCAGGAGGCAATATATGGTTTTCATGGTCTACGGATTGAATGAATTGTATCAAATCTAACATCTAAGCTCGTACTTCGGCTTGGCTAATAGTAACGTTTTTTGTTGTCGGGCCGAGCGCAGCCGAGGCCCGACAACAAAACGTTACTGCATGGTGTTTTTCTAATAAGAACACGGACGCAGTAGCAATTAATCGACCTATATCAGAGCAGGCGAAGCCGAACGCTATCCCTTCATCTGCGCTTCCACAACTGCGATAGCTACCATATTCACAATTTCCCTCACCGAGCTTCCGAGTTGTAAGACGTGCACCGGTTTTTTCAGACCCAACAATATCGGTCCTATTGTTTCCAGTTCAGCAGCTTCTTTCAGCAAATTGTATGCGATATTACTTGCCGAGAGATTGGGGAAAATAAGCGTATTTGCCCCGCCATCTACAAGGTCGCTGAAAGGGTAGTTCTCTTTCAGAAGCGCCGTGTTGAAAGCGAGATGCGCCTGCATTTCACCTTCTACGATCATAGTCGGGTTTCTCTTTTTCAGGATGGCCGTGGCCTCCCTCATTTTTTCAGCATCAGTACCGCCCGCGCTTCCGTAGTTTGCATAAGTAACAAGGGCAATTCGAGGATGGATATTGAAACGCTCCACAGCCCTGGCAGTCAGTTCGGTTATTTCTACGATCTCGTCAACGGTTGGATCGAGGTTAACGGTTGTATCAGAGAAAAAGAGGGGGCCTTTTGGAGTGAGCAAAATGTACATACCGGCCACCTTGTTTACACCATCCTGTTTTCCGATCACGTGCAGGGCCGGCCGGATCGTATCCGGATACGTACGGGTAAGTCCGGATATGAACGCATCTGCCTCTCCGTTCTCAACCATCATCGAGCCAAAATAGCTCTTGAAATAAATGGTTCTGCGGGCCTCGATAGGCGTAAGTCCTTTGCGTTTTCTTTTATTATAAAGCTTGGACGCGTACACATCAATGATCGATTCGTTTTCCTCAGCCCTGGGATCAACAATGGCAACATCTCCAAGATCAAGTTTGCTTTCTGCGATGAGGTTCAGAATCGTCTCCTTGTTGCCGAGTAAAATCGGAATGGCAATGCCCTCGTCACGCACCTGCTGGGCTGCACGAAGTACCTGAAGGTTTTCAGCATCTGCAAAAACAACCCGTTTCGGTGCAAGTTTGGCCTTGTTCAAAATAACTCTTGAAAGTTGTTCATGGAGGCCTAGCCGGCTCGAAAGCTCTTGTTCATAGGCATCCCAGTCCGTGATGATTTTCCGGGCTACTCCGGTAGCTATCGCCGCTTTGGCCACGGCTGGGGCAACCGTTGTCAGCAAACGCGGATCAACGGGTTTAGGGATAATATAATTTTTACCAAAAACGATGTTCGTTTCATTGTACGCAAGATTTACGATATCCGGACACGGTTTTTTGGTAAGGTCGGCCAGCGCATGAACCGCAGCAAGCTTCATTTCTTCATTGATCTCAGTAGCCCGTACATCCAGTGCACCCCTGAAAATATAAGGGAAGCCCAGTACATTGTTAACCTGGTTCGGGTAGTCGGAGCGGCCCGTGGCCATGATCACATCCTCGCGGGCCTCAACGGCATCCGGGTAAGGGATCTCGGGATTGGGATTCGCCATTGCCAGCACTATCGGGTCTTTCGCCATAGATCTGACCATATCTTTTGAAACGATATTGGCTGTCGAAAGGCCCAAAAATAAATCGGCACCCTGCATCGCATGTTCGAGAGAATCGTAGGCAACATCCGTAGCAAACTGCTTTTTCATGTCGCTCAGATCTGTCCGGCCATTATGGATATGCCCTTTGGTATCAAACATTGCAATGTTGGCAGGATTGGCACCCAGCGACAGGTACAGCTTGGTACATGACACCGCAGAGGCGCCCGCTCCCGAAACCACGATACGAATATCGTTGATGTCTTTTTTTACTATATAGAGGGCATTCAGCATGGCGGCGGCGCTGATGATCGCAGTACCATGCTGGTCGTCGTGCATGACGGGGATATTCAGCTCTTTCTTCAGCCGTGCCTCAATTTCAAAACATTCAGGGGCTTTGATATCTTCGAGATTGATGCCTCCGAATGTAGGCTCAAGAATTTTGACCGTTCTTACAAATTCATCTACGTCTTTGGTATTGAGCTCAATATCAAAAACGTCGATGTCCGAATATATTTTGAAAAGAAGCCCTTTGCCTTCCATAACCGGCTTGGAAGCAGTGGGTCCGATGTCCCCAAGTCCAAGCACTGCGGTGCCATTGCTTATTACGGCAACCAGATTGCCTTTGGCAGTATATAAATAGGCATTTTCAATGTTTTCTGCGATTTCGAGGCAGGGTTCCGCAACTCCGGGAGAATATGCCAGGGAAAGGTCGCGCTGGGTGCTGGTTTCTTTGGTCGGGATAACCTGGATTTTACCCGGCCGTCCTTTGGAATGGTAGAATAAGGCGTCTTCTTTTCTAATCTTTTTGTTCATACCTGTTCGACAATTATTTCTTGCTAAGGTACAAACAATCAATGCAACGCCATGAAATCCGGTGTTGCATTGGTGTTAAATTAACCCGTAATGATTATAAATCTCTGAGCACCTTGCTGCTCGACGAATGGTCGTTGTCGTTGAATGAGTGGCTTTTAGCGAGCTTTTTCCTGTGTTTTAAAGCATTTATCCTCTTTTTCAACACATGTGCAAAAATCATGTACAAGCCGAACAATGCGATATAAACGTAAAGCGAGGCGGTGTTTGTTATGTCGCCGTGAAAGGCGAAAAACAAAGTGGTGTTGAATATGGTTACCATCCAAAGGGAAAAGGAAGCCCAGAAGTGGTTGAGGCCGTTATCAATCAGGATGTGGTGCATGTGGTTCCGGTCGGCAACAAAAGGTGAACCTCCTTTGAAGATCCGGACAATAAAAACCCTCAGTGTATCAAAAATTGGAACGATCAGCAACACCATCACAATAATTGGTGCATTGAAATAGGCACTGGGATCGTGTAAGTAGCCAACATTCAGCGATAAAAACTCAACTGCAAAAATCGAAAGCAGGTAACCGACGATCAGCGACCCGGTATCACCCATGAAGATCTTGCTGGTTTTGGAAAAATTGAAACGAAGAAAGCCAAGCAGCGAACCCGACATGGCAAATGCCAGGCAGCCAAAAGAAAAATGGTCATTCAGAATAAACCAGATACCAAAACCCACGCCTGCTATCAAGGCGATACCGCCTGCAAGGCCGTCTATTCCGTCAATCAGGTTGACCGCATTAATGATCGCAATAAATATAAAAACGGTAAGAGGAATACTGATAAAGTCGGAAACGCCGTGAATTCCGAAAATACCGTAAAAGTTATCAACCTTGAAATTTCCCATAGCCACGAGGATCAGGGAAGCAAAAATCTGGATGATCAGTTTTTTGGTAGGGTCCACAGCCAGGATATCATCTTTGATGCCCAGAAAAAACAATATGATAATGCCGGTCATCGCCAGGCTGATGAGATTGGAATCCAGGATATTTTCGGAATGCGGCCATAGAAAATAGGCGATCAGCGTTGCCGCGAAAATAGCTATCCCGCCGAGGGTGGGTGTTTCTGTCTCATGCGAACTGCGAAACCCCGGTTTTGCGGTCAGATGCAGCAGATTCGACAGGTTGATGATAATGGGTATGGAGATGATCGATAGGAAACAGGCTATAAGAAAAGAGAGAAGGCACTGGTACACGTCGTGATGGATAATGTTGGTGAAGTTGCCTTCACTTAATATCTGTAGGGGTAGCTTTAATTCCATAGTGTCTGAAGCAATGAAGTTAACGTTGTGTGTATTTATTCAAATCAAAAGTCGTCATTTAAATCTATATAAAGAATATCTGAATAGTTCAAAATCAAAATTATTATTATACGGGTGATACCGTTCTGTGAACGGATTTCAGCCGATAAACTGGAAAATTTTCCGCAATGGTTTTAGCCACAATGTATAAAATCTCGGTGTCAGATTATTGGTTTTCCACGCTTTTAGATCATTTCTGTTGGCAGCCAGCCGGTTCTTCAAAGTACTGTTGCTGACTCCGCCGATCCTCATTTTTACCAGTACTTTCGGAATATATGCAATTTTGATTCCCGCTTTGTGGATCAGCCGCAGCATCAGCTCATAATCGGCCGCGCTGCCAAGGTTCAGACTGAAATTTCCGTGCGTGGCATACACATCCTTCCGGACAAAAAAAGTGGGATGCGGCGGCATCCATCCGTTCAGAAAAGCGCCGGGTTTATAGCTGCCCGAAACCCATTGTCTTTTCACCAAAGAGTCATCGGTCGAATCCACATACTGCAGGTCACCATAACATCCCTGATAATCATTTGCTGACATGATCTCGGCTACATCGCTCAAAACCGACTGATATGCATAAAAATCATCCGCATTCAGGATACCGACCACATCTCCGGAAGCCAAAGCAATACCTTTGTTCATGGCATCATAAATCCCTGAATCCGGCTCACTTACGAACTTTTGAACCCGGCTTCCATAGGATTTCACCACTTCCTGCGTGTCATCTGTCGAATTGCCATCGATCACAATGTATTCGACAAAAGGGTAATCCTGGCCTAAAACAGATTCGATGCACTGCCGGATGGTTGCAGCTCCATTAAAAACAACTGTGATTATGCTTATTTTCAACGTGTTATGTTTCTTTCTTTAATTAATTTAGCAGGGTTTCCCTGATAGATCCCGTAAGCCTCCATGTCTTTAGTCGCGACGGAATTAACTGTGAGTACGGCATGAGATTTCACGGTCACGCCCGGGCAAACTGTTGCTTTCGCGCCGATCCAGGCCCCGTTTTCAATCGTTATCGGTTTAACGATCAGGTCAAAAGTACTGCTAGTATAATCGTGGTTACCTGTGAGTAAAAGACTCCCCTGGGAGAGGCTTACATTTGCCCCCAATGTCACCATAGTGAGGTTGTCGATCCACACATTTTCACCTATCCAGGTAGCATCATTGATAACCAGAAACCAAGGGTATTTGATATTGACTTTTGGCTTGATAACTACATTCTTCCCGATCCTGGCACCGAACAATTTCAGGACCGTCCGCTTTACCGACATCGGGACCGGAAGGTAGGTATTGACAAACAATCTTGAAATGACAAACCACAGCGACCGTTTTACAAAACTGCCCGGCTGATACCAGCTGTTGTTATATCCGGACAGATTGGTTTGGGTTTTTGACGTCTTTTCCATACGCTGTCCTGAAATGTGAAATGATACTTTCCTTGTCCCTGCCTGCCCGGTAATATACCTCGTAAATTTTGGCATCCACCAGAAAGCGGTACCAGAAACCCTGAAGGAAATGCCAGATCAAACCTTTGGTACCGTCCAGAAAACCACCTTTGAAAATGTACCGGAAAATGAAATAAATAAACGGACGTGTAAAAAGCGGAAGCCCTGCATATTTGACTTTGAGGAAACGTGTGCGCTGCTCCTGACTGCCCCAGAAACTGGGATTTACGGTATCCTTACTCTCAAAATTATATTTAATATTCAATAAATCAATTACTTCCCTGATTGCGTAATGATTATGCTTTTGAGTCCACCAGGTCAGATTGTTGAGATTGTGGTCCACGATATCATTTTGCAGCTGGGCTGTGGTTCCGCTGCTCAGCTTGATATGCTCGTCCATCCAAAGCTCTTCGCAAATTCCAAGGCCGTTTCGCCACACGCGCAGCAGCCAGATCGGATAATATCCGCCCCGTCTGATCCATTTGTCCATAAAATACACCCGCCGCTTTACGTACAGACCGGAAACATCCGTGGCCATAGATGAAAGGCTCTGGTTCAGTTCCAGTGCAAGCTCAGGGGTAATGTATTCGTCTGCATCCATCCGCATGACCCAGGAGGTGGTAAACGGATTGTTGTGAATGCCGAAATTGAATTGAAATGCGTAGGAAACCCATGGATTCTGGATCACGGTCGCGCCCATTTTCCTGGCTATGACCACAGTATCATCCGTGGAAAATGAATCTACAATGAAGATTTTGTTTGTGACGGGCAGAAGGCTTTTAATGCAACGTTCAATATGCTTTGATTCATTATGTGTTAAAATGATGACGGATAAATCAATCATGCCGGGAGAATACAATATGCAATTGGGAGTTGATTAAACCTTCCAAAGTTAGGTACTTTTTTTAATCTTCTTGTATTCTTCCAATAACTGATTGGCAACTACTTTGATATCAAAATTTTCCGTCACCATATTGTAGGCGCGATTTGCAATGTCCTTTGCGTAATTTTCATCTTGTAATATTTTAAGAAGACCTTCCGAAACGCCGTCGGGGGTCAGTGGTGTGAGGTAAGCAGCATCGTACCGCCGGATGTAATCGCCGAACCCTACGCGGTCGGACACCAGTGCCGGTACTTTCGAGGTCATGGCCTCCAATACGGCTATGGAAAATCCCTCCGAATAAGATGGAAGTACAAACATATCCGCGTCTGACAGGGCTTCTCTTTTGTGGGTGTCTGTGAGCATTCCTACGAGTTTGATGCGTGCACCAAGATTATTTTCCCGGATGAAATTTTCAGTTTCGGCCTGGTAGCCATCGTCGGGCCCGGCGAGGATGAGGATAGCTTCGGGCAATTGCTCGTGAACTTTCTGAAAAGCCGGAAGCAGCAGGTCCAGGCCTTTTTTGATATTCAGCCGGCCCATAAAAAGTATCAGTTTCTGGTCCGCGCCAATCCCGTGTTTAGCCCGGAAAGTACCTTTTGCGGGCAGGTTCACATAATCCGACAGCTTCATGCCGTTGGGAACGATCACCATATTTTTGGGACGGTAGCCAAGGTAGCGGATCACATCCTGCTCTTCATCGGTGTTATTGATCTGGATCAGATCTGCTTTCCCGAGTAATTTCTTTTGGTAAAGTGCAGTCACCAGCCGTTTTTTCCATTTGCTGTGTGCTACCGCCCATTTGTCGAGCAGCCCGTGAATGGTGATGACCTTTATAGCATTGTTTGGGATCAGAAAAGGAGCAAGGCTGCCGAAATGCCAGATTCCGTGCATATGTACCACATCATATTCATGAACATGCTTTTTCAGATACTGGTACATTTCTATTGAAAACTCCCGGTAAATGTTACTCCACGGCGTCGTACGTGCACATGGAATGAGCCGCGCTCCTTCGGGGGCCGGATACATTTTTTCCCCGGGTGTCATCGGGCTCAGGATGTCCACCTGGTGTCCGCGGCTGATCACTTCCGTTGTATGATCGTAAATGATCCGGGCGGGCCCGCCGATTGCCCAGGTGTAGGCGCATATATTCAGAATTCGCATGCTTGAACTTTGTATTTGGGTAACCAAATGATTACCAGCTTAAAGTAGGTTGCCTGACAGCTTTTTGTAGCAGTTCGCCATTTCATAAGCCACAGTTTTAGAGGAAAAAGGTGCGATCAGTTTGAGCGACTCTTTTCCCATAGTTAGTATATGTTCCGGGTTATTGATAAAAAACCGGAGTGCTGACTCCAGTTGCAGTTGTTCCTCCGGATCAAAAGTAAAACCATTCACATCATTTTTAACAAGGTCTTCCGCGCAGCCGCAGTTTTCAGATACAATCACGGGCATACCGCAAACCATCGCCTCGTTCACCACCAATCCCCACGGCTCCGATTTGCTGGGCAATATCAGTACATCGCTTTTGGCCAGCCAGCCGGGTACCTGATGCCAGGGAAAGCCACCCGCAAAAATGATGTTGTCCGTCTGCCCGGAATCAGCAACCTGCGTTTCGAGGTTTTCCCGCAGCGGACCGTCGCCGACTATGAGCAATTTCCAGGATTCATCTTTTGCCGTTTTATGAACGGCCCCATAAGCCCGGATCAGCATTTCGAGGTTTTTTTCTGGCGCGAGCCGGCCTACATATATGAATTTTCGGGTGTCGGCTTCGGTACTTTTATGCGAGGGCATTTCTGACCTGGCCCTGTCATAATTTTCCCGGATCAGGTCTTCATCGATCACCGCAGCATTTCTAACAGCAATTTTCGATGGTTTTACACCCAGGCTGAGCAGGTAGTCCGCTGAGGTTTTTCCAAAACAAAAAAATGCATTCGCCCGGCTTACAATGAATTTTTTAATGTTTTCTTTAATCGCCGACCGGCTGTTGTCCATGGAAGAGGATTCCGAAGAAAGCACCACTTTCACACCTTTCACCCGCGCATAAAACATCAGCAGCACCTGCGCCCAGTCGAAATAACCCGTGATATTCAGGATTGTAGGCTGGTAATCATCAAAAGCCTTAAAAAGTGCTTTCCTTCTTTCCTGAAAACCGACGCTATCGAGGCTGCGGTCAAACAAAACCTTATAGGGATATTCATAAGGATGTTTTTCGTCATTCTGCATCACACTCCGGCTGGCTTCATGCAACGCAATATGCACCACCAGAAATTCACTTCCCGGGTAGTTTTCCTGCAATGCATGATGGATTTCGCTGAAAAGCCTCGATTTATAATGCGCCCATAATTGATTGTGAACAACAAGTATGCGCATTATTTTCTGATGTTAAGGTATTCCTGGAACAATGGGTACAAATTGTCCGCCATAAATATCTGTCCCTGGCTGTTGTAATGCACCAGGTCCATTTTCCGGTAAAGTTTGGTCGATACGCCCAGTTGCAGTTCGTTGATGAGGCGGATATTTTTTTCCTCCGCAAACTGGATGATTTCAACCCCCTGATCGTTGAAATGGCCCATTTCGACCTCGGAAATTTCCGGGTGGAGATAAATGAACATCGGGATGGAATTCACTTTTGCAATCTCGTACAGCTGTTCGTAACCAGGATTAAAGCCTATTCCCGGCTTGCGGATCCCTGCATTGTTCAGCGCTTCTTTTTGAGCGGAATCAGGTTTTACAGAATCCTGAACGGCGACATTTTCGGGCTTTTGCGTAGTTGTCTGTTCCGTGGCAGGGGTGAAAAAAATCGTGTCGAAGTAATAAAAGAATATCCAGCGGTAGCGGTCCCATAGTTCATAGAGGGCAACCTTATACTGCTTGTCGGGCCAGCCGGGGTCGATACCTACCGGACTTTGATGTGACATGATATCGTGCGCGTCGTGGCTGCTGGTGACCAGGCACATCAGTTTCGCCTTGAAAGTCCCGTATTTTTTCAGGAAGGCTGCAACATTGTCCGGCCCCCAGGACCCTGCCGAGATGTTGAGCACGCGTACCCGTTTGTCGAAGTCTTTTAAAAACCGCTTTTCAAGAATAGTGGAGGCAATGCTGTCCTGGTCGGTAAGGCTCCCCCCGTTTACAACAGAGTCACCGATGAGCAGGATCACCACACTGTCGGTGGGAAGGACTTCTTCATTTCGCATGGAATGACTGTTGGTACGGATCGTGTAGCCAAACCGTTCCACGTGCTGGTTTGGTGCATATATGTACTCAAAATCGGGATCGGATATGTAAAGCGGAGAGTTACAGAACCCATATTTTACTCTCAGTACAACTTCTGCAACTGCGGCTAAAAAAATGATCAGGACTATAAATCTGTAAAAATGCTTTAACATCGAGTGAGCGCTGTGTATACTTGAATCCGTGCGCAAATTTAGAATTACTTTTTCTTTATGGAACGATTATTTTCCCACAGGTACCGTAAACCTTATGGGGAACAGGATAGGGTGATTTCATAATTTATTCTTTTTATAAACCTTAATTTTATGAGACTGATTGAATCAAAGACCGGTATCGCAGGGGAATCTGTAAAGCTTTTTGTACATGAAGTCGGGCAGGGGAACCCGGCTGTTTTTATATCCGGATGGCCTTTAAGCCACGAAATGTGGGAATACCAGTTCAACGAACTTCCGAAACACGGCATACGCTGCATAGGCTACGACCGCCGCGGTTTTGGTAAATCGGACAAACCCTGGGACAGCTATGATTACGATACTTTGGCAGCGGACCTGAAAGCGGTCCTGGACGAACTCGATCTGAATAATGTTACACTTGTCGGTTTTTCGATGGGTGGGGGCGAAGTGGTTCGGTACCTCAGTACTTACGGAAGCGCCAGGATTGCCAAGGTCGTTCTGATCAGTTCGGTGGTTCCATTTATGCTTAAAACTGAAGACAATCCGGACGGGGTTCCTCAGGAGCTGTTTGATGGTTTTGTGAAAGATGCGGAAGATGACCGCCCGAAATTTCTGGCCGGTTTTGCCAAAAACTTTTATGGTAATACCTTGCTTAACAATGCAGTAAGCGATGAAATTCTGCAATGGCACGCATCATTGGCTTTGCAGGGATCGGGCAGGGCTACCACGCAGTGCATCAGGAGTTTCAGTGAAACGGATTTCAGAAGAGAGGTTTCATCGATCGACGTGCCGGTACTCATTATCCACGGTGAATCGGATAAGACTGTGCCCATTAAGGTAAGCAGCGATCAAACTTCGAAACTGCTGCCGGGGGCTGAATATATCGTATACGAAGGAGCCCCGCATGGCCTTTTTATTACACAAAAAGAAAGATTGAACGAAAATCTGATCCAGTTTATCAACCAGGAAGTAGTGACGATCAGTAATCCTTATTAACGTTAAAAAACAACAAGTGGCTGTATCAGACAGAAGATATCCGATACAGCCGCTTGTCATGTTTTAATAACAACGCATGGCATTTTATCCATGTTTCCAGAAAAAACTAATCAATCATTTCCAGCAGTTCGATCCGGTTTCCAAAGGGATCGCGGAAGGAAAAGCGATTTCTGCCTGGGATCGGGCTGTCATTTTTTACAGTGATCCCACTTTTTTCGAGCAGGGCGCGGGCGGCTTCCAGGTTTTGTACTTCAAAAGCAGGGTGCCTGTCCGACGAAACCACGTGGTTTTCTTCCGCGCGGATATGCAGCTGAATATCCCCCATCTGAAACCATATTGCACCTTTGGGTAGCGGATAACCCAGATCCGTCAATTCTTCCAATCCCAGCACGCCGGCATAAAAGTCCCTTGCTGCATGCTCCGCACCAACCGGTATACAGAGCATAACGTGGTCCAGCCTCTTAAAATCGATGTTCATTTTTAAATTTTTCTATTCAGAAATAAAACTAAGCCCATATTTTCAATAATCCTTCATTTTTGCCGGTTAGCGGGTCATATTCCGGCACAGGCACTTTCGCAATGTTATTCAGTGCTTGCGGCCGGTCGCCGGGTTCACCTCTGAGAATATCGTAATCGCTGCCGTTGGGATAAGCGCCCACTACTGCAAAGTCCGAAGAAGATTCCAGCTTTTTATGCCCGACACCGGCCGGGATTACCAGAATATCCCCGGCGGATACCTTTATTTTTTCACCGTTTTCCCCGCCCATATGCAGCAGCGCATCACCGGCATACACACCCAGTACTTCATGCGAGATGCTGTGGTAATGATGGTATGTAAAAACACCATTTCGCCAGGAATTAGTCCATTTGTTTTCGGCAAACCGTTCTGCGAGCCAGGCAGCGCCTTTCAGTGATCTTTCTGCAAATGCATTTTTATATACCAGGAGCGGGAATTTGCTATTCGGGATTTTTCCGTCGTCCTTAAAATAAAATGTTTCCGGTTGCTGGCTGTTCATGATCTTAAAAATTAAAGTTTCCTTAAATGCCGGGAATTTATTGTGCCAGCGGTCCGCGGCTCACTTCTTTTCCGTTTTTCCATACGGCACTGATCTTTCGCGTGTTTTTAATGTCTTTTACAGGATCTGCATCCAGTATGATCAGGTCAGCCTTCTTGCCTTTTTCAATAGTTCCGTACTGGTTGTCAATCCGGATCGCTTTGGCTGCGTTGCGGGTGCTGACGGTGATGGCCTGCAGGGGTGTCAGTCCGGCTTGTACCATCAGTTCCATTTCCAGGTGTTCGGTAAAACCCTGGGTGCGTACGGGAAAGGCACCGGAATCTGTGCCCAGGGCCACGGTAATGCCCGCGTCGTAGATTTTTTTGAGGTTTTTGAGCGCTGTTTTGAAGGCGGCCATATTCTGGGAATATTCCGGTGCATTTTTGATCTTTTCACCGTAGCCAGGATCTGTGATCATTTCAAATACGCCTGGTTCCAGTGATTTTTTGAAAAATTCATCAGTAACCCAGTCCGGCTTGCCTGCGTACACAAACTGGTATTCGTCCAGGGACAAGGTAGGAATGTAGATCACATTTTTTTCTTTCATTTTTTTCAGAAGATCTGCATCCACTTCTTTGTCGCGGATGCTGTGGGCGATGATGTCAATCCCGGCTTCGGTGAGGAGGCGCGCATCTTCCGCATAAAACAAATGCGCGGCAACCCGGATGTTCCTTTTGTGGGCCTCCCTGATAATAGCCTTGTAAATTTCCGGCTTCATTTTCATTCCGCCGCCGTGATCGTCCACCCACATTTTTACTACATCAGGCTTTACCTGTGCGAGCTTTTCCATCATAGCAGGGACGTCTTCGGGTGTTTCCGGGCGTAGCAGCAAATTCATCCAGGATGCTGGCGAATTCGCAGGAGTATTGAACCCGTATCCTGCCGAAAACATGCGCGCACCCGGAAGCTGGCCTGCTACCGTAGAATCCCGGAGCCCGTTTTCGAAAATCAGCGGACGGTCGGTACCCATGACGAGCACTGCGCCCACACCATAATCCTGGTATTTTTTCAAATGCCGCAAAATGTTCTCGCGTGTATAATTTTCCGCAGTGGATGTGGTTCCTTTCAGGGTGCCCACGTGGGCATGTGCGCTGATCAGGGCTGGGATAACTGTCTTTCCTTTCAGGTCGATTTCCCTGGCACCTGCCGATTTAATGCCTTTGCCGATGCTTTCAATATTTTCGCCCCGGATCAGTATATCCGTCTGCGGACCCGGCGCGGAGCCGGTCCCGTCTATCAGTGACACGTTTTTCAAAAGTATGGGTGCAGTCCCTTGCGTGAAAGCGGGGGCGCCGACTGCCAGAAGTGCGGATAGTTGCAGGCATTGAATGATCCTTTTCATATACATCGGTTAAGGTGGTACAGGATTTGCGATTGTGAAATTAGGAACCTGAAAATTAACAGTAAAGTCCCGGGTATATTCATCATCACTAAATTTTTATTGCCATGACAAAATATTCAAAAAAGGCCGGAGAAAAAGTAGAGGAAGCCTTGCACGAGCAAAAAGAAGGAAAGCTGAAAACCGGATCAGGCAAGAAAGTTACCTCAAAAAAGCAGGCCATTGCGATCGGGCTTTCGGAAGCACGCAAGGAAGGGGCCAAGGTGCCGGAGAAAAAAGACTGACACGGTAACCCTCCAAAATTCTCGTCTTCTGATGCAAAAACGCCCAGCTTGTTCTCTTGGGGCAATAAAAGTGCTGTCTCCGCTAAGGGTATTGGCAGTAACATAATTAAATAAATACTATATTGTAACGTCATAAAGCCGTACACGGACGACGCTATAAAATAGGAAGGCATTTAATCATGAATATTCTAAGGAAGGAGCTGTTTAAAATTGTTCAATCGAATGAGGCAGTTTTTAACATAATACAGGATGCAGCAACACACGGACTATTCATCTTCGATTATTTTGAACATCAGGATCATTGGGCCGACAAAAAACTGTCGATTACATTAGGAGTTGATCTGACACCGGAAAATGAACAGATACCCCATGCTTTATACAGCCAGCAAAGCCTTGAAAGATATCGCCGGGAGGCGTATCTGAGCTTTGAAAACGAAAGGGCTGCTGAGTTCACCAGAGAAATTCGCCTGACGGTCAACACGAGATCCTTGCTCCTGGAACTTACATCCTGGGTGGTTCCCAATCCGGAAGGCACCAAAAAGTATATACTTACAGGTGCGCGGCTAAACGATGTCGTGCAGCAGCCTACCAATACCCAGCTCTACGAAAGTTTCCTCAACAGCCATTCCATCTATGTCATAGGAATCGATCTTGACGGGAATTACCTGTATGTAAACGATCATTATTGCAATTTTTACGAAATAGAACCCACTGAAATACTGGGGCAATCGTCCCTGCAGGGGATTATAGCGCAGGATATTGAAAAATGTGTGTGGGCAGGAAAGCAATGTCTCGCCAATCCAGGAAAACCACAGCTGGTGCTGCTCAGGAAGGTATCCAGAACCAATGAAGTAAAGTCAACCCAATGGGAGTTGACCGGGTTAGCGGGTGCAGACGGCGTGGTGAAGGAAATATTGTGTGTGGGCTACGACATTACCAGGAAAGTGAAAGTGGAGGGCGATCTGTCGGTGCTGGTTTCAAACATGCAGGATGTCCTCTTTACGATTACACCATCGGGTATTTTCAGCTACGTGTCGCCCAGCTGGACCGCCATGTACGGATATTCGGTGCAGGAGACTATAGGCATGCCGTTTTCTGCTTTTGTCCATCCCGACGACTTTGAGATTTGTCTCCGCGCTTTAAATGAAACCGTGAAAAACGGTTCTCCGGTTCCGGGAGGTGTGGAGCACCGTATACTGCACAAGGACGGGAGCTGGTCGTGGAGCAATACTACGGCAAATGTGGATGAATTGAGCGGGGAAATCGTGTTGACGAGCCATGATATTACCGAGCTGAGGAATTCAAGGGAGAAGTTAAAGGAACTCGCTTTTGTTGCTTCAAATACTACAGATTATATTCTGATCACAGACCATAGAGGGCTGATCACCTGGGCGAATAAATCTTTCGAGCTGTATACCGGTTATGAAAGTGCGGAAATAACAGGGCTGAGGCCAACGGATATTTTGTCCGGCACAGAGACCAATCAGTGTACGATAGGACGGATATTTGAAGAATGTAAGCGCTACAAAATCGTAGAGGAAGAAATTCTCTTTTATAAAAAGAACGGTGAAAAATACTGGATAGATCTGAGGATCATCCCGATCATGAACGATGAAGGCGTATGCACACATTTTATTTCGGTGGGCCGTAACATTACGCTTCGGAAAAAATCGGACGACGAGCTGAAAAGGATCAGAGGCATGCTGGAACAAACCAACAGCATTGCCAGGATCGGTGGATGGGAACTCTATCCCGACAATGCCGAACTGAGCTGGTCGGATGTGACCAGGGAGATTCATGAGGTGCCCGCTGATTACAAGCCGGATATTCACGGAGCCATTGCTTTTTATAAGGAAGGAGAAAGCCGCGATACGATCACCCGGGTGGTGAAGGAAGGCATCGCAAAAGGTACGCCCTGGGATGTGGAATTGCAGCTGGTTACTGCCAGAAATAATGAATTGTGGGTCAGGACGATCGGGAAGGCCGAAATGGTGGAGGGCGTATGCGTCAGGATTTACGGGGCGTTTCAGGATATAACGAGAAGGAAGCAGTCGGAAATGGAAATCCTGCGCTCCGAAGCGAAATTCCGGAGCCTGTATGATTCTACCAATGACGCTGTAATTCTTTTCAACTGTAATGGTTACCTGGATTGTAACCCGGCCGCTTTGAAGCTGTTCGGCCTCAAGTCCGTTGATGAGCTGCTCAGATTGCCGCTGGGCGGCCTCACAGGGGAAGGTGCGCCCGGTTATGCGACAGGTGACACCTCCCGGCATTATACCGGCGAAGTGTATGAAAAGGGCAGCAGCAGCTTCGAGTGGGTTTACAAGCGGTTCGGGCAAAACAGCGACGAAGTTTTTGTGGCGGAAGTATTGCTTAACCTCATCAATATCAATGACCAGCAGATCATTCAGTCGGTCATACGTGATATCACTATCCGGAAACGGGAGGAGCGTGAACTACTTGAGGCCCGTGAACAAGCCGAGGCTGCCAGCAAGCTGAAATCGGAGTTCCTGGCCAATATGAGCCACGAAATCCGCACGCCCCTCAATGGAGTGGTGGGTTTTACCGATCTGCTCATGAAAACCAACCTGGATGATACCCAGCAGCAGTACATGTCTATGGTTTTTCAGTCGGCCAATTCGCTGCTGGACATTATCAACGACATTCTTGATTTCTCGAAAATAGAGGCAGGCAAGCTAGAACTGACGTTTGAAAAAACCGACCTGCTGGAAATAGGCGGGCAGGTTGCAGACATGGTAACCTACCAGGCCCAGCAAAGACAGCTGGAAATGCTGCTCAACATCGCGGCCGATATTCCCCGGCTGGTGTGGACGGATTCCATCCGGCTGCGGCAGATACTCGTGAACCTGCTGAGCAATGCCGTCAAGTTTACATTAAAAGGCGAGATCGAACTTAAAGTGGAACTGCTGGGAAAACCAGCTGAGAACGAGTTCAGTTTCAGGTTCTCGGTGCGTGATACCGGGATAGGGATAGAGCCCCAGAACCAGCGTAAAATTTTTGAAGCATTCTCTCAGGAGGACTCTTCGACGACCAAGAAATTTGGGGGTACCGGTTTAGGGCTTACCATTTCAAACCGGCTGCTGGGGCTCATGGACAGCAAACTTCAGCTCATCAGCGAGTCGGGCGTAGGCAGCACCTTCTTTTTTGATGTGACGTTCAGGGCTGTGGAAGGGGAGGACCTTTTTGTTTGGGAAAATATCGACGACATCAGGAAAATACTGATCGTGGACGATAACGAAAACAATGGCCGTATCCTGAAAGAAATGCTCGATAACAAGAACATAGCTTCTGATTATGCAGGCAATGCCGATGAGGCTTTGATGCAGCTGGCCACAGGGACGGAGTATGACGTAGTCCTGATGGATTACCAGCTGCAGGGCCCCGACGGTATAGAAACGGTGAGGAGGATCAGGGGAATTGATAACGGACGTTTTACCGACCTGCCCGTTATCCTGCTGAACGGTTCCATAGAAGAGGAACAACTGAATGCCGTGAAGGATGAGCTGAACATTCACCATTTTCTGGTGAAGCCTGTGAAGATACGGCAGCTTTTCAATACACTTTCACAGCTTACCAGCCGGGCCGAACCGGGAGTTTTAGTTGATGTAAAAAGAGATGGAGTGAATGATGATCATGAAAAGCATCCTGAGGAGATTTCTGTTCTCATTGCCGAAGACCATAAGATCAACATGCTGCTGGTGCAGACTATGCTCAACAAAATTCTCTCCAATGTTGTCATAACCGGGGTTGCGAATGGAATAGAGGCGATCCGGGCGTTTCAGGATGTGAAGCCGGACATCATATTCATGGATATCCAGATGCCCGAAATGAATGGCTACGAGGCTACCGGGGAAATCAGGAAGCTGGAAAAAGGCAGCCGGGTGCCGATCATTGCGCTCACAGCCGGTACGGTGGTAGGCGAGCGTGAAAAATGCCTGGAAGCCGGTATGGACGACTATCTCACCAAACCGGTGCTGAAAGACACACTCGAAGCAGCGATCCGGAAATGGCTTGTGAAGGCCGGAATATAGAAGGATAACTTATGGATTTTGTGACAATAGCCGGGTTGCGACAAAGGTCGCGGCCCGGCTATTGTCCGTTTGATAATTGTCTGAAAGCCGACAAATAATTGCCTCGTTTACGGCTCCGTCCTCGCCTGGCGCAGACCTGGGATAATGTTTAAAATTGCCGGAAACTAATTTTAAACAAGAACTTTATGGTCAAAAAACACTTTACACTCCGACTAACGGCAGTTTCTTTCCTCACTTTTCTGTCGCTTTTCCTCGCCAGCTTTTCTTGCCAGGATCATGAGCCGGAGCCGCCAAGGATATTTCCGGTTATTAATACCCTGAATGTAGTGCGGACAAACGATGAGCCGAGTTTCCAATATTCAGTACAGTTTCAGGAATTGGGGAACCAGCAAATTGCTGAATATGGAGTAGTTACTTATGCTGGTTCCGCCAACGAAAATCCTGCGCCAACAATCCAGGTGGTAAATAATGTTAAAGGACGGAAATACGACTTCAGTGGGCCGGGCTACATGCCTCCAAGTCTGGATGTAAAATCAATCGTTCGACAATACGATGGCCCGGCAGGCCAGATCAGACTTTTTTACCGCGCCTATGCAAGGCTGGCAGACAATTCCGTGGTATACGGACAAGTGAAGTTTGTTGATTTTAGTATTGCGCCGCAATTGGCAGAAATCACCACAGGTATTGTTGCGCAATCGCCAAGCCCAACCCCGAATGTTACTTTCACAATGACGGTAGACGAAGTGGGCAATGTCCCAGTCGTGAATTATGGAGTGCTGTGTGTGTTCAGGCCTTTACCTTATAACGGCCCTATCATTGAGCCCGGTTTTGCTGACGTAAAAATTGACTTTGATAAGCCTTTTGTCAACGGACAGATCAATCATACTTTTAATTATAATCCTAATGCGCCTGAACGTGTGTTCTTCCGCGCCTATGCGATTCTGGAAAACGGGACGATTGTTTTTGGCAATACTAAATTTACGGATTTATTCTAGGAATAGATCAGTCATAACTTTCCGAAGTCGAATTGATCCAAAATATAAGTGCTTTTAGTTCTGACATTAGAGGTGATAAATGGTTTAGGTTCAGAAAGTTCTGCAAAAAGGGTCGCTTGTATCGGGCGGCCCTTTTTTGGTTTATACCCTTAAATAATTGATCCGACGCCGATGGATAATTGCCCCGGCCCTGGGTTGCGACAATGTTTAAAATTGCCGGAAACTAATTTTAAACACGATTATTATGATCAGAAAACACTTTACACGCCGACTCACGCTTGCTTCTTTCCTCGCTTTTCTCTCACTTGTTTTCGCAAGCTTTTCCTGCCAGGATCATGAAGTGCCGGAACAGCCGCAGCAACCGGAGCTGGCAACAATCAAAACCGTGAGCGCTGTTTATGGCGGCGCAACAAATATATTTTCCTATACCGTTCAATTTGAAAACCTCGGTAACGTGCCTATCATAGAGTACGGAATTGTATCTTATGCGGGAGAAACTGATGAAAGCCATGTGCCTGATGTACCCGCAGCTCCGTATGTTTTTCCATTTTATGAAAGGCAATATGCATTTGCAATGCCTGCGACGCTGAATGCCGCAACAATTGCGCGTGCCTACGACCAAAAATCGAACACTCCCACCAGGCTTTTCTACCGGGCGTACGCGATCCATAGCAACAATGCGGTAGTATATGGAGAGGTGAAGTTTATTGATTTTTTAAAGAACCAAGATGCTATTATCAAACCTGTTATCCAAACCCTTGACGCGTCGAAAGGTGATGATAGTGATTTTATCGCATACTCGTTAAAATTTGACGCAATCGGAAATATACCAGTTACCGAATACGGCATCGTCATTTACCAGGGAAAACCCAACGAACAGCAAACCCCGGAAGTGCCTACAAACGACCCTCTTGAGAAAAAATACCCCTACGCCGAAGCCGTCAATCTCGATGTAAAAAACATTATCAAACAATACGACGGCCCCACCGACGGCCCCATCCGCCTCTTTTACCGCGCCTATGCAACCCTGAATAATGGGGACGTGGTGTACGGGGAGGTTAAGTTTTTAGATTTTGAGATCGTGGTGAAGCCGGTGATAAATACTTTAAATGCAGATGTATCCCCGGATGGGCCGAATAATTTCAATATTACATTTCAGATTCAGTTTGCAAATTTGGGGAATAACCCGATTTACGAATATGGTATCGTGTCAGACTATGGGCAACCCGGAGAATCAAAATATCCTGATTTCCCAATTGCTGGAATTGAAGACCGTTTTATTATTGATTCATCATTTGACACATCGATCCCACTTAATATAAATTTAGAAATAAAAACCAGAGACAGAAGCTTTGCCAAGTCACCGACAACGTATAGGCATTTTTATAGGGCTTATGTTAAATTTGGTAATAATCAATATGTGTATGGGGAAACCAAATTTATAGATTTCATTGCACCCTAACTTGGTGTTCTGCGAATCGATTAAAGGTTGTTGCCGCGACTCTCGTCAAAAGCAACAACCTTTCCTTTTTTAAATCCACCTAAACTCCCAAAAACCATTAACTTGCAGTATGCTCGTTCATGGTGATACCATCAAACTCCTGAGAATTCCTTTCTCGTTTTTTCTGATGCCGCTTTTTCTCTTTGCTTACAGCCAGGCGGAAACGGTGGTGCATCATGAGGCTCTTTTTGCTTTTCTGATCATTCATTTGCTGGTATATCCGGCCAGCAACGGCTACAATAGCTATGTGGATAGGGACGAGGAGAGTATCGGCGGGCTGGAAAAACCGCCCATGCCTACCATCCAGCTTTTTTATGTGACCATTTTTCTCGACCTCGCCGCAACCTTTCTGGCACTGGTTTTCGTAAATACATTGTTTGCGGGCTGCTTGCTGCTGTATATCCTGGCTTCCCGGGCATACAGTGCCAGGCAGATCAGGCTAAAAAAATACCCGTTCATTGGTTTTCTGACCGTCGTCGTATTTCAGGGGGCTTTTACCTACTATATGTCCATCGCAGGTATTTCGGGGCATGCACTGGAAATGAGCACGGGGAATATCTTCGTGCTGCTGGGCTGCTCTTTCCAGATCGCCGGGGCGTACCCGCTCACGCAGATATACCAGCACCGGCAGGACCTGAAAGACGGCGTAATATCCCTGAGTTACAAACTGGGCTACCGGGGCACATTTCTGTTCACGGCGGCGATGTTTTTGCTCTGTAATGTCTTTTATTATTTGTATTTTACATCCAGGGGACTTGGAATGATTTTTTACATTGTCCAGGTATTCTTTATCCCCATTGTAGGCTGGTTTGGATACTGGTTTTACCTGGTCTGGAAAGACACCAGCGCGGCAAATTTCAGGAATACGATGCGGATGAACCTGATTGCGGCGGTCTGCATGAACAGTTGTTTTATAGTACTTATCATTATTAACAGAAACCCTTTGAGTTATATATCAGCTATTGAAACGGCCGTTCCCGACCATAGTTATTCCCAGGAGGCACTGACGGCTTTTTACACCCAATCGACGGACGACATTACATATAAAAGAAAGATCAGGATCGTGGCCGGGAAAACCGGGATCGAAAGGAGGTATTCGGTGATCGGCGATTTTGAGAAAGAACCGGAGGATTATACTTTTTTCAACAAAACCGCTTCCCTGCTGCCAGAGCCCAGCCTTACCCAGCGCATGCAGCTCTACCAGGAGCACGCCACCAGCCTTTCCAGAAAAGCCATTGAAAAAATAAAGGATTTTGATACCTTAAAAAATACGCTCACCCACCTGATCACTGTTACCTGCACCGGACTTTTTGCGCCCGGCCTGGACGTGGAGCTGATGCGCGAGCTGAGACTGAACCCGGCGATACAGCGGAGCAGTGTCAATTTTATGGGCTGCAATGCTGCGATCATCGCCCTCAAAAATGCCGACGCGATCTGCAAAAGCCAGCCCGGTTCCAAAGTACTGGTCGTATGTACCGAACTTTGCACGATCCATTTTCAAAAACAATATAACGACGATTACCTGCTGTCCAACCTTCTTTTCGGCGACGGGGCGGCGGCTGTGCTGGTCACTTCCAAGCCAGGCGATACGTATTTGCACGAGGTGAAGATCGACTCTTTCAATTCCCTGGTTTTGCATAATGGCTATTCGGATATGGCCTGGCGGCTGTCGGAAACGGGTTTTATCATGAACCTCACTTCCTACGTGCCCGACCTGATCCGGAAGAATATCAAACCTATGCTCAATGCCATCGGTCTTAATCCGGAAGACTACAAACACTGGGCAGTGCATCCCGGCGGGAAGCGGATCATCGACGACTTTGCCCTCGCTCTCGAACTCGACAAATGCTTCCTGGCACCGACTTACAATGTGCTGAAAAATTACGGGAACATGTCGTCGCCTACGGTGCTTTTTGTGCTGAAAGAAGTGCTGGAAAAAACCAAGCCTGAAAACCGCGGCAACCGGATTTTTGCGGCGGCATTTGGCCCGGGGCTGAGCATCGAGACCATGCAGCTGCAATATGTTTAAATCCCGCAGCAACCAGAAAGAACTGCTCGACCAGGAAGAAATCCCTGCCGGAGACCTGTACCAGAATCTGCGCGAACTGGATTTTATTAACCATTGGCTCGGCGGCTATGCAGTATCGTTTGCAGCTTTGAAGAAAATCATCCCTTCGGGCAGCGCCGGTAAATCTTATACACTTGTAGATATCGGCTGCGGGGGAGGGGATACTTTGAAAAGGATCAGCAAATGGGCGAAACGCACCGGTTTGCAGCTCGATCTGAACGGGATCGATATCAAGCCGGTTTGTATCGATTATGCGAGATCCAATGTAAAGAATGCGCAGGTCCGGTTCATTTGCGACGACTACCGGAATTTTTTTAAACATATACCGCAGGCGGATATCATTCATGCATGCCTGTTTTGTCACCATTTAACTGAAAATGAACTTGTTGATCTCATCAGGTTTGCATTGACGAACAAATCCACACTGGTGATCAACGATCTGGAACGTAATCCGCTGGCCTACTATTCGATAAAATGGCTAACCCGGCTTTTTTCCAGATCATATCTGGTCAAAAACGATGCGCCGCTCTCGGTTTTAAGAGGTTTTAAAAAAAAGGAATTGAAGTCGATCATAGAGAAATCCGGGGCGGCACGATATTCTGTGTATAACAAATGGGCATTCAGGCACGAGGTGATTATATATGGAAACACAGAGTGAATCTTATGATTGCGCGATAATCGGTGGCGGACTGGCGGGGCTTTGCCTGGCTGTGCAGCTGGCCGAAAATGGTATTTCCGTTATTTTGTTTGAAAAAAACCATTATCCTTTTCACAAGGTCTGCGGGGAATATATATCCATGGAAAGCTGGGATTTTCTTAAAAGCCTGGGCCTTACCCTCGACAGATTACATCTTCCCCTGATCACGCATCTCGGGGTCAGTTCCGAAAAAGGCTTTATGCTCAGTCAGGCGTTGCAGCCCGGCGGATTTGGGATCAGCCGGTACAGCCTGGACCATTATCTCAGCGAAATTGCAAGCCGGAAAGGTGTAAGAATTTTACAGGGCTGCCGCGTCAGTTCGGTCAACCGCCCCACTACGGGAGGTTACGAAATCCAGACCTCACAAGGAAGCTTCACTTCTCGTATTCTTTGCGGAAGCTATGGTAAATACACCCCGGCTTTCATGGATAATGGTGTCGAAGATGGGGTTAAAAGTGAAAACGGGAATAATTTTATCGGGGTCAAATACCATGTAAAAGCGGATCTTCAGCCGGACCGGATCGAGCTGCATAATTTTCGTGACGGCTACTGCGGCATATCCAAAGTCGACCGCGACTGGCATTGCCTGTGTTACCTTACCACCGCCAAAAATCTGTTGGAAAACGGGAAGGATATCAGGCAAATGGAGGAAAATGTGCTTTTTAAAAACCCTTTTCTCAAAGAATATTTTACCAATTCGGCATTCGTCAGCCGCCAGCCGCTGGTGATCAGCAATGTAGGTTTCAGCAAGAAAAAGACGGAAAGCGAGGGCATTTTCCTCCTGGGCGATGCGGCGGGCTCGATCACTCCTTTGTGCGGAAACGGCATGAGTATGGGGATGCGGGCTTCCAAAATCCTGGCCGGGGAGCTTTTGAAATTCTTCAAAAGCGAACAGTCGCAGGAGCAGGCAGCGGCAAGGTATGAAGCAGCCTGGAGCCGGGCTTTTGATAAAAGGATCACTGCAGGATATTACCTCCAGAGCTTATTCGGGAAAAGAAATACAACGCACTTTGCTTTGAAGATACTGGCTAAAATGCCCGCATTGACCAGCAAACTGGTCGCCCTAACCCACGGAGAGCGGTTTTAGGGACTCTTCCTTTTCTACGGAGTATCTGCTCATCAAAAATTCAAACAGGAAAGTATTGAGCATCAGCATCAGCATTCCGTAAAAAATATCCTCAAAGGGAATTGTCAGCAACCTGAAACCCATATTTTCAGTATTGTTATACCAAACAATGGGTTCGTCGGGCCCCGTGCCGGTGAGGATACCGTTGACGATAAAAAACGGGATCAGCAGGAACATGTGAGAGAAATAAAAGAGGCTCAGCCACTTCACTTTGAAGACGAATTTGATCAATAAGATAAAAACGGTGAGTCCGGCGGCTGTCCAGGAAGTGTAGAGCCGGTCGTGGAATATTACCCCCAGTAAAACTGTGATCGCCAGGATGATCCAGGTAATTGTATTTTCTTTTTTTAGCCGGTAATCAGTGCCGACGTAAACCCGGAAACAAAAGTAGGAAAACAGGCAGGCATAGGGAATGCAGACGAAAAACAGGATCTCTTCAATGGGCAAATGAAAGAAATAAATGCCTGTCAGGTATTTTGGATTAAAACCCCACACACCTATCTGCGTAAAGTGGCTGTCCCAGATTACAAAAGGAACGGTAGCCAGCAGGATCGCCGGCCACAGCATCTGCCAGTTTTTGTACAAAGCAATTTTCGGGTGAAACGAAGCCAGAAGCGGCACCGATATCGCGCCCAGATCGACGAGCAGGTAAGTGAAATTCATTTAACAGCCTGTGATTTTGCTTCCCTGAAATATTTTAACGGAACCCAAAGCATCCCGAAACACTCGCCTTCATGTTTTCCCAAGTGCTTGTGGTGCATTTTGTGGGCTCTTCGGATCGCTTTCAGATAAACCGAATCCGTTTTCCGGAACATTTTGAAACGTTGGTGAATAAAAATATCATGGACCAGAAAATAGGCAAACCCATAAATCGTGATACCGAGCCCGATCCAGAACAGGTAATTGAAACCTGCTTTCAAGCCGAATAGCAGACAGGTAATGCCGGGCGTGGCAAAAATGACAAAGAAATAATCGTTTTTTTCAAAAAAATCGCCATCGTCGCGCTGGTGGTGATCGTGATGCAAAAACCATAGAAATCCATGCATCAAATACTTATGAGCCAGCCAGGCCACACATTCCATGGCAACGAAGGAGGCAATAACTATGAGGATGTTTGTAAGCATATCTTTTTGGCTGTTGGCTATCGGCCGCCGGCTTTCTAATTTTTTTGGATTGTCGACTATCAAAACTGGCTGATAGCTGATAGCCGGCAGCCGATAGCTTCAAGATTTAATTTTGTTAACCACCGAACACTTATCTGATGCCCGACAGCCGGTCGCCGACCGCCGACAGCCTCCCGGCTACATCATTGAAGCAGATCTTAAACCATTCGGTGTAATCGCTCGGATTGTTCGCCAGGTCTGTTTTGATATCGGCCATTTTCATATAGCGGTAACCGCCTACTTCTGCCGGGTTAATGTTGGGAACCGCATCAGAAATGCCCCAGAACACGTGATCCAGCTCGTTTTCGGTCAGGCCGTTTTCAAGCACTACCTTATATTGAAATGTATAAAGAAACTGCAGGTCGGTCTGAATACCCATTTCTTCATCCAGCCTGCGCACTGCCCCGTGGTGGCTCGTCTCCTCGGGCAACGGGTGGCTGCAACAGGTATTGGACCAGAGGCCTTCGGAGTGGTATTTGCCGAATGCCCGCTGTTGCAAAAGCATTTCACCTTTTGAATTAAAAATAAAAACGGAAAATGCGCGATGCAAAACACCTTTCTGATGTGCTTCCAGCTTCGGCATCAGGCCGATCTGAACATCATCTTCATTGACCAACACAACTTTATCACTCATATATCGCGGATTTAGGGCTTGATTGTTTATTCTTTAATGTTTCTGATCGTTGTTGACACAACAAAGAAACGTCATAAAAGATCAAACTGGTGCCTTAAAAGAGAACGAAACATCAAACCGATTTTATCGTGGTCAGGAATTCTGATCCGGGCATCCATCACTTTTTCGGGTGGCGTTTCCTTGATCCGTAAAAACAGTTTCAGGTAATAGTAGTAGGCAAGGTACACGCCCCGCCTTGCTCCCGAAGGCAGTTTTTTGATCCCGATCAGCGCCTGCCTGAAATCCTGCTCTATCTCCAGTTGGATGATATCCTTATCCACATTCGAAAAATTATTAAAATTGACACCCGGGAAATAAGTCCGTCCAAGGTCCTGGTAGTCAGCTTTGAGATCGCGCAGAAAGTTGACTTTCTGAAAAGCCGCGCCGAGTTTCATGGCATAGGGTTTCAGTTCGTCGAAAAGCTGGTTATTGCCTTCTGTGAAAACCCGCAGGCACATCAGCCCAACCACTTCTGCCGAACCGAGGATATATTCCTGATAAGAGTCTGTCGAATGATCTTTCTGCCGGAGGTCCATTTCCATACTTTTCAAAAAGGTATCGACCAGCTCCCATTCGATATTGTAATTGTGCACCACGTGCTGGAAACTGTTCAAAATCGGGTTGATACTGATTTTTTGCTGGATAGCTTCCAGGGTATCCTTTCTGATTTTTTCCATCAAAAACTCCTTGTCGAAATCGTGAAAGCTGTCCACGATCTCGTCAGCCAGTCTTACAAAACCGTAAATACCGTAAATGGGCGAATGAAATTTTTGTTTCAGGAAATATATGCCGAGGGAAAAGGATGTACTGTACAACTGGGTGGTCCTTTTGCTGCAAGAGTCCGATAAATTGTCGAAAAGGATTTTCATAACTTATCTGTTTAGGAATTTTAGAAGTTCGTTTGCGGCAATACGTCCCGAGATGATAGCGGGAGGAACGCCTGGGCCTGGAACGGTCAATTGGCCGGCATAGAAGAGGTTGCCTACTTTTTTACTTTTTAATTTCGGTTTAAATATCGCCGTCTGCATCAGTGTGTTAGCCAGACCGTACGCGTTGCCTTTGTAAGCATTGTAATCAGTGATAAAATCGGAGGTCGCATAACTCTTTTTAAAAACCACCTGGCTCCTGATGTCTTCTCCTGCAAACTTTTCGAGCCGCTCCATCAATAACTGATAGTATTGCTCGCGAACGTTTTCCGGATCGTTCAGGCCGGTAGCGATCGGCATCAGCACAAACAGGTTTTCCGATCCTTCGGGCGCAACCGACTGATCGGTTTTGGAAGGACAGCAAACATAGAATAACGGCTTGGCAGGCCATTTTTTATCTTTATAAATTTCGATGGCGTGCTGTTCAAAATCTTCATCAAAGAACAGGTTGTGGTGCCGCAGCCGGGCGATTTTTTTGTTGATACCCAAATAAAAAAGCAGACAGGAAGGAGCAAAAACCCGGTTTTCCCAGTATGACTCCGGGTAGGAGCGGTAATCTTTTTCAAGCAGGGCCGTTTCTATATGATGGTAATCGGCGGAACCGACCACCGCTGCCACTTTTTTGCAAAAGCCGTTTGCATGCAGGTGGCTGATATTCCCGTTGGAGATCTCTAGTTTTTCAACCTTTTGTGAATTCCTGAATTGAACGCCTGCATTTTGTGCGATTTTTTTGAACGCGTCCGCAACTTTGCCGAATCCGCCCATCGGATAATAGGTCCCCTGTTTCAAGGCGGAAAAATTCATCAGACTGTAAAGTGCTGGCGTATCCTGCGGCATAGCACCGAGAAACAGTACCGGAAACTCGATCAATGCCAGCAAGCGCGGATCTTTGAAATACTGGCGGGCATGTTTGCTGAGCGAGGTGAACAGCTGCAGTTTCAGCGCGTCCGTAAAAAGCTTGAAGCTGAAAAACTCGGTGATCGAATGCCCGGGTTTGTAAACCATGTCGAGCATACCGACATTGTATTTGAACTCGCCTTCCGCAATGAATTTCCGCAATTTTGCGGCGCCTCCTTTTTCGGTATTTTCAAATAATTCGCATACATCCTCGAAACTCGCGGGGATATCCATTACATCATTGGCCCCGAAAATGACCGCAAACCCCGGATCGAGTTTTTTTAATTCATAAAAATCAGCAGCAGTATGGCCGAAAAGCTGGAAATAACTTTCATACACGTCGGGCATCCAGTACCAGCTTGGCCCCATGTCAAATACAAAACCATCCTGCGAAAATGTCCGCGCCCTGCCGCCGTTTTCGGGATTTTTTTCAAAAACGGTTACGGCATTTCCCTTCGCAGCCAGCACAGCCGAAGCAGCCAGGCCCGAAAAACCAGATCCGATTACCGCTATTTCCGCCGGTGCATTCAATATATTATGGTCACTATTCGTCATTGTGCGCACTCAGAATTTCAATCAGCCCTTCAATGGTCCCGATCGGGGTAATGTTGTTTTCCAGCGCGAGTTGCATCACAGGCGCGCCGCCACCTGAAACGCATACCCTTGCCTCTGAAAAATCTTTGCTCAGATTTTCCAGCAGGGACGCGCGTTCATTTTCGGGCTGGTTGCCCACAAAAAAGGAATAGATATGGGTGGGATTGCTTTTCTGCACCACATGTGACAAATCCTGATAAGGCACCCGCGCGCCCAGGTAAATTACGCTTTTCCCGTACAAACGGATCAAGTAATGCGCAAATAAAAGACCAATTTCATGATCTTCTCCCTCGTGCAGGAACAGTACCCAGTTCTGGTCCGGATTTGGGGGGAAAGGCAGGGCATCGACGGCGGAAAAAAGCTTTTGCCGGATCAGATTGGATAAAAAATGTTCCTGAGAGGGGAGCAGATCGTCCTTCAGCCAGAGCAAACCAGTCCGGACGAGCAGCGGATATATGATCTTGACATAAGTCTTTTTCAGGCTGAACCGCTTCACGGCTTGGGTAAAAATCTGATCAAAAAGCGGTACGTCGTAAGTAGCGATTGCGATCAGCGCCTGGTTGACCAGCGCTTCCACATGCACGTCGCTCTGAAAGGAGCCGGCAATTATCTTATCGATTTCTTCTGCCAGTTCGGCCGTGTTCAGCTTGCTGATCTTCGAGATCTTCATCCCGGTGTTCAGCAATGTGCAGACATTCAGGAGCTTTTTCAGATGATCATCATTATAAAACCTGATGTTAGTTTCTGTGCGCTCTGGTTCCAGGATGCCGTAGCGCTGCTCCCAAATCCGGATAGTATGGGCTTTGAGGCTGCTGATGCGTTCAAGATCTCTGATGGAATATACAGACATTTTGTTTAGAGTTTTTCAAAAATAGTTAAACAAAATTATTTTATCAGATATTTTGCAGAAAAATAAAATTTTGCCATTACATTTGATATTAAAAGTATCTTATGTTTGATTTTTAAAATATCAACTATTATGGGAGCTCACGAAATGTATTGGTCAGTAAACATTAAATTTTTGCGCCTGCGCCGAAGGCTGAGCCAGGAAGCACTGGCCGAAAAGCTGGGTATCAGCCGGGTGAAATTAAATGCACACGAAAATGGGAGGACTTCCAATCCTACTATTGATGATCTTATCAATTTTTCCGAGCTGTTCAGGATCAGTATTGACAGCCTTTTAAAAATCGATCTGGGCAAGCTTTCTGACCAGAAGCTCAAAGACCTTGAAGAGGGGAGCGAGTTGTTTATGAGAGGCAGCCAGATCCGGGTACTGGCCGTCACGGTCGACAAAGAAGAGAAGGAAAATGTGGAATACATCCCGGTTCAGGCGAAAGCAGGGTACCGGTCAGGTTACAGCGATCCCGAATTTCTGGCCAAAATGCCGAAGTTCAATCTCCCCAACCTCCCCAAAAACGGCACATTCCGGATGTTCCCCACCGTAGGGGACTCCATGCTTCCGGTGCCTGAAGGAAGTGATATCATCACCCGCTACGTCCAGGACTGGACCAGTCTGAAACCCGAAACGCCCTGTATTGTGATTTTAAAGGGGGATCAGGATTTTGTTTTCAAACAGGTGACCATTCAAAAAGATGGCACAATGGTACTGCAGTCTTTCAATAAACAATACTTTGCCTACACCGTACCCGTTTCGGAAGTGATCGAACTCTGGGAATATTACAGTTTCCACAGCAAGCAGCTTCCCGAGCCGCAGACAGATATGCAACAGCTGATGAAGATGCTGCAGGAAATGCAGATGGAGATCAAGGAAATCAAGAGCCTGCCACTATCAAAATAATTGTAATGTTGAATGTAACTAACAGTATAGTCCTGCTTATCTGTGATTTTGCTCATAAGAGGGTATGAGAAATGTTATATTTTTAAATTACCCCGGAATTTGTGACTACAAGGCCTATTTGTAGAAGTAGTCAAATGTTTTAAGGCTATTTAAGTTATATTGAAGGTTTTAATGTAGAATAGTTGAATTTGAATGTAGTAAGTAAATCTATAATGAACTAGATGTTATATCGTAGTTGAAATCAAACTATTGATAATGTTCAATTTTTCTATTTTGGCCATACCCCCGAAAAATCCGAGATAACCCCAAGTTGACAACTCCTTGTCACAAAAAAAATGCCCGATTTTGGGAGGCATTATACTTTCGTTGAGTAATCAGAACACAACGCTCGATAATGTCTTCCAAACTTCTCCTCATCAGTTTTTTAGCAGCTTCATCTTTTCAAGTGAACCGTGTGCAAGCACAAAGCCCTACATCTGCCGCCCGGCGATTTAACATTTTCGTGAAAGGTAACGCCACATTAACCTCTAGCGAAACGGAAGGCCCTATTGCCGTTGGAGGTAATCTTACCACCAATCAGTACCAGATCAGCTTCAACCCGGAACACGGGGTATTTTTCACAAACAACGCCTCCATCGGACTTGCGGTCCGGGGGGGCGTGAAGCTGAACAACGGAAGCCTGACTGTGAACGGAAACAACTATGTGAAGATAGGAAAGTGGATATCGGCAGATGAATCAGCAACGAGCCTGAAAGTCTGGTACCGAGACAACAACAATGCAGCATCAACAATCCGTATTACCGGATCAAACAACGGATATTCCGATACTCCCAATATCACCATCAACGCAAACCTTACTACCTGGAACCCCAATGTAAGTGAAAGCGTAAACCCTGTTTTTGAGAATATTTTTGGCACAGGTGAAAACCAGATCGATATAGACGGTGCATTTACCGCCATGGCCAAACGCTCCGCCCAGCTTGCTACCTTAAAAGACAACCTGGCTATTCTCGATCAGAACGGCAACCCGATACCCGGCGCACTCACAGGTCCTTACCTTGATCCTTCGGTTTTCGGTAACAACCCGAAAATAAAAGTTAACCCCAATGCACTGAATGTACTGACTGTGTCCGCAGCAGTATGGAATTCAATCCAGAATTCGAACATAGAATACATCCCTGCGGGGCCTTCACTCGGACAAAAAGAATATACCGGCGCTTTCGGACTGGTGGTTAATATTGTGGATTTTCCTGCCTTCGCTTCTAAAAATGGAAATTCCATCATCAATTTCCCCGGCTTCGGCGGATTGTCTGACGCACAGGGAAGTTACGTGATCTACAACTTTCCCGATGCCACAAGCACCATTACCCTTGGCGGAAACACGCCGATCCATGGCACTATTTTCGCGCCTCAGGCCGACCTGATCAAAGAAAACAATGGAAATATAAATGGTCAGGTGATTGCCAAAAGTTTTATGCACAACCGGGATGAGGTCCACTTCTGGCCGTTCCTTCCGTCCATTCCCGAACCATCTACTTCGCTTCCCGTAACCCTCGCCAGTTTCACTGCCCAAAAAGAAAACTGCAATGTCAATCTTAAGTGGAAAGTTACCGAAGCGACAGATTTCTCGCACTTTATGGTTCAGCGGTCACCGGATGCAAAAAACTTTACTTCAATCGCCCGTATCAATTATGACGCTGATCAGAAAGATTACAGTTTCACAGATTCGCCTTTCTCAGGTGAAAACGCTCCTTCAAAAAATTATTACTACCGCCTGCAGCAGGTAGACACCGACGAAACCTTCGATTACAGCACCATACGCAACGTGGAAGCAGGCCAGTGCGATGCAAGACTTGAGGTGGATTTTTATCCAAATCCTACTCAGAACGAACTCCGCGTAAAAAGCCATTCTCCCGTAAAAATGCTTGAAATCTTCTTTATGAACGGAAAGCAGATCTACCGGATGATGCTGGCAGATAAAGAGACGGAAATCAAAGTGGATGTCCAGGCTTTTGCACAAGGCATGTACATCGTGAGCATTGTAAATGGTGAAGGAAAATACTCCTCTAAACTATTAAAGAAATAAAGATCTTCTTATTCAGCGTTATGTGAAAATGTGAAAGGTGCCGGTATTTTACCGGCATTTTTTTTGGTTGACGGTTTTTAAACCAGCTTCCTGCCTTTCCATTCATATTCAGGCTTTTGTGCGGCAAGTCCGAAAAAGCAGACATAAAAAGAATAGAAAACCTGTGTGACCGGAATGTATAATAGGGAAGCCGGTTTTTGAAGGAATCTTAAAACGGTACCCAGGAAAAACCACTCCGGGATACATTTGGCTGCAATTAAAATAAGAAAAGGGGCGCCGCCAAGATTGCCCGAAATGCACAATAAGCCTGCAAGCAATAATGAGAAATTGCAGGAAAAGATATACAGTGCAAGTATGAGCGGGGTTTTGCTTTGATAGTGCTTCCACTTGCTGGCCCACCGTTTTCGCTGGCGAAAAAACTGTCCCCAGCTTTTATGAGGCTTCGTACTGACAATGGCAGCAGGATCTTTCAGAAAATAAATACCGCCGGGATAGCGGGCCGCAATTTTGTGCATCAGAAACTCGTCGTCACCAGAAGCTATATGCTTAACTCCCTCGAAACCATTCACTTCTTGGAATACTTCTTTTTGATAGGCAAGATTTGCACCGTTGCACAGGGATGGATGCCCGGCTGAAATAGCGGCCGCGCCGCTGCCGATCAGGCTGGCAAATTCGACGGTCTGTAGATGATCGGTCAGTGAAGTTTCCTGCGTGAATGTTACCGGAGAACTGATCAGTTTTGCACCAGTGGCCGCATAACTTGCTGCGATGGATTGCAGCCAGCCGCTCCCGACCCGACAATCGCCGTCGGTAGTGACGATGAGGTTTCCGCTTGCATGAGTAATCGCCGTTTCGATCGCTCGTTTTTTGGGAGAAGTGGTAGGGATGTCGGGCAGGGAAATCAGTCTGATCGTATAATTGGAAATAGCTGCATATTGACGGACAATTTCGGCGGTATTATCTACCGAGCTGTCGTCTGTTACAAGTAATTCAAACTGGTTTTTTGGGAATATTTGCTGACTGAGATCTTCCAGCAGGAACTTGATATTTTCTGCCTCATTGCGCACCGGCACGATGACCGATATCCAAACTGCTTCCGTATTGACGTCGGATCCGACAGGTTTTATTCTTTTCCAGAGGAACAAAAGCATAAACGTAAATATTGCGTAGCTCATGATCAGGAACGACAACAAAGGGATGAGCCAGGAAAGCAGGTAAGTTTGAACCATGAGCTGATGTCCGCTTTTCAGGATTTATTACGTTTCCATTTATATCTCCAGATCAGGAATATACCAACCAAGATTGGTCCCAGGACATTCAGTATCCAGACCAGAAAAGTGGCCGTGATAATTTCTTCCGGCGGCAGGTTATAATGTTTGAAAACCAGCAGGGCCGTAAATTCCCGCAGGCCAAGATCTCCCAGTACGTTAATAGCGGGTATCAGGGTTTTTGCAAGAAATATCAGCGAAACACAGGACGCAAGTTCGGCATAGGAAACAGGAAACTCAAAAAGCGACAGCGCCAGCACAAACTGTGTAAGGAAAACCAGGTAACGCAGGGTTCCATATAAAAGTGAAACCAGCAGTTCCGATCCGGTATAATTCCCGATGATTTTCAGGTAGGAATGTAGTTTTTGAAAAACCGGTTTTTGGGGATGCCAGCTGGTCAGCGGTTTCCTGAATAACACTACAATGTAGCCAAGCACAATACATACGATCAAAAGTATACTCAACCAGAGTTTGCTCTGTTCGGGGAATTCGAGATTCTGCCGCAAATGAAACCAGCCGGCCGCACCGAAGATCAGGGAAACATAGAACTGAATGCCGTTGGAAACGATAGCCGCTCCGATGGCTTCGAGCCGGCGATCGGATCTGAGCACTGCAATGCGCCCGATGGTATCGCCCAGCTGTGCAGGCGCTGCTACGCCCACGGCCAGGCCCGTCAGTGTGCCGCGGAATGCCGACCAGAAATTGATTTTCACAACTTTATTCGCCAGCTTTTGCCATTTAAGACTTTCCAGTGCCCAGTTGACAGGAACGAGCACAAGCATCAGAAGGAATACAGGAATATGGACTTTTGAAAAAATACTTTTCAGTACGTCCCCTACGTCGGCAACGCCTTTTTGTTCATTTTGGAAGGTTTTATAGATGTAGCTAAGGATCAGCAACGTCACCACCAGCTTGCCCAGCCAGAACAGGTTTCGCCAGTTTCTTTTTTCTTTCGGAGAGGAGAGTTCCTTATCTTGCAACATGATTAGAATGCAGCAGGCCGACGCTACCGAAAAGGTGATTATTGGAGTGGATCCCGGTACCCAGGTGATGGGTTACGGGGTAATATCGGTGAAAGGTCAGGAAATCTCGCTGGTTCAGTATGGTGTGATTCATCTGAGCAAATATACTACCCACGAACTGAAGTTGAAGAAAATCTTTGAACGCATCTCCCAGCTGATCGAGGATTACCTGCCCGATGAAATGGCGATTGAAGATCCGTTTTACGGAAAAAATCCCCAGTCCATGCTCAAACTCGGTCGCGCACAGGGCGTGGCTATGGCGGCGGCGTTGGCCCGGAACATTCCCATAGTAGAGTACTCACCCAAAAAAGTGAAACAGTCGGTGACCGGCAGCGGTAGCGCTTCCAAAGAACAAGTGGCCTATATGCTGGAAAAAATCCTTAAAATGGAGCTCAGTAAGGAATTTATGGATGCTACCGACGGGATTGCCATCGCGATTTGTCATCAGTATCATGCCAATTCTCCGGCCGCAGTGGCATCGGGGAGTTCCAAAAAATCTAAAAAAGGAGGCTGGGGCGCTTTTGTAACAGAAAACCCGGGCCGGATAAAGTGACCCGGAATTTCCGCACTTACCTGACCATTTTCAGCGATTTTCTGAATTGTCCCGCTTCCAGCTGGTATACATATATGCCTGATGGAATCCCATTTCCGTTTATTTCTGCGAAGTGCCAGCCCGGACCGAAGCTGCCTTTTTTTAACTGCGCCACCTTCTGGCCGGTACTGTTGTACAAATCCAGTTGTATGTCCTGAGCCTGGGGAAGGTAAAATGCGATCTCTGTGGAGGCACCTGCGGGGTTAGGTGTATTCTGCAGCAAAGTAATTTCGCCGGGCTGGTCCAGCGTTACCGGAATAAGCCCGGATTTTGTTTTACAGCCGGCAGTATTCGTCAGCGTAAGAGAATATTCCCCGGATTTGTCGACTACGAGCGACTTGCCGGTTGCATTGACAATATCCGCCCCATTGACCTGCCACTGGTAGGATAACCCGGCACCCTCTTTCGCAATCAATGTGGTTTTGAACCTTCCCGTTTCGACTTTGCTTACTTCGGCTGGCACCGGCGGCGCTACAAGAAAAGCTTCACTTTCATTGCTGACGATTTCAGGATTAGTTGTATGGGTGCGAAGCCGGTAACTCCCATTTTTAATGGTATCAGGCAAAATGGTACTGAGCTCGTTTCCGGATTGCATGGTTACCGGAAGGGATATCTGGTGTCCATTTGCGGTATTGATCAGTGAGAAACCAAACTGGTTATCTTTGGCAAAAGTAGAATTGGAAGTGACGGTCACAGACAGGCTTTCCCCCGTACAATAGCTGGCTTTGGGTTCAAACCGCTGGATCTTATTTTCATCAAAAGTATGAATTTCGCCTCCGCTGGTGAGAATGAGCAGCTGATCGTGGAAAAAAGTAATGTCAAAAGGTTCTTTCAGGAAATTCAGCCCGTCACCGTAAACGCTTGTCTTGTTGTCTTTCATTTTGATGAGCGAATACCCATCATAATCCTGGGCTTCCAGCCCGACAAACTTGTAGGTAGCCGCCCACAGCTGGTTGTTTTTATCAAAAATAATTTTCTGCACAGGGTAATAGGTTAATTGTTCGATTCTTTCCCAGCGCTGGCTTGTTTTGTTCAATCGCACCACGCCCCAGTCGCCGTAAGCGTAACAAGTTTGTTCATTGTCGAAAGCGATCCCTTTTAGTCCCTCGGTATTTGGGAAAAAGGGTTGGGAAATCCACTGGTTATTCTGCAATGACCACACCCCGCCATTATCCATAATCGCCCACACCTGGTCTGCGGAATTCATTTCTACGCAGATTGCCTTGTTGGAATTAAGGCTTGCCTGATCGTAAAACTGCCAGGAACCATTTTGAAACCGCGCTACTCCCCGGCTGTATGTTCTGATAAATAACCCCGCATTTTTGGTAGCTACAATAGCAGCAGGCTCATCATTATAGAAGTACTGGGGCATAGGGTACGATTCGAAGGTATCACCAGACTTTTTCCAAAGTACGTTATTGAAATCCATGATGTACTCTTCTCCACCGGCTGCCGCCCCGAAGAAATTCATGCTGCTGGGAGTTTTCCCTTTTGTTGTGGCTGCGTTTACACTCTGCCAGTTTTTCAGGTCGGTGGTAGAAAAATATCCGCTGGACACATCATAGACGTATAACTTGTTGCCAGCGGTATAAAACCTGTTCTTAACCGCCCAGTCCCTTCTGATCGTCATATATCCAAGAATTGGGGAAACCTGGGTCACAAAGCTGAAACGCTGGTCATTGTATCCTGTATTTAATGTGTAGTTCATCCATTTTGTGTACACTCCCTGTAGCCAGTTTAACCTGGTGCGGACATGGTAGGAGGTACTTTCTTCAAGCTCGGGCATGAAAATGCTCCGGGTTGTCCGCCATTCGTTCATTTGATTAAATGCTGCTGAATCTTTGTAAATGATATTGCTGAATGATGCGTCCGTGGAGATCTCTATGCTTTGTTTCATCCCGGAATGCATGTAAGAAAAATTGGCATCTGTGGCCAGCATAGCCGAACTGGAAATGCCGGTGAGATTGGTTTCACGTGCCAACGTACTGTTGCCCGGGTAGTACAAAAAGCTGGGAAAAGACCACTGGCTCCATGTATTATTTTGGCGGACACGAAGTCTGATGCTGTACCTTCCCCCCAGATATTTGTTCAGCGGAACCTGAAAAGCCTGTCTGGCAGAGCCGGTAGCTGCCAGTTGATGGGTAGCATTGGTGCTGGGGTTCCATTGGTCAATTACCTCGATTTCGTAGGAATCTATATTGCTATATGGGCGAAAATAACCGGTGATCAAACCGAGGTTATCCAGCCTGACGTTCAGAAGCAAAGGTGCGGTACTGGCCTCCGAGAACGGAGGAATATTGAAAGATACAGGGTAGGTCCAGCCTTCCGTACCTGCCATATTTTCGGCACTTAATCTTGCAAAATAACTGCCCGCATTCTGGCCCACAGACTGAAACAGCGATTGCCGGACGATGGTATCTTCGACAATTTGTGAAAACGAAACGTCCCTGGCGATTTGAAAACGGTATTTATCTGCATACAACGGTGCTTTCCATTCAAAGGTAGGCGTGTTGGAAATGCTGCTGTACAAAGCGTCGTGCAAAGAAACACTCTGCGGTACCGCCGGTTTGGTGACCAGCGCATTGAGCTTGAATTCGTTTGTGACCTTTCCCTCCGCATAGTCCCGCATCAGGTTCTGGCAGAGCGGATGAAAGCTGAGCACCGACCGGCAGTAGGACATAATCGAACCGTTCACGTTCTGAGAATAACCGTCCTGGCATTCATTACTGACGCCCTCCAGTACCGTACAACGATCGATCGGGCCGCCGGGCCAGGAGCAATTGTGGGTATGCGGGGAACCGAGGGTATGGCCGAGTTCATGGCACAAAAGATCCACCGTCACTTCCGGATCCTGGGGTACGGGGAAATTGGATGAAGCCATGCGGTATCCGCCGTAAAACCAGCCATACCTGTTTGAAAGGCTCACAACGGCATCTCTCTCGGTGAACCGGTTTGCACTCCAGTACATCAGTACATTGTTGAAGTAATCGATATCCTGTTCCAGCGGATAAGGTTCAGGTTTATCCCAGATCAGTATGTCTGTGATGGTAAGTTTTATGTTGACTTCTTTTTCAAACACAGCCGAAGCTTTTTCAATAAATTCATGTGCCGCTTTGGTGATCAGGGACTTGTCTCCATTGTATGAAAGGTAAGTTTTGTAGTTGATGTCCAGAGCCAGCCGGTACTCCAGTTTGTCTTCGCTGGCAGCACGCGCCCGCGTCAGGTCCTTCACTTTCGCATATTTTTCGAGGTAGTCTGCTACTGCAGAGTCCGGTGTGCCGCAGGAAGGGACCTGTTGGGCGGCGGTGTGTTTTGCCACGCCTGAAAGAAGGAGCAGCAGGAAGACTTTCCAGGTAAAAGATGGTTTCATAAGTTGATAGGAAGCGTATTTATATTTCAGGGCCTATGTTATTATTCCTTGTAAATATAGGACAAGAATTAATAGGTGTGCGTTGCAAAGTTTTACTACAATTTGCTGGAAATGCTGTAAATCGGCCGCTTGGCTGACCAGCATTCACATTAAAAAATTTTTAATGGTACTAATTCAATAAATGCTTCGACTAATCAAACGTTTGTTTGATAAAATCAAACAGTCGTTTGATTTTTATTTTTACCCCTTTTATCTTTGCATCGTCATTAACGAAGTCATTCACATTAAACCTGTTAGTGATGTAATGCTATGGAATACAATGTCAAACAATTGCAGATTATCGAGGTAGCCGAGCGGCTTTTTGCCCAGAAAGGTTTTGCAGGAACGTCTGTGAGGGATATAGCACAGGAAGCGGATGTAAATGTATCCATGATATCCTATTATTTCGGGTCAAAGGAAAAGCTGATCGAAGCCTTGTTTCAGCTGCGTATTTCAGAAACCCGCCTCCGTTTGGAAACCCTGCTGCACAACGACGACCTGAGCCCGATCCAGAAAATATACGTGATGGTAGAAAGTGCGGTAGAGCGCCTGATGGGGAACCAATGCTTCCACAATATTATGATGCGGGAACAGCTTTCATCGGAACGTACGCCCATTATTTCCGATCAGATCATGGACCTTAAAATGCAGAACATAGGGTTGATGAAACAGTTGATTGAAGAGGGGCAGGCCACCGGCGCCTTTCGCAAAAATATCGATATGAGCCTGATGACGACCACGCTTTACGGAACTATCAACCAGGCACTTGCTACCCAGGAGTTTTTCAGGAAAATCAATAATCTGGAAAAAATGAGTGAAGAGGAATTTCAGAAATACCTGAAACGCAAACTGAGCCAGCATCTTAAAAATTTATTCAAATCAACAGTTACCAATGAACACCTCAGCCAGGATTAAAAGAATGGTTTATGTGGCTACCGGAATAGTTCTGATCGTCACAGCCTCTCATTCATATGCCCAAACCCCGCGCACACTTACGCTGGAAGAAGCCATTTCAATGAGTTTACAGAATAGCAAACAACTTAAATTGAGCCAGACAAACGTAGATATCGCGGCACTGAACATCCGCCAGATCAAGGAAAACCAGTTGCCGAGTCTGAGTGTTTCGGGTTCCTATCTGCGTTTGAACACCCCGAATCTTAATCTTAAGATCGGTCAGAGCAGCGACAGTACGGGAGGTTCTGAAAACAGTACTCCCAAAGTAAATCAGGCGATGTACGGAATGGCAAGCGCCTCTCTCCCGATTTTTTCGGGGTTCAGGTTCAAGTACGGACTGGAGTCGGCGCATTACCTCGAACAGGCTGCAAAGCTGGACGCCGAGAGCGACCGGGATGCGATCATCCAAAATGCTGTTTCAGCTTACAGCAATTTATACAAGGCCAAAAAATCGGTAGATCTCGTCGCTGAAAACCTGAGACGCGAGCGCGAGCGGGTGGCTGAATTTACCAACCGTGAAAAAAATGGTATGCTTGCCCGGAACGACCTGATGAAAGCCAAATTACAGGAATCCAATGTGGAGCTGGCCTTGCTCGACGCTGAAAATGACCTGAAAATCACGACGATCAATATGGACCTGATGCTGGGGCTGCCCGAAAATACTTCACTTGCAGCGGATTCGGCGAGTTTTATCAATCTCAAAGACGAAGGTGTTGCCACAGAATGGGAACAAACTGCGCTCACACACAGAAAAGATTTTGCCGCCAACGGCATCCGTCAGAAAGCTGCCGACTCGGATATCCGCGTAGCGAAAGCTGATTTTTACCCAAGTGTCGCGCTGACGGCCGGTTACGTTGCCCTCAATATTCCGGGTGTCGCAGTGATACCCAATGCGATGAACGCCGGTATCGGACTGAAATATGACATCGGGTCGCTATGGAAATCGGGTGCGAAAATTGCCCAGGCCAAGACGCATGTTTACCAGCTGAAAACCAATGAGCAGATCCTGGCAGACAAGATTCATCTGGAAGTCAATACGGCCTACTACAATTATGTATTGAGCAAAAGAAAAATAGATGTGTATGCAAAAGCTGTGGAGCAGGCAGACGAAAATTACAGGATTACTAAAAACAAATACGATAACAGCCTGGTAACCACCACTGAGTTGCTGGATGCAGATGTCGCCCAGGTGCAGTCGCGTATCAATTATGAATCAGCAAAGGCAGATGCGATCGTAGCATACAAAAAACTGGAACAGACAGCCGGCGTCATTAATTAAGGCATGTCGTTACCCGATCATTCAAAATTCAATCATTAGATTTTATATGGAAACCAATCAAAAAACACCGGTTGCAGGCGAAGCCGAACCCAAAAAGAAAAACTATCGCTTCATCATCATTCTCGGGTTACTGATCGCAGTGAGCGGAACATGGGGTTTTACCAAATATAACCACGGGCTGCACCACGAAGAAACAGACGACGCGCAGATCGACGCCAACATCAGTCCGGTAATCCCGAGAATCTCAGGTTATGTAACGGAAATCAAGGTTAAAGATAACCAGGCAGTAAAAAAAGGAGATACGCTCATCGTCCTCGATGACCGCGATCAGCAGATCAAACTCGAACAGGCGGAAGCCGCTCTGGCAGGTTCACGCGGAAACCTGACTTTTGCCAATGCAACTACCACGGCTTCCGAGGCAAGCGGGATTACGTATCAGGCCAATGTATCGATCGTGGAAGCGCAGATCGAGGAAGCAAAAGTGAATGTATGGAGAGCGAACCAGGATTTTGCGAGATATGAAAACCTGATCAAAGACCACTCGATTACGCAGCAGGAATTTGAGCAGGCTTCGGCCACCAAGCAAAAAGCGGAACGTCAGCTGGCAGTGCTCGTTGCACAGAAAAATGCAGCAGAACGTCAGGCAAAAGCCGCTGGCAAACAGACACGCGCTACTTCCGAGCAGACCAGCGTTGCCAACGCCAATATCAAGGCGCGTCAGGCGGATATCGACAATGCGAAACTGAACCTGTCTTATACCGTGATCACTGCACCTGCCGATGGCCGCGTTTCTAAAGTGAATGCACAGCTCGGACAATATCTTCAGGCCGGACAGTCGCTTTTCAGCATCATTTCCACGTCAGAACCTTGGGTGGTAGCGAATTTCAAAGAAACCCAGCTGACTAAAATGAAACTGGGTCAGAAAGTAAAGGTACATGTAGATGCATATCCGGATCATGAATTTGAAGCAACGGTAGCATCTTTCTCGCCGGCAACCGGTGCACGTTTCGCGCTGCTGCCTCCTGATAATGCCAGCGGAAACTTTGTGAAAGTGGTACAACGCCTGCCGGTAAGAATCGAATTTACACAAGCACAGGACCAGCGTATTGCTGAATTGCGTCCGGGAATGAATGTGTTTGTGGATGTTGAGCTAAATTAACAGTACAATGGAATTACAGGAATCACTCGTTGAATATGGCTTTCGAAGGGTCATCATCACAGTCACCGCAGTGTTGTGTGCTTTGCTGGAAATCGTGGATACCACGATTGTAAACGTGGCGCTGAACGACATGCGGGGAAATCTGGGCGGCACATTGTCCGAAGTGAGCTGGGTGATTACGGCCTATGCCATTGGAAACGTGATCATTGTGCCGATGACCAGCTGGCTTTCGCAGCAGTTTGGCCGGCGCAACTATTTTGCCGCGTCCATTATGATATTCACCGTTGCCTCATTTCTGTGCGGGAACGCTGATAATATCTGGGAGCTGGTATTTTTTCGTCTGATACAGGGTCTTGGCGGAGGTGCCTTGCTGGTAACCGCGCAAACGCTGATCACAGAAAGTTATCCGCCCGAAAAACGCGGGATCGCGCAAGCCATTTATGGATTGGGTGTGATTGTAGGCCCAACATTGGGACCGCCGCTGGGAGGTTACATTGTAGACAATTACAGCTGGCCCTATATTTTTTATATCAATATTCCGCTGGGTATCATTGCAGCGCTGCTTACCATTGAATTTGTAAAGAGCCCGAAATACTCTGAAAAGAAATCGGGCAGTGAAATTGACTGGTTGGGAATCGGGTTGCTGGCTATTTCGGTAGGCTCTCTGCAATATGTCCTGGAAAAAGGACAGGAAGAGGATTGGTTCAATGACGAAATCATTGTGCTTTTGACGATTACGGCTGTTTTTGGTTTCTTCTTTTTCATCTGGCGTGAATGGACTTATAAAAATCCGATCGTTAACCTGAGGGTTTTGTCAAATGGAAATCTCAGGGTAGGGACAGTTCTTTCGTTCATCCTCGGCTTTGGTTTGTATGGGTCGACTTTCATTATCCCGCTTTATACGCAGGCCACGCTCGGTTGGACAGCTACCCAGTCGGGTATGCTTATGGTGCCCGCGGCAATCGTGACTGCCATGATGATGCCTGTCGTAGGGCAGCTCTTACAGCGCGGCGTGAAACAACAATACCTGGTGGCTATCGGCATGATATTCTTCTTTATTTACAGCTATTGGGGATATCTGATCCTGACACCGGATACCGGCAAGGACGCATTTTTTAATATGCTTATTGTCAGAGGGATTGGGTTAGGATTGCTTTTTGTACCCATTACAACCCTCGCATTGTCAACGCTGAAAGGACGGGAAATAGGAGAGGGCGCTGCTTTTACGGGTATGATGCGTCAGCTGGGTGGTTCATTCGGGGTGGCGGTGATCACAACTTATATTGCCCGCCAGAACATGGTCCACCGGAACGACCTGGTAAGCAAGCTGGATATCAATAACCCTGCGGTTCAGCAGCGGGTTGAGGGTTTGCAGCATTCGTTTATGGCAAAAGGGATGAGCTCGGATATTGCATTGCAAAGCGGTTACAAGATCCTCGATTTTACCGTTTCCAAGCAGGCTTTGGTCATGTCGTATATGGATGTGTTCCTTTATCTGGGTGTATTGTTTCTGATATGCGTGCCGTTCGTATTATGGACCCGCAGCGGAAAAGCCAAAATTGACGCCTCTGCAATGCATTAATTGTTAAGTTAAGTGTAGGTAATATTGAAGAAGCTTTCCGCTAGTGGGGAAGCTTCTTTTGTTGCACTATGCCACCCCTGACGGGGTTCAAATTACGCTGGATATTCGTTTTTGCTACAAGAATTTCAGCCCTCCGGGCTTTTTTGGAGGGCTTCTCTTTGAGCGCTTTAAATTGAAACAATGTCACCCCTGACGGGGTTCAAATTATGCTGGATATTCGTTTTGCTACAAGAATGTCAGCCCTCCGGGCTTTTTGAAGGGCTTCTCATAAAAGAAGTCTTGGAAAGTGGATAAATAACTCAAGGCTAGGGAAATTCAAACAACTCGCTCGGAATATTTATCTCGTTATAATCATTTCAGCCCTCCGGGCTTTTTTGGAGGGCTTCTCTGTGAGCGCTTTAAATCGAAATAATGTCACCCCTGACGGGGTTCAAATTATGCTGGATATTCGTTTTTGCTATAAGAATGTCAGCCCTCCGGGCTTTTTGGAGGGCTTATTTTAAAAACAAGAAGTCACGGATGAGAGAATAAATCACTTAGCGATTAAGCAAGCAAAATTGCTTTTAATTCATTCATATTCAGAGCAGGCATCCTTGGAAAAGGGATTTTGCTGAGGACATTGAAGTGTTTGTCATGCGAAATGATATGGTCAGCCTGACATGCTATCGCACCATCCACATATTTATTATCGTGCGGGTCTTCATGAATTAAATTCCATTTATAAAATGGCGTCACCCAAACGGAATTGGTGAGGTTAGGAAGCAACTCTACAACATTTGCAGCTAGATTTGCAGAATAAAAATCACCGATCATTTCGGTAGAAATCCCGGAGTCGAATGAACCTGATTTCAAGGCATCAAATAGCCACTCGTGGCGGAAAGCCGGGGTATACTTATCATCAGGCAATTGGTGTCAATAACCAGGATCATTATTACTGATCTCTGTATTCGGTTCGTCTGTGCGATAGCAGCGCATCGTCCAGATCTTTTTGTAACAAGCCTTTTTCAGACCAGATTTCATCCATTTCGGTGTCAATCTGTTTGGCAAAATAATCTGATAGAAGTTGCTTGATTTCCGTCTCCTGCGTGCTAATAAGCTGTTTATCAAAGATTTTGACCATAAACAGCTGCATTGAATTTAATTTTGTCGCCTGTTCCATCTCATCTATTTTTAGTCCGATCACGATACTTTGCGGAAATGTTCGGGTTGTCAAGATACAAATTACTTTTCTCCATTCTCAACAACATATTTTCACGAATAGTACTGATTCACGCACCTTACAATTGCATTAATTTTTAGTTCTTTGCTTCGTTATCAAACATTATCATCGTGCATACCATCAACACACATTCTTTACATTCCTCCTGGATTTCCGGGGCGGTGGCGAAGATCGAGGCGGATTATCTCCGTTCTGCCGATACACATCTGATCCCGCTGAAACTTCCTCTTTTCCCTGATATCGATTTTTATTTTAAAGATGAGTCCACGCACCCGTCGGGCAGCCTGAAACACCGCCTGGCCAGGTCTCTGTTTTTATACGCGCTTTGTAATGGCTGGATCCAGGAAGGTACCACGATCGTAGAAGCATCGAGTGGCTCTACGGCTGTGTCGGAGGCATATTTCGCGCGATTACTTGGGCTGCCTTTTTTTGCAGTCATGCCGAAATCAACGAGCCAGGACAAGATCCAGGCGATTGAGTTTTATTTCGGAAAATGCCATTTTGTGAACCATCCCGCCGATGTATACGAAGTTTCCCGGAAATTGGCTGCTGCCAGCGACGGTCATTTTATGGACCAGTTCACCTATGCCGAGCGGGCTACCGACTGGCGCGGGAACAACAACATTGCAGAGTCTATTTTCAGGCAAATGCAGCGTGAAGTCCATCCCGTTCCCGCCTGGATAGTCACAGGCGCCGGAACTGGAGGGACGTCGGCAACACTCGGGCGGTTTGTCAGATATGAAAGATACGAAAGCCGGATATGTGTAGTGGATCCAGAGAATTCGGTTTTTTATGAATATTGGAAAAACAATGATGTATCACTTTGCAGCGAACATGGGTCGCGGATCGAGGGTATAGGGAGGCCAAGGGTTGAGCCTTCTTTTATCCGAACTATCGTTGACCACATGATCCGCGTGCCGGATGCGGGAAGTTTCGCCGCTATGCATATCCTTTCCAAGCTACTGCACAGAAAGGTGGGCGGATCTACCGGGACCAATTTCTGGGGCGCCCTGCAACTTGCTGAAAATATGAAAAGCCTCGGGCAAAGCGGTTCCATTGTTACTTTGATCTGTGATTCGGGCGAGCGGTACCAGGATACTTATTACAATGACAGCTGGCTGGAAGAAAAAGGATTGCTCGCCAGCGTTGGTCGGGAAATGACCGATCTTTCTGTTTTGACTGGTTCGCCGGGAAAAACTGTCTAATTTCGCCCTATATTCATTGAGAGGAAACCGTGCACCAGAATTATTATTTTTTAAAACAACTTGCCCCGAGGCTTCACGACGAACTGGCCGGTAAATATTTCATCGAGGCTTTCAGTCAGGAAAAGGATGAGATCATTCTTGTATTTGCGGCGTCCGCTGAGGAGGAAAATCCGGGAGAAGTTTTTTTTATCAAGGCTGCTTTGAAATCTAATTTTGCCTGCCTGAGCTTTCCGGACAAATTTGACCGGGCGAGAAGGAATAGCGTCAATCTTTTTACCGATCTCGCAGGAAATGCAGTTGAATATGTCCGTGTTTTTGAAAACGAACGTGCGGTACAGATCAGCTTTGCTGATAACAGAAAACTTGTTTTTAAGCTTTTTGGAAACCGTTCGAATTTAATTTCTTACGACCGAGAAGGGGTTGTATTACAGGTTTTTAACAACAAATTGCCAGCTGATAAATTGTTAAGCCTCGCTTCTCTTGACAGGTATATCGACCAATCTTTCGAAGCTTTTGTAGCAAATAGCCTGCGTTTTGAACCACTTTTCCCAACCTTTGGCAAACTGGTCAATGCGCGGCTGCATGTTCTGTTACATGACAGAGAATCGGCGACGGAGAAATGGGCGGTGATTCAGGATATGTTAAGAGAACTGGAATCGCCGTTTTTTTATGTTACAAGAATTGAACTGATCCCAGTGCTTTCCCTATTTGAAACCGGCGACTTGATCACAAAATATGATGACCCGATCGAAGCTCTGAACGGATTTTATATTGCCTACATCAGGCTCAGCGGGATTGAAAAGGAGAAAGCAGAAATCCTGCGTATTCTTAAAAAAAGGATCCAGCAGACGGAAAATTATCTTGATAACACTTTCAAAAAACTCGTTGAGCTGGAAGAAGCGGTGAAAAATGATGAACTGGGGAATATCATCATGGCCAATCTTCACGAAATTCCTGCCCGGGCCGAGAAGGTCGAGTTATTTGACTTTTACAGGGAGAAGCCGATCACGATCAAACTGAAAAAGGAGCTATCGGCTCAAAAAAATGCGGAAGGATACTACCGGAAAAGCAAGAATGAAAAGATAGAGATCGCGCGGTTGAACGATAGTCTGCAAGCCAGAGAAGCTGAAAAAGCCAGAACGCAGCAGCATCTTGAAAAAATTGAAGGTATTGATGTTCTCCGTGAACTGCGGGTTTATATCAAAAATAATGGTCTGGATCAAGGCAAAATTGCAATATCGACCGACGAGCTGTTCAAGAAAGTTGAGTTTTTGGGATATACGATCTTGATCGGCAGGAATGCAAAAAACAATGATGTGCTTACCAAACAATATGCATCCAAAGAGGATTTGTGGCTGCATGCAAAGGATGTAACAGGTTCTCACGTGGTGGTGAAAAATCAGCCGGGGAAGAAATTTCCGGCCCCGGTTATTGAACGGGCGGCTGAGCTGGCGGCTTTTTACTCCAAAAGAAAAAATGATTCCCTGTGCCCGGTCATATTTACGCCCAAAAAATTTGTTCGGAAACCCAAAGGACTTCCTGAAGGAGCGGTAGTGGTGGATAAGGAAGATGTGGTGATGGTGGTTGCGAAGGGGGAGTGACGTTTTTCAACATATCTTCGGATTTGTACTTTTTTATCGGCCTTCGCTGGGAATAGGGCTTTGATAAGTCTTTGGTTATAGCGAACTTCGTGTGAAATTTGGGAACAGGAATTTATTGTGAAGAATGCTTGAAAATCGTCGCTTTGTCATCATTGGTTTTTTTGCTTTAGTAGGTTTAATATACTTATTGCGACTTTTCTACTTACAGGTTCTGGATGACAGCTATTCCATAGAATCATCCAGCAACTCCATCAAACGTGTGATCGAAATTCCATTCCGGGGCCAGATCTACGACCGCACCGGAAAGCTCATCGTTTACAACACTCCCGTTTATGATTTGCTGGTAACGCCTTACAAAGCCAAGGTGGACGACACACTTCGTTTTTGCCGGGTGTTGGGAATCGAGCGCCGTGATTTTGACAGTTTGATGAACGCAGCCAGCTCGTACAGCCGGGTCAAACCTTCGCTATTTCTACGCCAGCTTTCTAAAGAGGATTTTGCGGCGATACAGGATGTGATGGTGGACTATTCCGGTTTTGAGTTTGCCAAAAGTTCACTTAGGACCTATACTGCGCCAACGCTCGCCAATACGCTCGGTTACGTCAGTGAGATCACGAAAAGTCAGCTGGAAAAGCAGGAGGAGCCTTATTATCGCCAGAGCGACTACATTGGTCAGAGTGGTATTGAAAAAATATATGAAGAAGAACTGAGGGGGAAGCGGGGGACCAAGTTTGTGATGCAGAACGTGAGCGGAGTCTATAAGGGTCCCTGGAAAGGCGGTGAGCTGGATACCATGGCGGTTGCAGGGGAAAACCTTTATTCGGGGATCGACCTGGAAGTACAGCAATATGCCGATAGCCTGATGGTGAACAAGGTTGGAAGTGTGGTAGCCATCGAACCCAAAACCGGTCAGATCATTTCCATGGTTTCTGCTCCTACCTATGATCCGAACCTCCTCGCCAGCAGATATTTCTCCAAGAATTTCGCAGCGCTGATCAGGAATCCTTACAAGCCGCTGTTTAACAGGCCGGTTATGGCAAGTTACCGGCCTGGATCTACTTTCAAACTGATCCAGGCTTTGATAGGTCTGGAGGAAGGTGTTATCACGCCATCGAGCGGTTTTACACATGCCAATTGCCCGGTGGGCTGCCACAATCACCCTGCTACCGGGACGGTTGCATTGGGGGTTATGCATTCCTGTAACCCGTACTTTTACAATGTGTTCCGGCGGATGATCTATAACAATAATATCAAAAACACATTTAAAGCCTCGGCAGCAGGCCTGGATGAATGGCACGACCGGATCAGTAAATTTGGTATAGGTCAGCGCCTGGGTATTGATCTTCCCAGCGAGTACAAGGGGAATTTACCCAACAAAAAATATTACGACCGCTACTACGGTGAGTACAGGTGGAAGTTTTCCAACATTTATTCGTTGAGCATCGGTGAAGGTGAACTGCTGATTACTCCGCTTAAAATGGCCAATGTGGCAGCTATTATTGCCAATAAAGGGTATTTTTATACACCTCATGTTATCCACAGCATCGGTGATAAAAAAACAGTGAAGCCTGAATTTACAGTGCGTCATGAAACCGGCGTTTCTGCCCAATATTTCGAACCTGTCATTGAAGGTATGATCGGTGCCGTGGAAGGTGGAACAGCGAGAAGGTCAAAAGTACAGGGCATTAATATAGCCGGAAAAACCGGGACTTCGCAGAACAAGCGGGGAGACGACCACTCGATTTTTATAGCTTTTGCACCGGTTGAAGATCCGAAAATTGCGATCGCTGTTTTTGTGGAAAATGCAGGTGCGGGAGGTGTGGCCGCGGCACCGATTGCCAACCTTATTATTGAAAAATACCTGACACGGAAAATCACCAACAAGGCACTGGAAGCCAATATGCTGAAGGCAGACTATATGAGCAAGGTAATATTGCCAGGTCAGAAAAAGCCTGTTCCGCCGGTCGATACAGCCAAAAAGAAACCTGCTGTTCCTGTTACTCCGGTGCAGCCTTCGACAGTGGCCCAGTAAGTTGACTATTAAAAAGAGCTTAATAAAATAATATGGCTGAGAATAAGCCCATAACGAAGAATGTAGACTGGATAGTGGTGCTCATTTACCTGGCTTGCCTGATGATCGGCTGGGTAAATATTTACGCTGCTGTGTATAATCCGGAAGTGCACACGAGTATGTTCGATTTGTCTAACAACGCCGGGAAACAGCTGATGTGGATAGGTACTGCGGCTGTTCTGATCATTTGTATCCTGGTGGTGGATTACAAATTTTATGAAAGCTTTTCCTTTATCATTTATGCAGTTGTGATCTTTCTGCTGGTGGTGGTTTTGTTTGCCGGGTCAAATATCAATGGTTCCCGTTCCTGGATAAAATTCGGGCCGATTTCCCTGCAGCCTGCGGAATTTTCCAAGCTTGCGATCAGCCTCGCCATTTCGAAATACCTGAGCGACCCGGCGATCAGCCTGACGCGCAAGTTCAAAGATTATTATCCGATCCTGGGTATCATCGCGCTTCCCGCGTTTTTGATATTGCTTTCCAATGAAACCGGTTCCATGCTGGTTTTTGCATCATTTGCAATCGTTTTGTACCGCGAAGGAATGCCTGGTTTTATTCCGGCAATCGGCATGACGATGGCTGCGTTGCTGATCATTACACTGCTGTTTGTAAAGTGGTATATAGCAGGTACTATCGTTGTTATCGCATGCCTGGTGATCTGGCTTATGCCGGTGATGACGAGAAGAAGAGGAGGATTGTGGGCTACGATACTCGTCGCGTTTATCATGATCGGCATCGTTTTTGGTGTGGATTTTTTCATGAATAATGTGCTCCAGAAACACCAGAGAGGAAGGATCATGGTATTACTTGACCCGGATTCGGATCCGCGGGGAATTGGCTGGAATGTAATTCAATCCAAAATTGCGATCGGATCAGGTGGTTTCATCGGAAAAGGGTTTTTGCAAGGAACACAGACCAAGTTTGATTTTGTCCCGGAGCAGAGCACTGACTTTATCTTCTGTACGGTCGGAGAAGAGCACGGCTTTTTGGGCTCTGCGCTTGTGGTCATTCTATTTGTGTCACTCATAGCCAGGCTTGTCGTCCTGGCAGAACGACAGCGAAGCCGGTTTGCACGCGTATATGGCTACTGCGTGGCGGGGATCATCTTTTTCCACTTCCTGGTCAACATTGGCATGACAGTAGGGCTGATGCCGGTAATTGGTATCCCGCTGCCGTTTTTCAGTTACGGAGGCTCGTCGCTGTGGTCGTTTTCAATCCTGCTTTTTATATTCCTGAAAATCGACGCACAACGTCCGTTTACGCTTTCGAGAGGGTAGAAAAGTTACAATTTCCCTGCTGCCAGGATCAATAGTACCCGGCCTGCGATCAGGGCGAGCCCCCCAATCGGTGCAGTTGCGCCAAATTTGGTAATGCCTGTAAAGCAGATTGCATATAAGGATCCTGAAAAAATGATCACGCCCACGGCAAAAGCATTTCCTGACCAGTCCAGTAATTTGACGGCGTCCGTTCCTGCACCTTTCATCAGCAAACCTACGAGCACCATTGCAATGGCGTGGTAAAACTGGTATTTTACGGCGGTTTCAAAAGTTTCCGTCCGGCCGGAAGCTTCCAGCATTCCTTTTAAAGCATGGGCTCCGAAAGCACCCAGCGCAACGGCCAGTGCCCCGAGTATTCCGCCCGCCTGAATCATAAATTTCATTTTCGCAGATGGTAAGTAGTGGTTTGAGCAGGTTTGTTACCATTAAATAAAATGGTGCTTTTCCTGTGGGTAAAGTTAGGTTGGGAAAGAAGTGTAACCAACTCTTTGAAGCAAATTTTGTTATCTTGCGCGCTTTCAGTTAAAGCGGATTGCCAGGTATCGCGGCAGCGCGAAATGATTTTTAAAAATGACGTTAGAACGCTTCATCCAGCTCTGGACACACCGTTATCATAAATATACGCACATTCTGAAGGCACATTTGCTTGGGTACAAGGCCTGGGTCCATTTCAGATTTATCAAGCTCGGGCTTAGGAAAGACCAGCCGCTTATTGCCATCATCAGAACGGAACATTTTGGTGATATTGTTGCTGCCGAGCCGATTTCCCGATACGTCAGGTCATTGTACCCTTCGGCATATATCGTGTGGTTTGTGAAGCCCGCCTTTCACGAACTGGTTGATTTTAACACTTCTATAGATGAAACTTTCAGAGAGTTTTGTGTGAGCCAGAGAAAGGTTCTAATGCAAAGCAAGGTTTTTGACAAAGTGTTCCAACTGCAGTTCCTGAATAACAACCATTGTCCGAAATGCGATGTATACGTCGAAAATCCGGTTGCGCAGCAGCGTAGGATCAGTATTTTTAACTATTTCAGCTTTGGTAACCTGCTCGAAGTTTTTTCCCAGGCCGGGGATCTCATTCCCAAACGCAGCGCATTTCCTGATGATGATCAGCCAAGGCTCTATCTGCAGCCCGAACATGTAGCCAAAGCAGATTCTTTAAAGTTGCCTGTAAAGTTCATTGTACTTCATTGCCAGTCCAACTACGCGCCTAAAGACTGGCCCGCCGACCGTTGGGAGCAATTGGTAGCTTGGCTGGCTGATCATTATGACTACAAGATCGTGGAGATCGGGCTGAAAAGTAACCTTTCCGTGAAGACGGATGCCTATATCAATCTTTGCGGAAAATTGTCGATCCTTGAAACAGCAGAGGTAATCCGTAGGGCAGCTTTTTTTATCGGGCTGGACAGCGGGCCGTCGCATCTGGGGAATGCGACGGGAACCTTTGGCGTGATCCTGATGGGCGCGCTCAATGAATTTTCTGAATACAATCCTTACTCGGGAGGGTACGGCAGAGAGGAAAATGCGGTTTTTGTCCGGCAACCCGGCGTTCCGTGCTCACAGCTTTCTTTCGGTTTTGTACAAGAAAAAGTCCAGGAAGTGCTGAAAAGCAAACGGCCGTAATTGTAGCAGAAGTACAGAAACGCTATGTTACCTTGATCCGAAAATAGCGCTGCCAACACGTACCATGGTGCTGCCTTCTTCGACTGCTATACCGTAATCGCCGCTCATCCCCATCGAGAGTTCCAGCATTTGTGAGCGATCGCCGTCGTGTTTTTTAAGGGAGTCAAAAAGATTTTTGAGGTGACGGAATTCCGCTCTTATTTTCTCGTGGTCATCACAATTGGAGGCCATACCCATCAGTCCGACGATCCTGACATTCTCAAAAGAAGACAATTCCTTTGAAAGAATGATTTCTTCGGCCTCGGCGTCAGAAAGCCCGAATTTTGTTTCTTCTTTTGCAATATAGATTTGTAACAGGCAGTTAATAATCCGGTCGTTTTTCTTTGCCTCTTTGTTGATTTCTTTCAGGAGTTTCGGACTGTCCACAGAATGGATCAGGGATACAAATGGGGCGATATACTTTACTTTATTGGTTTGTAAATGGCCGATCATGTGCCACACGATATCCTTAGGCAGGGCTTCGTATTTGGCGGTCATTTCCTGTACTTTATTCTCTCCGAACTGTTTTGCGCCGGCCTTATAGGCTTCCAGCAGCAGTTCCACAGGTTTGGTTTTTGTTACTGCTATGAGTTTAGTATCCTGTTTTAATCCTTTCTCAATTTGTTCAATATTTTGCGCGATTGCTGACATTCAGGAGACTATTTTTTTGATTATTAAAGATTTGAAACGAAAAATTATTTGTCAGCAGCCACAAATAGATGTTGACATATTTCAAAATTGAAAAAAACATAGTTCTTTTACCAATGAATTTTAAAATTTAACCTTATTTATGGACTATAACCAGGAACAAAAGCAAGACAGAAAAACACTTCTATGGGCCGCTCTCGCGGTATTACTATTGCTTAATTTGGTGCTTGTTTATTTTATCTATCACGAGAAACAGGAAAATTTAGTCAAAGACAAAATCATAACAGCCAAAACGGAAGAAGTCCTATTTATTAAAACCAAGCTGGATTCTATCTCCGTTGAGCTCGATATAAAAATCGCTGAAATTCAGAAACTTGGAGGAAGTGTCGATTCCCTGATGGCGATGAAAGCGCAGCTGGAAAAGGATAAACGCGAACTGAAAAACGCAAATACTTATTCAGCAGCTAATTACAATAAGAAGATCAAATCCTATGAAACGACCCTGTCCGAAAAAGACGGTGAAATAGCCAGGTTAAGACAGGAGTTGGGTATTGCGGAATCAAAGAATGAAGAACTGAGCCAGAAGGTTACCGGTCTGGAATCCGAGCGTCAGCAGCTTTCGGATTCGGTCGTTAATTATTCTGTTCAAAACAGGGAGCTGACCGAGAAAGTCAATATTGCGTCCGCCCTGCGTGCCGAAAATCTCACGGTTAATGCAGTTTCTTCCAAAGGCAAGGAGCGGAAAGGGGATAAATTCAAAGCAAAGCGGATCGACAAGCTGAGGATCAATTTTAAACTGGGCGAAAATGCCGTTGCGAAGCAAAACGAAAAAGAGTTCTTCCTGAGAATCCTCGATCCGGAAGGAGCGGTGTTATCGGATATGGCGACAGGCTCCGGTTCGTTTATGTTTAGCGGTAAAGAGTTGATTTACAGTTCAAAACAATCGATTAGTTTTGATAATTCCGGACAATCGGTCGATATCTTCTACGGTCGCGGCGGAATTCCGCTGAAAGACGGGAAATATTCTATTGAAGTTTACAGCGAAGGCTTCAAGATCGGGCAGGGTGATTTTACAGTTAAGTAACGTTTAGCCTGAACAACTTTAAGTTATGTGGCGATAGGGCTTGGAATTTACATTTCCAAGCCCTATTTTTGCACCCTCATTTTGGTATATGCCAGGTGAGGTTTTTTTATTTAATTATTATAATCAATTACCGTATGTCTAAGCAATATGAAACGGTGTTCATTCTAACTCCCATTTTGTCTGAGGCCCAGGCAAAGGACGCCGTTGAAAAATTCACTGCAATCATCACCTCGAATGGTGCTACGATTGTACATGAAGAAAATTGGGGATTGCGCAAGCTGGCCTACCCCATCCAAAAGAAAAATTCAGGTTTCTACCATGTAGTGGAGTACACTGCAAGCGAAGGAAACGTGGTTGATGTTTTGGAAACAGAATTCCGTCGTGACGAGCGCATTTTGCGTTTTATGACTATCTCCCTTGATAAGCATGCCGTTGCTTACAACGAAAAGAAACGCAAGGGGCTGGTAGGAAGGAAAAGAGAAGAATCTACTGAATCTAAAACCGAAAACGCATAAGCTATGTCATTAGTAAACGAACCGGTTGAAAAGAACATTAACCGCAAGAAATATTGCCGTTTTAAGAAATCAGGCATTAAATATATCGATTACAAGAATCCTGACTTTTTGTTGAAACTTGTAAACGAACAAGGAAAAATCTTGCCACGTCGTCTGACAGGAACAAGCCTGAAATATCAGCGTAAAGTATCCCAGGCTATTAAAAGAGCACGTCATTTGGCTTTATTGCCTTTTGTTGCTGATCAATTGAAATAATATAGACAGAGCTACAAACAATGGAAATCATACTAATAACTGATATAGCAGGTGTAGGTTATAAAAACGATATCGTAAATGTGAAAGCAGGTTACGGTCGTAATTACCTTATTCCTCAGGGATTTGCATTATTGGCTAATGCCTCTAACCGCAAAATCGTTGCTGAAAACGTGCGCCAGGCTTCGCACAAAGCAGAAAAGCTTAAGAAAGATGCAGAAGAAATCGCAGCAGCGATCGGCGATCTGACTATCGATATCCGCACAGTAGTAGGTGAAAGCGGCCGTATCTTCGGACGTGTTACGAATACACAGGTTGCAGACATTTTGAAATCAAAAGGTTTTGATATCGACCGTAAGAAAATTACTGTTGATGATGTGAAATCTGTTGGTGTTTATTCAGCGCTAATCGATTTGCACAAAGAAGTAAAACATAAAATCGCTCTGAACGTAATTGCAGCAGAAGATTAATTGTTTTCTCGGATATAATGCAAAAAGGCAATCGAAAGATTGCCTTTTTGCATTATATCCGAGGCTGTCAGCTTTTGGCCATCGGCCTTTTTTATTCAGTCATTCAATCATTCAAATCACCTCAAGGTGCCGGTATCCTTAACACCTGTCCCGGATAGATTTTGTCCGGATCGGTGAGCATCGGTTTATTGGCTTCGAATATGAGCGGGTATTTCAGCATATCGCCATAAATTGTTTTGGCTATTTGAGAAAGTGTGTCGCCTTTTTCGACAGTATGATAAGTAGCTTCGGGCGCTGGTGTGGCAACAGAGAGCCGATTATCAACCACTTGAACGCCCTCTACATTTCCCACAGCGAGTGCTATCTTTTCTGAATCCTCTTGTTTGGCTACCTCACCTTCGAGCTTGACGGTGTCACCTGATGTTCTGATTATCAGGTTGTTATAGGGGAGTTTAAGCGCTTTGACGTGAGCAAGCAAAGCACTGGCCCGCAGTGGCTCGACTTCGGGCGTGGGAGTTGCAGTAGTTTCTTCATTTTTAAATACTTTTTCCCCAACACCTTTAAAAAACGATAATAAACCCATGATAAAGAAATTTAATAATGAATAAAAAATTAAGTGAGTAAGTCTGATATCTGGATGTGCCCACAGGTTTAAAGGAACAAAAATTGTGCCCAAGGTCTGAGTTGAACTTATTAGTAGTATAATTGCCTTTTAGCTTCGAGCGGTTTTAAGTATCAACTTTGTACTTTTGTGCCGGCTAGTAGTACCACCGATACGTATCCTGTTAATAAATGAACCGCACCACGTCCCTTGAAAAACTAGGTAATGAAGCCTTTGATATCTGTATTATAGGTGCCGGAGCAAGCGGGGCCGGCTGCGCACTGGATGCTGCATTGCGGGGTTATAAGGTCGCTTTAATCGACAAAGGGGACTTTGCAGCCGAGACGTCTTCGCGTTCTACCAAGCTGATCCACGGAGGCGTAAGATATCTTGAACAAGCTTTTAAGAAATTTGATTTTGCCCAGCTCAAACAGGTCCGTCACGGACTCGAAGAGCGTCATATTGTACTAAAAAATGCACCCCATCTGGCGCGGCCGTTGGCATTGTTGACACCGGTAAGTTCCTGGTTCGAAGGTCTTTACTTTAAAATCGGATTGCAGATATACGATACGTTTGCAGCTGGTGATTCTTTGCCCAAAAGTAAATGGCTGAACAAGGACGAAGTGCTTGACAAAATGCCCGCCCTCGACCCCTGGAAAGTCCATAGTGCAGTTCTTTATTACGATGGTCAGCTGGATGACGCCCGGTATTGCCTTGCGCTCGTGCAGTCTGCTTCGGAGGCGGGGGCCGTTGTCGCAAATTACCTGGATGTATATGGTTTTGAGAAAGATACTGAGGGAAAACTTTACGGAGTGAATGTAAAGGACGTGCTTTCAGGAGCGGAGGTTACCATCACAGCAAAACTGGTGATCAATTGTACGGGCCCGTTTGCGGATAGGATCCGTCTGCTGGCGAATCCGGAACTGCCGGAACGCATACGTCCGAGCAAGGGTGTGCACGTGGTGCTTCCTCATGCGACCCTGAAAAGTGAATACGCAATGCTTATCCCGAAAACTTCTGATGGACGTGTTGTTTTTGCCATTCCGTTTGAAGGGGCAGTAATGATAGGCACAACGGACACAGAATGTGATGACCTGCTCAGTGAGCCCATTTTAAACCAGAAAGAAAAACGTTATCTGGTCAATACGCTCAATCCATATCTTGCCAAGAAAATCGACATCACAAAACTACAGGCAGGTTTTGGCGGATTACGTCCGTTGCTGGCAGCAGATCCGAGCAAATCCACAAAAAGCCTCGTCCGTGACCATGAAGTGGAAACAGATGAATCTTCAAATCTGGTGAGCCTGCTCGGCGGTAAGTGGACGACATATCGTCTGATGGCCAAAGATACGATTGACCGGGCCGATGAAATTTTCGGCAGGACCAATACATGTACTACTGCGGACCATGTGCTGGCCGGTGGTGAAAATTATCAGGCTGATTCATGGAAAGAGCTGGAAGACAGTTTCGGGTTGCCGGAGGATGTTTGCAAACATCTTGCAGCTAAATACGGGTCCAGAGCCGTGCGGATAGGGGAACTTCTGGCCGAAAACACGCATTGGAGTGAAAAGATCCATCCCGAATACCCTTACATCAGGGCGGAAGTGATTTATGCCGTGAGAAATGAAATGGCCGTTACGCCACGGGATTTTCTGGCGCGAAGGATCCGCCTGGAAATTACTGACTGGAAGGCTACATCAAATTGTGCATCCATCGTTGCAGATCTTATGTCCGACGAACTTGGCTGGAGTGAGCATGAGATGAACAGTCAGATTGCGGCTTACACAGCTGAAATCCGCAGGTTTATTGCCAATGCCGAATAATTTGGTGCACAACTTACCTCGTTATTTTTAGGAATGTATATAACTAATTCAGCCTGCATATCACCTCAGCAGACTTACAATGAGACTTTTTTTGAGGGAGAGATAAATGTGCATCATGGCGACCGATTTATGGCTGCGGAACCGAACTATGGTCAGCTTATCCCGGCAGGTCTGCTGAGAAGGATGGGTAAGGCTGTCAGAATGGGCATCGGGGCAGGGCTTCCGATCATACAAGGTGTTGATCTCGGCGGTATTATTCTTGGAACTGCCAACGGCGGACTGGAAGATTGCCTTAAATTCCTGAATCAGATCGTCGACTACAACGAGGGGACGCTTACCCCAACCAATTTTGTGCAAAGTACCCCCAATGCAGTTGCCGGAAACCTGGCATTGATAAGCAAAACGACGGGCTATAATGCCACACATGTTCACAGAGGCCTTGCATTTGAATGTGCTGTGCTGGATGCGATGCTCCTACTGCGTGAGCAATCGCCGGACGCGGTTCTGATCGGTAGCGTAGAAGAGATATCGGATTATAACCACAATATCGATTTACTGAACGGATTGTTTAAAGCAGGTGAGGTTAGCTCCGAAAACCTTTTCACGCTGGATACCCCCGGTTCGGTGAACGGTGAAGGTTCAACAATGTTCGTGGCGGAGCCGGAAAGGAGTGAAAGAACGCTGGCTGAAATCAAAGATGTAGACCAATTGACTTACGCTTCCAAAAACGAACTGGAAGAACGCGTCGGGTATATTCTTGAACGCAACGGGCTTACAGCTGCCGATGTTGATACATTGATCCTGGGCATAAGTGGCGATAACCGTACCGATCATTTTTATACAGGTCTGCAACAAGCACTTTTCCCGGAAAGCCGGATTTACACATTTAAAAACCTGGTGGGGGATTATCCTACTGCGTCTGCTTTTGCTACCTGGATGGGAGTTCAGGCACTGTCAGGCAAAGAGATGCCTGAGCAGTGTAAGTATGCTTTGTCTTCAAGAGAGACGAAAAACGTCCTGATCTATAACCATTACCAGGGAACGCAGCACGGTTTTATCCTTTTGGGGGCCTAATCTCCTATCATTCGGCCCCACGGCTTTCTTTCATTTTGATGACTTTGGCAAGTGTTGGTAGAATGGTATCGTGCTTTTTTACAAATGGATTTGACTGATCCCAGACATAGCCCGCAAGTACTGAACAGATCTGGTTTTTAATTTCCATATCAATCTCTTTTGCGAAGACAATCGTTTGAAAGTCGCCGGTGTACCAGCCCGATACATAGCTTCTGAAGACATTAATTCCTCCTTGAACTACTTCCTCATAGTCCTTTTGCCAATTCACAATTTCACCTTGCAAGTGTTTTTGGGTCATTTTGGCCGATAATAACCCCGATGCCGTGGCGAATGTCACACCTGATGAAAAGATCGGATCCAGGAATTCGGTACTATTACCCGAAAGGACAAATCCTTCGCCGAACATCTTTTTGACACCAATGGAATAACCCAAAATATGGCGCGGTTCGAATTTTAGCTCTGAATTTTTAAAACGCCCGTTTAAATCCTCAAACTCGCGGATGAAAGTTTTATATTGCTCCCCGTCGTTTTCAGCGAGTTCGATGATTTTTTCCTTATCCCCGACAATTCCCACGGAAGTCAACCCGTCGGAAAATGGGATCGCCCAGATCCACGACCGGTTGTTGTCAAAAGAGTGGACAAATATGTTGTTGCTGGCTTCTTCGGTACGGTTAATATCTTCCAGGTGAGAGAAAATCGCTCCTCTCGGCGTAAATGAGGAAGGCTTGCTCAGATCGAATAGCCTCGGCAGTACGCGGCCATAACCGCTGCTGTCGATGATAAACCGGGCTTCTATGTTGTGGATATTTCCATCGGCGCTTTTGTACTCGAGTGTCTGTACGGTTGCGCTGCATGTTACACTCAAAACTTCACATTCAAAATTAACTTCAACGCCTTTGGCCCGGGTAGCCTCGGCGAGGGTACTGTCAAAATCCGCGCGTTTTACCTGCCAGGTCCAGGCCCAGCCATCGGTAAATTGCTCTGAAAAGAAGAACTCACATCTTTTTTCTCCGCGCATAAAGGCGGCGCCGGTTTTTTTCTGAAAATTCCTGGCTTTTACCGCTTCCAGCAAACCTGCTTCTTCCAGGTGCTCCATACAGCAGGGCAAAAGGCTTTCGCCGATCTGGAAGCGCGGAAATTTCTCTTTTTCAAGTATAGTTACATCATAACCCTGTTTTTTTAAATAAGAAGCTGCAACTGTTCCGGCTGGTCCGGCACCAATGACTACAACATCAACTTTTTTCATGATCAGGCATTTTTAACTTTTTGGACGAGTTTATCTTTATCTACAAAGGAAAAGCACGTAATGAAAGCACTGACCGTAACTCCTAAAATCCCATGCAGGGAAATATTCTGGCCCGTCAGGTGCAGATTAGGGATTCTGGTTTTGGTATTGATCTGGGTCCTGGCGGGTGAATTGGAGTTTTTCATCACTCCATACAAAGAACCGTCCCTGTTGCCGATATAATCCCTGAATGTAAGGGGAGTGGCACTGTGGACCATTTTGATTTTTTCAGAAATTCCCGGAAAAACTTCTTCAAGCCGTTTGATGACCCTGGCTTCTTTTTCTATTTTAAATTGCTCATAATCAGCCTCCCGCTTTCCCGGTTCGGCGACAGTTTTAAAGGAGCTGCTCCATTGGGCTGTCTCTTCAGCATTCATGTATGTCATGATTGACATGGAATCAGCGTATTTCCCGGTCCTGGAAATGTAGGGCGTGCAGATAAAATAAGTTTGCGGCCAGCTTTCTTGCTCATAATCTATACCGCTCCATACATCGTCGTTGTGATGCTGATATATATTGTAATTGAGGTATTCAAAAGTATTTTCGTGAAAGGAGACATGTACCAGAAAGGTCGAAATGCTGTTTTCGAGCGACTGGATCCTGTTTTTGTAAACATTCAGAAAGCGTTCATGACCAAATATATCTATCGTTACGGAAGGATGTACGTTGGAAATGAACTGTTTTCCTTTCACTGTCTCACCGTTTTCCAGGACAACGTCTGTTATTTCTCCCGCATCATTGTAATGCGCTGAAACAACTTTTTTATGCTTGAAGATCTTTCCTCCGTGTTGGCGTATCGTCCTGCTCATCTGGATCGCGATCTGAGAACCGCCATCGATGAATTTATAAGCACCCGACAAATAGCTTTTCATGATCAGGGCATGTACGTAAAAAGGCGTTTTCTCTTTCACACCTGCGTACAACAGGTTTGACCCGGCCAAAACGTTTCTCAGCCTGATATTTTCGGTCAAAGACGCAATGTAGTCATGCGCATTTATTCCTGTCACATCCCCGTCCATCTGATAATCTTCACCCGAAACTTTCAGATTGTATAGAGGGAATTTATTGCAGATTTCAAGGATTTTCGCGCAATATGTTTCGATTGCGGCCTCTTCCTCTGGAAAATAGGTTAACAATGTACTCTTGAAATTGTCGAAACCCTGGGCGTAATTGTATTCGCAACCATCATCGAAACGGATGACATCAAACCTGTCTTCATCCATTTTCTTGATTTTGAGTTTGTCGAGAATACCAAAGTATCTGAAGAACTGAAAAAGGTTCTCTCCTTCGTTCAGGCTGCCTACATAATGTACGCCCGTATCATAGATACTTTTATCCCGGCTGTACACCTGAAGGTGGCCGCCGATCTGGTGGTTTTTTTCAAGAACGACCACGCTGAATCCCTCCGATGCAAGAATATTCGCACAAGCCAATCCGCCGAGACCGCTCCCTATGATCACAAAGTCGTATTCTTTCCCGGGGCTAGTCTGCATCCGATGGTGAAGTGTAAAGTTAAATTCGTTTGGTCCGGTTAATAATCCTTTCTTAAAATGAAGAGAACATTGGATGTGCTGTCTGAATGCTCCCGCATTTCAATGCCCAGCCTGTTTTGCGCAGCGAACGCCCTGATGTCTCCGGATGAAAAGAAATAAAATTCTTCTTCTTTCTTATTAAAGGAAAACAGGCCGGTCGACAAAGCCTCGGTTGTCTGGGTTTTCTGGTGCTTTTCAACGCTGTCGGTGATCCCGTCGCGGATAAATAAAATGCCGCCAGGGTTCAGTGCCTGCACACAACGTCCGAGCAAATTAAGTTGTTTTTCCCTGGATAAGTAATGAAGTATATCATTTAAAAAAATAACGTCCTGCCGGCCCGGATCGGCGGTCATCACATCCTGGGCTATAAATTTCAGGTTGCCGTTTTTGTTATAGCTGTTCTGCGCAATACTGATTTTTTCATCATCATAATCTATGCCGGTTATCACGCGGTTTTCATTTTTATAATGCAGGAAAAATGACAAATACCCGTACCCGCAGCCCATATCCAGTATGTTCATCCTGTTGCCGATCAGCTGATTGTAGAATGTGTAATTATCCTTTTCCAGTTTCCACTTGATTTTGAAATACCATTCCAGTACCGGGCCTTTGAATACGTAGTTTGTGAAAATTTTATGTTTCAGGTAGGTAACGTCCTCCATTTCATCTTTGTAGGCAGCAAAGGCATTCTTAAAATACGCGGACACATTTTTGGTTTTATCCCGGAGCTCGGTTCCCCATTTGGGATCACTGAAATTAACTGGAGGCAATACGCGGACATTCAATGCGCCGGGGCGTATCAGGAAGTCATTTTTGGGCAAAACGTCCGAGGCACCGTGTATCAGGATTGGTTGAATGTCAAGATCAAGTTGTTCCGCCAGGTGAAAAGCGCCTTTGTGAAACCGGCCGATTTTTCCATCTTCCGACCTTGTACCTTCCGGGAAAATCAACAAAGAATAGCCGTCTGCGACCAACGCTCTCAGTTTCCGGACGTTTTCTTCCGGGCCGTCGTCGGTATATATATAGCCCGCAAACCGGATGATTGGGCCGAAGAACGGTGAGTTGTAAACCCAGCCTTTTACCATCAGCACGATTTTCGGCGTCAGCATAATCGCCAGCAGAATATCCAGAAAAGAAGTGTGGTTGGCGATATAAATGACTGGTTTTTCAGTATTTAAGTTTTCCAGTCCCGAGAAGTTTTTCTTTACATGGGGGCCGGAATAAATCACTGTTTTGGCATAAAAAGAAAGCGAACCGTTGATCATCGCTTTTTTTCTTTTTCTGGGAATGGGTAATAATAAGATCGTTACCAGCTTGGAATGCAGGAAAAGGCAGCCCGAGAGAAAATACGTAAAACTATTGATACTGATCAGAAACGGCAGCAGGGTTACCGGTGCCTTTTTTCGGGCTATGCGGTTTTGTACAAAAAAATCAAAAAATACGGGCTGAAAAACGAATGATATAAAAAGGATACAAACAACTCCCAGTACACTGATGAGTGCAATGGAATGAATGGCAGGATGTTCTGCAAAAATCAGTACACCTGTCCCGATGATCGTAGTGGCGGCTGATAAGGTAATTGCAGACTGATAGGAGTGCAGGCTGTCCTTGGCATACTTGTATTTGCTCAAAAGCCCGTCGGTAACAAATATGCTGAAATCGTCGCCCAGGCCGAAGATGAATGTGGTGATAACGACATTGACGAAATTGAATTTGATGCCGAGAATTGCCGCAATGCCCAGGATCCAGATCCAGCTGATTACCATCGGCAGGAAAGACAACAACGTGAGTTCTATTCGTCCGTAAACGATTAGTAAGGTAAGGAAAACTACCAGGGCCGAAGCCAGGAGGATGTAATTGAAATCATCTCTGACCAATGAAAGCAACTCGCCCGCCAGTTCGCCCCGGTCGAATATGGCCACGCCGGGAATAGCACGCAGCTGGGTTTTTACACCGGAAAGCTCCTGCTGATCAGCGATCAATGTGGTGATGAATTTGGTTTCCGAAGGTTTTGAATCAATCAGATTGCTGATGCCCAGCTCGTCAAAAAGTGTATCCCTGCCGATCGGACTTTTGTATTTCAATGCTACCCAGTCTTTGAAGTCCCTGAATGCAGACGGACTAAAACCGGTTGTCGAGGCAGATCCGTCGAGGCTGTTGTATGTGGCCCTTTTTGTTTCTGCGTTCCAGAACTGATTCCACCGCTGTTCGCGTTGCCGCCGGATATTCTCCGGAACCAGAAAAGATCCTGAGGATACAAAATCATGGATTTTTCCCTGCTTTTTGAGCTGAACCAGTTCCTGGTAAACCTGATAGTTACTTTGCTCCGCTTTCGCTCTCACCGGATCCGCCGCAAAAATATAGATCCGTTTTTCAGTTTTCGGATCGATTCCTGTAAGTGCTTCTTCGCGTTTCTGAAGATCGTTATCCTGTACACTCAGGTTTTCAAAGCCGCTGTCGAACTCAGTGTAGCGTGAAAAATAGAGCAATACCACCGTAAGTATCCCGATCAAAACCAGTATCATGTTTCGGAGACGGGATGGTATGGGAGGTATTTTGAGGAAACTGTACCCGGCAGGGATTTTTTTATAATCAAAAGAAACCGCCGACAATATAACGGGAAGTGCGATTAAAGTAAAAAGAGCAGCGCCCAGCAGACTGAGCGAAGCAAAAAGCCCGAAATCCTGAAGTACGACTGAATTGGCAAAATGTAAGGCACTGAATGCCATTATGGTAGTAAAACTGCCGGTCAGCAGGGGGGCACTTACTTCTTTGATTGCTGTGGATATGGACCCGGTATGCCGCAGGTGTGTAAAAAAATGGAATGCATAATCGAGCAGTATCCCGAAAATAACAGCCCCGGTAGCAAGCGAAATCCCGGATACCTCGGGCCGTAAAAAGCCTACGAGCCCCAACGCAAAAATGCCGCCGAAAATCCCTGGCAGAATAATGTACAGCGGGATCAGAAACTTTCGGTAATAGAAAATAAGGATGCAAAGGATGGCGATTGCAGCGATGATCGCTGTTTTATACGAATCATGCTTGACCTGGATCGCATTTCGGGCGGCTATTTCAAAAGTGCCGAAATACGTAAACGGATGATGGCGGTTGGTTTTATTCCATTTTTCCCTGAACGATTCCATGCGGTTGTACAGCTCTACATTTTCGCCGGAATTGCCAGAATCATAGCTGGTCGAGGCAAAAATAATGATCTGCTTCCGGTCGGCTGAGAACATGATGCCGTCGTCAAGCACCATACCGTTACTGTTGTTATTGGTATTGAGTTCCCCGAAAAATTTGCCCGTGAGCCCCAGCGGGTCGTTTAAGATGAATTGTTTCAGGAACGTACCGCCCGGCGTAAGCAATTGGTTATAGACCGAGGAGACCGCATTGCGGATCGAGTCCGGGCGGATTTTTGATGCAATATGGGGGTAATAGGACGAGTCGATCAGCTCCGGAAAATGAGCGAAAGTGTACTGGTAAACATCCTCCTGGATCCCCGGCCTTTCCGCCTGGATGTTCTTAATGTAACCATTCGTGTACCGGTTTAAAGAATCGGTAAAGTTTTCGGCGAGTTCACGGGCGTCGTCGGTCGAAATTTCCGGGTCTGTCTGGACAGAAAAAACAATCTGATTAATAATGTTTTTATTTTCGATCAGTCGGTTGAATTCTTCGAAGCTCTTACCCTTGGGCAGGGTTGCAAATATACTTTCAGTTACCGTCAGCCGCGAGATTCCATAGAACAGGACACTGACGAGAAGGATCAGGGCAATGAAGAAGATCGATTTGTGACTGGTAAGAACTTTATTAAGCCTTAATAATAAATCTCCGATCATTGACTGGGGTAACGTGTGTTTCAGGCAAAATTAAGCAAATGTACAAATCTGACAACTTTCAAGTGTGTGACCGGTGGTGATGGACTGGTTTGCCAAAGCGGTAAAAAAAGATTTATTTTACACAATATTTAATTACTCCATCTCTAAATGAATAGTATTTCCTTAGCTCAGATCGAGCAGTATGCTTTTGAAAAGAAGGAATTCATCTTAGCCGAAGACGCACTTAATCAAGTTTCGAAATCTTTTGCCTTTTTAACGAATTTTTCCAAAGATAAAATTATATATGGTATCAATACAGGTTTCGGCCCGATGGCCCAGTACCGTATCGAAACCGATAAACTGAGTAATCTACAATACAATCTGATCCGCAGCCATTCAAGCGGGATCGGAAAGCCGCTGAACGAAATCTACGCGAGAAGCGTAATGATAGCCCGTTTGAATTCATTTTTACAGGCCAACTCAGGCGTAAGCACGGCGGTGATCAAGCAGCTGGTCGCCTTTTTGAATAACGGCATTGTTCCCGAAATTTTTGAGCATGGAAGTGTTGGCGCAAGCGGCGACCTGGTACAATTATCGCATCTGGGTCTTAATCTTATTGGCGAAGGCTATGTGTACGAGGCTGGGGTAAGGACGAAAACTGCGGATGTACTTGCCAAAACGGGTATCGCGCCGCTCCGGATGGAATTGCGTGACGGCCTGGGGCTGATCAATGGTACTTCCTGCATGACGGGCATGGCGGCCATCAATATTATTTATGCAAAACGCCTTGTTCAGTGGGGGATTGCAGCTTCTTCCATGTTGAATGAAGTCATCGAGGCTTTCGACGATTCTTTTTCAAAGCAGCTCAATGCTGTAAAACATCACAGAGGACAGCAGGTCGTAGCGCAGCAGATGCGTGATTTTGTGGCTGGAAGCGGGCTCATCAGAAACAGGGAAGAGCTTTTTAAAGACGATACCAATTTACAGCGAAAAGAATTTGAACGGAAAATCCAGGAATATTACTCCATCCGTTGCGTGCCTCAGATCATCGGTCCGATCCTCGATACGATTCTTTATGCACAGGAAGTAGTTGAGAATGAGCTGAATTCTACCAATGATAATCCAATTGTAAGCCCTGACGACGATAACGTTTTTCATGGGGGCAATTTCCACGGCGACTATATTTCCCTGGAAATGGACAAGGTTAAGATCGTGCTGACCAAGCTTTCCATGCTGATGGAACGCCAGCTTAACTTTCTGATGAACAGTAAATTGAATGGAAAATTCCCCCCGTTCCTGAATGCGGGTACCTGGGGGCTGAACTTCGGTTTTCAGGGTGTGCAGTTTACGGCCACGTCCACGACAGCGGAAAATCAGGCGTTGTCCAATTCGGTTTATGTGCATAGTATTCCTAATAATAATGATAATCAGGACATTGTGAGCATGGGTACCAACAGCGCGGTGCTCGCCAAGCAGGTTCTGGAAAATTCGTTTCAGGTAATGTCGATCCATATCATGGCGATCTGCCAGGCGATAGACTTGCTGGAGGCGGATGAGAAAGAACAGCTTTCACCCAATGCAAAATCCATCTACGATCAGATCAGGCAGAAGGCGCATTTTGTAAAAGAGGATGTGCCTCAGTCGGAAAGTATAGCGGCGGTTTACGATTACATTAAAGAAACCCCTTTTAAATTATGAACTGTGCACTGGTGACCGGGGCGTCCAGAGGACTTGGCAAAGCAATTGCGGTTCAGCTGGCAAAGGACCATGGTCTTTATATACTTGTTAACTATGCCTCCAATTTGGCCGCGGCCGAAGAGACATTGGCCGAAATCCAATCAAATGGTGGTCAGGGAGAGTTGCTGCAGTTCAATGTTCAGGTGAAAACGGAGGTGGATGAAGCACTAAATGGCTGGCGGGAAAAGAACGAAGAGAAGTTTATCAGTGTTTTGGTAAATAATGCAGGAATAACCCGCGACGGTTTGTTCATGTGGATGCCGGAAAAGGACTGGGACGATGTGATAAACATATCGGCCAAAGGGCTTTTTAACGTTACCCAGAACACAATTCAGCAGATGCTGCGCAAACGTACAGGGCGCATTATCAATGTTGCGTCGGTGTCCGGGATGAAGGGTGTAGCGGGGCAAACTAATTATTCCGCGGCCAAAGGAGCTATTATTTCTGCCACAAAAGCACTTGCCCAGGAGGTTGCCAAACGTAAAATAACCGTCAATGCAGTGGCGCCGGGGTTTATTACCAGCGATATGACCAAGGATCTGAATGAGGCTGAACTGAAACAAATGATCCCGATGAACAGGTTTGGCAAAGCGGAGGAAGTGGCACATCTGGTCAGCTTTTTGGCTTCCGAAAAAGCCGCCTATATCACGGGAGAGGTAATTAATATCAACGGAGGAATTTATTCATAATTAATGGACCACAGAGTTGTTATAACCGGCATTGGCATCTATTCTTGCCTGGGTGAGAACCTGGACGAGGTAGCCAAGTCTTTGTACGCCGGAAAAAGTGGTATCATATTCGACCAGGTCAGGAAAGATTTCGGCTTTCGCTCCGCGCTGACGGGCATGGTTCAGGAACCTGACCTTAAAGCACACTTATCGAGGAGGCAACGGCTTGGGATGCACCAGCCGGCGATCTACGCATACATGGCAACCCGGGAAGCGCTGGAAGTATCCGGTCTGGACCTGGATTTTCTTGAAAAATCGGAAACTGGGATCATTTACGGGAACGACAGCACCGCAGCTTCGGTGATGGAAGCGGTGGACAAGGCCCGGGAAAAGCAGGACACTACCTTAATTGGAAGCGGAGCTATTTTTCAGAATATGAATAGTACCGTCAATATGAACCTTTCCACCATTTTCAAGCTGAAAGGGATCAATTTTACTTTGAGCGCAGCTTGTGCGTCCGGGTCGCATTCGATTGGAATGGGTTACCTGATGATCAAGCAAGGTTTACAGGATCGCGTGATCTGCGGCGGAGCGCAGGAAATCAATGCAGCGGCTATGGCAAGTTTTGACGGCCTGGGTACATTTTCAATGCGTGAATCGGAACCGACAAAGGCTTCCAGGCCTTTTGACCGCGACAGGGATGGTCTTATTCCCAGCGGCGGGGCAGCCACGGTAATCCTTGAATCTTATGAGGCTGCTGTAAAAAGGGGTGCGCCAATCCTGGCTGAACTGATCGGTTATGGTTTTTCATCGAACGGCGATCATATCTCAAATCCAAGTATCGAGGGTCAGATCCGGTCGCTGCAAATGGCTCTTAAACAGGCTGAGATATCCACAAAAGACGTCGATTATATCAATGCCCACGCTACTTCCACACCGGTGGGGGACGGCAGCGAGGCCAGAGCAATTTTTGAGGTGTTCGGCGGAAATGTCCCGGTAAGTTCAACCAAGTCAATGACCGGGCATGAATGCTGGATGGCAGGTGCGAGCGAGATCGTTTATTCCTTGCTCATGATGCAGGGTTCATTTATAGCCCCCAACATCAATTTTGAAAATCCGGATGAGGATTCCGCCAGGATCAATATCATTTCGGACACCAAAGAGCAGTATATCAATTGTTTTTTGTCTAATTCCTTCGGTTTCGGCGGCACAAACTCGACTTTGATCATCAAAAGAGTTTAGCTTGTTTCCACAAAATCTATTCTTTAAACTTCGTATCCGGCGAATTACGGGTGAGAAAATTTCGTAAATTTGTTATACCCCGGTACGCTCCATTTTCTGTATCTCCCCGGCAATTTTATGCTACTGTTGTCGCGGGGGTGAGAATATATATATGAAAATGTGGGAATATTTTTAAACTATCAGTCAGAATAAATTAATTTTGTAGCTATGCATGCTAACGACGTAAAAATGAATTTGGAAGAAGTTATTGAAGATACCAGAGATTTTTTATCCGAGGAGTTCGAGGTGGACCGGGATCTGATTCTTCCTGAAAACAATTTAAAAGACACACTGGATTTGGATAGTCTGGACTATGTGGATCTTGTTGTGCTCATCGAGGAAAATCTCAATATTAAGCTTACCGGAGAGGATTTCAAGGAGATCCAGACTTTCGGGGATTTTTACCAGCTTGTTCGCAAGAAACTTTCATTATAGGAATGAACCGTTGGGATGGTAAAACCAAAGGATCCTTAACGGGGTACAAAATCTTCCTTTTTTTTATAAATTCATTAGGGCTGGATTTTGCTTATCTGTTGCTTCGGATAGTAACCCTTTATTACTTTCTGTTTGCTGCAAGGCCCAAAAGAGCACTTCTCGATTTTTATCAGAAAACTTTACGGATTTCCGGTGCAAAAGCAAAAAAGCTGATTCGCCGGAATTTTTACATTTTCGGTCAGACACTCGTCGACCGGGCTGCTTTTTTATTGGGCAAGGATGAAAAATACTCCCATACCTTTCAAAATGAGCAATACCTGATTGATATGCGGGATGGAGGGAAGGGAGGGATACTGCTCAGTGCACATCTTGGAAACTGGGAAACTGCGGGTAATTTGCTCAAAGGCCGGATCACGCCCACCATTAATATTGTGATGCTGGATGCCGAAGTGGAAAATATTAAAAAGTATATGGATCTGTCCACGGGCGGTTCCCGCTTCAAGGTGATTGCCATCAAAAATGACTTGTCGCATATTATCGCTATCAGAAATGCGCTGGTAAACAATGAGTTCGTGGCAATACATTCCGATCGTTACATGGAAGGGGCAAAATTCATGGAGCTTGATTTTTTCGGTCAGAAGGCAAAGTTTCCGTATGGTCCGTTTCTTATTGCATCCAAATTTGATGCGCCGGTTACCTTCGTTTTTGCCGCCAAAAATGGTAAATACAGCTATCATTTAAGCGCAACCTTGCCTATTACCGCGAAAATGAAGCCCGAGGAAATTGCTCAGTTATATGTGGCCGAGCTGGAAAAAAAAGTAAGGGAATATCCCGAACAATGGTTTAATTATTTCAACTTTTTTCAATAATGCTTGTCAGTAAAGCAGCGCTGCACCTGTATATCCCCCACCGGCCGCCTTTCGTGATGATCGATAACCTAGTGAGCATTTCCCCGGAAAGGTTTGAGTCGGATTTTTTTGTGAATGAGGAAAATATACTTGTTGAGAACGGCTTTTTTCAGGAATCCGGGCTTATTGAAAATATCGCGCAAACCTGCGCAGCTTCTTTTGGTTTTCTGGACAGCGAGGGCGGCGGACCGCCGAAGATCGGATACATAGGAGCGGTGTCCAAGCTGGAAGTTTTTGAGCTTCCGGCTGTGAATTCGGTTATCAGAACGGTAGTCACACCAATGCACCAGCTGGGAAATATTTATCTCGTTAAAGGGGAAAGTTTCCTGGAAGGGCGTATATTGCTTGGATGTGAAATGAAAATTGTGGTGACACAATAACCCGCTCCTAACCTTTAAGAATTAATATGATTGCTTCTGAAATAGAAATTGATATACGATTTAGTGAAACGGATGCTATGGGTGTCGTGTGGCACGGCAACTACCTCAAATTTTTCGAAGACGGCAGGGAGGCATTCGGTAAGGCCTATGGATTAGAGTATCTTACGATTTTTGACAAAGGATATTTTACCCCGATCGTAAAATCGGAAATTGATCATAAAGCGCCTGTTTACTATGGTCAGATCATCAAAGTGATTACGCGTTATATTCCCGCCAAATCCGCAAAAATTCAGTTTGAATACGAAGTGATCAATCTCACTACCAATGAATTATGTGCAGTAGGTAAAACTATGCAGGTTTTTCTGGACAAGGAGACCCGTACGCTGGAACTGCTCACACCAGAGTTTTACAAAGACTGGAAAACTAAAAACAATGTGTAGGACAGTGCCCGGGCTGCAATTGAAAATCTCAGACTATTAAAATGGCCTACATAGGTGCAGAAGTAATGATCAGTCCCTTGGGGGAAACAACAGAAGAAAACTGGCTTGCGCTTTGTGAGAACCGGTCAGGGATTTCGCTGGTGCCAGATGCCGGATTTGACAAAGAAGGATTGTATCTGTCAAAAATCCCGGGACTGACCGGGCCTGCCAGATTCAGGGGCCTGCTTACAAGGGCTTTGAAGCAAATATCAGAAAAAATAGATCCCGCAATATTACCTTCCGCAAGAACAATTGTCCTGATCAGTTCGACAAAAGGTGAACTGGACGGGAATATAGCAGACCAGTTCGGGGAGCCGGCTGCTGCCTTAATTACGGAGTTCCATCTTGCGCATCAGCCAATCATCGTTTCCAATGCCTGTATTTCAGGTGTACTGGCCATTAATGCGGCTGCTAACTTCATCAATGCAAAGATTTATGATCATGTTATCGTAATCGGCTGTGACCTGATCTCTGACTTTGTCGTTTACGGTTTTCAGTCTCTTTTTGCGATCAGCGATCAACCGTGTATGCCTTTTGATGCAGCCAGAAAAGGCATCAGTATGGGAGAAGGTTGTGCGGCGGTGGTGGTTTCTTCGGATAGGGAAATTTACAAAGACCAGCCTTTGCGATTGTTTTCAGGCGCAAGCGCAAATGATGCGAACCATATTTCAGGACCGTCGAGAACGGGGGAGGGACTTGTCAGAAGTACGAAAAAAACGATGAACAACAACGGAATTACGGCCAGTGAAATCGATTTTATTTGCGCCCACGGCACTGCTACCCTCTATAATGACGAAATGGAATCCATTGCATTTGACCGGCTTAACCTGACACATATCCCTTTGAACAGTCTGAAAGGATATTTCGGGCATACTTTGGGTGCGGCCGGTGTGATCGAAACGTCCGTCTGCATGCAAATGATCCGCCAGGGAATGTTGCTGAAAAGCCTTGGCTTCCGTGAAAAAGGGACTTCGAAGGAGCTGAATATTGTTTCTGCCAATAAACCGGCGCAAATAAACACGATCTTGAAAACCGCGTCAGGTTTCGGAGGTGGGAATGCTGCCCTGATTATCAGAAAAATATGAGTTTTATTACAACATATTGCCATTTAACGAAAGATTACTGTTCGGTAAACGGGACAATTGCAGGCAGGCGCGATCCTGAGTCTGCCGATAGCTGGTTCAAACAGATTTACAAAGAGAAGGAGTTTGTATATCCGAAGTTTTACAAAATGGACATTCTCTCCCAGGCTGGTTTCCTGGCCTCCGAGCTCATCAAAAGAGCGAATCCTGAACTTGTTACCCGATATAAGGATGACGAGGTGGCGATGCTGTTTGGCAATGATAATTCCAGCGCAGAAACGGATGTGCGCTTTCGCAAATCCTATCAGGAAAATGGCGCACCCAGCCCGTCCTTATTCGTTTATACTTTGCCCAACATCGTCATGGGTGAGATCGCTATTATTAACAAATGGTACGGCGAAAATATGTTTGCCGTTTTACCTAAATTCGTATCCGGATTTTTTGTGGATTACGCACAGATATTGCTGGCAACCGGCTCAAAAGCGGTGCTGTGCGGGTGGCTTGGAATCAAAGATAAAAGTACGGAGGTTTTTCTCTTTCTGATAGAAAAGCAGGCTGCTGTTGGAATACCTTCAAATGCAGATAATCTTTCAGCACTGGCAGGGAATACCTCATTTACAACGGACTAACTCGCGAAAATTTATTAACAAAAGTAATGGACACCTTAAAAGAAGACTTAAAAAAACAGATTATCGAACAGCTTAATCTGGAAGACATCACACCGTCGGATATACAGGATGATAGTGCGTTATTTGATGATGCAGGTCTTGGGCTGGATTCCATAGATGCATTGGAACTGATCGTACTTCTGGAAAAATACCATGGAATACAAGTAACGAACCCCGATGAAGGCAAGGAGGCATTTAAGTCGGTGCAAACAATGGCCGACTATATCCGTAAAAGAAAAGGTGACCTTTAAAGTGGCTTCGTTTTTCAAATAAACAGTTTCTGCAAATGAGTGTCCGGATCACCGGTATTGGTATTGTTTCTGCCATTGGGCTGTCGGTTGAAGAAAATCTTGCGGCTTTGATGGAAGGCAGGTCGGGAATTGGCCCTGTGCGTATTCTGGATGAGGCAAAAGATCTTTTGGTTGGCGAAGTGAAATTGTCCAACGAAACGCTGATCGAACAATTGGGATTGACGGTGAAAAATGTTTCCCGTACATCGCTATTGGGCCTGAAAGCTGCTAAGGAAGCCTGGGGAAAAAGCCTGCACACTCCCGAGCTGCGAACCGGGATCATTTCAGCTACTTCGGTGGGCGGAATGGACCGGAGCGAAATATTCTACAAAGATTATTTGTCTGAAAACAACCCCGATTTTGAATTGCTCAAGACCCACGACAGTGGCAGTACCACCGAAAGGATCGCCGCTGAACTCGGGATTTCTGGATATATCAATACGCTTTCCACGGCTTGCTCATCGGGAGCAAATGCTATCATGCTGGGAGCCAGGTTACTTTTGCAGGGCAAGCTCGACCGTGTACTGGTCGGTGGTTCCGATGCGTTGACCCGCTTTACGATCAACGGTTTTCGCTCTTTGATGATTTACGACGACGCCTGGTGCAGACCATTTGACGAGTCGCGAAACGGATTAAACCTGGGAGAAGGCGCAGCTTTCTTATTACTTGAAAATGAAAAGAGCACGCAGATTTCAGGCAACGAGACGATTTGTTATGTGAACGGATGGGCAAATGCTGCGGACGCCTACCATCAGACGGCTTCGTCACCCGAGGGAACGGGCGCTACGCTGGCCATCAGACATGCTATTGAGAAATCGGGGATCAGCATTTCGGACATTTCGTACATCAATGCGCATGGTACCGGCACGAAAAACAACGATTTATCCGAATCGGTAGCACTTAACAATGTATTCGGGGAACATATCCCGCCTTTTAGTTCTACAAAATCCTTCACCGGGCATACCTTGGCGGCGGCTGGGGCAATTGAGGCTGTATTTTCTATTCTGGCGATACGGCATAACCTGGCTTATCCGAACCTGAATTATAAAACGGAGATCGCAGAAACCGGACTGGTGCCGGTGACCAGCTTGCAGAAAGAATTGCAAATCAATGCCGTTTTATCCAATTCCTTTGGTTTTGGAGGCAATAATTCATCCCTCGTATTTTCAGCAATTCACTGATGGCCTATATTTCTGCCGCTTCTACCATTTCACACCAGCCTACATTTCGGAATGCGGGTTTTTCCAATGTCATCCAACCCTTGCAGCAGGGCTCTGTTCTGATCAGTCCGGATTACAAAAGTTTTATTGAAGCCGGATTATTGCGCAGAATGAGCAAGATCCTGCGGATGTCGGTTGCCTGCTCGAAGGATTGTATTGCGCAGGCTGGTATTGACCAGCCGGATGCGATCATCGTAGGAACCGGCCTGGGCTGCCTGCTGGACACTGAGAAATTTCTGAATAATTCGATGACCATTGAAGGGCTTCTGCCGCCGACGTCATTTATCCAGTCAACCCATAATACCATGGCAGGGCAGATTTCCCTTAGCATAGGGAATCATGGCTACAACATGACGCACACGCAAAATACACTTTCATTCGAACATGCGGTTCAGGATGGGATGTTACTTTTGAATGAAGGCGAAGAGCACATTCTGGTAGGAGCCGCGGATGAACATATCGAAATACTGGATGAAATTTCAGAAAAGCTCAAGATCAATTTCGAAACGGGACTTACTTCGGCGGCATCATTTTTTATATTATCAAATGCAAAGTCTGAAGCGACGTTGGCGAAAATCAGAGATGTTCGAACAATAGGGCTGGTGACGGATGTGTCAGCTCAGATCAAAGCTTTTTTAGCGGAAAACAAAATCGGGCCGGACGGGCTGGACCTTGTACTTTTTTCCGGTAAGCCGCAGGATTCGGCTGAGATTTCATATTCAGAAAATAAAAACAGCCCGATCGACTTTACAGGATTTTCGGGAGTCTATCCTACATCCTCGGCATTCGCGTTGCATTTCGCGATTGACAAAATGGGGAACAATAAGACTTTGAAGCATATTTTGATTTGTAATGCATTGAATAAAAGTAATTTAGGTTTAACCCTTATCGAATCGGTTGAAGCATAACATTGTCACATTTATAGCTGTCACTGTTTTCGCCCTGAGCGGAATCATCTTCTGGGAAACAGGGTTTGCCTGGCTGGTGCTGTCGTTGGTCGCGGTGATTTACTTTGCGATCCTTGCATACGGATCTTTTAAAATACAGGCGAATTATTACTTCACCTCAATCCATAAAGGCAAGCGAAAAAGCGTCGCGCTTACTTTTGACGACGGCCCGGATGAAGAAAGTACACCCAAGATCCTGCAAATCCTGAAAGATAAAAATGTAAAGGCAACGTTTTTTGTGATCGGGAAAAAGGCTGAGAAATATCCCGAACTGATTCGTCGGATCGATGAAGATGGGCATACTATCGCAAACCATTCATACAGCCACAATTATCTGATTGCCTTTTTTTCAACAAAAAGACTGAAGGCTGATCTGGTGCGCTGCAATGAAGTAATTTCCGGTATCATCGACAAATCGCCTCTTTTTTTTCGTCCGCCTTTTGGTGTGACCAACCCCAGATACGCGACAGTTCTGAAAGAATTGAAACTGTGTTCGATCGGCTGGTCATTACGGAGCCTGGATACCAGGGCGAAAAACAAATATCAGCTGATCAGCCGCATTCTGGGTGTTTTACAAAAGCGGGATATCATATTATTGCACGATAACCGTTCCGTAACTGCCGATTCCCTCGAAGATATTATTGAACACTGTGTACAAAAAGGAATTAAAATTGAACCACTTCCCAGACTTATTGATAAAGAGGCATATGGTAAAAAGCCGGACAATTTTTAGTTTTCTGCTATGTCTGGGGTATTTAAATCTTTCTGCGCAGCATTTTAAGCCGGCTGCCAATCCGGAGAAGATTTTATCAGAATTGCGCAAAACTTCGTCGGCCACGCATTCCATCCAGGCTTCATTTAAGGAGGAAAAATATTTGTCGGTATTGAAAGAACCTGAGCACTCGTCCGGTTTATTTTATTATCAAAAAAATGACAAGATGCGATGGGAGCAGAAGAGACCTGGCAGTTATATTATACTGATCAACGGGGATAAACTGCGCATACAGGAGGGCGGGAAAGAGAAAAACTTGGCACAAGCGGGAAGAATGGCAGTGCAGATCAAGGAACTGATGATCGGACTGGTAAACGGAGATTTTCAGCAAAACCGGGCGTTTTCGCAAACATGCATGGAAAGTGCGGATCAATACATGATCGTGCTCACGCCGGTGAACAGACGGTTGAAAAATATATATTCAAAAATCACCCTGGTGTTTTCCAGGACCAGCCTGCGTTTGAAGGAGCTGACTTTTTTTGAAAAAAGCGGGGACAAAAGCCTCATGAAATTCCATCAGGAAAAATTCAACGAACCGATCGACAATAGCCTGTTTTTAACACTATAAGTAAACATATTCACGGATGTTTTTAAACGATCTTTACACCATCACCGAAACGGATTCCAGTGCCGGGCAGATCAATTCGGAGATCAAAATAAATGGGGGTCACAGGTTGTTTAAGGGACATTTCCCTGGCGAGCCGGTAACACCGGGAGTAGTGCAGTTACAGATCGTGAAAGAAATTCTTGAAGCACATTTGCAAAAGAAACTGAGCATGAAATCTTTGCGGGTCTGCAAATTTTTGAGTATACTCAACCCGGAAATAACGCCGGTCGTTCAGATTAGGATTAACTACAAACAGGCTGAAATGCTGGAAGTAGCATCTTCCGGGGAATTTGGCGAAACTGTATTTTTCAAAGCTCAAACCTCTTATCTTTAAGCCACCCAAATCCATACCCATACTCAGCGGACCATTAAAATAAATTATTTTACTAGTCCACAATCATTTCAAATGACGCTCAGTGATATTCAGTGCTGCATTATCATTCCCACTTACAATAATGAAAAGACGCTCAACCGGGTGATCGACTCGGTCCTTAAGTTTTCGGACGGACAGGACGTTATTGTGATTAATGACGGATCTACGGATGATACCCTTTTGACTCTTGCCCGATATGGTTTAAAACTCAGGGTAATGAGCAATACTGAAAACCGCGGGAAGGGTTATTCCCTGCGAAAAGCATTCAAGGAAGCGCAGAGGCTCGGTTATGAGAATGCCATTACGCTCGATTCAGACGGCCAGCATCTTCCCGAAGATATACCGCTGTTCATAGAAACTGCCTATCACAATCCCGGCGCTTTGCTGATGGGTTCGCGGAATATGGAGCAAGAGGGAGTCCCCGGCAAAAGTTCTTTCGGCAACAAATTTTCCAATTTCTGGTTTAAGTTTGAAACAGGCATTTCGCTGCCTGACACGCAGACGGGTTTCCGGTTATATCCACTGGGACCCTTGAAAGATATACGGCTTTTTACGACCAAATTTGAAACGGAGATAGAGGTGATCGTAAAGCTCGCCTGGAACAATGTACCCATCATTCCGGTTGACATCCGGGTTATTTATGATAAAAATGAAAGGGTAACCCATTTTCGCCCGCTTATTGATTTTACCAGGATCAGCATACTCAATACCTGGCTGGTGATTCTGACACTGCTGTACTACTTGCCAAAAAGGCTGATTATTAAGATCAGGGAAAAAGGACTCTGGGAAATCATCCGTGACGAGGCGGTCAAGCCGGAAGAATCGAATTTCAGTAAGGCAAAGTCCATCGGCTTTGGTTTTTTTATGGGGATTGTCCCGATATGGGGTTTTCAGTTGCTGGTTGGGATACCGCTGGCGATTTTCTTCCGCATGAATAAAGTATTGTTCATTGCCGCGGCGAATATCAGCATTCCGCCTGTGATTCCTTTGATCCTTTATGGGAGTTATAAATTCGGCGGACTGTTTTACAAAAATGGCGTACAGGTTACATCCCTGAAGGAGCTGACGCTAGAATCGATCCACCTCAATTTTGTACAGTATTTGCTGGGCGGAACTTTACTGGCTGTGGTCGCGGGTTTTTCCGGCTTTGTTATATCGTATATGCTTTTGAGTTTGGTGCGAAAAAAGCAGGGAGGAAAAGAAGCAGTTTCTGGATTACAATCATAATAACTATCAATTTTATCATGATATGTTCATACAACTGCGTTCCCGAATACAAAAAACGCAGTTGCTGTACTATCAGGTCAGGCCCAATTGGTTATGTGATCAGTTCTATTGCCTGGTAGAGCAATAGTCTCCAAATTTTCATAGAATCTATACGAATTGCTCAAAAATAAGCGATTTGGCATTTTGTTATGAGGAGCCATTCTCTATATTTACGAGAATTTAAAACCTTTAACCAAATTTTACATTTCGCAATGAGTAACATTACCTATTTAGTGCCGGCGTTAGGCCTTATCGGCTTGCTGGTTATGTTCTTCAAAAGAGGCTGGGTGATCAGGCAGGATGCCGGGAATCCTGAGATGAAAGATATAGCAGACGCCATCGCAGATGGAGCCCTCGCCTTCTTGAAAGCCGAATGGCGTGTACTCATAGTCTTTGGTATCATTGTCAGTATTTTATTGGGTTATTCAGGAACGCTGGTTGAAAATTCCAGTGCATTTATAGGTTTGTCTTTTATCGCAGGGGCGTTTATTTCGGCTTTCGCAGGATATATCGGTATGAATATCGCGACCAAATCGAATGTTCGTACCACGCAGGCGGCACGTACCAGTCTTACAAAAGCTTTGGAAGTGTCTTTTACCGGAGGTTCCGTCATGGGTATTGGCGTGGCAAGTCTCGCGGTAATAGGTCTCGGCGGCTTGTTCATTATTCTTTATTCTGTATTTATCGGCGACAGCACCGAGGTGAACGGGCTCGGTATGGAAAAAGTGCTCGAAGTTCTTGCCGGGTTTTCCCTGGGCGCTGAGTCCATCGCTCTTTTTGCACGTGTAGGTGGCGGTATTTATACCAAAGCAGCCGACGTTGGCGCGGATCTGGTGGGCAAAGTAGAAGCAGGAATACCTGAGGATGATCCCCGTAACCCTGCTACAATTGCCGATAACGTAGGCGATAACGTAGGTGATGTGGCTGGTATGGGAGCCGACTTGTTCGGATCGTATGTTGCGACCATTTTGGCGACGATGGTGCTCGGACGGGAAATCGTGGCAGAAGGGATGGACAATTTTGGCGGCATTTCGCCGATACTGCTTCCAATGGTGATTGCAGGAGTAGGCCTTATTGCTTCTATCATCAGTATGTTACTGGTGCGTGTCAGTGATGATAATGGTAATGTACAAGGCGCTCTGAACCGCGGTAACTGGGGTTCGATTATTCTAGTCCTGATCGTGAGTTACCCGTTGACTTTGTGGATGTTACCTGAGGGAACGCTGAATATCAGAGGTGTTGACTTTACAGCGCTGGATGTTTTCTGGGCAATACTGCTTGGCTCTATTGTTGGAGCAATTATGTCGATTGTGACGGAATATTACACGGCTATGGGAAAACGTCCCGTGCAATCTATTGTTAATCAGTCTTCTACGGGCCACGCGACCAACATTATCGGCGGTTTGTCGGTAGGTATGGAGTCGACGGTGATCCCTACATTGGTACTGGCAGCAGGGATTTTCATCAGTTATGAATTCGCAGGTTTGTACGGTGTGGCGATTGCCGCGGCTGGAATGATGGCAACTACGGCCATGCAACTTGCTATTGACGCTTTCGGGCCGATCGCAGATAATGCCGGTGGTATTGCTGAAATGGCACATTTGCCGGAAGAAGTTCGCGGACGTACAGATATCCTCGATGCGGTTGGAAATACTACTGCGGCCTCCGGAAAGGGTTTTGCGATTGCTTCTGCCGCACTTACCTCCCTGGCGCTCTTTGCTGCGTTCTGCGGAGTGGCGGGAATTAATTCTATCGATATTTACAAGGCCAATGTACTTGCAGGTCTTTTTGTGGGTGCAATGATTCCATTTATATTCTCGTCCCTCGCTATTGCTGCGGTTGGCCGGGCTGCCATGAAAATGGTGGAAGAAGTGCGTCGCCAGTTCAGGGAAATTCCGGGAATTATGGAAGGTACCGCAAAGCCGGAATATGATAAGTGTGTGGCTATCTCTACACAAGCCTCAATCCGGGAAATGGTTGCTCCCGGTTTGATCGCCCTGATCGTACCTGTGATTGTCGGATTTCTTTTCGGGCCGGAAGTATTGGGAGGCACGCTGGCGGGAGTTACCGTTTCAGGGGTTTTGATGGGTATTTTTCAAAACAATGCTGGTGGTGCATGGGATAATGCTAAAAAATCTTTTGAAAAGGGTGCAGTGATCAATGGTGTGACTTATTACAAAAAGTCCGAGCCGCACAAAGCTGCAGTAACCGGGGATACAGTAGGCGATCCGTTCAAGGATACTTCCGGGCCATCGATGAACATCCTTATCAAGCTGATGTCGATCGTTTCCCTGGTTATTGCGCCGCATATCAGCGTGAACAGTCATCTGAGCAGCGTGGATGTAAAAGCGAAGGTATCTCAGGAAGCAGTGGTTAAGGCAGCCGAAATTGAAAAACCTTCATCGGAAGTAGCCATTTACCCCGTGAAAGCCGTCTTGAAATAGAGAAATAGCTTTTAGATCACAAAACGCCCGGCCATCACGACCGGGCGTTTTGTTTTGTTAAGGATTTTAGATAGATGTGATTATCCCGCTGATAGGTAATTTCAACGAAAGGAAACTGTGCTCAGGAAACACATATCACGCAACTTTTGAAATCTTCAAAACCCCCACTGCTAAAATTTGGTGTTAAAAGGATTGGTCTTTTCGGATCAGCGCGAAGGGACGAAATGACAAAAGAAAGTGACATTGATATACTAATAGATTTCGACCTGGAAAAAGAGACATGCGCCAATTTCATGTAGTCCGTAACATACTAGAATCTATATTTCCGGACCATAAACTTGATATAGTATTTTCGAAAGGTTTGAGTCCATTTATCGGACCGTACATTTTAAAAGATGTCGAATATGTCTAAGGAGTGTCTCGAATATCTAAGGCATATTCCGGTGGAATGCGAGTACATCACTTCAGTTATTACATTCTGACGTTACCCCGTAAGATTTTCTGAGAGATGAAACACTAAAAAGCGTGGTAGTCCGAAGTTTTGAAATCGTCAGAGAGGCAACCAAAAAGATACCTGCCGATATAAAGTTGCATTGGAATCAGATTGCCTGGAAAAATATGGCAGGTATGAGAGACCGGCTGATTCATGACTATATCGGCGTTAAATATACAATTGTTTAGGCCGTTGTAACCAATATAATACCTGTATAAAAAAACAGATTCAAATGATAGTTGACCAATCTCGGTAACTTAGTTAAGTGGACGTTATTCTTTTATTATTTACGATCACCCCGGAACGATTTTTGTTACAATACATTACGCTTCGCAAAGTCACTGAAAATATTTTCAGCCTTTACCTGGCGGAATCAATTCAACGAAAGTCTTCAAACATGAAAAAAGTACTGATGTTAGCCGCAATGATAGGATTATCAGTTGTGGCTGTTAAAGCGCAGGACGCTTCGCAGACAAAAACCGAAAAGGCAGTATCCGAAACGAAATCTGAGGCCAGAAAAGCTCGCAAGGAAATGAAAAAGGACGCAAAGGCGGTTGGTGAAAAAACCGAGGAAGGGGCTGAGAAAGTCGCGGACGGTGCTAAAAAAGGAGCTAAGAAGGTAGAAAAAGGAGCGGAAAAGGCTTACGACGCTACTAAGAAAGAGGCCAAAGACCTGAAGAAAAAAGCAGATGATTAATGGCCGCAAGGCATAATGAATGAATAGTACAACCCCGGCTAGTCAATGCCGGGTTTTTTTTGTTGCCGATCAACAAAGATCAGCTGAATTTCTTTTTGAGATATTCCAATGCATGTTTATATGCATCAGCTGCGGCCACGGCATCGTATTTGGCATTACTTGGATTTGCAAAAGCGTGCACTGCATCATACATTTTGATGGTCACTTTCTTCCCGGCAGCTTTCATGTTTTCTTCAAATTTGGCAACCATTTCAGGATTGATCCCCTGGTCCTGGCTTCCGAAAATCCCCAGCACATCTGTATTCAGGGTTTTTAATTTTTCCACATCCTGCTCCGGACGGCCATAGTACATCACGCAGCCGACAGTTTGCTTGCCACCCAGGATAGCATTCTGCAATGAAAGCATTCCACCGAAACACCAGCCAATGCTGGCTATTTTAGCATTCTTGCCCGCATAGCTGATCCCTCCCCTGGAAATGGCCGAAAGCCTGTCCGCCGGTGCGCTTTGCATCAGCTTCGCGGCCTCTTCCCGGACAGTCGCAACTTTTCCATCATACATGTCCAGAGCAAGCACATTCACGTCGCCCAGGTCTTTATGAAGTTTGGCTGCCTCTTGCTTGATGTAGTCGTTCAAGCCCCAGAATTCCTGATAAACAAAAAGCCACTTGTCCGACTTCTTCGCGGATTTTAGTAAAAAACCTGATGCTGTTTTGCCGTCCGGAGTGGGAAAAGTAACCATTTCGCCGGCTCCCTGATAAATGAATGTAAGCGGATTTTCATGCAGCTCCACAAAAGACGCGTTGGCGGCAAGCCCGGCCATTTCATTCAAAGATGTCGTCGCCGGTGTGTGACAAACAGGGATAGCAGCCGGTTCCTGTTTCTTCGGCAGATAAAGGTTTAACATAAAAGCGGTTAGCAAAAGAAAGATTGTTCTCATGTTGGACAGATTGGACAGATGATGGAATTAATAAGTTCTTGATTTGTAAATTACTATTTAAATGATAGGTCACAAAAAGCAGGCCAAAAACGGAAAAAGACAAATCTGCCAGGGTTTTTCAAAAGATATTCACTATTAACGAATTTATTGTACTTATTGAAAGAGAGGAACTTAAAGACGTTCTTCTCCGGTTAATCTGGTAATACGTTTTGTTACATACATGAGTTTAAAACAATATTCTTTTCTTATCCTGATCCTGGGAGCGCTTGCTACAATTAGTCCCTTTTCTATTGACATGTACTTGCCGGGCTTTCCACGGATCGCTACGGATCTTAATACCACAATAGATAAAGTTCAGTTATCCCTCACAAGTTACCTGATCGGGATCAGCCTGGGCCAGATGTTGTACGGGCCACTGCTGGATCGTTTCGGGAGAAAAGCACCGTTGTTTGGTGGGTTAATCTTATATGTGATTGCATCGCTGGGTTGTGCACTTACGGATTCAGTGGACTCGCTGATTGCCATGCGTTTTCTTCAGGCAATGGGTGGTTGTGTGGGACTCGTTGCTTCCCAGGCTTTGGTAAGTGATTTATTTCCGGCGAACAAAAGAGCCGAAGTGTTTTCAACCATTACCTTGGTGATCGCGGTTTCTCCCATGATCGCGCCAACTGTTGGAGGTTATGTTACTGCTGCTATCAATTGGTCATGGATTTTTATAATCCTGGCAGGTATCGGCATGTTGATCATCGCCGCTATTTATTTCTTCCTGCCTACCGGAAAGCAGGCGGACGAGTCCGTTTCGCTTCGTCCGAAAGCTGTGATCAATGGTTATGCCACTGTGATCAAACAACCTCAGTTTCTGATCTATACTTTGGCTGGCGGACTGGCCACTGCCGCACCTTTTGCTTATATCGCAGGGTCTTCGGACGTGTTCATGAATATATACCATGTTACTGAGCAGCAATACGGATGGATATTCGCATTTCTGGCCTTTGCCATGATCGGTTCGACGCAGCTCAACCACTTTCTTTTGAAAAAATACAAAAGCGAAGAGATCATCAAAGTGACGCTTTTATATCAGAGTGCATTAGGCTTTTTGCTGATCGTAGGTGTCTGGAACAACTGGTATAATCTGTACAGTTTGATCGGGATGATGTTTATTTTTCTTACAGGACAGGGGCTCACTGGTCCTAATACTTCCGCACTTTCGCTCGCACCGTTCAGAAAACATACCGGAAGTGCTTCTGCACTGATGGGAAGCTGGCGGATGGGTGCGGGCGCTATCATTTCCGCCATCGTAAGTTTTTTACATAACAATACAGCCATGCCGATGGTTGGAATGATGGCTGCATGTTCTATTGGCGGACTGATAATCCTTTTCACAGGCAGCGCGGCTGTGCGGCACAGAGCTTCCAAAGCGAATGTCGAGGAAGAAATTTCTGTCCTGCTTTAATAGTTTTCCAAAAGTTATTTACGGATAGAATTCGTGTCTACCAATATGCCGAGACCGTAATGAAGCGGATAATTGTACAGCTTCTGACCGGTTTTGCGGGCTACATCTTTCACCGCCCGCCGCACTTCCGGGAAACTTTCAGTATCATGAAAGATAGTGCAGTCGCTATGCTGCGCGGCCCAAAGCCCGCATTCATAAGTTTCTTCATAGTGATGGACGATATCCACGTGAGCGAGATTGTATCGTTTCTGGTCTTTTTTGATCCAGTCCTTATAATTTGATTTTACCAGTTCAATGTTTTTGTAGGCCGTCAGCCTTTTGCTGGTTTCTTCGTAGTGCTGATTTTTATTCGCCGTATGCACGTCACCTTCAAAAGTATCCACGCCCGTTACGGAATCGAAAAAATTGGAAAAAACTACCGCAGAATACCCGAATTCCACCCCGAACTCAATACAGCTTTTACGTTCGAGTCCGAATTTTTCGATGATATCTTCTATGATCAGTTCCAGTCCTTTCCAGGCGGAAACAATATCCAGCATTTGCTCCGGTTTGCTGAGCTTTGCTGGCTTATAGGGTTTTATATCTGCGATAAAATTGTCACGTATGTAAGTTCTGAGTCCCATCTTGCATTTTTTTAGCGATCAGGAGTTTGGTTTCCGTCATGCTTTGCTAATATTCTGCCAAAATACGACACAATTTTCAACTTACGGGGCTTCTTTACATAACTTATGCACCGCTGCCGGTCTTTTCAGTTTTATATGAATTTGATTTTACTCAAAGCAAAAAAGGTCATTTTCAGTAAAAGCCAGCCATGCCGGAAGCGGGAAATATTGGTCTCACCGTACGTCCTCGCTTTGTAGCGGATGGGAACTTCAATAAATTTAAGGTGAAGCTTCGCGGCGCCAAACAGGAGATCAAAGTCGCCAAACGGATCAAAGTCACCGAAATAGTAACGATTTGCAGCGAGCTTTTTGTAATTCTCCCGGCTCAGCACTTTTGTGCCGCAAAGGGTGTCTTTCAAGGGCTGGGCAAGCAGCCACGTAAAAACCATGCTGAAGAACTTGTTGCCTATTAGGTTCAAAGTTTGCATGGCTTCATTTTCCATCGGATATACCAGCCTGGTACCGTTGATGTATTCACCTTTCCCGCTATTGATTGCTGCGTAAAATTTGGGGAGCTCTTCCGGTGGTACTGTCATATCTGCATCCAGGATCATCAGAATGTCGCCCGTAGCCATCTGGAAGCCTTTTCTGACTGCATCGCCTTTTCCGCTCCCGTCCTGCTGCGCCCATTTAATGTCGCGCTTGCCCTGGTACATGGCCCCGATCCGCTGTATTTCATGCCAGGTATCGTCCCGCGAATTACCTTCGATGAATATAATTTCGGTGTGTTTTCCCATTCTCGGGAGCCTCTGGACAAGTGATTCGATATTGCCCTTTTCATTTCGGGCAGGGACGATCACACTGACCGAACTCTCATTTACCGGTTTTTCCGGCGTCACCAGGCTTCTTGCCACCAGACAGTTGATCAGGCAGAGCTGATTGATCAACGGCAGGTTGCCGACAAACCTGTTGAGAAAAGCAGAAATGAAAGGAATGTACCTGGGAAAAAGGATTTTACGGGTACTGGCGACGACTTCAAAACCAGACAATTCAAGCAAGTTGACAATATCGCTCTTATCCAGCCAGTTCTGACGTTTTTTTGGCATTTTTAGCCTTATGATTTCTCCAAGGTTTAGCGCAGGCAGCCATAAAAAATTCGTTGAAACAATCACGATCCGGGTTTGGGGGGTACATGCCCTTTGCATTTGGGAAAAAACCTTCTGCACATCCATAAAGTCGCCGACACTATCGCTCAGAAGGATGAAATCAAATGTCTCGTCCAGTCGGAAGTCTTCGGCATCCATCGCAAAGAAACGGTGCTTATCTCGTCTTTCCCGCGCGTAAGCAATGAATGATTCCGAACTGTCGATCCCTACACCCCGGGCGGGTTGAAGAGCGTCGAGCAGAAAGCCAGTACCGCATCCGATCTGCAGAACGGAAGCCTGTTCAGGAATGATGAATTTCAGATACCTGATCTGATTTTTGTAGTAATATGCATTTTTTCTGATCCATTTTTCCCGCTCTTCGCCGCTTAGTTTGGTTGCCGGATATTCCATGTCGAATCTGATAGAATTAATAGATTGTGATTGGGTATGATTAGATAGCCCTTTTCAGGGAGGGTGTACTCGCTTGAATTCCTGAGCGATGATTTTTCAAAAATGTAAATGGCCGGGCGCCCCAGAACAAGGTGCCTGTGCTTCCACTCCGATGCATATACGCGCTGAAAAACAGGCAGATATTTGTAAGGTGCGATAACCTGTGACCCTTCCGGAAGTTTATCTGCAAGCTCCGCAAGTTGTTGCACATTGGGGTCCGGATGGGGGGTGAAAAATGAAAATATCCCTCTGCCAACCTTGTCCATATTGTAAACGGCCGCCTCATGAGAGATCAGGAAAGGGTAGGCGGCAAGTTGAAAAACAAGGCTCGATAATAGGTATTTGTAGGAGTTGTCAGATTTTACATTGTTTTGGTACTCAATACTCCTTACCAGCAGAAATATATAGCAGCCGCATAAAAAAGCCCATAAGCCGCCCGCTCGCGGAGGGTAGGGCAGGCTCATGTAAAACTGTGGGTAGTATAACAATCCTTCAACAAAGAAAACAAAACACAAAACCAGGAAATAGCCGCCAAGCACCGCCCAGATCAATCCTTGCCGCGGTACTTTTTGCAACCACGGGAAAAACAGGATTGCGCCGATCATGAAAAAAATCGTTGCGGCTATCAAAAACTCTGTCAAATAGATAGCAAACCGGATCGCCGAGCCGGATTGCCGGACATGGTCAAAGGCCTGGTTTACCCTGTCGGATTCCTGCCCGTTCACATAAGAAAGTAAATACATTCCTGCTCCGAATAACAGCAGGCAGATCAGGACTATAACTATGTTGCGTGTATTGAACAGGAGTTTGAGCCAGGTTGCTTTCGGGTTTTTCAAAACCAGGTCCGTCGTGGAAGCAAACAGCAGCAGGCCGCAAAGCAGCACTGCGGAAGTTTCTTTTATTGAATAAATGAGGATGATCAGCAGAACGGACCATATCCACTGACGGCGCGCGAGGTTAAAGGCCAGAAGGCCGGTTAACGGGAAGAAATATTGCTCCGGATGCCAGCCGTAAAGATCAAGATAAACAAAAAAAGTAAACGGCCCGATGATAAAAGCAAGTAGTGAAAGCCAGTGCTGCCCCCGGTTGCTTCGGTATTTTTTAAGCCACAAAAAAATATTGGCCAGCAGCAAAGCCAGCAGACCGATATATAGAATAAAAAAACCATAAATACCGGTAGAACGTGTAACAAATCCGGTCAGCGGCAGAATGTAATAATTGTGTATCCGGCTGTGAAAACCGAAATAATTGTCATACAAAAACGGACGGCCTTCCAGCCAGCCGCGGCTCAGCTGCAAAGCGATGAGCCCGTCGGAAAAATTCACTTCAAATGATTGGAACTGATGTACTTTCAGAAGGAACCAGAGAACTAAAATCAAAAGTGGAACCAGGACAAGAACCAGGTTTCTGAGTTTCCGCATAAAGCTTAATCTGTAATTTTTTTAGCCATAACCGAAACGCCAGTCTTATTTCCTAGCCTGAACAATGCGCACATTGCGGACTTTTGCTTCTTCGATCACATCCGGATTGTGTGAGCAAATGTATAGACCAACCATTACCTGGTCCGTTAAATTGCTCATTACATGTGATCCGACCTCCTGCAAAGGAGCACCTTTGGCGGCTACGCGCATGGTATAATTTTTTCCTTTCCGTTCAATTTGAACAGTATGGGCCTGCTTTTCTTTACTGAAAATTTCATCTTCGGGATCCCGCATCTTATCTCCTTTGGCAACCCTCCACTGTAATACGGTCAGTCCGTCGCCATGTACTACGGCGCTCAAATGGGATGCATTGTCGTCCAGGGATTCCCGCACCATCCAGCCTACTTTTCTGTGCGGATCTTTCCCAGCCCCGACGAGCTCAAAATCGGCGGTAACCGTAAAATCGCCGGTAATGTGTTTGAAGAGATACTGGAATTCGTCACGTTCAAACCAGATGTTATAGCCTGAGCCTCTCAGGGTGTATTCTTTTTTTGCGGCATTATAAACCGACGAGCCAGTCAATTTCGGATTACCAACATCAGTGTTTTTTTCAAACAAACCGATTTTCCCCTGAGCGAATGAAGCAAGCAAGGTCGGGATCAGTAAAATGGTTAAAAAAACGCTTTGCTTCATAATGTTAGGAGTTGAATTTTAAGAGCGGAACAGTATACCGCAGGACAGTTGTCAAAAGAAGAATGTAAATATTGTCTCAATAAATGTAGATTTTTTTAGTTAGTTAATATATTGATCAATAAATGAATTTCTGATTTCAGGACCCACATTATGAGCTTCAAGATACGTTTCTTTTTATATATTTTCTTTCCCGGAATTGCTTTTTTTATCCAGTCTTGCAATACGGTTTCGACCACCCAGGTGACTGAAGAAAAGATCCCGGAAGAGGTCAGCTACAACTTTGATATCCGGCCAATATTGTCCGACAAATGCCTGGCATGTCACGGGCCGGATGCTAATAAACGTGAGGCGGGATTAAGGCTGGACGTGGCCGAAAGTGCATTTAAAGCATTGCAGGAAAATCCAAAGGCTCACGCTTTGGTTGCCGGATTTCCGGAGCGATCGGAAGCATATTTGAGGATCACGTCACCCGATACCGCTTTGCTGATGCCGCCGCCTGCTTCCAATCTTAAACTGACCCAGCGCGAGATCACCCTCATCGAAAAATGGATCAAGCAAGGTGCGAAATACGAAAAGCACTGGGCATTTACAGCACCCAAAAAACCAAAGGTGCCGGCTGTTGACAATAAAGACTGGCCGAAAAATGAGATCGATTATTTCGTCCTCGAAAAACAGGAACAAAAAGGCCTTGAACCCAATGAAGAGGCTGATAAGGAACGCCTGCTCAAACGCCTGAGTCTGGACCTGAACGGTTTGCCGCCTACGCTTCAGATGATGGATGAATTCATGGCCGACAACAGTCCAGATGCTTATGAAAAAATGGTGGACAAGCTGCTGAAAAATCCTTCCTACGGAGAAAAAATGGCTTTACACTGGCTGGATCTGGCACGTTATGCGGATTCGCATGGCTACCAGGATGACGGCTACCGCACGCAGTGGCCATGGCGCGACTGGGTGATCCATGCATTCAACAAAAACATGCACTATAACGACTTCGTCACCTGGCAGCTTGCAGGCGACCTGATCCCGAACTCTACCAAAGAGCAATTGCTTGCGACGGGTTTCAACCGGAACCATAAGATCACCGAAGAGGGCGGGGTTATCCCGGAAGAATACCGGATTATGTATGTAACAGACCGCAATGACCTGTTTGGAAAAGGGCTGCTCGGTGTTACTCTGGAATGTGCGCATTGTCACGATCACAAATACGATCCTTTTTCACAAAAGGAGTATTACCAGATGTTTGCATTTTTCAATAATGTGAAGGAAGTGGGCATAGAGTCGGTGATCGGCGGACCTGAAACTTATGCTAAAAAGCCTCTGATGGAGATCACTGACGACGACGTGAAAAACATCCTGACTTTTGTAAACAAGCCGGATACCAATCAGCTCATTGTGTCGGTAATGGGCGATCTGGATACGCTTCGCAAAACCTATATTCTTAACAGAGGCGTTTACGATGCTCCCGGAGACGAGGTACAGCCTGGTACGCCCAGCTCGATTTTGCCTTTTGATAAAAAATATCCGAAAAACAGACTGGGACTTTCTCAATGGTTATTTGACAAAAAGAACCCGCTGACGTCACGCGTGTATGTGAACATATTGTGGCAGGAATTCTTTGGCAGGGGTATTGTCAAAACATCAGGTGACTTTGGTATGCAGGGCGAACTTCCGTCACATCCCGCGCTGCTGGACTGGCTGGCTGTGGATTTTATGGAGCATGGATGGGATATCAAACGCCTTGTGAAACAAATGGTTACCTCCGCCACATACAGGCAGTCGGCCATTATTCCGAAAGAAAAGCTCGCCCGCGACCCGGACAATATCCTGCTTGCCCGCGGCCCGCGTTACCGTATTCATGCTGAGTTTATCAAAGATCTTGTACTGGCAAGCAGCGGGCTGCTCAACAAAACCATTGGCGGGCCAAGTGTGAAACCTTACCAGCCGGCAGGGTTGTGGGAAGGCGCGACGTCGGGCAGGGGATTGCTTTCGGTTTACAATCAGGACCATGGCGGAAGTTTGTACAGAAGAGGTATGTACACCCTGATCAAAAGAACGGTACCTCCGCCGACGATGGGTATTTTCGATGCGAGTAACCGGGATCTGTGTGAGGTGAAAAGATTAAAAACCAATACCCCTCTGCAAGCGCTGGTGATGATGAACGACCCTGCGGTGCTGGAAGCATCCCGTGTGCTGGCAGCTAAGTTGTTGCAGGAAAAAAACGATGCAAAAGAGAAAATTACAAAGGCGTTCAGGCTGATCGTTTGTCGGAAACCGAGTGAAAAAGAGCTTGGTATTTTAACTGCTTATTACGACAAAGAATTGAAAACCATTACGGGGAAAGGAGCAGACAAAATGTTGAGCGTCGGTGAATATCCTCTGACAAAACAAATTGATAAAAAATCGCTGGCCGCCATGATGCGGGTTATTTCAACGATTTATAACCTGGAAGAAACGATCACAAAATCGTAAAAAATATTAAAAAGCTAAAAGCCAACGGCTAATAGCTAAATGCCAAAAAATATGGAAAAGGAAATCATAGAGCACGGTTTTAATTTTAACAGAAGACGGTTCCTGTCTTCGATGAGCCTGGGGATCGGAAGTGTGGCGCTCGGGTCGCTGCTAATGCCTGATCTGCTCAACGGCGGGGGGCTGGAGGAGGATGGACTGACACCGGGGATACCGCATTTTGCGCCGAAAGCGAAAAGAGTGATCTACCTCTTCCAGAACGGCGCACCTTCTCAGCAGGAACTGTTTGACTACAAGCCGAAACTCCGGGAAATGCTGGGCCAGGAAATTCCACCTTCAGTTCGCGGAAGCCAGAGACTCACTGGTATGACTGCCAACCAGGCTTCGTTTCCGTTGGTAGGTTCTTTTGTTGACTTTAAACAATATGGACAATCGCAGGCATGGGTGAGTAATCTGATGCCCTACACGTCGAAGATAGTGGATGACCTGTGCTTCGTGAAATCCATGTATACCGAAGCTATTAACCACGACCCGGCTTTGACTTTCCTTCAAACCGGCTCTCAACAGGGCAACCGTCCCAGCATGGGCTCGTGGCTGAGTTACGGGCTGGGCAATGAAAATAAAAATCTGCCGAATTTCACGGTTTTGCTTTCTCGGGGCGTAGGCAACGGTCAGGGTGTTTATTCCAAACTCTGGTCGAACGGTTTTCTGGATTCTGTACATCAGGGCGTACAATTCAGCAAAGGGGAGGATCCGGTTTTGTATCTCCGCGATCCCGAAGGCATGGATCGGCACGAGCGCAGGGATATGCTCGACAATCTTTCCCAGCTGAACGAACTTTCTTACCAGGAGTTTGGCGATCCCGAGATTGCTGCAAAAATCAAACAATATGAAATGGCTTACCGGATGCAGACAGCTGTTCCGGAAGTGATGGACCTTTCCAAAGAATCTGACGATATCATCAAATTATACGGGCCTGAATGTCTGGTTCCCGGCACTTATGCGGCCAACTGCCTGCTGGCGCGCAAACTTTCCGAGAACGGTGTACGTTTTGTGCAGCTTTATCATCAGGGCTGGGACCAGCACGGTAACCTGCCTTTTGAAATCACCAAACAGGCGATGGACGTTGACCAGGCTTCGGCGGCACTCGTAACGGATCTGAAACAGCGCGGCTTGCTGGATGAAACATTGGTGATCTGGGGAGGGGAATTCGGCAGGACGAGCTATACCCAGGGTAAACTCACCGCTGATAACTATGGTCGCGATCACCATCCGAGATGTTTCACAATCTGGATGGCCGGAGGCGGGATCAAGCCGGGGATGGTTTATGGGGAAACTGACGAATTGGGATACAATATCGCCCAAAATCCTGTGCATGTACATGATTTTCAGGCAACTGTATTGCATCAGCTCGGCCTCAATCATGAAAAGCTGATCTTCAAACATCTGGGAAGAAGATACCGCCTGACCGATGTTTCCGGAAAAGTTGTAAAAGATATTATCAGTTAAGACGCACGCGGCCCTTTATCAATTGACCCATTTATTGAGCAGAATTTCAATGCATTTAAGATTCAAGGTTTTTGCTGAACAGCTACTGGTTGCTTCCAATATTTTCATTGTATTTCTGCTGCTTTTCGAAAGTAAACTGGTAATCCCGGCCTGGCTGCAAACGATCGGCCGGATGCACCCGCTGATCCTTCATTTTCCGATCGTAATCCTGTTGCTGGCGATGTTGCTTGAATTTTTCAGGTTTAAGCCCGAATACGCTTCCAACCAGTTTTTTAGGAATTTTTTGCAAAATCTGCTGCTCGTAGGTGCATTGTTTGCCGGGGTAACGGTAATCATGGGACTGTTTCTGTCGCGGGAAGAGGGTTATTCGGGGGATACGCTGCTATATCACAAGTGGACCGGGGCGGGCATTTTTTTTCTGTCTTCGATTATATATTTGGTTAGAAATACTGGCTGGTACAATGCACCCCTCGCGAAAGCCGGTGCATTGCTTACGGTGGTTTCGCTGGTATTGACGGGACATTTTGGCGCAGCTCTAACGCACGGGGATAATTTCATATGGGAACCTGTCTCCGCCGAAAAGGAAATGGCTGCTGTGCCGCTCGAACAAGCTGTTGTTTTCGAGCATGTTATTTTGCCTATCCTTGATCAAAAATGTACCAGCTGCCATAATCCCGACAAACTAAAAGGTGAACTCATCCTGACAGATGCGCAATCTATATTGAAAGGAGGAAAATCTGGTAAATTATTCGAGCCGGGCAATCCGGATATCAGCCTGCTTTTGCAACGCGTTCATTTGCCTGTGGAAGAGAAAAAGCATATGCCGCCTTCGGGCAAAGCTCAGCTAACCTTGCAGGAAATTTCACTTCTGACGCTCTGGGTAAAAGATAATGCCGATTTTAAAAGAAAGGTGACAGAACTTCCGGAGACGGATTCGCTAAGGATACTGGCAAGTACATTGTTGAAAACACCAGAGAGCGATGAAGAAAAATTTGATTTCCCGGAGGCCGATGAAAAAGCAATCGCAGGTTTGAATACCGACTACCGGACAATTTCTGCTGTTGCCAGACAGTCGCCGGCACTCGCCGTGAATATTTATAATCGCTCGGCATATTCGGTAAAGCAGCTGGACGAATTGAAAGAGATCAGAAAACAGATCGTTTCGCTGAATCTGAATAAATTACCGGTTAAGGATGCGGATATTAAAAGTGTCAGCCAATTTGAAAATCTTCGCCGGCTTGACCTCAATTTTACAGATATTACGGCACCAGGATTAAAAGAACTTGCCTCTCTGAAACACCTTCATAGCCTGACGCTCTCAGGTACCAAAGTGAATTTCAAAGATCTTCAGGCAGTTATTCCGACTTTAAAAAGTCTGAAAACGGTGTCGGTATGGGATACCGGGTTGTCGGCAGAGGATGTTGATAAATTGCAGAAAGCAAATAAGCAGATCACCGTTATCGGTGGATTCAAGGATGACGGTACCAACCCCCTGCAGTTAAATCCACCTCAGGTTAAAAATGCTTCGACAATTTTCGGAGAGTCGGTAGCATTACAGCTGAGGCATCCGATCAAAGGTGTTCAGATCAGGTTTACCATGGATGGAACCGAGCCTGACAGCGTCAAATCCCCGCTTTTTGATAATAGAACAGTTCTGAAAGAAAATACAACTATCAAAGCAAAAGCCTATAAGGACGGCTGGTACGGCAGCGAGCTCGCTACTTTCGATTTCTTCAGAAGTACTTTGAAGCCGGATAGCGTACGACTGCTTTTTCCGTTGAACCGGGTGCATCAGGCGGAGGCCGACAAGACATTTTTTAATGGGAAACTTGGGGCTATCGGAGCAAATAATCCCGCCTGGGCGAATAACTGGGCTGGAGTTCGAAACAACGATATGGGCTTTATTTCTGAATTTAAGAAGCCGGTAGTGATTTCATCTGTCGGCGTGCACTACATGATTGAGGAAGATACCGGAATTTTTCCACCCGAATCGGTGGAAGTATGGGGTGGGAGCAGCCCCGATAACATGAAGCTTTTGACCAAATTCAAAGCCGCCCTGCCGTCGAAAGGTGACAAGCCAACTTTGAAAACGGTGGAAGGAAAATTCAAGCCGCAAAGTGTTTCCTATCTTAAAATCATTGCCAGGCCCCTGAGTAAAATCCCGGATTGGCACCGAAGCAAAGGAAACAGGGCACTTTTGCTGGTGGATGAAATGTTCCTGAACTGATATTCCCGAAGCCTTTTCAACCTTTGGCGACCCGTCTCCACATCTCGGCACAGGCACGTGAGTTGTGGTACGGGCATTTCCAGAAATTGATCTTATCGCCTTTTACAGGGGTTCCATCCTCCTTGACAGTCCCAAACCATTCTCCTTTTTCTTTGTCTATAAATTCGTTGACAATATAATCCCAGCTGCGCTGCGCTTTTGCCTTGAACTGTTCTTCTTTGGTAAGCTCATAAGCATTGTAAAACCCGACCATCTGTTCAGCGGCTACCCACCAGCTCCGGTCCGTCTGTAAATGTTTGGTGGCCGGATCGTATTCGTAATTCAGCGCCCCATCCTTTCCCAGCCCTTTGATGGCAGCATTGGCCATCAGAATCGATTTCTCCCTTGTTTTCTTAATGAGCCTTTCATCATGCAATACTTCGGCAGTTTCATACAGCAGCCACGATGCCTCAATGTCATGTCCGTAAGAAATGATATCGTCCTTGGCCTTCCATTTTTCGTCAAAGAAAAGCTGCATGCTGTTGGTTTTTGCGTTGACTATATGGGTCAAAATCGCTTCCAGCATGTCAGAAGTCTGTTTTTTGAGCTTTGCATCCGGCCATACGCTGTATAGGTTGGTGTATGCTTCTACCAGGTGCAGGTGTGTATTCATGCTTTTGATCCACGGACTTTTACTCAATATATAATCGTCGGTATTGGACCAGTCCCGCGCAAAAGCTTCCCGGTACCCACCGGTCACGGGATCGAAAGCATGTTTTTCGATGAGGTTAAAAAGTTCTTGGGCTTTTTCGAGGGCGGGCTTGTGGTGGGTTATGCGATAATATTCGCTTAGGCCGTACATGGCAAAAGCATTCCCGTAAATCTGCTTTTTTGTTTCATCAGGAGAGCCGTCTGCCTTTACAGACCAGTATACTCCGCCATGTTCCTCGTCAAAAAAATATTTCACGATCTGCTGGTAGGCGCGGTCTGCCAGTGTGAGGTATTTGGCTTCCTTTAAAAGCCTGTGAGCGAGGGAGAACGTCCATAATATCCTTCCGTTCAGCACTACCGATCGCGAAGCGTCAGGTTTGGGTTGGTTTTCGTAACTGACCGCTCCATAAAACCCGCCTTTCTGCGGATCTGGGCCATATTTTTCCCAATAATCCAATATGGCTATAAATTCTTTTTTGAATGCTTCGGGAGTAAATGAGGCCATAGTATCGCTGATTTTTTAGGAAAAGTAGCATGGCAATCAATCATACTTGTTTCCCGAGTGTAACTCGGGGAATAGGTGCTCCGAGCTCGATGCACCGAGCTGGAGCTCGGCGCTAACGTAGCTAGCTACGCTTGCAGAGAATAAAAAAACCTGACTGCTAAGCCAGGTTTTTTAGAATGTTGTTCATTTTCCGCATCAATCGCCCTGGTTTTCTTCCAGATCGTTGTGATTGTCACCGCCAAGGCTGTAATAATTGTTTTCTTCGTCCTCGTTTCCGATTATTTCTTCGTCATCATCAAATTCGGAACCCGGTACATCAAGATCGTCGCCCACCAGGTCATCCTCAAACGATTTTTCGTTCCAGTCGTCAGCCTCCAGCTCGACGGCCCGTTTTGCTTTTGTGACATCTTCCGGGTCAATGTCACCTTCAATCAATCCCAGACTAAACACATCTTCCGAGGCCGGATAGTTTCCCGGCAGATCGTCGTCATATAACTCGTCGTCGTCATCGTCGTATGGTTTCATAATAATACTGATTATGGTTACTTCGCTTCTAATTTCTGAAAAGATAACAAATCAACTGCTTTCTGATATGAAATTATAAAAAATCATTCCAAATTAAGCGTTCAACAGAAAAATGCAGTAGCTGTACAAGTATTAAACTTTCTTTGTGTTCCTTTTTAAAGAGGCATTAAAAAACCTCTTCAAATTTAATTTTCAAAACTCAATTTAACCACTGCATGCAGATCAAATTATCAGAAACAGCCCGGATGCTTGCCGTTTTCGCTGGCGTAACAGGCTTATTTGCCTATACAAGTTTAACAACTCCTTCTCTTTCAGATCATAAGGCAACAAACGTCGAAGCAAAAGATATAAAACTTCCAGCAGGGTTTTCGGCCGAAATCATTGCAGCCGATCTGGGTGCCACGCGTCATATTGCCGTTAGTAAAACCGGGGACATTTATGTAAAACTGTCCAAACTGAAAGACGGGAAGGGTATGTACATTCTGCGGGACGCAAACAAGGACGGCGTGATCGATGAACAGAAAATGGTCGGAGATTATCCCGGAACCGGAATTGCTATCAAAAACGGATACCTGTACAGTTCTTCAAACAAAGGGGTTTACCGTTACAAGCTCAATGAAAAAGAGGAGATCATCGATGCAAATAATCCGGAAAAAATTGTGGATGGCCTCACAGATCACGGCCGTGACAATGCAAAACCTGTGGCGCTTGATAACAATGGGAACATTTATGTTACAGTGGGTTCTTACAGCGATAACTGCCGTCAGCAGGGTTCGGGAAAAGGAATGTCGCCCTGCACGATCCTGGATTCAGCCGGGGGTGTATGGAAATTTAAAGCGGACAAGCTGAACCAGACGTTTTCGGACGGGGTGCGTTATGCAACCGGTGTGAAAAATGCGGTAGGTATTGATTGGGACAATAAAACCAATGCATTGTATGTGACCGTGCACGGACGAGGTAAGTTCGATGATTTTTATCCGCAATATTATACCGCAAAACACAGTGCCGAATTGCCTGCTGAAACGTTGTACAGGCTGAAAGAAGGTGACGATGCGGGGTGGCCTTACATTTACTATGATCATTTCCAGAATAAAAAAATCCTGGCGCCAGAGTACGGGGGAGATGGTAAAAAGGTTTCGGGTGAAAAGGTAATCGATCCTTTGGTAGCATTTCCGGCGCACCTGGGTCCCAATGCAATGATGTTTTACAGCGGGAACATGTTTCCTGCACGTTATAAAAACGGCGCATTCATTGCATTTCACAGTCAGTCGGCCGAGCTGCACAAAGGCTATTTGGTTGCTTTTGTTCCGTTTGTCAATGGCAAGCCTGGGAAGTGGGAAATTTTTGCCGATAATTTTGCGGGAACAGATCTTGTAAAACCAACCGGCCCGATCCAGCACCGCCCTTGCGGCCTCGCTCAGGGACCCGACGGCTCACTTTACGTAACCGACGATCTCAACGGAACGATCTTCCGGATCAACTACAAAAAGAAATAACGCACAGGTCTCCCTGTTCTTCTTTATCAATTTGTTGGGCCAACCCGTGAAGGGTTGGCTTACTTTTTTATTCTTTGGTGAAAACAAAATTGCCGCCTCCCTGTTTCAGGACAAATTGATTTTTTGCGGGAGCAAATTCCATCACAATTCCGGCCTGATCAAATTTAAAAACGTCGGTTGCCGTTGCTTCCAGCGGAAAAGCTCCCTGCCCGGTCGCCTGGGCGGTAAGTGTTGCTTCGTTTTTGGCTACCGTTATTTTGATCGGCAGCTGTGTACTGGAATAAGTGCCTGTGTATTTGTCAAGATCTTCCGGTTTCAATGCGATTGTTGTGAAAACAGGTAGCTTGAAAGGTACGTTGTAGTACGAGCTCAGCAATGCGATAACCATGTCGTTGAGGACATAAGAAGTTCCGTTGGAGCAAACCGCCACACTTACCCCATCTTCCGGGAAATGAAAGAGGTTGGAGAGAAATCCATCGATCACCCCATTGTGGCCGTATCCGGTTTTTTTGTCGAAAGGCACCTGAAAAAGCCCCATACCCATGCCGTCGGTAATGGTTTTCATTTGAACGAGACTGCCGTTCGAGACCAATTTACCGGAGAAAAGAGCAGCGATGAAGGTGGTAAGATCGGATGGGGTTGAAACAATAGCACCTGCCCCTCCCGGTACACTAAGGTCCGTTTCCGGCATCCTGATCCACTTATCCTGGAATCTGTAAGAATAACTTTCGTTTTTGGCTACGTCGGTTTTACCCCCATAATACGTTTCTTTCAGACCTGCCTTTTTCAAAATCCGGCTTTCCAGATTTTTCTGATAGGGCATTTTCGTGATCTTTTCAATGATGTATCCCAGCAGCAGATAATTGGAATTACTGTACTGCATTTTTTCATTGGGCTGGAAATCAGGTTTGGTTTTGGCAATGATCGCAACCATTTCCTCCTGGTTTTTTGGCTGCGTCATATACTGAAGATAGCCAGGATCGTTGGTGAAGTTATGAATACCGCTCCTGTGGTTCAGAAGGTTGCCAATAGTGATCAGTTCTGCGTTGGCCACTGTGGGAAAGAAAGTGTTCAGCTTGGTTTCAAGCGTCAGTTTGCCCTCTTCGATCAGCTGGAAAATCATTACCGACGTGTAAGTTTTGGTGATGGAGCCGATCCTGTATCGGGTGCTTACAGTAGCAGCAATGTTATCTTCCACAGAGGCAAAACCCGTTGCCCGCGAATAAAGGGTCGTGCCGTTCCTGGCCAGTACAACGCTGACCATCGCTTTGTTTTTTGAAATAAGAAGATCAAAAAGGCTGTCCAGTTTGGCTGTATTGATGCTTTGGGAAAAAGCCTGGCCGGTTAACAACAGGCCGATGATCAGGGTGACGTAGATTTTGTTTTTCATTTGGTTATGGGTAAGGTGGCAAAGGCCCGCACGGGAAATGTTCCCACGCCCCGGAATTTGGGAGGCACGGCGCTAAAAAAATAATTGTTTTCGGGTAGTTGACTGAGATTGCAAAGGTGCTCAACGATCAGGATTTCCGCGCCCAGCAGAATGGTATGTACGGGGCGGCCTTTACCGCTGGTGTCATCGATATTATGGCTGTCAATACCGACCAGCCTGGCTCCGTTGTCACGTAAAAATTCAGCGGCTTTTTGGTTAAGGAACGGATGATTTTCAAAATAAGCGTCCGTATTCCAATTTTCAGACCAGTCTGTTCTTATTAGAACTGCTTTGTTTTGTATGTCAAGATTTATAAAATATTCAGGACCGATCTCCCTGGAACCGATGGCATTCACTGTAATGGCCTCAATATTGGCAAAAGCTTCCAGCCCCACTTGCGAGAGGTCTTTGCCGTGTTCGAACCGGTGAAAAGGACAATCGATGTAAGTCCCGGTATTGCTGACCATCTCAATTTTGCCGATCTGGAAAGTTGTGCCTTCTTCGTATTTCCCGGCGGAGTTTTCGCGGCTGAGGTAGTCGCAGATTATAGGAGCGGGGAGTCCCTTGTAGGTAACCAGGCCATTGAAGATCGTATGACTCAGATCGACCAGCGTGCCGGCACTTGCAGGTTTGCGTTTATGCTTTTCCCGTATATAATGTTTGTTCAGGATATCGACTTTTTCGACCATCAAGAGCCTCAGATCCTGGACAATATAATCTGCGAGGACAGAGTCTGAAATCGTTTCCCCTTCTATGTCCAGCCGGAAATCCTGGCCTTGGATTCCTCCGCCATTGGAGAATGTTACTGAAAAATCGAATACAACTCTGTGCTCCATATGTCACTAATATGCTCATTTTATCGCAGACAAGCAATATATGCGAATTATTTAGGACCGGCGCAGCGTTTTTGTCAACAAAAAAACGCCTGACCACAGGTTACGTGGCCAGGCTGCATAGTGGTTTTGAGTGTATGATCAGAAATTGGTATCCGGCTTGTCAAGTTCCATTTCCTTGATCCAGATATTCCGGTAGAGTACGTCGTGTCCTTCGGATTGCAGTTTCAGACCGCCGGGCTTGTCGGTAATGCCTTTGCCGCCATTGTTGCCGCCGTCGATGCCGGAGTTGGGGCCTCCCCATACCTGGCTGATAGCATGGTTGGTATGTACTTTTTTCCCGTTGAAATAAAGCGTAACCAAAGGCTGCTCAACGATTTTACCGTCTTTGAAACGAGCCGCACGGAAAAGAATGTCATAGGAATTCCATTTTCCGATACCATTGTAGGCATAATAAGGCGACTTGGTTTCGTTGATGATCGCTGCCATGCCGTGGGACGTAGTGTCACCGTCCAGCACCTGTATTTCATACCTGTTCTGAAGATAAACACCGCTGTTACCACCCTTTTTAGTGATATAGAACTCCACATGCGCACGGAAATCCTTAAACTCCTTTTTGGTAACAATATCGGCCGAACCATACAATCCTCCTGCCGAAGCGGGATCGTTGCAATTGATAACGGTACCGGGGCCGGCAGGGTCTTTTACGACTGTCCATTTGATGGGCGGTTTGGCCGAAAAGCGCGGGCCTTCCCAGTATTGCCATTTGTCATCCAGCATTTTACGGCTGCCGTCCAGATACACCTCGGCACCTTTCGGGGCCTTAACGCCGACGCCGACCTGTGCGCTGGCCGAGCCCGCTATAACGGTGATCAGGATAGCCTGGAAGTATGCGATGTTTTTTATGCGAACAAAAAATCTGGTCATTTTCAATTTTTGAAGTTAGTTAATGTTTTTTCTATGACCGTCGGACTTCCGGTGCGGATTATATAAGGCCGGCGATTTTTGTAAATACTCTTTTGCAGGTTGTTTTGTTGTGAAAACCTTCCGGAGCGTTTCAAATATCTTTTATTTTAGTATTTATGCAAAATATCGCTCCGTACCCAACCAGGTTTTCATGAAGAATTATTGTTTTTTGCTGCTTTCGGGCTGCATGATGTTTTGTTTCGGCTGTAAGCAGGCCCGGTATCAAACTCCCGAAAAAGGTGTTTCATTCAGCCTGAATGAAGAACGAAAGAAATCAATTGACAGCATTCACTATGAAATCGAGCTGGATATACCAGCCGGGAAAAATGAGAGAATAACAGGGCAAGAGCAGATCTCTTTTGTTCTTAAGTCCCAAGACCGTCCCGTTGTCCTTGATTTCAGCGCGGACCGGAAACAGCTGATTTCTGTTGAATTGTCTGGTGAGAAAATATCTTATACGTTTGAAAATGAACACATTATTATTGATCCCAGGAACCTGGAAGAAGGAAAGAATACGATTTCGATCCGATTCATTGCCGGAGACCTTTCTCTGAACCGCAGCGAGGAGTATTTGTACACCCTCTTTGTGCCCGACCGGGCGTCGACCTGTTTTCCGTTATTCGACCAACCTAATTTGAAGGCCACCTATTCACTTACCCTGAAAACACCGGAAACCTGGGAGGCCGTCTCGAACGGCGGGCTGCTTTCAAAAACTGCCGACGGTAGCAGAAGTATTTACAAGTTTGGCAAGACAAAGCCCATCAGTTCGTATCTTTTTGCCTTCGCTGCCGGGAAGTTTTTTAAAACATCCGAATCTATTGAAGGACGGAACATGACGATGTACTACCGGGAAACCGACAGCACGAAAGTGGCGCGGAACCGTAAGCACATTTTCAACCTTCATGCCAGAGCGCTTTCCTGGCTGGAAGATTATACGTCGGTTTCCTATCCTTTTGAGAAGTTCGATTTTGTACTGATCCCATCTTTTCAGTACGGAGGTATGGAGCATCCCGGGTCAGTTTTTTATAATGAGTCGGCGCTTTTTCTGGATGAAAATGCGTCGGTGAACAAGGAAATGGCGCGGGCCAGTGTCATAGCGCATGAGTCGGCGCACATGTGGTTTGGCGATCTGGTGACGATGGACTGGTTTAACGATGTCTGGCTGAAGGAGGTTTTTGCCAATTTTATGGCCGCCAAAATCGTGCATCCCAATTTTCCCCGGATCAACCATAACCTTCGCTTTCTTCTGGCACATTATCCCAATGCTTATGAGGTAGACCGGACTGCCGGAACCAATCCGATACTACAAGATCTGGAAAATCTAAAAAATGCAGGGACGTTATATGGGGCTATCATTTACATGAAAGCACCGATTGTGATGCGTCAGCTGGAAAAGAAAATCGGCCATATGCTGATGCAGGAAAGTTTGCGGGAATACTTGAAAACGTATGCTTTTGGTAATGCAAGATGGGATGATCTGATAGGGATTATTGATAAAAAGACACCGCTGAATATTGCCGAATGGAGTACCGTCTGGGTAAAAACACCGGGAATGCCCGAATATCTGGTGGTAGGCGATAGCATTCAGCAAAAAAAGGATGCTGTGTCGGGCAGGATCTGGCAACAAAAGCTGGTGCTGGGGAAAATTGCGGTGGATTCTTTGCTACTGAATTTCCCGAATTCCGACGGTACCGGATATGGCTATTTTGAAATGGATAGTGCGGCCAAAAGCTATTTTGTCAGAAATTATGCGCAAAAAAAGGATACTTTACTGTCGAATCCGGTTTTTCGGGGCTCTGTGCTTGTGAGTATCTGGGAAGGGTTTTTACGCCGAGCAGGCCCGCACCCGGATGTTTTGGTTTCGGACATTCTCAGAACTTTACCAAAAGAGCAGAACCCTCTCCTGGTGGATTATCTGCTGGGTAATCTGCAAACGGCTTGGTGGCTTTTTTTGACGGAAGAAAGCAGAAAGGAACTGCAGACGGATGCGGAAAACAGCCTTTGGGGATTGCTGGAAAGAACGAAGGACAAGGGAATCAAAACTTCTTATTTCCGGGCATTTAAAAGTATAGCCCAAAGTCCTGACGGACTCGTGAAAATGGAATCATTGTGGGACGGAAATTTAGAGGTGAAGGGCCTCGTGTTATCGGAAGATGATAAAATCAGCCTCGCGTATGAACTGGCATTGAAAAGCCCGGGGAACACAAAATTAATTCTGGAAGAGCAACTGAAAAATACAAAGAACCCCGACAGAAAGGCAGGGATGCAATTCGTTATTCCTGCATTAAGTGCCGATCCGGCTGAAAGGGATGCTTTTTTTCAATCTTTGAAAAAACCTGAAAACCGTGAAAAAGAAACATGGGTACTCACTGCGCTGTCATATCTGCACCATCCTTTACGGGCGGCGTCTGCAATAAAATATCTTCGTCCGTCGCTCAATATATTGCAGGAGATACAGCTGACGGGGGACATTTTTTTTCCGGGACGCTGGCTGCACAATACTTTTGCCGGGCATTCCTCCAAAGAAGCGGCTGCTGTCTCGAAAGCATTCCTGAGTGAAAACCCCGATTATCCCTATTATCTCAAAAATAAAATTATTCAGAGTACGGATATGCTGGACAGAGCTGTAGAGTTGAAAAGGCAAAAACCAGCCAGCACCGGTTATGAAGCAGGGGCTGGCTGGTGAGGAAGCAGCTATCTTAAAACAGCTTTCCTGGCCGTAATTTCTTCGTAAACCCCGTCCCATAGTTCTATTCGTTTTTGAAGAGATTTCGAAGCTTCCAATTCAGCCTCGGCCCAGAATTCTTCATTTTCTCCGCAAAGGTTCGATGTCATCTGTAATGCAAGATGGCTGTGGTGATCGCCGTCGACTTCGATATGCCTTTCAAGATAATACTTGAAAATAGAAATGCTCCCGGGAAAATTCCTGTGGATATCATTGATAATTGCGTGGAACATTCCGGGTATGAGATCCTCGCGGCCGAAGGTAAAAATGGCGGCCTGGACATAATCCTTATTGGTTCCGATCATGTCGAAAGTGTAATTCACAAACTGCCGGGCCTTTTCGGGTGTTCCGGAATCCCGGAAAGCTTGGTCGAGATTACCAGTTTTTGTTAACACTGACAGGAATTTTTCGATTTGCATCGTGTCGGCACCGCATTGGTTCATAGCTTCCAGGTAGATTTCGAAATGACTTTTTCTTTCACCATTCATATCAACGTCGGATTCTTCACCGGCTACTATTTCATTGATAAGGTGCCTTGTCTCAGCTGAACCCTTAGGGAACCAGGGGACACTTGTACACGTCAGGCTGTTTTGCAGCGATTTCAAAAGGGACATAAAATCCCAGACTGCATAAACGTGGTACTGCATGAAAACCTGGAGGTCTTCAACGTCATTAATAACTGAATAAACTTTGTGGTTGATAATCTGCTGCCGAAGCGGCTCGATTTTCTCCTGCATTCTTTCAATCTGGTTCAAAATGGTGTGTTTTTAAAATGGTAAAAAATAGTAAAGCTCAATCCCGCTCAAAACGTTCCTTCTTCAGACCTTCCAGTATCTCTTTGGTAGACTCAAAACTGGTATGGTGAAAGGCCCTGATTCCAAGTTTTTTGGCGGTGTTTGCAAACATTATACGATCGTCGAAATAAACGCACTGACTTGGCGTAGCCTGCGCAATGCCCATCGCCAGATGAAAAATTCCCGGGTCTGGTTTGCGCATTTTTACTTCACAGGATGAGATAAACGCATCAAAGCAAATATGTAGCTTAAATTTCTGAACGCGGTAATCGTTCAGTTCCTTTCCCTCATTGTTAATAGAAATGATCCGGAAGCCGCAGTCCTTTTTCCATTCTTTCAGCCAGGCGAGCATACCGGGCAGCTCCACGGACTGGGCATACATAAATTCCTTGAAATCTTCCCGGACAAAATCCCGCGGGTGATTAAATATGACGGTATCGAGATACTGGTCAAGCGTTATGCTGCCGATTTCGTATACATTGAAAATGAAATTATGAAGGGTATCCAGTTCCTTGTAATCCAGGCCGAATTTTTCCGCTGCAAGCATTCTGGATTCATGTCCCCAGCCATTGGTAAGCAGCACGCCACCCACATCGAAGAAAAGTATTTTAAGATCGCTGATCTGCATTTTCTGTGAAAGATTTAAATTGAACGAAATGATAGTCCGAACGTATACGTTCGGACGGACTATTCCAAGGCCTCTGGCCGATTTTGTTAGTGCGAAGGTTGCCTGCCAGCTCGCTAACAAATGATTTTCAGTTTTGTATCGGGATTTGCACTGCTGTAAATGTAATGCTGAGGCTCTCTGACGATTCCGGCCTTCACAGGATTGTTCCAGATATACGCAGTTTTTTGATTGATAAATTTGTTTGATTCGAGCCAAATAGGATGGTTCTTGTGCTGCCAGAACTGAAATTCACACTTTGGACTGCTACCTTTTGCAAAATAACGGAACATGTAAAGCAGCCATTCTTTCCGGCTTTCCCGCGGGTTTTCCTGAATCAGCCGGATGATTTCCTTGGCTGTAAAACTCTTGAAATCCCTGATGATTTTCCCAACATATCCTTCTTTGGCGGCACAGATCAGATGTATGTGATTGGACATGATACAAAATTCGTAGACTTCCAATCCTTTGTGATCGATGCAATAATTGAGATTTTTGATGATGTCATCTGCATAGGCATGCCTTGTAAAGACGTCGATCCAGCCGACAACGGTCATTGTAACAAAGAATAATCCGCCTTCATAAAATCTGTATTTTTCTGACATACGTTTACTTTTCTACTTAGGACGTACCATCCTGAGAAAAGTAACGTATTTTTTTGCCAGCGCGAAGCTCTCCGGTTCGTTAGCGCGAAGGTGGCCTTCGTGCTAATTATTCCAAGGCCTCCGGCCGGCCCTGCGATGTACACAGGCGGCCGGAGGCCTCGAAATAGGCGGCGCGAAGCTGGAGCTTCGCGCTATTTCGCAATCACTTAACAGTTCTTCTGGCCCAATCGAAAATGGTAGTGTAAACGTCATCTCGGACGGGCTTACGTGACAGTATCAGATCGTGCATGCCGCCGGGGATCGACTGGATACTATACGGACCGATGATGTTTTTGGCCTGTCGTGCGATCTCGTCGACGTTGAGTATGGCGTCTCCACCAAACATGGCTTCGCTCCATTTTTTTTCATCAACTGATTTTGCGGAATGCAAAACCAGCACTGGTTTGTTGATCTCTAAACCCTGCGAGAGTTTAAGCAGTCCGTCATGGATAGCTTTGACCCAGCCAAAATTAACCGGAGGTACTTCAACAGGTTTCCAGCTGAGGTTATACGACCACTCGCCATGAAAATCCTTATGCAGACTTTCTCCATATAATGCGCTGATTCCTGAATCTGTTGTTGTCTCAGGATGTTTTTCGGCACGTTTCACTATATAATTGATCGCCGATTTCTTAAGCATTGATTTTGCATTCAGATCAAAAAAAGGACTGTTCAGCAACACCGCGTCAAACATTTCTTTTCCATTTCGGGCATTGGCATAAAGGGAAACGATCAGACCGCCGGTGGAGTGACCGCTTAAAAGAATTTTGGAAGCACCTTCGCTTTTAATTGTGTGCAGAACAGTATCGATATCCGGGAAGTATTCCGACAGGTCGCGCATGTTATTCAGTTTCTGGTGTCCCAGCCACGACCTTCCATATTTACGCAGATCCACAGCATAAAAATTGAACCCCTCGCTGATAAAACGGTCTGCCATTTCTTCCTGAAAAAAGTAGTCGTTGAAGCCATGCACGTACAAAACAGCTTTTTGACTTTTTTCAGCTGGCAGTTTCCTGATAATCGTACAGGTTACGCTGCCTTCGTAGTCGGAGGGTTGGACAATTGTAGCCTGTTTGAAACCATTATTTAAAATATCCGCCCAGTAAGTCACTTGTCCCTGAGCGGCATGGACCGTCAGTAACATCAGTATCAGATACGGCATTTTGTTTTTCATTTTGTTCAGTGCGAGTGTTAGTTGTGGGCTTAGATAACTGATAATGATACGAAATTATTAAATCGGAACGACTTAATCAGGCCGTCGCGACAGATGTAAGTCTAAAATTGGCGAATCCCGTGGACAAGTAGGAGTATAGGAAGGAATAGGGCGGGAGAATTGATATTTCAGAAAAAAAGGCTCAAATTAAAAACACAAAGAAATCCGGTGTTGATCAGCTCCCTTAACTATTTACAGATGAAAAAGTTTTTATTCCTCTTATCCATTCCGGTGGTTTGCCTGGGTCAGGGGATGCCTGTTATAATGTCCCCGAAGACCGCGCGAATCCATGCGAAAGCCCTTACCATTGATACCCACGCCGATGTGCCCATCAACATGATGAAGCCGGGTTTCGACATTGCCGCTGAACACGATTTTGAAAAAGACCGCACGCAGATTGACTTCCCGAGAATGATAAAAGGAGGTATGGACGGTATGTTTTTTGCGGTTTATCTCGGGCAGGGCAAACGTACAGACGAGGCAACGCTGGAAGCGAAGAAAAAGGCTTTGGCCATTTTTGATAAAATCCATGAAGCCGTAAAACAGAACCCGGATGTAGCAGGACTGGCAACCACTTCAAAAGACGCATACCGCCTGCAGAAAGAGGGCAAACGTGCTGTTTTTATAGGAATGGAAAATGGCTGGCCGATTGGAAAAGATCTCTCCAATATAAAATTGTATTATGATCTCGGGTTAAGATATGTGACTCTTTCCCACTCGCTGAATAACGATATTTGCGATTCGTCCACAGATGGCGACGGGCCGGAGCATAATGGACTAAGTTCATTCGGCGAAGATGTGGTGAAGGAAATGAACAAGCTGGGCATTATGGTGGATGTTTCGCATGTTTCTGATTCTACATTTTACGATGTGATCAGGCTCACCAAAGCTCCCGTGATTGCTTCCCATTCTTCATGCCGGGCCCTTTGCGACGTACCTCGGAATATGACCGACGATATGATTAAAACGTTGGGCAAAAACGGAGGTGTGATCCAGATCAATTTTGTACCGGGCTTCGTAAAAAAACCATCTCAGCCTCACGAGATGTCACTGAAAGCACTTCGGCTGAAAATCCGGCAGACAGACTTGTCCGACGCAGACAGAAAGGTTTTGAGAGACGAGATGAAAGCGATTGATGAAAAATATAAGGACGACATGCCAACAGTAGCGGATGCCGTAGACCATATTGAACACGTGATTAAACTGACTGGTATAAACCATGTGGGCATTGGCATGGATTTGGACGGAGGAGGAGAGGTGATCGGGCTGCGCGACGTAAGCCAGATCGGTGCAATCACTGAGGAATTGGTAAAAAGAGGATATTCGGCTAAGGACATCGAAAAGATATGGGGCGGTAATATTATGCGCGTTCTGGATCAGGTGCAGGAAGCAGCAGGAACTATGTAATTGCTCATAGCAAAATGAAGGTTTAGGGGAAACGACTAAAAAATATATACATTTTAAGAAATAGTTTAATAAAATTGTAAATCTTACAGGCTCTTTCAGATTATCTTAAATTGTAGATTAACAAATGGCTAAGTCAACAGGTAAAAAGAAACCAAGCTCAATAACTCCTCCCGCGGAAATCAATACCGAAGGCGCTGAGCGTCAGGGTTTAGAAGCGGTAGAACCGATTAGCCGTTTTACAGATTTTGATATTCACCTTTTCCGTCAGGGTAAGCATTTCAAGCTTTATGAAAAATTGGGTTCCCATGTGATGGAGTTCAAGGGAGTGGTGGGTACCTATTTTGCGGTTTGGGCTCCCAACGCTACTTATATTTCCGTAGTAGGCAATTTTAACGGCTGGAATAACGGGGCGCATCCCCTGGCCGCAAGGTGGGATAGTTCAGGAATCTGGGAAGGCTGGATCCCGGACGTGGGCGTAGGTGAAGTGTATAAGTATTTTATCGTGTCCAACACCGGGCATCAGCAGGAAAAATCCGATCCGTTTGCGCTCTGGGCCGAAGTAGCCCCGCGTACAGCCTCGATTGTCTGGGATACCTGGTATGAGTGGAACGATGCCGACTGGATGAAGATCCGGAAAGAAAAAAACAAGCTGAATGCACCTATATCCGTATATGAGGTGCATCTGGGCTCCTGGCGTCGCGATCCTTCCGACCCGGAAAGATATCTTACGTATAAAGAAATTGCTGAAAGCCTGGTACCGTATGTTTCGGAAATGGGATTTACGCACGTGGAGCTCATGCCCGTGATGGAACATCCGTATCCGCCTTCCTGGGGCTATCAGATCACCGGTTATTTCTCATGCGCCTCCAGAATGGGTACTCCGCAGGAGCTGATGTACCTCATCGACAAGCTGCATCAGGCGGGCGTTGGTGTTTATATTGACTGGGTACCTTCTCATTTTCCAGGCGATGCGCATGGTCTTTACCGTTTCGATGGTACGGCTTTGTATGAACATGAAGACCCCAGAAAAGGCTATCACCCCGACTGGAAAAGCTATATTTTTAACTATGGAAGGAACGAGGTCCGCTCATTTCTGATCAGCAACGCTATTTTCTGGCTTGACAGATACCACACGGACGGTCTGCGTGTGGACGCGGTGGCATCGATGCTATATCTTGATTATTCAAGAAAACATGGAGAGTGGATACCGAACGAATTCGGCGGCCGGGAAAACCTGGAAGCCATTTCGCTGCTCAAAGATATGAACGTCGCCGCGTATACTGAATTTCCTGATATACAAACCATTGCAGAAGAATCTACGGCATTTCCGGGCGTTTCCAGGCCGGTTTTCGTGGGGGGGCTGGGTTTTGGTATGAAATGGATGATGGGCTGGATGAACGATACGCTCAAATACTTTGAAAAAGATTCCGCTTTCCGGAAATGGCACCAGGATCAGCTGACTTTCAGTCTGGTATATGCATTTTCAGAAAACTTTATGCTTCCTTTTTCTCATGATGAAGTTGTATACGGAAAAAAATCACTGATCAATAAAATGCCTGGGGATGAGTGGCAGCGATTTGCCAATCTCAGGTTGATGTTCACCTATATGTTCACGCACCCAGGCACCAAGCTCATTTTTATGGGAGGGGAGTTCGGGCAGACTTCAGAATGGAATTTTGACCAAAGTCTGGACTGGCATTTGCTTGAACAACCATCACACATTGGTATAAAAGAGACTATCAAGGCTCTCAATCAGCTTTATAAGACGGAGCCCGCCATGTACGACTTTTCTTTTTCCCATGATGGTTTTGAATGGATCGACACCCAGGACAGGGAAAATTCAGTTTTGGTTTACGCAAGGAAATCCACTGATCCGGAACAGAATATCGTGGTCGTCCTGAACCTGACGCCCGTTCCGCGGAAAGGGTATCGGGTAGGCGTGTTGTCAGCCGGTGACTGGTTGGAGATATTCAATTCGGACGCAGTAGCGTATGGTGGCAGCGGGGTTATCAATTACCATCCGGTTACTTCGGAAACGCACCAGTGGCACGGAAAGAGCTACTCGGTCATTCTTGACTTGCCGCCAATGGGCGCATTGGTATTGAAGAAAAAATCTGCCGGCAAAATATTGTAGAATTATACGGTGAATTGATGCCTTATGATAGCTAAATGAAGCCGTAAGTTAATTTGTAACCGAACACAGGGCAGAGAAATTGGTCTCTGCCTTTTTTTTTTGGACATTTTTTTACCTTTGCCCATCAATATTTATTAGAATCAAATGAAGCGAATCCGATTAATAGTACTTTTTCTTCTTTTAGGTTCAATCCCGGCGTTCTCTCAGAGCCTTTCAAGGGTGACATCCGGGCTGGATCTTGGTTTGGGATATAAAGACGAACAATGGGTACCGGCGGCAATGTATCATCAGGAGCTCAGCCTGAGTAATTTCTCCTGGTTCAGGGTTACCTGGGGTGTTCGCGCATGGGGGTATTATGCCGGCAGGACTAATCTGATCCCTCAAAACAATGCCCTTTCGATGGACACGCTTCAATTTGGCAAAATCACTTCGAATGGTGCCAGCTTTCTGCTTGGCGCCACCATCCGGCTTTGGAAATTCGATATTGGCGCCAATACTGATGTGTTTGGGTTAGCCTTCGGCGTCAAACGCAACGGATTGTACACCAAACCATCCTTGTTCCAGGGAGAAGGAGCAGAGTACTATAATAAATATGTTGCCAGCGGACCGGCCTCTATTAACTTCCTTCCTTTGTTCCTGGATAAACAAAACGGGCAGTCAGAAGTGTTTTTGCGGTTCTGGCTCACCGAACGCATAGGTCTGAAACTTGGCTATATTCAGGGCAGGATCACTTACGCCACCCCGGTAAAGCTTGATAACGGGCAAAAGCGTTTCTCAACGACCTATGGCGTGCCTTATGCGGGCGTTTCTTTTCCCTTATACAACTGATCTTCAAATTACCATTTATTTCCCATGATCGAAAAGCTGGTTGATTCTCATAAATACAACCTTTGGAAGAAGAAACTGGAGACGAACGGCATGGATCTGCACCGGATCGACGAACTTTACACCCGGCGCAACGGTCACGGAGAAGTTTTGTTTTCCCTGCTTTACACCGATGCCACTACACCCGAAGGAAATAAAATTCCGCCTATCTGTTTTTTAAAAGGGGAGGTTGTAAGTGTGCTGGTTTGTTTTATTGACGCTGCAACCAGAGAGAAGTACCTGCTGCTGGTTCAGCAGCGCCGCATCTGCGACGGGTCCTTGACTTACGAACATCCCGCTGGTATGCTGGACAGCGAAAGCGATGCGGCTTCCGTGGCGGCCCGGGAGGTTTTTGAAGAAACGGGCATTGCGGTGGATGTGTCGCAGTTGATCAGTGTGAATAAAGATCCATATTATCCATCTACGGGCACCAGTGATGAAGCCATGTATATGTTCTACTGCGAGCTGGAATTAAGTTCTGACGAGATCAGAAGCTATCATAACCAGACACAGGGTCTCGTGTCGGACCATGAATACATCAATACCTTTGTCGTACCATTTGCAGAGGGGCACCACCTGATCACCAACGTGAATGGGGTATTGCTCGACTTCCTGTACCTGAAACATGTGGGTGACTGGGATATGATGAAGAATCTGTGATTCGGGTGGACGAAATTTGTGAACAATTTCTTTTTCAAATGTTCACAAAATCAAAATAGAGGCCTATATTTGCACCCCGTTACCGGCCAAAAGCCAACCCGCGCCCGTAGTTCAATGGATAGAATTGTGGTTTCCGGTACCACCGATAGGGGTTCGAATCCCTTCGGGCGCACCAATAATTGATACTACTTCATAAAGTGTTGATTCAGAGTATTCGAAGAGACCTTTCTAAGAAATTAGAAGGGTCTTTTTTTGTTGCCTGCCGTTTGCTAATTCATGTATACTGGGTGGCTAACTGGAGTACTTATCTAGCATAGAGATCTCCTAGTCAGCTCTTCCCCGATATCTTTCAGGTGTTTGACGGCACTCTATACTTGCTCATTGTTCAGTTCGCCTCGTTCCCCATTCCCTCATCTTTTCTCCAAGCCTTAATATAGTCGTGTGAAGACGCGGATCAAACACCCTTTCGATTTTCAGATGGGTTAAAGAGTAGATGCAGGTTTTGAAGCGCTGTTGCGGTTATTCGGGTCACTCCAGCCTAAGATTATCCACAGGATTGGTATTGGCCGCCTTCATTGTTTGCGAGAAGACGGTTGTCAGTCCAAGGGCTAACACAACAGCCAGGCTTGTGATGACTTCAAAGGCGCCAATGGTTGCATGATAATACTGCGCCTCTCGCAGCATCAACTCCATTAACAGGTATACGCCTGGAATGGTGAGGACACCCGCGATGGCCAGCAAAACAATGAATTCTTTTGATAGCAAGTAAACCAGGCTTCCGGAAGAAGCACCCATCACCTTCCGGATGCTCACCTCTTTCACCCGGTTTTTGATCGTGAACACGACCGTCCCCAACAACCCCAGGCACGCAATGGTGATGGCTAACACACCCATGAATCCCCACAACTTCATAATTTGGTTGTAAAAAGAATAGCTATCGCGGATCTGGTCTTCGAGGAATTCGGCTTTAAACTTCTGGCCATTCCCGATAGATTTCCAGGCTGCTTCCATGTCCAGGAAAGCATGGCGCTCGTCGATTGATTGAAGGTGGAAATTTGCATAGTTGAATTGCTCGGGCGCATATTCGAAAAAGAAGTTTCCAATCGGTGATTGCAGGCTGGCGTAGTGGAAATCTTCCAAAATACCTACCACGCTCACTTTTCTTTTATCAGGAAGGATGACCACCTGATCGATGGCTCCGGAAGCATTATCAGGGCTCAGTTTTTTTGCAAATACTTCATTGATGATGATCGAACGCGCGTTTTCGCCTGCGTTGCTACTGAAGTTCTTTCCCAGCACAAGATGCAGGCCCATATTTGTAATAAAATTTTCATCGATGGCCATCCTGCTCGCAGCTATGGAATCTGAGTGGGCCACCTGCTTCACGTGCAAGCCCGGTACCTTTCCGGCTCCCAATGGATGCGACGACATAGCGATCAGGGGAACGAAGGAAAGCTTTGCAAATTCATTTTTGACCAATTGCGGATCCGCCTGCTGAAGATCAACATTCAGTATTTTCTCCTGGTCAAACCCGAAATCATAATTGATAGAGTACTGATACTGTTGCCCCATAATCAATACGGCAAAAGTAAAACCAAGAGACAGGATGAATTGTAGGGTAATCACAAGCTTGCGTAATGAGAACCGGCCGCCCGTTTTTGTTTGCAGCTCCTTCCCTTTCAGTGCCATTACGGGTCCAGTCTTTATAAAATGAAGTGCCGGAACAATGCCGGAAACAAAGCCAACAAGAATGCCCAAAGTGACGAAACCGGCAAACGTCCCAAGGGTAGGATTCAGATCGATCCAATCAAGTTCGGTGGTAACCGACAGGGTTTCACCGCGAATGATCTCAAAGAAAAAATACGACAGGGTCACAGCCAGCAGCATAATGATCGTGCTTTCCATCACAAACTGCATGAAGATATGTCTCTTCCGTGCACCCATCACCTTACGCACACCAATCTCTTTCATCCGTTTGAGTGACTGAGAGATAGCTAGGCTAACATAGTTGCTGCACGCTGCGAGCAATATAATCATGGGTAGAACGCCCATCAGCAGTATTTCCTGGTAGCTCCATTCGTTGCCCATGTCATTATCGAGCTCAGGCCCGGGAACAATCTTATCGAAACGCTGAAGTTCGAACGAAGCCTGGAATTCTGGTTTCGCGTATTTTTCTTTTGCAATGCCATTAAGGAACGCTTCAACGGCAGAGGGACTCAAATTGTCGGAGAGTTGCAGATAAGCGTATGAATTGTAGAAGTTGTCCCAATTTTTTTCGTCGTCGGTAAAAGACGCACCATGATGAGATGTGAGCGTGGCGAATGAGACCAAAGCTTCGGTCTTCAGGTGCGAGTTCTTCGGCATGTCTTTCGCTACACCTGTGATCATCACTTCACCATAGGGCTCTATGGATAAAAGTTCGCCCATCGGGTTCTTTTTTCCAAAAATCCGGGCAGCTGCTGCCTCGGTAATGACCATTGTATTAGGGTTAGAAAGAGAGGTGGCGGCGCTGCCCTGCAGCAGTGGAAAGTTAAACATTGAAAGATACGCTGCATCCACAAAGTATCCGTTCAAAGGCATTTTGATTTCTCGATAACGAACATGGCGGGGAAGCGACTGGTGAATACGAACAACCTTTTCCACTCCGGTAAAATTGCTTTTCAGAAGTTGAGCAGCGCCTATAGGCACGGATGCGAAGGATGGGTTCTCATGCCGGTCCCGAACGTGCGTGATTACCCGGTATAGGTGTTCTTTATTCGGATGAAAGTTGTCGAACTGATACATGAACACGATCATGGCAACGAACAGCAGGTTGAGCGACATGCCCAGCGCCAGGCCGAAGACATTTAAAGTGGTGAAAAATGCATTTTTCGACAGGTTGCGGGTAGCTGTCTTGAAGTAATTCGCTAACATATCCAAGTTGAAGAATGCGACTGACGGAAGTGATGAATTTTTTCTGGCGATAATCGATGGACGTATCAGCCCCAATACTTCTCTTAGAAAAAAATAGTTGGCTTTTTTTATACCTAAACGGCTTACACGCAGTGCATACCTTTCATGAAGATCACCCATCACCGTCTCGCGGACATGTGGAGCACATATTCGCATGGCAATTCGGTTTAGCCACCTGGGTGGAGATGGTGTATTCGGCCCAACCTCTTCAAATTCACCCAGATCACTTCGTCCCATAAACTATGGTCTAGTTCAATGTTTATATGATCTATTTCTGTATATAAAATGCATACCAGATCGAGAAAATCTTCAATTTGGCCTCGCACGGCGTTTATTAAGAATATTCGCGATAATTCAGTGTTCATTTTCGAACAGAAGTTGCACGTCTTTGAACGACCATTGTTTTTCGGGGCAGGCTAGTAAAATTACTACCTAAAGGATGCCAGATATACAACCAGACAAGGATACCGTCGCGCAGCAGATACGCCACCTTCAGGATACCCTGTATGTAGTCAGTGGAAAGGGGAAGTTGCCCATACTGGTGGCCATACATGAGGGTAACAGTCGCTTTCGCGACATTCAGCGGAGCGTGCACGGCATCACCACCAAGGTCTTATCCACGGAACTCAAGACACTGGAGCAGAATAAGCTAGTGGTACGGCGGGTTTATGACACATCGCCGCCCACCGTGGAGTACACAACTTCTTCCTACTGCGATACCTTGCAGACCATGGTGCTTGAAATGATTGCCTGGGGTAAAAAACACCGTGACCGAATCCGGGAAGAGTAGGTGAGACCCTGTTTAAATCTGGATGTGGCTCTAGTCTGGAATCGATTTGGTTGTTTGCATCAGGTAGCTGAGACGGACACAGATTTGGTCTAGTGCTTTTGTTTCCAATACACCAACCCCATGGCGAGTAGAAAAGCCAATTCCATCAGTAACCAGTATAATTGCTTTGTAAAAAATCCATCCAGGATAAAACCTATCAGTCTAGCTATGATAATCCCGATTGTGAGGGCAGATAACAAAACCGTGGCAGTCAAACTCCAGGAAGCCGAGCTATTATAGAATATCAGAAAGCCACCCAAGCCGATCAGCATTCCCCATTTGACCCTGTTCTCTATCATTTGATAGGGCTCGATAGGTGGTGTGGATTTCCCAAAAAGGTCTGGTTTAAAGGCCAGAATGAACCCAGCAATCAATAAAACAACGCCTGTTATTTTCAGTAGTAAATTCATATTGGATTCAAGTCTGTGTCCGTGCTGGTTTTCAAATATCGTGTATGCCTTTCAGGTCGAAGTTTTATAAACGGCCATAATCCGCTCATGCGTGCCCAGTTGTCGACAATCTCCGGACACAAATAGTTGTTCCATTAGGCTCCAAGCATTTTTTCTGTTTTGCCGAGAAATTGCGCAATAGCACTTTTGATGTCAATGCCTGTACGGTCGGCCAGGACGTCTGATTGCCAGTATTAAGCCAGCGATCAATAAGATAGTACCTGATATTTTTAGCAGATTCATATTGGGTTTCGGTCTTTAACCATACCTGGCATGGGAACCACCTTGATAGCAGTGCACCATTTCAACTGTACTTTCACAAACTGCCGGGATGTCGCGCGGAAGTGAACTTTCTTCGAAAGTCCAATGGTGACATGCCTGTTTTTTTTCGGAACAGCCTGTTGAGCGATTGAGGGTGTTTAAACCCTAGTTGGTAGGCTATTTCCGACACGGTCAGGTCTGTGACAGACAAATATTCCTTTGCTTTATCCATCAGCTTTTCCTGGATATGGTACTGTGCACTTTCCCCGGTAACTGCTCTCAATAAATCGCTGACATAATGTGGCGAAAGATTGAGAGCGGCAGCCAGATACTCCACTTTGGGGATACCTCTTGTCAAGCCCTCATTTTTATTGAAATGCTCATTCATCAACTGCTCCATCCTGACAAGCATGGCGTCGCTAGCGGGCTTACGGGTGGTAAACTGCCTTGCGTAAAACCGGTTGCCGTAACTAAGCAATAATTCTATTTGGGCAAGAATAACGTCCTGCGTGTGAAGATCCGCATGCTGGCATTCCTCCTCTATTTTTGTGAAGATTTCGCTGACGCATTTTTCTTCATGCTCCGACAAGTGTAATGCTTCGCTGGTGGTATAAGAAAAGAAGCCGTAGCTCTTTATTTTCAATGCCAGCGGGTGATGGTGCAGATAGTCAGGATGAAAAAATAAGGCATAGCCCGCATCCTGTCCGGTCTCATATACCGGCGGCCCATCCAGTGAAATCACTTGTTTAGGAGCTATAAAGGTCATGACACCCTTATCATAATCGTATGGCTGCTGCCCATACTGCATCTTGCTTATCACATTTCTTTTTAATGCAATACAGTAGAAATTTAAAGAAAAGCGATCCCACACCGGATCGTCCACCGCACGTACATCGCCAACCCTTACGACGCTGATCAAAGGATGAAGAGGCTCGGTCAGGGACAAAAGACGGTGTTTCTCCGGGATCGAATTAATCACTCTCATTTCGAACCTCTGCTTTTAATAAATTAAAAAATGATCATGGACATCGCATGTAAACCAGTAAGATCAGCTACCCAGGATATGTTCCCTTATTTCTATTCTTGAAGCTTCGCTTCCGATTTCGAGCCGCCTGTCGTAGGCTGCCTGGGCATCGCTTGTGGGAATGTAGGTGACCTGGTCTTTGTCGTCCGTGGCAGCTTTATACACAACCTCTGCGACTTTTTCAGGTGTCACAGCCTGCGACATCATACTTTCGGTCATTGCGAAAAGCTTATCTTCAAGTTCCGTGTAGGCAGGATGTGAGTTCTTATCCAGTGATCTGCCCAGGAAATCAGTAGCCACCGCTCCGGGTGCTATCGTTTTAATCCTGATATGATGTAAGCCCAGCTCGAACGACATGCTCTCCGACCAACCCTGAACGCCAAATTTCGCAGCATGATAGATGGAGTGCAAAGGATACGCTAACAATCCACCCATCGATGTTGTGCTGATAAAAACCCCGCCCTTCCTTTCCCTGAAATGGGGGATAAAGGCCTGCGTGACCATGATCACTCCGAGAAGGTTGGTGTTGAGCTGCTTCAATATCTGTTCTTCGGTGAAAGCTTCCATGGCCCCCATCAGCCCGTAACCCGCATTGTTGAAGACGACATCGATGTTGTGAATCGCAATAGCCTTTTCCGCAGTATCCCTGATCTGCTTCAGGTCGGTCACATCGAGCGGCAGCAAGGTGACATTGGCGAGTTGTGCAAGTTCAACTTCTTTTGACGGGTCCCGCATCGTGGCGATCACATTCCAGCCTTTCTCTTGAAACAATTTGGCCGTTGCCTTCCCAAGTCCCGTAGAAGCTCCGGTAATAAAAATCGTCTTATTCATATGCATATGTTTTCGGTGCGCGCATTAGTGACGCGGGACAAAATTATCCAGCGAGCACCTTATCAGACTAACCAAACCGCTGATTCTTGTATCCCGATTGAGTATTTTGCCATGATCAATGGTATGATCTATATTTTGGTCTTCGAAGTTGCCGTATCAGGCTAACCTGCCATAATCATTTCGCGGTGTTTGGCTCCCCACGCGGCGAGGTCATGAATGAGGTCTTGCAGGGTCCAGCCATATTCGGTCAGATTATACTGAACCGTTACAGGCTGCGTATCCAGGACCGTTCTTTTGACCAGCTTGTTCATTTCCAGTTCTTTGAGCTCTTTACTCAGCTGTTTGTTGGAAATGCCGTCAAGGTCACTGATAATCTCTGAAAACCTTCGGGTACTGTAATAACACATGCACGAAAGGATGGAAATTTTCCACTTTCCGCTTAAAAGATCCATAGCATCGTGGATCGCCATGATATCTGCTTTATGACATATTTGCTCCGACATAAGTTACCTGGTTACCTGGAATATACTGTTACTTTTGGTAACTAAGTTACGAAAGTAAATGTTCCTGACATAGTTTTGTACCTACTAAAATTTGAAAAGATGAATTTCACAAATAAGAATGTAATCATATCCGGTGGGAGCCAGGGTATCGGACTTGCTACTGCCAAAGCATTTATTGAGCATGGCGCAAATGTGCTGATCACTGGCAGAAACCCGGAAACTCTGCAGAAAGCCGCCGAAGATATTAACGCTCCGGGCTTACAGATACTGGCTGCTGATACCTCAAATTTGAACGGGATTTCGGTTCTGGAAAAATGGGTAGCTGAAAGCGGCAAAAAAGTGGATGTACTTTATCTCAATGCGGCCATTGGCGTGTACGCACCGATTGAGCATGTTACCGAAGCGGATTTTGATGCGCAGTTCAATGTAAACGTCAAGGGTCACTTTTTTACTCTGCAACAACTCATACCACATTTGGCAGACGGTGCTTCGGTGATTTTTACTTCGTCCCGTGTCGTAGCTGCCGCGGGCATTGCGAGCAGTGTGTACTCAGCGACGAAGGCTGCTTTGAACAAGATCGCCGAGATCGCCGTCAATGAGTTGGCGGAAAGAAAAATCCGGGTGAATATCGTCAGCCCCGGCCCAATCCAGACGCCCGGACTGCTTACCGTCGCTTCGCAAGAAGTTCAGGGCTTTTTGGCGTCGAGAAGTGCACTTCAACGACTGGGCAATGCGGAAGAGGTTGCCAACACCGTGCTGTTCCTGGCCTCTGACGAAGCTGGCTACATAAATGGTGCCGATATCGCTGTCGACGGCGGATCGATTCCGTATATGCTTAAATAAAAGATTATTGATGAGGTAACCTTTGAAATGGCCGGGCAGGTAAAACTTACGGCCATTTCTCACCGATTTGCGACACACTAAACTTAACCTGATATCCACTGTTGTGATGGAGGCTGGGTCGCATTTCGTTTTCGTACTTATCGTCCTGTAAATTTACGTATGTCAGGTAACTTGGTCTTATCCTCGACCTCCCGTCATTGGCGCCGATCACTAAATCAGCGATTTCGTCCTCAAGACTGATCTCCATATTGCAGGCGCACCAAGTGCTGCTTCCCCTCTGATTATGTTTAAATTTTGCGTGGCTACAACGTTTGCTAGACTATCTCGTCTAGTTACTAAGACCAGTTTTTCTATTTAAGCTGTCGAAAAATGAGGATTTTGTAATTTTATTGATGTCTTTCGCTGCCCGGCTCATTTAGGATTTTTCCAAAACAGGCCTTGCAATCAAATTCAACACAAAGTCGATGTTTTAGCTGACTATGTTTGATGATAGCGAATCATGTACCCCGTACCAATAATGCATTCAAATATGTCGACGATTATCTTGGAAAATGTTTTTCCAGCCGATTATTCAACATTATCTACGTCTGCACTTGCGCAATTAGTCACTGAATCTTATGCTATGGACGATGTCAAATGCACGCTTTTGGTCCGTGGGGTAGGCGACACTTACCTGGTCAATTCAAAACAGGGCCGTTTCATCCTTCGTGTTTATCGTTCGTCGCATCGTAGTCTCTCCAATGTCCAAGCAGAGGTAGAGTTACTTATTACCTTAAAGCAGGCAGCCGTGCCTGTTTCTTACCCTATCATGGATCATGCCGGGGCGGCTATTCAGATTATTAAAGCGATTGAAGGTCAGAGATGTGCAGTGCTTTTTAGCTATGCGCCGGGCCAGGCGGAAAGAACATTGAATGAAGCTCAGCTGTACATTTTTGGTCAGCAGATGGCCCGTTTTCATGCGGTGTCTTCGGCCGTGACCATAACGGGAGACAGATGGACTTTTGATAAAACTACAACACTATTCGATCCATTAGTAAGGCTAAAAGCGGCTTTTGAACACGATGAAGAAAATTACACATGGCTGCAAAACGCCGCCCGCCGTGTTGATGCGCATTTGACTTCTCTTGATACCACGGAATTTACTACTGGCTATTGTCATTTCGACTTTCTGCCGAAAAACATGCACTTCGTTGGAGATTCGATTACGTTTTTTGACTTTGACTTTATGGGCCGCGGCTGGCTGATCTATGATATAGCATCCTTCTGGCAACACCTTGCCATTGATGTCTATGCAGGCCGTATGACTTCGCAGGCATTCGATGACAACTATGGTATTTTCCTTTCCGGCTACCATTCGCACCGCGCGATCAGTGAGCAAGAGTTAGCGGCAGTGCCGTATCTTGCGCTTGGATTTTGGCTGTTTTATATGGGGTTTCATACGACCCATGATCAGTTCTACAACTTTACGCAGCCCTCTCAATTAAAAGTTTATATTGCATTTTTGAAGTATCTGGAGACTAATTATTGGAGTTAAAAAATTACCCGTTGTACGGTTAACAGATTCAATTACAATTCAATATGAAGCTTATGCATAATGTTGGCAACCCTTTGCGTAATAGTACGGACCTCCCTCACACTCCTGTGTTTTAATAACCGGCTGCTATCATGTCCTTAAATGAGCAATGACGCGCTGTATGTAGATGTTTTGTAGTATCCCATCAGCAAAAAATAGTACTACTTTCAGTTACAAAAAGAAAATATTTCTTAGCTTCGCCAATAAATTCTAAAAACGTCCTATAATGAAAGAAGACAGTTTGCAGCCGGCAAAAGCTAAAAAAGCATATAATAAACCCGTTTTAAAAACACATGGCACGCTTAGCAAAATAACCAGAGCGTTGGGAAAATTGGGTAGTTCATTCGATGCAGCAAACAATATGTCTAACTTTGAAGAGTAAACTTCTTTCAAATCGTATTCCGGGAATAGTTTGTACCTCTTTGCTTTTTGTTCTATTGTCTCCATAACTCATGACCGGGGGTAATTGTGCGAATAATTAGAGTTGTTTGATGTGCTGCTCCTTCCGTCTTTTGGCATCCTGGTAGATGAAGATTGCGAAAATGAAGATAATGGCGCCGAGCATAAACAAACCTTCTCCCTGCTAACGGATTAGAAAGTAAATGGCGGTATTGCAGGATTGGTTGACCTGATCTGTTGTCAGGCCCTGGTGAAGGGTAGATGTGGCGGGCATGAGGTGTAGGTTTATTCTTTCGTAAACTGCTCGATCCGCTCCTTGCAAATACGTTCTGTTAATTCTTTAAGCAGTTTCACCCGCTCGCTCAGATATACTAACTCTGCTTTTTCGATCTTGTAATGCATCTCATATCTCGCATCGATGTATGCCTTTTTTAAGAGTTCAAACAATCGCTTTTCCTCTGGTGTACTTTTCGGAAAAACCGTTCCAAAAGCGGAATGAAGTTTCTCAACCTGATTTCCTAATTTCTCTATGTCGTGAATTTTTGGTTTGTAGTCGGTGAAAACTAAAAGAATGGTGACATAAAACCTTTCGGTCGCTTGATGCAGCAAAAAGACCGCCTCTTTGTAATATTCCGAGTCACTTTCACCTTTCTGAAAATACATTTCAAAGCCTTCAAGAAATCGGCTTGCGGACTTAAACCATTGCTCAAAAGAATTTTCTGCTTTTTTCTGACGTTCTTCTGAACTCATATTTTTCGGCTCGGAGAATTTAAATTTTCCCGAATCAAAAAGCATGATCCCTTCTTTTAAAATATCGACAAAAAAATATTCATTTCGTTCGATCTTATCATTTACAAACCCGATACTGTGATGAATGATGGTGACACTTGTTTGCTCATCATTACTATTTATTATCTTGTTCAAGTCCCACCACTTTTTGTCATCTTTGGCGGATTTCCTGTCTTTGGTAATGACTAAAATGTCATAATCGCTTACATATTCGGTGTGCTCCTGAAAATCCTCGACCCAATCGCCACGTGCGTGGCTGCCGAAGAGGATGACCATTTCGGCTGGGACTTTTTCAATGATGATTTTGGTGAGGGTTTTTAGCTCTTCCTGTTTGTGGTCGGGGAGGTGCGAGAGGGTGGTTTTCATGCGTGTGTGGTGGCGAATGTGCAGATCTTTTTGTTTTACCTCAGTTTCTTATTTTCCGTCCCTGTCATTTATTCCTTTGACTTTGTCTGCGGGTAAACTATTGTAAATTCCGCTTACTTTTTTGGGAAGAGCGATCATATATTCAACTATGATATTTACCAAATCGAACAGCTGTCCAACTGTTGCCGGATTATCTGTATCAACCTGCCCAGGATGAACTGCATCATTTCCGGTTACCCTGACAATGTCCAAAGATTGTTGCACAATAATGGGAAGTCCCTTCTTAACCAGATTACCAACATCTGTATTGATATTTTTTCCTTCCTCGCCGAGTTCTTTACACAAAACTTGAATCGAAAGTCTAAGAAGGGCAGCAGCCCCTCTTGGGGATTTTGAGCTGATAGATGAGGCTTCTAAGTAAAGTTTTAAAACAGGTTCAGGCATTTCAGGGTTTGGAACCGGGGCATTGCCTGAGTCTGGGAAATACATCTTATCCTCAATCCACAGTGTTACCAAATCGCAATGTTGGCATTTACCACCTCTTATAGGATGTTTTTCTTTGGGATGAGGCATGGGACTTCCATGCCTCATTATCCACCACCAATCTTGTTTTGCGATTGCACCACAGTGAGGGCACGTAAATGAATTAAGGAAAACCTGTGGCTGGATATATTTCATACGATTAGGTTCAAATCAATGCTCTATTTTAGGAAAGTCCGTATAATCCTTAATGTACTTAGAGAAATCCTGTCCCGAACATTCCGCTTTCCCTTTCGAGAAAGAAAAGTAAAACGTAATATTTCCCTTAGCCGCTGAACCTACTTTATCATTTTCAAAATGGTTAAGCAGATAATCCTGTCGAATGATCACTGGCTTCGACCATTCATCGTTATGCCTGACCATGAAAACATAGTGGACGGGAATATTAGAAATGTTCTGAAGACTTTTGACAGACACATTGAATTGGCCGCTGAAACTATCTTTTCGTGAGGTGGATGTTGACGTTTTGACTTGCACTCGTCTTAATGTTCCATTATCATCCTGAACCACAAAAATATCATCTCCAATATCAACCTCAGGAATAGCTACATTCCAGCCGAGCATTAAAAATTCAGACATAATGGCCAGGTGCCCAGCCTTCCCAAGATATTGATTAAACTTTTTCGTCACGCGGGTTTACTTTGTATAGTATGTTTCCTGTTTGAGTGTCAACGAATTGAATCTCGTCGAACTGGTTGAGATCACTCTTGCTGTCAACACCCAATAGCGCGGGATAAATGTGACTTTCGAGTTTTCCCGCATAAACTTCAAAATCGCTTTTTGTGTCGTACCCTACAAAAATATTGTTAGCGGGATGCGCATTGGGAAAAAGTTTCCTGATGAAGTCACGAATCGATGGCGAGATACTAAATGAGTATCCATCCATCTGCTTATTTACCCTTATTTTGATTGCGTCCATTTCTAAGCCAATTTAACGTACTGATCTTCTAATGTCACATTGAAATGAATATCTGCTTTCAATGCTTTAAAAACCTTCAAAATAGTATCAATTGTTGCACTATTCGTACTGCTTTCCAATTTGGATATTTGAGATTTTTGGACTCCCAAAAGTTGCCCTAATTGCTCTTGCGTCAAGTTTCGTTCTTGTCGTGCCGTTTTTATCATTCGTCCCAATACGTCCATACGAAGTTCATATTCGTATTCATCTCTTTCAGTTGAGCCAACCTGTCCGATATATTTATCTTTCATTTCGGCAAGCGAGTACGATTTAATTTCTTTCGTTTTCATATTCTATTTCACGGATTTACTTTCGTCGTTGGTTTGTTCAGCCAGGTCGATATTGTAAAATACTTTTTTCGCAGATTTTGTGTCAAGTCCGGCAATGAATTTGTCGGCTTCTTCTAAAAACCTGGTCTGAAAGTAGTGCATGTGACTTTCAGACAAAGCTGCTAAAAGTTTCCAAATATTGCAACAATGTATTTAAAAAATTTTGGAGTTGGAAGATTTACAAGTCCCCTGCAACTTGTTGAAAACCAACAAATGCACTAGCGGATGATGCGAATACTCAGCGGATTAATGGATAAAGGAATCTTCTCAAACAGGTTTCTGTGGTGCCCGGTAAACATAACCAGCCTGTCGTGGGCAGGATGTTGTAAGAATGAAAGAAAGTGAGTGCAAACTTACCTTATGAAGCCAATTGAATGGCAAACCGCAGGCCCACTTGCGAGCCTGCGGATAAATCCGTTGTAACGAGTATTTTTTTATGGTTGTTTTTTAAACCAGGTAGGTTGATTGATCTGAATTCCATGTCCAATTCAAAATTTCGGGCATGTCTTCGCCGTGGATGTTAATGTAAGCTTTGTGATCGAGCAGCTTGTCGCGGAGATATTGTTTGAGATAGGCACCTTTTGCGCCTAAACCTGGCAGACGATCAATGACGTCGCTAGCCAGATGGAACCGGTCCAGATCATTGAGCACAACCATATCAAAAGGGGTCGTGGTTGTCCCTTCACCTTTATATCCGCGCACGTGCAGATTTTTGTGATTGGTACGGCGGTAGGTGAGGCGGTGGATCAGCAACGGGTATCCATGAAATGCGAAAATGATGGGTTTGTCTTTGGTGAAAAGAATATCAAAATCCTTGTCATTCAATCCATGCGGATGTTCGCTTTCAGGTTGCAACGCCATCAGATCCACCACATTAATAACACGAATCTTTAATTCAGGTAAATGCTCTCTGAGAATTTGGACAGCTGCAATGGTTTCAAGCGTAGGCACGTCTCCGGCGCAGGCCATGACCACATCGGGTTCAAAGCCTTCGTCATTACTCGCCCATTTCCAGATGCCCAAGCCCGCCGTACAATGTTTGATCGCGGCATCCATATCCAGCCACTGCATTTCGGGCTGTTTCCCGGCAACGATCACATTGATATAATCCCGGCTTCTGAGGCAATGGTCTGTTACCGAAAGCAAAGTATTGGCATCCGGTGGCAAATAGATGCGGACAATGTCTGCCTTTTTATTGGCTACAACATCCAGGAAACCAGGGTCTTGGTGACTATTTCCATTGTGGTCCTGACGCCAAACATGCGAGGTAAGCAGGTAATTCAGCGAGGCGATTGGTTTACGCCATGGCAGGTTCCTGGTAACTTGAAGCCACTTTGCATGTTGGTTAAACATCGAATCCACGATGTGAATGAATGCTTCATAACAGGAAAATAGCCCATGCCTGCCAGTTAACAAATACCCTTCCAGCCATCCCTGACAAAGATGTTCACTGAGGACTTCCATTACCCGGCCATCAGGCGAAATGTGGTTATCACCCGGAACGATCTCAGCGGTGGATGTTCTTTCGGTTAATTCAAATAAATGGGAAAGTCGGTTGGAAGCGGTTTCATCAGGACCGAAAATCCTGAAATTCCGTTCATGCCAGTTGGTTTTCATTATATCCCTGAGAAACCCACCCGAGAGCAGGGTTGCTTCGGCAGTGACATTTCCGGGGGTAGGCACTGCAACTGCATGATCTCTGAAATCGGGCATTTTTAAGTTCACCAGGAGCGATCCGCCGTTGGCACTTGGATGTGCGCCCATTCTTCTGTTGCCTTTCGGGGCCAGTTCAGCAAGTTCGGCGATCAACTTTCCGTTTTCGTCAAAAAGCAATTCGGGGTTGTAGCTTTTCATCCAGTTTTCAAGCATTTGGACGTGATCTGGTTTGGTGGCCAGCTCTGCCAGTGGAACCTGATGCGCGCGCCAGGTTCCTTCTATTGGAAGCCCGTCGACCACTTTTGGCCCTGTCCATCCTTTTGGCGAACGGAAAATGATCATCGGCCAAACCGGGCGCTTTTGATATCCATAAACCCGCGCCTCACTCTGTATCTCCCGGATTTCTTCTATCACAATATCCAATGTAGAAGCCAGTAATTCGTGCATGGTGTCCGGATCTTCACCTTCCACAAAATAAGGGTTGTATCCGTAGCCGCGGAAAAGCTGTTCCAGTTCTTCTTTTGGAATTCTCGCTAAAATTGTGGGATTGGCTATTTTATAACCATTCAAATGCAGGATCGGAAGTACCGCGCCATCATGAACGGGGTTCAGGAATTTGTTCGAATGCCAGCTTGCCGCCAGTGCCCCGGTTTCAGCTTCGCCATCACCGATGACACATGCTGCGATCAGATAGGGATTGTCAAAAACAGCACCAAAAGCATGGACAAGTGAATAACCAAGTTCACCGCCTTCGTTAATGGAGCCGGGAGTTTCCGGCGCTACGTGACTGGGGATACCACCGGGAAATGAAAACTGCTTGAAAAGTTTCTGTAATCCGGTTTCGTCTTCTGTGATATCAGGGTAAACTTCGCTGTACGTTCCTTCCAGATAAGTATTAGCCACCAGTCCGGGACCTCCATGCCCCGGGCCAGTCACAAAAATGATATTCAGATCGTACTGTTTGATGATACGGTTAAGATGGACATAAATAAAATTTAGTCCGGGCGTAGTACCCCAATGCCCCAGTAGCCGTGGTTTGATATGTTCAAGCGTCAACTTTTCTTTCAGTAACGGATTGCCATATAGGTATATCTGGCCAACTGATAAATAGTTGGCTGCCTGCCAGTAGGCATTCATTTTTCTCAGTAATTCCGGCGATAAAGTTTTTACTTCAAGGCCAGCTTCTTCAATTTCCATAATTCTATTGTTTAATGGCAAGATTTAAAACCTGGCTGACAAGCCTGCTGGGAACTTGACTTTTCAAACTTCATTATTTATCAGGCGACGCCAGGGTCAAAGTGTCCACTGCGGCCTCCCATCATAACGCCCGAGGCAGGTGAAAAACGCACACCAGTTCTTGATGACCTCCCATTAGTGGTGAGATTATTGTTTGTCAAATCAGTCATAACCGCTTTTAATCACAGTTGAAACCATTTTGCTTTACTAACTCATCAATTCATCAGTGATAAGTATCAGCGGGCAATAACAATAAAGTTGAGGCTATTTTGCGCGCAAACTGTTACAGATGCGCTGCAACAAGTTGCATCAATCACAGGTTAGAAACGGGTGGATTATTTGATTGGGAAAAAAATATCCGGCTGCAAATCACAAGTGCTACCGATCGATCCGGGGCCTGATCCAGAGCCCTGTTATGATTTTTTCAGTTTCCGCGTCTGCGGTTGACTGAATACTGGAAAAAGTGCGCAGCTCCGAAAAACTTTTTTAATGGTCTAAAATGATATTAAGTTTTCAATCGGATGTGACCGGTCATAAAACAAAAAATCCTCCCAGGTTGGGAGGATTTTTCAATGCTAGCAAATATAAATGGTCAGATTACTGATACATTAACTGCATTCAGGCCTTTTCTGCCATCTTCAACTTCGTAAGATACACTGTCATTTTGTTGGATATCATCGATCAGGCCAGATACATGTACAAAAAGATCCGCACCACCATGTTCGGGAGCGATGAAACCAAAACCTTTGGTGTCATTGAAAAACTTAACTGTTCCTTTATTCATAACTTTATTTTATAATAAAGTGTAAATGTAAAATAATATTCCGATATATACAAGTATTTTATACAAAACGTAAAATATGATTCTATTTTTGAGAAATCAGTTGCGTCTATTATGTTATGGAAAATTTATTTGGGGGGCCTTCCGATCAGCAGATCTTTGGAATTTATACGCATCTCGAGAAGCTCCGCCCGGCGCAATTAGAGCGGCTAAATACGCTTGTGCAAACCCGGCCTATTCTACTCAAAGGCGAATTTTATATACGGGCAACTTCTCAAAACGGGATCGATTTTGTTTTTCCGGACCCAACTTTACTCTCTGAACACCAGGTGATTGCTTGGTCGCGAATACTGGATGGTAAAGAGGTCCTTTGTGCTGTGAATTTAGACGAGTATGATCTGGCGGTACGCTATGCAACTATAGACAACGCCTTGCATGAGGTAAATTCCAGTATGCGATGCTTGTTCGCCTCAGAGCTGAGTCCCGCCGAACTCAATGTGGAAGAGCGGAATGGTAAGGCGATCCGATTAACTATTCCTCCCCGCGCTTTGGTAATTTACGGATAACGGGCCGCTTTTATTTTTGAGTGAGCTGTTTTGTAAATAAGGTACAATACCGTCTGTGGAATTCATTTTCGGAATCCCTATAGGTGGTCACTGCCCCCGTAGGGTAATGCACTTCAGTTTGCCCTTTCCATCCTCTTCTAAGCTCGCCAAGTTAAAGGCAGTACAAAAATCGAACGGCTCTGCTTTTTAACTAATTGTATAGTTTTTAAACTAATAAATAAGTTATACATTTGGTTTATATCAATTAAAACAGGACATCATCGGCATTGTCTGATCTAAACTCACGTTGGCTATGATACAAAATTACATTACAGTTGCCTCGCGTAATCTGTTGAAGAATAAGGCAATTTCGTTCATTATGATATTTGGGTTGGCTGCTGGTATAGCCGCTTTTCTCTTGATCATTCAGTATGTATTCTCTGAGTTTAGCTATGATGAATTTCATACTAATGCTGAAAATATCTATCGTATTCGACTCGATGATTATAAACAGGGTGTTCTTACCAACAGCAGTACAATCAGCTACCACGCCGAAGCTCCGGCCATAAAAGAAACCTTTCCTGAGGTTGAGAATTTTGTTCGGCTGCACAGGGCAGACGGCATGGTCAGTTACCGGAAACCATCGGGAGAACTGATCAGCTATCATGAGAAAAAGGCATTTTACGCCGACTCGTCTCTATTTGATGTATTTTCATTCCGGTTGCTAAGAGGCGCTGCCAATCAGGTGCTGCGTCGGCCTGAGTCCGTGGTGATTTCAGAAACGACGGCCCGGAAGTATTTTGGTCGGCAAAATCCGATTGGCAAAACGCTCTCGTTAAGTTCGGATTGGCAGGGAGGTGACTACATTGTCGAAGGGGTCTTTGCGGATATTCCGGTGAACAGTCATATCCATTTCGATTTTGTTTTTGCCATCCAGAATCTGCTTAAAAATCAGCAGTTTGCCACAGGAGGCTGGTATTGGACCAATTTCTATACATATCTGCTACTTAAACCAGGTACCTTGCCAAAAGCATTGGAGAGGAGGCTTTCTGGTGTAATTGAAAAGCATATCGGAAAACAACTAAAAAAGTATAAAGTCACGCAAACATTCGTTTTACAACCCCTTCGTTCCATTCACCTCCATTCTCAAACAGCATCAGAAGTCGAACCAAACGGAAAAATTGGTACCGTTTATGTGTTTATCCTGGTTGCTTTCCTGATTCTGGCCATTGGCTGGCTAAATTATATAAACCTGTCCACGGCCAGAGGAATTGAACGTGCTAAGGAGGTAGGTCTCCGCAAAGCACTGGGTTCCGCAAAACGACAACTGATTCAGCAATTTCTTGTTGAGTCGTTAGGCCTTAACTTGTTCTCTGTGTTCATCGGAATTGGCCTTTTCTTACTGGCGCTGGTGATCTTTTCCGATTGGATTCAGGCTACCAACGGCTTTTCCATGCTTCTGGACCCCTTGTTCTGGATCGTATCTTTCACTGTGGTTTTTCTGGGTTTTTTTCTTTCCGCATTTTACCCTGCTTTTGTCCTTTCCTCGTTTAAACCGACTGCCATTTTAAAAGGGTATTTGCCTAAGCAAACCGGAGGCGAATCGTTCCGTAAATCCCTGGTAGTGTTTCAGTTTACAGCTTCGGTTTTCCTGATTATTGCCACATTGGTCATCAATCAGCAGCTTACTTTCATGCAGCAGCAGGATTTAGGGATGAACATCAGCCAGCAGCTTGTAGTTAAAGCCCCCAAAATATTGCGAACAGACAGCTTTACCAATGACATTCGCTTCTTCAAGGACCGGATATTATCGCATACCGGTGTCCGTCAGGTTACTGCTTCCTCCGAGGTTCCGGGGCAGGAAATTTTCTGGACAGCCGAATGGCAACGGTTCCATCAGGCTGCCGCCGATTTCAAACTGTGCAGTATGCTGGCTGTTGATGAGGATTTTATACCAACGTATAACATTAAGTTATTGGCCGGACGAAATTTCAGTAAGGATTTATTACTTGATAACGAATCGGTTATTGTTAATAAAAGCGCCTTAAAGGCTTTTTGCTTTACATCGGCTGAAGAGGCGATTAATCAGGAAATTGGCAACGTGATACCTAAGAAGATTGTTGGCGTCGTTAATGACTTTCATCAGCAATCCCTGAAAACGGCAAATGGTCCTATTATTTTTCAGCATATACCCTGGAATAGTAGCTTTTTGACGATTGCATTACGAAGCAATCATCTGGGGCAATCAGTAGCAATGCTTCAAAAAGACTATCAGGAAGCATTTCCCGGCAATGCATTTGAATTTTTTTTCTTGGATGATCATTTTCAAAGGCAGTACGAATCGGATGAACGGGTAGCCGATCTGTTTGGTTGGTTTGCGCTAGTAGCAATTGGTATTGCCTGTTTAGGTCTTTTGGGTCTGGCGATGTTCACGGCTAAAAATCGTACAAAGGAAATTGGTATTCGAAAAGTGCTGGGAGCCAGCGTAGGCAGCGTCGTCATGCTATTGTCAAGGGATTTTCTCAAGCCGGTCGTTCTAGCTATCCTATTGGCTTCGCCCCTTGCTTGGTACGCTATGACCTGGTGGTTACAGGACTTCGCGTATAAAACTGACATCAGGTTATGGGCATTTTTGGTTGCTGGTGTGCTGGCAATAGGAATTGCCTTGGTAACTGTAAGTTTTCAAAGTGTCAAAGCAGCGTTGACGAACCCCGTGAAGAGCTTACGTGGGGAATAAGTTTTTACCTATTGGGGAAGTACTGGTCCAGGTGTCGCATCCTTCCGATCAAATTCAGTTCGATGCATGAGCGGAACACACTGGCAGGGGCATTCGTGCTTTGAGTCCGTAATGGGGCGTTTTCATTCAAAGGAGGCTACCAGCTCGTGACATACATTAATGGCGAAAGAGGTAAATATGCAGGGATTGCCGGCACCATTTCAATTAATAATACGCGAATTCTTCGTCTGGCCGACGTTAAATTATGGGTGGCTGAGGCTTATCTACAAACAAACCAGGTGACAAAAGCACTGGAACATGTGAACGGCATACGGTAACGGGCGAGAAGGTCGACATGGGGCCGCAATACAACGAAACGCTCTGGGGTTTGATGTCACCGTTCATTTTGCTGATGCCGATTCCGATTGCTGAAATGGACAGCCACCCGGAATTGCTTAAACCCGGTCAAAATCCAGTATACTGACAGTTTTTGATTACATAAAGATACCTGATCCGACATATTAAATGAATATGAAAAGAAGAGCTTTTATCAAAAATGCCGCGGGTGCTGCTACCTCGGCGATCGCATTTCCCACATTGATCCCCGCGTCGGCGCTTGGGAAAAACGGATTTGTAAGTCCGTCGGATCGGATCAATCTGGCATTCATCGGAGCAGGCAATCAGGCCGAAAATGACGTAAAAGGTTTCCTGCCCGACAAGCGGGTCCAGATTACCACCATTTGCGACGTCAATAAGAAAAGCACCGGCTACTGGGACGGAAAATTGGGTGGTCGCGAGTATCTCATGGAACTCGTTGATGATTTTTACAGCAAGGAGAACGGTAAGACTTATAAATCGACCAAAGGATCGCTCGATTTCAGGGAAGTGATCGATCGCAAAGACATCGACGCGGTGGCGGTGCTGACACCCGACCACTGGCATTCTATACCGGTGCTGATGGCAGCCAAAGCCGGAAAAGATATGTATTGTCAGAAACCTTTATCGCTGACCATTTCCGAGGGAAGGGCGATGAGCGATGCAGTAAAAAAGTATGGGGTCGTGTTTCAGACTGGCAGCCAGCAAAGATCGGCACCGGAATTCCTCCGGGCTTGCGAATTGGTGAGAAACGGCAGGATCGGCAAGTTGGAAAAGGTGGTTTGCGGCTTGCCCGGAGGGACGCCTGATTTTGGGAAAACGGGTCATTTGACGGCTCCGACTTCGGTCCCGGAGGATTTTGATTACCAAACCTGGCTGGGCCCAGCTCCCGAGGCTCCTTACTGTCCGGCGCGGACCCATGTTAATTTCAGGTGGAACCTGGACTATTCCGGAGGGATGGTCACCGACTGGGGAGCGCACCATCTCGACATTGCACAATGGGGAATCGGAACGGACCATACCGGTCCGGTAGAGGTCAGAAACGCCAAAGCGAAGTGGTCGAAAGATCCGGTCTGGAATACGGCGGTGGAATTCTATTTTGAATGCATTTACGAAAACGGCGTTCAATTGATTGTGGGATCGGATGCGGCCCAGGCGCCTCGTGGCATTACCTTTCACGGTTCGGAAGGCCAGGTTTGGGTATCAAGAGGTAGTTACAAAGTCACTCCCGAAAAGATCGATTCTACCGTAATCCGCGATACAGAGTTGCGTCTGTATAAAAGTGAAAACCATTACCGCAACTTTGTAGACTGCGTAATCTCGCGGAAACCGACGGCTGCACCGGCAGAGATCGGGCATCGTTCTGTGACCATCGCTCATCTGGGGAACATTGCCTTGCTGCTCAATCAGGATTTGAAATGGAACCCCGAAAAAGAGGAGTTTGTAGAAAATTTTGCGGCAAATCAGTTGCGTGCCCGTGTGATGCGCGAGCCCTGGGGAGAGCTTTATAGAAAACACAAAGTGTAATATAAAAATGAAGCTTTCTATTATCACCTGGCTGCCTCGGCAGGGTGCAGTACAGAGGAAATGACTGAAAAATTGCTGGCAAGGGCGGGAGTTATACCCCTCGGAAGGATGGCAGATCCTGCCAAAATAGCAGAACTGATGCTTTTCTTGGTTTCAAAGGTTTCCTATATCACAGGACACAATTTGGTCGCCGATGGCGGCAACTTCCCTGTTTTGTAAGTGGGCATACTCTGGCCTGGGGGTTTCCAGGGTTTCCGTCGGGCTATTATTCCTCGCGCCCACTTACGAACTATTTCAGTGTATTTTGTCTCACGCAGTAGTGTCACCGGCCTGCAAGCAATGAACGGACAGTTCGTTTTTTGCGGGAAAGGGTGGTATCTGTGTTCAAAACAAGAGACAAGTGCGCTAAAAAGCCACAGGTTAAAGCCAGAAGAATGGTGAAATCACACCAGTTAGTCCACAGTTTGAACTGGCCTAATCTTTGTGACAGTAATAATATATTATTGATAACTAGATAGTTACCACTTGTTTACTAAGCAAGTTAAATTAAACTTTACTTTATGTCCCCGAAAATACCATCTACTCCTGACCATGCATGTATACTCATCAGGCACCTGAGCGAAAGGTCCTTTGAACTTACCGCACAAGAATATAAAAGGCATCAGCTTGTGATCAAACAAAAGCAACAGGTTCTTGATCTGGACTCGGACGCCGTTGATTACCAGTCTCAGAAAACTTTTTTGATGCAAAAGCAAGCAAAAAAAACCGAGTGTCGGATGTTTGTTGTAGAAAATCGCTGGTTGCTGCTATTACATAAGCACAAACAGGAATTGGAGGTCAACGGCCTGCCCGTCCCTGATGAGTTGCAAACATTGCCTTCATTACACAACTCTGTTTTATGTGGTGCGACGGTAACGTCGTGTTGAAACTTTATCCTTCATATGAAAGCCGGTCCGCAGAACCGGATTTCGCTTTTGAGCCGAAATTTCCGTGTGGACACACTGTCTGGCAGTGACGACATCTGAAAAAGTTTATTTCAGCGGGAATTTTTTTTCACCGGTCCATCCCGCCGAATTGAACGCCCGCAAGCATCCGGCACAGTATACAATTGGTTATCCGGCAAATCATCGAAAAGCGCCTTTCAATCATTTGAACGGCATTTTGTTTTATAAAAAATTGAAATATTTATAAGAAAATTAAGTATTCGGCCGGTAAATAAAATTTCTGTCATTCTTTCCGGCAATTCCTTTGAAATTCTCCTACCAGCACATCTGCCTTTCTGACGTATATAGGATATAGTTTGCTACATCCTTTGAGCGAACTTGTGCTAGATATCAAAAAAATTGAGCCTCAAAGTAATTCGTATAATTATTACATTGTGCATATATAGTTTGATGACAGGTGAGAAATACTTGAATTTGAATGTATAACTTTACACATATTATAAAAAACGACCGGCGGCTATGTGGTCAAGGGTTACATTTTTTAATCCTCGTTTACAATTACTTAACAAAAAATAATGCGAATAATGCTATTTTTTATCATCGGCGGCTTTTTGAAATCTTCCGCGATAAAACCTCCCGAGCACCGCGTCCTGCGGCCCGTTTTTATAAATATTTGGAGGCTTTAACATGCAATTTGCCCGTTTGGTATCCAAAGGGTTTTTGCGGGAAACATTGTTTACAGACTTTTGTCAGTAAGTAACCGCAGTATAATCAATGCATACTGAATAATACGTATCAGATGATGGCTGATAATTGCCTCATTGTGTGCTATTTACAAGTTTTGAAGTAGAATTTAGATATACCCCCGAAATCGTTATCCTCTCTTAACTCAACCAGCCGGTCGGAAGAAGTGCGTCTATGCACGTCTGAAGAGCCGAAAACCAGTTCAATTCGTTTCACATACCATGAAAAAAGATCTTTACGCTGTCCAAAATTTACGCCATTTTCAAAAGATCTGGCAGTTGATTTTTTTGGCCGGACTGCTGTGCAATGTGCACGCCTATGCGTCTGGTCCTGTTACAGAAACCGGTTCTGTTTCACGTTCAGCAAGCAAATCAGCCGAGCGAAAAGCTTCGGCTTTCCGGCTTCCCGCAGCACCGGCTTTTGCCGCCTGCTCGCTGATCACTACTTTGCAGTGCGAGGAAATCAACCCTGCACTGCCATTTTCACTGGATTTTAACGGCACGGAAGGCGGCTTGACCGACGCCGCCGGAAACGGTACCGGGTTCAGGATGGTCGATATTTACAGCAGCGCTACCAGGGCGGCCGGCGACGGTTCGCCTTCTTCGGCGCTGATCGGCTACGAACCTTCCAGGCTGGCAGTGGCCAATGGTGTGCTCACGATCGACGCACACAAGGGCATTGCTTACCAGGGGAACAACAACCAGATCAATGCCCTCGGCATCGGTGTGGAAAATTCGGGTACATTGATTTTCGAAACTACGGTCCTCAACCCGATGAACGGTTCCAATGCGGAGCAGGCAGGGTTATGGGTGGGCCTCGGCGACAAAACGTTCCTGAAACTGGCAGCCGCCGGCAATAAGGTGGAGATGAGAAGAGAATTGAACGATGTTTCCAGCACAGCATTAAACGGACAGCTTACCAGCCAGCACCAGCGCATTACCGAGTCCGTGCCGGGTTTGAATACATCAAGCGTCCGCCTGAGGCTGATCGTGGACCTTACAGCCAACACGGTAGATGGTTTTTATTCGCTGGACGGCGCAAATTATATCAACATCGGAGCGAGGTATCCAGCTACTTCCCTCAATATTTCCGACATGGGGTTTGCCGGACAGGCGCTCTATGGCGGAATTTTCGCAACCAAAAGAAACAGCGACGCGGCCAGTGTCCAGTTCCGTTTTGACAATTTTTCCGTCAGCCGGCCTGCTGTTCCGCAGCCCAATGAGGCACCCGTTTTCGCCAATACATCCTACACTTTTACACATCCGGAAAACCTGGCCGTAAATGCTGAAATAGGCACCATATCAGCTTCCGACGCAGCCGACCAGACCATTACGTATGCATTGACGGGAGGAGACGGTAAGTTCGCGATCCATGCGGGAACAGGCGTGATTACGCTGCTTTCGGCCCTCGATTTCGATACGGCCGCTTCACACACTTTCACGGTTACTGCCACAGATAACGCTTCGCCGGCAGCGTCAGCTTCTACCGAGGTGACGATAAACGTGACAGAGGTAATTGCCGAACCGGTCAATGCCGCGCCTGTGGTAGATGCAGGTATTCCTGCCCAGACCGCCAGTACCAATTCGCCTTTTACATTGTCCGTACCGGCCAATGCTTTTAAAGATGACGACAATGATGTCCTCACACTCACAGCTACTCTTACCGACGATAGCGCGCTGCCGGGCTGGCTGGCTTTCAGCAACGGCACGTTCAGCGGAACGCCCTCAACTGCCGCCGATTACAACATCAAGGTGAATGCCACCGACGGAAAAGCATCTGTCAGCACAAATTTTATACTCAACGTTACAAGTCCGGTCACCGGTTGCCCTCCCAATAGTACATTGCCATGCGACCAGCTCGCGGTTACCCTGCCTTTCAGCCTTACGTTCAACGGAACCGAAGGCGGACTGGCAGACAAGAATAATGCAGGAACAGGTTTTACCCTGGCCGACGCTTATTCGGGTAGCCGCCACGCTGCCGATGGAGCTGTACCGGCACACGGCCTCAAAGGCTACGACGCTTCCAGGCTTACCATCGGGGGCGACAGGCTTACCATCCTTGCTAATAACGGTCTTGCTTTCACGGGCAGCAATAACCAGATCAACGCACTGGCTGTGGCGGTACCGTCGGCAGGAGGCAAACTGACCTTTGAAACTACCATCATTAATCCTTTCAACGGCTCCAATGCAGAACAGGGCGGTTTATGGGTTGGGTTGAATGACAAAACTTATATAAAACTCGCCGCTACTGTCAACAAAGTTGAAATGCGGAGAGAGCTTAACGACGCTTCTACTTCCAGCACTTCTCTCAGCAATCCGCATCAACGCATTACTGAAACAGTTTCCAACCTGAATTCTTCAACAGTAAGGTTGCGGCTCGTGCTGGATCTTGTACATAACAAGATGGAAGGGTTTTACTCGCTGGATGGTGTTAATTACGTCAATGTAGGATCGCGTTACAATACCGAAGCGCAGCCATCTGCAATCGATGTTTCAGATATGGGTTTCAACGGGCAAACATTGCTGGCCGGTATTTTCGGGTCAAAAAGAAACAACGACAGCAATACGGACCTGGAATATGTTTTTGATGATTTTTCTATAAAAAAGACTGATTTTCCGGTTGTGTCGGCTCCTTACCGCATTAATGCGGGTGGCGTTACCCGTACCGTGAATGGTGCTGTTTTCAATGCCGACGACCAGTATGCGGTTTTGCAGGGCGATCTGCCCACCGGCAGTTTTGCGCTTGTCGGCAATCACCCGGTTCCGGAGCTTTACTACGAACGCCGCGCAGGCTATAACCTGGCTTATGCAATCCCTATCGCCAACGGGGCCTATACCGTGAAGCTGCATATGGTTGAAAATATGCACACTTCGCTCAATTCACGGATATTTGACGTGAAAATGGAAAATGTGACCGTACTCGATGACATTGACCTTTTTGCCCAGGGCGGTAACCAGGGTAAGGTTGTCGTGGTCAAAAGTTTTGACGCCAATGTAACTGACGGCGTGCTGAACATTGATTTCATCGCAGCGAAAGACAAAGCGATTATCAACGCAATTGAGATCCTTCCTGTTTCGGCCGTCAATGATGCGCCGGTCATCGTGACTGCACCAGAAAACCAAAACGTTTTCGCGGGGCAGCAATTCTCATTTATCACAGGTTCATTCTCCGATCCGAATGCAGGTGATGTACTTACCTATTCTGCTACACGCGCAGACGGGTCTGCGCTGCCATCCTGGATATCATTTGATCCTGCCACACAGGCATTCAGCGGTAACGCTCCGGCGGAACCGACCACGGTGTCGCTTAAAATTATTGCGACCGACCAATTGCTCGCAGCCGCCAGTGCAGACTTTTCACTGACCGTTGAAGCAATGCCAACAGATATACCTTGCTCTCCATTAAGTACCCTGCCCTGCGACCAGATCGCAGTGAACCTGCCTTTCCTGCTGAATTTTGACGGTACGGAAGGTGGTTTGGTTGACAAAAGCGGTGTTCAAACCGGTTTTACAATGGCCGACCCCTACACAGGCTCCCGCCAGGCGGCAGATGGTACGCCGTCTTCGGCAATAATCGGTTACGAACCATCCCAATTGACTGTCGCGGACGGCAGGCTTAGCATTGTTACCAACAAGGGGATCGCTTATTCCAATACCGGTCAGCCGAACAACAATCAGATCAACAGCCTCGGGGTAAGTATAATTGCCGATGGCAAACTTACTGTCGAAACAACACTGATCACTCCGTTTAACGGAACTTCCTCACAGCAGGCCGGTCTGTGGCTGGGCCTGAACGACAAGACTTATGTGAAACTGGTTGTGGTTGGAAACAAGCTGGAAATGCGCAGGGAGCTGAATGATGTTTCCTCCAACACAAGCGGTATTGTCAACACAGATCAGCGGATCACCGATGCTGTTGCGGGCCTTGACACGCGCACCGTTCGTCTGAGAATGGTTGTGGATCTGACAAATGGTAAACTGGAAGGTTTTTATTCGGTTGACGGCGTTACCTATGTAAATGTGGGTGCACGCTATACATCGGCAGCCAATCCTGCGGCGATCGACATCACCAATTTGGAACTGGCGGGAAAAACGGTGTATACCGGTATCTTCGCAACGCACCGCAACGCCAGCACACCTGAAACTTTTACTTTCGAAAACTTCTCTGTTACCTCGAATGCAGCCGCAGCAAAAACGCTGACATTCACACCCAACGCCCTCGATTTTACAGCAACACAGGGTCAACAGGTGACCGCTCAGACTGCCACGCTCGCAGCTTCCGAGGGAACACCTGCCATCACTTTCAGCAATACATCTGCAAGCTGGTTTACAATCCCTGATGCCACTTTGGGCGCGGTTACATTTGGTCCTGCCAATTTCAGCACCACCATGGCCCCCGGAATTTATGAAACAGTAGTCACTGCCAGCGCCCAGGGTTACGAGCCTGCCACGCTGCTGATCAACCTTACGGTTTCTGCACCGGGTGTTGCAGAGGTTACCCAGATCAACTTCCAGGATCCTGGCACGGTTCCGCCGACAGGCTGGATCCGGGATTACGGTCAGGCGTACGGTGCCCGCACCGGCGCAAACCAGGGTAACGGCCTTGAATACGGCTGGAAACGTCCGTCCGACGGCGCTCCGCTCGATTTGTCGGTGGGAGGTAATATCCCGGGTAACGGACGCAAGCGTACCACTCCAGCTGATATCACCCAGGCCACGTTCATGCACATGCAGGCCGACGACCTTCCGGGCAATTTCAATGGTGTGAAGGCCGAAGGTTACTGGGAAATGAAAGTAGTCAATGGTATCTACGATGTTACTGTTTCTGCCGGAGATCCTGATCCCCAATCTGCTGCCGAAAGCCATACTATCAATGTTGAAGGTGTAAATGCATTCAGCAATTTTGTACCGACAGGCAGCGCCGGTTCTGCTACCCGTTTCAAATCTGCGACAGTAAGGGCAATTGTTACCGACGGCTTCATGACAATCAATGCCAATGGCGGTACCAATACCAAAATCAACTCAGCGATTATCACGCCGATAGATCTGGGACCTTATTTGCTGTGGTCGGCGAGCGAGCACAGCCTTGTGATTGATGCCGGTACCAATGAAACCATCAAGACGACTTCACTGGACCTTTTCCACTCTACAACCACCGCAGGCCTGCCCATTACTTTGAGCGCGACTTACGGACAGGGTGCGTCCAACTGGCTTTCGTTCTCACCGACACACAATGGTGACGAGCCCAATGTAACATTCGACTATATCGCTGCAAAATCACTTGCAGTAGGAACATATACTGCCACAGTTACGGCTTCCGCAGCAAATCACACCAGCGCAAGCACTTTGATCCAGATCACTGTCATGGCGCCCGGTACCAATCAGCCCTACGTAATGTCGTCCACCCCGCTGGATGGCGCTACCAACGTAAGTGTGAACATTACGCCGATTTCTGCCAATGACCTTTTTGTACCAGCCGTTCCGGGTTTCCAGGGAGGTGTGGACAATGCTACTATCACGACGGCTAACGTCAAGCTTTTCAAAGTAGTCGGCGAACAGCTGATCGAAGTGGAAGCGCTTGGTGTGAACGGAACAGGTGGCCACGATGCGATCAGCTTCAAACCGAAGTTCTCGCTGGAATTGTCTACCAAATACAAATTCATCGTAACATCGGGCGTTAAATCGCATACTGGTGCTGCATTCCTGCCTTATGAGGCGACCTTCACAACGAGCAGTACCGTTACAGGAGCCCCTAACCCGGTAGCAGCCGAGTTTGCACCGAAAGTGGTGATTCCGGGTACTATCGGGAAAAAATATACCTGTCTGACTTTTGGTCCTGACGGCAAGCTGTACGCATTGCGCCTGGATGGTACGATCGAGCGTTTTACAGTCGATCATACCACGGGGATGCTTTCGGAACAAACCGAGATCAAAACTTTAACAGCGAAATATGGCCTACGTTCTTCGGTTGGTCTGACCTTCGCCCCTGAATCTACGCCGACGAACCTCATCGCATACATTTCGCATTGCAGCGCAGGCCTTACCAATGCCCCCGAATTTGACGGAAACATTTCACGTTTGACTGGCGCTGACCTGGAATCAGAACAATTGATACTGACGAAGCTGCCACGTTCAAAAGCGGATCACCTTGTCAACAGCATCACTTTCGGTCCCGACGGAGCACTTTATTTCAACCAGGGCAGTAACAGCTCTATGGGAGCACTTGACACCGGATGGCAGCGTGAAGAAACTTTGCTTTCAGCGAGTCTGATGCGCCTCGACCTGACCAAACTGGCTGGCGTTACATTACCTCTTGACGTGCGTACCACTGCCAACCAGGCACTTATCAACGCCGCGCCTGTGGATAATATCAGAATGTCGGACGGTACTTACAACCCGTATGCTGCCAACTCACCCTTGACGATCTATGCTTCGGGTATCCGCAATGCAGTAGATATGGTCTGGCATACCAACGGACAGTTGTATGTTCCTACCAATGGTTCGGCCGCAGGTGGTAATTCTCCGGCATCCGTACCTGGAACTCGCCGTCCCGACGGAACATTTTACAGCGGCCCTCCGGTAATCGGAACGTCTTCGGTAAAGTTGCAAAGAGACTGGCTTTTCCGTGTGAACCCGCTGAAACCGACAGGATATTTTGGTCACCCTAACCCGCTTCGTGGCGAGTATGTAGCCAACAGGGGGTATCTGGATAATCCGCTGTACCCGGAGACACAGGGTCCGGATGCCAATTACCGTGGTGCCGCGTATGATTTTGAAGAAAACAAATCACCGAACGGTGTAATAGAATACAAAAGCAATGCATTCAATGGCGCATTGAAAGGACGGATCCTTGTGTGCCGGTTCTCTGGAGGAAGTGACATTATTGTGATGGAACCGGGCAGCATGGCACCGGACCCGGCGGTTAACTCGCCCCTGGCCGACGATCATGTTTACGACATCATCGGCGCGCAAACCGGCGCAGGAACCGACGGTATCACGGGCCTTTCCGGTTTTGCCAATCCGCTCGATCTTACCGAGGACGTTGAAACCGGTAACCTGTATGTAATTGAATACAACTGGAATAACCAGAATGGCAAAACTGCCCAGATCGTCCTGCTGAAAGCTGCGGCATTGTCCGAACAAAAAGGCATTGCAACCGTAACACCAGCTTCGATCATAGAAAACGACGTAACAGGTGGCGCAGCGGGGCCGGGACGGCCGGTGACGGTTGCCAATACGGGTAACGCGCCTTTGAAAGTAACAGGCATTACTATCGAAGGGGTTGACCAAAGTCAGTTCCAGCTGGTAGGCGCACCTGCACCTTCGGTTGCCTCACCGGTAACGATCGCCCGCAGCAGCGCGATTACTTTCAATGTAGTGTTTAACCCGACCTCAACAGGCGTTAAAAAAGCGACCATACTGATCACCAGCGAAAACAACCCGGTACAGCAGGTCACCCTGAGCGGACTGGGCACCACTGGCCTTTCAGGTAACAACGAGCCTTCATTGCAGCTGGTACTGGACGTACATGGTATCAACGTGAATGTGGGTGACGATAATAAAAATACCAATATCATCCATTCATCTAATTTCAATGCCGCATTGCTTGGCGAGGAAGTTCCTGTCCAGGCATTCCAGCGCGCTTCTGATGGTCCTGTTGAAATTGCACCGATCTCGGTATTTGGTCCCCAGGATGCAGGCGGCATTGTAACAGGTTTCGGATGGTACAGCTCAGGTCAGCCAACTGCCAAGAACGAACTGTTCACAGTAGGCAACAATAGCTATCAAACTGTGAATGTGCAGGTAAACGGTTCACTGACTTTTGATCCGGGAACTGATTCATTCGGATTTTATTCAAGATGGCCCTATTTTGCCAACCGTCACGTGTACAGTGAAGATGCTTTAAATAATTTCGCAAACGCCATACCGCACCATGTACGGGTTTATGAACTGAAAGACGCGGCCGGGAATATTGTAGAGAATTCCTATGTGGTGGCTATGGAAGAGCACATTTCAGGTTTCGACTACCAGGATATGGTTGTATTGGTAACCAATGTGAAGCCTTTCGGTGCACCGGTTGAAAAGACACTTGCTTTTTCAGCTCCTTCACTATCCTTTCAACACCTGTTTGGCAGCCCTGTTCCGGCAACGCAGAATGTGACGCTGACATCCAGCTTTGGCAGCCCGGCCCTGACACTGAGCAAATCGCCTGTTGCAGAATGGCTTACATTACCAAATGCAGCACTGGGTACCATAGCATTGGGTATTGACCCGACAGGCCTTACACCGGGTACTTACGAATCCACCCTCACATTGGCTGCTAATGGTTATACCAGCGCAAATATGCTGGTAACCCTCACTGTAACCGCTCCTGCATCCTCGGCGCGGATCGTGGCGAGCGATGCTGAACTTGTATTCGACGCAACAAAAAATACAACACGAACCAGGCGTATCACGGTAACCAATACCGGTACTACGGCACTGAACCTTGGAACTTTGGCGATCAGCGGCACTTCCGCAGCTAATTTCAGCGTCACACAGGTGATTCCAGAAGGCGAAACTGCCAGCAGCACGCTCGCTCCCGAACAAACGCAGTCTTACGACGTTACCTTTGCCCCCGGCAACACTGTTAATACTTTTGACGCAGCTTTGGTCATCAACAGCAATGCGGTAAATGCCCCGGCTCTTACGGTAGGATTGTACGCCATGTCGGTAAATGGTTATGAAGGCAGCAACGAACCGCCACTGCAGAAAGTGGTAAACACGCTGGGTTACAATATCAATGTCGGCTGGACAGCCCTCGTGGGCGGCATTCAGCCAACGATGAAAGGTGAAGAAGTACCTGTGCAGTTTTTTGAAAAAGCAGGCGATGGCCCTGTGATCATTAAGCCGGTGGCACGTTACTCGCCCAACCAGGAGCTGCCTTTTGGTTATTATACCAAAACCGATAATGCTCCGGCGCTTACCAATGTAGGAACGCTGTCGGGTGTATTCGGACAACATAATATTCTTTATCCGCAGATTGTAGCCGGTACCAACCAGTTCAATCCTGCCGGGCCTTTCGGTATCTTCGTGATCGGCCTTGAAAACCGTCTTTCCTATACCGAAGATCCCCTCAACGCCGGTGGCCCTGCGCTGCATGCTGCACGGGTGTATCCGATGAAGGACCGTCAGGGAGTACTGATACCAAACAGCTACCTGGTCTGCTTTGAAGATGCTTCCAATGGTGACTACCAGGATTATGTTTTCGTTCTTGAAAATGTAATCGCAGCCGGTACACGCAAAGCACTTGCCTTTACTCAGAAAACAATGGATTTCGCAGCGCCTCTCAATGGCACTGCCGATAACAAAACTTTGACACTCGAAGCGAAAAACGGCACGCCGGGACCTGTAACATTCACCAGGACTGCGCCAGCTACCTGGCTGACAACGCCGAACCCTGCATTGGGAATTCTCTCATTCGGGGTCAACACATCGGGGCTTCCGGCGGGACTTTACACCACGGTGGTAAAAGCTACTGCGGCAGACTTTGCAATGGATTCGGTGGTGGTAAACCTGCGTGTGACTGATGTAAGTGCTAACGCCACGATGGTAAACTTCCAGCTTTCCACTACTGCTACACCGGCAGGTTACATTGCGGACATTGGGATGGCATACGACGATACGCGCGGCTTCGGCTGGGTTAACCCCACTACCAAGGCTCCGAAAGACCACACCGGCAGCATGCGTGAGCGCAATGTGACCTCTGCTGAAACACGTCTGCGCACATTCGCGCTGATGCAGGGCAACAGTCCGCAAACGCCGGGTTCGTGGGAAATGAAGGTTCCGAACGGACAATATAATGTGACTGTGGCTGCCGGAGATATCGGGTTCTATGACAGTAACCACCGCATCAACGTGGAAGGTGTGACTGCCATTACCAATTTCATCCCGACTGCCCAGATGTCAAACAGGATCGCTACTGTGACCGTTGCGGTAACGGACGGAAAACTGACCGTCGACGCAACAGGCGGAACAAATACAAAGATCAATTTTGTGATAGTCGACCCTGCCACTGCGGAAGGGGACTTCATTTCGCCGGTAGCATCACTCGCTTTGAGCGGAACATTGCAATCGGCAGGTGTGTACCGCAACCAGGTGATCGCTGCTTTGACTGCATCGGATATGGGCGGCTCAAACCTGTCGAAAGTACAGTACAGCCTCAACAATGCTGCATACCAGGATTATTATTCACCAATCCTGATCAACACTCCGGGTACTTATATCCTGCGTGGACGTGCTATTGACGGTAATAACAATACGACTACTACCGACCCGGTTTCTTTCAGCGTGGTTCAGCCAGCGGCAAGCAATGCAAGTATGCTCGTTGAAAACCTCGATAAATTCCCTGGCAACGACCAGCTGACATTCTCACTGATCCAGGTGCCTTGGAGAAGGACTAACGAAGACGGAACATTTACGCCTTACAACCGTAACCATGATGTAGTTAAACTTAAGGTGAGCAACAAAGGCGCAGGCGCGCTGAATATCAGCAACCTGAACTTTACAAACACAGCCGGCTGGAAAATCGCGACGGTCAACAATGTAACTTACGATCCCGCCACCGCGGCACCGATTGTGGTGAACCCTGCCGGTTCGGTTGAAATTGGTATCCAGTTTATTGCCAACTTCCCAACCGGCCGTGTAAGAGTATTGAACGATACACTGCATATCCTTTCCAACGACGACCTTACGCCTAAAAAGAGCATTGTGCTCCGCGGGTTGTGGCAATCGGCGGGAGAGGGCAACAGCGAACCGCGTGCGCAGGAGATCATCAGTGCATTTGGCTTCAAATCCAATGTAGGGTTTACCAGCAGCGATGGTACCAACGCAGGTAGCAGCCTGATCCTGAACACAGACGAGATCATCTCCGCTTTCTTCACGAGGGCTGATGCAAGCAAACCGGTATCTGTTGTACAAATGGCGGGTTACCACGGATGCTGCGCAGCCACTGAAACGTTCCAGTATTATACCAAAGGTTCTACGTCGACTACCAGCTTGTTTACGCATCATCCGCTGGACGGCCAGTCTTTACTGCCGCTCAGAAACGGTACATCCGGTTTGCTGGCGGAAGGTTCTTTCAACCATACAGGTAATTTTGGTTTCAGGATCGCAAGTTCTTACTCCGACCGTACCCGGAACTCTGAAGGCAAGATCGGTATGCGATTCTGGAAGGCGATGGACGCCAACGGGAACATCATCCCGAATGCGTACATCATCGGACATGACTACATTGGAAACCCGGCTGTAACCAACTATGATTACCAGGATAACGTTTATTATGTAACCAATATCAAACCGGAAACAGGTTCGACCAATTACTCTGAACTTGCAGCGCTTACCTCAGCCGTTGACTTCGGCTCGCAAGTGATCAGCATGAACCATGCGGTGACTGTGGATTTGAAGAATCTTGGACAGACTTATGCAAACGGTACGTCCGATCCTTCGTTGACAATCAAAAGTGTAGCGATCACCGGACCGAACCAGAACGAGTTTTTTACTGAAATGCCGAGTAAAACGGTGTTGAACCCGCAGGATACCAGTCACCTTTCCGTGAGCTTCCATCCTAACACGGCAGGCATCAAAAATGCCTTCCTGACGGTAACCTACAACAGCAACCTGTCTCCGTTGCGGATCCCGCTTTATGGAATCGGTGATGACAATTGCAGTATGATTTCAGTTCTGAAACGCATCAAAGGTGGTGCTGACGCAAATGTGACGATCAATGGAAAAGTTTGGGAATCTGATAAAAACTACCGTCAGGGTTCTGTTCAGCTCGATAAACCGGCTGCAACGCCGATAGCAGGTACCGACGATGATGTGTTGTACCAAACCTACCTGTCGGCCACCACTGACCTTGCCGAAACCCGTTACGTGGTTCCGTTGGCAAATGGTAACTATATGGTAAGGATGCATTTTGTCGAGAATTTCTTCACCACCACCGGCTCACGGGTATTCAGTATTAATCTGGAAGACCAGAACAGGCTTTCCAACCTTGATATCCACCGCGAGGCAGGTTACAAGGCGGCATTGGTAAAAGATTTCAGTGTGTCTGTTGCAGATGGCAAGCTGGACGTGAAGTTTAACCCGACGGTAAACCGCGTGGCACTGGCAGGGATGGAAATTTTCTCGGCCAGCGCAAACCCGAATGCAGTAACGCTGGTGCAGCAGAGCGTAAACAGTGCGACCTGCGGCATGGCTAACGGTTCGATTACCTTTACTGCGACCAACTCAGCGGCGACTTCGTTCCTTTACAAACTGGGGCCGAACGGCAACTACCAGGCATCGCCAACATTTGCAAATCTGGCAGCCGGCAACTATACTTTCTTTGTGAAAGAAAACACGGCCAATGGTTGTGAAACCTCCAAAGTGTTCACGATTGCTGAACAAAATAACCTTGCTTTCGATGTGTCTGCGCCCGTTTTGAGCTGCAATGCTACATTTGGTACTGCGACAGTTGGTAACATCACCGGAGGATCAGGTAACTACACGATCTCCTGGGCCACCAGCCCGGCACAAACCGGGGCTACGGCTACCAATTTGCTTCCAGGCGTGTATGAAGTGACAGTGACCGACGCAGTGGGCGGGTGTAACCGGACGATCCAGGTTTCTGTGGACCGCGCTCAAAATTGTGGAACACTTGTCCGCATCAATTCAGCAGGACCAAGCTTCCTGGCCACGGGTAGCCGCCAGTTTGGTGCTGACCAGTACTTTGGCGGCACAGACGGCACTTCGTCGATCACCGGCGTGGATATCCTGAACACAACGGACGATGCGCTGTACATGACCGAACGCTCGTCTGCGGCATTTAACTACGCAATACCTGTTGAAAACGGTACCATGAATGTGATCCTGCACTTTGCTGAGATCTGGTTCGGGGCACCGGGCAAAGGAGCGGGAGGAATCGGCAAGAGAATGTTCAACGTGGACATGGAAGGCAGCCGTAAACTGACCAACTATGATATTTATGCAAAAGCAGGCGGTGCAATCAGGGCCATCCAGGAAACGTTCTCTGTAACAGTAACGGATGGTGTGCTGAATATCAACTTCCTGAGCGGCGCAGCCAACAAGCCAAAGATCTCTGCCATTGAAGTAGTTCCTGCAAGCGGAGTACCTGTGACCCTGACATTGACCCCACAGGCTGATGCGCACGTCCGGAACGGAAGCTACTCTGCTATCAATTACGGGAATGAGCAGGCCATGCTTGTCAAGACCGGTTCCGGCGACGGGATTACGCGTTCCTCTTACCTGAAATTCTCGCTCGGCAATGTGAGCGACGTGACTTCGGCAAAACTGCGCATTTATGGCAGCAACCTGGAAAACTCGACGGGTATCAACTTGTCAGCCTACGGTGTCGATAATGATTCGTGGACAGAAACGGGCATCAATTTTAACAATGCTCCTTCGGCATCTGCCACAGCATTGAGCTCGGTAAGCGTGAATAATGTTGCGAAATATTATGAGCTGGATGTTACAAGTTATGTTCAGGCCCAGGCCGCCGGCGACAAAGTAGTAAGCCTCCAGATCAGGAACGCGACTTCGCAGAACAAGAACCTGTCTTTCAATACCAAAGAAAACGCGGCCAATCAACCGCAGCTGATCGTTCAGGGAACTTCTTCGGGAGCTCCGTCGGGCGGCAGGGTAAGCCAGGAATTCTTCGAACCTGTTCGGGAAGTTGCTGAGGAAATAACTTACGAAAAATCAAGGATTTACCCGAATCCGGCGCAGAAAAGGTTCACCGTGGAGGTGTCCGGGCAACATGCGGGCAATATCAGCCTGCAGATGATCAGCGACGCGGGCAGGACTTACCCTGTAAGGCTTACCGAAGCTTTGAAAGGTGGATCGAAGGCCGAGGTAGATATCACCAATCTGTCGCTGAGAAGCGGGGTTTATCTGCTGAGGGTGCAGTCGGCCTCGACATCAGAGATTATCAGGGTGTTGATTATAGATTAAAGATTCCAGGATCAATTGTCATGCAGGAGGCCGTCCCAAGTCATTGCGGACGGCTTCCTGTTTTACATCCGCTTCCGCAACGGCCGCCTCGGTAACCTGGATGGTAGCGTAAATGCATGAACGTGTCCGGGAATGGAACGGACCTTCCTTGGGATCTTTCGTAACTTACTATTTCATTTTTCGATTAAACTGATTGGTTTCATCAATAGTTGGGAGATGAAACTATTAACCGTCTTTTCGCCACCGCCCAGGTTATTGTATACGGCGATAACACGAGGATTAATGGTGGTTTTTCCTGAATAAATACTCGCCCTTATCGCACCTAACGACTGGATCGCATTTTGAACTGAAGTTTGGTTTATTTCACTTGGCAGTGGTATTGATCCTGTTACGCTTTCGCCACTTATGCCCAAAGTCTGAATGACCAGAGTTCCCAAAACTTTTTTTGATTGTGCTGACACGCCCAGGGCTAATAAATTGCCAAGATCCACTTTTCCTTCCAAAACAGTGATGTTGGCCGTTAAACGCAAGCCTATACCAACATATACAGGAACAATGGGATCTCCCGGCTTGGCGCTCTCGTTCACATAAGCATTTCTCTGCTCCTTGGAGTCCGAGGGCATTTTTTCGGTTTTAATACTGACAGGTATGGATTTAGTATTGAACTTGATATAATCTAAGATTACAACGTATCTGCCCCCTTTGACACCAATTTTTGCTGGTCCGTAACTGACGCCGGCGTCGCCCTGAAACTCACCAATCGCAAGCCTTACTGTTTCATCCGGCAATAGATCCAATACGGTCTGGTTAATAGTTGATCCGGCTGGTACGACAATCCCTGCCACATTTACCGGTAACGGATCAATTGGGGTGTAGCCATAATTCTCGGCATTCTTTGCATCCCCGAGCGTGCTTGGAATTTTGGTCGCACAGCTTTCAAGAACAACAAAAATGATCAATAGCGAAAGAAGATTTATTTTCATTCTTTTGATTTTATATGTTTCGCATGCAAGACTTGATTTTTAACAGGAAAAATACCACTAAATAATTGATTACCTGTGATATATGGAGTATATTTTAATGATTCCTTGAACAAATCAGGTATAGTTCCCTTATTCCCCGCAGCGTCTGCGCAACTCTTACGAAAGCAGCCCGGCAGATGAACTCCGTTTCGTATCTGCCGGGCCTCCAGCGTAGCGACTGGCCATGTTTCCTCCAAAATGAACGGTTGTGGATACAGTTGCCATTCATCAGGCACGCTTGTTGTAGACTTCGAGATTTTTCATTTTCGGATCGTTTGCACCAATTACACCCGCAGTCTTATGCCAGGGTTTAAGCCATTCCGGGAGTGCAGTAGCGCTTGAATCGTAAGCCATACCCATTTTCTGTAGGTGTATACTATTACTGGCATCTACGGAAGGTAATTACATCGATATGCTGCTTTATTAAATTGTTTTGGTAGAAATTAGAATTTTTTGTGGGTTAAAATGATACAAAAGATTAAAGAGAATGGGGGAATCTTACCGGAAGGAACAGTTGTCTTTCTGGCAGAAGATGACCCTGAAGATGTGTTGTTATTTCAAATGGCTATCGGGCGATTAAAAAATGGGTATGAGCTGATGGTTTTCAAAAATGGCGAGGAATTATTGGCGGCTATGGCGAACCCGACGCGGGTCAGGCCGGATATCATTTTTTTGGATATTAATATGCCCGTCAGAAATGGTATGGAAGCGCTTAATTTTATTCGCAGAGAAATCTCTAAGAATCTGCCCATATTTCTTTTGTCGACCGCGGATGACCTCGTAACTGTGGAAAATGGTCGCAGGGCTGGGGCGACAGGGTATTTGGCGAAACCCAGGACAGACCAGGGATTTGTCGGCTTATTGGGTGCAGTCTTTTCCGTCGACTGGTCAAACCGCTCAGCGGACGACTTTTATGTGCATTTGAATTTAGGATGACGAAATATTAACTTATATATTAAGCCAGCTTTAAACTGCTGACCCCGAAAAGAAAAAGGGTGCGCCTACTGGAAGAATGTGATGGAAGATAAGAAAGATTTTCACGAAGACGGCCGCGCAACCCAAAGTTCACTGATTCGGGAACTACGGAAAAACAAGGGTTAATTAAATTGAAGATGAAAAGCGAAATATGGATTTTCTGGATGATGAATTAATCGATGACATTGCCCGGGTGCAGCGGATTCCTGTCGTGCCCACTTTGCTTGATGTGATCTGTCAGAGCACTGGGATGGGTTTTGCAGCTGTAGCCAGGGTTACAGAAAGCAAGTGGGTTACCTGCAGTGTGCGGGATGATATAAATTTTGGTCTTGCCCCCGGCAGCGAATTAATATTGAAAACAACCATTTGCGATGAGATCCGCCAGTCGCAGGAGGCCGTCGTCATTGACCATGTTCAGGAAAACGAAAAGTTTTGCGGCCATCACACTCCCTTGACGTACGGGTTCCAGAGTTATATTTCTTTCCCGATCGTCTTGAAGTCAGGGGAATTCTTTGGTACCCTGTGTGCGATCGACCCGAAGCCGGCACAACTTGACAATACGAGGATTCGGGGTATGTTCGCCGCATTTGCTGATCTGATCTCATTTCATTTGCAGCAGGCAGAGCTTTTGGAAGAAAGTGATAAAGCGGTGAGAAACCTGAGCAGGCAGCTTACCGACACGATTGATGAGAACCGGCAGTATAGGCACATTTCCAACCACAGTTTACAAGAGCCGCTTAGAAAATTAAGGGTTTTCAGTGGGATGGTTGTGCAGGCGATAAAGGGGAAAGACCATGAAAAAGCCGAATATCTGGCATCGCGGATCCACAGCAGCGCCGAACGGTTTTCAGCAATGATTGCAAGTCTTTCGGATTTCACTTTACTGGATGAAGATAAGCAAGCCCCTGAACTTACAAATTTGAACGCTCCTTTGGCTGTGGCAACCCAGCTGCTCCGTTTTGATATTCTGGACAAGGAAGCAAGTATCGTTTCTGAAAAGCTTCCGTCAATACATGTATATCCTGCCCAGATCGAGCAGCTCTTTTACCACTTGCTCCACAATGCCATCAAATTCTCTAAAAAAGATGAAAAGCCTGTTGTTTCGATATCATGCAGCATGATTGATTCGTCAGAATTTGCTGGTCAGACAGGGACGGGGCAGCAGTATGTCAAGATTTTGATCGAAGACAACGGGATTGGTATCGATAGCTCCCAACTTGAAAAGGTTTTTGATATGTTCTCGCAGCTCCCGGTCAAACCCGGCCGTACCGGGGAAGGCGTCGGGTTGACCTTTTGCCGTAAAATTATCCGTAACCATAACGGATTTATCAAAGCACAATCCGAAATGAACCGAGGTACCAGGATTTCCATCATCTTACCTGCAAGCTGATTGATCAGGTTATTATGAGCCCAATTACGGAATATCCGAAGTTGCGCCGAAATTAGGTTACCTTAGCATATGAAAATCAAAATATTAGTAGAAAAAGACCTCCCGCCGCCAAATTCCACCTTGAAATTCAGGATAAAAAATACAACCAACTGGCGCGTTGGCTTTACAGACAGCGAAACAGGCGATTTTGTCCAGCAAGTGGGAGGAATCACTTACAGCTATTCCTGGAACCAGATTGATGAATATTATTTGACTGCGCCAGTATTACCATAGCATAATGCAATGCAGAAGGATGGGCAGCACCCTTTTTTATTATGAATGACCGGCTACATGTCTGTTCACGCGGACAAAAAACAGATCATGTTAGCTCTGTCTGTCTCCTGCCAGGCCGTTTATTTTGCTTGCAACGCTGCCAAAATTCGCAAACGATTTTTCGGTAAGAAGTACCTAAGCCGGCTGCCAGCCTCGGAAATGACATGTTCTTTAAACTGCATCCCCCGCAGCAGGTTTCATGAAAAGAACATTGCCGCTGGCCACCCTGAAAATCATACAGGCGATATTCCGCTACCTGCACGGTGCTACCTATTATGCGCCGGTACATTGATTACTTCATCGACCATAAATTGACTGATTATGGTCTGATCGGTTACTCTGCGGAAGGAGCTCCTGCCCGAAGACACATCCATTACCATCGGGGCCTCGTCGTATGTTGAAGCAACGGAGGATACCGGTTGTCTTACAAAACGACCAAATAGCGCTTAGCCAGACCAAACACGGTTCTTCCATAAAACTCAGGATTTTCCTCTGCGCAAAAGCATCCTTTTTTTGAGCATATTGAAATTACAGAGCCACGAAAATTGCGTAAAACACGACGGAATTTACGATCCTCCATTTCCGGATCAATCAGAGCGTTTAACGAAAAGTTTGAGGTTCAGGCAGATCCCCGGGAAGTGATGATAGACTTTTAATTTCTTGAATTTCACGGATGCTACGCATCATGCGGGAGTAGTATGTAACCCCTTTTTTGATAGGGTACCCTATCAAAATGATAGGATCGGATTCATTGAAAATGAGACAATATTTATTTAATGATTTGATTGTCAATTGATTGATATGGAATAGGGTAGTTGGGTATGCATTTGGAATAAGTTAATTAAAAAAACAAAAAATGAAACGAACATACCAATCCGGAAGAAGCTTGTCACCATTTCAGGTCTTAATTCAGTCATTAACTTAAATACCGTACATATCATGCTTACAATCCTCTTAGTCGCCGCAGGCTGTCTGTGCTTTGCGCTTTTTTATCAAACCATTACATTTTTTGAGAAAATCTAAAATCATGGCTGCATTATTCATTGTATCAATAGGGGTGTTTGGCTATATGTGCTATGTATTGATCAAACCCGAAAAATTCTAACTCCTCCGGTCACGGATACCGGAAACGATAAGGCGATTTCGCTGATCTGTATCATTTCCGGAAATCAGGATCGCAATCAATTTATAATAAGATGAAAACAGAAATTTTAGGCGTCGTTGCCATGTATGCAGTTACGATTTTGATGGCCATCCCATTTGGAAAGTACATTGCAAAAGTCTATGCTGGTGAAAAAACGCTGCTGGACTCAGTATTCAATCCTCTTGAAAACCTATTTTTCCGGATCAGCGGAATAGACCGGAAAGCTGAAATGAACTGGAAGCAGCACATGGCAGCATTGCTTACCGTCAATTTTGTCTGGTTTTTGCTGGGTATGTTTGTGTTGATGAACCAGGATTGGCTGCCACTGAACCCGGACGGTAACCCCGGGCAAACTGCCGATCTGGCATTCAATATTAGTATTTCCTTTGTAGTCAACTGTAATTTGCAGCACTATTCCGGAGAAAGCGGTGTAAGCTACTTATCTCAGTTGTTTTTGATGTTTCTCCAGTTTGTGAGTGCCGCAACGGGTATGGCCGCGGCGGTGATACTATTTATCGCGTTAAAAGAACGAACTGCCGAAAAGCTTGGCAACTTCTATAACCTGATGGTCATTTCATGTACCCGTATCTTATTGCCTGCTTCCATACTGGTTGCCAGCATCCTGGCTTTCAACGGAACGCCGATGACTTTCGAAGGCAAAGATAGCATCGTCACAATGCAAGGTGATACAGTAGCTGTTTCGACCGGCCCGGTTGCAGCATTTGTCGCAATCAAACACCTGGGAACCAATGGTGGCGGTTTTTATGGTACAAACTCGGCACATCCGTTGGAAAATCCCAACTATCTGACCAACATGGTTGAAATGTTTTCTCAGATGATTATCCCGTTAGCGATGATCTTTGCGCTCGGATTTTTCCTGAAAAGAAAGAAAATGGCCTGGATGATCTTCGGAGTGATGACTTTGGGGTTTCTTGTCCTCTGTGTCCCGACCATCACCTGGGAAGTACAGGGTAATCCGGCTATCGCGCACATGGGTGTCGACATGGGTTCGGGGGCGATGGAAGGAAAGGAAACAAGATTCGGAAGCGCGGCTTCGGGTTTCTGGAGTATAGCGACTACCGTTATTTCAACCGGGTCGGTCAATGCGATGCACGACAGTACGATGCCGCTCTCAGGAATGATGCAGTTACTGGCCATGATGACCAACGCTTTTTACGGAGGTTGCGGCGTCGGGATTTTGAACTTCTTTATTTTTATCATCCTCGCAGTCTTTATCAGCGGCCTGATGGTAGGGCGTACCCCCGAATTTTTGGGTAAGAAAATCGAAGGGCGTGAAATGAAAATTGCGATGATCGTAGCGCTGCTGCATCCGCTCATGATCCTGGCAGGCACAGCCCTTGCCGCGGCCTTTCCCGAAATCACGTCGGCTAATTTGAATAATCCGGGTTTTCACGGATTCAGTGAAATGCTGTATGAGTACACATCGTCGGCGGCCAACAATGGCAGTGGTTTCGAAGGTCTGGGCGATAACAATCCCTGGTGGAACATCACCACAGGCTTTGTTTTGATCCTTTCCCGCTTCATTCCGATCATTGGGCCCGTAGCGATAGCAGGGCTTCTGGCCAATAAAAAATACATTCCGGAAAGTGCAGGAACGCTCCGTACCGATTCGGCCACATTTGGAATGATGGTCATGGCCGTTATCATCATCATTACCGCCCTTTCGTTCTTTCCATCGCTGACATTAGGTCCGATTGCCGAATATTTCAGCATGCGTTAATTGAACTGAATAAATTAAAATAACAGCTAGCAGCCCAAGCTAAGCGCTTGCGGCGGATAGCCAACAGCTCCAAAAAAATGAAAAATCAAAATGCATCCTTGTTCCAGAAGGATCTGGTGAATGAGGCTTTAAAGCAATCTTTCATCAAATTGAACCCTAAGGTTCTTTTCCGAAATCCGGTGATGTTCACCGTCGAAGTAGGTACATTCGTCATGTTTGCCGTCTGTATCTGGATCCTGTCCGGAAATACCGCACAGGGCAGTTTCGGGTACAATTTCACAATCTTTCTGATCTTGCTGCTCACATTGCTTTTTGCCAACTTTGCAGAAGCTATCGCAGAAGCCAGGGGAAAGGCACAAGCTGACAGTTTGCGGAAAACCCGTGAAGAAACGCCCGCAAAACTGGTCGTCGAGAATAAACAAGGCTTTTCAGTATCAACGCAGCACGTTATGTCGGCCCAGATGAAAAAGGGCGATATCTTCATTTGTGAAGCGGGTGACAACATTCCGACGGATGGTGAGATCATTGAAGGTTTGGCCACCATTGACGAGAGCGCCATTACCGGAGAATCGGCACCCGTGATCCGCGAGGCTGGCGGCGACAAAAGCAGCGTGACAGGTGGTACAAAGGTGCTGTCGGACAAGATCAAGGTCATGGTCACCACTGCTCCGGGCGAAAGCTTCCTGGACAAAATGATAGCATTGGTCGAAGGTGCTAGCCGCCAGAAAACGCCTAACGAAATCGCCCTGACCATTCTCCTGGCTGGATTTACCCTGGTGTTCGTGATTGTCTGTGTGACGTTGAAACCATTTGCAGATTATTCAAATACGCCCATTACTATTGCTGCATTCATCTCTCTTTTTGTGTGCCTGATCCCGACAACGATCGGCGGCCTGCTTTCGGCCATTGGTATAGCCGGTATGGACCGCGCCTTGCGTGCCAATGTGATCACCAAATCCGGCAAAGCCGTGGAGACAGCCGGGGACATCGACGTGCTTTTGCTTGACAAGACAGGTACCATTACAATCGGCAACAGAAAGGCTACCCATTTTCACGCAGCCAACGGGATTCCCGAAAACCATTTCATTAAATCCGCGGTGCTCAGCTCGATTGCAGACGAGACGCCGGAGGGAAAATCGATACTGGAGCTGGCGAATGCCACACCTTCGACTTACCAGATCCCAGATCCGCGATTCATTAAATTTACGGCCGAAACCCGCAGTTCCGGTGTAGACTTTGAAGATATCCGCATCCGGAAAGGCGCCTTTGACTCGATCCGCAGCCTGGTTACCAAAGCAGGCAATCCTTTCCCGCCGGAAATCGAGGGACAAGTAAAAACGATTTCCAGCAACGGGGGCACGCCGCTGGTAGTGTCTGAAAATGAAAGGGTATTGGGTGTGATCGAATTGCAGGATATTATCAAACCCGGTATCAGCGAGCGTTTTGAGCGGCTCCGTAAAATGGGTGTCAAAACGGTGATGGTAACGGGTGATAACCCGCTAACAGCTAAGTTTATAGCCGAGAAGGCGGGCGTGGACGATTTTATTGCCGAAGCCAGGCCTGAGGACAAAATGAACTACATCAAAAAAGAGCAGGAGGGCGGTAAGCTCGTGGCGATGATGGGTGACGGCACCAACGATGCGCCTGCCCTGGCGCAAGCCGATGTAGGCGTCGCAATGAACAGTGGTACCCAGGCCGCGAAAGAAGCTGGTAATATGGTGGATCTGGACAATGACCCGACCAAACTGATTGAGATCGTCGAGATTGGAAAGCAGCTGCTGATGACACGCGGAACACTGACCACTTTCTCCATTGCCAATGACGTAGCCAAATATTTTGCCATCATTCCGGCCTTATTCATCGCAAGCATCCCCGCGCTGCAAGGATTGAACATCATGCGTTTGAACAGCCCTGAGAGCGCAATCCTGTCGGCTGTTATTTTCAATGCTGTCATCATTCCGTTTTTGATTCCGCTCGCCTTGAAAGGTGTAGCCTACAAGCCCATCGGTGCGAGCGCACTGTTGAGAAGGAACCTCTTTATCTATGGTCTGGGCGGTATTCTGGTGCCATTTATCGGCATCAAAGTGATTGACATAGTGGTCAGTATCTGGATTTAACGATTATTGATCGTAATGGCCATGAACACTCATCATGAAAATGTCTCCACCGGAATGCACTTTGTAAATCAGTCGGTGCTCGTCGGTGATCGGTCTACTCCAACATCCCTTGTATTGATGTTTCAGTCCTTACGGTTTACCGATACCCTCAAAAGGGTGCTTTCGAATGTCAGTGATCAGTTCAAAAACCTTTTTAACCAGACGGGGTTACCTTTTCGACCATTGGGTGAGGTCTTCTATGGCGATGGCATCAAAAATAATGCTGTTCATTCATTAGTGAGGTGTTGTGCAAACTGCTCGAAAGTATCGCCGCTGAAAGTAATGACATTGTCCTTGTTGAGATTTTCAAGTGACTGGTCGAGCCTGGAAAAGTATTCTTCTCGCGTTTCGAGGCGCAGGATACCAACAGGAGACTTTTCGGTAATGCTGATAGTAATCTCCGTATTCTCCGAACCACTTACCAGAGCCCTAATTTTATTTATCAATTCATCTGTGAATTCAGACGATCGAACACGCAACACTGCTTCCATAGATTCCAATTTTTCTAAAAATTAAAAATATAAGCAAATGACAACGAACATATTTCCCGCAATCAAACTAACAATTGTCACGCTGATATTTTTCGGTGTGGTTTACCCGGCGATGATCTGGGCCATTGCGCAGCTCGCTCCCAACAACGGCCAGGGTAAAGTCATTAACGCAGACGGTAAAAAGTATTACGCCAATGTGGGGCAGAAATTTACGGAGGATAAATTCTTCTGGTCGCGTCCTTCGGCTGTGGAATACAATGCAGCCGGCTCCGGTGGCAGCAACAAAGGTCCGTCCAATCCCGAATACCTCGCGATCGTGCAGGCGCGCATTGATACATTCCTGGTGCACAATCCGGGGATCGACAAAAAAGACATTCCGGTGGAGCTGGTGACCGCCAGCGGCAGCGGGCTTGATCCGGACATTTCGCTCAAGGCAGCATGGGTACAGGTGAAAAGGATTGCAGCTGTCCGCAAGGCGTCGGAAGACAAAATCATAGAGCTTGTGAATGCGAACACTGAAAAACCACTGGCAGGCATGTTTGGCCCCGGAAAGGTCAATGTGCTCAGCCTGAATCTGGCATTGGAAAAATTATAGGACACTCCCTGGTCTCCACCAGCAGCGACGCGGAGACCAGGGGACTTTTCAAGCGCCGCTACATTCATTTACAGTACCATTTTCAATGAAAAGTTTATTATTAAGTGCATTGGGATTAGTGATTTTAAAACCGGCCATGGCCCAGGATGCTACGGAAACGAAAAACCCGTTGACGGTCAGCGGCTATGTTGAAGCCTACTACAATTATGATTTTAACAGGCCCCTTAACAACACCGCGCCTGGTTTTCTTTACAATTTCAACCGTACCGGCGAGGTAAATTTGAACCTGGGGTTTATCAAAGCCAACTATTCTGCTGACAGGGTCAGGGGTAACCTGGCGCTGGCTGCCGGAAGTTATATCAATGCCAACTACGCCGCTGAGCCGGGCGTGCTGAAAAATGTATTCGAAGGCAATGTTGGTATCAAAATAGCAAAAAACGCCAACCTATGGATCGACGCTGGGATTATGCCATCCCACATCGGATTTGAAAGCGCAATAGGGAAAGACAACTGGGCTTTGACAAGGAGCCTCGTTGCTGAAAATACGCCCTATTTCGAATCCGGCGTGAAGCTGGGCTTTACGAGCAAAGATGAAAAGCTTTATTTGTCTGCAATGTATTTGAACGGCTGGCAAAGGATCCAGAGGGTTGACGGAAATACGACCCCGGCATTTGGTACCCAGGTCACCTATAAACCCGCTTCGTCCGTAACGTTGAACTACAGTACCTTTATGGGTAACGACAAACCCGACAGCGTCAGGGCCATGCGCTACCATCACAACTTTTACGGAATTTTCCAATTCACCGAAAAATTTGGTGTGACTGCCGGTTTCGACTATGGGACCGAACAAAAAGCAAAAGGTAGCAGCGCGTATAACAATTGGTTTGTGCCGGTATTGATTGCCCGCTATTCGCCCTCGCCAAAAGTGAACATCGCCGCCCGCGGCGAGTATTTTCAGGATAAAAACGGTGTTATTATTGTTACCGGGACGGAGAACGGTTTTAAAACCTTCGGCGTTTCAGCCAATATTGACTATGCTGTTTTCCCAGGTGTACTCTGGCGGTTGGAAGCCAGGAACCTCAGCAGTAAGGACAGGATTTTTCTGGAAAGAGCAGACGGGCGTACCTCCGGTGGGATTTCACAAAAAGATAACTTCTTTCTGACGACTTCCATATCTGTGGCATTCTGAATGATGCGGTGACAAAGGCCCATGTACACCCAACGACGGGCATTAAGTCCACCACACCTGACAGGATCTATTCAAAACAGCAGCCTGGTTCTGACTGCTAACAATCTTAATCCGAACGCGAAATTATGGCAGAAACCAACCCCAGCGCGCAGCATTTCCTGGACCTGATCAAAAGATCCAGGCGTGGCAAATTCAAAATTTACATTGGCATGAGCGCCGGGGTGGGTAAAACATTCCGGATGTTGCAGGAAGCGCATGCACTGCTTCGCAATGGCATTGATGTCAAGATCGGTTACATTGAAACCCATCACCGGCAGGAAACCCACGAACTGCTCGATGGGTTGCCCGTGATTCCCCGCAGGAAGCTGTTTTATAAAGGCAAAGAGCTCGACGAGCTGGATGTGCAGGCAGTGATCAGTCTCAGGCCCGAAGTGGTTATTGTGGATGAGCTGGCACATACCAATATTGAGGGCAGCAAAAACGACAAGCGCTGGCAGGATGTTTTCGAAATCCTTGAAGCGGGTATCAATGTGATCAGCGCAGTTAACATTCAGCACATTGAGTCGCTCAATGAAGAAGTAAAAGGGATCACGGGCGTGGAAGTTAAGGAACGGATTCCGGACAGCGTTCTGGGGGCGGCGGATGAGGTTGTCAACATTGACCTTACGGCCGATGAGCTGATCACCAGGTTGAAAGAAGGAAAGATTTATAAGCCGGAGAAAATCCAGACTGCACTCAGTAATTTCTTCAAGGCAGATCATATCTTGCAACTGCGTGAGCTTGCGTTGAAAGAAGTGGCCAGCCAGGTAGAGCGGAAGGTAGAATCAGAAATTCCCAGGCTGGTAGCTTCCAGGAGGGAGAAATTCCTGGCGTGCATCAGCAGTAATGAGGGCACGGCCCGGCACGTGATACGCAAGACGGCGCGCCTCGCCAGTTATTACAACAGCAAATGGTATGTTCTTTATGTGCAGACGCCTAAGGAGAGCCAGGATAAAATTGCATTGGACAAACAGCGTCACCTGATCAACAACTTCAAGCTTGCTACTGAAATGGGCGCAGAGATTATCCGTGTGCAAGATGCGAATATTTCCCAGGCCATCATCGAAGTGGCAGAGCATCGGGAAATTACAACGATTTGCCTTGGGAAGCCCCATATCAACCTCTTTCGCGTTATTTTGGCCACTAACTTATTCAATAATCTGTTGAAGAAGCTGTCTTCCTCCGACATCGACCTCGTTATTCTGTCGTAGCTTAGCGCCCACTTTTTTGATATTTCCCTATGAAAATTAAAACCAAACTGCGGCTCGGACTTGGGATCCTGTTTTTGATGATCCTGGCATTGTCGCTGATCGCTGCAAGATATGTCTATTTGTTAAAGGAAGACACGGAAAACATTCTGCAGAACAACTACAAGACCCTGGATTACAGCAGGAGCATGTTCCTGGCTATCGATGGGATCCATACCGATCCGGGAGCATGGACGAAGTTTGAACAAAATCTGAAAGACCAGGAAAGCAATGTAACAGAGCGCGGAGAAGGAGATGTGACCCGGAAAATTGCCGGTCATTACGCATCCCTGAAAGCGGACCCTGGAAGTGAAAAGTTGCCTGTGCTGATCAGGAACGATCTGGCCGAGCTGACCCTGATCAATATGAAAGCGATCCAGGCAAAAAGTGATAAGGCTCTGACTACCGCACAAGCTGCATTTTTATGGATTGCTCTGACCGGTACAATCTGCTTTTTGATTGCCCTGACCTTGCTGGTCAACCTTCCCGGCAATATCGGCAATCCGATCCGGGAACTGACCGAGAGTATCAGGGCGATCGCAGAAAAGAAATACGCCGAGCGGCTTCATTTTTCAGGCAAGGACGAGTTTGGCGAGCTGGCAAGGTCCTTTAATAGCATGGCCGAAAAACTGGAAGAATACGACAACAGTAACCTGTCGCAAATCCTGATTGAAAAAAAACGCATTGAAGCGCTGATCAACAATATGCACGAGCCGGTGATCGGCCTGGATGAAAATAAGAATGTGTTGTTTGCAAATGAGGAAGCCATCAAGATCATGGGTATCGCCGCCGGTGACCTGCTTGGAAAATCTGCTGTGGACCTGGCCCGGCAGAATGATCTGATAAGGGTTTTGATCCAGGAGGAGCAAAGCCTGAATGGAAGCAGCGGACACCCGGCCTCTGCTGCACTGAAAATTTATGCAGATGAAAAAGAAAGCTATTTTGAAAAAGAAATCGTTGATATTGCGATTTTGCCTACCGGTGAGCGGTCGAAAAAATTCATTGGCCAGGTTATTCTTTTGAAAAATGTCACGCCTTTCAAAGAACTGGATTTTGCCAAAACCAACTTTATCGCCACGGTTTCCCATGAGTTGAAAACACCGATCTCTTCTATCAAAATGAGTCTGCAGCTCCTGGAAAGCAGCCAGACCGGAGCTGTAAATGAGGAGCAGCAACAGTTGATATCAAGTATCAAAGAAGATAGTGACCGGCTGCTGAAAATCACAGGAGAACTGCTGAACATGTCGCAGGTAGAAACGGGCAATATTCAGCTCAACATTCAGCAAAGCAGTCCGTATGATATCCTGAAATACGCGGTGGACGCTGTAAAAACGCCCCTGGAACAGAAACACATTGAGCTGGTCGTTGAAGCGGATGATCGCCTGCCGGATGTAAAAGCCGACATGGAAAAAACGGCCTGGGTGCTCATTAATTTTCTTACGAATGCAGTCCGTTACTCGCAGGAAGAAAGTAAAATCCACATCCACGTGACAGATTCCGGACAGGGCATTAAGTTTCTGGTTCAAGACGAAGGAAAAGGGATTGACAGCCGCTACCGTAGCAAAATATTTGACCGCTATTTTCAGGTACCGGGAAGTTCCAAGTCCGGTACGGGATTAGGGCTTGCCATCAGTAAGGAATTTATTGAGGCGCAAGGCGGGAGCATCGGCGTAGTCAGCGAAATCGGTATGGGTAGCACCTTCTACTTTGAACTGGCCAAAGCATAGTTTGGTCATCGTCGGCAGGCTGAGGCAGGTGCTTCAGTGATTGGATTATTTAAGAGGTTGGATCTGGCTATCAGACCTGAAAAGCCCGCACCCGCACGTGAGAATTTTATTATTATAATTTAAACCAATTATAAATAAGGACTAAATCGTATATATTTGCAGCCTGTTTAAGTCTCTCAAATACGATTCCTTTATGAAAAAACTTTTAAGTTACGTCCTCTTTCTCGCGAGTATACAGTCCTTTGCCCAGACGGGGAACATCCAGGGCAAGGTAACCACCTCCGATGGTAAGCCAGCCGAATTTGTCAATGTGGTCCTGGAACGCACAACCCGTGGCGCCACAGTTGACGAGGCAGGCCACTACACAGTAAATAAGATTCCCGCTGGCGACTATACGCTCGTAGCAAGTTTTACAGGCCTTGTCACGCAGAAAAAGCAGGTCACTATTGCCGCAGGCGAATCGCTCACCGTCGATTTTACGCTTGCCGAAGACAACCAGCAGTTGCAGGAAGTGATCGTCAGGGCGTCGGCCAACCGGGTTACCGATAAAAGCTCGGAAATGGTTGCCCGTATGCCGATCTCGAATCTCCAGAACCCACAGGCATTCAACGTTGTGGGCAAAGAGTTGATGAAGCAGCAGAATGTGGTGGCGATAACCGACGCATTCAAAAATGCACCCGGCGTGGTAGCGGCTTTGTATCCCAGCGGCGGCATCGGCGCGTTATCCCGGGGCTTTTCAACCGGCATTGATGCCCGGAACGGCTTGCAGACTACATCCGGAAGGGGCAGCGCAGACATTGCCAACGTGGAACGCATCGAATTCATCAAAGGTCCGTCAGGTACTTTGTTCGGAGCGGGCATTTCTTCATTCGGTGGTGTGGTGAACCTGGTGACCAAAAAACCTTTTGAAACCTTCCGGGGCAGTGTCGATCTTTCTGTGGGCAGCTTTGGGCTGGGCCGTATCAGTGCCGATGTGAACACGCCGCTGAATGCCGACCGAAGTCTTTTGTTGAGGGTCAATACGGCATTGCAAAGACAGGACAGCTACAACGAAAGAGGTTTTTACAACAGTGCCCTTTTTGCTCCCAGTGTTCTCTATAAACCCAGCAACAGACTCTCGGTCCTGGTAGATGCCGAGATTTACAGCGTCAATTCGATACGTCCGACCTATGTACGCATCACGCCAGATGCCGGTATCCGTTCCTATGCCGACATTCCATTGGATTACAAAAAATCCCTTCTAGAAAATGACCTGGATGCCAAAACCAACACTGCCAAGTTCTTTACCGAAGCCAAATACCGGCTGAATGGCGGCTGGACGTCGACCACCCATTTTTCCTACGTGAATGAGTCCACCGAAAGAAGCTACCAGGATTACCCCGTCTGGATATCGCCCACAGAAGTAACGATCGACGTTTCGCGTTACGGCCCGGTGGGCAACAACTATGTGAACCTGCAGCAGAATTTCAATGGGAGTTTTCTGACAGGCCCGTTGAAGCATACTGTGCTCGCTGGTGCGAATGTGACACAATATCTGGGCAGAGGCCAGAGCGGCGGCACAGGTATTATCCGAACACTGAACGTCACCAACGGCAACTTGCCGAAGATCGACAGGATCCTGGTCGACAGTGCGCTCGTGCCGGGTACCATGCTCAACTGGGGACGCTCCAACACCATCACTTACGGAGCTTATGCGGCCGATGTGATCAGTTTCAGCGACAGACTGTATGCTATGCTGAGCCTTCGTTACGAATACTTCGAGGACAAGTCCCTGGGCCCGTGGTCGTCGCCGTACACGCAGAGCTCGCTATCGCCAAAACTCGGCCTGGTGTACCAGGTGATCAAAGACAGGGTGTCGGTGTTTGCCAACTACATGAACGGGTATCAGAACTATCCGTCGATCGTGCAGCCGGATGGTTCCACCCTGCAGGTGAAGCCTATTTACGCGACCCAGTACGAAGGCGGTGTGAAAGCTGAATTATTTGATAAAAAAATCAACACTACCTTAAGCTACTATTACATCAACATCGACAATGCAGTGCGCTATGGAAGCAATTCATTCGCATTTCAGGATGGAAAACAGGTGAGCAAGGGTATTGAATGGGATTTTACGGCCAATCCCGCGCAGGGACTGACGATGATCCTGGGATACGGCTACAACAACAACCGTATTCTCGGCGCTGAAAATCTCGACCGGAACATTTCCAGCAACTCGCCCCAGCACGTGGGCAACTATTGGGTCAATTACCAGTTCCAGACGGGTGCTTTGCGGAACTTTGGATTAGGTGCCGGCGGCAACTATGTGTCAGATGCTTATTTCGACGACGCTAACCTGTTCCTGCTTCCGTCGTACCACATGGTCAATGCAAGCGCATTTTACGAAACGGGCAAAATACGGATCGGTTTTAAACTTAATAACATCGGCGACCAAAAAAGCTGGGGTTACTGGGGAGCGCCCAATCCGACAAGGAATTTCGTAGCCAATCTCATTTTGAAATTTTGATGTACAAAAAATGCAGCAGAGACTATCCCTGCTGCATTTTTTGTTTTGTTTACTGAATACTCTGTGCGTTATTTTGAGGTAAATCAATGGTAGCTTCTTGTTTATTTGGAGTAGTAAATGGGTCACTATTTACCGTACACGATGAAACCGGCAGCCGTAAAAACCTGTATTCTTCTATTTTTTGTCTTTCTGACGCCTGTATTTACCATTGGAACAAAAGCGCAGCAGCGGTCCGAAACATTGCGGCGGCCGAAGCTCGTTGTGGGGATCGTGGTCGATCAGATGCGTTATGATTACCTGTACCGCTACTACGACAAATACCAGGAGGGTGGTTTCAAAAGGATGCTGCGGGAAGGTTTTAACTGCCGGGACCATCATTACCATTATGCCAATACATCCACCGGCCCGGGACATGCTTCTGTATATACCGGATCATCTCCTGCGATTCACGGTATCATCGGCAATGACTGGTATGTCCGGTCGCTCAACAAAAACATCAACTGCGTGGCAGACAGCACTGTTTCAGGCGTCGGAACTTCGAAAACCGGTAAAGGGTCACCGAGAAATCTGCTGGTTACCACGGTCACCGACCAGCTGCGTATCGCCAATAATTTCAGATCTAAAACGATCAGCATTGCGCTCAAAGACCGGTCTGCGGTATTGCCTGGCGGGCACACTTCAAATGGCAGCTACTGGTTCGACGGTGATTCCGGCGACTGGGTGACCAGTACGTTTTATATGTCTGCCTTGCCAGACTGGGTGCAGGCGTTTAATAAGAAGAAATTACCCGCTCAGTATCTCTCGAAAGGCTGGGAGACATTATTTCCTGTCAAGTACTACCAGGAAAGTACCAGCGACGATCAGGGTTATGAGGAAGGGTTGGAGGGGAATCAAAAACCTGTTTTTCCCTATAAGCTTGATCCCACAGAACCCGACCTGGTTGGTTCAACGCCATGGGGCAACAAGCTCACCAAAGACATGGCGATTGCCGCCATACAGGCTGAGAACCTGGGAAAAGGGCAGTTTACGGACTTTCTGGCCCTGAGCTTTTCTGCGCCGGACGGGGTAGGACATAAGTTCGGCCCCAATTCCATTGAACAGCAGGACCTTTATCTCCGGTTGGACAGAGAGCTTGCCCAGCTTTTTGATTTCCTGGATCAATGGAATGGGAAAGGAAATTATACGGTATTTCTTACGGCAGACCACGGCGTCGTGGATGTTCCTGAATTTCTGACAAATAACAAAATCCCTTCCGGTCGCTATAATGCGGGCGAAATTCACACCAAAATCAGGGAAGGTCTTGCCAAAGAATTTGGGGGCGAACATTTTATCAAAGGGATATCTTCCGGTCAGATCTACCTGGACAGGAAACGGATGAAAGAGAAAAACGTTTCGATTGCTGCTGTACAGGATGTAATCCGGGAGCTGGCCGAAGAGATTCCGGTGGTTGCCAATGTTGTCAACCTGCATAAGCTCAACCAGGAACCGCTCACCGAATACCATAAACAGTTGTATATCAATGATTTTAACGCAAAACGCAGCGGCGACCTGTTGATTATGTTTCAGCCCGGGTGGATCGGGCGTGGCAAACATGGCACAACCCACGGGACACCGTACAATTATGATACCCACGTTCCATTTTTGTTGTTCGGCTGGGGAATTAAGCCGGGCGAAACTTTTGATCGTACGCACATCAGTGACATTGCACCTACCGTTTCTGCATTGTTACATATCCTGCCTCCAAGCGGTTCAACAGGAAAGATCGTTAAAGACGCTTTGCGACATGGGTTGTAAACCATTGCGGGCTGTCCGAATGTCAGTAGTGGAAGTGCCGCCAGGGGCTTATTCTTTTAGATATAATTCAATGCATTGACCGGTTAGCTGTGCGCCATCCTTCCCGTGAACGGGCGTTTGACTATATTTGGGCACTTAACAGCATTGACACAAAAACTATGAAGAAACTGAGCATTGGTTTGCTTTTGACACTATCCGTTCTGGTTGCTAACGCGCAACGGGCTGTGGTCCGCGGAGATTTCGCCGATCCGTCGGTCATCAAAGTAGGGGACACCTTTTATGCAGCCGCAACAAGTTCCAACTGGGCGCCCGCTTTTCCGGTAATGAAATCCAAGGATTTGAAAAACTGGCAGCAGACCGGCTCTATCTTTCCGGACATTACGCCCTGGGCAGATTTTTATTACTGGGCACCCGAGCTGAGCTATGAAAACGGAAAAGTATACGCCTACTATACCGCGCATAAAAAAGGTGGAAATCTCTGCGTAGGTGTTGCCAGCGCCGACTCCCCCGAGGGGCCGTTCAAAGACCACGGCCCGCTGGTTTGCCAGGAAGCAGGGTCGATTGACGGATTTCCGATACGTGATGAAAACAACAAGCTGCACCTGATCTGGAAAGAGGATGGCAACAGCGTAGGCAAGCCGACGCCTATCTGGATACAGCCGATGAATGAGGAGAGAACCGCACTGACCGGAGAGAAAAAAGAGCTTTTCAGAAACGATACCCCTTGGGAAGCTAATCTGGTAGAAGGGGTTTCCATTGTCAAAAACAACGGGTATTTCTATGCTATTTATGCAGCGGCAGGCTGCTGCGGGTCGGGCTGCACATACGCAACGGGTATTGCGCGTTCCAGACAACTGCTGGGGCCCTGGGAGAAATACGCAGGAAATCCGATCCTGACAAGCCAGGGCGACTGGATGTGCCCGGGACACGGAACGGCGATCACGCACCAGGGGAAAAATTACTTTATGTACCATGCCTATGACAAGGTTTCCAACAAATATACGGGCCGTCAGGCGCTGGTCCGCGGGTTTGAATTTACTGCTGACAACTGGCTCCGTTTTACCGACGAGTACCTGTCCCCCGCGGATAACAGCACATCCTATACGGTGACTGATCATTTTGATCAAAAAAAGCTGGATTTGCAGTGGAGCTGGTCTGTTTTCAATAAACCGGCTTTTGAACTAAAAAATGGCCGCATCGGAATACATATCAAAGATGACCGCGAAACTTTCATCGCCCGGAGGATAGACAGTCAAAACTATGAGGCGACCGTGGAGATCATTCCAGGCAAGAGTGCGCTGGCTGGCGTTGCATTGATCGGAGATGATAAGAATATGATTTACGCGGTTGGGAAACAGGATAGCATCCGTGTGACGCTCGTTAAAAACGGCGCGAGAAGTAGCCTGGGTAAGTTTCCGGTAGCTGCTGCAAACAAACATTTGTTCCTGAAAATGAGTGTGAAAAACAATACGGATATCAGTTTCCACTACAGCCTCAACGGAACCGATTTTACTTTTCTAAAAACAGCCGCCGCAGATATTACCTACCTGCCTCCCTGGGACAGGGCCGTACGTGCGGGCATTCTCGCCAAAGGGGTGCAGGATGAAGTGGTGGTTGTCGAGAATTTTGTCTTCAAGAGCGAGTAGTGCCTTTTATTCTGATGGACGTTTCAAATTATTCCGGGCTTGTCTGTTCAAATCGCTTTCTGCTTTACCGGCAGCAATCCCGGTAGCGGCGCCGCCGGGGCGATCTGAAAAAGTCCCAAATACCCCCTGCATTTGTTCAAAATGGCTTCACAAAAGGAGGCCACATGGATCTATTTTTGTATTGGTTCAAAATGCGTAATCAGATACAAAATACTATGAGGAAAATAATCGCAGGGATCAATATGACACTCGACGGGTTTTGCGATCACACGGCTGTCATTCCGGATGACGAGATACACCAGCACTACGGGGATATGCTAAGAAACGCAGGCGTTGCGCTGTATGGAAGGACGACCTATCAGCTGATGGAGTACTGGAAAGGCGTTGTGGAAAATCCGACCGGCAACAAGCAAACGGATGATTTTGCAGTAGCCATGGACCGCATTCCCAAAATCGTATTTTCCCATACGCTGACAAATGTCGACTGGGAAACTGCGAGGGTCGCGGAAAGAGATTTGGAAGAAGAAGTACAGTCGCTCAGAAAACAGCCCGGTAAGGACATTTTGGTTGGCAGCCGGAGTCTCATCATTGCTTTAATCAACCTTGGCCTCATTGATGAATTTCAGGTTATGGTTCATCCTGTTATCGCGGGAGGCGGTTTATCATTATTTGAAAACATCAATGACAGGACAGCTTTAAAGCTTGTGAACACCAAGACCTTCGGTTTTGGGGCAGTAACGCTTTATTATGAACTTGCAAAAAAATAATCCTCTATAACATCCTGACGGCCGACATACCAGGTTGGCAGTCCAGCGTGTTCGGGTTCAACGCAGGCAGGCCGTTTGTTGACCGGCTGCCCGCGAAATACGGTTTTGATGAATGACAACCGCAGAAAAAACAAAAGGATAACAATGAGCGGTAACGTCGTTTTCATGGCCGGTCAGACAACTTGTGACAGGCCGGGAATGGGTACAGGATAATTTCCGTCTTTGTCGGGTTTTACCGGTGGTTCGGCATCCCAGGCAAATCTGTCCGGCATCAGTGAAAGGTCAGAATTGAGTGCCTCGTCCCATTCCACCATTTTTCCCGAATGAACCGCCATACGTCCCAGAATGGTGGTCATGGTGCTTTTGGCACCCCATTCGGTATCATTCAGCGGCGTATTGTCCCGGATCGCCGCAAAGAGTACATTATGCTCAATCTGGTAGGCATTTTCAGAATCCTTATTGGCGTTTCTCCAGACCTGTTCACCTTTGGCATTTTTAATACCAGCCTGAAGACTTGCCGTACCCTCGGCTCCCTGGAATGTAGCGCCACCTTTGTTCCAGGTACCGCTGATGTGGCGGATCTGGCTGTTGAGTTTGGTGCCGTCCGCGTATTCGTACTCTATATAAAAATGGTCAAAGATATCGCCGCTGTCGGGCCCTTTTAGCGAAGACCGGCCGCCCATTCCCTGCGCCCGTATCGGGTAACCGTCTTTTACCCAGTTCACAATATCGGTGTTATGGATCTGCAGGCCGGCAGGCGAACCTGCCCAAAGCCAGTTGAAATGGCGCCAGTTGCGCATTTGAAACTCCATTTCTGATTGTCCTGGTGTGCGGGGGATATTCTTTACCGGCCCGATTAAGTAGTAATCCGTTGCCGAAATGATCCTCCCGATCGCTCCCTGCTGTATTCTTTTTACCATTTCCTGATAGCCCGGGTCGTACCGGTTCTGCAGGCCGACTACCACTTTCAGGTTTTTACGGGTAGCTTCCTTGCCTGTTTCAAGTATTTGCCGGATGCCCGGTGCATCGGAGGCAAGGGGTTTTTCCATGAACACATGTTTTCCAGCCTTCACCGCTGCGGCGAAGTGGGTGGGCCTGAAAGCCGGAGGGGTTACCAGCAGCACTACATCGGCGCAGGCGATTGCTTTTTCGTAGGCGTCGAATCCAACAAATTTTTGATTTTCAGGGACTTTGACAAAATTTTTAACCCTGTCCACTTTCATCAGCGTAGCATAAGTATCATCCAGCTGGTCCTTGAAAACATCGGCCATAGCCACCAGTACGGCATTTGCATTCGCACTCAGTGCGTTCAATGCAGCTCCGGCCCCACGGCTTCCGCAGCCGATCAGAGCTATTTTAATGGGGTCATTGCTCAGTGTCCACGCATTCGCTTTTCCGGCGAAAGCCGATCCGATGAAAGCGCCTCCCATGATTGTCGCAGAGCCCTTTATAAAATCGCGGCGACCGGGATTCACGTCCGTTTTATTATCCTCTTTCATAAAGCAGATGTATATTTATTCAAATTCGAAAATTCCAAACTTCCCGTGTTCGTGAAAATTGCCACTGTTTCGCTGCCACGCCCACAACGTTTCCCCCTGATCGTAGTCGATGCGGTAAAAGGTTTCCCTTCCGGCGTGAACCTGAAACGGGCACATTTTTGAACAACGGTTTCAATAACTGATATGGGATAAAGACTTCCGATGTCCAGCTGCGTGTTGCGGCACCGCTTTTCTGAGTACCTCCCTGTACGTTACTGCGTGCCGTGTTTTGCGTTCGGCCTCATAATGAAAAGGCATCCAACCGTTCAGCTTACCCTTTTCATTGTATATGGTGATAGGCAATTCGTCATTCAAGGGCGAAAGCTCCTATTCAAAGTAAGCAGGAACGGCGGCATCCGGTTGGAGGAAAATCTCAATCACGTCTTCATTCCAGAGATCCGGGAAACCTGGAGCTTCCGCCTGATTTTGCTAAAATGCCGTCGATCCCTTTCCCGCCCGATCCGATGACCCAGGAGGTTAAAGCGGAATCGGGAAACATTAGAACGGAGACGCAGTGGAAAAAGAAGCGGGCGGATCCAGAGGATATAGACAAGAAAAAAAAGGTATTGCCGGACATTCCAGGAATGGAAAACTTTCTTTGCTTGCCGGCGCCTTCGATGAACGGATCACTGCAGTAGTAACAAGCAGTGGGGGATCGTGTGCGGAAATCCCGTGGAGATCAATCACCTTCAGTTTTACGTCCGTACCGTTTTTGGTACAAATCTCCTGTGTTAAACCCATTTTTGATTATTGAATAAAAATAAGGTTTAATTTTTCTTAACTAAGAGTAAGGGAAGTTTAGTGCAAAAAAGTCTTGCAATCGTAATGTAATGTAACTACAATCCTTTCATGCAGGATATCATCACCAAGGAAGAGCAAAAGCAGAAAAACTGGCTGTTAGACCCGGTCTACCCAAACAAGCCGCAGCCCAGAGAACTGGATGCAGCGCTGTTTTTGAAAAAGACGTTTGAGGAAGAGCCCTGCAAGGGACTGGAACTGCTTTTTCGAAGATTTTACAAGCCTTTGTGCAGCCACGCAGCCCGGTTTGTTTATTCAAGACAAATAGCGGAGGATCTGGTAAGTGAAGTGTTTTTTCAATTTTACCGGACCAAGGCCTACGAGAATATATCCTCATCGTACACCAGCTACCTTTTCAGGAGTGTGCGTAATGAGTGTTATACCTACATGCAGCGGGAATTTGGCAGAATGAACAGTATGGAGTCGTCTACCGAAGAAACATTGTCGGACACGCGGCCTCAACCCGACGCCGAGATGCATTACAACAATCTTTTCTTGAAGGTGAATGATGTGATCGGGAAGCTTCCCGCACAATGCCAGCGCGTATTTCTGATGAGCCGGTTTGAAAGCAAAAAGTACCATGAAATTGCCCAGGAGCTGCAGATATCCCCCAAAACGGTAGAAGTACATATATCAAGGGCGTTGAAACATTTGCGTACAGCCCTTCACGATGAATGGATGATTTTGAGCCTGATTACGGTATTAAGTTCCTTACTTCTTGAACCCTGAACGGAGCAGCAGGTTGTACTGCTCATCATGAATATACGATATTGAAATGAAAACATCTATATCCAAATACACGTTTTTTGAATATTTGTCCGGCCGGTCGAACCCACTGGAGAAGCAACTCGTGATGGAATGGATTTCCAAGCCGGAAAATACCGAGACCTTTTATGAATGGCTGCTGCAGTACGAAACGCTGAGCCCGCAGTTTCTGCCCGATCAGGAAAAGGCAATTGAGTCACTTCTGCAAAGGATCAATCTAGACGTCGATGCGGACGCGGATTATGCTGAAACCGCTGGGACCGTGTATGTGCGTAAAAGAACTTATCCGGTCAGAAGGATCCTGTTTCTGGCCGCTTCGGTTTTGCTGACAGTAGGTGCAGGATGGTGGTTTCGTGATCCCCTCATTTACAAAACGTATCAAACAGGTTACGGGCAAACCACGGACATCTTTCTCGAAGACGGAAGCAAAGTGACCCTCAATGCCAATTCTTCTTTGAGAGTACCCCGCTTTGGTTTCAGCAGTGATGCAAGAGAAGTTTTTCTCTCAGGGGAAGGTGAATTCACGGTGAGTCATACGGTTGATAACAAGCGATTTATAGTCAAAACGTCCGAGAAGTTTCAGGTGGAGGTTCTCGGGACGCAATTCTCGGTGTTTGCGCGGCCAAGAGGTACTAAAGTGGCTCTTACCAGCGGAAGTGTACGTATAGATTATGATTCTAACAGAAGGGAAGTGATGATGGAACCGGGAGATCTTGCCGTATTGGACAAGAAAGGCGAGGTTCAGCTGGAAAAGAACCAGGATGTACAAACTTTGGTATCCTGGAAAGAGCAGCGCTACGTATTTGACGGAACATCCATAAACGATATCGCTTCGATGGTGGAAGAGAATTTCGGGATCCCGGTTGCCATAGCCGATGAGGAAACCCGGCTACGCACCATTACCGGAAATTTTAAAACCAAAAATGCCGATGAGCTTTTAAAAACGATATCCGAAGCACTTAATCTGAAAATGAGTGTTTCCGGAGATTCTATTCTTTTGAGTCCCAATTAAAACAATTCTTAACCTTATTAATTATGCAACTAAAGTTATCCGCAAAACCGTGGCTGGCAATGGGACTGATGGTGATGATTCAGGCCTCGCCCTTGGCAAATGCCCAACCGCTTGCCTTTAATTCTATGCCTGCAAAGCTGCCCGGAGGGGAGAGGCAGGAAATGAAACTGAGGAACGTTCTTTTGAATATGCAAAAGCATTACGGTGTGGAAATCGTATTTGAAGAAAGACTGGTTGGTGCCATGAGCGTGTCTGCCCATGCAGTCAACTTTACGGAACCCATAGAGAAAAACCTGGATATTGTGTTGGGACAAAGTGGGTTGAAATATAAAAAAACCAGAAAAAATACTTTTGTCATTACCGAGGTTGAAAAGGATAAAAAAACCGATGCAATAAGACCTAAGGAATCGGCTTTGATGCAAACGACAGGTACGGACCTGGAAACTACGTCCGCATCCATGCTCGCTGAAATTGCAGACAGATCGATAACCGGTAAAGTTTCCGATGAGAACGGAGCTGCCTTGCCGGGAGTCAGTGTATTACTGAAAGGTACGCAGCGCGGTACTTCCACCGGGGCGGAGGGTGATTTCAAACTGGATATCCCCGACGAACAGGCTGGCGGTGCCATTCTTGTATTCAGCTTCGTAGGCTACAAGGCCCAGGAAGTAGCTGTGGGCAATCAAACCAATCTGACGGTTAACCTTGCTCCGGATGACAATGCTCTGGAGGAAGTTGTGGTGGTGGGCTATGGAACAGTCAAGAAATCGGACTTAACAGGCGCTGTCGGCGTTGTAAAAGCGGAAGCATTGCAAGAAAGACCGGCTTCTTCACTTAGCCAGGGCTTATCGGGCCGTCTTTCCGGTGTGAACGTATCATCCAACTCCGGAAGACCGGGCGGGAGAACAACTATCCGTATTCGCGGGATCAGTTCTTTGAGCGTTGCCAACGATCCGCTTTATGTAATAGACGGTGTAATTATCAGTTCCCCTGTTCAGGACGCAGCATCCGGCAGAGTGGGCCTGGTGAACGGGAGTAGCCCGATCGATTACCTCAACCCCAATGATATTGCGTCTATCGAGGTGCTCAAAGACGCATCCTCAACAGCGATTTACGGGGCCCGCGGCGCCAACGGGGTTATTATCGTGACTACAAAACGAGGTACTTCGGGTGGTGGAAGAGTCACCTATGACTCCGATTTCAGTGTGGGTGTCCTGCCCAAAAAGCTGGAACTGCTCAATTCAAAAGAATTTCTGGAGGTTGAAGACCGTGCCTTTTTAAATGCGAGAAAATATGATCCGGACGCATTCGACGCAGCTGGAAACAGTACAAAATACACAGATCCAAAACTGAAAAGGACCAACCCGCTGTTGTTTGATTCGCAGGGAAATCCGTTGTACGATACCGACTGGCAGGATGAAACATTCAAGCCTGCTTTTACGCAAAACCATCAGCTGGGATTTACCGGAGGCAATGAAAAGGGTACTTTTGGCGCCTTTTTGAACTACCGCAATGAGGACGGGCTGGCCGCAGGTTCATGGCAAAAAAGATTTGCAGGCCGTTTCGTATTTGATACCCAGATTAAAAGCTGGCTGAAAGTGGGTGGTACACTGGGGTATACCGACCAGAACGAAAAGCAGGTGGATATCCTGGGTGGCGGAGGGATCACAATGATGCGTCAGGTTTTGGAAGGCTTGCCGATCATCCCCGTGAAGTATCCCGATGGCAGCTGGGCCAGCAACCGGGACTATCCGGGCATGGAGGGAGGCGACAGCCCTTTGCGCGTGGGTACCGATGTGCGGAACTTGCTGAAAACCCAGACTATGCTGGGTAATATGTATGTGGCCATCAACCTGGCGAAAGGGCTGGAACTGAGATCGACCATCGGAAGCAATATTATCAATCAGCGGAACGACTACTTTGCGCCGAGAGGAATGAAGTATATTTCTGATAACGGTGATGCCTATGTCGACAATAACAGGTTCAACTCCTGGCAATTTGAAAACTACCTGACTTATAACAAGGAATTCAGCTCAATCCATAGTATTAACGCAATGGCCGGGTTGTCGTGGCAGCACATGGACCAGTTCAGGAACAGGGCTGTTACCCAGGGTTTTACGGATTCCTTTTTTCAGTACAACAACCTTTCGGTAGGAGCGAGCCCGCAGGCGCCGACATCCTATGCATTAGCCTACGGACTGAACTCTTATTTTGCCCGTCTGAACTACACTTTGCTTAATAAATACCTGTTTACCTTCACAGGCCGGGCTGATGGCTCTTCCAAATTCGGGGGGAACAATCAATTTGCCTTTTTCCCTTCCGCGGCAGTAGCCTGGAGGATCATGGAGGAAGAATTTATGAAAGGCGTTCCCTCTGTCTCGAACCTGAAACTCCGGGCCAGCTATGGAGTTACGGGTAATTCGGAAATACCGGCATACAGGGCACTCGCAGGGCTTGGAAATTATACGGTGATCTTTGGCGGGACCCGGAACAGCGGAATAGGCACAGGCCGTATTGCCAATCCGGATTTACGTTGGGAAAAAACACAGCAGGTCGACGTCGGTTTGGAGTTGGGCCTGTTCTCCAACCGGTTTAACTTTGAGCTCGATCTGTACCAGAGAAAAGTGGAGGATATGTTGCTTAATGCGCCTCTGCCATATAGCAGCGGATATGCCAACATTTATTCGAATGTAGGAAGTATGCAGAATACAGGGATAGAGTTTTCCGTGAATACAACCAATATCAGAACGGAAAATTTCTCGTGGAATACTACTTTCAATATTTCCGCCAACAAAAACAAGGTGCTCACCCTGGCCAATCAGAATGCCCCTATTATTCAGGGCAATACCATCATCAAGGTGGGTGAGCCTGTAGGTTCTTTCTTTGGAAGGGTTTCCCTCGGAACATGGGGAAGCAACGAGGCTGATGCAGCTAAAAAATATGGCTTGGAGACGGGGGACATCAAACACCAGGACCTGAATAATGACGGTACTATCAACGACCTTGACAGAACCATCATCGGACGTGGTGTACCCAAAGGGTTTGGCACGTTCCTGAACACTTTCCAGTACAAAGCCTTGTCGTTAACGGTAGACTTGCAGTTCATGTACGGCAACGATGTACTGAACAGGAGTATCCACTCAGCAGAAGACCGTCAGGGACAGGCCAACAGTTACAGAACGGTACTGAATGCCTGGACAGAAACCAATCAAAATACCGAAATAGCACAGCTTCGTCCGCTGATCGCCGGTTATACAACTGTTAATGACAGTCATAAAGTGACAGACGCTTCCTTTATTCGCGGACGTAACCTGCTGCTTGCCTATACGTTTTCCCCAGAAGTGACTTCCAAGCTGAAATTAGACCGTTTGAGAGTGTACGGATCGGTTCAGAACTTCTTTTTGAGTACCAAATACAAAGGTTATGACCCAGAGGTTTCCAACTCCGGCGACATTCTGGAGCAAGGTGTGGCGTTGTATGACTATCCGAGGCCCAGGGTGTTTATGGTAGGAATTAATGTTGGGTTTTAATTTAATGCAGACTTTATAAAGAAGAAACAATGAGACAAATAACAAAAAGATATAGGCTGCTGATTGCAATTGCCGGCACATTGTGCATAACCGGTTGCTCCGATTTCCTGACTGAGAATGATCCCAGCAACTTTACAGAAGACACCTACTTCACCAGGCCGGAACATGCCAGAAGCTCGGTGAATGCGATTTACGCCCCTTTGAGAGATATAACAGCCAGTGGTTTCGGAGGCGGGCCCTGGGTGATGACGGAATTTGCTACGGGGCAGGCCGGTACCGATTTGGGGCAGGCTACCAGTAGCTATTTCGTAAAGGACCTGACCAACACGGCTGAAAATGCCTACGGTACCAGTTACTGGCAGCAATATTACAGGGGTATCGGCAATGCCAACCTTTCCATAGCCAAGATACCGGGAATCGCCATGGATGCCGCTGAATCGAAAAGACTGCTCGGAGAGGCACATTTCCTTCGCGCCTGGTATTATTTCACACTGGTACAATTGTTCAAAGACATACCATTGATTACCGAGCCTGTCGCACTTGAATCCGAGCAATTAAGACCCTCTCAGGCCAATCCGGAGGATGTTTACAACCTGATCGTGGAAGACTTGAAAACCGCTGAGGCTTCCGGGCTGCCGTGGGTTGACCAAACCGGGAAAGTTACGCTTGGAGCTGTGAAATCTTTGCTGGCCAAAGTATATCTGACCATGGCCGGTTACCCATTGGAAAAAGGTGCTGCCTATTACGATATGGCCGCAAAAAAAGCCGAGGAGGTGATTGATTCCAAGCAGTTCAAGCTGTTTGCAAGTTACGCCGATCTGCACGATCCGGCAAAAAAGAACATCGAGGAGAACATTTTCATGGTCCAGTTCAGGACGCAGATCTTGCCGGGGAACTGGCAGGAATTGATCATCCCTTACAACAAGGGTATTTCAGCCTACTCTGCAGAAACCGGCGGGATATATGCAACCAATGAGTTTGTGAAATCGTACGATCCGGCAGACTTGCGCGCAAAAGAAGGACAGTTCTTTTTTACCAAGTTTACAAACGAGTCTAACCGCAACCAGGTGGTGGACCTGGGAGGATATTTTATTTATAAGCTTTTTGATGTGGCAGCTCAGACCACAACGGCCAATAGTGATCTCAATTGGTCACTCATCCGGTATGCGGATATATTGCTGACTTATGCAGAAGCTTCCAATGAAGTAAGCGGGCCGACTGCCAAAGCCTACGATGCCGTGAATGCCATCAGGACCAGGGCAACATTACCAAATCTGGCAGGACTCGCAAAAGACAAGTTCCGCGAAGCCGTTTGGAAAGAACGGTGGTATGAGCTGTGTTTTGAAAATGTTACCTGGTTTGATATGGTCCGCCTCCGTAAGGGGTTCAATTTGACGACCAAACAATTTGATAATTACGTAGGGCATAAGTTTTCTTATGGGCCGGTACTGACCGAGAGAGAACTTGTATTCCCTATTCCGGCTTATGAGTTGAATAATAATCCTAATCTGCAACGTACGCCAGGATATTGAGCCGGTTGTGAAAACCTGCAAAAGCTTGCAACAACACGGAAACCAAATGTTTCCGTGTTGTTTTCCTACCGCCGGAACATTACGTTCTGGTAGCTCCCTTCCTTTTCCTGAGAGGCTCACTTATTGCGCAGCCTGGCACTCCATAAAAATCAATTGAGCTTATAATAGCCATCACTATTGACAGGGTGATGCAATACCACTCAAGTTTCAATATCCGATCCGGGGATATTCATACCGGTGCTGGATGCAATGCGAAAAAAGGTCCGGCCTGGGTAAAAGTCGTTCCGCAACAGCTTATGCAGGTAAGAAAAGTTGATGTCGGAATTGATACAGACCACCCATGAAACTCAGATCGTTTATCCTAATCGCTTTCCTGGCCGCAGGAATAATCCGGGCACAGGCGCAGCTGAAACTGAATACGGTACAATTCGACCGGAAAGGCGAAGCTACGCTCACCCGGCAAAAAGACCTTGTGGAACTTACCTGGCCTGCTGGCGAGGGGAAGTTTGGCAAGGTGCAGTTCGATCTGTCGCCTTCCAATCCGTTGTTTAAACGCATCGCATTGGGCACGAAAGCCGAGCCTGTTACGGTTTCGGAAGATCTGGATGCGGCGTTTCTGCTGACGATCGGCAAGCGTGACCTGCTGTCTCAGAACGGATGGAATATCTTTTTCGACAAAGTTCCTTTACGCCCTTTTCAGACCTTCCCGGTAATTCTCAAAAAGACAGGTATTTCTGTTAAAAGTATCGGCAGCCGTACAGTGGTTACGATTGGCAGCCTGACCGCCGACCGCTTTTCAGGCATGCTTGAAGTGACTTTTTATAATGGCAGCCCACTGTTCAACATTGCCGCGGTGATGTCGACCAAAGCTTCGGCGACAGCCATTGTGTATGATGCGGGGCTGATCAGCAGGACGGAGAAATGGAAAAATATTTCCTGGACGAATACAGCGGACCAAATGGAGTCGGCTGCGGTTCAGTACATGGATTCTGCCCAAAACCTTGCCGTAAAATACCGGACTATCGCAGCACAGGGCAGCAGTGGCACCATGGCCATTTTCCCCGCGCCGCACCAGTATTTCTATCCGCTGGATGAAGCTTTTAACCTGAAATTCATATGGCATGGCAGGGGTTACAGGAAAATGCTGGACGGATATGGGATCGGAATACGACAGGAACTGGAAGGTGACCACCGCTTTGTACCCTGGTTCAATGCTCCTCCAGGAACACAGCAACGTATGAACTTTTTCTGTCTCATCAGCAATGCGGATGGCGGTGAGGCTGTTGACGCTGTCAAGAAATTCACGAATGCGGACCGTTATGTCAAACTTCCGGGCTTCCAAACGATGTCGAGCCATTTTCATAATGAGTTCATCATGAATGTAGTACTGGCAGGCAAGCCCGTTCCGGAAAAACCTGAATTTGTAGAAGTATTCAAGCGCTTGGGCGTTGATATGGTCCACCTTGGAGAATTCCATTATACCGCTCACCCGAAAGGACCCGACTCGCTCCGGCTAAGGGAATTGAAAGCCCTGTTTGAGCAATGTAAACGGCTGTCGGACAGCGAATTTCTGCTTATGCCGGGGGAGGAGCCCAATGAGTTTTTCGGCGGACATTGGCTGCAGATTTTTCCAAGGCCGGTATACTGGGTCATGTCGCGCAAAAAGGAAGTGCCTTTCGTTGAAAACAAGCCGGGTTTTGGCAAGGTATACCACATAGGTGATAAAAAAGACATGCTGAAATTGCTGGAGGAGGAGCAGGGGCTGGCCTGGACCGCGCACGCACGCACCAAGGGATCGGTTAACACTCCCGACATTTATAACCATGAAGATTTCTTTAAATCGGACCGCTTTATGGGCGCGGCCTGGAAAGCGATGCCTGCCGATCTGTCGCAGCCGCGCCTGGGTAACCGCGTGCTCGACCTGCTGGACGACATGAACAACTGGGGCGAAAAAAAAACCGTGATCGCGGAGGCCGACCTGTTCACTGTCACGCAGGAGAACGAAATGTATGCGCATATGAATGTCAATTACATGATGCTGGATAAGCTGCCCGGGTATGACGAAGGCTGGAAGCCTGTGGTAGATGCGATGCAGCATGGAAAGTTCTTCGCGACTACCGGAGAGGTACTGATGCATGAATTGAAGGTGAACGGAAAATTGTCCGGCGAAACGCTGACATTGAATGCCGATGGTACAGCAGACGTGCGCTTGAAACTGAGCTGGACTTTTCCGATGAATTTTGTAGAAATCATCTCCGGGGACGGAGAAAAAGTGTACCGGGAACAAATACAGCTGACGAATACCCGGGCCTTTGGCGAGCAGCAATTTCAGTTCCGCCCCAAGCTGAAGGGCAGGACCTGGATGCGCGTGGAAGCCTGGAACAGCGCTGTGAACGGGGCTTTCAGTCAGACTTTTTATTTGAAAGCGTCAGGGGGCAACTGATTTAAAATTAGTCTGTTCGCCGAGGTTGACGTTGGTTTTTTGCCTCTGTTGTTATCAGTAATTTGTCCGTAATATCCCTGATATACCGATTTTTGTCGGTCCGGAACTCCTGTAATTTTTTAGCTATATCAGGATTCAACATGTTTTTGCCGGATATCATTTTGTAAACGTATTGAAGCGCTGCCGGCGTAATTATCCCTTTCTGATAATCATGCAGCAACTGCATGATGACGGCATCGTAAACAACCGGACAATCATTCAGCTTCCAGATAATATCCAGCTTTTTCAGATCGTCAGCTTTGGAAATCTGGTTCGCTAGTTTCTTTTGAAGGGCTTCGCTATTTAAATTCCGGGGCGAGATGGCTCTTAGTGCCAGACTGGAAGTAATGTCATTCCCGGAAGCAATTTTAACAATCAGTTTATCGAAAAACGGTGCCGCATATTCCGGGTTGCTTATCATTGTATTAAGTGCCCAAATGTCTGTAACCGGATCATTTCTATCGAACAGTTTGCGCAAATAGTCCTTGTCGACCCGCTGTTTCAAAAGTGCATGGATATTGTTTTTGCTGGTCCCGTAAACGGTATGCCACAAAGTATAACACGTATAAACCGCATCCCGGACTACATAGTCGGTTAATGATTTACTCGTTGCCCCGGAAACCCCGTCTACGTCACTTCGCTTTTCAATGACCAGGTCCTCCATTTGAAGGTCTCTGAAAACAGATAAGGAATCGGATAAGATTGAATTGAGCTTATCATAGTCGTCAGCATTGAATTCCGTATGGTCTGTTTTGGTGAGTGGTTCATTGTCAATCAATTCCAAATGGTGATAATTCCCGACTCCGTCCCAAAACAGGCGCACATTCAGCATTTTGCATTGTTTTGAGGTGCATACTGATTTCTTGATGTCACTGCTGAACCAATTTGTCAGCCCGTTTGGGGACTGGCATTCAACCAGATTAATGATTTCCAGAGAGTCATCGGGATCGGCAAAAGTGTGTTTTACCAGCACACAACTTTCATGATGCCGGCGATTATCCGGCATTTGAAAACACATGAAAAGTACCGAGGTGATTAAAGACAATACCATCATAAAGTCCATTTTACCTCGGCCCAGTCCACTTCCTGAGGCAACCGTCCCGACACAGCTGCGATGGCTGCCACCCTGCCGGCCGCCTCGCCCATCACCACTGCGTTTCCTGTAACCCGGTAGCTGGAGTGCGCAATAAAATCTCCGCTGATGCAGCGGCCCGCCATCATCAGTGCTTTCACATCTTTTGCAATCAATGCGCGGATCGGGATGTCGTAAGGGATTGCCTTTACGCCTCTGTTATAAACTTTTTTGTTCTCGTCGTCTTTTTTTACGGAATGAACATCTACGCCAAAAGTGACCCTGCAAACCGCATCTTTGTGCCTTACCCCCTCAATAATATCGTTCGCAGTGACCGTGTACAATCCATGTATCCTGCGGCTTTCGCGTACCCCGATCTGCTCGGCTGTGCTCACGATCCTTAAATGCTGCCAATGCCCGCCCAGGGACCTCAGTCCGTTAACGATCTGATGGACCTCGGCCCGGGCACGTATTGTAGCGATGCTGATTTGTTTGGCGTCAAACCCGACATAACCGTACTCGTGATTGGCCATCATCATGAACAGATCTTTCCGGATCGGGTACAGGCCAGGCAGGCTGTATGAAGGCTTCACGCCACTCCTGATTATCTCAGCTTCCAGTCTTTTTTTGGAAGGAGAACGTAATTTGCTGTCATCGGCATCCCGTACAAAGGGCTTGATTTCATCGTAGTTCACACCTGTGACCAGTGCCAGAAGGCTCAGCGGCTGGCCTTCGCCTTCCGGGCCGCCATATTCGTATTTGCAGCCCGCCTGCATGGCAAGGTCACCATCACCCGAACAATCCACAAAGATCTTGGAAGCCCACGCTTCCCGCCCCGATTTTGACTCGGTCAATACATGGGTGAGCCTTCCGTTTTTTACAGCAGTTGAAACCACTCTGGTATGCAAACGGACGTCTACATTTGATTCAACACAATAAGCTTCCAGAATTACCTTCATTACCTCGGCGTCGAAAGAATAGCTGCTTCCGCTGTCCACGGTACCTGCACCTGCGAGTTTGGCCAGGTCACGTTTGATCTCATTGATCAAGCCGGATTTGTTCTGATTGTCGAGTATCCAGGTCAGGTTTCCGGCTGTCCAGACTCCGCCCAGGCAGCCGTGCACTTCGATCAATAGTGTTTTTGCCCCGTTCCGGCCGGCCTCTATGGCAGCTGCAATACCCGCGGGGCCGGCGCCACATACGATCACATCATAATCTCCTGCGATTGGAATATTCCTTCCCGGTTCTGCCAAACCATTTTCTTTTGCGGGGGTACTTTCTGCAACGGATTCAGAAAAGGGAAGTATTGCACCGAAAATAGCCGTATTGATAAATTTTCTCCTCTCCATTCGTTTAACGGGTTTTGTTTTGATACAACTCTGTATTTAAGAAATCTCGCTCCAGTTGACCGCCGAAGGAACACGGTTCGACAAAGATGCTTTTGCTGCTACCTTCCCTGCGGCTTCGCCCATGGGTACGGCATTGCCCGTTACCCTGTAACTTGCATGGGCATAAAAATCACCGCTGATGCAGCGTCCTGCCATCATTAAGTTATTGACATCCTTTGCGATCAGGGACCGCAGCGGTATCTGGTAGGGTTCCATTTTTACGCCGGAATTACTGTAACCGCCGCCTTCCACTTTTGTCAGCGCGTGCACATCCACCGAGAATTTAACGTTACAAACGCCGTCGGGGAACTGCGCTCCATTCAGCAGGTCCTCTTTAGTGAGCATGTAATGACCGTGAATTCTGCGCCCTTCCCTGATCCCTATCTGCGCGGCGGAAGTTACGATTCTTACATTTGACCAGATCCCTCCCGTTGCCCGCAGCCCGCTGATCACTTTGTTTATTTCGTTTCTGGCTTCAATAGTGGCTTTGCTGATCGCGTCGGAATCGAGGGCGGAGACACCGTACTGGTGGTTCATCATCAAGGCAATGGAATCGGGCCTGATCGTAAAAAAGCTTGGCATACTGTAGCTGGTGTCAAAGCCGATTTTAAGGATCTCTGCGTGGAGCTTTTTCTTCCCTTCGGTAGTAGGCGACCCATCTTTCCCAAGCCCGAGAATAAAACCTTCTTTTACCAGATCAGCTTCTTTTAACCCGCTGAGAATCACCATCAGCGACATGGGCTGCACCCGGCCCGTTTCGGGCTCGCCCAAATCGAAGCTGCACCCGGCCCTGGCGGCCAGGTCACCGTTGCCTGTCGCATCGATAAACACTTTTGCTTTCCAGGCTTCCCTTCCGGAAAAGCTTTCGGTTGTTATGAAATCGATTTTTTTGTTTTTATCCTGATAGGCTGCGGTTACCCGGGTATGCAAACGTACCTCAACCCCGGCTTCTTTACACATTTCTTCCAGGATCCATTTCATTTGTTCGGCATCATACTTTCTGGCTGTAAACTGGGCATCCGATTTGTCCAGTCGGTATTCGAGCTCCTTCATGATCCCGTTTTTGTTTTCGTGGTCGATGATATTGCTGAGCAGGCCCGCAGTCCATATCCCTCCCAGGCAGCCGTGAAGTTCTATTAAAGTAGTTTTTGCTCCGGACCGGGCGGCAGCCAGAGCCGCTGCAAAGCCGGCCGGTCCTCCGCCACAGACGATCACATCCGTTTCCCTTACCACCGTCAACGAACGTTTGGGTTCTTCCACCGTACCGTCTTTGCCTTTTTGAAGCGTATTTTCAAACGAAACCAGATTTTGCAGTGCAAATGGGCCAAGCAGGCCAGCCTTGATCATATTTCTTCTTTTCATGATTATTATAATTTCTGATGGATCGAAAGTGAAAACTTCAATGACTATTTGATGGCCCAGAACACCTTTGTCCTGGGTTCGAGCGCAGATATATTGTCTATGTCGGCCGGTGTACTGGTGTTTCTGGTGATTTCGCTAACGGGGTAGGGTAAACGTGAAGCCCTTCCCGTGGGATCGGTAACCGGAATAATACCAGTTCGCCTTACATCATTGTATGCTTCTATGGGCTGAAACTGATAAAAATAGATGTACTTCTGCTTGATGATATCGCTTAGGGCCAGCATGCTGCTTCCCGGCAAAACCTTCGGTAAACTTTTGTAAGCGCTTATTTTCTCATCGCTGAGCTTGACTGCGGGTCTATAGTCGCCGGCATGGCGAAGTGCCAGGTCTACGGCCAGTTCATAGGCAGTATTTGCTTTGGTCTTATCACCCAGCCGCAGCTGCGCTTCCGCCTCGATAAATTTCAGCTCAACGAATGTCAGCACAGGCATGGGGGAGTTGAAGTATTTCATTAATTCCGGTTTCGAATAATAGGCCCCGTCCAGCCTGGGCTCGCCAAAATCTGCCCTGGCGGTACCATTGGGGGCCGAAATGATCTGCCCTTTTACCTTCGTAAACCATATGGCGGCCCTGGGATCGTCGTCCGCTTTCTGGCTCTCACCAAAACTCGCCATCGCGTTGTACACACCATTTCCGACGCTTGATCCCGGCTGGCTGTTGTTGGCAACAGCAAAAGGATTTCCGTTCGTTTGCGTATCAGCGAATTTGGAAAATATCAGATTTTCGGAATCGCTGTTGAATGATTTTGCAATGGCACCCAGTGCATTGTTGGCCGACCCGGCAGCATCGATGTTGGATAACCGGTTGTAGAGCCTGGCTTTTAACCCATAGGCTGTTTTGATCCACATGGCACGGTCCCCGGCAAAAAACATGTCATCGGTTTTGGGAGCTACCGGCCCGGAATCCTTTTCCAGGTTCAGAATTGCTTCATCCAGGGTCTTGTGAATTTCGGTATATATTTCCTGGGAAGGGTCAAAAACAGGGTTTCCGATATCATCTCTCAATGCTTCTTTGAATGGTACGTCACCGAAGAGGTCGGTTAAGGCGGCCATATTAAATGCCCTGAGCACGTCAGCAATTCCTGCATAAGTAAAGGAATTGCTTTCCAAAGCCTTTTTCTTGATGATCGCAAGGTCATTCATCGCGGAATAGGACTGATTCCACACCTGAGACCCCAGTCCCTGCAGGTCTTTTAACACATTGTTTCCCAATACGAAAGTGTTGGCCTCGGACAAGTAGTATGCATTCAAAGCGGTACTTCCGCCCGCAACCTCCGTCACGTAGCTCATTTGTACCTGGGGCAGCATGGTTTTCAGGGGGGCATCATTTACCTGGTTGGGGTTCGTATCTATTTTATTGAGGATCTCATCCGTGCAGGAACCTGACGCCAGTAAAAGCAATGCAATCAATATTTGTAATTTTTTCATGTTTACCAAGTTTTAAAATTTCAGTCGTATACCAGCTCCGTAACTTTTTGTCTGAGGGATCTGAGAAACCTCGATACCCTGGGAATTGGGGCTGCTGTAACCTCCCTCGGAAATATTCACCTCAGGATCGGTGAAAGCCTTTGTGATCAAAAACAGGTTGCGGCCGGTCAGATAAATGGAAGCACTGCTTATCTTCCTTCCGCTGAGCCACTTGGCGGGTAAATTGTAGTTCAGGCCCACTTCTCTGAACCTCAGGAAAGAAGCGTCACTAAGGCTGGCTTCGTTATTGGGCCATAAATTGTTGTAATAATTAACATCCTTTTTGATCAGGATATCATTGTCGCCCATGATTTCAACAGCTCCGTTGGCGACGGTTCCTTTTTTACCTTCCGGTACAAAGGAGGTCTCCCTGTCACGGGTTTCCCCCGCGAGGCCACGTCTTTGTGATTCGTTCAATGAATGGTTATAGATCAGCCCGCCCTTGCGCCAGTCCAGCTGGGCGGTCAGGGTGAAGCCCATAAAGGTTAAACTGTTTATGAAATTCATCTCGAAATCAGGCGTCGGCGTGCCAAGTACTTTCTGGGAATTGTCAATGATCGGCAATCCGTAATCCACCTTCGACTGGTCGCCCTGGTAAATGATCTGGTTACTTGCCGGATCTCTCATATAGGACGTTCCGACAAACTGAGGGTACACATTACCCACTTCGGCCACCAGTGTGATTACCCCGCTCGAAATATTTACCCGCTGGGTGCCTCCGTAAAGCTCCAGTACTTTGCTTTGATAAGTAGTGAAATTGGTATTAAACTCCCACCTGAAATTTTTGCTCTGCACCGGTACAAGGGAGAGTACGATCTCATGCCCGTTGTTGCGTATTTTTCCTCCATTTCTGATTTCGCTGGATGCTCCCGTTGTGATGGCGACCGGAACATTAAAAATCTGCCCGTCGGACTTGCTGTCAAAATAGGTGTAGTCTATGGATAGCCTGTCGCTTAAAAACCTGATATCGCCTCCAATTTCGAAAGTCCGGGTATTTTCCGGCATCAGGTTCGGATTGATACGGGTCGAGCTCTGTGTCCAGCTTACCAGCCCCTGATATGGAAAAACAAATGATCCGGGGGTATTGGTTGTGAAGCCCCTGCCATTGACATATACAGGCCCTGCCTGGCCTACCTCCGCCAGCGTGGCCCTGATTTTGGCAAATGAGAAGATATTTTTGCTTTCAGGCAGCAGCTCCGTTACAATGGCACTGGCACCTATGGAAGGATAAAAAAATGATCTGTTGCCGGTAGGCATGTTTGAAACGATGTCATTTCTGCCCGAGGCGTTAAGGTATATTTTATCGTTCCACCCTATATTGATGTTACCGTAAAATCCTACGATACGTTGTTTGCTTGTGCTGTTACTGGCCGAGATCAGGGTCGCGTTTGCAAGGTTCGGCCAGTTTCCCACTACCAGGTTTGATCCGGTGGTGTTTATGCTCTGGAAATTGCTGTCGAATACTTCGTTTCCGATAATGGCATCAACGTTCCAGACCTTGTTGAATACCTTGCTGAAATTCAGGAATAAGTTGGAATTCAGCTGATTGGAAAAACGGGTATACAAGTACAGATCGCCTCCGCTTGGCGGGTTGGTTCTGCCCCTCGTTGCAAACCCAAGTTCGTTATAGTCATTGATGACCGTGGTATAATGATCCACACCAACCCTGTAATTCAGTGCCAGGTCTGGAGTGAACTTGTAATTCAGCAGGAGGTTCCCGAGTGTTCGTTTTGTTTTTTCATTCCTGAAAGCATTATTGATCACCCAGTACGGGTTATTCTGCGATACCCTGTAAAATATTTGCTGGTATGGATCGCCGGGAGTGGCGTAGGGCTTTCCTTTCAGGTTATAGGAAGGCGGGGTTTCCGTTATTCCCCTGAAAAGGTTCTCATTCCCGCCTTTTTCCGGAAAATCATCCACTTTCAGGTCCGAGTAATTGACAGATATGGAAGACGTCAGATTTTTCAGCAGTTTAAAATCCCCGTTGAACTTGATGTTGTTTCTGGACATGGATGAATTGGGTACAATTCCTTTCTGGTCGTTTCTGCCTACCGCAATCATGAAATTCCCGAAGTCACCTGAATTTGAAAAGCTAAGGTTTGTATTCATGGTACTTCCATTCCTGAAAAATTCCTTGTCATTATCATAAACGCCCGGCTCTTCCTGCTCTCCCAGCTGGTTGGTATAAGTGGTCATGGAACTGATCCGCGGGCCCCAGGTGAAGATAGAGTTAGGGTTAAAAACACCATTTTCACCCTGGGCAAACTCCATTTGCAGGTCCGGCAGCATCCCTATCTGGTCCACACTAAACTGGGTGTCAAAATTTACCGTTGGTTTCCCTTTTGCGCCCGAACCATTTTTGGTCGTAATGACAATAACCCCGTTGGATGCCCTCAGACCGTACAGAGCGGAAGCTGCCGGTCCTTTCAGCACGTTCATCGACTCAATATCGTTCGGGTTAAGATCCAGTACCCGGTCGCCTCCCGAAATCGGCAAACCGTCGATCACATACAGCGGCGAATTATTCCCTGATAATGAACGGCTTCCCCTGATCCTGATGCCCGGCGACTTTCCCGGCATACCGCTGTTGAGGCTTACCGTAACACCCGCAACTTTTCCCTGAAGTCCGCCCAGCACATTGGGGTTACCCGCGGCGGAAATGGATTTTCCCGATATCTGCTGCGTTGCGTACGTCAGTGACTTCTGTTCTTTTTTGATACCAAATGCGGTAACCACCACTTCATCAAAGGTCCTGGCATCCACTGCCATTGTAACTTTCAGGTAATTGGACTTCCCAATTTCTATTTCCTGGGTCAGATAACCCACAAAAGAGAAAACCAGTATATTATTGTCGCCCGGAACGTCAATTTTGAAATCTCCGTCTGCGCCGCTGATTGTACCTGTCTGTGAGTTCTTTACCAAAATAGTCACACCCGGAAGTGCCGCTCCAGTATCGTCGGTAACTTTTCCCGAAACCGGTTTTACATTGATTTTTAAAGGGATTGTCTCGTCTGCCTTTTCCTCCTTGATTTCCTTCTTGTCCGCGTCGCTCGTTTTGCGGGAGAGTATGATCTGCCTGCCCGACACCACATAACTTACCTGAAGGGGGCTCAGGATATTGTCCAGTACTTCACCAACGGTGACATTGACGGCTTTGAGTGAAACTGTTCGCTTCGGAGGTACCACCTGTGGACTGTAAGAAAACCGGACATCCGCATTTTTTTCGATGATATGCAGGACATTCTTTATGTTTTCGTTCTGTACATGGAGGGATATCGTCCGGTTCAGCAATTCCTGAGCGGAAACATCAGTTGCCCAGGAAACTCCCATAAACAGGAAGCCAAGAACAATTTGAACAATCGTAATTTTCATACACCTTCTTAGGTATGGATTTACTTTTTTCATAATTTTGATTTGTCAGTTTTATTAAATTCTGGACATAGCAATCCTCTTTCCGAATCTTCTGATTTGGTAATGTTGGATGCAAAACCAGTGGTGATGCAAGCACCGCTGGTTTTTTATTTTAAGGGCAGGGTATTTATGTTTTCATAGAAACTGGTTTAGGGTTAGTGCCTCGAAAAGACTATTCACAGCTCCCTCCGTTGATGATGATCTGGCCATCGAACTTCTGGTAAGTTGCTTTTACGGTTTTGCAAATGATTTCCAGTTTTTCGTCAAAAGACTCGTGGTTTAAAGACGCACTCAGCTGGCAGCCTTCCAAACTTTCTTTATTGTACCTGATCGTGATACCGTAAGCTTTTTCGATATCTTCAAATACCTTTGAAATGGAAATCTCGTCGTAAACAAATACTGGCTTATCGGCCGCGGGCAGCGTGAGGATTTCGGGTTCCTCAACCAGGGTCTTGCTGAATTCCTCCGATTTTCGTGAAAATACAGCCTGCTGATTTGGCAGCAGCAGTAGTCCGTTATGCAGTGTTTTACCAATTTTGGTATCATCTGCGGATTCCCGGTAAACAGACACTTGTCCCGATTGCACGTTTACTTTCACATCCGTTTCGGTTTCGTAGGCCCTCACTATAAATTTGGTACCCAATACCTTGGTTACCACTTTGTTGGCATAAACAAGGAAAGGTTTACGAACGTTTTTTACGACTTCAAACGAAGCTTCGCCCGAAAGAAAGACCCGGCGGTTTGTGGTATTAAAATCATGGGCATAGCTGATTTTGCTATTGGGTAGCAGCTCTGCCGTGGAGCCGTCCGGCAAATGGATCAGCTGTGTTTTTGACGTAGTATTGACTTTTTCCGTGAATGCCGACTCCAATCCCGATACATGTGCCTGGTAGTCAGAGCTGACGCCGGACCTTTTCCACAACATACTGCCGGCAACCAGCGCAATCACAATGGAAGCCGCTGCCAGCCATCTGAAATTAACTTTCAGATTCCGGGTTTCTTTTTGGCCGGAATTGGTGAGTTTGATCTTTTCCAGCAATTCGGCAATGACCGTTTCCGGCAAGTAGGTCGAAGCGTAGTCGTTCAGACCTAGGCGGATAGCGTCCAGCAGAAAGACGGCCTGTTCCCACTCTCCCCGATTTTCGGGTTTGGTTTCCAACCATGCCTGCCAGAAATCATGTGAAGTCTTCGTCGGCAACAGTTGATGACCGATAAAGCTATCATCGGTCAGAAAATCAGAGGAGGTATAACCAGAGTAGACAGTTTTCAACGTGATTCGTTTTGTTAATGCTGTCCATAGATGACGGAATTAAGAAAACGTACTCACTTTAAGCCAAAAAAATATAAAAAAAGTTAATAAATGGTAAGACGATCCAGCCCCGTAATTTTTCAATAGCCCGAAAAACCAGATTCTTTGCGGATTGGGTGTTTACTTCGAGGACATTCCCGATTTCTGTATAGTTCAGGTTTTCGATAAACCTCAGCTTCAGTGCCTCCTGCTGCCTGTTGGGTAGTTGCGCGATGAGTATTTTCAGTCTTTCCTGCCGGGAGTTGGCGGAATCCAGCTCTTCGAGGATTTCGAGATCGTTCGGCTCAAAAATTTCAAAATCCACGTCAGACAACGGCTTGAAAGATCGCTCCTTGCGTCCAAGCAGATGCATGATCCTGGTTTTGAGGGCTTTCAACAAATAATACTTCACATTATCCGGCACCGAAAGCCGGCTGCGTTTCGCCCACAATTCAGTAAAAACATCATGGATACAGTCCAATACAAAAGCATCTGAGGTCGTCACAAGGCTTGTGCCGTAGCGGTACATGTGCCTGATATATAGCTTATACAGCTGGGTATATGATTCTTCATCCCCGCTCAGGAAAGCCAGCCAGAGTTTCTGATCTTCTTTCGGGTATGAATTTTCAACGTCCTTCATAATCCCAACTTTTTATGAATATAATCTAATGATAACGAAAAATGATACTGCCTGGACTGTAAGACTTTTCGGGCGCATTACTACTCCTCCGGCACGACGATCCTGGTTCGGAAAATCAATATTCCTCACGGAGGAATTTTTCAAAAGTTTGCAGATTATCCAGAGCCGCGCCCATAGTGTTATTAAAATAAACGTAAACCGTTTTCCCGCCGCTCATCCATTCCCGAACATAACCCGCGTACTCGTAAAGCAGGCCCTGATCGTAACTGCCACGGTAGTTGCCTCCCGGGCCGTGGAAACGGAGGTAGATGTGGTCGGCTTCCATTGGCTGAAGAGGCGGCTGGCTGCCGGATTTGTCGTGGTAAACCAGTGCGGCATTGTAATCATTGAGTAGCTCATAAGTATGTTCCGAATACCAGGAAGGGCTTCTGAATTCGACTGCCACGGGCCATTTGTTTCCGTTGAAATCCTGCATCCCCGACAGCAGCGATGCCACACTTTTAAACAGCGACACTTTGACAGACGGCGGAAATTGAACGAGGATACAGCCCCGTTTTTTTTCAGCTCCGGCAATTACCTGAAAATACCTTTGAAGATCTGCCGGATCGAAGTTTAAAGCCGGACTATGCGAAATTTGTTTCCAAAGCTTGAAAGTATACCGGAAATCCTCACTTACAGCATCACTCCACTGCTGAACCGTGGCCAATCTTGGAAGTTTATAAAAGATCGAGTTGATTTCAATGGAATTGAACAGGGTCCCGTACACATTCAGCCGGCTTTTACCTTCAAACTCCGCCGGATATGACTGCTTGTTTTTGAAAGGCAAAACCAGTCCGCTCGTTCCAAGGTAAAATGATCCGTCATTATTCATATGCTGTGGCTCTTTATCCAATGCGCTGTTCAGGTAGTTTGTCTACTAAAATTACGCCACCGGAAATGTTGCGGGAATGATAATTATACGTCAAAACAAAATACAGAAATTATCCGGATCATTCCCATGACGCAGAAAAATGATTTAAAAAGAAGCTATCAGAAAATGCTCGACTGGTATCAATACCGGGCTGATGAAAATTCGTCTTCCCTGAAAAAACTGGTCAAATTGCTGGACGAGATCGACAGGACATCGACGGCCAATGAGACGTATGAAAAAGATATTGTTGACCTGGAATCCCTGAAATTCATTTACGAAACAAGTATCCGGAAGTTTGAGAGCCAGGTGGATACGTATAAGATAATGATCGCTGAATTATAAAGCCGGAATTTTTATAAAATCCGGCTTTGTAGCCGGATAAATCGGTCACGCCCAATTTCTTTCTCTTTAAATTATTACATTTATTGTTTGATAGATTTATTTGAAAGACGTCACGACCAGCCTAACCATGTTGGAAGAACAGGAATATTGGAATGAAATGTGCCAGGGTAACTCGAGCGCTTTTGAGAAGCTTTACAGTTACTTTGCCCAGGACCTGTTCCGTTATGGCTACCGGATTTCGTCCAACCATGAACTTGTTCAGGACACCATCCAGGATCTGTTCCTGCATCTCTGGAATAAACGCACTGACCTCGGTACAGTTCATTCTCCACGCTTTTATTTGTACAGATCCCTGAGAAACAAGCTGGTACGGTCATTCGAATCGGATCGTTTTGTTTTCAGCACGGACGGTGATTTGTCTGAACAGTTATTCCCGGCAGAAAAGGATATCGAAAGCAGCTGGATCTCAGACGAGCACAATCATATCCAGCTCACACTTCTCCACGAGGCATTGCTGAAATTACCCGTTCGTCAGCAGGAAGTTATCCAGCTTCGCTATTACCATGATTTTTCGACGGAGGAGATCGGCCGCATGATGAATATCAACCAGCAGTCCGTGCGGAACCTGCAAAACCGCGCGATGCAGCAGTTACGATCTGAGCTCCCATTTTTCACGGCCTCACTGCTTTCGATCTTCTTCAGCTACGGGTTCTGAAACGGATTCATCCTCTTCGTTTTGTTACAAATCTCAAATTTCAGCTTGATGGGCTTATCCTAAGTTTTTAAGGCTTAAATCATACATGGAAATTTGTATATTAATTATTTTAATATTTTTTGTGATTTTACTGAGTACGATTCGAGAGGGCATGTATCTGTAGGGTATAGTTAACTTACCCAATGGAACATTACGAACATTTTACCCTTCAGGACTTTTTACATGATGATCATTTTATCCGGTGGGTGAAAAATCCCGACGCGGATAGTAACAGGCATTGGGAGGCGGTAAGGAATACTTTTCCGCACCAATCGGCTGTGATCGACCACGCAGCAGGCCTTGTTCAGGGATTTGCGAAGTTCTATCCGGAAGTTCCAGATTCAAAAATCGAGATGGCAAGACAGGTGATCATGGACCAGGTGTCCTCCGAAAAACAGATCCCTTTCAAAAGAAAATATTTATACCTGTCGGTTGCAGCTTCCATCGCAATCCTGGTTGGCATCGCACTTTGGTATAATCCGACCGAAGTACCTGTGCATTTCGCCAAAGCCATTCTTAAAACCGATCCGGAAGTCCGGTCAGCCAACGACGGAACAACACCGAAAACGATCCGTCTTAGTGACGGAAGCACGATCACCTTGTCGCCAAAAAGCCACGTTCGGTATGAAATGGGGGAGGCAGACCGTCGGGTGGTGTATCTGGAGGGGGAAGCGTTCTTTCATGTCGGCAGAAATCCTGATCGGCCTTTTTTTGTGTTTGCCAATGGTCTCACCACCAAAGTATTAGGGACGAAATTCAAAGTGTCCGCATACCCGGATGGCGCGGATGTGAAAGTCGAAGTTACGTCTGGAAGTGTGCGCGTGTACCGGTCCGAAAACGGGAAGGAGCGGGCTGAACCGGATGGGCTGACACTGACCCCCAATCAACGGGCCGTTTATACGAAGAAAGACCTGCAGCTTGTACGCACGCTGGTCGCGATGCCGAAATCATTGGTCACCCGTGAGCAGCTTGCAACATACATCTACACAGACACGCCGATTTCGAAGGTTTTTGAAGGGCTGGAGGAAATTTATGGGATCAAGGTTATTTACGATAAGGAGGCATTCAAAAGCTGTCGGCTGAATATGTCGCTTTCCGATGAATCACTTTTCGAAAAGCTCGAACTGATCGGAAAAATGGTGGAGGCAAGATATAATGTACTTGACGGAGAAGTGATTTTCATCGGAGAAGGCTGTTCCGAATAAAACGCATTTTTAAATCCAAACCCTGACTAACATGATGAATGCGCTGAGACCCCCGACCTGATAGTACTCTAAAAATGGACCGGCAATGCGGCAACATTACCGGCCACGGATTTTTGAGGCACCCGGCGGCAACCGGATACCATTGTTTTGCATTTCCAATTACAAAACCTAATTAAATTAATGAACAAAAAACTACAAAATCAAGCCTTTCTGTACGAGCTTATGAAAAGGTCAGTTTTACAACTTACCCTGGCCGTGATGTGCACAGGGATATCGCTGGCGCATACCATGAAGGCTCAAAATATATTGAGCCGGCCGGTAAAGATCCACGTCAAAAACCAGTCGTTTGACAAAACGCTGCTTGCGATCGAGAAGAAAGCAAACGTCAAATTTGCCTACCGTTCCACGCTGACCAAGCCTGACTATAATTTCAACCTCGACGCAGCCGGCGAACAATTGTCGGATGTACTCGACAAGTTTCTCAGTCCGTTGGAGATCAGATATGAGGTATCTGGCGAGCATATTGTTCTGAGGAAAAGCAATCAACCGGCTGAAACGGTAAAAGAGATTGTAGCAGCCGAGCGGATCCTTACCGGGACTATTGTCGATGACAGGTCGGAGCCACTTCCCGGTGTGAGTGTCGTCGTAAAAGGCACTCAACGGGGAACAATCAGCGATACCGAAGGGAAATACTCCATTGCACTGCCCGACGGGCAGGTTTCAATCGTATATTCCTTTGTTGGTTATATCAATCAGGAAATCATCATTACCAACCAATCCGTGGTGGATATCGCTTTAAAAGTGGATATGAAGGCGCTGGAAGAAGTAGTGGTTGTAGGGTATGGTACACAGAAAAAAAGGGATGTTTCGACGGCTATTTCCTCCGTTTCCAGCCGCGACCTCAAAGACAAACCCATGGCCAATTTTGCTGCCGCGATGGCCGGAAAGATGGCCGGTGTTAAAATCGCGAACTCAAATACGGCACCTGGTGGCGGTACCAATATCCGGATACGCGGTGTGAGCTCGATCAATGCGAGCAATAACCCCTTGATCGTGATCGATGGTTTTCCGCTGAAAGACGGTTTCAGTAAAGATGAAAATCCGCTGAACGGGATAAATGTAGCTGATATTGAGTCTATTGAGGTGTTAAAAGACGCTTCGTCCAGCGCGATCTACGGAACGCAGGCGGCCAACGGGGTTATTCTGATCACCACCAAAAAAGGCAAGAAAGGCAAGCCTACGCTCAGCATCAACGCCAGCCGCGGTTTCGACAGGATGATCAACAAGATCGACGTTTTGCATGGGGATGATTTTCTGCAGTATCTCGATGACGCCCGCGCCAACGCTTACATCATAGAAGATCCGAATTTTGGGACCGATAACCTGGACGCGCCACTGTGGAAATGGACAGATTCTCCTGAAAAACGCATCGAGAACTGGAAAAAGTACTCCAGTAATGCAGCTGGAATGGCAGCCCCCGGTAACCTTTTCTACCGCTGGATCACGGTGAGTGACACCATTTACAAAATGCCTTATGACACCGACTGGCAGGACCTGATCACCCGTACCGGGAGTGTCACAGACCTGCAGCTTTCGGCTTCCGGTGGGACGGACAATGTCAATTACATGATCTCAGGCGGTTATTTTGGGCAGAAAGGAATTGTAATGAACTCGGATTACAACCGTATTTCCTTTCGCGCAAACATTGACCTGAAACTGACTAACCGCATTCGTGCAGGAATGTTGCTCGCCCCGACGCTGGAAAATTCGAACGTACTTCCCAATATTGAGGGCGGCAGCACCAGCAATCCATTCTACAATGCCGTGGCCATGCCCCCGATCTGGAACCCGACAACTGCAGACGGAGAGCCGGTATTTTATGGGAATACGTTATTGGATCCCTGGGACTGGAATTTTGCGTTTTTTGTAAATCCTTTGCATTTGTTCCTAAAACAAGATGCAAGACGCAATTTCAAAAACCTCTCGACACTTTATACGGAGATCGACATTATCAAAGGATTGAAATTCAGATCGGAGTTTCACACCGAATACCGTTATCGCCAGCGGGATTATTTCAATCCAAGCTCAGTACCGACGGCTTCTGCTACTTTTTCAAGGTCGCAGGGTATAAATGAGACGACTAACCGGTTATACTGGAACTCCCAGAACTTCCTGACCTTCCAGCGTGAATTCGGTAAACATTCGGTGAGTGCAGTGGCCGGCTATTCTGTGGAAGAATCGAAGTATCGCGATGCCTATATGATGAAGTATGATTATCCAACGGACCTTATACCTACTTTAAATCAGGCGATTACCGTTCAGAATGCGCAGACGGACGCGAGGACCAACCGGTACAGTGAAGCGATGATCGGAAGCTTTGCCAGGCTGATGTACAATTTCGCAGGAAAATATTACCTGACCGGAAGTATCCGTCGGGACGGTTCTTCAAAATTCGGTGCCGACAACAAGTGGGGCGTATTTCCGTCCGTCTCGACTGCCTGGCGTATCTCTGACGAACCGTTTTTCGAGCCGCTGCAAAAATATATCAGCGACCTGAAAATCCGTGGCGGCTGGGGTATTATCGGGAATGCCGGCATTAACAACTACCTGGCCCTGAGCACGCTTACTTCTTCGTCTTATGTGCTCGGCAGCGGTTCTGCGGTTTCACCATCCTATACCGAGGGCAAAATCGCCAACTCGAACCTGGGCTGGGAAGAAACCACCGACTGGGGCGCGGGGATTGACGCTGAGCTGCTTAACAACCGGATTGCGCTGAGCGTAGATTATTTTTACCGCCATACCAAAAACATGCTTTTCAGCATGCCTCTTCCCGTGATCACCGGCTTTGGTTCCTACATGGCCAATATCGGCGCGATGCGTAACCGTGGGTACGAGTATTCGATCACAACACGCAACCTGGTTGGCGCACTGAAGTGGACCACAAACGCGAACTTGTCGTACTACCGCAACCGGGTATTGGATATTGGGAAAGACAAACGGCCGCTGCTTAACAATGATGGCTATACCACCGAGGGAAGACCCATTGCAGGCATTTACGGAGCCAGCTTCCTCGGACCCTACCGTGACTGGGAAGATGTAAAAACGTCACCGATCGTGAATGCCAACAACCCAAGCTGGCGGTTCAGGTCTAGTCCGGGTACGCCCAAGCTGGCCGACGTGAACGGCGACGGTATCATCGATGCGAGCGATAACACCATCATCGGTTCGGCAATTCCCGATTTTGTATGGGGGATGACCAACTCCTTCGAATATAAAGGCATCGACCTGACCATTCAAATCAATGGTACCCAGGGCGGTGACATTTCGATGCGCCAGATGGAAGGCATTTACGGAAGGGGTACGGGACAAAACAATACAACGGTTGATTACTATCAAAACTACTGGACTCCAACCAACCCGGACGCCAAATACACGGCACCAAGCCGGAAATCGTATGATGGTACCAACCTCAGCGGTTCCCTTTTGTACAAAGGTACTTTTGTGAACTTCCAGAACATCGTGCTTGGCTACACGCTGCCGCAAGAGATCGTTGACAGGCTAAAACTCTCCAGGGTAAGGCTGTATGCAACAGCGATCAATGCGTTTTATATCACCAAATTCCCGGGATACAATCCGGAGGCAAACGCACAGGGCGACAATTCACTCTCGCAGGGAATCAACCGGGATTCCTACCCCATGTCCAGATCGATCTCTTTCGGTGTGAACCTAACTTTCTAAATCAGGCATCAAAATGAAGCATATATTTATAGTATTAATCGCCTCAATCTTATTCGTTTCCTGCTCGGAAGAGTTTCTCGACAGGCAGCCTGAGGATACTCTTTCACCTGCGAGCTTTTACCGTAATCCGGCCGAAATGAAAACGGGACTGGTGGGAGTTTATAAAGTCCTGCAGAGCATTTACAGTCAAAACGACCTTCCCCTCATTCCGGAACTGATGTCGGACGATGGAAAAGACCGTTTCCGTACGGACGTTTGGCAGACGTTCAAAAAAACCAACGGAAACTCGCAGGCCAACATCTGGATCAACAACTTCAAAATGATCGCCAATGCCAATACGCTCATTGCCATCATGGCGGCTTACGTGCCGAAAAATGCCGATGAAGAAAAGACGATCAACGCATACAAAGCAGAAGCGTCGTTTCTGCGTGCTTTGGCGTATTTCAATCTGGTGCGGATCTACGGCGCGGTACCTTTGGTTTCGGAACCGTTTGCGGACCTCTCGAAAGCTTTTGGCGTTGGAAGAACGCCGGTGGCTGATATTTACAGCAAGCTGATCGTCCCCGACCTTGAATTCGCAGCTGCCAACTGTCTGAAAAAATCAGAATTGAAAGGTGAAGAAGCCAGAGCTTCAAAAGGTGCAGCCCTGACGATGCTGGGCAAAGTGTACCTGACTCTGAACAATCATGCAAAAGCCGCAGAAGTACTGAAAAGGCTGGTCGTCGATAATGAGGCTGGTTCTTATTCGCTTTTACCCAATTATAGCGACGTGTTCCTGGCGACGAACAAATTTCATAGTGAATCCATTTTCGAAGTGAACTTTAACGTGGCCGCAGGTCAGCCGAGCTACTGGTTCAGATGGGTGAATAATGATGTGGGCCTGATCTGGGGAGTTGCGGGTGCGTCCAATCTTCTGATCGAGCACAATCTGATGCGTGAATTTGTGAGCACGGGAGAAACAATCCGTTACAAAACCACCATCGATTCGGGGTACATTGCTTCGAGTACGATCCCGATCCAGGCGTGGGTGATCAAACATTCTCCCGCCCCGGCGCAGCTGAAACCGTACAACAACACCGGTACCGACAACAATTATGTCATCACCCGTTATGCGGACGCACTCTTAATGTATGCCGAAGCACTGATGGTATTAGGTAAAAAAGATGAAGCCGTTACCTATGTGAACCTTGTCCGGGCGAGAGCAAAAGTACCTGCGATTACTGCCGCGAAGCTCGACCTGGACGCGATCCTGCACGAAAGAAGAATGGAGCTTGCCTTTGAAGGGCACAGGTATTTCGACCTGGTGCGGACAGGTAAGGCCGTAGAAGTGATCACCAAAGCGATCATGACGCCGATTGACTATGATACCAATATTGCGATATCAGGCCCGATTCCGGAAGAGCAGCTGATTCTTCCCATTCCGGTATCCGAAATTGAAAAGGACCAGACTTTACCGCAAAATCCGGGTTATTAATTTAATGGACATTTACAAATGAAAAAGATCTTATATCAAATTACATTAGCCTTGTTCGCAGGCGCATTGCTCACGTCCTGCCTGAAAGAAGATATCGTCGCGACACCGGGCCTTGCCAGTGTTAAATTATATATGGCCAATTTACAGGGAATGGATTCTCTTGTTACGCAGCCTGTGAAGGGCAAGCCTGTAAAAATAGTGGTGGATACGGATGCAGATATGTGCTCGGTGTGGCCGGGCGGTGCCAGGGTCATTATGAAGAAAAAGCAGAGCACGGACGGCGTTACCTTTGCCGATTCGGTTGATATGTTCAACCATCCTGTGCTTGTTAACAGCGATCAGTATTCGGATTACGGCCTGGTTGGCGCGAAAGGATTAAAGACAACGCTTTCGAGCGAGGGATGGTACTGCACCTATACGTACTCCAAATCAGGGGAGTTTGATCTGGTTGTGGTTGTGACAAACCATGGTTACAATACAAATGAATTCAAACCGGCGGTGATAGAAGTAGGTAAATTGCAGGTCAAATAATATTACTTTAAGCGCAGCGGCGGCCCGCTGCGCTTAAAGTAATATTATTGTCGCTTTCTGTCGCGGCCTTCTTCAGCTTACTTCAGTGCCTTTCCCAATATCTCCATAGTCGCCCTCTGCCGGCCTTCCACGATCTGCTTTGCCTGCAATGCCTTTTCTTTTGCCTGGGCGGGATTCTGCGCTATGGCCAGCACAGCAGGCACAATGCGTGCTACTTCCTCGGGCTTGTCCATATCGATAAGCCACTCGTCGAGACCGATGTCGCGCCACATAAAACCCTTCGTGGTTTGTTCGGTGAACCGGCAAACGACTGCGGGTACACCATGACCGATGCACATGATAGGGGAGTGCATTTCAAGTCCGAACAGCCCCGCGGATTTCAGGTATGTACTCAGGGCTTCGTCGGTCAGCCAGTAACGGTCGCGCCACACCACGCGGCTGCGGTATTGCGCAGGCAGCTTGTCCAGCAGGATCTCTTTGCCGAGTTTGACCTGCGTTTCGTCCTCCGGGCAAATCAGTATCTTCAGGTCCGTTTTGTCCAGCACGGCAATCATCGCTTCCCGCAGCGGGCCATTATCATGTTCCTGCATTTCCTTGTTTTTCCCATCCTTGAAAGCGTCGAAAGGTGTGTTCCTGGATTTGACCTCCCAGTAAGGGGTATAACGTTGCCGGGGGATCACACAAAGGAATTTCCCCGGTTCCAGGCCATTGTTTTTCAGGAACTGATCGGCCAGCCCGTCGTTACGCAGATCGACAGCGAACGCCCCGTCCGGGCCGAACTCCATAACAGGGCATTTTACACCCTGCTCACGCGCATATTCCAGCGAAGGCGAATCCCTGAAAAAAGTGAAGGCTGCATGGGTCAATAGTTCCGCGTCGGTCTTGAGCGAAGCGACTTGCTGCTCCGTGGGTGCTCCGTAGAAGCCGGGATAGGTGATGCCGTATATACCATAGGGTTTCCCCGTTTCTTCACGCCATTTTTTCACGTCCGCCCGCGCCACAAGAAAAGGTCCTGATCCGTGCAGCAGAAAATCGCCCTCTGCAAAAGCCTGCTTAACAAGTTCAGGAGTGTTTACGATCCTCACGTTTGGAAATCGCTGTTCCAGGATTTCCTTCACACCATTGCCGATACTGCTCGGCCAGAGCCTGATCTCAACATCGGGCAGGTGTTTTTCAAGAATGGTGAGCACACCGGGAGTATGGCCGATGTCGCCGATGTTGACAGTTTGCCAGGAGGAGCGAAGGATCACTACTTTTTTCTTTGCCGGTTGCGCACCCAGGTTCTGGCTGAGCAATGTCGCCAGGACCAGGCCGGAAGTGTGTAGAAAATGTCGACGGCTGGTTTGAATCATGATGTTTTTGGTTTTTGAACAAAATTTTCAATTGCTTTTGAGCCCGTTCAGATCAGGCATATATGTCTTTTTTCAAAACACCCATCGTTTTCTTAAACAGCCGGTCGACGAGCTTCTTTGCCTTTTTAACCTTTGCACGCGACTTTACGGGATTCTCGATCATATCAAGCACCGCCGGCGTGATACGGGCCACATCTTCGGGCGTGTCCAGGTCAAAAAGCCACTCACCCAGACCAACATCCCGCCACATAAAACCCTTGCTGGTCTGTTCCTTAAACCGGCAGACAATGGCCGGTATCCCATTGGCGACGCACATGATCGGAGAATGCATTTCAATACCAAAAAGTCCCGCCGAACGGATGTACGTACTAATGGCCTCGTCGGTGAGCCAGTAGGTGCTGCGCCAAACCACTTTCTCTTTCACATCATCCGGCAGCGGGTCATACAGCATTTCCTTTCCGATCCGTACCTGTGTTTCGTTTTCGGGGACAATCAGTACCTTTTTGGACGTCTGCCGCACTACTGCGATAATCGCGTCGCGGATCGGCTTGTTGTCCTGCTCCTTCATTTTATCGTTATAGGCTTCTTTGGCTTTGTCGACTGCCCGGTTCTTGCTTTTGAGTTCCCACCAGGGCGAGAAACGGTATTGCGGGATTACGCACACAAACTCGCCCTCTTTCAGGTTGTGCTCTTCCAAAAATGCGATGGCGGGAGCGTCGTTCCGGAGGTCTACCGCGAATGCGCCGTCCGGAGAAAATCCTGTGACCTTGCAGGTAAGTCCGTTGGCTTTGGCAAATTCATACGAAACCGAGTCGCGGAAGTAGCAGAAACTGGCCTGGTTCATGATCTCAATATCCAGCGGGTTGAACTTCGCGGCTTGATCCTGAAATACATAACTGCCCGGAAATGTGATGCCATAAATGCCGTAAGGTTTGCCGGTTTCTTTCCGCCAGACGTCCAGATCTTTGCGTGCTACTAGTGAAGGTCCCGATCCGTGCAGCATAAAGTCACCTTCTTTCAGGGCTTTCTGACGGTCTTCTTCTGTTTGAAGGATTTTTACATTGGGAAATCTTTTAGCCAGCATTTCTTCCACGCCATCGCCTACATCCGAGGGCCACAGCCGTACCTCGGCCTTGGGGATATGTTTTTCCAAAAGCGTCAGTACGCCCGGTGTGTGGCCAATGTCCCCGATATTCACCGTCTGCCAGGAAGATCGTAAAATGATCACTTTGACCGGGGCGGCTTCGACACTTTCCATGGCACCCAGTACCAGGCCCATCAGCAGGGGTGTATCTTTTAAAAATGCGCGTCGGTTCATCGTTTGTTTGGTAAGTTTTGGGTCATTTCAAATTCTTTCACTGCCTTCCGGACAACCGGTATTTCACTTTGGGATAATTTTCTGACGGTTTCAACAACCTTCGGTGATTGTCGGCTGCTGTTTTTCAATGTGCCGATAATCTTGACGGCCATCCAGGGATTGTCCGCGTCCAGATCGCCGGAAAGGGTGTCATACCATTGCTTCGACAATTCGGTGACTGGTTTTAGCCGGGTGAGGATCTCCACCCTTTCCGGTATTGTTTTGGCATTGTAAACAGCTGCCAGCCGATCCTGCAATCCGCGTGCAGTCAGGTCCAGCCGGTGCAGTGCATTCAGCGCCACAGCCCGCAGGGTCGGGTCGGCGGAACCGGCGAGGCCGTCCAGTACGATGGATTCCGTGAAGCTGTTCTGCGGAATGTTCCCTTGCCCGAACATGTCGAGGAGGAACGGCAGGGATTTTGCGCGATTGGCCTGCAACGTTTTTTCAAGTTGCTGGTTTTGCGTCAGTCGCAGAGCGGTCAGCTTCGCCAGCTGCTCTTTTTCTCCCACATGGATCAGATGCCAGAGGGTGTGCGTAGTATAAACTGCCTTTTCCACAGCCGCCTCCGCGATCTCATGCTTTGTTGCCCCCGACACCGCGTCAACACCGTCTTCGGATTTTTCGTCCACCAGCTCGCTCAGGGTGTATTCCCGCAACGGCGACCAGTCGTCTTTCAGGATCGACATCAGTTTACGGTAGTCCCAGGTCGTGAAGTCGCTGTGATCGGTTTTGGTCAGCGGCTCCTTGAAAACCTCAAGACCGGCAAAGTCTCCGGTAAAATCCCAGTAAATACCTACATCGATCGGGCGGCAGTCGCCGGTGAGGCAAACCTCGGTGGCAATACGCCGGTACCAGTAAATAATGCCGTCGGGACTGGTGTATTCCAGAACGGCGACGGGTTCCGAATGGTCATCATTGATATTCAATAAAAGACCCTCCGTCCGCAATGTCAGTTGTTCCAGCTCCGGGCTCCGGTAATAGGTCCTTTCCGCAACCTGCCCAAAGGACCATGTTGCGGAAAGTGACAAAAACAGCAGTATCAGGCGTATTCCAGGCATGGGCGCTTAAATCTCGATCTCTTTTTTCAATGCCCTGGCCGGCTGCGGGTAGGAAAGTCCTGCCAGATGTTTCTGCCAGCTCTGGGGTTTATAGCCCCAGTCCTTCCCGGTCAGTTCCTTCAGCTCGCTCAGCGCGAATGATTTGTAATTATAATGCAGATCGTTGAGATATGCATGCAGAAGTTCAAATCCCTTCCGGCTTCCACAACGCGCCATGGCTGCGGCAATGCTTATTTCCAGAGATCCGCCATATACTTTCCATCGCACTTTGTCAATCTCGGAGGTCACATACCCGCCGATATTTGTGTCTTTCAGCAGGTTCTCGAACCCGCTGATCAGCGATGGATCGGGAATGCGCTCGGCGTACATAGCCAGGCTCAGGATACGGTTGTGAAAAGGCACGATCTTGATATCGATGCGCTCATTGTAATAATCGTTGGTACGCGGTACCATTCCCCCTCCTGAGTCGGTTTTTTCGAGGATATACCGGACGGTCTCCGTTTCGGAACCTTTGCCCGACATACCCAGTAACGCAATGTTCTGATTGATCTTCCAGAAAAGCCCTTCCAGCTTGTTTTTCGGCCGGCCACGGATATTGTCATAATCATCGATATAACCTTTGGGATACCCATCTTCCTGTTCCAGCCCGAAAAGGTTTACGAGTTCCGCGCCGATCAGCGCGTTACCGCCACCATCCCCGAACCATGCCAGCATTTTGGCAAGCAGCAGCTTCCCGTCCTGGCGGTCGGTTTTTTCAAAACGTTCGCTGATCAGCGGCAGGATCAGCGATCTTTCCACCCGGCTGCATTCATAGAGATATTCGGGGGCTCCCGACTCCAGTTGACTCACGCGGCGTTTTATTTCTGCGGGGTCAGCCCGGAGGTCACCCGGTTTTTTGCGCACATATTCCGCAGGAAGATAATTCAGGGAAACCCACTCTTTTTGTAACGTGCTGACATTGTAATCTCTCGGACGCACCTTTTTCCAGGCAATATCCGCCGCGATCTGGCCGGTCAGGTATCCGAGGACGAGCAGGTCGGCGGTCATCCGTGTGAATTGCAGGGCATTGCGGCTTTGCCCGAATCCGCGCCCGGATATCAGTAGGCCGTCAAGCTTTTTGGGAACGATACACCGGTAGGGGATTTCGACGGTAATATCATTGGAATGAGGTAAAAGAAACCCGCACTTGCTGTACTCGGACGACGCGACGTTGTGTGGGTCGAAGTCACTGCTGGCCAGCGCGAGCACATCTTCGAAATGCCTTTTTTCCACACAGTCGATCAGGTCAATGTTATAAACACCGTCGATGCGACGCGATTCCCTGACCGTCATGAAAGGGTGGAAGTCATAGCAATGTGCCTCGTAATGTGATATGAAAATTCCGCGCTGCTGTTCGGAGACTTTTCTGTTATCGAGAATGTCATAGTCCCGGTTGGTCGCCGAGGGGAGTTTGCCTGAGCCGGCGATATCCCACTGGCTGTAATTTTGTGTAAACCCGATCCTGGAATCGCCGATCTGGAAGCTCGCGCCTGCCATGGCAGCTACATCGCCGTCGCCGGTGGCGTCTATGGTAATGTCGGCCAGTACCAGTTCGAGCTGCCCGTTGCGGCATATTACCACGCCGTTTACGGTATTATCACGGGTTATTGCCTGGCATAGTATGGCCGATGAAATGAATTGGCCGCCTTTGTCCAGAACAGACCGGAGATGGTAAATTTGCCGTCCGATCTTTTTGTTCATACCGGCTTCAAGAGCTAGCCTTTCCGCTTCGTCATTTTGTTTTTTAAAAAAGACATTGTCCTTGACACCGTGGTAGTAACCCATTACGCCGCCCATCGTTTTGGTACCTCCCAGGTCATTGAAATAATCGACTACGATAGTGTCTGCGCCTTTGTCTACCGATCCGGCGGCTGCCAGTGCCCCGGCTGTACCTCCGCCCGCGACGAGCACCTGCGTCTGCCGTTTGGCAACGACCGCATCAGTCCAGTCGAGATGTACGGCCTGCAGGGGAACATTGAAACCAGGCTCGTCGACATCTTCGAACTTCACCTTTTTGATATCCAGTTTTTTGCCGGGAAGAATAAGGTTTTGCGGCGCGCCTGTTTGGGCCGGGATCTTGATGCGGTCTATTAGTTCCTGTGCTTTTTTCTCCAGGGACAGCAGCGATGCGGCTGAAAGCTCCTGTGAAGTGCTGTTCAGAAGGTAGTGGCCGTTCAGGGAGGTGGCGGGGACCTTGTTTTCGGCCATCGTCAGGGATGTTTCGAGCGCATACTGTTGTATCTGCGCGGTCGCGAAGCCTGTGCCGAGTGTTTTGATTTTGGTACCGAGCTGCGTTGCGATCTGGCGGGCCTTATGCTCCGCTTCTTCGAGTTTGTCGGAACCTACGGGGAATTCGAATGCCAGAAATGCCTGATCGTCGGAAAGCTTGCCGGGGTAGATTGTGAGTTTGTCTCCTAGCAGTCCAAACGAAGCGTCGGTTTTAATTTCTTTGAATGCAGGTTTGTTTACTTTATTAACTTCTACAACAAAGCCTGCTTTTTGCACTTGCAGTGACTGGCCGGCAAGTCTTCGGCTGAACAAAAGCTGGTCGGAGGCGTCAACGAAACTTTTACAGGGAACTGCAAATACCCCCTGTTTGGTGGCCAGTAATACACCGCTTACCTGACCTTTGTGCTCAAACAAACCACAGGCATCGGTCATCAGCAGGATATCTACTTTTCCCAGCAGCAGGTTACGTACCATTCCTTTCCGGATACTGCCTTTGAAAAGTGCGATATGATCGCCGAGACGGCTTTTTCCTTTTCCTGAACCTTTTGTATTCTTGATTTCGGGAAGTTCCTGCTCAGGGAGCAACAGGTCCTGCAATTCCGGCCGGAGCGTATCGAATCCCTGTGCATTGAGCCAGAGCCGGCTTTTTGCAGCCAGTTCGAAACCCGGGCTCGACCGTTTTTCCACGAGCAGTACTTTTTTTCCTGTCGAGGAAGCGTGCAATGCTGCAAAGTAGCCCGAAAGCCCCGCGCCGTTGATCACCATATCGTAATTCCCGACCGCATTCCTGCCATCGAACTGCTGGCCGATCTCGGCCATGGCCTGCCCGTTCGTCATGGAATTGGTGAGAAACACCGCTCCTGTGGCGGGTAAGGTCAAATGCAAAAATTTACGCCTGTCCATGATATTTTTTTACTTGCCTGAAGACAAGTGGTTAAGGTTTGAGTTCTTCGATTATCTTTTTCAGGTCGGCGATGTACACGCCTCTGCTGTTGTCGTCATAGCCATTGAAAATTACATATCTGCCGGTCCGGTCCCAGGTGGGGTGGGCATCCATGCGGAAAGAGTTATCTTTTACATCAGGCACCCTCACTTTTGCGATGATGGTTTCTTTTCCGGTTTTGACATTCATCAGCCGAATGGGCACGATACCGTCGTCTTTGGTGACGCTCACTTCGTGGCGGTAGGCGTCGGTAATGATCAGCGGCAAACCCTTGGGATGAAAACTGGGGTGGCCTGAACCCGGAGAAAAGACGGTTTTAAGCTCCGATCCATCGTATTTGGCTGTGATGAGTTCCAGACCGTTCCGGTCGCTGTCCACTTCGAGGTTCATGGAAAAATGGTCGCCGTCGGGCATCCAGGCCATGTGATGCCCGCCTTTGGCATATTGTTTCGTCGTGATCGCCGTGCGGATATCGGTACCGTCCGGTTTCATCGTGACGAGCGCTACCTTGCGCGGCCCGCCTGCTTTGGGCTTGATGATCAGGCACGTCATCAAACGTGAACCGGCAGGGTTCCACATGGCTTTGAATGTATAGATCTCGTAGTTTTCCGGATCGTCGATCCCGATTTTCGGCTTGGCTTCCTCAAAAATCCTTTTGATGGAGGCGATCATTCTGGTTTTGCCGGTTGATACATTCGTGACGAAAAGTCCGTCATTGCTGACGACACCGGAATTTTTGCTGCGGAATTTTTCAGGCAGGATCACACCGTAGCCCGACTGGGCATTCACCGAGTTGACCATGTTGTGGCTTGCGGCCTGTTTCCCGTCGGGCGTGACCATAAACGTGGCACCTTCCCATTTCCGGGAAGTTTTGCGGATCGGGTCATAGCGCACTGTGTAGGGCTTCCAGTTGCTGATATCGACCTGATTATAAAACAATTCATGATCGGTGGCGCCCCATTGTACATTGGCGCCCACCTGCATCTCCCAGCCGAAGGAACGGTCAACAACTGTTTCTTTGCGAGTCGCCAGCTCGATCAATACCACTTCTCCGACATCACCTGCCTTGGGATAATGGTCTTCGAAAGGGATGCGGAACAGAGCAATGTATTTCCCCGAAGGGCTGATTGGAGAGGTATCGTGAAAGCGGTGGATGATTTTACCCGCGGCTACTTTTCGGATGGGAATGTTCGCAGCTCCGCCCAGCCCGTTGTGTTCAGGAAAACCCGTTCCAGAGAATGCGGCCGCCAGCATGCAGACCGATAAGATTACCAAGCAGTTTTTCATAAATAATATTGTGGTCAGATCTGTTAATAGCCCTGATTTTGAACCAGTTTCGGATTGGCGTCTGTGTCGGATTGCGGGAATGGGAACAGCACGTGGAATGGCTGTATCTGCGGGTTCCGGTTAAAGCTCGTCTCGGCTTTCACTGCCTCAATGAGCTTTCCTGTACGCAACAGATCGAAACGGCGGTGGTTCTCGAAGGTCAGTTCCAGGCGTCGTTCCAGCCAGACCGCTTCCCTGAAAGACTGGTACGTGAGATTGGTGAGTGCGGCAAGTTTTGACCTCGTCCGTACTTTGTTCAACGCGGCATAGGCTTCGGCAGTTGGGCCGTTGTTGACTTCATTTAAAGCTTCTGCATAGAGCAGCAAGAGGTCCGAGTAGCGAAGGATCGGTATGCTGGTTCCTTCGCCGCCACTGGTTTTCGCAGTTTTATCCCACAATTTTTGAAAAGAAACTGCTTTTGTAAAATCCGGATTTGTGATCGACAGCTCAGTGGTGGCTCCGTTGTATGTATAGGAGGTCAGAAAGGTAACCGCTTTTCTTGCATCCTCCGCTGAATAGAGATCGAACAAACTTTTGGTGGGGCGTGCAATCCCGCTCCCGCCGCTGGGATATATGAGAGCACCTCTTACACCGTATCCTCTGCCCTGGCCGTGCCCGCGGACGTCTGTCAGGTACTGGACTTCAAATACATTTTCCTTCCCGCCTCTGGCCGAAAGCGCAAATGCGTCGGCAAAATTGGCGTACAGGTCGTAAACTCCCGAGTCGATCACCTGTTTGAGCTTCGCAACAGCCTGGGCCCAGTAAGGGGATTGGCGGTCGGTACCGGCTATCGTTATATACACTTTGGCAAGCATCCCCATCGCGGCACCTTTCGTAGCCCGGCCAACGTCGGCGGCAGGATAGGTAGCGGGAAGAACACTTTCCGCGGCGGTCAGGTCGTCGATGATCAGTTTGTAAACATCCTCGACAGAAGCTTTTTCCACTTCAAGCCCTTCGAGAGATGCCGTTTCGGCAGTGACCAGCGGTACGCCCCCGTACCATCTCACCAGGTTGAAGTAATGCAGAGCCCTTAAAAAACGCGCTTCTGCAATGTAGCGGGCCTTCAGAGACTCGTCCATATCGATCGAAGGCAGTCTGTCGATGACAATGTTCGACCGGTTGATACCCCGAAAGCCGCCGGCATAGTACGTAATGAATGAGTTCGCCGTCGTGATCTCATACCGCCAGAGCTGGGGCCTGTCGGCAGCACCGGTGAGGAACGGAATAGCATCGTCGGTCGTCACCAGGTCGGCGAAGGGATCGAGATTGCCGATGGCAGCGTAGCATGCGCCCAGGGCAGCTTTGGCGTCTGCGGCTGTTTTGTAATAGGTCGCATTCGTCAGGTTGGTGACGGGTGTCAGGTCGAGTTTGCTTTCGCAGGACATCATCAGTATGACCGGAAGCAGATATATGAGTTTAAATTTCATGAGCGTAGTTTTAGAATGTCAGGTTCAGTCCTACAAGGATGGTTTTGGCAGCAGGATACCCGCCGTAATCGATACCCTGGCTCAGCGAAGAGCTTCCGTAGCGGTTCACTTCCGGATCATAGCCGGTGTATTTGGTGAGCGTGAAAAGATTCTGCGCCGCCACGTATACCTTGGCCGCCTGTGACCGGAATTTGCTACGCCATTTCTGCGGCAGATTATATCCCAGGGAAATGTTCTTGAACCTCAGGTACGAGCCGTCTTCGACATGCAGGGTCGATAACAGCCGGGAGCCGCCCGCCGCATTGGCCCGGGGAATCGTATTGCTGGGATTGGTCGGTGTCCAGCGGTCCAGGACCCTGGCCGACTGGTTGTTCCCGCCCGTGAAATTGAGCTGATCGAAAGACGCGAAATTCAGGATTTCGTTGCCATAGGAGCCTTGTACAAAGACATTGAATTCAAATCCTTTGTAGCTGACCGTGTTGTTGATCCCACCAAAAAAGTCAGGATTGGCGCTGCCCAAAATGTCGCGGTCGTCGTCGTTGATCACCCCGCTTCCGTCACGGTCAATGTAGCGGATGTCGCCTGGCTTCGCTGCCTTCTGGGCAGAATTGTCTATTTCCGACTGGTTCTGAAAAATCCCGTCCATCACCAGTCCGAAGTAGTTTCCGAGCTCGCTGCCGACGCGGAGAAGGATCGGATTTTGCGACGTGTTCGAGATTGTCGCGTCTGAGCCGGTCCGGAATTCCTGCCGGCCGTCGAGTGTAAGGATTTTGTTCCGGTTGAATGTGATGTTGAACTCAGAGCTCCACCTCAGACCGTTTTTATCGATATTAACGGTATTGAGCCCCAGTTCCAGACCTTTGTTCTGCACGCTGCCAATGTTTTTCAGGGTTGTCGAAAAACCTGATGAAGTCGGTACGCCCACGTTGAAAAGCAGGTCGGACGTTTTTTTGTAATAATAGTCAGCAGAGAGGGTGATCCTGTTGCGGAAAAGTCCCAGGTCCATACCGATGTCGAACTGAGCGTTTTTCTCCCATCTGAGGTCGGGATTGGCAATACCTGCCGTGGCCGAACCAGTGTTCAGCACCCCTCCGATGACGTAAGGTGCGGCACTGATGTTAGCCAGATATTGATAGTTACCGATCTCCTGGTTACCCGACAATCCATAGCTGGTGCGCAACTTTGCCTCGGTGACCGAAGGTATGTTACTGAACCATTTTTCATTGTGAAGCTTCCAGGCCAGTGCGCCCGATGGGAAAAAGCCTTGCTTGCGGTTGGGGCCAAATCTCGAAGAACCGTCGCGGCGACCTGTGAGGGTCAGTAAAAAACGGTCATCATAGCCATAGTTTACGCGGGCCAGGTAGGAAATGAGAGCCCATTCATTGGCTGTGGAAGTAGGCGCGATCAGCGTAGATCCCGCTCCGAGGTTGTTATATTCCGCGAAATCGTCGGAGAAGGTATTGGCCTTGGCCACAGCCTCTTCCCCTTTGATCTCCTGGATCGTATAGCCGATCAGCGCGCTAAAGTTGTTTTTTGAGTTGAAATTTTTGGTATAGTTCAACGTATTTTCATTGAGCCAGTTGAGCCGCTGTTTGGTGGTTACAGCCGCGCTTCCCTGCACGCTTGCCCCCACGATCGCATCCCGGGTAACGTAATAGTTGAGCCGGGAAGTCTGTACGTCTGCACCAATGCTGCTTCTGAGGTTCAGCCCTTCCATGATCTTGATGTCGACAAAGGAGTTGGCCAGCAGCCTGATCGCGGACGTTTTGTTGGTGAATTCGTTCAGAAGCGCCAGCGGGTTATCTGCACCGAGGCCGTTCAGTTGTCCCTGGTTTTTGTAATAGGTGCCATCATCATTGTACATTTTAAATGTAGGAGAATAGTTCATTGCCGCACTGATCACGCCGGTATAGGCCAGATTGCCTGTGGGTTCGGTCTGTGCGTCGTTGCTTTCGGTATATGCGCCCTGAAAAGTCAGACCTACCTTAACCCGGGATGAAATGTCCGAATCGATGTTTGATCGCAATGTGTAGCGTTTGAAGTCGGAGTTTTTGATGATACCGCCCTGATCGTAGTAGCCGAAGGAAATAGCATACCGCGATTTTTCGGAACCGCCGGAAATCCCCAGCTGATGGTTCTGCATCGGTGCATTCTGAAGAATGGCGTCCTGCCAGTCGGTCCCGGCTCCAATTGCCGAGGGAAGCGGCCGGTCTGCATTTGAGCCGTCAAAATAGGGCGTGCCACCATTGTTGACCTGTGCCTCATTGACGAACTCGGCAAATTGCTGTCCGTTGAGCAGGGGTATCTTGCGACGAACCGACTGAACCCCGTAATATCCTTCATAGGCCACGACCGTTTTTCCGGCCTTGCCATGTTTGGTAGTAACCATCACCACGCCATTTGAGCCCCGCGAACCGTAAATGGCTGTTGCGGAAGCATCTTTCAGGATTTCAATCGATTCGATATCGTTCGGGTTGATCGAGTTCAGGTTGTCGGTAGGGAAGCCGTCCACAACATAGAGCGGGTCGTTACTGGCATTGACGGAACCTGACCCGCGGATACGGATCGTGGAGCTGCCGCCGGGTCGTGCAGAGTTGCTGACCACCTGTACGCCTGCCGCCCTTCCCTGCATGGCGCGGTCGAGCGAGACAATAGGGGTGGCCTTGATATTTCCTTCACCGATCTTCGATACTGCACCCGTCAGGTCACTTTTTTTTACCGTACCATATCCCACCACGACGACTTCCTCCAGTGCTTTGGTGTCAGCCGCGAGGCTTACCGACAGGTGCGACTGGCTGGTTACTTTTATTTCCTTTGAAATGTATCCTACAAATGAAAACACCAGTGACACCGGCAGGCTGTTCAGCACCAGTTTATATTCTCCCGCTGCGTCGGTGGCCGTACCCTGCTGGGTCCCTTTTACCATCACGCTCACACCCGGAAGCGGGTCTCCTGCATCGTCGCTTACTTTACCCGAGATGGTGACGTCCGTCCGTACCTGAACCGGCAAAACAGCCGCAAACGGCTCGTTGCCGGCCGGTCTGCCCGATCCATTTTGCGGATCAGCCGGGTTGTCTGCGCCGACGATTCTGATAGCCCCGGGTGTCAGGCTGTTGGTGCTGCTGCTCCGGTCGATGATCAGATACGAGCTCTTGTTGACCTTTTTATAGGTCAGGCCCAGCGGGGCAAGCATTTGATCAAGATTTTTTTCAAGATTCCATTGCTTGTTAATGCGGAAGTTGGGCACCTGTACACCATTAGCAGCCTGCGAGTCGAACAGGATGTCGACCCTAAAGTGTTGTTTCAGTTCCCTGAGAGCATCCTTCAGAAGCAGGGGTTTTGCGGGTTGTTGGGTGTTGGGGCTGGCTTGTTCCCGCTGGTGCATAGCCAGCGCCTGGGCGCCTGCAGGGAATGATACCAGCAAATGGAGCAAGAGGGTAGCTCCCCAAATGGCAGCTAGGTAGAAATGTCTAGACATGATCGGGTTAGTTGAAAAGAAATAATTTGGACTGTAGAAGGGCCGGGAGTACGTTAGGTATCGGTCTGGCTTGTTTCAGTGGTCAGTAAAATGCACTTTGTTGTTTTCGCGGCTTACCGAGAGGTCCAGTACCTCTGCGATTGACTGCAGGAATTCATCGATGGTACGCCCCTTGAAAGATCCCATCAGCTGCCGGTTGGCGATCGTCTGGCTGCTGAATGTCACTTCCAGTCCGTAGGTTTCGTTCAGCTGGTAGGCCATTTCTTCCAGGGTTGTTTCGTCGAACACGAACCGTTTGTTTTCCCACTCGGAGTAGGTTTCAGGTGCTTCGGTGCGGGTGATTTCCATTGGACGGTCCTTTTTGAGCTTTACTACGTCGCCGGGTTTCATAATGAGCTCCTTCTCATCGGTCGCTTCCAGGTAGTGCAGTTTCACCTTGCCGTTGGTGAGTACTACTTTTGAACCGAATTTCCTGGCCGACATGGTGAACTTGGTACCCAGCACCTCCACGGTAAAGTTTTCGGGCGTATTGACGATGAATTTCTGGTGATTTTCCAGGTGCTCGACGTCAAAGCTGGCATCACCTTTCAGAAAAACCTCCCTTTTCGTTTTTCCAAAATTCCAGCGGGAGACCTTCAATACCGAATTCGCATTGAGCTTCACCGTGCTGCCGTCTCTGAGCTCGAATGTCTCGATTTCTCCGTAACCGGTTTTATAGGAAATGTAATTGATCGTATCACGGTTGTACCAGGCAAGTCCCAGCGCCACAGCGATCACGGCGGCGAATTTTCCCGCGTGATTTTTGGCCCAGCGCGCCAGTTTTCCGCGTAGACTAGTCTGTAACTCGGGCGTTATGGCTTCGTCCCGGTCAATCATCGAAAACAAACGTTCGAGCGCAACATCATTTTGCGCATCGTACTGGAGATGGTTCCTTTCCCATTCTTCCAGCCACTGGTAATAGAGCTCTTCGTTCTCCCTGTCAGTCAGCCAGTTTTCAATGGCTGTTTTTTGTAAAGGTGAGGTTTTGTTTGCAAAATGGTCGAATATGATCCTCTTGCTGATGGTTGGTTTCATATCAAATCCAATGTTCTTTTAGACCCTGGCGCATGGAAAGCAGCGCCCGGCTGATGTGTACTTCTACGGTTTTGATGGATATCCCCAGCTCGTCGGCGATCTCCTGGTATTTTTTTTCTTCAAAGCGGCTCATTAAAAAGATCTTGCGGCATTGGGGAGGAAGGCTGTGCACGAGCTGTTCTACGTGGTGCAGAACCTCCTCGTACTGGGTGATCATGTCCGGCAGCTGACTGTTTCCCGATACGTGGCCTGCCGCAGCTTCCAGTTGTTCCATAGGTTGAAATTCAAGCCTTATGTAATTATAAGCCTCATTTCGTACCGAGCGGAACAGATAGAACCGGTAGGAAGAGGTGATATTTTCATACGCTTTCGACTTCCATAGCTTGCAAAAAACCTCGCTGACAATGTCCTGAGCTACCGCATCTGAATATACGAAACGTGCTGCGTGGCTGCAGAGTACCTTATGATAACGCTTGAACAACAATTCAAAGCCATGTCTGGGACTTTTCGCGAAACCGTTCCTGATCATCCATTCATTGTCGACCGGTCCATCGGCCTGAGGCGACCCGAGTCCAAGATTCAGCACTTTGTCCGGCTCGTCTTTCTCCCGGGAGGTATCTTGTAGCAGGTTTTCAGTCATAAGGGAAAGGACAATTGTTTCTTTGAATCGGTCAACTAATTACAAGACAACTTCTACGGAAATGCCCCTTAATCAGTTCAGGATTTTTTTTAAAAAAAATGTTAAAATTTTTGGTGGGACGGTTCCGGTTCGGACAAGTGCACCATTTAAATCCAATGTTTTATTAAAATAACCTACCGGGACTCATCTCATGGTTTTGAGTTTCAACCAACTCGATCTGCACAATCCATTGCCTTTTGCACCAAAAGTGTTTCCCGGATATCCGCTTTGTACAGGGTGAACATGACTTATTTATTCCAGGTGGCATCCAACCTATTCAGCACCTGAGGTGTCCTCCTAAGGCAAAAACTTAACGTCCCATGAAAGCCAGAAAACCCGCAGTTCTCATTGTCCTTTTGTTCTTCGCGGGCTTGAATGCCTGCCAAAACGACCTGGATTCCAAGCAAGTTTATTGTACAGATATCTTCATAGGAATTCGTATTAAGGTGTCCGGAGGCCCGCTGACCGACCATTATACTGTTCGGATGTCTAGTTCGGATACGATCCGGCGCCCGGAAAGCACAGATCCCCAGACACAATGGTATACGGTATTGGACGATAATTATCAACGCAAGTTGGCCAACCAGGAGGACGTATTCAGATTTATCGGAAAAAGGGGCGATGTCATTGTTGTTGAGGAGGATTACGTGATTGGAGCAGATGAATGTCATGTTTACAAAGTGAGCGGGAAAGACGAAATCTAGCAATTCTCATTGTTGTTTGGCCAAAGGCAAGCAATCCTGTTCGAAAAGTACTTTAAAGCGATCAGTATTAAAATTCCGCCTGAAATAGAGGCGGCGCACAGTCCGGGTGTGGGTTTGATCATCCGCCATAAAAGCAAACCATGGACTGGTGGTGGGCTCATACAGCAACATTTAACTTAAAACGACGGAGAGGGCCCGCCGGTTTATAGGTATTGATCAAAAATATCCGGGACGGCAGTAGTTTCACCATGAATGCCCCCCGGTTACGGCCAAATACAAGTCGGGTCGATGGAAAGAGTTGTTTTATACTGGAAATTATTACTTTTATATTGTAAAATAGAATAAGTAATGATACAGGTAATTCACAGAGCGCTCGATATTTTGGAAATAATTTCAGCTGAACCCGAAAAACCCCGGGCTCTCGGCGACATCGCTGATACCCTCGGTCTGAATCACGGAACGTGTGCCAATATCATCAAGACACTAGTTTCCAGAAAGTATCTGGAACAGGTGGGTACAAAGAAAGGGTACGTGCTTGGCAGTAAGGCCTACACGTTGTCGGGCAACGACGCCTACCGGAAAGACCTGATTGAGATGTCGGCCCCGGAAATGGAAAAGCTGACGGCTTCGATCAATGAAAACAGCCTTCTGGCTATTTTAAATGGAGAAAACAGGATTGTCATCCACAGGATCAGCGCTGAACAGGAATTGCAGGTGCGTACGGCTGAGGAAAAGCATGTATATGATTCTGCATCAGGCAGGCTTTTGCTTGCTATGTTGTCGGATGCTGACATAGAGCGTTTTATAGCCAAATATTCGCTACCGGCAGAACAGATCTGGAAGGAAGCCCATACACCAGAAGGATTTAAAGAAGAAATTACAAAAATCCGGGCAGAGCAATGTGCTTTTCAGGTCCTTCCCGGAAGGCAGGTGATCGGCTTGGCTGTTGCCATATATAAAAATGGCAAAGTCGTGGCGAGTCTTAGTATCTATCTGCCTGAGTACAGGTACATGAATATGGACAAGATCGCACTCGTTGAAAAGCTTAAATCGACGGCCAATCGTATTTCCCAAAAGCTCAAGCATTGATTTGGCTGTTGGCTATCAGCTTTCTGCCGCAGCTATTGGTTATGTGCCCTCAGTGATTTGCGATCGGCTTTTTGATTCTTTGAAAGGTTTCTCGAAGTCGGCAAAATGCCAATCCCAACGGGATGTAAATATTCTGGTAAATGATATTGTAACAAAGGAGTGAACCCCGTGAGGGGTGACATTTTTGCTGCTGCGACCACCCCTGACGGGGTTCTGGATAGTATAGGATATTGTTTTGTTACAAAAATTTCAGCCCTCTGGGCTTTTCATGCATGGTTACTCGTTCCGTAATGCATCATTATTTTTAGGTATCGTCCGGTGCGCTGCACAGTAATCCCAACGGGATGTAAACATTCTGGTAAATGATATTGTAACAAAGCCAGTGAACCCCTTGAAGGGTGACATTTTTGCCGCAGCTGCCACCCCTGACGGGGTTTTGGATAAAATATGGTATGCCGTTTTTGTTACAAAAATTTCAGCCCTCTGGGCTTTTCATGCATGGTTACTCGTTCCGTAATGCATCATTATTTTTAGGTATCGTCCAGTGCTCTCCACAGTGACCCCAATGGGATGTAAATATTCTAGCAAATAGATATTGTAACAAAGCCAGTGAACCCCGTGAGGGGTGACATTTTTGCCGCAGCTGCCACCCCTGACGGGGTTTTGGATAAAAATGGTATGCCGTTTTTGTTACAAGAATTTCAGCCCTCTGGGCTTTTCATGCATGGTTACTCGTTCCGTAATGCATCGTTATTTTTAGATATCGTCCAGTGCGCTGCACAGTAATCCCAATGGGATGTAATTATTCTGGTAAATGATATTGTAACAAAGCCAGTGAACCCGGTGAGGGGTGACATTTTTGCTGCTGCGACCACCCCTGACGGGGTTCTGGATAAAAATGGTATGCCGTTTTTGTTACAAAAATTTCAGCCCTCTGGGCTTTTTCATACATGGTTACTCGTTCCGTAATGCATCATTAATTTTAGGTTTCGTCCAGTGCGCTCCACAGTAATCCCAACGGGATGTAAATATTCTGGTAATGATATTGTAACAAAGGCAGTGAACCCCTTGAAGGGTGACATTTTTGCCGCAGCTGCCACCCCTGACGGGGTTTTGGATAAAAATGGTATGCCGTTTTTGTTACAAAAATTTCAGCCCTCTGGGCTTTTCATGCATGGTTACTCGTTCCGTATGCATCATTATTTTTAGGAATCGTCCGGTGCGCTGCACAGTAATCCCAACGGGATGTAAACATTCTGGTAAATGATATTGTAACAAAGGCAGTGAACCCCTTGAAGGGTGACATTTTTGCCGCAGCTGCCACCCCTGACGGGGTTCTGGATAAAAATAGTATGCCGTTTTTGTTACAAAAATTTCAGCCCTCTGGGCTTTTCATGCATGGTTACTCGTTCCGTAATGCATCATTAATTTTAGGTCTCGTCCAGTGCGCTCCACAGTCCCCAACGGGATGTAATTATTCTGGTAAATGATATTGTAGCGAAGCCGGTGAATCCTGTGAGGGGTGACATTTTTGCTGCTGCGACCACCCCTGACGGGGTTTTGGATAAAAATGGTATGCCGTTTTTGTTACAAGAATTTCAGCCCTCTGGGCTTTTCATGCATGGTTACTCGTTCCGTAATGGATCATTACTTTTAGGTATCGTCCAGTACGCTCCACATTCCCCAATGGGATGTAATATTCTGGTAAATGATATTGTAACAAAGCCAGTGAACCCCGTGAGGGGTGATATTTTTGCTGCTGCGACCACCCCTGACGGGGTTCTGGATCGTATAGGATATTGTTTTGTTACAAAAATTTCAGCCCTCTGGGCTTTTTTTCATGCATGGTTACTCGTTCCGTAATGCATCATTATTTTTAGGTATCGTTCAGTGCGCTCCACATTCCCCAATGGGATGTAAATATTCTGGTAAATGATATTGTAACAAAGGCAGTGAACCCCTTGAAGGGTGACATTTTTGCCGCATCTGCCACCCCTGACGGGGTTTTGGATAAAAATGGTATGCCGTTTTTGTTACAAAAATTTCAGCCCTCTGGGCTTTTCATGCATGGTTACTCGGTCCGTATGCATCATTATTTTTAGGTATCGTCCGGTGCGCTGCACAGTAATCCCAACGGGATGTAATTATTCTAGCAAATGATATTGTAACAAAGCCGGTGAACCCCGTGAGGGGTGGCATTTTTGCTGCTGCGACCACCCCTGACGGGGTTTTGGATGGAATATAGAATGCCGTTTTTGTTACAAAAATTTCAGCCCTCTGGGCTTTTTTCATGCATGGTTACTCGTTCCGTAATGCATCCTTATTTTTAGGTATCCTCCAGTGCGCTCCACAGTCCCCAACGGGATGTAAATATTCTGGTAAATGATATTTTAACAAAGCCGGTGAACCCCGTGAGGGGTGACATTGTCGTGCCTATCCTGCAAGCCCCGTTTAGGACATTATCAAAAAAAAATGTAAAAAAACTGCCGGAAATTTGGATCAGTATTTCTTATGTATGAATATTGTTATAAAATAAAATTCAATTTTATAATATAAAATTTATTACTAATCCTCAACCAATGAAAGCAATAATTTACATGAGGTTTTTAGCGATATGCATGCTGCTGCATGCCTATGGTGCAAATGCGCAGAACCGGACTGTTTCGGGGAAGGTAACGGGGTCTGACAAGGAGGCGCTGCCAGGTGTCAGTATCCTGATCAAAGGAACTACGCAAGGAACAACTACGGATGCCAAAGGCGACTACTCCATCGGGGTTCCTGCAACGGATGCCGTTCTGATATTTTCGTTCGTAGGCTACAATTCCACGGAGATCAATACTGCAAACCAGTCGGTGATTGATGTAAGCCTGCAGCAAAACGATCAGCAGTTGTCGGAAATAGTGGTGGTAGGTTATGGTACAGTAAAGAAAAGCGACTTAACAGGGTCTTTGTCTCAGATCAAGGCGAAGGAGATCAACGCATTTCCGGCAACGAACGTGCTGCAGGCCATGTCGGGCCGGGCACCTGGTGTGCAGGTCACGCAGAATACCGGCGCGCCGGGAGCGGGTGTGAGTGTACGGATACGCGGAACGAACTCAGTCCAGGGAAGCAATGAGCCGTTATATGTGGTCGACGGCTTCCCGACCTCAGGCAGTAACCCTACGATCATTAACAACAGTGACATTGAAAGTATCGAGGTTTTGAAAGATGCGTCGGCAACGGCAATTTATGGATCGAGGGGTGCAAATGGCGTGGTGCTGATCACAACAAAACAGGGCAAATCCGGGAAAATGCAGGTTGATTATGAAGGCAGTTTCAGCCAGCAGACCCTGCGCAAAAAGCTGGACCTGATGAATGCGAAGGAATATGCCATGTTTTACAACGAGCAGGCCGCAAACGATAAAGTGAATCCCTATTTTACTCAGGCGCAGATTGACGGCTTTGGAGAAGGCTACGACTGGCAGGACCTGGTCTTCCGGAAAGCCCCCATGCAAACGCACAACCTGACTGCCAGCGGCGGAAATGAAAAAACGCGTTTTTCTGTGGGCGCAAGTATTTTTGACCAGGATGGTATCATCAAAGGCAGTAATTATAAACGATATTCCCTGCGGGCAGCGCTCAATACGGATTTTAGTAAAATGTTCAGCCTCAGCTATGGTGCGACTTTAACGAAAATAAAAACCAGCCGCCAGAACAACGGGGGCGGAAACCGGGGCGGTTCATTGATATCTGCGGCCATCTCCGCGCCGCCCACGCTGACGCCGTATAATGAGGACGGTTCGTACCGTGCACTGGCCACAGCCTATCCGTTCATCTCCAATGTGCTGATCAATCCGCTCAATTATATCAATGAGCAGACCGATGAAGTGGACGCAAACCGGATTTTGGCGAATGCCGCACTTACTTTTAAACCTTTCGAGGGCCTGGCCATTAAAATTTCGGGCGGGATCGAAAACAGTGATGATATTACCAATGGTTATACCACCACAAATTTTATCAATTCCCAAGGCACAGCAACCGTGTCCAATGCAAGAGGTACCAGTTTGCTGAGCGAAAACACAATCAGCTACATTAAAACACTCGCCGAAAAACACAGCATTTCGGCAGTTGCGGGTTTTACATACCAGGATTTTCTGAGTACCACGCTGGGTGGTTCGGGTGTCGGATTTTTGAGTAATGTAACGGAAACGGCCAATTTGGGTTCTGCGAATACGCCTGGTATCCCGAGTTCCAGCTATTCGTTCAGTACGCTATTGTCGTACCTTGCCCGCGTAAATTATAGTTTTAGCAGCAAGTACCTGGCAACGTTAAGTTTCCGTGCAGATGGCTCCTCGAAGTACAGTGAGGGCAACAAGTGGGGATATTTCCCTTCTGCTGCTTTGGCCTGGAGAGTTTCTGAAGAAGAATTTATCAAAAATGTCCCTGCCATTTCCGATCTGAAACTCCGGTCGAGCTGGGGGCTGACGGGAAGCCAGGCCATTGGCGCCTATGCTACCCTGAACAATCTGGCTGCCGGAAAAACAGTTTTTGGCGACGCGCTTTATAACACTTTTGCACCCGGTACATTGCTCCCCGGTAACCTGAAATGGGAAACGACGGAACAGCTGGACTTTGGAGTGGATGCCGCTTTCCTGAACAATCGTTACCACATTTCGCTCGATTATTATATCAAAAATACGCGCGACCTGCTTAATACCGTCCAGCTGCCGCTTGGTTACGGTTTTACCAGTACGATCCAGAATGTGGGCCAGATCAGGAACAAAGGGCTGGAAATTGCAGTGGATGGCCGCATTATCGACAAAGCATTCAAATGGGACCTTGGTGCCAATGTCTCGTTTAACCGCAACAAAGTGGTCAAACTGTACAATGGTGCTGATATCCTGGGAGGCAGCATAGGCGTAACGCTGATCAGTGATGCCGCCAACCTGCTCCGTGAAGGCGAACCGATGAGTGTTTTTTACGGATATCTCAAAAACGGATACAATGAAACCGGAAAAGAGATTTACAAGGATCTCAATGAAGACGGGGTGATCAACCAGCTGGATAAGACCATTATCGGAAATCCAAATCCTGATTTTATCTATGGTATCAATTCCAATATGTCCTTCAAGGGCCTGGAACTGTCCATCTTTCTGCAGGGAGTGCAGGGTAATGACCTGGTCAATGTGAGCTCAATCAATAATACGCTTGACTACGGTTTTGGCCTGAACATGCCGCGTGAAGTATATACCAATCACTGGACCCCAACCAACACCAATGCAAAGTATCCGGTTTTGTCACGCGCCAATTCTTATAATTATTCGGACAGGCTGGTGGAAGATGGTTCGTATATGCGTCTCCGTAACATTCAGCTGGCCTATAACCTGCCGCTTTCCGGCTGGGGCGTCAAATGGATGCGTTCGGCGCAGATCTATGTAAGCGGACAAAATCTGCTCACGTTTACCAAATATTCGTGGTGGGATCCTGAAACCAATTCGCAGGGCGGTTCCAATTCGCTGGGGCAGGGGATAGATCATTACAGCTATCCTACGTCCAAGTCGGTCACAACAGGTATCCGTGTCGGATTCTAATTTTCCCAAATCATTATCAGAACTTTCATGAAAAAGATATTTTTAGTTATTCCTCTTTTCCTGTTGATGTCCTGTGAGGATGTTTTGACGGAAAAACCAAAGGCCGTGGCCGTGCAGACTTTCTACAACACAGCCGGCGAAGTGGAAACGGCGGTGAACGCGGTTTACGAGCAACTGCGTGCCACCAACGGCATCAGCGGTCAGTTGGGCGCTCAGCTAGAAGCTTATACCGATTACAGTTACGGTCGCGGGAGTTATCAGGTACTGAGTGATTTTCAGGGTCTTAACAGTACCAACATTCCGCGTACGGACGATGGCTGGCGGCTTTTTTACCTGAGTATCCGGAATGCCAATCTGGTGATTGCGAACGCGCCGAAAGGGAAAAATATCAGTACGGCAGATGTCGCCAAATACACGGCAGAGTCCAAGTTTTTACGTGCATTCAGTTATTTCTGGCTTGTCAGGAACTGGGGGGCTGTTCCGATCCGGACCGAGGTGACACTGGACGAGGCCAACATACAGCGCAGTTCCGTCGAAGATGTTTATAACCTGATCATTGCCGATCTGACTGAGGCAGAGGCTAATTTGCCCGAAACACAGACACAGGTAGGCAGGGCGACCAAATGGGCGGCGAAGGCGGCGCTGGCGGAAGTTTATTTTACACAAAATAAATACAAAGAAGCCCGTGATAAGGCCAACGAGATCATTCAGTCTCAGAAGTTTTCACTGGTACCTGTAACGGTTGCAGCCGATTTTGACAAGGTTTTTGGGCCGACCGTCGTGACTTCCTCGGAGGAAATTTTTTACCTGAAAATGACCAGGCAGAATAACCAGGGCATGTACCTGGCTATGTTTGCACATCATCCGGGCACAAAACTGCACGGCGCGGGAGGTTTTTATGCCCATTACAGCGATACTCAAACCAGCCCTGTCCAAAAAGCCTGGAATGACGCCGATCTCCGGAAAAGTTTCAACTGGATCAAATATGATATCGGTTTGGGGCCCAACACGATCCTTTGCAAAAAATTCTCGGATCCACTGGCACCGACGGGTACTGCCGCCGGCAACGATTTCCCGGTCTATCGTTATACGGATATCCTGCTGATGTTCGCAGAAGCGGATAACCGGGTGAATAATGGACCCACAGCGGCAGGTCTGGAAGCATTAAACCAGGTGCACCGCCGCGCTTACGGGCTGCCTGCCACGGGCGCATCCGCCATCGATTTTGCTCTGAGCGGCTACACGGTGGATACTTTTAACGAGCTGGTGCTCAGCGAAAGGGGATATGAAACACAATATGAAGCAAAACGCTGGCTGGACCTGAAAAGACTGGGCACGGCAAAGCTGAAACAGGTCATTAAGGCAGCCACGGGGAAAGATGTAGCCGACAAACATCTGTTTTGGCCGATACCCGTCGGCGAGCTCAATTTCAATACGGCCCTGGATCCTTCGAAAGACCAGAATCCGGGGTATTGAAAGTTTATTATCTGATTTGAAAACCAGCCCTTTACCACAAAATGAAAAAAGGAAAACTGCTTTTATTAATTTGTATTGTTTTGACAGGAGTGAGGCCTGTAAACTCACAAACGAAACCTGGGGATCCGTCATGGAATTATGCATCTGCCAAAAAGATCATGACCGACGCATACTGGCAGTTATGGAATGCGGATGTGCAAAAGAAAATCGATAAGGATATTGATCTGTACAGAAAATCGGATGCATCATTGAGTTTTGCGGATGCAGCGCCGGGAACGGAGGTCAGGATTGAGCAGATATCGCATGATTTTATCTTTGGGGCCAATATATTTAACTATGATCAGTTGGGTACGACGGAGCGGAACAGGCGTTACAAGGAACTGTTCGGCACACTTTTCAATTCGGCCACCATCCCCTTTTACTGGAAAAAGTTTGAAATGGAACCGAACCGCCCCCGGTTCAAACAGGAATACTGGGATACGGAACAATATTGGAATGCGGTAAAAAAGCCCAAAGACGAACCGCACTGGCGGCGTCCTGCTCCCGACCCGATCGTGGAATTCTGTATAAGCCGGGGCATACGTCCGTACGGGCACACGATCGCCTGGGGTAATCCGAAATGGCAGCATCCCGAATGGCTCTATGAGCAGTTTTGTCCAAAAAACGAAAAGGAAAAGCTGGCTAAATTCACAAAGGAAGAGCTTGGCAAACTTACAGCAAAGGAAATCGCGGCACTGGCCCCGGAATATGTAGCCGCTGTGGGCCGGACATTCGACAAAAGAGTGGAAGAGCTGGCAGCATATTACGGGGACAAAGTACCCGGCTGGGACGTAGTCAATGAAAGCGCGGTTGATTTTCATGGAAATGCAGTCACCGGTGATGTCATCACGAACAGCAGGTACGGAAATCTGCTGCCCGGTGATTATACCAATAGGACATTCCGGAAAGCCAATGAGGTTTTTCCCAAAAATGTCTCGCTGAATATCAACGATTACGCCAATAACCAGAACTACACAGATCAGGTGAAAGACCTGCTGGCAAAGGGCCGCCGGATCGACATCATGGGATCTCAGATGCACCTTTTTAATCCCCAGCAATGCCTTGATGTAGCAGCCGGAAAAGAGATCGAAACGCCTGAGATCGTTTGGGAGAAGATGAAGATCATGAGCCAGGCCAAACTGCCGATCCATTTGAGCGAAATAACCATTACGGCGCCGGACGACAACGAAAAGGGAAGGAATATACAGGCTGTGATCGCTTATAATTTGTACCGGCTGTGGTTTAGCGTTGAAAGTATGATGGGCATTACGTGGTGGAATATTGTAGACGACTGCGGCGCTCCGGGAGAGCCGACTACATCGGGGCTTTTTACAAGAAACATGGAGCCCAAACCATCATTTTTCGCGCTTCAGAAACTGATCAATCAGGAATGGGTAACTTCTCTCACAGCTAAAACAGATCAAAATAACAAAGTGGATTTCCGGGGATTTAAGGGCAAATACCGGGTGACCTGGAAAGCCAGATCCGGCGAATACAGAGAAGAGGTTTTTTCTTTGAACAAAAACGGGGACGGGTTTAAGTAATGCGGTCAGAGTTCCTGCCGGGCACATTTCCCGGTTGTTTTTTAAAGGAGATTTACGGATGAAACGAATAGTTAAAGGCTTTTTATTCTTGTCGGTTTTGGTTTTTTGCTGTACCGGATATACCAGGCCGTACACAAACGGAAAGGGTGATACCGGTGCAGGGAAGGCGGATAGTTCAGGGAATTTTGTTCGTGTGAGCGTTGGGAAGTCCGGTTATCTGGAGCTTGATAACGGCGATCTCTTCATTCCAGTGGGAATCAATATCTGCTGGCCGCGCTTTGTTTCCAGCGAAGATTCGGTCATGAACAAAATGGAGTATTACCTGGATCGGCTGGGCAAAAACGGGGGTAATTTTACCCGTGTCTGGCTGAGCGCACCGGCTTTTGAAGTGGAACATGAAAAGGCGGGGAGCTACGATGAAGCGATAGCCCGGCGGATCGACCGCCTCGTTGCCATCGCCAAACGGAACGGAATCCGTATCAAGTTTTGTCTTGAAAATTTCAGGGCGCTGACCAACCTGCCGCCGATGTTTGCGGGCTCGGTCCCCTTCGAAAAGCCGATCTATGATCAAAGTCGCGGTGGCGGGCTTTCTTCCATGAAGGACTTTTTTACCACCGCTCACGGCAAAGAACTGTACCTGAAAAGGGTTGAATTTCTTGCAAAACGATATGCGGACGTGCCGACGGTTTTTGGGTGGGAGCTGTGGAATGAAATGAATTCTGTCCGGATCGAGGACAAAAAAATAATCGAAGACTGGACCAGCGAAATGCTTGTGGAAGTAAAACGGCGCGTACCGAAGCAGCTCGTCATGCAAAGCCTGGGCAGCTATGATACCGAAACAGCTACCGAATGGTACCGGAATTACTCGGTGATGCCCGCCAACCAGATCGCACAGGTTCACCGGTATCTCGATCCGGGGGCAAAACTGGCAGTTGCCAGAGGGCCTATGGATAAGCTTGCCTACGATGCAGTGCGAACACTGAAGGAATGGGATCTGAAAAAACCGGTACTGTTGTCGGAAGTAGGGGCGGTGCAGGCGCATCATGCCGGGCCTTCTGAGCTTTACCCGAAAGATTCGGCCGGAATGATGCTTCATGATTATTTGTACGCTGCTTTTTTCGCAGGCGCCGCCGGACCGGGACAAAGCTGGCACTGGGATTATTATATCGACAAACACGATCTGTGGTATCAACTGGCGCGCTTCAAGAAAGCGATCCGGGGATTGGACCCGCGTCTGGAAGATTTCAGACCCTTTGTTGCAGAACAAAACGGACTCAGGATCTACGGTTTGCAAGGCAAAAAAACGGTACTGCTCTGGTGCCGGGACCAATCCAATACCTGGGAGGAAGAACTCGTAAAAGGCATAAAACCGGCAAGACTTTCCGGCATATCCGTTTCGCTCCCGTTCAAATTGAATGTTGCGGAAACAATTTTTTACGATCCCTGGACGGATCAGGAAACTGTTTTGCAAAATGGCGGCAAAATCAAGTTGCCGGATTTCGGGCGTTCGGGCATTGTCAGACTAACCATTAAAAATTGATTGAAAGTAATTGATCACAAAATCGTAACCCAGGTGACTGATAAAATTCTAAAAACCGAAAATCTGGTGTGTCTCTGGGATTTTGAAGACGGTAGTCTGTACTCGAAAGGCAGATATAATTACCAGCTTCTGCCCGCCGGGCCGGGCAGCATCGACGTAGAGAAGACCGGGCCGCTTTCCGGTCATTCGGTCAGGTTCGAAGAGCAGCAATATTGCTATATACCCCGATCAGATTGTCCGGGGCTGAATATTTACGGTAAAAACGCGCAGGTAACTGTTTTGGCATTAGTGAAACGTGAACCCAAAACATTGATGCCCGACGAATGCGAAGCCGTTGCCGGGATGTGGCTTGAATCGGAAAAGAAGAGACAATATTGCCTGTTCCTGAATCTCTGGATACATGAAAGTGCTAACCAGGTATGCGGGCACATATCCGGCGTGGGCGGGCCAACGGAAGGAGAAAAATGGTGCATGGATGCTTCCATTGGAAAAACCGCCGTGCTCCGAAACGAATGGTCATGGGTCGGTTTTACATACGATGGTAAGCTCGTGAAGTCGTATCTCAACGGGGAACTGGATCTGCGTGAGGGCCGCAATCCTTATCCGTACACGCAGGGGATATTTGACGGTGGTGAAAACGGGGCCGATTTTACTGTCGGGGCCGTACACAGAATGGGCGAAATGGGCAATTTTTTCAAAGGGAATATGGGCGCCCTGGCTGTGTTCGACCGTGCGCTGGATGAATTGGAAATGAATAATCTATACTCGCTATGATCGAAAATTTGCCATCTAAAAAAACGGGAATGTCTGTAGAAATTGAACCCAATACTTTGCAACCTAACAAAGGTTATAAGTGGGAATTACTCGCCTTACTATGGCTGGCCTTTTTTCTGAACCAGGCCGACCGCCAGATTTTCAGTGTGGTGCTGCCGCTGATCCGCGAGGACCTGGGCCTCAGCGACGCCGAATTGGGGCTGATCGCATCAGCGTTGGTGTGGACGTATGGGCTGCTGGTGCCGGTAGCAGGCTTTTTTGGCGACCGCTTTTCAAGAAAAAAGATCATCGGAATCAGTCTCATCTTCTGGAGTATCGCTACTTTATCGACCGGGTTTTGTACGACCCTTATTCAGTTTGTGCTGCTCAGAGGCATCGCGACGGGCGGGGGCGAGGCATTTTATGCGCCTTCGGCCAATGCGCTGATCAGCCAGCACCATAAAGAAACCCGGTCATTTGCCTTGTCACTGCACCAGTCCGCGGTTTATATCGGTATCATTCTCAGCGGGGTTATTGCCGGGTACATTGGAGAAACCTATGGCTGGCAAAAGGCTTTCTTCGTATTCGGTGCTTTTGGGGTCCTTGTGGGGATACTCGTTTTTATGCGGTTGAAAAATGATATACCTGCGGCAGGTCTGGAAAAACCTGAAATCCTGAAAACGGCCGCTGTTATTTTCAAAAAACCTACTGCCATCCTGCTCACAGCTGGCTTTGCCTGTATGGTTTTTGTGAATGTCGGATACCTTACCTGGATGCCGTCGTTCATTGCATCCAAATTCAATCTTTCACTCGCCGAGGCAGGTTTCAGCTCGCTTTTCTACCATCATGGTGGGGCGGTGATCGGTGTGCTGGTCGGCGGTAAGCTTGCCGACAGGCTTTCTTTGAAGGACAGGAAGGCCAGATTACTGCTGCAAGGCATCGCGCTTTTAATTGCTTCTCCGTTCATTTTCTGGATGGCAGCAGCAGAAACGCAGTTCATCACTTATGCAGCGCTATTCCTTTTCGGCGTGTTCCGCGGAGCTTACGACTCCAATATTTTCGCGTCATTGTATGAAGTGGTTTCTGTTCAAACCCGTTCCTCGGCATCGGGCCTGATGCTGATGTGCGCTTTTCTGGCGGGGGCATTTTCACCTTATATGCTGGGCATTCTCAAACCTACGCTCGGACTTTCGCTGGGGCTGTCCCTGCTTTCGATCGCATATGTCATTGGCGGCGCGCTCATTGTGATCGCTGCGCTGGTATTTTTTAAAAGGGATAAAATTGAATTTCAATGAAAAGAATCTTCGTTTTTCTAACGTTAAGCCTGATTACAACATGGGTTTCGGCCCAGAACCGGTATGATTCCTTATGGTCGGACCCGGCTGTGGAACAGCGCATTCAGCAGGGAATTGAAACCAACCGTAAAGGTGACGCCAGTATTACGGTTCATTCAAAAAAAGGGAAACTACCCAAAAACGCGAAAATTGAGATAACACAACTGACACATGAATTTCAGTTCGGTTCCAATATTTTCATGCTGAACGGTTATCAGAAGCCTGAGCAGAACAAGCGTTATGAGGACATTTTCAGGAGCCTCTTCAATACCGCCTGCGTGCCTTTTTACTGGAAAACACTGGAACCCGAACCTGGTGATCTCAGATATGAAGCGTCGAGCAAGGAAATTTACCGCCGCCCGCCGCCGGATCCCGTACTTGAATTTTGCGAGAAGAACGGCATTACGCCCAAAGGCCACACGCTGGTTTGGGACAATGTAAAACATTCCACTCCCGACTGGCTTCCACGCGACACGACGGTCATTCAGCAAAAAATCAATGAACGTATCCGGCAACTGGGCGAACGGTACGGGGAGCGCGTCAAAACCTGGGATGTGGTCAATGAGCTGCTTTCTTATCATAGTAATGCCATTCAAATGCCTGACAATTATGGTCTTAAAGCATTTCAGCAGTTTTCCGAAAATTTCCCGAAAACGACCCGGGGTTTTATCAATGAAACCACGAGCATCTGGTCGAACTATCACCGGGAATACAGCCCGTACAATGTGCTGATTGAAAACATGCAACTGAAAGGGGCCAAAATTGACGGGATAGGTCTGCAGTTCCACTTTTTCAGCGAGGCGCTCCATTACGATGTGGTAGCGGGTAAAAGCATTACGCCGAAGACCGTTTTTGATGTCCTGGACCTGTATGGAAAATACAATGTGCCGATCCACATCTCGGAAATTACGATCCCTACTTTGCCCAACAACGAAACCGGACTGCAAAACCAGGCGAAAATGACACGTAATTTTTACCGTGCCTGGTTCAGCCATCAGGCTGTCGAAGCCATCATCTGGTGGAACATGTCGGACGGAACGGCCGTAGCCGGGGAGGATAAATGGCGCGGCGGATTCCTGAATGAAGATATGAGCCCGAAACCTTCCTACCATGTTTTAAATGAATTGATTAATAAAGAGTGGAAAACATCTGTCAGTCAGAATGTTGAAAGCAATAATCCTGTTACTTTCCGCGGGTTTTACGGCGATTATTCCGTAAAAATCACGGTTGGGAAACAAATTGTCGAAAAGAAATTCTCCATTAAAAAAGACCAGAAAAACATCCTGTCCATAGCTATCTGAATATGAAAATTGTTGACCTCAGAACGCGCTGCGTCGCCATTCCGCTGAATGCCCAATTGAGACATAATACCGGTGTGCATCCCGGCTATTTTTTACGGACCATTCTGGAAGTAGTAACCGATGAAGGTATCGTCGGCCTGGGAGAAGTAGGCGGCGGTGACCAGCGCGGCGCATTGCAAAAACTGAAACCGAGAATCATCGGACTGGATCCTTTTCAGCTGGAAGTGATGAAGCTGAAAGTGTTGCGCAGTATTTATTACATGTCCAATGCCCGGCTGTATGCGGCCTTGGAAATGGCTTGCCTGGATATCCAGGGGAAGGTTTTGAACAGGCCGATGAGCGATCTCCTCGGCGGCCGTATTCGTGACGAAGTACCTTTCATTGCCTATTTGTTCTGGCGTTACGACCGCCCCGGCGACGGAAAACATGATGAAACAGCCGAAGACCTGGCCGATTACTGTGTGGAATTGCACGAAACCCTTGGCGTGAATGCCATGAAACTTAAAGCGGGAGTAATGTCGCCGCAGGAGGAAGTGCGGGTGCTGGAACTCTGCCGTCAGAAGCTGGGCGATGATTTTGGCCTCCGCATCGACCCCAACGGAGTATGGTCTGTACCGACTGCCGTGCAGATGGGAAAACGGATGGAACAGCTGAACATCGAGTACTTTGAAGATCCGTCCTGGGGTTTGCAGGGCAATGCCTCTGTTCGCCAGCAGGTACGCATTCCGATCGCCACCAATATGTACCCCGCGCGCTTTGACGATCTGGCGCCTGCGATACGGCTGGGCGCAGTGGACATTGTGCTTACCGATATTCACTATTGGGAGGGTCCCCGCGGTGTGAAAGACCTTGTAGCCATATGCAATACCTTTAATATGGGCATTGCCATGCATAGCGGGGCTGAGTTCGGGATCGAACTCGCGGCGATGATCCATACTGCCGCCACCATCCCCACAATGACTTTCGCAGGCGACGCCCACTACCATTATCTGACCGACGATATCATTCAGGGAGGCAAAATGGAGTATAAAAACGGATGCATCAAGGTTCCCACCGGGCCGGGGCTGGGTGTGAGTCTGGATGAGGACAAGATGAAATTTTACGAAAAATATTACGAGGAAAAAGGAGACTACTATGCCCGTTTCCACCAGGACCCGTACCGGCCAGACTGGTATCCCAAAGTAGGAGGCATTTAATATCCTGAATATAATCAACAGTATATGAATAGATTGGCAGGGAAAAAGGCGTTGGTGACAGGTGCAAACCGGGGAATAGGGCGGGCAGTGGTGCTGCAACTTGCAGATGAGGGATGCGAGGTCGGCATTCATTACCAGAATATCACGGAAGAGGCCGAGGAACTTGCCGCACTGGTACGGTCGCGCAATGGTAGTGCCCATATTTTTCAGGCGGATATTGCTGATCTGCAACAGGTAAAAAAGCTTGCGGAAGAGGCCTGGGAAAAGATGTCCGGAGTTGATTTTCTGGTCAATAATGCGGGTGTATCCTACAAAAAGCTATTTCTCGACACAACCGAGCAGGATGTTGATCTTTTTATGAATACCAATTTCAGGGGGACTTTTTTTCTTACCCAGGCGATCGCCCGGAGTATGGTGGAACATAGGGTGGAGGGGGCAATTTATACGATTACCTCCGTGAACGGAATCCGTCCGGGAATTGGGCAGAGCGCTTACGGCGCCTCCAAGAGCGCCCTGGAAACATTGATGAAAGGTGTTGCGCTGGAACTTGCACCGCATAACATCAAAATAAATACCATTGCCGCCGGTGCCATCGAAACCGATATGACCAGGGAAGCCCGGGAAGATCCGGCTGCTTTCAGGGAAATCAATGAAGGCATTGCTATGGGCCGTTTCGGGCTGGCCGGTGAGGTAGCGGCTGTGCTGGTCAATCTGCTGGTGTCCGGAAGTTACCTGACCGGCGAATCTATTACCGTGGACGGAGGTCTGCTGCTAATGCGCGGTTATGGAAAGCCCAAACCCTACAATGATACTACCGGCCAGGACACTGGCCGGAAATGAACCATTTATCATCATAAGGCATGAAAATATTCGCATATCTCACTATTTCACTACTTTTAATAACCGCGGTGGTCAGAAGCCAGCCGGCAGAGAAAAACCTCTGGCAACCTTATCGCGTCACAGAACGGAGCGGTGCGCAGCATGTGGAATTATCCGGCGAAGGCTGGACGCTGGGGCATGCTGACAAGCCAATCGAAAGCAGCTCCGAATGGTCCGGATTGAAGGACGTTTTCAAAACCAGCATTCCAAATTCGGTTCACTGGTCGTATTTCAAGGCGGGAAAGTTGCCGCATCCTTATTATAACAAGAATTCAGAAAAGTACTGGTGGCTCGACGAGAAAGTATGGTACTACCGCCGTTCGTTCCAAATGCCTGAAAAGGATGCGGACAGCTATGTATTTCTATGTTTTGAAGGGGTCGATTATTTTTCAAAAGTATGGGTGAACGATTCATTGGTGGGTGTTCATGAAGGAATGTTCGGAGGGCCGACGATAGAAATCAGCCGCTTTCTGAAAGCAGAGAATGAAATTGTAGTTGAAGTACGGGCCGGGAACTGGGGCAACAAAGCGACCAAGCTGGAAGATTTGCCGCGGTCGGCTTCGGGGGAATTTGATTATTCAAAACGCAAAGGTTACAATCCCAGGGTAAGCGGCAAGATCATCAAACCGTGGGTAATTTCAGGCGGCTCGGGTGGGGAGGCATTTTTCAGCGTGGGAATGTGGCAGGGAGTGAGGCTCGAGATTGTTCCGAAAGTACACCTGGAACGCCCGTTCCTGACTACCGTAAAATCTTCGGATAAGCAGGCGGCGCTTCATTTGTCGCTCGAACTTCTTGCCGGCGAACCTTCTACCAATTTGAAGCTCCACCCCTGGAACAATACGCAACTGGACCATCCGGACAACTTCGGGCAGAAATTCGAGGCGCAAAACGGAAATTACACGGTACAGCTGGAGCTTTTGTCGGACGGGAAACCGGTGAGTAAACAAGCCTGGAAAATAGCGCTCACCAAAGGCCGGAACTGGCTGGAAAAAGATATTGTACTTGCTAATCCAAAGCTTTGGAATCCCACCGGACTCGGAAAAGCGGATATGTATGATGTCAGGATCACATTGATGCAGGACAACAAGGTTTTGGATAACATCAGTTTTAAACACGGCATCCGTACCATTGCCTTTCTGCCGACGGGCGGGCCCCGTACCCGCGACCGGTGGGACGACTGGCAGTTTGTGATCAATGGCAAAAAGGTTTTTGTCAAAGGGATGAATTTTACTCCCCAGGACATTCTGCTGGATCTGCCCTACGAACGATACCGGTGGACCCTGGAAGCGGCCAAGAAAATGGGCGTTCAGCTGATCAGGATCTGGGGTGGCGGGCTGCTGGAAACAAAACATTTTTATGATATCTGCGACGAGCTCGGGATCATGGTCTGGCAGGATTTCCCGATCGGCAACCAGGACACGCCCGATTACCCGCAGGATGTGTGGGAGGCGCAGGTAGTTCAGAATATTGTGCGTCTGAGAAACCACCCTTCGCTGGCGATCTGGTGCGGGGGGAACGAATTCAATGCGTATTCGTCCGGCAATGCCACTTCCATGGGTATCCTGGAACGCAATTTGAAAATTTTCGATCGCGCGAGACCATTCAAACGGACCACGCCCGACCACGGCGCCATACACGTTTACCCGGACATGGATCCGGTGTGGTACAATCGCAGCTATGCAAAAGCGCCGTGGATTTCCGAAACCGGCATGCACTCGCTCCCCGAGGCAAGCGTTTTTTATGAAACTGTGAATAACAAGGAGTTTGTAGGATTGGGCAAAATGTGGGAGAAAACTTTTGAAAAAGACCATCCTGAATTTATTCATCATTTTACGGAATACGGCCCTGGCCGTGTCCCGCGAATGCTGAGCCGCGCCTCTCACATCGTCGACGTAGCAGACCCTACCATCGATGAAATTTCAGAAGCATCGCAGGTGGGCGCAGGGGAATTTTATCAGGTTTTTTCGGAAAAGGTGCAGGGGAATTACCCGGTGACGACGGGTTTGATGCCCTGGGTATTCAAACGGCACTGGCCCGTGATCGCGATCCAGCTGATGGATTGGTTCGGTAACGCAGGCGCACCTTATTATTTCCTGAAAAGAACTTATGAGCCGACACATGTTGCCGTGGATATTCAGCGGCTGTTGTGGAAATCGGGGGAACAAATGGACCTGCCAGTCAAAGTCACACATGCATCTCCGGGTGCGATCAATGGTGCGAAATTGTCTGTCAGTGTATTGGACGACGCATTTAAAACCCTTTGGAAAAACGAAAAGTCCTTGCAGATCCAGGCCGGAACTTCGGTGACCAGCGCCGCAACGGGCAAATTCACAATTCCCGCTGAGTACAACGACCGTTTTTTACTGGTGCTCGCAGAGTTAAAGGATCAGGCCGGAAAGCTGATCTCCCGCTCCGTTTATTTTCCAAGGGTACTTTCCAAAATGCGTGACGAGGCCTTTTTTAAGGAATATACTTCAACACCGATTCCCTGGATTGCACTGGACAAAGGGCCCTGGCTCAAACCTGCGATGGCTCAATCCCCGCAAACGACCCTGACCATTGCCGCGAACAGCCAGGAGAAGATCGGAAATGACCGGAGCCGCATTAAAGTGACCGTAAAAAACACAGGGACCTCGCCCGCATTTATGACAAAAATGGATATTTCGGGAGTGAAAAGGGCGATTGTGGCAGAAGACAATTATTTCTGGCTGGCGGCAGGAGAGGCGAGACAGATCGTGCTGGACGTGCTCTGGCGGGAACCGGAAGCAGCCGGACAACCCATGCTGACTGTAAAATCCTGGAACTCCCCGCTGGCGACTTCAACGCTGTACATACCCAAAAACTAGAACCAAAACACCAATAAAATAAAAAATTCAACGCTTAAAATCGAAAATCATGAGTGTAGACCAGTATAAAAAAGAAGTGGGGATGATGAACCTTGAGAAGCTCATCGAATTCAGAGAAGGCCGTTCAACGGAGCCTTTTCCAATTCCTGACAAAGAATTACTTGAACGTTTTGAGAAACTGTACACCGGCGCGGTGAACGATGTGATGCGGGAATTTTGCCTCCTGAACCAGGCGCTACCGGGACATATTGTGCCGCTCAGGGAATACCGTACGGTGGCCGGGTTTGCTTTTACCGTGAAAAGTGCGCCTAATGCCATGATCAGGGGAGAAATGGAGTTCCGGGTGCAAATGCTGGACGAAATGCATGAAGATTCTTTTGTGGTTTGGGACACGACCGGCGACCAGAAAGCGACGCTCTGGGGCGGCGTAATGACCGCCACTGCCAAAGGCAAGAAAGTAAAAGCAGCCTGCATCGACGGTGGAATCCGGGATACGCACCAGATTCTGGAGGCAGATTTTCCGATCTTTTATAAGTACAGGATTTCCAATGGAAGCCTGGGCCGCTGCCTGATCACGCATTACCAGGTGACGCTTCAAATAGGGGATGCTACCATCAAACCAGGGGATATCATTCTCGGGGATATCGATGGTGTTCTGGTTGTGCCAAGGACCGTAGCTTATGACGTCCTGCTGCGGGCCGAAGAAATTATCGAAAACGAAAAGGTGATTTTTGGCTGGGTGAAAGAAGGACAGTCCATTCAGGATATTACGGAAAAGGGAGGATATTTTTAAGTGCAATTAATACAAAGCAAAAGGGCCGCAAATCTATGATCTGCGGCCCTTTTGCTTTGTAGCCGGTTAGGCTTGTCCCGGCCGACCACCTGATGCACAGCATCATTGTTACCGTTAGTAGAAAAACATCTACTTATTTTTTGTAACTAGTTGTATATATTTTAACTTTATAAAAAAATAAGAATATCTAGTTTATGATCGATAAACACCCCTGGTGGCTCGGTCCGGAAAAATCATCTAACAATCTACTTACCCATCCCTATGATTACTGTGCTTCAGACGCAACTTCTTTGCGAAAAGAAAGTTTGCAATTTCCAGGAATTTAGACGGCCGCCCGGCGGACCGGTCCTATCTACTCAACCCCTTTCTTCATTTTAATTATTTAGAAAGGTTTCCATCTATTCTCCTTATGGCAAGCATCCGGCAATCATTACTGCCGGTGTCATGTTGCTGTTCCCGCAATTTTTTGCATATGTCCGGCCCCATGTATTTTCGGCGCAGGGTGATTATTTAGGTCATTTACATTCACTTATTGGGTTATTTTGTGAATCTGCAATCATTGTTACCTGCTGGCATTTGCGTTTTGCTTATTGCCTTTTTCTTTTCGATTGTGATCAGTAATGCGGTCAATATTCCCAATGGGGATGATCTGTATTGCCTTTTGCTTTTCACTCAGCAGTTCAGGGATGCTTCAACGCTCACAGAACGTTTCCAGCTTTTGTTACAACAATGGGTTGAGCACCGGATTGTATATTCCAGGTTAACAGCCCTTGTTTCCTACTGGCTGACCAGTCACGTCAATTTTGTGACCATCATCGTGATCGGGAACCTGACCCTGGTCGGGTTTACGTTTCTTTTTTGGAAAATAATCAAGAAGACCGGTGTTTCTTTATATTATCTTATTCCGGTTGTACTCACGCTCTTCGGGCCTGTGGCTTACGAGGCCAATTTGTGGGCGGGCGCCAGTACAGTCTACATGCCCGTCGGTTTTATGGGACTTCTCACAATCTATCTATTGGTGTACCACGATCGTGCGGGCATTATATTGGCTTTATTCACGGCACTTTTGGCGACATTTTCCTTTGGGAACGGAATGTTTTCCTTTGTGGCCGGCCTGTTTGTGCTTCTTTACCAGGGAAGATTCAGAACAGCTTTTCTATGGGGGATGACCGGTACTGCTGCCGTACTCCTTTATTTTCATGATTTTAAAATGTACAGCGCGACCGATGCATTCGGAATATCCGGGCATTTTAAAAATCCGTTGTACCTGTTCTATAACCTGTTCGGTTTTCTGGGCGGTATCCTGGATTACACTGAGAACGTCGGTTCCCCGGTGGCCGCTGTCAATATACCGGCCCTGTGCCTTGGCTTTTTAATATTTGCGGCGATTTGCGGAGGCGGTTTCCTGCTTATGAAAGAGCGGTTTTCGGGGAGTGAATTTTCAGGGGATAATAGGCTGAAGGTAACATGGCTGGGAATGGCCGCATTCATTATTATCACATCGATCGTTATGGCCTATTCGCGAACATCCGGTGTAGGGATGAACACGCTTTCCAGCCGGTACAAAATCTACTCGATGGTTTCCTGGATACTGCTCTATTGTTTCCTCCTGATTTATTTCCGCAAACAGAAACTGGTCGGACTTTTTTTTGGTGTCACAAGTTTGCTGATGTTCCTGTTCAACTACTATACAAATTATGACAAGCTTACCAATTACAAGTCATATTTTCTCTCCGGGCTTTTTAACTACAATTACAACGGGGAGTGGCTCATATACAGGCATACGGATTATTACGAAGGGGCCAGCAAAATGCTCAGTGATTCCATTGCGGGAAACCCTGACCCTGTCTACGTTTTTAACCCTGTCTTTTCCCAGCTTTCCCGGGAGGAGCTGCAGCGGGCGCCTTTGCTGAAAAATATTGAAGTGTCCGAAGGTACAGACTGCGATGGAAGGGCGGGGAAGTGTATCAATTTGCACACCAACGACTATCCCGAAGTTTCGAATCATTTCAAAGGGATTTATCTGGTGGTCTACAACGACACAAATATTTATCTGTTTGTAGCGAACCCGGTAAAGAACGGGCGGATGAATATGCTCAGGGACGGCAAATATTACAAGAAAGGGTTTTTTCTGGACAGTAATTTGGGTGGCGTATTAAAGCCCGGCAGCCACTATAACCTTGCTATTTTCTGCCCGACCGAAGCTGAGAAGATCAAACGTATTAATTATAAAATCGAGGGTTGAGCGTTCCCAATTTTGTTTACGTCCAGCGTGACGTTTATCGTGCGACGTTGGTGCCGCACGGTATTGCGGTTTTTCTTCTCTTTGAAAGCCCCGTGCCTTTTTACTCCCGGCACGGGCTGTCGCAAAGCCCTCTTGCGCTTCCCGATTGTCACAATTCCGGATTGTTCCGGACTGAAGTTGCCTGCGGTATCAATGGCTGTCCGGCTGTTTGTAACTTATAGATCACGTACTTACGTTTCGTTGTGGGAAGCAAAATCCTACTTTTTTGCTAGAAAATATTTTATTCTTCATACCTCGGATATTTACAACTTAGATATGTATAAAATTCTGTGTTTTTTATGTTTTACTTTATAAAAATTCTGTTTTTTTGATCCTTGAAAGTTTATAATAGAGACGATAATAAAAAAAATAGTTATTATCGTTCGGGTTATTAAAATTGTTTACTAATTTGGGTTACATATTTACTTTTCTGGTTGTGAGCGGTTTGATTTTGTGATCGGATAGGTAAGTATCCACCTTAACCCAAATTTATTATATGCGAAGATTTTTAACTAAAATCATTGTCTTCTTGATGGTGAGCGCCCCGGCGGTTGCGCAAAATGTGACCGGCAAAATTACCAGCAATTCAGATGGAAAGCCGTTGCCCGGTGTGTCCATCCTGGTAAAAGGAACCACCAGAGGAACCACTACTGACGCCGGTGGACAGTTTAGTATCAATGCATCACCCGGCAGCTCCCTGATTGCATCCTTTATAGGCTTCCAAACCAAGGAAGTGCCGGTTGAAAACCAGACAGTTTTTGAAATTTCACTTGAAGAAGACGCAACCGCGCTTGGAGAAGTCGTGGTAACGGCCCTGGGGATAAGGCAGGAAAAAAGGTCTATCGGCTACGCAGTGCAGCAGGTAAAGGGTGCCGATGTGACGGTTGCCGCACCTGTGGACCTTGCCCAGGGCTTGATGGGTAAAGTGGCCGGTTTGAATATTTCTACCGGAAACGGGATAGGCAATGCCTCATCAAAAATTGTGATCAGGGGAAATAACAGCTTAACCGGAAACAACCAGCCGCTGATCGTCATCGATGGTGCGATCGTCGATAACAACCCGATCGCTCAGTCCAATATTTCGGGTCAGGACAATGTTCAGGACTGGGGAAACTATCTTAGCTACGTCAATATGGACAATGTGGAGAGTGTATCTGTTTTGAAAGGGCCGAGTGCAGCCGCTCTGTACGGGGCAAGGGGCGCGAATGGTGTGCTGCTGATCACAAGCAAAAAGGGAATGGTGCAGAAAGGACTGGGTGTCAACTACAATTTTTCTAGTAATTTTTCAAACGTATTCCGGTTTACAGATGTACAGAATGAGTATGGCGGAGGATTTGCGGCAGGGCTGTGGAGTGCAAATCCCCAATTGCCCAAAACCAGTTCAGGCGAATCCTATCTGCCCACCTTGTACGGCGGATCGAGTTATGGAAATGGCGGCACAGGTATAGGCGGTGTACATGGTACCATACCAGGAGGCTTCAATACCTGGGATATTTTCAGCTGGTTTGGCGCCAGTGCTTCCTGGGGACCCAGACTGGACGGACAAAATGTTCGCTGGTGGGATGGACAAATGAGGCCCTATTCGCCTCAGCCCGATAACCGGAAGGCCTACTACAGAGAAGGCAACGAAACTACACACAGTTTGTCTTTTTCTGCCGGTAACAACTTTGGAACACTCCGCCTGGCCCTTTCCCGTACCGATGCCAAGGCAGTAGTGCCCAATACCGACAATAACAATACCAATTTATCGCTGGGATCGAGCCTGCAGATCTCCAAGGCCCTCACTGCCGACGTCAACATCGGATACAACCAGAGTTACCGGTTGAATGCCCCGGAAATCGGGAATAATAACTCCTGGTCCAAGTTCTCTGTTTATGGAATGTCGAGAGAGTACAAGCCGCTTGAATACCAGTATTATAAAAACCCCGATGGCTCCAAATTTGATTTCGGAAGCACGTATCCCCACCAGGAATACGGGAGAGACCTTTACTGGCGGTTATATGAGCAGAACAGCCGTCTGAACAGGGACGAATTGCTTTCGACGATCAAACTGAATGCGGAGATCACCCCCTGGCTGAATGCATTCGTCAGAACTTCCGCCAACCTGATTGCCGCTAAGTTTGTGACCATTAACAATACTTCCAATGTGGACAAAGTATCCGGAGGGATGTATCAGAAAGATCTGGATAAAACCAAGATCTTTAACACGGATTTGATGGTTACGGCACATAAAGATAATTTGTTTATAGAAGGCTTTAATGTGAGCGCTTCTGCGATGTTTAACGCCTACTCGAATAAACTGACCGGAATGAGCGCGAAAAACAGCGGTAAAATGCTGGTTCCGGGAGTTTACTCACTCAATAACATCATCACTGCCGACAGAATATATGTTCCGGGAGATATCAACGATTATAACTCTTACAGGTATTACACCCGTGAGAGAAGGTATGAAGTGGAATCCCAGTCCTTATTGGGTATCCTGAATTTGAGCTATAAAAACTATCTGTTTTTAGAAGTTACCGGTAGAAATGACGTAAACTCTACGCTTACGCCAGAAAAAAACTCGACCTTTTACCCATCGGCCAGCCTTGGGTTTGTGTTTACGGACGCCTTTAATCTGGGTGCTGCCAGCAATGTGCTTTCATATGGTAAGCTCCGGTTGGCATACGGTAGAAGTGCCAATGCAAGTGATCCGTATAAACTCGGGTTCACCTATGATGTAGGTTCTTTTGCCGGTCAGCCGACGAACTCGATACCTACTACATTGAGCCCGCAGGAACTTGGATTCCAGACATCCAGCTCTATCGAGGTTGGTACTAATTTGTCGTTTTTCAAAGACAGATTAAATCTTGATGTTACCTATTACAATATCAAGTCAGTCGATCAGATCCTGTCGGCAGATATAGCGCCGTCCTCCGGTGCGAATGTCGTTACATTTAATTCAGGAGAATTGAGAAATAAAGGTTTTGAATTTATCATCAATACATCCATTATCAAAACGAACGATTTCGGCTGGAACCTGACGCTGAACGGGGCCAAGAACGATAACCTGGTGGTTTCATTGGCTCCCGGGGTAAGGGAACTTAGGATCGCCGATGTATTTGGTAACCTGGGCGCATTTATGAAAGTAACACCGGGTGAAAAATACGGGACGATCTACGGAACCGACTTTGTGAGGGATGCGAACGGCAACAAATTGTTGTACAACATCAAAGACGCTGAGGGCAATGTGTACGGTACCAAATACCAGGTTACCAATGAGCCGGTAGCTATCGGCAACGCGGCACCCAAGCTTACAGGTGGTGTAGGAAATACAATCAGATATAAGAATTTCAGCCTTTACGGATTGGTTGATTTTAAATTGGGCGGAGATATTTATTCTATTGACCACTCTACGGCTATGGGAAGCGGTATCGCCCCTGAAACTGTCGTTGAGCGAAACGGTGGCGGACTGCCCTATACGTTCCCTGACGGCTCCACTGCAAATGTCGGTGTGATCATGGATGGGTTTAACGTCGACGACAACCAAATGAATACCAGGGTTGTGAATCCGATATACAAATACGCCGGTTCTTATGCGGGCTGGACGCACCTTAACGTGCCAAGAAGCCTTTCTGTTTTTGAAAATAGCTGGGCCAAAATGCGGGAATTTACATTGTCGTACCGGGTGCCGGAGGGAGTGCTCACCAGGACGAAAGTATTCCAGAACCTGACGGTGTCGGTTATCGGGAGAAACCTTTTTTACCTCTATTCCAGCTTGCCGATGCATCTGAATCCTGAGGCTATTAACGGGGTAGGAAACGGGCAGGGACTGCAATGGTCGGGTATGCCCAGTATCAGATCTTATGGTGTAAGCCTTAAGGCCCAGTTTTAACCCTCTAATTTGTATATAATATGAAGACATATATAAAGAAAACAGCATTTTCACTTACGATTGCCTGTTCAATGGCGATGATTACGTCCTGCGAAAAGGATTTTGGGGATATCAACGACCCTTGGGAAAATAAACAGTATTCCGTTACGATCCCCCCATTGTATAACAGCATTGTATCCAGTATGCCCGAAACCGGCAGAGGAATCGCCTCAACGTTTTTGTACCAGGCTACACAACTGGCGACAAACTATGCTGCATCGGGTTTCAGGCTGGATAATCAGGTGGGCGGAACCTGGGAAAACTATTATTTTGCATTAGCCGATTATCGCAAGGCAATAGAGCTCCTGGAGGCCGATCCCCAAGCAGCCAAAATGACGAACATAAGGGCGATGCTCCAGACACTGATCGCATTAAAGACGTTGAAAACAACGTCCCTGTACGGTGATATGCCGTATACCGAGGCTGCAAGATCGATGTATGGGTCTCAGTATTACAGACCGGTCTATGACAAGCAGGCGGATATCTTTACCGCAGCTTTGGCCGATCTGAAGCAGGCAGTTGATGGTTTCAGTACCAGCGCGGATCAGGTCTCAATGGGAGCCAGCGAAACATTGCTTCGCAATGATATTCCGACCTGGATAAAATTTGCCAATTCGATCAGGCTTAAGTATGCCATGGTGATGCGTGATAAAAATGCTGCTGCGGCCGACGCCATTATTGCTGAGGCATTGAACAAGCCGCTTCTCGGTCCAGATGAAGTAGTTGCAATTGATCCTGTAACTATGGGGCTGCAGATTGACAGGGCTGGTAATTACAGGGGGAATTTCTATGTAAGAATGGGGACTACGATGTGGAACGCCATGTCCAGCACCAATGCAGAAGATGGATCGGGTATTTTTGACCTGAGGACCAAAATCTTCTTTGAGCCCAATAGTGCCGGGAAGTGGAAGCCATACCCGCAAAATCCTCCATCCAATGTACAGGCAGAAACAAGGAATGATACTGAAGGCGGAAAGAATGACCCTTACGCTGATGTGAGGCTGACTACCTGGGCACCTGCCGGTACGTACTATTATTCTCCTTTGAACATTTACTACGTAGGAGTCAGGACATTTCCCGATCTGCTCGCGACGGGAACCGAAATCAGCTTCCTGAAAGCCGAAATCTATAACAGAGGTATCGGCGGAGCGGCTGCCAATCCTGCAAGTGCCAAGCAATTTTATGAAGAAGGAATTACTTCTTCCGTCAAGTTTTGGTATAAACAGGCAAATGCCTCCGAAGTTTGGGTCGTAAACAAGCCCGCTGCGACTCCTGATCCTGCTAGCCTGGCAGCTATGCTCGCCAACCCGGCAGTTGCACTCAGCTCGACGCCCGCCACAGCACTTGCCCAGATCTACAAACAAAACTGGATCTCATTGTTTCACCAGCCCCTGGATGCATGGATTCTGCAGCGCCGGACTGGCAATGCAACTCCGAACGTGCCGCTAGCTCCAACCAGCGAGTCTCTGAATTTCAACAGACTGACTTATCCGCCGGTAGAAGTTACTTCCAATTTCGACAACTGGAAAGCCGTCACGGGCGGTACCGACAGCAGGTCCGTAAAGCCCTGGTATATGCCGTAATGATTTAGACCGTACAGTCTGTAAAAGCCCTGTGAACCAAACCGGTTTGCAGGGCTTTTTTTGTACCGAAGCGTCTCGAGCTTGTGGTCCGGAAGGGAAACTGGTTGTCAATTGCAGTACCACCGGGGCGATTGTGGCCGTGCTGTTTTAGCTTGCCCAAATGCGATCTGGCAGATTCCGTATCACCCGATAGATTGCGGCCCGGCCTTTCGGGCTCGATCTGAAACAAAAACATGCAGAAGGCAGGGTGGAAGAAAAATATGGCAAACTGCTTTTCACCCAACGCAGGGCGATGTCTGAGATCTGTGAAGAGGAAAAGACCCTGATGAAACCAATAACCAGGTCGGCAAGCCGGAAGTCCGGGAAACGGAACATCAGCTCAAATCACTTCTGCTGGAATGGATGATCGTCAACCGCGATTATTTGCCGCTGCCGGTCGCTCCGAAGCCAATCGCTCCGTAACATTGCAAATACCGGTAACGAAGTATAGCGAACAGCGGTAGCGCTAGGTGTCAGTGGCCGGGTCAACAACAGCTTTTGAAGTGATCCGAAGCTGGTGGGTGTTAAATACCTGCGAATCAGGGGCTACGCTTTTGGTAAGAAAAACACTTCCGCCAATGACGCTGTTTTTGCCAATCACCGTGTCGCCGCCCAGGATCGTTGTCCGGGCGTAAATGATCACATTATCCTCGACGGTCGGATGTCGTTTGGTGTTGTGAAGTTCCTTGGCAACCTGCAATGCACCCAGTGTAACTCCCTGATAAATACTGACATTGTTGCCAATCACAGAGGTAGCGCCGATGACGATACCAGTCCCATGGTCGATCATGAAAGGTACGCCGATGGTAGCGTCGGGATGGATGTCCACGCCGGTTTTTCCATGGGCCGATTCACACAATATTCTGGGAAGAACAGGGATACCAAGCGTGCTGAGGTGATTGGCGATCCTGTAAACCGCGATGGCGTAAAAGCCTGGGTAGGAAACAATTACTTCATTCACACTGGTGGCAGCCGGGTCGTACTCGTAAATTTTGCTCGCGTCGAGCCGTAAATTCCGGTATATGGTTTCGAGCGAACTGTAAAACGAGCTGACAACTTCCTCAACGTGAACCTCTTTCGGGTCCAGGTAACTCAGCAGGATATTTTCCAGGTCGATCTGGTTTTTTTTCAGAATACCCTCGTAAGAGGAGTTTTTCGGTAAATGGTTGCTGGGAAACAGGAACTGGACCAGGTCGTTCAGCCATGAAATCGCATCGTGCGAAGAAGGAGTTGCCTCCCATTCCGCACGATGCGTTTTTCTGAGCAGTTCAACCAGCTGCCGCGTATCCGACTGCCCCGTATGCTTCGACTGTGTCATTAGTTTCTTCCTCTCCTTAAACGATACAAAGTATCCACCAGCACATCAATTTCGGAAGTGGTGTTGTAAAATGCAAGCGATGGCCGCACGGTCGTTTCCTGCCCGAACCTGCGCAGGATAGGCTGCGCACAATGGTGTCCCGAACGTACTGCAATGCCTTCCCGGTTCAGTGCCGAACCGACTTCCTCGGTACGGAAACCTTCAAACACGAATGACAATACAGAAGCTTTTTCCTTTGCCGTGCCGATCAGCCTCAGACCGGGAATGACCTGCATGCGGCTGGAAGCATATTCAAGCAGATAATGTTCGTATTGGTTGATGGCGTCGATACCGATTTTACTCACATAGTCAATCGCCGCGCCGAGCCCGACAGCATCCGCAATGTTCCCGGTGCCGGCTTCGAAACGGGAAGGCGCTTTATGGTACTGGATATGCTCAAAAGTCACATCGACGATCATATTGCCGCCTCCCTGCCAGGGCTGGGTCGCATTCAGGAGATCTTCTTTTCCATACAAAACACCGATTCCCGTAGGTCCGAATACCTTGTGGCCTGAAAATACAAACCAGTCGCAATTGAGCCCGGTCACATCCGAGCGCAGGTGAGAAACCGACTGGGCGCCGTCCAGCAGTACTTTTGCACCGGCCGCATGTGCCATTTCGATCATCTGCCTGGCAGGCGTGATCGTTCCCAATGCATTGGAAACCTGGGTAAAGGATACCAGTTTGGTACGGTCGCTCAGCAGGCTTGCGTACTCGGCAAGGATCACCTGACCATCATTGTCCACCGGAATTACCCTGATTTTCAATCCCTTTTTGTCGGCCAGCTGCTTCCAGGGGACGATATTGGCGTGATGTTCGAGGTGGCTGAGAATGATCTCGTCCCCGGCTACCAGGTTCTGGTCGCCCCAGGTTTTCGCCACCAGGTTAATTGCCTCGGTAGTGCCTCTCACAAACACAATCTCATTGACCGACCGGGCATTCAGAAACTGTCTTACTTTTTCCCGCGCACCCTCGTAGGCATCCGTGGCCCGGGCGGCAAGTTCATGCGCAGCGCGGTGGATATTGGAATTTTCGTGCTCGTAAAAATAGCTCACACGGTCAATCACCTGACGCGGCTTTTGGGTAGTAGCAGCATTGTCCAGCCAGATCAGCGGCTTGCCGTTGACGCGTTCGTTGAAAACCGGAAAATCCTGGCGGATCAGGTCAACGTTAAAACCGGATACGCCTGGCGATTGGGTGATTGGCTGTGGGGTATTTTGTAAAAAATAATAAGCAGGGTCGCTCCCATGAAAAGCGTTTGCCGGAATCTGCGGCAGCTTTTCAAAATTGGAAATCGCTGCCAGTATATGTTTCAGCTCAATTTCCTGACGATGGTCAAACTGGTACGGCTTGAAAACCGATTCATTTACCTCAAAAGGATGTGCAGGCGCGGTAACCGGAGGTTTGATGTCCTGCGGCGACGGCGTATAGCTGTGAACGGCACCGGCAGGGGACACGCCTACACCCGTCGCCGAGGGAGGTACTTTTCCGTCCGCAAAATGAGGATCTACCAGACTTGTCTGCGGGTCGCTCAGTTGAAACCCTTCCGGCGCAGCAGGTGCTTTCGAGAACCCTGGCACGATCAGGTTCAGCATTTTCTCCATTCTGGGATGATCTTCCAGATGCGGGGACAACACAGGTTTTGGTGTTTCGTCCGGGAGGGCCGAAAACAGCTCATTCGCCAGTTTCTCGATCCATGCTGCGTCCGGCACGCCCGGGATCTGAGGATCAGTATTTATACTCATGGTAATTACCGATTTCGACATCTTCCAAAACTGCAATAGCATCGTCTACCAGCACCGCCAGTGAGCAGTAAAGAGAAACGAGATAAGATGCAATGGCTTTGTCATTGATGCCCATAAAACGTACGGACAACCCCGGCGACTGCTCACCCGGCAATCCAGGCTGGTAGAGTCCCACCACACCCTGGCGGCTTTCGCCTGTGCGGAGTAAAAGGATTTTCGTCTTGCCGTTTTCAATGGGTACTTTATCAGAAGGGATCAGCGGGATACCACGCCAGGTGATGAACTGAGAGCCAAAAAGGGAAATTGTCGGCGGCGGAACGCCTTTGCGGGTACATTCGCGGCCAAAAGCAGCGATCGCTTTCGGATGCAGCAAAAAGAACCCAGGTTCTTTCCAAACTTTCGCCAGCAGATCGTCCAGATCATCGGGAGTAGGAGGGCCCAGGCGGGTGGAGATGCGCTGGGAAGCGGTAGTGCTGCTGATCAGGCCATATTCCCCGTTATTGATCAATTCACTTTCCTGGCGTTCCTTGATGCTCTCAATGGTGAGGCGGAGCTGCTCGCTGATCTGGTTGTATGGCTTGCTGTAAAGGTCGGAAACCCTGGTGTGAACGTCCAGGACAGTATTTACTGCCGTCAGATTGTATTCGCGCGGGTTTTCGACATAGTCGATAAACGTGTGCGGCAGCTCTCTTTCGTCCCGTCCTGAGCAGTCTACCTCGGCGGTACTGCCGTCTTTTACTTTGTTCAGCCGGTACACACCGGATTCGACGGGGATCCAGTTGAGCAGGCGCGTAAGCCAGCGGGGGGTGATTGCTTCAAACTGAGGGACTGTGCGGGTTGCGATGGCCAGCTGCCGTGCGGCAACATCCCCCAACGCGGTTTGGTTTTGATTCTGTTTTGCCATTATGATCGGGTATGGTAAGAATGCAGGGCCGAACGAAGTGCCGGCCGCAGGGTCAACTTTTCGTAAACTTACAGGAAGTTGAAACCGGAAAAACAGGAAAATCTGATCGTTACCACCTGCTTTTTACGTATAATGGACATCTCTAAATGATGATCGGTACATTCATTGGAATTTCCCGCATTTTCAAGAATGTTTAGTGAATTTAATTTTGTTTTTTGTAAAAATATGATCTTATATTCTGCTATTTATCCCATTGCTTTGATAGGCAAAGGAGGTTTAAGCATTGAGGAGTTTACCACATAATTTACAAAAATCTATCAAATCCATAGATTTTATATTTTTTATTTGTTAGCTTTGAAAATGTACTCTTTCTTTTCGAACCATGCTACAAGGTAACCTGATCGACATCTATAAAAATGAGGGAATCGCCATCGCGGCGTTCAAGGATTTACGATTAAGAAAAGGTGTGACGTGCAAGAAGTGTGGCAGCAGAGAGCATTATTGGCTGACGTCCAAGCGGCAGTTTCAATGCAAGCATTGCAGGTTTCGTACCACCTTGCAAAGTGGTACGGTATTGGAAGGCAGCAAGCTTCCAATCTCCTACTTTTTTATAGCAGTGTATCTCATTCTTAAAAAAGGTAACGCATTCACGATACAGGATTTGCAGTATCATACAGGGCATAAATACTATGAGCCGCTTTACGATTTTGCGCGCAAGATAAGACACTATCTCAATGATAATGAGCAAAATGGCATCCTGATCGACTTCGTAGAAATCTCAAACCAGCAGCTGATCAGTCTTCAAACCCCCGCCAGACAAATACATCACGAACAACTCATTTCCTAAACATCGCAAAGCCCAAAAATTCACTCATTCCCCGTTCTTTATATGTAACAGTGTAAAGTGCCCGGTACTTGCGATATAACAGGGCATCAATTCTTTGCGGAGTATTTTTTCAAGTGCAGTAACCGGGGCCTGAACGAAATCATCAGATAGCTCCAGACCGGAATTTTGGTGGAATCGGATACTTTTTTCAGTAATTCCATGCGTTTTGCTGCAAAGGTGGACGAAAATCCGTAGGTGATCTCCAGCTGGCTTGCAGGTTTGAAATTCATGGAAACATCGTTTTCAAAACCCAGGTATCTGCCTTTCAGGTCTTTGCCTGGCTCACCAAACGGATGCTGTGAATAGAAAAGGTGCACATCCGCACGTGCCGACAGCTTCCTGCTGACCTGGTAAATAGCGAAGAGGTATGGGTTCACAAGCCCTTTGTCGTTGACATCGGCAGGAAACCGTGTGAAAAGGTTCATGTTGCCCATGAACTTCCAGGCGACCCCGTACAGCGGCACGAATGAATTGGTGACATCTTGTTTAATGGTGGCCTTGTTTCCGCTCAGGATTTCAGCCCCAAGCCGAACGGTGGTTTTGTCGAAAGTGTTGCTTATTTCTGGCTGAATGTAATAGGCCCGGATTTTTTTTGAACTCGCATTGCGACCATATTGATAATAAGCATTTACGGTGCCATAGAACGTGTGGAGGTAATATTCCAGCCGTCCGCCGTTGGTGATACGCTGGTAATATGCTTTGTGCAGGTTCGCTTTTTCAAATACTTCAAGCGTATTGATGGTAGTTACCGTAAAATTTTTGCTTAACTGATGTTTAAGATGGTGGACAAAAAGGAATTTGTATTGGTGCGAGGCTACCGGCGAATAGGCTATATCAAAATGTTTACCGTACGGCCGGGTAAAAGCGATGGTAAGATCCGTCGTTAGCTTTTTATTGTAAAGCAGACGGATGCCTTCGTGGGCTCTGCTCTGCTGGCCCCAGGGAGCAGCTGAAAATATCCGCCCGTTGTCCAGGGATAAGGCCTGCCGGCCAACCCGCACCGATAAGTTTCCTGTGATCGTTGGCTCAATGTATAATTCAAAAGCATTGATGCTGCCAATCTGTGAAACCCTTCCCGACTTGCCCCATACATGGATTTCCTGGGGGGAAGCGTGAAATTTAAAACGGTTGCTTGTATAGGTAATACCAAGCCGGTTCCGCTGGCTTACATAAAACTCGGGCATCACCGAGTCAGACGCCATCAGCATGAAATTATCCCTGTATTCGGCCCGTGGCCTTGCTTCAAAGTCGATGATCAGTTCACGCTTCAGCGTGTCGGCGGGTTGCGAAAATGATTTGTGGTTCAGCAGGCCGATGAATAACATCAGCAATACAAAGTAGCGCACTGGACAGATATTTTTTCAAATCTAGTAAGTCTATATATTTTATTAACAATTAGTACATTTGAATACCAACTATTATCCTCAAAAAATATGAGAAATTCTTCCAGACCCTGGCACAGCTTCGTTCAGACGGCCAGATGGTTTGCCGGCGCGGCTTGTCTGGTATCCTTGTTGCTCGGATCGCTGGCTTATAAACAATCGACAAAGCAAGCCGCAAAGCGTCCCAATGTACTTTTTATTTTTGCCGATGACCAGCGTGCCGATGCGCTCGGTGCATCCGGAAACAAGATTATCAAGACCCCGAATATTGATCAGATCGCTAAAAACGGGACACGTTTTGCTAATTGTTACGTGATGGGCGGTCATCATGGAGCAATCTGCGCGCCGAGCCGTGCGATGCTGATGAGCGGAAAAAGCCTTTTTCATGTGTATGATGTACTGACGGGTATTCACACGATGCCGATGTATTTTGCTCAAAATGGGTATGAAACCTTTGGTACAGGTAAATGGCACAACGGTGCTGAAACTTTTGAAGCATCATTTCAAAAAGGCAAATCGGTCATGCTGGGTGGCATGAGTGACCATTTTAAGGTTCCTGTGAGAGACCTCGATGCCAAGCGTAAATTGGGCGGACCGGTTACCAAGGGTTTTTCCACGGATATATTTACAGAAGCCGCATTATCGTATCTGGACGAATATGCAAAGGGTGAAAAAAACAAACCGTTTTTCTGTTACGTCGCTTATACTGCGCCCCACGATCCCCGCTCGCCCCGCACGGATTACATTGGCATGTATCCGGATCAAAGCATTCCATTGCCGGGAAATTATAAAAAATACCATCCATTCAATTACGGAGAAATGCAGGTAAGGGACGAAAACCTCGCTGCCTGGCCGCGGACCCCGGACATTATCCAGGCGACGCTGGCAGATTATTATGCATTGATATCACATATGGATGCGAAGGTGGGTGAGGTGATCCAATCATTGAAAGATAAGGGGTTGTATGAAAATACCATCATTGTATATGCCGCAGACAACGGGCTGGCTGTGGGCAGCCATGGTCTGCTGGGTAAGCAGAGCCTGTATGAGCATAGCATGAAAGTCCCTTTTATTATCGCCGGTCCCGGGATTCCCGCAAACAAAGTTTCCGATGCGCTGGTGTACCTCTATGACATATTTCCGACACTCGCATCGCTTACCGCTCTGCCCAAACCGGAAGCGGTGGACGGCCTGAGCTTGTCGGACGTGATCAGCGGGAAGTCAAAAGGTGTCAGGGAAAGTCTTTTCACCGCCTATCGTCATTTTGTGCGTGCTGTCCGCGACCGCGAATGGAAGCTGATCCGTTATCCGGAGCGTGATTATACCCAGGTTTTTAATCTCAAAAAAGACCCGCTGGAACTGGATAACCTCGCGGGGAAACCTGCATACCGCGATAAGGAAGAACAGCTTAAAAAGTTGTTGATCCAATGGCAGAAACAAACCGGCGATACATTACCGTATACCGCCAAAACGGTGCTGCCACTGGGTTATGAACCTGAAAAATTTGAGCGGACAATGGATAAGAACCAGCCCAAATACACGCAGGATAAATATTTTAAGAAATAATTTCAAATCGTCGGCTTACCCTTGATGTAGCCCAGTGATTCGAGGAAAACGTCGGTTTGGCGGAGTGTTTGGGTGAAGCTTTCACCTTTGTTGAAAAAACCATGCGGCTGGTCGGGGTAGAGAAACAGCTCGCACCGGCTGCCCGCTTCCAGCATTTTGGCTTTGTATGCTTCGGCGGTCGGTACGGAAATAAGCTTGTCTTTGGTCCCCAAAAATACGACCGTTGGGGCTGCACCTTTGGCAATATTATGAAAAGGTGAAATTTCCGGAAAACGGTCTTTGATACGATCATAACCATATTCGCCGGGCCCGTTGTTGAACACCGGATTGAACAGAACGAGCGCATTGGGCCGGGAACTGACGTTCAGGTCTTCGGAAGGTTCGTCGAGTTTGGTAAGGTCGGTAGCCGCCGCCACATGCCCGCCTGCCGAGCCGCCGCCTGCCGCAATACGATTAGGGTCAATACCCAGTTCGGCACTATGCTGGCGAACATAGCGGATCGCGGATTTTCCGTCGGCCACGCATTCAAAAGGTGTGGTATGGTGGCGGGATGCCACGCGGTAATCAGCCAGGATCGTTACCATTCCCCTGGAAGCCAAATAAACAGCCTGTTTCTGGAACTGCCCGATATTGCCGCCAACCCAGCCGCCGCCGAAGAAGAAAACAATGGCCGGGTATTTTTTGGAAGCATCAAAACCAGCAGGTTTGAAAATTTTCAGTTGAAGGTTTAAAGTATCAATTTTCTTATAAGTCCATATCGCCGGAATGGTGTCCTGCTGTGCAATGGAGAACTGCGCCATGCACATCAGCAGCGCAGCCAGTATGATTTTCTTCAATGGATTTTGCATCGGAAAATGGATGTTTCCGGAAAAATAGAAAATTAGTTGGCAAATCGAAAACTATTACTTTTATTTGCCTATCGATTAAATAGAGTATATCTTTTTCTGCTAACCACCTGCAGGGATATATGCGATACAAACGGTTCAGTAATCTGACCTTACTTCAATATGGTGGTTCAATTTCAATCCTTTACTGCTTTTGGAATACCGCGGCCTTCGCGGGAACTGCCTCATTTTTTGTGCAAAATCCAAATTCCATCTTAATACAACTTGACTATGAAGAATCTTCGACCATTGGGAACGCTGCTGCTTGCATTGATTTTTACGACCAGCGTTTTTGCGCAACAAAGTAAAAAGCGTGAACTGTTATCATTTGAGGCATTTGAGGCCAAACTCAACGCAGCCGGCAAGAATGCACAGATTTTGGACGCTCGGCTTCCCGAGGAATATGTGCAGAACCATCTGGAAGGTGCCGTGAGTTTCAGCATCGCCGACAAAGCGGATTTTGAAAAACAAAGTGCAAAACTCAGCAAGGAAAAACCTGTTTTTATCTATTCAATCGGAAACGGACGCAGCGGCGTTCTGGCGGCTGATCTGAGAGCGGCTGGTTTCAAGGATGTTACCGAAATCCCGGGCGGTCTCAGCAAATGGATCGGATTGGGCAGACCGGTGATCTCTACAACCGGGAAAGGCCTTTCACGTGATGAATATACCGCGTCCCTGAAAAGCGATAAATTGGTGTTGGTTGATTTTGGCTCGCGCTACTGCCCTGGCTGTAAGCGTCTGGACCCGACTATCGATTCCATCAAAACGGAGCAGGCTGCGAATGTGAAAGTGATCAAAATTGAGGCCTATGAAAACAAAAGCCTGGTGAAGGAACTGGGCGTGGTGGGTTTGCCAACGCTGATTTTATACAGAAATAATGAGATAGTCTGGCAGAAGAAAGGCGGCGCCTCCAAGGCTGAAATCGAAAAAGCTTTGAAAGGGCAAACCCTGTAATTTGTCGGATACATGAAAAGACGAAGATTTATGAAGAGCGCCGGTTTATTGCCGGCTGCTTTTTTTCCGGTGCCGGGCCTGAAAGACGAAAAGCTGACAGTCACCGGCATTGCCGTTCATGAGGTAAAAGTAAACGCCCGCGGCAACTGGCATTTTATAGAATTAAAAACCAACAAAGGCATAACCGGGCTGGGAGAGGCCTCGCACGGGTTTTCGGCGGCTGCTAAAAACGGTGCCGCACAGCTCCACGCCGAGATCAATTTGTTATTTGAATTGGTCAAAGGCGAGTCGCCGTTTGCCATCGAGCAGTTTCGGCAACGCGGATTGAAAACTGCGGCGGCAAAAGGAAAAACGGCCATTACTGCATTCAGCGCCATTGAACATGCACTGTGGGACCTTACGGGCAAGGCTTTGGGCGTACCGGTTTACAACTTACTTGGAGGAAAACTGCGTGACAAGCTGAAAGTGTATGCCAATATCAACCGTGCTACCAACGAACGCGACGCCAGCGGCAGAAGGCTGATCGCTTCTTTCCAGCAGAATGCCGAAAATGCATTGAAAAGTGGTTTTAAGGCTGTAAAACTTGCGCCTTTCGATGACATGAAGCCGCTCAAAACAGCCGATCAGAAGCAGATTGAATCGGATATTGACTATGCGGTTTCCTGTGTGGAAGCCGTGCGCCAGACTATCGGGAAAGAAACGGATCTGCTGATCGATGTACATAGCCATCTGAACAAAGACCTCGCGATAGCCACGGCCAAAAGGCTGGAGCCTTCCAATTTGTATTGGTTTGAAGAAGCCATCGATCCTGAAAAATATGTGGAAGATACAAAGGCGATTACCGATGAGATCGGGCAGGGTTCGGCTGGGGGAGAGTCTATTTTCGGGAGGCAGGGATTTAATAAAATCATTACCACACGCGCTTTGGATATCATCATGCCCGATGTGAAACATTGCGGCGGCATCCAGGAATTGCGGTTTATAGCCGCTCAGGCCGAAATCGCGGACAATATTACGGTGGCACCGCACAATCCGAGCGGGCCGGTTTCCACCGCCGCCAGTGTGCAGGTTTGCGCCTCGATTCCCAATTTTTCCATTCTCGAATATGCCTATGGAGAAGTTCCCTGGCGTGCCGACCTGCTTTCACCTGCGGAACGTTTTGAAAATGGGTATATTGGCGTTCCGGATACGCCGGGCCTTGGGCATAAGCTCAATGAAACTTTATTGAAAAAACATACGGTTTAATGTCAATGTTATCTGTTCAATACTTGAGAAATTTTGTCTATTTCTGTCTGAAAATACTCTCCGCAATGCTTCTGTTGGGGATTTTGTGTTATAAAGCCAATTCGCAGACGCGCCCGAACGTGGTCTTCATCCTGACCGACGACCAGGGCTGGGGCGATCTCAGTATCAATGGTAATACCAATGTGCAAACGCCGAATATCGACCAACTCGCCCGCGACGGAGCCCGATTTTCACGTTTTTATGTCGCGCCGCTCTGCGCTCCCACACGTGCAGGCTTGTTGACAGGTCGCTATCATTACAAGGCTGGGGTTTGGGGTGTCAGCAATTCCAAAGAATTTATGAATCTGGATGAAGTTACTTTCGCCGATCTGTTTAAAAAAGCAGGTTATGCGACCGGTGCTTTTGGAAAATGGCACAATGGCAGCCAGTATCCTTACCATCCCAATGGTCGGGGTTTTGATGAATTTTACGGTTTTCTGAGCGGACATTATGCCAATTATTTCGATACCATGCTCGATCATAATGGTGAAGCAGTGAGAAGCAAAGGCTACATTACCGACGATCTGACGGATCATGCCATTGGTTTTATTGAAAAAAACAAAGACAAACCATTCGTATGCTATGTTCCGTTCAATGCGCCGCATTCTCCCTTTCAGGTGCCCGACAAGTACTATGACCGGGTGAAAGCCAGGGGGATCAGGCAGTTCAGTCACAATAAATCGCAGGAGGAAATAGACGTAACCATCTCAGCATTGGCAATGTGTGAAAACATTGACGACAATGTGGGCCGGATCCTGAAAAAGCTGGACGATTTGAAACTTACCAAAAAAACGATCGTCATTTACCTGACCGATAATGGTCCAAACTCGTGGCGCTGGAATGGTGACATGAAAGGGCGCAAGGGCATGGCTGACGAAGGTGGGGTGCGTGCGCCGTTTTTTATCCGCTGGCCTGGCGTGATCCCGGCCGGGAAAATCGTCGAAGGCAATGCCGCCTATATTGATATGCTTCCAACTTTGACCGATCTGACTGGAATTTCTTCGAATGGAACGAAAACTTTGGATGGTATCAGTCTGAAACCGGCGTTAACCGGCAAAGCAGCCCAGGTGCCTGAGCGGTTGCTGTTTTCTTCCATTAATAAAACGCACAGTGTTAGAAAAGGGCATTATGTGTTTCAAAACGGCACTTTGTATGATTTGTCAAAAGATTCGACCCAACAAAATAATATTGCGGAGCAGTATCCTGACATTGCAAAGTCGCTTAAAACTGAACTGGACAATTGGTATAAGACCACATTTCCGGAAACCGGTCCGGTAAGGTGGATACCGGTAGGGTATCCGCAATTTCCCAAGACAACATTGCCTTCTCAGGATGCAATCTTGTATCCTTCCCCAACCGGAAAGCTGTCTTACAGCAGCTCCGCGCCCAATTCTTCCTGGATCGCCAATTGGAACGACGCGCAGTCTTATGTAACCTGGAATGTAGATGTACATACGGCTGGAAAATACAAGTTAAACATCCGCTATACGAGCCCGCCAGAAGGCGTAGGCAATGTTTTCAAGGCTGAACTGAACGGCAAAAGCATTACCGGCAAGATCAGCGAAGCCTATGATCCGCCGCTTCTGCCCAGCCCCGATCGCGTAAAACGGCAGGGCGAATCTTACGAAAAGGAATTCAAAACACTGTATGTAGGCGACTGGACGTTGCAGAAAGGAACCGGCGAACTGAAGCTTTCCATCCCGGAACTAAAAGGCGCAAAATTTGCGGATATAAAGGCAATCGAATTGGTATTGATCAACTGATTGCACTTGTTAGCAAATGGTATAATGCTATTCAAAGTATTATCTAAAAAAAAGCCGACGGAGATGTGTGAATGACGTTATAAATCCCACGCGATGAAAATTATTCCAGATGATTATAACGCGTTCGAGCCGTTAACCCCGTGAGGGTGGCATCGTTTCACCATCAGAAATTCCAATGGAACCTATATACGTTTTGTCGCAAATATTTACTATATTTGCGACAAAACGTATATTTGATTTGATATGGAAAGTGCTGATGATAAGGTAATTGAAAAGATATACCGTTCCCGAGGGGGGGTGGTATACTTTACCGACAGTTTTCTGGATGTTTCGAATGCCAAAACTGTGTCAAAAGTTTTGGAGAGATTGGTGCTGGATGGCAAGTTATACCGGGTGGCTACGGGGATGTATGCGAGGCCGGTTGAGGATGAAAATATGGGTCCGGTATTACCAGGAATTGAGGAGATAGCGGAAGCGATCATCAAACGTGACAAAGCGCGGGCCGTTCCCACCGGAAGCTATGCGCTGTACAAATTGGGGCTCACGACCCAGGTGCCTATGAATGTTGTTTACTATACAGATTCATCCGCCCGTAAGGTAAAAGTCGGTAACCAAATCATCACTTTCAAAAAAGCTAGTACGCGAAATGTTTCAGCTATTGGTGAAATCAGCAGGCTGGTGATTCAGGCGTTGCGTACAATTGGAAAAAATAATGTGACCGAAAACGAAATGCGCGTCATAAGGGAGAGGCTTGCAGAAGAAAAGCCTTATCACTTGCAGCATGACATCAAGCTGGCCCCCGAATGGATCCGCCAGCTCATGCGGCCGTCACAGTAGCAGTACACGCCACATCACATTATTCTATACACACATGATTGATTTAAAAAGTTTGAAAGTATGGCTCCAATTGTCCGATGCGACCCGCCTGAACATATTCAATGAAACCGGGCGACAAATGGGATTGCCCGGCGTAGCCGTCGAAAAAGACTGGTGGGTAGTACAAACCCTGGCGCTGATTTTTTCTATGGACTGCGCCCCAGCGCTGATTTTCAAAGGCGGGACATCGCTGAGCAAAGGTTTTGGATTGATCCAGCGTTTTTCCGAGGATATCGATCTGGCGATAGATCGGGAGTACCTGGGATTCGCCGGTGAACTGAGCAGGACAAAAATCAATAAGTTGCGAAAAGCATCAGTCACTTTTTTAACGACAATTTTCATTGAAGAACTTGCCGGTAAATTTAGAGAAGCCAGGTTCAGAGATGTAAAAATAGACTTCCGGAAAACCGGTGAGTCGGATCAGGATCCGATTATTATTGAGATTTATTATCCCAAACTCACCGAAGCGGACAGATATTTGAAACCCGGCGTGCTGGTGGAAGTGGGCTGTCGCTCGCTGAAAGAGCCGGTCACACCAAGATCATTTGCCACATTGGTTGCCGAAAATTTTAGCGGGCGCCCCTTTGCTGATAAAGGTATCTTAGTACCTATTGTAAATCCGGAACGGACATTTCTGGAAAAAATATTCCTGCTGCATGAGGAATTCCAGAAAAATCCTGAAAAAATACGTGTTGACCGCCTGAGCCGGCATTTGTATGACATAGAAAAGCTAAGCTGTTCCCCATTCGCTGAGACGGCATTATCAGATCATCACTTATATCATTCGATCATCGACCACCGCAGAAAATTTACGGCCCTCGCGGAAGTAAACTATGCCAATCACAGCCCAGATAAAATTGCTTTCGTTCCACCAGAGCATTTGCTTCCGGCTTGGGAGAGTGACTACCGGCAAATGCGGGAGAACATGATTTATGGGGATAAGCTTGCCTTCTCAGAACTTATAAAAAAACTCGGAGTGTTGCAGACCCGGATTAATAATCTGACGTGGCAGTCACAGGTTAATTGTAATAAACTATAAAATTAGTAGATCAATAGTTTATTTAAATTTGTTCTTCTTGACAAGTTATTATTGATTTAGTCCAAAACAAAAACTTCCGAACATGAAGCAAACGATACGTTTACATTCTTTTCTGAAAATTCAGGTTTATAAATTTTGTATTGCAGTTTCAATAAGCTTACTTTGTCTATAATATTAATAGAGTATATGTCAACCACCGGCAGTATACTTGTAAGCATCTAAATTATCTTAATTATGAACGCCCATTCAGAATGGATAACCTCTGCTAACCTCATGGTGGCTTCTCTCTTTACATTCAGGAAAAGGCGAAACAGTTGTTGCTGATGTTCCAAAAGGATATCAGCTGATCGATTTTATTTCTGATTCCCGCGGCCTGTAATGTTTACAGGCTGGTGTGGCTATGCATTTCCTTGTAACATTTTTTACCCAACCTATGAAAATTTTTATATTCCTGATAACAGCCTTTATTGGCTTGTCAGAAGTTTTTGCCCAAAAAAAGCCCGCTCCCGCCCCGCGCCCGAACATTATCCTGATCATGGTCGATGACCTGGGTTATTCCGACATCGGTGCTTACGGCTCCGAGATCAAAACCCCCAACCTCGACCAGCTTGCCAGCGAGGGTATCCGCTTTCGGGAATTCTATAACAATTCCATCTGTGCCCCCACACGTGCCTCGCTGATCACCGGTCAGTATCCGCATAAAGCCGGCGTAGGTTACTTCAATGTGAACCTGGGTCTGCCGGCTTATCAGGGTTATCTCAATAAAGAGTCGCTTACGTTTGGCGAAGTATTGCGTAATGCCGGTTACAGTACATTGATGAGTGGAAAATGGCATGTTGGAAACGATAGCCTTGCGTGGCCCAATCAGCGTGGATTTGACCGGTTTTACGGTTTTATCAATGGCGCCAGCAATTATTACGACATAGGAAAATATGGTCAGGGCCCCCCGGTTGAGCTGGTGGAAAACAACAGGCGGATTAATCTGCCCGCTGACAAATACCTGACCGACGAGATCACCGACCATGCGCTTTCGTACCTGGAAGAGCAAAGCAAAACGCCCAAACCTTTTTTCCTCTACCTGGCGTTCAACGCTCCGCACTGGCCTTTGCAGGCGCCCGCGGAAGATATTGCCAAATACAAAGGACGTTACAGCATAGGATGGGACTCGCTACGGAAGGAACGCATCCAGCGACAAAAAACCATCGGTATCGCCAACCCTGAGCAGACCATCGCTGTGCGTGACAATGAAGTTACGCCCTGGGACAATGTGCCTTTTGACGAAAAACAGCTCTGGCAAACCAAAATGGAAATTTACGCAGCTATGGTTGACCGCGTCGATCAGAACATTGGCAAGCTGCGCGAGAAGTTGAAAGCACTGAAAAAAGACGATAACACGCTCATTATCTTCATCTCCGATAATGGTGCGCAAGGTGGTTACGCAGGATCTTCGCCCCGCAAGCCGCAGCGTAATTCGGGCCCTGCCGGAACCGCCGGGTCGTATGTGTATCAGGATCAGCCCTGGGCTTATGTATCCAACACACCGCATTCGAATTATAAAAACAATATGCATGAAGGAGGGATCAGCGCACCGTTCATTGCCTGGTTTCCCAAGCAGATCAAAGCGGGAAGTATTGTAAAAGGCACCGGCCATTTGATCGATCTTGCACCTACGTTTTATGATTTCGCAAAAGCAACCTATCCTGCCTCAAACCAAGGTGTTGCCACGAATGGTCTGCCAGGGAAAAGTCTCGTTCCTGTGCTCACGGGAAAAACAGAACAAGTGGAACGGGGCGAACCGATCTTCTGGGAACGTGCTGGTAACAGGGCCGTCAGAAAAGGAAACTGGAAGCTCGTTTCTACATATCCCGGCTACAAATGGGAATTGTATGACCTGCAAAAGGACCGGGGTGAAACGACTGACCTGGCCGCCAGCAGGACGGAAATTGTAAACGAACTTTCAGCAGACTACTTCCGCTGGGCAGAGAAAACGGGGGTTGTGGATTATGAAAAAATCAAACCGGCCAATCAGATAGGATCACCGGCGGGACGTCCGAACAGGCAACCTCCAACCTTCCGTTAAGCGTTCTCGTATACACACAATCGTTACAGGATTTACTACTCAATTAACAGGATTTCTATAATGAAGCGATTTTTTATTTTTGCGCTGCTCGTACTGGCAGTGGGCCTGGCACAGGCGCAGGACATTGTGAACGGAGTTGTGAAAGACGCCGAAGGCCAGACGCTACCCGGCGCAACTGTTGTTCAGAAAGGAACATCAAAATATGCAGTTACCGACCCGGACGGGAAGTTTGACATTCCTGCGCCGAAGGACTTCCCTTTTACACTACAAATCAGTCTGACGGGTTATCAGCAGCAGGAAGTAGAAATTTACGAGCTTTCGGCTGCCCCTATTGAAGTGCTCCTCAAAACGGCCAATGTGCTCGACCAGGTGGTGGTGATCGGTTACGGAACGCAAAAGAAAGGTGACCTCACAGGGTCTGTTTCCTCTATTTCAACGGGCGATCTCAAAGGTGTACCCATCAGTTCGCTCGACCGTGCATTGCAGGGCAGGGCAGCGGGGGTACAGGTTACGCAGTCGTCAGGTCAGCCGGGGAGCTCGGTAAGTATCAAAATCCGCGGCGGGAACTCTATCAACGGGGCCAACGAGCCGCTTTATGTGATCGACGGTTTTCCGGTTTACAACAATAACAGTTATGCAGACGCCGGCGTAACCAATGGCCCGACGATCAACGCGCTTTCGACGCTCAATCCAAGTGATATTGAATCCATAGATATTTTGAAAGATGCTTCCGCAACCGCCATTTACGGTTCTCGGGGCGCAAATGGTGTTGTAATCATTACAACGAAAAAGGGGAAGTCAGGAAAAAACCTGATCACTTATGACGGCTATTACGGGGTTCAGAAAGTGCTGAAAACATTGCCTCTTTTGAATGCGCAGCAATGGGCGCTGCTTAAAAACGATGCATTGGCAGACTCCAAAAAAGCGCCCGCATTCTCTCAGTCTGAAATCGATAGTTTAGGCCGGCCCGGCGTAGGTACCGACTGGCAGGATGCGGCTTTCAGGCAGGCGGCCATCCAAAATCACAGTCTGTCATTCTCCGGTGGCGATGACAAAACGCGCTTTGCGGTTTCTGGGAATTATTTTAAACAGGACGGAATCCTTCAAAACACAGATTTCGAGCGCTATTCGTTCCGGATCAACCTGGACAGGGATATGAGCAGGCGTTTCAAAATGGGGATCAACTTCTCGGGAAGCAAATCATCGGCGCAGGTGGCACCCGAAAACGTGGTACCGAATATTATTCAAATGCCGCCAACCATGCCCATTTACGACGCGACTTCCGCCAACGGTTTCACCCTGCGAAGCATTTACGACAGTCCGTTGGCCAATCCGATTGCCACCTTGTACCTGCAGGTCAACGAAACACATATTTTCCGCGGGTTCGGAAATGCTTACGGCGAATATGAGATCGCAGAGGGACTGAAAGCAAAGGTTTCGATCGGAACGGACATTTTACTCAATAAACAAAACCGTTATCTGCCATCCAGTTTGCAGGAAGGGGCCGGCCTCAGCGGGCAGGGGATCATTGGTAACAAAAACACCATCGGCTGGCTCAATGAAAATACTTTGAGCTACAACAAAACCTTCAATGCGGACCACGCGCTGGATGCCGTAGTAGGGATTACACAACAAGCTTCCACAACCGAAAATGCAGTGGCGCGGGCCGCGACTTTTGTTACGGATGATTTTAGTTATCATAACCTCGGCGGCGGAACTGTCTTTCAAAATGCTTCGTCCAATTACTTTAAATGGGCGTTGCTGTCGTACCTCGGCCGGGTGAATTACACTTTCAGAAGTAAATACAACCTTACCCTGACCGGCCGTGCCGATGGGTCGTCGCGTCTGGGAAAAGAAAGCAAGTGGGGCTTTTTTCCTTCCGCGGCATTTTCCTGGAACCTGGGTAAAGAAGATTTTATCCGCAATGTGCAGCAGATCAGTAACCTGAAATTCAGGATCAGCGGCGGCGTCACCGGTAACCAGGAAATTGCACCATACACTTCGCTGGCGCAGGAAGCTTATTACAGCTATCTTTTTGGCAGGAAACTGGTTGCGGGTTATGCACCCAACGGAATCGCAAATCCAAACCTGGGCTGGGAGCAGACTGCGCAATACGACGCCGGACTTGATATTGGTTTATATAAAAACCGGATCAATATCACGCTGGACGCATATCACAAGAAAACAACGGAACTTTTGCTGGACGTGCCGCTGCCTTACACCTCGGGTTATGCCAATGCATTCCAGAACTACGGAAGTGTTGAAAACAAAGGACTTGAACTGGCTTTGAACACGGTTAACAGCGAAGGAGAGTTTGGCTGGACAACGGATCTGGTACTTTCTACCAATAAAAACAAAGTGCTGAGCCTTGGGCCTGGTGTGACGCAGGTTATTTCCGGAAACTCCATTGCGCAGGTAGGTTCGCCTATCGGTTCGTTCCTGGTTCTGAAAGCGGACGGGATCTTCCAGACGGGCGATGATATTGCGAATTTGCCAAAATTTGCCGCAAATGATAAGGCAGGCAGCCAGCGCTACGTGGATATCAGCGGACCCGATGGCGTGCCCGACGGGACCATCACCCAGGCGCACGACCGTGTCATTGTCGGAAATGCGCAGCCGAAGTTTTTGTTTGGGTTGACCAATAATTTCTCGTATAAAAACTTCGATCTGAATGTGTTATTACAAGGTCAGTCGGGAAACAAGGTTTATAATGCCAACCAGGCGAACCTGGAATTGGGAACGGGTTATATCAACGGATCGACCACGATGCTTGACCGCTGGACACCTGACAACCCAAGTAACGTAATCCACCGCGCCATTGAAAACCCTGCTGTAACGGTTTCAGACCGGTTTATCGAAAATGGGTCTTACCTGAGACTTAAAAATCTCAGCCTGGGTTACTCGCTGCCTGCTTCTATCACCGGCAAACTGGGCATAAGCCAGTTGCGGATTTACGTCACCGCACAAAACTGGGTTACCTGGACTAAGTATACAGGTTATGATCCCGAAGTGAGCCGTAACGAACAGGCTACGCTGACCCAGGGTGTGGACAATGGTGTTTACCCTGCCAACAAAACTTTCCTGGGTGGTCTTACCATTTCTTTTTAACTACATAGCATTCAAAAGAGCATCTTGAAATGAAAATCCATACTAATATTCTGAAATCGGTTGTTCTGGCGGGTCTGATACAAGGTGCGCTGACGTCCTGCGTCGACCTGGAAGAAGCGCCTAAGTCGTTTGTTTCCTCAGACCAGTTTTTTAAAACCCAGGCGGATGCAGTTGCAGCGGTCAATGCCATATATTTCCGTCTGAATTCCACCGGCCAGACACCTTACCATGTCCTTTTTTCGACGGGTATGGATATGATGTCGGATGATGTGCAGCCGGGGCCGGGCGCTACCAATGCCGACGTGCGGTCGCAATCCGTGCTTTCGCATTCGTCCACCGGTTTGCGTGTGCGGGAGATCTGGCAGCAGCATTACGATGCTATCAACCGCGCCAACATTGCCATTGACCGCATTCCGACGGTGAATATGGACGAAACCCTGCGGACCAGGCTCGTACTGGAAGCCAAGTTTCTGAGAGCATTGTATTACTTTAATCTGGTGCGGTTGTATGGGGACGTTCCACTGGTTTTGCATGAAACAACGACCCTCACGCCGGAAGATCTTTATGTGGAAAGAACGCCTTCCGAGCAGGTTTATCAGCAGATCATTCAGGATCTGACCGACGCGCACGGGCTTCCGAACGATACTTTCGGCTCGGGTGTGAAATATACAGCCGCTGATGCCGGACGCGCTACGGGCGGGGCAGCCCGCTCTTTGTTGGCCAAGGTTTATCTGACGCGCTATGATTATGCCAATGCAATTGCCAAAAGCAGCGAAGTGATCGAAGGGCCGTTTGGTTATGGTCTTTTTGCCAATTATGCACAGGTTTTTTTACCGGCCAATAAAAACGGCATCGAACATATTTTCTCGGCGCAATTTGAAGCCAATGCCGATTCTCATGGAAACAACCAGGCTATGCGCTCGGCGCCGACGGGTATTCCGGGATTGAACGGAAACTTTGCAGAACAGCCAATGCCGGCGGTTTATGGGTTGTATTCGGCCAAAGACAAACGCCGGGACGTGACTTTTATCACGTCCATCGTGAGTCCGGCCAACGGCCAGACTTACCAGCTAACGACCAAAGATCCGGTAACCGGCGCAACCAAACCCAACCCGCATTTCAACAAATGGTGGGATCCGGCACAGGCAGGTAACCTCGCGCAATCGGCTGCGAATGTGCCTATCCTGCGTTTTTCGGATGTGTTGCTGATCAATGCCGAGGCAATCAATGAAAAAGACGGCCCCACTGCTGCGGCTTATGCATCTTACAACAAAGTCCGCCAACGCGCCGGACTTGATGATCTTACCAAGGGACTGACGCAGGCACAGTTCCGCGACTCGCTCCGTGTAGATCGCCGTCTGGAATTCGTATTCGAATATTCCCGCTGGTTTGACCTGATCCGTTACAAACCGCTGTCAGGAGCAGATTCGTACCTGATCAAGTCTTTGCACGCAGCCGGAAAAACAAATGCTTCGGAAAAACATTACTTATACCCGCTTCCGCAGCAGGAACTTGACAATAACCCAAAGTTGCAGGGGCACCAGAATCCGGGATGGTAGGGGGTGGTCGGCCAAGCAGCTATCGGCTTTCGTTTTTGTTTAACTAACCTTAAAAAAAGGCCGACGGCTGACTGCCGAAAGCCGAAGTCATCAGATCATGCTTCGAAACATTCTTCTCGCTTCCCTCATTGGCCTTGCTGCCACTTCCCAGGCGCAAAATGCAGGGAAGACCGTGCGGCCCAATATTGTATTTATTTATACGGATGATCAGCGTTTTGATGCGTTGAGCGTGGTGCAGCAGGAGCAGGGGACCAAGGCCAGGTTTCCCTGGTTTTCGACTCCCAACCTGGATAAGCTGGCCAATGAAGGCGTCCGGTTCAGGAATGCTTTTGTGATCAATTCGCTTTGCTCGCCCAGCCGCTCGACGTTGCTCAACAGCCGGTACAATCACCTCAATGGCATCGCCAATAACCACACCGGCCTGGCGGACACCACTGTGACTTATGCCACCGAATTGCGCAAGGCTGGTTACAACACAGCGTTTTTTGGCAAATGGCACATGGGCAATGAAACCGGAAAACGGCCGGGATTTGATTATTCGGCCAGTTTTGTAGGCCAGGGGAAATATTTCGACTGCCCCATTGAAGTGAACGGCAAAGTACAGCCAAGCCAGGGCTGGGTGGATGATGTTTCGACGACCAACGCCATTGATTATATCCGTGCCAATAAGGACAAAACTTTCCTGGTTTCGCTGGCTTTCAAGTCGGGGCACGGGCCGTTTCAGCCGCCGGTGCGGCACCAGGAAACTTATGCGAAAGTGACTTTGACCGAACCTGTAAATGACGGTAATATCTTTCCTTACAAAGGCCAGATCGATACAGGCAAGCCCAATAATGCCAATGCAACCAATGCCAAAGGCGGGACTTGGACAGAAAAGAACGAGCAGCGGATCAGGAATTATTTCGGTGCATTGAAAGGTGTTGATGAAAATGTAGGCCGGGTACTTAAAACCCTCGATTCTCTTGGTCTGGATAACAATACTGTGGTTATTTTTTCCAGCGACAATGGGTTTTTCTTCGGCGAACATGACCTGGGCGACAAGCGTGCAGCTTATGAAGAATCCATCCGCATTCCGCTGCTGGTACGGTATCCGGCCAGGTTTCCCAAAGGCAAAAAGATTGACAAAATTGTCCTGAACCTGGATGCCGCGCCTTCGTTTCTGGATCTGGCAGGTGTAAAAGCACCGGCTTCGTTTCAGGGTAAAAGCTGGGTGCCGCTCATTGAGGACAAAGCCAAAGACTGGCGGACGTCGTTTCTCTATGAATACTTTTACGAAAGAGGTTTTGCCACGCCGACCATTAAGGCTGTCCGCACCGAAAACAGCAAGCTGATCCTTTATCCGGGAGAAGAAGGCTGGTCGGAGCTGTATGATCTCAGTAAAGATCCGGGAGAGACCTCCAATCTTTATCAATCGAAAGAGGGTGAAAAGCTGAAAACCCAACTTCAGGCGGAACTGGCAAAACAGGAAAAGGCCGTGGGATATGTAAATCCCGACTACGCCGATCCTCGCCCTTTGGATGAAAATGGCAAATATGTGCGACCAAGAGCGCAGGTGATTCCGTAAGAGGCAGAGCGTTTGTAAATGAATCCTACCGCAAGAAAATTCTTTTTGATTTCTTCGATCAAATAATTTACGTTTGCCTCGCTCAATTCAAGTAAGGTGCACGAGTTGCACCCCATATATTTTTCTGCCAGGTGGCAAGGTGCTATTATATACTATGGATACCGATAAACGGTGTCGTAGCTACCGTAATGGATTGAACACCATTGCCCTTACTTGGGTTGAGCAACGGCAAGCGCGGCACCGTTTTTTGCAGCGCCAAACTTTTACTTACACTAACACTATGCAGAACTTCGCTGCAAGCCGGCCTCTTGTCAAGACGCCGCAAGAACTCATTCAAAATTATCTGGATTCGGAAATTGATCCACTCGCCATCGAAAGGCTCCTCACCGACATGACGATGCACTACATTCGCCCCACAAACGACTGGAACCTGTCGCCCGACAATATCTACAAGGTTCTGGAGTACACCGGTTTTATCATGGATTTGCTCAGAGGGATCTTTCCTAATGAAGAATAATGAAAGGGGCCTTGGCCCCTTTTTTGATTAGTTTAGCTTTTTTGGCAGCCCGGATGAGTTAATTAAGTATATATTTATTTGTTAGTATTACTAACATTTTATAAATTCGTTTTTCACACCACTATTTTCATGAATATATTTACCCTCAGAATGCACCTTGCAGCCCTCAGGCAACTGCTCTGGGACAACTCGGAAGTTATTAGTGAAGAAAAGCGGCTTGAAATCTGGAAGACAATTGAGAAGTTGCAGGATGTGATTGAAGAATGGGAGAAATCAAAAAAGAATTAATAACTGAGATGGAATCAAAAGAATTATCCCAGGAAATAGAGCGTTTGTTGGCAGGTGCCAATGCAGCTATTAAAGAAGCCCAGTCTTATCTGATCAGCCAGGGTGAAGTAGTTGATCTTTCAGACTGGGTTACGATAAAAGAGTATTGTAAGCGGTTCGGTATCAAAAACCAGGAAACGGTCATGAACTGGATCAACCGCGGAATTGTCCCGGCCCAGAACATCCGTATTGTTGAGGAATTCAACAATACCCGTTTGATCAGGGCTGTGCCGTATAATGTAAAACCGGCGAAAATAGCTTAGGTCAGCGCCAGAAAACATATTCTGGCGCTGATAATATTTTACTCTACAACCAAAACCTTCCGATTCTCAACTTTCCCGTCATCACCGGTCAGCTGTAAAACATAGTTGCCCGGCGTCAGTCCGCGAACTGAAATGCTGATCAAACCTTCGGAGGTCGTCGCATTCAGTTCCTTCGCAATGGAACCGTTGTTTCGGATGAGCCTTACTGCGAATTGACTTGCTTGGGTGCCAGGACGGATGTTCAGATAGTCCCGAACAGGATTAGGATAAACTGTTATCGTGGGCTCATCACCGGATTCAGTCGCATCTTCTTCGTCAGAAAAAGCTTCCATTGATTCTCTGCCCAGTTTATATTCCCCGGCATCTACATTCATGGAAGCGACCGCGCTCAAATTGTATTTTGTTCCCTTGTACCCCAGGGTGCCTTTGTAATTGAATGACCCGCTCATGCCAAAGTCTGCATCCCACCCGTTTGCACCGGTACCCAGCTGGAAGCCGGTTTTCTTGCTGATCGGTGAATGGGTAAGTGCCAGTGTGCCGGACAAATCGCCTATGCCTTTCAGATAACTTTCACTGCTCAGCTCCCAGAAAAGCCATTTTTTATAGGATAGCAAAGCTGCCTGCTGGGAAGCTGAGGTTTGTGTGGTGTAAGTTCGTCCCTTCGCACTCCATGCAGCCCAGTCGTGCTTATTGATCAGTTTCAGATAGACGTCGAAGCCGATATTCTGATTATCACGGCTGATGATCTTACCTGTGATGACAGCGGTTCTTCCGTTGTCAGTGAGCTTGGCGGTTCCTTTCCAGATAAATTTTTCGAAGATCCTCTCTTTAAAAATAAAGGCCCAAGGACAGTTCAGGCAGGCAGGACGGACGATACGCCAGTCTTTCAGCCAATATACTTTTGGATAAACAATGACACTTCCGGCGCGTTCATAGGCACCCATATCCACCTTACTGCCCTGCACCCGCGCGCCGCCTATGTAATCTTTCGAAATACCCACCAGTCCGGCAGCTGCATTATTGCCTTTGTCAACCGGAGCCGCGGTGGCAGTCGGCCGGAGCCCGTCGTCGGAAGTGCCCGGATTATTGTCCGCACCGTCGGGATCGGCCGCATTTGCAAAACCCGGGCTGACATCAATATTGTTGCCAGCATCGATACCCACCGACACATTCCATCCGCCGCCGCTTCCTCCTGAACCTTGTATCAGCGAATATGCCACCGTATTAGCTCCCGAGGACGACACCTGCGGCCCGCTGGTACCCGCAGTATTGCCCCACAGTATTGAATTTTCTATCCGGGACTGCAGTATTTCTGATGACATATATACGTATCCGTCATTGTAGACCGCACCGCCGTTTTTGCCCGCATGGTTACCGGCAAAGGTACAGTTTGTGAATTTGGGTGTCAGTTCCGGAGTGTACCCGGCACCTGCACTCATCACCCTGGCGAAGCTTGCCACCGCACCGCCATGGTCCTGGGCTTGATTGCCTGAAAAGACACAGCCGATATAGCTGGGCCTTAATTTGCCCGCGTCGCTCAGATGAACGGCAGCGCCGCCCCAGGCCGCAGTATTGCCATTGGCGACGTTGGCATAAAAGCCGCAGTTGACAAACTTAGGCTGGGAAATACCAAGCGTGTTGGTCTGCGTTTCGTTCGCCGACATATATACGGCACCGCCACCGCCACCTTCAAAAGCTCCCGTGGGATTACCCGTCGTGTTGTTGCCGATAAAAAAGCAATTGGAGAAACTTGCATTGGACGCGACCATTCCCACGCCTCCGCCCGAGCCGGGCAATGTGCTGTTGTCCGGTGAAACCGCAGTTACTTTGTTGGCATGAAAGCGCGTTGAATCAAGTATAGCGTGATCGCCAATAAGATAAATTGCCCCGCCGCGTCTGTAAGCTTCATTTTGTGAAAATTCCGATTTTTTGATTGTCGGCTGGTAATTACCTGCACTGAACGACCCTATATTAATGGCGCCGCCCGCAACATTCGATTTGTTGGAAATAAACTTACAGTTTTGAATCAGTGATGTGACAGCTCCGCCGGCAGCTGCTGCATTGCAAAAGAATGCACCACCTTCCGAAGCAGCATAATTTCCCTGAAAAGTAGTGTTTACGATCGTCGGGCTACTGGCGTTTGTGGCCCCGTTCAACAGGTTGTACCAGGCGCCGCCATCCTGGTTTGCATCGGTGATCGCCGCCCCGCTCATGGCCTTTCCGGCCGTCACCACGAATCCGTCGAGCCTGGTGGAAGTAGTCACGTTATTGGTATAAATGACGTGGTAAGCATTGTTGCCAACGATCTGACCTGTGTTTTCAGCAATTGAATTCCCGTCAACGTTGGTGTCATTGTTATCAATATCGCCACTTAATACGGTGATATTGCTCTGGAAATTTCTTTGGCTACGGGTTACTTCAGTACCTGCAAAACCACCGTACAACGTCACGCCCGAGGGTATCTTAAACGTGGCTTCGCGCGCTTCCGTACTGCCGTTTCCGTTCACGTCGTGCAGGACGGTCGGTTTGTACACGCCCTGTTTGACCCAGATCTCGTCCCCGCTTGCGGCTGCTCCCAGGGCAGTTGATAAATTGGTATAAGCATTTGCCCAGCTGCTGCCGTTATTGCTTCCGGCGGCGGATGGATTCACATAAATAATGGCTGCAGAAATAACGTTTGGGATAAGGCACAGCAACGCTATGCAGAATTTTAGATTTGTTTTCATCACGCTTACTTTTAGTTGAGTATTTTACAACTGACATCATCATTCCCGGAAATTTCCTGACCGGAATTTGATTATGTATGTCAAATTTAAAATGTTTACCGCGTTAGCTTCCGGAAAGGCTACGGTATATTTTAAATTGTTATTATCTGGTAACCAGTTAGTTTACGGTTGTTACCTTGTTGTAAAAAGTCACTAAGAGTGATAAAAATCATTTTATACGGAACAATGCTACTGCGTTGTCATAAAGGAGCAGGGCAGCTTCTGGATGAAGGCTATTTTGTCATAAAAGTTGTATCAGATGTTATTATTCATCTCATATTACGGCTTTGAGCGACCATGTAGGAAACCACAAAAACCATATTGACAGGAATGAAGCATGCGATAATCAGGATCATCGTCTGGTCGGCGATATTGGCTGCAAAGTATCCGAACGCTACAAAGCATAGCCCCAGAAATATGAGATAATATCCCGCCAGTCGTGCCGCTTTTTTCTTGTCTATGACACGGTTACGGTCTACATTGCTCAGCAGATTAAAAAGCCCGAACTGCCAGATCAGGATCCCCAAAATAATGACCATTAAGCCGGTTGCACCAAATATCCAGTTCATAGCAATAGTATCGGATGATTTGTAATGTAAATTAGCAACACTTCGGTTCAATTCAAAAAGCCGAAAGCCGATGTCACTTTTTCTTTTTCAGGTAAATATCACCGTAGTAGTTTTTGATCATCACTTCGGGGCCGCCACCATTCACCTGCGCATAGAGCCAGTCGTCAAGTGTTAAGCGGTTTACACCCGAATCGTTGGTTTTGATAGTCTTGGCGGGATTTTTTGTCAGGTCAAAATCACTAAAAACCCGGCTCCGTTCTGATTTTACCTTCAAATTCGCTTTCAATGTCGGCGGGTAGGATATGTCGATCCGTCCGCCCATGGACGAAAATGCCATCGGTTTGTCGAAAGCTGAATCCTGAAAAGATGCCTTTAACGGGCCGTTATAAGTGTTTGCCACTACCGATCCGCCCACATTGGTCAGGTTGATGGCCCCACCTACATTATCCAGTTCCATGCTGCCGATCACATTTTCGACCACAATGTCACCTTTATCATACGTCCGTAATTTCAGGGCGGTCTTCCACGGAACTTTTATCGTCAGATTCACCGGGAATGAATTGCTGTTTGTGTTTAGCCGGATGTGGTTATTCTCCTCTTCCGCGGAAAGTCCCATCGGGTTCGCCTTCGCAATACGTTTGATCCCTTCATTATTCCCGGCAGTAAGCTCTTTATCGGAGGAGGCATCAATAACGATCTCTTTGCCCGCATAACCCTTGATATGAATGTTCCCGTATACAAGGTTAATGTCGAGCGTTCCGGGTTTGGCAGGATTTGTTAACGCCACTGTCAACTGGTCTTTGCTATTTTGAGCTTTTACATGATTGCCCAAAAAAAGGATCAAAATGCTGATTTTTAGATACTTGTTCATGTCGGGTTTTGTTTTGTGTATAAATCAAACTGATGAAAGCTGTATGATGGACTGCTCGACTTTAGTCTTGACAGTCTTACGGATGCCTTTCTGGCGCAGCAGCTGACGAAGCGCTTTCACCGAGCGTTTTTCCTGTAGCTTCACCATCAGATCGGCCAGGGCCATTTGTACCATTGGTGAATCCTGAAGAGCCAGCGATGCAATGAGGCCTTCCCTTACCTGTGGCTCGTCGGTGTATCTGATCAGCGCTTCCAGGGTTGCCAGGCGCACATTGGTATTGGTGTCATAGTTAAGGGTAGTCAGCAGGGCTTCAATGACCTTTCCGTCTGCTTTATCCAGCTCGGTGGAGAGGCTTACCGCCTGAAGCCGTTCTACGGCGGAAGAGTTGTCGAGTAGCGAAAGCATCATCATTTGCCGCATTTCCTGCATTTGTACGGCCATGATGTCTATTTTTTGCTGTGCCAATTCGTCGCCCGCTTTCCGGCTTCGCAACCAATATCCCGCTATAACCCCGACACCCAATAACAATATCGTCGCCGCGACCTGCATCCAGACCATCGGTTTGCGGGTGAAGTGAAATGGGCCGACCTGCTCTGGCGGAACATTCGGGGTTTGGACATTATTTTCCTGCTCCGCGATAGTAAGCATATTGTAAAATCTGCTTTCCATGCCGGAACTTGGTTCGGGCGTCTCGTCGGTTTGCAGCCAGTTCCGGACGTCCCTGGTAAGGGCAAGTTCCCGCTGACATTCAGGGCATTGCACAACATGTGCATCCAATACTGTCTGATCCTCGCTTGATAATTCTCCTTTTAATGCATCTGTCAGCCATTCTTTTGCCTGTTCGCAACTGATATGTTTATCGTTCATCTTCATTTTTCAGGTAAATGGTCTTTAACTCATTCATTGCCCGGTGATACCGGGTTTTAATCGCTCCTTCCGTTACATTCAGGATTTCCGCTATTTCCTTGTATTTCAGGTCCTGGTACTCGCTCATGACCAATACTTCCCGATGCGCCTCGCTTAACCGCGCCAGTGCATTTCTGAGCTGGGTCGCTTGCTCCGTTTTCTGCAGTAATTCGTCCGCCAGCGTGCCTCCCCCGATCCTTTCCGCATAATCCTCCACGTTGTGCTGCCGGGCCGACCGTTTGTTGTGCTCCACATGATCGAGAAGAACATTGCGCGCCAGCTGATACATCCAGCTTCGGAATGCCCCATGGCCTGTGAATGAATTTCTGTACTTGATCATCCGGTAAAATGCGGTCTGGACCATATCTTCGCTGGCATCCGGATTGCCGCTCATGTGGTAGAAAAAGCCGAACAGTTCGCGGTGGTAGCGTTTGAAAAGCAGGCCCATCGGATACAAGTCGCCCTCTTTTACCCGGAGCATCAGTATGTTGTCGGCTGGTGAATTCAATGTATAGAAGGTCAGGATGATAATGCGAAGTGAAGACCGGCATAACTTCAAAAGGTTACCGGGAAATGGATAATTTTTTACCAGACCTTTTTTTGCCTCACCTGGTTTGGGAGAACTGGCCGAAGTGCCAGAGGATTCCGGACGGATCGTGCAAAAAACATTCCCTGCCCCAATGCTCCACGCGGATGGGTGTCAGTTTTACGCCCTCGTATTTGTTTGGCAGGTCCAGGGCCAGGAGCTCGTTCCAGTACCGGCCCACGTCATCCACTTCCAGGAAAAGCATGGTATTGTCGATCCAGTCCTTCACATAGGCATCTTGCAGATAAAATGCCAGATTATTGATTTTGAACAAAGAAAAGCCCGGACTCAGAACGACCTCTTCAAAACCGAGGTCTTGGTAAAAACTCCTTGACACTTCAAAATCCCTGGCCCCGATGAAAGGCCGCAGCGATGCAGCTCTGTGTTCCATACCCGTGTTTTATTTGTGTTTGATAAAACAAAAATAGGCAAGGGCGCCGGTTTAATGCCTTGATTGAAATCAATAACTTCCGGGTAGGAGGGGTGTCAGTTCCTGAAAACACTGGGCGATATGCCTTCCTGTTTTTTGAACTGGCGGATAAAATAGTTCAGGTTATTGAAGCCCGACTGGTAGCATATTTCGGTGATGTTCTGCTGGCTGTTCACCAGCAGCATTTTGGCCAGCTGGATCCGTTCGCGCAGGATGTATTCGAGGGGTGAAATGGAAAACCTGTTTTTGAACGCCTGGAAAAAAGCAGAACGGCTCATGCAGCATTCCCGCGCCAGTATGTCCACGCTGATCTTTTCGGAAAGATGCTGTTTTATGTAATCGATGACGCCGCCAAAACGGTTGTCCGGTAACATGTTGTGATCGGTCAAAGCCAGGTTCTGGGTCTGGATAATCCTTAAAAGTAAAAATTTAAGTGAGAGGTCAGCGAGTGCGTCTTTGGCCACGTCGGTTTCCATGCTGATGCTGATCAGCCTGTTGATACTGCCGGCCAGCTCCTTGTTATTCACAAAATGATAGTTGCTGAAATTGAGCTTCCATTCAAATGGCGATTCCTTGTTTGGATATTGGTCATTGAGGAATTCCAGGTTTCGGTTAACGATCCCCCAGTCCAGTGCCAGCGTGGCGCATTGTACCGGGTGGGTGAGGTCGGCTTCGGGGAAATCCACCCGCATCGATACATCGTCAGGAAGTATGACGCTTTCGCCAGGCAGAAAATCAAATTCCTTTGCCCCTGAAAGAGACATGATCTTTTTGCCTCTCATCATACTTGACACCACGAGTCCATTGTAGGATAGCATCACATCCGAACAGCGGTGAAAGGTCTCGAAGATGTTCAGTTCGCAATGCCGCAGGTTGTACACCTTTCTGTGCTCCACAAGCGTGTCCAGCTTGGTAGTGTCACTGAGATTGATTGGCGCAAGATGACATATCTGGTTCATGGTATATTAAGTTGTTAGCCCGGAATGCTTCGATGATAACCGGGCATCAAGTTGGGCCGGGATCCGCTTTAATTCAAACTCAATTTCAATAAATATATTATTGTTCCAATAAAAAAGAGGATTGTGCTATCGCACCGGCGCAGCGGGTAGTAATATTGTTTCTTTTTTTATTTAAAAAACAGATTATGAACATTACACTGGAACAGGCGGAGGCCGTTATAGCAGCGGCCAAGGCAAAAGCAATCGAAACCAAAACATTGATGAACATTGCCGTGGTGGACTCAGGTACTAATCTGATCGCCTTTGCGCACATGGACGAGGCCTGGCTGGGCTCTATCGATATTTCCCAAAAGAAAGCACGTACCGCCCGTTACTTCAACATGCCGTCGGGCGAGATCGGGAAGCTTTCGCAGCCGGGAGGCCCGCTTTACAACATCGAGCATTCCAATGGCGGGCTGATCTCATTTCCGGGAGGTGTATTGATCAAAAACGCCGGGGGGGAAATTATCGGGGCAGTAGGTGTTTCCGGGGACAGCGTTGAAAACGATCATATTGTTGCCCAGGCAGGTGCCGACGCGATCAATTAACCATTTTTAATAATCAAAAAAGAAAATGATATGTGTGGTGTCGGGTTAATAGCCTGATTGAAATCAATAATTGAAAGTTGTGTTTCGTCAGGCGTAGTTTTCAACCGGCCGACGTTGGGTACGTCTTTGCGTCATGCGGTCTGTTCGGCGTAGTTTTCAACTATGACTAACTAAGAAAACTACGCCTAACTTAGCTTGCCTAGAAAAACTTCAAACACTACATTTAAAACCTAATCAGCCAATATCACTTTAATTACTTCCGACGCGGCAACGGAAAATTGTTTGTGATGTTTACAAAAGTATTGATAGGATCTCTTCCTGAATTAATGAGTTCAGATTTCCGTTTTTACGGCGCTTTTAATGCGGTTTACGGTAGGAAGGAAGTCAACCTGCGCTCCCCGACCTGCTGCCGCCACATGGAATAGTACAGTCCTTTCTGACCGAGCAGTTGATCGTGCGAGCCGGATTCGGAAATTTGTCCTTTTTCGAGCACATAAATCACATCCGCGTGCATGACGGTCGAAAGGCGGTGTGCGATCAATATCGTCATTTGCTGGCGCGCGCCGGATATATCGCGGATGGTGGCCGATATTTCCTCTTCCGTCAGCGAGTCGAGGGCGGAAGTCGCTTCATCAAAAATCAGCAGCTGCGGATTCCTTAACAATGCCCTGGCAATGGATAACCGCTGCTTTTCACCTCCCGACAGCTTCATGCCATTTTCTCCGAGAAGGGTATCCAGGCCGTGGGAGGCTTTGGCTACCAGTGCCAGGGCGGAAGCTTTACGTAATGCTTCGTTAATATCTTCGTGGGTAGCGGAAGGTTTTACGAGCAGCAGATTGTCGCGGATGGTACCGGCATAGAGCTGGGTATCCTGCGTCACGAACCCGATCTGCCGTCTCAGGGGGTTGTAGCGGATCTGCGTGGCGGGGGTTTCATTAAAATAAATATCGCCGCTTACCGGTGTATACAATCCGACGAGCAGCTTCACGAGTGTGGATTTCCCCGAACCCGATGGCCCCACAAAAGCAATCGACTGGCCCAGTGCTACTTTAAAAGAAATGCCGTCAATGGCGTTGTACCCGGCCGTTTTATGTCTGAACACCACGTTGTCGAAGCGAAGGCTCAGCAGTTTGCCCAGCTCGATGGAATTTTCAGGACGTTTTTCGACAGGCTTCTGCATCAGCTGGTCAAAAGTTTTCAGGGACGCATCGGCCTCCCGGTACAAGATGATCATATTGCCCAGCTCCTGAAGGGGATTGAAAATGGCCGTGGAAATGAACTGCATCGCGATCAGCTCGCCGGTACTGAGCACTTCACGGAAGATAAGCCACAGCAGAATAAACAGGATCGATTGTTTGAGCAGGTTCAGCATGTTGCCCTGCAGGAACGACAGGACGCTTACTTTCCTGGCTTTTTGCATTTCCAGGTCGAAGATACCCAGTGTCAGCACATTCAGCCGCCTGATCTCCGCGAAAGTCAGTCCCAGGCTTTTCACGAGTTCTATATTGCGGAGGCTTTCGGTGATCATGCCCGCCTGCCGGTTGGTCTCCCTGTTGATCGACCTTTGTATGCCTTTGATACGCTTGGAAACCAGGCCGGTAAGCGAGCCCAGAAGGAGCACGCCTATAAAAAAGACAGGTACAAGCAGCCAGTTCCGGTTGAAACTGTACCAAACCAGGAAACCCACACCCACCAGGGACGAAAAAAGTACGTTGATAAAGGAATTGATAAACCGCTCGGCGTCGGTTTTGACCTTTTGCAGTACAGAAAGGGTGGTACCGCTGCGGCTTTCCTCAAATTCCTGGAATGAAAGCCGCAAAGTTTGTTTCAAACCATCATTGAAGATATACATTCCCAAACGGGCCACAGCCTTGCGGGTAATGTAATCCTGTCCGGCCTTGCACAACCTAGCCAGTACAGCAATCCCCAGAGCAAGCAGCAGCCAGCGCGTAACTCCTCTCAGCAGCTCACTTTCTGACAAATTGTTTTTGTTGGTGCCATACTCGTCAATGATCTTTCCGAATATGACAGGGTCGATCAGCGTCAGGAGCTGGGCCGATGCGGCGAGGAGCAGGGCAAAGAATACGAGTGTGTAGTGCGGACGGAGGTATTTCCAGAGTAGAGCCATGTTGATAGTCGCAAAAAAGTCACACCAGCAGCATCTTTTGAATACAGTTAATGCATCACAAACCGATCTTTGGAACAGTTTTGGTCTTTTCTTAACCAACAATCATTCCGTAATTTTCGCTTATGCTTTCTTCAGATCAGCCAGATGTCCCCAATGTACCCGAAGTGTTCCGCACGAACAAATCTATCCCCAAGGTTTTGGAGAATGAAATATTGCAGGCTCTATCGTTTTACCCGGAACTGAAGGAAACAGCTATAAACTTTGTATTCAAGCAAAAGATTCGGGGCTCGGTCATGCAGGCGCAGCCGAAAATCAGTACGATGTTCAACGCGGACCGTGCTTATAACATCAATATCAGTGCCTTGTTCAAGCTGACGCATACAGCAATTCCGATTCACCAGATCCCTTCTGATGTAATAGTGGGCTGGATAGGGCATGAACTGGGGCATGTGATGGATTATGAAAACCGCAGTCTGCCGGGTATGGTGCGGTTTGGGCTGGGTTATCTTTTTTCTGCACGGTTTGTGAAAGAGGCCGAGCGCGTAGCGGACACGTACGCGGTAAGCCACGGTTTGGGTAAATACATTCTCAAAACCAAGCATTTTATCCTGGATCATGCTTCTTTGTCTGAAAAATACAAGCGTAAAATTGCACGCCTGTATCTTTCGCCGGACGACATTGTGGAGCAGGTTAAAAAACTGGAGGCCGACCGGATTATCCCCTCATGAATTCGCTGCTACAAATGCCTCGAATGCCAGGAAATCCTCTTCCTTCATGACCCTCGGTATCTTCACCTGTCCGCCTTTCTTTTTGGTTTCCTCGCTCCATTTGTAAAACAGTTCCTCAGGGATCAGTTCCACTTCTACACCCTTTAATGCGCGAGTCCGGGCCACATTGTAGTTTTTATTGTTTTCTCTCAATGTCGCATCCAGTGACTCGGCTACTTTTAGTTTATCGGCTTTTTTGTCACACCCCAGAAACCATTTGTTAATGTATTCACCGTCACGGCGAACCGCAGAAATGATAAATTCCTTGATCACCACACCATATTCATTTTCAATGACCCTTAATCCATCATTCATCTGGTTTACAGACAGTTGTTCTCCGACAACATTCAGGTAATGTTTGGTACGGCCGGTGATTTTGATCTCCGCCCTGGTTTTGTCGGTAATCATCACCGTGTCCCCGATCATGTAGCGCCATGCTCCTGAAACGGTAGAGATCAGTAGCACATATTCCACATTTTCTTCCGCATCGGCCAGTGAAAGTACGGTGCCTCCGGGTTTTACCAGTCCGTCTTCATCTACATTGTCGCCGTTAAAAGGTACGAACTCGTAAAATATCCCATTGTCCGGGAACAATGCCATCGACATGGTATCGGGCCGTTTCTGGATTGCTATAAAGCCCTCGGAAGCCAGGTACGTGTCTATGTATACGAGGGGATGCGCCAGTAACTTTTCCAGACTTTTCCGGTACGGATCAAAAGCGACGCCGCCGGTGGTATACACCATCAGGTTCGGCCATATTTCATGAATATTGTTGAGGTTATTATGTCTGATGACTTCTTTCAGCATCAGCTCAATCCACGCCGGAATACCCGAAATACAGCCGATATCCCATTTCGGGGCCTCTTCTGCGATCCGTTTCACCCGTTCGTCGAAATCGGCAATGGAGGCAATTTCGATTCCGGGTTTGTAGAATCCGCCAAACCATGTGGGAAGGTTGCTCGCGCTGATCCCGCTGATCTCGCCCTCCTGATGATCATCCTTTTGAATGAGGTTGGTACTGCTGCCCAGCATCAGGATTTGTTTGGTAAAAAAATCGGAAGGGAGGTTGAATGCCCCTATGTTGGTGATTTCGGAGATACCCGCTTTGCGGATGCAGGCCAGCATGTCGTCTGTGACCGGAATGTGCTTGCTGTTGCTGGTAGTCCCGCTGCTGAGCGCAAAATACTGCTGTCCGCCCGGCCAGGTCACATTCTGATGCCCTTCGAGCAGATAATGCCACCACTCGGCGTACAGTTTGTCATAATCGTGAACGGGCACTTTAACCTGAAATGCAGCCACAATATCGTCTGCTTCCAGAATTTCGGCGAATTGGTATGCTTTCCCGAAAGCGGTCAGTTTAGCCGTTTCCAATAGTTTTCTCAGGACCTCTTTCTGAGCTTCAACGGGCTCAGGGTCACTGATGATCATTCCCGTAAAATCAATTGCCTTCTTAATAAGCTCGCCGATAACCGCCATTTTGTATCTGAATATGAAAGTTTGATGACTTTGCGAATCAAAAAGTCATGCCATTACCGCGAAGACCGCTATTTAACGATGACCAGGGCCGCAGTTTCTCCGGCTCCGTACACATCCTTACCATTCAGCTGGAAGTGGGTATAGTCATGGTATGTAAAACATTTGGATCTGGTCGTCTGGTAGGATGCGATGAGCGTGTCGGTATCAGACTGGTCCAGCCGCAGAAAAAGCTGAGAGCTTCCGCTGTCGTTTTTATAACAATCCGCCTGAAAAAGGTACCCTTTTACGGATTCATCGTATTTGATGTCAAAAATGACATTCGTCTTTTTGTCCGTCTCAAACAGCCTTATCGAATCCGGGGAATACCTTGATCCCTCTGTCGTTACCAGGTTTTTTCCACCTTTATCCACGATAATAAAGCGTATAGGTGCAGTCGGGGGCGGGGAAACATCTGAACATTTGTTGCAGCTTTGGCACAATGGCACCAATATCCCAAGCACACAACACAGAAAAAGACCAGATTTCATAGCATGATGTAAGTGAATTTACCCGTTTGCTAAACGGGTAAATATACACTAAAAACTGAGCCCTGCCCGCGTACGCTGGCGGCTTTGATAGCACCTCCGTGGTTGGCCGCCACTTTTTCGCAGATCGCGAGCCCGATACCGGTGCCGGCAAACTCAGACTTGCTGTGCAGACGCTGAAAAACCTGAAATATCCGGTCATTGTATTTTGCATCAAAGCCGATGCCATTATCCATCACGTCGATCCTGTAATACTGGGAAGCGAGGCGGGCAGGGTTGACCTGGGGCGGGAGCTGTGTTTTTGGCAACAAGGCATAATCTATTTCTATCAAGGGCGTTACGCCGGGCCTGCGGAATTTGATAGCGTTGCTGACCAGGTTCGAAAAAAGCTGGCCAAGCTGGGTACGGTCTCCTTTCACAACCGGAAGCTGCCCGACTTGAATGTGCGCGCCCGAATCGGCAATGCTGACCTCAAGATCCTGTAATACGGCGTCGATGACCTGGTTCAGACGGACGGTGGCTGACGCCTGCTGGCGGGTTGAAATTCCTGAGAAGTCCAGCAGGTCTTTGATAAGGATCGACATTCGCCTGGCGGCACCCTGGATCCTGTTGAGGTAATCGATACCAGCACCCAGTTCGGTAGTATAACGTTTGATCAGCAGATCAGAAAAAGTCTGGATTTTACGTAATGGTTCCTGCAGGTCGTGAGAGGCAATGTATGCAAACTGCAGCAAGTTCGAGTTGGACCTTTCCAGGTCTGCGAGGGAATCTATCAGTTCGCTTGTTCTCAGGTTAATTTGCTTTTCCAGAGATATTTTATCTTTGATTTGATTGGTAATGTCCTGTACGGAACCACTGATGGCCATAGGCTTTCCGTCTGCGTCGAAATGAATCTGGCCGCGGTCGCGCAATGCCCTTACAGTCCCGTCTTTTGCCCTGATCGAGTATTCACAGTTGTAAAAAGGCGAATTTTCCGGTTTTGCCGCCTCGCTTAGCACTTCCGAAATCTTGATCAGGTCGTCCGGATTGATCATGTCACGAATGGTCCCCAGCTCCACTGGCCCTGAACTTTCCAATCCATACCACCCCAGCAGACGCGGCGAGCATTCAACCATTTCAGTGTCAAGGTCTACCCGCCAGGTTCCTATCTCAGCCAGTTCAATCACGTTCCGGAGACTGCCTTCTGCAAGTTCCACTTTTTGCTTCGACAACACAGTTTCGGTGACATCCACAGACATATCCAGGATTCCGTATATATCGCCCTGCGCATCTCTCAGCGGCGTAAATGATATGTTATAATATGTCCGGGCCAGTTTCCCGTCCCGGTAAATATCGAGCGGTGCGCCAAAGCTTTTGTAGGACTGCCCCGTCGTGTAAACGTCGTCAAGTAACTCAAGAAATTTCTGGCCTTCGAGCTCCGGCAGCAGCTCGGCCAGCTTTCTGCCCGCGATGTTCTGACCTTTTCCGATAATATCAATAAAAGCCTGGTTGGGCAAGTCCACTACCATGTCCCTTCCCGTGAAAATCCCCATAGCTGCCGGTGCGGAGGCAATAATGGAACGGAAGCGCTCCTGGCTCGCCTGCAGTTCTTTGAGGTAAATGGCCTGCGAGGTAACATCAATCGCCATATCCATGATCCCGTATACATTTCCCTCATGGTCGAAAAGGGGCTTGTAGGTGAAATCGAAGTAAAAAGTGGAAAGTACGCCCTGTACTTTCAGACGGGCAGGTGCATTTTTAGATTCATAAGCAATTCCGGTTCTGAAAATCTCTTCCAGAATCGAAATAAAGGGCTGTCCTTCCAGCTCAGGTACCGCTTCCAGCAGGGGCTTGCCGATCACCGACCGGTCTTTTCCCCAATATCCGATCATGATATCATTCGCGATCTCGATGACCATGTCCTTACCTACAAACAGACAGGTTGCCACGGGAGCTTCTGTGATGAGGCTGCGGAAACGTTCCTCGCTCGGATAATTTTCGTCCGGTCTTGTCTTAAGCTCGGCACTTCCCGGTATCTGACCTTGCTGTCCGCCATTCTCGTATTGGGGAATTTCAACTGCACTTCCGATGATTCCCACCTCCTGTCCGGCGCCGTCGGTATAAGCCCGGCCGATGAGATGAACCAGCTTGCCGGGAGTATTTTCGGTGCGTACTACCATGTTCAGCTTACCTTCCGACCCTTCGGAAAGTGCCCGTTGCAGCATCTCTCTGAAGAGCCTGCGGTCGCTGATTTGGATCAGGTTATGAAAGGTTTCCGGGTTTAAATTGCTGTCAGCGTGATAGTTAAATAATGTCTGGAAGCTATCGTCGATCTCGTAAGTACTGTTTGCGGCATCAAACCGCCAGCTACTGATAGCTGCGCCCGAGAGCGAAAATGCCAGCAGCTGTTCCCTTGTCGATGTTTGTAGTAAGAAGGGCTTATCTGAGGAGTCCATTTTTCAATAATCCATTTTTCTTTTCATGAGAACGGTAACAAGAAATCTGTTCCAAAGACTAGGGTATGGTTTTGTATGCCAAAGGATGGTTCAATTCAACAGAGATGATAAATAAGACAAGCTTTAAAACGAAGGAAGATCAGGATGTAACGGTCAGTTTTTCAGTCGAAGAGATTGAGGAAATTGTCCCGGATGCCGACATGCGGTACAGCCTGGTCATATTGAAAAACGGCGATAAGCACTTTGTCTGCGGAACGGAAATGGAAATACGTGCGGAGTTTACCGTGCAGCGAAAATCAGGAACGGATGAAAATCGCAACCTTTAATATCAATGGCGTTAATGGCAGGCTGCCCGTACTGCTTCGCTGGCTGAAAGAAGCCGGGCCGGATGTGGTATGTCTCCAGGAACTGAAAGCACCCCAGGAGAAATTCCCTCTGAAGCCAATTCAGGACGCGGGATATGAGGCTGTGTGGCATGGGCAGAAGAGCTGGAACGGGGTAGCAATATTGTCAAAAGGGCTGCCCATGGAAGTGGTGCGAAGCGAGCTTCCCGGTGATAAAAAAGATCTCCATAGCCGCTACATTGAGGTAATTGTGGAAAATATGCTGATAGCTTGCCTGTATCTCCCCAATGGCAACCCGGCGCCGGGCGAGAAGTTCGATTATAAAATGAAATGGCTTCAGCGTTTAAAAAAGCATGCAAAATACCTGATTTCAGAAGAAGTGCCGGTCATACTCGCCGGCGACTACAATGTCATCCCAACCGAGCTGGATGTGTACAAGCCCGAAAGCTGGCTGGACAATGCCCTGTTCATGCCGGAGCCAAGGCGCGCCTATCAGGATCTGCTGAAACAAGGCTGGACGGATGCGATCCGGCATTTGCACCCGGAAGAGCGTATCTATACTTTCTGGGATTACCTCTACAAAGCCTACCAGCGCGACGCCGGCCTGCGGCTTGACCACTTTTTGCTCAGTCCGCAGGTAGCAGGCTTACTATCCTCCTCCGGCGTAGACCGGCACGTGAGAGGCTGGGAAAAGGCCAGTGACCATGCCCCGGCCTGGATAGAAATAAAAGATATCAATCATCAACAGGAAACCATCGTATGAAAAGGATTAAATTTACTTTCGCTCTCCTGAAAGAGAGCTTTGCCGCGTTTTTAGACGACAATGCATTGAAGCTCAGTGCAGCTTTATCCTATTACACCATTTTTTCACTGGCACCCATGTTACTGCTGATTATTTCAATGGTCAGTATTTTTTATGGGAAAGAAGTTTTTGAAGGCCAGCTTTTTGCGCAGATCGCCGGCTTGGTTGGTCAACAGGCCGCTGTTCAGATCCAGGAGCTGATAAAAAATGCTGCGATCACCAATAAGTCGGTGATGGCCGCAACCATCGGCGGGATTACCCTGCTGATCGGAGCTACGGGGGTATTTGCGGAAATTCAGGATTCCATCAATTACATCTGGTCGATCAAATCGAGGCCGCAAAAAAGTTGGCTGCAATACCTCAAAAACCGTGTGCTGTCATTTTCCATCATTATTACACTGGGATTTTTGCTGATCGTATCACTGGGGGTCAATACAGTGGTTGATTTGCTGAGCAGCAGGCTGGAGAAGTACTTTTCAGAAGTTTCCGTCATTATCTTCTCCGGGCTGAACATTGCGCTGGTGCTGGTGATCATCACTGCGCTGTTTACGGTCATTTTCAAAATCCTGCCCGACGGCCATGTCCGGTGGAAAGAATGTGTAGTAGGTGCCGCATTTACTGCTGTCATGTTTGCAATAGGCAAATTTGCGATCAGCTTTTACCTGGGCCAGGCGGACCTGGGCGCCACTTACGGAACCTCGGCCTCGATCGTGATTTTGCTCACCTGGATTTACTATTCTTCTATCATCCTCTACTTCGGTGCGGAGTTCACCAAGGTTTATGCCAAATCGGACGGAGTCGCGATATCTCCCAATGATCATGCCGTGCTGGTCGAGCGGAAGGAAATGGAAACCGAACCAGCTGCTGCCCAGCCGGCTTTTAAAACTGCCCAGGAAAAAGACAAAAAAAACAAAAAGGAGGGCACGAAAATGTGGTTCCATTTTATCACGGATTTTATAGACGAGCGTATCGGGAAAATAAAGGCGGAAATTGAAGCAAGGGTTTCCCAGTTTGCATCGCCTGTGGTCTTTTACCTGATCGTAGCCCTGATCGCCTTCGTCATCCTGATCATTGTCCTCCTGATCTTGGGCGGATTGCTTAACGACGCACTGGATAGTGACTATCTGGGATTTGTGCTGATACTGGGCCTGGTTCTGGTATTACTTTCAGTTTGTTTTTTATATAAAAATAAAGTCATGGAGCTGATCAGAAAAGCAATGGCCGGTAAGTTTTAATACAGATATGGAGCAAAAAGATCATGTGAAAAGACGGAAAAAATGGAGGTATATCCTGCTTGCATTAGTGGTATTGATCATTGTAGCCCGACTGATACTGCCGTATGTGGTGTTGCGTTACGCTAACAAAACCCTCGCGGGTATGAAAGGTTATTATGGGCATATCGAGGATATTGATCTGGCAATCATCAGGGGCGCGTATAAAATCGACAGTATCTATCTGAACAAAACGGATACCACTTCGGGAAAACAGACGCCGTTTTTCTCGGCATCGTTAATTGATCTTTCCATAGAGTGGAAAGCCTTGCTGAAAGGATCTATTGTCAGCAAAATCAATGTCGACCGGCCGGTTTTGGTTTTTACAAAAGACAAGGTGGAACCCAAACAGGTGGTAAGGGATTCAGCGGATTTTAAAAAGGTATTGGATGAGTTTATGCCGCTCGATATCAACCGGTTCGAAATAACAAATGGCAAGATCCAGTACAAAGACAATACATCAAGCCCAAAAGTGGACATTGAAATGAACCGCCTGAAACTGGTAGCGCAGAACCTGAAAAACAGCTATGATTCGTCGGCAGTGCTGCCGGCCAGTGTAAAAGCCAGCGCTACGGTCTATGAAGGCACGCTTACACTTGACGCGAAACTGAACCCGCTGGATGCTGCACCCACATTTGATATGAGCGCCGAATTGAAAAATACCAATCTGGTCAAGCTGAATGATTTTTTCCAGGCCTATGCTAAAATTGATGTGAACAAAGGCACTTTCGGACTTTATTCGGAAGTCGCGGCCAAGGAACAGAAGTTTGCAGGATACGTGAAACCGCTGATCAAGGACCTCGATGTGCTGGGAAAGGAAGATCGTAAAGACAATATTTTCCGGAAGCTGTGGGAAGGGCTTGCGGGAGGCGTGGGCGAGATATTTCAAAATCAGAAGCTCGACCAGGTCGCCACCAAAATACCTTTTGAGGGAAGGTTGGACAATCCTGATACGAATATCTGGTTTGCGATCACTACCATGCTGCAGAATGCTTTTATACATGCTCTTCAGCCTTCGATAGACAATGAAATCAGCATTGGTTCTGTGGAAGTTCAGAAAGAGGAAAAAAAGACTTTCCTGCAGAAGGTGTTCGGGTCTGACAAGAAGGATAAAAAGTCCGGTAAGAAAGATAAAAAGTCTGACAGGAAGGACAAGAAGCCTGAGAAGAAATAGACGGGCAACTTTCAATATGCAGGTATATCATCCTATGAACAAAGGAAGCAATGAACGAAAAGAATTTCACTAAAACTGTCCCGGAGAATGTGGATGGCAAACTGATTAACGCGGAAAGTTTCAGGGACCTGCCCGATGCCGGCACGGCGAAAAGAGTTTATGAAACAGCCAGAAAACGTTTGCTGGATGTCAGTAAATGGAATGATATCTCGTCGGGGCTTCTTGCTGATTTTCAGCTTTCTGACCAGAACGGTGCAGCCGTTTCAGGACCAGTGCAGCAGGGTTTTTATTTGAGGATCGATATTCCGGGGCCGGGCAGCGATGCAGGCGACGGGTACGACTGGGTTTTTGTCGAGAAGATAGAAGAATACGAAACCGAAGATGTGCAGAGCATAGCCGTGCGGGTGCGGCCGGTCGCTAATCCGCTCGGAGATAACCTGCAAACAGCCCATTTTTATACGTCAGAAGCTACCAGCACATTTACTGTGACAAGGGAAAAGCTGAGCGTAACTGCCGCCGTTTATGATCGTAATATCAAGGTTAACCACGATTCCGAGCAATTTCTCGACCGAGCCAGGAACATGCTGGTAGGCAGCGTCGGCCGGATGGCGTTTTCGAAAGTCCAGTGGGAGGATCTGGCCGGGGCGTTGCTGAAATGAGCCGGTTTTCAGGAACGGTTTTTTAACACGGACGGGAAATCAGGATTAACGTAAATGATATAAACTATGAAACCGGAAATCAGAAACATTATAGGAGGTCTTGCAGGCGCAATTGTACTGAATGTGGTTCACGAAGCCGCAAGACGGCTTTATAGCAAAGCCCCCAGGATAGACCTGATCGGCGAAGAGGCGCTGACCAAATCCCTGAATGCAATGGGTATGGAGGCCCCGACGGGAAATTTATTGACGGGCTCGACGCTGGCAGCGGATCTTGTGAGTAACACTATGTATTTCAGTATGATAGGCAAAGAAGGAGAAGGTAGCCTGCTGGTACGCGGCGCCGGATACGGACTGGCTGCCGGCCTGGGCGCTATCGGGCTTACACAGCAGCTGGGGCTCAGCGATGCGCCGGTTACCAAAACAAATGAAACCAAAGTAATGACTGTTGCGTGGTACCTTTTGGGCGGGTTGTCGGCCGCTTTTGCCATGATGAAAATAAAAGAACTGGCGGAATAAGATCGGTACTCATAGCGTACCAATATTTCACTATTGGTGACTTGTGAAATAATAATTTGTTTCGGGCTGAATTTTTGATATAATAATTTACTTTTGTTATTTAAAGCAGAATAAAATATTGTATTATATTGAAACTGTTATCGCCCAGACCGTTGGATGCCCGCCCGTTAACTGATGAGAGAGAGCTGATGCTCCTGGCCTCAGGAGCGGACCAATCGGCGTTTACCATGCTCTTCAATGCCTACAAACACAAGCTTTACGGCTACGTGCTCCGATTGACTGAGTCCGAAATGCTGGCGGAAGATATTGTGCAGGAGGTGTTTATGAAGCTTTGGGCAGATCACCCATCGCTCGCGTTGATCGATAATTTCGGCAGCTACCTATTTCGCATGTCCAAAAACCATGCACTGAACCATTTTAAGAGAATGGCCCACGAAACGGCCATCATCGCCGAAATGTTCAGGGAAAACGATGAAAGTCGTAACAATGCCCACGAAATGCTCGCTGCAAAAGAAGTGGAGCAGGTGCTGAAAACTGTCGTGAATGGCCTTCCACCACAGCAGAAAACAATTTATTATTTGAGCAGGGAGGAAGGAAAAACGCATGATGAAATCGCGAACCTGCTAAAAATTTCACCCAATACCGTCAAAAATCACATGGTCCAGGCCATGGCAGCGATCCGCTTCCAGATGCGCCGCCATGCAGATTCCCTGCTGATCGCTGCTACTTTGCTGAGCCTGAAAAAATAATTTTTAAAAAATAGCCGTTCAACTAGTCCCCTCACTCCTGCCAATTGTCCTTCATTTGGTAATTGTTCAAAACAGCCCGTCTTTTCATGGTTGTAATGCGATACCGGCAAATGAAATTTATGCCGTTAGGGCAATCTGTGCTATTTTATGCAATTGGAAAGAATCAAGTATCTGACTGGTAAATTCATCAATGGTACCCAAAGCCCGGATGAAAAAAATGAGCTGGCCGCGTGGCTGAACGATCATCCGGAAGACACGCAAATAACTGAAGTGCTGGAACACGCTTGGAACCAGTTTGAGCCAGACGAAAAAATGCCGGACGACACTTCGGACCGTATCATAGTACATCTTTTTGGAAACGACCGTCAGCCTGGCAGCCCGGATGCCGGAGAAAACCGCCCGGCTGTGTGGCTATGGTCCAAGATTGCTGCGGCTGTGGTGCTGGTGCTTGGCTTAGGCTGGTATTGGTGGGGCGGGCAGCAAGATGCGAAGCTCGCAAAAGTACCGGATAAACGGTCCGACTTCCGAGATTTGCCGCCGGGAGGAAATAAGGCTGTTCTTACGCTTGGTGACGGGTCCAGTATCGTGCTCGACAATGCCGGGAACGGAAACCTGGCGCAGCAGGGCGGCACAGACATTATTAAATCGGGCTCGGGAGAGCTGGTTTACAACTCAGGAAAAACGGGCGGAAGCGCTCCTGTTTTCAATACCATTGAGACACCCAAAGGCGGACAGTACCACGTAGTACTGCCCGATGGTACGGGCGTATGGCTGAATGCAGCGTCGAGTCTGCGCTTTCCGACCGTTTTTACCGGCACCGAAAGGCGGGTTGAAATTAAAGGCGAGGTATACTTTGAAGTGGCGCGCAACAAGCAGATGCCGTTTATCGTGAAAGCGGCTGAAACCGAGATCGCTGTGCTGGGCACTCATTTCAACGTCATGGCCTATTCAAACGAGACGGTGATGCGGACTACTTTGCTGGAAGGCTCGGTAAAGGTTTCGCGAGACGGATTTTCCGCAATGCTGACACCGGGGCAACAAGCCCGGATGCGTGTTACGTCCGGCAGCATTGAAGTGTTAAAAGACGTGGATACAGAAAAAGAACTGTCGTGGAAAAACGGCTATTTCCAGTTCGAAGACGAAAACCTGGAAAGCATCATGCGGCAGGTTTCCAGGTGGTACGACGTGGAGGTCGCGTATGAGGGAAATACCAGCAGCGAACGTTTCACTGGCAGGTTACCGCGCAATTCCAACGTTTCAAAGCTCCTGAAAATACTCTCGCTCAGCGGCGTGAAGTTCAGGATTGAGGATAAAACCATTATTGTTACACCTTAAACCAAAACCAGATGCGTATGATCCGATAGCGACTTCATTTCTTGGCCGGTCTCCTGTCTGAAAAAGGCAAAAAAGAACGGGAACGTTGCAACCGCTCCCGCCTGGAAAGAGCTCGGCACATGTCAACAATTGTCTCACTGTTTAGTACCAACTCTCAAACAAAAGTATGAACCACAACTCTTTTATCCAAAAGGGGCAGGGATCCTCGTATGCCCGTGAGGGACATCCCCGCTCTCCACTCCTCAGGGCCATTTTGGTTATGAAACTGATCTTTATTTTTTTACTCGCTTTTTGCATGCAGGTCAGCGCCCGCAGCTATTCGCAGAAAATCACCATTGTGGCAAAAAATGCACCATTGGAAAAGATTTTGAAGGAAATTGAAAAGCAAAGCGGATACTCTTTCTGGTATAAAACGGAACTGATCCAAAAATCAGAAAAAGTAACCCTGGCCATGCGCGAGAGTGCGCTGGAGGAAGTGCTCGCCAAATGCTTTGTCAACCAGCCCCTTGAATATTCCATTGTCGACAAAACGGTGGTGCTGAAAGCAAAAAAGCTGCCGGATTCCATACCTGCGGTCAAAAAGGTACTGGAGCTCATCAAGGGACAGGTACTTGGGCCCGACGGTAAGCCGCTGGTTGGGGTTACCGTGGTAATAAAGGCTTCCAAAGTGGGCACCACGACCGATACGGACGGAAATTTCAGTATCAACGCAGAAAATAACGATGTGCTGGTATTTTCCTATATCGGTTTCACTACCAAGGAAGTAGCTGTCGGCAGGCAAAGCAACATGGCAGTGACCCTGGCCGAAAGCAATACGACTTTGGGCGAAGTGGCTGTGATCGGCTATGGAACGCAGTCGAGAAAAACGTTGACCAGTGCGGTAAGTACAGTAAAATCGGAGGACTTGAACAAAGGTGCGATCACGGATGTGGGGCAGCTTCTGCAGGGGAAAGTGCCGGGGCTGAATATCACGGCCAGCGGTGACCCTAACAAACCGGCTGCCATCGTATTGCGCGGGGCTTCGACGATCAACAGTTCGCAAGGACCGTTTTATGTAATAGATAATGTGCCGGGTGCCGACATCGCGACCATCGCCCCCGACGACATTGCCTCCATAGACATTTTAAAAGATGCGGCTGCGACGGCCATTTACGGTAACCGGGCAGCCAACGGCGTGATCATGGTCACTACCAAAAGAGGTAAAAAAGGCGACATGAAAATTTCGTATAACGGTTTTGTAGGCATCGAAAAAGTGTCCAATAAACTGGAAATGATGAGCGGGACACAATTACGCTCTTACCTCGACCAGAATGGCATAGGGCTGTCGCCGAAAGACGACCTCGGCGCGGACACCGACTGGCAGTCGGAGATACAGAAGAAGAATGCGATTTCCACCAATCATAACCTGTCATTCAGCGGAGGCACCGACCACAGTACTTACAGTGCAAGCATTAATTATGTCGATAAGCAGGGGATTTTGCTCAACAGCTCTTTGAAAAGAGTCATCGGCAGGCTGGCTGTGGAGCAGTATGCATTCAAGGACAAACTTAAACTCGGGCTTACCGTTACAAATTCCAACAGCACCGCCAACGATATTCCGTTTAGAAACACGGTACTGTTGCAATCAGCGTTGTATCTGCCGGTTTCTCCGGTAAAAAATGCAGATGGGAGCTATTTCGAAAACCCGGAACATACCGACTACTATAACCCGGTAGCGATGCTCAACAACAGCGAATCAAAAACGAAGACCAACAACCTGACAGGCAGCTTTACCTCCCAGGTGAAATTGCCTTTCGGATTAACTTATGACCTTAATTTTTCTTATCTCAACACGACGTCGCTGGGCGGAAGCTATTACAACAAATACTTCACCAGCCATTACAACAACATGTATGACAATCCGGAGCCGGGTCTTGGTTTTCATAGTCAGCAGTCGTTTGGCAGTAATGGTCAGGCTACCCGGAGTTCTTACCGGAATTCAAGCAAGATCCTGGAAACATTTTTGACCTGGAACCGCGATTTTGGCGATCATAACATCAATGCCGTAGTGGGTTACTCCTGGCAGGATTACATTATCGGAGAGGGTTTTCAGGTGACAACAAGCAATTTGCCGGTCGATAATATCAGCTATAACAACCTCGCCCTGAGCAATCCTTATGCCATTTCTGGTTTTCAGATCGGCTTCGGCGCAGACGGGATCTACCAGCAAACCCGGCTCATCTCGGATTTTGCGAGGCTGAACTATAACTATAAAAATAAATATCTTCTGCAGGGCTCGGTGAGACGCGACGGAAGCTCGGTGTTTGGTGCAAACAACCAGTGGGGGTATTTCCCGTCTGCCGGGGTTGCATGGCGTGTGACGGAGGAAAATTTTATGGCGGGACAAAAATTATTCAGCGAACTGAAGGTACGCGCCAGCTATGGCGTTACGGGTAACGCGACCGGCTTCGGGGCTTATACCACACAATTTTTGTCGGGAAGCCTGGGTACTTATTATTACAATGGCTCGCTTACCGCGGCTCTGGGCCCGACGCAGGCCGCCAACCCGGATTTGAAATGGGAAAAAACGGCTACCAGCAATATTGGGGTTGATTTTACAATGTTCGACGGTAAGCTAAGCGGAACCCTGGAGCTTTACAACAAGAATACGACCGGCATGATCTATTCCTACAATGTGGACCCAATCCTGGTGCCAACCGGCAAAATCACGACCAACGGAGGAAGTATCAATAACAAAGGCATTGAACTGAACCTGAATGCAAACCTGATCAACAAAGGAGGGTTTAGCTGGAACACGGGATTGAATCTTGCACATAATAAAAATACTGTTACGAGCCTCTCCAACCCGCTTTTTGCGGGCGGCGACTCGGTTTTGCTGGCGTATCCGGAAGGGCTCGGACAATCGAGCCACTCCCTTGAAATCCTGAAAGCGGGCAAGCCGCTGGGGCAGTTTTTTTCCCTGCAATATGCCGGTAAAAATGATGCGGGGGTATCACAGTACGTAGGAGGCGACGGTTCGCTGACGACCACGCCGATCATCGGTGTGGACTACAAATACCTCGGGAATGCACAGCCAAAACTGCTGGCCGGGTGGAGCAATAATTTCCGCTACAAAAACCTTGACCTGAACGTATTCCTCCGGGGGACTTTTGGCAACAAGATATTCAACGCAACCCGTGCGGACCTCTTCCGTCCTAACACAGCCCAGTACACCAATATCCTTGCCGAAGTGGCCGGGGAATCGATGGCTGATTTCAATTCCTACTTGTATTCTTCGCGCTTTGTTGAAAGTGGAAGCTATGTGCGTTTTGACAATGCTACGCTGGGTTATAATTTCAAAAACCTGGGTGCATCGATCAAAAATCTGCGGGTTTACACGTCAGTAAACAACCTTTTCGTCATCACCGGATACAAAGGTGTCGATCCTGAGATCAACCAGGGAGGAATTGCGCCGGGCGTGGATTATAACAATTTCTATCCCAAAACCAGGACATTCCTGCTGGGCGTGAACGTATCATTCTGATTTTCAAAAAGCGAGCTATTATGAAAAGATCATACATAAAATCAATTTTTTCCGCCATGGTCCTGGGAACGCTGTTTTCCTGCCATGAACTGAACGTCCCCGTCACTTCTGAGCTTACGCCGGATGTTTTTCCGAGCGATGATGCGCAGTTCATAAGCGCAGCCGGACCGGCCTACGTGGCACTGAGAGGCAATATTTCTGTGGAATTTTTTCACCTGCAGACCTTGAGTACGGACGAAGCTATTTTTCCTGCAAAAGGCGGAAACTGGTTCAACGGAGCCGAATTCAAGGATCTTCATTACCACACCTGGACGAAGGATCACGGTACCGTGACCGGCAACTGGGTTTGGCTGAGTACGATCATCGGTACAGTCAACCAGTCGCTTTCAATCCTGGAAAGCAATATGCCGGAGGGCGCGTCAAAAAGCCAAACGCTTTCGGAGCTGAAAATGGTGCGGGCGCTGGCTTATTTCTGGATGATGGACAGCTATGGAAATATTCCCATCATCACAACTTACGGTGACTATAGCCCGCATCCCAACGTGCCGCGTGCAGAAGTTTTTGCCTTCATCGAAAGTGAGATCAATGCAGCATTGCCTGGATTGAGCGAAACCGTCGACATCACAACATATGGCCGTCCCACGAAATATCTAGCCTATGCATTGTTGGCAAAAATGTACCTGAACGCCGAAATTTACACCGGTACCAACCGGAACAGCGACTGCATCGCGGCTTGTGATCAGATCATCAGTTCAGGTAAGTTTTCGCTCGAGCCGGCTGCCACTTACCTGCAGATGTTTTACCCAAACAACGGTCCGCAGATGAAGGAATTCATTTTTTCGATCCCTTTCGATGCCACTGCTGCCAACAGTTTCCCTTTCAGGGCCACCAACCTGCATTCCCGCTATGATATTCCGAGGGGGCTTGTGGGTAAGTACAAAATGCCGTTTACGCCGGATGCTGCCGTGAGCACTTTGCCTGAATTTTATAAACATTTCAACGATGCCAATGATGTGCGAAACAAAGAATGGCTGACGGGTCTGCAATATTATAATGACGGCTCGCCGGTCATGGTTACGACCACAAAAAAAGGGTACGACCAGTTTTACGCAGGCTCGGATCCTTCGGCCCCGTACACTTATCAGGTGAACATTACGCCGGAAGTTTCGCTGCGTCAGGACGTTACTTCCTTTGATGTTGGCAATGACGAACTTGCATGGAACATGGGTTACCGGAATATCAAATTTTACCCTGATGCGGGTTCCCTGAACCGTAACCAGAATAACGACGTGCCGATCTTTCGCTACGCCGATGCGCTCCTGATGAAAGCCGAAGCCATTCAGCGCGGAGGTGCGGCCACGGGCGGCGCGAGTGCCCTCGCGCTTGTCAACTCGGTCCGCACCGCCAGGTCGGCTGCCGCCTTTACAAATTTGACGCTGGAAAACATTTATGAGGAACGCGTCAGGGAATTTGCTTCCGAAATGTGGCACCGGAACGACATGATCCGCTTTGGTAAATATGAGGGAAAATGGGGTTATAAGACCGACTCAGACGTTAACAAACGTATTTTTCCGATCCCTAACTCTGCCCTGCTCCTGAACCCCGCGCTGGTTCAGAACCCGGGATACTGATGCGAGCCGCAATGTGTGGGAAAGTCAGTTAGTTTGCTGTTGTGCCGAGGGGTGGTTTGCTTGCAAGTCATTCCTCGGCACAACATTTACAATCCTGTCATATTCCGATCTGGGATTTTAGTGATATATTGGTGACTAAATGCCGGCACCATTCAGCGGCGTCTGGTTTTACTTCAATGGCTTCAAAAAATGGCAAGATTATTACTGACGGCAATCCTGGTATTCGCCCATGCCGCGCTGCGGGCGCGGGAAACCCCTTATATCAATTTTGAGTCAACGTCGTGGGAGCAGGTTTTGCAAAAAGCCAAAGCTGAGAAGAAATACGTATTTCTTTATGCATCCACGCCCGGGTGCCGGTATTGCAGGCAAATGGAGAAGGAAGTATTTAACCAGAAGGAAGTATCGGATTTCTACAACACCAGGTTTGTTAGCTACAAAATCAACATAGAGGACGGCTCGGTAGGGGAGGCTCTCGCTAAAAAGTACGGTGTCAAAAGTTATCCTACCTACTTATTTTTCGATGGAAGCGAAATGCCTGTTCATCAAAGTCTCGGCGGAAAACCTGCTGAGAAATTTATAATGGATGGAGAAAATGCTTTTAATCCTGAAAAGGCCATTTTTTCTCTGAAAGAGAAGTATGACAAAGGCGACCGGTCGCCGGAGCTGCTCTATAATTTTGGTAATGCACTGGAAAATTTTGGAAGTGAGGACAGTCCGCTGGAAAAAGTGACAAAGGAATATCTCGAAACCCAGTCACCTCAGCAGCTTCAGTCTGAAAAGAACCTGCGTTTTGTTTTTACAAAATATCTTGCGTTCAATTCGCCTGGTACCCAATACCTGCTTGCCAATGCAGATCTTTTCAAGCCGCTTTTTGGTGCTGATCTGGTACAAAAACGCGTTCAGCGAATCATTACAAATACAGCCGGTAAAGCGGGCCAGAAAAACGATGCAGAGCTTTTCAAAGATGTCGTTACGGCGGTGGGGCAGAAGTATACTTACTCCAACCGGCTGCTCGGACTTTCTAAAATCTATTTTTATCAGGGGCAGAAAAACTGGAATAAGTATGCGCAGGAAACACTGGACTACGCTCTAAAAGTGGATAGCACCGATTCGGGGACTTTTTACGAAACGGCTGCGTATATAAAAGCTTTTGCCAAGGACATTCCTACGTTGGAGACAGGCGCGCAGCTGATCAAAAAAGCGATTGCACTTGATAAGAATTACGAGTACCTCTGCATCTACGCTACGCTTTTGCATAAAACCGGTAAGAACAAGGCCGCATCCGAAACAGCAAAAGAAGCGCTGGCGCTGGCCGAGTCGACCGGCCAGGACGGCAGCGATGCAAAAGAACTGATAGCAGAAATTAGCAAGGCACATTAACAGCTTCTCTTACATCCTCGCTCTGACCGACTTCAGCAATTCCTCCTGTCCGCGTCTTTTTTCAAGATCTTCCGGCCGGAGTTTTTTCCTGAATTCGGCTTTCAGCTGTTCATTGATTTCTGTAAATCCGGCGATTTCTTCTTCCCGGAACGGACTTTGGTTTCTCCCAAACTGAAGTTCGTACCCCAGTGTTTCCAGCGTGTCCCCGGCAACACGTTCAAAGATCCGGATATCCTCTTGGCTCAGTTCTTTCAGGAATTTATGGTGATTGTCAGCGAGTACGGGTTTTACCACATTTTGCCACATCAGCCCGGAGTTGGCAGTTTCCTTCGATTCATCGGATTCATGATAGGCCATAGCCGATTCCGAATATTCCACATCCAGGAACCCGCAAAGCCTTTTTAGCTCTGCCTGGGGATTCTGAAGCAGGTCCTCGTAGCGGAGCTGGATCACCCGGTCGCCGCCAAGTTTTTCGTACAGATCAACTGACGCGTCTTGCTCCTCTTTCCACTGGCGGGCTATATGATAAATGTGTTTTTCGCCTACGATCGCCTTTTTGAAAGAAAGCGCCACATCGCGCCCATCCCGGAAAAGGTGTACGTAAAGCGGCTTGGGATCGTACTTTTCGAGCTCATCCGCATAGCGGATATTGGCCATGCTTTTGCACATCCAGATATGGGCGCCTTCACTTTCGGCCTTGAGTTCGTACACTACCCGTGTAATTTCCGGAAGCGTGGCTGTTTCACACCTGTCCAGGATTACCTTCTGGTTCAGGGTCACGCCTGTCCAGGGTACGGGGTTGGTTTCAACCAAAGTGCAGACATCGGCAATCAGGGTTTCAAAATTGCCCGGGATTTCCAGATCACCGTAAGCTGGCAGCAACGGCATCAGTCGTTCCAGTATGTGCGGCGGGTGCGGAGCAGACACGCCTTTCAGCTGGTTAAGCATCAGGCGGAGCAGGTTAGACCCGGAACGCTGGGTCCCGATCATCTGGACGGGGGTAAAAGTCATGGATTATAATATTAAAATTCCTGTAATGCCGGCCGCCGGGATCACATACACCGGATCGACTTTGAAACGCATGATGACGAGCAATGCAATGCCAAAAATTGCGGCTGCGAAAAGAGAAATCCCGTTGCCCCAGAGGATCGTCAGCGCGGCCGAAGCGATCATGCCGATGATAGCAGGCCTTAAACCTTTAAAAATAGCGGTTACTACGGCGGATTTACTGATTTTGTTGAAAAAACGTGCGCAAAATATGGTCAGTACTGCCGTAGGGGCAAATATGGAGATCGTGGCATTCAGCGCTCCCCAGAACCCGGCAAGCTTATAACCAATAAAAGTCGCGCTCACAAAAATAGGCCCTGGCGTGATCTGCCCCATCGCCACGGCATCCACAAATTCCCGGTTGGAAAGCCATTTCATCCCGTCGACCACAATTTTTTGCATTGTAGGGATAATTACATAGCCGCCGCCGAACTGGCTAAGGCTCATGCCCGAAAAGGTCAGCAAGATCGTTTTGTGTATTTCCAACAGCGGATTTCCGTTTGCCCAAACCCCCAGAACGCCCAGCCCGAGCAGCGGAAGCAACAGCCAGTAAGTTTTCTGCGAACTTTCAGTTTGCACAGGTTTCGCGTCTTGAGAGGCAGGCACAACTGATGATTTGTAATAATAAAAATACCCGAAAACACCGCATACCGCCAGGATTGCCAATGTGGTAAGGTAGGATTTTGAATAAAAAACCAGGATTCCCGAAGCAATTGCGATGACGATCTGCGGAATGTCTTTGATGCTTTTCTCGCCCAGATTTACAGCCACGCTTACGATGATAGCAGCAACAGCCGGCAGGATTCCCGCAAAAAACTGGCTCATCGCGGGAATATCGCCATATTGAAAATACAAATGCGACAGTCCTAACATCAGCAGAAAAGACGGCAGCAATACCGCCACCACACTGACCAGCGCGCCGGTCCAGCCGCCGAGTTTGTAACCCACAAAAGAAACAACATTGACGGCCATAGGGCCGGGCAGCACGGAAGCCAGCGAAATGCCTTCCATGATATCGGTACCTTCCAGGTTCTTATCTTGTTCAACCACCTTTTTCTGAATCATCGAAATCAGTGCCATAAAACCGCCCCAGGACGTCGCGCCGATCCTCAGAAATGTCAGAAAAAGGTAAGTCAGCGAGGGTTTCATGGGCTATTTGTTGACGAGATAAGGCGCAACGAGGTTTCCCGGGATAAATTCTGCCCGGTAAGGCATGATCTGGCTTTTGAGCATCCACAGAAATTTCCCTTTTGCGTCGGTTAGCACCACGGTGTTGGTCTTGGAGCTGCACTGGAGGATCGCATCGGTGCCCACCAGGTAAGCACTGCCCATTCTGGCGGTATAAATTTCTTTGGGCAAAATGATCTGCCTGGTCAGTGCGGCGGTTTTGTTTTTTTCGTCCAGTTTGAAAGCCAGGGTCCGGGTTTGTTCGCGGCTGGTACCATTGTCGAAAAGCATCAGATCGCCCTGTGCATTTTTGTGCACGGCGTGGCCCTGATCGAAAATACCTTCCTTAGGGATTGCAAAATCACCGTTCTTGCCAAATTTCCAGATTACTTTTCCCGTGCCGGCATCGAGTTTCCAGACCTGCCCATTGTTATAAAAAGAAACCAGATAATTGCCGTCTGTATCAAAACTGACGCTGTTGGCGTGCATCCAGTCTTTTTTCTCGGCCATGATTTTAGGATCCTTCAGCGGGTCGAGTGCATCAAAAACCGACCAGCTCCATACTTTTTTGCCCTTTCTGTCAAGTACCAGTATGCCGTCGCTTTTCACCGTGTCCTGCGCAGTGCCGCCGACGCTGGTCAGGTCCATGATTTTCGTTTGCACACTCAGGGTGACGACCTGACTTTTGTCGTTTAAAATGATTTCATGGTGTACCGTTTCTTTAAAATCGGCTTCGCCCTTTTTGAGATGCAGCAGTGTATCCCCGGCCAAGGATACTTCCAGGATCTCGTTTCCGTAGCTTGTCGGATATTCGTCCGTTCCAAGTATGGACAAAATGGTTTTATTGCGTGTAAAATGTGTCGTTTTGAACCCGGTGCCATTCACCTGATGGTACCAGCGTATTTCCCCTTTTGCATCCAGCATAAAGATAATCCCCGGCGTTTCCCGGCGGGAAATCAGCACAAAACCGTCTTTGAAAGTTTGCGGAACGACCGTTGAATCAGGCGCGATAACGCGGAAAAAATCCTGTATCCACATCGGATAGGCAGGTGTTTTGAAGTCGTACTCCTTGCTTTTAGTTTCACTGCCACCGTCGGCAGCGATAACCTGGTAGCGGTACTGTGAAGAGGGGCGGAGGTTGGTAAGTACCAGCTTATGTTCCGTGCCGGCAGGTGTGTGCAATGTCGTGTATTTTTTGAGAGAATCGCCTTTCTGCCAGTATTCGATCCACAGACTGTTCGAATGGCTTGTTTTTACATCAATCCTGACTTTCAGCGTATTCCTGCCCGGCGCACTCAGGCTGATCGTTTCAATACCGGTACCGCCGCAGCCTGCAAGCAAACCTCCTAAAACGAAAACCAGAAAATTGAGTAAAATGCATTTCATGGACAAAAACGGGTTTAGCGGCAAAGATAGCACACATCGGCTTCGCTATACGAATGTGCATTGACGTTTTCGTTATCAGGCAGAAGATGCCCGGTCACCCTGTCAATGAGCGAAGTCGAAGGGTTTTGCGTATTGCATCTGCCCTTCGACTCCGCTCAGTGTGACATTGTAGTGTTTGATTTTCAATCAATTAAAACACTATATCAATACGACGACAACACTACTGCCTACCACTATTGCTCAGATTAGGGTTCAAATCTACCTGTGCCTGTGGATAGGGGAAATACTTGTGTTTGTTGATATCGATGCGTGCGGGTTGTCCGATTGCCGTCAGGTATGTATTGACCATAGATTGATATTTACCCATGCGGATCAGGTCTTCCCGGCGTTTGCATTCGAAGAAAAACTCCCAGCCACGTTCCGTCAGGATCGCGTCGCGCAGGCCGTCTTTGGTAAATGTTCCGGCGGCGCCCAGCAAAGTCGCTTTCGAGCGGGCTTTCACCTGGTTCACAAGCTGGATACTTTCTGCATTCGGACCGTTCAGTTCGTTCAGAGCTTCTGCACGTGACATCAGAATGTCGGCGTAGCGGATGATCGGAAACACGTGTCCGTCCAGATAGGTTGTTGATCCTTCGGGATCTGCATATTTCTTGGAGGCTACATCAGGCAGGTAGTAATAACCGGCAGGAGGGTTTACGCTTCCGGCAGGAGGCTGTACGTAGCGCAATCCGTCAGTTCCGATATAATCGTAAAAGAACATTTCGCGACGGTCGTCATTTTTCTCGAACGTATTCCAGAACCGCCAGGGAATCGCAAAATACTGCCACCTGTCGGTAACTTCCTTGTGGTTGATCGGGCCAAAGTGGTTCATCATTTCGGTGGCATCCACGAGATTGTTCGAAAGGGCGCTGAAAATGTTTTCAGAGCACCATTTGTTGCTTTCAGCAAAAAGCTTCGCATAAGACGGGTACAGCTCATATTGTTTCAGGTCCATGATCTGCTTTGTGACATCCACCACCTTCTGCCATTCTTTTTCGCGCAGGTACAGCTTGGCCAGCAAAGCCAGCGCTGAACCTTTGGTAGCCCGGCCCACATCATTGCTTGTGTAAATAGGGCTGCTTGCGTAATTAAGCGGCAGGTTTGCAGCGGCATATTCAAGGTCAGCGATGATCTGCGCATTGATCTGCGACACTTCTGTCACCTCTACGCGTGCTTCATAATCAGGGCTTTGGATATTTTTGGCAACTTCGTCTTCGGTCATCAGCGGAACCGCACCAAATGCATTGGTAAGGTCATAATAGCCCAGGGAACGAAGGAATTTCAGCTCACCCAGAAACTGCTTTTCTTCCGCATCGGAAAGTGCCTCGATTTTTGGGATATAATACAAAGCATTGTTCACATCAGAAACCAGCTTGTACTGATGCTGCCAGGCGTAGGCAAGATAAGTATTGCTCGGCCCCCAGTTTGCATCAGACATCAGTCCCACGTCCCCGCCGGATTTCGCGTGCCCGGCATCAGTGGTAAGGTCAGTGATCGTAACCTGAAAACCAGCATAGTACATCCAGGAGTCGTTGCTTCCGCTGGGTTGTTTCAGCCGGGAATAAGCAGCATTTACCGCCGCAATGGCATCGTCTTTCGACTGGAAAGCATTGGCGTCCGTCAGGATGCTGTACACTTTCGGTTCGATGAGGCTTTCGCAGGAAACCGCGAAGCACAGCATCAATAGTGATAGGATCGATATATATTTCATTATCAAAATATTAGAAGTTAACTTTTAAGCCAAGGGTATAAGAACGGTAAGACGGGAAGGCAGTATAATCCAGACCGGAGGCAAGGTTGATGCTGGTGGCAGCGGTGCCTGTATTGGCGGCTTTGGTATTTACTTCCGGGTCAGTACCTGTGTAGCCCGTAATCGTAAACAGGTTCTGAACGGTTCCGTATAGTCTTACGTTGATCTTGCTGCTTGGTCCGAAAGGCAGGTTATAGCCCAATGTGATCATTTTGCAGCGCAGGTAAGACGCATCTTCCACAAATCTCGAATTGATATAACCTCCGTAAGAAGTAGTGGCATACCCGTCACGCGGGATGTCTGTATTCTCGTTGGAAGGAGTCCAGCGGTTCAGGGCCGAAACGCCGTAACCCGATTCGAGGATCAGTGCATTGGCATTGTACAGGCTGTAATCCAGCGCACCCTGCATGAAAATGTTCAGGTCAAAATTCTTGTATCTGAACTCGTTTCCGATCCCGTAAGTGTAATGCGGGTTCGCATTGCCGAGGTAGGCACGGTCATTGGCATTGATCACGCCGTCATTGTTTACATCCGCATATTTGGGACTTCCCGCCGGTGCGCCTGGCTGAGCGGCATAGGTTTCACCCGATTTGATCACGCCGTCATATACATATCCGAAGAAGCTGCTGAGTTCACGGCCAGGTTCCAGTTTGGTAAAATCCACAGCACGGCCGCCATAAGGATTGGCAGTAGTGGTGATAATGTACGGACGACCGCCCAGGTCAAGCACTTTTTGCTTGTTATAAGCAATGTTAAATGATGTTTTCCATCTGAAACTGCCTTTGGTAATATTCTGGGTATTGAGGGAAAGTTCAAGACCATTGTTCTCAATGGCGCCCGCATTCACGATCTGGCTGCTGAAACCCTGCCAGTCACCGATCGGGATGTTCATCAGCAGGTCGTTTGTTTTTTTGTGATAATAATCAAATGTAGCCGAGATTCGTCCGCTCGCAAATGCCATATCCACACCAATGTCCAGCTGTGCCGTGCTTTCCCATTTCAGGTCTGGGTTTGGCAATCTGGTTGCAGCCACGCCTCCGTAAGAATTCTGGCCGTCGAGGGTCAGGTTTACGGGAGAGAATGTAGTCATATAAGCATAGTCCCCGATGCGGTCGTTTCCGGTAACCCCGTAGCTGGCGCGTACTTTCAGGTCAGAAAAAAGGTTCAGGTTTTTTACAAATTCCTCATCCCCGATGCGCCATGCAAGCGATCCCGAAGGAAAGTAACCATAGCGGTTGTTTTCACCGAAGCGGGAAGATCCATCCCTTCTGATCGTGAACGTAGCCAGGTATTTGTCCTTGAAACTATAATTGATACGACCGTATGCCGAAGCAATTTTGGTATTGATCTTGTTGCTGGTAGAAGTTACGCGTTCGGTACCTGCACCCAGGTTATTGTAGAGAAAAACATCCGAGCTGAAATTCTGTACAGCCGTATAATGGTCATCGGTCTTGTCGTCCTGGGTAGATACCCCCGCGATAGCATTGACAGAATGCGCGCCGAATGTTTTGATGTAGGTAAAATAACCTTCCACCAGGTTACGGGTAGCGGCGTTGTCCTGCACCGTTGCACGGCCTTTTACTTTCTCACCGTCAACAAGGTCGCGGGGCAGGTAGGTACCTTCCTTGAAACCGTTGTATTCCGTACCCGCATTCACTTTGAACGAAAGGTCATCGGTGATCTGGTATTCAGCAAATGCGTTGATGTTGACTTTGTTGCCAAAACGATTGTTGGTAGGTGCAAGCAGCCAGGCAATGGGGTTGTCACGGCCCTGGAATCTGGCATAGGAGCCGTCCGCATTGTAGGAAGGTACCGCAGGCGATGCTGAAAGGATTCCGTACATTACGTTGGAAGGTACGATGGAACCGTCGTAATTTTTGAAAAGAGAGACAGTGCGCGAACCAAAGACGTTGGCACCTACTTTGAAACGTTTGCTGAACTGCTTATCTGCATTCAGACGAACGGAATAACGATCATAATCGGTGTTTTTGAGGGCTCCGTCCTGGGAGAAATAGTTGAGCGAAAGCGCAACTCTTGTATCATCGTTCCCGCCGCTGGCCGTTAAACTGTAGCTCTGCACGCTCGCGTTGCGCGTAGACAGCTTGAACCAGTCGTTATTGATCCCGCTCGCGAGATCGGTCGGTGTGTAGGTTGGCGGAAGGCCTCTTTCCGAGTTTTTAGCATTGGTAATTTCCATTGCCTGCAATCCGCTCATTTTTTCGTAGCTGCTGGATACCTTCTGTACACCGTAGTAGCTGTCGAAAACCACGGTTGGCTTGCCTGCTTTACCCCGTTTGGTAGTGATGATCACGACCCCGTTTGCACCTCTTGCACCATAAATAGCCGTGGCAGAGGCGTCTTTCAGGATCTGGATATCTTCAATATCATTTGGGTTAATGTCTTTTCCGGTCTCGGAAGGAAATCCGTCGACAACGTAAAGCGGCTCGTTGGTAGAGGAAATCGAGTTCCCGCCACGGATACGCACGATTGTGGTACCTCCCGGCGCGGAGTTCGACTGGCTTACCTGCACCCCGGCGGCACGTCCCTGAAACGCCTGGGCCACATTGGAAGTAGCCCCTCCCAGGTTCAGGCTTTCATTGGCGATAGAGCTTACGGCACCTGTCAGGTCCTTTTTCTTCTGCGTTCCGTAGCCGACAACAACAAGCTGGTCCAGTGTTTTGGAATCTTCTTCCAGTATCACATCGAACTGTGTTTTGTTTCCGACGGTCATTTCGGCTGTTTTATAACCGATAAAAGAAACGCGCAATACGGAAGCACTTCCCGGAACTGCGATTGAAAACTTCCCGTCCACATCGGTAATCACGCCGGAATTTGTACCTACCAGCGAAACATTGGCTCCGGGGATCTCCGCCCCTTTGGCATCGGTCACTTTCCCCGACACGCGTGTTTCGCCCGATTGTGCGAAAACAGCCGTGACGGCCAGAAATGAGACGAAAATTGAAAAGAATAAAAGTTTGTACTTCATTGAAACATGGGTTTGGGTTGACACAAAAATTCTTCCCGGAAAAAAATAGCCGACCGTGTCAGCATTCTTCCGAACACACTGATTACAAATATTTTAGGGATGAAAACAAAAGTATATACAAAAATGTGTGCGCACACACTGTTGAATAAAAATTGCTGCGATTTATCCCGTCAAAAGAAAATTTTACTGTTCGGATCAGCGAAAAAACTTAATTCTACTTTTCAGGGCTTTTCGGATATGATTATCAACCATCCTTTGCCTTTTGCCACAGGAATGGCCTGTCCTTTTGTAAAAGATGATTTGTTCTGAAAGTTTTTGACGTCGGGAGCTTCTATTTGCGCTTTGGCAGGATTGATGCCCAAAGCCTTCCAGTCTATTTTCAAATGAAAGTCCGCGTCGCCCTCGGCCCAGCTCGCTACCGATACCAGCACCGACTTTCCTTTGACATAGCTGGTAGCCAGAATGGCCGGGTTGTCTGTTTTGACAGGGTTGTTTTTCACCCAGTATCCGATCATTTTACTGCCTTGTATACCAAATTCGTCCCACATTTTCCATATCGGCCGGGCGTCATCGCCTTCGCCCCAGGGCATCCGGTTGGTCATGCCGTATACCATCCCGCGCCAGAGATTGCCGCCATCCTGCAGCATTTCACCCATCAGTCCGAAAGGAATTCCGGACACTTCGGTCAAGAAAAAGTCCGGGCTGTTTTTTTCGTAATCGAAATATTCCCCGAACCAAAGGCGGTTCAGATATGGGAAATGCTCCATGTACAGGTTTGCGCTGTTGTTGAAGCCATCATTTTTATTATACTGATTGGCCGAATGCAGGTCAATGATCCCGGGATGGTTGTTCTGGGTCAGTACGCGTTTGACGCGTTTCATGGTAGTACGGTCAAAAGCCACATCGTCCAGATAAATGCCATCTATACCCACTTTTTGGGTAAGCCAGTTCATGCCTTCCACATAGTAGTTATGCCAGCGGCTCATGCCCGAGTTCACTACCGCAGCGTCTTTCAGTTCGGGTACATACCAGGCAGCAATGTAGTCGTCACCCAAATGTTCCTGCAGCCATGCATAACCGAGCCCCTTGCCCGGTGAAAAGATTTCGTGGCCCAGGCTGCGCAGCGGCGCAAGCTCGTATGCACTATTTGACAGCTCGCGGATCGTATTATATATTTTTACCTGTAATCCGTCCTGATGCGCTTTGTCGATGTATTCTTTCATAGCCTTGTGCTCGATGAAAGGGTAGTTCACATAAGGGTTGATCGGCGTGGCGTGGTGGATATTGACAATTGTCGCACCGGTTGCTTTGATCGAATCCGGGTTATTGTATTTGTGATAAAACCGGGTTTGCCATTGAAAATCGGTGTCGAGTGCATGGAAAGGGGTGATCAGCAGCGTGAAATTGTAATACAGGCTTTCACCTTTTTTCATCGTACGGGCGCCGCTGTAATTGCTGACCAAAACCTGATCACCTTTTTCGGAGATCCTGATGCCGCCCTTGTTATCATTACCCCAGGAAGCCGGCAGCAGCAAAGGTTTTTGCAGATAAAAATTGGTATTGAGCGGCCGCACATATTTTTCATCCCGGAGCGAAAAGTTCAGCCCGGCATTCACGTCGCCGATCCATGCACCATCCTGATTTTTGGTAGCAACCTCCCATTTCCAGTCGTAACTAGCAGGCCGTTTTCCGCCTTTCAGGTTGAGGCCCATCATATAGCCGGCCGCATCCCTGTTCATCGGAATATCCATAAAAATGTCCGACAATGCGATGTCTTTCAATGCCGTTACTTTCATTTCATAGGCGACAAAACCATCGAATTCGATGTGCGCTTTGATGTCCAGACTAATATTCTGAGAAGAGCTGGTAGCAGACCACCCAACGGTCCCTGGCGTTTCTACGTCGTATTTCAAACTTTTGGCTACCAACTTTTCGGCATTTCCCGTGGCATCCGTGATTTGAAAGTTCACCGGCGCCTGAATGATATTTTTGGGCGTCTTCGAAATCCCTGTCATTTCCGGGGTGAAAAAAGTCTGGATACCTGCCGGAAGGCCGTTTTCCGAAATGATCAGCTTTCTTCCCAGCAAATCAATGCTGTTCCCGTTCCTTTTCAACGGGATGTAGGGGCTGATCACCTGATTGTCCTGTGCCATCGTCGAGTTCAGCCAGGCAAGTCGGGTTTGTTTTTCGGGGGAGCTGATACCCTTGTCATGGAGCTTGTCTGCACCGAGGGTAAAAGTCAGCTGGACGTCATACTGAGGTTCGTTATCGGCGGATATCCGGACTGTGCCGGTGTATATTCCCGCCGGAATATCCGACGGAATGTCGCTCAGGCACCAAAGCGCCTGTACTTTGCCCTTGGCCACATTGACAGTGTTTTTCAACGGTTTTCCGTCCCAGGCGGTGCCTTCTGTATTGAGGCAGGAAAATGCATTGGCAGGGATGCTGTTGGTTCCGTTTTTAAGATCGTTAAAACGGACAGTAACATTTTTTAAATCTGCTTTCAAAGGATATATCCCAAGCTGGAACGAGAAGTTTTCGCCAGGTGACACCTCTGCTTTAAAATCTGTGGCGGCTTCGGTCAGTATCCATCTTTGTGGCAGATCGTCCGTCATTTTAATCGGGTGCATCCGGTCCTCCGGGAATACAAGGTAACGCTTCGATGCATGGGCTGCTGCCAGCTGGCTTACTTCGGAAGCCTTGGCGATCACCTCCATCGGGTAAAAGCTGTTGATCGCATTCACAGATTCGAGCATTATTACCCGGGCTGCAACGGATTTGGAAGCTACGTTTTGTTTCCAGGCCTTCGTTGCCGTTTCCGTCCTTTTGAGATAAGTAGCAGTAGGGTAGTTGGAACGTCCGTTGACCTTGTAAGGAAGATAGTAGATATAATATTTCCCCGGCCCTGAAACCGGTTCGAAGAAAATGTCGCCTGACTCGCGGCTGATGTTTTCTGCTTTTACGTTGAGGATGCGCTGGGTGGTTTGTCCGTCAACGACAATGATCTCACTGTCGGTATGGTGGTCGCGTCTGCGCCAGTCGATGGTCGCCTTTGCTGCACCGGTGGCCTGTTCCACCTGGACAACAGCCCGGTGGTTTCCCAGTGAATCAGCATTCCACTGGTTTTGCCCGGCAGCATATTTCAGTTCCTGCGCATGAGCCTGAATGAATAACTGGAGGCAGAACAGGGAGAGGTAAAGTGCTCGTTTCATACGGACAAACCTACCAAATTTGAGGTGTGTACGTGCACACTTTAACCAAATTTTAATCTATTATTAGTTAAAAATACGGAATATTCAATTTTGAAATAAAGAAATACAAATTGGAACAGGCACTAAGCAACCGATTCTTCTGTTGCGGTTGCTTGTTCTTCCTCCAGATAGTAGCTCAGGTTCTCCTGGGTGACGATGTCCAGCGAAAGAAATTTAAGCCGGGGTACTTTTTTCTTGAATACAAGGAAATTTGCCAGCTGTTTGATGCCCAGATAACCCTGCCGCTTTGGATTTTGGTTGATCAGGAAACCGATCGTTCCTTTCTTCAGGTAATGGAGGTTTTCGGCAAGAAGGTCGTAGCCGATAATTTTTATGTGACCGGCGTGCCGCTCTTCCAGAAATGCGGCAACATGGTGTGCTTTGGAAGTCGTGACGAAGATATGTTTCAGGTCGGGCGTAGTTTCCAGTACACGATCCAGCTGATTTCTAAAGTCATCCGGATCTGAACGGTCCAGTTCGATGGTACTGATATGGTACTGGCCTTGCGGGTCAGCCTGCCCGAAATAGTCGCGCAGCCCTGTTTCTTTTTTTACAAGGTGTGCCGCATTGCTGGTTTTTTCATCAATATGCACCACCAGCACAGAGCAAGGCTCCGACTGCCCGTAATGCATAAGCTTTCCGGCCAGTTTCCCGCTCTGGTAAGAGTCCTGCCCGATATAGCTCAGCAAGCCAAAATCCTCGATTTCGGTGTTGAAAAGCACAAACGGAATGTCTGCTTTTTTCCATTTCTCGAAAAACGGCAGTATTTCATGGTAAAAGATCGGTGACAAAAAGATCCCGTCCGGTGTTGATCCGGTTAGTTCTGCGGCTTTCTCGGTAAAGGATTTTACATCAAAAGGATTGAATATAAACTGCTCTACGGATACGCCATATTGTTTCAATTCCTTAACCGACAGCTCAATGCCATCTTTCGGTCCCTGCCAGTACGAGTCGATTTCAGGGTCGGGGATCAGCGCTGCGAAGCGGTATTGTTTTTTGGAACCCAGTGCGCGCGCCATCAGATTAGGCTCGTAGTTGGACTCATCGATGATCTTCTGGATGCGGAGCCTCACTTTCTCCGCCACTTTTCCCCTGTTGTGGATCACTCGATCGACGGTACCCGTAGATACTTTGGCTTTCAGGGCTATGTCTTTGATGCGGATTGTCTTATTCTCCATTTGCAGTATAATGCGTTTGATAATTTTTCAAAGCATCTGCATGCCGGTTAATACTGTAAAAAAAGAGCAGCTACATGCCAGGATATCACAAATATATCCGGAGAAATCCAAGATCATATCGGAAAAGTAACGCTTTTGCCTGCTCAGGCCTGTGCATTTGCAGTCTTGCTTTTCAGCTTCGCCACATACTCCGAGGGTGAGACGCCATATTGTTTGATAAAACTCTTGGAAAAATAGGAGGGTGTGTTAAAGCCCACTTCAAAGGCGATCTGGTTTACGTTCAGTCGGCCTTCCTGTAAGAGTTTGAGGCCTTTTTTGAGCCGGACCGACTTGATAAAGTCATGGACGCCCTGACCTGTGAGGGATTTGAATTTAGCATAAAGTACTGTGCGGCTCAGGTTTGTGAGTTCGCTGATTTTTTTATGGTCCAGATCTGGATCGGTCAGATTTTCTTCGATGAAAGCGATAATGCTGTCGAGAAATTCCTTGTCCGGCTTGTTGTGTTCCAGGTCCGGGGGGTAAATGTCTTCTGACTGCTCAAATTTTTGTCGTATGGTTTCCTGGTTACGGATAAAATTGTAGATCACCTGGAACAGTAAATGCTGCCGGATCGGCTTCATGAGGTAGCTGTCGGCTCCGGCTTCATAGCCTGAAAGCTGGCTGGACTCGTTGGCCTGGCTCGTGAGCAGGATCACAGGGATATGGTTGGTACGCGGCTCATTTTTGATGATCGCGCAGAATTCCAGTCCGTTCATGACAGGCATAATCATATCCGAAATGATGACATCGGGCTGGGAAACAGAGGCAATTTCGACGCCTTCTGCTCCATTTCTGGCTTCGAAGACCTTGAACGTGCCCGATAGCAGAAGCCTCAGAAAACCCCTTATTTCCGGATTGTCGTCAATGATCAGGATCTTTTTACCTTTCAGGACGGCCAGCTTTTCTTCTGAAAACGGTTCGGATTGGCTGGTGTTAATTTTGTTTTCGGTTGATCCGATTTGCATGTGCGTTCGTTTAATCTCCGCCGCCCTTGATCTGGGCAAGGATATTGTGAAAGTAGTACCTCTTGAAGGCGTACTTGCCACTTCGACCGTACCGTTGTTGGCATCCATAAATTCCTTGACGATCACAAGTCCCAGTCCCGTGCCTGTTTCACCTTCTGTACCATTCGCGATCCGCTGGTTTTTGATATCGTACAGACTGTCAGCTTGTTCAGTTGTCATCCCAATGCCGGTGTCGCTGATCTCAATCGCAATCATATTTCCTTCTTCCCGTGAGCTTACGCTTATCTCGCCCTCGGTCGGGGTGAATTTAATGCTGTTGCTGAGCAGGTTACGGATAATCGTGTCGACCATTTGCGGATCTGCATAAATCGAATGCGACGGATCGGACGATAGTAAAAAACGGATGTTCTTACGTTTCAGCTGCTGCTCCATCAGCGACTGGTTTTTGATCAGCAGCTCTTCAATACTGATATTTTCCGGGGTGTAGGCAATGTTCTGGCTTTGCGTTCTGGCCCAGTCGAGCAGGTTCATGAGCAAATCCTGGACCGAATTGGAGCTTTTGTTGATATCGCTGATATAGCCATACACTTCATCACTGCTCAAAGTCGGGAATTTCGCTTTCAGCAGATCCGAGATCCCCGACAATGCGGCGATCGGATTTTTGAGGTCGTGGGCAAGGATGGAGAAAAAACGGTCCTTGGTACGGTTACTGATTTCCAGGTCATGATTGGCTTCTTTGAGCTCGTGCGTTCTTCGGGCCACCACCTCTTCGAGCTGCCGGTTTTGCTCTTTCACCGAATTGATGCGCTGGTAAAATATGAACAGGATAATACCCGCCACGAGCAATACCACAAGCAGCCGGAACCACCAGGTTTTCCAGTAGGGCGGCAGCACTGTGATTTTAATGCTCGCCTCTTTTTCGGAGAGGTTCCCTTTATCTGAAACTGTTTTTACGCGCAGCGTATAGTCGCCGGGGTCGAGATTGGTGTAAGTGACGTTATTTTTGGAACCGATCCGGCTCCATTGCGGATCAAAACCTTTGAGCATGTAGGCATACTGGATCTTGTCCCGGTTGGTGAAATTCAGGGCGGCAAATTCGAAAGTGATAACGGACTCGGCATAGGAAAGCAGGATTTCACGCACCGAATTGATGCTTTCCTTCAATGCACCTTCACGGCTTACCGGGACCTCTTTGTTAAAGATCTGAAATCCTGTGAAAACAATGGATTGCTCTTCCAGGCTTGCGCGGGTGTCTTTGGGATAAAATTCATTGAAACCATTATAGCCGCCCAGGTACATACGTCCGTCGCGGCTCAGGCAGCGCGCGTCTTTAAACTCGTTTCCCTGAAGACCGTCGGCGATCCCGAAGTTCTCGAAGGTGTCTTTTGCAAGATTGTATTTGGAGATCCCCTTGGTGGTATTGATCCACAGGTTACCGTCACCGTCGGGCTGCAGGCTCGTGATGATATCATTGGGCAGGCCGTTTTCTGTAAACCAATGCCGGAACAGGCCGGTTTTCGGGTCGAGCATGTTCAGGCCGTAATTGGTCCCGATCCAGATATTTCCTTTTTTGTCTTCCCATACCGAGGATACACCGTTGTTGCTGAGGCTGTTGGTTGCATCCGAATGCTTGTAGGTGCGGAACTTTCCGGTTTGGACATCCATGATGTTCAGGCCGCCGCCTTCCGTGCCGATGAGCAGGTTGCCGTTCCTGGCCTCCCTGATATTGAGGATATAATTGCTGCTCAGGCTCGCCGGGTTTTTCGGGTCATTGAGGGTGTGCGTAAAAGAATCGGTTGCGGGGTCGTACAAATCCAGGCCCTCACCGTAGGTACCTACCCAGAGACGGTTGCGGCTGTCGCGGAAGATCGCGAAGGCGTAATTGCTGTTCACACTGCGCGGGTCGGCGGGGTTATTGCGGAAATGCCGGTACCGGTTTTCTGCGGGGTTGAAAACCGTAAGCCCTTTGCCCCACGTCCCCAGCCAGAGGTTGTGTTTTTCGTCCTCGGCAATGGCCAGCACATAATCCCCGGAAATGGAAGCGGCATTGTTTTTCTGGTTACGGTAGTTCGTAAAATGCTGTTTGTTACGGTCAAAACGGTCGAGGCCGCCGCCGTCGGTGCCGATCCAGAGCATGTTATCGGAATCTTCAAAAATCACATTGACAATGTTATGGCTCAGGCTGTTCACGCCTTGCTGGTGCCGGTAGTGGTTAAACTTATCGGCCCCCGGCGTGAGCAGATTAGCCCCGCCGTTTTGCGTGCCCAGCCATATATTCCCGTCTGCATCCTTCAGTACCGAATTGATGGTGTTGCTGCTGATGCCGGTTTTGTCATTTTCATTGGCCCAAAACCTTTTGAAGCTTTCGTCCAGCGGATTGTACCGCACCAGCCCGTTATTTTCCGTACCGATCCAGAGTATACCGTGGTCGTCCTCGGCCATGGACATCAATGAAACATTGCCCAGTTCATTGTTTTTAAATGAAACCCAGGAGCCCGATTTCCGGTCGAGGAGGTTGAGGCCGCCGCCATAGCTGCCCAGCCAGAGGTTTTTGCGGCTGTCTTCGAAAATAAACTTGATGCTATTGTAAAATCCAGGTTTTCCGGTGCCTGGGCCGTGGCTGTAACGTCCGAAGGATTTAGTCTTTTTATCAAAACGGTTCAGTCCGTTGACGGTTCCTATCCAGATATTTTTTTCGCTATCCTCATAAATGGTGGAAATGCCGTTGTCGGTGAGGCTGCGGGAATTGACGCGGTCGTGTGAAAAATGTATGAAACGGTTTTGTTTGCGGTCGAAATAATCGAGGCCGTCGGCAGCGGTCCCGACCCATACGTTGTTGTCGCTATCCACAAAAATGCATTCGATATAATCGCTCGACAGGTGCAGCGGGCCGGGGCTGCCTTTCCGGTAATTGGTGAATCGCTGGAGTTTGGGATCAAACACATTCACCCCGCCTTCCCAGGTGGCGATCCAGAGCTTGCCTTCCCGGTCTTCGGAAATGCATTTGATATCGTTTGAGCTTAAACTGTTGCTGTTTTTGATCTCCTTTTTATAGACGGTCACCTTATAGCCGTCGTACTTGCTCAGGCCGTCTTTGGTCCCGAACCAGATAAACCCCTTGCTGTCCTGAAAAACAAACCGGACCGATCCCTGTGACAATCCTTCATTGACACCGATCTGACTGAACCTGATGTTTTGGGTAAGCGCAAACAGGGGGTGAAGGGGGGCACAACACAAAAGGATTACTAAACCAATACGCATATACAGAATTTCCTGATCACTTCGCTTCGCCGTCTTTAATTCTTGAATCTACGATTTTCGTGAATTATTAAACTGACTTTTCAGGAATAACATTAAAAATATTCGCTTTAATGGGCGAAAATGGCGTTTCAGGGACGGATTTACTGCAAATCGGGACTATTGGAACAGGGATGGGACGGCTGTAGGGTAATTTTATCGAACCAAAAATGGTGCCGTAATTCCGGGTAAGCCCACTAGTTTCCTAAACCCTTTTACCAAATCTTTCTGATCATTAAGTGAATCAAATGATGCTACTATTTACAAAGAATTTCAGACGCTTTTTGCTGCTTGCCGCGATCATGGCCGGCGGCTGGCTGCCGGTATCTGCCCGCGCGCCCTATGTGAATTTGAACAAGCCGGTTCAAAAAATAATGGTCACGGGTACCATTACTTCCAAGGAAGGCGAATTGCTGCCGGGTGCTTCTATACAGGAAAAAGGGACGCAGAATGGAGGCAGCAGCGACGCCGCCGGGAAGTTCAGCCTGCAGGTGGAAGACAACGCCATACTGGTCGTACGCATGATCGGATATGTTCCTATGGAGATACCCGTAGGCGGAAAATCCAGAGTGGATATTGTGATGGAAGCTGACATTGCTGCGCTGGACGAAGTGATGGTGGTGGGTTACGGAAGCAAAAACAAGAGCAATTTCACCGGCTCGGCGGTAACGCTGAATTCGGAGAACCTGAACAAAGCGTCCCTTTCGATGGCGAATTTACTGCAGGGCCGGGCGGCCGGTGTGCAGGTAAGCCAGAACAACGGTACACCGGGAGCAGCACTGTCGATCCGGATCAGGGGTACCAACTCGCTGAATGCGGACAGCGAGCCGCTGTACGTCATCGATGGTTTTCCTGTGAACGCGCAGGTGGGTTACTCGCTCAGTCCGGAGGATATTGCTTCGGTAACGATATTGAAAGATGCGGCCTCTACCGCCATTTATGGTGCTCGTGGCGCAAACGGCGTAATTATGATCACCACCAAAAATGGTATCAACAAAGAAAGCAGGCTCTCGCTGCACAGTTATTTTGGTATTCAAAAAGTGGTAGACCGTTTCGATCTTACCGGGCCTTACGACCATGCGGTGCGGCTGAACAAATTATCCGGACTCACCGGAAGCCTGGCACCTTACAGCCCGTCAAGGCTGGATTCTTTGCAAAGAGGATTCATCGGTACCGACTGGCAGGGCGAGCTTTTCCGTACTGCGAAAGTTCAGAACCACAGCGTGAATTTCACGGGTGGAAGCAATAAAACTTCGGTTTTTTCCAGTTTCGATTACCTGAGCCAGGAGGGTATCATTGTTCATTCCAAATACAAAAGAGTAGGGGGAAGGGTGAATGTGGACCATGCTATCAATGATAAATTTAAGGTTTCGGCCCGGGTTTTCGGAAATTATGGTGTACAAAATGACCTGCCACTGGCACCTTCAACGATCAACGGTTTCCTGAAACAGGTTCTGAAAGCCAACCCGGCTTCCACTTTTGACCCGAGCATTCCGCCTCAGCGCGACGCCCGTAACCCGCTGCACTTTGTACAGGCCGAAAACCGGGAAAATGTTTCTTACCGTACCAACGGATATTTTTCCCTTAAATATGAGATCATCAAAGGGTTGTTGCTTCAGGGCGATTTCGGTGCGGACATCACCAGCGGCAAGTACCGGTATTTCGCACCTTCGACAGTGCCGAATGCCATTGCTACCAAAGGTATTGCAACCGTAACCGAGACCAATGAAAAAGACCTGATCGTGAACCCGACGCTGACCTACGATCTGAAATCGGGCGAACATGCGGTCAAACTGCTCGCGGGCTATAACAGTCAGAATTATACATACCAGGAAACGGGCCTTACCGCGACCAATTTCAGCAGCGACGACCTGGGTTACGACAACCTGGCCACTGCCCAGCAATTCAGTGCTTATTCAGGCAAGAATGTCGTGAAACGCAAAAGCTGGTTCGGACGCGTGGACTATGATTTTAACAACAAATACCTTTTTACAGGTACTTACCGGGTCGACGGTTCGTCGGTTTTCGGCAGCAACCATAAGCTGGGTTATTTCCCATCGGCTGCTTTCGCATGGAAATTCAGCGAGGAAAATGCGCTGAAAGACCTCGGTTTTATATCGTCGGGTAAAGCAAGGGTGAGCTACGGTATCACCGGGAACGACCGGATCAGCTCCGGCATTTCGCTGGCGACCTATGCGGCCGACAATTCTACCAAATACACTTTTGACGGTGTTACGACCGTGAGCGGTATTGCTGTGACGAGGATTTCGAACCCTGATCTGAAATGGGAAGAAACTGCCGCCTGGGATTTCGGGATCGACGTAGGTTTTTTCAAAAACAGGCTGATCCTGGAAGCTGATTATTATAACAAACAAACCAATGACCTGCTGCTCGATCGAAGCATTGCGCCTTCGACCGGTTTCGAAACCCGCTTCGGAAATACCGGGAAAGTTGAAAACAAGGGTCTCGAACTTGGTTTGCAAACTGTGAATATGGCCGGCAAGGATTTCAAATGGAACAGTACCGTTTCATTTGCGGTGAACAAAAACAAGGTGAAATCGCTGGGTGCCAATAATTCGGATATTTATGTCGGCAGCTTCAAACCGGACGGCGGGGCCAATTTTGAAAGTCCGTTTATCATCCGCGTAGGAGAACCGATCGGCGCGATTTACGGATATGTTTACGACGGTATCATCCAGGAAAACGATCCTGCGCTGACCACCACACATCCCAACGCACAGGCGGGCGACCCGAAATTTGTGGACCTGAATGGTGACGGTATCCTCAATGCCGACGACCGGAAAGTACTGGGAACCGGCGTACCGAAAGTGAACCTGGGTTTTACCAATAATTTTACATTCAAGAATTTTGCCCTGGACGTGGTTTTACAAGGACAAACAGGCGGTAAACTGGTAAACGTACAGAAAGTGGATTTGCTGAACCCGATCACGCAGGGTAATGTGCTGAACGACGTGCTGACCGATACCTGGTCCCCGGAAACGCCCGAAGGAACGATCCCGGCGCGGAGCTTTTACGGAAATACGCATGGCGGGTGGGTGAACTCCCGTTTCGTGGAAAGTTCTGATTTTGTGCGCCTTAAAAATGTGACCCTTACATACAGGGTTCCGGCGTCGATTCTGAAATCGATCGGGATACAGGCGTTTGATATTTACGTGAATGCGCAAAACCTTTATACATTCACCAACTACTCGGGCCTGGATCCTGAAATCGGGAACCTGGTGAGCAATTCGCAGCAAAACAGGAACGTGGCCAGAGGAATTGATTTCAATGCCTATCCCGTAAACCGCATGTTGCTGCTAGGTGGAAGACTGACCTTTTGATCAAAAAAAATAATCCGGTTGATAATGAAAAAAATATATCAAGTTGCCAGCGTGACCCTGCTGATGTGCCTGTCACTGGTGATGTCCTGCGAGAATGGCCTCGAAGAAGAGACCTTCTCGGTATACGATGAAAACGTGCTGACCAAGCCGGAGCATGCCGAACAGGCTGTGCGCGGGACTTATGCGGCACTGAAAGACAACGGAGGCTTCGGCTACTATGCCGGAAACCTGTACTGGCTGTACGAATATCCGGGCGATGTGGTGACGACAGCACTTACATCCCGCCAGGGCGGTCAGCTCGATCAATTGACCTATGATGCATCCAATTCAGTGCTGAATGATGTCTGGATCAGCATTTTTAAGCTGATATCCCGGACCAACGAGGCAGAGGAGCTGATCAGCAATGTGGATTTTGTCGGGAATTCGTCTACAGACCAATTGAAAAACCAGAATCTGGGAGAAGTGCGTTTTTTAAGGGCATTGGGTTATTATGATGCTACTTCGCTCTGGGGAAATGTACCTCTGCTGCTCAAATCGTCCTCGAAATTTACAGAAGCCGATGAAAACCCTCAAATGACGGAGCAAGCCGTGGTAGAAGATGCCATGATCGCCGACCTGCAATTTGCAGAGCAGAACCTGCCTGCTTCTTATCCGCCTGCGGAAGTGGCCCGCGCAACCAAAGGCGCTGCCAAGGCGCTATTGATGCGGTTATATATGCGGCGTGGAGAATGGCAGAAAGCGGTTGACAAATCGACGGAGATCATCGGCACGAACTTTGATCTTCGCACCAAAGCCGAAGGAGGCATTGCATCGCTTTTCAACACGGCCAACCGGTCGGATAATGAGTTTATTTTTGTGTTGAAATCCTCCAATGAAGCAGGTGCTTACGGGGTTAACAGCAATAGTTTCGGGATCAATTCCACGCCGTGGGACCTGAACCGAGGCTGGGGGAATTTTCCTATTCATCTTGATTTTTATAAGGTTTTTGACAAAGACGATGACCGCAGGGGATTATTGACAGGCGTCTTCAAAACACTTTACGGGCAGGTGATCAGCGTGCCGAAAGAATATGGCGGCATCGGCGGAGCAGCTCCTGATACGGTGGCGGCCCAGTTTATTTACAATCTGAAATACCCGCACGTCAACAACTACAATTATGCCGGTTTCAATAACGTCACCATCCTGCGTTATGCAGACGTGCTGATGATGCGCGCCGAAGCACTGAACGAACTCAACGGCCCGAACGCAGAAAGTATCGCACTGGTCAACCAGATCCGTACGCGAAGCAGCCTGCCGGCTATTACCCTGGCTTCCTATCCTACGAAGGAGGGCCTGCGCGACAAGATCTTCGACGAGCGCAATAAGGAGTTTTTTATGGAGGGCAGAAGAAGGGACGACCTGATCCGCTGGGGTAAAAGTGCTACGAACGGCTCGAACGCACTCGCCAAATTCAAGGAAAAAGTGGTTCCTACTTTGCGGAGTGCGGCCACCTACTCGGACGCTATTGACTATACGGTGTTCCCTTATCCTCAAAATGAAATTCAAAGCAATACCTCGCTGGATGCAAGCATTAATGCAGGTAGGGTAAAATAGTTATTTGGTACGTATGTCGGGTTTGAAAAAGTTGCTGTTTTTTGGATTGATACTTTTGGTGTCGACGGGTATTCTGTGGCAGTTTGATAGTGTGAAAGATGCCGTCGCCCCAATCCGGGTCGATCATGTCGGCCTGGTGCATGTGCCGGAAAACAGGCTGCGTTTCAGGGTAGATGTGACGACCAACCGCGACTGCGATGCCTATTTGAAATATTGGTCAAAAAAAAGCAGTGATACGCTTTATTCCACAATTTCAAAAGGCGGGCACACGCATGCGCTCTGGATCACAAATACCAAGGGAAAAACGGACTATACCTTTCAGGTGGTGGTTTCTACGGCTTCACAAAAAGCAGTGAGCAAAAAATATCCGCTCGAAACCAAGTCCATTTACCAGGCTACACCTTATTTTACCCTTGAACATCTGGACAGCAGCTTTGCGGAAGAAATAAAAGGCAGATACTTTTTGACCCAGATCCTGACCGAACCCGGCTCGGCCGTGATCATTGATTACAAAGGAGAAATTGTCTGGTACGAACCCTTCCGCAAAGGCGTGAAGGTTTCGCACTGGACGCCGGAAAAAACGGTGATGTGTATAGTAGGTCCGGAAAAAATACCTTCTTCCGGAGGGGATGAAATTGTGGAGCTGGACCTGTCAGGGAAGGTGCTTACGCATTTACAGACCGGAGAAGGTGATATGGACAAAATGGTACACCACGAAGTCCGGACTGACAAGGACGGCAACATTTATGCACTGACCTTCGATAAAAAGGTTTTTGATCTGACCAGCGTTGGCGGAGCGAAACAGGATACTGTGAAAGGCGACGGTATTGTTATTTTTTCCCGCAAAGGAAAAAAGATATGGGAATGGACCATGCTGGATCATCTGGACCCGCTTTCAGACCCTGATATCATGAAAAATAAAAAGGATTGGGTACATGCCAACTCACTTTTCAGGGAAGAGGACGGAAACTTTCTCATCTCTTTCCGCGACCTGAACCAGGTATGGAAAGTAGACTACAAAACGGGAGATGTACTTTGGAAACTGGGTGAAAAAGGTGACTTCACGCTGGCTGAAGACGAACTTTTCAGCGCGCAGCACTATGCACACATCAATGCCCGAGGGGAACTGATGACGCTCGACAATGGTGTTAAAAAAGGGATCACCAGGGCACTGTCATTCAAGCTCAATGTGTCGGGCAAAAAAGCCAGGAAAGAGCTCGATATTCCGTTGGCCAGAGATTATTACAGCACGGCAAAGGGAAATGCGCAGCTTTTTGGCACAGACAAAGTTATTTACTGCATCACCGACCCGAGGGTATTTCTGGTCACCGACTTCAAAGGAAAAATCCTCTGGAAAATCCAGGTAGGAGGAGATCCGTACCGGCTGGAAGAAACACCGGGGTTTGAGCAGGAAGGAGAAAGAAGCTTTTAGCTATTGGCCGTCGGCAGTCAGCTATCGGCCTTCGGCAAGCGATTATAGCTTTAACTTACAAATCATGACCATACATGACCATTTAAAAGCATTCAAATCTCATTCTACCCACTAATAACCGACCGCCGAAAGCCTCATATGAAAACATACATTCTATTCTTAACCCTCGCCATTTCTGTTCTTGCCAGCTGCAAATCTGACGGCCAGACTAATCCTGATCCCAAGCCGGAGCCGGTTGAAGAAGAACTTGACGGTGACCCGGATATAGGCGACCTGACTCTTCCGGGTACTTTTTATGACAAATTCGAAACCGAGCTGGACGCTGCGAAATGGGATAAAATGAACCGACTCTGGGGACAGTCCGCGAACGCGGCTTACCAGCACGGGGGCGTTATTCCTGAAAATGTATATGTCAAGGGTGGGCATGCAGTGATGCGCGCACTTGGCGACCAATATACCGGTGCACTGCGTGGGCCGCAAGGACATAGCAAACGATTGGGCGGGGTACTGACATCGACAAGCAGATTCGCATCTGGTCGCTATGAATTCAAAATGAGGATATTGCAGGCGCCTGATATGGGCGTGGTGTCGGCAGCATGGAGTTTCTGGTACAAGGAAATTACCCAGGCTTCCGACCCGGCAGCGTGGCAGAAGGCCGTGGCGGCGGGCAATATTGCGGATAATGGCAGGATTACGCTGAACCACGAAATCGATATCGAAGTAAAAGGGGCCAACCTCGGCAACCCGATCTACACCAACTGGGTAGGAGAAAAGTCGGGAGAATACGATAGCAAAAATATTGTTTACCCCGCCGGACTGAACGATCAGAAATTCCATGTGTACCGCTGGGACTGGCATACTGGCGGCAACGGTCAGGAGGCAAGGGTGGAATATTATATTGACAATCAGCTGATGCGGACCAGCACGACCAGGGTCCCTTACATTGCGTCCCATATCAATATCGGCAACTGGTTTGCCTGGTGGGCGGGGAATGATAGCGGAACCTACAAAGCCCCGAATTTCGATTCGATGGAGATGTTCGTGGATTGGGTTAAATTCACGCCTTTTAACGAACCCAACGACGATTTTCTAGCAGATTGACCCATGCAGATAGCCATAGAACTAATCAATGCGATTGCCCTCGAAGCCGGAAAAGGTATTCTCGAAGTTTACAATAATCCAAATGCCGATTTTCAGACAACCCTGAAATCAGATGATTCTCCGCTCACTGCGGCCGACCGTGTTTCACATCATATCATTGTGGACGCGCTGAGAGAGGCTTATCCATCAATCCCAATCATTTCGGAAGAAGGCAGGGATATCCCGTACGAAGACCGGAAAGACTGGGAATATTTCTGGTGCGTGGACCCGCTGGACGGTACCAAGGAATTTATCAAGAGAAACGGAGAATTCACCGTTAATATCGCTCTTATTCATATTGACAAGCCGGTTTTGGGTGTAATTTATGTGCCTGTCCGGAATGTGTTATACTATGCGGGCGAAAATGACGGAAGCTGGAAACAGTCGGATGATGGAACTGTAACTGCGCTGAAGGTGACCAAACCCGCTGACAACTGGATTTCGGTAGGCAGCCGGTCGCATGCTTCGGAGGAAGATGAAAAGGTACTGGCCGGTTATCCTGTAGTTTCTTCCATATCCGTAGGAAGTTCGCTGAAATTCTGCATGATAGCAGAAGGCAAAGCACAGATATATTACCGGCACGGGCCTACCATGGAGTGGGATACTGCCGCCGGGCATGCAATAGCCAATTACAGTGGCGCAAAAGTAACCCGGCCAGACGGGGAGCCATTTCTTTACAATAAAGTTTCTCTGCTTAATGGAAGCTTTTTGTGTGTTGTAGCGTAGCACTGCCAAGTCTCGGCTCCGTCCGGCTTGACAAATGAAACCGTTGCGGGTTATCTATTTTGCCGTGATATAAGGTAAAATACTCGCGTACAGCAGGTCGCAGCTTTCTTCGGCGGTTTGGGTGTTGGTAAACAGGGTCAGGTTCGGATTCAGGGACGGTTCGAACCGGGCGCTTACTCCGGTGAAGTCTGATAACCCTTCGGTCCTGGCTTTTTTGTAAAGTCCCTTCACATCCCTTTGTTCGCAGATTTCCAGCGGGCAGTTGATAAAAACTTCAAAATAATGCTCACCTATGATTTCGCTTGCCATGGTTCGGTGTTCTTGCAGCGGTGTAATAAATGAACAGATCGTGATGATATTGTTCCCGACGAGTATTTTCGCAATTTCCGCCGCCCGTCTGACGTTTTCCGCCCGGTCCTCGCTTGAATAGGACAGGTTTTGATTGATCCCGGCGCGTAGTTCATCGCCATCGAGCACCACGGAGAAATAACCCTGACCGGACAGTTTTTCCTTCATCAGATTTGCTACGGTACTTTTTCCGGCGCCCGATAACCCCAAAAGCCAGATCACCAGTCCCTTTTGGCTTAAAAGATCTTTTTGTTCATTCATCATCAGTGGCATTTTCAGCAGGCAACATGTCAATACGCAGGCCGGTGGTTTTGCATGCAGGTAAGGCTATTAATGCCAATACACAAATTTAGCTTTTCCGAAGGGATTTTTAGAGGATATAGCGGTGACTTTTTTGGTGGAAGGAGGGTTGGGCATAGCTGCACCCAACTTCATCCGTTTGCTTCTTTCCATCGAATATCTTACTTTTCCCCATTTAATTTGGGACAAAGATTTGATCCGGCATCGCGGACATTTTTGGGACGATGCCTGTGTCAATCGTGCGTCGTCGACCGTGTTATTGGAGTAACACGCAACAATCTAATTCGTAAGTTATTGTGGAAGAAAAAGAAGACAGTGCGCTCTCCGGGGTTAAGGAAATAGCCAGAAGGGCAAAGGTATCCCTTGGAACCGTGGACAGGGTGATCCACAACAGGGCGGGGGTGGCTGTCAAAACCAGAAACCGTATCAACGCGATCATCGAAGAGCTGAATTACCAGCCCAATGTACTGGCGAGGCGGCTTGCGCTGACGTCCAGAGGAACCTTGCGCCTTGCCGTTCTTTTGCCTGATATTTCCGAAGAAACCGAATACTGGAAAGCCCCTCTTGAAGGAATCAACAAGGCAGAAGCCGAGATCAAACAATACGGGGTTTTGGTGGAGCATTACTTTTTTGACCAGAATGTGCAGGCGCATTTTGCAGAACAGGTGAACCGGATCATGGAGAACAATCCGGACGGCGTGCTCATCACACCTACTTTTGAGAAAGAGTCGGTTGTGCTGATGAAGTATTGCAAGAAAAAGAAGATCCCCTGTGTACTCATGAACTCCGACATTCCGGACCAGCAGCGGCTTTGTTATATCGGCCCAGAGCTTTTCGACAGCGGGTACCTTTCGGCCCAATTGGTACATTATTGCCTGAAAGAAGGACAAAAGGCGATGATCGTCAACATTGCCCGGGAGATAGAAAGCAACGTGGCGATCTTGCGCAAGGAAGACGGATTTATGGCTTATTTCAAAGAAAAGCTTTCCGAAGATCTGCTCGTACACCTCAATACTACCGATACGAGTTACCCCGCCGTAGCTGCCAGGCTGGGCGGGTTGCTGGAACAGGAGAAACAGGTAGGGATTATCTACGTTACCAATTCCCGGGTAGCGCTGGTGGCGCAGTGGCTCGAATCGATCGGAAGAGGGGATATTGTGCTGATCGGCTACGATTATCTTGCCAAAAATATAGAGTTCCTGAAAAAGGGGATCATCGATTTTCTTTTGTGTGAAAAGCCGCAGGAACAGGGTTACCGAGGGGTAATGTCGTTGTTTCAGTACCTGGTCTTTTCCGCGACCGTCGAAGAATCCTATCTCATTCCGATCGACATCATTACCAGTGCCAATTACCGGTATTATAGGAATTAAAGTTGATGTGTTTTTATTTAAAGTAGTTTCGTGCACGTACACTACTTTATAATTGACTGGTTGTCCATTTTACAAATGCTGATGAAACGGTTTTTGATTTTAGTTTTTGGGGGGTTGATGTACCTGACGGTCCCGGGTATATCGCAGTCTGTGCAGATTAAAAAGGAGTATGCGGCGACCTTGTTGCAGCTTGCCGACGTTTTGATGGCTTTGCAGGTAGACGGAGAGGATCACAAAGACTGCGGAGCGCTGATTTGTAAAAACTGTAATGTGCTGCATACCCGGGCTGCGGAGGCGGTTTACCCGTTTGCCCTTTCTTATAAAATCACTGGAGAAAAACGTTATTTAAAGGCAGCCAAAAACACGGCATCCTGGCTGATCAGGCAGCAGGAAACCGACGGAAGCTGGAAAGAAACCCCTGAAGAATGGACAGGTACCACCACCGACCAGCTGTTGATGCTGATGCTTGCCCATGAGGTCATATCAGCAGAACTGACCGGGCAGGAAAATGCCTTATGGCTCGCGTCTATCCATAAAGCCGCAGATTATCTGTACAAGGTCATGAAACCCGAATTTGCCAGCATCAACTATGTGGCCACCACCACGGCGACGCTGGCCAAGGCCCATCAGCTTACAGGCACCGAACGGTACCGCACACGGGCAACCGAGCTTGCGCACAGGACGGTATCGAAAATGGACGAAAAAGGCTTTATCAACGGAGAAGGCGGGAGGGGATTGGGTGCCAAACTCGGCATTGATCTGGGTTATGAAATGGAAATGTCGCTTTGGGGACTGGGCCTTTATGCAAAAATAACCGGAGATACGCTGGTCAATAACCGTGTACGAAATTCGCTCAAAGAACATCTGTATTTTATTTATCCGGATGGTTCGCTTGATAATTCCTGGGGCATACGTTCGAATAAATGGACCATGTACGGTGGTGCTACTTCGGACGGGTGTCAGGCGCTGTTGTCCATGTATGCGGATGAAGACAAGCGGTATGCCAGTGCTTCTTACAAAAACCTGTTGTTCCTCAGACGGAACATATTACCGTACGGGCTCATCGGCTACGGTCCTCAGCACAGTGAGGTTTTCAAAACCCAGCCTTGCATTTATCCCACTTTTACAAAAGCCAAGAACCTCGCACTGGCCTACCAGCTGGAAGTAAAAGATTCCCGGCCCTATGCTGCGCTGCCTTCGGAAAGCAAAGGCTGGATGAAGCATTTTAGCAATCTCGATGTGGTGCAGGTACGGACAAAAAATTTCATGGCCACAGTAACCGGCTATCGGTACAAAGACCAGAAGGCCGGGGCAAAAAGTAAATATATGTTCCGTCCCAATGGAGGTGCAGTTTCGTATTTGTGGGTTGAGGGCCATGGCGCACTACAGGCATCGAGCGTGACCGAATATTCACGTCCGGAGCCCATGAGTTTTCCGGAAGCGCCCGGAGTAAAATGTCTTACGCCGCAAATATCCTACCGGGATTCCCTGGGCTATTTTACCAATCTGTTTGAGTTCGATGCACGTCTGGCCACTATTACGCTGAAAAACGGCGGATTTCGTGTGGAGGCAACGGGGGAACTGAAAAACAGGGACTGGATCAACGGTGGCGTGGCATACCATATTACCTACACATTTTCTGATGAATTTATCGAAAAGAAAATAGACCTGACCTACCATGATGCTTTTCCGGTGGTCGTGATCACAGAACCGTTCATCATGCAACCCGGTATGCAGGTTAAGAAGGAAAGTGAATCAAAAGTTGCGATATCAGGTGGAAAAAAGGAATTTGTTTTTACAACCGACGGGTCTGCAAAGTTGGTCGTCGGCCGGGATGCGGCTGATTACTGGACACCTTATCCTGCGGTTCGCGCCTTCCCCGTCGAAATGGAAATTGCGCCTCCGGGCCATGGCTTCACAAAATCTGTGACTTACCGTGTGGTTTTAAAAAAATGAAGAGGAAAATACGGTAGCATCGAAATTATGCTGAGGATGGTGAAAGAACTGAATTTTTCAATTTTAATAGATTAATCATTCCCTGTTTTACCTTTTGGAGCGCTATTATTGGATTGAAACATGAAAAAGCTGGTAAATAATTTGGTTGTCTATTTTTTTATTCTAATTTTGTGCACGTGCACGATTTCAATTCACTCCAACAGATTTATATTTTAAGACCAGCTACACACTAGGGTATTTTTATTTTGAATATTTTCGTGCACGTGCACGAAAATTCATCGAAAACGAATTAAGATGAATAACCCCATGGATATTTGCTGTGCGTACCTCTATATCATCTCGCGGTATGGATACCCGCCGCCGGTCGCCGATACGGTCAAACATATCGGAGCAATGGCTGCGCTGGGCTTTTCGTCCATAGAGCTCGAAGGGATCGGTAAAGAGAACATTCAGTACCTGCTTAGAAACAAAACGGCCGTCCGGGACGTGCTGGAAAAACATGGCTGCTCGGTACCGGTTTTTTGCGTGGTGCTGCCGCAGCTGGGAGGTGATCTCACTGCATCTGAAAGGGCAGAATGTCTGGAATCTTTTGAGATGGGCTGCGAAACAGCAAAATTTTTCGGAGCGGAAGGTGTGCTGGACAACGGGCCGCTTTTGCCGCTGCAATATCCTGCCGATATGCCGGTCATGCGGCATTACAGCGGGGCCGAAATGGATGCTTTGTTGCCTTTGCCTGCTTCAAAATGGGAACACTATTGGGGGCAATTGACGGAAACCTACCGGCTGGCCTGCGGGATCGCTGCCAAGTACGGCCTTGATTATCACCTGCATCCATGTGAAGGCAGCCTGACGGTTTCGACCGATTCATTTTTGTTTTTTGCTGAGGCGGTGGGCGCTCCGAATCTGATGTTCAACCTGGATACAGCCAACCAGTTTCTGATCAGGGACAATCTGCCATTGAGTCTGATCCGGCTGAAAGACAGGATCAAATACATACATATTTCGGATAATGATGGTGTGAAAGCCGGTCATTTCGCGCCTGGTGAAGGTAATATCAACTGGGAGGTCTTTTTCTCGGTACTTCGGGAAATCGATTTTAATGGGAAACTTGCTATCGACGTCGGCGGTGCGGAAACGCCCATAGCCGATATTGATGCAGCGTATAAGGGGACTGCCAACTGGCTTCGGGAGCGGGTGGCTAGAGGAGGATAAGTACCACGGTATTTTATACAAAGTGTTTATAGTTAATTAATTAAAGTTTAATGAGTGTGATTAGAAAGTGGAAGGCCGGATTGTTTTTGACTATGTTGTCGCTATTTCAGTTGATGCTGGCGGAAAGCTTGTGGGCACAGATTTACGATATCCGCAACTCAGGCGCCGTAGGTGACGGTACCACTGACAACACCTTGTTTATCCAAAAGGCTATAGATTCCTGCTCGGTTACCGGCGGCACGGTGTACATACCCCAGGGCATTTACCTCACCGGCACAATCGTATTGAAAAGCAACGTAACCCTTCATCTTTCAGCAGGTTCAACCTTGCTTGGACAGCCTGCTTCCCGGTTTTATCCGTACCAGAACTCCGGTATCCCGTTCTATGGTGAAGACTGGGCGAAGCAGGCGCTGATTTTTTGTAAAAATCAAAAAAATGTAGCCATTGAAGGCAGAGGAACCATTGACGGCCAGGGCGCTGCTTTTGTTACCACAACCCTGAAAAAGCCAGACCGTTACAGAGACCGGCCATATCTGCTGTGGTTTGCCGGCTGCGAAAATGTTTCTGTCACGGACGTGCAGCTCCGCAATTCTGCTTTCTGGATGCAGCATTATCTGGGGTGCAAAAAGGTGCGCATCGACGGCATCAGTATCTGGAACCATTCGAATAAAAATAACGATATGATGGACATCGATGGTTGCAGCTATGTTACGGTTTCGAATGTTACCGGTGATTCGGACGACGACGGTATCACTATCAAAAGCACCTCGCCTCTTGTTTCAGAACATATTACGATCACCAATTGCGTGCTCAGCAGCCATTGCAGCGCGATCAAGTTTGGTACAGAGTCGGTGGGAGGGTTCCGGAACATTACCATTTCAAATTGCGTGATCAAGCCTTCGGCCCAGGAAAAGACGATTTATGGCAAGCCTGCGGGCATAGGCGGGCTGGCTATGGAAATGGTCGATGGGGGAATAATGGAACAGATTACCGTCAGTAACCTGGTGATAGATGGTCCCGAAGTACCGATTTTTGTCAGGCTGGGCAACCGCGCCCGCAAATATGTTGCCACGGCGCCTACGCCACCTCTTGGGAAAATGAAGAATATCAATATTTCTGATATAGTGGCCACAAATGCCGGCATTACGGGCTGTTCGGTTTCCGGAGTTGGAAACGCCTATGTTGAAAATGTTTCATTAAGAAATATCAGGGTCGAATTTGCAGGCGGGGGCATGGCGGCGGACGTTAGCAGAAAAATAGAAGAGCTGGAAGATCATTACCCCGAGGGGACGATGTTTGGTAAACTGCCTTCTTATGGCTTTTTCATCCGTCATGTGAAAGGCTTGAACATGTCGGGTATCAGCCTCAGTACCAAAACACCCGAGCAGCGGCCTGCCTTTTTCATATCGGATGCAGAGTCATTTTCGATTTTGGATATAGCTGCCAAACAAGTAACACCGACATTGGTAATGGTAGAAAAAAGTAAAAATGGAATACTGGCAGCAAAAAGCTACGATTTTCCGTCGGGCAATCTCCTGAAAAAAGATGCTGAGTCGAAGAACGTTAAAGTTAGGCTGGAATGAGGAAGTGGACATTTATTGTCATGTGTGGTCATGTGTGGTCATTTATTGTCGGCGAGTGACGGGAAATAGAAGAAGAAAATACCAACTAACCGCATGTGATTACAAATAACAACGAATGACAATAAATGACGACCAATGACAATCCCTGACCAAAAAGCTAAGTGTTACTCAAAAGCACTACTCTTATAAAACGTATACCTTGTGCCGTTAGTCAAATTCATAGTTCTGCTCACGGGAGCGCTTCTTACCTTTTGTAGTTCATACGGGAGGCAGGACGGAAACTATCTTTTTGATATGGGTACCACGTCGTCGGGCATTGAACAAGGTTATGTGCAGGTTACACCGTCCATGGTTTATACCAGCCAGCGAGCCTACGGGTGGATAACGGCACCCATCGATGCCTTTGATACCCTTTATAACCGCATTCCCGATCCGGTTTTGCGCGATGGGGTTACGGGAAAAGGCAATATAGTATTCAAGACGGATATTCCGCCGGGTGAATATTTTGTTTTGGCTACCGTCGGGTATCCGGGAGTTGAGGTATGTACGATGCAGATAGAGGTGAATGCAAGCATACTGACAGAAAGTATTACTACACCCTGGTTCCGGCTTCCTTACCGATCTGTGCGGAAAAAGGTGACTATCGGAAATGAGGGCGCTGTTGTGCGGATCAAGGGAACGGGGGCATCCCAAATGGCAGGAATTTACAGGCTGGAATTCAGGCCGGTTGGTGATTTTTCTGCTGGTACATTGTCAAAAGGACCGGAAACGAAGGCGGGGGAAATAGCTGCAATAATCAGATCTATTGAAAAACAACTTGTTAAAAGCCCAGGTAATACGGCGTTGGTCAACAGGCTGGATATTTTACAAAAACACCTGACGGCCGAGACGTTTTACGAACAGGGCGGCTGGTCGGAGGCGGTGAAAAAGACAAAAATGAACCAGATCCAGCGCATGTATGCCGCTATCGACCTGCTGGATCAGATCGTAGCCGATGCGCGCGATCCAATTTATCATAAATCCCTTTACCTGCTTGCCAAAGTACATTACTGGCTCAGCAAAGAAGACAGTGAGCTACTACCCGACAGTAAAGCAACGGAGTTTTTTACTGAACTGGCAAAAACATTCCCCGGTCACGAGCTGATCAGCATGTACAAGGGTGACCAGATTGAAGACCCGTATTCGTCAAAAACGAATATGAACGGAGCGCCGCAATGGGCCGTTCTGCAGCGTGAGGCCATGGACAGGATGCTGAAAGTCATTCACTGGTGGGTTGAGCACAGGCAAGCCCCCAACGGAGAGCTCGGCGGAAAGTATGCCGACGATGTGGAAATGCTGCGCTGGTGGCTGCCCGCTATTCTCGGCGCCGACGATGCTATTGCGCGCAAGGGATATACCCGCATGGCCGACGGGATCTGGAACAGTGGTGAACTGGTCAGGGGTTATGATAAAAAGATCGACGATGTCGAACACGCTGCGGAGCTTTTCAGAGATTCGCATGCAGGGATGTTTCTGGTGCGTTATGGTGACCCGGCTTATGTGGAGCGCGGCATGATCAGTATGCAGAATTTTGAAAAAATCTGGTCGGGGATTACGCATTCGGGACACAGACATTTCAAATCCTACTATTTCTCAGCCACAGAAACTTTGCCCGAAGAACCCTACGGTGTGGATGTGCCGCTCAATGCCCGTGCATTGCTGACCGGACTATGGACTGCATGGTATAACCGGAACCCGGTCTTGATCCGGCTGTTTTCGGAATGGTCGAAGGCATGGGTAGAGGACTCGGAGCGGGCAGAAAATGGAAAGCCTGCGGGCATTGTTCCGCCGGCAGTATCCTTTGAAAAGGAGAAAATAGGAGGGTATTCGGACAAATGGTATGATCCCGAATTACGGTACGATTACTATCGATGGGATCACCTGGGACACATCAGTGAGCTCTACAGCTTTTTAACCGGTATGCATTATCTGGCCGGCGATCCGACGCTGCTCAAACCAGTGAACAAAGTTGCCGAACTGATTACAAAATGTGACGCAACGGAAAACACATACCAGCCAGGTTCGCTGAATTGGGTTGAAAAGACTTTGACGGATGGAGGGGAGGATAAAACAGCCGGTGCGAATCCTTTCGGAAATATTTTTGCCATGACGGCCAGGTTGACCGGCGAAAAACGGTTTGATGATCTCATCAGAAAATATGCTGCGCCTTACAACCAATACCAGCTTACCGGCAACCAGAAAGAAATGCTGGGCGGTTTTGACCAGATACTGAATTCATTGCGCTACAATCTCCCGCTGCTGACCAGTGAAGTGAAGTTTACAGACAGGGTGTATGTCCGCGGCAGCGATTTGCTGACAGGCATGTACACCGGCCATTTTGGAAGAGGTTTTGAGTTTCCGGCATTGGTCGCGACCTGGAAGAATACGGGTACAGAAGTCAATGTTTTTGTGAGAAAGGGCGATACTTCGTCCGCGGTTGTTTCCCTTTACAATGCAGGGGCCGCAAAAGAAATTGAAATGAATACCTGGATGCTCGCGCCGGGTGTTTATAAAATGACGATCGGTACGGATCAAAATGATGATACAATTCCTGATAAGATACTACGGGAAGAATTGGTTACGATCACGGAACGAGTGGGTTTGATCCCTGTTTCGCTGCCTGCCCGGCAGGAAGTTGTTATCAGGATAGTTCAGGAGCGTTTGTTTGCGCGGGATGATAGGCCGTTGGCAGATCTGGCTATTTCGGCCGGGGATATCCTGGTTTCGGCTGTTGCGAAAGCTCCGGGCAAGCCGGGCAGGGTTCAGGTTACATGTCAGGTGCATAATATTGGGAATGCGGTTTCGGAAGAATCGATGGCCTATCTGATTGTCAATGGGATAGAAAAAGATAGCTGCACGGTCACGCCCGTGCAGGCGCCTAACGATCTGCATCCGCGTATGCAGCCGGTGAAATTTGATTTTAAACCCAAAAACGGCAGCAATCAAATTACCGTAAGCGTAAAAAATAACAGACGGGAACTGAATTCCCGCAATAACAGTGCGACGGTCAGTTACAAATATTTTGAGACGAAAAATTTAGAATAAATGAGCAGAAGACTGTTTTTAATGATCCTGCAATGCATAATGCTGCAAAAGCTTGCTGCCATGCCGGACAATAACCAGGGTGTCTGGGCTTTACCGGCGGAGAACGCCGCTGCGGTACTTCCCGTTTTGCCGTTTCCGCAAGTTGTCCGGGAAGAACCGGGGCGAATGACTTTTCCGGGTCGTGTGAATTTTAAGGTAACCGGCTTGACAGCAGCTCAATCGGGCAGGCTGAAATCACATTGGGAAGCCTTCGCCTCTGAACAGAAGATATTGGTAAATACAAAGCAGCAGGTCGTCGAGCTTGTTTTTCTGGATAATGTTCCGGCGAGCGAAGCCGGGTTTTTGGCCAGATCAAAAAACTACCGGGACAGCATTGGCACCGAGGGCTACATTTTGCAGGCCAGCGCCGCCAAAACGATCATCGCTGCCAGTACCGAAACCGGACTTTTTTATGGGTTGCAAACATTACGTCAGCTTACCCGTGCCAACTGGGACCGGGAGTTGTTCATAGCCGATTGGCCGGCGTTCCCGACGCGTGTTATTTTCGACGACATCAGCCGCGGACCGATCTCGACTTTGGATTATATCAAAAAACAGATCAGGCGATTGGCGGAGCTGAAAGTCAACTACTTGTCTTTTTACATCGAACATGTGGTGCAGCCGATTTCCCACCCGGATTTTGCACCCAAAAATGGTAAGCTGACCATTGCGCAGATCAAGGAATTATCAGCCTATGCAGAACAATATCACGTAAAACTGATCGGCGGGTTTCAGTCTTTCGGGCATTTTGAAAAAATACTGGCGCTGCCTCAGTACAAATCGATGGGTGAAACCCATTCACTGATTTCGCCACTTGATCCGAAATCAAAACAATTCCTGGCAGATGTGATCGGAGAACTTTGCGAGGCTTTCAACGCGCCCTGGTTCAACGTGAACTGTGACGAAACATTTGACCTCAACAAAGGAAAATCGAAAGCATTCATCGATAGCATTGGCCCGGACAGGTTTTATGCGGACCATCTGACTTTCCTTTACGGGGTTTTGAAAAAGCATAATAAAAAAATGATGCTTTGGGGCGACGTGGCTTTGCAGCACGAAAAGATCATGGATATGCTGCCCAAAGACGTGATTTACCTGACCTGGGAGTACGGCGACGCCAAAAACTACGACCGCTGGATCAAACCATTTGCGAGCCGCGGACTGGAATTTATGGTCTGCCCCGGCATCCTGAATTCCTACCGGATGTTTCCCGACATGGTGATGGCCAAGGCCAATATCAAGGGATTTTCGGAAGCAGGCAAAGCACAGGGAGCCACGGGCGTATTCACCACTTTGTGGGACGACGGCGGTGCCTATCTTTTCTCCGGCGACTGGTACGGCGTATATGCAGCTGCTGAAAAAAGCTGGAACCTGGCTGCTGAAAATGAGTCCGGTTTTGATTCCAGATACAGCAAAACGGCTTATGGATCAGCCAATAACAACTATGTCAAAGCGGTTTTTAAGCTGCTGGAATTAAGAGGTTTGCCGCTGACTTACAATATGAACGATGTACTGTGGCAGCAGGAATTGTTACCCGCAAAAAGGAAACAGTTGTGGCTCAACAATACATCCATAGCCGAAGCGAAAAAGATCCTCCAAGAAGCGGGAGATCTTCTTGCCGTAACAAAGGCCGCTTTGAATCACGATGACATCAGCACGCTGGCACATTCGATTGCCCAGTATAACATCATGATGGATTCCCGGCTGGTCCTCGCGGCTGAGGCTGCACGTTACCGGGAGGCGCTGAAAAATGAAAAACCTGCCGAGGCAAGAAAGATCATTGTTCAGTCGGCGGATGCCATCAAAAATCTGAGAGAAAGGTATTTACAGATTCAGGATAATTTCAAAACTGCCTGGCTGAAAGAAAATCAGCTGTACTGGCTGGATGTGGTCATGGCCACTTATGATGTGAAAACCTCTGCGCTTGCCACGCTTGAAAATGCATTGAGAAAGGCTGCCGCTGGGACATCGGCTTTTCCTGCTCCCGGCCAGATCAGCTTTGATATTGATGAAACCCCGCATACCTACTTCTCGTACTGGTTGCTCAGCGGGCCTTTCCCGTCCGAAAAGGAGGGAAGTGTTCCGGAATTTCTCTACTCGGAAAACGATGAGTACAACAAGCCGCCTATTCCCGGAGGCATTGCCACCTATAAGCAAAAAAACTATCGCTGGCACAAGTTTGCTTCAAAAAGCGGCGGTCTGATCGATCTGAAAGAATATTTTGGGAAAACCGGCCCCGCGATCGGTTATGCATATTGCACGCTCAATATCACAGGCCAGGAAGTCAGCGAGGTTTTTGTCAGGGCTACCGCCGGGACGGAAGTTTTTTGTGACGGGAAAAAAGTAGGTGTCATTTCGGGAAACGGAAATGCTGTTGACGACCAGAAAATACCGGTTTCCCTTCCGAAGGGAACGCACTTGTTCCTTTTAAAAATACCTCAGGAAACGGGCGTACCCTGGCATTTCAGCATGAGGCTGCGCGATGAAATACAGGTCGTGAACACCAAACACAAGTATCAGACGAATTCTAAAAATAAAACTTATGAAGTCGAATAACCCAACCCACTATTTATTACTCATCATGTGTTTATCCGTCTGGACATCGGTCGCGCGTGCCCAGCCAAAAAAAGAAGATTTTGTACGTGCAGTGGACCAGATCGCCAAGTATGTTTCGGGGCCGATGATGGATGAAAAAGGGCGGTCGAGGTGCGATTATAACCTGACGGAGGGCAAATGGTACGAGTACGAAGTGCCCTGGCATACAGGTCAGGCGGTTAATGCGCTGCTCGCTGCCTACAAGCAAACCGGAAACAAAAAATACCTGGATGCTGCGATCAAAGGCGGCAACTACTGGGCGGGCCTGGAAATTAAAGACCACCCGGTATTGAAAGGCATGGTGGATGCCCGGCACGGGGATTCGATCGGGGAGGATTTTATTGTTTTTGCCACGGTTTCGGATGGTACGCCTGGAATTTACGAACTCTCTCGCGTAACCAAAAACGACAAGTATGCCAAAGTCGCGACTTCCGCCGCTGACTGGATGCTGAAAAATATGTACGATGCCGAAAAGGGTATTTGCTACGACAACATCGATGCCAAAACCGGCGAAGTGCTGAAAGAGAACAGTCCGTTCTGGAAAAACAAGGCGGAGCAAACGTTATTCGACGTATCTCGGCCCAATACCGAAGGCTGGTTGTTCAAAGATGCATTCGAGTTTTCGGGCGACACCAAATTCAAAGATGCTTTTATCAACCTCTGCAACAGCCTGATCGAAAAACAGGGGCCTGAGGGCGTATGGATGAGCTTTATGCCCAATTTCGCCGAAGCCACATCTTTTCACCCGCGCTTTTCACTCTGGTATGCCGAGTCGCTGATACAGGCTTTCAAATTGACCAATGATAAAAAATACCTGGATGCCGCTGCCCGCACTGCGCAGGTATTCGCCAATGCGCAGCAAAAGGACGGGACGATTTTTTACGACAACTATCTCAATGGCCGGCAGCCCGACAAAGGCTCCGTAACCGGTTCAGCATCAGCACTGGCGGGTATCGTATGGATACAGCTTTCGCAAAACGGCTACAAGCAATTTGACCAGAACATAGAAAGGTCGGCAACGTGGCTGCTCAATAACAGGTATGCGGAAAACCACCCTGATCCCAATTTGAGGGGAGCAGTGCTGGAAACACGCACAAGGTTCAGAAAAGGAAAGGTATGGCTTACCAACCGTGACACGGGGAGCATTTTTGCCATTCGTTTTCTGGTGGATTACATCGGCTACAAATTCAAATAAATCCTTCAATATAACCGCTCTTGATTATCATGAAAAAACTACTCACTAATTACCTTACCCTCGCGGGTATTATGGCGGGCCTGCTGCTGCTTATGGGTCCACCTGCCTTTGCCCAGCACAGCAGCGGCAATATCAAAGGGCAGGTTACCGGTGCCAACGGTGAAATACTTCCCGGCGCCTCCGTTTTTATCAAAGGCACCACGATCGGTATTGCCACGGACCTTTCCGGGAATTACACCTTGCTCAATGTCCCCGCGGGCAATCAGACGATCTCAGTCATTTACATGGGTTTTCAGCCCGACGAGCAGGAAGTGGCTGTGGTGGCCGGCAGGACGGTTTTTATGAATGTAAAACTGAAATCCGCAGACCTTAACCTGGGCGAAGTAACGGTAACCGCCGTGATGGAAGGCCAGCGCAAGGCATTGAACCAGCAGCGGAATTCGGATAACATCAAACAGGTGATTTCGGCAGATCTCATGGGCCGTTATCCGGATCTCAACGTGGCAGAATCCTTGCAGCGTTTGCCGGGTGTTACCATCGGCAGGAACAGCAGCGGGGAAGGTGCGACGGTACAGATGCGGGGAACGCCGGGTAATTTTACCAACATCAATGTGAATGGCGAGCAGATCATGGGTACCCAGGAAGATGGCTCCCGGAACGCGCAGCTGGATGTTATTCCTATCAATGTGCTTTCTTCCATGGAAGTGGTCAAAACGCTGACGCCTGACCTGGACGGGGACGCAATTGCAGGTGTGGTGAACATGAAAACGCCCACAGCTACTTCCCTGACATCCAAATTTTCGGTAGACCTGGGTGCCGGTTATAACAATCTGCGCAGCAACCTCAATGGTATCGGAAACGCGTCATGGGGTAAACGCTTTTTTGCGGATGATAAAAGCCCGAACGGGAAACTCGGTTTGATGGCGACAGGAAGTTATTTCCGGACGAAAAACGGCTATGACGAGATCCGTGCACAGGTGTGGGAAGCAAACGATTACGGAAACGGCAGCATTTATTTCCCGACCGATGTAAGGCTTTTGTATGTGGAAAACCAGCGGACAAGAATCGGTACATCGGCGACAGTCGATTACAATTTCAGCCCGACAACCAATATCGTTGCGAACTTCATGTACAGCAATCATAACAACGAGCTGACCAGGTACCGTAAACGTACCCGCATGCAGACCGCCAGGAATGTATTGAATGAGGAGGGTGAATATACCAACTCAAGAGGACGCGGCTACAACGAGATCAAGGCGGCAACGGAAGACAACAGTAACCTCAATTTCAATGTTCAGGGTGAAACTGTACTGGGTAGTGTGAAGCTTGATGCGGGTGTTTTTATGAACAAATCGCAATTCATTAACAAATCGGGTATTTACAATTTTATCACCGGAAACATCCCGCTGGCTATTTCAGACATCAGCACAGATTATCTGGCGCCTTACGGCACCGACTGGAAAAACGATGCTTCTCTTTATACCTATAACACGGTTGAAAGGGATTGGTGGACGACCAATGGTACCAACTTTACCGCACGCCTCAATGCAAGCGTTCCTTATCAGATCGGCAGCAATTCCGCATTTTTTAAGGCGGGTGTGAAAGTGAAGCGCATGCATAACAAGCGTTTCCGTCCCGACGAGACCATCGTGACCACTTATGCAGGGGCAGCTGACGCGGGCCGGCTTACCAATTTTTCGGGATCGCCGGAAGTTTCTTCCGACCTGCTGGATGGTAATACCAATTTCGGTTTGGGCGTAGATAAAGATAAAACCATCAGTTTTCTGGACGATAACCTTGGGAGCGCCTTATTTCCGATCAATGTAGGTGCAACCCGGAACAGCATCGATTCTTACTATTATGATGCTTCTGAAACAGTCTCTTCCGCCTACCTCATGAACCGGATCCAGTTTAATAAGCTGATGTTCCTGGCGGGTGTGAGACTGGAAAGAACAGAGGTGGATTACAAAGGTAACATCATAGAAACGGATGCAGACGGCAACTGGGCATCGACCTCCCCGAACAGGAAGCAAAATGACTATCTTAAAGTACTCCCCAATCTGCAGCTTAAATACGACATCGATAAATCATCACTGGTTCGTGCGGCGCTGACCTACGGATATTCCCGTCCCAATTTTGTGGACCTTGTACCGGGCCGCCTGATCAGTATTCTGAGCGAAACCATCACGGACGGTAACCCCGAGCTGAAACCGGCATTTGCTACAAATTTTGACCTGATGTATGAAAAGTACCTGGATAACCTGGGGATTATTTCAGGAGGTGTTTTTTACAAAAAGATCAACAAATTCCAGTATAACAGTGTGTTTGCACTGGTAGGAAACGAGTTTGATGGTGCCGCCCGCTACGAGGGATGGAGATGGTTCAGGACTTTGAACGGGGACAATGCAAATGTTTTCGGTGTAGAGCTGAATGTACAGGCTAACCTTACCTTCCTGCCTGGTATTTTGAAAGGCATCTCTTTGATGGCCAACTACACCTACACGCATTCCAATGCGGACGCACAGTTCAGGAAAGACCTCAGGTTGCCCGGCCAGGCCGACCACGCGGCGAACGGATCGCTTTCTTTCAATCACAAAAAATTCACCATTCAGGGTAACCTCAATTACAACGGGGCATATACCGTATTGCTGGGCGACCAGGATGCTACCGACGTGGTGCGTAATGCGAGAATTCAGATCGACGCCAATACGTCTTACCGGATCACGGACAGGATCTCTGTTTACGTGGAGGCTCAAAACCTGACGAAAGCGCCGCAGATGGATTATTTCGGGGAGCGTTCGAGGTTGTACCAGAAGCAGTTTTATTCTTTCTGGGGACGGGCCGGGGTGAAATTCAGGTTCTGACCGGCACTGCCAATTCATTCAAATTTCAATTAATTTAAAATAAACAGTAATGTCGGTTATTAGAAAAGGCACAGCGGACAAGTTGAAGATTAAGATCTTTAAAACCCGGGAAGAACTGGGAGCGGACGCTGCGAATATGGTTGCGGAGAAAATCAGGGAACTGCATCAGGAACAGGAGTTTGTGAACATCATTTTTGCTGCTGCGGCTTCACAAAATGAGTTTCTGGCCAGGCTCATTACCCTGGATGTGGACTGGACGCGGGTCAATGCATTTCACATGGACGAATATATAGGGCTACCCGCCGGTGCGCCACAGCATTTCAGCTATTTTCTGGGTCAGCGGATTTTTGACAAAGTACCTTTTGCCAACGTTTTCTGCCTGGACGGGACGGTCGAAAAAACCGACGAAGAATGTGAACGCTACTCAGCGCTATTGCTGCAGTATCCTACTGACATTACCTGCATGGGGATTGGTGAAAACACCCACCTTGCTTTCAACGATCCGTTTATTGCGGATTTCAACGAAAGCAGGCTGGTAAAAGTTGTGAAACTGCAGGTGGAAAGCCGGCAGCAGCAGGTGAACGAAGGCTGTTTCGAATATCTCAACGAGGTGCCGGAAATCGCTTACACGCTCACAGTACCGGCATTGTTGAAAGCCAAGGCGATTTACAGCATGGTGCCCGGCCATTCCAAAGCGGAGGCAGTATACCATACGCTGGTGGACGATATTTCGGAACGTTATCCATCCTCCATTTTACGTACCTTGTCAAATGCCTGGCTGCTTCTGGACGAGGACAGCGCGAAGATGGTGAACCAGGCTCTGGCTTTTTCATAGTTCGATCATGATCAATAACACAACCGGAAATTACAGGTGGGCCATCTGCTGCTTGCTATTCTTTGCCACGACCATCAATTATCTTGACCGGCAAGTACTGGGCTTACTGAAACCCGTGCTCGAAAAAGAATACAACTGGTCGGAGCAGGATTACAGCTACATCGTGATGGCGTTCACCGCTACCTATGCGATCGGGTTGGTGGTTTTTGGCAGGATTGTGGATAAAATAGGCGCCAAAACCGGCTACACGATTTCTGTGACGATCTGGAGTATCGCTGCCATGTGCCATGCGCTGGTCAACAGTACCCTGGGTTTTGGCATTGCCAGGGCATCGCTTGGGATCGGTGAATCAGGAAATTTTCCGGCTGCTGTAAAGACAGTCACTGAATGGTTTCCGAAACGTGAGCGTGCGCTGGCCACTGGTATTCTCGACTCAGGCTCCAACATCGGGGCCTGCGTCGCGCCTATTCTGGTTCCCTGGCTGTTGGGCGTTTATGGCTGGCAGGCGGCCTTTATCATCACCGGCGCCATTGGTTTCATCTGGCTCATTGCGTGGAGGCTTATTTACCAACAGCCTGAAAAACATGAGAAGCTTTCCGCATCAGAGCTTGCCTACATCCGCAGCGACGATGAAAGAACAGATGGATCTGACCTACCTGCCGAAAAAATAGCCTGGACAAAACTGTTTTCTCTCCGGCCAACCTGGTCATTTATCTTGGGGAAATTCCTGACAGATCCGATCTGGTATTTTTTCCTGTTCTGGCTGCCATCCTATTTCAGCACAACATTCAATCTTGATCTTAAAAAGCCCGGATTGCCGCTGGTGATTGTATATTCAGCTGCTACTGTTGGTGCAATAGGAGGTGGCTTGTTGTCGTCCTGGTTGATGAAAAAGGGCTGGACAGTTTCTAAAGCGAGAAAAACTGCATTGCTGATTTCTGCGATATGCGTGGTGCCGATCATCGGCGCACGTTTCGTTTCCGATATGTGGGTGGCAGTCGGCTTGATTGGTCTTGCAGTAGCGGGCAATGCGGGCTGGAGTTCAAATATTTACACAATTGTCTCCGATATGCTGCCTAAAAGCGCAGTCAGTTCGGTTATCGGGATTGGCGGCATGGCCGGGGCGATCGGGGGTGTCCTTTTCCCGCTGTTTATCGGTTTTACCCTCGATATGTACAAAAAAGCCGGAAATATGGTGGCCGGTTATAATATTATATTCATTGTATGCGGGGTATCATTTCTGATAGCGTGGCTGACCATACATTTGCTTACACCCAAAATGGAGCCGGTCGAGGTGTAGGAATAAATGTAAATAATTGCGAAAGGAAATGTTTAATCCCGGCAGGCATAAACATCGAAATAATCATGATACCAAATCTTTTAAATCCCGCGAACCTGTAAAAATCGGTCTGGTTTAACAAACAGGAAGCCCCGCAGGGGCTTTAAAATTCCCGTAAACGACCATTGTTCTACCGATATTTGGCCCCGCTGGGGCCTGGCGGTTTGGTGGAGTGGGAAATTTGGTTTTTAATGTTGAGGGGAAATATTTTTCGAGATCGTCGCTTGACCCCGTCGGGGTCACATATTGCTGGAAATGTGTTTTGGAGGTTTTTTCGGCCCCGTTGGGGTCGCATATTTTTGTCGACAAATATGTCTGCGGAATGTTTTTCAATCCCATCGGGCGTGCATATTGTTGGCGACAACATGTTCTGGGACGGTTTCGTCTTCCGACCCCAGCGGGGTCGCATATCGGTAGCAAATATGTTTCGAAATGTTTTTTCAATCCCAGCGGAATCGCGCATAGCTGGCGACAAATATTTTTCGAATCACCTTCCGACCCCGTCGGGGTCACATATTGGTAGAAATGTGTTTCGCAGGAATTTTTCGACCCTGTCAGGGTTGCATATTGTTGGCGACAAATGTGTTTTGGAATGGTTTCTGCCCCTGTGACGTCGCATAATGTTGGCTAAAATATGTTTCGAATTTTTTTCAATCCCAGCGGAATCGCGCATCGCTGGCGACAAATATTTTTCGAAATCGCCTTCCGACCCCCTCCCCAACAAATATCAATTACCCCGCCCTTCGCCAACCGCGAAGGACTGGGTAATCAAAAAATCACAATTGCACCTCTTTGCTATCACAGGGGGCAAGGAGCAATTGTCCCAGGTAGTGGCCCTGCACCGTCACATCCTTTACGTCGCCGATCTGGACCCGGAAGATTCCGTTTGAGACCGTCGTTTCCCGGAACGACTCGCTTTTTCTTCCTCTCGTATCTTTTTCTTTGATGGAAACAATTACTTTTCCGTTTACGCCGTCTCCGTTGTCATTACGGACAATTTTGCCGAACGCTATGCCATGCTCTGCTTCAAATCTTTCAAAATGGGTACCCAGGCCCGTGAGTACGAGCAGGGAGGCTCCGCCGATTACCTCTGCAGCACAGGATCTGCCGGTGTCACCCAATGCGGAAAGGCGCAGGTTAGTAGCGATCCGTCGCTCCCGTCGTATCATATTCTTGGTCAGTTCGCTGAAACGCTCATCGCCCAGCAAGGATTCTGTCATGACAAGGATCTGCTTTTTCTCACCGGGTTGCAGGAATACCCAGCGGTGATCGAGATAAACCCGGAAGAGCGGATGTGGCTGGTGAATTGTGAAATAGACTATCGCAGGATGTTTCAGGGTATTTTCGGCCACAAGTACCGTTGCTTCGCGCGATGCGGGTGAGCTGGTTGTCGATGCCATCCAGGTATAATTGGATTGCGCCTCATTGTTTTCAGGTGTAACCTCCCAGATATTGCTGACCGGATCAAGAAACGGGTCCATTCGTGCGACCAGGCATGCATGCTGGCTATACTGAATCGAACCAAACGGGATTGAGATGGTAGCAGGCCGCCATACATCCGGTGCAGTAAAAGTAACCGTGGCCCCCGCCGGTACATCCAGTGTTTGCTGACCGAGAGGTGACTCTGCGCCTCCGCCAAAAGTAAAGTCTTTGGCAAAAAACCTTACTGTAACACTGTGTGCGTCGCTGGAACCTCTGTTGGTAACCCGCGCAATGACCGTATTGTTATGTCCCTCCCAGGGAATATTCCGGAACGCCGGATCGGAACTGTTACGGCCGTTCAACACTTCGATGTCAGGACTTTGCCAGTTTGATCCCGGTGACCAGGGAGTTAAAGCCGGATCAGGTTTCAGATCGGCAGCATAACGAACGCGGATCGTTGCGGCATTGGCTGTGGTATTGGTGACGTCCACAATAAAATCCTGTTCAAATCCCGGTGTGGTAGTGTCCCTGTCCCTGAAATCCTGGGTAATAGAAAACGAACCCTCGTCGGTGACAGCGTCCACATCCTCTTCCACACGGAGGATATTGGGCCTGTCGCTGGGGTTGGTAGCCCGGAAAATTACTTCCGTTCCCAGTACAGCATTGGCTTTTGGCGGATTGTTGTCAGCAGTAACACCCGCCACGCTGGGCCGGTATTCAAAGTAATAGTTCTTGCCATCTTCCAGCCTGACTTCCGCCGCCGAAAAGCGGCCCGCAGGCACTGGTCCGGCCATGGTGGCATGAAGTGTAATGTTTTCATCGATCGCTCCGAAAACACCAAAGTTATACATCCGGATCTGGTTGGGGTTGAGCCATCCGAGCATCAGCCGGTGCGCGGCAGAAGGTAAAGGCAGGTCGCGTTCCCAGGTCATCAGCTCCCAGCTTTGATTGGGGTTAAAGCCCGCAATCCGGCTCGACGCATCCGCACTGAAAGAACTCTGGTCGTACTGATCGTTCAGCCCGAGATTATGGCCAAGCTCGTGGGCAACAGTTTCGTGAAACTGCCTTGCACCATCTCGCGCCGCCCAGTCGTCGGGCATAAATACCCTTGCCACGCCACGGAACTGCGGAACAGGAAAACCGCCCGACATATCTACACCGACCAGCTGCTGGGTAGTACTGAGCGATGCCCTCGGCCACACAAAAAGATCATCATCGGGAGCAGTCCGATTAACGCTTCTCACCACATATACAAGGGAATCTATCTGGGAAAGATCCAGTATAGGAGGGTTTCCTGCTTGCTGGGCAGCCATATTCTGTTGCACGATCTGTGATATGATAGTGCTGTCCAGGCCGTTGTTCGCAACCCAGTTTGTACCCAGTGTGAAGTACGATTCCCAGTTATTCGGCAGCATAACAGGCCCGGCTATGCCAACCAGGTTCACGTTGAAGACACCGCCTGAAGCCTCGTTGAAATACCGGGAAACCGACCGGTTCTGCGCGCCGACGCCGTTAACCATTTCATCTTGAAAATCATTGATGATCGTCGTCAGTGCAGCGCCGGTCGGGTAGCGGCCGCTGGCAGTGTCGACCAGAACGAGGCCGATATTCCGGGTACCGAGTGCGGGGATCACATTTACGTTCTGCGGTACCTGGAAATCCCCACTGTCGGGCCCGCCCCATGTGCCGCCTGATGGTCCCGATTCCACATTTCCGAAAGTAGAAACCGGTGGGCCGTAGTCCTTTTTTGTCCAGTTGTCAAGCACTTCAAATACGGTACTGGCGATGGAATTGCCCTGATGGACTACTTCTAGTTTGTGTTTACCCGTCATCCAGCCGGCGGTCAGCATGATGTGCGGTTTGGATGGATCAAAGCTGTTGTCCCTTGAATAAGAGATCATGGCACCCGATTCTTTGGGGTGGACAAAGAACTGGAGATCATCGAAATTGATCGTAGGCTTGTTAATCCTGACCGGAACCCTCACCCATCCTGAGATGAAAAGCTCTTCATCCGGTACTTTTAGCGTAACCGGGTCTGACCTGAGTTCGCCGATCAGTACTTCTTCCTTGCATCCAATTGCAACACGTTCGTTGTCAATAGCTTGTACGGCCCAAAGTTCAGTGAGGCCCGTAAAGATCTCTGCCGGGGCAATAGCGGGCTGCTGTATATCGGCACTTAATATACGTTTCCCGGATCTGTCAGCGATGAACAGCTGCTGCTGATGAATGTCTGTCCAGCAGGCATCAGCGATATCGCCCAGATTATCGAAAAGTACAGCCGGTGCACCCCCACTGATCAGTTCGAGAATGCGACCTCCATTTGAATTTTCGGCTACAAGAATTCTTCCGGTGACTTCCTGTTTCAGGACTACAACAGCCTGGTTAAGGTCGCTGGACAGAACATCCAGTGTTCGGGCTGGTTCGTTCAAAGCGAACAATCTGCCGGTCGCGCTGTCCTCGGTGGCCAGAATTGTCTGGTCATTCAGGATCAACACACTTGTGGGATTGATTGGATTTCTGAGTAGCCTGCGGGCGCGGCCACCGCTGATCCTGTCTTTCCATAACCCGATGGCAGGTCCTACCATATATAGGGTATCCCCGTCATTGTCAATATCAAAAGAATTGATTTTTGCCCGTACTTTGAAAATCTGGGATGAAACGCCTGTGGCAATGTCAATGGAAAAATACCTCCCGTTTCTCTGGGCGACAATCACTTTGTCGGCTGCTGCGTTGACCCTCAGCGCTACCGGCTTGTTAAAATTCTGTGCAAGCTGAACTAGATTTGACATAGTGGTATAGTTAAAAAGTGGAACAATTGGTTGATGGAAGTCTTTGAGACGGCGTGGTAGGTGCAATAAAATTACGGTTAATGAGGCCGCGACCGGCACCATCAAATCAATAGACCGTGGGGAGGGCACAGAACTTATTTAGTGGAATGCAAACGACCCCTGCCGAAAGCCAGTCTATTGGTTTTTCCTCTACTTTCTGCGTCGTTGATCGATCTAATTTCCTGAACCAGTTGTTTTTATCTTCCTTTACAGCGGTCGGACTTTCGGGTCCGGCCATTGTCTGAAAGATTTTTTATTAAATTAAAATAATCAGCCATGGACTATCGAAACCGCATCCTTGCCGCAACGTTCCTGATATTTCTGTCAGCCTCACCCGACAAAAAATACGAGTGGGTACAGATATTACCTTTTGGAAACGGGTCTCATCAGTTTGAATGGAAACCGGGTACTTACCCCATGGGGTTGAAGCCGGTGCTGGGTTTTCAGGGAAAGCTCTGGATGGCAGGTCAAAAATCGGCCTGGTCGTCGGTTGACGGTACAAACTGGGTCCGGCATCCCAAAAAGGACTGGGGCGAGCGTATCAGTATTACCCCGGTTTTTTTCGATAATAAACTTTGGATGTACGGAGGAATGCAGTATCAGGAAAGGAAACTGCTCAACGAGGTATGGTCCACCACGGACGGTGTTTCCTGGGAGAAGGCTGAAAATGCCGCATGGCAGCCCCGAAAAGGTCATGCAATGGTTGCTTTTAAGAATAAGCTCTGGCTTTTCGGAGGCGTTACGGATGTCTCCCCCGACTTTGTTCCCCTGGAAATGAAGAACGATATCTGGTCTTCACATGATGGTTTGTTTTGGGAAAAAGAGGTAGACCAGGCGCCATGGTCGGCCAGGGACGAAGCCGACGTGCTGGTAATGCGAGACACGCTTTATCTGCTGGGCGGACAGGGCTTGGGAGATGTGTGGCGTTCGGCAGACGGCAAAAACTGGACACAGCTGACATCCGAAGCAGCATGGAAAAAACGCTCCGACAAAGGGGCGCTTGTCTACGATGACATGATCTGGGTGTTTGGAGGGCGGGATACGCTTGCCGATCATCACCTGGCCGCACAGAACGATGTGTGGTTTTCGCGCAATGGTATCAACTGGATACAACAAACCGAACATGCGCCGTGGACCGTGCGCAGCGGTGGCCACAGTGTGGTATTCAAAGATCAGCTGTGGCTTTTCAGCGGGAAGCATACTGGCGGTAATCCGGTCTGGAAAGGGGATGTATGGGCTCTGAAGAGGCGGTCAGAACATTAAAATCTCCATTTTCATCATTCTGAGGCACATAATCATCAGTACTGTGGTAAGTTGTTTCTCTGCAGAGTATGGGTTGGCAGAATTGGTTTTGGTGTCTGCCAGGGTGAAAAACCTGGGGATCGTTCCCGGTTGGAACGGTTATTGATATCTAGGCACAAAAAACTAAAACCATTTATGAAAACAATAGGCAAAAGCATAGGGATTTTCAGTCTTGCTATCGTGCTTTTATGCACTTCTTGCGGAAAAGACAAAAGCACAGGCCAAGACAGTGGATCGGATTCGCAGACAACGGCCAATGACAGTTCAGCGACACCCAGCCGTGCGGCACTGGGAACTGGTGAAGGCGGGCAGAAAGATACGTTGGGATACCCCACAAACCAGTCCAATTTAAACAGCGATTCTACAAGCAAGCTGCATGACGACGACACCACCTCCGTTAAACCGAAAAAAGACAAACCCAACAAACACGAATAGGCCGGGTTAAGATCAGATGCCTGGTTGTCATTCCAGGCATGATTTTAGTTACCATCATACACAAACAAACTAATGAACCCATGAGAACCAGAGTACAGAATATAGAAGCAGACTTTCAGGATGGTTTTATACGTAAAGCCAAGACAGAAAATACAAATCCGTTTCAGAGCGAAGAGCTTGAAATTGTGAACCACAACCTTGTGACGTCAGCGTCGAAGCCGGGTAAAAGACGCCGTATCCAAAAACCCTTGTATTCCGTGCGGTTTTATCAATAGGCCAGCGGATGAACTATTAAACTCGGCCGACAGCCTTAAAAATCACAATGATGGATGATACGAAATTCAAAGAAGGCGACTGGGTAAAAGAGAAGAATGGCACCCGTGGAATGACCGTAGTAGGTTATACTAAAGATGACGCAGAAGGGCAGGGGGAAGTCCGCTGCCGCTATAAAACGGAATCCGGAGAGGAGACGGAAGCTGGTTTTCCGGAAGATGATCTTGTTTCGATCTGATTGTCACTTTTGTCTCCCCTCCGGTGGAATTGCCCGCAGGCATCCAACCGCTGCCAATCTATCGGCTAGCTGAGCTGCTTTTTGATTACTGCAGCTGCCTGCGTGATCGCAACCTGTATCGCCGGAACGTGCGCGATCGGATTGAGCAGGCCATAATCGTGGATAAGACCTGCATATCTGGTCAAGGTAACAGGCACACCTGCCTCATCCAGCTTCCTGGCATAAGCTTCGCCTTCGTCGCGCAACACGTCGTTTTCAGCGGTTTGCACCAGCGCCGCCGGCAAGCCTTTTAAAGCCTCAATCTCAGCTTGCAAAGGAGAGGCATAGATTTCGTTACGTTTAGTGGTATCGGACAGGTAACTGTCCCAGAACCACTTCATCATATTTTTGGTAAGGAACCGCTCTTCGGCAAACAGATTGTACGATTCGGTTTCAAAGTTGGCGTCGGTTACGGGCCATAGCAGCACCTGAAGCCGGATCGCAGGCCCTTTTTTATTTTTGGCCATCAATGCAATTACGGCAGCCATATTTCCGCCTACGCTGTTGCCCACTACTGCCAGATTTTTGCCGTCAACACCTATCTCATTTCCATTTTCGGCTACCCACTGGGTAGCTGCGTAAATCTCGTTGATAGCCGTTGGATATTTCGCCTCCGGAGACGGCGTATAATCTGGAAATACGGCTACGGCACCACTTTCCACAACCAGGTCCCGGACCAGCCTGCGGTGAGTAGGGTAGTCGCCCAGCACCCAGCCGCCGCCGTGAATAAAAACAAATACCGGCGCATTTGCTGCGGCACCGACAGGCTTGGTGACGTGAATGTTGACGGTCAGACCGTTCTGCGTAATCTGACGTTCACTTTCCTCAATACCGGAATAGTCAACTTCTACCGATTTCTGTGCACCGACAAGCACTTGACGTGCATCTGCGGGGCTCAGTTTTTCAATCGGTTCGCCGCCACCGGAATTTAGGGCTTTAAGAAATGCTTTTACTTCAGTAAAAATAGCTGGATCGTCTTCGCCTTTAAAAGGTCTGTGCTGTGCCATGTTCATTGTATTTTGAGTGAAAAAATCAGAATGGATAACCTGGTGATATTGTAACAGGACAAAGGTACATCAGCGACCAAACCCGGCGAAGGCACAAATTGCGACTTTCATTGTACATTTTTCCCGCCAGGTATCTGTTCTTTGGAAACATCTGGGTATTTCAAAACTATTTAGTCAAGATATGCGTATTAAAAACATTCTTTCACGCCTGTGATCATTGCCTGCGTAACGCATAACATGATCCCCACAGCCAATCAGAATATTAAAAAGCTGGAACCGGGCATGAAACAGGAGCAGCTGGTTGTGACAATGAACTGTTAAAACCTGATCATGGCGTGTAAATCGCACAGGGTGGGCTCTGAAAAATTAGGCGTCATCCTGTCGTTTTCTGCCTTATCGTGGTTAATTTGCAAAAAGACGTGGTTTTTTGACCATGCGGCTCATCAGGATTGAAAATACGATGCAAGATTTGGTTGAAAACCAGCAGTTTTTGTCAGGAGGTGGTGAGATGGGAGCGCTGATCCGCTCTATGGACTGGAGTAAAACCGCCCTCGGGCCGGTTGACAACTGGCCGCAAAGTTTGCGTACAACCGTCAGCCTCTGCCTTTCTTCAACCTTCCCGATCCTGATCGCCTGGGGACCCGAACTGATCCAGATCTACAACGACAGCTACCGACCGATCTGTGGCGCCAAACACCCGCAGGCGATGGGGCAGAATTTCAAGATTTGCTGGGAAACAGCCCTGCCGGTGGTGGGGGACGCTTTTGACCGGGGGCTTGCCGGCGAAGGTACCTATATCAAAGACCAGCAGATGCTGCTCGACCGCTACGGATACATCGAGGAAGCATTCATGACTTTTTCTTTTGCCCCGATCCGCGATGAGTCGGGCAATGTGGGCGGGATTTTTCACCCGATAACTGAGACAACCGAACAAATCCTGAGTGCCCGAAGAACACAGGTGCTCCGGGATCTGGCAGTACATATAGGAAAAGCCAAAAGTATCGAACAGATCTGCGAGCAGCTTTTGAAAGCACATCCCGCATTTATCTATGATCTTCCTTTCATTCAGCTTTATGAGCTGAGCGAAAAAGCCGACCATGCCAAACTAAAAACTTCCTCGGGAATTACCGGGGATGCACTGGTATGGCCCGTAATGGATACAACACGCCCGGGAGGGGAAGCCTGGCCATTTTTCGAAGTCCTGGAAACGGGCAGCCCGCAAAGGGTTGAAAACCTTCAGGTGCATTTCGGGGAATTTGGGAGCGGACCTTTTGAGCAGCAGCCCCATACAGCCCTCATTTTTCCTGTGCTGATAGGCGGTCGTCAGAAACCTTATGGATTCATGGTCGCAGGCGTGAGCAGCGCCCGCGCACTGGATCAGGAATATGAGAATTTTTTCGAGCTCCTGGCCAATACCGTCTCTACTGCTTTTTCAAATGTAGATGCCTACCAGGAACAACAGAAAAGGGCGCAGCAGCTTGCAGAAATTGATGAAGCCAAGACGGCTTTCTTCAGCAATGTCAGTCACGAATTCAGGACGCCGCTTACTTTGATCCTCGGGCCTTTGCAGGAACTCATGGAAAAACCCCAGCCGGAGCAGCGGATTCAGCGGGAAGACGTGGAAACGATGAACCGCAATGCGCTGCGGCTTTTGAAACTTGTCAATAATCTTCTCGATTTCAGCAGAACGGAAGCCGGCAGGGTAAAGGCGGTTTTTGAAAGCGTGAACCTCGGCGCACTCACTGCCGACCTCGCTTCTAACTTCCGTTCGGTCATCGAAAGTGCCGGGATGGAGCTAGCCATCCAAGAGCCTTATTTAACTGCACCCGTGTATGTTGACAGGGATATGTGGGAAAAAATCGTGTTGAACCTTTTGTCCAACGCATTTAAATATACACTGAAAGGAACTATAACTGTTTCAGTATCTGAAAAAGACGGTCAGGCCTGTCTGCAGGTATCCGACACCGGCGTGGGCATCCCGGAAAACGAGCTGCCCCACATGTTCGAACGCTTCCACCGGGTCGAAAATTCTTTGGGACGCACCCACGAAGGTACGGGCATCGGCCTGTCGCTGATCAGGGAACTCATTCATCTCCATCACGGAACGATCTCGGTTGCAAGCGAGCTGGGGAAAGGTTCGGTGTTTACAGTACTGATCCCGCTGGGCGACGACCACCTGAAAAGTGAGCAGATTGTTAACCAAAGAGACAGGCAGCAGGCTTCCGCGCAGCGGCAGACGTTTGTAAGGGAGGCGATGAGCCTGCTTGCGCCGACGGAGGCCGAAACCGTCACAGCCACCGGGGACGACGACGTCTCGCAGGATGGTCCTGGCATGGAAGTGCAGAAGGATGTGCGTGTGCTGATCGTGGACGATAACGCCGATATGCGTTTTTATCTTGGGCGCCTCCTGTCCGTATACTTTACCGTCGACTATGCTGTCAACGGTGAGGATGGTATAGAAAAAGCGCGGATCAATACGCCTGACCTCATCATCAGCGACATTATGATGCCGGTAATGGATGGCCGACAGATGCTCATGCATTTCCGGGAGGCCCGGGTGCAGCATATACCGGTGATCCTGCTTTCGGCCCGGGCGGGGGAGGAGTCGAGGATCGAGGGGCTGGACTGGGGCGCGGACGATTATCTGGTGAAGCCGTTTTCTGCCAGAGAATTGCTTACCAAGGTGAATGCCCTCATTCGGGTGAATGCAGTGAGGAAAAAGACAGAGTCTGAGCTCAGGAACATCTTTCACCAGGCTCCGGTGGCGATAGGGATTTTCCGCGGACACGAGCAGGTCATTGAGGTGGCGAATAATTTGATGCTGACCTACTGGGGGAAAACCAGTGAACAGGTGGTAGGATTGCCGTATTTGTCCGCCTTCAAACGGGCGCCTTCCGACGGCCTGGATGTGATTGCGCATGAGGTGCTGGTGTCCGGTAAGTCCCGCATACTGCGTGAATGGCCGCTGAATATTTCGCGCGGCAGCAGATCAAAAAAGTTGTACGTCAACCTTTCACTGGAGCCGCTGAAAAACCTGGATGGCACGGTCACCGGCGTAATGGTGGTTGCCAATGATGTGACCGAGCTGATCACCGCGCTGGAATTCATACGCGAAAGTGAAAGCCGTTTCAGGGTGCTTGCCAACAGTATGCCGCTGCTGGTGTGGCGGATCGACAGGGAGGGCGGCAAAAACTTTTATAATGAATTCACCATCCATTACTCTGGCCTTTCGCAGGAAGAACTCCTCGAAGGCGGGCTGATCAGCATCGTTCATCCCGACGACCGCTCCGACAATATGAAGGCTTGGCAACAGGCGATGAGAACCGGAGAGGATTTTACTTATAAACACCGGTACAGAAGGCATGACGGCGAGTACCGGTGGCATCTCAGCCGGGGTATCGCCCAACGCGCAGAGTCTGGCGAGATTACCTCCTGGGTGGGGACAAGTACAGATATCCATGATCAGAAAACCCAGCAGGAAACCCTGGAAAGGCACGTGTCCTTGCGCACTGCCGAATTGGTAAAAAGCAATGAAATGCTGATCAAAACCAACAGGGAACTGGAACAGTTTGCCTACATCACCAGTCATGACCTGCAGGAACCGCTTCGAAAAATCCAGGTATTTTCCGGGCTGATCAAACAATATACTTCCGGATCGGACAACAAAACGCTGGATTACCTCGAAAGGGTCATTTCTTCCTCTAAACGCATGTCAGCGCTCATCAATGATCTTCTGAGTTATTCAAGGATCGTCAACTCCGATTCGAGGTTTAACGAAGTAGATCTTAACCAGGTGCTTGCAAATGTAAAAAGTGATCTGGAACTATCGATCCAGCAGAAGGAAGCACGAATCGTTTCTGACAGGCTTCCGGTGATAGAGGCAGTGCCGCTGCATATGAACCAGCTTTTTTATAACATGCTCAGCAACGGTCTGAAGTTTACCAGGGAGCAGCCACGCATTGACATCACTTACCGGGCCATTGAAGCAGGTGAAACACCTGAACATAATTTTTTGCAGCCTTTTACAAAGTATGCCCTCGTAACGTTCAATGATGAGGGAATCGGATTTGACGAGCAATTTGCCGACAGGATATTCACCATTTTTCAGCGCCTGAACAGCGCCCGTGATTTTGAGGGGACTGGTATCGGGCTTTCAATCTGCAAAAAGATCGTCGAAGCCCACAACGGACATATTGTTGCCGGATGTAAAGAAAATAAAGGAGCGAGTTTCGAGGTGTACCTGCCATTCTCTCAGGCAAATTGAAGTCTTTCAGCCGGGGCGGGAACCGCAAATATCTGTCTCAACTCCAGTAAGGCCGCTCTGATCCGTGACTTGACGGTACCAAGCGGGATATTGAGCTGCTCAGACACCTCCTGATGCGTATAACCTTGAAAATAAACCATTTCGATCAGTACCTTTCTTTCCGGGACCAGCCATCCGACCACCAGGCTTACATCCATTGTTGCTGGCACTGGATTAAAGATCGCATCTCTGCAAAGCTGGGTTTCCGGTACATTTTCCAGGTCCACATTTTGGTCGAATTTTACATCTGATCGCAACTTGTCAATAGCAGTATTACGTGCCACATTCAGCATCCAGGTAAAGAGCGTTCCTTTTTCAGAATTGTAAAATCTGATGTTTCTCCAAATTTTGAGAAAAGAATCCTGCAAAACATCATCGGCCTTGTCCCTGTCTTTTAAAATTTTGCAGATGATCCCGTACAGCGCTGGCGCATAATGTTCATATAAATACTCAAAAGCTCCTCTGTGATTGCTTCTGAGCAGGGCAACCAGTTCATTTTCAGGATAGGATTCTAATTTCGGGTATACAGGTTGCATATCGGTCTGGCTTTCAGGTCAGCTAACTAAAATTGTTCCAGTTATCGAACATCTGATTCTGGGTAATTTTTGCGTCAGTTTGACCCGGTAAGAAACCAGAACAGGGGCGAAGAGATCAGTTCATTCGCGAAGCCGTTTTTGTTTGACCGATTAATGGCTTTTCGGTTGCATTTCCGACGTCTTAATCTTAGATTAACGGCTTGTTAATATCCCGATCATATTATGCTCCTACTTTTACATCCTTCATTATAGGCGTGTAGCTTAGTATATCAATGAACCCTTTTCTTCCAAGTGACACGCAACTGGTTTCCAATCTCGCCAACGGTGACCGAAAGGCATTCCGTGATCTTTATGAGCGGTATCAGGAAGAAATGTACCGTCTCGCGCTCAGAAAAACGCACGAAAAGGAAGTCGCGGAGGAAATCGTGCAGGATGTGTTTGTAAATCTCTGGGAAAACCGTCACCAGGCGGAGATCGGGCTTATCCGGAACTACTTGCTGCGGTCTGTACGGAACAAGGTTCTCGACTACGTCCGTGCGCAGATCGTCCGCAGGAATTACGCCCGGGAGTTTGCAAGCCGGGCAGAGGAATTCGGGAATACCACCGCTGACCTCCTGGCCCTGCACGAGCTCAGTAATGCCATTGATACTGCAATGCGTACAATGCCCGAAAAAACAAAGGAAATTTTCCAGCTTAACCGCCGGGAAATGTTATCCGCCGGGGAAATCTCGAAACTGCTTTCCCTTCCCAAAAGAACTGTGGAATACCATATCACAGTTGCTTTACGCACCATGCGGACGGCACTGAAAGATTTTCTTCCGCTCTGGATCGTATTATTTTCTTCATAAATAAAAAAAATGACGGTACCATTTGCGGTGATTCCGCAATGAAACGTCTTGTCACTAAACAACCCGCAAAACATGGGGTCCAACACCACCGAAGGTTTCCTGAAAATGCTTGCCCGGTTCCGGAGAGGTAAGTCTGATGCCAACGAAAGTGAGGCTATGGAAACCTGGTATGAAGCCCTGGACGATCCGGACATCGATGTGAGCCGGAAACCGGGAGAGCACGAAAAGGTATGGATGAAAATAATCGAACGGACAGCCTCTGATCAGGGCCGCCCGGATGCTGTGCACCGCTCCGGAAACCGTTTCCGTTACTTTTATCCCGCCGCGGCTGTTCTTCTGCTGGTTTGCGGTTTTGCCTGGTTCCAGCTTTCAAAGAACCTGAAAGAAAACGGGCCCGCTACCTCCGGCACTTCGGTCGTGCAGCAAAACCGGACGGATTCACCGCTTCGGGTTGTATTGCCGGATCGGAGTATCGTTAAGCTGGATCCCGGTTCACGTATCGAGTACGAGGCGGATTTTAACAAAGTTACCCGCACGGTCCTTTTGACGGGAGATGCATTTTTTTCAGTTACCAAAAACAGAAACATTCCCTTTATTGTCCGGGCAGGGGCGATCCTGACACGTGTACTGGGCACCGAATTCAGTATCAGGAAAAATCCGTCGGGCGGGGCAACGCAGGTGGAAGTGATCTCAGGAAAGGTCGAAGTCGCGATGCTCGGGAAAGACGGCCAGCCGGTCGCCGGACGCGAAACGCAACGCGTGATCCTCACCGCCAATCTGAAAGCAACTTATCAGCCGGGCAAGCCTGAACTGGTGGTTGGTCTGGTGGAAACGCCGAAACCTGTGGCCGGTGTTCGAACGGACAATATCTTTCTGTTCAATGACCGCCCGCTCGCGGAGGTGATCACGGTGCTGGAAAAGTCCTATGGGGTGGAAATCCGGGTCGAAAACCGGGAGTTGCCCAACTGCCCCGTCACAGCCGACCTGTCGGACGAAGACCTTTCAACCCAGCTGGACATCGTGATGAGTGCTTTGAATGCACACTTTACCGTAGATCAGGCTGGTATTTACATCAGTGGAGGAGGTTGTGGGCCGGTATCAGGCCGCGTAGTACCTAATCAATGACATTCCGGAAAATCCCGGAAAACGCTTGTTAACCCAAAATATTGGAAAGTATGAAAAAAGGAAGACGGTACAAGTCTTGCGGGAAAATATTGCTCGCCCTGATCCTTCTGCCATTCCTGGCCTTCGGGTTTCCGGAGGATCCAGGCACGCAGACACAGGATCTTTTGTATGCCAAAGTAAAGCTTAACGTGCGGGAAACGAGTATCAGGGCCGTGCTGGAAAAGCTGGAAAATCAGGCAAAAGTAAGTTTCGTATATAGCTCACGTTCAATCCCGCTGAACCGGAAAGTAAGTATCAGTTCCAGTGAAAAAACAGTTGCGCAGATTCTCGACGAACTGTTTTTACCCGATAAGATCAATTACCGGAGTATGGGGAAGCGTATTATCCTGAGCCTTCCTGTGACGGTTTTAGCAGATAGTGTTCAATCATTTATCCCGGAAATACCGGCAGAAAGGAGCGTTACCGGAACCGTGTTCGATGACCAGCAGCAGCCGCTGCCGGGGGTGAGCATCCTGCTGAAAGGCGAGCAACGCGGGACCACGACCGATGAAAACGGACGCTTTTCACTGCAAATACCGGATCAGGGGGCCATTCTCACATTTTCATTCGTTGGGTATGTTTCTCAGGATATTACGGTGGGTAAAGAAAGCCAGCTGACCATTCGCCTTTTGCAGGACAACAAGTCGCTGGACGAAGTGGTGGTGACGGCGCTTGGGTTGCAGCGCAGCAAAAAAGCGCTGGGATACTCGGTCAGTGAAATCAAGAATGAAGACCTGACAAGGGTCCCGCAGGACAATGTGGTCAATGGACTTACGGGAAAAGTAACCGGAGTGCGGGTGATCAACACTACGCCCGATATGAACAGCGATCCTATTGTGCTGATCCGCGGCTACACTTCGTTGTCAGGCAATAATTCTCCCCTTATCGTGGTGGACGGCCTGCCGACCGGCACGGACATCAGCGTACTGTCCGACCTGAGCGCGGACAATATTGAAAGCGTGAATGTGCTGAAAGGGCCGAGTGCGGCTGCGTTATATGGTTCGAGAGCAGGGAGCGGGGTGTTGCTGATCACTACCAAAAGCGGCAATAAGGGAAAAAAAGGTTTGGGAGTAAGTGTGAATGCAGCTTACACCGCCAGCATTCCCTACCAGTACGTACCCATCCAGCAGCGGTTTGCCACCGGCTCCAACGGAAATTTTAACCAGGCGACCAACCTTTGGTGGGGACCCGAAATGGGAACATCGGTGGCGAGGTTCGGAACCAACGGTGAAGCCACGCCGCTGACACCCCATCCCGACAATGTTACTGATTTCGTAACTGTCGGAAACAGCTATGTAAATGACATCACGATTTCAAACACCAATGAAAAGCTGAGCTTTTCCCTCTCGCTTTCAGATACACGTGTGAAAGGCGTGTACCCGCAGAGCAACCTGCGCAAAGACGCACTCGCGCTTTCAGCCAGTTACCAGTTCACCAAAAAGCTGAGCGTGAATGCCAATTTTAACTATCTCAATTCCGGATCGGATAATTTCAGAGGTTTATCCTACGACAATTATCCCTACGAGGATCTTTATTTTACCCCGAACTGGCTGGATATTAACGATCTGAAAAATTACTGGGCCGAGAAGGATGTTCAGCAGAATGTCTGGGCAAACGGCTTTAACAATCCATGGTTTACTGTAAATGAAAACATCAATACTTTCAGAAAAGTAAGGCCTTACGGCAATGTGAGGCTGAATTATAACATGACCGACGATCTCAGCCTGATGGCAAGGGTTGGGGGCTTCAATGAGTCTTACACGACCGATAACCGGACTGCCATGTCCGAAAAATCATTGCCGCAGGGAGGGTACTCACATATATCCCGGAATTTTCAGGAGATCAATACGGATTTTCTTTTGAACTATAAAAAAGTGCTCGGCCACTTTTCTGTGGATGCTTCCGGGGGAGGAAACCTGTTTTTCCAGAATAACCAGCTTGCGACCATTACGGGACAGCGTTATGTACTTCCGGGACTGTATACTGCCAGTAATATCGACCGTTCGTCGGTCGGCTATACCGCGGTCAAGATCAATAAAAGGATCAACAGCCTTTACGGAACAGCTTCATTCGGATTCCGGGATGCGGTTTTTCTGGAACTTACCGGACGGAACGACTGGTCCAGCACTTTGCCCGTCAACAACAGGTCATACTTTTATCCTTCGGCTTCTCTGAGCGTGATCGTTTCGGATCTTTTGGCACTTCCCAAATCAATATCTCTTCTGAAACTGCGGGGCGGCTGGGCCAATGTCGGAAAGGACACCGATCCTTACAGATTGTCGATGGCGCTGTCAAGATCTACCTGGGGCGAGAATACCACTTATTCGCTGCCGGGTACGACGCCAACCAACAATTTGTTGCCGCAAAGTATTATTTCCTCTGAAATCGGTCTGGACGCTGCATTTTTCAAAAAACGGCTGGGCTTAAACTTTACCTATTATGATGTGGAGGACAAAAAACAGATCACCAGTATTTCTGTTTCCGGCTCTACGGGTTATACCGGTGCCAATGTAAATGCCGGGGTGGTGCGCAACAGGGGCGTCGAAATTTCGCTCCGTGCAGTTCCGGTTCAGAAAAAGGACCTGTTATGGGATGTTACTTTTAATTTTACCAAAGAACGAAGCAAGCTGACAGCCTTGCCGGAGGGGGTAAGCAACCACCAGTTCTGGTCGAGGAACAACATTTACAGCCAGACTACCCTGGGTGGTAACGTCGGCGACCTTTGGGGGCCGGATGTGATCCGTGTAACGGAGGGGGAATATGCGGGCTGGCCTTTGCTCAATAACAATGGCTACGTTCAGCAGGGCCTTTCCAATATCAAGCTGGGCAATGTTATCCCCGATTTCACGCTCGGGCTGCAGAGCAATCTGAATGTAAAACGTTTTACGATCTCTGCCAGCCTCGACTGGCGCAAAGGCGGGGACTATTATTCCGAAAGCATGAAACGCATGACCCGGGACGGCCGCCAGGACAGCTGGTACAAGGGGGACGGTTCCAGCACTTTTACCGGTATACTCAGCAACAATTCTTTCAACGGGGACAATGCCCAGCTGGCTGCCGAAATCAAAAATAATCCTCAGAAATACAATGCGATGGATGGTCTGACATACGTGGGCGGGCGCACGGCGGAACTGGGTGGCTTTGATTATGGAGGAGCCGTTGCGAACGGAGCATTTTTCCCGGGTGTGATTTCGGACGGAAACGGCGAGTATATCGAGAATTTCGGAGCTGCGGGGACCAAATATTTCCGTAGTGACCTCATCGCCGATCCAGGATCGGGTTACTGGAGCCGGGGCGTGCAGAGCTGGATTTACGATGCATCTTTTATCAAACTTAGAGAACTGGCAATCGCATACCGCCTGCCGGAAACGATCACGCGGCGGGTCGCATCGGGTGGAGTGTCGGTGTCGGTTTTTGCCCGGAACATTATGTTGTGGACCAAAGCAAAAAACCATCTGGACCCGGAATCTACGATGATGAACACCAACGATCAGTTTTCAACGTCTACCAACTACCTGCTGGGCTTCGACAGGGCTTCTTTTTATCCTACGACCATGTCGGTCGGTCTTAAATTAAACATTCAATTCTAAATGCAGTTCAACATGATATCCATTCATAGATTCGGTACATGGAGTGGTTTTTCGGGCTTGTTCGTTATGCTGCTGGTTACTGGCTGTCAGGACCTTACCGAAATCAACCGCAATCCCAATGAGCTGACGGACGATAAAGTGAACCCGGCTTATGTGCTGACTTCCGTGATTTCGGGCAGCGCCACCGAACTGACGGATCTGACTTTTGCAGGGAATGTAACACAGAAACTGGTTCCCGATGCGATGCAGTATACCCAGCGGGATTTTCTGGAATATTCGATCACAAATCAGTTTGCCTGGGCGCCCCTGTCTTTCGATTACCGGGGCCTGCACCAGCCGTTGTCCAATGCTGCCTATCTCGAAACCCGCGCACCAGGCAATCCCGACTCGCTGTTCATCAAGGGTACCGCGAAGGTAATGCAGGCATTCTGGTTCGGGATGCACAGCTCCATGTGGGGCGATATTCCTTACAAAGAGGCTTTTCGGGGGACTGCAAATCTCCAACCTGCATTTGATGCGCAGAAGGATGTTTTTGCCGGTATCATCGCCGACCTGGAAGAAGCTAACACGGACTTGCAAAAGGCGGGGGCTGTCAGCTCCGCGGTGATGAAAAAGGCTGATATATTGTATGGCGGAGACGTGCTCAAATGGCGGAAATTTGCCAACTCACTCCACCTGAGATACCTGCTGAGGCTGTCGGAAAAAGCCGCGGATATGACCGCGGCTGGCATCAATGTCAGCGCGGATTTCACCAAAATGATTGCTGATGCTGTCAAATATCCGATCATTACCGCTGCTACCGACAATGCTTCGGTAGGTTTTCCGGGTACCAACACAATAGATTCCTGGCCGCTCGGGCCGCTGATCACGACGGGAGAGTCTGAGTTTTACCGGGTAAAAGCAGCTTCCACAGTAGTGGATTATCTGAAAATCCGCAAAGACCCACGGCTCACGATCTGGTTCAGGCCGGTAGAAGTACAGACTTTGGTGCGTGACCGCGGCGCTGATGTGGTGATTGCAAAAGATGCCGCGGGGGCGGTGAAAAGATACGTGAAAACTTACATCGCCGGGACTGATACTTCCTTGTACGTCGGTTTGAAAATCGCACTCTCGGACCCGGACAGCTATAACAATAACAATGCTGCGCACCGGGCGCAGGCAGTGGCGCTGGGCAGCGGGATTTATGATGGCGGTGCAGCCAACCCCTTTGTGTCCTACCTCGGTACCATGTACAGGGCTAACACAAGCCCGCTGGTGAAAAGTACTTTTATATCGGCCTCGGAGGTGAATTTTATGCTCGCGGAAGCGGCCGTTCGCGGATGGTTGTCGTCGGACGCATGGACGCATACCGCTGCCGGGATATCCGCCTCGCTGGAACAATATGGTGTTGCGGCCGGAGACGCCAAGGTTTACAACCCGATCACCCACGCGACCGAAGCTTTTCAACCGGTTACTTTTCTGAGCGCGCTGGAAAAGGAATTTAAGGCAGCAGCCGACCCGCTGGAGTTGGTCATGCAGCAGAAATGGCTGGCATCTTTCTCAACCATGGAAGGCTGGTTCGACTGGAGACGGACAGGTTTTCCGGATATTGGCAAAAACGTTCAGAACGGAGCGATGGGTGAGAAGATCCCGGTCCGCTACATTTACGGAGAGAGTGAGCTGAATTACAATGCGGCCAGCACCAACACGGCGATTTCCCGCTTAACCCCGGCGACAAACGAGCAGTGGTCCAAAATGTGGCTGATCCAGGGAACTTCAAAACCCTGGTAAAGTGAAATCAGACTATGTTTTACCAGCCGGGAGTTCTGCCGGCTGGTAAGGCAGTTTGATCCAGAGCGTACCGGTAGGTGTCATGTATAGCATGTGTGAAGTGGGATTTTATATAAAAGTTTTCAGAGATTATTGTAAATAGTTGATAAGTAGCAAAGCGAAAAAATAATTATTTCGCGCATTTTTTGATATTAGTTTTGGTTTTTGTAGAATTACGTCTATAATGTCAATCCTCTATTAAAATAAATCGTCCCGGACAAACAAAGTCTTAGGTTTTCAACGGGTTAGCTACTGCCATTCCATGAAAAAACTTTTATTCTTCTTTGCATTAACCACCTTGTTTTGTGTGGCTCAATCCTGTATGCAGGGCAGTGCTACACCCCGGACGCTGGCCGACGTTGTCAAGGACAAAGAGCTGGCGGAGTACCTGGTAGGCAACTGGACGTATAAGACGCAGGGGCAGGGATCTGATTTTTATGCAGAAACCCTGACCTTCCGGAAAGAGAGCGGCTATATGACCATTGCTATTTCCTATAAAAAGCCTGAAACCGGGCCAGAAACCAAGTTTTTGACTTACGATTACTTTTTGAATTTCGAGAACGACATCATGGAAGCAGTAACCGATGGTGTAACCAAATGCTACCGGGTTGAACAAACGTCGCAGGACGAACTTTCGCTCTACGAAAGAACTACCAAAGCGGAACTCCGTAGTGAAGAAATCAGCAAAAAGTACATCAGGGAAAAATAAACTGCGGGTGTAACAAAGCCAGCCGGTCAGATAGCCTTTCGGTAACAATTGCGCGTATTCAATATAGCTCCGTGCCTGCCTTGCGGAACGGAAATCCTAAATCCTTTTAAAAAATGCGCTTTTTCCTGAAAAGAATTTTACCGGCCATACTATGGCTTTGCTGCTTCCATGTCAGTGCCCAGCATAAAGACGATGTTTTCAGTATCGGAATTTTCTGGCCGCCGGTGTGGAAACATACTACCGACGAGCAGTACCGCATCCTGAGCGAAACGCATGTGGACATTGTTCAGAACGTTTCAAGCACCGACCTGAACACTCCCGAAAAGAATTTCCGCATGCTCGATCTTGCCCAAAAATACGGCATGAAAGTATACGTATCCGATCCCCGGGTGACCGGCAGCGAGGAGGAGATCAGGGCGATGGTCGATACTTATCGGAACCACCCCGCGACAGGCGGATATTACATCCGCGACGAACCCGACAGCACTATGCTCGACTGGGCAATCAAAACATACCGGCTTATTGGTCAGCTGGATACTGCCCGTAACCCGCACGTCAACCTGTTCCCCGATTTTGCGCTAGAAAATTACGAAAAAGGCTATGTGGAACGGTGGATCGAAGGCGTGGGCAAAGAGAACCTGCGTTACCTTTCCTTCGATATTTACCCGTACAAGCGAAACGGACGGTTTGAGAAATCCTATTACAACAACCTGGATATTATCAGGAGGGCCGGGCTGAAGTATCATGTTAAAACTGCCAATTACCTGCAGTCATTTGGTATCGTGGATATTTACAGGCGCCCGACGGTCGACGAAATGCGGCTGAATGTATACTCCAATCTGGCATACGGGATCAAGAATCCGGTCTGGTTTTGCTATGCTACCCCCACCGGCCAGGGCAGCCAGGTATTCATGAATTCGGTGATCGACTCGCTCGGTCAGAAAACGAACCTTTATGAACCTTTCAAGGCATTTAATGCGGAAATGAAAACTTTGGGGAAAACACTCATCCGGCTGGACGCCAATGAAGTATATCATTCCGGCGACAGCCTCTGGATGGGTACGCAGCTACCGCCCGCCGACTTTGTGGTGCGTCCGCAGGACCCGACATCCAAAGTGATCCTTACGCGTTTCAAAGACCGGTACGATGGCAAAACCTATGTGATGCTGGTCAATAAATCCTTTCAAGAGCCGGCACAGGTCGCATTCCGGGTTTCCGCTGAGGTAAAGAAAATACAGCAGATCCCAGCCTCGGACGGCAAGCCGAAAAAAGTGCCTTTTGATAAAAAAGCTCGTCTTCTGACAGAGACTTTTCTGCCTGGTGAAGGAAAATTGTATTTGTTAAAAACCCGACATTAAATCATGAAACATATGCTTGGAAAAACAGCGATGGTCATTCGCTGGCAGGTGTTTTTTGTCCTGCTGATAATATCCCTGCACGCTCATTCCCAGGGTTTGCTGGTAGAAAACGGCAGAAGCGATTATCAGATCTTCGTTTCGGAAACAGCTTCGGTCGTTGAAAAGCACGCCGCACTGGAATTGCAGACATATCTTGAAAAAATCAGCGGCTGCCGGCTTCCCGTGGTCCATCAGACTACCAATGGGAAAGCTGCCGTTTATATTGGTTTTAAAAACGCACCCAAGGAATTGCTGGCAGATGTGCAGCCGGAAAAATTTGATAAAGAAGAATTTATAATCCGCTCTGACGGTAAAAACCTGCTGCTTGCAGGCGGCGCGCCCCGAGGGACTTTGTACGGGGTCATCGGTTATCTGTCCGATTATCTCGGCTGCCGGTGGTACACGCGGGAGGTGACCAAAGTGCCGCAGCAGAAAACCATCAGGTTGACTGCTCTCAATGACCGGCAGAAGCCTTCCTTTGAATACCGAGAAGCGTGGTATGAAGAAGCTTACAATGCACGCTGGGCGATGCATAACAGGCTTAATCCGAGTGGAAAACCAATCCCTGACTCGCTGGGCGGAAGCTATGTCACTTTTCCTTTCGTGCATACGTTTTATGCGCTGGTACCACCTGAAACTCATTTTGAAAAGCATCCGGAGTATTTTTCGGAAGTGGCCGGGGTACGCAAAGGAAAGGATGCACAGCTATGTCTGACCAATCCCGAAGTGCTGAAAATCGCTACCGCCCAGGTGTTTGCCTGGATTAAGGAACACCCGGAAGCCAATGTTTTCTCGGTAGATCAGAACGATGGGGAGGCTTATTGCGAATGTGTGCATTGCAAGGCCATTGACGACAAGGAAGGAAGCCACTCGGGTTCGCTGCTGGCTTTTGTAAACCGCATTGCCGACACCGTGGGGAAGGTATACCCGGACATCAAGCTGCAAACGCTCGCATACGCCTACACGGAAATCCCGCCTGCGACCATCCGTCCGGCGGATAACGTTACAATTCGCCTTTGCCATTATAATTATTGTTCAGCCCATCCGATCGAGGCCTGTGACAACCATAAGCCTTACCGCGATAGGATCGATGCCTGGCAGAAAATTGCAAAAAGAGTGACCGTTTGGGATTATTTTACAGATTTTTCCCAATACCTGATGCCTTTTCCCAACTTTGAAACCCTTAAAAATGATGTGCGGTATTATGCGGACAGAGGGATTGTCGGGTTGTTTGCGCAGGGTAACAATGTTCCTGACAATGGCGGGGGCGAGTTTTCGGAATTGCGGGCCTGGGTTTTTGCCCAGCTGATGTGGAATGCAAAAAAAGACGGACAAAAGCTGATCGATGAATTTGTTGCCAACGTTTATGGCGGCGCGTCACCCTATATCAGTGCATACATCGGGCTGCTCCATTGGCAGGTAAAGCCGAAGGAAGTATTTTTCGGGATCTGGTCGCATCCTATCGAGGTCAATTACCTGGGTGTGCCAACTATTCAGAAAGCCGACAGTCTTTTTCAACTTGCTTTTAAAGCCGCGCAAGGGGATACTGCGCTCGCGGGGCGCGTGGAGCTGGCTTATCTGCCGGTGTTGTATACCAAACTATTTTTCTACTCCATCGGCGGCACTGCTTATCTCAGCAAAGCAGAATTGCCTGCGGCATTGGCAAGATTCAGAAAAGTAATAGCGAAACACCGTATCCGGGCAATAGGCGATATGGAAGCCACTTATGGCAATCTCGCCGCATTCATAAGCAGGGTAGAAAACGCACCCACATTCTATTCCGACTGGTGGCTGGCGGGGCCATTTGATAATTCGGACGGGAAAGGTCTGGCAAAAAAGCTTGCCCCGGAAAAAGGTTTTAATCCAAAACAGAATTTTGTAACGTCGGATGGACAGGCAGTCAGCTGGAAAAAGTACGAAGACAGGTCGTCGGGTTACATTGATTTTGCGAAACTGTTTTCACCCAATGAAAATGTGATCGGTTATGCTGCCCGTACTTTTAAAATAGCCAAACCAAAAACCATGAAATTCGGGGTGGGAAGTAACGATGGGGTACGTGTGTGGGTCAATGGAAAACTGGTGCTCGACCGTCCTGTTTCCAGGAAAGCCGAGCCCAATCAGGATATTGTGGAAGTGCCCATGCAGGCAGGTGAAAACACCGTTCTTGTCAAAGTGGATCAGTTAAAACGAGCCTGGGGCTTTTATTTTTCTGAACTTTGACGGGTCTTATTTCTTGTAAACGCGGTACAATCTTCCCTGGTCAGTGACGGCGTAAAGTGCGCCGTCTTTGCCTTCGGTGATGTCGCGGAAACGCTGGCCTTCACCGGCAAGCAGTCTTTCTTCGCCAACTACCTTGTTGTCTTCGATGACAAGCCTCACAATGTGCATGCTGCTCAGCCCGCCGATGAATAGGTTGTTTTTCCATTCAGGTATGCTGTCGCTGCTGTAAAACGTAATGCCGCTTGGAGATACCACCGGATCCCAGTAATAAACAGGCTGCTCCATACCGTCTTTTTGCTGAATCGCTTCGCCGATTTTCTTGCCGCTGTATTCGATACCGTAAGTAATGGTTGGCCAGCCATAGTTTTTTCCGGGCTGAATGCGGTTCAGCTCGTCACCGCCCCTCGGACCGAACTCTACTTCCCACAGATCGCCCGATACCGGATGAAATGCCAGGCCCTGTACGTTACGGTGCCCGTAAGAATACAGCTCAGGTTTTGCGTCAGCCTGACCTTCAAACGGGTTGCCTTTCACCGGCTTGCCCTCCTTGGTAATGCGGATCACTTTTCCCAGGCTGGAATTCAGGTGCTGTGCCTGCGGGCGGGTGATCGTGTCGGAACGTTCGCCGGTGCTGATGATCAGATCGGAATTTTTGTCGAAAAGGATCCGTCCGCCGTAGTGAAGATTGCTCTTGAAGGCCGGAGTAGCGCGGTAAATGACCGTTGCACCTTCGATTTTTTTCTCGTCTGCTGAAAGTTTTCCTTTGGCAACGGACGTCAGGTTACCGTCCGGGCGGGCTTCGGAAAATACCCAGTATACCATTCTGTTTTGTTCAAAAGCGGGATCGACCCGGATACCCAGCAACCCGCCCTGACCGTCGGAATTAACGGCCGGAATACCAGTGATCGGCTCGCTCAATTTTCCGTCCGTAGTGGCGATACGCATGGAACCTGCCTTTTCGGTAATGATCAGGCGGCCATCGGGCAGTGTGGTTACGCCCCATGGATTTTTGAGGTCGCTCGTCAGGACTTTCCCTTCGTAAGCAGTAGCCGATTTCACACCGCCGATCCTGGTCTGGCCGGGGAATGCAGGCTTGTAGTCAGCATTCGCTTTTTGAGTTTCGACGGGTGCGGCAGTACTGTCGGCCTGGGCCGATTCAGAAGATTCGGATGCTTTTTTTTGGCAGGATGCAAAGGCGAGAGCCGCCCCTGCGAGAATTACCAGAATACTTTTTGTCATTGTTTTTAAAGTTAACAGGTTTTAAAATCAGACCCGGATATGTGCAAATTTCGTCACATATCTTATTACAACCGCAAAGATCGATTTTAAGATCAAAACAAATGAACACTATTCAAATCAATCGTTAATTAATTCAAATATCAAGGGCGTGGGATGTATTTTAAAACCCTCATTTACAAGAAACAATAACTTCATCCATGGCAGATACAAATGATCTGCGCCGGATGAAGTTATTGCTAAATGTGTTGTTCTTATTCGGGTAAAAGTGTTTACCAGGGTTTTGAACCTCCGTTTAAAAGCCACATTTTGGCGTAAGGATGATCTTTGCTCTGGCCGGACGGGATGAATGGGGTAGTGCCCAGTTTCTCCACTGCCGCATTGTAATTGACAACATAGCTTGGATCGAGGTTGGGTGAGGGGTACATAAACCGCACCGGGATCGCATCACCGTACTGGGCAACAACGCCCGCTTTCAGCGCAGGGTAACCGGTGCGCCGCCAGTCAAACCACGACTGGATCCCAAACCAGGACGACAGCCATTTCTGTTCCATAATACGCTCCAGTTTGTTGGTGGCTTTGGCATAATCCACAGTAGTTTGGGCATAGTAGTTGTCGAAATTGAAACTAGCCGCTTCAAAAACGCCCACTTTGGTCATGGCTGCGCGTATCCCTTTTTTATAATGCTCTGCAGGGTCGGCAATTCCGAAACCTCCGTTCAGCGCCGCCTCGGCCAGGATAAATTCAACTTCTGCATAAGTCATGAGGTTCATAGGTGCATAGGCGTCCGTATTTTTCCGGTACCTGTCATGCAGAAAAGAAATGTACGGGCTTCGTTCTGCGTGGTATACGGTACCGTCGTTCCCTTTGTTGTAAACAACCAGCGCGGTTATCGGCAGACCGATCGGCAAACCTACATACAAAGAGGTGTCTGCACTGGCAGGGGAAGCCGGCACATATACCACAGGGTAAGATTCGCCGAATATATTGGTTACCGTCACCGTGGTTTCCTTGGTCACTTTGGTATCCCATTTCCGCTGCACAGGCTGAACGAATCGATACAGTCTCGGATCATTGAGAGAATAAAGTTTATCGACAAATGGTTTTCCGGGTTTCAGGGCAAAGTTGGGGTTCGCGCTGTTCAGCGGGCCACCGGGAGCTGAGTTGTCACGGGCGGTTCCGATCCAGTTGATAAAAGCATCGTCAGCGTTGCTGACAAATGCCCCTGCGCTCGCCTCCTTGAATTCCGCCTCAATATTGATCCCGGCTGCATTCATGTCCTGCTTTTTTTCTGAAAGCCTCATGCAGTATCTGAGCCTGAGTGAGTTGGCTAATTTTTTCCACTTCGAAGCGTCACCCTTGTACATCACGTCCGACGACGCGTTCACAGCATCTTTCGGTGCCAGGCTGCCGAGCAAATTGTCAGCCTCTTTGAGATCTGTCAGGATTCCCTTGTACACCTCCGCCTGGTCATCGTATTTCGGGAAAAAGGCGCCTGTGCCGGCTTTCAGTGATTCGGAGTAGGGAATATCGCCATACAGATCGGTAAGGAGCCCGTATATCGCCGACCGCATCACCAAAGCGATCGCCTGAAAAAAACGGTTGTCGTCCCGCACGCCGCTTTCGTAGACCAGCGCATTGTTGCGAAGAATGACATAGTAGCTTTCCCAGGATTCCCGCGACCAGTCGTACTGGTTTACTTCCGGTGCGCCGGTGTTCGTACCCTGCTGCATGTACTGCATAGCCCCGCCGATCCGCGATCCGTCTCTTCCGAGGTTGAAAATTACCTTGCCGGTGTTGGTCAGTACGTAGGTAAGGACGTAGTTTGCAGATACTTCTTCGGGGTTGTTGGGATTTTTGTTGATGTCCGACAAATCTTCGCAGGAACTCAGGAAGACAGCCAGCGTCATAATCACCGTCACATATATAGAATTTATAGCTTTCATCATTTCTCCTGTTTTAAAAATCGACATTCAATTTAAACCCGAGCGAACCTGTCCAGGGCAGTACATTGTAATATTCCACACCCTGCGACCAGCTGGTACCGTTTGGTCTGAAAGCCCGTTCCGGGTCAAGCCCTTCGATGCCCGCTTTTGTCCACATAAACAGGTTGTTCCCGACCACGGCAAGCGACGCGTTCTGTATTTTGAAGCGGTTTACAAAGGTTTTGGGCAAATGATAAGTGACAGAAACCTCACGCAGCTTTACATAGGTAGCACTGTACAGGTTGCGGTCGGGGAAAGGCCGGTTCGCGTAACGGTAAGCGCTGAACGTGTCGATCCACTTGCTGCCCGGGCCGCCCAGGTTCTCTTTGTATACATCTTTTCCGGCGGCATCCTTGCTTACGAAAACACCGGGGTTCAGGCTTGCATCCTGTTTCCTGATCGCGGCTTCCGAGCTTCCTTCGGGCCAGGGAAAACCTCCGTATGCTGCATTACGGCCACCGACCCAGTTGCCCAGGTATTTTTCAGGATTCTCACGGATCTGTTCTTCTATGCTCCTGTTGGGATCGTAGGGTACCCCGGAAAGGGTTTCTTCGAGTTGTCCGTTGTTGCCCAGGAACATCATGGTATTGGAATAAAACTGTCCGCCCTGGCGCCAGTCGACATTAGCAAAAAGCGTAAAGTTCTTATACCTGATCGTCGGCTGGAAACCGATCATGAAATCGTGGTTGAAATTCCCGATTTTTACAAGGTTATTGACATCGTTGTCCGTCTGGTAAAACCCGCCGTTTGTGACGATCGGGTAACCAAAATACTGTGACGACTGGTCTTTGACCGTCAGCATAGGCGCCATGTAAATATCACCGATCTGGCCGCCTTCATAGGTGCGGACTTCAGCACCGCTGTATGAAGTAAACGCAAAATATTTGATCCCCTCAGCCAGTCTTTTGATGTAAGTCCTGTTACGGCTCAGCGTAAAGTTCATGTCCCAGGTGAAATTTTCATTCTGTACCGGTGTGGCCTGGATACCCAGCTCAAAACCTTTGCTCTGCACCAGACCGGCATTGATCTGCTTGCTGCTGGCGCCCGATTCGATAGGCGTACCGATAGACAGGATCTGGTTTTTATTACCTCTTTCGTAATACGTAGCTTCGAGTCCGAGCCGGTTATTGAGAAATTTCATATCTATCCCGATTTCATGGGAAGTGGAGATTTCCGGTTTCAGTTCCGGGTTTCTAAGTGTGCCGTCCATAAACATGCTTTTGGCTTCACCCCAATCGAGAGCGGTAGAGTAGGTCTGTACGAGGCTGTAAGGCGTTACATCATTTCCGACCTGAGCGTAACCGGCCCGTAGTTTCGCCATATTGATCCAGTCGGGCATTTTGACCATTTCCGAAACGATGACACTAAGCGATGCGGACGGATAAAAGTATGAGTTGTTGCCCTTTTTGAGTGTGCTCGTCCAGTCGTTCCGGGCGGTAAGGTCAAGGTAAACCATATCCTTGTATCCCACTGACGCCGAGGCATAAACGCCATAAAGCAATTTCCGTATCAGGCTGCTGCGTGGATCGAAGGTTCCCGGCGCACCATTGGAGATTGTGTACAATCCCGGAATAACCAGCGCACTGGCAGAATTGTAAAGCGACCGGGTATACTGTTCCAGCCTGCTGGCCCCCGCCATGGCGTTCAGGCTCCAGTTCTCATTGAAGTTCTTTTTGTAGGCAACGATCAGGTCGAGGTTGGATTCCTTGCGGTAATTGTTCGAAACTTCATATCCGCCTTTCACCGCCTCGTAATTGCTGTAAGCTTTTTTCGCTTCCAGGATTTCTTCGTACGAATCCCGGGCATATCTGCCGGTGATGGATATTGTTTTGGTAATATCATAATCGAGCTGAATCTTGCTCACGGTCCGGTCGCGTCTAAAGCTTGTCGGGTTTTCGTAAACCAGGAAAAACGGGTTGTTCTGCTTGGATTTGTACCTTCTTTGCTCGATACCCTTTAGACCGGGCATCCAGTACTCCCGCAGGTCATTGATGTTCACCTGGGATCCTGTTTCATAAATACTCCTGACGGGATCGTTGCGGCTTGCGTCGATCATCGGGCGGTTGTCCGAGCCCGACTCTGTCACGTTCAGGTTTACCGAAGCCCGTAGTTTATCGGTGATATTGTAGGTCGTGTTAAGTGCCAGCGTAATCCTCGAAAGGTCGGTGTTAGGGACGATTCCCCGGTTTTTCATATTCCCTACCGAAAGGCGGAAGTTCCCTTTTTCATAGTTTCCGTTCACCGAAACGTTGTTGGTATTGGTAAGGCCGGTCTGGAAAAAATCCTTGAAACGGTTGGGATAGGATACCAGAGGCACTTTCACCCCATTGGAATTCCACTGAGCCCAAAGTTCGCCGGCATCCAGCTCGGCACCCCAGGTTTCGTTTTCTTCTTCTCCCAAAAGGTGCGTCGCTTTACCAGACCCGAACTTGTTCTGGACCTGTACGTATTTCAGCGGCATATCCAGTACTACGGACGTATTCAGCGAAACGCCAAGCCCTTTCTTGCCGCCCGTGCCCGACTTGGTGGTGATCAGCACGACGCCGTTGCCGGCCCTCGACCCATAGAGCGCTGCCGCGCTGGGGCCTTTCAGGATGGATACGTTGGCGATGTCATTGGGATTAATGTCGGAGATCGGATTTCCCATGTCGGCACCGGCAAATGAATTTGACAGCTTGTTGGCAACCGGCACCCCGTCTATCACGAAAAGTGGCTGATTGTCACTGTTCAGCGAATTGGCGCCGCGAATGATCATACTCACCGAAGAACCTACCCCTCCGCCCATTTGAGAGATCTGTACCCCGGCTACTTTGCCTGAAAGCGAATTCAGGACATTGTTCTGAGGAGTCTGGTTGATGGATGTGCCCTCCACATTTCCGACAGAATACCCGAGTGACCGTTTTTCCCTTTTCACTCCGAGTGCAGTAACCACCGCTTCCCGCAATGTCTCCACGCTCTCGATCAGTGTCACGCTGATATTCGTCTGTTTTTTGATCTCAACTTCCTGTGTCACAAAGCCGATGTAGGAAAAGATCAGTACTGCACTCTCTCCGGGAACCTCTATTGAATAGCTGCCCGAAAGATCGGTCGTGGTACCCGACTGCCTGCCTTTAAGCAGTACATTTACTCCAGGTATAGCCTCGCCGGAAGATGTAGTAACCTTTCCCGAAACCAGAAAAACAGGAGCTCCCGACCGCAGCATTTCATCATGTGTTTTGAGTGAAACCGAATCGAGGCGCAGGTTAGCCCGCTTGTACAGTATCACCTGACGGCCGCTTATTTTATACCCGATGTCGGTATTGCGAAAAATCTCGTCGAGGGCCTTCGGAACGGAAACGCTCCTGACATTCACATTCACTTTTTCGGATACGTCCACATGCGTGTGGTTGTAAAGGAAACGGAACGGGCTCTGATGCTCCACTTCCTTCAGCACATCCTTAATAGGGATCGCGCTTTTACTGATCGAGATCTGCTGTTGTCGGTTGCCTGGCCCGCTGGCCTGAACCTGCTGGAAAAGACAAGAAAAGGCCAGGATGAAGGCTGTCATCATGATCCGGTGCGGTGATTTTTTGAAACCTGAAACATTATATATTAAAGGGCGGAACAATCCCTTCCCGGCTGGTAGTCGAGTTTTTTTCATACATTTAAAAGTTTTTTGATAGAACGAAAAACGAAAGCAGCTGCCTCTCCCGGCATATGCTTAACGCCAGAGGTGTTGGTAGCACTTCCGGCGTTTTTTTATTTAAAAGTCTGTTTTCTTCATAGACTGATTCTTTTTTTAGGGTTCATGGATAGTTATTAAATTCAAAGGGATTTCGCACAAACATCACCTCTGATGAACACATCGTCCCCTTTTACCGTGTAAGTAATCCTGTGGGACGCGGCGATCAGGTCGAGGATTTCGGGCAGGCTTTCCTTTTCGAAATCTGCCGTAAAAGTGCAGGTCAGCTTTTTACGGTTTTCAATATGGATGTTGATGCTGAATCTGTTTTCCAGACGGGAAAGTACTTCCGTGAAAGGCAGCTCATCGAATACCATGCTGACGCTTTCTCTTTCAGGCATGTTTAATACGGCAATTTCCCGGGCATCGACTAGTCTGTTGATGTCCATTGTTTTGAATTTCTTCGAGTAGGTAGCCCGCTGGTTTGGAGATAGCACCACATATTCCGGTTCGTCTTTCCGGTCTTTGTTTTTTTTGATCGCTACCTTTCCATGTACGAGCGTAGTTTCAACAGTCTGATCGTTCCGGTAGGACCGTACATTGAACGAGGTGCCCAGTACCTTGATCGTCAGATCCGACGTGTGCACGATGAAAGGTTTTTCCTCGTTTCTGGTGACGGAAAAAAACGCTTCTCCGCTCAGAAAAACGTCCCGCGTCTGCCCATCGGATTTCTTTTGGTACTTCAGTTCGCTGTCCTCTTTGAGCCAGACAACGGAGCTGTCCGGGAGGACGACTCTGGATAATTGTTTTTGCGCAGTTTTGGTGGTTGCATAAGCCGGTATGACTGTATCGGACCGTTTCCACCAGATCCCGCCAGCCAGGAGCAGCAACAGAAAAACTGCCGCAGCCTGCCACCAAATGCGTTTCCGGATTCTTCGGTCACCGGCATTTCCGTTTTCGCCGAAGTGGACGATATGTTCTTTTATGCCTGATGTTATGTCTGTTTTGAGCCGCCTTCTTTCTTCCGGATCATTGGCCAGCAGGTTTTTAAGTTCGTCTTCCCTGTCGGCAAACCGGTCGAACCAGGCGTCGAGTTCTTCCAGCTCCTCGCTGGTGCATATTCCGTCCCTGAATTTTTCAAGAAGTAATGCCAGTCGTTCTGTTCCCACTTTTTTGTCCCGTTTATTTCTATGACAATCGGGAAAAGCGTTTGTACCAGACGAATTGTAAAATTGTATGAAAAAATTTAACCGCCGGTCTGATACCGTACCACACGATCTTTGATCCGTTTGAGCGCGGTGCTGATCTGGTTGCGCACGGTTTGGTGGGAAATGGACAAATGATCCGCAATTTGCTGGCCCGACATGTTTTCTTCCCGGCTCAGCAGGTATATTTTTCTCATTTGTTCGGGCATCAGGGCAATTTCAGTTTCGATGACCATTAAAAGCTCGTCGACCCCGCCGTCCTGGCTGCTGCCCTGGAAGGTATCAACTTCGCTGATATAGGAGAGTAAATGCTGCTGCTGTGTGAGCCGCGCATGGATGACGTTGAAAACCCGGTTTCTGACGGCTGTAAAAAGGTAGGCAGGTACGGAAAGCGGGATACTCAGATGGTCTTTTTTTGTCCAGATCGTAATGAAAACTTCCTGGACGCAATCTTTGGCATCGTCCTCACTTTCGAGACGAGCATAAGCTGTGGTGAATAATTTTTGCCAGTACCTATCAAAAAGCTCCACGAAGGCAGGCATGCTACTTTCTGATACGATCTTCGTGAACAGCTGATTATCTGAAGAGTTTTTCACAGGCCGCAAACAGGAGCCTCAGTATGCTCCCGATGCAAATTAAACAATAAATTCTCCAATTAAAGGTTTTTTACAATTTGTTAATGTATCAATTTAAGAAAGACAGAGGAACCCATTACAATCATCCTGGTACGAATTTTTACCGCGAGCTACCGACATCAAATGTAGCTTACAATGAGGATTGACGAATTTTATGACAAGGCTTATTCCTGGATTCTTGACAAGGGTCCTTCATTACTGCTGGGAGTGGGCGTTTTATTAATCGGGTTCTGGCTGATCAAAATACTTGCCAAATGGATGAACGGGCATTTGTTCAAAAAAGAGGTAGACCCTTCGTTAACACCATTTCTACTAAGCCTTACCGTAGTTGTGCTGAGGATTCTGCTGATCGTTTCGGCCATGCAGATCATTGGTATCCAGATGACTATCTTCGCCGCCCTGATCGGTGCGATCGGCGTGGCAGCAGGTCTGGCGCTCTCCGGTACTTTGCAGAATTTCACCAGCGGGATCCTGATCCTGTTGCTCAAACCCTTTCAGGCAGGTGACAATATACTCGCCCAGGGACAGGAAGGCACTGTGACTGCGATCAAGATTTTTCATACCATCGTCACCACTTTTGACAACAGAATGGTGATCATTCCCAATAGCAAGCTTTCCAATGAAGTGATCATCAATACCAGCGGTTTGGGGACCAGAAGACTCGATATTGAGCTAAAATTCAACAACAGCATCGATTTCGAAACGGTAAGAAATACGATGGCCCCGATCATCGAAAATGCAGCAGACGCGGCGCGTGCGTATGAAAACAGGATCGGGATTTCATCATTGGAACCGGATGGTTACAAGGTCATGATCAATGTCTGGGTTGATGCGCACGGCTTTGTAGATACAAAAATGAAGATCCAGCAGAAAATCATGGAGGCCCTGAAAGGATCGGGACTGAAATTGCCAGGCCTGGGATGAGTTTCATTTATTGATCGTGAATTGGACTTGCCAGTCTATAAATGTATATTGAGAGTAGCGCAGACAGCCTTTGCGATCGGTTTCAGCTCGGAAAAGCTGGCAATGGTCCAGGGGATCTGCCTGAGGAAGAAAATGAGGAACTGGGTGGGGATCAGCACGCATAAAAGTGCTGCGAGCTGGTGCAGATATTGCTGGTAGGGGAACCTGTATTCCGCCACCAGAATTGCCGAAATAATGATCAGAGGAAATGTGTAAGTGATGCTTCTTGAAATGTCATAAACGCTGTATGCGATAATAAGATGGACTGTCAGGATCACACAAAGGATGCTGGCCAGAAACAGGTTCCGCCTTTTGACCAGCATACTCAGGCATAAAATAAAGATCAGCCACAATCCCTCAAATGTGAGGAAAATACCGGAAAGCCGGTGTTTCAGCTGGTAGGGGATCAGGCTGAGCTGCACACCCGAGCCTTCGCCTGTGGGTGTCTGCAGGCCGAACTTCTGAGAAAGGACTTGCCGGCCGATCAGGTAAACAATGCCAGCCAGCAGCACGACAGAGGATTTGTTCCTGAATGAAAGCCCCCCGAAGATCTGGCCCAGTGAGCGTACATCAAATTTGTTCTCGGCCAGCAGATGAAACAGATAGATCGAAGACAAGGCGACTACTGCCCGTTCGTCTGTCCAGCAGGCAAGCTGGAGTGTCAGGAATATGGCTGACCGGCTTTGAAAGTACATGCCGAGCAGCAGAAAAAAGTAAGCGTAGCCGTCGAACCAAAAGTCGTAATCCCAGATAAAGGCTTTGCAAAGGTACACCGAAGCACTTCCGATGACAAAGAACAGTACCGAGGTATTGGTCATGTATCTTCTCAGGAACTGGATCAGCACATAAAAAAACGGAATGAGCAGAGCCGACTGGATCAGATAGATTAAAATAATACTGTGATCGTTTCCTGAAACATTGAGCAGTCTTGCCAGTAACGGTATGGTAAGCCGGAAGTCGATCTTGGAGGCGTGTTGTTCCAGGAGCGTATGCACCGGGCTGAGCGGGAAGTCTATTTTATGAAAAAAGTAAGAATATCGTTCAGCCAGTTTCGGGTCGAGAAGCAGTTCCAGGTACTTGGGATAGGTGAACAGCGCTACAACTGCCGACGCTAAGAGGGCGATAACCAATACCTGCAGGCGGGTGCCATGATAACCGTCAAAGCTTTTCTGGTCAAAACCGGCAAATTTTCTTCCTGCAAATCCTGGATTTCTTTCTCTTTTATTCTCTAATACGGGTTTATCCGTCGAGCGAAACGAAAGGGAATCAGCCATTAAGTAACTAAAAGGTCAGTTGAGTTTAAACAGGAATGAACGGTTTTGAAACGATCGTCTTCATTCCCACTGTCTGCCAAAAATAATAAATTTCCGGGATCAACCTACATTTAAAGCAGACTTGTGGCCAAATGGGGCAGGATATTGCGAATAATTCAGATTTTATTTGCTTCTGTTATTTTAAAAACTTTACTTTGTCTATCTATTTTATAGACTTATAGGCTGAACCACCCGGCCTTAGGAAAGCGAACTTTTTGTAACGAATGTTCCCGTCGTGGCGGGCGCATGTTTGTCGGCCACAGCAAGCAGCAAAGAAGGCTTTCTTTTTACTGACCTGGCAATTGCCGGGTACCTTTTGTAATTCAAATTTCTTTTTATAACAAACATGTACTGTCATGACGTCTGCCGATGTTTTGCTCCTCGTTAAAAAAATTGCAGTCGGTATTTTGCTGACGCTCGTTCCGCTCGCGCTGATAGCCGGCGGGATATGGATTGCATTCAATATTCTCAGGTAACCAATCATCCAATTATCTCTTAACTTTTATGAAACTAGAGCAGGATCTTGCGCAAAGGATCAAGCGCGACGCGGCGATCAGTGTCTTTCTGTATCTGACACCTATTGCCCTGATGTTCACGGCTTTTTACCTCACCGGTTATAAGCCATGGGAAGGCAGCAGCGGGCTGCCGTTTAAGGTACCCCGGTTCCTGGAAGGGATTTTTAAAAACCTGAGCTCCTGGGGTTTGCCGGTGATTGTACTGGTGATCGGGGCGGTTGAGGCTGTGGCAGGGCTTTACGAAAACAAGTGGACAAAAAATGAGCGCCTGCTCGACATCACCTGTTTTGTAATTCCCAAGATCATCATCCGTCCGCTGGTTACCTATTACAGTCTTCTGTTACTGCCGGAGCTGCTGCCAGGCGGGAAGGACATGTTTTCGTGGGTGCCTTTCTGGTGGGCCTTTGCGATTATTGCCGTAGCAGACGATCTGACGCAGTACTGGTACCACCGCATCCATCATCAGCTGCCCTGGCTCTGGCGTTTCCATCGGACGCACCATAGCGCACCTTATATGGGTATGGCCATGGCCAGCCGCCAGAATATCATTTACAGTATTTTCTTCTCACAAACCTATCTCACCGCGGCGCTTACCTATCTGGGCCTGGGCTATGCAGCGCTTTTTGTGAAAGTGATCAAGTCGCTGATTACCACCGGCGCACATTCCAGCATTCCCTGGGACAAGCCGTTTTATCAGATCAAATGGCTGAACCCGATCGGCTGGGTACTGGAAAGATTGATTTCCACGCCTGCAACCCATCATGCGCACCATGCCGATACCGCTGACGACGGCATAGGCAACTACAAAGGTAATTTCGGTAATATGTTCTTTATATGGGACATTATTTTCGGGACCGGCATCATCACCAGAAAATATCCGTCTTCCTACGGTATCAAGCACTATAAGGAAGAAGAATGGTACGCGCAGTTTTTATGGCCGATCATTAAATCAAAAAAAGAGGGCAGTGAGCTTTCTGCTGACGGGCCGATGGTCGGGGACGAAGTACCTGTGCAGGTAAGAGCCGAAGAATCGCTGCAAACATCCACGGCTGGATAGCCTGCGGCCGGGCCTCCGGTTTTTTTCAACAGGATTTTGGATCGTATACAGGATACCGTTTCACAGGAAATGGTATCCGGTGCGCCCCTGTGTTTTATCTAACCATTATTTAATTCAAATGAGAATGAAAAACCTATACCTGATTGTGTTATTGGGTACACTTATCTTTACTTCTTCCCTGGTGATGGCACAGGATGTGATTACCGGTATCGTGAAGGACGAATCGGGGCAGGGTCTGCCGGGAGCCACAGTTGTGGAAAAAGGCACTTCCAAATATGCGCTGACCGACATCGATGGGAACTTCAGTATTCCCGCTGCAAAACAGTTTCCTTTTACAATACAGATCAACGTCACAGGTTTCCAGCAGCAGGAGATCGAAATCTATGAACTTACTACAGAAGCGGTTGAAGTGGTACTGAAAACCTCCAATTTGCTCGATGAAGTGGTGGTAATAGGTTATGGTGAACAAAAACGAAAAGACATAACCGGTTCGGTGGCATCGGTTCCGCTGGAAATCAAAAGTCAGCCCGTAGCGTCTGTGGAACGTTTGCTTCAGGGTTCCGTGGCCGGGGCCGTGGTAACGCAGACTTCCGGGCAGCCGGGCGGCGGCGTAAGCGTGCAGATCAGGGGGAACAATTCCATAACGGCGGGAAGCGACCCGCTGTATGTAATCGACGGTTTTCCGATCAATAACGATTACGACCTGAACGATGCGGGTGTTACCAACGGATCAAAAATCAATCCGCTGTCGTCCATCAGCACAGTTGACATAGAAAATATTGATGTGCTTAAAGATGCCTCGGCAACAGCTATTTATGGGTCAAGAGGCGCGAACGGTGTTGTGATCATCACCACCAAAACCGGTTCAAAAAACAAATCTTCCATCAACTACGATGCGTTTTACGGAACCCAGAAAGTAATACGCACCATTCCGCTGCTGAATGCCGGACAATGGTGGGCACTGAGAAAAGATGCAGCTGCCAACTCCGGTAAAACCGTCGCCATTCCCAACATTGCAGGTTATTCATTGGATACCACCGGCACCGGCACCGACTGGCAGGATGCTGCTTTCCGGACTGCTTCCCAGCAAAGCCATAACTTATCCATTTTGTCAGGGTCGGATAAAACCAGGCTTGCGATTTCGGGTAACTACTTCAAACAGAACGGAATCCTGCAAAATACCGATTTCAGAAGGTTTTCGGCCAGGGTCAACCTCGACCACCAGTATAATGACCGCTTCCGGATTTTTACCAGCCTCAATGCCAGCAATACCAAGGCCAATGTAGCCCCCGCCGCGATCGTCGGGAATTTACTGCAGACACCGCCTGCTTTGCCGATCTACCAGGACAACGGGAACTTTGTCGTGAACAGCCCTTTTGAATCAGCTTTGCAGAATCCGATCAATTCGCTTTACAACCAGCTGAATGAGACCATTACCAATCGATTTCTCGGAAATATTTCGGGCGAATATACCATCCTGGAAGGCCTTAAAGCCAAAGTGCTGGTGGGTGCCGACGTCGTAGGGAACAAACAAAACAGATATTTGCCCAGCACAACCGCAGAAGGCCAGGCGCTGAGCGGCAACGCCATCGTGGGTTCGATTTTCACTACCAACTGGCTGAACGAAAACACTTTAAGTTTTGACAAGGATATTGACGATAAAAACCGTGTGAATGCCGTAGTAGGTTTCACGGCCCAGACATCCCAGTCCAAAGGTGCGGTGGCCGAAGCCGCGGGATTTGCGACAGATGCATTTGAATACAATAACCTTGCGACCGGTATTACGAACGTAGCACCGCGTTCGGTGGCGAGCGAATGGGCACTGGCATCGTATCTGGGCAGGGTCAACTATATTTTTGACGACCGTTACCTGTTCACATTCACGCTCCGGGCCGACGGCTCCTCGCGTTTCGGAGAAGGCAAAAAATGGGGATACTTCCCGTCAGCGGCAATTGGCTGGAACCTCAACAACGAAAAGTTTTTCCAGCAATTCAAAAAAATAAGCCTGCTGAAACTCCGGCTGAGCGCGGGAACGACCGGAAACCAGAGCATACCGCCTTACCAGTCTTTGTCGCAGCTTGCCTATTTCCGGTACAATTTTTCGAATACTACTGTTTCGGGATATGCGCCCAATACAGTTCCCAACCCGAATTTGGGATGGGAAAAAACCTTCCAGGTTGATGGCGGGATAGACCTGGGCCTGTTTAAAAACAGGATCAGCATCATCGCCGATTATTATTACAAAAGAACAACAGATCTTTTGCTGACCAGAACAGTAGCAGGTACTTCCGGGCTTTCCAACTTTTACGGCGGCCAGGCTTCCGTGGTATATCAGAACATTGGAGAGGTTAGTAACCAGGGTATCGAGCTGTATGTAAATTCGCAGAATACTACCGGCGCATTCAAATGGAACACCATTCTGATCTGGGCGAAAAACACCAACAAGATTCTCAGCCTCGGACAAGGGGTGGAGCAGATCATTCCGGTTATTTCCGCACCGTCCATTGCCAAGGTAGGTTATCCGCTGGGTTCTTTTATTGTATATAAAACAGACGGCATTATCCAGCAGGGCGATGCAGCGCTGACCCCCCAGCAAAACAAAAATCCGGGCGGGCAGAAGTACAAGGATATCAACGGAGACGGCGTGATCACGCAGGCCGGTGACCGGGTAGTTGTGTCGAATCAGCCGGGTTTTACGACTGGTCTTACCAACACATTCAACTACAAAGGTTTCGATCTGACCGTGTTTTTTCAGGCATCGATCGGCGGAAAACTCTATAATGAAAACCGCGCCAACCTTGAACTCGGGACAGGTTATGTAAACGGGTCCGACGTTCTGCTGAACCGCTGGACACCCACAAATACGAATACCGATGTGAAGGCGGCCTATCAGGATCCGGCGATCACGATTTCGGACCGCTTCATCGAAGATGCGACCTACTACCGTCTGAAAAACATCTCTTTCGGCTACACAATCCCCAAATCGGTGCTGTCCAGGATCAATATCAGTTCATTAAGGGTTTATGTTTCCGCGCAGAATGCATTCACCTGGACCAAATACACTGGCTATGATCCCGAAGTAAGTTTGAACGGACAGTCGCTGATCAACAAAGGTGTGGACTCCGGTGTGTACCCCAACAACAAATCTTTCCAGGCAGGTATCTCATTGTCATTTTAACAAAACAGTTGGCCTGTTCCAGTATTTAAATCAATAGTTTCAGATGAAAAGTTTAAAATATATCCTTGTGGCTTCCCTGGCTTTGGGGCTGGGTTCCTGCGAGCAGTTCCTGAAAGAGGAGCCGGAAGCATTTCTTTCCGAAGATCAGTATTATAAAACGCAGACTGATGCGATCAATGCGGTGAACGCGGTATATTTCTTCCTGAATTCGGGGGGAAGCACTATCCAGACACCCTATAACACTTTGTTCAATACGGGTATGAATATGGCGGGTGACGACGAGGATCCGGGTCCGGGAGCGACCAATCCTGACGTCCGTTCATTGTCCGTTCTGGCGCATTCTTCAACCAATCTTCGTATTTACGAACTCTGGCAGCAGCATTATGCGGCGGTTAAAAAAGCAAATGTGGTATTGGAAAAAGTACCTGGCATCGAGTTTGAAGATGCACTTAAACAACGTTTGCTGGCAGAAGCCAAATTTCTGCGTGCGCTCTATTACTTTAATCTGGTGCGATTGTATGGCGATGTACCGCTCATTACCCAATACCAGAAATTCGTTGATCCCGCAGGATACGAGATCGCCAAATCTCCTTCCACGGAAGTATATGCGCAGATCGAAAAGGACCTGACGGAAGCAGCTGCTGTTTTACCGGCGAGCTACGCCTCTCCCAATGTAGGAAGGGCAACTTCCGGTGCTGCCAAGGCGCTGCTGGCGAAGGTTTACCTGACCAAAGCATCCCTGCCCCTGAACATTGCCGCACATTATCAGGATGCTGTTACAAAAGCGGAAGAAGTACTTTCTTCGGTTGACGGAGGCACCGGAACCTATGGCTATGACCTGGTTACGAACTATTCCGAGGTGTTTTTGCCTGCATTTAAAAACAACAAAGAGCATATATTTTCTGCTCAGTTCAAGTCCAATTCGCTCAATCAGGGCAACAATGAGAGTCCGCGCTGCATACTTTCCGGGATTCCGGGATTGAACGGTAATTATGCCCATATGGTAAGGTTTTATACCAATGGTCAGGATAAATCTTTCAGTATTTATAAACTCTACAAGCCGGAGGACAAGCGCCGCGAGGCGACTTTTGTGAGAAGTTTTACAAGCCCCACCAATGGCCGCAAATATGGTTTGCCGATTGCGAATACGGCTGTTCCGGGTGATTCAACGCCTTTCTGGAACAAATGTTGGGACCCGGCGTCCACCGCGGTGACCAACCAGTCGGCTGCCAATGTGCCGATCATACGTTATGCTGAACTCCTGCTGATACACGCCGAGGCAGAAAACGAAGCAAACGGCCCTACTGCCAAAGCATATAAATCACTGAACAGGGTCAGGAACAGGGCAGGGCTTCCTAATCTTACCACAGGGCTTACCAAAGACCAGTTCAGGGACTCGGTGTACCTGGACCGCCGCCTCGAAGTGGCCTTCGAATACCAGCGCTGGTTCGACCTGATCCGGCAAAAGGATGCTACCGGTAAGTCGAGCTTCGTGGCCAATCTGCACAAAGTCGGCAAAACCAATGCGGCTGAAAAGCATCGTCTGTATCCGTTGCCGCAATCGGAAATTGATAATAACAAGCTGCTGGTACAAAATCCTGGCTGGGAATAACCATTTGTTTTACCAGCTTCAAAAAAACATTGAAAAGATGAGAAATATATTTTTCCCGATACGGAATCTGAGTCTGGCCGCCCTGACATTTCTGGGTACGAGTCAGTTTCTAAACGCACAATATACGCCTGTACAACTCTATAAAGGTAAGGCCGGTAAAACTGTAAAGGATACGCAGGAGTCCTGGCCGGAGAAGAAAAAAGCCCCGGCAGGCGCGCCCAATGTGGTTTGGATATTGCTGGATGACATCGGTTATGGTGCGATCAGTACTTTTGGAGGGCTGATCAATACACCCACGCTGGACAGCCTCGCGAATAATGGTCTGCGTTACACCAATTTTCACACCACAGCCATCTGCGCCCCTACACGTGCAGCCTTGCTGACAGGCCGTAACTCCCATTCCGCTCACATGGGCCTTTTCCCCGAAACCGCCATCGGTACTCCGGGTTACGACGCACAGATCCCGTTTGAAAAAGCGACCATCGCCGAGATACTGAAAGAAAACGGCTATAATACTTTCGCATTGGGCAAATGGCATATTACGCCTCTGGCCGACCTTACACCGGCCGGGCCGTTTAACCGCTGGCCGACAGGCCGCGGATTTGAGCAATTTTACGGATTTCCGTCACGCGGCAGTATCGACCAATGGCATCCTGAGCTATGGGAAGGCACTCACCGGCAAAAGGACGAGCAAAGCGGAAAACACTTCAATGAGCTGATAGCCGACAGGGCGATCAGCTACGTGTCGGGCCAGAAAGCCGGGAACCCTGACAAACCGTTTTTCCTATACCTTGCCACCGGCGCAGGGCATGCCCCTCATCAGGTAGCCAAAAGCTGGTCTGATAAATACAAAGGAAAATTTGACGGCGGGTGGGACGAATACCGCGAAAAAGTGCTCGCTAACCAGATCAAACTGGGTGTAGTGCCCCAGAATGCAAAGCTGCCGCCCCGCAATCCGGGAGTAAAGGAATGGAATACGCTTTCTGCAGACGAGCAAAAACTATACGCCCGTTTTATGGAAACCTATGCGGGCTTCCTGGAATATACCGACTATGAGATCGGCCGTTTTATCCGTCACCTCAAAAACGCAGGTCAGTTGGAAAACACCCTTGTTTTTGTTTCAGTAGGGGATAACGGCGCGAGCAAGGAAGGTACTTTTGTGGGAACCGTGAATAACTACGGGACGGGTATTTCAGAAGAGGTGCGTTTGAAAAAGAACCTCGAAAACATCGATCTCATTGGTTCGGAATTCTCGAAAGTGAATTATCCGCTGGGATGGGCGGCCGCGACGAATGTTCCTTTCCGTCACTGGAAACAGGATGCCAATGCTGAAGGCGGGACGCATAACCCCCTCATTGTTTTTTACCCGAAGGGCATTAAGGAAAAAGGAGGCATACGTAACCAGTACGGGCACGTGATCGATATTCTGCCCACTACACTGGAACTTGTCAACGCCAGGATACCGGAGAACATCAACGGCTACAAGCAGGACGCCGTGGAAGGCACCAGCCTGGCTTACAGCCTGAATGATGCTGCCGCCAAAGACCGCCATACTGTTCAGTATTATGAAATCCACGGTTCCCGCGCCATTTACAAAGACGGCTGGAAAGCCGGGTCGCTCCATGTGAAAGGCCAGGATTTTAATGAGGACAAATGGGAATTGTATAACCTGAAATCGGATTTCAACGAAACCACCGACCTGGCTTCGGAGCAGCCTGCCAAATTGAAGGAACTGCGCGCACTTTTTGACAGCGAAGCCACCAAATACAATGTGTTCCCGCTGAAAGACGGCACCCAGGGATATACTTTGCAAACGGCCTACAAAGATCTGGACAAGGTAGTGCTCTACCCGGGACAATCGACGATTGTGGATGTCGCCGGGCCATTTGCGATCAAAAAATCATTCAGCCTCATTGCCGATGCCGAGCTTTCCGGCGTGGAAACCGAAGGCGTATTGTTGTCGCGCGGAGGTTTTGAAGGAGGCCTGAGTTTCTTTGTCCAGAACCGGAAACTGAATTTTGTGTATGCAGTAGGAGATGGCACGCGATATTCTGTGACGTCCGAAAATGCTACCCTGCCGGCGGGAAAAGTACAGCTGCGGGCCGATGTAAAATACGAAACGGACGGTACAGGTTCGATCAGCTTGTATGTAAACGGTACAAAATCAGGGGCAACAAAATTGGAGAAAACCACTGGCTACATTTATCTGCACGAGGGCGTGAACGTGGGTTTCGACGACCTGACCCCTGTTACAGATACCTATAAGGTGCCTTTTGCATTCACCGGAAAAATCGACAGAGTCACAATCGACTACAGTCCCGCTCAGGAAGTAGGGTTGAAATAGATAGGTTAACATAAAAGAAACAACGCGGGAAGTAATACAAAGGAAACTACACACACTCTATTTTTATCCCCGGGCCGTTCCCAATGCGGTCCGGGCATTGCAGTTTAACCTGAATGTTGTAAGTTCATCATCTGAATGCAAAACGGATCAACGTCCGCTTCGGATTATGAATCAAATTTATCTTACCTCCTCTGATGAAGACCTCCTTCAACTGATCACTGAAGATGACCGACTTGCATTCTCCGAACTGTATGACCGCTATTTCAAGCCGCTTTTCAATTACGTTTTTTCCAAAGTAGAGGACCGGTTTTCTGCCCAGGAAATTGTTCAGGAGCTTTTTGTAAGCCTTTGGCAGCAAAGGGAGAAAAAGCATATTCAGGTGTGCCGGCCATATATGTTTTCGATGGCCAAAAAGCTGGTGATCAACTTTTACCGGAAGGAGTTTACCCGAAAACACCATTACGGACAATGGGAGATCCAGGCTTCCGTGGTTACCGAACTGACCGACCAGACCATCCTCACCGCCGACCTTCAGGACAAATACGAACGTGCGCTCCAAATGCTTCCCGCCAAGTGCAAGGACGTTTTTATTCTAAGCCGTCAGGGTTTTTCCAATCGCGAAATTGCCGCTGAAATGGTTATTTCTGAAAAAACTGTCGAGCAGCACATTACCAAGGCTTTGCGGATCTTGCGGCAGCATTTACGGGAGCATCTGGCTTATTTGATTCTCGCCAGCTCGTTATTCTCCTGATTCCCCCTCTTGATCTCCCCTGAAAAATTTTTTCAATTTGAATAAGGGTAAGGCCTTTCCCAAACGACATGCTTTTGTAATTGATACAAAAACTGGCACATGCATCCTGAAATCACGGCTTATCTTCTGGAAAAATATCTGAATGAAAAATGCACCGTTCAGGAAAAGGAACTGGTAGAAAACTGGTATGCTTCCCTGAGCGGAAGACCCGATTACCTCGGTTCGCTTTCCGAAAGCGAGCAGTTCCTTTTACAGCAGGAAACCTATGAATATATTGAAAATCAGATCTCTGTAAAAAGAGAAACCAGGCAGTTCCGCATTACCTCATTTCATTGGCTTGCCGGTGCCGCGGCCTCGCTGCTCATAGGATTCGGGATTTATTTTTTTTTCAGACCGTCGGCAGATTCCAGCCGCCAGGTTGCGGTGCAGACGGGATCGCAGCCCGTTTCTGATTTTATAAACTTTCAGAATGATATGGCGAAAATGGTGATGCACCAGCTTCCCGACGGCAGCTCTGTGTGGATGCATGCAGGCGCGGAGATCAGCTATCCGAAAGTATTTGCGCCCGGTAGCAGGGAGGTAACATTTACAGGTGAAGGTTTTTTTGATGTCAGCCATGATAAAAACCGGCCCTTCATGATCCGGAGCGGCGAGATGCAGATTAAAGTACTTGGAACCCGGTTTAATGTAAAAGCCAGGGAAAAGCAGAAAGTGCTGGAAGTGGCGGTCGTGTCGGGAAGTGTTTCGGTAAGTGCCGCCGGAAAAGGAAACGATTCAAAAGGGATTATCCTGAAACCAAAGCAGAAAGCTTTTTTCGAAACAGGTTCGAAGCGCCTGACTTTTATCAAAATGCCTGTACAGGTTAAGAAAGAGATTTTTGAGCCTGTTACCATCCTGTTTGAGGAAACACCGCTGAGCTCGGTAGTGCGGCAGCTGGAACAGAAATTCGAAACGCATATTCACCTGATCAACCCCGATATGAACAGTTGCAAGCTCACTGCTGATTTTGAACAGCAGTCGCTTCCATCGATTCTTGAACTGCTCTGTGCGTCCCTGGATGCCAGTTATACGATGTCAGAAAACACCATTCTGATCGAAGGCGCAGCCTGTAAATAGACTGTACGATTATTCACCAAACAAACCTCTATGAACAACGATTTTACTGCTCCACCCTGATTCTCGGAAGCAAAAAAAGGCCGGCTGTGTACCACCACAACCGACCCGGTATTGCTTCATTCCCCGCAATGATTTCTCATTTCAAGTACCACCTTGATCCGGGAAATAAATGTCCAATAGTTCTAACAGTCAGACAATCAAAATTATGCAAAAATCAGTACGTAACAAGCCGATCAACTGGCAAAAACTTATGCGCATCGGATTGCTCCAATGGATCATCGCCGCCTTGCTGGCCAGCGTCAGCTATGCAAAGGAAAGCTCGGCACAGTCTGTCCTGAGCAAGGATATGACGCTGCAGCTCAACGGCGTAACGCTCAAGGAAGCGTTGGGACAGATACAGGAAAAAGCTGAAGTGAAGTTTGTTTACAGCAGCCGCGTTTCACTTCAGAGTAAGATCAGGGTCAATTTTGAAAACCAGAAACTGTCAAAAGTGCTCGATCAGCTGCTGCTCCCGCGCGGCATCAGCTACAAGCTGATCAACGGGCAGATCGTTCTGGCGAGCTTACAGAGTAAAACCATGACGTCTATTGCCGAGCTGGAAAGCAGGTTGTACAGCCAGGTTTTACCGGAGGATATCAGCATCAGAGGGAAAGTGACCGGGGCCGATAATAAGGAAGGCCTTCCCGGCGTGAGTGTGGTTGTAAAGGGTACGCAGCGCGGTACTTCCACGGATGTAAACGGTGATTTTGAGATCACCGTTCCGAACGTGGAATCGGTGCTCGTGTTCAGTTTTGTGGGATATGCCAGCCAGGAAGTGGTGGTGGGCACGCAATCGTCGGTGAATGTGTCGCTGGCGGTGGATACAAAATCCCTGGAAGAAGTGGTGGTGATCGGATATGGTACTGCAAAAAAGGGCGATCTCTCAGCGGCTGTTTCCACAGTCCCTGATATGGCACAGATCAAAAACCGGCCGGTGCTGGATGTGGGTGGTATGATGCAGGGAAAAGTGGCCGGGGTAACAGCTGTTAATAACGGCGGTCACCCGAACCAGACTCCGAAAGTGACGATCCGCGGCGTAGGTTCGCGCGGGGATGAAAGTGTGCTGTATGTAGTGGACGGCGTGCCGAATGCGCCCTATAATCCTGCCGATATCGAATCGATCACTGTTTTGAAAGATGCGGCTTCTGCTGCGATCTACGGGGCATTCTCAGGATCTGCGGGTGTTATACTGATCACAACCAGACAGGCCGCGCAAGGAAAACCAAGTGTGGAATACAGCGGTTTTACCGGTTTGCAAAGTGCCTGGAAATTGCCGCAATCGCTGTCCGCAGCGGATGAGGCGCGGGTGTCGAACCTGGCTTATACCAACGCAGGATTATCTCCGCTCGACGGCTGGGATGCTACCAAAAATCCTTACGCACAGGTTACCAGGACAAACTGGATCGATGAAATTTTCCGGACATCGCGGATTGAAAGACATAATGTAAGTGTCAACGCAGGAACGGATAAATTCTCGACCTTACTTCAGGCACGTTATGAAAAGAATAACGGAACGCTGATCAACACTTATGCGCAAAATCTTTCGCTGCGTTTCAATGCGAGCTATAAGTTCAATGACAAAGTGAAATTGCGTCAGGAGCTGTTTTACAATAACAGCGACAGCCGCGGAACAGAAACGGAAAGTGGCTACAGCGGAACAATACTTTCGGCGATCTATATGCCGCGTTCGGCCACGGCCTATTACGAAGACGGCAGTTTCGGAGGGGTAGGGCCCAGGGATTCGCAATATCTGGGTATTCACGGGGATGCGATCAACCCGGTGGGAACGTTGCAGCGTTACCGTCCTTTCAACAAAGGCAATGACATTCTTTCGGTCACTGAACTGGGCCTGACTGACATTGTTATTCCCGGGTTAAATTTTATCTCGCGTTTTTCTTACCGTCAGAATACCTCGATGTATAAAAACTTTGAGCCTAAACGTACGGAACCTGGAAAACCTAATAACCAGAACACGCTTACATATGAAACCAACCGCGGTTTCCACTGGATCTGGGAGAATACCGCCAATTACAACCGCGTTTTTGGTAAACATAATATTGGCGCAATGGCGTCCATGACTGCGCAGGAAAACGGGAACCGTTATTTCAAAACAGCTGCAAGAGGTTTTGAGAATGAGGCAGACTGGTCGCAGTTTTTTGTAAATGCAACGATTTTTGATCAGAACCGTCCCGAAGATTCCCAATGGGAAGACCGGAATGCATCTTATGTGGGAAGGCTTTCTTACAGCTGGGCCGACAGGTATTTTGTAACAGGCAGCTACCGGTACGATATTGCCGGAAGGCTTGCCGCAGGCAACAGGGGCAAAGGCTTTCCGGGACTTACTGCTGCCTGGAAAATCAGCTCGGAGCCTTTCTTTGATATCAAGGCAGTTGATCTTTTCAAAATCCGGGCAAGCTGGGGGCGTATCGGTAACATCGGTTCTATCGGAAGGTACTACGGATATCCGAAGCTAACGGCCAACAGGACCTACCAGATCGGTGACGGCGCGCCAATCAGCAGCGCCTATTATGTTAACACACGGTTCAACCCCAATTTGTCATGGGAAACTTCCCAGCAAACAGATATCGGCTTTGACATCAGTGTCCTGAAAGAAAGGCTGACTTTGACCGGTGATTATTTTAACAAACTGACCTACGACCTGATCAAGCAGCAGGATACCGAATGGACCAATACCTTCGGTTATGGTGCTCCGTATATCAATCAGGGTAAAATCAGAAATACAGGGTTTGAACTATCCGCTTCGTGGAGAGACAAAATCGGTGAACTGGGATATGAGATCGGCGGAAACTTCGCCACGCTGAAAAACCGCGTTGACTATATTGATGAAAACCCCAACTCGGTTTGGATTCATACGGATGCCTGGAGAGGCATCCTGGTACCGTTCCGGTCTACCGTCGGACAGCCATTGTACTCGTACTGGCTGGTAAAAAATGACGGGATTTTCCAGACTAACGAGGAAGCGCAGGCTTATGTAAGTGCGAACGGAACCAGGATCCAGCCCAATGCAGTAGCAGGTGACCTGAAATTTGTAGATGAGAACGGCGACGGCAAAATCGATGACCTCGACCGCGTTTATATGGGCAATGCTTTCCCGAAAGTAACCTATGGGTTTACGGCAAATGCCAATTGGAAAAACTTTGATATGAGTGTTTTCTTTCAGGGAGTTGGGGGCGTGAAGCTTTTCAATGCTTTCAAACAGTCGACCCTGAACGGTGCGGAACAAGGCTATAACCGCTGGGATAAGATCCTGGACGCATGGTCGCCTACCAATACCGGTTCCGACATCCCGCGTATCGCGGCAAACGATCCGAACAGAAACTTCCAGACCAACTCGGACTGGTACCTTGAAAACGGAAATTACCTGCGCCTGAAAAACCTGATGATCGGGTATACATTCCCGAACTTACCGGCAAATATGAACCTGCGCGTTTACCTGAGCGGCGATAATCTGCTGACTTTTACAAAATACTCGGGAATGGATCCGGAAGTAGGCAAGGTCGGACTTGACGGCGGACAGTATCCGGTGTCGAGGGTGTATTCAGTCGGACTGCGGCTGAAATTCTGATCGCGGGAAATTTTGCTCAATTCTAAAATTTGAATGAACATGAAATTGCATATAAAATATATTTTCACAGCGGCGGTACTGGCTCTTTCTATGACCGGCTGCAGCGATGAGTGGGTTGATACCAAACCGAACGGAGAACCGACCACGGCATTTTTCTGGAAAAGTGAAGACGATGTGAACAAGGCCGTGGCTGCGATGTACGTGCCGATGTCTTACGAAAGTACGTGGGGAAGGAACCTGTTCTGGATGCAGAATGCGAGCGACGATGTGGTTACGGGCCGTGTTCGGGCGGAAAGTGACAATATCAAAAACTTCAATATTACCGGTCGCGAAAGTTCGATCGCCGGCTGCTGGACGGACCTTTATTTTATGATGAACAAGGCCAACCAGGTGATCGCAGGTATTCCTGCCTCGTCCGGTGTCTCCGAGGAAGTGAAGAACAGGGCACTGGGTGAAGCTTACTTTATCCGCGCTTTCTCTCATTTCTGGATAGCTTATTTGTGGGGGCACAAAGACCAGGGTGTGCCTTTTGATGGTCCTGAAAGTGCTGAATATGGCACGAGGATACCGCCACAGCTTCCGTCTGTGATGGATAATTATGCGCAGATCGTTTTGGATCTTCAGAAAGCTGCTGACCTTCTGCCATTGTTTTCTGCCTATGGTTCCGCAGACCAGGGCAGGGCGCATAAAGCGGCTGCATGGGGTTATCTGGTGAAAACCTATGCGTACATGGCGCAGTACGATGCTACCAAATGGGCATTGATCCCGGATCTCTGTGATAAAATAAAAACAGAAGGCGGCCGTGCGCTGATTACCGGTCAGGGAAGCGCAAAGGAGAATTACCAGGCTGTGTTTACGGTTGCCAATAACTGGGGGCCAGAATATATCTGGTCTGTGAACTCCGGGATCCAGGGCGGTTCGATCTTTCCGGGAGTTAGTCTTGAAAACAAAGGCTGGGGGATTTTCAACGGCTGGGGATATTTCCAACCGACCGAAGAATTGTATGATGCATACGAAGCCACTGATCCGCGCCGGGAGGTTACTATCCTTAAATTCGGAGATAAGTTCACCTATTTTGGCGTGGAGCGTTCCTACTATTCCACCAACAGCCTGTCGGGTTTCCAGATCCGTAAATACATGGAACCTTACAGCTACGGAAGCGACGAAAATCCCGGAACGAACCTGATGATCAACCAGAATGGCGATGGCCCGTCGACCAGGCTGAACCTGCCTCTGATGCGCTATGCCGAAATCCTGTTATTCAAGGCAGAAGCATTGATCCAGCAAGGAAAAAACACCGAAGCCGCAGCACCATTAAACGAAATCCGGGCAAGGGTAGGGCTAGCCCCAATCCAAAACCCCACAATGGCAACCCTGAAACACGAACGCCGCGTAGAGCTGGCCTGCGAGTGGACCGACCGTCTGGCCGACTTGAAACGCTGGGGCGACTACGATCAGATCAATGCGCCGCTGCACGGACGTATCCATACCAACAAAACCGATCCGGCTTCTGCTTACGAGGTAAAAGTGATATGGCCTGCAAGAAATTTCAGCGCTTCCAAATTGGCCTGGCCGATCAATCCGGACGAGGTTTCCCGAAGTAACGGGGCGTACAAGCAGACACCTGGCTGGTGATGTGCGTGTGAAAATTATTGAAAAACGAGGCCGTCCGGAAGATTTCCGGACGGCCTCGTTCATTTTTGAAATGGCCGGCAGCTATTCAACCACCACTATTTTACTATACTCCAATCCATTCTCTTTTTTTAATATTAAAATAAAAGAACCTGACTGATGGTCGGGCAGGATTACCTTTTCTTTGTGCATTCCTTTTCCGGTCAAGTGCTTTTTGTAAATGCTGGTTCCCTGGTTGTTTAAAACGCTGATCTGGGCTTCTTTACTTTTTTCGAGAAAAAACGAAACATCGAATTCTCCGGAACTGGGGTTAGGCGAGGTGAAAAGGGGACTTTCATTATTCATAACAATGTCATCCGTATAATTTTCGGATCCCACACGGGCTCCGCTCTGCACACAGACTTTTTTAGTTTTAAAATATCCCTGAGGCCCTCCGAAAATCTGAATGGTATTGTTGCCGGCTTTCAGACTGGTAACTAATGTCGCATCCTGATAATTTTCAGACCCGCCGGTATAGGCAAAATTCATAGTTTGATTTGCCCCGCCATTGACTTTCACACTTCCGACTACGGTAGTGTTACCTTCCCACCGGGCATAGTTGGCTTTCAGCTTGTACGAACCCGCAGAAGCAACATTAACTGTGTAAGTATAGTTTTCTGAAGTATTGCCGTACCCAGCGATAAACTCAGCACTGCATGCATTGACCTGCTGCTGCCCGCACTGGGTGTTTACGGTCACTGGAGCCACATTAAGAAAACAACCCAATTTAATTGTAGAGACATTGTACAGGTACGCACCCTGGGCTGCCGGCGCATTGATCTGCACTGATTTGCCGACCGAGCTGCCAACGATATTGGAGCCCGTCCAGCCGTAGCTGTTGATATGGTTGCAGCCCGAGCCAACACAATTGGCGGTCAACGTGATCGGCGCGCCGCATGTAGCCGGTGCAGGCGATGCGGTAGCGGTGATGGTAAAATTGCAATCGGTACAGGAAGTGGAACTCTGTATCCCGACCTGTGTCCAGGCATAAGATACCTGACGGGCAACGTCCGAGCATGCACCGTACAAGTCTATGCCGGCTTGTTCTGTCGCTTCCACGGCATCATAATAAGTGGAGTTCTGGTGCAGGTAAAATTGCAGTGCACGATAAACAATCCGTGCAGGTTTATTATAATCCAGCGGTGTCCCCGTCGGCCCGCCCGTACGCATAAACCAGTACCATTTGTTCATCACGCCGCTGTTTGTGTGAACGCCGCCATGATCATCTTGACTATTTGTTGGTACCCAGTCTGCTCCGAGGTATGTATCTGGTTGGGGCTGTCCACCCCATATAGGAAAACCCTGGCGAGGGTTTGACATGCTCCTTATCTGGTCTGCGTCTTCTCCTAATTCATAATTACCCTTTGCACCAAAAAGATAGAATTCCAAGGTCGTACCCATAATGTCGGAAATGGATTCATTTAAAGCACCTGGTTCGCCCTGATAGACCAAATTGGCCGTATTACTAATCACGGCGTGTGTATATTCGTGACCCAGTACGTCTGCACAAACGAGGCTATTATTAAGGGGGCTGCTGCCAAATCTGAGCATATCGCCAAAGCATTCTGCACCTACGCTATTCCAGCCGACCAAGATTTTTGGGTAGGAGCCGCCTCCGTTAATTCCGTTTCGTCCAAACAGAAGTTGATACATTTCATGGACTTTCTGACCAAGATAATGTGCAGTAGTTGCATTACTATTCGCGTTACTCCAGTTTGTTGTTGGGTTGAAAACATCGGGATTATTGTTCCAATTTCCTGAGCTATTTACATCAATTCGTGTATTAAGCTTGTTACCGTAGGCACTCAGTCTGTATTGGTTACCCACTATCTCAGTCTCGAACCCCAAATTGGCTTGCCCATTAAGATAACGGTTGTAGTTGGGAAGCATAACAGACGCAACCAACGGTTTATGTGCATCAGAGCAACTCCTAAACAGAGGAATCCTTTTCAGGATCTGCCCGTTTTGAGCATCCACAAACACTTGATAAGGGTGCGTGATTTTTTCGGATTTTAATTCAAAAACATAGGCAAGACGATAGCTTTCTTTCAAGAAGTTTTCATCTGTTCGAGTCAGGATCAGTTTGCCAATAGGCTTTTCCGTTTCACTGAAACTTTCAGATGTCAGTTTTTGATCTTCCATGGCAGCATTTAGTGCCGTCTGCATATCCACCTGAGCAACCACATTAATGTCCAATCCCGGGACGATACGTCCGTGGGCTACCTTCAATACATTGTCAGAGGAGTGAAGGCTGAACACACAGCCTTCGACCGGGATATTTTTGTAATGTAGCTGAAAAAGTTGATGCCGCATCCTGATCTGACTTTCGTTATCAGTTTCATTTTTGATCTCTCGTAGTATATAGGATTCGGAAATACCAAGATTGCTAGCATACCGACTGAAAAATGTTCCCGGCGCAACATTCGTGTTCTCTTTGAAATGAAGCCAGCCTCCATCCGTAATTTCTCTGAACAGCGAATTGAAAGTTTCATCATTATGAATCTTGTAGTTAGCCTGATATTGTGGCTGAGCGAGGCAGATGCTCATGATACTTGCAATGAAATAGTATGTGATTGTTTTTATTACAGTTTTCATGGGTATGTGTTAGTTAATTTTTTCGACTTTGTCTATTGAGAAATAGATTCCTGGGTACATGACGATGTTGGGATGGATGGTGTCTTCAAACACCTTCCCGGAAATCCGGTAGGAGTAGGTCATCTGGCTGGAATCCATGGTTACCAGGTCAGCTTTAAATCCTTCAATCTTGCTTAGCGATGTTTCGCAGGGGTGAAGGTGTCTAGATTTTGGGAATCTATCAGTCGGATAGCCCTTTTTTACAATAAAAGCCCAGTCGGCAAACTGGGGTGGCCCAGTTAGGCAGGCAGCCACATCTACAATATCTTCTCTGTACCTGTTATACTCCGGATAGCAGCAAGAAACATCCCTGCATTCAGGATCAGGCCTGTTCTTTTCGCAGCTGAGTGCGATGATGAGTGGGATGCACAGTGTTGAAAGTAGTAGTTGTTTTCTCATACAGCTGTTGATTAGTTCGCGGGTAATTTGATCTTTATCCGGTGAATTTTCTGGGCAAATGAGCAGGCGGCGGGGCGCGGATTATTTAATGGCAGGGACGCCGAGTAGAACTCGGGAATTGGTGGCACCGAGCGGAACTCGGCGCTAGCTGGCTAGGGTTAGTTTATCTTTTCGATCTTGTAGATGTATATTGAGTGTATTGGGTTTTCGGCAAACCTTGGATTTACATAATCTTCGAGAATCTTTCCAGATACTCTGTAAGAGTATTTTATAGAATCCGTTTTCGAAGTATCACTTTCAAAACCTCTGATTTTATCCAGACAGTTTTCACAGATAGCCGCACTATTCGAGTTTAATAGGCTATTAGAAGGATAATATTTGGCAAATGTTAGGCGGTATCCATTCAGGCTGGCGGGCACGTTTTCGATGTACTCTACAAACCTGTTATACTCCGGATGACAGCACGACGCATCCCTGCACTCAGGATCAGGCCTGTTCTTTTCGCAACTGAGTGCGATGATGAGTGCGATGCACAGTGTTGAAAGAAGAATTTGTTTTCTCATATAGCTGTTGATTGGTTCGCGGGTAATTTGATATTTATCCGGTGAATTTTCTGAGGAAATGAGCAGGCGGCGGGGCGCGGTTATTTAATGGTAGGGGGGCGAGTAGAACTCGGGGAATAGGTGGCACCGAGCGGAGCTCGGCGCTAGCTTGTTCGCAGTTTGTTCGGAAATGGACAGTTATTCTGCAGAGGGATTTTTACAACTTTTTGTAAATGAATGTATTGCTTTCTTGGTATAGAATTTATATTTACCAACTCAGGTATCCACGCAAAAAGCTTAAAAATCTTGATCAAAAACTACCTGGTAATCGCCTTCCGCAGCCTCCTCAAAAACAAAGTCTATTCCATCATCAACATCATGGGACTGGCGATCGGGCTGGCCTGCTTCATTTTTATCTCCCTTTATATCCTGGACGAGGTCAGTTATGACCGTTTTTACCCGAATGCTGAAAGGATTTTCAGGATCAATGCTGATATACGTTTTGGCGGGACCGACCTGAACCTCGCCCTCAGTTCCGATCCGCTGGGCCCTACGCTGAAAAAGGATTATCCCCAGGTGGAGCAGTACGTAAGACTATATACGATGGAAGGGGCGAAGCAAATAAAAAACGGGTCGGCGTTTGTTACAGAAAACAATGTATGTTATGCTGACTCCACTTTTTTCGAAGTTTTCAAATTGCCGGTACTCTACGGTAACGCCAGCACGGCGCTCAGCAGTCCGAAATCCATAGCGATCAGTGAAAAAGCGGCCCTCAAATATTTTAAGACCTCCGACGCCACCGGGAAAATCCTTACCATTGGTTCCAGCGAGCCGGTCGCATACAAGGTAACAGCAGTGTACCAGGACATTCCCGCCAATTCCCATTTCAAAAAGGACTTCCTGCTGCCGATGAGCGACCTTCGTTTTACACCCGGAAATTACCTGGCGAACAACTTTCATACATATATTTTACTGAAAGAGCAGGTGGATTATAAGCTATTTGAGAGAAATTTTGAAGGTCTCATTCTTAAATATATCCTTCCTCAGATCAATCATTTCATTGGTATCAATACCATGGCTAATTTTAAAAAGGCGGGGAACAGATATGAATATTCACTGATCCCCCTCACCGATATCCACCTGAAATCTGACAGGGCCGATGAGCTCGATGTTAATGGAAATATCCAGTACGTATACATTTTTTCGGTTGTCGCCCTGTTTATTCTGATTATCGCCTGCATCAATTTTATCAACCTTACCACGGCCCGTTCCGCCAACCGTTCCAAAGAGGTTGGGATCAAGAAAACCCTGGGATCGGAGCGTAGTTCCCTGATTATGCAGTTCATCACAGAGTCGACAGTTACAAGTTGTTTCGCCTTTGTTATTGCGTTGTTGATCGTCATTGTGCTGATACCTGTTTTCAATGACATTACAACGAAATCCTTTTCTGTGGGCGGGCTTTTTGGTTCAGGTATTCTGTTTTATCTGCTGCTTTTGCCAATCCTGGTCGGAGTTGCAGCGGGATACTATCCGGCCATTTTTCTGTCGTCATTTCAGCCCATAACAGCCATGAAAAGCAAGTTCGGGGGAGGGTATACGCGTAGCAACCTGAGGGATATTCTGGTCACCTTTCAGTTTGTGACCTCCCTGATACTGATCTGCGGAACGATGATTGTCTACCAGCAGCTTAATTACATTCAGACAAAAAATCTCGGTTTTTCGAAGGATCAGGTGCTTGTCGTGAACGGCACTGATGCGCTTGGAAATTCGACGGAGGTGTTCAAACGGCAGGTCGCAGGTATAGCTGGTGTTAAAAGTGCTTCCAACGCGGGTTTTTTACCTGTCGGCAATTCTTCCGGGGCAGGCCATATATTTTCGAAAGATCCTGTTATGGACGAGAAAAACGGTACGGTTATGCAGTTTTGGCGGGTGGATTATGACTATATCAAAACCATGGATATAAAGTTGCAGCAGGGGCGCGATTTTTCTGTAGCGTCGGGTGCAGCGGATTTCAACAAGGTCATTATCAACGAATCGACAGCCAGGATATTAGGATATGATAATCCTGTCGGCAAGAAAATATATTCCTACGATGGCGGTGCGCATGTAGAGGATATCGTCCCCTACGAGATCGTCGGGGTAGTCAGGAATTTTCATTTTGAATCGCTAAGGCATTCCGTAGGCCCGCTATGCATGATTTTGGGACACAGTAACTGGAAACTGGCTTTCCGCATTGACGGCAAAGATGCACCCGCCCTCCTCGGACAGATCGAAGCCAAATGGAAAGCGCTGACCCCGGAAATACCTTTCAGTTACAATTTTCTGGACGATTCGTTCGACCAGATGTACCGTTCCGAGCAAAGGGTCGGCAAAATAGCTCTGATCTTCGCGGCCCTTACCATGTTCATCGCCTGTCTGGGCCTGTTTGGACTGGTAACCTATATTTCGGAACAGAGAACCAAAGAAATCGGCGTCCGGAAAGTATTGGGTGCAAGCACTTTCAGTATTGTTAGGTTACTTTCGAATGATTTGCTGCGGCTGGTATTATTGTCCATACTGATCGCATTTCCACTGGCGTATTATTTTATGCAGAAGTGGCTTCAGGATTTTGCCTATGGCGTAAGTATTTCGTGGTGGGTATTTGCCTGGGCCGGTGTCGGGGCGTTGCTTGTGGCCTTCGGTACAGTGGGTTACAGGGCAATCAGCGCAGCTTTGACGAATCCGGTCACCAGCCTGCGGTCGGAGTAGGCGGGGAGGTACAGGGTGCTACTATCATCTATATTTCTGATACTATCTTTCACAAATTGGTGTAAAATCAATAGTTATACTATTTTTCATAAACAATAAATTTATGGGCAATGAAAGCTGTTGAATTTCACCTACCTCAGGATGTAGATAAGTCGTTTATTGTTTTTCGGGAGACCGGCGATTTCTTCCCCGCGCCCTGGCATTACCATGTCCATTACGAATTTGTACTGGTCACCAAAAGCACCGGGAGAAGGATGGTCGGCGACCATATCGGTTATTTCGGAGAAGAAGATCTTGTTTTTATGGGGTCGGTTTTGCCGCATGTCTGGGTCAATGATCCGATCTACCTCGAACGCCGGGCCGACCACAAGGCGGATGCACTCGTACTGCATTTTACGGATGATTTCCTGGGGGAAGATTTTATGAATATTCCGGAAATAGAGAATTTTAAAAAGGTGCTGAAACTGGCTGAACGGGGGATGGCGCTGCGTGGCGAGACGCGTACGAAGATCAATGCGCTGATCAAACAAATGCCTGAAATGAACGGACTTCAGAGGTTGTCTTCCTTGCTCCTGATCTTTGATATCATGTCAAATACAACGGAATATGACTTGCTGGCCAGCCCCAGATTTATTCAGAATTTCCACTATGGTTCTTCGGACCGTTTCAAGAAGATCACCGGATACATCATGCAGAATTTCGATAAAGATATCAGTCTTGCGGAAGTCGCTTCGGTGAGCAGCATGGGAGTTACAGCTTTCTGTAATTTTTTCAAAGAGCAGTTTCGTGTGACCTTCGTTGAATACCTCACCACTGTCCGCATCGGGCACGCCTGCAAGCTGCTTTCTCAGAATGACCGAAAAGTTGTTGAAGTGGCCTATGAGTGCGGCTTTACGAATCTCGCCAATTTCAACAGGCAGTTCAAAAAACTCAAAAGCATGACGCCAAGCGATTACCGGCGGACACTGAATATTTAAGATCGTTCAAAGTCAAGTTGCGCGATTTTGAAGGATAGTATCAGGAAGGGGCTTTGCCATTAAACGGATATTTTTGGAACAAACCGTTGATCTCACGGCTGAACTCCTCCATTAACAACGCCCATTTTTCGCTCTCGCCAGGTTGGTAACTATAAAAACCGGCACCGCTTTCCATGCCCAGCTGCTTGTTTCGGATCATTTCCGTGAAGAAATCCGGCGCGACAATGTCCCTGGCCAGTTCGGGGTTGAGATCTTTCATGACCATACCGTAGGCGTGCGTTCCCATTAAATCCATGTAACGGAGGTTTCCGGCAAACGGGAGGTAATATCCTGCATCATTTCTGCAAGCCCGGTCAATGTCCCCGATGTTGGCATAGCCATTCCCGACCAGATAAAAAGCTTCGCGGAGCATCGCAGCAAACAGCCGCATTCTGATCCCCGATTCCCCGCTGATCACATAAGGGTCTTTGAGCCAATTTTCGGCCGCGGTCTTACAAAAATAATCCGTGTAAGAACTGAGGGTTATTCCGTTTGCGATGATTTCCAGGAAATAGGTCGTGTCCGCAGGCTCGACCCAGTTGGCGCCCAGGATACGCTCCGGCGCTACTGTGTTTTCCTGTAGTTCGCTCAATGGGATCACCTCAGTGTTGATAGCGATCAGTGTTTCCTCAGGCAGGATAGCTTCAAGTTCTGCAATCACTTGTTGTTTTTCGGAAAGATCTTCGCCGGTCAGGGCGATTACCATCGAAAAATCTGACGCCACACGCAGGTGCGTGGTAATTTCAAGATTTTCAGGATCACATTTGGTAAGGGACGCGGTTGTATGCCGGGTAAAATACCGGCTGGCAGCTCCCGCATCGGAGGTGAGCAGTGTCACTTTTTGCCCCGCGCGCAGCAGGCAGAGGGCGATACTATAAGCCAGTTTGTTGCTTCCCGAAAGAAGAACAGGTTGTTGATGATTTCCCGTTTTGTTCATTTGTCAATAAATAGAAGTGCGGTTAATGTGGCAGGGACAGCTTTCGAAGCTGTCCGTTATCAGACGGGGAGCTTTACAATGCAGTCAATTTCGACGCGAATGTTTTCGGCAAGCACAGATTGAACAGTGGTCCTGGCTGGTTTGATACCCGGAAAATAGGTTGCATATACGGCATTGTAACGGTCAAATTCTTTGATATCGGCGAGGTGTGCGGTACATTTTACGACATGTTCCATCGATGCCCCGGCGGCTTCCACAATGGCCTTGATGTTGTCCAGTGTAAGCCGCGTTTCCTCTTCGATGGTGCCCAGTACGAATTGAGAGGTTTTGAAATCTACAGCCGCCTGGCCGCTTACAAATAAGAAACCGTCAACAACGATACCGTCGGAATACGCACCGGTGGCAAAGTCAGGGTTCCGGTCAGGGTGATTTACTTTTTTCATGATGAATTGTTAATTAAAATTTTAGTTGTTAAAAATAGATTTTCAGGCATTCAGGCCACCATCCATCAGGATATTCTCACCATTGATGTAAGCGCCTGCATCGGATGACAGTAGTACCACCAGGCCTTTGATGTCGTCCTGGTTGGCCATGCGCCTCAGCGGTACTTTTTTACAGTAATTATTTAAAAAGGCCTCATGCTGGTTGTTGAGCAGCCCGCCCGGACTGATGCAGTTGAACCGGATATTTTTACCTGCGTTCATCTGCACCATATACCGGCTCAGGTTAATGAGTCCGGCATTGTGAAAAAAGTAATCCGGCGGCAGATCGCCCATACCCGGCGCGCCCTCGTAATTGGAGAGATCGGGCCCGAACATACCCATCATTGAAGCAATGTTGATGACGCTGCCGCCACCGCTTTGTACGATCAGTTCAGTCATTTCCCGCAGCAGGTTCACCATGCCGGTCGCATTCACCTGCATCGATTCTTCAAATTGACTGATCGGCCCGTTATAGCCTTTCATGGGCCTTGATACTGCATTGTTGACAAATCCGTCCAGCCTGCCGAATGTCTCCATGATTCCTGATTTGAGAGCTTCGATAGATTCACTATCGCCCTGATCGGCCTGCATAGGACGTACGTCCAGACCTTTTTCAACAAAGAATGCAGCTGTTTTTTCGGCAGACGAAAGGTCCCTCGACGAGGTAATCACTGTGGCATCTGCTTCGGCCAATCCCTCTACAATACACTTGCCATAATTTCCCGAACCTCCGGTTACGAGAATGACTTTATTTTTTAGACTTAACAGTTCTTTGACGTTCATTTTTTTTGGGCTATCGGCTTTCGGCTTTCGTTTTTTTTTCTAATATTATGTCACCCCTCTGGGGTTTTGATTGTAATGTTTTGCCTGCTTGGTTATAATAATTTCAGCCCTTCGGGCTTTTTCTCCTAATTCAGCCCTGTCGGCTTTTTTGCTTTGGCTATAATAATTTCAGCCCTTCGGGCTTTTTCTCCTAATTCCGTCCTGTCGGCTTTTTTGCTTGTCGATAATAATTTCAGCCCTCTGGGCTTTTTCTCATAATTCAGCCCTGTCGGCTTTTTTGCTTGTCGATAATAATTTCAGCCCTTCGGGCTTTTTCTCGTAATTCAGCCCTGTCGGCTTTTTTGCTTGGCTATAATAATTTCAGCCCTTCGGGCTTTTTGTCCTAATTCCGTCCTGTCGGCCTTTTTGCTTTGGCTATAATAATTTCAGCCCTTCGGGCTTTTTCTCCTAATTCCGTCCTGTCGGCTTTTTTGCTTTGGTTATAATAATTTCAGCCCTTCGGGCTTTTTCTCGTAATTCAGCCCTGTCGGCTTTTTTGCTTGGCTATAATAATTTCAGCCCTTCGGGCTTTTTCTCCTAATTCCGTCCTGTCGGCTTTTTTGCTTTGGTTATAATAATTTCAGCCCTTCGGGCTTTTTCTCCTAATTCCGTCCTGCCGGCTTTTTTGCTTGGCTATAATAATTTCAGCCCTTCGGGCTTTTTCTCCTAATTCCGTCCTGTCGGCTTTTTTGCTTGGCTATAATAATTTCAGCTCTTCGGGCTTTTTCTCCTAATTCCGTCCTGTCGGCTTTTTTGCTTGGCTATAATAATTTCAGCTCTTCGGGCTTTTTCTCCTAATTCCGTCCTGTCGGCTTTTTTGCTTGTCGATAATAATTTCAGCCCTCTGGGCTTTTTCTCATAATTCAGCCCTGTCGGCTTTTTTGCTTGTCGATAATAATTTCAGCCCTTCGGGCTTTTTCTCAAAATTCCGTCCTGTCGGCTTTTTTGCTTTGGTTATAATAATTTCAGCCCTTCGGGCTTTTCTGTGTTCCCTTTCCTCCTTCCTCCCTTTCCTCCTTTCTCCCTTTCCTCCCTTTATTTCAAAAAAATCTCCCTCCCGCCTTGCTCCCTGCTTTCCTTTGCTGCAATGATAATTTTAATGATTCGCTCGGTTTTTTCGAATGCGAGGCGCGGTTTTCCTTCCTGTACAGACCTTACAAACTCGATGATATTGTCACGGAACATCGAATAGGAATTCCGGATATCGACCAGCTTCCAGCCTTGCTGGCCGAAAAGGGAGAGCTGGAATGTGCCGCTGATATCGGTAAAAAGATGGAAAGTGATTTCCGGGCCGTTGCGAAGTTTCAGGAGTACGATTTCCCTGTCGAGCTCGCCTACGTGACGTACCGAAGCAGGTTCAGGATCGTCCAGAATGCCGAACACAGCTTCCAGTAAATGCACACCGTACTTTTTCCAGTCCTTTTTACCTACTGCTGTTATAAGTTCAAGTTTCCCGAGCGTATGCAGTTCCTGCCGCGCGATCCGGCCCTCGTTGGCGTAGCGCATGGAGGAACATGACATGATGAACTTGCCTGCTGCCTGTTGGTCCGAAAACCATTGCAGGTCCTCGGTGGAGTAGGTGAGTGGTTTATCAATAAAAAGAGGAATACCCGCTTTGATAAAAGGTGCCGCCATTTCCCTGTGATTTTCCGGATCATCCCTAGCCAGGATTACCGCGTCGACCTCCGCAGCCATGTCTTCGAGACTCTCTGAGATAATGTCGATAGACGCCGCACGGGCAATACTTTTTGAAATTTCTTTGTCCTGCGACCAGACATGCGTCACCCGTGCGCCGGGGATTCCAAGCGTATCCCTGTTGGCCTGCAAGTAAGCTGCCACGGCCGGATAGCCCGTGCGCGTGATTTCGTCCGCATCAAAGTATCCATTGATAATTGCTGCCCAGGAATATGGATGCGCATTTCCCGGACTCATTCCTATTATGCCTATGTTGATCATTTTAAATTGGCTTTTAGCTGATGGCTTTTAGCTTTTAGCTGTTAGCTTTAACATTTTTGTTTGTTTTGTTGTTAACTACCTATTTTTACTTAGCCTCGTTTTTTTTTCAAATAACTGCTGAAAAGCCAACGGCTAAAAGCTGACAGCTAACAGCCAAAGACAGATCCTCACTTCAACCACCCCATCTTATCCCAATGCGGCAGGTTAAGGAATGCCGGGTCGGGATACACCAGTTCGCGGGCCTTTTTCAGCATTTTTTCGTCCATATATTGCCCATTAGCTGTGGCCAGGGCTTTGTACAGATACTCCAGTTTATCAATTCCGACAAGCACGGACGAGACCTCTTCGAAAGACAGTGCAAACTGGGTGGCCAGTGTCGGAAGGTCGGGAAACTGGTTGCCGATTAAAGTACTGTAACCTGCAATGTGGTTTTCCACCTCAGCCAGGGCGGGATGGAGATTTTTGCCCCGGTCACTCAGCAGTCCTTTTAACAATACCGAGCGTATCACCAGGCCGACACCGTTTTCGCGGGCTTTCCCAAAAAACTGGCCGTGACGCTGGTCCATCAGGTTAAATGGCAGCTGAATAATGTCCCAGTTACCGGTTTCAATGGCCAATTCTGTCTCCTCCGCTGAATAGGTGGACGCACCTGTGGCGCGGATTACTTTTTTTTCTTTTAGTCCGGCAAATGTATCGGCGATCACAGGGTTCCGGAGAATTTCCATATCCGCCTGATGCAGCATGAAAACATCCAGGTAGTTGGTATTTAGGGCGTTAAGGCTCTCCTGTAATGAACTTTCTATAAAATTCTTCAACATGTTATCAGGAAGGAGTTTTCCTTCCTGGCGGAAATGACGGCATTTCGTGGCCAGTACAATATCTTTCCGTTTGCCCGAAAAAGCTTTGCCCATAATGGCTTCGCTTTCGCCATAGAGCCGGGCCGTGTCGAAAAAATTAATCTTTTTGTCCAGGGCTTCATGCAGCAGGTAAACAGCATCTTTTTCCGACAGCATATCGTCCTTACTTTCAACACCGATCCCGTACGGCATGCCAATTTCGACCCCGCCAAAAGCGATTTCAGATACTTCGATCCCCGTATTTCCGAGTTGTCTTTTTTTCATTATAAAACGCTTTTTTGTTTGCCTGATCAGCGTTCCATGTAGGAATTCCGTGAGCCGGTGACCGACGATTTGTTAAATGCACTCACCAGGTCCTGACAATAATTTTTGACCCCGACCACGTCAGCGCCCATGCTGATAAACTGGTATCCCATAGCGATCAGCTCTTCAGCATTGCCCGGCCCGCCCACAGTTCCGGCGAACTTTCCGTGTTTGCGGGCTACCTCGGCCACTCTTTTCCTTGCGGCGATCAGCTCGGGATGGTCCCACACGCCCGGCGCGCCGATTCCCTGGCTAAAATCCCCCGGCCCGAAAAACAGCATATCATAACCATCCAGCGCGGCTATTTCTTCCAGTTCTTCCAAAGGCTCCGGGTCTTCGATCTGGAAAATGACAAACCGTTGCCGGTTGGCCTGCACGAGGTAATCGTTGAAATCCAGGGCAGTATAGGCACCGTCGGTATTGCCACCGTCAATGGGCCGCCTGCCGGTCGGGTGAAAGCGTGTCATATTGACGATGAGCTCAGCTTCTTGCAGATTCATGATGTGCGGCACCATGATCCCGGTGGCGTCCAGTTCGAGGGGGCGAACGAAGTCACTGTAACTGCCTTTGGGTACCCGCACCAGGATGTCGGTGTCGTGCGCTTTGGTAGCCCAGATGTTCGAAGCCAGTATGGACCAGTCCTGTCCGATGTGTTCCTGATCGGTCCAGACGCAATCGAACCCCGAAATCGCTGCGATTTCGGCGACCCTGGCATCAGCGAGGTTTATTTTAAAACAGCTCACGATCTCCCCAGCCCTTAATTTTTTCAGCACCCGGCTTTCACGCATTTTTATCATGGTATTTTTAATCAGATTGATATGTTTTCAACAGACTTCTTCTTCCTTGTTACTGTTTTTTGTTAATTCTCAGGATCGCATGGGCTGCAGCAGCGGCAACGTCGGCCCGGTCGGTATCACTGGTCAGCTGCTCCGCTTTCGTAAGCAGGGGTTCCAATAACGCTATATCCTCCTTTGTTCCTTTTTCAGCCAGCGCCGCGGCCATTTCGGATATTTCCCCTTTGGAAGCCGAAGTTTTATATTTAACAATTTCTGTATGGATCTGTCTGGCAGCCTGCGGCGGCAGGTTGGCGGGCACGTTTGTAAAAGCAGCACTCAGCAGGTAAATCCTCGCTGGTGAAGCCGCAGGTTCGGAAAGTGCTGCCTGCGTAAGCAATTCCCATTCTTTTTCCGACAGTCCTTTCAACTGGCGTAAGGCGTAGGCTGGAATGATCCTGTCAGCAGGTTCACCGGGTTTCTCGCCGATCATTTCCAAAAAACGGCTTGGCGCCATCTTGAGAGAATCTGTAGAAATAAAGGCCACGCTCCATTTGGTATACAGGGCCAGCGGTTTGACCGGGCTGTTCAGCGTATTTTCAGTCAAAACTTTCTCTTCCGGGCCGGGCGCGATCCTGAGTTTCGCCAAGGTTTCTGCGGCGTGGATGCGATCGGTCCCTAATGTATCGGTGAAAGCCGCCATGATCTTGTCCGTCCATATTTTTTTCTCTGCGTCGGAGGTAGCAGCTTGCGCCAGTACCCTCCATATCCCGATCCGGTAGGGAGATTTTGTTCCCGATTGTTTCTCTTCTTGCAGAAAAACATCTTTGACGCCCTCAGGGTGTCCCGCCCAGATGAGGTATTCTGCCGCATGCACTTTTACCCATTCGGCCTGCTCTGCCAGCACGTCCCGCAGCACTGCTACCGACTGTTGTTCCAGGCCAGACGATTCTTTTGATTCGGTATTTTGATTTGTACAGGCGCCAAGTGTCATTGCTAAATAACTGATTGTTAAACCGATTGTCCTAAATTTCATAGTTCCGGGGATAATGCTGTTGTATTACTTTGAAAGTTACCTCACCAGCTGGTCCAGCCGCCGTCGACCGCCAGGTCCTGGCCGGTGATGTATGACGCCGCTTCCGAAAGCAGAAACGCTACTGATCCCGCTATCTCCCGGGCCTGTCCTACGCGCCCCATGGGCGACTTGCCGGCCAGCCTTTCCACGAAAGCCGGATGGTTTTTTTGTACATCGGGGTTTGGGAAAGGACCCGGCGAAATGCAATTGCACCGCACATTGGATTTCCCCCAATGAACAGCCAGGTAACGGGTCATCTGCGTAATACCTGCTTTTCCCACACCATATTCCAAAGGGTTTTTATTCATTGGGTCAACGTAAACCTCAGGGTAAGGCGAAACCGATCCGTACATGCTCGAAAACAGCACGATACTGCCCCGGTTTTTCGCCGCCATCTGCCGGCCGATGGCGCGGGTGAGGATAAATGTGGCGGTAAGGCCACCATGATTTACTTCGTCAAAATCTCCGGCGGTAAGGTCTTCCATCTTTTTTGGAGTGGTGGCAGTGGTCAGGTTTACATAGCCGTCCGGGATACCGCGTCGGGCAATACTGGCGGCAACAAACTGTTCCGCGGCATCGGTGTCGCGGATATCCAGTGTGGCAAAGTCCACATTCGTCAGGTTTTTATTTTTGACAAAATCCTCTGCCCGGTCGCCCAGATCGACACAGAGCACGCTTGCGCCCATTTGCTGAAGAAGGATTACCGTGGCCTGCCCCAGGTATCCGGCACCGCCGAAAACCCAGATCTGTTTATCTTTTAAATTCAGTATGTCGGGAATAGAATCGGTCATCTTGAATGAATATATTGTAGCTGCTATAAGAACTTGCCGTTTTTCAGGATTTCTGCCCACTTGAGATAACCATCGGCAGTTAAATGCACGCCGTCCCAGGTCAGCTCTTTTTTCAGTTTTCCGGCTTCGTCCGTGAAATGGCTGTGGAGATCAATGAAAACAGTACTTCCGGCAGCGGCCAGTTTTTTCAATTCCATATTTACCTCCCTGATCGCCCCGTCCTTATTGCAATGATTGGGAAGCTTGTTGAAAGAATCATTGGTCGGTAGCATGGATTGTATGTAGATCTTCGTCGCCGGTGATTCTGTCCTGATCCTGCTTACAATCCTGCGACAGTTTTCAACCAGCACGGCTGCAGGTGTATTGCGTGCAAGGTCATTGATGCCGATCATCAGAAATACTTTGGCAGGTTTTCCGCCGGTAACTTCGTCCAGCCTTTCCAGCACGCCATAGCTGGTGTCGCCCGGGATGCCCCTGTTTTTGATGTGCCGGTTTCCCAGTAATTCATGCCATTCGGCCCAGAAGGTGATACTGTTCCCCAGAAATACAATGTCTTTGGACGAGTGGCGGAATGTGCGCATCAGGGCAACACGCGGCGCATACACCTCCGGTCGCACCATGCTGTCCCAGGCGGCTTGCTGGCTGCGTGCTTCGGCTGCGATCAGCCAGAAGGCCGCAAGTGCAATAAGCGCTCTGTGAAAACAAGTCCCCTTCATGAATGCTTTTTTCAATGGTCTAAAGATGCAAATGTGTTAAAAGCCAGTTTATTTTATCTCAATGATGCTTCCGGCAATATGCTGCGGGCCGCCTGGTATATTAAAATAGTAGCTGACCAATACCCTGTTTTTGTCCAGCTGTACTGCCCAGGGATAACCAAGGTCGCCGTTGCCGCCGTCGGTGCGCAATATAATTTCCGGAGCCGTCGCGAAATCTGTGCATTCTGCATTGAGGATACGTGCGCGTATGCCCAGCGGTTTGTGACGGTAACCATAGGAAATCAGCACGCGGTTATCGGGCAGGCGCAGGGCTTGCATCGGATGTCCCTGAAATCCCATTTTCTCCCATTGCGTAAATGTTTTGCCGCCATCGGTTGATCTTGCGATACACGCCTGGTCGTCCAGCCCGGCCGTTCTCAGGAAGGCTACCAGGTCTCCCTTAGGTGTTTCATATACGGAAGCTTCGTTGAAGGAAACTTTGTCGTCCACAGCAACCGGGGCGGAATAGGTCCAGGTCAGGCCTTTGTCGGAAGATATGAGCAAGTGGTTGGATGTTTTGTTAGGCGTTTCCCGGTCGGTGGCCGCCACTACCCAGAATATACGCCCGTCTTTGCCTTCGTACATGGCGCCGCGGTTGTAGGCAGGTACCATATTTCCCAGGGCAGTATGGTTAATTTCGGGCTTGATATGTGGCGGGTAAAGAGGGCCCTGCCATGACTTGGCACCATCCGTAGAGCGCATCACATAACCGCCCAGGAATACGGCGCCACTGGTTTCGAGATACGGTTTTTTGAGGTTAGGCATTCCGTCCGGACGCACAAATGCCCATCCATAACTTGCGCACAGCAGCGTGCCGTCTTTCAGTTGGAGCAGGCAGGGGTCCTGCGAACCCCCGAATGTGTGGGCGTATATCAGTTCCGGCTCCTTTGTCCAGGTTTTACCGTCTTTCGATTTCACAGCTACGAGGTAACTGTTCGGATCGACGTGGTTTGTACCTTTTTCACCAAAAACTTTTCGGTTGGGGGCGCGGCGGAAAGCCAGGAGTATTTCCCCGTTTTTCTTTTTGATGACCGAAGGAAAAGCGGAATGGAATTTGTCGTCATTGTAAATGATCACATCTTCGATCTTGCGAACTCCCGGTACACTGTCGGCGTGAACGGCGGTTTCCGTGGGGCGGGCCAGAAGGTTTGTCTGGACGCTGCCGGCAAAAAGAAGGGATACTAATACGGAGCCTGTTAAGCTGGTTAATTTCATGAGTTAAGGTATTCGGTTATAAGATTTAGAAACTGATTCTTGCAAATTCTATACTGGTCATGTCGGTATGGTCACCGGCGTAATAAAAGGCCAGCAGTTCCGACGCTCCAAGTTTTAAAAGGGCGGGGTGGCCGACCGAAAATGCGGCCATTTCGGCCCAGGCATCATTCATGCTGATTTGCCGGCTGTCCTGTTTGCCCAGATTACTTTTTTCGTATACCACCAGCGATTCTCCGTAAGTCCTGCCGCCGTCGCGGGTGGTGCGGACGGTGATGAAGGGTGAGGAAGTCCGGTCGATACAGATGGTGGCAATGCGCCCGTCGCCCAGGTCCGCCGGTTGCCCGGGCTGGCCATAGATTCCGGTATCGTACATGTCGCCCCAGGTTTTTCCGCCATCCTTGCTTTCTCTTGCATGGATATTGATATACGCTTCTTTTTTGCCGTCCAGTGTCCAGAAAAAATCGATCAGCGAGATGCCGTCGGCTAAAACTGCCGGCCGCTGGTCCCAGTAGTACATATCTTTTTCTTGCGTAACATTGACCATGTCGCCCCACGTTTTTCCACCATCGTAAGAAAAAACCATAGCCGACCGATGTATCCAGGGCGCAGGGTCCCGGTCATATTTGTTGATCTCGAACTGGCATACGATCGTACCGTCGGCCAGCAGAAGGGGAGGGCCTGTCAACGGTACGGGGCCGTCTGCACCGGGGATGAACATCAGCTCCGGTGCAGACCAGCTTTCGCCCTCATTGTCCGAGATACTGACAAATATCCGCGTGTCTTTCAGGCTTTCATTTTCCGGGTCGTAGTAGGGTACTGACATGTCGGAAGCGTCCATCCAGTTGGTCAGCATCATGACCCGTTTGCCGCCGAGCGACAGGAAATAGAGGATGCGGCTCAGGCCGGGTACTCCGTCGATAGCGGGTAGTCTTATGGGTTCAAAAGGCTCGGTCCAGGTTTGTCCTTCATCGTCCGACCAGGTCATCACTGCATGTTGAAACGCGCAGTCACCTTTGATCTCGGCTGCTTTGAAACCCGCGAGCCAGCGTCCGGAAGGCAGTATGGCCATGGCCGGAAACGTATTGCTCCGCAGGTCCTTATTTTGGGGGGATTTAGGAATAGTACCTCTGCTGACGATTTTCATAGTGTCCCGGCTTTTTTGTCAGCTTCCTTTTTGATCAGGTATAATAATCCTATGCAGAGGATCATCAGGATCGCGGCCGACTGGAAAATCCTGCCGAGATCCACGTGCATGTCACGCAGCAAGCCACCTGCGTAAACACTCAGCCCGCCGATGATACAGGCAAAGAGGTTGAGTATCCCATAGCCCGTGGCCCGGTAACGCGGATCGGCGCTCAGGCAAAGTATGGGCATAATATTGGTGTCGCAGAACATCCGTGTGAGTCCGTAAACCATGAACATCGTGATAGTCAGGGGTAGTATATCTGTGTAGCTTGCCACAAAAATGCAGGGCGCGGCGATTAACAGCCCGATCACCGGAATGTATATCTGGGCATCGGGATTGCGCCGGCCCCAGCGGTCGGTGAGGAAACCGCCCAGGATAACGCCCACAATGGAAGCAGGGTAGAGATAACCCGTTGCATATAACCCGGCCATTCCCTGCGAAAGTTTGAAATGTTCCTGATAATAAGTCGGGATCCATCCGGCCACCATCCATCCGATGATGCCCAGAAAAGCCCAGAAAACGATCAGCAGCAAAAAGGATTTTTCTGCAAAAAGGCTCTTGACGGCTTCGAAAAAATGCACCGGCGGTCCGGCTGGTTTCGCCTCAGTTTCCCGGCTTTTCGGAGCGTCTTTCAGGAAAACCAGCAGGACAAGCGAATAGACCACGCCAATCACCCCGAAAACGCTGAAAGAGGTGTTCCAGTCGTGCAGCTCGGCGATCCAGCCCCCCACGAATCCCATACTCTGGCCGACCATGATCCCGGCAATGTGGATGCCCGAGGCCAGTGAGCGGCTGGGCCCCTGGTGGTAATCGACGATCAGGGCCAGGGCGGCAGGAATGTAACAGGCCTCGCTGATGCCCATCAGGATCCTGGTAGCCAGCAGCTGTTCAAAAGTAGTGGCGTAGGCAGTGAGCCAGGTCACCGCCGACCATATAAAAAGGCTGACGATAATGACCCGGCTTCGGTTGAAATGATCTGCAAGAAATCCCGCAAAGGGACTCAGGATACCGTATACCCATAAAAACACCGAGGTCAGCAACCCGAACTGTGCGTCGGTCATAGGCATTGCCTGTACAATCGACGTGCGCATGGTGGTGATCATGGTACGGTCCAGGTAATTAAGGCAACCGACCACACATAACAAGGCCACAACGCGCCAGGCTCCTGAGGGTAACACATATTCGGCTTTCAATGGCGCTGTTTCGGTTGCAGACATAGGTTTTAATTCAATGGACTTTAATTACAATTAGTTTTTGGTGCTTAAACGGCTTACCGGTACCTGCGCGAGGTAAACGATTGCTTTGCCTTCATGGCTGGAATAATAGGCTACCCAAAGCTCCTTTTTATCGAGTATCAGGCCGGGATAGCTGCTGTCACCGTTGCTGGGCAGTTTGATGGTCTTCAGGATTTTTCCTTTCAGGTCCGTTACATGCAAGGCAGTGAAAGCGGTATTTTCTTCGTGCAGGCGCGAGCCGATGATGAGCTGATCTTTGCCGAGAAACTGAAAATTAGGTCCGCCCAGCCTTACGTCCATCTTATGATAAGTCCAGGTTTTGTAGGGAAAATCGCTTACCGCAAGCATACCCATCTTGTCGTCGGTTTCTCTCCGGACGAGAATGTACATTTTGTCGTTTTTGTCAAACCGGATGGTGGATTCGTTCGGACTTCCATCAATATTGATCCCGGGCACTTTTTCGTAATGTTTGCCGTCCTTCGTGCTCAGGAGCTGTGCATACATTGTCCTGACCCGCTTTCCTTCCACCGTTTTATAATCGGCCGTGTACATGATACCGTAGCCGGTACCTTTGTGCCAGGTCACCCGCCAGATCCAGTCAAGGGTGGGTGTGATGTCGCTGCCGAAAGTTGTTTTTTCGGGCTGGGAAAATGTTGTCCCCGAGGCGTCCGAGAAAGAAACATAAGGCGCGAGCGTCAGGTATTTGCCGTCTTTGAAAATGCCCGCCGCAACGATCGCCATCAGGGTTCCGTCGGGTCTTTCCGATAGCCGGGCTTCCCGTACATCCTCGGCGTCCATATCAAAAAGCGCTACCGATTCCCAGTCCTTCCTGTTTTTGGACCTGACGATCCTTACTTTTCCATTGTTTTCGTTCCCGACATGGTTTGCCCCTTCGCGGAATGTGATATAGAAATAACCTTTGAACCTCACAAGATCAGGAAATGCATTGTGGTTTTCCTTGTCCCAGACCCTCGTGACCGTGATCGAATCACCTGGGAGCTTGGTGCCGGCCTGGGCCAGGAAAAAACCTGACAGCAGGAGCATCAATATGAACCATTTTATTTTTAACATGTGTCGGTGGGATTGGTGGTTGAAAATTTAGTATGCAGGTTATTCGGCAACCAGTTCGCCTCTTGCCTGCATTTCCTTTTGCAGCTGCGCCTGGTATGCAGCCTTGGCCTCCACGTCTTCCCTGGCCGATTCCCCAAAGTATATGAAGCCAAGCGCTTTCCTCGTGCGGTCGGTGGTCTGGTTGCCGTCGGCCCGGTGAATGGTGAGGGAATCGTGTATCAGCAAGTCTCCCGGTCTGGCGGGGAAGGCTATTTCGTTTTCCATATCCTCCGGTATGCCGAAGTCCGTTATTCCCTGCGAAAATCCCAGTGTCTGCGTCCGTCCGTGGGGGCGCATGCCTTTCAGGTGAGAGCCTTTCACATACCTGACACACCCATTGGCCTCATCCACATTTTCGAGTGCCATCCACATGGTCACGGCCTTGGCAGGTTTAAGCATGAAATAGTAGCCGTCCTGATGCGGTGGAGTGGGTTTTCCGATTTTGGGCGGCTTGTTAAAATATTCCAGGATACGGGGTACTACCTTATCTTCCAGCAGTTCTTCCGCGATTTTGCTGAACTTGCTGTCATGGAGTAAAGGCGCAAAAGAAGGCTCGTATTTCGATACGTGCATGATCTGCTTCAGCGTAGACCGGTCATTTTTATCTTCATAAAAAACATCTGTGGCAGGCATGCCCGGCACTACATTTTCAATGAAGCCATCCAGTTTTGTATTCAGCACAGCTATTTCTTCTTCCGACAGGAAGCCTGGCAGGAAGACATAACCATCTTCTTCAAATCTCTTTTTAACAAATTCAATATCCATTGTTTACAGAATGTTTGATTGGGTATTTACTACTGGTTTCCAGATTATTTGTAACCCGGATTCTGTTTTACTTTCGGTTCCAGGCTCAGTACGGTATTGGCGATCGGGAACAGCAGCAGGTAGTCCTGGCCTTTCCGGCTCCGGAGATTAGGCACCAGGTCGAATGCTTTTCCGAACCTTACCAGGTCCCACCATCTTTTGCCTTCATACACCAGTTCAAAAAGCCTTTCTTTCAAAATCGCCTCGTCATTGGCCTCTTTGGTACCGTTCACGAAAATATGCTTGCTGTAATTGGTGGTGTAGGCCCGCTCGCGCACTTTGTTGATCTCTTCCGCCGGGTTTTGTCCGAGGGCATTTTTGATCTCAGCTTTCATCAATATGACATCGGCATAACGGTAAAGGACAATGTCGCTCAGGAACAATCTCGTTCCGCCTGTCAGGAGTCCGCGGCCTTTCATCGCCAGTGTGGAATAGAACGTAGGCTTGCCCGCTGCGTCGTAGGTAAATATTTCATGGAATGAACCCTTTTTCCGGGTGTCGTCTTCGGTAAACTGGTTCCGCACGAGGGAAGTCAGCACGAGCAGCCCCTGGCCGCCGCCCACCGGCTGTATCAAAGCCTTGGTTTCAGCGTCGATATTAGCGGGAACGGCGCTGTCGATGATCCAGTGGAGCCAGAACTGGTTATTGGCCGCGCCATCCAGATCCTGATAGCGTATGGTCATGATCGTTTCCTTGTTGCCTTTGTTGGCATACTCAAACAGGTCTGAAAATTTGGGGAGCAATGAAACGTCTGCTTTTTCCACTTCCGCGACGGCATTGAGGGCCGTGGTGAAATCCGCCTGCCCGCCGTTGAGCTTCTTGCCTGTCCATAGAAATACGTCTGCTTTCAATGTATTGGCCGCAGCCCGCGACCATTTTGAGCGGCCGGTTGCAAAAGTGTTATCGGGAAAAAGTGACAGCGCCTGTTCAATATCGCTTTTGATGAGGGTGAAAATCTCGGCCTGGGGTGCCCGCTCCTTGATGGTGATCTCTGCATTCGAACTTTCCGTAGGTTCGGTGCGGATGATGAGGTCGCCCCAGGTTTTGGTCATTACAAAATAGGTATAGGCGCGCATCGCGTATGCCTGGGCCAGCACGTTGTTTTTGGCGGCTTCCGTTTTGAAAGTAATACCCGGTACATATTTGATGATCAGGTTGGCGGAATTGATCACCGTGTAAAATGCACTCCAGTCCGGGTGGTTAGGCTGGTCGCCGCTGAGCTCGTTGAGGAAGAGATCGTTCCGGCCGCTGCCGTAAACGCCTCCCTCAAAAACTTCGCTGCGCTGCTCGCCAACTGTATAAATGGCCCCGGATATGTTTCTCAGATTGACATACATTCCGTTCAATGCACCTTCGGCATCGTTCTGCGTTTTCCAGAAAGAGCTGGTGGTGATCACGCTGGTAGGGGATACGTCCAGCACATCACAGGAAGCTCCGAATAAGCATACCAGCAGGATCAATAGTATTGTTCTCAATTTTTTCATGATTTCCTTTTTTATCAAAATGATAGATTGGCTCCGAAGATGATATTTTTAGGCATTGCGTAACGTCCGTCGTCCACGCCTCCCTCTTCGGGGTTCAGTCCTAAATATTTGGTGAAATAATGAATGTTGTTGGCTGTCACATTAAACCGCAGATTGGCTATTTTCAGCTTGTTCAGAATTTTGGATGGAACCGAATAGCTGAGTGTGACCTCGCGGATCGCCAGGAAATCCCCGGACTCCATGTACATCGAATTTCCCGATGTCGTCACCCCGTCGAACAGGTTGCGCTGTACCCTTTCGCCACCCCAGTAGGAGCGGGGCATATCGGTAATGTCGCCCTGTTTTTTCCAGGAGCGGTCCACCATTCTTTGGGTGAGGTTGCCGTCGGAGTACATGTTTCCGTCCAGGAACATCCGTCCCCAGTTGAAAATAGTATGGCCTGTGGTATAATCCATCCGCACATACAGATTGAAGTTCTTATAGCTCAGGCTGTTGGAAAGCCCACCGGTCCACAGCGGATAAGCATTCCCCATGTATCTCTTGTCCCTTGAATCGATGATGCCGTTTTTGTCCGCATCATAAAACTCCACATCACCCCCGTACTGGGTTTTGTCCGCACCTACAATGTAGGAAGCAACCGGGCCGTTTTTGGCGTCTTCGTCCGTGGGGTATATGCGTACCTGCTGTCTGTCATACATTTCGCCCAGGCGGGTGCCCTCTTGTAAGCCTCCTTTCCAGGCGTAGTCCTGCCTTGCGTCATCCCAGATCAGGAGACCGCCCACCCGGTTATTTTCAACGCCGTTGTACGGCAGCTTCAGAACCTTATTTTTTGTTTTTGAAGCGTTAAAGGCGATATTCCATTGCAGGGGAGAATTGGCTGGCAGCACGCGGGCGCCCAGTTCTATCTCAAATCCCCTGTTTTCGAGTGTACCGAGGTTGGTGAGTACGCTGCCAAAACCGGTGGACTGGGGTAGCGGGAGGTTCGTAAGCAAATTGCTGGTCACGCGCCTGTAATAATCGACGATCATGGTGATCCGGTTATCGAAAAACCCAAGATCAGCCCCTACATCGAAGGTTTTGGATTGTTCCCACTTCAGTTCACTGTTCGGGATCACAGTGTTCTGGATCGCTGCTGCGCCTCCGTATTTGTTACCTACGCCATAGGCACCTTCGGCAGTGAAATCGCCCAGCCCGGTAATGTTTCCGTTAACCCCGTAGCTTCCCCTCAGTTTCAGCTGGGACACGGTTCGGGAAACACCTCCCCAGAAATCTTCCTTATGGATGTTCCATCCCAATGATACCCCCGGGAAAAATCCCCATTTGTAATCTTCACCCAGATTGGATGCTCCGTCGTAGCGCATGTTCACAGTGAGCAGGTATTTGAGGCGGTAGTTGTAGTTCGCACTGCCGAAATATCCCATGATCTTCTGACTGGTGACGGTACCGCCTACCGCCGTGGCTTCCCCTGACGCATTCAGAGTAGGAATCAGGTCGGTAGAGGCGCCCCTGCCGCTGGCACTGATACCCGAGGTATCGCGGACAAAATAGGAGAGACCTGCCTTCAAGTCCAGATTGTGGTCTTTTGCCAGTGTTTTGGTATAGGAAAAAACACCTTCCGCCTGTGTTTGCCGCCATTTGGATGCGCTGGCAGAGGATACACGGGAATCTACAAACGCAAGGGGGCCGTTCCAGTAACCCGGCTGAAAGTTGCGCATATCCCTGGATACATTGTACATCGAAATCTGAGGATCAAAAGACAATCCCGGAAGGATATCCCAGTGCGAGCCGAGGCTGAGGGTGAGTTTCTCGTTTGAATTGTCGTAAACCCTGGTATTCATCTGATATTCCGGGTTTCCTATACCGTTGTTGGTGCCGGGTGCCAGTGTCCCGTCTTCAAATTTGTACTTGGCAGTAGGGGCAAGGCCCGCATTCCGGTAAAATGTCACAGCCGTGGAACCGTAAGGCATATTGGATTTAGCCCTCGAATACATTACCCTTGAAAAAACACTGAGGTTTTTCTTCACCTTGATATCCCCGTTAAGATTGAAGCTTAACCGGTTGTATTTTGTGGTGATCACAGTACCGTCGGCCGCCATATAGCCCACACCTGCGTTAAAAGTCGCTTTTTCGGTCCCGCCTGCAATAGAAAGGTTATGGTTGTGCGAAATACCTGTCTGATAGTTGAGGGCCTGGAAGTCTGTGTCCTGGAAAATCAGTGTTTTGGTCGGATCTGCCGGGTCGGGCATGCTTTGCCAGCCTTCATTGAGTTTATGCTCATTGGCGGCAGTAAGGTACTGGGTCGTGAAGGCCGTATTGTTGCTGAGGTCGTTGCCGGTTCCGTATCCCATAGGCAATGTCAGCCTGGAAGTATAATCACCGAACTTGGCATCGCTGAAAACACCTAACCGGTTGATGGTCAGGTAATCCCTTGCATTGGCAAGTTCAAACAGTTTTCCCGGTTTGGAGGTGGTCAGGTCGTATGAATAGGAAATCCGGGTCTGGCCTGCTTTTCCGTTCTTGGTGGTGATGATCACTACGCCGTTGGAACCCCTCGCTCCGTAAATAGCTGTGGAAGCCGCATCTTTCAGCACCTGCATGGACTCAATGTCTTCGGAATTGATATCGTTCATGTCGGTACGTATCACACCGTCAATAATGTATAAAGGGCTGGCCCCGTTGGGGTTATTGATGGACGTTCCTCCCCTTACGATCACCCTTGGCGCTGCGCCGGGCTGTCCCGACGTGCTCTGCACCCTTACCCCCGATACTGTGCCCTGTAAAGCGGAGGCGGCGTTGGTAAATGGTACATTTTCAAATACTTTGGTATCCAGCTTTGAAATCGAGGTGGTCAATGTTTCGCGGGATTGTACCCCGTAGCCGACCACCAGCACTTCCTGTAGTACCGCGACGTCCGCTTTGAGGGTCACATTGATCACGGAACTGTTGCCAACCGGTATTTCCTGGCTCTGGTATCCTATAAAGGAAAAGATCAGCGATGTGCCGGATTCGGCGCTCACTGTATAATTTCCCTCGGCATCGGTGCTTGCCCCGGTGGTGGTGCCTTTGACCTGAATATTCACGCCCGGCAGTGCCTCGTTCTTCTCGTCAACTATTTTTCCGGAGATCCTGACTGCTGTTTGAGCGAACGTAACGGGCATACAAAAGCACATCAGTACAACAAATAACAAACAATGCTTCCAATGAAAAAGATTTAGTAATATTCTCTTTTGCATAGCAATGGGCTTAGAAGGTTTGGCTTGATTTAACTTTTACAAAATTAAGTTTCGCCAAAATGCCGTTCCTCTACTTTTGTTTGCTTTTGTAATACTATTTTTCAGGGGACAAATGGAGGGATTTGATTGGTTTACAGTATAATAGACCACCGTGGCAGCCCGGAAAACAGAGCTCCCGCTATACTACCGGAACCATATAAATGAAAGGACCGGATGTAACCGGTCCTGCGGCCTCAATGACTGGCTTTCAGGTATGTGCTGGTAATGGAATCCTTGTTTTCAAGCAGTTCGCGGGGCGTTCCTTCGAACATGACTTTTCCTCCTTTGGTGCCGCCGTCGGGTCCCATATCTATGATCCAGTCTGCATTTTTGATCACATCCAGGTTATGTTCGATCACGATCATCGTATTGCCCGAATCGACCAGGCGGTTCATGATGGAGAGCAGATGCCCGATGTCTGACATGTGCAGCCCGGTGGTAGGCTCGTCTAGGACGTAGATGCTGCCTTTTTTGTGCAGTTCGCTGGCCAGCTTGATCCGCTGGCACTCACCGCCGGATAAGGTGCTGAGCGGCTGCCCGAGTGTCAGATAGTCCAGGCCAACGTCGCTCATAGCCTGAAGTTTCCGCCGGATATCTGCCTGTTGAAAATAATCGAGCGACTGTTCAACAGTGAGTTCAAGCACTTCGGAAATCGATTTTCCGTCGAGTTTGTAAGCCAGCACTTCCTCTTTGAAACGCCTGCCTTCGCAGATTTCACAGGGTGTTTTGACTGCATCCAGAAAAGCCAGATCCGTATAAATAACCCCAAGTCCCTGGCAGTTCTGGCAGGCACCCTCGGAATTGAAGCTGAACAGGGATGCACTGACGTTGTTGTTTTTCGCAAATGCTTTCCGTACATCGTCCATCACCCCGGTGTAGGTGGCAGGGTTGGAGCGCGTGGAAGTTCCCACGGCCGACTGATCTATGACAATGGCTTTGGGATGTTGTTTTAAAAATACATGGTTGATCAGCGAACTTTTCCCCGAACCCGCCACGCCCGTAACTACGGTAAGTACGCCTGCAGGGATATCGACACTGATATTGTGCAGGTTGTTGACCCTGGCATTGGTAACAGGCAGCTTGCCCGCCGGTTTCCGGAAACGGTCTTTGATCGACACCGATCTTTTAATATGCCTTCCGGTGAGGGTGTCGGATTTCGCCAGGTCTTCAAAACTTCCTTCGAAAACAATTTCGCCGCCCCTGGTTCCGGCATGCGGCCCCACATCGACGATATGGTCTGCCACCTTGATCACATCCGGGTCATGTTCGACCACGATCACCGTATTACCTTTGTCCCGCAGTTTGCCCAGCAGCTCGTTCAGCCGGTGCACGTCCCGGGGGTGCAGGCCCACGCTTGGTTCGTCGAAGATGTACATGACATCGATCAGGCTGCTGCTCAGGTGTTTGACCATTTTGATACGCTGGGATTCGCCGCCCGACAAAGTGTTGGTTTCGCGGTCGAGACTGAGATATTCGAGACCGATATTGACCAGGTGTTCCAATCTTTCGGTCAATGTTGCCACCATGGGTGCAGCCACGGGATCATTTACCTCTTTTACGAATCCGATGAGCTCCGAAACTTCCATTGCGGACAGTTCTGCTATATTCTTGCCATTGATCTTACAACCGAGTGCGGCCTGGCTCAGTCGTGCGCCTTTGCAGGAAGTACAGGGGCCCATCGCAATGTAGGGCGCTACCATTTTCTGGGTTCGCTCGGATAAGGTTTTAAGGTCCCGTTTGATGTATGATTTTTCAAATTTTTCGATGATCCCGGCGTAACTGGCGTTCATGGAGCCGCCGCCGATCTGCAGTTTGAATTTCAGGTTTTTGCCGTAGAGAAGCAGGTCCATTTCTTCGGGTGTGAAATCAGACAGTTTTTTATCATTATCAAAAAAACCGGAACTGGCGTAGGCGCTGCGCTCCCAGGTGGCAAATACGGGCACTTGTACCGCACCTTCGTTCAGCGATTTTGACATATCCAGAAAAGAATCCGATACAACACCCATTTTCTTGCCGATTCCGTTGCATTCCGGGCACATGCCCTGGGGATCATTAAAGGAAAACGCATTGGAATAACCGATATGAGGCTGGCCGATGCGCGAGAACAACAGGCGCAGCACCGGGGAAATATCGGTAATGGTGCCCATGGTGGAATGTGAATTTCCGCCCAGTCTTTTCTGGTCCACTACCACGGCCATGCTCAGGTTTTCGATGGCGTCGGCCTGGGGCGGCGCATACCTTGGCAGGAAATTACGGATAAACATGCTGAAATTTTCGTTCAGCTGCCGCTGTGCCTCGGTAGCGATCGTATCAAAAACAATAGAGGATTTGCCCGAGCCGGACACACCTGTAAAAATGGTGATCTTACGTTTGGGGATCCTCAGTGAAACAGCTTTGAGATTATTTTCACGCGCACCCCGGATTTCGATATACTCCTGATACATAATCGTTCTGGATGGTTTTTATGAGTTTGACAAAAAAGTCCGGCAACCTAGGCATAATGGCGAAAACAAACAAACCCGGACATGTGCTATGCCGGGTTCGTTTGTATTGAAAAAAGAATTTTTATTTGCCTGTGACCCTGATTTTTTTTCTGAAAATAGGGAAGGTCATCGGGCTGCGGGAAGGCCTTTCATCCCCCAGCAGCACGCCCCACTGCCTGAACATTTCGGTCCTGTCGAAAACGACTTTCAACACTGCGATGATCGGCATCGAGAGGAACATCCCTGCCACACCGGCGATGTTGCCGCCGACGATCACACCGAGAATAGCAAAAAACGCATTGATTTTGACTTTCGATCCGACGATCCTCGGCATCAAAATATTGTTATCCAGAAACTGCACGACTGCGATCACTATAAGCACGGTAAGGATCGGCCAGAGCTCGGTAGAAGACGTCAATGTGATCAGTACGCCGATAATATTCCCCAATAGTGCCCCTACATAAGGTATGAGGTTCAAAAAGGCGAAGATCACGCCGATCAGCAGGGCATGCTTGATGCCGATGACCGTCAAAACTATGCCCAACAGCACAGTCATATAAGTAACCTGGATCAAAAGGCCTACCAGATAATTTTTGATGATCGATTCGGTTTCATAGATCGCCCCCTTCACTTTCTCATGATCGCCTTCTTCAAACCACATGAAAACAAACCGCAGCAGGATGCTTTTATAAAAAAGGATCAGGTATATGTAAATCGGCAAAAGCCCGAAAAACACAAAAACGGAGCCGATCGTCAGCGCCGCGCCGCTGGCCCGCTGGCCGGCGAACATCAGCAGGTCTTTGGTGTTTTTATTGATAAATTCCACCTGTTCCTCACCGGAATAGCTTGTAATGGAATAGATCCAGTTGCTCAGACTGGCCAGGTGCGTACTGACATTCTTTTGTATCTGCGGGAAATCCATTACCAGCAGACGTATCTGGGCAGAGAAAAACCAGACGATAAGCGCCAGCATCACTGCCAGAAGAAGAATCGGCAAAACGATCGCCAGGGCCTCGGGTACCTTGTATCTTGTGAGAAAACGATATGCAGGCAACAGCACGAGGCTGATGAAAAAAGCCATGATAACAGGCATGATCACTTCGCTGCCGACAGCAAGAATAGCGACAATCAATACCAGCCCCAGCAACTCGATCGAACGCCTGACTGTCAACGGTAAATGATTCATTTGCAGTAGAAATGATTTTGGTTAAAACAGGTTATTGCTGAGCCGGTGCCTGTCCCGGCTCGGGCTCCATCAACTGGACTTCCACATGCAGGGATTTCAATGTAGCATTTCCGTACTGGGTTACCATGGCCACGTCGGCCGCATCCCTGCCATGGGCGATCTCGATGCGGTAACCTTCGGTCTGCTCCTGCACAGCATCGAATGCATACCATTCACCGCCGATATAAACCTCAAACCAGGCATGCAGGTCCATTTCCTGTAGTTTGTCGAGGTAGCCGACCGTCATCCGTGCAGGAATGCTGAGGCTCCGGCAAAGCGCCAGTGCGAGGTGCGTAAAATCCCGGCAAACACCGATCCTGTTTCGGGCAAGGTCCAGAGCGGTAGTCGTGGAATCGGTTATGCCGTACTGGTACTTGATATTGCTATGTATCCACTTCCTGATCTCCTCGACCTGGTCGTAACCCGGCACGAAATTACCGGCAATCTCCATCGCCAGCTTGCCGATCTCGGGCAGGTCGGATTCGCAGTAACGGCTTGGTAAAATGTAATGCATCACCTCATCCGGCAGATCACCTATAAGCATATATGCCGGAGGCGGAGTGGGGATGGGCTTGGTGATATTGACCTGTGCCTGTACCTCAGTAGAAATCGTGACCTGGCCCACCGGCAGCACGAAACGCTGGCAAGGATTGCCGTATAAATCGGTATACTCCGAGAATGGCACGGACGGGTTGATCTCAAAGCCCTCCTGGATAACGGACTGGCCTTCCTGGCGTCGCGGGCGTAACATGGTGGTAACGTTCGTAGGAGCGTACACATCGTAGACGATCACGCTTTTACCCTTCATTTTCATAAAATTCGATTGGTTGGTTGTTATGCATCATCAATTATAAATCCTGTGCCATGTGTCAACCCTTTCGAATTGGGGCATAATAATTGCAGTTGTAAGCCGGATCAGGGTCTGATTGCCCCATTAATTTAAAATATAAAAAACATAATAACAAGGATGGAGAACTATACGATGCTTCAGTTTTTTGAATGGTATTATCCTGCTGATGGCAGCTTGTGGAACCATTTTCGTGACGATTCGCGGCGTCTTAAGGAACTAGGGTTTGATGCGGTATGGCTGCCGCCCGCACACAAAGGCATGGCAGGCGACACAGCATCGGGCTACGATTCATACGATTTATACGATCTCGGGGAATTTGACCAAAAAGGCTCGGTACGAACAAAGTACGGCACCAAAGACGAGTTCATAGCGGCTATCAGGGCCGGTCAGGAGGCAGGATTGCAGGTGTATGCCGATATTGTATTAAACCACATGGGCGGTGCCGATGAAAAAGAGGTCGTGATGGTGCGGGAAGTGACGCCTGAAAACCGCAATGAATTTGCCAGTGAACCTAAGGAAATAGAAGCCTATACCAAGTTCACGTTTCCGGGACGAGGCGGGAAATACTCAGAATTTGTATGGGATTACCAATGCTTTTCGGGGGTTGATTACAATGCTTCTACCCAGGAAACGGCCATTTACAGCATCCAGAACCAATATGGTGAAGGCTGGCAGGATGTGCTCGACCTGGAAAACGGTAATTACGATTACCTGATGCTCTCGGATGTGGAATTCAGGAATCCGCATGTGCGGGAGGAATTGAAACGCTGGGGCGAATGGTTTTACGAAACAGCGGGTATGGACGGTTTCCGGCTGGACGCCATCAAACATATGGACCCGCAGTTTTTTAACGAGTGGCTGGACCATCTCCGCGGAAAATATAACAGGGAATTTTATGCCGTAGGCGAATACTGGGCACCCTACGACCTGCATTCGATGCATGAGTACATTGCCGCTACCGAAGGCCGCATTTCCCTGTTCGACGCGCCGCTGCAGGCGAGTTTTTTCAGGGCATCCAAAGAAGTAGAAGCGTATGACCTGCGGACAATTTTTGACGATACCCTGGTACAAACCAATCCCGCACTGGCCGTTACATTGGTGGAAAACCATGATACGCAACCGTTACAGTCGCTGGAACAGACGGTAGAGCTGTGGTTCAGGCCACTGGCTTACGCGCTGATCCTGCTGCGGGAAGCGGGTTATCCGTGTATATTTTACAGCGACCTATACGGTTCTCAATACACGGACACCGGTAACGATGGGCAAGAACACGACATTACCCTGGCAAAACTGGAAGGCCTGGAAACCTTGCTTTATGTCAGAAAACACATTGCATACGGCCCGCAGAACGACTATTTTGATGCGCCGGACTGTATCGGCTGGGTGAGGGAAGGCGACGACGAACATGAAACTTCGGGCTGTGCGGTGGTGGTATGTGCCGGAGAAGATCAGTCGAAATCCATGCGCATGGGCGAACGTCATGCGGGAAAGGTATTTGTGGATTATCTGGGACACTGCGATCAGCAGATTACGATCCAACCCGACGGGTGGGCTGATTTTCCTGTCAAAAGCAGGTCAGTTTCGGTTTGGGCAGAAAAGAGAGACTAGGGAGCCGGGGTTAATTTAATGTTCCGGTGCCGGAAGTCCTGGACTATAACTTGTTACAAAATTCCAGGATTGACCGGCTTGTAAACGCTTGGGCGGTACTAAGGGGTATGTACGACGGTACTACCGCAACCAGTACCGCTCAGCTCGTCAAGGATGCCAGGATACTTTTGCAGGAGTAAGGCCCTATTGCCAGCGGGAAATCAGTTCCCTGAAAGCATCCTTGTAAAGGTCGCCGACAGAAATATCAGTGTTTCCGATGTGTACGGCGTTTTTACTGATAGAATCCACTTTGCTGATCGCTACCACGAAGGAACGGTGTATGCGGAGGAATTTGTGGGGCGGGAGTTTTTCTTCTATGGCTTTGAGACTGCTGAGGGAAACCACCGGCTTGGATTGGCCCGAAAGGTGTATTTTGACATAATCCTTTAATGATTCGACAAACAGTATGGAATCAAAATCGATCCGTACCAGCTTGTAATCCGACTTCACAAAAAGGAAATTGTCTTTGACCTCCACATCCGGGCCGGGAGTGCTGTTGCGGATCAGTTCAAAATAGTTTTTTGCTTTGATGGCCGTGCTCAGGAATTCCTCATACCCGAAAGGTTTCAGCAAGTATCCGAGCGCATCGACTTTGTAGCCTTCGATCGCAAAATGATTGTAGGCGGTAGTAAATACAATCCTGGGCTGCGTACCGGAATGCGACTGGTTCAGCACTTTGGCCAGTTCCATACCATTCAGCTCAGGCATTTGTATATCCAGAAAAACCAGGTGGACATCCTCGGTATTGATCACTTTGAGAGCGTCGATCGCATTGATATACTTGCCATGCAGACGCAGAAACGGGGTTTGTTCGACAAAAGAACTTACCAGCCCCAGCGCGAGCGGCTCGTCGTCAACGGTGATACAGTTTAACTTCATCATCTGGTCTGAATGTTACGACAAGTTAATAGAAAGCATAACCTCATATGTATTTTCTGTCTTGTTTTCTGTGCTGACCAGCTTGTGCTGCTCTGGGTACAGTAGATTCAGTCTTCTTTGTGTATTGGTCAGTCCTATGCCGCCGCTATCCATGCCCGTGTTGTTTTTATCCTGAAAAATCCGGTTGAAAGTTTTTAGCGTCAGCACACTGTTCTGCACCTGAAGTTCTATCCGGATTTCGGCTGTTTGTGATGCGTCCATGCCGTGTTTAAATGCATTTTCAATAAAAGGCAAAAGGAGCATGGGTGCAATGGAATATTCCCTTTCTGTTTGCGGCTCCCGGAAAAAAACATTGGAACTGTTCTGCAAACGCAGCTTCATCAGCTCAATATAGTCTTTTACAAAAGAAATTTCCTGGCTTAGCAAGGACGTATCCTGCTGCGTTTCGTACAGCAGGTACCGCATCATACGGGAAAGTTTCAGGATCGCATCCCTGGAAACCGGTACGTCGGTGTAGGAAAGCGCATAAATATTATTGAGCGTATTGAAAAAAAAGTGCGGATTGATCTGCGCTTTGAGCAGGGCAAGTTCGGATGTAATATTCTGTTTTTCAACGGCATCGCGGAGTCGGGCATCGGTCTGCCACCGCTGGATGACTGTAAGGGTAGTGCTTACACCCAGAACGAGCAGGGCCGTCATCAGCAGTATCCCATCAATGTGACCGTGCGGCCTGGGTCGCGGGCCGTGCCGCGGCATGACCATCTCCATGTGGGTACGGACATGAAGCTGGTGATCAACAAACTTACTGATTACCAGTAGCAAAGCTACCGATCCGACGATCCAGAGAATAAATACAAAGACCTTGTTTTTGAGCAGGAAATTGGGGACAACATACAGCGCATTGCAATAAAACAGACCTGCCAGGATTCCGAAGTTGAGACATTGTTTCAGCCAGAATGAAACCGGCAGGCTCATTCCCCACGACAGCGGCTGGTAAAACATCAGCACAAACCCCAGCAGCGTCCAGGCCAAAAGGTGCACCGCAAACATCACACCGCTTTTCGATTTTTCCTGCTTCATCGGATACAATTTGGGTGCAACATTAAGGTATGTCCGACAAACATCAAAGGCGTGTCGACGTACACCCGTTTTATCCGGTCGGAGGTGGAAATTTTGCCGGGCGAGTCCGTTGTCCGTGCGCTAATTTCCTTCGGTGACTTTGTGACGGATTTATCGTGAAAAATTGGCTTTCTATCCGGATTTACCCTCTCTGTATCCGGCCGGTTTTCTTTTAAAAGTCATTATCATTCAATTTGTATCGGATAAAAAGGATAAAACATCATACACTCGATCCCGCAGAAACCCTGAGATATGAGTAATATACAAGACACAGATACGCTTATTGTCGGATGTATGGCAGGCGACAGGCAGGCGCAGCGGCTGCTTTTCAAGAAGTACTTTGGTTATGCCAAAAGCATCTGCCTGCGGTATACCTCCTTCGCTGAGGAAGCGGAGGAGGTACTGAACGAAGGTTTCCTGAAAGTATTCAATAACCTGAAAAATTACGACGAGGCTTATCCGTTCCGGGCGTGGCTCCGGACGATCATGATCAATACGGCGATCAGCTACAACCGGAAATATAAAAAACACAACCGGGACAGGGTTGATCTGGAAGACGCTCCTTATCTGAGCCTGGACGAGGATGTTATCGGCGAGATCACCGCCGGGGAAATTCTCGATATCATCCGACAGCTCAAACCGCTTTACCGGGATGTGTTCCTGATGCATGCCGTGGATGGCTACAACCACCGGGAAATCGCCGAAATGCTGGAAGTCAACGAAGCCACCGTTCGGTCGCAATACGCCCGCGCCAGAGCCCAGCTCAAAACCCTCATCAGTGAAGAGTTTCCTTATCTGAAGGAAGAGTGGGCTATGAATTTTTAGTAAAACCACCTTGCCTTGTACACATGCAGATCCGGGAAGGCGAAATTTCGGGTGGGGTTCAGGAAGTTGACGTGAAAAGTCCACCAGCTTTCTTCGGGCACTGTGTAAATATACTGGGACGTTTTGTCCAGCCCCAGGCTTTTGATGTTTTCCTGATCGGGAAAACCCTTTATTTTCTCAAATTTCCCGGTTTTGATGTCAAAAACCCAGGCTCCGTGGTGCTCGGTCACAAATAGCCGGTTGTTATCCGGCAGCATGGAAAGCTCATGTCCGCCTATACCGGGTATCTTCCATTTTTGGGCCAGTTCGAGCTTGTCGCCGGCGACCTTATATTCACGCAACACATCGTATCCTAGCGTATAAAGCTTGTTCCGTGTTCCGTCCCAAACAGCCCCGTGGGCAGAATACAGGGTATCGGTAAAAACCGGCTTGCTGCCTTTTGTCATATCAAAAAGCATGATCTTGTTCCCTTCTTTGTGGGTAGAAGCCGCTGCTGCCAGTTTGTTGCCGGGCAGGAGAGCGATGGAATGTGCGTTGGGGACTTCTGCATAAAACCCGACTTTTTTGGTAGCTATATCAATGATAGCAACGGCGCCGGATGACGAGGATACCAGCACTTTTTTACCGTTTTCAATAGCCTTGCAATCATCCATCGTTCTGAACTTCGTGTTCCGGACGTTTTCCGGGAGGTCCATCGCTTCCTTTGCATCCCAGGCCCAGATTACCGCCGGGATGCTGTCACGCGATTTGTTGTAATCCACGATCAGCACTTTGCTGTCGCCGCAAACGAGGAATGCTTTGGCGGGAATGGTCTGGGCCAGGCCCGTAAAAACGGGTGCAAGCAGACTACCAATCAATAATATGGCTTTGGCCGGAAATGATCTTTTCATGTTTTGATAAATTTTCGCAGGAAATTTACTTCCAGCCTGGATTTTGTTGAAGTTCCGGGTTGATCGTCAGCTCTTCGCTTGGGATCGGGCTTACGTATTCCCAGGTATTAAAGGCAGGCAATGCCCGGTTATACGGTAGCAACCGGCCTTTTTCGCCTTCGCTCAGTCCCGCCACGGTGTTCAGCCTGTAATATTGAACGCCGCTGATCTGGTTTGCCGGAGGTGTTTCATTGTTTTTCAAAACATACAAATCCGGTTTCCCGTCCTGATCGAGGTCAATGTATTTGTGAAGACCAGTAATGTAAATCCCCTCGTATTTAGCCCTGAAAAGCTGCCCTTCGTTCCATCTTTTCAGATCCAGCGTACGAAATCCTTCGAATGCCAGCTCGCTCCTTCTTTCCCGTCTCACTTCCAGCGTTAACGGGTCAGACTGGTGTTCGTAGAGCGCAGCCTGGAAAGGGTCAGCTGCTACCGGCAGTTTGAGCGGCGCAATGCCTACACGGTTTCTGACCACGTTCAGGGATTTGTCGATATCCGCCTGGGTCAGTGTTCCCAATTCGGCTTTGGCTTCCGCAAAATTCAGCAACACTTCGGCATACCGGATAATGATCACGTCGCGGTACCCGCCGCCCTGGTCCTCGCTCGGCGGGCCAACGGCCTTGTGGATCATATAGCCAGTTGTATTTTGAGCAAAATCGCTGACAGATTTGCTGGTAGTTCCCACTCTCACATATCCCGGGTACACCAGCGACTGCACCAGCCGCGGATCCCTGTCTTTAAATTCCGCAAAATACGACATCGTATCCCGCTGGGCCTGGCTCGGGTACGCCTGCTGGAATGTCTTGCCGTCTTTCATCAGATAAGACGAGATCAGCGAGCGGGTAGCACCGTAGTTGCCGTTTGAAGTTGAGGTAAACAAAGGGGTGTAGTAAAAGGTCTGGGTATCGGACGACCGCGCCAGGATCACCTCGTCGGTGTAAGTGTTTTTGGGCTGAAACAATTGAAAATAATCGGTATTCGGGCTGCCGGTTGTGTACAGTTTGTAAGTATTGGAGCTGATCAGCTGTTCGCCTGCATTGGCCGCTTCGGTCAGGAATTTATCGGCTTGCGGCAGGTTCAGCTCCGTATGGTATTTACGGTAAGTGCCTTCATAAAGGCATATCCGTGATTTGAGCGCAAGGGCCGTCCATTTGGATATCCTGTTTTTATATTTGACCGCAGGCAGGTACTGAACCGCAAAGTTAAGGTCGTTCAGTACCGAGTCCATCACCGTCGCCCGTGGATCCCGGGCCTTGAAAATGAGCTCTTCATCATTGGTGCTGAGTACTTTGGAGTACCAGGGCACATCACCGAACTGGCTTACCTTATTGTAATAAAACCACGCCCTGAAAAACTTGGCGAGCGCCACATATTCGTTCCGGGAGGCATCGGCAAGCTCTGCTTTTTCGATGTTATTGATAAAATAATTGATGTTCCGGAGTTGCGTCCAGTTCCATCCTCCGTTGCCGAGGGCCGTAGGTAGCGCATACACGCCTCTTCTGATCTCGGGCGGATTGCCAATGTGTTCGCAGTTATCGCTTGTAAAATCCCCTGTAACCAGGCTTCTGTCGACATAATTGTAAAAACCGTCTGAAAATGTCTTGAGGCTGCTCTCGCTGGTCCAGAACGATTCGGATTCGCCCAGCTGGGTTTCAGGTCTCAGTTCAAGAAAATCATTGTTACACGAAATGGCGGTGAATGCTACAGCCAGTATTGCGAGTATTTTTTTCATAGTCTTTTTAATTAAATTTTTTTGCCGGAATTAGAAATGAAGTTCCAGTCCGAATGCATACACCCGCTGAACTGGGTAGGCAGTACCAAGCCCCACATTACCCTGGTTCGCGTCGGGGTCTTTGCTGAGTCCCTCGGGATCAAGGCTGAAATGCAGCTTCGTTTTCTCCCACAGATTTTGCCCGGTCACGTATACCCTCAGGTTGGAAACCCTGACTTTCTGCATCAGCGTTTTAGGAATGGTATAGCCCAGCGTAAGGCTTTTCAGACGGAAAAATGCGGCATTCTGTAAGTATTTTGTCTGGGCCTGGCCCAGATCATTCGAGGCCAGCGCCAGGTAACCCTGCGGGCGCGGAAAGTATGCATCCAGGTTTTCAGGAGTCCAGCGGTTTTCCACGGTATGTTTCAGCATCACCTGGTATTTACGGTTATAAGGTCCCCAGAAATTAACCGCCTCCGAGCCCGGATAAATATCGCGTTTGCCTACTCCCCTGAAAAAGGAGTTGAAGTCAAAACCCTTCCAGCCCATGTTCAGCGTGAGGCCGTACTGGTATCTTGGCGTGCTGTTACCGATGATTTTGTAATCTCCCGGATTGCTGAGCGTCCTGTCACCAAAGCTGATCACGCCGTCCTTGTTCACATCTTCAAACTTGATCGTCCCTGCCGCTGCATAAGCTTTGTAACCGCTGGTATTGAGCAGCGCACCATTTTTTGCTTCGTCGTCGGTCGCAAAATAGCCCAGGGTATTGAGCCCCCATATTTCATCCAGCCGCTGGCCTTTGTAATAATCGACCAGATAACTGGTGGGATTGTAGTAGTCGGTGATCACAGAAGTGTAATCTGAAAGGTTGAATCTAGCGCCATAGCTGAACTCGCTTTTTGCAAGTGCAAACTGGTCGGACCAGTTCAGGTTCAGCTCCCAGCCTCGGTTACGCATGGCAGCAATGTTTTCTTTCGGAACCGCAGCCCCGAAAACCGACGGCAGCGACCGGAAGTTGGCCAGCATATCTTTGGTATTACGCTGGTAAATATCCAGCGTACCGTTCAGACGGTTTTTAAGAAAACCGAAATCCAGACCGATGTTGGCAGTCTCCACCGTTTCCCACGTAAAATTCGGGGATTTGGGAGCGGGGTTCTGGGTATAGTTCACCCGGGTGCCTTCGAGGGTGAAGTCCGACTGGGACACGTTCATAATGGGAATGTAATCGTAGGACCCAATGTTGGAGTTGCCGATCGATCCGTAAGACAGCCTGATTTTCAGGTTGTTTACTACATCTTTGGCCGGTGCGAAAAAGGATTCCTCCGATATTCTCCATGCTGCCGATCCTGCCAGGAAGGTATGTCCCCGGTTTTCACGGGCAAACTTGGATGAAAGGAAATAGCTTCCGTTCATTTCAAAAAGGTACTTTCCGTCGTAATTGTACATCAGTCTGGAAAACACACTTCTGGAAGCGTTACGGCTGTCGTCGTCGCTCACGCTGGAAGCTCCGGTGGCGAGGTTGAGTGATTTCTGGATCACTTCGAGCGGGTTCTGGTGCTCGGCGTAGGAGTAAAGGTAGTCGTAGCTTTCCTGGTTGTACCCGGCGAGTACCGTAGCCTCATGTTTGCCTATGTTTTTGGAATAGCTCGTGTAGGCATTGATGTTCCCCGTTATCGTCCGTGACATGCTTCTGTAAATTTTGGGGGGGCCGGCATCCGAATAGGCATCGAGTACAATGTTCCGGTTGTTGAATGAATTGGAAAGGTAAGGCCCCTTGTTGTCCCACCAGCGTAAATTATTGGTGTTGCCAAACTGGTAGGTTCCGTCCAGGTGGATTTTCAGGTCGTTATTGAAAAAAGAAATATCCGTTCCCAATGTGGTTTTTACGTCATGTATACCACTTTTCAGCCCTGATTTTTTCTCAAGAAATTCACGGTAGAAACCGATGTCCGTAGGTACGCGCCTGCCATCAATATCCACATATTCGGGCATCATCGGATGCGAATTCTCGATAAACCGGTACACGTTGGAGGTAAATGCGTAGAGGAACTGGTTCGGCTGGTCCTCATCACGTTTCACAAATGTGGTGTTGTTGAAAAGCGAAATATTCTTGTTCAGCTTGTAGGTCAGGTTGGAACGCAGGGTATACCTTTTGATATTTTCCGGCTTGAATTTAATAGCCCCTTCCTCCACATTGTAGTCGCCCGCCAGGTAGTAAGAGAACTTGTCATCCCCGCCGCTGAGGCTGATACGGTGGTTTTGTTTGGGCGTGTATTTGCGCAGCCATTCTTTGTAATAATTGTGTACTTCCCCTCCAAGCAACAAGTTTGAGCGCCCGCCGATCATTTCCACTTTGGCATGGGGCAGGGAAGGGTCTTTGGCTACCTGGTATGGATATTCCACCTGGGCATCGGTAAAGTAAGTCTGCCCGATGTTACCGTTAAATTCATTTTCATTGATCGAAATATAATCAACCGGGTTATCGTACACTTCCGGCACGATGGTCGCTTTGCTAAAACCGAAATAATTATTGTACTGCACATCTAGCTTGCCTTTTTTGCCTCTTTTGGTCGTCACAAGAATTACCCCGAAGGATGCCCTCGCGCCATAGATCGCCGTGGAGGCAGCGTCTTTTAAAATGGAAATGTCCTCAATATCATACGGCGACATGTTGTTCAGATCATTACCCGACTGGGGCACACCGTCGATGACGATCAGCGGGCCTCCTTTGTTAATGGAAGTGTTTCCCCTGATGTTGAATGACGCGGCCCTGCCCGGTTTCCCATCGGCAATGTCCACAAACACGCCCGGAATTTGCCCCTGCAATGCAGCCCCGACGGTATTCACCTGCAGAGCTGTCAGCTGTTTGTTGCTGATATGGTCTACCGCCCCGGTGAGGTTCACCTTTTTCTGCGTGCCGTAACCTACCACCACCACTTCGCTCAGCGACTGATCGGAGGGGGCCAGAAGTACATCGATTACCGTCCGGCTTCCGTTCACAGATACTTCCCTGCTGATAAAACCGACATAAGAAAACACAAGGCGGACGTTTTCAGATTCGTCTATTTCCAGGGAATAATTGCCCTGCGCATCTGTGGAGGTACCGGTATTGGTTCCTGCCCATATTACATTCACGCCCGGCAGCGGCTCCCTGGAAATACTGTCGGTAACATTCCCGCGGATCGTTCTGCTGACAGGCTCCTCCTTCCGGGCGGTGCGTTTTTTGACAATAATATCACCCTCATTTGTAACAGTACCTTCCAGGCCGGTCTCACCGAGCAGTTGCTGCAATGCTTCTTCCAGCGGTATATTTTTGACGGAAACATTGACAGGGTTTTTGGGCAGGATATCCGGGTTTACCAGTAATCCTGCTTTGCTGATCCTGGAAATTTCGCGCAGCGCTTCGGCGATGGTCACCTGTTTCAGGTTTACACTGACGGGCTTCTGACGTAAATTCGGGGTGGCCGTGGAGCCCGCCTGGTACAAGTCTTTCTTTTTCGAGACGATTTGCGCCTGCACATTTCCATGCGGAAAAACGGTGGTCAGACAGTGGGATAAGAGCATAATACCCCACAAGCAAAACCTTTTCAAGGAATTGTTCTTCATAGTTCGTTTTTTGGTAAAATAAAAGACAAAAGGCTATCCTTTCAGCGACCGGGTCACTGAACGAATTTGTATATACGTCATTGTTGTTTGGTTATCTGTACAATTCTATGACCCCTTTGTCGCGGACCCGGTAGTGCACATCCAGAGAGTACGTAATCTTGGAAATCACATCCGTGATCGCGCCGTGGTTGATATTGGCCGTTAATGCAAGCGAATTGAGTTCTTTGGTTTTGATGATAATATTGACCCCGTACAAATGTTCCAGCTGCTTGCTGACCTCTTGCAGCGAAAGGTTGTCGAAAATGAGCCGGTTGTTGTACCAGCTCAGGTAATTGGCTGTTTTTGTATGGGTTACCAGTACCAGCCCCGACGACAGTACACCCACGCTACCCGCTTTTAAGAGCGTACTTTTGCTACGTCCCTTGCTGCTCAGAGACACAAGCCCTTCGAGCACTGCAACCGTCAGCGTCGTATCCTTATCGTTTTCCTTCACATTAAAAGCCGTCCCGAGTACTTTGATCTGCCCTTTCCCGGCATGGATTATAAATGGCTTTCCGGCATTTTTGGCCACCTGGAAAAAGCCTTCGCCTTTCAGGTTCACTTCCCTTGTCTTGCCGTTCAGCGCACCCTGGTAGTGGATGCTGCTGCCTTTGTTCAGGCGCACGAGGCTTCCGTCCGGCAGCCATATCGAGTCCTTAACTGTTTGTTCAGCAGCAATTTGTGTGATTTTTTGAGCATGACGGGCCGGTTGGGGTTTTTTTGAAAAAATCCACCAGCAACCTAAGCAAAACAGCACGGCAGCCGCTGTTGCATACCAGTTTCCCGTATGAAGCCAGATGCGTTTGCCAGACTCCGCACCAGGGACGGGCGCCAGGGACGGTTCCATTTTTTTCCATGCTGCCAATGCTGCCGGCGTATCCTGTTCTTCATTGATCCAGTTTGCTCTGAGGTCTTCAAACAACATTTTTTTGGAAAAATCCTCAGCGATCAGCTTGTCCAGCATCCGGCGTTCCTCGTCGCTGGCCGTACCAGTCAGGCATGATAAAACAAGATCAATAAATTTGCTTTGCTTCATTACAGTAATTCAAATTCAGGGTTAAGACAGAAAAAACGGAGGTTTCCGCCAGTGGGTGTTGAGATTTTTTAAATTTTTTTGCAATTGGCTGGCAGCGAGCTGCAACCTCAACCGGCTAGCGGTTGGGTACGGGGCTTTATCCCAGGTAGATAGCGAATGCCTGTCGCAGTTTTTTGCGGGCGCTGCCGATGTGTTTTTCTACCGTGTTCTCAGAAATGCCCATATCCTGCGCAATTTCCTTTTGTTTTTTGCCATTCAGTTGTAATTGAAAAGCCTGCCGCGCCTGCATGGGCAGGGCAGCGACCTGGCGGTCAAAACCTGTGGCTATTTCGTCGCAGATCAGCTGTTCTTCGGGATTGGGGAAAGTATGCGAGACCAGCAGGGGGTACTCTTCTATGGGAGAGCTTTTTATGGTTTTCAGAGCGCTGAAAAACCTGTTTTTTGCAGCTGTATAGAGATAGGCTTTAACGGACGAATGAACCATGATTTCCTCTCTTTTGAGCCATATATCTACAAAAAGCTCCTGCAGGATATCCTCAGCAGTAACCTGGTCCGCCTGAAGAATCCTTAAAAAATGCAGCAACCTTGAATGATACCTTAAAAAAAGCGCTTCAAACGCCGTTTTGTCTCCTGCTTTTACCTTCTCGAACAGATCCTGATCCGATAGTAAGGCGAGTTTTTTCATAAGCCGATGCTAAAATGAATGACAAGAAGTCTTCCTTTTTTCATTCCGGCCCTAAAATTAGGTTAAAGCATCTACCTTACACTTTTATCATTGTTAATTAAATATTAACAATGCTTCGCAAGGGAAATCTCCTGCGCTGTTTTGGAAACTAAACCAGGCCGGACTTATATTTGCAGCGTTAAAAACGAACCGAAATTCTCCATGTAAGATCTGGGTAACTCTTCCGGGCTCTCCGCCCACCAAGTTGTAGTAATTCATCCATACCCGGATGCCATGTAATCCATTCCCGTACAAGGCAATTTTTATTGCGCACGCAACCGTGCAGCTGGCATCGGCTATCCGGCTTGTCTGGCTCCGCGCGTTGTCATTTTCTGTTCGTTTTTACAACCTAATGATCTCAATGATGGGCATTTCAGTGCATACATTATCCTACATACATCCCGACCGGGAAGTTCTCTTTCAAAACATAAATCTCTCCCTTGCAAAAGGCCAAAAAGCTGCCCTGGTGGGAAACAACGGCACCGGTAAATCCACTTTGCTGCGGATCATTGCCGGTGATCTTGCGCCGTCGCAGCGGGAGGCTGTGCTTTCCGGGCAGACATGGTATGTTCCGCAGCATCTGGGCCAGTACGATCATGTTTCTGTTGCGCAGGTACTGGCTGTTGATCAAAAGCTGGACGCTTTGCACGCCATTCTTGCCGGCGAGGTCACGCCCGGACATTTCACAATCCTCGCCGACGACTGGGACATTGAAGAGCGGGTTGCCGCGGCATTATCGGCCTGGGATTTGCAGCACCTGGATTTTTTCCAAACGATGCAATCGCTGAGCGGGGGCGAGAAAACCAAAGTGTTTCTGGCGGGAATAGCTATACATTCCCCGGACGTTGTCCTTCTCGACGAACCATCTAATCACCTCGATGCGGGCAGCCGGGAAATGTTATATGTCTGGATCAGAAAATATGCAGGGACCCTCATGGTGGTGAGCCACGACCGGACTTTGTTAAACCAGCTGGACACCATTTTGGAACTGGGCAAAACCGGTATCGAGGTGTTTGGAGGAAATTATGATTTTTATATTTCACAAAAAGAAGGCAAGCTGCAAGCCTTACAATCGCGCCTCGATGAAAATGAAAAGGCGCTGAAACTCGCCAGGGAAAAGGCCAGGGAAGTGGCCGAACAACGACAGAAAAAAGAGGCGAGGGGGAAAACGCAGGGCCAGAAACAATCATTGCCGCGGATCATCGCAGGCGGCCGCAAAACCCAGGCAGAACAAAGTACCGCCAGGATCATGGACGTTCACGGCGAAAGGATTGACGATCTGGCCGAAAACCTGCAGCAGATCAGAACGCAGATACAGGATTATCAGGTTTTGAAAATTGACTTGCGGAAATCCGGGCTGCATAAAGGGAAGATCCTCGTCGAGGCAAAGGATATTAATTTTAGCTATGAGGAAATTAAGCTCTGGCATTTTCCGCTGAGTTTTCAGATCCGCTCCGGCGACCGGATCCGGATCGAAGGGAAAAATGGTTCCGGGAAAACCACGCTGGTCAATCTGCTCACAGGTGTGCTGAAACCGACGGCCGGGGAGCTGTACCTCGGTGATTTTCGTCACATTTACATCGACCAGGAGTACGCCCTGATTGACAATGCACTTTCCGTTTTCGAGCAGTTGCAGTGGTTCAATGTGCGGCATTTGCCGGAATCGGCCTTGAAAACTTTGCTGCATTACCATCAGTTTCCGCGTGAGGTCTGGAACAGGAAAGGCGCCGGGCTTAGCGGAGGCGAAAAGATGAAACTTGCCCTGTGCTGTATCTCGGCCAGCAACAATATGCCCGATCTGCTGATCCTGGACGAGCCTACCAATAACCTGGATGCGCACAGTCAAAATGTTCTCACAGAGGCTGTTAAATATTTTGATGGCGCTGTTCTTGTCATCTCACATGATGCTTTTTTTATCACTGAAATCAACACGGATAAGACGATTTTCCTCGACTAAAACACCGGGAAACCTCATGGTCAAAGGCTGTTTTAATAAATATGTAACCAAAAATAAATTAATGAGACAGTACGTTGATCACATATGTGTTGTTCTTTTTAATCACCCTTAACTCAATTTTCCGCAACAAATGCCATGAAAAAAACCACTTTACTATCGGCAGCTTTTTTATTTTCCATGTTTGCAGCTTCTACTTCCTCTGCCCAGATGCACGTCGGGCTGCGTGCCGGGGCAAACCTTTCGACGCTTGCCATGGAGAATGCAGATGGTGCCGTTTTTAAAACGCGTGTCGCGCCCAATGTTGCCGTGTTGTTCAACTATCAGATCAGCCCTTCTTTCAGCATTCAGGCGGAACCCGGGTTTTCTCAGCGGGGCGCCAAATTAGAAAATACGACCACGCTCAACGACAACACCCAAACCTACCGGTACGAACTTAAAGGGAAAACCATCCTGAATTACATCGAAATGCCTGTTCTGGCCCAGTATCGCCCGTCTCTGGGAAAACTGGAAGGAATCGTTTCGCTAGGCCCGGAAGTAAGGGTGCTTGCTAAGCCGCAAGTGCTTAAAGGAGGCAGTAAAGTGTACATCAACGGCAATTTGGTTGAAGAAAATACAGCCGAGGAAGTCCTTAGCGGAGATGACGGTCCCCGTAAGTTTGATTTCGGGCTTGTCGGTGGTGCAGGTGTTGCCTATCCGGTTGGCAACCTCAGGATTTTTGCCGAGGCCCGCTATCATTTCGGACTGCTGAACCTGTTCAAACAGACTGGCTCAGACGACGTGAAAGTCTACAACCGCGCAGGCTCGGTTTCGGTGGGTGTGCTGGTGCCAGTCGGCAGGCGGTAGCCTTTTGTGCGCATGGTAAGTCTTTCAAAAAATGCTGGGCGCACATGATTATGTACATGAAAAAACATCTTTAGTTACCCCTGTCCTGGCTTTGTCCTGATATTCCTTCGGGGTCATATTTAGTATTTTCTTAAAATGTTTGTAAAAAGTGGAGGGACTGCTGTATCCGGTGATGTAGCAGACCTCCTCTATGCTTTTGGAACCGTCGGCCATGAGCAGGGTACAGGCCTTGTCGATCCTGACTTCATTGAGATAGTGATAGTAATTTTTGCCGGTCCATTTTTTAAAATACCGGCAAAAGGAGGTTACTGTAAAATTGACCACGGACGCAATCTGTGAAAGTGTGATCGCTTCACGGTAATGTTCCTGGGTGTAATCAAAAACCTTTTTGATCTTATCCTCGGCCCGGTCATCCGCCAGGGCGGGGCCGGAACGCGTCTGATTGAGCACCTGGCACTGCTCCTGCATTGCCAGGGCCGACAGGATCTCTACCGATCTGATGATCGTATTCATTCCGCTGGTTTCTCTCAGCTTCATGATCGCCGGGATCATTCCCTGCATTTGCCCCCTCCAGAGCATACCCTGCATGCAATGTCCCATGAAATTCCCCATCGGCTGGAAATCCCTCAGCAGGGTGATCAGATCCATAAAAAATTGCTCTGTAAAATGGACGATCATCACGCCGTCGTCCTGGCCGGGCAAGGGATGAATGGCATGTACCAGGTGACTTCCGATGAGAAACACATCGCCTGCTACGCCCTGCTGGACGTGACTGCCGATCAGAACGGATGTACTTCCCGACAATATACACACCAGCTCGATCTGAGGATGTGAATGGTTGGCGCGGCTGGCAGGATCGGCGGCATCCAAGCAGCGGACAGTCCCGCATTCCGGTATTGCGTGGTCTGAGGAATGGCCTGCGAATAGGGTGTTCATAGCGGATTAGTCATATTTATTTGAGCTATAATACATATTTAAAGTCATATTAACGACCATTTTTCCCTTCTTATACTTAATTTGATAAAATTCCATAGGACATAGATAAAAAGGCGTAGCGGTGTGCGCATATTAACCTTTACCTTGACAACATGGTAGGAATCAATAAATTCTTTTAAAAGCACCTGAATGTTAGTCTTGAATTCAACCGAAAAAGGGGACAGCCGGATCGCCCTTTTGTCCGAAAAACTAAGCGCTAAAAAAATAGCGCTGGGATTTGACGGCTACATTGACTCTATCGTCAGGATTGTAAAATCAAAACGTGAAGATGGGTCGCAGGTGTACTTTGAGGACAGCGCCGAATTTGGCGGGTACATCATTGAAAAGGCTGACAAAAACTTTTCCCTGGAACTGGAACAGGAGCTTTTCAAAGTCGGCGGCAACATGCCCATCACGGCGAATGCGTTTGCGCGGCTGGGCTGCAAAGTGGATTGTGTAGGCGCGCTCGGACTGCCGGATATCCATCATATTTTTCAGCAAATGTCGGCCAACTGCACCTTGTACAGCTATGCCGAACCGGGCATGAGCACTGCCGTTGAATTCAGGAACAGCAAAATGATGATGGCGGAGTCGACGCAAATCAACAATGCGGACTGGCCGTATATCCGGGAAACGATCGGTATCAGCCAGCTCCGGACGATTTTTTCCGAAAAAGACCTGATCGGGCTGCTCAACTGGAGTGAGCTGGCACATTCCACGGGAGTGTGGCGGGGGCTTTTGGACGATGTATTGCCTTTTACTACGGGCAACGTTTCAAAACCTATGGGACTCTTCGATCTGTCGGATTGTTCCAAAAAGACACACGCGCAACTGATGGAGGCATTGGAATTGCTGCACCGCTTTTCAAAACACTGGGAGGTGGTATTGAGTTTGAATATGAATGAATCGGCGTTGATCTACAATGCGTTGATGCAAAATGGAAAAAAAGTGCCGGGAATAGCCGATACGGCGAAGGCCATTTTTGATGCGATCGGCTTCAATGCGGTAGGCCTTCATAAGGTTTTGGTACACCATTCCACGGAAGCCTGCTGCTGCGATGTGGACGGTGTTTCGCAGAGAACGACCCAGAAACTCACCAACCCCAGGCTGCTTACCGGAGCGGGTGACAATTTCAATACGGGTTTCTGTGCCGCTCTCCTTCTTGAAATGAACACCGGCGAGGCTCTGGAAATGGGGCACTCGATCACGAGACATTACATCACGCATGCCGAGAGCCCGCATCTGGCGCAGGTACTACATTACTGAGCGCGTTCCTTCTCTGAGGCGGTCGATGTACCAGTCCACGAATTTCACAACATCCAGTTCGGAAGGCGCATACGGTCCCGGCTGGTAATGCGACGACTCTATTCCGGCAAAATTATTCTCGCACAATTCCCAATCCTGTTCCCCGGTCACTTTCCAGAACTCCACAAGCCGGTCGACCTCATAATCCTTACCTTCCACAGCATTGGCATCCACCAGCCAGGAAAGGTCCACATAGCAGCGCGATGCACTGATGGGCGTGATCCGCATCGTCCATACATAGTCGCTCACGGCATCGATCCAGAAATTGGGATAACATACCAGGCCGAGCACGCCGGCGTCATAATCCCGGTGTTCGCCCATCGGTACCGACACAGATTTTCCGTCGAGGCTGTAACTTTCAAAATGCGGCCTGAGCGGATACCTTACTGCGAAGTGAAACGAGTCGTCCACAAAATCGATGCCTTTTACTTCCAGTCCTTTCGCCGACCAGTCTGCCTGTTTTTCGGGCAGGTAAACCTCAGCCGATTCTTTTAAATTGGCGCCGATCACAGCTTTGCAATACTCCGGATGTGCGGCTCCGCAATGATAGCATTCCCGGAAATTCTCAGTGATCAGTTTCCAGTTTGTTTTCAGCACATACCGTTTCTTAGCCGCTATTTTGGCTTTGTGAAGCTGATAGGGTTTCAAAAAAGGACCAAAACCCTCAATAACAGGCTCAAAATCAGGCGGGCTGGCGGCCAGGGAAATGAATATGAGGCCTTCGACCACTTTGAGGTGTACCGGATGCAGGCCGAAGTCGGATTTGTCAAAATCATCCGGCATGTGCCGGGCTTTGAACAACGATCCGTCCTTGTTATAAACCCACTGGTGGTAGGGGCACAGCAGCTTGGGCGCAGTGCCTGATTCTTTGGTGCATATCAGGGATCCGCGGTGGCGGCAGGTATTATAATGTGCCAGGATTTCGCCGTCATCGCCCCGGATGATTATGACGGAATCCTTGTTGATTTTATAGGTAAAATAATCACCGATTTTCGGAATATCTGCCGTAACACCTGCAAAAAGCCAATATTTCTGCCAGATATGCTGCATATCCATTTCAAAAATCCGTTCGTCGGTATAGAACGCCTGGGGAAGGCTTTTTCCGGATTCATAGTTTTCGATCAGTGACTGGGTATCCATGGTACTTTGTTTTTTATGTAAACTTAGCGGTTATATCAAAAGCAACCTCTCCACAAAGTTTCCCGATATCTACAGTATTTTCTTAGAATTTTATCTTTTTTGTCCCGGTGCTTGTAGCTGAACCGGAAGAGTGCAATTTTTGGCCATATCAATTTTTATGATCGTCAGAACCAGAGAAAGTTTTTAATATGGAAACACAGAACGAGCTGTCCCGCAAGGACTTTATCCGCCAGGCCGGGATTATGGGAGCCATTGCAATGATGTGGCCTTCGGGCTTAACAGCCGGAGGGGAAGCTGCGCAAAAAATCCGCGTGGGCGTTATCGGCTGCGGTAGCGTATCGACGCAATATTTGCCGCATCTGAGCAAATCCCCGTTTGTAACTTTGGTGAGTACCTGTGATATTGTTGAGCAAAGGGCCAAAGATGCCGCCGCCAAATATGGTATTCCCAACTATTATCCCTCCATTGAAAAAATGCTCGCCGGCGCTGATTTCGACCTGCTGGTGAACCTGACCAACATGCAGGAACACGGTCGGCTGAACAAGATAGGCCTGGAAAAGGGTAAAAACGTATGGAGTGAAAAACCCATGGCCAATACCTACCAGGAGGGTACGGCACTGCTGGCTCTGGCACAGAAAAAGCAACTGAGAATATGGGGTGCGCCTGCGGTGATCCTGAGTCCTCAGTTTGCATTTATGTCAAAGGCCATACAGGAAAAAAAGCTCGGCAAAGTGGCGGCGGCGCATGCGCACTACGGGCACCAGGGACCAACCTGGTCGGCTTTCTTTTATGAGAAACTGGGCGGCAGCATGCCCGATCTGGCCGTTTACAACATGGCGACATTGACGGGGCTGCTGGGGCCTGTGAAGTCCATCGTGTCCATGCTGAACATTATCACGCCGACCCGAAAAGTCGATAACCGCAATGCACCTATCAAAGTAGAGGCGGAAGACAACAGCATGGTGCTGATGGAACATACAAGCGGCGCTTTGTCACACGTGCAGAGCGGATTTAATTATTTTGACCCTTATGGTCACGAAGGGAGCGGACAGGACAAACCTACGATTTCGATCTGGGGCACCACAGGCAATATGCAGCTGATAGGTTACGACTGGGCTCCGACAGGTGTGGATATGGCCACCGAAGGCAACGAAAAAACGAAGCGGTTTGCAACAGATACCGGTTCATTTGTATGGCAGCAGGGCGCGAGCTATATTTCCGAAACCATGGCAAATGGTGTGGACCCCGTGATTACTACCCTGCACTCGCTGCATGTGCTGGAAATTATCGAGGCGGCCCGGAAATCGCAGGAAACCGGTACACGGATCGCGCTGAAATCGACATTTAAATGGCCATTGCTTTGATACTTTTGCTTAACAGGGATACCGATGATGTTGAATGTATTTGACGACCACACAGATTTGTCCTTCCAGGCAGCCAGGATCATTTGTGATCAGATCAAGGCGAAGCCTGACTCGGTGATATGTTTTGCGTCCGGCGAAACTCCCCTGTCCGCATATAGCTTGTTCACGACATTGATGATGGCTGAACAAATTGATTATGAGCATTTCACACTGATCGGGCTGGATGAGTGGGTGGGGGTCCCGCCGGAAAACCATGGCAGCTGCGCCTGGTTCCTGCGTACCAATGTCATTAACCCCCTCAACCTCCTGCCCGGCCAGTACAGACTTTTTGATGGCATGACTTCCGATCTTCCCGGCGAATGTGTCGCTATGGACGAATTTATCTCCGAACGCGGCGGCCTTGATCTGATCGTTGTAGGTATTGGCATGAACGGGCACATCGGTTTTAACGAACCGGGCGTATCGCCGGATCTATATTCGCATGTGATTGAGCTGGACGAAATCACCAGTACCGTCGGCCAAAAGTATTTCAAGGAAGAAACCCGGCTTACAAAAGGCATTACGCTTGGAATCAGTCATTTGCGGGAAGCCAAAACCGCCATGCTCCTGGCTTCCGGCGAACGGAAAGCGCCCATCATGAAAGCAACGCTGGAAGGCGAAATCAGCATGGAAGTGCCTGCTACCATCATGCGGGAACATCCCAACGGACTTGTACTCATTGACCAGAAAGCCGCGTCACTTTTAACAGCGCGGGAATGATTTTTCACAGGATGCTTTCCCAGGCGAACCAGTTAAGGCTGCTTTATTTTCTGGTTTTGTGTTGTACGGCCGCCTGGCTGCCTGTGTTTGCCGATGATCTCAAAGCCCGCGGTTTCTCGGGTATGGAGATCGCCCTCATCATCAATGTTACCCCGATCACCATGTTCCTGGTGCAGCCGGTCTACGGTTTTGTGGCCGACCGCATCGGTTACCGGACATGTATGCTGGCATCGACAATGCTGGCGGGTATTTCATTTCTGCTGTATCTGCAATGGAGCTCGTTTGTTGCGCTTTTGCTGATCACGGTCTGTATGTCGGTGTTTTACAACGGCATACAGCCCATTCTTGACAGCCTTACCCTCGAACTTGCAGAAACATCGCCTGATTTTAACTATGGTTCGATCCGGGTAGCGGGAGCTGCGGGCTGGGCGATCACCGGTATTGTTACCGGCTATTTTATCGATCAGGTTGATACAAGGGTGATTTACCTTTTTTCATCCGGCAGTCTGATCATTGCTTTTTTTATTGCTTTACTAATTCCCAAAAGGCCTTCCCGGAAACAGGAAACGCAGGTTTCACTGGTCAAAAGTCTCAGGTATCTCAATGACCGTACGCTGGTGTGTTTTCTGTTTTCCGTATTGCTGATATCCGCCGCCGTTACCACGATCTGGAATTTTTATTCCATTTATATGAAAGAAAATGGTGCTTCTGCTTCGCTGGTAGGGGTAGGCCTGTCTCTGCAGGGGCTCTTCGAAATCCCTTTTTTCTTTTTTTCTGTCCCGATCCTCCAAAGGCTGGGTATCAAACCCGCGCTCCTGCTTTGTGCGGCGGCCTCGGCCTTGCGGATGTTTTTGTACAGTGTCGTCAGCGTTCCCGAGTGGGCTGTGGCCGTGGATGCCCTGCACGGGCTGTCGTGGTCGTTGTTTTGGGTGGTTTGCGTGGAGTATACCAACGCACTCGTGAAGCCCGAGCTGCGTGCAACCGGACAGTCGCTCCTGTATGCGAGTTATTTTGGAATAGGCGCAATTCTGGGAAATTTCTGGACCGGCTACCTCTACGACATGCACCTCCGCATCTCTTCCATTTTCTTTATCAATGCCATCATAGTGGCTGTGGTATGCGTTTTTATGGCGATTTTTATCAAGCCGGCTTCCCGCTCTCAGATAGTTTAATAGATTTTCGTGAGATTCTTTTTTCTGAAATTGAGGGGCGTCGTGCCTGTGATTTTCTGAAATTGCTGGTAAAAATTCGTGATGTTATGAAACCCGCATTCCAGACTGATCTTGTCCACATTATACTGTGATTCGATCAACAGTTTCTGCGCATGTTCGATCCGGATTTCATTCAGGAACTGGATCACAGTTTTAAATGTGCGTTCTTTAAAATACCGGCAAAATGCAGTCAGCGACATGTTCGCGATGTCGGCCACGTCTTCCAGCCTTACCTCATTTTTATAATTCATGATCAGATAGTCCAGCACGCTGTCCAGTTTGGATAAGTCGTGTTCGTCCACTTTCTGCCGGTAATTAGGGGAGCATAAGTAGCGGTAGTCGCTGGTTTCGGACATTTCTTTCAGTATGGTCAAAAAAGAAACGAGCTGTTCCGGACCGGATTGCTGGTAGGCCGCCAGGATCATTTCACCTATTTTCTTCGTGATTTCGTCGCCGAATTTGATGCCCCTTTGAGCCCTTAAAAACAACGAGCGCACGGGTTCCATTTCCTCGTGCATCAGCAAGTCCCGTAATTCGGTTTCTTTAAGCACGATATACATCGCGCCTGCCAGGTTGTTGGCTTTGTGGCCAAAATGCTCCGCACCGTTTTTCCAGACGTGGGCCAGGTTGGCGCCTACCATGACCAGTTCCGTTGCATTGAAGTTTTCGATACTGTCGCCCACAAAACGGGTTCCCGAGCCGCTCGTAAGCAGCATGATCTCGATTTCGGGATGGAAATGCCAGGGAACGACAAAGTAAGGCCTGGATACTTTCACAATATCGAACGCTTTGCTTTGCGGAAAATGGAGCTTGATAAACCAGGGATTTTTCATCGGTAAAATTAAGTAAGGTCCTCACAGCCGGCAGCATGTAACCGCAAGCTTCCGGAAAATGCCCCGATATTAAACAAAAGCTGAAAAATAATGGCCAAGTGCTGATATAAAGATAAAATAAAGAAATAATTGGATAATAATAATAAGATTTTGGCGCTTGGTAATCGCGAATTTTAACCTGAAAATCAGCACGATTGACAGTCTCAATGTTAAATACCCGATTACAGCCAAGCCCGATGAACAACCTCAAAAGATCCGGATTACATTTGCTTATTGTGATGCTTCTGCTGCCCGCAGCAGCATTTGCCCAGCAAAAAATACGCACCGGCACAGTCCTCGACTCCCAGAACAACCAGCCGCTGCCCGGCGTCAATGTGATTAAAAAGGGCACTACCAACGGTACGTCCACCGACGTCAATGGTAATTTTTCAATCGAAACGGACGACGCAGCCGTTCTGGTGTTTTCTTATGTCGGTTATGTCAACAAAGAAGTCCCTGCCGGCAACCAGACAAAGCTCACAGTTTCTCTGGACAGCGATGTAAAAGCGTTGTCGGAGGTGGTCGTGATCGGCTACGGAACGATACAGAAAAAAGACCTTACCGGGGCTGTCTCGCAGGTTTCTTCCAGGGATTTTAACGCAGGAATCAACCCCAATCCGTTGCAGGCGATCCAGGGAAAAGTGGCCGGTCTGAACATTACCCAGCCATCCGGCGACCCCAACCAGTCGCCGACCGTCCGTCTGCGGGGCTATACCTCTCTGGCAGGCGGGAGCGAGCCTCTTTATGTGGTAGACGGCGTAATCGGCATTCCGATCAACAGCATATCACCCTCCGACATCGAACGGATTGATATTCTCAAAGACGCCAGTGCCTCGGCCATTTATGGTTCCCGCGCCGCCAATGGCGTGATCATCATCACCACCAAAAGAGGGAAAGCAGGCAAGGCCACACTGACATTCAACAACTATGTGGGCCTGGAAACGATCTCCAAACGCCTCGATCTCATGAATGGGGACGAATACCGGGAGCAGGTAATAAGGATCAAAGGGCCGGCTTCGCTGGATGATAATCTCAAATTCCCCAAGGGCCCGGACGGCCAGGGATACAGTACGGACTGGATCAAGGAAATTTCAAGGGCCGGTTTTACCAATAACCATGAAGTGGCGCTTTCGGGAGGCAGCGACAACTTTTCTTACAGGAGTTCGCTGAACTATATGGACAGGCAGGGTATCATCAAAAATACCGGCTTCAAAAGGGTTACCGGGCGGGTGAATGTGGACCAGAAGGCGCTGAACAATAAATTAAACATCCAGTATAACCTTACTGTTTCCAAAACCGAGTCGGATCTGATGAACAACGGGGTGATCAACCGGGCGGTGCTCTTCCTACCTACACTGCCCGTGCGGAATCCGGATGGCAGCTATTATGAGGTGGACGGGAGCTTTGACCTGTATAATCCTGTTGCGATGCAGGAAAATTATCAGAACCAGAGCAAAAACAATGTGGTAATAGGCTCCATGAACCTGAATTACAATCTTACGGACCATTTCAGTGTGGGTGCAAACGGGGCTTACCGGTATGAAAATACAGTTGAAAGTGCAGCCTACAACATGGCCGTAAAAGCCTACAAAGGCACGCTGGGCGAGGCTTCCCGGAAAATTGACCAGCAAAACGACAAGCTTCTGGAACTTACCGCCAAGTATAACAAGAACTTCGGCAGCAATAGTAGTTTTAATATTCTGGGCGGTTATTCTTACCAGGAGGTGGCGAACGACGGCTTTGGCGCGCGCAACAACATCGGCGACCCGTCCCTGGAAGACATTGACCTGTACGGACTTTACGGCTATAATAATCTGGGGCGGTACCAGGGAACGCTGATCCGCGGACAGAACAATTATGCCACTTCTTTTGCCAATTCCTACAAGCTCATTTCCTTTTTCGGGCGGACGACCATTAACCTCCTCGATAAATTCAACGTCACCGCCACACTCCGTCGCGACGGCAGCTCGAAATTCGGGGCGAACAACAAATGGGGAATGTTCCCGTCGGTGGCAGGCGGGTGGACGCTTTCGAACGAGTCGTTTCTTTCAGGAAATAAAACGCTGAACTACCTAAAACTGAGAGCAGGGTGGGGGCGTACCGGTAATTCGGAAGGCATCGCTCCCTACAATTCCCTGCTTTTGTACGGACCGTCGCTGAACAATTATTATGACCCTATTCTGAGGGATTACCTGCCCGGCGTGGACGTGATCCAGAACAGCAACCCCGACTTGAAATGGGAAGTGCTTTCGCAGGTCAATCTTGGACTTGATTTTGAATTATTCCAGGGGAAATTGTCGGGTACGCTGGAAGTTTATGACAAACGTACCAACGATATGCTTTACAATTATTCAGTTGCGCAGAACGGCGTAGACATTTTTGTAGGCAACATCCTGAAAAACATCGGGCAGATGTCCAACAAGGGAATTGAACTTTCACTGGGCGGTACCTTGCTGCAGCGTGACAAGTTCAGCTGGCGGTCCAATGTAGTCGGGTCGGTTTACAGGAACAAAATAATGGTGCTCAGCGATAACAATTTCGATTCCGGCCAGATCCTTTATAACAACTTCGACGGCCGCGGCCTCGGGCTGATCACTGCCTCCGAATTGCGGGAAGGGCATCCGCTGGGAGAGTTTTACATGCCGAAGTTTTCAGGTTTTGATGACAATGGGAACATTACTTTCCAGGCGGAAGACGGGAGTGCAACGCCGGATTATGCCAAAGCCAAGAAATTCGAGTCGGGCATAGGTATCCCGAAAACAACTATTTCCTGGATCAACAACTTTACATACCGGAATTTTGACCTGTCGTTTCAGCTCAGGAGTGTTTTCGGTAACAAGATCCTCAACAACCTCCGCTCCAACCTGACCCTGTCCGGCAGCGTGCTCGAAAATAACATGATCCGGGATATCTCCACATTCCCGACCAATTACAGCACGCCGGCCCTTTCGGATCTTTGGCTGGAAAACGGTGCGTTCGTTAGGCTCGACAACTGGCAGATCGGGTACAATATTCCTGCGAAAGGAATTCTTCAGAACGCACGGGTCTATGTGAGCGGCAACAATCTTTTTGTCCTCACCAAATATACCGGAATCGACCCCGAGCTGGCTGTGAACGGAAACATCCAGGCCAACCAGCAGCTGCCGAGCAGCATCGGCGTGGACTCGGGTTATATTTATCCCAAAACCCGGTCATTCCAGTTCGGTATCAATCTGACATTCTAAGACATTTTAGCAAATCAATCCAATGACTTCAATACAAAAATTCAGCATCAGATCACTTTCTTTCTGGACTGTGACCATTTTTACCCTGAGCTGTACCAATCTGGATGAAACTGTAAAAGACCAGGTGGAGCGCGACAAGTTCGGGGTATCGCAAGGACAGCTCAATACCCTGATCGGGCCATTATACGGCGGGTTGGGCGATTACTGGAACCGCTTCGAGCTGCTGAACTGCGTCACCGATGAGCAGCTGGCGCCGACGCGGGGCGGCGACTGGGGCGAGCCGGAATGGCGGTTTATGGAAGAACATACCTGGCCTACCAATTTTTACGGGTTCGACGGACTCTGGAGCTGGATTTATTCCAACATTGCCAAGATCAATGAAAAAATAACCAACCCGGGCTTCGCGGCTGCCGAAACACAGGCTGAGCTGCGCACTTTGAGGGCATTTTATCATTACCTGGCGATGGATAATTTCGGGAACGTGATCATTGCAAGCTCAATAGGTTCGGAGAATTCCGGGCAGCGCACCAGAAAGGAAGTATACGATTTTGTGGAAAAAGAACTGCTGGAATCCCTTCCGGCGCTATCCACAGATGTCCGGGCAAAATATGGGAGAATGTCCAGGTACGTGGCGCACATGATACTGGCCAAGCTGTATCTCAATGCAAAAGTCTACACCGGTGAGGCCCAGTGGCAGAAAGCAATCGAGCAATGTAACGCGATCATCGACTCCGACAAGTTTCAGGTTTCGTCGGATTTCCTGTCCACTTTCAGCGTCAACAATGAAAATTCACCTGAGATCATCTTGTCGACACCGTATGACAAGTCGAAACGGACCGGTTTTTTTGCACAAATGGCCGGGATGCATTACCTGCATCAGTTTACCTACGACCTGGGTTCGGCACCGTGGAACGGGTATTGCACATCTGCCGAGTTTTACGATACTTTCAGTCCGACGGATGTAAGACGGGAAATGTGGCTTACCGGACAGATTTACAGTTCAAGCGGTGAAGCGCTGAAAGACGACGGCATACCGGCGATTTTAACAAAGGAAGTTCCCGCATTCAAAATGGATGCAGGCCCTGTTGGCAGGCTCGCAGGGTACAGGTCGGTGAAGTATGAAGTTGAAAAAGGCGCTAATTTCGACATGAGCAATGATTTTGTGATTTTCCGGATTTCGGATGTGTACCTGATGCGCGGCGAAGCCCATTTCAGGCTGGGTAGCGCGGCTCTGGCCCTGGCGGACGTCAACGCAATACGCAGCAAGCGGGGCGTCGATAATTTTACTACCTTAACTGACGCAACCATCCTGGCCGAACGCGGGCGCGAACTGGCCTGGGAATTGCACCGGCGCCAGGATTTGATCCGGTTTGATAAATTTACCGCAGCCTGGACTTTCAAACCTGTTTCTCCAAAATACCGCGAACTGTATCCTATACCCATGAACCAGATCGCACTGAACCCGCTTCTGAAACAGAATACGGGCTATTAGGAAAGCGTAGTGATATGAGATTATTAAAACGTAAATATGTTTTTTCTGAAAAAGACGGATGTTATTATCGCATGTGCTGTCCTGACCGCATCCCTGACTCTGGCCGGTTTTTTTTATCTGGAACAGCCTTCCGCGGCAAATCCGGAGGAGTGGCCAGCCTTTGGCCATGATGCGTCCAATAACAAATATTCGCCCCTGGATCTGATCAATACAAAAAATGTATCGGATCTTCAGGTGGCGTGGGAACATGAAGAAGAGCAGGATAACGGCTCGTCGGTCCTTTTTAATCCATTGATCGTCAATGGCAGTATGTATGCATTTATGCCTTCCGAAAAACTGGTGGCACTGAATGCCGAGACCGGAAAAAAAATCTGGGAATTCAAACCTGACAGTACCGACGTCAGTACGTGGACGCGCGGGGTGACTTACCATCATGATGCTGCCCAAAACAAGGGTTATCTGCTGTTTGTATACGGATCCACGCTCTATTCCATTCAGGCGGAAAACGGAAAGTTGAATACAGCATTTGGCGAAAAAGGGAAGGTTGATTTTTATACGGGCCTTTCCGTAGATGCGTCTATGCGTAAAGCGGTTCATGTTACAATGAACGCACCGGGCGTTGTTTATGAGGATCTTTTTATAGTAGGATGCAAGGTTCCCGACGAACTGCCCTCCACTTCCGGCGATATCCGGGCGTTCAACGTCAATACCGGCAAACTGGAATGGGTATTTCGGGTCATCCCTGAAAAGGGCGAATTCGGCGCGGATACCTGGCCGGCCGGGGCAAGAAAAAAGAACGGCGGTGCCAACTGCTGGGGTGGTATGGCGCTGGACGAGGACCGGGGGATCGTTTATGTTCCTACTGCTTCACCGTCATTTGATTTTTACGGCGCCGACCGCGAAGGCCAGAATCTGTTTGCGAATTGCCTGCTCGCATTGAATGCAAAAACAGGAAAGCGGATCTGGCATTTTCAGACTACCCACCACGACCTGTGGGACCGGGATAATGGTTCGCCTCCTAATCTCCTCACTGTCAATCACGACGGCAAATCCATTGATGCGGTGGCCCTTGCTACAAAGCTGGGTTACGTATTTTTGTTTAACCGCGAAACCGGCGAACCCTTGTTCCCGATTGAAGAAGTACCTGTACCGACAAATAGCGACATGCCGGGCGAAAAACCCTGGCCGACCCAGCCTTTTCCTACGAAGCCGGGGCCGTTTGCAAGACAGGGTTTTAAGGAAGAATATATTACCGACGTAACCCCGGAACTGAACAAATTCTTTAAAGACCAGATTAAGACTAATGGCTACCAGACCGGTATCTACGAACCGCCAAACCTGAAAGGCTCGGTCATATTGCCTACCGCACATGGCGGCTCCAACTGGGGCGGGGCGTCGTTAAACCCGCAAACCGGCGTTATGTTCGTCAATTCAATCGATTTGCCCTGGTTTTTGAAACTTACGGAAATCAAAGGTCTCGAAGCGGATAACCATCTGAGCGGCGAGCAGCTGTTCAGAATGTACTGCGGCAACTGCCACGGGCCGGATAAAAAAGGTACTGCTTACGGGCCGGACATATCCGGGCGGGCCAGAAAACTATCCGCGGAAAAACTCGACCTGTTTATCAAAAAAGGCGCCGAACCCATGCCTTCCTTCCAGCATTTGCCACAACCTCAGCTTGACGCCATCGTTTCGTTTCTGAAAGGCGAAAATATCGTTTCTGCTCCCAAAGATGTGGCACATAAGGAGCCTTACGGATTTTCAGGATATGATTTTTACAAAGGGCCGGACGATCATTTTGCCATTAAACCTCCTTACGGGACGTTAAATGCGATCGATCTCAACAAAGGTGAAATTCTCTGGCAGGTACCGCTTGGCGAGGATGAAAAGCTTGCGGGAATGGGTATCAAAAATTCGGGGTCTTTCAACCGGGGCGGAGGTATCGCCACTGCCGGCGGACTCATATTTATAGCCGCTACCGTGGACGGTAAGATCAGGGCTTTTGACCAGAAAACGGGAGAGGTACTCTGGAAGAAGGCATTGCCCGGGAACGGGTTTTCGATACCTTCCACCTATGCCATCAGGGGTCGGCAATACATTACGGTTGGCGTGAGCCCTGAACCGGCCAAAAAGTATAGGGGAGGCTATGTGACCTATATGCTTCAATAATGCAGTGGTTCGCTGTTTCAGCCGCCGGTTTTGGAAGCCAGGATGCGGGGTACTTGTCCCACCAGCCGGTTAAGATCTTTTTCTATAAAAGCAATGACCGTTTTTGTATCCACCCGGAGATGGTTCCGGTCGATCATTTCGCCAACCTGCTTTAACGCATAACCGTGGATCTCGGCCGCCAGGGATCTGTACAATCTGGAAAACTTGTAAGTGCTTTTAGGAATATCAAACTGGCGGGTCTTGATCTCATCGATTTTTTGCTCAGTTCTCAGTATCATCTCATCTTTTATTCTTTCCAGGGTCATTGTCAGGTCGGGATTGGTTTGCGGAAAACTAAAATAAGAAGTCCTTTGATCTATTTAAAATCCGTTCTGAGATTCTAATGAATTTCTAATTAGTTGTGCATAAGAGAGAAAGCCGTTGTTTTTGTGAAATGACCCTTATCCGAAAATACATGATATTTTGAATGGTTGTTGAATAAAAAAGCTTCCCGGAGATCCTGACGACCAACCCGGGAAGCTATTGCGCAGGCAAGGGTTTCTAATCCCTGTAGCGTTGCACCTCAACAGCGTTCAGCTTGCCTTCTTTGAAATGCGCCATGACCACCTCCCATAAACCCGGGCCTGTTTTGTGGGCGAAATACCACTGAGGCGAACGGGCCATTTCGGGATCAAAGGGTGAGTTAAGGTTTTTGGTCAGCAGGGAAATACGCTGAAATTTATTGGAATGTGATTTGTCCTTGCTGATATTGAAGAGCTTGCCATAGAGAGCGCCTGCCTCGTCGCCCATTCGTACGGAAGCTTCGGGTTTTCCTTTTTCAGGCCATTGAGAAAGTTTTTTGCCGCTATTGAGGTAAATGGCCTTGACCTTGTTTTTTTCAAGCGTGATCTGGACGCCCGTGTCGGTACCCGTATTCTGATCCAGCAAAATATAGTCGTAAAGAGCAATGCGGTCGCGGAGCTTTGTAATATCCGATGAAATATTGCTGACAATGTTGATGGCGGTAACGCCGCTGGTCTGCTGCAGAAACTGTAGAACGGAGTAGATACTTTCTGCTTCGTCTCCAATGCTCATCCCCAGATAGTTACCTGTCGTGATCGTGTCATGTGCTATCAAAGTGGAAATGGGCGGCTCGATGATGATTTCCGGATCAGGCGACTGGTCCATCTGGCACCCGGTTACGGCAAGGAATAATGTTGTAAAGCTTAAAGCAAAAAGGTTTTTCATTTTTAACGATGGTTTATTCTATTTTAACGACGTTTTAGCCCTGCAAATGGTTGTAACCGCTGGGCGCATTTATAATTTTTTTTGTATAACATTTGACAATAGTTACAGACAACTTCAGATTTTCACCAGTTTTAACAGTTCCATTTGTTCAAAAATAAGATATGAAGCTCTTACTCATAGAAGACGAAAAAGCACTTGCGACCAGCATCCAGAGTTATTTTCAACGCGAGAATTTCATCTGCGAGTGGGCGCCGGACTATGAGAATGCCATCGAAAAGATCAATATCTATCGCTACGACTGTGTGCTGGTGGACCTGATGCTGCCCGACGGCGACGGGCTGGACGCTGTCAGGGAACTCAAAAGAAAATATCCGGAAACGGGCATCATTATCATTTCGGCTAAAAATTCGCTGGATGACCGGATCGCCGGCCTGAACCTGGGCTCGGACGATTACCTCACCAAACCTTTCCATCTTTCGGAACTGAATGCCAGGGTGCAGGCTGTGATCCGCCGAAGGAATTTTCAGGGAAACCAGCAGGTCCGTTTCGGTAAAATCACCATCGACCCGCAGGAACATTCGGTTTCTGTTGAAAATCAGGAAATTATATTGACCCGCAAAGAGTACGACCTGCTGATGTATTTGATCGCCAATAAAAACCGGGTGCTTACCAAAGAGTCGATAGCCGAACATCTCTGGGGCGACGATGCTGACCTGATGGATAATTTCGATTTCATTTATACGCACATCAAAAACCTGCGAAAAAAACTCATGGACAAAGGCTGTCCCGATTACCTCAGATCGCTTTACGGAGTTGGGTATAAATTCAGTGAACAATGAAGCTGCTCGGGCGCATTCTCCAGTACCAGATTATCACCTCTCTTTGCGTGCTTACGCTGGGGGCAGGGCTTTTTTTTCTCTCTGTCCGTTACCTGATCGATGAGGAGGTGAACAAGGAACTGCTGCGGAGCAAGGCGAAAGTCAGCTGGCAGCTCAGGCATATCGATACGCTGCCTGTGTATATCCTCCAACTGGGCGACAGCCTTCAATTGCAGGCAGTACCCTATCCCGGCAGGATGTTGCTGCGCGAAAGAAATCTGCTGAACACGTCCGAAAACGAGCGGCAGCCTTACCGGGAACTTGTATTTTATGAAAGGGTGGAGGGACAGTGGTACCGGGTGACGATCAGTCAGTTACTTGCGCAGCGGCAGCAGCTGATGAAGGCCGTGGTAATGACCGTCACCTTTATCGTAGCATTGTTACTGGTGTCGCTCCTGCTGCTGAACAGCTGGCTCTCCGAGCGGCTCTGGCGGCCTTTTTACAAAACATTGCGCGCACTCGACAACTATCAGCTTGAGAAACATGAAGTGCTGGAATTCTCCAGAACCAAAACCCTTGAATTCGAACAGCTCAACCTCTCGCTGACACGGTTTACGGAAAGGCTTGCGGGCACCTACCAAAACCTGAAAGAATTTACAGAAAATGCGTCACACGAGATCCAGACGCCCCTGGCTGTGATCCTGTCCAAAATTGAGGGTCTTTTTCAGGATGAGACGCTGAAAGAAAACCAGTTGCTGGCATTGTCGGAAGTAAGCGAGGCTGCCAATCGGCTCGCCAGGCTGAACCAGGCTTTATTATTGCTGACAAAAATTGAAAACCGGCAGTTTCTCGCCGGGAACGAGCCGGTTAACCTTCAGCCGATTATCGGGCGTAAGCTGAGGGATCTGGAAGATCTGATCGAACAAAGAAAAATATCCATTAAAACCGACCTCGAACCGACCGGGCCTGTGATGCACCCGGCCCTGGCGGAAGTGCTGGTGAACAACCTGCTGACCAATGCGATCCGGTACAATGTGGAGGATGGGAGTATTTTTATTTCGCTGGTGCCTGGCAAGCTTGTAGTCCGGAACACAGGCAACGTCACCCAGATCAACCCGGAACTGATGTTTGAAAGGTTCAGAAAAGAAAGTACGAATTCGGCTTCACTGGGCCTCGGACTGGCACTTGCCAAGACGATATGCCAGGTGAACGGCCAAACGCTCACTTACGAAACGGAAGAAAACCTGCATGTGCTGACCGTGAGCTGGTGATATTAACTTCATAGACGGTCATATGTAAAAGGGGCGTTTTAACGCTCTTTTTTTTATGTTTTTTTAAAAAAACTGAAACTACAGAATGTCTTCAGAATGTCGACAAAATTGCAACAGGATCGGTTTCGAAATTTGAGCATACTTAACCAATCCAGTACCATGTATCAAAATCGAAAATTCAGACAAATAGCTTCAATCGCCGTTGTATCGGCACTTTTGGGCGGAACTTCCTATGCAACCTACGAACATTTCGGCAAGTCCGATACGCTTTCGGCCTGGGTTGACAATGCGACTCCTTTTGTAAAGGCAGCCAGACTGGAAGAAAAAAATGCAGCCGGTAATGTGGCCATGATCCCGGCCGATTTTTCATTTGCTTCCAAGAAAGCAACTGCCGCCGTGGTGCACATTAAAGCGACCCTCAAACCCGAACGCACCGTGAGCAATATGGAGATCCCGGATGCTTTCAAAGACTTTTTTGGCGGACGCAGCCCGTTTGACGAACGGCAGTCACCGCAGGGAAAACCTGAAAAACCACAAGCTTCCGGCTCGGGTGTAATCATTAATCCCGACGGTTATATAGTGACCAACAACCACGTGATCCAGGGTGCTGAATCGCTGGAGGTTACCTTAGCCGACAAGCATACCTACAAGGCCAAAGTGGTTGGCAGTGATCCCAATACGGACATTGCGCTGATCAAAATTGATGCAAAAGATCTACCCGCCTTGTCGTTTGGCAATTCGGAAAATGTGCAGGTGGGCCAGTGGGTGCTGGCGGTTGGTAATCCTTATAACCTTACTTCAACCGTGACTGCCGGGATCGTGAGTGCAAAAGGCCGGAGTATCAATATTCTGGGTGAGAATGCCAAGGCGCCTATCGAATCTTTTATCCAGACAGACGCGGCCGTTAACCCTGGCAATTCCGGCGGTGCGCTCGTCGACCTGAACGGTAATCTCATCGGCATTAATACAGCCATTGCCAGTCAGACCGGCTCATTTGCGGGGTATTCGTTTGCGGTACCATCCAGCATCGCACATAAGGTGGTGGAGGACATATCGAAATTCGGCTCCGTGCAGAGAGGATATCTGGGTGTTGGGATCAGCGAGGTGGATGCGGAAAAAGTGAAATCCTTTGACCTGAAAGTCGATAAAGGCGTACGGGTTGAAAATTTTGCAGACCAGAGCGCGGCCAAAGAAGCAGGGATTAAAATCGGAGATGTGATCACGAAGATAGACGGACATGAAATCGCCGGTGTCCCTCAGTTGCAGGAAGCCATTGCCCAGCACAAACCTTCCGACAAAGTAACTGTGAACGTTGACCGCGACGGTGCTGAGAAAGTACTGACAGTAACACTGAAAGGGATTTCTGAAACTGCTATGGCCGAGCAATCGTCTTCGGCGGTGATGGAACAGCTCGGCATTGAGCTGAAAGACCTGACGAGTCAGCAGAAAAAAGAGTATGACATCCCTACCGGTGTGCAGGTAAGCCAGATCAGCGCCGGTAAAATTCGCCAGGGTACAGACATGGAAGAAGGTTTTGTGATCACCAAAATTGATAAAACGCCCGTAAGCAGTGTGAAAGACGCCGTCAAAATATTGCAAAGCAAAAAGGGTGGTGTGATGATCGAGGGAATGTATCCGGGTAATGAAGAAACCCAGTATTACGCAATTGGATTGTGATGTTTGACCGAGGAGCGATTAGGTATCAAGGGGGATCTCCCCCCTTGCCCTAACCCAAAAAAAGGAAAGTAAAAGAGTGATTTTAAATAATAATTAAGCATCAGGAACAATGAAAAAGAATGTGATTTTGTTGGGAATGCTGACTTTGATAGGGTTGACAGCTTTTGCACAAAGTACCCGGCAGCCGATTGAAAAAACCGGTAAAGCGCTTACCTACAACTGGATTGTACCGGATATGAAAACAAACCAGAATCCGATGTACAGCAGCTCCTTTTCCCGTCACCGGGTACAAAATGCTTTTGATCAGGCATTGGCAGACAGGGGTTTAATACGAGAAACACAAAACCCCGACCTGCTGCTCCAGTTTCATACATATACCCAGCGTGTGCGCAGGAACTACTACGGAGGCGGGGGATATCCGATGATGATGGGCTGGGGCCGGTTTGGCTGGGGAATGCCTTATTATGGAGGTTATGGTTTTGGAGGATATCCTTATTCCAGCACCAATACAGATGGAACTCTGATCCTGGATGTGGTGGATACCAAAACCGGTGATATCATCTGGCAAAAGGCGATTTCGGGAGATGTAAGTAACCCCAATCGTCTGGATAAACAGATCAGTAAGGGCGTGAAAAAACTGATGAAAAACTTCCCGGTACATGTAGGGTAACCGGGTGACTGAGGTTTGAGTAATTAAAATATTAATAAAAAAGACCATAAAACCGCTTCAATTGTTTGTCGTTGTCCTCTTTGCCGGTGCATCGTTTACCGGCAAGGCACAGGACAATCAGATCGTTAACAATGCACGGCACAATATGGTGACTGACCGGAGCCTGATGCGTGTGATTGCGCCGTTCAGCGAGGATATCCGTAACGACATCCTGCTCGCTACCCGATATCCCGATATTCTTGAAAAACTGGCCGGCATCCGCGAACGTGCCAGCAGCGGATTTCAGCAGGTTATCCGGGATTATCCTCAAAAGAAACAGAATTGGTTTTATGAGCTCAGCCCGTATCCCGACCTGATGCACAGGCTGGCGGCGATGCAACCAAAAGCTTCAAAATCTGAGCTGGCAGCGATGCTGCCCGACAACTCGCCGGAGCTGAAAGATGCTGCATGGAAATTGTACAGGCACCATCACAATGATCTGGCAGCAGTAGACAACCTCAATGTCGAAGCGCGCCAATCATTCCAGGATATGATCATGCTGCTGAATCCAGAGGCACAAAATGCATTCAGACCACGCCTAACTTAATCCACAGGCAGCGGCGATTTCACTCTTGAAAAGAGCGAATTTCCCGATACTTCCATGTTCGCATAGCGGACCGCCAGATCGGTACGGTCGCCTTTGCTGGCTGCGGTACGGTATATGCCGAATTTCCAGTATCCTATCGATTTTTCGTTGTAACCGATACCGATCCCGCTGACACTGCACTGGAGTTCGCCGTCCAGCCACCATTCGATCAGGCCCGTTTTGCCTTTGCTGTGGCGGGTCCTGATTACAAAATTGTGCCACTTGCCCCTCGTTACAACGACGGTTTTCCTTTCTTCAGGTACCAATGTTCCATTGCTGTAGACATTGGCGTGGCCTCTGGTTTCCAGTGTCATTAAATCCTGCCCGCGAAGGCTGAAATTCCATGGTGGTCCGCCCGAGGAACCGGAATGATGCCATTGGCCGAGGTCACAATAATATGCTACGTTACGATAAACTATGTCTTTGCCCGGCTCAATAAAAATGGAGTAGGAAATCCAGATGGTGGTGTCCTGGTCGAAAGAGATTTTTTGGTTCGCCTGAGACAGTTCAACACGTTCCTTGGTTTGCCCGTTCTGCTCGTTCCCTTTATCTCCCGGCTTTTTGGGGTCAGGCAGGTCGGACGGCCAGTGGTCCTCAGGATGGATCTCGAACCGGTAAACAGGCGCACAGGTGCTGATTGACCGGCTAATTGAATACTCCTTGCCGGGAGTCTGCACGGTGTAACTGATGTCATTGATAATCCTGGTTTTGCTGGCGACGGCTTCATAGTAAATGCCCTGTATACCCTTGTTGCCTTTGATGTAATTGATATTGAACTGGTTCGTGCTTAAATTTCCTCCCTGGAGAGTTAGGTTGTCCACGAAAATATTCGATTGAAGTACGGGATATCTTTTGGAGGGCACTACCGGGATAATAACCTGGTTGCATGGGTTTGGCACTTCGTCGGGCGACCAGTTTTTTGCATTGTTCCAGTTGTTATCCACAGCGCCTGTCCAGGTAACGGTCCGCTTGTTGGTCTGGCTTGCAGCCTGACCTGCAAAAAGAACAGAAAGGAAAAAAAATAGGAATGGTTTCATGATGTTGAGTTTCTGAGGTTTTGAAGTGTTCACTTTGCCTCCGCCAGCAAAATTACTTTCACTTATCGGCCAACTCAAGGATTATTTTCTTCAATCCTTCAATTTCCTTGCTCAGGTTGATCAAATACAGTGTAAGCTCCTCGATTTTTTCCTGCTGGATGCGGGTCATTTCCCCCAGATTAACCCCTGAACTTTCTACTTCCCGTGACGATGGGACGTTCGGCAGGTGTCCGTTTTCGGCTATAAATGTCTCTACTTCTGATAAAGCTTTTAATTTATAACCCTTTTCAAATACATAATCTGCCCAGCCTCCTGCGACCGTCACCGCCTCCGCGAGGATACCACCTTTGACGAACAACTGATATCCGGATGTATTTACCGTGCCCCCTGACGGGTATAAAGTCACCGAATTCGGGAAAGTTGAGGTGTTGGCTCCAATTTTTCCGTTAAATACAAGTTTGCCGGCTGCAAAATCTCCATAAATCAACGGAGTAGTGGTTTCAGAATTGGCGATGTACAATTTGTTGCTCCCCGACAGTTCAGCCCCTCCGGCTCCATATCCCAGGAATACGTTGCCCATACCCCTGTTATTCACACCGGAATTGGTTCCCAGGAAAGTGTTGTTAAATCCTCTGTCATTGGTCCGGCCTGCATCGCGGCCCAGAAATACGTTGTTGTAACCGGTTGCATTGCCATAACCCGCGTCCATTCCGAGGAACAGGTTTGAATGTCCCAGCGTATTGGCTCTTCCCGATCCGTTTCCGGCAAATACATTGAAAGAGCCGCGGGTATTCGTTACACCGCTTTTATGGCCTATGAACACATTGCTGCTCCCGTCGGTGGTGGCGGGCCCGGTAAGCCTACCCAAAAACGTATTATTGCTTCCCGTCGTCAGGGCCGTTCCCGATCCTTCGCCAAAAAGAGAATTCCACTGGCCTGTCATCGTCCGGTTGCCGCTGCCGGGGCCGACCAAAATATTGATATTATCTGGATTCGTCTTTTTTATCGCCATCAGTTGTGAGCCATCGAAGAACAATTGGCCGCTGTTGAGACTGATGTGGCCGTTGACGATCATTGTGTCGGTCCATACTTTTAAAGGCTGGCCCGGGAGAGTGGAAATCTGGTTTTGCGCCAGGGTCGCTCCTGCGGATGCTACCAAGAGCAGCATGAGTAAATGTTTCATGTTTGACATTGTAGTGAGTTAATGCTGATAGATAGAGTGATACCCACCGGTGGCCCCTCGAACGAATTCCATTATACGCTTTCGCAGATCAGCATGTTTAATTCACAGTATGTTCTGCCAGAAGAAGGGTACCCGTAACAGGAGCAACCCTGACATATTTCCAGCAAAAAATATGGAAACAAAACACAAAGCAGACTGCGAAAAACCACAATTGGTTTCCGTACAGGATAATTTCATGAATTTTAAGAATGATTTAAATTTCAAGTCGTTCCACCGGGGAATGATTAATAACTTATCTTAAATCTAACGCAAAGCGAACAAATAATCCTAAAAATTTTGTAGAATTATTTTAATCTTAATTACTCATTGTAGATAATTTGCTACACATGATGCCCTCTTTCTTATAGGTCACTAAGTCGCCAATGTTAAACACGAGTTGTTCCGAGATCGTTTTTTTTGCAGGGAATGTTCCGGTGGGAAGAACTCTGAATGCACTGTTAGTACCGTTGAAAGCCCTGAAGAAAAGATCGTTGCTTTTCTCAATATTATCCCGGACTTCGCCCCCGGCGAATGACCTGGATAAAGAGGTGTTAATGAAGGATGTTTGGAATGGTAAGAGAAGGGGGTGTAGTCCTGGATGCTTTGTCAGATCTTTATATATGTTTTTTTCATGGGCGGCCTGATCATTTTCGGGTGTGGCCGCCCATGCGTATACATCAGTCCGGTGAAGTGACGCTGGCTTCCATGCGCACTACCTGCCCGGTACGTACCGACTCGTCACAGGCAAAGGCGATGCGAAGGCTGTTGACGGCGTCTTCCATGTGATCGGTAAGATCGGTGTTTTCCAGGATCGCATTCAGGAAATACCGCTGCTCACGGTTGCATAGCTCCTGGTGATCGGGTTCGTCTTCAAGGTTGATCCAGCTGTCTTCTTTTGCGAAATTTTCATCCGCATCCAGATCCGCATGGTGGAACCGTATGGATTCCGTTTTGGTATGGGCTTCGATCGAAGAGGATTTTCCGGCCCCGCCCGCCTCTTTGGCTACAATCGATACGGAGCCTTTGGGCCCGATCACATCTTTCACGAAAAAGGCCGTTTCACTCACCATAGGTCCCCAGCCGGCTTCATACCAGCCCACTGAGCCGTCTTCGAACCGGATCTGCAATTGTCCGTAATTGTAGTTTCCTGCGGGTATTTCCTCCGTCAGCCGCGCGCCAATGGCATATACCTGGGTGGGGCGGGAGCGCGTCATCTGGCACATGACATCGATATAATGTACGCCGCAATCCACGATAGGGCTGAGGCTTTTCATGAGGTTACGGTGTAAAGTCCACATGCTTCCCTGGCTTTGCTGGTTCAGGTTCATGCGCATCACCAATGGTTTACCCAGTTCCTGTGAAAGTTCCACAAATTTTTCCCACGACGGATGATGTCTTAAAATATAGCCTACGACCAGTTTTTTGCCAGCCTTTACCGCCGCTTCTACGACGCGCTCAGCACCTTCCACCGAGTCTGCTACCGGTTTTTCGATAAACACGTGACATCCTTTTTCAAACGCCAGGACTGCAAATTTCTCATGCGTATCCGGGTAGGTGGATATGCAGACTGCGTCCGGATTGGTTTCTTCCAGTGCCTCTTCATAACTGTTAAAAAGCGGGTATCCGCCGCCCAGCTTTTCATTTAAAACTTCTTTACTTTTTCCGGTAGAAACAATTCCGCAGATTTCGAAGCCGTCGAGGTGATGGTAGGCGGTGGCGTGGGACGATCCCATGTTGCCGCACCCCACAACGAGGACGCGCAAAGGCTTGGTTTGGTCAGACATTTTGATCAGGATTTAGGATAATGGTTTTTAAATTTTCACATACATTATTTTAAAGGCGCCAACACCACTTTTCTCACATACATTTCAGCTCCTTCCGACTGATAACAAGCGCTAAAAAAAGCTACCGGAGTAATCCGGTAGCCTTTTACAATAAGCTATGTTATTTATTAAGGTCTGAAAGTGCCAAAAAATTATCTCTTATGACGTGATGGTGAGGGTTGTCATCTGCAACAAAAATAGACCCAATTCCCAGGTTAGCTAAATTGGCATCATACTTAGTCACGCGCAGATCCCCATTTCTAATTACTTCACTATGCCACAACCCAAACAGCCTGTTTCTCATTTGTTCTTTCTGATCAATTCCTTCACAAATAAAATGAATCGATTTCTCAGGAGATTTTCTCATAGCCTCTATCAGGATATACTGAATTGTTGGTTTTATCCTTTCATCGGGCATGCTCAGCAGATCAAATCTTTCTCCTCTGGTTAGTTTCTTCGTTTCACCAATTTTGCCGATTGGCTCGAATGTAAAACTGATGACATCGTTGTCAAACTGCGTTCCGGGGAAATAACCAGGGGTCTGAGAGAAATATGCTACAAACAGTACATTATTATCAGTTATGAAATAGTAATTGAAAGGACTATCAGTGATGATTTCATATCGGTTTGATAAATTTGATACCTCTGGCATGAATTTCTTCAATTGACACTTCTCCGCTGAAAAACTTAGACATGGCTAGCTTATCATCTTTCATTTTTTTGATGATGGCTAATTTTCTTGCCTTTTCTGCACCATCAGCACCTTGTGCTGGTGTCGCGATGGTTGTGTTATCCATTTTATTTTTAGAGCGATTAAAACGATACAATAATTTTGTACGAATATATTGTTAAAATAAATATCAAACTAAAACGGAAAACCGAATCTCTCAGGCTGGCATCCCTTATAACATTCGTATTAAGCTAGTGAAATAACACTTTTGAAGCCTCCCCGGTTCTTCCATACCGATATACCATTGATAAAATCCTGATTTACTTATTCTCCCGGGCCTGTATCATCCGGTCCAGACGGTACGGAAGCGCTTCCAGGAACGCGGCCAGACTGGCCATTTCCGTTGCCGTCAGCTGCTGATCGAGCCCCGGCGGCATCATGGATAATGTTTGTGGCTCAATGGCAGTGATCTCCGACCTCGGGATACGCAAGCCGGGCGCCGGACCTACTTCTATCACGATGGATTCGGGAAGCTGTTCTTTGATGATACCGGTATAGGCAGTGGTTTTGGTCACGACCCGGAATGTTTCATACTCCCTTGCAAAGCTTGCACTCGGGTAAACCACCGCTTCCAGAATATCGTGCTTGGAACGTATTTCGCCGATATTGGTAAGGTCCGGGCCAAAACGGCCGCCTTCCGAACCGACCGCGTGGCAGGAGTAGCAGGATGCTTTGCCAAAAAACAATTTGCGTCCTTCGCCTACATCGCCGCCTTTGAGACGGGCTTCCATGTCCTGCAAATGTGCCAGCCTTTCCGCATGCTGTGCTTTTAGTTTTGCAACCAGCGGCTCGGCCATTTCATGGACGGCAGGCGGGAATTTTTTTAATAATCTCGCGAAATCCTGTTCAGATAAATTGTCCAGCCGCCCTTTACCGGACAGAAGTGCGCCGATCAGTTCCTTGCCCACTTGTTCGTTACTATTTCCTTCGAATGCCTCCATAAGGGCAGGCAGCAGAAATGGATCTGTCTTGCCGATCTGGGTGCGGGCTATGACAAGCAATTGACTATCATTAAGTTCTGCATGGTTCAGCAAGCGAACCGCAAGCTGGCGGACGGGCGAGTCATATTCTTTGCCCGTATATTTCACAAGCATCTGGAATTCGGTATCGGACAGTGCTGGCGACGACATGATCCTGGCACTCAATGCTTTGAGGCGGAAATCGACCGAGGTTTTTTCATCCCGGATAATCTGGTCCAGGCTGCTGTTCAGGGCCTTAAGCCTGCGGGATTCGATTAATCCCAGGATCTGCGAACGGACTGCGGCATCATTGCTCTGCAGTTGTTTTCCGATTTCGGTGACCCATTTTCCGGGCAGTTTTTTTAATGTTGATCTGGAAATAACTTGCAACATCAGCAGTTTCCGGGAAGAAGTCGCGGAAGGGTTACCAAGCTGTCTGGCCACGAAATCCTGCAAGCCCGGCTCTTTCATGAAAGTCAGCATCATATCGCTTACCGCCGCGGCATCTGTATCGGACAGGTTGCCGTCGCCAAGGCTTTTTTCAAGAAAACTGATAACGATATCGGTCCATTCGGGTTGGTGGGACGCGATCCAGATTCCGGTACTTCTGAGCGCCGGGTTCTTGCTGGCCAGTACCGGTGCCAGGTATTCTTTTTTCAAAGGTGCGCCATCCATCTGATCAAGTGCAGTGAGTGCGGCGATACGGACATTCGGCGATGGATTTTCCAATGCTTTTACCAATGGGCCGGTGTTTTTGAGTAGGATCAGCGAATGGATGATCGCATGTTTTACAAACCGGTCATCGACATCGGAAGCCGCGTGCAGCAAGGCGGGTACAGCTTTCACATCGCCGATCTGGCCCAAAGCAGTAGCGGCCTGCCGACGAACGGGCAGGGCATCTTTCTGAACCAATGTCAGGAGCTTATCCAGTGATTTTACATCCTTCGCCAAACCCAGAACCCTGGCCGAAGCGGTTCGTACCACGATGCTTTTGTCATTTAAACCATTGCGCACAGCCACCCAGGCAGCAGCGGTATTGATTCTTGACAAAGCAAAAATGGCTGCCGCCCGCATTTCTTCGTCTTTGATACCCGGCAACGCTTGAACGATGGGGCTTACGGCAGTGTTACCAAGCAAAACCAGCTGTTCAATAGCATTGTCGCGCACAGCCGGCCGCGGATCTGTGAGGTATCCGACCAATTTTCGCGGAGATTGTTTGGCAAGATCCAGATTTTTCCCGCGCGGGTCACTGATAGCGGGTGCGCCGGTTTTCCGGATCCGGTAAATGCCTCCTTTTACATCCGGCTTGGCAACCCTCGACAACGGGCAGCCTTCTATAAACCAGCCGCCGGTCACGACCACGAGCAGGCTTCCGTCCGCATCCTGCAAAACGTCCGTAGGATGTGAATCGGAGCTGGCTGATTTCATAAATATCTCATCCACAGTTTTATAGGTAGCGCCGTCGGGCGAAACAATGTGCCGCATAATCCGGCCCGTATTGAACTCAGCATTGAAAAGATTGTCTTTGTAGTCAGGGCCAAATCCTGCACCCCGGTGACGCATCATGCCGGATGGGGCGACCCGGGGCATTTTGGTCATCACAGGCATAAGGTCACCGGTTAGTTTCAGGCCGTCTTCGGCGATCACAGAATTGGGTTTCGGATAAGTACCGCCTTCGACCCAATGCATGAGCGCGTCACGCTGGCCGTCCTGCGGGTCCACAAAATAAGTCATGGTACCGATGGTTTCGCCCGAAGGCATAAAAGCGATCTCAATAGAATTGTCAAAACCGCCTCCTGACATGGCTTCCAGGCCGGTGCCGTCCGGGCGGCACCGCCAGATCCTGGCACCTTTCCCTTTGAGGACCTTATTTTCTTTGGTCGTAATATTGAACCCGCGCCGGGCATCGGTGATGTACATCCAGCCGTCGGGGCCGAAAAACGGTCCGCCCAGGGTAGCACCATTGGAATTGAGCGTCCAGCCGGTGAGGATTACCTCCCTTTTATCCGAAACATCGTCACCATTCGTATCCGTATAGCGTACCAGGTTCGGGGCTTCCGTTACATACAGGCTGCCCTGGTAAAATACCCCGCCTTTGGGAAACGGGATATTTTTAGCGAAAATCAGGTTTTTTTCAAAATTCCCGTCCCCGTCGGTATCTTCCAGCAGGCGGATGTGATAGGAAGGCGAGGCAAGCATTTGAGCGGTCCCCATGGTATTGGGTTCCGTCGATTCAAAAACAAACAGGCGGCCGCTGCCGTCAAAGCTCGCGAACATAGGGTAAGACAGCGAGCCGGAGGCTACCGCACTTTCGATGGTGAATCCTTCCGGAACCAGCAGGCCCGGCGCGTCTTCCGTTTTCTTGCCCGTGGAGCCGATCAAAAATAATGCTGAGAGACTCAGAATGGTTATGCTAAGTTTTACTTTCATGCTACTAAGGGTTCTGGATCAGGTTGCGATTGATATTAACCTCACGTTCAGGAATATAATATACAACACGCGGATCCGATGGTTCTACTCTGAAATGAAAATTGTCCGTACCGTGCAGGCCGGGATATGCCCTCACCAGCGGCAGATTGTTCCGGTACAGATCGCCCGGCCGGTGGCCTTCATAGGCAAGTTCCAGCCTGCGCTCTTCCAGCACGACGTTTAATACGCTCCCCCGGCCTTTCAATGCAGTAACCGTATAAAGGGCACTTCCGGAAAGACCGGCCCGGGTGCGGATCAGGTTGACGTCGTCGATCGCAAGCTGGTTTTTTCCGGTTTTGGCGTAGGCTTCCGCACGATTGAGATACATTTCGGCCAGGCGCAGGTATACGGGCGAAGCCAGGTTGGCAATACCTTCCTGCCAGTTGAATTTGTTGATAAAATACTGGGGCGATGTACCGCGGTACTGAAGAACGCCGTCGATATAATGCGGGGTGATAAAAGCAAGCCGGGCGTCGGCAGGGTTTTCGTTCAAAAGATCCCAAAGTGCCTCGGAGGTATAATACTCGCCCCAGCCGGTCGACAATGTCTCAGGATCATTGTAGTACAGGGAGCCGACGGCATTCTTGTCCTTGTTATCCGCCAATGTATGCCTGAAATTGAAGATCGTTTCGGGGTTTGTTTCCGGCACTAGGGTAGGGGACTTCTTGTACATTTCTGTCGAAGCCAGCTGGTAGCGGTTGGAACTGATCACTTTATTGGCATACAAAATTGCATTTTCATTGTCCTCCATATACAAATACACCCTCGATAAAAGTGCGTCGACGACTTCCTTTGAGGCAAAGTTCGCGTTTTTAGCTTCTTTCATGAGGTTGCCTGCTTTAAGCAGATCGGCGATCACGGCTTCATAAACTTCCTTCACCGTATTCCTGGCCGGGTACAATTCCTCGTCCGAGCCAAGAACCACCGGTACACCCGGATTTTCGCCCTTGTTCTGTGGATACGGACGTCCGAACAGCCGCACCAGATTAAAGTGGGCCATAGCTCGCAGGAACAGGTTTTCACCTTTGAGCTGATCCAGCAGAGGCGATTCTCCGTCAGTTATTTTATTGATGATGAGGTTGGTAGAATAAATCAGTTTGTACGACTGTGCCCAGAAATCGGTAGTAGGATACATGGCCGGAATATGCAGGTAAGACGCTCCCAGGGATGCCTGGTCACCGTCAGCCCCGCTTTGCACCACATTGTCGCCAGGCCATTCGTTGAGGGTGAGAAAGTGCCGGGTATATGCTTCTTTTACAAGCATGGCGTAATTTCCATAAGTCGCGATCTGGATGTCGGCGGGCGTCGCCAGGGCCACGTCGGTCGACTTGCTGTCATAAGGCTGCAGTTCATTGTCGCAGGCGGTCAGCAGCAGGATCAGGGCAAAAAGTATATGTTGGTAAATGATTTTAGCTTTCATGATTTCACGTTTTAGAAGCCGATATTGATTCCGAACAGGATTTTTTTACTGATGGGGTATTTGATGCTGGAAGTACCGCCGGAAGGTCCCAGCACCACTTCGGGGTCCATGCCGGAAAACTTGGTAAACGTCACCAGATTGTCCCCGCTCACGAAAACCCGCACGTTGTCCGATCTGACTTTCCTGGTCAGGTGCTCGGGCAGCTGGTAGGAGAGGCTCACGTTTCTTAAACGGATGTAGCTGCCGTCTTCCAGGTAGCGGGACGAGGCCTGATTGGAATTTTTATTGCCTCCGAAAACAGGTTTCGGATGGGTTGCTATATCCCCTGCTTTTTCCCAGCGGTTCCATCCGTCGGCGAGTACCATGCTGTTGTAGGTATAATAAGCACCGTCGGAATCAAACAATGCCCTGGACGTGTGGTAAACTTTGTTGCCGCTCACAAAGTTAAAAAAACCAAACAGGGTAAATCCTTTGAAAATGAACGTATTGCTGAATCCTCCTGTGAAATCCGGCGATGCAGAGCCCACATCCTGCTGGGTAGCTGCGCTATAAGAGTTGGTCGTGCTGCGTATTTCTTCTCCGTTTGAGCCGGCGGTGATCTTCTCCCACAGCGGATCGCCAGTGGCAGGGTCTACACCCATCCATTTGCGCATATTCCAGGTATAAAGCTCTTTTCCTTCGCTGATCAGGAGGTTTCCCTGCCGGATATCCTTGCCCTGATCCAGTTTGAGTACTTTACTCCGGTTGAACGCAATATTGAAATTGGTTTCCCATCTGAACTTGCCTTCGATATTGACGCTGTTGAGGCTCAGTTCCAGTCCGCGGTTCCTGATAGCACCTACATTTCTGATCACCGATCCAAAGCCGCTGGTATAGGGCAGTTCCACGTTGAGCAGCAGTCCGTCTGTTGTCTTATTGTATGCATCAATGCTCAGCATCAGTCGTTTGTATAAACCGGCATCCAGCCCGATGTTCAGGCTTTTGGCTTTTTCCCACGTCAGGTCGTTGTTATCCATCTGGTAAGGGAATGCACCGGAGTTTCCTGCATACTGGGTCGCAAAACTGTACAGCCCGAAAGACTGGTAATTCCCGATTTCTGCATTGCCCGTCACACCATAGCTCGCCCGGAGTTTCAGCAGGTCGAAAGGCGTGAAACCCTTTAAGAAGTTTTCATTGCTTAAAACCCAGGAAGCACCCAATGTGTAGAAATTACCGGAGCGGTTGTTGGCCCCGAAACGGGATGAGGACTCGTTGATATAGGATGCTACCGCAAAATATTTGTTGTCAAAATTGTAGTCGAGCTGCACCAGACCTTTGCTGAACGCATTTTCATTGATACTGCCGGTAGCCGCGAGGATGCGGGAAGCGGTGTTCATCACGTGCAGGCCGGGAGCAAATCCTTCTCCGGTCGCGGAGTTGTTTTCCAGTTTGTTTTTCTCTGCCTCAGCCACCGCCAGCGCACTGAGCTCATGTTTACCAAAAGTCCGGTCATAACGCAGCCGGTTGGAAGTGATCAGCGAAAGGTTATTGATAAACCCGTTTGTGAGCCGGCCGAGACCCTTTCCTGCTTTGGCCCGGATATCGTAATACAATTCACTGTTCGTATTGGAATAGCTTACCCGGTTGTAAGAAGAAAAAGTGAGGTTCGGGAGAATGGTATAGTCGAGGTTCACATCACCGTCGAGGCCTGAACCGTTGGATTGGTTGAGGTTGTACTGCCAGCCGTGCAGAAAGTTTTCCTGCTCCCGGCCATACCAGCCGCCGTCGGTGCCTTTGTTCACGGAACCGTCGGCATTGTATGGATTATCCCATGGCATATTGTTGTAGGCACCATATAGAGCACCGTCCAGCCCTGCCCGGTCGGACTCCTGTTTATTGAGCCTTGCGTTGACCTTGATGTTCAGTTTGAGGCTGTTATTGATCTTTTGCGTGATGTTGGCTCTTACATTGTACCGTCTGGCTACATTGTAGTTCAATGTACCTTCTTCATTATAATAGTTACCGGAAATATAGAACTTAGTTTTTTCAGAACCGCCGGACAGGGAGAGCACGTAATTCTGGGTGGTGCCGGTACGGAAAGCCAGGTCCTGCCAGTTGGTATTCTGCGAGATCACGCTGGCCGGAATTTCTTTGTCGAAGCGGTCGGCGGGGTAAAAGCTCTTTTCATAATCATATAACTGGCGCGAATCCATGACTTTGAATTTACCTGTCGTAGCATTGTTAAAACCGGCGGAAGCATTGAAGTCGATACGTGTTTTGCCTGTCTTGCCTGATTTGGTAGTGATAATGATAACCCCGTTGGCGGCGCGGGAACCGTATAAACCGGTTGCGGCTGCGTCTTTCAGTATCGTCACCGACTCCACATCATTGGGATTTGCATTGCCTCCGATGATCCCGTCAACCACAAAAAGAGGCCCCGAACCGGCTGTGATCGAGCTGGAACCCCGCACGACAATGCTGGGAGTGGCATTGGGGTCGCCTGACGAATTGGAGACTATAACGCCAGGGGCTTTTCCCTGAAGCAGGTTGGTGGTATTGTTGGAAGTTACGTCGTTGAGCTGCTTGCCGGTCACCACGGCCACTGAGCTGGAAAGTTGTGAAAGCTGTTTGGAGGAATAGCCGACCACTACTACTTCGTTCAGTGCTTTGATATCCGATTTCAGGGATACATCGAGTATCGTTGAACCGGCGACGATTGCTTCATGGCTTTCATATCCTACGAAACTGAATATCAGAGTAGTCGGATTGTCGGGTAACGAAATCTGGTAGGAGCCGTCGATATTGGTATTGGTTCCCTGGCTGGTACCTTTGACGACAATGTTCACGCCAGCCAGCGCTTCGCCCTTTTCGTCGGTAACCCTGCCGGTTATACGCAGCTCATTTTTTGCCGGCCACACCGGCCTTTCCTGAACGGCTCCGACTTTCGTCTCTATTTTCCTGATCACAATGCTGTTTTCCATAATGATGTACGATAGGCCGTAAGGTTCGAGGAGTTTTGTGAGCATTTTGCCCAGCTTTTCGCGGTTTACTTTCAGGTCAGTTCTGGTGTTATCCTGCGTTCCGCCCACAAAAACAAATTTCACATCTGCGGCAGCGGCTATCTTATCGAGGGCCTCATTCAGCGTCACCTGATGCAGACGCATGGTGATGACTTTGTTCAGATTTTGTCCATAAGATTCGCCTGCAAACGATAACGAGCAGACTGAGCAGATCAGGATGTAGAAAAAAGCGCTGTATTTCATTGCTAACAGAATATAATGCACTACTTCACCCCTTGGGAGAGATTTTTTCATAATTTTGATATGGTTAAAATGTTAAGGAAATGGTTTTGTCACGACCGTCAGATTTCGAAGGCTTGCGGGCGTACACAATTTTAAACTTTCATTTTAATAGCTCCCCGGAATCATTTCCGGGGATTTTTGAAGTCTCTGGGTTATCGTCATAGGCATACAAAAGTTGGTGGTATCAAGGTTGCAGGCAGGTTCCGTCAAGATAATATTGTGTGTCTCCGCGTTTTGTCACTTTGCCGCCGAAAGAAACCGATAACATTTCCAATACCTTTCCGACAGGCGTCTCCGCCTCAAAATCGGCATGGACCGGGCAGGTGGCCAAAAGGTTGCTATAGGTGATATCGACTGTGTAATTCCGCTGCAATGTTTTGACGACATCGGCAAGAAGCACGTTTCTGAACTGGATCTTCCCGTCTTTCCATGTGCTTTTTGCTTTGGCATCTATGCCGTCCTGTTTAATTATATTGCCATTTTTACGGATATATAAAACCTGCTGGTCAGGAGTGATCTGAATGGTTGATTCTTTGGAGTTTACCTGAACTTTGCCGGTCAGTACAGCTACCGAAGCAGTAGGGTCTTCCCGGTATGCCTTGATGTTGAAACTTGTCCCAAGCACCTTCGTGATGATTGCTCCCGAACGCACGATAAATGGCCTCTCGGTATCCCTGAAAACTTCGAAATAACCTTCCCCTTCCAGGCTGACTTCCCGGATGTTTTTCTCAAATGAAACCGGGTAGGAGAGCTTGCTTTGGGCATTTAGCCACACCACCGAACCATCTTCGAGTACAATCCTGCGCCTTTCGCCCGTAGCTGTTTTTTCAATGTGCAAAGGCGTCGCGACCTCACCGGCAGTTTCATCAGAACCGCCGCCGGACCTGGCAAAAAAGTAAACCGCACCGCCAATACTGACCAGCAATGCCAGCCAGATAGCCGCTAACCTCGACCACCCGGGAAATGAGAAGTGCTTAGTGGGTACCTGTGTCTTTGGAGCGGGCGTGGCATCTTTTCTGAAGATCAGTTTTTTCATAAGCCGGTCGTATACCTCGTCTACCGCCGGGGTCAGCGCTGCATTCTCCTGCGGCGCAGATCCCAGCTGCCGGCTTACAAGTGCGCGCAGTGTTTCCTCGTCTTCCGGCGCCCCGAAATAGCCGATGAGCCTGCGCACTTCCGCCGGCGTACAATCGTTAGCCAGGTAACGGTCGAAAAGCAGCTCTATTTGTTCATTCTTCTCCAAAGCCTTTAATTCCTTTGATGATATTTTATCTTTAATACGCTTGACAAAATATTATCCTCTGCTCCGGGAGTAATAAAAAATTAAATTTTTTTTCAAATGTCAGACAAGAGCGTCCAGATCAGCAGGGATACGGCCAGGTCGCCGTGTATCTGGAGGTATTTTTTGATGGCGCGGTTGGCCTTCACAATATGGTCGCTGATGGTCGAAGGGGATATTTTCATAAGGGCAGCAATTTCCTCATAGCTTTTACCTTCCATTTTACACAGGATAAAGACCTGTTTGCGGACCGGCGAAAGCTGATTGATGGCCTGGTTGATATGTTGGAGGCTTTCGTCGTAAATAACCGTTTCCTCGGAGTGGCTGTAATAAAGGGCGGCAGACGAAACGATATAGTCGCCCAGCTTTTTATCCCTTGCCGCCTTGCGGAAATAATCGTACACCAGGTTTTGAGCGATGATGAAGAGATAGGATCTGAATGATTTGGATACGTCGATCTGCCTTCGGTTTTCCCAGATTTTCAGGAACAGTTCCTGCAGTATTTCTTTGGAAGTCTCTTCACATTTGGTCAGGCGTAAAATGTTGCTGTACAGCTGGGCGCTATATTTGAAATAGACGGTTGTGAAAGCCTTTTTGTCCCCATTGATGAGTTCCTGCAAAAGCGGGTCATCTCCAATGGCCTCATTGCTGAATTCCATACTACAACATCGTTCACGAGTTTTCAACAAATATAGGAATATAATGGCAAAATGGGCTTGGGGCGGGTGCACCCAGCGGTAATTCTGACCGTCCGTCAGTTGATCAGCTCACCAACCAGCATTATGGAACTGGCAAACCAGCCATAACCGGCATAGTCGGCCGGGTTGGTGATCGTAATGTTCCTCTTTTTGAGGATCTCAGCTTTATCGAAGGTTGTTCCCGGCACCTGAAAAGTGACTTCATGCGTTCCGTCCGAAAGGTCTTTTACAAAAAACCTGTTTTTCCGGTAGTTGTCGCACCATTGGTCAAACCGGTAAATTTCCGTGGATTTTCGCCCGTCTGCGGTGATTTCAACGATCCCGGTTTTGGGGCCGATGACATCGTAGGCACCCAGGATTTTGCCCTTAAACTTCACCGTGAAAGTAGCGCCGGGATCGGCCTGGTACAATATGGGCATAAATTTGACAAACCTCTTGCTGATCGAATTTGACGCAGGAAGTACCTTCCATTTTTCGTTCAGTTTGAATTGCGACAATGGGATCATCTGCGCCAGCTCCCAGTTGTCCTTTTCCAATGCAGCGGGTAGTGGATGCGTTTTTTGCGCAGTGTTGCCTTCCATCATTTGCATAAAACGGGTCACTTCATTTGCATAAATCGGATGTCCGGAAGCTGTCAGCGGATGCGTTTTGTCTCTTGTAAAAACAATTTTGTCGGGATGTTCCTCAGGATTTCCGGTAAAAATAAGTCTGCCGGCTTCGAGTAAACGGATCACTTCCACGCCCATGTGCACCGAAGGGATCTGATAATGCTCCGCAACTGCTTCCATCGCTATGGCCGAGCTTTGGTATTGGCTATTTTGCATCGGTTCCAACATATTTTCGGCCAGCGTATAGGTAAAGCAGATATCCGCGGAAGGGTATTTTTTCCAGGTTTTGCGGACAATTCCTTCCATGGTTTTCCGGATCTCCCCTTGGTCCCGTCCAAAATCATTGACGGCAAATTCCACAAAAACCAGATCCGGCTCATGCACCAGCACATCGTTATCCATCCTGAAAACACCCAGGTCGGAACCCGTACCGCCAATGGTCGCATTGATTTCATAAAATGGAGTCACAGGGTATTTTTCCCGAAACCACTTGAAAGTAAGGTCTCTCCAGCCATTATTAGCCTCGGTAATGCTTCCGCCAATGTAAGCGATCCGCACTTCTTTTCCCGACTTGATCTTACTGAAAAAATTTGGAAGTCCGCCGCGGATATGGTACGCCTGGAGCGCGCTGGAGTCCGGTACATTGGTGTCAGGTACATCGACTTCAGGCACGTTTTTGCCGACTGTCGGGTCACAACCGGTTTGGACTAAGGCGAAGAATAAGGCCAGTAGATATTTCATTTTCCTAATATATTAAAACCTCGGGTTTTGCTTTGGTACTCCTTTCATTTTATCTATTTAGGTCTGCGGGAGGGGGATGACGGCCAATTTCGTTTGCAGCCAGCCTCAACGCCTCTAACGTATTTACTGCGGTTCCAGTTCGTACAAGGGCCATTCAGTGTATAAATTTCAGAATCAGCTCCGTGCATCGCTCTTTTTGCATCGGTATCCGGAAAGCCGCAATCAAATCCTTTGAGTCCGATTGTTTCTTCACCTGGACCAAAAGCGAGGGCGATTGGGGCTTGCTTCGCCATTTATTTAGGACAAAACCCTAGCCTGCTTCGGAAAAGCATCCGTCACCTAGGAAACAAAAAAGACCACCGCTCGGCAGTGCAACATGGGAGTTTGCATACCGGACTGTGGTCTGAAAGGATTTGTTAAAAAAAGGACAAGGCCTGATTTTTAGTCTTGCTTCGGATGGTTGATCATCCAGCCTATGCCGAATTTGTCGATAAAACTTCCGAAATAGTCGCCCCAGAACGCGTCTTCCAGTGCCATCTCTATCTCGCCCCCTGCCGACAATCCTGCGAAAAGACGGTCGGCCTCTTCACGGCTGTCGGTAAATACGGAGATATACGAATGGTTGCCAACGTTGAGTTTGTGACCCATGGAAGGTATGATATCCGACGCCATCAGTATATCCGATTCGCCGATAGGAAGCGAAATATGCATCAGCCTGTCTTTCTCATTTTCTGCAAGCTGCTCTGCTCCGGGCATATCGGACATTTTTTGTAAAGATGAAAATTCACCTCCGAAAACAGATTTGTAGAAATTGAAAGCCTCTTCCGATCTGCCGTCGAAATTAAGGTAAGTGTTCAGTTTTGGCATGACGAAACAAATTTTAGGTGGATAAATGTTTAGCGCTTTTTAATAATCCAAAATTAGCGGGCTGCTGCACTTACCATACTCCCTGAAACGGACATTTTCAGGGGGTGGTCGGGACAATATTGGTGTCGGAATCGTGATACTAAGTTCATCTTTCCCCAGGGTATTTCAAAATAGTAGCGAAGGGAATCGAATGGGTGTTGCGCAAGTCATAGGTTGTTACTTACTTTGCAATTCAAAGTACTTTTTTTAAATTAAACTATCATGTTTAAAGTTAATGCAGGTTATCTGGGGTTGGCACTATTGCTTTTTTGTATAGAAGTGATCATTGCCATGTTTATGCACGATAAGTTCATCCGGCCTCTGGGCGGCGATTTTCTGATTGTTATTTTGTTATACTGTCTGCTGAGGGGTACAACCACATTGGACGTCCCGGCCGCAGCCATATCTGTTTTGATCTTTGCTTGTCTGATAGAGTTTGCGCAGTTTTTGCAACTCGTCAAATGGCTGGGTCTGGAAAACAACCTGGTGGCCCGGAGTGTGATCGGTACGAGTTTTTCCTGGGCGGATATCATCGCTTATACATTGGGTATCTTATTTGTAGTAGTCATCGAAAAACGGGCTGTGCGCCTCCGGAAAATATGAAATGGTTTGTAAAGGAAGGGTCGATTGTGCGGGAGATATGGGGAAACGCGGATACCATACTTTTCATTTTTGCGGGTGCGTCCGCTGAATTTGCTCTGAATAAGTCGGTGGATTGGCTTTATTTCACAGGGCGGCTTCCTGCCGATCCGCTGGGGAGGCTTTTTTCAACTGTTTCCTATGCCCGGCAGATTGTTTTTTCGGAGCAAAACGCGGCACTGAAAGCCATTGAACAGATCGGCGCGATTCATAAAGGAGTGGAAGAAAAGCGGGGTGCGCGGATCCCAGACAGCGCTTACCGTGATGTGCTGTTCATGCTGGTCGATTATTCCATCCGGTCTTACGAGCTATTGGAGAGAAACCTTACAGAAGATGAAAAGGCAGATGTATTTGAAGTTTTTGGCCGGGTGGGTGAGGGGATGGGCATTCCCGGTTTGCCGTTAAATTATTCCGACTGGGAGGTTATGCGCCAAGCTCATCTTTCGGAAAACCTTATCAAGAGTAATTTTTCGGTCGATTTGTACAAACAATACAGAAAGCATCTTGGTCTGGGAAGATATCTTTTGCTGAAAGAAGTACAGACCCGGATCGCGCCCCAACGCGTGAAAAAGCTGCTCTCACTCGGAAGCTGGTCTTTGTTGTCGGTTATATTGCCGGTTTATAAGCTGATGCGGGTTTTTCGGCTGCACAAGGCCATGAGGGACCTGATCCTGCCGACGGAGTATATATCACAGATTGTTTCGCTGGATACCCGGCGCGAAGATAATTGGCGCGAAGAAGATCTTCGAACAAGCTATTCCAGTTAATAACGGAAACAGACCGGTGAATAATCGATTTTGGCGGATGGAAGTGTGTGTAGTTTTTTGAAGCAGGTTAATTTCTGGTTCAATATGGATTTCTTCAAACGCCTGTTCCGCATTGTTTTATGTTCAACAGCTGCCCTCGTTTTGATTGTGGGGCTGTCTCACAAGTTACAAAGGCGGCTCGAGTCCTGGGGCTGGATATCTGGGCAGGCGCGTTACGGTGATCTTTATGGTTTTTCCTGTTTACGAAAATTCAAAGAGCACGAATTGGGCCAAACCGATGCGCTGGAAGATTCCGATAAACCCGTCAGGAGACATGGTAATGTCGATTTATACATCATCGGGGACAGTTTTACTACGATGGATACCAGTTTTTATGCCGGTGACCGCAACTATCATGTCTGGCTGGAGGTTAATACCGACACCGTCGCACCTGATCCTGAAAAGATATCTGTGCTTGTTATAGAAATTATCGAAAGGAATATTCAGTTGCGGCTGAAAGAGGATTATCAAAAGGTATTTTTCGAACAAGGATTTCAGGTCGGGGTAAGAAAGAAGCTGCCGGAAAAGCTGACGCAGAAGTCGCCTTCTTTCTGGTTCTGTAATTTAACGGAGCAGACCGACCGGCGGATGGAGTACATGCTTTTTAATTTCAGGCCCATTTTACTGATTAAAGAACTAAAGGCCCAACTCGTACTGTCGCTCTTTGGTAGAACACATCCGGGCGCAATCATATCAAAAAATCACGAGCACCTATTTTATGAAGCGGAAGCCAGCCCAAAACATAATCTCTCTTCCTTTTCCGTCATACCCGATTCTTCCATTGACACGGTGGTAGCAAACATGAATGCGATCCGTGCGCACTACCGGGGCCTGGGATTCGATGATGTTTATTTCTGCATGATCCCTAACAAAGTCACTGTCTGTGAGCCGGAGCGATTTCAATATAACAATCAGATAGCACGTATTGAGCGGCATCCCGAACTTCAGGTTCCGTTGTTGTCCATTCGAAACGTGATCAGCGGTCACCCTGAATATTTTCACAAAGGGGATGGCCACTGGAACGCACGGGGAAAGCGCGTGTGGCTAAAAGCCGTAAACAGGCTTGTGGAAACGCTGGACAAAGAAATGTGATACGAAGATAGCGTCTCGGCAAGTCGTTTTGGTGCCCATTATTCCAAAGTCTTCGACCAAGTAACGCCCTGAAAAATGCGGATACAGAATTATTTAATATTTTTGTATGTCAAAGGTACAATGATAACTATGGACGAAGGTCAGACAGTTCATCTCGCGGATGACGACGAGGATGATAGAATGCTTATAAAGGATGCTTTGGAAGAGGCCAATCCCAATTTGACCGTTGTTGAGGCGGAGGACGGGAAAGAACTGGTCGAAAACGTCAGGAAATCGGATGACCTGAGTGAAACCGTTGTGCTCGTAGACATGAATATGCCTAAAATGAACGGAGTTGAAGCAATTAAAGAGCTGAAATCCGAGCCTGGGCTGGCAGAAGTTCCGGCCGTAATGATGTCCACTTCCAGTAGCCCCGAGCTTAAAAAGAAGGCGCTTGAAGCTGGTGCAAATGACTTTGTAGTAAAACCAAACTCTTTTAAGGCTTTGCTGGACATTCTCAAAGGAATATTGACAAGGTTTTTAGGAAGATGATGATACTGTTATACGTTCCTTTACACAACTCCTATCCTTTCGGTGTGAAAAAAGGAAAAGCAGAGGTTGCGCGCGAGCCCGTTAAAGTATTTTTATTGCTATGAAAGAAAAAACAAAAAATTCATCAGGACACACTACCAGGGACGGTTATGCTTATTTGACGAAAAGATTGTTGGTAAGCAAAGCGCAACAAGCAGGCAAAGCTGCGGCTAAGGAAGCTATGGAGTTAATGGGGTACGTTGTGACAGTTAAAGATGGCTGGGTTGTGAAACTTTACCCTGACAATACGATTACTTTGAGAGTTGAAAAAAACGGTCACGACGTTCCTGTTGACAAAATTGAAAGCCGGTATTACAGATCTTTGCAATTGGCCAGAAAAGCATCAGAAATAGCGTAAAGAATTGGAGATGAAAAAATGTGGGACGAAATTGATGAAGCAGATGTAGCAAAATGGTTTTACAAGTATTGTGTTTAGTTTTCTATCAATTCACAATACCACTACTTCATCCCCTTCCCGCAAAACTCCATTCCCGATACTGATCACATTCTGCCCAAAAAGCACTTTTCTATTTTGTTTCCGATAGGTAGCGAGGGTTTTTAGGGGTTCGGTTCCTTTCTTACCTGAATGCTGGTCAATATTCACGACGACGCATCTTTCGCAAGGTTTCTTAACCTCAAATCCAACATTCCCGATTTTAATTTGCTTCCAGGAGTCCTCGGCGAACGGATCGGTGCCGGAAACGATAAAGTTAGGGCGGAACCGCCGCATGGCTACCGGCTCAGCAAGCCTGCTGTTGAGGTCGTCCAGGGATGCCTGCGAGATCATCAGATAAGGGAAGTCGTCGGCAAAACTTACGGTCCGTCCGGGCGCTGCATCAGCATGATTCATTTCCCGGTGAGTGTGCACGGACATAGTTACTATGCCGACATTTTTGCCCAGTTGCCGCGACAGCCATTGGTCAGCCTCGTCGCTTACTTTACGAGCCCAGAAGGTGTCATTCCAGATCTTGACTTGAACGGGCGATTCTGTAACGGGAATGAAAGGTACCGAAACCTGATCTCCAGGTTCAAACCTATTGGATAATATCAGGCCGTTATCATGGAGCATGACATCCAGGGTCGCCATTTTCGGGTTGGCCCGCTGCGTCAGAAATACTCCGTTTTTATCGACGATCATCCAGCGTCGGTCATACTGCAGTCCTTTTTCCTCTACGGACGAAGTTTTCAGCCTTATGCCGCCAAGCGACTTCACGGGATAAATCCAGATTTCTGCGAGGCGTATAGGCATACTGGTTACATGGTTTCATGAAGTTTTTCCACAATGCACTTTGATGCTTCTTCACTGAAATCCAGTCCGGAGTAATCGGGATTGTAGCCGCCGATATAAGGTACCGCCATAATAAAGATCCGCTCGTTTGCAATCCCGTACTCATTCACGACCTGAAAATAGTCGTTGATCGTAACGCCGGTAACCTTCAGGAAATAATCACCGTTCATATTCTGCACCACTTCGTCATGTCCTTCTTTCAACTGTTTTTGCCCCTCCTCTGCAGATTTGAATCGCAGCATTGCCTGGCTTACAGTCTTTCTTGTCAGCAGACTCTTAAAGGGCAGATCGCCGTAGTTCAGGTGCGGTTGTCCGACGCAGTTGATAAATGTTTTGTAGCTGAAAGCGTGGGATTTGTTTTGTTCGTCTTTGAATTTGTAAACAACGCCACCTTCCTTTTTAGGCACTACCTTGCTGTCGGCATCTACGGCAACAATGGTGAGTTTTCCGGCATCGTTCAGTGCCAGCAATTCCTCACAGGAGCTTTGAGGGACAAAAGCAATCACGACAGAAATCAGCGGCATCAGCACTTTTTTCAACCTTAGCATATCCTCGGCAGAAAGATACTTTGCGGGATAATTCATAGTATAACTCAGCTCTGCCAGCATCTCTTTCCAGTATATGGATTCCTTTTCACGTATCGATTTTTCAGCTTCCGCATATTCTTCGCGGAAAAGCTGAAACGGATCTTTTCCCTCCCTGACGGCCATTGCAGCTTCCACGAACGCCTCGATATTCATATTGGAGATTTTCTTGTAAAACTTCGCGTCTTTTTTACGGAAGCCTTTCTTGAAATTTTCGTCAAACAAAAAGTCCAGGGACAGAAAACCATCGTTTTTTGCCCTGTTTTCGGCAATCTCCTGATGTGTCAGCAGGGAGTCGCTGGACAGCTGCGGTTCTTCGAGATGGAAACGGATTGCCGGTAACAGTCCGTTTCTGGAATGCATAACCATCCTGAACTTGCTGTCTTCGTCAGCTGGTATATACACCAGTTTTCCATCGTCTTTTTGCTGAAAAGATCCGTTTTGGCGCGCCAGTGTACGCACAGCATCGATTGCGGTCAGCGATGCACCCCTGATTGCAATTGGATGGTCGATCTTCATTTTAAGCTTGGAGGGCGGATATGGAGAGTCGTAATAGCCCGGAACAGTCCCCTCGTGCTCAATTGGCCAGTTGTGACCTGTGCAGATCACTACCGCATCGAATTCCGCGAATTCTCCTCCTTGTATTTCGATTTGTACCTTTTCCCGCTCAGGCTGATCAGCAATATCTACGACATTGCACCCGAGATGTATCCGCGTAACTATACCGAGTTTTTGTGCCTTTTTTTGTAATAGCTCAAATTGCGATGATAGATATCGCCCAAACAACAACCGCGGGACCACGTGGTATTTTGTGAATTTGTCCGGATCGATATGGAACTGTTTGAGGGTAGCCTCATCGAGCGTTTTGATCCAGTCCTCCATCCCGGTTGCAATGTCAGGAACCTCGTTGGCTGAAACATTCGTAATATGTTCGGCACTGGCGCCCTCCGCACTATAAGGCATGCCGGAGCCCAGCTCTTTTTTTCTTTCGAAAATATCAATTTCATAACCGGTTCTGGACTCGACAAGTCTTTTGTAAACAAACAGGCTGCTAGGCCCTCCCCCAAGAATGGCAATACGTTTTTTATTTTTTTTACCGGCCATAATAATGCAATCCCCGAAATTGAATAGTATAATAATGTTATAGGGAGTGAACCAGATAAATGCCGTGCCAGAGACATGAGCGTACACCAACGTTCGTGGCTGTACGCATTTGAAAGGATTATTAAATACAGTGATTACAACACTTCGGAAATCGAGATGGGTAGCTTTATTTGCCGATCGCCGTTTCTAATTTTGGCCAGTACGAAGCCGGCTTATTGGAGATGATATAGTCAATTTTCGCATTTCCTGCCTCTTCAATGGAAGAAAATGTCCTGTCCAAAGGATGTTTGGAAATGGTTTTGCCTTTGACTTTTTCTTTATTCTTGTGTTTCTTCAAAATTTTTTAACTCCTGTTCTGCTGCAATTTGATTGAGTCGGGTTCTTGCAGGAGTACTTCCCTTAACATATACTTTGGCATCGGGATAATGTTTAAAAAAATGTGTTATAATGTTGATGACTGTGGCCAGAACAGCCTCCATATCTCCATTATTACTTTTAGAAAAAACGTCAATATCGCCGCTCTCGTCGATGTCGCCCATCGCAGATTATAAAAATTCCCCATACCCATTGGCTGAAATATAACTGCCTCATGAATTCGGCTCCTTCCTAAACCAAGGCACTTCGACACCATTCACTATAAATGTTCCTGGTGACGAAGTGCCAATCCTTTTCAATGCTAAACTCCTTCTTGCCTCACTTCCAGTATTTCAAAATGTTTGATGCCGCCGGGCATTTTCCACTCTACTTTTTCACCTTTGCAAAGGCCTATCAGGGCGGCTCCCATAGGGGTAAGTACTGAAATTTTCCTCTCGGCAATATTGGCCAGCGCGGGCATTACAATGCTGAATTCCATTTCGGTGTTACTCATCATTTCCCGCACTTTTACAAGGGAATTCAGTCGTACGCAGCAGGGAGGTACTTTGTCGTCTTCAATAACTATTGCCCGGTTGAGCTCGTAGGATAATGACATTTGATGCATATTTCCCGATGGAAATTGTTCTGCAAATTGTTTCAGCATGCGGAAGTCTTCTTCCCCCAGGATGACAGGGGTTTTCGAATTGTCCATGATATATTTTAGTATTTTATACGGTAAAAAATGAAGCAGGAAAAACCTAAAGCACAGCATCGAACCGGTAGCGGCTACCGGCTGGTTGTATAGGTTTTCGCTGAAAAATTATGATACTCCCCGAACCTGGATGTCAGTATTGGTCCGGGGTGGAAGTGTTGAAGTCCTTGAAATTGGAGATAAAATAAAGCTTGACACAAAAGCTTTGAAAAGACATTGGATTGAAAGCAAACAACGATTCCGTAACAGAAAAAACGCTCCTGTCCGAAATCAACCTGTTTTGATATGTAGTTTGAATGTTTGCCACTGTCGCTAAATTAGCTATCCTTTCCTGATATAAAAAATATAAGCCGGATATCTTCTAGGTTTCCAGCCAGGCTTTGAATGCCGGTGCTTTTTCGCGGCTTACCACTATTTCCTGGGGTGTTTGCGGCCGGAGCTCTACTTTCAGTTTGCCGTTGAAATAAGTATGGATCTTTTGTATGGCGTTGATACGGGCAATAAACTGGCGGTTGAGCCTGAAAAAACTGAGCGGGTCCACAAGTACTTCCAGCTCTTCCAGCTTGTAATCGATCAGATACTGGCGTCCGTCAGCGGCAGCAAGGCATGACATTTCATTGGCGGTATAAAAATAGGCGACGTCTTCCTGATTGACCGGGATCAGCTGTTCGCCGCTTTTCACCAAAAACCTGGTTTTGTAAGTCTTTTTCGTCATTTCCAGGCTGTCGAGCAGGGACTCGACTTTTCGGGCGTAAGCATCGGGCAAAAAATCAGTTTTAATGTTTTCATACTTTTTGATAGCATCTGCCAGCTCTGGCAATTTGATGGGTTTCAGCAGATAATCAATGCTTTTGACCCGGAATGCCTTGATCGCGTACTCGTCATAGGAAGTAGTGAAGATGATCGGGCTGTGTGCCGGAAAATCTTCAAAAATCTGAAAACTGAGGCCGTCCGAAAGTTGTATGTCCGAAAAGATCAGATCCACCGGCTGACCGGAACCGAACCAGCGGCGTGCCGACTCCACGCTTTCAAGTACCGCCACTACTTCAACGCGCGGGTCGAGTTTCCGGATCAGTTTTTCGAGCCGCTCGGCTGCCGGATATTCGTCTTCGATGATCAACACTTTCATATCAGTTTCTATGCAATGCTTTATGCGAGATGGGCCAGCAGCGGAATTTTGACGGTAAAAATGTCCTGTCCTCTGATAATTTCCACCTGTCTGTCGGTAAGGAGACCATACCGGTTGATGATGTTTTGCAAGCCCACCCGTGTGGTTTTTTCAAGGATTGTTTTTTCAAGAATATTATTTTCAATGACCAGGTAATCACTGCCTTCCTGCTGTATCCTTATTTTCAGCGGATTCTCCCGTGACGCAACATTGTGTTTGATAGCATTTTCGATCAGCATCTGAAGGCTCAGCGGGGTGACATGCTTCCGGTAGATATCTGCCGAAAGCTTTGTTTCCACCTGAAGGTTTTCCCGGAAGCGGATTTTATTCAAATACACATAGGCCTCCACAAAAGCGATTTCCTCCTCCACCAGCACAGTATTCTTGTTGCGGCTTACGAGCACATATCTGTATACGTCCGAAAGCCTTTCCAGATAATCCTGCGCATCGGTATTGTCGTCATCGATCAGGGCGGCGAGCGTATTCATGCTGTTGAACAGAAAATGGGGGTCCAGCTGGTTTTTAAGCACTTCCAGTTGCGACTGGACACCTTCGAGCATGAGCGATTCGGTTTTCCGGACGTTCAGTTTCCAGGCTTCAAAGAAATAAACCGCTTCATAAACCAGATATACCAATATGGTGGGTACTATGCTGATCCGGAACCCTGCCAGCAATGCACTCTGATGAAAATAAGGTTTGCAAAAGAGCTCATCCATCACAAATGAAACAGCAAAAACGTAAATGAAGGCCAAAACTGCCTCAGCGAGAATTCGCCGGCTGGTCTGACTGAGCTCAGGAAAAATCCGCCACATTTTGATAATAATAAACCTGTTACCCTCCCACAGCGCAAGCGTGATCAAAGTTGAAAAGAGGACACTGAATGCAAACTGGCGGTTCAGCTGTAAGAAATTCTCAAAATTGAGCATGATCGGAATGACCGCACCGAGGAGAGGAATCCCGATCAGCCTCAGTTTGCGGTCATTCAGTGTGTAAGCTGTTTCTTTCATTATACGCGGGAAGTACGGTCATACCGGCCTGGTTTTTAAGTGCTTGAAATTAAATGATTAGCCCCGCAAATTCCAATTAAAATGTGCAACGGAAATAAGGCACCGGGAAAAACCCCTGCTGGTACTGGTTGACCAGCCGGTTGGTCCTGGGGTTATAAGTCTGCTGGAAAATGTTTTTGCTGGCACTTACATTCTGAAGATCCAATGCAAATTCCATGGTACTCTTCCGCATTTCTTTCCGGAATGTAAAACGCAGGTCTGTGCGGAAATAGGGGTTCTGACGGACGGAAAATGCCTGTGTATCGTCGTAGGACGCACGCCCTATGATTTTTGAGGCTTCGAGGTTGAGAGGTGTAAAATACTTTCCACCCACCAGCGTAGTCCTTATGCTCGCGCCAAGCACATGATCTTTGTTTTTGCCCAGTTTGTATTCCTTCCCGGCCAGTACATTCAGAACATATTTTGTATTAAAAGCCGTGTTGCGCTCAACCTTGTCGCTTCCTTTGTATTTGGAGTCAAAAAGAGAAGTGGTCACAAGGAAATAATAGCCTTGGCTGAAGTATCTCTCCAGGGTCAGTTCGATGCCCAGATTCTTTCCGGAACCTTCATTCATCAGGCTGTCGCGGTCAGACGGTCCGAAAGAGCTTCCCGTGTTCAATGCGGAAAAAGTAGAAGCCCGCTGCTCCACAGGAACGTTGTACAGGACCTGATAGTAAGGCTCGATTTTCAGCAAGAGGTTGTCGGTCAGGCGGTTTTCATAACTCAGCACAAAATGATGGCTTCTTGTAAAATCAAGGTCTTTGTTGGTATAGGAAACACCCGACTCGGTAGGTGTTTGGATAAAATAAGTGTAAATGTTCTGGGCCTGGCTGTTAAGACCATAACCGAGGTTTACCGACTGACCGCGGCCCATTGCATACTGCAGTCCGATCCTGGGTTCCAGGGCGACATTATTGTTGAGATTAAAATGTTGTAAATGAAGGCCTGTTGTGAAAACCAACTTTGGGGATGCACGGTATTTCCATTGGGCATACGCCTGGGTCAGCAAGGTTTTTTCACCTTTAACATCAACCCGCACAGTATCAATCAACCCGCCCTGATAAATGGCCCGGTTATAAAGGTCAAAACCAAGAATGTCCATGGTCACACCTGCGTACAGGCTGCTTTTCGCGTTGATTTTATGCCTCAGATGAAGCACAGCCGAATATTTGCCGGTATTGTATTTCGATTCCCCGCTCAGAAAGGCCTCCCTGGTAACAATGCTGATGGAATCCCCGCTGAATTTTTCTCGGGTAGTACTCATACCCAGCGTCAACTTGGCGAAGGTCCTGGGCGAAAGGGTATGCTCATAGGAAAGGCCCACAATGTTTGTCGCATATCTGACGCGGGTATTGGTGTTTTCGGTTCCGTAAAGATTCGTGAGGGTCGTATCCACTTCATTCCCCAGAAACTGGATATCGCTGCTGCCAAGAATACCGAAAAGGGTAAGTTTGCCATTTTTGCCGGAAGGTACGGCTAACTTGAAATTCAGGTCCTGATAATCGGGTACCGCAGTACCGGTACCTACCTGGATCCCCAGCGCTTTCATAACGCCCATGGTTGAGTAGCGGTAATTCACGAGAAACGAAGCTTTTGAATTCTTGGCGATCGGACCTTCCGCACCCAGTTCAAATCCGTTGAAGCCGATCTGGCCCATAAATTCATGTTTTTGGTTATTTCCTTCCCGGAGCCTGAGATCAAATACCGCCGCCAGTGCATTGCCGTATTGTGCAGGAAATGCGCTTGTCATAAAATCGGATTTGCTGAGCACGTTGTTATTCAGCATGCTCACCGGACCGCCAGTAGCCGAAAATGAACCGAAATGGTTCGGGTTTGGAATATTGAGGCCTTCCAGCTGCCATAGCATCCCGCTCGGAGAATTACCCCGCACAACGATATCATTTCGTGAATCGTCACCCGACACCACGCCGGCAAAGTTGGCCGCCATACGCGACGGGTCGCTCAGAGAACCTGCATAGCGTTTCGTATCTTCTACATTGAACGACCGCCCGCTGACGAGCGCCAGTTCGTTGTTGGTTTTGCTTTTGTCGCCCGAACGATCCGTAGTTACCATTACTTCATTCAGTTGCTGCACCGCCTCCGTCATGCTGAGGTTAAGGATCACTTCCTTGCCAACTGTCACGACTATGTCTGACAAACGTTGTTCTTCGTAACCCACCATGGTGACCCGGAACGACTGCCGGCCCGTAGCCACACCGTTGATGCGGAATTCTCCGTTGACATCGCTGGTCGTACCTACCGGGATAGTGCCCTCAGGCTGTGTGAGCAAAACGGTCGCGCCGATCACCGGCGACTGCGAAACTTCGTCACGGATTACTCCCCGGACGGTTTGGGTAGACTGTTGTGCGGAAAGAGTACCCGATAAAAAAATAATCATGGCTAATAGTAATGCTTTCATTGTCTGCTGTTTTTGATAAATAACAGCACAAAATTTACCAATGAACATTCCAATTAAAACATGGGCCCGGCTCAAGCGTAGAAACCCGAAGGTGAAGCGTCGGGGATGGGCGGGGAATTGCGGGTTTTACCGGAACGTTTTTTTCTTGATGAATTTCTCGGCAGAGCTGTCAAGCAGAACTTTGACCTTGTTAAAATAAGGCTCGGCCAATTTGCTGGGTTTAATATCCCAGCCGCGGTCGTAATTTACAATGCAGGAACCGATGAAACTGTTGGTGTTTTGCAGAATAACAGGATCCCATATTGACAGCTTCGATATCTTTCCTTTATCAATGGCTGATTTTGTCGGAACCTTGGTGATAAGGGCAGAAAACTCATACCTGTCCACCGTTCCCGACAACCATACTGCGCCCTGAATGTTAGGGTCGCCGGAGCGGTCTTTAAATTCAGCCGATATATCTTTCTCTTTGGGAGGTGTAAAATCCAGCTTTTGCTTTTTCAGGTACTCGTCAATAGCCCTCATAGCGTGCTCAACGGGATCCGTTCCGTCAAACTCGCTCAGCTCATAGAGTCTTTTGCTTTGTGCGTCGGTGAGTGTGACGCTTTTTCTTAGCCTTTTTTGACGTATCATGTGTGTAATCATTGAGAATATTTCAAAATTACACAGCTCCGGAGAGCATTCATCGGGTATCAACGGATTTGTTAATTTTTGGACAAAATTTATATTTAATCTTAATACAGATATCCCTGGAACGATGAAAAAGGGGTGATTACCGGCATAATGCCGCAAAAATGATACTGGAAGTAATTTTTTAATGATATTGCGTTTCATTGAAATTGATTTTAAGTAACTCAGACATGATCGATCTTATGAAATTGCTGCGACTTGTATTGCTTTTTATCATCGTTGCGCACAGCGCATTTTCTCAGGGCAAACCCGAGGCTTCGCCCGCTCCGGATCCGTATTATGGCCTTATCAGTGGCAGCGACCTGTCTGACCGCAAACGGATTGAATTAACATCCGATATTGATACAACCTGGGCGAGGTGGAAGGAGAGAGGCTACAGTTTTGGTTTTCTTCCGGCAAGAACACCTATGTACAGCACCGTGAACGGGATTTTGAGTACGCCGTACATGATCCAGGTCAGAGGCAATCCGGACGAAAAGAACAAGAAACGGTGGGGTTATCATGTATTTGAAGGCTACGCCAAAGATGATAAATCAAGGATTACGATGCTGGTCAACAAGCATGTCGAGGCGGCAAAACCCGTGGCCGAGCTGTATTATTATTCGACCGTTTATAACCACGACGAAAGTGCCTACAACTGGTTCAGGATCGGATCCGATGTGCGGCAGCATTCTTTTATGTTCAGCCGGGACAAGGCACTTTTCTATGGGTCCCTCAAACTCACCAATGCCCTCACGCTGGGTAACATTGGGAAAGAGGATGTGTCTGAGACAAAGCCGGAGGGCGATGACGAAAGCAATTTTGAAAAAGATGCGCGATTTGTTAATTATAAGGAACTGAAAACCAGTGGTAACGGTACCATGTTCTACGACAAAGACAATAATATTGTGGTGATCAAGGTCGACGGAAAATGGATGAAATTAGTGGTAGCGCCGCTGCCGGATGATGTAGACTACAAATTCTGATCAGGCCTTCAGCTTTCAATTAATCTGAGATTGATTTGTAAAAATTTAGCTTTGTCTAAAAATTTGATTTTTATTTGTCTAAAATAATTAAGGCAATCTTTCCAAATCGTATGTTCGAATCAGCTATACAGTTTCTTGAGCGCATTGATCCTGTCGCAGCCGCACTATATGCAACGCTGTTTACCTGGTTTGTAACCGCAGCCGGGGCATCTTCAGTATTTCTTTTCCGCACCATTAACCGGACCGTCCTTGATGGCATGCTGGGTTTTACGGGTGGTGTAATGGTAGCAGCAAGTTACTGGAGCCTCCTTGCGCCTGCCATAGAGATGAGTGAGGGCGAAGGTTTTCAAAAGGTGGTACCCTCGGTCGTGGGCTTTTTGCTAGGTGCGATATTTCTTTTCATGCTGGACAAAGTACTTCCCCATATCCACATCAATTTCAAGGAAACAGAAGGTATCAAATCCCCGTGGCAGCGGACTACGCTGCTCGTGCTGGCCATCACATTGCATAATATTCCGGAAGGTCTTGCGGTCGGGGTGTTGTTTGGAGGCGTGGCTGCGGGTGTACCGGATGCGACCGTTGCCGGTGCTGCCATCCTGGCGATCGGCATCGGTCTTCAGAATTTCCCGGAAGGCATCGCAGTTTCCATGCCTTTGCGGCGGATGGGTATGAGCCGCACAAGAAGTTTTATGTACGGGCAGGCATCTGCGCTGGTGGAGCCGGTAGCGGGCGTGCTCGGTGCGGTCGCCGTTTCATTTTTTACACCAGTATTGCCTTACGCGCTCGCCTTTGCTGCCGGAGCGATGATCTTCGTAGTGGTGGAAGAAGTAATCCCGGAAACACAGCAGGATAAAAATACCGACATAGCAACGCTCGGTTTTATCGGAGGCTTCGTCGTGATGATGAGCCTCGATGTTGCTTTGGGATAGATTTTTAAAAAAATAATTTCGGATGGTATCATGGACATTGACAGACTTCCTGTACAGCTCGAGTTTTTTAATCAGATCCGGGCCAGCCTTCCGTCCCACGAAACGCTGGTCGATGTTGTCGCCGATATCCTACGCGTCAGCAATGACAGTGCCTACAGAAGGATAAGGGGTGAAACACCTATCAGTTTTGACGAAATCGGCAAATTAAGCAGGCATTTCAAAGTGTCTGTTGATAAACTGCTGAATGTCAAAGCAGATTCTTATATTTTCAACGGTAAGCTTGCCAATACCCAGGATCATATCCTGGACAAATGGCTGGAAAATGTACTGGCTCAGTTTGAGTTCATGCGCAGTTACCCTGGCTGTAAGCTGTACTACCTGGCCAAGGACCTGCCCCTCGCACATTTCTTCCAGATTCCGGAGCTGGCCGCTTTTAAGTTTTTCTTTTGGCAAAAATCCATTCTCCAGTACGACGAAATGCGGGGCTCCCGTTTTGAGATCGGACAAATAGACCCGACTTGCAAAATGCTTTCCGAAAAAATTGTAGCAACCTACAACAGCATATCGACCATAGAAATATGGAATGCTGAGAGCGTCAACAGTACTATCCGGCAAATTGAGTTCTATCGGGATTCTGATATTTTTTATTCCAAATCTGAATTACTGATGATGTGGGATATTATGGAAGAACTTATCAACCATCTGGAAAGACAGGCCGAGTGCGGGCTTAAATTTGCCTTCGGACAGCACCCACAGCCGGGCATGGCGTCTTACGAGATGTTTAACAATGAACTTATTTTGGGTAACAATACCGTTTTTGCCGATTTTGGTAGCTTTAAGCTGACATTCTTAAATCATTCGGTAATCAATTACATATCAACGCAGGACGACCGTTTTAATAATTACATGTATGCAGGTATTGAGAATATGATCAGAAAGTCGGAGCAACTGAACAATGTGAACGAAAAAGGCAGACTTAGTTTTTTTAATCGTCTCAGGCATAAAATATATGACGCCAGAAAAACCAACTGACCTTATCCGGAATTCCGAGCCAGCGCGATCTTCTTTTTTAACGCATTAAAGAATATTTTTCGGTCTTTCTCTCCAGCCCAGCTGACAGGTGTGGACCGGGAGATCATATTTTGCAGCATTTTGAATGTGAAGCCGCAGAACGTTTCATCACTAGTGGTCATGTAGTTGATAAAGCTGTGGTTAAGGAACGTGATTTTTGTGTCGCCCAAATCGGCCACAATGGTATCTTCTCCTATAAACAGTTCGTTATTATATAAGTTAAAAGCAGATGCCTGGGGCCCGGGTTTTTCTCCGAAACTGTATTTTTTTCCCAATTCGGCCTGGTTCTCCAGATGGTTGACCATTAGCTCAAGTGTATCGAAGAGTGAATTATAATCATCTTTCGATGCAATTTGTCCGGTATATTGATAAAACTGTATTTGCTTGATCACACCATTAAAACATTCCGAACTCCATATCTCGGTACTTGGAATAGTGTTGTACATTTTCACAATCTCGGCGGCCGTATGACTGAACATGGGGTGTATCTCGCCGATCGAGAATTTAATCCCGCGTGTTTGGCTGGAAGAAAGAAAAGAACGCTTTCTGAAAAATTCTTTGAATGAAGCCAGGGCAGGAAATTGTAGCAGGTACACAAAAGGGACGTCTTTTGCAAGGTAATAAACGTGGTGATTCGGTTTTGCCTTGATGTAACTGGTGATGTTGCTGAGGTTTTTGAGCCAATTTTCGATGTCGTAGTTTGTCTCATCCATCAGATGCCCCTGAAAAGTAAAAGCTTTGTTCTGAAGGTTCAGTAACCGGTCCACGGACAGGTCGTAATGCGAGGAAAGTTTCTGCAGTTCGTCGAGCGATATTTGTTTTTCACCTCTGATCCTTCTATATGCGCTGTCCTGGCTGATGTATAGAAGTTCAGCTACGGAATCGGCCAGGGATATATTCCGGGGAATCTTTTCACGGATTTCCCGGAAGAGCATGGCTTGGATTTTTTCGGCATTCATATATAGAGGAGCGTTTTGTTGGAGGGCCGTCCTTTTATTCTTAAAAATTACTTGAAAATAGCTAATAATCAGGAATTCTCGGATGCCATGGAGCTCCCCGCTGACAAAATTTACGCTTCGTCCGCATTTTCTGCAACAACCCCCTCGGCAGGCTCAGAAATCAATTCGCAACGCGCGTTTGGTATAGCTAGTTTTGGTTCGAAGACAGATCGTTACGTGCTCCCGGTCTTCGACGGTACGATCGGGAAATCTTTTGCTGACGGTTGATTTTTTGATGGTTACCACAAATAGAATTCCAAGGTTGTTATACATATCGTTTAATTCCAAACATTATGATATCGTCTGAAAATATCTACACGCTCCTGACGCCGCTGGTGCTCTTATTTATCATCCTCGAACTTATTTTTTGTCTTTGGTACAAAAAGGATTACATCTCTTTCCCGGAGGCAATCGCCAATTTCGGTACGATGTTGGCCAGCCAGACCGTCAATGTGCTGGTGGCTGCCGGTGTATACGCGGTTTATGGTTATTTATGGGAGAATTTCCGGCTCATCGATACGATTGTAATGAACTGGTTTACCTATTTGTTATTGCTGGTGGGCATTGATTTTATCTTCTACTGGGTTCATAGGTGGGGGCATTCGATCAACATTATGTGGGCCGCCCACTCGCCACATCATAGCGCACAGGAAATGAATTTCCTGGTCGCGCTCCGCGCCAGTGTGACGCAACGGTTATTTGCATTTTTCTTCTTCTGGCCGCTTACGATCATCGGCTTTACACCATTTGATATTTATCTGGTTACCGCAGTACATTTGTTCATCGCTTTTCTGCATCATACAGAGTGTGTTCCAAAACTTTGGGGCTGGATTGAATATATATTTACCACTCCCTCGAGTCACAGAGTCCACCACGGGGTAAATTTCAAATATCTCGACAAGAACTTCGGCGAGTTTCTGATTATTTGGGACCGGATGTTCGGCTCTTACGAAGAAGAAACGAATAAGGTAGTTTACGGGATGTACGGCCAGGCGCATACGTGGAACCCGGTCATTATTAATTTTCATTATTATCATATTCTCTGGAAGGATGCAGCCGCGACGGCTAACAGGTGGGATAAGATACGGATATGGTTCATGCCGGTGGGCTGGCGGCCAGCAGATCTTCCACCGAAGCCCACTTTTGAGGAAATTACCCTGGCCTCACAGCAGAAAATCCAGACGTTCCCTTTCCCGGGAGCCAAGTCATATCTGGTTCCGGCGGCAGCATTCGGTATCATTCTGATGTTGCTGGTTATCAGCCCGGCCAGCACCCTCTCCACAGCACAAAGGGTAGTTTTAAGCATTCTATTGTGGCATTTTGTAATCAACTGGGCCGGAATTTTGGAAGGAAAACCTTGGCTTTTTGTATCTGAGATGATCCGTATAGTTATTGCCCTGCCAGTAATGATTGTTTTTTGCGGTCTTACCGAAAAGCCTTTATTGCTCGCTCTTTGCATCGCCTACCATCTTTTTTGTCTTGTCAGAACAATTCAGTTCCACATCCGGCCTTCCCAGTTCTGAACTTTCCATTTAAAGCGCAACTCCAAATGAAAAAGCTGTTCCCCCTTTTCCTCTTCATTTTTGTTTGTTCTCCATCTTTGGCCCAGCCGGTACAAACTGTTCGCGGACGTGTGCTGGACAAAGAAGCAAAATACCCGCTGGTGGGTGTGACCGTGAGAATTCTCGCTGCAGGCATTACCGGTCAGGGTGATGTTACAGACGCCGAAGGATATTTCAGAATTTTAAAAGTACCTGTGGGACGGCAGTCGCTGATACTGACACTGGTCGGTTACAAAGAGATTTTTTTAAACAATATTCCGGTGGAAGCCGGCAAAGAATTTATCCTGAACCTTGAAATGGAAGAATCTGTCACCGAGCTACAGATGGTTACAGTAAAGGCAAAGAAAAATGGGGAGGCGTCTAATGAAATGGCGGTGGCCAGTGCCAAACAATTTTCGGTGGAAGAAACCGGCCGGTATGCAGGCAGCCGAGGAGAACCGGCAAGAATGGCTTCCAATTTTGCCGGGGTGCAGGGAGCGGACGATTCCCGAAATGACATTGTGATCAGAGGCAATGCTCCGTCTGGGCTGTTATGGAGAATAGAGGGAATTACCATCCCCAATCCTAATCATTTCGCCGAAGCCGGGTCTTCCGGAGGTCCGGTGAGCATTATCAATAACAAGTATCTAGCGAATTCCGACTTTTTTACCGGCGCCTTTCCTGCCGAATTCGGGAATACCGTTTCGGGGGTATTTGATCTGAAATTAAGAAACGGCAACAATGAAAAGTATGAGACGGCAGCGCAGTTCGGTTTTTTGGGAACCGAGCTTACTTCAGAAGGGCCAATTTCCAAAAAGAACAAATCGTCTTACCTGGTTACGGGCAGGTACGCCAACTTGTGGCTCTTCAAGAAACTGGGTATCGACATCGGCACCGCTGCTACGCCCAGTTACGCAGATGGCTTTTTGCGGATGAATTTTCCATTAAGGCAGGGAAATCTTGCATTTTGGGCACTGGGAGGTACCAGCGCCATTACTATATTGTCGAGTACGCAAACAGTATCGGACCGCAATATCTTTGGTCAGAACGACCGCGACCAGCACTACGCTTCCAATATGAAAGTCGCCGGAGCTACCTACAGCCACTCATTTAGTAAAAGCTTGTTTTTTAAATCTACTGTGGCGATTTCCAATAATGTCCAGGATTCTGAACATGGTTACTTGTTCCTGCAAAAGGATCATGCAGGCCATGCGGTAGTCGAAAATGATCGCTACCGCATTGATTCCATACGGCCTATGCTGGATTTCAGACTTTCAGAAACCAGATATTCCGTTTCTGCGGCTATCAATAAAAAATGGGGAGCTCGCAGTACGCTGAGGGCGGGATTGAATGCAGATATTATCTCGTTTACCGGTACCGACAGTGTCAGGATATTTGAATTGGACCGTCAGCTGTGGTCTCCCTGGAATGTCAGAAGCAATGTATCAGGTCAGAGTTTTGCCAATTTACAGCCTTTTATACAGTACCGCCGGTACCTGACCGAAAACCTGTCGGTAAGCCTGGGTGTTACCAGCTTTTTGAGCTTCGCTAACAGCAAAAGCAAATCCTGGGCGGAACCCAGGGGCGGACTATCGTTGGAGTTGCCAAGACGTCAGAAACTCACTTTTTCAGCAGGATTGCATAGTCAGTCATTGCCTACTTACCTGTATGCTTACCGTCCGGCAGTTACTTCCGGCGTACGGCCTTTTTCGCCCGGGGAGGTCGGGTTAACCAAGAGTATTCACGTCGTCGTCGGATATGCAAGATCGCTTGGGGAAAACATGAGATTATTGTCGGAAATATATTACCAGCATCTGTTCAATGTTCCGGTAACTTACAGGACGTCTTCTTTTTCAATTTTAAATGCAGTTGACGGGGCAAACAGGTTGTTGCCGGAAGCCTTGGTCAACACAGGTAAGGGCAGGAATTATGGAATGGAAGTGACTCTTGAAAAATTTTTTAGCAACAACTATTCTTTCCTTTTGACAACATCCATTTTTAATGCCAAATACAGGGGGACAGATATGGTCTGGAGAAATACCAATGTCAACGGGCAGTTTGCGGTCAATACACTGTTCAGCCGAGAGTTCGTTTTCAAGAAAAGAAAAATACTGAATATCGGGGCCAAGTTTACGGCTACCGGCGGACGCTGGTATGGAATTGTTGATTCCGAAGCCTCACGCCTTGCGCAGGATATTGTATATGAAGACGCTACAAGGAACAGCAGACAGTTCAGGCCCTACAACCGGTTTGATATAAAAATGGAATACAAGATCAACAGAAACCGCCTCACACATACGATTGCGGTTGACCTTGTGAACGTGTTAGGCATGCGGAATTTATTAAACCTCTCCTACATGCCAGAAGCGCCCCATTACAGGCAGGAATATCAGCTGGGCTTTCTACCGTTGTTTTTTTACCGGATCGACTTTTAAACAGTTATTCCGGGCGACTTACCCGGTTGTTCAGGCCTGGTTCATTTCAGCTTTCTGGTGTTCTGCCTGAACTCAAACGGGGTTTGGTTGCGCAGTTTTTTAAAGGTCTGGATAAAATGGGACACATTTTCAAACCCGATCTGGAAACAAACCTGGGAGACAGATTCGTCGGTGTTGCTCAGCAGGTTACACGCATATTGAATCCGCAGATCGGTGATGAATCCTGTGAGGGTTTTCCCCGTCTGTGCCTTGAAATAACGGCAGAAAGCAGCCTCGCTCATATTGGCCAGGTCGGCAACCTCTTTCAATGAGATGTCCCCGGTGAAAAATTCAAGCACATGCGCAATCACCTTGTTCAGCCGCTCATTGCTCTTTTTTATCAGCTGGCTGGGGATATAGTTCGGTGAAATCTCCTCGAAAGCACCCGAAAGCGCAATTTTTTGCAAGATCGCCAGCAATGCCATCAATTGTTCAAATCCTTCCATTTTTAGGAGTTGGTACAGATCCTTTTGAATCTGCGTGCGAACCGGGTCCAGGAGCTGCAGGCCGAAGGCAGAACGTTCCAGCAGCGTATGGATCAGCTGCGTCTCGGGAAGGCGGAAAAAATCTTTCCCTGCAAAATCTTCTGAAAAACGGGCAATGATCGCTTCCGACGGACGGTTGCTGGCCGGGTTGTAATAGTTGTTGTCGTTTTTCCAGTAATGGGGTAAATTTTTGCCAAGCAGCACAATTTCTCCGTCCCGGAACCGCTCGACGCTCTGTCCGATGAAACGGGTACCTGATCCGGAGATAATAAAATTGAGTTCGATTTCAGGATGAAAGTGCCAGGGATTGTTGAAATAAGGGACAATTTCATGGCGCAGATCAAAAGACCGGCTTTCGTTCTGGGGCACGCTCAGCAGATTGGGACGCATTGGCTGTTTCATGACGTTTAGTGTATGTTATACTATTGGATTTGCGAATAAAATGTCTCGTTTTGCAAATTTGCAAAATTGACGGTATTTTTTGCAAAAAGCACGTTGCAATCATTATGATTTTTGTAAGATTTTTGTGAACACAAATAACACATATCGATTTGAAGCCCACGATCTGTTCTATCATCATCCTTATCTTTTCGGGCACTGTTTCTGTCGCCCAAAAAATAAATACCCTTTCGCCGGCCGAGAAAAAAGCCGGTTGGAAATTACTCTTTGACGGCAAAACGACCAACGGCTGGCGGGGAGCATACAGCTCCGGTTTTCCAAAACACGGCTGGAAAGTTGCTGATGGTATCTTGTCCGGTGACCTCTCCGACGGAGCCGAATCCGGCGATGCAGGTGATATTGTTACTTTGAAAAAATATCGCGATTTTGAACTTGTGTTCGACTGGAAATTAGGCAAGGGCGGAAATTCGGGTGTGAAATATTTTATTGAAGAACGGCAGCCGAAACCGGAAAAGGGTTCCCAGGCTGGATACGAATACCAGCTTATTGATGACGCAGAATATATTTATCAGGACAAAAAGCTGCCTCAGGACCTGAAAACGGCGTCGATCTATGATGTGGTGGCGCCGGAAAAAACGGATACAAAAATGGAAGTGTGGCATTCTTCGAAAATTGTTGTCAGAAAGAACCACATAGAACACTGGCTTGACGGCGTAAAAGTACTGGACACGGACCGCTCGTCCCAGGCATTTAAAAATGGCGTTGCCGACAGTAAGTTCAGGGATTATCCGGGGTTTGGTGACATTACCGAAGGGCACATTTTGTTGCAGGACCACGGCCATAGCGTAGGCTTCAGAAATATCAAAATCAAAGAATTATGAACCGCAGGAATTTTATCGAAAAGTCAACGTTCGCTGTGGCAGCCATGGGTATGCCCGCTATTGTCCCGTCCTCTGTTTTTGGTAAAAATGCCCCTTCAAACCGTATCACCGTAGGCATGATCGGAACGGGCCGACAGGGATTCGGTCAAAATATGCAGGGATCCGGCGATGGAAAAAAGGAGATGAGGATACCGGGCCTGTTTGATCTCGACGAAGCGCAGGTAGTAGCTGTCTGCGATGTGGACAGCTGGCGAATGGGGCAGGCGAAAACAGCTGTTGATGCACATTATGCAAAGAAATCCCCGACCGGCTCCTATAAAGGTTGCGCAGCCTACACCGATTTTCGCGAAATTATAGCCAGAAAGGATATTGATGCCGTGATGATCTCGACGCCGGATTTCTGGCATGTCCCGATGGGCATTATGGCGGCAAAGGCAGGAAAACATATCAGTTGTGAAAAACCGTTGAGTATGAGTGTCCACCAGGGAAGACAACTGGTGGATGCACTCGAAAAATACCCGGTCGTGAATCGTACTGACAGTGAATTTCGTTCGGTAAGACAGCAGAATCAGGCGGTTGAAATGGTTCGTAACGGCCGTATCGGAAAACTTCAGAAAATAGAAATAATGTTCCCGGCTGATCCGGATCCTGTGCCGCCACAGGCTGATATGCCGGTACCAAAGGAGCTCAATTACGATCTCTGGCTGGGCCCGATGCCTCATGTTCCGTATACTGACATGCGTGTGCATACGCCGTTCGACATGAAAAAAAGGCCGAACTGGATGCGGGTGGACAACTACGCACAGGGAATGATCGCCAACTGGGGTGCACACTATTTTGACCTGGCTCAGTGGGCCAATAATTCAGAATACTCCGGACCGGCGGAGGTGGAAGGTAAGGGGGAGTTTCCCAAAAGCCTCTGGAATTCTATGATCAATTTCGAGGTGACCTACCACTATGCCAACGGCGTGGAAATGACCTGTCTGCAATCTCCGGTCAGCAAGCCGAGCATCCGGTATATAGGCTCTGAGGGCTGGATTTTTATCGAAAATTATCCGGGAACGGTTTCAGCCAGTGATCCCAAAATCCTTCTTTCCAAACCTGGGGCAGGGGAACTGGACCTGTCGCAGACACTATGGGATAAAATCGATTTCATCGAGGCAATAAAAACCAAGCGCAAAACATTGGAGCCGATCGAGATCGGACACCGCACGATTTCCATTGCCCAGATCGGTCTTATCGCATGTCAGGTGGGCGGCAAGCTCAAATGGAATCCCGATAAAGAGCTTTTCGAAGGGAATAATGCAGCCAATGCTTTGCTGGCAGTTCCGATAGCCCGAAAAGAATGGGCGATGTAGGTGCCCGTAAAATGATATTTAGATGTTACTCAAATACGTTATGAAAACCTCAATTTTCAAGGCCACGCCGGAACCTTCCGGCAAAACCATCTAACCCGCACAGAGTCACGAAAATGAAAACAGTAGCACCCATAAGACGCGAAGTTGTAATGCCGAAACCGACATTTGTACGATGGTGGATATGTGCCCTTCTGTTTTTCGCGACGACCATCAACTACATCGACAGGCAGGTGCTGGCTATTCTGGCACCGAACCTGCAGAAAGAGATTGGCTGGTCCGAGATCGAGTATGGTTACATTGTCACGGCATTTCAGTTTTCCTACGCCATTGGCTTATTGCTGGTGGGGAAGCTGATCGATATCCTCGGCACGAAGCGCGGTTTTGTGGTATCCATTGTGATATGGTCGCTGGCGGCGATGGCGCATGCTTTGGCGGGCAGTGCCGCCGGTTTTGGCCTGGCCCGTCTGGCACTGGGTTTAGGGGAAGCGGGGCATTTTCCTTCCGCTATCAAAACCGTTTCCGAATGGTTTCCCAGGCAGGAACGTGCTCTGGCGACGGGTATCTTTAATTCCGGGTCCAATGTCGGGGCCATCGTTGCGCCGCTGATCGTACCTATTATCGCACTCAATTATGGCTGGAGATGGGCTTTCATTGCTACGGGGTTACTGGGGTTTGTGTGGCTTGTTTTTTGGCTGATCCTGATGGATCATCCCCGTACACATCCAAGGGTCAACGCCGGAGAAATGATACTGATCGGCGCCGATGTTCCGGAAGTCATCGAAGCGCCTTCATCATTCTGGGAAATTTTGAGTACCCGGAAATTGTGGGCGCTTGCCGTCGGGAAATTTATGACCGATCCCATCTGGTGGTTTTTCCTTTACTGGCTACCCAAATTTTTAAATCATACGTACGATCTGAAATTAAATGAAATAGGGCTGCCGCTTATTACAGCCTATCTGATCGCGGATGTAGGGAGTGTGGGAGGAGGCTGGGTTTCATCAAGGTTTTTACAAAAAGGCTGGTCGGTAAACGCAGCCAGAAAGACCACCCTGCTGATTTTGGCCATCATGGTCATTCCCATTTACTGGGTGTCTGAGGTATCGGAGCTTTGGCCGGCAATATTGCTGATAGGCCTCGGAATGGCCGCTCATACCGGATGGTCTGCCAATATGTACACGCTCGCCACAGATTTTTTTCCTAAAAAAGACATCGGAAAAGTGGTGGGTTTTATCGGAATGTCGGGCGCAGTTGGCGGGATGCTGATGGCTTCGGCCACAGGGCACTTGCTGGAAGCTACGGGAAGCTACAAAAGCATATTTATCGTTGCGGCTTCCGCCTATGCCATAGCCTTATTTGTAATCCACCTTCTGGTACCGGACATAGATCGCGTGAAATCTTAAATACTTAACAATGAACTTTACAAAAGAACATCTGGAAACCTACCATCGCGATGGATACGTGGTTGTGCGGAATTTTTTCTCCAAAGAGGAAGTAGAACTGCTTTACAAGATCGCGGTGGACGATGATGTGATCAGCAAAAAAAGCTACGATCGGACCGATGCGTCCGGTTTAAAAACCAAATTAGCACTGTGGTACTCTCTTGATGACAGTATCTACAGTAAGTTTGCAAGTTCGGAAAGGACTGTGGGCGCTGTGGAACAGATCCTTGAAGGAAGAGCAGCACATTATCATTCCAAGCTGATGCAAAAGGAGCCTAAAAAGGGAGGTGCATGGGAATGGCATCAGGACTACGGCTATTGGTATAAAAACAACGGGTTCCTTTTTCCCGATATGCTGAGTGTGTTGACGGCCCTTACACCCGCTACCAAAGAAAACGGCTGCCTGCAAATGATACGCGGCTCCCACAAAATGGGAAGGGTTGAGCACGGTTTTTCAGGGGAACAAATCGGGGCCGATATGGAAAAAGTAAACGAAGCACTCAAAATCCTGCCGCTGGACTACCTCGAAATGGATGCCGGAGATACAGCCTTTTTTCATTGCAATGTGCTGCATGCTTCTGCAGCCAACCTTTCTGAAAATCCCCGTTGGTCTATCATTACGGCCTATAATCTGGCATCGAACAAGCCCTATAAAGACGTGCACGTTTGCAGTTATACGCCTATCGATGCGTTCAAAGGTAATCTGCTGACGGAAGACGCGACACATATTTCCGCCGATGCTGACTTCCTGGTGAAGTAATCTTCATTTTATTCACCAGATTTGGATTCTGTGTTAAATTGTTATATTCGGATAATAATTTGAATATATCTATTTTCAAATGGAATTGACTGAACGGCAATGGCAGTTGTTTGATTTTGTAAAACAAATGCACGGTGATCAAAAAAGGAGGTATTCGGGCGAGCCTTATTATATACATCTGCTGAGTGTTGCGGACAAAGTTAGCCAGTACGAAAGCGGGTTTCATGAAATGGAGATCGCTTTGTGCCACGACCTCGTTGAGGATACACACTGTTCGCTGGCGGACTTGTCCGATCAGCTTATCCGGTTGGGCTATGATGTAAATCAGGATGCCAAGATTCTGAACGGCGTGGCTGATCTCACGGATGTATATACCCATGATAAATATCCGACACTGAACCGCTCGCAACGAAAAGAACTTGAAGCAATGCGGGTCATTCAGTCAAAGCCGTTTTCGCAAACGGTGAAATATGCGGATATTCTTGATAACCTCAATTCTATCCTGCTGCATGATAAAGGTTTTGCCAGGATTTATCTCAACGAGGTAAACCGTTACATCTGGAAAATCGATAAAGGAAACGCGCAACTTTATAAGGAATGCTGCCAGGCTGTTGACGATGCTTTCGCCAAACTGGAAATGCAAAACGTTAACTAAGTCAAAGCTGCCTTAGGATAATTGGTTTGGTAATTAGCTGAAAATACAAAGAGCATTACCGCTACCTTGTGCGCGAGCAATTTGATTGATCGCTACGATGGTCGTTTTCTTTCAGGATTACATACTTACGCTGGAGTTTCTTGCAAGCCTCGTTTCGGGGTTTGTAACCTCATTTGTCTTTTTGTTTTTTCTGCTTTTTATGTTGCGGCCGAGAATTAAGGTTGGCTCTTCAATTGCTTGCCATGTTGACGACCTCGACCCGGGTCGTCGATCATGTTGCGCATTTAAGATTGTAAACAGGTCATTTTTTGCGCGTACGACTTAAAAGTGGAGGTTTGCCAAAAGCTGGTATCGTTTGGTCCGAACGGCGCGCCTAACTACAGAACCATTCCGCTGCCGTTATTACGAGACCAGTATCCGCACGTAGCACCATTCAGGATGGTATTTTCCAACAATGCAAATACAGATTTTGCTCTTTGGTTTATAACATACAGTGATTTACAGTCAATTGTAAATACTACGCCAAATACAAAGGTGGAAATACGCGTCACTTGCCGGCACGCGTTGAAGGGATTAGGGAATGTGTGGACGAAGGAATACACGCGAACCGATATCAAATCAGGGACGTTTAAATCAGGAAACACTTTTGAGATTGTGTAGCATTTACTTTTAGATTTGAATTTGTTATCTTTAATTTTGAATTTGCTATCTTTACTTCACATTACATTAACAGCACTAGGATATGAAAGCAAAAGACATTATTGTACGCTAGGACATTGTTATAGATTTAGTAAAAAGGACCGGATGAAAATCCGGTCCTTTTTTGTTTCCCCCTCAAAAGATTAAAATAACATTTTTTCATAAAAATTTGATACTATTTCGCAACTTGGACTAATTTTGATGGCTTCAATGGTCAGAGTTACCCTGCCTGTTTTCTCAGAATTCTTGTACCGTGAATAAAATGATCGACCCGGAAGAGGAAAAAGCATTACTGGTCAGTTGCTCCAAAGGCGACAGGCAGGCTTATGCGCTTCTCTACACCCGCTATGTGTCGCCGCTTTGCCGTTATTTGTTTTTGTTTACCCGGTCAAAAGAGGACAGTGAAGAAATCGTTCAGGATGTGTTTGTGAAAATTTGGGAAAAAAAGGAAAACCTCGTGACCGTCCAATCGTTCAGGCCGTATGTTTTTAAAACAGCCAAAAATCAGCTCCTCGACCTGATCAGGCGAAGAGAAACGGAAACGAAAATGCTGGACTATCTCCGTCCGGTTACAGAGGAAAGCAGTGAATATTCCGATACGTATGCGATATACAATCAATACCATCAGATTGCACACGAGGCGAAAAACCTGCTGCCGCAAAAGCGAAAACGCATTTTTGAAATGAAAACAGAAGAAGGGCTGTCTCTGGACGAAATAGCGGAAAGCCTTTCAATTTCCAAAACAGTTGTTAAAAAGCAACTTTACGCGGCGACTGATTTTGTTCGCGAGTACCTCCGCAAACATGCCGAAATGACCACTGAACTGGTTATTTTCTTCTATTTTTTCTGCTCCGCAAAGTAAAATCCAAAATAAAATTTAATTTTTTATGAACTGAGGGGTTCTTTTTTCCCGGTCGTTCGTCTTCATAGTATGGAGGACGCGAAACTATATATTTATTTTCTGGAAAGGTATGCGCAGGGGCTGCATTCCGAGTCTGAACACATACAGTTTCTGAATTGGTTTGATCATCTGGATCCGATAGAGGCGGAAACTGTGATGGACCAATATGCACAGATCAGTGCAAAATACGAATCTGTTCAGACACTTTTTCCTCCACAAAAATCACTCATCAACTCCATAGAGCAGCGGCTCGATCAACTCAGTGAGCCCGAACGCAGCGGCAAGTCCGAAACCCGTTTTTACCTTGGATTTCTGCGGTATGCTGCGGCGGCTATCCTTATTTTGGCCGGAACCTTTGCCTATTTCACAATTTTCAGGAAAAAGGCGCCGGAAGTCGCGTCAGTAAAAATGGTCACCAACGACGCCTTCCCCGGCAGTAATAAAGCGATCCTGACACTTGCTGACGGCTCGGATATCGTACTAGACGACGCACGTAATGGTGAGATTGCAGTACAGGAAGGTATCAGAATTACAAAAACAGCCGACGGAAAGCTCATTTACAGCAGCGAAAAAATAACAGATGATGAAGCCAGCCGCAAACCCGGGATTTTTAATACCATTACCACCCCGAAAGCCGGACAGTTCAAGGTTAACCTGCCCGACGGTACAAAGGTGTGGCTTAATTCCCTTTCATCCATACGTTTCCCGGCCAGTTTCGATGGTCCTGTCAGGACTGTTGAAATCACCGGAGAGGTGTATTTTGAAGTTGCACCATTAATGAATAGCATCGATGGTAAGACGCAAAAAGTACCCTTTCATGTGTCCAGTGCGGATCAGGTGGTCGAGGTTTTGGGTACACACTTCAACATCAATTCATACCGGGATGAATCGGCGACCAGAACCACGCTGCTGGAAGGCAGCGTAAGAGTATTGGCCGCAAAAAAGGGTCAAAATGTTAAAAGCGAAGTCAGGCTGCGGCCGGGCGAACAGGCGCTGGTACCGGCGCGTATCAAATCGCAGCAAACCCCGGGAGCGGGTATCACCGTCAGAAATGTGGATTCAGAGGAGGCTGTGGCCTGGAAAGAAGGATATTTCAGGTTTAAAGATGCGGGTATCCAGGATGTGATGCGCCAACTGGCACGGTGGTACGATATCGAAGTAAGTTACGAAGGGGATTTTTCCTCTGAACAGTTTACAGGTTTTGTGTCACGCAACATCAGAATGTCCAATGTCCTTAAAATCCTGCAGGAAGGCGGCGGAGTGAAATTCAGCATTAAAGGAAAGAAAGTAGAAGTTACCAGGGCAGAATAAATTTTTCAGACATCATTTCCAGTATCCTCAGATGAAGACCGACACGAGTTGACCGAAAAAGGAAGGTACCTTTAAAAACAAAACCGCTCCGGATTAGGCCCCGGGGCGGTTGATCCAAGCCACGCCGTTGGACCGGCAGGCATTGGAGTACGTCAAGAAAGGACCCGATCCCGTAGTTTTTGCGAAATACTAATCATGTATCACTTAACCTTAACATTGTAAAGGTATGCAATATGTTTTTTTTATACGAATCATGAAGCTCACCTTCCTCTTCTTTTTGGTAGCTTTTATGCAAGTACAAGCGTCCGTATATTCACAGACCGTTAGGCTGAATGAGCGAAGCAGCGGTCTGGAAAAAATTTTTACAGAAATTCGAAAACAAACCGGATATAACTTTTTGTATAACAACAGGTTATTGAAAAATACGTTGCCCGTTACCGTCAAAACGGCCGGTTCTCCGCTGATAACGGTGCTGGAGGAGATTTTTAGAAATCAACCGCTGACCTATTCCATTATCGATAAAACGATTGTCGTTAAAAAGAAAGAGCTGCTGCAAGGCAAAAGCGGCGCAATGCTGATCGAAAAACTCCCAGAAAACATGCCCTACGTGGCTGGCGACGAGAAAAGGATGGCCGCGCTGCTGATCAACAAGCTTAATTTCCAGGTAAACAGAGCTATAGATATCACCGGAAAAGTCACCGATGAAAAAGGTGACGGCTTACCGGGCGTCAGTATCTTGCTGAAAGGTACCCAGCGTGGCACTACTACGGACGCACAGGGGAAATTCACCATGTCAATTTCTGATGCAGACAGGCAGAATTTACAGACGATTCTGGTCTTCAGTTATGTTGGATACCTCGCCCAGGAGCTGAACGTGGGAAATAGCAGTTCCGTAGAGATAGTACTTAAGGCAGATACCAAGGCCCTGAACGAAGTGGTGGTAGTAGGTTACGGAACGCAGCAAAAAGAAGATATCACCGGTGCTATTTCCACCATATCCGCCAAGGAGCTACGCGACGCACCGGTGGCGCAAGTGGCGCAGATGCTCCAGGGGAAACTCAGCGGGGTACGCATCGACCAGACCTCCGGCCGACCTGGTGAAGGTATGAATATCAAGATCAGGGGTTCCGTTTCCATTACTGCGGGTGCCAATCCTTTGTATGTGGTAGACGGTATGCCAATTTCAGGGGACATCAATACCATCAACCCTGCTGAAATCGAAAGTATCAGTGTGCTGAAAGATGCCGCTGCTTCTTCCCTTTATGGTTCCAGGGCCGCCAATGGCGTGGTGCTGATCCAGACGAAATCTGCAGTCGCCGGAAAAACCCAGGTTGATTTCAGCGCCTATTACGGTTTCGAAAAAGTCCCGGATTCGAGAAGGGTGAAAATGATGAATGCACAGGAATATGCTCAGTTTCAGAAAGAGATCGCTGAGCTCAACGGCCGGACCGTGAACCCGGTATTTGCTAATCCTTCCGAATATGCAGGAAAAGGTACCGACTGGTTCGATGTAGTGACGCGTACTGCTGCTGTTCAGAGCTACAACCTGACGGTAACTTCCGGAGCGAAAAACTTCAGCACTGCCGTCACAGGAGGTTATTTCAAAGAAGAAGGAGTGGTTGTAGGTACCGGTTTTCAGAGGCTTTCGTTAAGGATCAATTCGGTGTTTACGCCTGGCAACAAAGTTAAAATCGGCTTTAATGTGGCGCCAAACTATGCGACCAATACCAACTTTGCGACCGACGGAGGCCCTTATGGTACGGAAAATATCGTTTCATCGGCCCTCGCGACCACACCATTGGCGAGTCCTTACAATGCCGACGGCAGCCTCGCACTGACAGCCTCCGATCCGGCCACTTTCGGTAATCCCAACTGGCTTAGAGTAGCCGAAGAGAAGGTTTACAAAAACAAAAACCTTCAGATGCTTTCCAATGCCTATGTGGAATACAAGATTTTGAAGGGTCTTACCGCTAAAACTACGGCCAATGTGCAGCTTGGCAATGCAAATATTTTCCAGTTCAATCCTTCTACGATCGGTGTTTTGTTCACGCCTCCGCCAAGGATACCAAGCGGTTCCGATAACACGGCGCGGATGTACAACTGGGTCAATGAGAACTCGCTTACCTACCAGAATGAATTTGGCGGGCACAGCTTTGATGCGCTCGTAGACTTCACAGCCCAGCGTTACCGCCGCGATGCAACTGTTGTGACTGCCACCAATTTTGCAGATGATAAAATCCAGGCCGTCAGCGCAGCCGGGCGACAGGTGGTCACCAGCGATGTACAGGAATGGGCCGTACTTTCCTACCTTGCCAGACTGAACTATAACTACAAAAGCAAATACTTGTTCACGGCTTCCATTCGCCGGGACGGCTCCTCACGTTTCGGGCCGAATAACCGCTGGGGTAATTTCCCTTCTGCGTCTTTGGGGTGGATTGTGTCGAAAGAAAGTTTCTGGAATGTAAAACCGGTTTCCTTCCTGAAACTGAGGGCAAGTTATGGTGTCACGGGAAATTTTGAGATCGGGAATTATACCTTCCGGTCGACCGTCGGGCCGGTTTATTACGGCTTCAATAATGGCTTGTTCCAGGGAAGGGCAGCCAACAATCTCGGCGACAACAACCTCGGCTGGGAGCGGAAAAAGCAAATGAACCTGGGAGCTGATATTTATCTTCTCAACGATCGTATCCAGCTGACGTACAATTATTATTCAACCAGGTCCAGCGACCTGCTCTTCAACGTGGCGGTGCCGCAGTCATCGGGTTTTGCCAATATCCAGACCAATATCGGCGAGCTGAAACTGTGGGGACATGAGATCGGGATTACGACCTACAATATCAATAAGAACCGGTTTTCGTGGAATACCAATTTCAATATATCGTTCGACAGAAATAAGGTACTGAGGCTATCTACCGAAAAAACGAAAGCATTGTATCATGGTATGCTCAGCTATGGGTTTTACAGCCATGTGTCGGAGGTAGGCAAGCCGGTCGGGTTGTTTTATGGAGCTGTGCAGGAGGGTGTTTATAAAAATCAGGAGGATTTTGACAGCTCACCCAAATATGCTGATTCACAAGTCGGTACGATCAAATTCAAAGATCTCAACGGAGACGGGAAGATCTCATTTCCTGAGGATTATACTACAATCGGCAACCCGTGGCCCGATTTTATTTTCGGAATCTCCAATCAGGTGAATTACCGGAATTTTGACCTCGGGCTGACAATAACCGGCTCGAAAGGAAACGATATCCTGGCCCACCACGAAAACTGGACGACGAATCTCGACGGCGTTTTCAATGTCCTGGAAGAAGTCAAAGACCGTTGGAAATCACCGGAAGACCCCGGGGCCGGGAAATACGGCAGTGTAAAACAAGGTACCACTTACCTGGAACGTGACCGGTGGCATACCCGCTATATCAAGGACGGTAGTTTCTTGTCGTTGAAAAACATAACAGTTGGCTACACGATACCCGTCAGTAAAAACACGATCCGTAATCTCAGAGTATATGCCAGTGTTCAGAACGCTCATGTTTTTACCAAATATACAGGGCCGAACCCTGAGGTGAACACACGGAACTCCGCCAGCGGAAGCTCTCCCGGCGTGGATGAGAACTCTTATCCGGTGCCAAGAACAGTAAGCCTGGGCGTCAACATCGGTTTTTAATTTACAGCAAGACAAAAAAGGAATGATATGAATATTAGAATATTACTTGCCGGAATGCTGCTCCTGACGGTCAGCGCCTGCTCCGACTTTCTCGACATTTCGCCGGAAACAAACCTGAGCTCCACCAATTTTTACAAGTCAAAAACCGACTTTGAACAAGCTGTCGGCGGTGTTTATGCACCTTTGCAGCCGCTGTACAATCAGGACTGGATACTGAATGAGATGCGTTCGGACAATACCCATTTTATTTTCAATGTTGCCCAGCGCGGTCCAAAACAGGATGAAGACCCTTCCACTTTCACAGTCGAAAACAACAATGTGAACACCGGAGCAAAGTGGAATAACAACTTCCTGATCATATCCCGTGCCAACCAGGTGCTGAAAAGTATAGATGCGGTTGAGTTTGATCAGCCGTCAAAGGACAACCTGAAAGGGCAGACTTATTTTTTAAGGGCATTCGCCTATTTTGATCTGGTCAAAAATTTCGGCGGGGTACCCATTTTTACGGATCCCGCGGATTCATATCAGACCACTTTCAAACCCCGATCGGAGGTTTCCGCCGTGTACGAACAGATCCTTTCTGATCTGGCACAAGCTACAACTTTGCTTCCGAACAGGGCAAATCAGGCTGTGGGTAGAGTTTCTTCCGGCTCGGCCTACACGCTTCTTGCGGATGTTTATATCAATCTGAAACGTTGGGCGGACGCAGAAACCGCGCTCAAACAAGTTACAGGCATGGGTTACACACTCCTGGCTAATTATGCCGATGTTTTTAGCCCGTCGAACGAAAGCAATACTGAAATGATATTTGATGTCCAGTACGCGGAGGGAACCGCGCAGGCTGTCAGCAATTTTCTGCCTTATAAATTTATGCCGGTACTGACCGATCCGTCGGTAATTACGGGAGTAAAACCTTCGGCATCCAACACCGACGGATCTTATAACACTCCTACGCCGGATATGCTGGCTGCTTACGAAGATACCCTGGCAGACAAACGTTTTGCCGCTTCAATCGGATTTTACAGCGGGCCTTCCCCGCTCGTAGGCGTCGTATATAACCATACGCCCTATGTCAAAAAGTATCTGTTCCCGCACGCCCGTTACCGCGAAACGGCCGTAAACTGGCCGGTTTACAGGTATTCGGAGGTACTGCTGATGCTGGCCGAGGCAATGAATGAGCAAAACCGTCCCGCGGAAGCAGTGGCCCAGCTGAACCTGGTCCGAAGGCGCGCTGGGTTAAAAGATGTACCTGCAGGAAGCCAGGCATCGGTGAGGGACGCGATTTTTAAAGAGCGCAGGATTGAGCTGGCATTCGAAAACAAGCGCTGGCACGATCTGGTGCGGAGCGGACAGGCCGTCACCACCATGAATGCCTATGGTGCCAGAGTAAAGGCCAATCCCCAGAAGTATTATTATCCGGCGGGTAGCGCACCCGCGGACGCTGCTTTTCAGGTTAGCGAAAGAGATCTGCTTTACCCTGTTCCGATAGGCGAAATCATTATCAATCCTGAACTGACGCAGAATACAGGTTATTGAGCCTTACTATTTTGATCCATAAACATGTATCCATGAAAGCATTTAAGGTTAAATCAGGTCTGGTCATATTGTTATTATGCCTGGTCCATTGCAAGGGTTTTACACAGAAAAAAACGGAAACCCGCTTTTTCAATAAAAAAGACCTGACGGGCTGGTCGGCCACCAACATGCAGTACTGGTCGGTTGAAGACGGCGCGATTGTAGGCCGGGCAACGCAGAAAGTGGCGAAAAACCAGTTTTTATGGTCCGACGTAAAAGTGACCGATTTTTATCTGAACGTGGACGTGCTGCTGGAAACCAATGACCGCAATGCAGGAATACAGTTCCGTTCCAAAAAAGCGGACGCGTCGGGTCAGGCGCTTGGCTACCAGGCTGATATGGGTAAGGGTGTATGGGGCCGGCTCTATCACGAGCACGGTCGGGAAAAGCTCGACTGGTCGGACCGGGGTGGAAAAGCGGTAAAACCCGGTCAGTGGAACAAATATGAAATTCTGGTTTCGGGCGATCGAATCTGGACTGCCATCAACGGAAAACTGGCGGTGTCTGTGAAAGATCCGGGCGGTGACCCGTCGGGATACATCGCTTTGCAAATTCACGCCGGTGATGCGCAGACCGTCCGGTACAAGATCAATACATTGGTGCATAACCCGAAGGTTGAACTCGCAGGATTATCCAAGGCGCAGCTGGTGAAAGAGCTGAAACTTCCGCTGAACAAGCCGGTCGGCAAAGCGTCTTCTGTGACATTCGGGGAAAATGAAGTGGTCGTTTTTGCCGGTGGCACCAATATCGTGAACATGCGCAAGGACTGTTACCTGGAAACGCTACTCATGGCTGCTAACCCGCACACCCGGCTCCACATCCGGAACCTGGGCTGGGACGGGGACACGGCCTACGAACAGTTCAGGGATGTAGGTTTTGGAAAATGGTCTAAAAACCTGGACAGTCTCGGCGCCGACATTGCTTTTGTGCAGTTCGGGCAAATGGAATCTTTGCAAGGAGAAGCCGCAATTCCTGAATTTATCAAAGCATATAAAAAGCTCCTTTCAGAAATCAGGACTACGAAAAGGCGTATCATTTTGCTTTCACCCATCCCTTTTGAGCCCCAAAATCTGAATTCAGGGAAAGGTAATCTGGCGCAAAATCCTTTGCAAAATGCGCCAGCCGGAAAATATGCGGAGGCAATAAGTGCCCTTGCCAGCCGCGAAGGTTTTTTGTATGTCGATCTGTATCATCCCCTCCAAAAATCCCCGCTGGCCGGGTCGCTTACTTTCGACGGCATTCATCTCACGCCGGAAGGACAGAAACTTGCGGCAGAGGTGATCTTGCAGGAACTGGGAATGCATCAGCGGTATACGGAAAAGCTGGAACCTTTGCGGAAAGAAGTTTTGACCAAAAATCAGCTCTGGATCGGTTACTGGCGTCCCGGAAACTGGGCTTTTCTGGGGGGAGACCGTACCACAGTGCCTTTTAGCCACGATTGGAAAAATACCGAAAAACGAATTTTTCCGGAAGAAATAAAAGGTTTTGAACCACTGATCCGGGAAGCAGAGAACCGGATTTCCGAACAACAAAACCTGTTGGTTACGCAAAACTGATAAATCCATTTTTCATGCGAAGACTATCATTCCTCATAGCGTTTGCCTTTTTACTTTCATTCACAAGTTTTGCCCAGGTCAATCTGATGTCCGTTGCCCCCGCCGAGACCGACAACTCGGTAGAGGCGGAAATGGCTTCTTTCAAGATTGCCGATGGCTACAAAATTGAATTGTTCGCTTCCGAAACATTGGGTATTGCCGATCCCTGTGCGATGCGCTGGGACGAAAAAGGCCGCTTGTGGGTGCTGACGATCCCTTCTTACCCGCAACCGCTGCCCGGTTCAAATCCCAATGACAAGCTGATGATCCTGGAAGACAAGGACGGGGACGGTAAAGCAGATCATTCTTCAGTTTTTGCAGAAGGGCTGAACATTCCGCTGGGGTTTGAGCTCGGGCACGGAGGCGTTTACCTGGGCGAGCAGACGGAACTGGTGTTCCTCAAAGACACCGACAATGACGGGAAAGCAGACAGCCGCAAGGTACTGCTTTCAGGTTTTGGAACGCACGATTCCCACCAGACGATCAACTCCTTTTTGTGGAGCCCCGGAGGCGAGCTTTTCTTTTCACAAGGGCATAGCATTTACAGCCGGATAGAAACCGCGTGGGGTATCAAAAAAGCAGATCGTGCTTCGATATGGAGGTACCGCCCGCTGCAAAACAGGCTCGACGGATTCCTGGACGGGTCTACTGCCAGCGTAAATCCCTGGGGGATGAATTTTGGTGAGTGGGGCGAAATGTTCCACAAAGCCAACGATCCCGAACTGTTCTATACCGTTCCGGGAATGGTCAATACCACCCACCGCGCATTGCTTCCGCCGATAGGTAAGCTGGTGATCAAAGGTTCGATCATTGAGATTATCCGTACCAAACATTTACCCAAAGACTTGTGGGGCGATTTTGTGATCGCCGGTTATTATAACAATAAAGTAGAGCGTATGCGCGTGGCGGAGGATTCTTCCGGCTACAAGGCGACATTGCTGGACCCGATCCTGACCTCTTCGAGCCGGAGCTTCCGCCCGATCGATATCAAGATCGGGCCGGACGGGGCGATGTATGTGCTCGATTGGTATAACCCGATCATCGGACATTACCAGGCCTCCATGCGGCATCCCGACCGCGATAAAACCCACGGCAGGATCTGGCGGATCACTGCCACAGGCCAGCCGCTGCTTACGCCTCCGGTACTCGCCGGACAATCCGTTCCGACATTACTCGATCACCTCAAATCAAAAGAACACTGGACGAGGTACCAGGTACGAAGGCTCCTGGCGGAGCGTGATTTTGAGGAAATACGCCAGCCGCTGGCCGACTGGGTCGCAAAATTAAGCCCGTCGGACAGTGATTTTGAACATCATAGTCTCGAAGCGATCCATGTGTATGAAAGTCACGAGATCGTGAACGAGGACTTGTTACAAATACTGGCAAAAGGCAAAGAGCCTGGCGCCAGAGGTTACGCCGCGCACGTGGCCGGACGCTGGGCCGACCGCCTGAAAAACCCGCTGGGCATCCTCGAACCGCTGGTCAATGATCCCGTGGCAAGAGTTCGTTTGGAGGCACTCGTGGCGGTCAGCGATGTGCACCGGCCAGAAGCCATGGCGGTTGCTACGCAGGTACTCAATTTCCCGACGGACAAATTTATCCGTTATGCATTGGAAAAAACGGTGTATGCATTGCAGCAGGATTGGGAGCCGGCTTTAAAGAAAAATATGCTCGTATTCAAAGATCCTGCGCATCTGGCCTATATAGTCAGTGTCATTCCTCCGTCATGGTATACCGCCGGTATGTATCGTAAACTGGTTTCCGGCAACCTGCCAAAAGAAGTAAAACGAAGCCTGCTGATCAGTCTGGCAAAAACGGGGGGTACTTCGGATATTGAATTTGTGCTGTCTCCGGAAAACGTGGTTGATGATGCGGTTTTGCTCGATCATCTTGCCAAAACCGAACCCCGGCCTGTCACGCAGGTTTCATTGAATAAATTGAGAAGTATTCTTAAAAAACCGGATAACAAAGAGGTTGCCAAATCGGCAGTGCGGCTGATCAGGGCGTGGAAGCTGAAACCGCTTGCACCGGCGGTACAGAATCTGGTTGTGAACGGACAAAATGATGCGTCGCTCCGTGCAGAAGCTTTGCAGACATTGGCACAGCTGAACGGACGTGCTGCTTTGCCGACTTTACAAAAACTCGTCAAAGACCCGCAGACGCCACGGCAGATCCGGCTGGCGGCATTGCAAAGCCTGAGTGCGCTGGATATCGGCCTCGCTACCCATGCTACCCTCAACGAAATCGGCCTTTCCGGCAGTTCTGTTACGGAATTTAAAGAGATCATATCCCCGGTTCTGGAACGCAAAGGTGGGATTACCTCGCTGACCACAGCATTAACAGCCAAAAGCCTGTCCAAGGAAAAAGCAGGTCTGATGCTGGAAGTACTGGCGGTGAAAGGTATCAATGCACCCCAGCTGAAAACGTTGCTTAACAAGCAGGCCGGCGTGAAAAACCTCGTGACCAGAACTTACGATCAGCAGTATGTGGACAAGCTTTCAAAACAAGTGAAAGAGGCCGGCGATGCGAGAAAAGGGCAGGCGATTTATGCAGCAAATCCCAGCTGCGCATCCTGCCATACGATCAATGGAAAAGGAGGGAATATCGGTCCCAATCTGTCGGCTATCGGCAAAGGTCTGTCGGCTCGGGAGATCATTTCAGAAGTGCTCTGGCCCAACCAGAATGTGAAGGAGGGCTATAACCGTGTGGCCGTAGAAACCAAAACCGGTGAACTGATCCAGGGTATCAAGATTTTTGAAAATGCGGAGGAAATACAGATTGAAACCACCGAATCCAAAAAACCGAAGGTTGTGAGCAAAAAGATCATTGCCAGTAAAACGGAAACCGGCTCGCTCATGCCGTCGGGGCTGATGGACAATTATTCGGAAGAAGAACTCCGCGATCTGCTCCGCTACCTCAGCGAACTGGGAAACTGACCGGCCGGGCTGACCAGCCGGGTAGATTTCCGGATCACCATTTCAGTTTCCAGCTTTTTGATTGAGGGAACAAAGGCTTTGCCCTCGGTGATCTGTTCGATCAGCAGGCGGGCCGCCGTTTTCCCGATCTCAAAAAGCGGCTGGACAACCGCCGTCAGGGGCGGGTCCACAAAGGTGCTGTGGGGCGCATTTGAAAAACAAACCAGCGAAATTTCCTCCGGGATTTTCACATTATTCTCTTTCAAACAGATCAGCGCTTCGATAGCGGTAGGGTCGTTGACCACAAAAATGGCATCGGGACGGTCAGGCATATTCAGCAGATGCTGGGTAGCCTGCCGTGCTTTTCCCTCCATGAAATCACAGGGAATGATCAGCTCTTCGAGAACCGGTATACCGTGCAGTTTCAGCGCGTCGATGTAGCCATTGATCCGGTTGCCGCTCATGGTGAGTTTTTCCGGGCCGGCCAGGTGCGCTATTCGCCGGCAGCCGGTTTTGATCAGATAATCAACAGCCTCAAATGCTCCTTTGTAGTCATCGACAAGTACTTTTGAACCTTGTAGTTCGTCTGCAAAACGGTTGAAAAAAACCACCGGTATCCCTCTTTTTTGTACCGACCGGATGTGGTCGTACTCGTCAGTTTCTCTCGACAACGCCATGATCAGGCCGTCGACCCGGCTGGAAATCATGGCGTGAATGTTTTCCTTCTCAATTTCAAGTGACTCTCCCGACTGGCTGATCATCAGCTTGTAACCCGATTTGTAGGCCTCTTCCTGCACGCCCAGGATCACTCTCGGAAAATAGGAGTGTATGAATTCGGGAACAATGATCCCGATGATGTTCGTCTTGCTGTTCCTCAGACTGGCGGCGATGGAATTGGGCTGGTAATCCAGCTCGTCCGCGAGTTTAAGCACCGCTTTTTTTGTTTCGGGATTGATATCGCCCGCATTTCTGAGCGCTCTGGAAACCGTTGAAATGGATATATTCAATTTGACTGCAATGTCCCATATCGTGGTTTGTTTACTTCTCATAGCGTACTGAATCGGAAAGGTATTTGGCTGTAAATATAGCTACGCGGCATGTCAATCGGGAGACGCCGGTGTCAACTCCTTTAAGGTAACCTTTATATTTTTCTGTTCGTAACATCGCGGCCTTGTTATTTTTCCTCAGGATTACTTTTTCAAGAAGTAATATGAAAATTTTCAATTTTCCGGCAACGTTTCCGGTAACGTTTTTTTGCCGGAATTGGGCTTGAAAAGCGTTTTTAAGCAAAATTTAAGGGAATTGTTCATTTATATTTAGGAATAATTCTATCCCGGGAAAGCGTCTGAACGGAAATCCGTGCGCTCTGAAAAGGTCTTTTCCGCTTCGGATGTAACCCATAATTTATCAAATTATCTAAACCTTAATGTTCAGTATATGACAAAATTTACAGCAAGATTATTATGGTGCTGCCTGTTCCCGGTCATGGGGATAAGCCACCAGATATTCGCAGAAAATGTCAACACCAAATCCGCAAAACTTTGGCTGCGGCAATCCGTTCAGGAGGTCAGCGGCAGGGTAACTTCGGAAACCGGCGAAGAGCTGCCATGTGTAAACGTACTCGTAAAAGGCACTGCCAACGGAACTACCACCGGTGCCGACGGTAAATATGCGATTGCTGTGGCGGACGCAAATGCAGTGCTTGTTTTCAGTTCTGTGGGATTTGAAAAACAGGAAATCAATGTTGGTGCGTCAAGTACCATTGATGTGGTGCTGAAAGTAGACAGCAAAACACTGGACGATGTGGTGGTGGTAGGTTATGGCACTCAGAAAAAGGTGACTTTGACGGGAAGTATAGCCACTGTTGAGCCTAAAACATTGCAGTCCAATGCAGTCGGGAACCTGACCCAGGCATTGCAGGGAAGCGTTCCGGGGGTTACTGTCACCACGGCCAATACCCCGGGAGGCGACGCTACGATCCGGATCCGAGGACTGGGTACGATCAATAACAACAATCCTTTGTGGGTCGTTGATGGCGTGCCGCGTTATGGAGGCATCAACGAGATCAGTCCGAACGATATCCAGACACTGACCGTCCTGAAAGATGCTTCGGCCACGGCGATCTATGGCGCCAGGGGCGCCAACGGGGTAATTCTGGTAACGACCATTCAGGGTAAAAAAGGCCAGGCGCCGCGCATCAGCCTGAATGTGCGCGTGGGAACTACCAAAAATACGCGCCGCCACGATATGCTCAGTGTGGATGAATACGGCGAAATGCTGTGGCTGCAATCAAAAAATTCGGGTATAACGCCCACGCATCCGATCTATGGAAGTGGTGCCACGCCCCGGGTTCCCAAATACCTGATCCCGACCGGAGCCGATGAAGCAGATCTTTCAAAATACGATATCAACACTTTCCCGATCACCGAGGCTAATCCGCAGGGCACCGACTGGTACAAAGAAATGTACCGAAAAGGCATGACCAAAGAATACTCGCTGGCTATTACAGGAGGTTCGGAAAACACGACTTACGGTTTCAGCGCGGGCATGCTGAAAGAGGACGGGATCATTATCAAGACCGGCTACGAACGTTACACGCTGAGGTCCAATATCACCACGCAGGTTAACAAATGGCTGGAAGTGGGAGAAAACCTGGGTTTCAGCTATACCAACGACCACGGGAACCAGGAAGCGAGCGGCGAGGATTCTCCGTTCGGACAGCTTCTCGAACTGACCGCGATCATGCCTGTCCGCGATATCCGGGGAAACTGGGCGCCGACTTCGCGGATGACCGGGATTCAGACCAATAACAACCCGATCGCCGAATTGTACCGCAAGGAAGACTTTACAGGAAAAAACCTCGGTATATCCGGAAATGCCTATGCCAAAGTTAATATCCTGAAAAACCTCTCCGTTAAATCCTTGTTTGGGCTCAATTTCAGCAATTTTCATAGCAAATCACCCAACGAGCCCAATCCTGAAAGTTACGTGGCCCGGCCATACCCCGAGCTGAGCGAGGGTTACAGCGAAGGCCGTCAATGGAACTGGACCAACACCGTCAATTACAATACCACATTGGGAGGCAAACACAATATCGGCGTGCTGCTGGGTACGGAGGCTATCAACAGTACTTCACAGAACATCAGCGCGTCCCGGAACCAGTTTTTCGCCACGACCGAAGATTACTGGGTGCTGGATGCAGGCGAGGGCAACATTCAGAATTCGGGCAATGCCAGCGACTGGTCTACTTTTTCGCTGTTTGGGAGGATCAATTATGAATTTGCCAACAAATACCTGATTGATGCGACCATACGCCGGGACGGTTCGTCGAGATTCGGTAAAAACAGCCGTTACGGTAATTTCCCCGCGTTTTCGGCAGGATGGATACTATCCGAAGAAGCGTTTTTGAAATCGTCCGCTACCTGGCTCGACTTCCTGAAAGTACGTGCGAGCTGGGGGAAATCGGGTAATGACCAGATCGGGAATTACAATGGTTTTACAACCTTTAAAACATCGCCTATTACCTCGTATTATCCGATCACAGGCTCCAATACAGCCCTTGCGACCGGTTTCGAATCAGGTACTTTCGGAAATCCGAATGCGAGATGGGAAACCACCACAACGACCAATTTCGGGGTGGATGCTACTTTTTTCAAAAAACTGGATATCACCGTAGACATCTGGCAGCGTAATACCAATGACATGCTCTACCCCTTGAGCGTTCCTTACGTATATGGAATAGCGACCAATCCGTCGGTGAACATAGGCGATATGCAGAACAGGGGAATAGACCTGCAGATCGGAACGCATGGTACCGCGCTCGGGCAGGATCTGAAGTACAATGTCACTGCGAACATTTCGCATTACCGCAACAAGATCGTAAGGCTGTCGGGCAATGACCTGGAAGCGATCCAGGGAGGCGCGATTCGCGAACAAGTGTATACCAGGGCCGAAAAAGGTACTTCTTTCCCTCAGTTCTACGGTTATCAGGTAGACGGGATTTTCCAGACACAGGAAGAAGCCACCAATTACCCGGTTGCGTTTGGTTCGGCATATAATGCGCCCGGACATTTCAAGTTCAGGGACGTGAACGGGGATAATGTGATCGATACCAGAGACCGTACTTATGTTGGTAACCCGCACCCGGATTTTACCGCCGGTCTGAACGGAAATGTACAGTATAAACAGTTTGATTTCACGGCTGTATTTTATGCCAGCGTCGGCAATGATATCCTGAACCTCAACCGCCGTTCGCTTGATTTTAACCTTTTCCAGAGAAACCGCGGCAAAAGAAGGCTGTATGAATCCTGGGGAAGCCCTTACCTGCAAGACAATGCAGACGCTAAAATGCCGATCGCGGAAATCAACGACGCGGTAAGCCAGCAGCCATCGTCCTACTATGTCGAAGACGGCTCGTTTTTGAGACTGCAGTCGCTGCAACTGGGTTATAACCTGCCCGACGGGATCGCCAAAAAGATCTTTGCCAAAAAACTCCGGGTTTACGCGATGGCGACGAATTTGTTCACCCTAACCAAATACACCGGACTGGATCCGCAGATACAGACAGGGGACAACGGTTACGGTGTAGACATAGCAGTGTGGCCAACCCCTAAAAGGTTTTTAGTCGGAATCAATATTGAATTATAAAATCAACATCATGAAACGCATCAATCGATTATATATAAAAAGTATCTTCTCTGCGCTCGTCATCAGCCTGCTCTCGTGCAGTGACGATTTTCTCACCAAAGAACCCAAAGGGGTAGTGGTGGCCGATCTGCTGAATACGCCAAAAGGTGTCGATAACCTGCTGATCGGAGCATATTCTTTACTCGACGGGGCCGGAAGTTCCAACGGGTTTCCATCCTATGCATACCCTGCTTCCATCCGGAACTGGGTCTGGGATTGTGCTTCTGACGATGCCTATAAAGGCACCACCCTCGGCGATTTTGCCACGGGCGGGGAGGTGGAAAGATATGAAGCGCTGCCTACCAATCAGCTGATCGAGCAGAAATGGTATGTAATGTACGACGGCGTTTCCCGCGCCAATGATGTGCTGAAAGCGCTGGCTAAGGCCAAAGTGAACATGAGTGAGGCCAATGTCAATGTGCTCAGTGCCCAGGCCAGATTCCTGAGAGGGTTTTTCCATTTCCGGTTACAGCAGATGCATTTCCAGATTCCCTACATTACCGAAGATGTGGCCGATCCGGCATTGGTAAAAAATGATCACCCGGTTTGGGACGAAGTGGAAACGGACCTGCAGTTCGCCATTGACAACCTGCCCGAGAGTTTTCCCGGGGAGCCGGGCCGTGCCACCAAATGGGCTGTGATGGCTGCCAAGGCACATGTTCATTTGTTTCAAAAGGAATTTCCAGCCGCCAAGATTTTACTGGACGCCATCATAGCAAGCGGGAGATTTGCGCTGGTCGATAATTTTCGCGACAACTATACGGCTTCGACCGAGAATAACAAAGAGTCGGTTTTTGAGATACAATCTGCCGTCAATGATGGTACCAGCCAGGGCTTCAATGGTAACCCCGATTCCTGGACAACCAATCCTTACAACCGTTTTTTACCGACCTGCTGCGGGATGTACCAGCCTTCGCAGGATCTGGTGAATGCTTTCAAAGTGGACAAAGACGGTTTGCCTTTGCTGGGGATTGGAGGCCCGAAATACAATGATACCAACCTCAAAAATGACATGGGAATCAATTCCGCAGACAATTTCGTGCCCGACACCCACCTCCTCGATCCGCGCCTCGACTGGACGGTTGGGCGCCGGGGCATACCGTACCTGGACTGGGGAATCAACACCGGCAACGAGTGGGTGAGGGACCAGGTGAATGGCGGGCCTTATATTCCGATCAAGCAAATGTTTACCAAAGCTGCTCAGAAAGATGCGTCACACACCACTTTTGCCCGGGCGACGGCGATCAACTACCGTTTGTACCGCTATGCACATATTTTACTATGGCGGGCTGAATGTGCCATCGAAGAAAATGACCTGCCCAAAGCCATGCAGCTGATTAATCAGGTCCGAAAACGGGCTTCGGATGATTTCGTGATGGGGAAAGTAAATACTTATGCATTCCCTTCCAGCGTCACCATTGACGTAGATTATACCAAACCGGCAGCCAATTATCTTTTGGGTGAATACAAAACATTCCCTAGCCAGGCTTATGCCCGGGAAGCACTGCAAATGGAGCTGCGCCTCGAAACGGCCATGGAAGGAAACCGCTTTTTTGATCTGGTACGCTGGGAAAAGGACGCGGAAGTACTGACGAAGTTTGTAGAAAACGATTCCAAGTTCAGGGTTTTCATGAAAGGTGCGCAGTATAAAAAAGGAGTTAACGATCACTGGCCGATCCCGCAGAGCCAGATCGACATCCAGAAAGGCGTACTAATCCAGGACCCGGCATTTTAACACAGAAACCCACTTTTCATTTCAATTGATTCAGGCTTGAAAAAATACTTTGATTACGGATTGAAAGCATGCAGCCTGTCGGTTCTGATGTTGCTATATGTTGACGCCGCGGCCCAGTATATAGCAACCCGGAATTCCGACCCGCGGTGTATCGAAAACGGCTACCCGCTGCCCACGGAACACTATGCCGACCAGCCTTACGTGATTGTCTGCAACGACGGGAGCTGGCTCTGCACCATGACCACCTCGTCGGGCACCGAGTACGCGTACATGAACCATATCGTAGCGACGAAAAGTTATGACCAGGGCAAAACCTGGACTGCGCTGAGCGACGTGGAAACTTCGGGTGTGCCGCAGTCGTCCTGGGCAGTGCCGCTGAAAACGCCTTCGGGGCGGGTTTATGTTTTTTACAACTATAACCAGAACCGTCACCCGGGTCTTGCCGGGGTGATGAGCGGGCCGTTCATGTTCAAATACTCGGATGATAACGGAAAAACCTGGTCGGAAAAACGTTACGAAGTGCCAATGCGCAAAACGCAGATCGACCGGGACAATTTCTCAAAAGGCAGGTACAATTTCTTCTGGAGTATCGATAAGCCGGATGTGACCGATAAAGCCGCCTACATTACTTTTTCCAAAATATTGCTGACGAATCCCGAAGGAAAGGGTTTTGCGTCCCGGGGGGAGGGGTATATCATGAAAAGCAGCAATATCCTGACGGTAATAAATCCCGACGATATCAAATGGGATATGCTGCCGGAAGCGGACACAGGAATCAATAATCCAGCGTTCGGAAAAGTGCAGGAAGAGCATAATTCGGTGATCCTGGGCAACGGAAACATTTATACCGTGTACCGGACGGAGGAAGGTTTTCCGGCTTATGCGGTCAGCAGAGACGGCGGCAAAACTTTTTCTCAGCCTAAAATCATGCATTATGCCAACGGTCAGCCGATGGGAAATCCAAGGGCCTGCCCTAAAATCCATCGTACTGCCGAGGGAAAGTACCTGTTTTGGTTTCACAACAATTTCCGCGACCATTCCTACCAGGGACGAAACCCGGCCTGGCTCAGCGGCGGCATTGAAAAGGACGGGGAGATTGTGTGGTCGCAGCCCGAAATTGCATTGTATGACAATGATCCCGAGGCTTTTGGAATGAGCTATCCCGATTTCATCGAGCAGAATGGTAAAATGTGGCTGATCGAAACCCAGAAAAACAAGGCCCGCGTGCATCCCCTTGACCCGGATCTTTTGAATGGTATGTGGGCGCAGAATACTGTCAAAAAAGTCGTCCGCGAGGGAATTATTCTGGATGCGGGTTCGGAAATGTTGCAATCTGGTACCATACCGTTTCCTGCACTTCCGGATCTGATCAAAGGCGGCGGCTTTGCCGTGGAACTCTGGCTTACGCCGGGTGATCTGAAAGCAGGTCAGAAAATCCTGTCGACTTTTGGTCCGAAACACAAAGGGATCGAGGTTTCTGTGGGTGACAGCAATACCATTAAACTGCATATCCACGACGGCGAAATGCGCGATTCGGACGGGAAATTTTTGAACGGGCAGTCGTTTGTTTCGGATGCCAATGTTTTGTCAAAAGGCAAAAAACACCATATCGTGTTCATCGTCGACGGAGCTTCTAAAATCGTTTCCATCGTTGTCGATGGCATTTTGAGCGATGGAAACCCGGGCGGAAGAAAATACGGCTGGGGTAGGGTGCATACCTTCATGCGGGATATGAACGATACGTATAAATGCACATTCGATGCCCCGCAGGAAATGAAAATCCATCGTGTACGCGTCTACGACCGCTACCTGCGAACGTCCGAGGCCGTAGCCAATTTCAATGCGGGGCTGTAATTCCTGCATGTCATTTTTAGATTTTTTATTGATGAACAAATCTGTTTTTTATCTGTTGCTGGCATTGCTGTGCCGGAATGCAGACATCGTATCTGCGCAATATGCGGACCTGCGGAACATGAAAAACGCAGTAAGCATTATTCCCGACGAAGGGTATTGCGATCAGCCGTATGTGGTCAAAACGCTGTCCAGAGAATGGCTGTGCGTGATCACTACCGGGCCGGGGGGCGAAAGCCAGAAGGGCCAGCATGTCTGTGCGATCATCAGTTCCGATCAGGGAAAATCCTGGTCAAAACCGATCGATATTGAAAAAGCGACCGATCAGATGAGCTCGTGGGCAACACCCTATGTTACGCCTTACGGTCGTATTTATGTGTTTTACAATTACAATGGAGACGCGGTTTTCAATACGCCTGACGGAAAACCGATCTCAAATTCGGCCTTGCTCGGCTGGTATTGTTACAAATACTCGGATGACAACGGCCGCACCTGGTCGGAACGCTACCGGCTGCCGCTGCGAAAAACCACAGTCGATTACATGAACAACTGGAAAGGCGAAGCGCAGCTTTTCTGGGGTATATCCAAACCTGTCGAGATCGGAAAGAGCATGTATTTTGCCCTCACAAAAATGGGCAGATACCATGCTGACGTGGGCGAAGGCTGGTTTTTTAAATCCGACAATATTGCCACCGAAAAAAATCCTGAAAAACTCAACTGGCAGCTGCTGCCCGACGGGGAGCAAGGATTGAGCACCGCCGGCCTGGGCCTCGTGCAGGAGGAACATAATATTGTGGGGCTCAATAGCGGCGGCCTTTACTGCGTGTATCGTACCAATGAAGGTTTCCCGGCGCAGAGTTACAGCAAAGACGGCGGAAAAACCTGGACAAAACCCGAATTTATGACGTATGAGCCAGGCGGTCAGGTTGTTAAAAATCCCAGGGCTTGCCCGCGTTTGTTCAAATGTGCCAATGGAAAGTACCTGCTTTGGTACCATAACCACAACCAGGTCGTACGCTGGCAGCACCGGAACCCGGCCTGGGTGAGCGGCGGGGTGGAAAAGGACGGGGTGATACATTGGTCCCAGCCGGAAATATTACTGTACGAAACGGACTCGTCGGCGCGCATGAGCTACCCGGACCTGATCGAGGAAAACGGTAAATTCTGGATCACGGAAACGCAGAAAGAAGTTGCCGCTGTACATGCCATTGACCCGCTTTTGCTGGAAGGTCTGTGGAAACAGGCGACTTTCAAAACCATTGCCAGATCGGGGTTGATCGCTGAAAAGCACGATCTGACAACGACTTCCGAAATTACTGTTCCTAAACTTCCTGATCTCAATGCAGGCGGCTTTGCCATTGATCTTTGGCTGCATTTTAACGAATTGAAACCGGGCGAAATCCTGCTCGATAACCTTGACAGCCGGGGAAAGGGAATGTCCGTAACCATTACCGACCGGCGAACGCTCGCGGTGACGCTGCATGACGGAAAGCAGACAAGTTCCTGGGACACCGATCCCGGTGTGATCCAAACCGGCAAACCGCAGCACGTGGTATTTATCGTCGACGGCGGCCCCAATATCATTACCACGGTCGTAAACGGAAAACTCTGCGATGGTGGACGCTACCGGCCATTCGGGTGGACGTGGTTCAGCGGCGGGCTGGCGGATATCAATACATCTTCGCCATTAAAAATCTCGCCTGCCGGGCAAAATCAAATCAAAAACATACGCGTCTACAACCGCTATCTCACCACCTCCGAAGCCATCGGGAGTTTCCGGGCGGGGATTGAATAAAACATTTTTACAAACAGAAAACTTACAAAAATGAACCTGAAAAGATCCATCATCAATCACAGTATCGACATTGCCAAAGAGGTAATCAAACATTATGGTGTACACCTGCCGCCTTTCGCTTATCTGACCACCGACGAGTGGCTCGCCGCAGGCCCGGATTATGACGAAATCCGCGACTGTATGCTGGGTTGGGATGTTACGGACTTTGGCAGCAAGGACTTTTACAACATCGGGCGGGTGCTGTTCACAGCCCGGAACGGTCGCCCGAACAATCCTTTGTATCCCAAACAATATGCTGAAAAATGGCTGATTGATCCTGAAAACCAGCGTGCCCCGGCTCATTTTCATTTGTCCAAACGCGAAGACATTATCTGCCGCGCCGGCGGGAATATCCTGGTACAGCTTACCAAAGCAGATCCCGACGGAAATCCTTCGTCCGAAACATTTACCACCCAGGTTGACGGCTGCGTCCGCAGATTGGGTCCGGGCGAAATTGTCAGGCTGCATCCCGGCGAAAGCCTCACCATACACCCGCGCACGATCCACCAGTTTTGGGGAGAAGAAGGTACCGGCTGGGAAATCGACGGCGTAGGCTACACGCTGAGCTCCGAAATTTCCAGCGTCTGCGATGACCTCAATGACAATGTTTTTCTGGTGGATTATGGTTTGCGTTTTCCCGAAATCGAGGAAGATGAGGCGCGGCGGTATTATCTCTGCCATGAATATCCGAAGGCTGAATCGCGGATCATTGCCGAATAAATGGTGCCCGAAAGAGGTATTTGTATACGCTAATTTACTTATTATGATTATGAAGGCAGGAATTATAAATTTTTTGGCAAAAAAGGCATGGCTTTGTGCGGTGATTTTTTGTTTGCAAAACCCGCTTTTTGCCCAGGAAACTGATAAAAGGAATATCAAAACCGGAATGGTGATCCCGGATGAAAGTTACAGCGATCAGCCCTACATCGTCAAAACCAATGATGGTGCCTGGCTTTGCGTATTGACCACCGGCCAGAGCCATGAAGGCGAAACCGGCCAGCATGTGGTCACTCAGCGCAGCCTCGACCAGGGCAAAACCTGGACAGACAAAGTGGACGTTGAGCCTGCAAACGGCCCGGAAGCGTCCTATGCGGTACTTCTGAAATCGCCGAACGGCAGGCTTTTTGTTTTTTATAACCACAATACCGATAACACCCGCGCCGTAAAAGGCGACAATCCCCCATACAAGGACGGGCTGGTGAAGCGGGTGGACAGCCAGGGATATTTTGTATTCAAATATTCCGACGACAACGGGAAAAGCTGGTCGAAACAGCGGTATACGATTCCGATGCGGAATTTTGAAATCGATAAAAACAACCCTTACCAGGGCAAAATCCAGTACTTCTGGAATGTGGGCCGGGCTTTTGCGGACAAAGGTTCGGCTTATGTGCCGGTGCATAAAGTAGGGGGTTTTGGGGAAGGATTTTTTACAAAAAGCGAAGGTGCGCTCCTGCAAAGTGAGGATTTGTTTAAAGTATCCGACCCTGCCCAGGCCAAATGGAACACGCTTCCCGACGGAGAAATCGGTCTGCGGACACCTTCCCAAGGCGGCGGGCCTATTGCTGAGGAGCAGAGTTTTACGGTGCTGAGCGACGGATCGTTCTTCTGCGTTTACCGCACCATCGACGGGCATCCTGCATACACTTACAGCCGCGACCGGGGCCACACCTGGGACTCGCCCCAATATTTGAAATACGCCAACGGAAGGCTGGTGAAACATCCGCGCGCCGCCAATTTTGTCTGGAAATGCGAGAATGGAAAGTACCTCTACTGGTTTCATAACCACGGCGGGAAATTTATCAAAGAACATCCGAACCGGAGGAGCATGGCCTACAATGACCGCAATCCTGTGTGGATTATGGGCGGGGTGGAAGCAGATTCTCCCAAAGGAAAGATCATTCGCTGGACGCAGCCCGAAATCCTGCTGTACGACGACGAGCCGATCATCCGTATGAGCTACCCGGACCTTGTCGAGGACAAAGGCAACTATTACATCACGGAAACACAGAAAGACATTGCGGCCGTACATCAGATCGATAACAAGCTGCTGGACAACCTCTGGGCGCAATTTGAAAACCACAAAAAAGCGGAAGACGGAGCAGTGATCAGCTGGAAGCATCAGGCTGAAAAATTCCCTGTTTCTGTTAAAAGTCCTGCTATTGATTTTTACAAAAGAGACGCGAAACGTGTAGATGGCGGCGGGTTTGCCACGCGCAACGGCTTTACCATTGATATGGTTTTTAACCTCAAAGACCTGACATTCGGACAGGTATTACTGGATAACCGCAAACCCGAAGGGACAGGCTGGAGTGTAAGGTTAACTGACAAAAAAACATTGGAAATAACACTCAGCGACGGCCGTACGCAATCAGTATGGAGCAGTGATGAAGGTCTTTTAAAAGCAGCCACCGACCAGCATGTGAGCATTATTGTTGACGGCGGGCCCCGCATCATTTCGTTCGTTGTGAACGGTATCCTGAACGACGGGGGCGATACGCGACAGTTTGGCTGGGGCAGGTTTAATCCCTATCTTCAGTCGGTGGCGGGGGAACCGCAACTGTTAATCGGCCCTAAAATCAATGGTGCGATCAGGCAAGTAACAATTTACGACCGGGCGCTGACGACTTCCGCGGCCATCGGTAATTATGGAAAATAAACGTTCGATTAACCTTGTATACAATGAAAAATTTATTTAGCCTTTTAATCTTATTCATGATGAGTATCAACGTAGTTCAGGCGCAGGGCAAGGATGAAGCCGCAGTGGCTTCCGCAGTGGAATTGTTACGTAAAACCATGGTCAGTCCCGACGCAAAAGTGTTCGATGGCCTTATCTCCGAGTCGCTGAGCTACGGGCATTCTCTTGGGCTGGTTGAGGATAAAAAGACCTGTATCGAGTCGATGGTGACGGGCAAGTACAAATTCACCTCACTGGAGCTTTCTCAGCAAACCATTCAGATCGTTGAGAATACGGCCATTGTCCGTCACGACTTTTTTGCCCATACCCACGACGCCGGTAAAGATCCCGGCACTGTAAAGCTCAAAGTTCTGCAGATTTGGCAAAAGCAAAAAGGCAAATGGTTGTTGTTGGCGCGGCAGGCAGTCCGGCTCCCAAATTAACCCCGGTCCGATGCCTTCTTCCAAAATGAAAAATTACAGATGGTTCATTGTGACCATGCTGCTGATCGCGACTACCATTAATTATATCGACCGGCAGGTGATAGGCCTGCTGAAACCGATCCTGGAAAAGGAGTTCAGCTGGAGTGAGACCGATTTTGCACGCATCGTGATGGCTTTCAGCGCCGCGTATGCCACGGGCCTGTTGCTGATGGGCCGCCTCATCGACAGGGTTGGGACAAAAAAAGGATATTCTATTGCGGTGATCATCTGGAGTGTCGCAGGGATGATGCACGCCGTAGTGCGCAGTGTTGCCGGATTTGCGGTGGTCAGGATGATACTCGGGATCGGAGAAGCGGGAAATTTTCCTGCAGCGATGAAAGCGGTTTCCGAATGGTTTCCGAAAAAAGAAAAAGGGCTGGCCACCGGCATATTAAATGCCGGGTCGAGTGTGGGCGTGGTAGCCGCGCTTGTGATCGTGCCCTGGATATTGAGCTCCTACGGCTGGCAGGAAGTTTTCTGGATCACGGGCGTCCTCGGATTTGTCTGGCTGGGCGTATGGTGGCTGGTGTACGAGCTTCCTTCCCGGCATCAACGCATTACTGCTGAGGAACTTGCTTTAATTGAGGAAGGGCAGGATCATGCGATGCAGGCGGCCCCCGCGATCAAATGGAGCGCATTGTTCCGTATGCCGCATACCTGGGCGGTAGTTACCGGCAAATTCCTGATCGACCCGATTTACTGGTTTTTCCTGTTCTGGCTGCCCTCTTATTTTGCCTCTACTTTTGGCCTTGATCTCAAAAAGCCAAGCCTGCCGCTGATGGTCATTTACGCCGCCACGACCATCGGGTCTGTGGGCGGAGGATATCTTTCTTCCTGGCTGATCAAAAAGGGTTGGCCTGTACTGAAAGCCCGCAAAAGTGTTTTGCTGGCCCTGGCCATGCTCGAATTTTCGGTGATACTGGTACAGTTTGTAACCGATGTGTGGGTAGCTGTGGGACTGCTGAGTTTTGCCGTAGCATTGCATCAGGCCTGGGCAACCAATGTTTTCACGCTGGCGGCGGATCTTTTTCCCAAAGAATCTGTCAGTTCGGTTGTCGGGATTGCCGGGATGTCGGGTGCTATCGGCGGGATATTGTTCCCGATGCTGATCGGTTACCTGCTGGACATGTACAAAGCGCAGGGGGATCTGCAGGGAGGATATTATGTGATCTTCACGCTCTGTGGGTTCACGTATTCCGTCGCCTGGCTGATCATCCATTTGCTGACAAGGACCCGGGTACCGAAAACGGCCTAGAAGTCTTAAGTTCCGGTGCAATATGCCCGAACCATTTATTAAACCAGGGAATCAGTGCTAGCTCGGTAATGATATGCTGCTCGTAAGGATCATTTTTCAGATCGATCAGCTCCTGTATCAGGCCCGATACGGATTTTAAATTCAGGTTTTTTCTCAAAAGGGAAATGACACATTTTTCAGTCCGGTACCACTGGTTCCCTTTTTTCAATTTCCGCTCAATAGACCGCATTTCGTAGTCCAGATAATCATGGTCGCCCAGATGGTAGTGTACCATAAGCTTTAAGATGCGGTAAGTCACGTACAAAAGCCGGCTGATCTGGCCGTGGCTGCTGTTGAGAATGGTATTGATATAAAAAAGCGCCTTATCGTAATGGCCTGTGTCGAAATGCGCTCTTGCCAATGTAAACCACCACTGCGCTTTTTCCTGGTAGGGGATCAGTGCCAGCGTTTTTTCGTTCTCGGCAGGCAGGGAATTCAGAAAACCGGGGATCGCTGAAATCTGCTGTTTGGCGATCAGAATGTGCAGCTCGTGTTCCAAAACATGATAGCGGACCCGTATGTCCTGATATTCCGACACGCTGTTCAACGACCTTAACCTTTCCAGGAAAAAGGGCATTTCATCAAATTTTTCCACCCTTCTCAGCGTCTGCAAAATCCCGTTGAGAAATTGCACGTAGTACTGCGGGGCGTTTGCCCAGGCCTTCGGGTTGGCCTGATACAAATGGTCCAGCTCGTAAAATATCTGCAGGCTGCCCTCCACATCCCCGGTCACCAAAAAAAACACTGACTGAAAATGAAGGTGGGTGATATTGGATTCGAAAGACGTATTCTTGTTATTGGTGATCGTCAGGTGCTCTTCCAGGATCAGGTCGTTGAGAAGCGTTTGCTCCCGCACGCTGCGGATGGTGCCGTTTTTCCAGTACCGGCACAAAAGGATCTCGTAAAGTGAGGCATGCTGCTGCACTGCATTTTCGTTGGAAATAGCGTCCCTGGATTTTTCCTGCATCAGAACCAGCTCCGATTCGTCCCAGTCGATAAACTGCTGGTGCATCATATATTCGATCTTTTTCCTGTTCAGCATATTGTAAAATATATGCTTCCCGTGCTCCATAGCGAGCTTTTCGCCTTTTAATATAAGCCGCATCGCAGCCGGGTACAGGCCTTTCCGGTACAAAGTATTGCTGTTCTGATAGAGGTTCCAAAGCTGATTATCGATCAATTTTTCGCCTTCAAACTGACTGAGGCTTTTCGATAACACGCGCGCCAGATGTTTCCGGGCTGGTTCCACGGTGCTCTCGCCGAGTTCGGCAACGATCTGGGCCAGCAAAGCATCGGTATACATGTCCGCGGTCTCGAGGATGCAGTACATTTTCATATAGCCTTTATCTCCCTCCTGAAAATTCTGGCACATCCTGAAATAACGCTTTTCTGATTTGGTCAGGGATTTTGTCAGAGAAAACAGTTCGGGTATGGAAAGCATAGCATTGAATGGAAGTATTGATTTTTATTGATAAAAAAGAGGCATTTTTTGATAAAATACTGCTATGGAGGGATTTTAAGTCATTTTAATGCTTTTATAGCATTGACTGAAATGAACAATTTGTGGATTTAAAATGATATTATTTAGAGATAGTTTTGGATCATAGGGTTTAGAAACACTCAGCATTTTTCAATAATCAATCAAGCGATATATCGGATAGTATGATTTACGTAGTGGGAAGTTCCAATACAGATATGGTGGTGAAGTCGCATAAGCTGCCCATGCCGGGGGAAACAGTAATGGGCGGAAATTTCCTGATGAACCCGGGCGGAAAGGGAGCTAATCAGGCTTTGAGCGCGTCCAGGCTAGGCGGGAAGGTGAATTTTATATGCAAAGTGGGCAACGACCTTTTTGGCAAACAGGCATTGCAGCAGTTTAAAAGAGAAAAGATCGGAACGGATTTTATTGTTACCGATGCGCTCCTGCCTTCCGGTGTGGCGCTGATCAATGTAGACCATGACGGCGAAAACTGTATTTCGGTAGCGCCGGGCGCGAACAGTTCTTTAAAGCCGAGCGAGGTTATCCTGGCATTCGAAGATCTGACACCCAGCGATATTCTTTTGATACAACTGGAGATACCATTGGAAACGGTCATCTTCAGCATTAAAACCGCATTTGAAAAAAATGTAAAGGTCATATTGAATCCGGCACCGGCGCAGTACCTGCCGGACGATGTCCTGCAATGCCTTTACCTGATCACCCCCAACGAAACAGAGGCCGAGCTGCTGACCGGGATCCGGGTTGTAAACGATGAAACTGCCGAGCAGGCTTCGTCCATTTTAGTGGCGAAAGGATGCAGGAATGTGATCATCACGCTGGGCAGCAAGGGCGCTTTTTTATACACCGAAAATATCCGCAAAGTTATCCCTGCACCCGCTGTGACCGCAGTGGACACCACCGCGGCAGGTGACTGTTTCAATGGGGCGCTTGCCGTGGGTTTATCCGAAGGTATGGCCCTGGACGAAGCAGTATCATTTGCCTGCAAAGTGGCGGCGATCAGCGTAACCCGCATGGGCGCGCAAAGCTCCATTCCGCTGCGAAAAGAAGTAGACCAGCTGCCGTTGCTCAACAACATCAATCCGCTCACGAACCTTTAAAACTAAACCAAACCCTTAACTATGTTTATTGTCGAAAGTTACCCGATGGCCGTGATGTTCTGCGTCGTGACCATGCTATGCTGGGGATCCTGGGCGAATACCCAGAAGATCGTACAGGACCGATGGCGGTTCGAGCTTTTTTACTGGGATTATGCCGTCGGGATCTTTCTGCTCGCGTTGCTGGGCGCGCTTACCATGGGCAGTACCGGCGAATCGGGGAGAGCCTTTATTGATGATCTTTTGCAGGCAGATCCCGATAATATCATCAGCGCGCTGATCGGCGGCGTGGTGTTCAACCTGGCCAATATATTACTGACAGCCGCCATAGAAGCCGCCGGAATGGCTGTGGCGTTTCCGATCGGGATCGGCATTGCGCTCATCATCGGAGTACTGATCAATTATCTGATGCTCAGCAAAGGCGATCCTTTCCTGCTTTTTTCTGGTGTACTTCTGGTCACCATCGCGATTGTACTGAACGCCACCGCCTACAAGCGCTATGCGGGAAATGTAAAGAAAAAGAATGTGACCAAATGGGTGATCGTTTCCATCGTTGCGGGGATCCTGATGTCGACATTCTACTCTTTTGTAGCGTCCGCCATGGACCTGGACAATTTCATCTCACCGGCTGTGGGAAAAATGACACCTTACACGGCGTTTGTCATTTTTGCAGCCGGTATTCTGGTCAGTAATATACTGTTTATCAGCTATCTCATGTACAAGCCGCTGGAAGGAACGCCTACCAGTTACAGGGCATATTTCCAGGGTAGCTTTGGCACGCATAGTATCGGCATACTGGGGGGAGCTATCTGGGGTTTGGGCAACCTCTTCAACCTGATCGCGGCCGGAAAGGCGGGGCCGGCCATTTCTTACGGGCTTGGACAGGGCGCTACCCTCGTGGCGGCGTTGTGGGGCGTGGTGATCTGGAAGGAATTCAAAGGCGGGGATAAAACCATTTCGCTCCTGATCAAATCCATGCTGGCTCTGTTCGTGGCAGGCCTGGGGCTGATCATCGCTTCGGGAAACTGACAGGTTCCCGCATACCGTATTTCGCACACACTATACCGACGTTGCCGCACCTGGCACCGCCTGGTTCGCTGTTGCCTGTATGTAACGCAAATCCTTTGAAAAAATCTTAAACCCAATTAAACCTTAACGCATGATATGAGACTGAAAATTCTATTTTCAATCGTATGCTGTTGCATGGTCATACAGCATACGCAAGCACAGATTACCATAACAGGCGCTGTTATGGATCAGGCCAGCAATGAACCGCTGGTGGGCGCCACCGTCAGGGAAACCGGCGGCATCAACGGCGCGGTGACCGATGCAAACGGGAAATATACTTTGCCGGTAGCTTCCGAAAACGCAGTGATCCAGGTAACTTATGTCGGTTACCTGACGCAGGAGTTAACGGTCGGCAAATCATCTGTGCTCAATTTCAGGATGATGATCGAAAACGCTTCACTGGAGGAAGTGGTTGTTACAGGCTATGGCACGCAGCGGAAAGTGGACCTCACCGGCGCAGTTTCCATTGTCAATACCAAAATGCTGAAAAACAGCCCAAACCCGAACCCTATCAAAGCATTGCAGGGACAGGTTCCCGGCGTTTCCATTCAGACAGACGGTAATCCCGCGGGCGGCGCGACGGTCAGGATACGGGGCGTGAGCACGCTGAACAACAACGATCCGCTCTATATCATCGACGGCGTGCCCACCAAATCCAGCGCTTTTAATATATTGAATTCCAATGATATAGAATCCATACAGGTATTGAAGGACGGGGCGTCTGCGGCGATCTATGGTTCGCGGGCTTCCAATGGTGTGATCATCGTTACCACCAAACAAGCCAAATCGGAAGGTTTTCAGATCAACTATTCGTCTGCTTTTACACACTCCAGATACATCAGCATGCCCAAAATGCTGAATACCATGGAGCGGGCGAGGGTACACTGGCAGGCCACGATCAACGACGGCGGAAACCCGGACAATATCCCCTTCATTGACTACGACTGGTCGCGCGACGCCAGTGGGAAGGCGGTTTTAAATAAAATAAATATTCCGGAATACCTGATCCCAGGCGTGAAGTCCGCGAATACCGACTGGTTCAAGGCGATCAGCCGGACGGGCTTTATCCAGGAGCATAACCTGTCTCTGTCGGCCAGTGGCAAAAACACAGGTTCTGTGATATCATTCCGGTTTTACGACGATAAATATGTGCTGCATGCCAAGAACAACAAAAGGTATAGTACCAGGATCAACACGCGGCAGGACTTTTTTGACAAGAAAGTAAGAATTGGACAAAATCTTTCTGTTTCCAATGTGATGGATAATGGGTTCAGCGGTTTGCTGCCTTTGGAAAGGGCATTGAGTGTGCGCCCGATCCTGCCGGTTCTGACGGACGACGGCAACTATTCGGGCCCGATAACCGGGGCGTTTACAGACGATGAAAACCCTTATATGGTCCTGGATATCAATAACTGGGACCAGCGGAACAATGTCAATGTGTTTGGGAATGTTTACGCCGATATTTCGCTGGCCAAAAATCTGAACTTCAAATCCACCTTCGGTATCGACTGGCAGAAAGGACTTGACCGGGATATTGAAAGGATTTTTGATACCGGCATCAAGAAACGTTTAATGAATTCCGTTCGGAACCTGAACTCTGAAAATTTCAACTGGGTACTGAATGCGACGGTGGATTACAATCTTACGAAAGGCAAACACAATACTACCGTGTTGGTGGGGACCGAGGCGATCAAGAACAACTACCGCCAAAGTTCGAGCTACCGGGAAAACTTCGCGCTGGAAACATTCGATTACTTTACTGAAGACGCCGGCAGCGGGCGGCACATTGTTTCAGGTTCCAGTTCGGGATATAGTTTGCTGTCTTATTTTGGTAAAGTCAATTACGCCTATGCGGACAAATATCTCTTCTCTGCCACCGGAAGATATGATGGCTCGTCGCGGTTCGGGGAAAACAACAGGTTCGGTTTCTTCCCGTCCCTGTCCGCGGGCTGGCGCATCGACCAGGAGGATTTCCTGAAAAACGCGGCAACACCCATTTCCGAACTGAAACTGCGGGGATCGTGGGGTATTACCGGGAACCAGGAGATTTCCAATACCGCCCGGTTTACCACCTATATGACGCACTATGGCGAATCGGCGATTGCATTCAATTCCGACAATGGTACTGCATACGATATTTACGGGGCCGATTCCGGTTCGCTGCTTTCAGGTTTCAGAAAGTCGCAGACCGGCAACAATAACCTGAAATGGGAGCAGAGCGGGCAGATGAACGCAGGGATTGACCTGGGCTTTTTCGCCAATAAACTCACAGGGTCTTTGGATCTGTTTGTAAAAAATACAAAGGATATCCTCATATCCCCGCTCTATCTTGCGGCCATTGGCGAAGGCGGGAACAGGTATGTGAACGGCGCTTCCATGCAAACAAAGGGGTTCGAAATCCTGCTGGGCTACCAGGATGCGATCTCAAAGCTGAATTATTCGGTCACAGGAAATCTGGGACATTACCGCGACAAGATCACGGAGCTGCCGAAGGTGGTGCTGAACTTGTACCCGGGCAATGTGGAGCAGAACATTCTGGGAAGGTCTATGAACTCTATTTTCGGGTACGTTACGGACGGTATATTTAAAAATCAGGAGGAAGTGGACCAGCACGCCATCCAGCCAGGAAAAGGTATCGGGCGGCTGAAATACAAAGACCTGAACGATGACGGCACCATCAATACCCTCGACCAGCGATACCTGGGCATATCGACACCGAGGTATGAATATGGTATCAACCTGAACCTGAGTTATAAGAATTTCGATTTTACGGCCTTTTTCCAGGGCGTGTTCGGCAGGGAAGTGAATAACGTATTCAAAAGACGTACCGATTTCTCATCCTTATGGGCAGGTATCAACTACGGAAAACGGACACTGGATGCCTGGTCGCCGGATAATCCCGGCTCAACAATCCCCGCCGTTACCTTGGTCGACAATAACAATGAAGGGCGGCTTTCCACATATTTTATCGAAAACGGCGCTTACATGAAATTGAGACAGATCAGTCTGGGCTATAATTTGCCGGATATCAAGCACATCAGAAGCAGCAGGCTTTATGTGACGGCCGACAATCTGCTTACGTTCAAACATTCCTCGTTTACTTCCGAGGATCCTGAAAATCCGGGGAATGGTTTTCCAAGGCCGAGAAACATCACTTTGGGCCTGAGCATCAATCTGTAACACATAGCAATCCATCAATTCTGCAAGCAATGAATAAGTTCTTATCATATAAACTAGTACTGGCGGCTGCGCTGTTTTGTGCAAGCTGCAACAGTTTCCTGGACGTTCTTCCGCGGGGAGTGGCCAATGAGGAAGATCTTCAGAATGCGGTCGGCGCTGAAAAACTGGCGGTTGCGGCCTATGCAACCCTCGGAAACGACCACTGGCACGAACCGTATACCAGTATGTGGCCCTATGGAAATGTGCGTTCCGGCGATGCGTACAAAGGCGGGCTGGGCGCGGCCGATCAGGGAGAATACCATCAGTATGAGATCTTTTCCACGGTCCGGGCGGACATGGACAAAGGAAACCGGATCTGGACAAGACTGTATATCGGAGTTCAGCGGGCCAATGCGGCGATCAAGGTCTTGAATGTACTGGATGAGGCCAGTTTCAAAGATAAAACCAGACGTCTAGCCGAAATGAGGTTCTTGCGGGCACATTACCATTTTTTGCTGAAAATCCTGTTTAAAAAAATAGCCTACGTGACGGACGGGCTGGAAGCCGACGACATTGAAAAACTCTCCAATGACGAACTGAGCGATAATGATCTCTGGCAAAAAATAGCCGACGATTTCAGGTTTGCGGCAGACAATTTACCTGCGCCCAGAACAGATGCCGGCCGGCCCAACCAGACTGTCGCGAAGGCTTATCTTGCCAAAACCCGCTTGTACCAGGCATATATGCAGGATAACCAGAACAGCGTGACTTCGGTCAATCAGGAATACATGAATGAGGTTATTTCACTGACCACGGAGGTGATCAATTCGGGAGAATTCTCGCTCTTTGACGATATAGGTAAAAATTTCCTGTGGAACTATGACAATGGGTCAGAGTCTGTTTTTGCCGTGCAAAGATCCAAGGACGACGGTACCCCCATCGGCCGGATCGATATGTCGACCGCTTTGAACTATCCGATGTACCCCGGCTACGGCTGTTGCTCATTCCACCGCCCGACCCAAAACCTGGTCAATTCGTTCAGGACTTCGGACAAAGGCTTGCCGCTGTTCAATGATTTTAATACCGTATCGATGAAAGATTCAGTTGATTTTATCAAAAATACCATCGATCCGAGACTCGACCATTCGGTAGGGATTCCGTCACATCCGTATAAATACCAGCAGAATGTGATCTATCGTGCCGCTACATTTACCCGTGAACCAGGTACTTACGGGCCTTACTCGGCCATGAAAGAAGTGCAGCAACTGGGCTGCCCCTGCCTGACAACCGCCCAAACTTACGCCTATCCGGCCAGCTCGAAAAACAGTAGCATCATCCGGTTCAGCGATGTGATATTATGGAAAGCCGAAGCGCTGATAGAAGTGGGGAGGATTGACGAGGCGCTGCCGCTGATCAACCAGATCAGGGCCAGGGCAAAAAACTCGACAAACCTGCTCAAAAACGCAAACGGGAAATTCATGTCCAATTACAGTATGGATGTGTACAAGCCGGGCGAGAACATTGTCTGGAACAAAGCCAATGCAACCACCGCGCTCAGATGGGAAAGAAGGCTGGAATTTGCGTTGGAAGGTATCCGTTTTTTTGATCTGGTAAGATGGGGGATAGCTGCCGAAACCATGAACAATTATTTTGTAACCGAGAAAACGCGCGTGCCACATTTGTCAGCTGCCAATTTCACCAAGGGCCGGGACGAATACCTGCCCGTTCCCGAGCAGCAGATACAACGCAGCAATAGCATTTACAAACAAAACAATGGCTGGAACTAATGCATCCGGTACTTTTTATCGTATTATCAAATAACCTTTAATCATCCATTATGAGAAATCTTCCGCTTGTTTTAGCATTTGCACTATTGGTCACCGCCTGTTCTTCGCCTGAGGAAAACAAGGAGAGGCTGCCCGCGGTTATTCTGGATACCGACATCGGGCCCGACTATGACGACGTGGGTGCGATGGCGGTGCTGCACGCGCTGGCCGATAGTGGGCAGGTTGTTCCGCTGGCGGTGATAGCCAGTAATTCGCATGAACTGGTGGTGCCCGCCATCAACATCCTCAATACCTACTTTGGCCGCCCCGACCTGCCGACCGGCGCGCCAAAAGGCGAAGGCGTTCCCTATGCCAAGGCAAGCCAGGGCTGGCCGGAGCTGATTGCAGAAAAGTATCCGCATACGATCAAATCTTCAGCTGATGCGCCGGATGCCGTGGAAACATACCGGAAAATATTGTCGGCCCAGCCTGATACCAGCGTTACGATCGTGACGGTGGGGTTTCTGACAAACATGGCTGCTTTGCTGGAATCGCCGGCGGACAGTAACTCCAAGCTTTCGGGCAAGGAACTGGTTACACAAAAAGTAAAGCGGCTGGTTTCCATGGCCGGCCGTTTTCCCAAAGGGCGGGAATACAATGTTTTCGTAGATTCTGTGGCGTCGGAAAAAGTATTTACACAATGGCCTACCGAAGTCATTTTCAGCGGTTTTGAAATTGGTATGAAGGTTGTAACAGGTCAGCGGGTGATCCATAACGCTGCACTGAACTCACCTGTAAAGGATGTTTATGCGAAAGCGATGTCGTTTTCAAAAGGAGACAGCCTGGGCAGAATGAGCTGGGACCAGACAGCCGTACTGATCGCAGTAAAAGGCGCTGAACCTTATTTTGGCTTGCAGCGGGGACATTATGTTCCGGAAGGCGGAAACAATGCGTGGCGCGACGATCCCGAAGGCCCGCATGCTTACATGACCTTCAAAAGACCGGTGGAGGAGATCACCGAAACCATTGAAAATCTGATGATGCATCAAAAAAAATAGTGAAAGTACAGGCCCGGATTTGCATTGCTGATGTATGCCGGGCCTGTTCAGCATTCGCTCAGACTGATCGGAATATTCAGTGCGAGTCCGCCTTCGGAGGTCTCTTTGTAACGGTTATTCATGTCGAGGGCAGTTTGCCACATGGTCAGGACGACGTTATCGAGCGACACTTTGGCATTTCCGGGGTTGCTCTGAAGGGCAAGTTGGGAAGCCGTAATTGCCTTAATCGCGCCCATGGTGTTGCGTTCGATGCAGGGGATCTGCACCAGCCCACCGACCGGATCGCAAGTCATGCCCAGGTGATGTTCCATGGCGATTTCCGCTGCCATCAGGCATTGCTCCACCGAGCCCCCATATACCTGCGTCAGCCCGGCTGCTGCCATAGCCGACGATACACCGATTTCTGCCTGGCACCCGCCCATGGCTGCGGAAATCGTGGCCCCTTTTTTAAAGATGCTCCCGATTTCCCCGGCAGTTAAAAGAAACCGGAAAATGTCTTCTTCCTGCCCATTGCAAAACGCAACGTAATACTGAAGTACAGCCGGAATAACACCGGCCGCTCCATTGGTCGGAGCTGTCACGACGCGGCTGAAAGATGCATTTTGTTCATTCACGGCCAATGCAAAGCAGCTTACCCAGTCGAGGGTATATTTGAAGCCGTCGCCACTGGCCCGGACCAGTTCAAGCCAGCGGTCATAATCCGCACAATCGAGGCCCTGTAAAAGTTTTTGGTTCAGTTCCGCGGCCCGGCGTTTCACATGCAGGCCGCCGGGGAGCGTTCCTTTGGTCTGGCAGCCCAGGAAAATACTTTCGCGCATGACATGCCAGATATGTATCAGATTGGCACGGACGTCATTTTTATCCCGCCACGCTTTTTCATTTTCCAGCACAATTTCCCAGATGGACATCCCGGTCTGCTGATGCCATTTTAAAATATCAGAGGCCGAGTCGGCAGGGTAGGGCAGCTGAAAGGTATTTTCGGCGGAATTGTTGTCGGCGGAATTTTCCTGTATAATAAACCCGCCGCCGATAGAATAGTATGTTTCGCTGAATGTCTCGGTTCCTGCAAGGGCAACAAAAGTGAGGCCGTTGGGGTGAAATGGCAGGGACTCTGCCATGTGGAATGTTACGTCCGTTTTGGGGTCAAATGCAATTTCTTCCCTTCCCTGCAGCAGCATTTTGTTTGTCGAGGCAATTTCGTGCAGAAACCCATCAATTCTGGTACAGTCGATAGTAACGGGATCGTGCCCGCTTAATCCCAGAATCACAGCAATATCCGTCCCGTGACCCTTGCCGGTTTTGGCAAGCGATCCGTATAAATGAACCTGTACGGAATCCATAGATGCGAGCGGGGCGGCTTTTGCGAGGGCTTTCAGGAATTGTTCGGCTGCCCGCCACGGGCCGAGGGTATGGGAGCTGGAAGGCCCGATACCGATCTTGAAAATATCAAAAACCGAAATACACTCTTTTTGCATGATGATGTGGGTCAGGAAACAGCAATTTGGAATGACAATATTAATCAAAGTTCGCGGACAGAGGTGATTGTTACGGTGGCTGTTAAAAATAATGATTGTGAAAGGGATTTTCGGCTGATTTTGTATATTTTGGCTTTAAACCTCACCTTAAACTCATAGCTATGTCAACATTCGAATATCCGGAGGTCGGAACCTATAAGCTGCCCAAAAAGAATGTGCTGGTGATCAGCTGTATTGATCTGCGATTAACTGATAATCTACTTAACTTCTTACATTTTGACAATCTTACCAACCGTTACGACCATTTCGCGTTGGCGGGAACCTCCCTTTGTACTACTATTGAAACAAACAGAAAGCACTTTATTCCGAAGATGCTTTCTGATAATGGAAATTTTGAACATTGGAGAAAAACTTTGTTCGATCACTTGGAACTAGCTCGGACACTGCATGATATTCGCGATGTATACATTGTTGAACATGCTGATTGTGGAGCTTATAAGGCCTTTTTAACGGAAAAAAAATTAAAGGAGGACGAAAAAAAATGTCACAAGGAATTTGCGGTTTCTCTGGCAAAAGAAATACATGAAAAGGAATACACGGCATTTAAGGAAGGAGAGGAGGATGCTTATTACAATATCAATGTTCACTGCTTTTTTATCGACCTGCGCGGCAACGTCAGTTATTTAGAATCTCTGCACAAAGCCGACAGGCCAATCAAGAAAAAAGAGATCTCCTGACAATTCCCAGCTTTATTCTGACACCAAACCCTATATCAGACCAATTACCCAATGCAGCTTTTAAAAAACATTTTCCAGGTGGGCGGCGACCTGAATGGTATCACTTTTGACCTCCAGGGAGCCCTCTGGAACGATGGGAATTCATACATTATCAAAACCGATAAAGGCCTTATCATGGTCGATTGCGGCTGTGGCGACACGCTGGACCAGATTTTCGATAACATGCTCTATTGGGACCTCCGCCCGGAAGATATCCGGTACTGTCTGCTTACTCACGCACACTTCGATCATGCGGGCGGCGGCCATCTGCTGAAACAAAGGGGCGTAAAATTAATTGCCTGCGACGAAACGGCCAGCGCCGTGGCCTCGGGCGATGAACGCTGCTGCGGCTATTTGTACCACAAAACATTCACACCTTTCACCGTCGACCAGACCGTTTCCGACGGCCAAAAGATCGATATCCTGGGCCTGGAATTCACCGTGATGCAGCTCCCCGGACATAGTATGGGATGCACCGCATTTTCGTTGCAGTGGGAAGGAAGACATATCGTTTTCAGCGGCGACGTGATCGGCACGCTGCTCGGCGGCGACTTCGGATGGAGCGGTTCGATAGACTTCAACAAAAGCATTTACATACAATCCCTGAGAAAATTTGCCAAAGTAGACATGGACATCATGATCCCGGGACACGGTCTGACCTATTTTCACAAACCCAGAATAAGGGTCGAAGAGGCGCTGAATTCGGCTCTGATGCAGTGGAGGTGAAGGGCTTTATTTACAAGGTACCTTTTGCAACACTATTCCGCTAAACTTTATATTTTTTATATCTTCAAAAACCACTTTGCCTTTGTCGTCTTTCAGTTCGCCATAGCCTTCAACGAGCAAAGTGTCTTTTTTGAGAAATACCACTTCCCGCACCGACTCTGTGCCTTCGGAAACAAAAGTGTACATTGCCCGGAGCGTATCACCTTGCATGGTTCCGAGTATGGAGCCGTTGTTCTGATCTTTTTCATAGAGCTTGTAACCCAGGCTTCCCCGTATGCTGTCCCCGTAAACCAGCGCATTCAAAAGCACGGTGTCTTTTTTGACCACGGAGGAATAACAGATATTAAATGTACTGTCGGAGCCGGATTTTTTGGTATTGATGGCCGAGTTCTGCGTGGGGCTCCAGTTGCAGGATCCCAGAAATAGTGTGACCGACGCGAGCAAAAACAGCTGATTGTACGGGACTTTCATAATTTTTTGTTGTTTTTATAAATACCCTGAACGGTATTTTATGATGAATATTCAGGCCAAGATGCGTTTATTCCCGGTTTTTAAAAATGACTTTGGACAGGTAATCGTTGATCCGGCAGGTTTTTTTTGAAAATGGTGTACGCAAAGTAGAGTGTTCCCGCCTGCAACTTTTCAATATTGTAACTACCCGGCGCCTGTTCCGGCCGGGGAATAGATGACAATCCGAAATTTGCACAAAATCCTTGCCCTGATTATCCCGCTAAATTGAAATATAGAATGAAATTCAATGTATTGCTTCTTTTGACCGGCTGTTTTTTAGGTTTTTCCAATGTCGTTTTTGCCCAGGACGAGCTTTCGGTTTACGACTACTGGAAATATTACGAAGGCACACCGGGTTCCATTTTTTATAAACAACTCAGCAGCAGGGCCTTTTCCCAGCTTGAAAAACGCAAAGCAGTTATTGAAAAATTAAAGACAAAGGCAGACTGGCAAAAAAGACAGGCGGAAGTCCGGGCGAAGCTGATGAAAGCAGTCGGCCCTTTTCCTGAAAAAACATCTTTAAATCCCGTCATCACCGGAACATTGAAAAAGGAAGGTTACACGGTTGAAAAACTATATTACGAATCCCGTCCGGGTTACTATGTGACTGCGGCCATGTTCATACCCGACCAAAGACAGGAAAAAGCACCGGCGATCATCTATTGCAGCGGACACAGTGAAAACGGTTTCAGGGCAGAGGCCTACCAGCATATTATGCTCAATTATGTCAAAAAAGGTTTTATCGTCCTGGCATTCGACCCGATCGGGCAGGGTGAACGGATCCAGTATGCGGGAACGGAGCTGAAAAAAGGCGCGGTGAATGAGCATTCTTATGGAGGCGTTCAGTCGTTTGTGTCTGGCCTGCCGCCGGCCAATTATTTTATCTGGGACGGTATCCGCACCGTGGACTACCTGCTCACCCGGAAGGAAGTTGACCCGGCACGGATCGGTATAGCGGGCCGGTCGGGCGGGGGGACGCAAAGTGCTTACATTGCCGCAATGGATGAGCGTATACTGGCCGCCGCCCCGGAATGTTACATTACCACTTTTGATAAACTGATCCGTTCCAACGGTCCGCAGGATGCCGAGCAAAACCTGATGTATGGCATTGAAAACGGCATAGACATGTCTGATTTTCTGGAAGTGCGGGCACCGAAACCGGCGCTGATCGTAGCGACGACCAGGGATATTTTTGCGATACAGGGTGCGCGGGATGCATTTGGGGAGGCGCGGAAAGCATATCAGACTTTGGGAAAACCGGATCAGATGCAGCTGACAGAAGACGATGCCGGACATGCTTCCACACTCAAAAACAGGGAGGCGTCCTATGCATTTTTTCAGAAATTTCTCGGTAATCCCGGCAGTCCGGAAGACCAGAAAGTGGAAATTTTGACGGATAAAGAACTGTACGTGACGCCGGACGGTCAGGTAGCTCCGTTTCTGAAAAGTGAAACTATGTTTTCCCTGAACAAAAGGTACGCGGAAAGACTGGCTGAAAAAAGAGAACAAAACAGGAAAACCGGCGCGGATTATCACAAGAACCTTAGGGAAAGAGTGATTTCTATTTCAGGCTATGAAAAGCCCGATGCAAAAAGAGAAGTAGTATTTTCCGGCAGGATACAGAAGGCCGGTTATGCTATTGAAAAATACCTGGTGAAAGGCAGCGGGGATTATTATCTGCCGGTGCTGTGGTTGAAACCAAAAACTTCCACCGGAAATACGATCCTGTATTTTGATGAACGGGGAAAATCCGCGGTCGCGCAAAAGGGCGGGATGGCGGAACAATTGGTAAGTCAAGGGTTTGAAGTCGTGGTTCCCGATTTGAGCGGCGTCGGTGAGCTGGGCAGCGGATTCATCAAAGGAGGCGACTCCATCATTGACGATATTCCGCTGAACCTATGGTTCGCAGGTATTCTGACACATAGAAACCTCGTAGCCGTGCGGGCAGAGGAAATCGGTATTCTGTCTGATTTTGTAAAAAATGCCAACCCGCAAAATACGCCTGTCACTGCAATTGCATCCGGCACATTAACCTCGGATCTGTTGCACGCCGCGACGATTAATAATCCATTTAAAAAGCTGGTTCTGATCAACCCGCTGGTTTCCTACCAGTCGATCACCGAGGAGAAGTTTTACAAACCGAAATTCGCCCTTTCCGCAGTTCCAGGCGCGATACCTGCTTACGACCTGCCTGACCTTGTCACTACGCTTTCGTCCCAAAGTTTGTTGATGATCAATCCGGTTTCAGCCACCGAAAAGGAGATCGGACAGGAGCGTAGCGAAGCCGTTTTCAACCTGGCATTGAAACAGAACAAGCCGGAAGTTTTTCGCATTGTGAATGGGTTGCAAGCAGAAGGGATTTTTGAGGCGGTGGTGGATTGGGTGAAGTAAATGTTGTATATTTATGATAACCTATAACTATGCAGACACATCATTTTAATTCAGAAAAGGCGGTAAATGCACTGCTGTACGTGATTGAAAACCTTGGCGTAACAGACTACCTACCACAAGGTTTTTAAGACACTTTATTTTGCCGAAAAGAAGCATTTGGTCGACTATGGGGCCTCCCTACTGGGCGATGATTTTATGAAAATGGGCTATGGCCCGGTTCCTTCCAAGGTTTATGATATTGTCAAAATTGCAAGCGGCAAATACAACGGTTTGCCGCTGAGCGAGCAGTTTATTCATTTTGTCCATTCCCACATCGAGGCAGTTCCGCCTTACCATTTGAAAGCGCTGGAAAAGGCGGATCTGGATTTTCTTGCAGAAACCGAAGTGGAGTGTCTTGACGACGCCATAAAAGTTTGCAGGTCAGTCAGTTTTGAAGGCCTTACGGATTTATCTCACGACAGCGCCTGGGCTGGCGCGAGTTTGCATGGCCAAATGCCTGTTTCAGAGATTGCACGTGCAGGCGGGGCAGACGAGGACACCATCCGGTACATTGAAGAAGGAATTGAAAACAGCGAATATTTCTCGTTGTAGGGTAGGTTTTATACTCCGAAACCCAGTCCTTTCTCGGTTACAGATCTTAATGAAATCCGACGGGCGAAAGTTATTTGACTGTGATTGTTATGCAGATTGTTCACGGGTACGGGCGAAGCAAATAACGGCGATCAAGTCTCAAATTCAGAATGATCCGGGTATTGTGCGAGGAAAACTTACCATAACAGAACTGACTAAACTACTGCATTCTTTTTATTCTGCGACTACCATTTCGGTTGCGGACAAGCGTAGGTTCGGGTTAATGTAAAGTTACAGTCTTCATCTCCCCAAACTCCCCAAAATATGCCCCGCAACCGAAATGCCGCTGCGGGTTACGTTCAGGAGCCAGCGGGCCTGGTCTTTTGGATCGTTTTTGATGTTTTTTAGAAACTGCATGACGGTGTCGGAAAGTTCGGACTTGCTTCTGGCAAAACCTGCCGGATTGTTCCATAGCTCCGAAAGCGGCGCCACCGCCATTTCTTTTCCGCCCTGCAATAATGTTTTCAGGATAAACGGCAGATTCAGGGCCTGGTGGGAAGGGTAGGTGCCTTCAAAAATACCTGCAATTGTATCGGCATAGGCGGGGTCGTCTTTGGAACGTGCGATCATGATCCGGAGAATGCTCATCCAGACAGGGGTAAGGGTTTTGTTCCGGGAAAATTGCACCAGCATATTCGATAATGCGAAATCGAAGCCGAGTTCTTGATCGACCTTTTCGCGGTAAGTATTGAGCCGCGCCTCTGAAAAATCGTTTCTTGTGATTGCAGCATCCAGCGTCTCCGATGCCCATCGGGCGCTGAGGAGCGCATATTGGATACCATCGCCGCTGAGGGGGTTGATCAGTCCGGCTGCGTCGCCCACCAGCAGTACCCGGTTTGCGGTGATCCGGCTTTCCGAATTGTAAAATACCAGCGGCCACCCGGCTATTTTTCCACTGATCTTTCCCGGGCCGATCCGCTCTTTGATATCTGCATTGTTACCGATATGCTCCGTCAGCATTTTGCTGATATGCCTGGTGTTTTGCGGGATCGTGGCAGATACCATCGCCATTCCGATATTGGCACCGTCGGGTCCTTTGGGGAAAAGCCAGTAAATCCCCGGAAAGCTTTCTCCGCTGAAATAAATATCTACCCGGTCAGTAGGGCCATGGACGTTTTCATAATAGGCCCGCAGGCCGAGCAGCTGGAATTCTTCTCCCGGCTTGGTCCCGCGCATTTTCCTCCCAATGGTTGAGCTGCTACCGTCGGCGCCGACGATCACTTTGGTTTTGATCTGAAAATTGCGTTTTTCTTGCGTCAGAGAGACATTGACACCCTGGTCAGTCACAACATAATCTGTTACCCTGCATTTTTCAAAGTACTGCGCCCCGGCGTTTTTGGCGGCTTCATATATCCAATGGTCAAGCTCAATTCTCGGGATAATGTGCGCATGAAAAAGCAAATGTTCAGGTTTGGACAGGTCGATGATCACTTTGTCATTTTGTATAAATAACCCGACTTTTTTGATCTCGTTCGTCTGTCGGAATTTTTCCGTACCGGTAATGCCCATCGCGTGCAGCTCGGAGATAGCGATCGGGCTTACCCCGTCGCCGCATACCTTGTCCCTCGGAAATTGTTCAGCTTCTGCCACGATCACTTTGTGGCCTTTCCGGGCGAGGTGGTATGCCAATGCGCTGCCACCCGGTCCGCCGCCGGTAATCAATACATCGCAATCAAACTGGAAACGTGGCTTTATGGTGATCATTTGTCAGTAATCGCGGTTGATCATGTACAGGATAATGCTTTCGATAAATGCCTTGTCGCGGGTGTCGGGGAGGCGGGAAAAAATGGTGTAAAATTCCTTCAAAGCAGCTCCCGCCATAAACTTGGCAATGTTACGTGCATAGTTCAGACTGTCGTACTTTTTCATCATTTCAAACAATGCCGCAGCAGTTTCCAGGCTTCTTTCCGCAATGGGTATGGCAAGAAAATCCCTGATCAAAGCGAGTTCTTTTTTGTTACAATGGCTCATCAGGTAGATCAGCATCAGTGTTCTTTTGCCCTCCATAATATCGCCGCCGATTTCTTTTCCATACTTGCTTTCTTCGCCCACAAGGTTTAGTATGTCATCCTGGATCTGAAATGCAGTACCCATAAAATACCCCATGCGGTTGAAAATATCGGGATTCACTTTGCCGCTGCTTCCGATCATCGCACCAATGCGGATCGGATGGATGCAAGTGTACCAGCAGGTTTTTTTTCAGGATCATCCGCAGGTAATCGTCTTCATTGAGGTTACAGACATTGTCTTTCCGCCAGCCCAGTTCAAGTGCCTGCCCCTCTACGCATTCGATGACCATGTGCTGGATTTCCATGCATATATCCAGCGCGAGCCTGGGGCCGATCTTTTCTTTGTTTTTCAGGAGCGGCGCAAGGCCCAGAACATTCATTGCGTCGCCCACATTGATCGCCATCGCGCGGTTATTGTACTGATGCATGGTGGGTTTGTTGCGTCGCGACAGGCTTTCATCTTCCACGTCATCATGAACCAGGAAAGCGTTATGCAGCAGTTCAAGCGTGATGGCAGGGTAAAGTGCCAGGTCTATGCAGCCGCCGTGTGCAATGCAGGCGGCAAAGCACAGGCCCGGCCTGAAACCTTTGCCGCCCCGGTTGGGATAATCGGCGATGAGATCGTACAGGTATTTGCGCGGCTCCTTGTCCGGGATAAAATGACGGATACCCTTTTTTACAATGGAACCGTATTCTTCCAGCATAGAACGCATGAGCAATTCCGACATAATGAATCAGATCTAGATTACTTCAATGCTAATAACTGTTTGTATATCAGAATTTTGATCATCACATAACAGTCCCTTGTAACGTCCCGGCAGGCAGGTTGCGGGTGCTTTCACGTGGATCGCCACTTCCTTTACTTCTCCGGGGTTCAGGGAAAATGACGCAGGTCTGCACATCATATTTTTGGCCGGGATCTTTTGTCCGCCCGGCCCGGTCAGATCGGTTTTCCGCAGGTTTATCGTTACCGGCCCTATGGTTAAATCACCTTCCACAGACATGTATAAAATGCCGGTCTGTGAGGGTTTCAGGGGTTTTTCAGTTTGTATGACAGAAATGGAGGTAGTCGTTTTCACGGGCTCCTCCTTTACTTTCGTTTTATTTTCTTTGGTAATGCTGTCGGAGAGAACGCTCACCTGCCGGGTGATGGCAGTAAGCGCGTCGAGGAAAATGTCCAGTGCCTCGTGGGTATCCCGCCGGATCCGGTTCATCAGATCGTCGGGGTCGCTCCGGATATCCTCAACGTCTATGATCTTTTTCTCAATTTTTTTGGCTGCCAGAATACCCGCTGCAATTTCCTCTTCCAGCACATTTACCGCCGAGCTGAGCACGCGCTGGGCACTCGACAGCATTTCATTCGGGTTCAGCGAATTGAACAAATCATCCTTGGGCGTTTTCTTTCTTTTCTGATGCTGGTCAGCGCCGTTCGCTTTGCTTGTCGCCATACGGGAGATTGCGGGTTAAGACCGTATCGGGTCAATGGAAAGTTGTATCGCGAAATAGGCCGGCTCAAACCCCCGTACCTGGACTTCACATGTGTAGTTTCCCGGGATGGCAGTTTTCGGGATGCCAACATCGATTTTTACGGTCTGGGATGCACCTGGATTTAATATAAAAGACTGAGGGGAAAACACAGTTTTGAAAATTTTGGTAACAGCCGGGTCGGCCTGGTGATAGTAATCACTGTTGACCAGCTGGCATGATACGGATTCCTTTTTTTCATTGTCCAGGATAAACTGGAGAGATACTTTTCCGCCCGCAATCGCCGAACCGCTTAGTGTAAACGCAGGTTCCGGCTTTTCCGTAACAGCTTCATCCCCGTTTTCGGCTGCATCGGCCGAGATCTCCGTCAGAAGTGAAAGCCCGAGGTCGATCATATCGTGCATGTGCCGTACGCCCAGTTTCATATAAGCATTAAAAATGTTGCTGATCACTTCCGTCCGCCCGCTCGCCTGACCGCTCTTGCCAATGCCGCTCAGCTGCCTGAATAATTTGGGACTTTCGGTAATGAAAATCTTGTTAGCTTCCATCGATCTGGTGACCAGTTCTTCAATGTCCTTCATCAGGGATGGTTTTGTGTCGCTCATCATGTGGAGTTATGAATGAATGTTTTCGCCTGTCGCCACCGCATGTGTCTGCGGTTTTGCAACCGGCGGTTCGCAGTAAAAATGACTTTTCCAGTCCTGCCAGCGGAGATGGTATTTCTGCTCATCGAGGGGTGCTGCCACAGGCAGGTTTTTATCGCCGTTTGTGGTAAGTGTAAAACATATATTCTGGTTGATATCTTTTTCTCTCAGCACGATTTCGGTAGCATAAGTAAGGCCACTGGCGAAATTGGCCAGGTCGATCGTCATCATAACCCGTTCACTTTGTGCGGGTTCCAATGTTACGGAATATTTGTTCAAAGTTGGCTGGGCCGGTGCCATGTTTCCGTCGCTGTCTTTCAGATCCCGCACGCCTATGCGGAATGTTCTGGCATGACTGCAGGTATTTTTTACGAAAAACGGTACAATGATACGCTCGCCAGCCAGCGCATTGCGGGAAATGCTGAGGATACAATGCGGCGGACAGGTATTCTTGGGCGGGCAGCAGTCGTCGCCCTGGAATTTTAGTGTGGGGATTTTCATAAGCGGACTGTCACCAGCCAGCATGGATTGGCTTAAAGCTGAGATATTGCCTATCATCCCCTCCATCATTGGCTGCATGGCCGAGAGGGAAACGTCGGTCAGTTTCTGAAGGTTGTCGGCGATCATTTGCGGCAGGTTCGCAGAGTTGTCGGACTTAGTTTCCATGAAGATCATTTGTTTGTGAATCATCAGTATGCGATTTGATAACATAGGATATACTCTGGTCCCAGAGCCGGATATCCCCGCTGTAATCCTTTTTCGGGTCAATATCTGCGGGCAGCGTTATCGTTAAATTTGCGACAAGGCTTTTGCCGGGACTGAGAACCTGGCCGCTTTCTTCCAGACTGATCGAAAGCCAGCCCGCCATATCTTTCTGGATATTCTTCGTCAGCTGGTCCATCATGGGCATATAACCTTCGGCTCCTTTGTCCCGGATCGCCAGGGAAGTAGCCCGGCACAGGAAATCCATATCCAGCACAGTAGCATGTTTGATCTGCGGGATCTGAAAAGGAACATTGCCAAGATTGGTGATCGTAATTGCTGCGGTATGAGTCCTGTCGGGATTGCTACCCTGAAAGCTGAACCTGACGGGGTAGATCTTTACGTCAATATGCGGCTGAACGACAATTTTTACGGATCGCCTTTCTCCACCGATGATCAGTTCACTGGCATAGGTACCGGGCCGGGTGTCGGGAGGCAGCTTATGGGATACGCCCTGTATCTTTTCTTCGCCGGGCCGAAGTCTGCACGAAAAGTGGAGCGGGGCTCCGCTGCCCAGGAAATTGTTCCGCCTGTTCAGGTATTCCAAGGCAAGGGTTTTGATCCTGAATGTATCCCCGCTTTTGTTTCCCAGGTGGATATGCCCCCTCAGATCGGAAGGAGGTCCGTTCAGAATGATTTCTTCGGTTCCGACATCCAGCATTTCATGAGATGCGTCCGCATTGATAGTCACCATCTTCACAAAGTTTATTTTGGAAAAATCACCTTAACAAACACACATCTTACTGATGTTTAGGCTCCGGGAAAGGGCGGGTATCAGGTTCGCAGCAACCTGTTTCACAGCGTTCTGCCGCATTGGGGATGTAGGGTTCGGTGATGACCTGGCCTTCACCGCTCATGCATACGCTGAACAGTTCCACACCCAGCACTTTGAAACATACATTGGAGTAATTGGGTATCCGCACCCGCACCTTCATCATGTCCTTAATATCCTGAAGCGTAAACCGCGGCAGGTTCATGATCTCGATTTTGCTGTCGGTCGCTACTGGTTCATCCTTGTCGCCTTTTAGTTTCAGCACACTGTCGGTTTCCAGCCGGCCGCTGACTTTGGTTTCCAGGCTTCCGGAGTGAACAGCCCCGAAAGAGCCGGACAGCTTGGCATCGAACCCGCCGTCGAGCGTCGAATCGATTTCAAAAGCTCCTCCGTCGGGGATAATGGTGTGGCTGTAGTTTTGGGGAATGGTTGGGGCGCTCATGGTTTAGTACATTTGGGCGTTACAGGTGTTTAACAATGTATGGTTCAGTTTCGCAGGACTGCAAAACGATTGTCAGGCAACTTTTGTACTTCTCTCAAATCTACTTGTGTGATGTAATATAGGTTATAACATGATAATAACCAATACATTATAAGAAAATTAATTTAACGGTAGCTGCCTTTTCTCTTTCCGGAAACTGATGCGGATATCTTTCCGTCAGCTGGGGCAAGACATTTTTCTTAACATTTTGTTAATGATTTAAGATACAAAATCATCAGTAAGTTTGCCGCCGGAAAATCTTGTGATTAGATCTCTCAAAAGGGATCAGAACGCATTAAACTAAACCCGGTACCAATGGATTCAAGACGAGAATTTTTACGAAAAGCGGCACTGTTATCCGGCGGCGCGGGCATGATGGCGCTGTTACCTGAGTCGGTGCAAAGGGCTATGGCGATCAATCCTGCTCCGGGTACCACTTATCTGGATGCAGAACATGTGGTGATCCTGATGCAGGAAAACCGCTCGTTTGACCATACTTACGGAAAGTTGCAGGGTGTACGCGGCTTCAACGATCCGCGCGCCATTTCTTTACCCAATAAAAATAAAGTCTGGCTGCAAACTGACCCGAAAGATGATACGTATGCGCCTTTCCGGCTCAATATCAAGGATACCAAAGCAACCTGGATGCACGACCTGCCGCACTCCCGCGAGTCTCAGGTGGATGCTTACAATGGGGGCAAATACGACAAATGGCTATCTTCCAAAAAATCAAGTCACAAGGAATACTCGGACATGCCGCTCACGCTGGGTTATTACGACCGGGAGGATATCCCGTTTTATTATGCCCTGGCCGATGCATTCACGGTCTGCGACCAGAATTTCTGTTCTTCCATGACGCCCACGCACCCCAACCGGTACTATTTGTGGTCGGGAACCATCCGCGACAAGCCGAGCATTGATTCGCTGGCAGTGGTTCGCAATAGTTATTTTTCTGTCAATAAGCCGGTTAAGTGGAAAACTTTTCCGGAAAGATTGGAAGAAGCAGGTATTTCGTGGGGTTTTTATCAGAACGAAATCAGCGCGGTCATGCAGTTCAACCCGGCCGATAACCCGGTAGGCGGCTCCTGGCTGGGCAATTTCGGATGTAATCCGCTGGAACGTTATGCGCAGTACCATGCCAAATTTTCGAAGGAATACATTCATTTTATCAAAATTGAAATAGAAAAACTGAAAGCGGAACTGCCCGGCCTGAGAAACAAGGTAAGTATAGCGGCAGGTGCGGAAAAAGACCAGCTGACAAAATCTCTGGAAACCAAAACAGCCCTGCTGGAAAGATACGAGGCGGATGCCGCCGAGTATACCGCGGAAAATTTTAAAAAGCTTTCGGTAACGGAGCAAAATATCCACAGACGCGCATTTATCACTAATCGCAACGATCCGGACTATCTTAAACTGAGTACCATATCTTATGAAGATGCCGGAGAAAAAAGGACACTGGAGGTACCGAAAAGCGACATATTTTACCAGTTCAGAAAGGATGTGAATGAAGGGAAATTGCCGGCAGTGTCCTACCTGGCTGCCCCGCAGAATTTTTCCGATCATCCGTCTGCTCCCTGGTACGGCGCCTGGTACGTGTCCGAAACGCTGGATATCCAGACCAAAAACCCTGAAGTGTGGAAGAAAACGATCTTTATTTTATGTTATGACGAAAACGACGGCTATTACGATCACGTGCCGCCATTTTCGATACCGAATCCTTTTGATACCAATTCAGGAAAAGTGTCCGACGGGATCGATATCAAAGCGGAGTATGTGACCCTGGAACAGGACCACACGCAGGTTCCCAAAGCCAATGCCCGGGCTGGTGCCATCGGACTGGGGTTCAGGGTTCCGCTGGTTATTGCGTCGCCGTGGTCGCGGGGAGGAAAGGTCTGCTCGCAGGTTTTTGACCATACTTCTATCATTCAGTTCCTGGAAGAATTTGCAAGTCACAAATCGAAAAAAGCAGTCAGGGAAACGAATATTACGGAGTGGCGCCGGACGATATGCGGCAATATCAGCACGGTTTTTCAACCTTATGACGCTTCCGCCTATAAAAAGCCGACACCCGTGAACCGGGATGAAATTGTCGCTGCTATCCACAAGGCAAAGTTCAGGGAAGCACCCGCCAACTTCAAAGCGTTTTCGGCCAGCGAAATTGCACAGGTCAATGAAAGCAGGGGAGCAGACCTTCTGCCCAGGCAGGAACCCGGAACGCGGCCATCGTGCGCCTTACCGTATGAGCTATACGTTGCAGGAAACCTGTCTGCCGACAAGCGCACTTTTACCATCAGCATGGAGGCAGGAAATAAGCTGTTCGGCAAAAAGTCGGCGGGCGCTCCGTTTATCATTTACGCCATGAACAAATATCAGCAAGAAGAGCTGAAAGTATGGAACTATGCGGTGCGGGCGGGTGACAAGCTTACCGAAAGTTGGAATCTTTCCGATTTTGAGGGAGGAAAATACCATTTGCGGGTGTATGGCCCCAACGGATTTTTCAGGGAGTTTTCGGGAAGTGGAAGTGATACGCATGTTCAGGTGCATTGTTCCTATGCGCTGGATAAAAAGGGCAAGCCGACCGGAGATATGCAATTACTGATCAACAACCAGGGGGAAACAGGGCAGACTGTTATTATCGCCGATAATTCGTATCAGCAAAAAACCATGGAACTGACGGTCGCGCCGGGTGTGACACGCCCCGTTGTGTCGCTTGCCAAAAGTTACAATTGGTATGATTTCAACGTGCAGATCGGCCCAAGCGGGGTAGTAAAACGTTTCGCCGGGCATGTTGAGACGGGTTTTGAAAGTGTGACCGATCCTTTGATGGCAGGTTAAGGGTTCAGCCCATATTACTTTTCAGCAGATCAAACAACTGACTTTTATAAGTGGCTGAGATCGGTATATATACGTTATTGATCCTTATTGCCTCCTTTTCGATGGTTTCGATCTTCTCGATCGAAACCATATAGGATTTGTGCACACGGGCAATGACGTGCGGCGGAATGAGTTTTTCGAGGTCGGTGAAAGTTTGTAAGGTCATGATCTTTTTGTGAAGGGTATGTATCCTCCGGTAATCGCGCATGCCTTCAATGTACAGTATTTCGTTCAGGTTGATCTTCTCCAGGCGGTTTTCTGTTTTTACGAAAATAAATTTCTTTTCTTCCGGCGTCAGCCGGATTTTCACCTTATCCACCGCGAGAAGGAACCGTTCAAAGGTGTAGGGTTTCAGAAGATAATCTGTTACGTTCAGGTCAAAACCTTTCAGCGCATACTCCTGATACGCCGTGGTGATAATGACGCTGCTATTTATCCGGGTCGATTCCAGAAGCTGTACCCCCGAAAGTGCGCCGAGATTGATATCCAGAAGGATGAGGTCCACCGGGCTGGATGTCAGAAAAGAAAAAGCATCCAGGGCGTTATCAAAAGTAGCCAGTAGGTTCAGCAAAGGCAGGCGCAGCACATATTCGGTGGCACGTTCCAAAGCCAGGGGCTCATCCTCGACAATGATACAAGTTATTTTCATGCGTAAATGGTCAGTATAACCTTGTAGGTTTGGTTGTCAGCCGTAGTTGTCAGTTGATGTTTGCCCGGATACAGCAGTTCCAGGCGCTTTTCGATGAGCGGTTTGCCAAGCCCGCCATGCTGTATATCCGGGTTCACGGGTTCTTCAAGCCGGTTTTCACAGACAAAAACGATCTCAGCCGCAAGTACAGACAAATGTATGCAAACGGAATTTTTGGTTTTGATCGCGGTGTGTTTGAAAGCATTTTCAATGAAAGGAATGAAAAGCATAGGCGCGATCATCCGGTTAGCCGGCAAACCTTCGACAGCATAACGGATTGCCTCAGCATTGCTTGTCCGGATTTTTTGCAGGGCAATGTATTTTTCAATGTAATCCAGTTCTTTGGTCAGGGGGATACGGTCTGTTTTGGTTTCGTACAGCATAAACCGCATGATATCTGATAATTTATTCAGGTATGAGGAAGCCTTACTGCTTTCCTTTTCTATGAGTATATCAATGTTGTTGATCGTGTTGAAAAGAAAATGCGGATCGATCCGGGATTTGATCAGGGCCAGTTCCATCTCGTTGTTACGGCTGTGGAGTTCCTCCCTGATTTTAAAATCGTCGAACCATGAAATGAAACCCCTGATGATGAGGCCGATCGTGCCGTTTACAAATGCAATGAAAGTAAGCATGCCGCCGATGATGAAAACAGCATAACGGTCGTTGGTCAGGAATTTGGTATTGATCAATATTGCAAGTACGGCCATCCCAACGATTGCTGCGCCCATTGACACCAGGACAGCGGAAACCAGCAGCTGGAAAAACTTTTTGGTTTTGAGATATCTGGGAAAAAGGAAAAGATAAAATCCATAGAAACCGATCATGCCAGGTACAATCGCAAAGCCGGTCATGATCCGCAGCCAGCCGGGGAAATCGGGTTTTTTCTGAAAAAAAGAAGTCTGGAGAAAAATGAGCGTAAGCAGTAGCAATAAATAAAGCAGCCAGTAGCCGATCTGTAAAAGGGTTTTGATTGATTTCGGCATTTTTAAAGCGGTTTCCGGTACTAGCCCTTGTTTCTTTTGGTAAGATAAAGGACATAATTCAATATTGTAAAGAAAAGGAAATAGCCCGTCGACCAAAACAGGATATTGACGCTGGGATCAATGCGGTTGTCATGGATCAGGAATTGCATCGAACAATAAGTGTAGGGGATCAAATAGCCGTATTTCCATGATACCGCGATCAGCGATGCGACCAGTAATGCAAAACCGATTCCGATCGGTACCATGAAATTCCTGATGTGAATGCTCAGCAGGTACTGAAACGAAAGGATCGGCAGACAATACACGAAAAACTTGGAATTGCCCTGTAAAAATGGAACAAAAGGGAAATCGCTGGTTGGAAAAGGGACATCCTGAAAAAGCATCGCAGGTACGATGCCGGTCAGACATATCCCGACATTGAACAGCAGAAAAAATTCGACCAGCATAATGACAGTAACGCCGAACTTCGCCAGGAAAATGGTTGTCAGGCTCTGAGGCGTTGTGTGCACCTGTTTCCAGGCGTTGTTGCGGTATTCGATCTGGGCTATGAGGCTGGCGGCGAGGATGATACCCATCGGCAGCAGGAAAACAGACATGAACTGCCAGTTCTGCCCGTAAAGCAGGCGCCAGATCTTCGGGGAAGAGTTCGCTGCTGCAAGTGTCTCCGACTGGATGACCCGTTTCGTCGTCAAGATTGCGGGGATTAAAAATGCACCGGAGATCGTAAGCCAGGCTGCCGAGCTCCGTCTTTTTTTGATCCATTCGCTTTGGAAACTGTTGATGAGCTGCGTCATGCTGAGGGGGTTTTGATTAAATCCATAAATACCGTTTCCAGGTCCCGGCTAACATTCCTGATCGCATATACTTCAATATCAGCTGCAACCAGCTGCTGATTGATCCTCGCAATATCTGACCGGGATGAAAAGGGAACAATGATCCCTTCACCGGCCGGCGTTGGCTTCCACGCTCCGGCGGTAAGCGTTTCCAATGCTTTTGACATATCGCCGGTTTCGACAACGACCCGGGCGGTTTGCCGTTTTTTATTCATCAGCTCCTCAAAAGTGCCCTGGAACATCAGTGTTCCCTGGTGAATGATACCGACATGTGTCACGAGTTTTTCTATCTCTGAAAGCAAATGGCTGGATATCAGTATGGAAAGCCCCTGTTCGCGGTTGAGTGTCCGGAGCAGCTCCCTTATTTCGATGATGCCGTTGGGGTCCAGCCCGTTGGTAGGCTCGTCCAGAATGAGGAGTTCCGGGTTGTGGAGCATGGCTATGGCGATGCCCAGGCGTTGTTTCATTCCCAGCGAAAACCGGCCTGCAGGTTTGTTTCCGGTGCCCGTCAACCCCACCATTGCCAGCACATCACCAATCCGGCTCGTCGGGCACCGATAGATTTTCTGAAACAATTTCAGATTTTCGACGGCTGTCAAATGACCGTATACAGAAGGGCTCTCGATAAGTGATCCCAGTTTGCTGAGCACAGCTACGCGGTTTTGGTCGAAGGGTTTACCAAAAATCGTAACCTCGCCACTTTGTTTTTTCAGAAGGCCCAGCACCAGTCTCAGTGAGGTTGTTTTTCCGGCACCGTTTGCACCGAGGAAGCCGTAAATGCTTTCTGACGGAACCCTCAAATTAAGGTCCCTGACAGCCTTTTCACCCGACGGAAACTGGTGCGAGAGGTGATGGGTTTCAAGAATGTTCATTGTTTTGCGCAGTTTGATTACTGCCTGAAACTACCAGCGCACCAGGAAAGAATTCGTTTTATTATGCGAACTCGGCGGATATCTCTGCAAAATCTCCGGTTGATCCTGCCAGTGCGGAAATCGCGTTCTAACACTTTGACATGTGAAAGTTTAGCACGTCCATCGATCAGTAAAGAATGGGGCGCACCGGCTTTTTGGTTATAGAATTACTTCGTGCTTATTATTTACCGTTGAGTAAGAAGTTTGACAAAATCGCGTCGGTTAATACCCGTGTTTTGAAGCGAATCAATAGTTTTGTTTACTTGAATTTCCAAGCATCTTTAATACTATACCTATCTTCTTAACAAATCTGTTTCTCTATGAAAAGACCGCTTATTTTACTTACCACCTTAACGTTTTTTGTTGCCGGTTGTATTACCGATCACGTGATCCCGGACCCAGAGCCTAATAATGAGCCTACCGCACTGGTTGCCTCTCCATTTGTTTCCGGTCTGCAAAACCCGATCGGTATCGTGATGGATGACAGGGGACGGCTGTTCGTCACCAACGCCGGTACGGGTGCAGACGATGCAAGCATTGTCATGATTGCGCCGGACGGAACGAAAACGACTGTTTTCTCCGGCCTGCCTTCCATTGGAGGCCCTGAGGCTGTGGAGGGTGTCAGCCACCTTACCTATAAAGACGGAAGGATTTATGTACTCCATGGGATCAGCGGAAAGCTGTATATGACCAATGTTAACCAATTTGAAAACGGAGATCCTGAACTCACCCTGGCCGATTTCGCTGTGGAGGACATTGGCACATATGTACGCAGCCTTGGGCTAACTGATCCTCTGAATTCGAACGCATTTGATATCGAATTCGGGCCCGGCGGACATTTGTATATTACGGATGCAGGTTCCAACGCAATCATCAAACGAGAACAGTCCAACGGAGAGCTGAGCCTTTTTGCAAAAATACCATCCATAGGTGGCGGAGACGCGGTACCTACCGGAATCGTATATGATGGTACCAGTCTGTTCGTGAGTACTTTGAGCGGTTTTCCGTTTGCTGCGGGAGCTGCCAAGATTTTTAAAGTTGATCAATTCGGGAATGTGAACGACTACAAATGGGGTTACACGAACCTGACACATCTTGTGCTGACGGCTGGCAACAAAGTTCTGGCTCTGCAATTTGGCGATTTCTCCATGGGCTTCGCGCCATCCACCGGAAAAGTGGTTGACGAAAGTGGCCACACGCTCCTGGATCTGCAGATGCACCCGACCGACATCATCCGTACGGGCGAAAGGGAGTTTTACCTCCTTTGTTTTGGGGACGGAACGATCAAGAAACTGACGTACTAAGCGTTCAAAAAACGATAAAAAAAATCCCCGGAATTTCGTCTTCCGGGGATTTTTTTGTGGCCGACCCAACCCCGGTACCCAAGGTTGCAGTTTATTTTATTGACGCTGAACATATCACGTCCATCACTTAAACTTTTACTAACATGGTCATGAAAAACAACAAATGGGTAGCCCTGACGATTTTACTGGGTCTTTTGCAACTGGCAGCTTGTGAAAGAAAAGACGTCGAGAGTATATCTGAAAGTGTGAACAACCCGAAACTTGAAGCGATACATGTCGCCAGCCGGACGGAAATCAAGCAGGGCGAATCGGTTATTTTTACCGTTTCCAATGGTTTGCTTGCAGGAAATTTTAAATGGAGTGCGGCACCGGATAAGGATGTTACGCTGATTAAAAATGACACGATCGTTTCGGTCGTTTTTCCTGAAACCGGCAATTATACGGTTACAGCCACCGATAGTATTTCCAATGAATCAGTTTCCGTTTCAGTGGATGTCGTTGTGAACCAACAGGGCGGAGATGATAATGTCGCCACACAGCAACCGATTTCGGAGGGGGATGTACTGAGCCTTACGCCGATCACGCTGGCCGATTCGGCTTTTCACCTGGAATTTTCTTCGGAAACAAAAAACACTTACAAATGCGTCGGCAATCACTTACTTTATGCAAGGGAAGAGAGGGAAGGCACTTTCACACTGGATTTCAAGAGTGTAAACAATCCGGCGGGCTGTACCATAGAGAGTTCTAAATCAGGAGGCCCGATTTATCTGAGCGGCCCGGTTGAAGACAACAAAGAATATAACCTGGTCATTATTTTTGGCGGGAAAACATATAGTGGGTCGTTTAAGCGGACGGGTACAAAATATAATTTTAACTGGCCGCACACAGACGGCGTAATTCTGACCACGAAGTCGTTATAAATTGCAACTTACCCGAAAAGATGCCGGCAAGTGTTCAACGTTGCCGGCATTTAATGCATGAGCCCGGAGAAATTACAGGACATACTAGCCGGCTGCCGGCGGAAAGAGCGACAAAGCCAGGAAAAACTGTACCGTCAGTTTTATCCGGTCCTCTTTGCCCTGTGCCGGAATTTTTTTGAGGATAAACATGAGATCCTGACGGCGGTGAACAACGGTATGATGAAGGTTTTTAAAAATATCGAACTGTATGATCCCGCGAAAGGGGAATTCTTTAACTGGATGTATACTACCGTCAGGAATGAAGCGCTGACTTTGCTCAGGAACAGAAAATCAAAATCTTTTGATTACGAAGAAATTAATGAGAATATGGTTTTTGAAGCTTCGGAGAACCCGTTTCAGCAACTGGCCTATAAGGATATTGACCTTTATCTCAATGAACTGCCGCTGGCCACACGCCGGGTTTGCAGTCTTTTTTACCTCGACGGATTTTCGGTCAAAGAAATAGCGGAAGCGCTGACGATCAGCGAAGGCACGATCAAATGGCATCTGAGCGAAAGCCGCAATAAGTTGAAAATCATTTTTGAAAAGTCCCTTTGATATTGTGAAGAAGAAAGACATTCATTTGCAGAAATACCTTAACGGCCCGTTACCCGAGCCGGAGGTCAGCGCGGACGATGCGTGGGCGGAAATGAATGGTATGCTTGATGGAAAGTCTTCTGGTAGCAAAGGGAACCATACACTGAAAATCATCGCTGCTTTGATAAGTTTGACAGGTATTATATTGGTAGTGTGGTTGTTGTATCCTAAGTCTGGCGATGAGCGAAAAATAACGGAATTAAGTAATGTAAAATCTTCGAGCAGGGATAAATCAGCGCAACATGGTTTGGCCAAAACGGCCGCCGGAAATGCTGGAAAGAAAATACAGCAATCTAGTACAACCGAAAATGCGGAGAATGATGCCGGATCGTTACCTCAGATCAATGACGGAAAAGAAACAAAGCTTATCGGCGGCGGAGCAGCAAGGCCTGGTTTTGAGAGGGGCAAACCGGCTATTTCGCGGGCTCGAAACGGCAAGGCAGACGGAGATATTTCGAAAGATGTTGCAGGGAGGGAGGAAGGAGGAAAGGGAAGAAAGGGAGGAAGGGGAGTAGGGAGGATGGAGGAAGGGGGGGAGGCATTTTTGGTGGCGAAGACTTTTGAAAGTGAGAAGGCAGCTGCTGCTGGAAAAGCGGTAGGCATTGCAAACACGGCTGATACCAGGTGGGCTGGGGACATGCATTTGCTTCAACCAAAATCTTTCCGTTTCTCTGCGTTAGGAAACACAATAAGGATAAACAGTCAGGCGGCAAATCCGGGTGAGCAGGTAAAAACAGAGAAATTGCTGAACCCTTTTCAATCATTTCTCAGCACGCTGCATTTTGGCCTGGAATGGAATGCGGCTTCGTCGTTCAGAAATACGCAGTACATTTTTGCGGGAACGGATAGTGTCAGCAGGCCGTATCTTTTGGCGATTCCTGGATTGTGGCTGAATAAGGGCGTTGGTAAAAATCAGTCGGTTACGCTTAGTCTTTTGGCTCATCAGCCTTATTTTGCAGGATTTAAACAAATCAGGCAGGATTCGATTCCGGGTAATGATTCTACTCTGAGTTACCGGCAGACAAAGCTCGTGAAGGCAGCAGGTTTTAATGTTTCTGTACAATATAATTACCATTTCAGCCCGCTGGGTATGCTTTCGGCGGGATTTGGTTATAGTGCTTTACGCAGTGCGTTGTTTCGGGAAGATTTTCAAAACCATGCAAGTGAAGTGTATTCGGGCCCGCTGGTTTCGGTCAGGAAAAAAGAGATCGGAGAATTTATCCATACCAGTCTTTTTGCTTTTAAAACCGGACTGACATTTACGCCCGGAAGATTTCAGCTCGGGGTTAATCTGGTAATTCCCCTGACCGATCTGTCGTTGACCCAAACATCTTTGAGAACCTTGAACGGGCAGGTTTTACTGCGTTACCGGATTAAGTGACGGGCTATAATTTATTTGGCATAAACAATAACGTCGCCATTGCCACCCCACAACAATGCCTGATCGCCGTTGCTGCTGTACAGACCTAATTTCAGCTGATGATCGGACAGTAAGTAGTGTTTTTGAACAATGTCAACGATCTGCCTGAAATTTTTTGGTCATAGCATAAAGAAGCGTGATACAATGCTCCCCATTTTGCCAGGATTCCTGTGATAAATGCACCTTAGTTTTGACGTCGAGGTGGCGGTAGGGATGATCTGTTACTTCGGCAGGGTTTAGTCCGAGTAATGACAGGTCATTGATCAGGTTTTTGGCAAATTTTTCATTGTGTGCTCCTGTGTAATGAATGCTCCCGAACAGGATATTCGCGGGGATCGGAAATACTTCCTGGATTTGGCTGCTTAGCAGGGAGTTGGAAGGGATGTTCAGGGAGATTTTTTCGGTGGTAACGGTTAGTTGAGACACCGCCATCATCTTGTGCGTAACCAGTTTTAAAGTATAATTACCCGCGGGCAATTCTACATCCGGAATGCGTATGACGCCGTCAGAGTTGCATAAGTCGGGATCCGCAGTCCCCGATGGCATCGGGAATTTAGGGCACTCGCCCCTGTCGGTAGCACCCACAAGCCTGACGGTGATCTCCTTGTTATCGATCTTATACTCGAAATGCAGATCATAATTGCGACGGAGCGCCTCATTTTGTGTGAAAGCGAGCAGTAAATGCCTGTTATCTCCGAAAACTTCATGGTGCCAGTACAGCGAGAAACCCTCTTTGCCGTCGACTTCAGTGTTCTTTTTGCTACAACTGAATACCAAAACCAGCAAAAGCATCCATGCGGAATTGTATAGCGTTCTTTTCATCTTTTTCCGGTTTATGAAAATGGACTTTTACAAATCCAGTGACATTATCAGAAGATAAAGCGTTGTAACCGGAATAAAATTAAATTAAATCCGACCATATTTATAAACGGTCAGATCATGGAATCGACGAGAATCCCAACCGCTTCGGCCCACAATGGTAGGAGTGGACCGATCGCGATCGAGATTTTAATGAGTTTTCTTTCCTGGTAACTTTTTTGCCCGGAGTTCAAGATCATAGCTGCAGACCGGTTGCTATATGAGTCTCCGAAAGCAGACAAGGCAAGAAGCGAGGGTTTCTGGCTCTTAATTTGCGGCCAGCATTTCGCTTTCAGAAACGGCGGTCGATTTCAAACCGTCTTCATTTTTTGATTTTTTAGGCTCTTTTTGTTTTACCTCTACTACCGGCTTTTTTTCTTTCGCAGCAGTTTTTAGTTTCTTGTCAGCCTTTATTTCAATTTTTTTAAGTTTATCAGCCAGTTTTTTTGCGGCTTTTTCAACTGCCTTTTTAACCGTTTTCGACAACTCTCCGGATTCATTCAGCGTATTACCCACCGCTGCGGCAATCTGATTCGCCAGTTCTTTTTTCTTCCCTTTCATAACATTTGTATACGTATAAAATACTTATGCAAATCTAGGATATGATTATGCATATATAATATTAAGTTTTATAATGTGCTCATTATTAATAATTTAAAATAATGCAATAGGAGTGAAAATCAATGTTGTTTGCCGGTTTGTCAGGCAAAGGTTGCGAATGCTTTTTCAAATTCCCTCAGTGCTTTTCGGATCTGCTTGTCAGGGATGCCGCTGTATTTGATCTGAAGCTGTTTTGATTGCTCAGGGAGCATGTTTTTCAGTTTCCAGTACTTTGGGTGGCTGATCTCGATGGGTGGATGAAAATGTTCTTCTTTCGGGTCTTTTATTAAAACTTCCATTTCCGTGACTATTCCACTCTTTGTTGGGTTGAACGACCCTTCAATGATCAGTTTTATCTCTCTTCCGGAGTCCAGGGTAATATACTTTTCGTAAGCCATTTTGTTTCATTCAATTCTTATTGGCCACAAAGTTATCAATGAAAAAGGAGGCTGTAAGGACTGCAAAGCATAATTGTTGATTTCTTAATATTAGCGGCTGTACATGGCGAAACGCAAAAAACCATACAAAAAATCATATAAAAATTTGCGTAGTTATTTGGCTACATATATATTTGTAGTCAAATAACTACGCAATGAATTTAAGACGAGATGTATTTCAAGCCATAGCGGACCCGACGAGAAGGGCGATACTTCTGTTGGTTGCTTCGCAATCACTGACCGCGGGAGCGATAGCTTCCAACTTTGACACGGCGAGGCCGACTGTTTCCAAGCATCTGCAAATACTCACGGAATGTGAATTACTGAAACAAGAGCAGAACGGCAGGGAAGTTTACTATCATCTCAATGCAAAAAAAATGAAAGAAGTAGCAGACTTCATCGAACCTTTCCGGGACATGTGGGACGACAGGTTTAACAAGCTGGAAGCGATCATGAAGAATTATAAACCTGGTGCTTCGACTGCCGCTCAGCGTGACAGTGATTAGCAGGCAGGAGGGAATAACAAGGCTACTAATAAAACAGAATAATATGGAACGAAAAACAAAGGTCAGCGCGGAAACCGGCAAGCAGGAAATAGTCGTCACGCGCGAATTTGATTTGCCTCTTGAATTACTTTTTAAAGCCTATGAAGACCCTGAAATTGTCGCGCAATGGATGGGAACGAAGGTGCTGAAACTTGAAAACAGGAAGCACGGGGCTTATGAGTTTGAAACGTCCGATCCGAAGGGGAATGTAGTGCTCCGGATGAATGGCGTAATTCCTGAATTTGTCCCGAACCGGAAAATCACGCGGACATTTGAAATGGAGAATACGCCCTTTGCCGTTCAGCTGGAATTTCTGGAATTTGAAAAACTGACCGAAGATACCAGCAAGCTGACAATGCAAATCGTGTATAAATCTGTGGAGCTCAGAGATCAAATGCTGAAATTACCGTTTACCCAGGGCATTAATATGGCGCACAACCGACTACAGGAGATTGTAACCAAACTAAAATAACAGGTCATGACAAAGAGAAATAAGATTATCTATTGGATCGCTACCGTGTGGCTTTCACTGGGAATGACGTCTACCGGGATCGTGCAATTAATCAAAATGGATGAAGAGGTAACGATGATGAAACATTTGGGTTATCCGGTTTATATTCTCACAATAATCGGTGTATGGAAAATCCTGGGTGTAGTAGCAATCCTCGTTCCTAAGTTTCCCCTGGTAAAAGAATGGGCTTATGCGGGTTTCTTTTTTGTCATGTCGGGCGCTGTATTTTCACACCTGGCGGTCGGCGACGGGGCGAAAGAATATTTTGGGCCGGTATTGTTGATCGTTCTGACGGTGGTATCCTGGTATTTCAGGCCGGAGTCTCGGAATGTTCGGCGTAGCTTATAGCTACCTCGGAGTGTCACGCTGCCACAGGCCGCGTTTTAACAAGGCAGAGGATTTTAAGTAAGTTAATTGAATTTTTTTTCGGTCGGCGACCGATTACACTCGGAGGTAGTTGAAAACTACGCCCAACTTCCGAACTTGGTGATAAGCCCGATCTTCCCGAAAATAGAAATAAATCAAAAATTAATTTTAAACTCAAAACACCATGAAAACCAGTAAAAAAGAATTATCCGCAGAACAAAATGAAGAACTGCTCCAAACCTTAAAAGCCCGTTTTGAGAAAAACATGAAACGGCATCAGGGACTTGAATGGGCGAAGGTACAGGCAAGGCTGGAATCGAAACCTGAAAAACTATGGGTACTCGATGAAATGGAGACAACCGGAGGCGAACCGGATGTGGTCGGGTTTGATCAGAAGACCGGCGAATATATTTTTTATGATTGTTCAACGGAAACCCCCAAAGATCGCAGAAGTCTTTGCTACGATCGCCAGGCGTGGGAATCACGGAAAGCAAATAAGCCGGAAAACACGGCCATGGATATGGCCGCTGAGATGGGTATAGAACTTTTGACCGAAGAAGAATATCAGGAGCTGCAAACCCTTGGAGATTTCGATCTGAAAACGTCGAGTTGGTTGAAAACGCCTGCCAACGTCAGAAAACTCGGGGGGGCGATCTTTGGCGACCAACGTTTCGGACGGGTTTTTATTTACCATAACGGTGCCGACTCCTACTATGCGGCCAGGGGTTTCCGTGGCTCGCTTAAAGTCTGAATTTTGAAACAAAAAGAAAGGCAGTATCACCGACATTTCCGCGCAGGAACTGGATGGTGACACCGCCTTTGGAACACTGAATTGGCTTTTTTTAGCTTTCCTCCTCGGTGTTTTTTATTTTCATCAAAAGAGCATATGCATTCTTAACAACCAGCCGGGTACTGCTGCTGATTCCGGTTCCTTCTATCTGCTGTTTCCCCTTGCTGATGACACCCGGCGTGATTTCCAGCATTTCAAATTTCCCGGTTCCGTTATCGGTAAATACGTAATGTTTATTTTCCCAGCGCACCACGGCGTCTTCGGGTACAGTAAGTGCCTCCTTGCTGTTCACTGAAACTTCGCCGTTGATAAACATCCCCGGCACAAGGGAAGGATTGTATTTTTCAAAATGACAATGTACTTCCGCCATTCTGTCCTGATCCAGGTTTTTGCTGATCAGGATGATCTCGGCCTGGAATTTTTTGCCTGGCTCGCTGTTTGTGTAAGCCACCACGCGCTGGCCCACGGAAAGAGCATGCAGGTCTTTTTCAAAAACATGGAGTGCAAGGTGTATATCCCTTGGGTCTACCAGCTCAAAAAGCATGTCCGTCGGAGAAGTGTATTTTCCGACATTCACATTCACTTTTGATACAAACCCATTGATAGGCGAGAGGATAGCGACGCTTTTGGAAATATTGTCCGCTTTTAACCTGGCGGGGTCAATGCCGATCACTTCCAGCTTTTGTCCCAACGCGTTCATCAGTATACGCTGGGTTTCCATTTCTGCCCGCGCCTGCTGAAACACTTTGTCGCTGCTGGCCTTGCTGGCATTCAGGTCTTTTTGTCTGTGGTATTCCGATTCCGAAAGAAGGAATTTTTCTTTGGCTGTCAGATAATCCTGTTGCAACTGGATGAACTGCATATCTTCCAGCTCTGCCAGAACCTGGCCTTTTTTAACATGCATGCCCGGTAGCATTTTGGTGGATTTGAGGTATCCTCCCAGTGGAAAGCTGAGACTGACCGTGCTTTGAGGCGGCACGTCTATTTCTCCCTGAAGGCTCAGCACACCGCTGATGTTTTCAAGCTGTGGCGTACCTACTTCAATACCTACACTTTTCAGCTGCTCGGAATTGAAGGATACCATTTGTAAAGACTGGGCGTAGACAGAGTCCGTTTTTTCGGCGGATGCACCTGTTTCGGGTTTGCTTCCGCAGGATGCAAACAGCCACAGGCTCAGGCAGATGATGATGTATCTTTTCATTTTTATGATTTTATAGGTTGTTTAACTTCATGAACTGGATCACAGCCGTATTGTAGCTGCTGAGCACATGGATGTACTCGCTTTTTACCGTAATCGCCTGGTCGACAAGTATTACCCATTGCAGGTAATCTATTTCACCTTGCCGGAACTGCTCGTCCGCAGTCGCGATGATCAGATCGGAATTTTTGAGCCCCTCGCGTTCGTAGTACAAAAGGCTTTCCTGGAATTTGGCGACCTGTTCAAAGGCAGTTTCCAGCTCTGTGAGCAACTGGAGCTTCACGTACTCGGTATTTTTCTGATTTTTTTCCAGGTCCAGTTTCGCCGCTGCGGCCCTCGCAGACTGTGCCTTAAAGAAAATCGGAATGCCTATACCCGCACTGAGATAGCTGAACCTGTCCCTGCCGGTAAAATACGTTTCCTGCCCGCCAACTATTTGTGAGCCACTCAGACTCTGGTTATTATAGCCCAATGTAATGTCGGGCAGCAGTCTGGCTTTTTCGTTTTTCCAGCGATGAAGTGCAGCTTGCTCCTGATGCGCGGCAAGCTCGGCGAGCGGGAGCTGATCGATGATCCCAGCGGTATCTTGGCTATCCAGCAAGTTTTCAATCCTGGCATCGGCGATCTCAGGGACATGTTGTCGGTCGTCCTGGATCCATAAATTGAATTGTTTCAAAACAATTTTCAGGTCCCTGTTCAGGAGGTTCAGCTGATTGGTGATCTGCTGCCTCCGTGATTCTGCCGCCGTTTTTTCCAGTACATTGGCTGCCCCTTTTTCAAAACGCAGATTGGATTTGGTTTCAAAAAGCCGGTAAACGCTGTCTGCATACATCAAAAGCTTTTTACGCTCCGTCAACGCTGCGTAGTCGTAGAAAAGTTGTCGGACACTGCTGCGGATTTCCTGCTCGGTCAGGCGCGTCTGGGATACCGAGGCCAGAAAGCTGGCTTCGAGCATTTTTTGCTGACTGGAATAAACTGCCGGAAAACTGAATGTCTGGCTGATCCCGATTCGGGTATCGTTGTTGGCACTGTTCACCTTTCCATAATCAGCGCTGATATTGGTTTTGGCCAAATCAAATGCACTTGCTTGCAAACGCTCGGAGGCTTTTTCGCTGAGCCGGGAGCTTTGAGCCTGCAGGTTTTTCTCGAGGGCAGTTTTAATAGCTGTGTTCAGGTCGACCGGTTGTGACTGGGCAATACCTGTTTGTGTTATCAAAAACGCCAGGAGCAGAGCCGGTACGCTTTTACGGGCTTTGATTTTGGGTGTAGCATCAAACAAAAGGTAAAGTGCCGGCAAAACAAACAGTGTGAGCAAAGTAGCCGTGATCAACCCGCCGATTACCACCGTTGCCAGAGGCCGCTGCACTTCAGCTCCGGCACCATTGCTTAGTGCCATCGGGAGAAAACCAAGAGAGGCCACAGCGGCAGTCATCAATACAGGTCTTAACCGGTTTCTTGTTCCGGTCATAATCAATTGAAGAGCGTCCCGGACCATGCCTTCCTTTTTGATCCTGTTAAACTCAGAAAGCAGCACAATCCCGTTGAGCACAGCCACGCCGAAAAGTGCTATGAAGCCTACCCCGGCCGAAATACTGAAAGGCATCCCGCGCAAAGCAAGGGCAAACACGCCCCCTATCGCGGACAAAGGAATAGCTGTGTAGATCAGCATACCGTCTTTGACAGAAGAAAAGGCAAAGTATAACATAATGAAAATCAGCAGCAAAGCTACCGGTACTGCTATGCTCAGCCTGGATTTGGCTTGCTGCAGATTCTCAAAAGCCCCGCCGTAAGTGATGGTGTACCCGGCTTCAAATCTGATCTTCGCATCAACCTTTCCCTGCAATTCCTCAACGATCGATTGAACGTCCCTGCCTCTTACATTGAAACCGACAATGATCCTCCGGCGCGTGTTCTCGCGCTGGATCTGGTTCGGGCCTTCTATTTCCTGAATGCTGGCTACCTGGTACAAAGGGATCTGCACGCCACCGGGTGTCGAAACCGGCAGGTTCCGCACATCACTGATATTCCTGCGACCTTTTTCGCCCACCCGGACTACAAGGTCAAATTTTTTCTCACCTTCATAGATCTGCCCGGCAGCGGCACCGGCAAATGCGGCGTTGATCGTGCGGTTAACATCGTCAATATTCAGCCCGTATTTCGCGATCTCGTCCCGGTTGAATTCGATAACAATCTGCGGCATACCTGTTACCTTCTCCACATACCAGTCGGCGGTGCCTTTTACAGTTTTGGAAATATCGCCCAGTTGCTCGGCATAGGCGGCCAGTTTGTCGAGGTCCTCTCCGAAAATTTTGCAGACCACATCCTGTTTTGCCCCCGTCATAAGTTCATTGAAACGCATCTGCACCGGATACTGAAACCCAGTGGTAACACCGGGCGTGACTTTCTGGGCGGTGGCGGCCATTTTGCCGGCCAGCTCGGGGAAAGTTTGCGCGCTCGTCCATTCCGATTTGTCTTTTAATACAATGATCATATCCCCTCCTTCAATAGGCATGGGGTCTGTCGGTATCTCGGCACTGCCGATCCTTGCAACCACTTTTTCAACTTCCGGGTAATCTGATTTCAGTCTTTCGGAAATACGGTTGATAGCGTCGATCGTTGTGCTCAGGTTGGTGCCCACAAGCAGCCGTGTTTCGGTTGCAAAATCGCCTTCTTCGAGCTGGGGAATAAATTCTCCGCCCATTTGTGTAAATAAAAATACTGCTACCGCGAACAGTGCGAAAGCAGAAAGTACCATGGTCTTCTTGATCCGCAATGCCTTTGTAAGCAGGTTTTGATAACCATTTTCCAGTCGCGTCATGATGCGGTCGGAGATATTGGGCTGGTGCGGGATTTTTTTGCTGATGAACATCGAGCTGATCATCGGTACATAAGTAAGTGACAAGATAAAAGCTCCGAGCACGGCAAATGCAACCGTCTGGGCCATAGGCTTGAACATCTTGCCCTCAATGCCGGAAAGCGACAGGATCGGGAGATAAACAATTAAAATAATAATCTGGCCGAATACAGCCGCATTCATCATGCGGGAGGCCGAACCGGTAACTGCTTCATCCATTTCTTGCTGGGACACTGAATGTACATCTGCATACTTTTTAGAAAAATGCATGTGATGCAGGATCGCCTCGACGATGATCACTGCCCCGTCCACGATCAGCCCGAAATCCAGCGCACCGAGGCTCATGAGGTTGCCGCTTACGCCGAAAAAGTTCATCATAGCAATGGCAAAAAGCATCGAAAGCGGGATTACTGAAGCTACGATCAGGCCGGCGCGCAGGTTACCTAGAAAAATAACGAGTATCAATACAACGATCAGAGCACCTTCGAGAAGATTGCGTTCCACCGTCCCGATGGCGTTGTTAACCATTTTGGTCCGGTCCAGGAAAGGCTCGATTTCCAGCCCTTCCGGTAGTGTTTTCTGAATTTCCGCAATGCGGTTTTTAACGTTTTTGACGACTTCCGAAGAGTTGCCTCCTTTCAGCATCATCACTATCCCGCCCGACAGCTCGCCTTTGCCCGCCATTGTGAGTGCACCATATCGTATCGCCGAACCCAGCCGGACTTCGGCTATGTGGCTTATCAGGACAGGTGTGCCGTCACCATTGTTTTTGACGACGATCTTGCCGATATCTTCCATGGACCTGGCGAGGCCTACACTCCGTATATACAATACCGCAGGGCCCTTTTCAATGTAGGCGCCGCCGGTATTCTGGTTGTTCCGGTTCAGGGCGGTAAATACGTCGCTGATCGTCAGGTTAAGTGCTTTGAGGCTGCCCGGGTTAACGGCCACTTCGTATTGTTTAAGATCCCCTCCGAATGTCGAAACATCGGCTACGCCGGCTGTGCCGAGCAGCTGCCTGCGTACGATCCAGTCCTGGGTGGTACGCAGATCTGCCAGCGAATACTTTTTTTCATAACCGTCTTTGGGCTTGATCACGTACTGGTAAATTTCTCCGAGACCCGTGGTAACCGGAGCGAGCTGCGGTGTACTGGCATTTTCATTGATCTCTACCTGCGAAAGCCGCTCGGTAACCTGCTGTCTGGCCCAGTATACGTCTGAACCGTCTTCGAAAACAATGGTAATCAGCGAAAGGCCGAAACGCGACATGCTCCGGCTTTCCTGAAGACCGGGAATGTTGCTGATCGCCTGTTCGATCGGGAAGGTAATGAGGCGTTCCACGTCTTCGGCCCCAAGTGAGGGCGCAGTGGTGATCACCTGTACCTGGTTATTGGTGATGTCGGGAACGGCATCTATGGGGAGCTGGCTTACTTCATACGCGCCGTAGGCGACCCACAGCAGCATGAATATGCCAATGATCAGTTTGTTCTGAACTGAAAACCGGATGATTTTATTGAGCATAACGAGTTGGTAAATAAATACATAGCAAATAGGCCATGACTGCATGAGCTCATGCAGTCATAGTTGGTCAGAACAGAATTGTCCTGTCGGAATGATATGTATTTACACTCGCGGCGGGCGAAAGAGAGAGCCGAGGGAAGCATTGTACTGCACCTGAGGCATATCGGGGCCATAGTCAGCTTTGACCGGCCAGAAAGTATTTTTGAAAGTAAAAGTGGTAGTAAACGGGATGAAAAGGAAGTTGGCGTGCTGTATTTCTACTTTCTTGAAAGGCAGCTGCATGTCTTTTTCATCATCATTATCGTCCAGATCATTCCCGCCATAATGCATGGCCATAAAATCCAGGACACTGATATTCTGGTTCAGGGTTTTGTGCTCGATAAAATGTTTGATGAGGGCAGGAAACTTCAAAACCTGATACAGGGATGTCGTATCAAGAATTACAATCGTGAGGATGATATGTAGAAAAAGCCTTTTCACACTGCTAAAATAAGCCACCACGCCTGACTTTACAAAGGTTTAGGGCAGGTTAGGTCAGAAAACGGGCTTAAACATGTTTTTGCACAGCGTATTCGTCAGATCTTACCAATTATCAAGTGTGTGTCTGGTGTGGCTGCAGGGCTATAATCCGGAAACTGTAAATAAAATGGTGGTTGTGTAGGTTTTTACAGGCAGCAATACCGAAAGGCCTTCGATCTTGTATTGGAAAGGAATGTCGTCGCGGCTGAAACCCAGTCCGAGCAGCCCTCCCACCAATGTCTGAGCATTGGTCGTAAGCTGGAGATAATTGGTATTGCCGGTAAGGATGGCCCCTCCGGTACCTTCTCCGGTTCTTCTTACATATATTTTCAGCGCAGGGTCCCAGTTGCAGTCCCGCTTTGCTGGATGCTCACCGACCAGACCAGCGCTGCATTCACTTTCAAGAGTGTATGGGCTAATCCGGTAGTTTCGATGTGCTCGTAGTTTTTTCCTGCAGCTGTTATGGTCGACGACGGTGCCGACAATGTCCAGTTGGCGCCAGCACTACCGTTGTTGATGGTGAGCGTCTGGGCGGAGAGAGGGTAGGCCAGAAAAGTCAGAAAGAGCATTGTGAGATTTTTCATCAGTTGTCTGCCAGGGTATAACGAACGGTGAGGCTTGCGGTGCCGCTCCGGATATTGCCATAATTCGCGATCTCGATCGAATATTTTAATTTAAAACCATTGGTGCCGTAGCCGGTTCCCGTATATGCACCTTTGATATTCTCAATAAAACTATTGGCGGTATTTGTGAGGTAAACATTACTGGTTACATAGCCGGTTCCTGCGGTAAATCCCTGGCCTGAGCCCGTGTAGGGCGACACATCGAGCCTGAGCCGGATGCCTGGCGGCAGGGTGCCGACCACATCCCCTTTCACGCTCCTGGACCCCGAAGCTGTAACCGCCGAAGTAAGTATCAGCCAGTTGCCCGAATTCGAAGTTCCTACGCCTGCCGCCGACCCGGCTTCGGTGGGAGCAGTCATTTTAAGGGCAACCGTCGATGTGGCGCTGGGAAGTATATCAATGAGTGCCACAGAGGGCATTGTAAGGCTTAAATTGACATTAGCGGTTTTCTGCCCCACAGCAACAAGGCTTTTTGCAAGCATCAATATGACAAATACAGATCTCATTTTTTGACAGATACCTCAAAGTTTCTTTCTGAAAAGTGGATCCGCTTTTCATTCGGCCGCATCCTGAAAACAATGTTCATGGTTTTGTTGATAGCAAGATCGACCTGTCTGTTGCTTTCTTCAATAATAAAACGATCCTGGTTGCCGGGAATATAAGCTGATACGTTCCAGTTTCCGGGGATCATCTCTTTAAATGAAAACTCCCCCTTTTCATTCAGCTCCGTCAGAAAACTGCAGGTTTCGTTAGAGAGCTTTACCAATACTATCGGTTTTTCGGTCAACGCGGATGATACGCCCTGCTGGTTTTTCGCAGAGAACTCAACTTTCCCTACAACGTTGCCGGTGCGCGTCAAAGGAATTTCCACTACTTTCAGGCTGTCGGCCTTCACGTCCAATAGCATGGGCATTTTGACGATCGGGATCACACCTTCGTTTTTGGTATCGTTCTGGGTGATGCTCAGGTAATACCTGTCGGGAGCCACCCCTTCAAAAGAAAATGTCCCTGTACTGTCGGTCATGAACTTATGGCTTCCGAGCTGGATCAGGTTGCCCTGTTTGGCAAAGCCGGCCCCCGTCAGTCTGCCTTTCAGGCTCCCCAGGTTTTTCTTCCTGGATAGTGGAATGTTGAGTTTCAACGCGTATTTTAATGTCAGGAACAAAGTGTTCTTGTTGGTGTTCTGGAGGTTGGGTACATAGGTCCGTCCGCCCGCCAGTGAAAACCGGTGCTTTTTTAAGTCGAGCATCACAGAAACGTCCACGTAGCTTCTTCTTTCGAAAAGTTCATCCGGTGCGTAGTTGTTACGGTAGAGGAAATTCGCGTGAAGGTTTTGCTTAATAGCGATTCTGGCATTGCCACCGTAGAAAAAAAGGTTTTCGATGATATCGGCAGACGAGAACTTGCTCGTATGCTGGTGTTCGAGATAGCCGCCGAGCCAGAGCCAGCGCGTGGTTCTGACCGTAGGCTGCGCCAGATTTGAAAAAAACTCTTTTTTACCCGTATTATCGGCAACCAGGCGGTTCTGGGAAAGTCCGTACCGGCCCTGATAGGACAGCGTAAATTTGTCGGAATTGTAATTGTAGGAGATGTTCCCGAATTCTTCTGCATAATGAAAATCCACCGGTTTTTGCCTGTCCTGCCTTTCCTGCGTGGAATAGAACACAAAAAAACGGTGTTTTTTGCTTTGCTGATATGCGATGTAGGCAAGGTAGCTTCTGTCTTTGGGTGAAACGCTGTAAAAAGTGGCGTCGAGGCTGGGATTTACATCTGAAAAATTGCTTCCCAGACCGACCGTCAGCTTTTTGGTAATGTTGAAACCCACATTATTGTTAATGAGCCTGCTGTTGTTATAAAAACCGTAAAAATTCTTTCCGGCATAAATGACATTGCTCGCCACGCTCATCCATTTTTTATTAACCTGCAGCCTCAGAAACGCACCGTAGTCTTTAGTTCCCCTGGCGCTCCCTGCGGCGAGCTCCGTTTCCAGCTGAATATCCTTTGTACGTACATGAGCTGATATACCGAGCAGACCGGACCAAAACTGCTGACGGTAATAAGCGACATTTTTGGAAGCATAATGAAGCCCTACACTCGATGATTCATTTAATTTAAAGGTGATTTTTCCTCCGGCTGCTTCTTTCTGATTGGGATAAAACCGGGATTTCTGATAAAACACCGTATAGCCGATCCTTCTGAACTGCTGTTCCAGTCGTGCGCCCCGTCCGAACCTGCCGAATTCCATCAGGTTGTTCAGTTGCATCACGTAATCTCCCACCGAAACGGAAGTTTTTCTTTTGTATGTGTAGTCTAGGGAATACTGGTCGTAGCTGCCGACTGCGGGGAACACAAACTGGTTCGGGCCGCGGACGGTGAAATCGACATAATGCTTTTCCTTCTGATCGATAAAACCTTTTCCCAGCGCGCTGTATTGGTAAGCAATGTTGCTTTGATTTCCATACATATACGACAGGTAACCGCCGCCGATCTCCACCGAGAAACGGTAGTAAGGGTCAATTTTTTTGATTTTGGAAGAAAAAACAGGTACTGACGCGGCCTGATAGGCAGCATCCTTACCGCCGGTCATTTCCGCAGTAAGGTCGGAGGCACTCTGCCACGCGTTTCCTTCTGTAAAAGGTATTATCTGCGCCACGGTCACTGTTGTTTTTGTATTCGGGTCCAGAGTGATACTGTCCCTGCTGTTTTCAATGTACCCGCGGCTGGTTTTAAGAACAAGCTTTTCTTTTTTGTTGCCCGAGTTCTGAACCATATATTCCACACGTAAAGTATCGCCTTCTTTGACAAATTCAGGCTGGGAGACAACGATAATGTCGACTTTTCTGACTTCTTCGATCGTCATCAAAAGGGGTGTCGTGAGCTGGCCCTGGCCCGCATTGATCTGAAATTGACCAGATACGTCCCTGCTGTGGATTCAGCGGGAGTGCTGATCACAAAGATATACCTGCGTGCTTTTTGTCCGGATGTAACTTCCGGCTTGCGTTGCGAGAGCAGGGTCCATTTCTCCGGCAGGCTGATGGTTTCATGCAATTGTTCAGGAAGCGGCGACTCTGATTTAATATCGAAAAACAAAGTAAAATGGCCCCCCGGAACAATCTTTCCCGGCGAATTGGATGTAACGACTGGCCCCTGCGGCTGACAAAATCCTTTCAGATTTATCGCGACAAGAAATGTAAAGATGAAGCGGATCAATTTCTTCCGGGTGAATTATTCAACCTGTAAAGCAATGTTTGAACCAAACAGATCCTTCTTTGTATCTGCTATGATGACACAATCGTATTTCCCCTTGGGAAGATCGGCTACCGGGATTTCGAATGTGCCGCAGTTGCCCGGATAGAGCATTCTGGTACTTGGTTCGGTCGTTTTCAGTTTGTTACCGGCCGGATCGTAAATTTCCAGCAGCACACTGGTGCGTGCCCCGAAAGTGCCGTTGTTTTTCAGCATAATCCGTAATACCGAGTGCTGATCTGAAACTTTGTCAAACACTACGTTTTCGTAGGTTAACGCCGGGCCTTCGAAACTGCCTACGTCCACTATGATCTGGATCGCATACCGCACCCTGGAATTGACCTGCACACCGTTTTTGGGTTCTTCGCGCACAGGCTCGGCCACTTCCACCATCACCACGGCCCAATAGGTTCCGGGGGATGATTTTTCTTTGTCGAGATCGATGGAATAGCGGAGATCATATTCTTCACTGGCGCCCATTACTTTTTCATCCACGTTGGTTTGAAGAGCGTTTCCAAGCGAGCGGTTGTGGCTGCCTGTTTCGGGGTACGAAGATGACTGGCCGCAATCAGATGTGAGGTCCTGACGGTATACCACTATACGAGACTCTTTCGTACCATCGTTTCTGACTTTTATGTATCCCTGAATTTTAGGATCTGTCGCAGAAAGCGTGTGTGCGTGTGTCAGCCCGTTGACGATAACTACTGATGCATGAAGACTGGTGGAGAAGAGGAGGATGCACGCTGGTTTGATGATGAAGTTAAGTTTCATTATTCCGGAGTTTTTTAGATTGGTCTGGAATGCCGGACTTTGTCAAATGACAGAGCCCGGCTGATAACCACAATAAGAAAATCCAATAATACCTGTTCCCGGATCTTAGTTGTCCGCCAGGGTATAAGTAACGTCTATGGTTGTGCTTCCTGAGCGGAGGTTGGCATAGTTTGCATCCAGGGCAGTAAATGAATAGGTAAGCAAGTGGCCGTTATTGGGCCCGTTGACGGTGTAGGCGCTGCCGATACCGGTAATCAGCGACTGGGCAGAAGTGGTGAGGTTGAACCCCGCCGTAGGCGTTCCTTTGGTACCAAAACCTGTGGCAGATGTCCCGGCCACTACGTGAACGTTGATGCCCGGGATAACCGCGCTGGCGCTCACATCAACATGCTTTGGCGTCGAGGCGGTCTGAATGGAAGAATAATTGAGCCACAAAGTAGCATTGTCGGTCGGAGCGGTGAGTTTTTCGCCCGCTTCCAGGGGAGTAGGTTGGGTAAAGGCAGCGGTAAAATTTTCTGAACCTGATGATGTTTCCAGATCCAGTAAAGCCACTACCGGGACTTCAACCGTAATTTGATGACTATCCGTATTTGTGTCTTGTGCGAACACGGAGAAAGATGACCCGGCGGTCAAAACGAACACTAATACAGATGCCGAACCCGTAAGTTTAGTTCTCATAGAAAGTTTAAAAATTGTTGATAAAATGATTGTGTTACTAATAATTTCAACTACACAACAAATGTAGAAGTATTTTTACAAATAAAAAAAATTTATTAAAGCAATTTTTACATAATTAGCTGTAAAAGAGTGAAGTAATGTAAAATGTGCCAAATTTCGCCAATTTGGCACATTTCATTATTTATTGTACTTATCCTATAATAGCGGTGGGCTGTGGATTTTGTGTACTACACGGAATTATTATATTCTACACAAAAATGGCCACAGGGTTTGATACAGGCACATTTAGGTGAAAACCTTATGCCTTGAAAAAATGTTGAACAGATACACCGGGACTCTGGGCCCTGAAAAAATATTTTTTTACGTAGTGTCAACTTTAATCTTTATGTATCCTCCCCGTAGAATAAAAAAAATTAGTTGCCTGTTTCTTGCCTCTGCGTTCAGTCTGATGTTCCTGGATTCCTGCTCCGTAAAGCTTTCCGACCACTACTATCAAAAATCACTTCCCGAAAACAATTTCGTGGAGAATAGCGGGAATGATTACGCGCTTCACGTGACGGACAAATCGGACATTTCGGGAATCCTCGTCAGGGAAGCTGCGGATTCGCCCCCGATGTCAGAGCCGGTAGGAGATTTGATCGAGATGAATAACCGGAAAACCCGGCCTTACTTTGAACTGGTGTCCGGTGGGGATTCAAGTATCATTACCAATCGCAGGGTTGATTTTAAAAAAGCAGTCAATTTCAGGGATATCGGCGGCATCAAAACCATGGATGGAAAAACGATTCGGTGGGGAAAGGTTTTCCGCTCCGACAATTTGTCCAAAATAAAAAGCAGGGAATTTGACAAGTTCAATGATTTGAACATTAAGACCGTGTATGACCTGCGGACCAACCATGAAATCGAGGGAAAAGAAGATCATCTTCCTGCTGGTGTGAGATATGTACACGCTCCCACAGTGGCCGACAATGAAGGGCAGATTGCCCAATTGCGGGCAAAAGTGATAGGAGGGGAGATCAACGAGGAGGAGGCCAGGGCACAGACACTGTCGTTTTACAAGGAAACCGTGACGGTGAATCTTCCTACCCTTAAGCCGACCCTTCTGCAGATCGTCAATTCCGATGAGCCGGTGTTGTATCATTGTTCGGCGGGAAAAGACCGTACAGGTATCGTTTCCGCGCTGATCCTGTCGGTACTTCGTGTAGACAGGGAAACGATTGTGAAAGAATATCTCTTGTCCAATTACTACCGGCGCGCCAAAACTGAAAAATTACTGCGTAAAGCAAAAATGGCCAAAGTCATCAAGCCGAAAATGGATCTTAAAGCCATTGAAGTTTTCATGACCGTGGATGAAAGCTATATCCGTGCGGTTTTTGACGTCATCGATAAAGAATACGGCGGCATCGACAAATTTACCCAAAACCAGCTTGGCATTGATGATGCTTCAAGAGAAGGGATCGTGGGGCGGTTCACCTACTAATGGCGTCTACTGAATGTTGGAAGGCTTGCCGTTTTTTCGTAAATTCATTTAGTGAAAAAGTGGCAATCGGAAGGACTTGATTTTATTATTGATAAACTGACAAATTCTATTGAGAACACTTTGACAGGAGAAGTGTTTGATACTGAAGTTGTGAGATTAGGTCTTAATGATTCTGCACAAATCAAGCCGAAAGACTGGCAGTTTGATTGGGTTGAAGAGTTGCGAGATAAAACAAAAGAAGTCTACAGACTCACAACAGTCAACAATCCGACAATTATACAGGGTCTTCTCAGTATTGAGGACAAAAAGGATCACATTTTTATGCACCTTATTGAAAGCGCCAAATTCAACAAAGGAAAAGAAAAAGTGTATTATGGAGTTCCAGGAAACTTAATTGCCTTCGCCTGCAACAGTCAGTTGACAAGGGTTTTGAAGGTTTTGTCGCTTTCGACTCAAAATCTGCCCTCATTAAGCACTATGAACATTAAGCACTATGAAGAAACGCTTCATGCTACTCATTTTCGTGGACTAAGAATGTTTATTGAAACGAATGCTGCAACAAAACTGATCTCACGTTACTTTAAATGCTGAAAATTATGGGACTCATAAAAGAACCAAAAGATATTGACTTTTCAACTAAATCGGAGCCCTGGACGGAACAGGAGCTTTCTGAGTTTAGGAAGATTATGCAGGAGATCAAAAGCCGTAATGCAAAAATCAAACAAGAATCGCTGCAAGAAACAGGCAAGGTTCAGCCTACATAATCCTAGAACAACCCCTCCACATATTCAGCCCGGTAAATCGGGCCTGCCGCTTTTAATGTCCAGATGATATTTCCGGTTTTATCCGTTTTGACCAGCTTGCCGTTGGTAGCGCTGGCAGACAGGATAGTTCCGTCGGGCAGGAGCATGGTGCTTCCCATAATCGGCGAATACAGTGTTGATGAAAATGGAATGTTGATACGCGGTGTTGTTTCGAGGGTGGTTTCGTTCAGTGCAAACGAGAGGACTCTGGTGCTGGGCCTCGCGGCGCCGCCGTTATCAAAAAGCATGATCTCGTTGTTTCCGTTGCGGTGGGCAAAGTGCTGGAACATAAAATGACTTCCTTCCGGCATTTTTACATTGCCGTTTTGGCCCAGCTTCCACATCACTTTCCCGGTAATTGCATGGATCTTCCAGACCTGCGACAACGCGCGGAACGATACGATATAATTGTTGTCCTTATCAATCACCAGCGAATTTCCCCATGGCTGAGCAAAATTGGAAGGGTCAATGTTGGTCAGCTCTGGAAAAATGGACCACTCCCAAACCTTGTTTCCCTGGCTGTCGAGCATTAGCAGGCCATCGCCGGGCAGGTTGTTCTGGAACTCATTTGTGATTGCTACAATGTTCCCTTTTGCATCCATCTGCAGGTCGTGGTGCACCGATTTGTCAAAACCCTTTTCGCCCATTCTGAAATAGGAAAGCGTATCGCCTGCAAGCGAGGTTTCAAGAATAATGTTGCCATCGCCGAACGGGGTGCCGTTTTCATCCAGCAGCATCAATACCGTGTTTTTGGGAGTAAGGCGGGCGGTTTTGATCGCATATTTGGCAGGAGGCGACCAGTACCAGGCGATTTTGCCCGTTTTATCTAGTAAAAACAGACCATTCGGTTTGATTGAAGGAACTACGAAGTAATATCCAGGCAAACTTTCCTGAATACTATTCTCACTTTCGCTGTAAAATGTTTTCAGCCAGTCGGGTATTGCGGCAGTAGTAAAGGTCTTGACATCCCCCGCTGCGACGCGGTTACCGCTTTCGTCGGCTATCAGCACCTTATAATTGTAAGCTGTTTTTTCCTTTAACTGAAACAGTGCAACGGAATGGTTGATTTTGGACGCGGAAACTGCGGACCTCAATGCTTCGCCTTCACTTCCCGACGCCGGCCAGTATTCGACCACCGCGTCTGACTCCCTGGAAAGACCGAATTTGATACGGGCTGTCAGGGCGGAAATTTCATTGTTGATCACCGTCGCCGATTGTACCTGCGGCGGCAGATCAACCGCATCATTTTTGCAGGAAACAATGCTTCCTGCAAAAATGATGAATGTATAAAACTGTATTTTTCCCGACATTATAATTATTCCTTATCCCACCAAACTCTTTTTAACCAATCGTCTGCGCCGCCGATCCTGCTCACTGCGCTTTTGTAATTCGTCGGGTTTTGTACCGCTTCTGATTCCGGGTAGAAGAACCGGCGGGGGATCACACCGTTTGTGCCGCTGGTGTACCAGTCTACCGACTTGAACGGTACCAAAGCCGGATAGCCCGTGCGGCGGTAGTTGGAATATGCCTCGCTGCCGTTCAGGAAGAAGTTCACCCACATCTGCTCATGGATCACTTTCATGCGGCCTTCGAGTGTGGCCGGAAATACTTTGTAAGTAGCTTTGAGCGTATCGATCGCCGCCTGGGAAATAGCAGGCGCGCCCGGGTAGCTGGCCATCATTTCACAGCCAGCCTGGATTCCCTTATTAAAATGATCCTGCGGTAGAGTCTGCCCGCCCCAGCCACGTGCCGCGGCTTCTGCCAGCAGCAGCTCTACCTCGGCATAGGTAAGGTGGAAAAACGGTGCATTGAACGCAGCTACGTATTTGCTGGGCTGCATCCGGCGGTAGGCAGTCGGTACCACCACACTTTGTCCGGAAGCCAGCACGATGGTCTGGTCGGGCATCCATACATTCCACGACATGGCGCCATAGGCAAGTCCTTCCTGTAAATAAGGCGTGATGTCCAGGTTATTGTTATTATCAATGGCCTCGCTGCCGTTAACGGGCAGGTAAGTCCCTCCATAAATAGACAATCTCGGATCTTTCGTCAATTTCATGTAATCAACCAGCGTGTTGGCCAGCCTGAAACCGGAAGAAGACACATCGGCCTGGAAAACCTGCGAGCGTCCGTTGCCGCGGTTTTCGCCAAAAGTATAGTTTACCGCCTCATGCCTCATGATGCAGGAAAAGCTGTTATCAGTCATGACACCGCCTGCAATTGCCGCTTCTACCTGCTGTTTTGCAACATCCGGCTTTATTTTGGTCAGCCTGAAACCCAGCCGCAAACGCAGGGAATTGCCGAATTTGATCCATTTGTCAACATTGCCATCATAAAATGCATCGCCTTCCACGGTTGGCTTTGTGACGTCCATCGCCTTGACGGCCGCGTCCAGTTCAGAAAAGAAGCTGTTGTAGATCTCTTCCTGCGTATCATATTTGGGCAGGAAAATCTTTTCGGTATAGCCCTTGATCGCTTCTGAATAGGGAATATCTCCGTACAGATCTGTTAAACGGGAGAAAATGTACACGCGCATAATCCTGGCGGCAGAATTGATATTCACCAGGTTAGGATCGTTCGCAGTCCGGTCCACCAGATCCTGGATATTTTTGAGGTCGCGCGGATAGGTCGTTTCCCAAAGCGTATACCATTGTCCTTTGTCCAGGATACGGTACTGGCCTCCATGCTGCGTCCACCACGAGCCGGATAAATGCTGCACCAGCGGCGAGCTGATCGCCAGGTCATACCGCCACACATCTTCCCGCTGGCCCGAAAGGTCAGCCTGCACTTTGGTCAGCTGCACGCCCGGAGAGATGGTCGGGAACCCTGCCGGATTTTTATTAAGTTCTTCAAAATGTTCGGTGCAGCCCTGCATGAGCATGGCAAGCGCAGCCAATGAATATATGATCTTTTTCATTTTTGATATCTTATTTAAAATTTCACCACCAGATTGAAACCATACCTTTTACGTCCCGGAAGAGAACCGTACTCAAATCCTTGTCCGTTGCCGTTGTTGTAGTTGGACTCCGGATCGATATTTGGCGTTTTCTTGCTGATAATCCACAGGTTACGTCCGATCACACCCAATGTGATAGTTTTGAAAGGTGTCTTTTTGAGCAGGGCATTGGAGAAAGTATAGTTCAGGCCCAGGTCGCGCAGCTTGATGTAGCTCGCATCATAGATAAAAGGCTCAGGAATGTTGTTCCCGATACTCTGCCAGTAGGCAGCCGGACTGATCGGAATGGTATTGGGCGCACCTTCCTGGTTCACGCCTGCGCCGATAAAGCCCCGGTTCGCACGGTCCACATAATAAGGGCTGGTGGGATCATCCAGATTGGCCTCCGCACCAGCTGCCTGTGCTGATGCCTGGGCAAGCTGGCGTTCGCGCTGGTACTCATTCCACGACTCCCGACCTTCCTCGGTATTGGCATGGGAGCCGTTCATGTGCATCGTCATATTGGTCATTGAAAACAGGTCTCCGCCCATTCTTACATCAAGTGATGCTTTCAGTTGCAGGCCTTTGTAAGCAACCGAAGTGATCAGCCCACCGGTCCAGTCGGGCAGGGTGTTGCCAAGTGGTATGGGCTGGGTAGTTGGAAGCGGTTCGCCGTTGCTGCTGTTGAAAACGCGGTTTCCGTTGGCATCACGCAGGAAGCCGTTCCCCATAATGGTACCGAAAGGTTTTCCTTTTTCAGCGATAATGGTCGCACCTGCCCAGCGTGCTTCGGCTACTGTGAATGTTTCGAGCAATTCGCTCAGTTCTACCACCTTGTTCACGTTTTTGGCAAAATTCAGAGACAAATCCCATTGAAAACCGTTCGCAAGTTTAACAGGTGTGGTGTTCAGCAATATCTCAACCCCTCTGTTTCTCAGCTTGGCAGCATTCAGGGAAGCGGTATTGAAGCCGGTGGTTTCAGGAACGGTAATGTCCAGGAGCACGTCGTTGGTTACTTCATCATAATAAGTAAAGTCGATGCCTACGCGGTCGTGGTAAAGCCTGATGTCCGTACCTACTTCAAAAGATGTTTTGATCTGTGGTTTCAGGTTTGCATTCGGGATGGAACCGCCCAGGATTTCCCCCATCGGCAGGCCTCTGATCGAGCGGCCGGTCAGTCCGTAGGCGAAAGTGGTTTTGTATGGATCAAAATCACTTCCTACCTGACCGAAGGAAGCTCTTACCTTGGCAAATGACAATGCCGGGGATTCAATTTTAAATGCGTCGGTTATTACAAAACTCACGTCCGCAGAGGGATAGAAGAATGAATTGTTCTGTGGCGGCAGGGTAGAAGCCCAGTCGTTTCTTCCCTGAAGGTTCAAAAACAGATACTCGCGGAAACTCAGCTGCGCACTCGCAAATACCGACTGGATTTCCTTTCTGTTGTCAAAAGGCTGGATCAGCTTTTCGGAGAAATTGACCAGATTGGCGGTTCCAGGCTGGATGATCTGCGTCGCGTTGATATTGTTTCCTTTGCTTCTGTATTTCATCACGTTAGCCCCGAGCATAGCCGATACTTTGAAGTCCTTTCCAAGATTTTTGTTAAAATTCAACAAACCCTGGAAGTTGGTTTCATTGGTATTCATGGTAAGCTGGTTCAATGCGCCTCCGTCGTAAGCCGGGGTGTATTTATCATAAAAGTTGTCATTGCTGAAAGAAAAGAAATCGGTACCTGCCTGCAAATTGAGACTGAACATGCTGTTCAGCGTATAATTCACATTGATATACCCGCCGGCGCGTTCTTTTGAACTCCTGTTGAAAGTCTTGTTCAGCGTCCAGTAAGGATTGGCGCGGTAAATATTACCCGTGTAGTTTTTGTAGGTGCCGTCCGGGTTCATGTAATCCTGCAACCATGCCTGATCAAAATTTGCCGCAAGTCCCAGCAGCCCGTTTCCGATGTTGCTCACTTCATCTGTGAGCGCCGGACGGTTTCTTACTTTTTCGGTCATGTAGTTGATCTTGGTGTCCACCGAAAGTTTGCTGGTGACCTTGGAAGTAGCGCGTATCGCAAATATGTTTTTATCATAACCACTTTTCGGAACAATGTCGCTGTTGGCAATATTGGAATAGGAAATCCGGACGGTGTTATCGTCTTTCCCGCCGGAAACCGCAATGGTATTCATGGAAGTTTTACCTGCACGAAAGAAATCCTGGATATTCTCGTCCATGTACCGGTACGGGCGCACCGTTCCGTCGGCCTGTGTAATGGTCTCAAAATCAGTGAATTTAGGCCCCCAGTTGCTGGTAATGTTTCTGGATTGCAGCGGGTCGGTAGGAAACACGCCGTCGTTTCCCTGTCCGTAAGTTTTCTGGCGCTCATCCATGCGCGTGGAGATCTCATCGATTGTGAAATTACTGTTCAGTTCCACGCCTATGCCTTTATTTGCCTTCCCGCTTTTGGTAGTGATCAGGATAACCCCGTTCAATGCCCGGCTTCCGTAAAGAGCGGCCGCCGCCGAGCCTTTCAGTACCGAAATCGATTCGATATCATTCGGGTTTACATCCGAAAGCCCGTCGCCGAGGTCAAATCCACCCCATTGGCTGGCACTGCCGATGTTTCCGTTCACAGCTGGAACGCCATCAATGACATATAGCGGCTGGTTGCTTCCCTGTAATTCACGTATACCGCGTATCACCACGCGGCTGGAACCTGTCGGCCCGGCTGTGGTGGAGGATATGCTTACGCCCGCTACTTTTCCGGCAATGGATGCAATCGGGTTCGTCTCCCCGTTATTGGCAATGTTTTCGGCGCCAACGTCAGATACGGCATAACCAAGCGCGCGCTTTTCACGTTTGATACCGAGCGCCGTGACGGTCACTTCGGAGAGCACCTGCGTGTCCGGGTCGAGGGAAATGTCTACCACGGTCTGTCCGTTGACGGTTACTTCCCGGGGCGAATATCCGATAAAGGAAAAAGTGAGTACACCACCTTTCGGGACATCGATAGCATAGGTTCCGTTGGAGGCGGTGGCTGTACCCTGGGTGGTGCCTTTGATCAGGACTGAAACACCCGGCAGCGGTTCGTTGCTCTCGGAATCCTTGATGGTCCCCTTTACAGACACGGTTTGTGCATGCAACTGAAATGCGAGCAACAGAAAGAAGATGAGAGGAGAGATTCTTTTCATGCGGTTGTCAGTATAAAATTTTGTAGTAGATGTGATTGGTAAAAGAGTAGTTGGTCAAAGGAAAAGTTTGCAGGTATTTTGTTTTGTAAAATACATCTGCAAAACTAGCCCGATAAAGGCTCGGGAGGGGTATTCAAATGTTACATATTGCGTTATCAGTTGTTACCTGGTGCGTGTAACATTTAAAAATTCCGAGAAATCGACAGTTTGGTATCAGGCAGTTAAACCGATGGGGTACCACCGCTTTTCTTGCGGGAAGTGTAGGTGGAAGGCAGTTCGCCAAATTGTTCACGGAAGTGTTTGGCGAAGTATTTCGGATTGTTGAATCCTACCTGGTAAGCAATTTCGGACACAGTAAGCTGGCTTTGTTCCAGCAGCTGGCGCGACCGGTCGAGGCGGATGGAGCGGATAAAATCGACCGGCGATTTTCCGGTGAGGGTATGCAGTTTGCGGTACAGATGAATGCGGCTCATGCCCAGCTCCCTGCTGAAAGCTTCCACCGAAAAATCAGCATTCGCAATGTTTTTCTCAACTATGGAAATTGCTTTCTGGATCAGCTTTTCATCCAGCGAACTGATCGCCACATCTTTTCCTTTGATTGTGATCTGCTGCCGGTACGCTTTCCGGGCGGCACTTTGCTGTTTGAGCAGGCTTTTGATCTTGGATTGAAGTATATCAAAATTGAATGGTTTTTCAATGTAATCCTGCGCCCCGGTTTCGTACCCTTCCAGTTTGTGTTCTTCCGAATTGCGGGCTGTCAGGAGCAAAACAGGAATGTGGGAAGTCTGTGCATTGTCTTTAAGCTTCTTGCAAAGTTCGATCCCGTTCATTTCCGGCATCATCACATCGCTTACGATCAGATCGGGGATTTCGTGCAGTGCTGTTCTTAAGCCCTGTTTCCCGTCAACGGCTTCAAAGATATGGTACAGGTCTGAAAGGTTGTCTTTCAGGTAGTTGCGGAAGTCGTCATGGTCTTCTACTAGCAGAATAGTTGCTCTTTCCTCGCCGACTTCCATCTGAACTGCTTCATTTTTCGCTTCCGTCACCAGTTCGCCGGGACGCTCGTCAGCCGGCCGTAAAGCAGCAGTTGTCAGCGTTTTTTGAATGGGTAAAACGACGAAAAAACAGCTTCCCTGATCGGGCGAACTGGTAACGCTGATGCTCCCGCCGTGCAGTTTTACAAATTCTTTGGTGATCGACAGCCCTATACCGCTGCCCTGGTTCACCATGCTTGCCGGAAGCTCATTCTGAAAAAAGCGGTCGAATATCTTTTCTTGTTTTTCCATCGGGATACCAATGCCGGTGTCCTCCACTTTGATTTCGAGGAAGGTATTTTGCTGATTACCAGGATTTCCGATGATATTGGTTGAAACTTTCACGATGCCATTTTCGGGTGTGAACTTGAAGGCATTTGAAAGCAGGTTGAAAAGGATTTTTTCCAGCTTGTCTTCGTCAAAATATGTCGTCAGCTCTTTGACCTCTGATTCAAAACAAAGTTTCACATGCTTTTTCTCGGAAAGGTCTGAGAATGAAAAACTAGTTTCGCGTATGAATTTCAGGATATCGCCCTGGGTGGGGTTAAACCTGATCTCCTGAAATTCCAGTTTCCCGAGGTCTAGCAGCTGATTGACCAGGTTAAGCAGCCTTTTTGAATTGCGGTAAATGAGGTTCAGTTGACCGTGCGCCTGCGGGTCGGACGCATTTTTGAGCAGCTTTTCGAGCGGGGCGAGGATTAATGTGAGCGGCGTGCGAAATTCGTGGCTTACATTGGTAAAAAAGTTGATTTTCATCTGATCCAGCTCGTGCATGCGCTTCGCCTCGTTTCTTTCCTGCTGGTGCCGGAATTTCAGCCTTTCCCTTTTCTGGATCGTTTTTCTTGAAAAATACAGGATAAGAATAGTCAGAATTACATAGACCGTGATCGCAAGGTTGGTTTTCCAGAGCGGTGGCAGCATCGTGATTTTCAGCTCAGCACCGTTTTCGTTCCACAAGCCGTCGTTATTGGATGCTCTTACTTTGAAGATATAGGTTCCCGGATCAAGGTTCGTGTAGGTTGCTTTCCTGGATTCGTCGATTTCCGTCCGCCATTCCTTATCAAAACCTTCGAGCATATAGCGGTACTGGTTTTTTTCGGCATGGAAAAAATTCAGGGCGGAAAATTCGATCGACAATACGTTCTGGCTGTGTTTCAGGGTAATTTCCCGGGTCTCGTTCACAGCTTTGCCCAGAATAACCTTATGATCAAATTTCTCCCCGATCCCTACTTTTTTGTTGAAGAGAAAAAGATTGGAAAGGATCACCTTCGGGGCGGTATTGTTGCGGGTAATTTCACCCGGATTGAACAGGTTGAAGCCTTTTGATCCGCCAAAGAGCATCTCGCCGCGGCTGGTGGCGAGGGCGGCATTTTCGTTGAACTCCTTACCCTGCAAACCGTCCGATTCATCATAAGTGCTAAACTGAAAAAGCCTGTTTTTATCCTGTCCGCTCACTTTTAAACGACTGATACCGTTGGGCGTGCCAAACCAGATATTACCCGACCGATCTTCCGCCACGGATAAAATTGTATTATGCGATAACCCGTCTTCCTTGCGGAACGTCCTGAATTTCCCGGTAACCCTGTCGAGCAGGTTGAGGCCCTCGTGCGTACCGATCCAGAGCATGCCGCGGCTGTCCTCAAAAATCGTATGGATCAGGTTGTTGCTCAATGTATTAGGATCTTTTGCATCGCTGAGGTAATGCGTAAACCGGCTGGTTCTGTAGTCATACTTTTCCAGTCCGTAGGAAGTGCCGATCCAGAGGTTGCCTTGCCGGTCTTCCCGGATTTCGCTCACATAGCTGGCATGTATGGAATACGGCGCTCCACTGGGGAAATGCGTGAAAATTCCTGTTTTTTTATCAAGACGATCAAGGCCGCCGTCGAGGGTGCCGATCCAGATGTACCCCCGCGAATCTTCAAAAAGCTCCCAGATGCTGTCGTCGGAAATACTGTTCTTGTCGGAAGGTTTGTTACGGTAGCTTTTGAAATTTTTGCCATCAAAGCAGCTCAGACCGCCGTAATAGGTTCCTACCCAGAGCTTTTTGTCCCTGTCGATCAGCAGGCTTACGATCACATCGCTGCCGAGGCTGTTCGGATCGCCGGGTTTGCTGACATAACTGGTGTAGGTGTTTTTAGTCCGGTCGAAATAAATCAGGCCGCCGCCGTTTCCGCCCAGCCAGAGATTGCCTTTTTCATCTTCCGCAAATCTGTTGAAATCATTGTAAGGCAGGCTTTCCGGTTTCGATCTGTTGTTTTCATATAAGGTAAACCGGAAAATATTTTCGTGGTGGTAATTGATCCCGTCCTTGTAAGTCCCCGTCCAGATTATTCCGGAATTATCCTTGTACAAACTGTTGATGGTGTTCTGGCTCAGACTTTTGTTGTTGTCTTCGTCGTGCAGCAGGTAGGTTATTTTCCACGTCTTTTTGTCAAGAATATTAATGCCGCCGTGGTCGGTGCCAATCCATATCAGACCGCGGTTGTCTTCCACGATGCCCTGGATAATATTAGAGTTCAGCCTTGAATTTCCCTTTTTCTCACCAATTTTTTCAAAAGTGTTGGTTTTGGCATTCAAATAAAAAACACCCTGATTGGCCCGCAGTACATACAGCCAGAGGTCGCCGTCGCGGTCAATAGCGCAATTGTAAAGTAATTGCTGGGCTTTGTTACGGTTTTTAAGGAATGTGTTTCGGGCAAGCAGCTTGCGGCCATCGGCACGCAGCCTGTCCAGTGTCCCGTTTTTATGGACTACCCATATATTTCCCCGTTTGTCTTCCTTTATTGATGCAATCTGGTTGTTTTCAGGCTGGTTGCCTTTTGCAAAAACAATACGGGTGGTCTTTTTGGCAACCGATTTGCTCCCCGGCTGATAGCGATAAAGGCCTTGTGTATCATGTACAAACCAGTAATTTCCTTTTTTATCCCTGATTATATCGGTTACGGAAGCGTCGGGCAATGCGAACCTTTGGACATAGCTGATGGTATTGCGGATAAAATTTTCTTTGTGAGGGTCGTATATGGTCGTTCCTTCGATGGTCGTCACCCATATCTTTCCATCCGGATCCTCGAAAAGCTTGATGACATTGTTGTTGAGCAGCGAAGTTGAATCGCGCATGTCGTTCAGAAAAACCCTCACATTGCGTCCGTCGTACCGGTTGAGCCCCGATATGGTTCCAAACCACATAAACCCCCGGCTGTCTTTCAGAAAACAGGTCACCTGGTTATTGGACAGGCCATCGTTGGCATTCAGCTTCATAAACCTGTACTCGGTAGACTGGGCTGAGGCGCGGCCGCAAACCAAGAGGAAGACAACCGTAAGAAGCAGTGCTCTCGCCAGCATGGGGGAGGGGCTTTTGTTCATTCAGGCAAAATAGGGATTTTTTTGAATGATTGAATGAGTTAATGATTGAATGAGTGAATGAGTGAATGATTGAATGAGTGAATGAGTGAATGATTGAATAAGTGAATGATTGAATGAGTGAATGATTGAATGAGTGACACCAAAACTCAGCTGACTCGGAGGGTAAGATTCGTTTGTCAATCTGCTACTGATCATGCAAGTTCGGCGTAGCTTCCAGCTACATCAGATCGAAGGCCGGTGACCGGCAAGAGCAGTAAATTTTCGTTGAATCCATCTGTGTCACAAAGGCAACTGACTATTTTTTAGCAATTGAGCATGATGATCCGCCTGGCGGCTTCAAACAATTTCGCTGGGTCGTTTCATTACATTGAAACTGATCGCCCGATCAGAAACCCATTGCGGTTCTCAGGCCATTTATGCCTGGCGTGCTGCGAAACCGCTGACTGTTCGTGCCGGTCCCGTTTCCTATTCTCAGAATAAAAACCGAAATTGTAAAACACGACCTCATTACTATTTGCAACATTAAAATTCTGACAAAATATGCATGTAAAGCTCCTTGTATTTGCCTCGGTATTAACGATAGCCACCCATCTGCGGTCAGTGGGCCAGTCTTTTAATAACTTCCCGGTAACCACCCAAAAACCGCCGCTTCATGCGAAACACTGGATCGGGATTACCGGAAAACCACTGGCTGCCACGGCGGGATCAATGATTTTCAGCAAGGGCGGAAATGCAGTGGATGCCTCCTGCGCAATGCTGGCTGCTACCTGTACCATGTGGGACGTACTGAGCTGGGGAGGCGAAACGCAGGCTTTGATATACAATCCGAAAACCAAAAAAGTGATCGCGATCAATGCGATGGGTGTGGCTCCGACGGGCGCAACCGCCGACTTTTTTAAAAATAAAGGAATGCAATATCCGCCGGAATATGGCCCGCTGGCAGCTACCACACCTGGAACCGCCGGGGGACTGATGACCATGCTGGCGGAATATGGCACCATGAGCCTGAAAGAAGTTTTGAAACCCGCTATGCAGCTGGCCGGGGGGTACCCTATAGAAGCGCAAACTGCCAATTCCATCGAAAAAGAAAAGAATAGAATTAAAGAATGGCCGTATTCCAAAAAGGTATTCCTGCCACATGCAGGAGAAGAAAGGGAGGCGCCGGATGCCGGGGAGATCTTTGTGCAAAAGGATCTTTTGGCCACTCTGCAAAAACTGGTGGATGCCGAAGAACAGGCTCTTAAAAAAGGCAGGAGCAGGAAAGAAGCGATTTATGCGGCCAATGACCGCTTTTATAAAGGTGATATTGCAAAAGAGATCGCACGAGGCTGCCAGGAACAGGGGGGGCTGATCACGGAGGCCGATATGGCCAACTGGAAAGTGAAGATCGAAGAGCCGCTGATGACAAATTACAAGGGTATTGATGTATACAAAATGCAGCAGTGGACGCAGGGGCCGGTCATGCTGCAGGCACTGAACATGCTCGAAAACATAGACCTGAAAAGCATGGGCTACAACTCTTCCCGTTACATCCATACATTATACCAGGTCATGAACCTGGCGTTTGCCGACCGTGATTTTTACTACGGAGACCCTGCTTTTGGCCCGGAGGAACCGATGAAAGGCTTATTGTCCAAGGAGTATGCGAAGGAACGGGTGAAGTTGATCAACTGGGAGAAAAACGATCCCAAAATCCTGCCTGGCGATCCATATCCTTTTGAGGGAAAAACAAATCCTTATACCGATCTGATCAGGAATTGGGGTGCCAAACAGGTTTCCCAGCGGAACCGGAACGGATTGGACGAAAAATTCATGGAAGAATTTACAGCAGGTACAACGTCTGTTGAAGCTGCCGACGAGGAAGGATGGGTGGTTTCGATCACGCCGAGCGGAGGTTGGGTGCCGGCCTGTATTGCGGGTAATACAGGAGTAGGTTTGAGCCAGCGTATGCAGTCATTCGTGCTGGACCCGAAAGAAAATCCTTTTAATGTGGTCGAGCCGGGAAAAAGGCCGAGGGTAACGCTCACACCCAGCCTCGCTTTGAAAGACGGGAAACCTTTTCTGTCTTTTGCCAAGCAGGCAGGAGACGAACAGGATCAATTGTTACTGCAGTTCTTTTTGAATATCGTGGAATTTGGAATGACCGTTCAGGAATCGACCGAAGCGCCCAGTTTCAAGACTTTGCAGATGTACTCTACGTTCGGGTTACATGAAAAAGATCCCGGCGGGTTGATCCTCAACGAGTCCATGCCGCCCTGGTCAAGAAAAGAATTGTCCCGGATGGGTTATAAGCTTACCTACCAACCCCGTACGAGCGGGCCGATCAATGCGATTTATTTTGATTGGGTACATGGCACTATGTGGGGTGGTTCGAGCAACCATGGTGAAGATTACGGAATTGGCTGGTAAACTTTGCAACAACTGTTTTGCGATCTCCAATTAACCTCGGACATTCGTTTGCCCCGGACTTAAGTCCGGGGCTGATTTTTTCCTTCCGTAGAGTTTTTGCATCCTCCTTCAGGCGGATCGTTTCAACATTCAGCGTTTGTCTTCGCCGGTTTCGATATCCAGTTCGGCAGGTTCAAAACCGACGATGCTCACGACCACGACGTGGCTTCCGGCCGGTACATCTTTGAGTTGATAATCACCATTTTCATCTGTTACAGTCCCGAACCTGGAATGCTTGATCTGAATTGTTACAAAAAGCACCTCGCTTGCCGTCACTTGTGACCAAACTGCCTCTCATATGTGTTCTGGATGTTTGCTGCACATGCGGTCCGCTGATATACAGTAAGAATGTTATGAGAAAGGATATTTCATTTGGGTAGATATCAAAATTTAACTGTAAAACTTGCTGAGAAACGTCTGGGCGTCTGCGGCTGAAGGGATGTGTTCCAATACCTTTCATTGTTGATATTGTCCATTTTAAGACCAATGCGGTAGCCTGGCTGATCGTAGAATATGGTGGCATCCAGCACTGTGTAGGCAGGGATCGTGAATTCACGTGTTGTATTGTTGATCACGAATTGTTCGCCGCTGTAATTGAAACCCGCACCTATTCCCAAACCTTTGGCAGAACCGGCAGGCAGGCGATAGCTCGCCCATAAATTCGCAGTGTTTTCAGCTCCTGAATTAGTCGGACGGCGCCCGTTTACGTTTTCGTTCGCTTTGGCGAGTTTGCTGGCATTGTACGCATAGCCGGCAAGGATATTCAGTCCGTTCACAGGATTCATGATAAGCTCGAAATCGACGCCTTTGCTCGTCTGGTTACCATCCTGCACCTGAAAACGGTTGCCGTTCACCGGATCACGTTCCATATCGGTCCGTACCAGATTGATCACTTTGATACCATAATAACTGATCGTGGCACTCACCTTATTATCCAGCACATCCAGTTTCACGCCCGCTTCCGTCTGGTTGGCAAACTGAGGCTTGAAGTTGGAAACAGATCCGTCGGGCTGGTTCACAGGCGCCACAAACTGGTAACCATTCATGTAATTGGCAAAAACGGCAACCTTCTCTTTGACGGGCTGATATACCACACCAAATTTTGGGGACAATGCAGTTTGCTTATATAATCCTGTCGTTGCATTGGACGAATAGCTGTAAGAACCTTTGTTGTCAAACCGGTCGACCCGCAGGCTAAGCATTACCATCAGGTTTTCGGCCAGGTTGAGTACGTCCGAAACATAAGCGCCTACGTAGTTGTATTTGCCTGTGCTGCCGCTGTTGGTAGTGACGGTTGCTACCTTGTTTTTGATCTCATTGATACTGATCGCAGCATAACGTCTGCCGGGATTGATAAAATTGACGGTGTCGTAAACAGCACCGCGGGTATTGGGGAAATCGAAATTCATGGAGCTGTAATCTACTCCGGCTACCACGCGGTTTCTTAAATTGGCGATCTTGAAATCACCAATGAAGTTCTGCTGGATCTGGGTTGCTACTTGCCGGGTGTACTGATCCCAGATATTGCGTGTCACAGTCGAATCAGTGATGGTATTGAGTGTCATCGCAGGAAATTCGAATTCCACCAGGCTGGTACCGACGTTGGTTTGCGAGGTCCACTGGCTGCTGATCTTGTAATTGATCTGCGAATAAAGATTTTGGGTACGGGTAGAGGCGATGATGGAATTATTTGTAAAAGATTGCCTGTAACCGATCCGTAGCTGATCCATGCCCAACGCTTTTACATTGGTGGACGTAATGCTGTTTCCGTAAATATTCGTTCCCTTTCTGCCATAAAGCTCCACATCGAACAGTACAGAAAGACGGTCACTCAGTTTGATGGAAACGCTGGGCGCTACCAGATAGGTTTTTGAAAAACCTGCGTCCTGAAAGCTTTTTTCGCTGTGTAAAGCCGTATTAAGGCGAAGTAAAACGGTTTTGTCTTCGTTCAGGGGGGTATTGATATCAGCAGCGAGGCGGTTGAGGTTCCAGGTGCCGGTAGTGAAAGAAACCTGTCCTTTAAAAACATCGAAAGGTTTTTTGGTAACCCGGTTGAACAGTCCCCCGAAAGTAGACAGGCTTGCCCCGTAAAGTGTTCCAGAAGGTCCTTTGATCGCTTCAATCCTTTCCAGATTGGCAGGGTCAATTTCCGCGACTGAAGAAGTGCCTATGCCGTTTCTGGCAGCATTGCCCAGGTTAAAGCCGCGTGTGACGTTCATATAACGTCCGTTACTGGAATGTGCGACACCGGAATTGGCACCCGGGATATTCTTGAAGGCGCTTTTATAATCGGTCACGATCTGTTCCTGCATGATCTCTTTGGAAACCACATTGTATACCTGTGGGTTTTCAATGTTTTTGAGCGGAAGGCGGGCGATGTGCTCTGACTCTTTCTGCGCAAAACGATTGGTATTGCCTTTGATAAGCACTTCCTGCAAAACCTGTGCATTTTCTTTCAGGGAGATCGGCGGTACAGTGGTTTCGCCCGATACTACGATTTGCTGTTCAATTGCACTGTAACCCACAAGCTGGACGTAGAGAATATGCCTGCCTGCAGGTATTTTTTTCAGGCGGAAATTGCCTTTGCTATCTGTTACGGTGCCGGTCTGAAGTTCCTTGATACCGACTGTGACAAATTCGGCAGGCTGACCGTCGGAGGTCAGGATCTGGCCTTTTATGGCCCCGGATTGCGCGAGGACACTGGCTGCTGTCGCAAGCAGCAGCAGGGAAACAAAGTAAAATTTGTTCATTTTCTTAGAATGGAGTGAGTAAGGAAATAACAGGAGTGAAAATGACCGGCAGGCGGATCAGTCCTGCCCGGCGCGGGAATGCTTGAACGATTATTTCACTACGTCAACCAGCAAAGTGGCAGATCTCCAGATAGACTTAAAGGGTTTTCCAAAATGGTCTCCCTCGGCCTTTTCGCTGGTAGAAGCTTCGATTTTATAGGTTCCTGCCCAGATAGGCGTAAATTCTGCCACACCGCTTGCGTTGGAACTTACATTTTTATTCCAGCCGCTTGGTGAGGAAATGCCAACGTGCAGTTTTTCAGCAGGTTTATCCTTCAAAAGGGTTGTCAGATTCAGGGGCTGATTGACTTTGTAAGTCTTTGATGCATCGGCGAAAACCGCGATCTCATTGCCATTGAAAGAAGCGTCGTTGCCGGCAAGGGATTTGCCAACCTTTACAATCGCGCTTGCATTGAACTGGTAAATAGTGGAACCACCCAGTTCTTTGGCAGCCTTACTGATCGATAATGTATATACGCCGTCCTTTTCAGGAGTGAACTCCGAAGTAAAGTGATCTTCGCCGGCAACCGTTGCCAGCTTCACTTTTTGCTTGTCCGGGGTGGTAAGCCACAGTTCAAATTCCTTTACGTCCGAATACCAGTCTGCAATTTTTTCAGGCTTGTCATCCGGCTCGGAATAAACGATTTTAACGGTTTGTTTCTGGCCTGCTTTTCCGGTGGTGCCTGTCTGTATCCACAGTGCGTGGGCAAAAAGATTGCTGACAGACAGAAGCAACAGGGCAACGAGCGTAATGATACTTTTCATTGGGTTTTTATATTGAGGTAGTAAAAATTGTTAATTGTGTTTCTTGAAAAATGCAATTCATATCCTTTCAAATATGACCGGACAAAAGTATACGCGGAATTTCACCTTTGCAAAGTTTATTTAGACTTTTTATAAATAAATATAAAAATGTGGAAGCAAGCGAATGCGAAGCTGCGCTTCGTACCCCTTATTCCAAGGCCTCCGGCCGGTGGTAGTTGAAAGCATCGGCCGGAGGCCTTAAAATAGTCGGCACGAAGCATTAGCTTCGCGACATGCTAACTACCTTTAAGCATATAATCAGGTTCATGAAAAAAAGCATTGCTGTTGTCATTTTTCTTTTGTTATCGCTGGCTTCATCCGCACAAGCTCCGTTTTCCGGTCAGGCAGAAATCTCAGTGATCACTTGCGGCCCGTATCAGGGTGAGGTGTATTCGGCTTTCGGGCACAGCGCCATCCGGGTACGGGATCCATCAACAGGCGAGGACTTGGCTTTCAATTATGGCACTTTCACTTTTGATCCGGCTTTTTATATCAACTTTCCGCGTGGTGACCTGTTTTATAAGCTCGGGGTTTATCCTTATGATCGCTTCCGGGATGCCTACATTTCGCAAAACCGTTATGTGCACGAGCAGGTGCTGGACCTTACGGACGAACAAACGCAGAAAGTTCGTACTTATCTCCATAGGAATGCCCTGCCTGAAAATGCTACCTATCGTTACGATTATTTTTATAACAACTGTGCTACCAAAGTGCGGGATGTGTTTGTAGTGTTGTTCGGAGACAGCATCAGGTTTGACGGTTCATACATCAAAACGGATTATACTATCCGTGAGCTGACTGACAGTTACCTGGCGGAACAGCCCTGGGGCGACCTGGGAATTGATATATGCCTGGGCCTTCCAATGGATAAAAAACTAGCCCCGTTTGAATACATGTTCCTGCCGGATTATATAGAGTCGGGATTCGACCATGCCAAACTGAACGGGCGCAGGATCGTGAAACGAAAAAATATAGTTTACAAATCCAGTCCGGAACCCGCTTCTTTCAGTCTGCTTCATCCCTGGATTGTCTTTAACCTGTTTTTGTTCGGCGCCATTCTGCTTTGCTATTACGACTGGAAGAAGAAAAAGCTCACAAAATGGTTTGACGCTGTTTTGTTTTTTGTTGTTGGACTGGCGGGAGTTTTGCTGGTGTTGTTATGGACAGCTACGGATCATCAGGCCGCTGCAAAAAATCTTAACCTGCTGTGGGCGGTACCTTTCCATGTGGTTGCTGCCGTACTGTTGTTCAGGCCCAGGTTTTATACTTTTGTAGCCGGATATTTTATGATCACAGGCATATTGTCCTGGTTTACTTTGCTTTTGTGGTTTTTTCTCCCTCAGGAGCTGAATGTTTTTTTGATCCCTTTTAATATCGTTCTGGGAATTCGGGCCTATACGATTTCGAGGCTGCTGGTACCAGGCAAGTTAGTGCGAAGCTAAGCTGGCAAGTCGGTGCGAGCTGTGCTGAGAAGTTGGGACGAAGCTGTGCTTCGCGCCATTGCGCCACTTACTGTTTCAATATCCAGTCTGATATTTCCGTCAGCGCGACGGGGGAAAAGGTTTGTTCAATTTTTGCGTATTCCGCAGGCGAGCCGGTATCACATTCCTGAAAAAAGTGATTGAGATCTGGCAGCTCTTTAATGGTTGTCTTTTGGTTGCCACCTTTTTTCAATGCTTCCCCAATGGCAGCCAGATTTTCTTTCGGAGGCACCTGCAGGTCTTTTTCCCCATTTAAAACCAACACCGCGCACGTGACTTTCTCAATTACAGGGACAGGGTCGTATTTCAGCAGGTATTGCCACCAGGGAGTGGATAAGGCGTCGACATTGGCTGCAACAAATTCTTCTTTTGTCATATTCGGGGGCACCAGCTTGTCCGGCATGTCCTCTATATGATCCTTTGCGAATCGGGTCAGGTCTGCCTTTAATGTCTCCGGGTTATCGGATTTTTCGATCATGCCATACACGGCAGCGTTCACTTTTAGCGATTTCTGAATGTCCGTTTCAGATAAACCCATGGCTCTCCCCATCAGCGCCGATTGCATCAGCAGCAACTTATCACCCTTGATTCCGGGTGCGGCGAGGAGCACAATAAAGTTTACATCGGGTGATTGGGATGCGACAATAGGGGCAATCATCCCGCCTTCGCTGTGACCCACCAGACCAATCTTGCCCTTGTTTATTTCCGGTCTTGTTTTCAGGTAAGAAATGGCACTCTCTACATCACGGGCGAAATCCAGGGAAGTCGCTGATTTAAAGTCTCCCGTAGATTGACCAAAACCCCTGTCGTCATACCTTAAGACCGCGATCCCGTTCCTGGTCAGGTGGTTTGAAATGACGAGGAAAGGTTTGTGACCAGCAACTTCTTCATTCCTGTTTTGTGGCCCGCTGCCCGTGATCAGAATGACCGCCGGATAATTACCTTCTTTTGCCGGTAAAGTAAGAGTCGCTGACAAAGTGATGTTTGCTTCCTTGTTTTGGAACGTAACGTCTTCGCTTACATAAGGATAAGGCATTTTGGGCTCCTGCGGCCTGGAAATTGCAGTTTCATCCGGCCAGAATATGAATGCGCCTATTGAAGCGACAGCGATCAGCACGCCGGTTATTATCAGTATTTTTTTGTTCATATTAACTTAGTTTTGCCCGTGAGTTGATGCGAAGCTCTGCTTCGCACCTTTATTCAAAGGCCTCCGGCCGACAATTCAACATCACCGGCCGGAGGCCTTCAAATAGCCTGCACGAAGCAAAGCTTCGCGCCATGTACGGTCGCGCCGCTTATTTCTGAAAACTTGTACTATAATAAGGTGTAAGATGCGAATGCATGGCTTTGCGGAATTCGTCAGCAGTTCCTTCTTTGAGGATCGCGAACAAGTCATAATGCGAACTCGTATTTTGAAATTCGGTATGTATGCCTTTTTCAAAATAGTTTAAAAAAACGTGATCGAAAACAGGCAGCAGCAAAGTCTGGAACCGCTTGAAAGTATCGTTCCCGGTCATTTCGTACAGCTTGCCATGAAATTCTATCTCGTCTTCCTTGGTCAGGGATTTCAATCCTTTCTGTTTTAAAACGATAGCTTCCAGCTCTTTCAGGTCTTTATCCGTCTTGCGGGCAAAAAGGAATTCCGCAATTCCCATTTCCAGGATCAGCCTTAATTCAAAGATATCCTTCATATTGCCCTGGCTCATGATCGAAGGGTTCATGACCTTTTCAATGCCCGCGAGCAGGTCAGGCTGTGACATTACCATGCCGCGCCGTGTTTTGGTTTCTACCATGCCCAGCATCCGCAGGCGGCTCAATGCCTCACGTACCACATTTCTGCTAACATTCAGCTGCTGAGCAATTTCAGTTTCATTGGGTAGCGAATCACCAGGTTTAAAGCCGTTTTCTGTCAGATATTCCCGGAGGGTATTCTCGACACGGTCTGTCATCGACAGGCTTTCTATGCGTTCCAGTGTGTTGGCTTTGGTAATCATCCTATATATTTTTTTACAAAGGCAAGGTAAACATTCCGCCTGGATTAGGAGAATAAATTTCCCTACAAATTATTTTATATAAAATTTATTAGTACATTTATCCTACAAATAAACATCAACAGAAAATTTCCCGCTTTTTTAAATATCCAGTACAAAACACCCATGGTTTAAACTTCTATTTACATGAAAACAAGGAAAAAGTGCTTTTGGCCATTTCTTCTCCTATTTTTTACTATTGCTGCATTATATGAAGCAAATGCGCAGCAACGGGTCATCAGGGGAACAGTCACTGCTGCCGCAGACCGCGCCCCGATCCCTTTTGTAACGGTTATTGCAAAGGGTACACAGAATGGTATCAACACGGATGCCAATGGGAAGTATGAGATCCGGGCCACCGCAGGCCAGAGTCTGATTTTCAGTTTTATCGGTTATAAAACCCAGGAAATTGTGTTAGGCAGCCAGACTGAGCTGAATGTTACGCTGGAAGAGGACGCTACCACGCTGAATGAAGTAGTAGCGATAGGCTATGGGTCGCAATCACGGGAACTGACAACCACTGCGATCTCCAAGCTGGACAACCGGGTACTTGACAATGTGCCTTTTGCGAATGCCGCATCGGCTTTGCAGGGGACTATTTCCGGGGTACGGGTGCAATCAACAAGCGGCCAGCCGGGAGCTGCTCCGCGGGTGATCGTGCGCGGAGGTACTTCGATCAACAATCCCAATGGTGCGTCACCACTTTATATTGTAGACGGTGTGATCCGGGACAACATCAATGACCTGAACCCTTCCGATATTGAATCAATGCAGGTACTGAAAGATGCGGCTTCCACCGCTATTTATGGCGCCAGGGGCTCGAACGGCGTAGTGATTGTCACTACCAAATCAGGAAAATCGGGTAAAACAAGGATTTCTTATTCCTATGACCTGACGCAATCAACCGTGGCCAGAAAATACGACCTGTTGTCGGCACGGGATTTTATCTACTTTCAAAGGCTCGGTATCGCAGCCAGTGCGGCCAAAGACCCTGCCCAGAACAGCCTGCTTACCCAGCCGGGAAGTGGCGGTACGGGTAATGACCTTTCGAACAAGACACCTTTTACAACCCAATACCTGACACCAGAAAACGGACACAAATTGCAGGAGGGCTGGGAAAGTATGCCCGATCCGCTCGATCCGTCCAAAACGATCATCTTCAAGGATACAGATTTTCAGGAGCTTCTTTTCAAGACCGGTATTTCGCATAATCATGCCTTATCTATTGCAGGTGGCACCGAAAAAGCCACTTTCAGTGCGGGCCTGGGTTATCTCAAAAGCGAGGGGATCGCTATTGCTTCCGATTTCAGGAGAGTTACGCTGAACCTGAACTCGGAGCTCGCTGTGCGGGACAATGTAAAGGTGTTTGGAAGGCTGATGTATTCCAATTCCGCAAGCAAGGTACCCTATCAGACAACGAACTTATTCGGCAGGTCCAGCGGCTTGCCGCCAACCGCCAAGTACCAGTTTGAAGACGGTACCCTGGCACCGGGTATCAACCTCTCGATCGGTAACCCCGAGTATATTGTGAGTGTGGAAAAAGGGAAAAACAGCAATGACAAATCGACCATGGTGGTGGGTACCAACTGGAACATCCTGCCGGAACTGTTATTGACTGTTCAGGGGTCACTGTACCGGGAAACGGCCGACAGCCGGTCTTTTCTGAAAGCATATCTCAACGGCCCCGGTAACCTGGTGAATTCGCGGGATGCCTCGGGTTCTTATTCCAAAAGAATTCAGTATCAGACGGATGCAACTCTTTCATATGCAAAATCTTTCAATAATGTCCATGCACTGGACGCCATGCTCGGATTTTCATACTACGACAGGATACTTTCAAGCCTTTCTGCCAGCGGCCGGGGTGCAGCCTCGGATTTGATCCCGACTCTGAACTCGGCTGCCATACCACAGGCGGTAGGCGGCACGGAAGCACGACAGATCATCGCGGGTTATTTTGGCCGTGTGAATTATAATTATGATCAGAAATACCTTTTGTCGGTCACAAGCCGCTATGATGGCGCGTCCAATCTCGGTGCCAATTACAAATGGGGCTTTTTCCCAGGGGTATCCGCAGGGTGGAATGTGCATAGGGAAAAATTCTGGCAAGGACTTCCCGAAGGTCTTTTATCGCTCAAACTGCGCACAAGTTATGGTGTTAACGGTAACATCAGCCAGCTGGGCGATTACCAGGCACAAGGGCAGTACAGCGTGGGAGCCACTTATGCAGGCGTCGCAGCGATCCAGAACACGTCGCTGGCAAACCAGGAACTGAAATGGGAACAATCCAAAACATTTGACGTCGGTGTGGACATCGGTTTGTTCAACAACCGTATATCCCTGCTCGTTGACCGCTACCGAAGGGTGACCGACAATCTGATCACCAGCCTTTCACTGCCGCATTCAACCGGTTTCGGAAGCATACTCACTAACCTCGGGAGCCTGGAAAACAAGGGTATCGAAGTCGAACTGTCGGCCAGGATAACGAATAGTGAATCCGACTTGAGCTGGGACGTTTCCTTCAATGCGGCGAGAGTGAAAAACAAGATCCTTTCGCTGCCTTACAATGGTACCGAAAACAACCGGATCGGCGGGGTATATGTGTGGGATGCAGCCAGGGGAGACTATGCCTGGATGGGCGGTCTGCAGGAAGGCGGCCGGGTAGGGGATATGTTTGCATACAAGCAGATGGGGATTTATGCTACGGATGAAGCCGCCGCAGCTGGTCCGGTGGACATGGTTGTGCCGGGTGCCAATAAAACAAAATATGGCGGTGATGTGAACTGGCTCGATGCGGACGGCAACAATATTATTGATGAAAAAGACAGGGTTTATGTGGGCAATATTTATCCGACCTGGACGGGCGGTCTTACCAACTCTTTGAGCTACAAGGGTTTCAGTTTCCTTTTTCGCCTTGATTTTACAGCGGGGCATACAATCGACCATTATACCAGGGGAACATTCCTGGGGCAGTACCACGGGGACAACGGTCTTTCCACCGATTTGCTTAGATCATGGCAGAAACAGGGGGACGTTACCGACATACCGAGGTTTTACTGGGCCGACCAGCAGGTGCGCAGTAACCTTTTCAGGGGAAACTCAACGCTGTTTGAAAGAGGCGATTTCTTGGCTGTGAGAGAAGCTACGCTCAGCTACACCGTACCGGGCAAAATCCTGCAGAAACTGAAAATCGCAAGCCTGAGGTTCAATGTGACCGGCAACAACCTCCACTATTTCACCAATTTCACGGGTCTCAATCCCGAAGACGGTAACCGCGACAACGGACGTTACCCGATTCCCCGCAATATCATTTTTGGACTTAATGCTTCCTTTTAATTACAAGTAAACTTTGGAACTATGAAAAAGATCAATCTGAAGATAATCCTGCTTGCTTTGATATTATCGGGCATTTCGTGTACGGAAAAACTGATGCTTAATCCCGTCAGCCAGATATCCAATGCCACTTTCTGGAAAACAGAAGACGATGCCAACGGCGCATTGTATGGGATGTATGTGCGGCTCCGCGACCAGACTGTCTCCAATTATTTTATCTGGGGTGAAGCCCGGAGCGAAACCATGGCACGCAGCCCGGGCGGTGCCGACGGAAAAGATGTGTACTACGAAAACAGGCTCACGTCCATCAATTCCGGTCCTACCTGGCAGGGGCTGTACACGATTGTCCATGACGCCAATCTGATCCTGAAATATGCGCCGGGCATTGCTTTCACGAACGAGGCCAACAAGAACAAAATATTGGCTCAGGCGCATGCAATGCGTGCTTTTGTCTATTTCGTACTGGTGCGGACCTGGGGAGAAGTACCCATAGTGACAGAGCCTACGGAAGGCTACACCGCCGAGACAATTCAGAAAGAGAGAGCGAAAAAAGAGGACATATTTGCGCTGATCAAAAGCGATATAGCCGGGGCTGAAAAGCTTTTTCCCGATAACAGTTTCAATACCGGCAGGTATCTGTGGTCGCAGCCTGCATTGTACGCACTGAAAGCCGACGTGTTTTTGTGGACTGCCAAAAAAATGAACGGCGGGCAGGCGGATTTTGAAGTAGCCCTGAATGCGCTTAACGAAGTTGAAAAAAGCGACGTGGCGCTTCTTGATAATTTTGGCAGGATTTTCGATTTTGACAACAAGGGAAACAAAGAGGTGGTGATGGCTGTGAGGTATCAGGACATCGAAGCGCCTGAAAACGAGTACCGTAACATGTACACTTATCCAAACCTGACACCCACAAACATTGATCAGGAGACAAAAGATGCATTGGGTGTGCTGGTGGGTTCCTACTCCGTATGGTCTCCGTCGGCGACGGTCAGAAGCCAGTTTACGGTCGATGATCAGCGTAAAAATGCCTCTTTCATAGAGATTTATACCAATGAGGCCAACGGTACCAAAGCCTATTACAGCTCGGTGGTTTACAAATTCAATGGGGTGGTGATTTCCGGTGTCAGGAAGTTTATTGACGATATTGTTTTGTACCGGTATGCCGACGTGCTGCTGATGAAAGCTGAGGCGAAAAATGCCCTGGGACAGGACCCTTCACCGGAGATCAACAAAGTAAGGCAGCGCGCCTATGGTAGTAGTTTCGCCAAGCACACTTATATCAATGATACCAAAGTGAAAAATGATGAAGCCATCCTCAAAGAAAGGTTGCTGGAACTGGCTTTTGAAGGCAAACGCTGGTGGGACCTGGCCCGTTTCGACAAAGCTTTTGAGCTGGTGCCCTCATTGAAACCCCAGGTTGGCAAGAATTATCTCATGCTTTTCCCAATATCCGAAACAACCCTGAGCCTCGAACCCAAAGTAGTTCAAAATGAAGGATACAACTGATCTGAACTTGTAATAACCCTTAACCGATTCTATATTTTTTATGAAAAACCAAACAACAAGCAAGGAAGGAGCATCAACAAACAACCGCAGGAATTTTCTCCGGAAAGGTCTGCTGGCGACCTCTTCACTGGCCTTGTCGCCACTTGTTTCATCGGCCGGAACGGCGGGACCGGCCGCCAAAGCTGCCGTGTGCCTCGATTACGGGAAATCATTTATATGCAATACCGGCGATATGAACTCGGTAAGGATGTGGATTGAAAGCCGTACGATCATCACGGATCTGAAAACAGGCAAATCGACTGTTTACTACCAGGGCGGGGCCTGTAAAAGTGAAGATACCTTTGCCACCAAAAACCTCTTTTATAAAGACAATTACGACTTCACACCGATTTTCGGAGACGGGAAAGTGCTGGTTTTCAGAAGGCACGTCAATGAGCGGAAAGGGTACAGAAGTATCAAAACCATGGCCGGAATGTGGGGCGCCGACCCGATCATACGCCTGCCGGCCGCGCCTGTGATCACTGAACTGGATACCTGGGAGAAAATTCAGAAGGCTACCATTTCAGGTGTACCGATCGTTACGCAGACTGAAATCCGCAATGAGGAAACCGGGTTGAGCGCGGTCATCGAGTGTCCCTGCAAGACGATCAATATCAACAATGCCAAGAAACTTTACCAGACTGATACCGGCCCGGTAGTACTGCCCGACCTGACCAAAAAATACGACGAGCCGATGGATTCGCTGCGTCTGGCGTACATCGCGTTCAACGTTCCCGATTTTGCAGATTTTGTCGTGGAAGTCCCGACGCCAGTGATGGAGAACGGAAAGCAGGTTGCGAGCGTCTACCATTTTTCTGAACTGCACACGTTCACAACCAAAAACAAATTGTTCGCAATAGGTAAAGTCTAGGACAACGGATTCGAAGAATCAAAGCACAAACCCATGACAGGAAAGCACCCGAATACCTCAAAGAACCCGACCGCCAAAAGCCGACGGGCGACCGCTGACCGCCGACAGCCGACAGCCCTACTCGCTTTCCTGCTCCTTTTGTGCCTGTACGTTCATGGTCAAAATCCCGAAGCTGTTTTACTGGTAGCGAACAAGCATTCCAATACCTTGTCTTTTATTGATCCCAAAACCTATGAGGTAAAACAGACCATTCCCACCGGACCGAACCCGCACGAAATAACGGTCACCCCGGACCAGCGTACTGCATATCTGAGCAGTTACAAAGCACCCGGCAATACCATTTCGGTGATCGATCTGGTAAAACGGCAGCAGGTGAAGGAGATCAGCACCGGCAACTTTACGCGCATTCATGGTGCCGCAATGGCCCCTGACGGCAAAAATGCCTATTTCACTGCCGGACAAACAGGTTTTGTGGTTGAAATCGATACCAAAACCAACGAAGTAACCCGGACTATTCCTACCCATGGTAAAATCTCCCACATGGTATATGTTTCCACGGATGGAAAACGGCTTTATACGGCCAATATCACCTCCGAAAACATATCCGTGATCGACAGAAAAACGGGAGAACTCATCACCCAGATCCCTTGCGGCCCCGGCTGCGAGGGGCTGGCATTCACGCCCGACGGCAAGTATCTCTGGGCATTGAACCAGACCGGCGGAACAATCACGGTCATTGATCTTGCAACGCACAAACCAACCGAAACTTTTGAATGCAAAGGCATGCCGGTAAGGTGTCGTTTCACCGCCGACGGCAAACGCGCGCTGGTAGCGGGCTGGGTAAAGGAAGGCACATTGACGGTGATCGATGTCGCTACAAAAAAAGAGATCAAACGCATCCCGGTAGGGGATTATGCAATCGGCGTGGAGCTTTCGGTGGATGAAAAATATGCTTTTGTCGGTTGCGAAGATTCCGAGGAGGCTCAGCAAATGCCCGATGGTACAGAGCGGATCAAGGTAAAAACGACCGATTCTGATGGAATCCATGTAGTAGATCTTAAAAAGCTGGAGGTAGTTTCAGTGATCAAGTCAGGCCTCGGCCCCGATCCTATGGTGATGTGGTACCCGCCATCGGAAGCCGGCAAAAGAGATGTTGCCGGGAAATACACCGTTTTGGATATCAAGTCAGGAAACAACAACCCCAGAAACAGCGAGGGCGATTTTATTACACTGAAGGACGGCCGTATTTTGTATGTGTATTCCAAATATACCGGCTCCTCCGACAGTGACTTTGCCCCCGCCGACCTGGCCGGGCGTTACTCGTCAGACGGTGGGAAAACATGGACGGCTTCCGACCAGATCATTCTCAAAAACGAAGCTAAGATGAATATCATGTCGGTTTCGCTGCTGCGGCTCGCGAACGGGCAGATCGGTATGTTTTACCTCCGCAAAAATTCGGTGGACGATTGTGTACCGATGATGCGGATTTCCGGAGACGAGGGCAAAACCTGGGGAGTTTCCAAACCATGTATTGCCGACCGGAAAGGATATTTTGTACTCAATAACAGCCGCGTCCGGCAGCTGAAATCAGGGAGGATTCTGATCCCGGTTTCCCTCCACAAAACGCCTGATACCAAATGGAACAACCGCGGTATTTTGCGCAGCTACTACTCCGACGACAATGGTAAGAGCTGGAAATCGGGAAAGGCTGTGCCTAATCCGGACAGTGTTATCACGCAGGAGCCCGGTATCGTTGCGCTCAAAGACGGCAGCTTATTGATGAACATTCGTGCCAACGGCGGATTCCAGTACTATTCCTTTTCCAGAGACCAAGGCGAAAGCTGGTCGCCCTTAACGCCCGGCCCCATACCGTCGCCTGTCTCACCGGCTTCCATTGCGCGTATTCCTTCCACCGGAGATCTTATCCTGGTCTGGAACGATAACGGCGCGAAAGGTGAGGGCTACTTCAAAGGTAAGCGTACGCCCCTGACCCTGGCCATTTCGAAAGATGAAGGCAAAAGCTGGCAGCACCTGAAAAACCTGGAAAACGACCCGGAAGGTACATTCTGCTACACCGCCATTCATTTTACCAAAGATCATGTATTGATCGGATACAGCATGGGCGCAGGATTAGACCAGGCCCGGATTGTACGGATCGGGCTGGATGAGATTTATAACTAAACCTTTTATTGATGAAAAACATTAACAAAGCGCTGTTTCTTGCCTGGCTGATAACACACATTTTTTCGGCCCAGAATGCCTTTTCCCAAAATGATACCGTCAGCCTTAAAATACCGCCCGGGCCGGATAACCCCAGAAACAGCGAAGGGGATTTCGCTACATTGAAAGACGGCAGCATCCTTTTCATTTATACACGTTTCACAGGCAAATCGGCCAGCGACTACGCGGCGGCCTACCTGGTAAGCCGGGTATCTGCCGACGGCGGAAAAACCTGGTCGAAGGAAGACAAGCTGGTGGTTGAAAATGAAGGCGGCATGAACATTATGTCTGTATCGCTGCTTCGCTTAAAAAGTGGCAAGCTGGCTTTGTTTTATCTGCGCAAAAACTCAATCCACGACTGTATGCCCATGATGCGGATATCTTCCGACGAAGGTAAAACCTGGGGCAAACCATTCTCCTGCATCGACAAAACTGAATATTTTGTCCTGAACAATAACCGGGTGATCCAGCTGAAAAGCGGCCGGCTGCTGATGCCGGTAGCTTTGCACAAAACAGCGGGCGATAAGGACGAGATCAATTTACAGGGCATGCTGTACTGCTACTATTCCGATGATGAGGGCAATAGCTGGAAACCTTCGGCACAGATTCCCAACAACAGCAAAATGATCACCCAGGAGCCCGGCGTGATCGAGCTGAAAGACGGCCGTGTGATGATGTTCGTCCGTACCGACAGCGGCGTGCAGCAGGTTTCTTATTCCAAAGACAAGGGTAAAACGTGGAGCCACATTGAGCCCAGCAAAATTGCATCGCCGGTATCACCTGCTTCCATTGCCCGTATACCCGCTACCGGCGATCTGCTGCTGGTCTGGAACAACAATGATGGCGGCGTCCCGGCCACGAAAGGCAAAAGAACGCCCCTGACCACGGCTGTTTCCAAGGACGACGGCCAAACCTGGGAGCATCTCAAAAATATTGAAGAAAACCCTTCCGGCTCGTTTTGTTATACAGCCATCCATTTTACCAAAAATGAAGTTTTACTCGCCTATTTCGATTGGGCGACGACGCAGATCACAATTAGAAACCTGGAAACAAAAGGACTTTACAAATGAGATCAATATTCAAATCGGTATGCTTTGCCTGTGCGGCGATGATGTTTTTTTCGGGAGGAAATGCATTTTCCCAAAACAACAAATTCCAAAACCTCGCGCTCAAACTGGCCCCGGGCGACGATAACCCGCGCAACAGTGAAGGCGACTTTATAACCCTGAAAGACGGGCGGATCATGTTCATATACAGCCGGTACACCGGAAAATCCACCAGCGACCATGCTCCGGCGTATCTGGCCAGCCGGTATTCTTCCGACGGAGGCAAAACCTGGACTAAGGAGGATCAGCTTGTAGTGGAAAGAGAAGGCGATATGAACGTCATGTCGGTATCGCTGCTACGATTGGAAAATGGGAAAATAGCTTTGTTTTATCTCAAAAAGAATTCAGAAACCGACTGCATCCCACTGATGCGGATCTCGACGGACGAAGCTAAAACATGGAGCGCCGCTACGCCCTGCATTACCGACCGCAAAGGTTATTTTGTGTTGAACAACAACCGGGTGATTCAGCTGAAAAGCGGCCGTCTGCTCATGGCTGTGGCTTTGCATAGCTCTATAGACGGAAAATGGCAGAATAAGGCCGACCTGTACAGTTACTTCTCGGACGATAACGGCGCGAGCTGGAAATCGGGTAAGCAAGTGCCGAACAGCACGAAAATTATCACCCAGGAACCGGGAGTCGTGGAACTGAAAGACGGTCGGGTCATGATGTTTATCCGTACCGACAGCGGCGTACAGCAATTATCGTATTCTTCCGACAAAGGCGTGACTTGGAGCCATATCGAACCGAGCACGATTTATTCACCGGTTTCGCCTGCATCCATCGCCCGTATACCTGCAACCGGTGATTTGCTGTTGGTATGGAACAACAACAAGATCAAGGAAGAAGGCTGGCACGGGGGCGCCCGTACGCCGCTTACTGTGGCCGTTTCAAAAGATGAAGGCAAAACATGGGAACATATCAAAAATATCGAAAGCGATCCGGACGGCTGGTATTGTTACATCGCCATTCATTTTACCAAGAATGAAGTTTTGCTGGGCTACTGTGCCGGGAGCCAGGCCGCCAAAACACATTTATCGGTTACCAATATTACACGTCTGACCCAAAAAGGGCTATACAAATAACCGTTCAGGATCGCATGAATTCAAGAAGGAAATTTTTGAAAACGGCCGGTATCGGTGCGGCTGCCTTTGGGCTCGGTACAAGGCAAAGTGCCGTGGCATTTAATCCCGTAAAAAACAACGGAGGCGAGGATTCAACTCCCGATTTTGAACGGGTTAAGGAACTGCTGGCGTCACAAGAGCCTCATATCTGGCTTTTTACCGGCGACAGCATTACCCACGGCGCAAAGCATACGAAAGGCTACCGTTCGTATCCCGAAATTTTCGGGGAACGCCTTCGCTGGGAGCTCAAAAGAATGCGGGACATTGTGATCAACACAGGTATCAGCGGAAATACGACTGTCAACATCCTGTCGGATTTTGAATGGCGGGTGAGCCAGTTCAGGCCGGCAATGGTTTCGCTCATGATCGGGACCAATGATTGTGCTAAAAAGGATATGACGACGGATTTGTACCAAAAAAACCTGGAACAGATCGTTGCGAAAATTCGGGATATAGGCGCTGTCCCCATCTTTCACACGCCCAACAGCATCATCATTGAAAAAGATCCAAGCCGTAGTAAACTGCCTGACTATATGCCTTTTATGCGCCGGGTTGCAGAAGAAAAAAACGTGATCCTGGTCGATAATTACCAGTATTGGGAGGACAGCCGCCTCAATAATTCTGCCAATGTGTACCGAAACTGGCTCAATGATCCGATCCACCCTGGCGAAACCGGCCACCAGGAAATAGCGCGCCTCATGTTCAAAACGATATCCATTTTCAATCCGCAGGAACCTACCTGCGGAGGCGAATACTATGAAGGGGAACACTGATACATCAATGCTGCTGAGCCCCGCCTGAAAGTGCTGGTCCCCGCAGGTGGGCGGTGGACAAGTGGTGGCACGCGTCCGGAGTAATAAAGGTGGGAAAAAGGGCCGAAAAAGATAATTTATGAGTAATCAGAAAGTAGTAATCATTACAGGTGCAGCGGGTGGGATCGGGAAAGCAACTGCCCTGAAATTCGCTGAGGACGGATATGCGGTCACGCTCTGCGATCTGGATGCGGATACCCTGCAGGCTCTGACCGATGTCATTGACAAAAAATACGGAACCCGATGCCTGAACATCCCTGGCGATCTTTCCGATGAGCTTTATCTCCAAAGTATTATCCCAAAAACAATTGAGAAATGGGGCAGGATAGATGTTCTGGTCAATAATGCGGCGTGGCGGACTCTGGAAAGCATGCGCACGATGGAAATGGAGATCTGGGAAAAAACCTTGAAAATCTGTCTGACCGCCCCGGCTTTCCTAACCAAATGGGCTGCCGCAGCGATGGAGGAAAAACGGACCGGGGGCGTGATCGTGAATGTGACAAGCATGATGTCGGAGCGTCCTTCTGGTACGGGTTCTGCCTACATAGCAGCCAAAGGCGCTTTGGAAAGCTTTATCAAAGAATGTGCCGTTACCTACGGGCGAAGTGCGATCCGGGTGGTGGGCATTGCACCGGGCTACATCGACACGGAGCTCAGTAATGATTATGTCGATCCGGAAGGCAGGAATATCAGTAACCAACTCATCAGTGAAATCACTGATGCCATTCCGCTGGGAAGAGGCGGCAAACCGGAAGAAGTAGCCGATGCAATTTTGTGGCTCAGCTCGGAATCAGCTGCTTATATCACAGGAACTACACTCGTTATTGACGGCGGTTTCAAACCCAATTTCAGTAAGTACTCAATCAAGAAATTACAATTCCCCGAAGAGTTTTGAAAACAATATGGAAATACGGATCGAGGCTCCCCGAGGTAGGGGAGGCGCATAGGGTACAGCTGGGCGAAGGAGATACGCCCCTCGTAAAATCGAGGTCGGTGGGGAAGATGCTGGGGGTTCCCGAGCTGTATTTCAAGCTGGAAAACCTGAACCCGACGGGTTCCTATAAAGACCGTTTTGCGGCAGTACTGACCTCTGAAATGGCTGCGCAGGGGCAAAAAATATGCATTGCCACATCGAGCGGAAATACGGGTGCTGCGTTAAGTGCCTATTGTGCGGCCTCCGGTATCCGGTGTATTCTGGTAGTGGTGGATGGCGCACCTTTGCCGAAAGTCAAACAGATGCAATTGTACGGAGCGGATATCTATATGGTCAAGGATTTTGGAAAAAATCCCCGGGTGACGGCCGACGTGTTTGATCAGCTTGAAAAACTTTGTGCGCAGCAACATATTCCACTGCCGATCAGCGCGTACCGGTATTGCCCGTCGGCTATGCAGGGTGTGCAGACCATCGTGTACGAAATACTGGAAGAGCTTGAAAATCCGGGACACATTTTCGTCCCGGCGGGCGGGGGCGGGCTTACGCTGGCGATCTGCAGGGGAGCTGAAGTTGCCGGTTCCCAAGTAAAAATCAGCTGCGTGCAGCCGGAAGGAAATGATACGATCGCCTCGGCTTTACGCCATAACAAAACGGAAGCCAACGCCGTGAATGCTTCCACGACAAAAGTGAGCGGTCTTCAGGTAGCGAGTGTGATCGATGGAGACCATGTGATTGGAGGTTGCAGGAATTCGGGCGGGAATGGTTATACGATAGGCGACGCGGATATTTTCAAATGGCAAAAAACACTTGCACAGACGGAGGGTATTTTTTGTGAGCCTGCGGGAGCCGTGGCGCTGGCAGGTCTCGAAAATGCGCTCAAACGAAAAGAAATAGATCCCGGAGAGTCGGTAGTATGCCTGGTAACGGGCAGCGGATTCAAGGATATGGGATCGGTAGATACATTTTTCAATTTACCTGAGGTCGGTATCGCCGGTCATCAGAATTTCATCCAAACAATTCAAACTTTTTTCTAACACAAATCATGATGAGTGAACAGAGCAATATTTTTCAGGGCTTGTGGCCTGCGTTATTTACTCCTGTCAATCCCGACGGAACATTTAACCCGAAAGAACTCGAAAAACTGATCGAGCTGCTGATCAAACAACAGGTCGACGGACTTTATCTTTTGGGATCGACAGGCCAGGGATTCCTTTTCAGCGAGAAGGAAAGAAAGGAAATTACCCGGACAACGCTTGAAATTGCTAACAAACGCATTCCTGTGATGGTGCAGGTAGGTGCCCTCAATACCGAAGAGTCTATCAGGCTTGCCAAAGATGCAGCCAGCCACGGCGCGGATGGTATATCCTCTGTGGGGCCGATCTATTACGGCGCTTCTGCCGACATGGCCTTTGAACATTACCGCCGCATCGCGCAGGCAACTGACGTACCGTTTTTCCCCTACCAGATCGGCAGTGCGGCAAATCACCAGGTGATCGACAGGCTGCTCGACCTTCCGCAGGTGCACGGCATGAAGCTGACCACTGATAAAATGCTTGAAATAAGTACGATCAAAAACCGGGCTGGTGATAAGTGGAAACTTTTCAGCGGGGCTGACGAGCTCATGTGCCAGGCTGCGCTCTGCGGTACCGTAGGGGCGATCGGGACGAGCTATAACCTTTTCGGGCCGACGTGTAAGTATATCCGGGAGACATTTCTGGCAGGGGAAACGCAGCATGCAATGGATTACATGCTCACTTTTCAGAAATTCATCGAAACCATCATTCCCGTGATATGGTCTTTCTTCAACCGCGCCATGTACCTGCGCTATGATATCACCATCGGAGAGCCCAAGCCGCCGCTTCTTGCGAAGGTGCTGCCATGGTCAGATGAAGAAATAATGGGTATGACCGAGGAGATTGAGAGCTTTTATACACCGGTAAGCTGATTTTTTGAACTGAATGAAAAATACGGGCGAAATATCCATCAATAAACCGCTTTTTTATCCCTGGCTGGTCGTGGCGCTACTTTGTGTGGTGGGCTGCCTCAATTATCTGGACAGGATGATGATCACGACGATGCGTGGCTCCATTCTGGAAGCGATACCTATGTCGGACACCCAGTTCGGGTTACTGACCTCGGTTTTCCTCTGGGTATACGGCCTGCTGAGCCCGTTGGCCGGGTTCCTGGCCGACCGTTTCAGCCGTAGCAAAGTGATCATCGGCAGTTTGTTTGTATGGTCGCTCGTTACCTGGCTCACTTCCAGGGCGACCTCTTTCGAAGAACTGCTGCTGACACGGGCGCTGATGGGAGTCAGCGAAGCATGTTACATTCCTGCGGCCCTGGCATTGATCATGGATTACCACCGTGACAAAACGCGGTCGCTGGCTACAGGTATTCACATGGGCGGCATTATGGTGGGCCAGAGCCTTGGATTTATAGGCGGCTGGCTGGCAGAAAACCACTCCTGGACTTTCGCTTTCACTATTTTCGGCGTAATCGGGATAGGGTATTCCTTGCTGCTTGCCTTTACATTAAAGGATGTTGATAAAACAGTTGACCATGCAACTGGTAGCTCCCGGTCGCGCATCGGCTTTGGCGATGCCGTCAGAAACCTCTTCGGCGGGAAGGACTATATTCTGGCGATCATCTACTGGGGGCTGATCAGTATTGTGGGTTGGATGGTAGTGGGTTGGTTGCCAACTTATTACCAGGAGCATTTTGATCTTTCACAAAGTATGGCAGGTGTATATGCTACCGGGTATTTTCATACTGCGTCGCTGGCCGGGGTATTGCTGGGCGGTTTCCTGGCCGACAGGTGGAGCCGCAGAAATCCCAGAGGCCGGATGCTCGTGCCTTTATACGGGCTACTCGTGGCGGCACCGGCTATTTATCTTGCCAGCGGCACCAGCATATTGTCGGTAGCGATTGTCTGTTTTATGTTGTATGCCCTTACCCGGACTTTCACCGATGCCAATATGATGCCGATCCTCTGCCTGATCACCGACGGCCGGTACCGGGCGACGGCTTACGGGATACTCAATTTGTTCAGCTGCATAGTAGGCGGCCTGGGGATTTACGCAGGTGGCGTATTACGGGATGCAAATGTGAATCTGAACAAAATGTTCGAGGTAGCAGCCGCGATTTTGCTGGCATGTGTGGCAGTGATGTATTTCATTCGTCCTGATCCCAAAAAGGCATCTTCTGAATTGAATTAAATAAATAATATATGGATTTACAGGAACTCAAAGACAAATTGTACGTAGCCGTGCTGTCGGACGTGCTCGACCAGATCGGGTACAAACAGCAGGCTACCCGTACAGCTTTTCATGCTTTTACCGGGATCAATAAAATCATCGGCCGCTGCAAAACCACGCTTTGGGCGGATATGTATGACGTGGACCAAAACCCTTATGAACTGGAATTACAGGCCGTAGATTCCTGTCAGCCGGGCGATATTCTGATCTGTGCCGCGGGCGGCTCCAACCGTTCCGGGATTTGGGGAGAACTGCTTTCCACGGCCGCACGTAACTCGGGGTGCATTGGCGTGATCGTTCACGGGTCGGTGAGGGATATTGATAAAATGCGGGAAATGCAATTTCCTGTTTTTGCAGTGGGTAAAAATCCCTACGACAGCGCCAACCGCCAGCGGGTGATCGATCTGGATGTAGCAGTGGAAATCGACGGAGTGAAATTTTCCCCGGGCGATCTGGTCATGGCCGATGAAGACGGGATTGTGGTGGTACCCAAGCAGGTGGAAGAGCAGGTGATCAAGGCCGCGCTCGAAAAAGTATCAGCCGAAAATATTACAAGAGATGCCATTAAAAACGGCATGAAGGCCACAGAAGCTTATTTAAAATACGGAGTGCTATGAGCAAAAAAACAGTAATCAGCGGCGGTAATATCCCCAAAAGTCCTTTGCCTTTTTCGCCGGGCATTATTTCAGGCGACTATCTGTTTGTTTCCGGACAGGCGTCGGTGGACGATAACGGGAGTATTGTCAACGACACTTTCGAAGGAGAGTGCAGGCGTTCTTTTGATAACCTCAAAAGGATTGTGGAGGCAGCCGGGGCCAGTCTGGACGATGCCGTTCAGGTCAGGAATTATGTAGGGAAACAGGAATATCTGGCCGAATTCAATGCTATCTACCGTGCGTATTTCAACGAACCATACCCCGCCCGCACCACACTGATCGGTTGTCTCGGTGAGCTGCTGAAGTTTGAGGTGGATGTGGTTATTTATGTGGGAAAGTAGGTTAGGCTGTCGGCCAACACCGGGCTCCTTAGGAGCCCCCTCTTACCAGCAAAATGTTTCAGACAAGGACAACACAACGCTCCGTAGGAGCTACCCATTGATTCCGATGCACTTCTCCATTAAGAAGATTTTGGATCTGCCATTTTACACAGAAGGCCCTGTTGCGGATGGGGATGGCAATTTTCTCTTTACGACTTTGACGGGTGGATTTATTGGAAAAATCGACAAGCGGGGTACATATTCAGTCTGGGCAGAAGCGGCCTGCCCCAATGGGCAGGTCGTGCTGAAAGACGGCTCTCATCTGGTATGCGATAGCAAGGAGGCTTCGATCAAGCGCTTTGATAAGTCCGGGAATTTCATTGAAAATAAAGTTCAAGGCATTTGTGCCGGTTCGAAAGTCTATTGTCCGAACGACTTGATCACCGATACCGCAGGTAACATCTATTTCACCGACTCCGTCAGGGAAACTGGGAAGGTCTTTTTCCAAAGCTCGGATGGGAAAGAGATTGTTGTGGCCGAAAATATGGACTACCCCAATGGTTTGGTGCTTTCCGGCGATGGAAAACAGCTTTTTGTGGCCGAAAGCTATCAAAACAGGATTATGATGGTTCCGCTGGCAGCACCGGGAATTGTGTTAGGCAAACCGGAAGTTTTTGCGCGGTTACCCGCACATTTTTCGGGAGAAATAACCGGCAACTTACCCGACGGGCTGGCCCGGGACCAGGAAGGGAATCTGTGGGCAGCACATTACGGGATGAGTGCAGTACAGGTGCTCTCTCCAGAAGGAAATTTTCTTTTTTCTATCGATACGACTTTGCCGCTGACCAGTAACCTGTGTTTTGTTCAGGAAAATGAATTGACCAGAACAATACTGGTAACCGGTGGGTACGGAGAGCCGGGCCCGGGTGCCGTTTTGATGATTACAGTATATTTACAGTCGTTAAAATGCTGATAATGAATAATTTTTTAAAGTTTAGTTTATTGCTGATTGGTATGTTGAACGGATTGAAAACGATGGCTCAGCCAGGCGTTGAGTGGAGCGAACTGCCCGTGCTACCGGGCGGAAAGGGATGGGCTGGGATGTATGCTGGCGTGAGCAACAATACGCTGATATGCATGGGCGGAGCTAATTTCCCCGATAAATTTCCCTGGGAAGGTGGACTGAAGAAATGGTATAGTGACATTTACATTTTGCGTGATGGAAAAGAATGGATAAAATCTGAGCAAAAGCTGCCGGTTCCTGCCGGATATGGTGTGGCGGTGTCGTATCAGAACAAAATGATCGTGGCGGGTGGTAGTAATGCGGATGGACATTTGAGCAGGGTTTCAGGGTTTGAGTGGGACGGCGAAAAATTGCTCACTTCGGATTATCCGGCTTTGCCTGTACCGCTGGCGAATATGTCGGGCACACTGGTGGGGGATGTGTTCGTGATTGCGGGAGGAAGCAGCGCACCCACCGGGCAGCCCCTGAAAAAATGCTTTGTGCTGGATCTGAAAAATCCGGCGACAGGCTGGTCGGAAGTGAAGGCCTGGCCGGGGCCCGAGCGGATTTTTCCTGCGTGTACCGTTTTTGACGGCCACTTTTATATGTTCGGGGGAGAGACCACCGGACTGAATTCTAAAGGAGAGAAATACCGGGCTATCCTGCTCGACGGCTACCGGCTGAGCCTGCACAGGACAAAAAACAGCTGGGCTGTGGCCTGGGAAAAGCTGGCACCCATGCCGAGAGGAATGTCCGCCGGCGGGACGGTACTACCGGTTCTTCGAAACGACCGGTTCCTTTTCTGGGGCGGGGTAGATGCCGTAACGGCTTTGCATAAAAATCCGGCAACACATCCCGGTATCATTGATAATTTACTTTACTATTTCCCCAAAACGGACAGCTGGGAATACATTGGTAAACAAACAAATATCCCTTCCCGGGTAACGCTTCCGGTTGTTTTCTGGAAAAATCGCTGGGTATATGTAAGCGGTGAGATCAAGCCGGGGATACGCACGCCTACAGTCGTCGGCGTGCAGTGAAATCGTAATCTGATTCTTTAAAAATCAATGAAATATACTGCGTATCACGCATATCAGTTTTCAGCATTGACGCTGGGAACTGCACAGCTCGGCCTGCCCTACGGTGTGTCCAACCAGACCGGAATCCCGGCCCCCGAAGAAGCCAGGGAAATGCTGGCATATGCAGGGGAAGTGGGGATCAATACTTTTGACACCGCCCGGACGTATGGATATTCGGAAAACGTGTTGGGCAGTTATTCAGAGAAGCATGACTCCGGCCTGTCTCACATTGTATCGAAGTTCAAGATAAGCGCCGAAAACATGATGGATCAGGAACGTGCCTGGCGAGAAGTCCTGGCCAGCGTGAAAACGTCTCTTGAAACGCTGAAAATTTCCCGTCTGCCGGTCTGTCTGCTGCACAAAGGCGCGGAGCCGATGCATGAGGTGATGCAAATTTTACCGGAAATATTACGACGGCTCAAATCGGAAGGCCTGATCGATATCGGTGGCGTTTCGGCCTACTTTCCCGAGGATATCCCTTACTTCCTGGAAGAACCGGATGTGGAAGCTACACAAGTCCCTTTGAATATTTTCGATCAGAGGCTGATCCGTAGTGGAAATCTTGACCAATTGCATGCGCAGGGAAAACTCGTTTTTGTCCGCAGTGTGTTTTTACAAGGCCTGTTTTTCATGCAACCGGAACACCTGACAGGTAATTTGCAAAACGCAAAAAAACATCTCAAAAAGCTCATAGACTTGGCCGGACAGGCCGAAATGTCCGTGGCGCAGCTGGCTTTTTCTTTTGTGCGGGACCTTCCGGCGGTGGATAGTATCGTTGTGGGAGCGGTAAACCGGCAGCAGATCAGTGAAAATGTTGACCTGATCAACGGGCCAGCCATACCCCGGGAAATATCGGCCGGGATTGCAGAGGCTTTTCTACAAGTGGAAGAAGAGGTGATTACACCCGGTTTGTGGAAACTTTAATTTATCTGACATGAAAAATCTATTTAGCCTGAAAAATAAAATAGCGATCGTTACCGGTGGCTCCGGTTTTTTCGGCGCACCCATTTCAACTGCCCTTGCAGAAGCAGGCGCACAGGTAGTGATAGCATCCCGCGACGCAGGAAAATGTGAACAGTTTGCCGGCACGATCCGTGAAAAAGGTTTCCTGGCCGAAGGTATGGGGCTCGATCTGGAAGATGAAAATTCGATCATTTCTTTTGTGCAGCTGGTAAAAGAACGTTTTGGCAGAATTGACATCCTCGTAAACAATGCGGTTTCGCGTGAAGGTTTCAGCGACCTTGAGAATATTGAAAAGGAAAGCTGGGAGCGGGCGCAGAGCGTCAATTCCACGGGTCTGATACTGATCACCCGGTCTGTGATCGGTGTCATGCGTGAACAGGGTTCGGGAAATATCATCAATATCGGTTCGATTCAAGGGGCGGTGGGGCCCAACTTTCCGGTGTACGGCAGCACTGGCATGACGAGTCCGGTAAACTATACCTATGATAAGTGGGGAATGGTCGGATTTACGAAATGGCTTGCCAATTATTACGGGAAATACAATATCCGTGCAAATTGCATCAGTCCTGGCGGATATGGCCCCGGGGTAGCGCAGCTGGTGGGAAAAGAGGAATTTGTAGAAAATTACAAGCGTCTGACTCCATTAGGCCGTTTTGCTGACGATGACGATATCAAGGGGCCGGTGGTTTTTATGGCTTCCGATGCCTCTGCTTTTATTACCGGTCAAAACCTCCTCGTGGACGGTGGCTGGACGAGCTGGTGACGTTGGCACCGAATTTTTAAACAATCCGAAAGGACCATTATCATTAAAACCATGGAAACGAAAAACAGTCCATCTGACCATTCAAGGGTTCGCTTTACGGATTTCGAAGGTGTTGAACGTACGGGCATTTACGTCCGGGATCTGAACGGATTTGTGGAGCAGGTAGCCGACGAGGCGCTTCTCGAAGATCAGTATGTGTATCCCGAAGACCAGGTTGGAAATTGGGAATATACCGAGGAGCGGGATAAGCCGAATCCGGATATTATGATCATTCTTTAAATTGTGGAATAAACGAGCGGTTTAGCGTAATTTTTCGACGAGCAGGTTTGGCAGGGACAGATGCTACCAGCCTGCTGCGGATAAGGTATCGGTTTTTGCCAATTAGAGGAATGCATTCATCAACGGCGCACCTCGGCAGGTTACTGATCCGGACGGCAGCCGGTTTTCCTGCCAAGCTATACTTTGCTCAACGGAAGTATTTTTATAATTCGGAACATTACCGGATTACCTTCAATGTCAACAACCTGAGTAACGAAGAATATTACATTGGATATTGGTCAGTGAACCCACAGAAACCAAGAAATGTGGCGGCAAGTTTTGCTTATAAGTTTTAATCAGGATTTCCCTTATTTGAATTTTTCCGCATAACCGCTTTTGGCCAGGAAATCCCGGCAGTCGCTGATGTTCAGAATATCGGCGACTGCCTTTTTCTTGTCCGCTGCTTTGTTAAAATATGCTTTCGTGATCTGGTAACCGATCCAGTAGCCCAGGTCATTCGGACGTTTGTCCTTGCCGCTCAGCGCACCGTACAGCCAGTCAGTATAGTCCATGGTATTCATTTTGGTCTTGAATTCCTTCCAGAGTTCCTTCTCATGCGCATTTCCGTACTGAAAAGCGATCTTGTTCGTATGGTTTCCCGAGATCAGCTCACCTATAAAATCGGCACTGCCTTCCATGATACACGCTTCGAGTAAAATTTCATATTTGAAGGGGATATTCTGTTGAAAATGAACCAGTTCGTGCGCGACAATAGAAGGGACGTTTTCACTCAATACTCTTTCTGCCCCGATGATCAGACCGTTTTTGCTGGATGTTCCGGCCGAATTAAAACGGCCTATTACAAAATAAACTGGCGGGAAAACCGCTTTGGGGTACCACTTTTCAAGCGTGTCAAAAGTGGCTCGGGTCTGTTTTTCTTTGTCGAGTATGTGCTCAGTATTTCTCCGCATACCGGCATAGCTGGCCGTCCTTTTTTTGATAATATTTAAAAGCGAATCGGCATGCAAAATGCGGTCGGGGATAAAATCCTGAAGTCCCGGGCTGCCGATATTGATATAAAGGTCGGCGAAGGGATTTCCTTTATAGCCTTTTTTGAAAGCATCAAAAGCCTTCCAGAAATTGGAAACGTCAGTAGTGACGAATTTCGCATTTGCGGGGGATTCGGGGAATGGGAGCTGTGCGTAAGTATACTGAGCATAGCTCGATACCAGCCAGAGGCCCGCTGATAACCATAGAATTATGAGGGCTTTTTTCACGGAGGTTCAATTTTGTCTACAATATATAGGATTTTGTTCTTGTTCCGGGTACGCCTCGGGGGATAGGGGTGACGAGCGGAGCCCGGGGCCAGCCTTGTTTTGGAGCTTTGCTCTTGCAGTTTGCCTTTTCGTCCTTCCTTAATTTCTTCTCTTTCTTGCTTCCTCCTTTTTTCCCTTCTTGGCATATACCTCGCTCCTCGGCCCCGGGCGATGCCTCGGGGTTTAGGTATTTGATCCCTTCGGGCTCTGGTGAGGGATTTGTTTTACTTTACCTGTTCCCTTTCATCCCATTCCTCCCTTTTCCCATCCTCTTTTCTTCCTTCGTTCCCTTTTAAAAAAATTTTTAGAAAAAATAGGATTAAAATAGACTGATTGTCTCATTAGTAATAAAGGGGCTGTTTTTTCGGTAAAAATCGGGGCTGGCTTCTTTGTAACAGACAGGATTGTATCGAAGATCCTGGTAAATAATGGCAGTATAGGAGTCGCAACTATGTTGGATACTGAACTTTGGAATGAATTTCGCGGAGGTGACCAGAAAGCTTTTCAGCGGATTTATCAGCTGTATGTCAGGGATTTGCTGAGTTACGGCTGCAAGGTGAGCGGCAACACCCAGCTCATTGAAGATAGTATCCACGACCTTTTCATTGAGCTGTGGCAGCAACGTAAAAATCTGAGCGAGACCGACTCGATCAAGTTTTACCTATTTCGTTCGCTCCGAAATAAGATCAATCACAGCCAGCGTAAAGACCTTTTTTACAATTCAACGGACATCCATAATGCCTGGGGGAATGCGGACGAGTTCCTCATTGAAAGCCATCTTATTGAAACAGAAGAAAAAGAAAAGCTGCTAAGGCAACTGCGCAGCAGTTACGATCTGCTCAGTCCGCGCCAGCAGCAGGCTCTGAACCTCCGGTTTTATCTGCATTTCAACAATGAAGAAATCGCGCAGATCATGGGGGTTAACTACCAGTCGGCTTGCAAATTCATTTATTCAGGGCTGAAAACCCTGCGGGAGGCCGTGCGTATACTTGGCGTGCTGTTGATTTTCAGATTTTTATAAAATATTGACAGGGTATGAACTATTATCAATTCAGGGCGGAAGACTTTGCGGCAGACGACTATTTTAAGGAATGGGTCTGCTCGCCCGATCAAGAATCGGATGCTTTCTGGCAAGAGTTTCTGAGGGACTATCCTGAGAAGTACTACCAGGTTGAGGAAGGAAAAACGCTGGTGGAAGCATTGTATCAGATCAATGTTGTAAAAGCGGACGAAGCGCAGGTGGCCAGGGTATGGTCTAGGATTGAAGGATCGGTGCGGAAGGATGGAAGAGGGAGGTTTTTTGTTAGTTCAAAAAAACATTTTGTGTGGCAGGCGGCGGCTTCAATGCTGCTTTTACTTGGAATTGCCTGGCTATGGCACAGCCGGTCCGGGCAGCGGGATGATGTGGCGACGGGTAACCACCTGAACCAGTCGGCATGGGTGGAGCAAGTCAACGATGCTATGGAAACGATGCAGATCAGCTTGCCCGATGGTAGCAAAATTGCACTCGAAAAGTCCAGCCGGGTCAGGTATGCCCGTGAATTCAAGGGTAACCAGCGGGAGGTGTATCTCAATGGGGCCGCTTTTTTTGACATTCGTAAAAATCCTTCCAAACCTTTTTTTGTATATACCAATGGTCTGGTTACAAAGGTTTTGGGTACCAGTTTCAGGGTACAGGCGCATGATGCCGACCCGGATGTGACCGTGGCCGTACGAACAGGAAGGGTGTCGGTATATTCTTCGAACGAAACCCGCACCCAGGACCCCGAAGCCAGGGGTGTGGTACTGACGCCTAACCAAAAGGCTGTTTTTCAGAGAGACATTAAAAGCCTGACCAAAACCCTGGTTGAAAAGCCGACTGTTCTGGTTGAAAAAGACAATCTTCCTTCCTTCGTTTTTGAAGATGCGTCCGCCGAAAAGGTTTTTGCTACCCTCGAGAAAGTGTACGGGATTGATGTTGTTTTTGACGAAGAGCTAATGAAAAACTGTACGCTGACCATCGACCTGAGCGACGAAGATCTTTTTCAGAAACTGGAAGTGATTTGTAAGGTGCTGGAAGTCAGTTATAAATTGATTGATGCCCAGGTTATCATTTACAGCAAAGGCTGCTGAAATCTCTGATTTTTTTAATAGCAACTCAAAAACCACTGCCTATGTAAAACGCTGATTTCTACTTAAAAAAAAGCATCAGTAGTGTTCTCAGCACTACCGATGCACGGTTTCCTCCAGTCATGTACGGTTCAATGCACGGCGTCAGTTTCCTGACGTGAAGGGAGGTGTTTTTGCTCAAAAATTCACAAAAACATTTGAATCTAATGAAAAGACAGCTATTTCTAAACTCATTTCTTTTTCACCTAATGAAAATCTCACTTCTGCAAGCCTTTCTGGCCGTGATTTTTACAGGTGTATCGCTTGCGCACAATGTTTCGGCCCAGGAGCTCCTCAACAGAAAAGTAAGCCTGAAAGTTGAAAACCAGGAAATCCGTAAAGTACTGAACAAGATTGAGAAACAGGCCGATATTAAATTCGCCTACCGGCCGCGGGTGCTGCCCGCCGATCACAAGATTTCACTGGCAGTCACCAATGCCTCCCTGTCCGAAATTCTCGAAAAGGTAACCAAACCTTTAAAACTCAAATACGAGGTGGTAGGGCAGCAGATCATATTAAGCCCGGAATCAGCGCGTGTTGAGAAACCTTCGCCCACAGGTGCCGCTTATGAAGCAGACGAAGCTGACGAACAAACCGTTTCGGGAAAGGTGACGGACGAAAAAGGCGAAGGTTTGCCGGGCGTCAGTATCGTTTTGAAAGGTACCCAGCAAGGTACGATCTCCGATGCCCAGGGAAAGTATACCATCAGTTTTTCTGATCAGAATGTTATCCTGATCTTCTCATTTGTGGGTTATCTGCCTCAGGAAATTACAGCTGGGAACCTGACCAGCCTGGATGTGACCATGCTGACTGATACAAAAGCCCTGGAAGAGGTGGTCGTGGTGGGTTATGGAACGCAGTCGAGGCGGAATGTGACGGGTTCGGTATCGAAAGTGGATATGAAGCAGACCCAGAACCTGCCCAATACGAACGTAACCCAGGCGTTGCGCGGCCGGGTGGCGGGGGTTCAGTTTACCGACAACGGTCGTCCGGGACAGAACGGTACCATCCTGATCCGCGGGCCGAGATCGCTCAATGGCGGAAATAACCCGCTGATCGTTGTCGACGGCATATTTTTCAATGGCAGCCTGGCAGATCTCAACCCCAATGATATCGAATCCATGGAAGTGCTGAAAGACGCAAGTTCGGCGGCCATATATGGTTCACGAGCGGCCAACGGGGTTATTTTGATCACTTCGAAAAGGGGCTCAACGGACAAACCGACGATCCGGATCAATGCTTTTTCGGGTTTGTCGGACTGGAGCTATAAGCCCAAACTGTTGTCCCCGGAAAGGTACCAGCAAAAAACGCTGGACATCCGTCAGCAGACCGGACTGGACTCGGACCCTGCAAAAATCAGGGATTACCTTACTACCTCCGAGCTGGTCAATTACGACGCCGGCAAGACCACCGATCCTTATGATGCGATCAGTCAGCAGGGCAGGATCAATTCCTATGATCTGAGCCTTTCGGGCAAAACGAACGTAACCAATTATTTTTTATCCGCTTCTATGGCCGATGAAAAGGGGCTGATTTTCAATGATAATATGAAAAGGCTGGCTGTGCGGGCAAACGTGGAAAACAAAGTGACGAAGTGGCTGTCAGTAGGGCTCAATTCAACCTACATCCGCAGAAACCTTTCGGGAAGAGAAGCCGACCTTGGCGCTGCGTATGCTGCCACGCCTTATGGAACCTGGTACTATCCCGACGGCGAACCGACCTGGTATGTGATCGCGGAAGACCAGATTCCGTACAATGCCATGCGTGATGCTATTTTTACAAAAAATGAAGAAGTTTATAACAACCTGTTTGCCAATGTTTATGCCATGATTGACGTCCCCATGCTTAAAGGATTAAGCTACCGGTTCAACTATTCGCCCAATTATCGCTGGCAGCATAACTATAATTTTGTGAGACAGGACAAACATGAACCGCTGATCAATAACACCACTGCCAGCAAGTCCAATCGCGAGGATTTTGACTGGGTGATGGAAAATATCGTCACCTATTCGAAGCAGATCAATGCCAATCACGCATTCGACCTGACCTTGCTTTACGGCAGGAACCACTCAGGATTCGAGTCCACGACTGCCAATTCGTCGAGACTTTCATCCGATGCGCTGGGCTGGAACAATCTGGGGCTGGGGGAAATCCTGACCAATACTTCAACGGCACAGGCCTTGGACGGCGTTTCTTCCATGCTCCGGCTGAACTACCGGCTGATGGATAAATATCTGGTCACGATGACCGTACGCCGGGACGGAAGCTCCGTTTTTGCATCCAACAACAAGTACGCAACTTTCCCGTCGGTAGCGCTGGCCTGGATCGCTTCGGAAGAGAAATTCCTGAAAAACGCTTCATTTCTTGACAATCTTAAACTCAGGCTGTCGTACGGGGCGGTCGGTAACCAGGCGATCAATCCGTACCAGTCGCTGAGCTTGTCGGGCACGAACCGGTACGTATACGGGGATGGCGGTACTTCGTCCCTGGGTGTTTTTCCGTCGAACATGGCCAATGCGAACCTGAAATGGGAGACGACATACACTGGAAATGCCGCCGTTGATTTTGATCTTTTCAAAGGGCGTTTGGGCGGTACACTGGAATTTTACAATATGGACACGCGTAATCTGCTCGTGCAGAGATCGTTGCCGGATATGACGGGTTATAATTTTGTACTCACCAATCTCGGTGCCACCAATAACAAAGGGCTGGAAATCACATTGAATACCGTCAATCTCAGAAAAGGAAAGTTTGAGTGGAGCACCAACATCGTTTTTTCAAGAAACAAAAATAAGATCGTTCATCTCTACCATTCCGACACCAATGGCGACGGCAAAGAAGACGATGACCTGGGGAACAGATGGTTTATCGGCCAATCGATGAATGTGGCCTATGATTATGTTTTTGACGGGATCTACCAGGAAGGGGATGAGCTTCCGGTGGGTTACAGGCCCGGGTATGTGCGCCTGAAAGACCTCAACGGCGATAATAAAATTGACGCCAACGACCGGCAGGTTGTCGGGCAGACGTCACAACCCAAATACCGCTGGGGAGTTACCAATACTTTCCGTTACGGAGATTTGTCGATGTCTGTTTTTATCAATGCGATGCAAGGCTGGATCTCGAACCTGAGCACCGTGGATTACAGTGTTTCGGGGGGGAATTATCCGCACAGGCCGCTGAATATGATCGATGCCGGCTGGTGGAATGTTGAGAACAAATCCAATACGCGTCCCTCCATGGTTTACCCGAACCCGTACGGTCACGGATATTATTACAGCCGGAATTTTATCCGGATACAGGACGTGTCCCTGACTTACGACATGCCTAAAAACATCATTAACAAGGCAAAGCTGACCAATCTGCGGCTGATGCTGAGTGCCAAGAACCTTTACAATTTCACCAAATGGATAGGGCCTGATCCGGAAAGCGGCTATACCGACAGGGGCAGTTTCTTTCCCACGGCGCGGTCCGTTACGTTGGGTATCAACCTGGGTTTTTAATCAATTTTCTCAAAAAATATCCTCTTAGTCAATATGAAGACGTCATTCAGAAATATGATTTACCGGTACTTGTATCTTTTGTTTGCGGTGGGCCTCATCTCTCTTGGCCTCTCCGCCTGTGAAGATAAGTTCCTCAACGAAAAGCCGCTGGCCTCGCTAAGCTCAGACGTGGTACTCACATCCAAAGCCGGTTTTGAAAATTACATCAATGCACTGCACAATGCCGCTCGGGAGGAGCAGACTTTGGAAGACAACCACGATTATTACTTCACCATGCAAAGCGGTACCGACATTGCCACCACCGGACAGGAGGATGCGCGGCCGTTCCGGAGCTATGTCACCTACCTGAACCCGAACGCCAATACGGTGGTGAAATACTGGCGGTGGGCGTACCAACTGATGCTTATCCGGGCCAATACCATCATTGTTTATGCCAATAAACCTGAGCTTTCAGGGATTTGGGCCAGTGAGGCGGAGAAAAACGCAATCATAGCCGAAGCCCGTTTTTTCCGTGCCTATACGCATAATGTCCTCGCCAATCTGTACGGAGGTGTGCCGGTGATCGATACCATATATGCAGGCCCCAAAACCGATTTTGTGAGAAATACCCGCAAGGAAGTGTACGAATCCGCAAAAGCCGATCTTGAATTTGCATCCCAGTGGCTGCCTGCAACGGTGGAAAAAAGTAAGGAAGGGAGAATTGTGAAAGCTGCGGCAGACCATTTGCTGTCAGAGGTTTACATCAGTCTGGGTGAGTACGACAAAGCCGTCGAAAGTGCAGGTAAAGTCATTGATTCGGGTCTTTACGAACTGATGAAAACCCGTTTTGGAAGTGAAAAAGATTTGCCCGGTGATGTATTTTCCGATCTTTTCAAATTGGGAAATCAGAACCGGAGTTCAGGAAACAGGGAATCCATTTATGTATGGCAGTTTGAAGATCTTACGCAGGGTGGCTCCGGGACTTCGGGAGGGAACAGTATTCTGCGTGGCTGGGGACCGTGGTATATCAATCTGCGTGACCCGGACGGAAAAGCGGGGATGATCATCGTGGACAGTCTTGGTCGCGGGGTGGGGCTGACCAGGCCGACCACTTATTTCCTCTACAATCTGTGGCAGGACAATTGGAAAAACGATATCCGTAACTCGGGCTACAACATTCGCCGGACGATGTACTACACCAATCCCGCTTCCAAATACTTTGGCAAACCCGTCGAACCCAAAACATCCCGCATCGACACCATGCAGAATGCTTATCCGACATTGCGGAAAATTGAGGGGAAAACACCGAAGTCGGGCAATAATACTACCGGAAGAACCTTCACTGATTTTATGGTTTACCGGCTGGCCGATACTTACCTCTTGAGGGCGGAAGCACACACCCGTAAAGGTGATCTGGTAAAAGCTGCCGCAGATATTAACGTAGTGCGGGCGAGGGCGAATGCCAAGCCCGTGGCTCCCGCTGCCAGGACCCTTGACTACATTCTGGACGAACGTGCCCGCGAACTGATTGCCGAAGAGCCGCGCCGCCGCACTTTGATCCGCACGGGAAAACTGGTGGAACGTACCAGAAAATACAATATGCGGGAAGATACCAAAGCCAGCATTCAGGATTACCACGAGTTTTACCCGATACCTCAAACTGCCATCGACGCCAATTTCAGCGCCAAATTGGAACAAAACCCTGGGTATTGATCAGTATCTTTTTTTATAAATTTTGAAACAAAACTTTTGTATAATGAAACTTAAAAAGTTCTCCCTGATATATTTTGTAAGTATCTCCTTCGCATTGTTTAACCCCCTTCTGGCACAGGTAGATCTGACAAAATCCGATCCGGGACGCGCAGGTGCGGCCATCATACTGGAACAACCCGCGAATGATCCCCGTATTCAAAACCGGCAGCATGAACTGGTATCGTCGATTGCTGCGTCTGCGGACGGTAAACAGCTGTTTTTAGTATGGTATACCGGAGGAAAAGGCGAGGGGCCGGGCAACTATGTAACCATGGCCGTGAGCCTAGACAATGGTAAAACCTGGAAAAATGACCAGCTCGTTATTTATCCCAAAGAGCCGACCAGCCGCTTTTTCGACCCGGTACTCTGGCGAGATAAGTACGATCAGGTCTGGCTGTTTTATGCAGTTTCAATGGATAACAAACACTGGGACCTGAAAGAAGGGGTGAATGCGATACCTGTTTCCTGGAATGGCTCAAAGGTCGTGTACGAGCAGCCAAAGCTTATTTCCTATGGTGTCATGATGAACAAGCCGGTGTATATTCCGCAAAAGGATGCCGTACTTTTTCCGGTTTCTGTGTGGCAGTTGGGCAAAGACCATTCTTCCGAGACCGGCTACATTCCGGACGGGACTTTCGTGCACAGTTTCGATTTCAAAAAGAAGAATGCAAAAATAAACACTTTGTCCCCGCTGGGCTCGGTACCGGCGCTGCCCGACAGCATGCGGACTTTTGACGAACACCAGGTGGTGCAGACGTCCGGCGACGGAAACCTGCTTTGCCTGGTGAGGACGAAAAAAGGTGTGTACTATTCCAAAAGTTCGGATTATGGTAAAAACTGGTCGGTACTGGAACCCTTCACCGCGACGGGACCTACTACTTCGAGCCGGTTTTATATCGGAAAGCTGCAATCCGGGAACCTGATCCTGATCCTGAACAATAGTACCACCCGAAACAACATGACCGCTTTTATATCCAAAGACGGAGGTAAAACCTGGCCGCACAAACTGCTGCTCGACAGCCGCGACAAGGTTTCTTATCCGGACGTGGACCAGACCAGAGACGGCGTGATCCATGTTACGTACGACCGCGACCGGTCTGGCGCTAAGGATATCCTGTATTGCCGGTTCAAAGAAAGTGATATTGTATCCGGTAACACAGGAGGTATTTTTCTGTCGCGGGTGAGTAATAACCCATAAGGCTACCTACATGTCAGGAGCGCAGTGGAAGTCCCGAGCGAAATCGCCGTTCTTCGACTGCGCTCCTTTAGGACAATGCCTCCTTCAAACCGGGTTTCAAAAAATAAATGGGGAGGCAACCAGAAATTGAAGAAATAATTATCTTTGAGCCGGGTTGATCCATATTTATTTCCTGGCGACGTGAGTAACAAAGAGACAAATGATGTTGTGTTATGGAACGCTTTCAAACTTGGCGACGAGGAGGCGTTTGCTGAGATTTACGAGGATCATTACCCCGCTTTATATGCTTACGGAAAGAAATTCATGGCCGACGCCACCTCTGCGGAAGATTCGATCCAGGAATTGTTTGTCAACCTCTGGCGGACCAAAGCCAACCTTTCCGAAGTTACCAATATCAAATTCTACCTTTTCAGGTGCCTGAGGCGGAATATTTACAAACAACAGCAAAAAGAAGAAAAGGTAGGGCAGGCCAGTTTTGAAGTGCTGCTCGACCTGGATAGCCAGCATTGGGATGAGCCGGTGTTTGATGAAAGAATATTGACCGAAAAAATAAAAACATTGCTGCAAAGCCTGCCAGAACGGCAACTGGAAGCGATTACGCTGCGCTATTACGAAAATTTCAGCAACCGGGAAATTGCTGAAATTATGAACATCTCTGAAAAAACGGTTCGCAATACCTTGTATAATGCACTCGTACAGCTTCGCGAAAGCCTCCGTTTACTTAATCCTTATATGCATCCACTACTATTGTTATCGATGATTTTGTAACCTTATAGTCTATATATAAAATAGATTAAATATATTTGTCGATAATTCATCAGCAGTATTTGTCGCCGGAAGTTGCTTGCGGTGGCGAAGGACCCAAAAACATCAGAGATCCGGTTTTGAAAAATATTTTGAAAAAAATGTAAAAACCGATGGGACAACTGTAAAAATTCACTCTTTGTATTTATATAGTACCAAAAGTTGAAACAAGTTGGACAAGGATCTGTTGAAAAAATATGAGCATTACAGTGCGGAAGATTTCCTTCGGGATGATGCTTTCCGGGCTTGGATGTTGTCGGGGCAGGAGGAAAACAGCGGCCTGTGGGAGGCGTTTTTACGCCGTTTCCCGGCGAAGGCAAGTACGCTTACCATGGCAAAGGCTACGTTTAACGCGCTGCATGAAACCCGGGAGCTGCCTTCGGAGCAGCAGGGAACTGATATGTGGCAATCCATCAGGAGTGAGATCAGCAGCAGAGAGCATGAGGCACGAAGAGCTAATATTTTTACAGGCATGGATACACGATGGAGCTGGCTGGCCGCCGCCTCGGTGCTGTTGATGATGGGCCTGGGCTGGTATTTTTCAGCAGGCTTTACAGACCAGGCTGCGAGCTACGATCAGCAGGTAAGCAACGTGCGTATAGTGTTGACCGAAAGGAATAATGACACCCGCAAACCTCTGAAAATCCAGCTCACCGACGGTAGCTATGTGGTACTGCAACCCGGCAGCAAGCTGAGCTATCAGCAACAGTTCACAGGTGCCAAAAGAGAAGTATATCTGTCCGGGCAGGCATATTTTAAGGTCGCGAAAAACCAGGCAAAGCCATTTATTGTATATGCCAACAAACTGGTGGTGCAAGTGGTCGGTACCAGTTTTACCGTGAATGCCGATAAAAATGCTTCCTCCGGCAGCGTCTCGGTGGAAACCGGAAAGGTGAAGGTTTTTACCTATGAAAAATATCTTGCCGGTGAAAGAACAGGAGCGGGCGATGAAATCCTGCTGACGCCTAACCAACAGGTGACTTATAATTTTGATAGTGAAGTTTTTTCTAAAAGTGTTGTATCAGAGCCTGTTATTCAGGAAAAGCCGGAAGCTCACCCCGACTTTTATTTTAAAAACACATCAGTTGCGGATGTTTTCAGGACGCTGGAAAAATCCTACGGTGTAAAAATCAATTGTGACGAAAAAAACATTGGCAAATGTAATCTCACAGCCCCGCTCGGCAATGAGCCGCTGTTCCGCAAAATGGATATTATCTGTCAGACGATCGGCGCTACTTATGAAGTATGGGGGACCGAAATTATCGTTTCAGGAAAAGGCTGTAACAATTAATCAGTTATTCAATTTAAACCGCAATCCGCATGCATAAAGTTTGACTTCCTTAAGCTGAAAGCCGGCAGTGCGCTAACACCGCCGGCCCGAAATGCTCCCTCTTCGTATGATGATGATTCATTCCTGTTTGCAGCAGGAAACGGGATTCTCATTGCTTTTTTTCTAAACCTCGAAACAAAAACAACAAGTAAATCTATGGAAAATTTATGGCATCATGTTTCTAAACCAAGTCTGATCATGAAAATATTAGGCGTGCCCATTATGGTTTTGATGGTCGTTGCCGGATTGGCAACTGCTGGTAAAAGCACTGCTCAGGACGTGCTCAACAGACAGGTAAATATCCAGGTACAGAACGAAGACCTGGCTACCGCACTTGGTAAAATCGAAAAAGCAGCTCAGGTTAAATTTACGTACGTTCCTGAAATTTTTCCCAAAAACACCAAAATTACGCTCCGCAGCCAGAATGAGACACTGGCAAAAATACTGGAGAAAGTGCTTGGCCCGCACCAGGTGCAGTACCATATCACCGGCAACTATATTATTCTCAGGAAAGGCAGTCAGCCGGAAAACAAAGCGTCAGGTGCCTTACCGGGCACCGGCATCAGGGATCTGACGGTTTCGGGAAAGGTGACCGACGACAAAGGCGAGGGCCTGCCTGGTGTGAGTATTGTCCTGAAAGGCACCCAGCGTGGTACTACCACAGATATCAAAGGTGAGTTTGTCTTCAATGTGCCCGACGCTTCCTCGGTGCTGGTATTCAGTTTTGTGGGATATATTCAGCAGGAAGTGGAAGTCAAAAGCCAGGCGAGCCTGAACATACAGCTGCTGCCGGAAAACAGGTCACTGGGCGAACTTGTGGTGGTGGGCTATGGTACACAGAAAAAAGTGAGCATGACCAGTGCGGTCAGTGCCGTGAAAGGGGAGGACTTGCAGCGCCGGCCGGTTTCCAATCTGGCACAAAATCTGCAGGGTATCACGCCCGGCCTGACTATCCTGGACAATGGCGGTGGCCCGGGCAAATCCAATGTGACGATCCGGGTGCGGGGTATTACCACTTTGAGCGGCGATAATAATCCGCTGGTGATCGTGGACGGGATAGAGCAGCGCCTGTCCGATATCAATCCCGATGATGTGGAGTCGATCAGTATTCTGAAAGATGCATCTTCAACCGCAATTTATGGATCACGTGCCGCGAACGGGGTAATGATGGTGACGACCAAGCGGGCGCAGTCCGGAAAAATCATGGTCAATTACCACGGGTTTTATGCCCTGCAAAGATCCAATAACAATCCCGAGCACATGGGCCTGGAAGATTATATGCGGATGCAGAACATTGCCTATACCAATGTAGGTTCTCCCGCGAAATACACCGAGGCTTACATTCAGGAATATGTAAATGCTACTGACCGTTATAAATATCCGTTACCATATACGATGGCCGAAGCTGTGCTAAGGACGGCGCCGCAGATCAACAATTCGCTCTCGGTCAGCGGGGGGAATGAAAATTTCAAAACACGCGTCAGTCTCCGGTATCAGGATCAGCAGGGCATTATCCCCAATTCAAAGTCGAGCCTGACGGATATCCGTATCAATACCGATTACAAAGTTTCGTCCAGGCTCAATTTCGGGGCGGATATCAATTACAAGTACATCAACTCGCTGGCGCCGTCCAATGAATTCAAGGTGTTTGAACGACTGAAACACGGGTCAATCTGGACTGTCCCGAAGTATCCCGACGGAACCTATGGAATCAGCGCCCAGGGTGAAAATGCGCTGATGTATGCAGAAATTCACGGAACGGACAGGACCAAGAACGACTATGTTACGGGCAGTGTAAAAGGTAGCTGGGAGATCATCGACGGACTGAATTTTTCTTCGCAGTTTGCGGTCAGGAAGGATATGGTTGCCGGGAAGCTGTTTTTCAGAAGCTATACCATCAACGATTATTACGATCCCAAGATCGTGCGGAAAACTGTTCCGCTGAGCACGCTGACGGAATCCAGGATCAACAGTCAGGAATTTACCCTCAATAACCTGCTGACCTATACCAAATCCATTGGGAATCATAACATTACAGCCTTGCTCGGATATTCGCAGATCGAGCGGAATTACCAGGAACTGAGCGCTTACCGTCAGGGATTTTATAACAATGATATCCAGTCGATCGGGCAGGGCGTGAACGATGCGACCAAAAGTAACGATGGTTATGAAAACCAGTGGGGGCTGCGGTCCTATTTTTCGCGGGTAAATTATGCTTACAAAGACAAATATCTTTTCGAAGCCAATGCCAGGTACGATGGTTCGTCACGTTTCACCGGCTCCAAGCAGTACAGCTTTTTCCCGTCATTTTCGTCGGGCTGGCGGATATCGGAAGAGAAGTTCTGGCAGGGACTGGCTGGTAAGGTCAATGAGCTGAAAGTCAGGGGTTCGTGGGGTAAAACGGGAAACCAGGCCGTGGCACTGTACAGCTATTACCCGACTTTGAAACTCAGCACTTACTCGTTCAGCGGCGTGCCTGTGCAGGGGTATTCCCAAAAACAGATGACCAACGAGGATATCAGCTGGGAAACGACCACGCAATACAACATCGGAACGGATATTCAGCTTTTCAACAACCGGATTTCGGCCACGGTCGATTATTACAGCAAGGTAACAGACGGGATTTTGCTCGTCCTTCCGGTGCCCGGTACACTGGGCCTGGAACCTACCGCCCAGAATGCCGGTGTTGTTGAAAACAAGGGCTGGGAATTCTCTGTCGGTACACGCGGCAAGATCGGGCCGGTCAGAACAGACCTGAATTTCAACTTCAGTCTTAATAACAATAATGTTAAAAATCTGGCAGGAACCGGGCCTTATATTTCGGGCGCAATCAATGAAGCCCGGTATATTACAGGCGAAGGTTACCCGATCAATTCATTCTGGGGATACCGGGCCGACGCGCTTTTCCAGACGCAGGAGGAAGTGAATAATTCGGTGAGGATAGGAGAAGGTATCAAACCGGGGGATGTCAAATACCTGGACCTGAATAACGACGGGAAAATTGATGCCGGCGATATGACATACCTGGGCCGCTCTTTCCCGAAATACCTTTTTGGTTCGTCGCTGAACTTTGATTACAAAGGATTTTCTCTCAATCTGCTGTTTCAGGGTGCTGCCGGGGTTAAAACCACACTTTCGGGGGCGTTGGGAGACTATGGGAACCTGGAAGGATTTGCGCACAAAATTTATACGGACAATTACTGGACGCCCGAAAATCCGGGAGCAAGGTTTCCGAGGCCGACCAAATTTGATGTCCGCAATACCTATCAGAATTCCCGGGAAATGCTGAATGCATCTTATCTGAGGCTCAAAAATATTCAGCTGCGTTATCAGATCCCTTCCTTACTGACCCGGAAAATCAAGATAGAAAGAATGGCCGTGTACTTCTCGGGTACCAACCTGCTCACATTTTCGGCTTTGAACGAATGGAATATCGATCCCGAATCGACCGCTGGCCGGGTGCAGGATTATCCGCAGACTTCATTGCTTACCCTTGGGCTTAACGTGCAATTTTAACCGACCCGCTTTAAAAAAATCACTATGAAAAATCTGAAATATACTTCATGGGCCATTATGATGCTGATCACCGGCATGATGGGCTGCCGGGAAGATCTGCTTACCACTGTTCCCAATGACCGCCTTTCGTCCGAGATTTTCTGGAAAACAGAGAAGGATGCGATTTTTGCGGCCAATGCTGTTTATACTTATCTCGATAGTGTCAATATTTTTTATTTTGACGGAATGAGCGATATCGCGCACAATAATTCCGTCACTTCGCCGGAGGCCCTGATCGAGCGGGGACAGTTTGACCCGACCTATGAACGCATCCGCACAGAGTGGACCAAGTCTTACGCGGGTATCAGGGCGGCCAATGTTTATCTTGAAAAAGTAGATGAGGTGCAAACCAACAATAAGGAAATAATAACAAGGCTGAAATCCGAAGTGCGGGTGATCCGGGCGTATCTGTACATTAAACTGGCAGCTTTATACGGAGATGTGCCCCTGCTCGAAAAAAGCATTACACTGGAGGAAAGCAGAAATCTGGTCAGGACGCCGGTTGCGCAGGTGTGGGACTTTATTTACAAAGAACTGGGGGAGGCCGCCACCACACTTCCCGTTACGCAAACCGACAAAGGACGAGTAACCAAAGGGGCCGCTCTGGCTTTGAATGCAAGGGGAATGCTGTACGCCGGGCGTTACGAGCTGGCGGCGCAGGAAAGTAAAAAAGTGATCGACCTGAACATTTATAAATTGTACCCTTCCTATGCAAAACTGTTTTCGTATGCAGCCGAAGGGAACGAAGAGGTGATCCTCGACAAGCAGTTTGTGAAAAATAACTACAGCACCAATGTATTTCAGTTGTTCGGGCCATGGAGCCAGCGAAACAGCAATAGTGCCGTAGTACCGACCCGTAGCCTGGTGGATTCTTACCCTATGAGCAATGGTAAAAAAATAAGCGATCCGACGAGCGGTTACAGTATTGCCGAACCTTACAAAAACCGTGACCCGAGACTTGGATATACCGTATTTATAAAAGGTGACAAGCTGCCCGACGGCACGATATACAATTCAGATCCCGGAAGCGGTACTTCAGATGCAATCGATTTTAGCTGGTTTGCGACGAGTACCGGTTATAATATGAAAAAGTATATCAATCCAGAGGACCTGGAACAGCCTGCGAATTCGGGCATCAACATTATATTGATGCGCTACGCCGATGTACTTTTAATGTATGCCGAGTCCAAAATCGAATCGAACAGTATTGACCTGACTGTTTACGACGCGATCAACCAGGTACGCCAGCGGGCGGATGTGAACCTGCCGCCGATCAGCAGTACACTTTCGCAAACCGAATTAAGGGAAATTGTGCGGAATGAAAGAAAAACCGAACTGGCGATGGAAGGGCTGCGGTATTTTGATATCCGTCGCTGGAAATTATCGGAATCCATTATTCCGGGCAGAGTATACGGGATAACTTATATGAAAAACGGTGTTCCGACGCTTATCGAAGTGCCTGCGTTTGAAAAGGTATTTAACAAAAACAGGGATTATTTATGGCCGATCCCGCAGCGGGAAATGGAACTGAACGCGCGGTTGACCCAAAACCAAAACTGGTGATATATGAAAAACAAGTATAAGTGGCTTACAATGATTGGATTGGTAACTTTGGGCATGGCCTCTGTTTCTGTAACCAATCCTGAAGCCGACCCATTGCCTAACATCCTGCTGATCCTTACCGACGACCAGGGTTACCATGATGTTTCCTATTATGGGACGTCGGATCTCCGGACACCGAATATCGACCAGATCGCAAAGAATGGTATCCGGTTCGATGAGTTTTATGCCAATTGTCCTGTTTGTTCGCCGACCCGGGCGGCACTTCTGTCGGGCAGTTATCCCGACGTGGTCGGTGTACCAGGCGTGATCCGTACTTTTCCCGAAGACAACTGGGGTTATTTCAATCCGAAAGAACCGACATTGCCTGCTATGCTGAGCAAAAAAGGATATCAGACTGCGATTATCGGAAAGTGGCACCTGGGATTGGAGTCGCCCAATACACCCAATGAACGCGGGTTTGATTACTTCCACGGCTGGCTTGGCGATATGATGGACGATTACTGGGCGCACCGCCGCCACAATATCAATTACATGCGGGAGAACAATAAGGTGATCGATCCCGAAGGACATGCCACCGATCTTTTTACGACATGGTCACAGGATTATATCAAAAAGCAGGCAAAGTCGAAAAAGCCGTTTTTCCTTTACCTGGCCTACAATGCGCCGCATTTTCCGGTGCAGCCGCCCAAAGAATGGCTGGCAAAAGTGAAAGCGCGTGAAAAAGGCATTGAAGAAAAGCGGGCAAATCTCGTAGCCCTGATCGAACACATGGACGACGGCATCGGAAAGGTGGTGAATACATTGAAAGATGAAGGTTTATACGAAAATACACTCATCATTTTCACCAGTGATAACGGCGGTCACTTACCGAGCATGGCCAATAACGGGCCGGTGCGGGACGGAAAGCAGAGTATGTATGAGGGCGGGTTGCGCGTACCGGCATGTATGTCGTGGCCGGGGCGGATCAAAGGCGGAAGGGTTTCCAACCAGACGAACCTTTCCATGGACCTGTACCCGACTTTACTGCAACTGGCCAATGTGGAGCCCAAAAATATACATGGAAGAAGTTTCCTCCCGACGCTGCTGAATGAAAACCAGATTATGGTGGTGGAAGAACGGGACCTTTATTTTACAAGAAGAGAAGGTGGGAAGGAGTATGGGGGAATGGCTAGCTACGGACTCAGAAAAGGGAAGTGGAAGCTGGTGAAAAACTCGCCGCACAAGCCAATGGAGCTGTTTGATATGGAAAGTGACCAACTGGAAAAAAATAATGTCATCGACCAGAACCCGCAGGTATATGCAGAGCTGAACAAACTGCTCATGAAACACATACAGGAGGGCGGAAGCGTTCCCTGGCAAAAACCGCAATGAAAGCATTTTGAAACAATAAAGTAACTTTTACGAATATGACTGAATTTAAAAGCACTATTAAAACCCGGTTCCGAATTTCAATGCTGGCTTTGCTGAGTTGCTCCCTTACTTCGCAAACTCCTGCGGCAGCGCAAAAAACTGGTGCCAAACCCAATATTGTGGTCATTTTTTGTGACGACATGGGCTATGGTGACCTGGGCGCATTCGGGCACCCGACCATTATGACACCCAACCTGGATCGCATGGCTGTGGAAGGCCAGCGATGGACGAATTTTTATGTTGCCGCTCCGGTATGTACACCAAGCCGTGCCGGACTGATGACCGGCAGGCTGCCCGTGCGGAACGGTATGGCCAGCGAGAAAAGGAGGGTGTTGTTTCCGGATTCAAAGGGCGGACTTCCGCAGACCGAAATCACGATCGCGCGTCAGTTGAAAACGGCTGGGTACAATACTGCCTGCATCGGGAAGTGGCACCTCGGGCACCTGCCGGAATACACACCGAACGCGCATGGTTTCGATGAGTATTTCGGCATTCCCTATAGCAATGATATGGATTTTGTGGGAACTGACAGAAAAGACGCATTTCTGCATCCTAAAACCGATTATTTCAATGTGCCTTTAAAGCGCAACGACAAGATACTTGAACAGCCGGCAGATCAGCATACGATCACTAAAAAATATACCGAAGAGGCTGTTAAGTTTATCAAAACAAAAAGGGACAAGCCGTTTTTCCTGTACCTGGCGCATTCCATGCCGCACGTTCCTTTGTTCCGTTCCAAAGAATTTGAAAACAAAAGTCTGAGGGGATTATATGGAGATGTAATTGAAGAGATTGATTGGAGCGTGGGACAGGTTCTTAAATCGCTGCGGGAAAGCGGACTGGCAGAAAATACACTCGTTGTTTTCACCAGCGACAATGGTCCCTGGCTTACATTCCGTACACAAGGCGGAAGCGGTGGCCTGCTTACCGGAGGGAAAGGCGGTACTTTTGAAGGAGGTATGCGTGAGCCGACGATTTTCTGGTGGCCGGGCAAGATAAAGCCTTCGGTCCGTCCTGAAATCGCGACTACGCTGGATCTTTTTCCTACTCTTTCAAAACTGGCTGGTGCAAAGGTACCGACCGACCGGGTTTACGATGGATTTGATATCACCCCTGTCGTTTTCGGAACGGGTAAAAATCCCCGGGAAGAAGTACTTTATTATCGGGATACAGATGTTTTTGCGATTCGTGTAGGTGCTTATAAGGCGCATTTTGTGACCCAGGACGAATACGGTTCTACGGAAAAAACAGTACACAATCCCCCGCTTTTATACAACCTGAATGAAGACCCTTCGGAGAAGTACGATATCTCAAAGGATAATCCCGAGATCGTCGCCAAACTTCAGGCAGCACTGGCCAAGCATCAGGCCACAGTTGTGAAGGTCGAGAATCAGCTGGAGAAGTAAAAAATATTTTTTTTTGCATAAAACTTGGATGTTATTCTTATAACTATTAGTTTAGCAACGATAATTCCTCGCACGCCTCTGGTTTCACTCGGATCTAAGCGCAATTTGCGAGGATTTTTTTTGCACACACTCTCCTCATGTTCATGAATTACAGCAAGCACCCATTTAGGGTTGATCAGCATTTACAGCTTCTCATACAACGTGGATTGCACGTTCCAGACCACGAAAGAGCTAAAAAGTACTTATCCAATATTGGGTATTACAGGTTAACCGGCTATATGCATCATCTGCAGTACAACGACGGATCCCATTCTTTCAGAGAAAACGTAAAGTTCGATGATGTGGTCGCTCACTACCATTTTGATAAAGAGCTCAGAATTCTGCTGAGTGACTATTTAGCCAGGATCGAAGTGGCGCTAAGAGCCAGATTGATAGACAAATTCAGTATTGCCCACGGGTTTTATTGGTATCAAAAGGAAGATTTGTACGTGGACAAGAACGTGTTCCGTGTAGTTAACGAAGAAATACAAAAACGGTTCAATCAGACCCAGGAACAGTTTGTCAGATCATTTAAATTGAAATACATAAATGAAAAGCTTCCTCCATGCAACATGGGTTTGGAGCTTTTAAGTTTTGGTAAGCTCTCCAAACTTTACGAGGGTCTCAAAAATGATGAGGAGAAACAAAACATTGCGGAAGAATTTAAACTCGTGAGCAAAATTTTGTCTTCCTGGCTGAGACATCTTACAAACGTCAGAAATGTATGTGCCCATCATTCCAGACTTTGGAACAGGAGGTTTACCGCCGATCAGCCTCAGATACCTTCCCGGAAAGCCTTTAAATTTCCTGATAACGTTCCCAATAATTTCAATTCTACCCTTTACGGAGTTATATCTATTATGAACCGGCTGCTGGAAGCTATTAATCCCGGTAATGCCTTCATCAAAAAGATGCTTGAATTGATAGAAAAATTTCCAGGCATAAATTTACATTTCATGGGATTCCCGGATAACTGGAGAGAGGGCCCTGCCTGGAAACTCTAGGTTATCCTATCACTTCCTCCAATCGACGCTTTTAAAAACAATAGCCTTATACCCATCGCGCTCGTATAAAACGCCGATCGTGTTTTTGCCGGTTTTGACGATGTCGGAGTAGGCTGTGAAGTCTTTTTCTCCTTTTGTGCTTTTATCAATCACGTATTGCTTCGTCCATGTCTGGCCATCGTCGAAGCTGATGCGCAGCGTCAGGTTGTCGCGGGATTTTGTGTCTGCGGCATTGGAAAAGGCCAGGATGTTTTTTGATTTATTTTTGCCAATTGTAATGATGCTGCCTTCACAAACCGGATCGGGCAGGTTATGGTCGAAATAAGTGGTATCCCATTTTTCCCCGCCGTCCCGGCTGACTGCCACGATGCGTGCCCTTACATCGCCTTTCTGATTTCTTGCATTGAACATGAGCCTACCTCCCGAAATTTCCGCAGCAGTGGATTCATTGGAGCCTTCGAAAGAAATGGTTTCGCTGAGTTTAAATGTCTTGCCATGGTCATCAGTATAAAATCCGTGCGCCTGGTAATCGGTGGAATGAGGCTTCGGGTCTCCCGCTGAATGATTGGCGGCGACGTACATCCTGCCTTTGTACTTCCCTGAAACAAACTGCATGGCATGTCCGGGCGTATTCGCATAGCTGCGCCAGTCTTCTCTGAAATTGTATTTAAGATCAACGTCCGGCTGTTTGGGCCGGTGGACCTGGGTCGTGATATTGACAGGCTCCGACCAGGTGACTCCGGCATCGGCGGAAGTTTTGTACCAGACTTCGCGCAACCCTTTTCCTTTCCGGACTTCGTTTTCATGGTTGTTGCCTGTATTGTAAAACAAGAAAAGCCTTCCTTTCGGAAAAGCCGGATCACTGATGTCGAAAACCGGGGCTGGGTTGCCAGCCTGAAGTTTGTCATAGGCAGCCACGGTACTGATCCCGGACCAGGTTTTGCCACCATCGCTGCTTCTTTTCATTACAATATCAATATCACCGAAATCGCCCGCGCCTTCAACCCTTCCTTCGGCGAAGGCCAACAGGTCGCCATTACCAGCGCGGACAATGGCCGGAATCCGGAATGACTTGAAACCTTCGGTTCCCGAAACGAAAACGGGAATTTGTGCGATCAGCGAAAACGGTAATAAACAAAGGACAAATAATGTGGTTAAGCGTTCAGGAAATTTCATGATTCAATGCGGTTGGTTAATGTTTCTGAAAAACTGTTTTCGGAGACTTGATGCAGTATTTGTTGTAATAATCGGGCGCAGTACCATTCCTGCCGGGGCAAGTGAAAAGGACCTTTGAAAAGATTTCCTTTTGCAGTCTGGGCTACCGAGCCGTCGCGGTGCAGGTATCCAAACCATTCCCCATGTTCTTTGTCATGAAAATGTGCATAGGAATAGTCGTGCACCATTTTGTGCCAGCGCGCGTATTTTTCATCGCCGGTCAGCGTGTAAGCTAGCAAAGTAGCGATGATCGCTTCGTTATGCGGCCACCAGAATTTCATATCCTGCCAGTACTCCTGCACCGGTTTCTCAAAAACATCCCGGAAATAAAATACGCCGCCGAATTCTGTATCCCAGCCTCGTTCCCACATATAATCCAGCATTTTGCAGCCCAGCTCGACAAGACGCGGATCATTGCTGCGGTACCGGGCTTCATGCAAAATAAACCATGCGCCCTCCATTGCATGGCCGGGGTTCAGCGTCCGGCCGTCGATATGGTCGATGATACTGCCGTCGGGAGCAACCTGCTCCATCACACACCGGATATCGTGTTTTACAAAATCCGTTTCAATTTCCAGGATACATTGATCAATGTACGTGTCGCAGCGCGGATCTCCTACTGTTTCCCGGAGCTGCTGTGCTGTGTTCATCAATATCATCGGAACGCCGATCCCTTTCGCCGGGCGGACGGGAGTGAATTTGGGAAGGAGTAAACCAGGAGTACCGGCATACTCCAGACATTTGCCAAAAAGGTATCGTGCTTTTTCAGCCGCTTGTTCATCGCCACTGGCTTTGGCATAAGCTGCATTGGCAATAACTGCAAAAGTTTCGGAGAAAAAATACCTTCGTTTTCGGATCGGCTGGCCGTCGCGGGTCATGTGGAAAAACATCTGCCCATCGGTATCGAAGCAATATTTGTTCAAAAAGTCAATGCCTGATTTAGCACCACCCAGCCATTGCGGATTCGGTTCAACCGTATTATATAAGGTAGCCAGAAGCCACGCCGCACGTCCCTGTATCCATACAGCCTTATCGTCGTCGATCAATGTTCCGTCATGGTCGCGCATGAGAAGATAACCTCCATACTGTTTATCGACCGATCTTGGAAACCAGAACGGCACAGTGTCGTGCAGCAGTTGATTTGTGTAGAACTGCTGTAAATCAGCAAGATCTGTTTTTGTGTAACCCATTTTTGTGTAAACTTTCGGCCGTCAGCTTTAGGCTGTCGGCTTTTTCTTTAAAAAATATTAATCGATAAAAAACAAATTGTCACTGAAAGCCGGTAGCCGACGGCCGAAAACTGATAGCCGAATGCCAAAAGCTACCCCCGCATGGTCAATCCCTCAAGTGCCTGGTCCTTAGGCATCAGCAAACTGAACACATACCCGAAACAAACGCAGCTGACCAGACCTGTAAAAGCGTACATCAGCAAATGCACGGAGGTATATTGCTGGATCAGGATCTGTGTCACACAACTCACCGCCATGCCTGCCATCACACCATTTCCATTGGCTTTTTTTGTAAAAATCCCTAAAATAAACGCACCGCCGATGCTACCCGTGAACAGCCCCAAAATGGTATTGAACTTATCCCACAAAGATGACACGCCTTTGTGGGCCATATACAATGCTATGCACGTGACAAAAATCCCGAGGAGCAAAGTGGCAGTCCGGGCGAAAAACAGCGTTTGTCTGGGCGTTACCTCCGGATATATCTTTTGATAAAAATCGGTGGTCAGCAAAGTTGCGGTGGAGTTCATGCTGGCTTCGGTGCTGCTCATCGCGGCGGCAAAGATCCCGGCGATCAGCAGACCGGAAAGTCCGGCCGGGAGCTGGCTCACAATGTACCAGGGGAAAATGTTGTCCTGGTTTTCGAGGGCCATGTTAACTTCCCCAGGTTGCTCGCGGAAAAATAAGAACAACAATGTTCCTATGGAAAAAAATACCAGCGTCGACGGCAATGTAAGCCAGGCACCGAGTTTCAGGCTTTTAATGGATTCTTGTTCTGATCTGGTCGTGAGGTAACGCTGTACGGTCGTCTGGTCGGTGCCGTAAGTGAGCAGATTGATCGCCAGCCCGCCGACCACCACCACCCAGAATGTAGGCTCGGAAAAATCAAAACGGAAGTCGAAAACTTTTAATTTTTCGGCATTTTGTATCACATCCAGCCCGCTTTTCCAATCCTGAATATGGAACGGAAGGTAGAACAGACAAAACAATGCGCCCGTCGCCAGGATCAGGACCTGGATTACTTCTACCCATATCACCGCTTCTATTCCTCCTTTGACTGTAAAAAAGATGCTGATTGCGCCGATCATAATGATACATACATTAATATCAATACCTGTAACCAACGTAAGCGCAATGCTCGGCAGCAGGACCACAATGCCCATCCGCCCGATCTGCAAAAGCACATAGAGTGCCGACGCCATTACCCGGGAACCATAATTGAAACGTTTGCCCAGATATTCGTAAGCGGAAGTCACATGCAGCCTGCGGTAAAACGGGATGAAATAGGTGGCGACGACGGGCATGACCATGATGATCGTCATGAGCATGAAAAAGTACGTCCAGTCGGTAGCGTAGGTTTTTGCGGGGATTCCCATAAAAGTGATCGCGCTCAGTTTTGCACCAAAAATACTGATCCCTGCCGCCCACTGCGGAATACGTTCGCCCCCTTTGAAATAATCGTCGGTATTGCTGGTTTTTCCGGTAAAAAGAAACCGCCCGGCTGTCATCATGAGAAAGCAAAGGAACAATACTGCAGAATCGATCCAGGAAAAGAGAGCTTTATGCTGAATCGTGCCTATGGTAATGACCGGCGTGCGTGTTCCCGGTTTGATTTCACCGCTCGGAATAAAAATAGCATCGCCCCACTTCACTGCTGTCGTCGTAACCTGGCTTTGTCCTGGAAGTGCGCCCGTTTTTATCCAGGCGTTGGTGACGGTATTGTAGAGGTATATATCCTTACTGAAGCCGGGGTGGCTGGTGAGCAATGCTACTTTTTCATTCTGCAGTTTTTGTTTTTCGGCCTCGCCGCCTGCTCTTGCGATTTTTGCATTGAAAGTTTCTATTTTGTTAAAAATATCCCCTTTATCGCCGCCAAATAACAGAACGTAAGAAGCACCGCTCGCGACTCCGGTTCCCGCGGAAAGGGTCGTAACCGTTTTTCCATCATTAATATCCGCATGTTTTTGCCATTTACCCAAAACAGGATCATAGGAAAAAACAGAACTGTGCAGATCGCTGATGCCCGAAGCATTGCTACTGCGGCCGCCGAAGACATAAATACAAGGATGCGTTCCATTGCTTTGGGACACCATAACAGAATGCGACATGGCTACCGGAAGAGGAGGTAAGGTCTCCCATTTTGGGTCCGTAGCGGCCAGGTCCATCTTGAAAAAGGCATCCGATACTTTGCCGTTTTCTCCGCCTCCTATATATATGGTACTTCCGACGCTCGTTGCGCATGCATTGGCGATGGCGACAGGCAGCTCAGGTAATGTTTTAAAAATCGCTTTGTTCGCGGAAGCATCCCATTGCATCAGAAAAACTCCCCGGCTGTTGCCGCTTTCCGTTTCTCCGCCGAGGCATACGATCCCTTCGGGAATGGTGACGCTGGCGCCGTAGGCAATTTTCCGTTTCAGGGTATTCGCGGCAGCAGTTACCGGGCTGTATTTTCCGTCCTTTTTTTGCAGTACATATATGATGTTGTGAAAAACCTTTTTTCCCTCTTCCCAGGGTTTGGCGCTGGGGAAGTTGGCACCGCCTGCAATCATCAGAACGTCGTTATGGATTCCGGTAAAGGCGCCGGCAACACCCGGGTGCCTCAAGTTGTTATTTAAAACCGGAAGCTCGGCCACATCGGACCATGCGATTTCGTTTGCCTGCTGGGCAAAAACAGTTGGGAACATAAAATGTATGCAAAGTATGAGACAAGAAATGGAAGATTTCTGGATCATATCAGATCGTTTACAGCCTCTGACTGAGATTTGAAAGTGTCGAAATTCAATGCTGTTACATCTTTTTGGAACATTTCAAATTGCTCGTCTGACATGTTTTTGACCGGCAGCCGGAACTTCCCGCAATCAACTCCTACCAGTTTCATGTAGTTTTTGCCGACAGAGATACCTCCGTATTTACCCAGAAGGCGGATCATATCAATGGATTTTTGCTGCAATGCACCGGCCCTGGCCAGATCGTTGTTTTCAAATGCCGCGATAAGGTCATTGTACAGGGGCGCCGCGTAATTGAAAGTGCTGCCGACCGCGCCTTTTGCACCGATAGCCAGTGCAGAAAGCATGTTTTCATCCCTTCCCCAGAGCATGTCGTATTTGCCGTTTTTGTAATTCAGGCAAGTCTGGAAATCCATAAAATCCTCATGGGTATATTTGACCCCCGCGAAATTGGGCGCTTTGCCGTCCATGGCCTGCAATAGATCGAACATCGGAAAACCCACACCCGTCAGTACAGGAATATGGTAATAATAAAAAGGCATGTCGGGAACCGCTGCGGCCACGGCCAGGCAGGACTGCGCCAGCATTGTTACATTGGCGGGTTTGAAATAAAACGGGCTGGTGAAGGAAACTGCATGCAAACCAATTTCCCGTGCATGTATTGCCAGTTCAATGCAGTCGGCAATGCAGGTACCTCCCAAAAGCGTCATGACCTTGAAATCCGGATCGTTTTGGGTACATGCCGCCCAGCTTTCTGCGACCTGTTTTTTTTCTGAGACGGTCATGGAAACCCCTTCGCCTGTGGAGCCGCAGATAAATGCGCCGGTGACGGCATTTTGTTTCAAAAATTTATAATAAGCGGGAATAATGGCCGTGTTGATGCCCCCGTCTTCCAGCATAGGGGTAAATGGTGCGGCGATCAGGCCTTTCAAATGAGCGTTCATTGGATTGATTTAATGTTTTATTGAATATAATTTATTTTTTTAATCATATTTTCGTTGCTGCGTATCCAGGCTTTGCTTCAGAGAATATTTGTGCAACAATTATATGTTCCGGTGCGCTGCACCTCAATTTCTTCTTTGTTGACATTTTGCTACCTATATGTCGGTGCGCTGCGCCGGGTGATTTTGGTTCTGGGGATATTGAGTCTTGTGAACCATGTCCTATTTATTGAGGTGCACTGCACCAGCGGATGCGTTATTGCGGCCGGGCGGTGTTGTAACCTGGCGTTTGTTTTACCAGCGGATCGTTGGTCCAGATGGCAGCTTCAACCGGCCATAAAATCCGGTAGCCTTGTGTGGTTTTGTCCAAAACACCATAAGGGTTACCCGAAGCCTTGAAAACCATTGGATCGGAACCGTATTTCATCCTGCGGAGGTCGTACCAGCGTTTTCCTTCGTACACAAATTCCTTGCTGCGTTCCGCGAAAATCGCGAGTTCGTTCGCATCCTTTGATGTGCTTACAAACGGTTTCGGATCCGTGGCAGGTGCAAAAGCACGGTCGCGCACTGGTTTGATGTAGGGTGAGGGATCACCTCCTTCTGCATTGACGATTTCTGCCAGCATCAGGAGTCTGTCTGCTTCGCGGTATACTGGCCAGTCGTCGGAGAAATATCTTTTGTTGGCATCGATAGTCCCGAGGAACTTCACCAGCGCGGTATTTTTAATGGTGGCGACAAAAGGTTTCACATCGGTATTTACTTTATAGTAATCATAAAAAGTTGCGTTCCGGCGCGTGTCTTTTATATCATAGGATTGAAAAAGCTCGAAAGTGTAACCGTATCGCTGAATGACCTGCTGGGAATTGGTAGCAGCCAGTTGCAACGGGTCCACCAGGAAATTTCCTACTCCGGCGCTGGCCGTCGAATCCTTGTAATGCAGTCCGTTCATGTTGAATGTGGAATAGGTATAGGAAGCCACATTGTTCATTTCGGCCTCACCGACCCGGAAACGGATCGCGAATATAATCTCGCTGTTGTTCTTTTGAGAATAGCTGAAAACGTTCGCAAAGTTGGGTAGCAGGCTGCTGCCGGTCACAGCATTCAGGGCGGTCTTGGCTTCTGCCAGATCGGCGGTGATGTCAAACACTTTTGCAGACCACAAAAACACCTCACCTTTCAGCATATACGCAGCCTGGGGCGACCACTGACTTTTATCACCCACTGCAGCCTGCGACCCGAAGAGTGAGACCGATTTGTTCACGTCGTTTTTTACAGCTGCCAGTACTTCTTCTTCGGTTGCCCGCTCTTTTCTTAACAAAACTGCGTCCGTGGTACCATTCAAAACTTCCGCTTCCAGCCGCAGCGGAACGCCTCCATAGGTGCGCAACAGATGAAAATAGTAATATGCACGCATGGCATACGCCTGTCCGAGAAGGTAGTTTTTTCTGGTTTCTGGCAGAAAGCTGATCGCCTCTACCTTCTGGATAAACAAGTTGATCTGTAGAATCGGGCCGTAAAAGCCAGCCCAGCTTGTGACGCCAGACGAAGTTTCTTCCAGGCGCTGCTCTATGACCGGCAGCTCGTTCAGGGAAGTTGCCTGCCTGTCGACATTGCTGTAGCCACCTCCGCGCATCTCGCCAAGGCGGACAAACTGGAACTGGTTATCACGGAACTGCTTGTGCAGTCCTATCATGAAATTGGAAACCTGGGATTCATTTTGCCAGAAATTGGAATCTCCGAAATAATCTTCTGGCACAAGATCGAGCGCATTATTGCAAGAGGCGGTCATCAGTGCGAACATCGCACAGCATATATAATATCTGATTTTTTTCATTTCAAAACGGCAGTTAAAAAGTGAAGTTTGCGCCCAGTATAAGGGTGGTAGGAATTGTGTATGCGCTGTTCTGTGAACCGGTGCGTTCGGGCAGGTTGATCATTTTATTCCGAAGATAGCCGAGGTTCTGGCCGGTTACCGTAAAAGTCAGGCCTGCGATCTTGGCCTTCCGGATGATCGTGGCGGGGACCGTGTAGCTCAGCGAAACTTCCCGGAAAGCCAGGTAATTGGAATTGACCCAGAACATGCTGCTCGGTCTATCAAAGTTTTTGGCATTGAGCTGGTCGGCCCAGGTGTAGCGCGGATATTTTGCATTTGGATTGTCGGGCGTCCAGGTATCTTTCACTGAATCGGTGACATTGAATTCTCCCTGAAAGCTCCCCAGTGACCACATTTGCTGGAAATCCATTTGTTTGTGGCCCAAAGCAAAATCCATCCTGGCAAACAACGACAGGTTTTTCCACCTGACGGAAGTATTAAAACCACCCGTCCAGCGCGGCAGGGTACGTCCAAGCGATACCATATCCCGGGTGTCGATGGTGTCGTTCTGATCCAGGTCTTTCCATTTCATATCGCCGAGCTGGGTGGAGATATATGTACTTCTGTTCAGGCCGAGCGACGAGATCAGTGCTGCGCTGGCGACTCTTTTGCCGGCAGCTGATCCATATTGCACCTCACCGGCGGCAATATCTATCTTGTTATAGCTGCCCAGGTCGCCGTCATTCCGGATGATGCCGTCACTTACGTAACCAAATATTTCTCCATATTCCTGCCCTTCCTGTAATCCGCCTGCCCAGATGACGCTACCTGATTTGCGATCGAAAATACGTTGTCCGCCCTGACGGTTGTTGTCGTTTCCATTGTAAGGAAGTTTCAAAACCAGGTTTTTATTCCAGGCAGCATTGGCCCCAACCTGAACGGAAAAGTCTTCCTTCTGTACTAACTTCAGAGTGGTTTCCAATTCTACGCCCCGGTTACGCATACTTCCGTTGTTGGTGCGCAGGCTGGCGACCCCGGAGGATGTCGGAAGAACTACATTTGCAATTTTGTCCGTTGTAACGCGGTTGTAGAAAGCCACATTTGCCGTAATGCGGTTATTTAAAAAGCCCATTTCCAGACCGGCTTCCACGGTGTTTGTCTTTTCCCATTTCAGATTTGGGTTGGCGACTCCGGTCTGCAGAAAGCCGATAGTACCGTTGTATGCAGTCTGCGAGCCATAGGAACCTTGTAATTCATAAATGCCGATGCCGTTGGCCGTACCGATTCCGATGTTGCCGTTCTTACCATAGCTCGTCCGGAGTTTCATGAATGAAAGCCAGTTTTCCAAAGATGCCATAAATGCTTCCTTGTGGATCAGCCAGCCCGCAGAAAACGCGGGAAATGTGCCAAACTGGTTATCTCCGATCAGCCGTGAATAACCGTCGCGGCGCACGGTGAAAGAGGCGAGATACTTCCCGTTCCAGTCATAGTTCAGCCTTCCGAAGCCGGAAATAATCCGTTCTTTATTGTGATAGGAGTCAATGGTGCGGGTATTGGCATCGTTAATGGTGAGTGAAAGGTCCTGGAAATCGTCGGTTGGCGCCAGTCGTCCGGCTGCTCCAAAACCTTTGTTATACTCTTCGTAATATTCCAAACCGGCCATTGCATCCAGGTTATGCCCGCCCGACCATTCCTTATTGTAATTGGCAACTGCATTGTAAGTTTGCCTGATCGTCCGGTCAAAAGAAGATGAGCTTGATCTGTCACGGTTCCAGCCTGTGTTAGGATTGGTAGTACTCATGATCCCGATCCTGAAATCGCGGTTGAAAGATTCACCCACCGACTCGTCATACATAAGTATACCTCCGATTTTCAGAAAAATAGCATCGGTAAAATTGATCCTGAAAGCCTGTCCCAGCGTGAATTTGTCCGACTGGTTGTTCCTTTTGTATTTATCAAAATTAATAGCGGGATTGCCGTCGCTGGCATCCCGGCCCAAAATCAGCTCCCCGGCTGCATTGGTACCGCGCATGGTAGGGGGAGCCGAAAGCATCCTTCCCCAATAGTTTGCTTCTCCGTTTTGCAGGGACTGGTCGCGCCAGTTGGCTTTCGCAAATGCCAGGCTGCTTTCCGATTTCAGCCAGCTTTTTATCTTATAATTGCCATTTAATGTAAAGTTGAGGCGACGGTAAAAGGTGCCCAGCGACAGCCCGTCTTCATTATAATAGCCCAGATTGGCATAGTAGCCGCCTTTTTCATTCCCGCCATTCATGCCGATATTGTAATCCTGAGAAATAGCAGGTGATTTAAACGCATAATCGCCATAATTAAATTCCTTGTAAATCAGGTCGGCGTGGGTTCCGTTGGGATCATAAGCACCTGTTTCATTGGTAGCAACCGGGTCTTTCATTGTTTTCCAGCCATCATTGGCAGAGAGCAGTTCGCGGTTTACGTCGGTGAGCCGCATGGTGCTCCATATCGCTCGGGAATCGTAGTTGCCGTCCAAAATGTTGCCATTTGCATCCTTGTAAAGGTTCCCGGTTCCTCTCGGGCCTACGCCGCTTAGCAGGGACGAAGTGGCCGTGCCGTTTTTGATGGCTTCCAGTACACCGAGCCGCGTCCATCTGATGTAGTCCTCTGCTCCTACAAAGTTGTAAGGGATATTCAGAAAATTGATCCCGGTTTTACTTTTAAAAGTGATGGAAGATGAGCCGGACTTTCCTCTTTTTGAGGTGATCAGGATCACGCCATTGCTCGCTCTTGCTCCGTAAATGGCTGTTGCAGAAGCGTCTTTAAGCACTTCCATGCTTTCGATATCCTCAGGGTTGATCTCGCTGAGCGAGCCCCTTACCTGTCCGTCTACCACGATCAGCGGACTTCCGCTGCCGTCAAAATTGGTACCTCCGCGTAAAATGATCGTAGGAATGGAGCCCGGCCGGCCGGTTGCTGTCGATACCCTTACCCCGGCTATGGTCCCGGCCAGCGCCTGGGCCGGGTTGGAACGCATACCGGTTTCAAGGACTTTCGAATCGAGTTTGGCGATGGAAGAGGTGATTTTGGTGCGGCTCGTGGAGCCATAACCGGTTACCACGACCTCGTTTAATGCAGACACATCGGGTTTCAGCTGGATATCGAGCCTGGTTGAATTCCCCACCGGCACTTCGTGGACCACATAGCCGATCATCCTGAACTGGATGATATCCTTTGCGCTTGCCGGAATAGAATAGTCTCCATCAACGGAGGTTTCGGTCGTAACGTTCTTGCCTTTCAGTAGTACGGTTACGTTGGGCACGGGCTGGTTGTCGTCCGCGGATACCACTTTGCCAGTTACCACTCTGCCGGGCTGGGCATGGAGGAATGTGGCGGCGAGGAGGCCCGCGATGCCGAGACAGGCTTTTAACAGAATAAAACTGAGTCTCATAAAAAGGTATGGTTTAAATTGTATTATGTATGACATAATAAAGGTAGAAAAATTAGAATGTTGATTGCAAGCATCTTGCAAAATTTATTTTGGCCCGAGGGTTTTTTTAGAGAAAAAGAGCTTGATAATAAGAGGAAAAAAAGCAATTTTGTCAGACATAATACGGCTTAAAACTGCATGGACGATATTTTCCAGAGTATAAAAACAATAGATACCAGTTCGCTGGTCGACAAGGTAGAGAGCAACCTGATCGAACTGTTCATCGAAAAAAACTTTAAAGTAGGGGACTCCATTCCGAAAGAACTGGAACTGGCCGAGTCGCTCGGGGTGAGCAGAACGGTCGTGCGGGAAGCGATGCTCCGGCTGCGGCTGATGGGCCTGATCGAATCCAAAAAGCATAGGGGGGCGGTGATTACAAGCCCGGACCTGGTATCGATCCTCGAAAAAAGCATGAACCCGAAAATCCTCAATGACGGGACCCTGAAGGAGATTTTCGAGATGCGTTTGTCGCTGGAAATCGGAATGGCTGATTTTATTATGGAGCGCGTCACCCATGAGGATATCCGTGCGTTGAAGGTTTTGGTTAAAAATGAGCCTGCTGCTTCTGATAAGATGCTTTTTCAGATAGAACATGAAATCGCTTTTCACGGTAAGCTCTACGACATTACCCGGAACCAGACCATGAAAAAATTCCAGCGGCTGCTATTGCCGGTTTTTGATTACGTTCATAAAAGCGGTTTGTTAAGAAAAATGCATGCTGACCGAATGTTCGTTTCCCATCAGGGTATCGTCGATATCATCGAAACGGGCAATGCCGAGATGTTACGGAACGCGATGCGCAGCCATCTTGAGAACCATTTTGCGAGATTATTTGAAAAATCTTGAGGTGAGGTAGGGTACAGAATGGATATTTTGTCCTAATTTATATACGGACAATTAAATTCTGGCTCGTGAACCTGGAACTGTTTGATGATTCTCAAAATGAATATGCTGAGCAGAAAGAATCTGCCGGTAAAATTGTCCCGCTTGAACATAACACCCGTGAGCAGGACAGGGAATTTTTTATCCGCAAGACATTTGAAGAAGATCCGGCCAAAGGCTACGAACTGCTTTTCCGGACCTATTATACGGCATTATGCAGCCATGCAGTCCGTTTTGTGTACAACAAAGAAGTAGCCGAGGACCTGGTCGCAGAGATATTCTACAATTTCTGGAAAAAGAGCCTTCACGAACAGATCACTTCCTCTTTCAGGGCTTACCTTTTTACTTCTGTCCGGAATAAATGTTTTACCTACATCAAGTGGGAATTTGAAAAAATCCATAATGAGGAATTGCAGGATGATCTGAAATCTAACCTCCTGCTTCCCGATCATATCATGGAATTTGACGAATTGTATCTTCAGATCGAAAAAACGATCAGTCTGCTGCCGCCCCAGTGCCAGCGCGTGTTCATTATGAGCCGCTATGAAGGGAAATCCTATCTGGAAATCGCCGAAAAACTCGGAATATCCGGCAAAGCCGTGGAGGCGCACATCAGCAAAGCACTCGGTATCCTTCGGAAATCTCTCAAGAATATCCTCTTTCTTCTTAAATAATAGTATGCCGGGGTAGGGTTGCCGCAAAGGAACTGGTCTTCCTTTTAAAGCAGCATTTTACAGAAAGCATGAAACCTCAATTGGCAAAAGAGATTGTCTTTATCTATTTCGCGGGCAATGCTACGGTCTTGCAAAAAAAACTGATCGAAGAATGGCTGGAAGACCCGGACAATGCCGAAACCTATTTTGAATGGATCCAGGAATGGGAAATGAGCCGTCCGCAGTTTTTGCCGGACGTCGGCGGCGCTTTCGAAAATATGAAGCGCCGGATCGATTCCGGCGATCAGCCTGAACCGTTGTATGAACCCGGCACCGGTGTATCAACCGGCTATCGGAAGCGATTCATGAACGGCTGGAGATGGGCTGCGGTATTCCTGATATCCGCAGGTTTAGGTGGTTATGTCTTCCGGGACGGGCTGCTGTATCAGCGCTACCGGACGGGCTACAGTCAAACCCGGACACTGCTGCTCACAGACAGTAGTACGGTTGTTTTGAACCCCAATTCCGAACTGAAATTGCTGCGCTGGGCCTTCGGGATCTTCGGCCGGGAAGTGTTTCTGGATGGAGAAGCTGCATTTGTAGTGAGGCATAAGGTTGATCACCAGTCGTTTATCGTCAATACGACCGACAATGGAAAGGTTACCGTGCTCGGCACCGAGTTTTTTGTGTATACCCGGAAAAAGGACACCCGGGTGGTCCTTAACAAAGGAAAGGTGCAGATTTCTTCCCAGCACATCCGTAAGCCCCTCGACATGAAACCGGGTGAAAAGGCATCTATCAATGCCGAGGGGATGATCGAGATCAAGCCGCTGTCGAAAGTCGAACTCTCCGATCCGGCAGCTTGGAAACAGCATCTGTTCCGGTTCGATCAGACTGCCCTTATTGATGCGGCAGAGCAGCTCAACGAAGTTTTTGGTGTGGAAATCGTGGTAGAAGACCCGGTACTTTCCGCGAAAGAAGTAACAGGCACTTTCAAAGCCCGGGAAGCCGACGAGCTCCTGACAGTGTTTGCCGAAATGCTGGATATGACCGTGCAGATCCGGCAGGATAAAGTATATCTGACCCCCAATCCATAAGTACATATATATAACTACTGATTTATCTTAAATTATCTTAATCATGAACCTACAATTACCTCCGGCAAAAACGGTTTGCCTTTATGTAATGGTCAGCTTGTTCCCTTCGATGGTTTTTGCTCAGCTCTTTGCATCTGTTGCAAGAAAACAGACCGAAAACAAGTCTGTGCAGCCGCTGAAATTAAGAGATGCTCTTTTAAAACTTAAGGAAAACTACGGCGCCGATATTCTGTTTGCCGAAGAGTTACTGGAAGACCTTAAAGTATCTCCGCAGCAGATCAGCTCAGACAAGACATTGGAACAGAACCTGAATGCGCTGCTCGCCTCTACCGGGCTTACCTACAAGAAAATAAAGGAAAATACTTATGTGGTACTGGCGGCAAAGGGTCGCAAGAAAAAGGAAAATCCGGCTGTAACGCGGGATATGTCTGACAATCAGGATATGCGTGGTGAAACGGCTATGCCAGCACAGGTACTGCACGCAAATGCGGCCGGTCACAATTTGCCTGTCGAAACTACCGTAAAAGGAACCGTGAAAGACGCAAAGGGGGAGGCGCTGATCGGGGTGAGTGTATTGGTAAAAGGAACCACGCGGGGTACAGCAACGGACGTTTCCGGTAATTACGAGATCGTGGCCGACGACGCGGCTGCCACGCTGGTGTTCTCTTTTGTAGGCTATGTGCGGCAGGAAGTGGTAGTGGGTAACCAGTCTGAAATCAACATTACTTTGGCGGAGGACACTCAGAATTTGTCAGAAGTGGTGGTTACGGCTCTGGGTATTAAACGAGATAAAAGGGCATTGGGCTATTCTGTGCAGGAAATCGGAGGTGAAGCTATTTCGACTGCGAAAGAAGCAAACCTGGCCACGACACTGGCGGGGAAAATGGCCGGTGTGCAGGTGACAAGGTCAGCCAACGGAGCAGGGGGCTCTTCGAGGGTGGTGATCAGGGGGACCAATTCATTGGTGGGGAACAGCCAGCCTCTGTACGTGATAGATGGTATCCCGATGGACAACAGTAATCCGAATTCTCCGGGAAGCTCCGGTGGTATCGACTACGGCGACGGTATCTCGAACATCAATCCCGAAGATGTGGAATCCATTTCTGTGCTGAAAGGACCCAATGCAGCAGCATTATACGGACAAAGGGGAAGTAACGGCGTTGTGCTGATCACAACCAAGTCCGGGAAATCCCGCAAAGGTATCGGGATCAAATACGGCGTTGATTATTCAACCGGCGATGCGTTGGTACTGCCTGATTTTCAGGATGAATACGGACAGGGGCTGGACGGTAACTTCACACATTTTCGCGGAAATGACGGAAAAATCTATACCTGGGCCGCTGCTCAGGCCGGAAACATACAGGGAATGCCCAAAACCAGCGGCGGCCGCGACCGTTTTACACGATCAAGCTGGGGTCCCAGAATGGAAGGACAGCAATATGAGGATCAGTGGGGGAATGTGCTCAGTTTCTCGCCGCAGCCGAATACTTTTCAGAAGTTCTTTAAAAGGGAAACGCAACTGGTGAACAATCTCAGCCTGGAAGGCGGGAACGACAACATCAATTACAGGCTCTCTTACGGCAACACCAACATTGACGGATATACACCGACCAACACCCTGAAACGTAATAATGTAAACCTCAGGACGGTTGCGAAACTTACTTCCAAGCTGGAACTCGACGTAAAAGCCAATTATATAGGCCAGAAAGGGGCCAACCGGCCGACAGTTTCCGATGCCAGCGATAACCCGGCTTACCTTTTTATCAGCCAGCCCAGGAGTATCCCTATGAGTGTACTTGCCAATTCGGCCTGGACCGCCGAGGACATCAGCAAGCAGCTTGGATACGGAACCGTTCCTTTTGTTGGGATGGAAAAAACCTATGCTACCAATTCTTCCACAGCGAACCCATACTGGACTGTGGACCATACCAAAAACTTTGATGACCGCCAGCGGCTGCTTGGATTGATCAGGCTGAGTTATCAGTTTAATGACTGGATCCGGCTGACTGCTAAAACCGGAACGGACTTTTACACCGATCAGCGCCTGCGTTACAGGGAAAAAGGAACCTATCAAAGTGCCAACCGCAACGGGGATATTTCGGAGCAGGTAACCCGTGTCCGGGAGGATAACAGTGACGTATTGCTCTCGCTGACACCGCAATTGTCCAAAAACCTGTCGCTTGGACTGAATTTGGGAGCGAATCACCAGAAGTTTTATTCCCGCACAACTGGTAATACCGGAAACGAATTCATTGTGCCTAACCTTTATGCGATCAACAATACGCTGATCAATTCGTATGTTTTCGGACTTACGGAATCCTCGATCAACTCGGTTTATCTGTCTGGCCAGGTAGGGTATAAGGAGTTTTTGTTCCTGGATTTTTCGGCAAGAAATGACTGGTCTTCCACGCTTTCACCACAGAACAACTCCTTTTTCTATCCGGCCGTCAGCGCGAGTTTTGTGATTACCGACGCTTTCAATATCCGGAGCGATGCATTGAGTTTCCTGAAATTGAGAGGTTCCGTGGCCCAGGCGGGTAGCTCAGGTTCTCCCTATCAGCTTACAGGAACTTATTCCCTTGACCAGAATGCCCACGGAGGGGTGCCGCTCGCTTCTTTTGCGTCCACAATTCCAGACCCTAACCTGAAAAACGAGCTGACCACTTCCATAGAGGTGGGTGTGGAAGCGCGGTTTTTCAAGAACCGTGCGGGACTTGCTTTTGCCTATTATAATGCATCTACAAAAAACCAGATCCTGGACGTTCCGCTACCTCCTTCAAGCACTTTTGCGTCACGAAGGATCAATGCAGGAGAGATCAGAAACCGCGGGGTCGAACTTACATTGAACGGAACACCGGTTAAAACAGCCTCTGGCTTTACCTGGGATGCAACTTTCAATTTCTCGCGTAACCGGAACCAGGTTGTCGCCCTCGCGGACGGTGTCGATACCTATGTGCTGGGAGCTGACCGCGGTGTGAATGTGGTGGCCGAGCCTGGTAAAGCTTTCGGAACGATCATTGGAAACGGCTTTCAATGGCTGAGAGACGCAAACGGAAACCGGCTGATCGACCCGGTGAGCGGACTTCCCCTGAAATCGAATTCAAAGTTCCTGTATGAATTGGGCAACGCGCTTCCCAACTGGATCGGCGGCTTCAACAACAGTTTCCGTTACAAGGGAATAGCGCTTTCGGGCTTGCTCGACATCAGTCAGGGAGGCAAAATCTATTCGCAAAGTATGCGGGAAGAACTGGTTTACGGCACAATCAAGAAGACATTGCCAGGACGTGACGGCACCTATGTAGCAGAAGGGGTCGTTGCCGCTCAGGGCGAAAACGGAACCTGGACAGGGACAGGCCAGCCCAACACCAAGCAGGTACGGGCGCAGGATTACTGGAATGTGGTAGCACCTGACAAGGATAATGTGATTCCGGAAGAAATGCTCAATGATGCAAGCTACGTCATTTTCAGAGAGCTCACGCTCAACTACCAGCTGCCTGCGGCATTGATCAGCCGGACGCCTTTTAAAAGCATCCGGGCTGGTATTTATGGCCGTAACCTGTTTTATCTTCAGCGTAAAACGGAAGGATTTGCGCCGGAAGCTTCATCATTTAATGTAAACAATTCTTCGCTTGGGCTGGAATCCACTGCGCTGCCGCTGCTGCGTTATTTCGGGGTGAGCCTGAATGTAGAATTGTAGTTATATCAACCTGAAAATCATTTCGTAAGATGAAAAATACACTGAAATATATCCTTATGACCGGCATTGTATGCTTTTCTCAGGCCTGCACCGATGATTTTGAGAAGATCAATACGCCGCCTACTTCCGTGACCACCATCGATCCGGGCCTGATCCTTTCCAAAGTTCAGAAGGACGCAGCTTTTTCGGAAGGCTATGAATATCCCAACAACCAGTACGGCTCCTGGATACAGCACTGGGCCGGAGGGGTACTGATATCCAGTTCCCGCTACATCGAGCAAAGTGACAATAGTGCCTGGGAATCTCATTACACCCTGATCAGGAACATCAGCCAGATCCGGACAGAAATCCTGAAAGGCCAGGAAAGTGACCCGGCCGGACGCACCAAGCTGGCTATTGCGCGGATCGTAGAGATATCTGTCTGGCAGAGGCTTACGGATTTGTTTGGGGACGTCCCTTATTCCCAGACTGCCCTGGGTTCCGCAGATGTCAATACGAAACCGGTTTTCGATACCCAGGAGTCTGTTTACAAATCGCTGATCACCGACCTGGATGCTGCCACTGCCCAGCTTACGGCTGGTGATGTGAGCTATGGAAATGCAGATTTCTATTACAAAGGTGATGTGGCCAAGTGGAAAAAATATGCCAACTCCCTGAAATTGAGACTGGGAATGCGTATCAGGTATGCGGATCCGGCCCTGGCACAGAAGACAGTAACCGAGGCCATGGGGCAGCCCCTTTTGGCGGCGAACAGTGACGATGCGACCGTTCCTACCTACAACAATGCCACCAATGCCAACGTGCACCCGGTTTTGAACCACTTTCTTGCCGGCAGCCCGGATTTGAAATACCTTGCTGATGCATTTGTTACCAAGCTCGTAGGAAGCGCAGATCCGCGCCTGCCGAGAATTGCCCAGCCGAGCGTCAATTCGGTCAAAGCGGGCGCTCCGGCCTACAAGGGTATCGGCGTCGCACTCACCGATGAAATCCTGAAAACGATCATCAAGGATGATTACAGCACAGCTTCAACCCTTACTTTTTTCAACCGGGATTACAGTCCGGCTATTCCGTGTATTGCCATGTCGTTCGCGGATGTGTCGTTTTATAAAGCGGAAGCTGCCCTGGAAGGGTGGGGGGCCACGGAAGCAGACGCTGAGAAATTTTATCAGGACGGCGTAAAAGCTGCGCTGGCCCAGGCTCCCTATAATATTACCGTAATTCCGGCTGGTTTTGAAAAAGAACTTTCTTTCACCGGCCTTACCAAAGCTCAAAAGCTGGAAAAGATAGGCACCCAGAAGTGGATACAACTTTTCGGGCGTTCTTATGAAGCCTTTATCGAATGGAGAAGAATGGGCTACCCCGTGCTCAAAGCTGGTCCTTTTGCGGGTTCTACGAATGGAACCATTCCACGTCGTACTATTTATTCTTCAAGAGAGGCCTTGCTGAACGAGGATAATTACAGAGAGGCGGTCGGCAGACTGTCGAATGGTGATTCTTACATATCCAAAGTTTGGTGGGATAAGAAGTAGTATAAGCGGGGCTGTCAAAGTTACTCTGCTTTAAATCTGACAGAAAATAACGAAACCGGCAACCACGGATTATTCCCGGGATTGCCGGTTTTCTGGTTTTAGAAATAGTTTTAGTGAAAATTTTTTTTCGACCGCTGCTCTTTTTCGACAAAGGCATATTCTACTGGAAAGCAGGATCAGATTGTGACCGGTGATTAACTTTCAACCGCATTTTTGTTACAACTCTATAAATAGATCTGCAAAAAATGATCAAATAATTCGTTAGCGTAATATTGATTTTGCGACAACTTAATGGTCAGAATAGTTGTCGCGCTACCTACATGCATGAGTTACCTTCATAAAAATACTTAAACAGCCTTGACCGGTTAATAAATTTCCGCCGATCCCGTCAAAAAAACCTGATGAAATTGCACCACAAACTGATCTATCATTTTTACGTATATAGATGATAGTTACGACAAGGTAAAATCGAATTTATGCTAGATGTAATAAATTTAGTGCCTCAAATTTATTCGTATAATTATGACATATCCGATATATAGTTTGATGACAAGCGGTAATTACTTGGTTTTCATTATATAACTTTACGGTTGTAACAGGAAAAGGGGCGGGGAATATGCAAACAAAAGTTACATGATGAAGTTATTCTCTTACAATTACTTACCTGTATTTTGACCATGATTCTAATCAATTCTGCTACCTGGCAATTTTTTGAAACCTCCCAAGATGGAGGGGTCGTCGTATTGTTAAAAGCAGTTTTGCAGTTTTGTGATTTTTTGGAGGCTTTAAAGCTTAATTTGTCCGTTTTGTTGCCAAACCCTTTCAGGAGCGACAGTATTTGCAGATGTTTGTTGTTAAGTAACCCTTGATCGATCAATTTTTATTAAGAAATCGGTACTGAGTGAGTCTACTGCTACCTCTCCATCTGTTCGTTATCAAGTTAAAAATGTTATCTTAAAGAATGCTCCTGGATTCTTTTAAAACAAAACTCTCTGTAAATCAGTTAATGGTCTAAGTTGTTGCAAATTAATGCCTTACGTTTTTGACAAACTTCGGTAAAACGGATTTTAATGCTTTTTATCACATTTCAGATGTGGTGATTTTACAGCGTAGCGAGTCAGAACACAATCCCAAACGCAATACATACCAACGTTCGTCAATTATCTTAATGAAAAGCAATGATTAAAATCTACACTAAACACAATCCTATCACCTTATTTCTTAGTGGACTTCTGGCTTTGACTGCCACTGGATGCTCTACTATACTTTTCAGCAAGCTTTCAGGCTTGTTTGACGCCCTGACGGAGCAGTATGATCCTCAGGGTTTTGGCGTTTTACCTGCGCTCGCTGGTATGCCGTCGATCCGAAAAACTGTTCTGCCGCAGTTCGCATTGGTCTCCCATGCAGGCACCTTCCGAAACAGTTCCCCACATATTTATTCAATCCTCTCTTAATCAACCATCCGGTCTGAAGAAGTGTGTCCAAACACTTCGGAAGGGCGAAAATCCAGTCAATTTTTGCTTCATCTTATCATGAAAAAAGATTACTCCTCTCTTCAAAAGTTTGTCCATTTTTTACCAAAGATCTGGCCTCTCATCCTCCTCATCGGACTGATTTTCAATGTTCAGTCCAATGCACTTAGCCGGGTAACAGAAATTGATTTATTCACGCGTTCCGTCAAAGACGATGCCGCGGGTAAAGCAGCTTCAGTTGTTTCCCAAGCCCCGATGTCCGGTAGCAAATCCGAACGCCGGGAATTACGGTTGTCGTCCGCAGCGGGTTCAAATGCCCGTGTCGCACAGACCTGCTCGCTTATCACCAACCTGTCCTGTGACGACATTAACCCGACGCTGCCTTACGCTATTACTTTCAACGGTACAGAAGGCGGCCTTGTGGATGCCACCGGCATAGGCACAGGATTCAGAATGACCGACGCTTACTCCGGTACGCGAAACGGCTCTGACGGAACAGCAAGTTCAGTAGTGAGAGGTTACGAACCTTCCAGACTGGCTGTTGCCAATGGCAGACTGACAATCGACGCACACAAAGGCCTTGCCTTCCAGGGCAGCAACAACCAGATCAACACGCTGGGTGTTGGTGTTACAGGGAATGGCAGACTGGTTTTTGAAACAACGCTTATCAACCCGCTGAACGGTTCAAATTCTGAACAGGCTGGCTTATGGGTAGGATTGAATGACAGGAGTTTTGTAAAACTGGCTGTAACCGGTAACAAGGTTGAGATGCGGAGGGAGCTGAATGATGACAGCAACACGAGCAGCAACGGCAATATTAACAGCACGCACCAAAGAATAATCGAGCAAGGTGTAGACGCTATCAACACTTCCAACGTAAGGCTTCGTCTGGTCCTTGACCTGACGACCAACAGACTGGAAGGTTTTTATTCACTGGACGGTACGAATTACGTCAATGTAGGAAGTCGTTACACTTCTGCCACGAACTCATCTGCACTCAATGTTGCAGATATGGGCTTTTCAGGCCAGCAGCTTTACGGAGGTATTTTTGCTTCGAAGCGTAACAGCACTGCGGCAAGTGTTAAGTATATTTTTGATAATTTCTCGGTTAAGCAACTTGGCTACCCACAGGTAACAGCTCCTTACCGTATCAATGCGGGCGGTGTTCAGCGCACTGTAAACGGTGTTGAATTCGCTGCTGACGAGTATTATGCGACTTTGCAGGGAGATGTAAGTAATGTTGCTTACACGCTGGGTGGAGACAACCCGGTACCTGAGCTTTACTACGAACGTCGTTTGGGATACAATTTTAACTATGCAGTACCCATTGCAAACGGTGCTTACACAGTGAAGCTTCACATGGTGGAGAATTTTCACGCTGCAGTCAATTCCCGCATATTTGATGTGAAGCTGGAAGGCACAACAGTTATCGACGATATAGATTTATATGTTCAGGGAGGAAATCAGGGTAAAGTTGTATTGATCAGAAGTTTTGACACCAACGTTACCGACGGAGTCCTGAATCTGGATTTTGCCGCTTCCAAAGACAAGGCGGTTGTTAATGCGATTGAAATTCTTCCTTTTGTAGTTGCCAATACAGCGCCGGTATTCGGAAGCCCTACTTATTCATTTACAAAAGCAGAAGACCTGGCAGTGAACGCGGAAGTCGGAACGGTAAATGCTACCGACGCCGGCGGACAGACAGTCACTTACAGCATCACTGCCGGAAACGAAGCGGATAAATTCCAGATCAATGCTTCAACCGGTGTTATCACTTTGAAAAACACACTGGATTTCAGTGTTGCATCTGTTTACAATTTAACGGTAACCGCTACCGACAATGGTTCGCCGGTGGCTTCTTCCACAGCTGCGGTAACCGTAAATGTGACGGATGTAACTCCTCCTGCTAATGTGGCCCCTGTTTTTGCGAGCGCATCTTATACATTTACAAAAGCAGAAGACCTGGCGGTAAACGCGGAAGTAGGAACGGTATCGGCTACTGACGCAGGCGACCAGACCATCACATACAGCCTGACGGGCGGTGAAGGCAAATTTGCGATCAACGCCACAACCGGTGTTATTACATTGGTTTCTGCCCTCGATTTCTCGGTCGCCCCGACTTATACCATGACTATAACAGCCACAGACAATGGCTCCCCAGTGGAAGCATCGTCGGTGGAAGTAACTGTAAATGTGACGGAGGTATCACCGGCCGTGAATGCAGCGCCTGTTTTTGCAAGCGCTTCTTATACGTTTACGAAAGCAGAAGATCTCGCTGTCAATGCAGAAGTAGGCACGGTATCGGCAACGGACGCCGTTGACCAGACTGTCACATACAGCATCACAGCGGGCAACGACGCTGACAAATTCGAGATCAACGCATCGACTGGTGTGATTACACTGAAAAGTGCCCTTGATTTCAGTGTCGCATCTGTTTACAATTTAACAGTAACAGCTACCGACAACGGTTCACCAGTTGAATCTGCTACGGTTTCGGTAACTGTGAATGTGACGGATGTAACTCCGGCCGTGAATGCAGCGCCTGTTTTTGCAAGCGCTTCTTATACATTTACGAAAGCAGAAGACCTCGCGGTGAATGCAGAAGTGGGCACGGTATCGGCAACGGACGCTGTTGACCAGACTGTCACATACAGCATCACAGCGGGCAACGACGCTGACAAATTTGAGATCAACGCATCGACTGGTGTGATCACACTGAAAAGTGCCCTTGATTTCAGTGTAGCATCTGTTTACAATTTAACAGTAACAGCTACCGACAATGGTTCACCAGTTGAATCTGCAACTGTTTCGGTAACTGTAAATGTGACGGATGTAACACCGGCCGTGAATGCAGCGCCTGTTTTTGCAAGCGCTTCCTATACATTTACGAAAGCAGAAGACCTCGCGGTGAATGCAGAAGTGGGCACGGTATCGGCAACGGACGCCGTTGACCAGACTGTCACATACAGCATCACAGCGGGCAACGACGCTGACAAATTCGAGATCAACGCATCGACTGGTGTGATCACACTGAAAAGTGCCCTTGATTTCAGTGTCGCATCTGTGTACAATTTAACAGTAACAGCTACCGACAATGGTTCACCAGTTGAATCCGCAACGGTTTCGGTAACTGTAAATGTGACGGATGTAACACCGGCGGTGAATGCAGCGCCTGTTTTTGCAAGCGCTTCCTATACATTTACGAAAGCAGAAGACCTCGCGGTGAATGCAGAAGTGGGCACGGTATCGGCAACGGACGCCGTTGACCAGACTGTCACATACAGCATCACAGCGGGCAACGACGCTGACAAATTCGAGATTAACGCATCGACTGGTGTGATTACACTGAAAAGTGCCCTTGATTTCAGTGTCGCATCTGTTTACAATTTAACAGTAACAGCTACCGACAACGGTTCACCAGTTGAATCTGCTACGGTTTCGGTAACTGTGAATGTGACGGATGTAACTCCGGCCGTGAATGCAGCGCCTGTTTTTGCAAGCGCTTCTTATACATTTACGAAAGCAGAAGACCTCGCGGTCAATGCAGAAGTGGGCACGGTATCTGCCACTGACGCTGTCGGCCAGGTTATTACGTACAGCCTTACCGGCGGTGAAGGTAAATTTGCCGTCAATGCAACAACCGGCGTGATCACGCTGGTTTCCGCGCTTGATTTCTCAGTTGCCTCTTCCTACTCATTGACCATCACCGCAACCGACAATGGCTCTCCGGTAGAGGCATCGGCCGTTGAGGTGACTGTAAACGTAACGGAAGTAACCACACCGGTCAATGCCGCCCCTGTGGTAGATGCCGGTATTCAGAATCAGAATGCAACAATTGGGTCACTGTTCACTTTTGCAGTTCCTGCCAATGCTTTCAAAGATAACGACAACGATCCTCTCACGCTTACAGCAACATTATCTGACAACAGCGCCCTGCCGGGTTGGTTGTCATTCAACGCCGGAACTTTCACCGGAACTCCGTCGGCTGCCAGTGACTACACCCTTACCATAAAGGTAAACGCGGCGGATGCAAATGCGTCTGTCAGCACCAATTTTACGCTCAACGTTACAAATCCAGTTGCAGGTTGCCCTCCCAATAGTACATTGCCTTGCAACCAATTAGCTGTTACCCTGCCATTCAGCATCACGTTCAATGGAACGGAAGGCGGAATGGTTGATAAAAATAATGTCGGAACAGGATTTACCCTGGCTGACACTTATTCAGGTAGCCGTCATGCTTCCGATGGTACAGTTCCTGCCCACGGCCTGAAAGGGTACGATGCTACCAGGCTGACCATCGGTAGCGACAGGCTGACTATTCTTGCCAACAACGGTCTGGCGTTCACAACCAGCAACAACCAGATCAACGCTTTGGGTGTTGCGGTCCCTTCCGCGAATGGTAAACTGACTTTTGAAACGACCATCATTAACCCCGTTAACGGCTCTAATGCAGAGCAAGGTGGTTTGTGGGTTGGTTTGAACGATAAAACTTACCTCAAGCTCGCTGCTACTGTGAACAAAGTAGAATTGCGTAGAGAACTGAATGATGTCTCTACTTCCAGCAGCACGATCAACAATCCGCATCAGCGTATCACTGAAACTGTCAGTACGCTTAACTCATCCACGGTACGCCTGCGCCTGGTACTTGATCTGGTTCACAACAAAGTGGAAGGATTTTATTCACTTGACGGCGTAAACTATGTAAACGTAGGATCACGCTACAGTACAGCTGCACAGCCTTCTGCAATGGACATTTCTGACATGGGCCTGACCAATGCAACGCTTCATGCAGGTATTTTCGCTTCGAAACGTACGAACACGACCGGTGCTGATGTCAATTATGTGTTTGATAATTTCTCTATCAAAAAGGCTGACTTCCCGGTAGTAACTGCTCCTTACCGCATCAATGCAGGTGGCACCGAAAGGACTGTCAGTGGAAACGTTTTCAGCGCGGATGACCGGTATGCGGTGATCCAGGGAGATCTTCCCACCGGAACTTACGCGCTTGGAGGTTCTCACCCTGTTCCTGAACTTTACTATGAGCGCCGTGCAGGTTACAACCTGGCATACGCTGTGCCTATCGCCAACGGTATGTACACGGTTAAACTGCATATGGTTGAGAACACACATACATCTGTAAACTCGCGGATATTTGATGTGAAAGTTGAAAATGCAACAGTAATTGATGATATCGACCTTTATGTAGAAGGCGGAAACGTGGGTAAGGTTGTTGTCATCAAAAGTTTTGAGACTACTGTTGCCGACGGAGTCCTTAACATTGATTTTGCGGCTTCCAAAGACAAGGCGATCATCAATGCAATTGAGATACTTCCTGTTACAGCTGCCAATGCAGCGCCGGTGTTCGCAAATCCTTCCTACGCATTTACAGTTGCCGAGAATATTGCACTCAACGCTGAGGTTGGAACAGTACACGCCACCGACGCTTCCGGACAGACTGTGACTTACAGCATCACCGGAGGAAATACCGATAACCATTTTGCGATCAATGCCGCGACGGGTGTTATTACAGCTATTGACGGACTTGATTTCATAAATACTCCTTCCTATAATCTGGAAGTGACTGCTACCGACAACGGGTCACCTGTTGAATCTGCTCATGTTAATGTGGCGATCACTGTGACCACAGCCACTGAGAACCACTCACCTGTGCTGGCTGTCGCTTTGACCAACAAAACGGCGTATGTGAATACAGCTTTTAGTTTCACTGTACCTGCCGGTACGTTCACCGATGCTGACAATGATGTTTTAACATTGTCTGCAACTTTGGCCGATGGCGGAAATCTTCCTTCATGGCTGACATTTAATACGACATCCAATACTTTCACGGGAACACCTTCAACTGCTGATAACCACAGTATCAAAGTGATCGCCGCAGACGGGCAGTCGTCTGTGAGCACAGAATTTATGCTGAATGTGGAAGCTACGGCTCCATCGGGCTGCCCTCCAAACAGTACTTTGCCTTGCAACCAGATTGCTGTAAACCTTCCTTTCAGTCTGACTTTCAGTGGATCAGAAGGTGGTTTGCTGGATAAAAACAACGCATCTACCGGATTTACGATGGCAGATGCCTACTCTGGTACACGCCATGAATCTGACGGAACTCCTTCATCTGACATCATCGGATATGAGCCTTCCAAGCTGACTGTTGCAGACAGCAAACTGAATATCGTCAGCAACAATGGTATTTCTATCACTGGAAACAACAACCAGATCAACTCGCTGGGTGTTGGCTTCAATGCAAGTGCCGGACGGTTTAACATCGAAACTACGGTTGTAAATCCTTTCCGGGGCACAGATGATGAGCAAGGTGGTTTATGGTATGGCTTAAATGACAAGACATTTGTTCGCCTTGCCATTAACAATAACAGGGTAGTGCTTCGCCGGGAGATCAATGACGTTTCTCCGGTATCCAGCGATCCTGACGAACCGAACCGCCGCAACACGTCTGCCATCAGCGGATTGTCTGACCAGACTGTACGTCTTCGTTTGGTTGTTGACCCGGCCGCAAACACAGTAGAAGGTTTCTACTCTGTTGATGGTGTCAACTATATCAATGTTGGGGATGAATATCCTGTCAAAACATTGAGCATAGAAGGTATGGGCATTACAGGAAGCAACGTTTATGCAGGGGTTTTCGGAACACGCAGAAACGGTACTGCTCCTGTTACCTACGCATTCGACGACTTTGCCATAACACCGCAGAACACTCCTGTTAATCAGGGGCCTGTTGCAATTGCTATTATCAATCAGAGTACACCGGTTCAGACTGCCTTTACGTTCGCTATTCCTGCCGGTACATTCACAGATGGTGACGGAGATGTGCTGACCTATACAGCGACATTGTCAGACGGTAGTCCATTACCTGAGTGGCTTACTTTTAACGCGGCGACGCAAACTTTCAGCGGAACACCTCAAACGCCTGCGATCTATCCGATCAAAGTGACTGTTACCGACGGAAAGGAAAATGCAAACACAGAGTTTACAATTACTGTAAATGCGGTGAACCAGGCGCCGGTTATCGTAACCGCTCCGGAAAACCAGAATATTTTCGCAAATCAGCTCTTCTCATTCATCACGGGTTCATTCTCAGATCCGAATGCAGGGGATGTACTGACCTATACAGCGACTCAGGCAAACGGCAGTGCGCTGCCTGAATGGGTCCTTTTTGATCCTGCTACACAGACTTTCAGCGGTACTGCTCCTGCGACTCCCGTAACTGTGTCTCTGAAGATTACTGCCACTGACCAGGCACTCGCTTCCAGAAGCGCCGACTTTACAGTTACCGTTGAAGCATTGCCTGTGGAGATACCTTGTACTCCGATCAGTACGCTCCCTTGCGACCGAATCAATGTTTCCCTGCCGTTCCTGCTGACTTTCGATGGTACGGAAGGCGGTTTGAAGGACAAAAATAATGTTGAAACAGGTTTCACCATGGTGGATGCCCCAACAGGAACCCGCCTGGCCGTGGACGGATCACCTTCTTCCGCAGTAACAGGTTACGAGCCTTCGAGACTGACTGTTGCAAACGGAAGACTCAGCATCCTTACCAACAAGGGTATTGCTTATACATCCAGCTCACAACCGAACAATAACCAGCTCAACACGCTTGGGGTAGGTACAATTGCAAATGGCAAGCTCACCCTGGAAACAACTTTGATCAATCCTTTTAACGGAACATCTTCGCAACAAGGCGGTCTGTGGTTTGGTCTGAACGACAAGACTTTCGTTAAGCTTGTTGTGTCTGGTAACAAAGTGGAACTGCGGAAGGAATTGAACGATGTATCTTCCACCGACAATAGTGTCAACAACGGCCTGGCCAACCCTGACCAGCGCATTACCGATCTCATCGCCAATCTTGACACCCGTATGGTACGTTTGAGAATGATTGTGGATGTGAACACAGGCAAACTGGAAGGTTTCTACTCTATCGATGGTGTTACTTACCTGAACGTCGGCGCCCGTTATACAACTACCGCAAATCCTGCTGCGATCAATATTGCAAATATGAGTTTTGCAGGTAAAACTGCCTATGCGGGTATTTTTGCAACACACCGCAATGCAACCACAGCAGCTACTTTCACTTTCGATAACTTCTCCGTTACTTCGGATGTAGCTGCCGGTAAAGTGCTGACATTTACTCCGAATGCACTCGATTTCTCTGCAACCCAGGGACAACAGGTTACTGCCAAAACGGCGACACTGTTTGCAACAGAAGGTACACCTGCAGTTACGCTGAGCAATACTTCTGCGAGTTGGTTCACATTGCCTGCTTCGACACTTGGCGAGATCACTTTTGGTCCTTCCAATTTCAGTACTACCATGGCTCCCGGTATTTACGAAACCACAGTTACTGCAACTGCGGAAGGATACCAGCCTGCCAACCTGCTGATCAACCTCACCGTTACTTCACCAGGTACAGCTCAGGCCATAAAAGTTAATTTCCAGGATCCTGCTACCGTTCCTCCGACAGGATGGTTGAAAGACTACGGTCAGTCTTTCGGACTGAGAACCGGTGCTAACCAGGGAACAGGCCTTGAATACGGATGGAAACGTCCTTCTGACGGCGCACCGCTTGATCTGTCGGTAGGAGGTACGATCCCGGGTAACGGACGTAAGCGTACCACACCTGCTGATGTTACGCAGGCAACGCTGATTCACATGCAGGCCGACGATATTTCCGGTACGTTCAACGGTACCAAAGCCGAAGGATACTGGGAAATGAAAGTAGTGAATGGTATCTACGATGTTACGGTATCCGCCGGTGATTCTGATCCCGGAACAGTTCCTGAGATTCATAATATCAATGTGGAAGGTTTAAATGCCATCAGCAACTTTGTTCCAAGCGGAACTGCAGGGACTGCTACACGTTTCAAAACCGGTACGGTCAGGGCAACTGTTTCTGACGGCTTCCTTACCATCAACGCCAATGGCGGTACCAATACCAAGATTAACTCGGCAGTAATTACGCCGGTAGACCTGGGACCATACTTGTTGTGGTCTACCAGTGAGCACAGCCTCGTGATTGATGCAGGTACCAGCGAAACAAGCAAAACAACTTCCCTGGATCTTTATCACTCTACAACCACCACAGGTCTGCCTATCACGCTGAGCGCGACTTATGGCGCGGGAGCATCCAACTGGTTGTCTTTCTCACCAACGCATAATGGTGACGAGCCTAATGTTACATTTAACTACATCGCTGCAAAATCTCTTGCAGTAGGAACATATACTGCCACTGTTACGGCATCTGCTCCTAACCATACGAGCGCAAGCACGTTGATCCAGATCACAGTAATGGCCCCTGGTACCAACCAGCCCTACGTTATCTCATCTACTCCGCTGGACGGCGCAACCAATGTCAGTGTCAACATCACGCCGATTTCTGCCAACAATATCTTTGTTCCCGCAGTACCGGGCTTCCCTGGCGGTGTGGACAACAATACGCTTACCAGTGCAACTGTGAAGCTGTATAAAATTTCTGGCAGCAATCAGATTGAGGTTGAGGCCCTTGGTATCAACGGAACGGGTGGTCACGATGCGATCAACTTCAAGCCTAAGTTCTCTCTTGAACCGGCTACACAATATAAGTTCGTAGTTACCACAGGTGTGAAATCTTACACCGGCGCGGCGTTCCTTCCGTACGAAGCGACGTTTACAACCAGCAGCACAACCACAGGTGTGCCTAATCCGGTTGCTGCGGAATTTGCCCCGAAAGAGGTTATTCCGGGAACAATTGGTAAAAAATATACCTGTCTGACTTTCGGTCCTGACGGAAGGTTCTATGCGCTCCGCCTGGACGGTGTAATCGAACGCTTCACGGTTGATCATACCACCGGTATGTTGTCCAACCAGACCGAGATTTCAACGATAACCACCAAGTATGGTCTGCGTTCATCTGTGGGTCTTGTGTTTGCTCCCGAGTCTACACCGACCAACCTGGTCGCTTATATTTCTCACTGTAGCGCTGGTCTTACCAACGCACCTGAATTTGATGGTAACATCTCTCGTCTGACCGGAGCAAACCTGGAATCGGAACAATTGATCCTGACCAAGCTGCCACGCTCGAAAGCGGATCACCTTGTAAACAGTATCACATTCGGCCCTGACGGTGCACTTTATTTCAACCAGGGCAGCAACAGCTCTATGGGATCTTATGACGGAACCTGGCAGAGAGATGAAACCTTGCTTTCTGCAAGTGTGATGCGTCTGGATTTCAGCAAAATGGCTGGTCTGACTTTGCCGCTTGATGTTCGTACGACAGCTAATCTGGCGCTCATCAACAACGCTCCTACTAATAACATCAGGATGTCCGACGGTACTTACAACCCGTACGCTACCAACTCGCCTTTGACAATCTATGCTTCGGGTATCCGGAACGCGGTGGATATGATCTGGCATACAAACGGTCAGCTGTATGTTCCTGCAAACGGATCGGCAGCGGGTGGTAATTCACCGGCATCGGTAACCGGAACGCGTCGTCCTGACGGCAGCTTCTACAATGGTCCATCTGTAATTGCCACAAACTCTATAAAACTGCAGAACGACTGGTTGTTCCGTATCAATCCGCTGAAACCGGTAGGCTACTTTGGTCACCCTAACCCGCTTCGCGGAGAGTATGTGGCCAACAGAGGATATCTTGACAACCCTAAATATCCGACCACACAGGGTGCTGATGCCAATTATCGTCCTGCGGCTTACAACTTCGACGTAAACAAATCGCCTAACGGTGTAATAGAATACAAAAGCAACGCATTCAACGGTGCATTGAAAGGAAGGATACTCGTATGCCGGTTCTCGGGAGGTAGCGACATCATTGTGATGGAACCAGGTGCTATGGTACCAGACCCTGCCGTGAACTCCCCGCTTGCCGACGACCATATCTATGATATCATCGGTGCACAAACCGGTGCAGGTACAGACGGTATCACAGGTCTTTCCGGTTTTGCCAACCCTCTTGATCTTACGGAGGACGTACAGACAGGAAACCTTTATGTAATTGAATACAACTGGAATAACGAGAGAGGAAAAACTGCTCAGATCATCTTGCTGAGAGCAACTACTCCTTCGGAGCAGGTGGGTATCGCAACGGTTACGCCAAGTTCTATCGTGGAAAATGACGTAGCGGGTGGTGCAGCCGGAGCAGGTCGCACGGTTACAATCGCAAACACGGGTAACACAACCCTTACTGTAACCGGAATCACGATCGACGGCGTGGATAAGACCCAGTTCCAGCTGGTAGGTGCCCCTTCCCCAAGCGTTGCATCTCCTGTAACGATTGCCCGTGGAAGTGCCATCAGTTTCAATGTAGTATTTAATCCTACTTCAACAGGTGTCAAAAAAGCAACGCTGTTTGTAACAAGCGCAAGCAATCCTGTAAAAGAAGTTTCCCTGAGTGGAATCGGAACTGCGGGTCTTTCCGGAACCAACGAACCTTCTCTGCAACTCGTACTTGATGCACATCGCATCAATGTAAATGTTGGTGATGATAATAAGAACACGAACATCATCCACAGCACCAATTTCAATGCCGCATTGCTGGGCGACGAGATTCCTGTTCAGGCATTCCAGCGCGCAGTCGACGGTCCTGTGACTATTGAGCCGCTTTCAGTGTTTGGCCCTCAGGATGCAGGTGGTATTGTTACCGGCTTTGGCTGGTATACATCCGGACAGCCTAATGCTAAAAATGAACTGTTCACGGTTGCAAACAGCAACTATCAGACTGTAAACGTACAGGTAAACGGATCGCTTAATTTCGATCCTGCCACAGGCTCCTTCGGGTTCTATTCCCGCTGGCCGGCATTTGCCAACCGTCACTTGTACAGTGAAGACGCGCTGAACACATTCAGTGGCGCAATCCCTCACCACGTACGGGTTTACGAATTGAAAGATTCTGACGGTAACGTAGTTGAAAATTCATATGTGATTGCAACTGAAGAGCATATTTCCGGTTTCGATTACCAGGATATCGTAGTGGTTGTACACAATGTGAAGCCTTTTGGAGTGGTTATCGTTAAAGATCTTGCTTTCTCGACACCTTCGCTCTCATTCTCGCATGTGATCGGCAGCCCTGCACCAAACGCGCAGACGGCTACTGTGACCACAACATCAGGAAGCCCCGCATTGTCCATAGGCAAATCGGCCGAAACTCCCTGGTTGATATTGCCAGATGCAGCTTTGGGTACATTGTCGTTCGGTATTGATGAAACAGGCCTGACCCCTGGCACTTACGAATCTACGGTTACAGTATCGGCAAACGGTTTCACAAGCGCTACCATGCTGGTGACCCTGACGGTAACTGCGCCAGTATCGTCAGCCATGATCAGTGCGAGCAACACGGAACTGGTGTTTGATGCAACCAAAAATACTTCACTGACCAGACGCATCACAATAACGAATACGGGTACTACCGCTTTGAACCTGAATACACTGGCGATCAGTGGTAATTCGGCGGCCAACTTTAGTGTGGCAGCGGTTACTGTGGAGGGGGAAACACCAAGCAACACGCTGGCCCCTGAGCAGATGAAAGCGTACGATGTCACTTTTGAGCCAGGCAACTCGGTAAGCACTTTTGACGCGGCCCTGGTGATCAACAGCAACGCTTTGAACGCACCGGCCCTGACGATCGGATTGTATGCAATGTCGGTTAATGGTTACGAAGGCAACAACGAACCTCCGCTGCAGAAAGTGGTTAACACCCTGGGCTATAATATTAATGTAGGATGGACAGTGCTGGCCGGTGGTATCCAGCCAACGATGAAAGGGGAGGAAGTGCCGGTACAGTTCTTTGAAAAAGCAGGTAACGGCCCCGTGATGATCAAGCCTGTGGCACGTTACTCACCTAACCAGGAGCTGCCTTTCGGTTATTACAACAAGATCAATACTTCGCCTGTGATCACCAATGTTGGTACACTTTCCGGGGTATTCGGACAGCATAACATACTTTATCCTCAGATTGTGGCCGGTACCAACCAGTTCAATCCGACAGGTCCTTTCGGGATCTTTGTGATCGGGTTGGAAAACCGCGTCACTTATACGGAAGATGCGTTGAACGCTACCGGCCCTGCGGTCCACGCGGTACGTACGTATCCATTGCGCGACCGTCAGGGGGTACTGGTACCAAACAGCTACCTGGTCTGCTTTGAGGACGCTTCCAACGGTGATTACCAGGATTATATGTTCGTCCTTGAAAACGTGATCGAGGCAGGTACGCGTAAAGCGCTGCACTTCACGCTTTCCAACCTGGATTTCGCAGTGCCTTTGAATGGTACTGTGGCCAATAAAACAGTGACACTGGAAGCCAGAAACGGTACGCCGGGTCCTGTGACCTTTACCAAATCCACTACGGCAAACTGGCTGACAATGCCAAATGCTGCTCTTGGACAGCTTTCGTTCGGTATCAACGCCAATGGTCTTACAGCGGGCTTGTACTCGACAGTTGTAAGAGCCACCGCGGCGGACTATGCTACTGACTCTGTGACCGTGAGCCTTCGCGTAACAGATGTAAGTGCCAATGCGACACGCATCAACTTCCAGTTGACTACGACCGCGACCCCTGCCGGTTATCTGGCGGATGTTGGTTTGGCTTACGACGATACCCGCGGCTACGGCTGGGTTAACCCGACTACGAAAGCGCCGAAAGACCATACTACCAGTATGCGTGAGAGGACTTCGGCTACGGTGGAAACACGTCTGCGTACGCTCGCGCTGATGCAGGGTGGCAGCCCGCAAACTCCGGGCAGCTGGGAACTGAAAGTTCCGAACGGACAATACAATGTGACCGTAGGGGTAGGTGATATCGACTTCTTCGACAGCAACCACCGGATCAATGTGGAAGGTGTAACAGCTATTACCAACTTTGTACCGACAGCACAGACCCCTAACCGGATCGCGACTGTTACGGCCAATGTAACGGACGGTAAGCTGACCGTCGATGCGACCGGCGGTAGCAATACGAAGATCAACTTTGTGATCGTGGATGCTGCCACAGCGGAAGGTGACTTTACCCCGCCTGTTGCTTCCCTTACACTGAGCGGTACCCTGCAGTCGGCAGGTGTGTACAAAAATCAGGTGATTGCTACTGTCAATGCATCCGATGCAGGCGGTTCAAGCCTTGCCAAAGTACAGTACAGCCTCAACAACGCTGCATATCAGGATTACTATTCGCCGATATTGATCAGCACGCCGGGCACATATTCGATGCGCGGACGGGCAATCGACGGCAACAATAATACGACGACGACCGAGCCAATCAGTTTCACGGTGGCGCAGCAGACGACAAGCAATGCCAGCATGCTGGTAGAGAACCTTGAAAAGTTCCCGGCCAATGACCAGCTGACCTTCTCGCTGATCCAGCTGCCATGGAGACGGACTAACGAGGACGGCACGTTCACACCTTACAACCGTAACCACGACGTTGTGAAACTGAAAGTAAGCAACAAAGGTGCGGGTGCGCTGAATATCAGCAACCTGAACTTAACCAACACTGCTGGCTGGAAGATAGCGACCGTTAACAATGTGGAATACGTACCGGCTACCGCGGCACCTATTACAGTGGCACCGGCAGGCTCCGTGGAAATCGGCATCCAGTTTATTGCCAGCTATCCAAACGGACGTGTAAGAGTATTGAACGATACACTGCATATCCTTTCCAACGACGATTTGACGCCTAAGAAAAGCATTGTGCTTCGCGGATTGTGGCAATCGGCCGGGGAAGGAAACAACGAGCCAAGGGCACAAGAGATCATCAGTGCGTTCGGGTTTAAATCCAATGTAGGGTTTGCCGGCAGCGATGGTACCAACGCAGGTAGCAGCCTGATCCTGAATACGGACGAGATCATCTCGGCCTTCTTTACCAGGGCGGATGCCACCAAACCGGTGTCGGTTGTACAGATGGCGGGCTACCACGGATGCTGCGCTTCTACTGAAACGTTCCAGTATTATACCAAAGGGTCGACGTCGAACACGAGCTTGTTTACCCACCATCCGCTGGACGGACAGTCTCTGTTGCCTTTGAGAAACGGCACCTCAGGCTTGCTGGCGGAAGGTACTTTCAGCCACACAGGTATATTCGGATTCAAAGTTTCAAGCTCTTACTCTGACCGTACCCGTAACTCGGAAGGCAAGATCGGTATGCGTTTCTGGAAAGCACTGGATAACAATGGAAACATTATTCCAAATGCTTACATCATTGGTCACGATTACATCGGTAACCCGGCTGTGACCAACTACGATTACCAGGACAACATGTTCTATGTGACCAATATCAAACCGGAAACAGGATCGTCGAACTTCTCGGAGCTCTCAGCACTTACGTCTGCGGTTGACTTCGGTTCGGAGGCGATCAGTATGACCAGCTCGCGTACAGTAGATGTGAAAAACCTTGGACAGACCTATGCAAACGGTACTTCCGATCCTTCACTGACTATTAAGAGCCTGGAAATCAGTGGTCCTAACCAGAATGAGTTCTCTGCCGGCATACCAACTAAGTCTGTTCTGAATCCGCAGGATACCAGTCACATTGAGGTGACTTTCCGCCCGAACTCGGCCGGAATCAAAAATGCCTTCCTGCTGGTAACTTACAACAGCAACCTGTCGCCACTCCGAATTCCGCTTTATGGAATTGCAGACGACAATTGCAGCATGATCACTGTTTTGAAACGTATCAAAGGTGGTGCGGATGTGGCTGTAACGGTCAATGGCAAAGTGTGGGAATCTGACAGAAACTACCGTCAGGGCTCTATCCAGCTGGATAAACCTGCCGCCACGCCGATCGCAGGCACAGACGATGACGTATTGTATCAGACTTACCTGTCTGCTGCGACCGACCTTGCGGAAACACGTTATGTGGTGCCTTTGGCAAACGGTAACTATATGGTACGGATGCACTTCGTAGAGAACTTCTTTACCACAACCGGTTCGCGTATATTCAGCATCAATATCGAAGACCAGAACAGGCTTTCGAACCTGGATATCCACCGCGAAGCAGGTTATAAGGCGGCTTTGGTGAAAGACTTCGTTGTCTCCATTGCCGATGGCAAACTGGATGTGAAGTTCAATCCGACCGTGAACCGTTTGGCTCTGGCGGGTATGGAGATATTCTCTGCTACTGCCAACCCGAACGCAGTGACGCTTGCACAGCAGGCCGTAACGGCTGCGACATGCGGCGTGACCAACGGTTCGATCACATTCAGTGTGGTGAATTCGACAGCCAGCTCGTTCCTTTACAAAATAGGGCCGAACGGTGCGTACCAGTCCTCGCCTACATTTACGAACCTGGCGGCAGGCGACTATACGTTCTTTGTGAAAGAAAACACGGCAACAGGTTGCGAAACCTCAAAAGTGTTCACGATCCCGGAACAGAACAACATAGCTTTCGATATAGCTGCACCGCTTCTGGCTTGCTCTGCGACAACCGGCACAGCAACGATCAGTAACATCACCGGCGGCTCAGGCAACTACGCTATATCATGGGCGACAATCCCTGCGCAGACCGGCGCTACTGCCACGAACCTGTTACCAGGTACATATGCAGTGACCGTGACGGATCTGGCTGGTGGTTGCAGCAAAACAGTTCAAGTAGCGATTGACCGCGCAGCGAACTGCGGTACGCTGGTACGGATCAACTCGGCGGGACCTGCCTTCACGGCCTCAGGCTCACGCCAGTTCATCGCTGACCAATACTTTGCTGGCACGGACGGTACTTCGTCTATCACCGGTGTTGACATATTGAACACGACTGACGATGCCCTTTACATGACAGAGCGTTCATCTGCTGCGTTCAACTACGCAGTACCAGTACAGAACGGTAACTTCAATGTGGTGCTCCACTTTGCAGAGATCTGGTTCGGTGCACCTGGCAGAGGCGCGGCGGGCAGCGGCAGAAGGATGTTCAACGTCGATATCGAAGGCAGCCGTAAGCTGACCAACTACGACATCTACGCGAAAGCGGGTGGTGCGCTGCGTGCGGTACAGGAGACGTTCCCCGTAACCGTAACAGACGGTGTGATGAACATCAACTTCCTGACCGGAACAGCGAACCTTCCAAAGATCTCGGCTATTGAGATTATACCAATTATCAACGAAGCACCGGTACTGGCTGCGATCGGAAACAAAGCAGTGACCACAAACCAGGCGCTGACTTTCACAGCAACGGCTACCGACGCTAACGCAGGTCAGACGAAAGCTTTCTCTCTGGTGGGTGCACCAGCAGGAGCGGCTATCAACGCAACAACGGGCGTGTTCACCTGGACACCGACTAACGTGGGTACTTTCACCTTCACAGTCAGGGTGACAGACAATGGTTCACCGGTACTGACAGACGAAGAAGAGATCACAGTCACAGTGACCGCACCGGTTAGCACTGCGATCAGGATCAACTCAGGAGGGCCGGCTTTTGCTGCCTCAGGTTCACGCCAGTTCATCGCTGACCAGTATTTTGGTGGAACAAACACCACTTCGTCTATCACAGGTGTTGACATCCTTAATACAACCGATGATGCTCTTTATATGACAGAGCGCTCATCTGCTGCCTTCAACTACGCTATTCCGGTTGTAAACGGAAACTTTAATGTGGTGCTACACTTTGCAGAGATCTGGTTCGGTGCTCCGGGCAGAGGAGCAGCGGGTGCTGGTAGAAGGATGTTCAACGTAGATGTGGAAGGCAGCCGCAAACTGACTAACTATGACATCTTTGCAAGAGCAGGTGGTGCGCTTCGTCCGATCCTGGAAACCATCCCGGTTACAGTAACAGATGGCGTGCTGAACATCAACTTCCTGACCGGTTCAGCAAACTTGCCTAAAATCTCAGCGATTGAGGTAATACCGCAAACGCCGACTGTCAACGAAGCTCCGGTACTTGCCGCAATCGGCAACAAAACTGCGACTGTCGGTCAGGCACTGACCTTCACAGCAACTGCAACTGACGATGCTGCACAAACCAAGACGTTCTCGCTGATCGGTGCGCCGGCAACTGCGGCTATCAACGCCACAACAGGTGCATTCAGCTGGACACCGACTGCTGCGGGTAGTGTCACTTTCACCGTGAGAGTAACCGACAATGGTTCTCCTGCGCTGTTTGATGAAGAACAAATCACGGTTACTGCGACCAATGCTGCCAACCAGGCTCCGGTACTTGCCGCAATCGGCAACAAAACTGCGACTGTCGGTCAGGCATTGACTTTCACAGCAACTGCGACTGACGATGCTGCACAGACCAAAACGTTCTCGCTGATCAGTGCCCCTGCAACTGCGGCCATCAACGCCACAACAGGTGCATTCAGCTGGACACCGACTGCTGCGGGTAGTGTCACTTTCACTGTGAGAGTAACCGACAATGGTTCTCCTGCACTGTTTGATGACGAGCAGATCACAGTAACTGTTAGCGAAGTTCCAGTTGCCTCGGCGGCAATCAGGATCAATGCAGGCGGACCAGCCTTCACGGCCTCAGGTTCACGCCAGTTCATCGCTGACCAGTACTTTGGCGGAACAAACACTACGTCGTCTATCACAGGTGTTGACATCCTTAATACAACAGACGATGCGCTTTACATGACCGAACGTTCGTCCGCTGCATTCAACTACGCGGTACCTGTACAGAACGGTAACTTCAATGTAATCCTTCACTTTGCTGAGATCTGGTTCGGTGCGCCGGGCAGAGGAGCAGCGGGTGCCGGCCGACGGATGTTCAATGTCGATATTGAAGGCGCTCGCAAACTGACCAACTATGATATCTTCGCGACAGCAGGCGGTGCGCTGCGCCCAGTGCTGGAGACATTCCCGATAACCGTAACGGACGGTGTTCTGAACATCAACTTCCTGACCGGTTCGGCGAACTTGCCTAAGATCTCGGCGATTGAAATAGTACCGCAGACAAGTGGTCCGGCTACTACTGTAACACTGGCACCACAGGCTGATGCCCATATCAGAAACGGAAGCTTTGCAGCAATCAACTATGGTAACGACGCTGCGATGTTGGTGAAAACAGGTTCGGGAGACGGAATCACACGTTCGGCTTACCTTAAGTTCTCGCTAAGCAGCCTGAGCCAGGTAACATCAGCCAAACTGAGGATCTACGGAAGCAACCAGGAAAATACAGCAGGAATTAACTTGTCTGCATACGGAGTTGATAATGATTCCTGGACAGAAACAGGTATTAACTTCAACAATGCACCGGCTGCATCCGCAACTGTGCTGAGCTCGGTAAATGTGAACAATGTAGCGCAATACTACGAGCTGGACGTAACAAGCTATGTTCAGGCTCAGGTAGCCGGCGACAAGGTGGTAAGCCTTCTGATCAGAAACCCGACTACACAGAACAGGAACCTTTCTTTCAACAGTAAGGAAAATGCAGCTAATCAGCCTCAGCTGGTCATCGAAACAACGGGTACTGTGGCTCCTTCGGGAGGCAGGGTAAGTCAGGAGATCTTCAAACCTGCTGCCGAAGTAACGTATGAGAAATCCAGGATCTATCCGAACCCTGTTCAGAAAAGATTTACGGTGGAGGTGTCTGAACAACATGCAGGAAATATTAATCTGCAGATGATCAGTGAAGCAGGCAGGGTCTATCCAATAAGACTGACAGAAACTATAAAAGGCGGATCGAAAGCCGAAGTGGATATCACCAACCTGTCGCTGAGCAGCGGAGTTCATTTGCTGAGAGTTCAGTCGGCTTCGGTATCTGAGATTATCAGAGTGTTGATTGTAGATTAAGATTCGAGGATTAATCGTAGTGCAGGAGGCCGGCCCATACTTTGGGCCGGCCTCTTTTTTTACAATGTGTGTCAGCCCTATGGGCTTCTTGAGATTGTGGCGTCAAGAGCGTCATCGGTTTTAACCGATACGGACATATCACTACCCAAAGTTTTTATTTAAATATTTCAGGCTGTTCACTAAGGGTAAAGCATAAAATCTATGTCACCCTAGTAAATACTTACTATTTTAAATAATGCAGTCAGTAGAACATCCTTCTTTTCCGGAAATATCTTTTGAAGGGAATATGCGCCGGCCTAGTGACGCAAAACCGGTCGTGATAGATAATGAGCACCTGGTCCGGGCAGCTTTTGCAGAATCGGCCAATAAAGGTTTCGAGGCATTGTTCCGCCTGTATTATCAGGCGCTGTTCAGTCATGCTGTCCGCTTTGTGTATACCAAAGAAAAAGCAGAGGATATTGTCTGCGAAGTGTTCCTGGATTTCTGGAAAAGCAACAGTTTTAATGCGATCCAGGGTACCTACCGATCATATCTCTACGCGGCGGTCCGTAACCGGGCCTACACATACATACGCTACGAACTGAAAGAGGAGCGGACCCTCACCTCGACGGAATTTTCCGAGCATGTGTCCGGATCCGAAAATCCCCAGCTTTTAATAGAATATGACGAGCTGCACCAGCGCATTGCCAGAACGATCGACAGCCTGCCTTCGCAATGCCAGCGCGTATTTTTGCTGAGCCGGTTTGAGGGGAAAAAAAACCATGAGATTGCAACCGAATTAGGGCTGGCACTGAAGACAGTGGAGGCACATATGGCCAAAGCTTTAAGTCAGCTCAGAAAGGCCGTCTGGCTCACCCTGCTTTTGTTGTTTTTCTGACTAAGGGTAAACAGGACTTTCTTTGTCAACATCATTAAATGCCGAAATAGTGAAATGGAAGATATAATTGTAAAAGATGTATTGTTTGATTATTTCTCCGGCCACGCCTCGCCGCTTCAGAAGAAAGCGATAGAGGCCTGGTTGCAGGATCCCGGTAACCGGGAGCAATATTACCTGTGGCTGCATGAGTGGGAAAGTGCTCACCTGCAGGCGGCGGCATCGTGGCAGGATGCATTCCACCGTACCAGGGAATCGTTGAGCGAGGCACCTTCCGAAACACTGGAAATGATCTCCTTGCCCGCAGAAAGAAGCTGGTGGAGCAGCAACAATCACCGTATGGTGGCAGCTGCTTTTCTTGTGCTGATGCTGGGAGGGCTGCTCTTCGGTATCCGCGACAGCATTATGTACAGAACGGTGCGGGCCACTTACGGACAAACCCGCCAGGTTGAACTGAACGACGGCTCTATTGTCACACTGAACGCGAATTCTTCGCTGCGGTTTCCGAGGTTTGGTTTCGGCGATGATACAAGGAGTGTGGAACTGAAAGGGGAAGCCGACTTCCAGATCAGGCATTTGCCCGGGCATCAGCGGTTTGTGGTCATTACCCCGGACGGGCTGAATGTAACCGTATTGGGAACTGAATTTACCGTGTTTGCCCGCAGGAGAAAGTCACAGGTTGTGCTTCGGACAGGCCAGGTCTCCCTCCGAATGAACAAGGCTGACCAGACCCCTTCGATTGTAATGAAACCCGGAGACCTGGTTATGGTGGACCGTTCCGGCAAGCTTACCAGGGAACACAATCCGAATCCGGAAAATCATTCGTCCTGGAAAAATCACAGGATCACATTGGAACGGACCTCACTGAGGGAGATCGCTTTTATTTTACAGGAGAATTACGGCTTTCAGGTGGAGATCAAAGACACCGCCCTTGCCGACCGGACCGCTACCGGATCCTTTCCCGCACGCAATGCGGACGAGGTATTAGACATGGTGACAGAATTGTTCGATATCAACTTTACCCGTCAGAATAAGACCATCGTTTTCAAAGATTAATTTTACCTTAATCCATTTTACATCATGAGATACTTTTTACAGGTAACTCGCAGAACTGTTTTGCCCGGTATTTTCGCTCTGGGGTGCTGTCAGGCCCCCGCCCAGCTACTGGCCAGTATCAGAGTCCCGCTCATTGACCACCAGACCAACCATGCCCCGACGCCCCTTTTGCTTCGCGATGTCCTGATCCAGTTCAAAGCCCGTTACAACGTTGATATCCTTTTTGAAGACCGCCTGGTCAACAAATCGGTGAATGCTTCCATGATCCAGCCGTCGGCCTCCCTCGAAGAAAACCTGACGCGGATTCTTCAGGTATATGATCTCCGGTTCAAGAAGGTTAAGGAGGGGGTATATGTGATCGTTAAGAACAGAAAATCAAAAGCCAGCACAGACCAGTCGGTTACTTCTGCACTGGAAAACCTGGTGTTTATGCCCGTCTCACCGCTGGGCAGTACATTGTCGCAGGCGGGCTCCGCAGAAGGGCACATTGTGGCCCCGGTTGACAAAACGATCCAGGGAAAAGTAACCGATGAAAAAGGGGAGAGCCTGCCGGGTGTAAGTATTTTGGTAAAAGGAACGCAGAGAGGTACCACTACCGACGCAGAAGGCCAGTATAAACTGGATATTCCTGACGAAACATCCATTTTGATTTTCAGCTTCGTTGGGTACACCCCGCAGGAAGTGGCAGCAGGAAGCCGGAGCGTAGTGGATGTGTCCCTGAAAGCGGGTGACAAAACATTGGAAGAGATAGTGGTAGTAGGATATGGAACGGTGAAGAAAAAAGACCTGACCGGATCGGTAGGTGTGATCAGCAGCAAGGAAGTGAAAGACCTCGGCGTAACCCGTATAGAACAGGGGCTGGCCGGACGGGTAGCCGGTGTACAGGTCAAGGCGGCCTCGGGAGAACCGGGCGCTGCGCCTCAGATCAGGGTAAGGGGGATAGGAAGTATCTCCGCAGGCGTTGGCCCGCTGTATGTGGTGGACGGTTTCCCGACAGACAACATCCAGACAATCAACCCAAATGATATAGAAACCCTTGACATTCTGAAAGATGCCTCGGCGACGGCGATCTATGGATCACGTGGCTCCAATGGTGTGGTGATCATCACGACCCGCAGGGGGAAATCGGGAAAAGCAACGATATCACTGGATACTTACTATGGCTGGCAAAAAGTTTCCAAGGTTCCTAAAATGAAAAACTCGCTCGAACAAGCTAATTTTTTCTATGACGGGATGCGAAACAAAAATCTCGATGCCGGCAAAGATGTAAGCGGCCCTGCAACTTCCTGGTTCACGCCGGTTCCGGCCATCATCATGGACGTGCGGGAAGGAAGAAATACTACCGATGAAAACTCTCTGGATAAAGTGCTTGTGACTGCACCTCAGCGGCAGATCCAGCTCTCGGCCAGCGGAGGCAATGAAAATGTCCGTTATGCGATCAGCGGAGAATATTTCAACCAGGACGGTATCATTATCAACAGTGGTTTTCAGCGGTATTCTCTCAGGACTAACATCGATGCACAACTGACAAAGAGACTATCGGTCAAGCTCAATCTGAATCCTTCGTATACCGATCAGCGTTCCTTGCCTTCGACGGGAGTGAGCGGCGGTACTGCCAGTACCCTGGGCGTGGTGGCGTCTACCCTGCAGGTACATAACTTCCGGCCCCTGTTAAAGCCGGATGGAACGTATTTCAATTACGCCGGACTAGCCGATATGGCTGACATTTACAACCCGCTTGCCATAGCTCAGGAAACCCAGACTTCCCAGAAAGCGCTGCGGTTGCTGGGTAATATCAATGCGGAATACGAGATATACAAGGACCTGAAATTTAATGTGATGATTGGAGGAAGTGTTTTTAACGGAAAAGGCATGTACTTCCGTCCGCAGCGCGCTTACTTTGCCAATGAGCTCGCAAATGGTACCGACAATGGTTCAATGATCTCCAACTGGCTCACAGAATATACATTGAATTATACCAAAAATATCAACAAACATTCTTTGACTGCGCTGGCAGGGTATACTGTTCAGAAAGAACACGGAGAGTCCAATCTGATGAGCAGCAACAAATTTCCGAACAACCTCGTACCCACTTTAAGTGCGACGGGCGGGCTGATCACAAACGGAACTTCTAACATTTATGAATGGTCACTGCTATCTTATCTCGCGCGGGTCAACTACAATTTTGACAGCAAATATTATATCACTACTTCCATCCGTACCGACGGCTCGTCCCGCTTCGGAAGCGAGAACAAATATGGCCTTTTCCCTTCGGTAGCATTGGCCTGGCGGATTTCGGATGAAAATTTCCTGAAGAATGTCCGAGCGATCAGCGAGCTGAAACTGCGCACAAGCTATGGCGAAACGGGAAATAACAACATCGGTAACTATGATCAGTACGGAACGATCGCTTATGAAAACTACGGACTGGGTGGAACGGTAGCTACTGCCATTGCACCGGGCCGTATCGGAAATCCCGGACTGACCTGGGAAAAACAGACTTCCATTAATTTCGGACTCGATGCCAGTTTTCTCAACAATAGGCTGACAGCGTCGATAGACCATTTTCAATCCAGAAATACTGATCTGCTCCTCAATGTAAACGTGCCTAACAATACCGGTTTCAGCACCGCTTTGCAGAACATCGGGGAAGTGAAAAATACAGGCTGGGAGTTTGTAGTGAGTACCGTCAACATAGATGCAGGCTTTAAATGGTCGACGGATTTTAACCTTTCCACTTACCGTAACAAGGTCGTAAAATTGGGTCCGCAGGGTGACCCGATCTACTCAGGAAACAACGTAACGATGATCGGCCAGCCTATCGGGATGTTCTTCGGGTTTCTGACCGACGGTATTTTTAAAACGCAGGCCGAGCTGGATAAAGGACCGATCTATAACCCAACAGGAAGTGACCGGTCGCATGTGGGCGATATCAGGTTTAAGGACGTAAGCGGTCCGGACGGGGTACCCGACGGACGAATCGATAATGTGGACAAGACCATCATGGGTTCGCCCTATCCTGATTTTTACTATGGCATGACCAACCGCGTCAGCTACAAGAACGTCAGCCTGAGCTTTACCATACAAGGGTCGCAGGGAAGCCAGATTTACAATACGTCCAGAGGTGGCGGAAACAGCGGACGCGCCCGTGTGAGAGGCTATGCTTTCAGCAATGACTACTGGAAATCGGAACAGGATCCCGGTGACGGCAAAACACCGAGACCCAACGATACACCTACCGGCGGGGTGCGGCTGCCAAGCCAGTTGTTTCTGGACACAGGAACGTACCTGCGGATCAACAACATTTCCCTCAGTTATGTGCTGCCCGGGAAAATCGTCCAGAAACTGGGACTTAATTCGCTCAGAGTGTATGTGAACACCAACAACCCGGTGCTTTTTACCAAAAACACAGCATTTAACCCCGAGGTGAGCACGACCGAGAACCCATTGACCCCGGGTGTTGAAGCGAATGACTATCCACTGCCGAAAAGTGTGATCATAGGCCTGAATGTGGGATTTTAAAATAACGCATCAAGTAAAAAACTACCGAGATGAAAAAAATAATTTGTATTGCTTCGCTCGCATCCATTCTTACAATGTCATGCCAAAACGATTTTATTAATTTAAACCCAATATCCACCGTCAGCGTCGATGCAGTATATAAAACTGACAAGGATTTTCAGGACGCCGTGGTAGGAGTTTACAGCATGCTGAAGAACCAGTACCAGGATTTCTGGATTTTCGGCGACCTGCGTTCGGACGATTCCTGGCACGCGCTGGGCAATGACGCGTTTTTGATTTCAGTCGATAAATTCAATATGAACGGTGATGCCGCACTGATGATCAATACCTGGCGGAATTACTACAGTGCGATCAACAGGGCCAATCTTGTTTTGTCCAGAATAGAAACCGCTGACCCGGCGGTGGTAACGAACAAAACAAGGCATGTAGCAGAGGCGAAATTCCTGCGTGCTTTTGCCTACTTTGACCTGGTAAGGATATTCGGGGACGTACCGCTGAATACCGTGCCTACCAGCATTGCCGAGGGGTATACCAAAAAACGGGAAAGTGTAGACAAGATCTATGATGAAGTGATCATCAAGGACTTGCTGGAAGCGGAGGCCGGTCTGCCCGAAAAATATACGGGTGTGGATGTCGGCAGGGTGACCAAGGGAGCGGCCCGGGCTATCCTGGGAAGAGTGTACATGACCCGGAAGGATTTTGTGAAGGCGGAAGCCAAACTTCAGGAAGTGACCACCATGGGCTACTCACTTTTGCCGGTCTACAAGGATTTGTTCGACTACACCAAAGACGAGCACCATAGCGAGTATATTTTTGACATAGAATACCAGGATGGTAACCTGGGTGCAGGCAGTGGTTTTTCCAACAAGTTTTTACCAAAATCGGCCAATTCCCTGGCCGAAACATTCTACGGGATCAAAGGCGGTGCGGGTGAACAAAATACGCCTACACTGGCACTGTTCGATTCTTTTGACCCGAAAGACCCAAGACGGGACGTCACAGTTGCCAAAGGTTACACGGATAACAACGGGGTTTTTCAGGGCTTTCTGCAGATCGCGACTTTTACAAAAAAATACCTGGCCGTAACCAATACCCTCCATGATAGTAAGGTAAACTGGAAGGTGATCCGCTATGCCGATGTGCTGCTGATGTACGCTGAGGCATTGAATGAAAACGGTAAATCGGAGCTTGCACTCACTTATCTGAACCAGGTGCGCACACGTGCTGCAATGCCTGTATATGCAAGCATGCCCCAGGACCAGCTGCGTGCGAAAATTTATGAAGAAAGGATATATGAGCTGTCGATGGAAGGAGTGAGGTGGTTTGACCTTGCCCGTACCGACCGTTTGGTCACTGTAATGGGGCCTCTGGGCATGCAGCCTTATCAGGCACTTTTCCCGATCCCGCTGGTTGAAATACAAATCATAAACAATCCATCTGTTTTGCCGCAAAATCCGGGTTACAATTAATTTTCTCAGCAGACCCGCTCCGCAATTATGAAACTAAAAATCAATATGCTGCTCATCCTGCCGCTTCTCCTTTCACTGGGGGAAGTGGAAAAGGGTTACGCACAGAAAAAGACCGGCCCGGCGGCGGTTAACGGTGTAAAATACATCGATCCCACCATCGGAAATGTGGCCCCGCTGCTCAATTCCAACCGGCCGCTCGTTCATTTGCCCAACCAGATGGTTCGGATGTTTCCGAAGCGGCAGGACCACCTGGACATGCAGATCACGGACTTTCCGATGCTTTCCCTCAATATTATTACGCCTCAGGTCATTTTCGGGATCAAGCCTTATCCGGGCGTACTTGCTGATACCGGCTGGTACCGGCGGCTGACTTACGATCATGATTTTGAGACGGTTAAGCCATGGTATTATTCGGTGCGACTTACCGATGATGATGTACTTACAGAATATACGCCGGGAGAAAAAACGGGAATTTACCGTTTCACGTTTCCGGCTGGCGTGAAGAAAAATGTACTGCTTTCGCACTATTATGCCAAAGGCCAGTACACGGTCACCGATGGAAATACGATCACTGGTAAAGAGTTTGTCAACGATGCCAATCACCAGCAAAAAGGCGTCGCTTACATGTATGGCAAGATTTCGGGCCGACCGGAAAGCGGGAAAAAGCAAAATGAAAAAGACTGGGGCCGCTACACGGTGCTGGGTCCTCCCGAAAAACATAAGATCGTGGAAGGGGAGCGTGCCTATTTCAGCTACCCCGAAAACGGCCCGGCTACCATCGAATTCCGCTATGCCATTTCATTCATAAGTGAAGAACAGGCCAGGAAAAACTTCGAGAAGGAACTGACCAACGTAACTTTTGACCAGCTCAAAAACAAAGGGCAGGCGGCCTGGGAAAAGGTGATCGGGCAGATCAAAGTCGAAGGAGGTACCGAGGCTCAGAAACGGAGTTTTTACACGGCACTTTACCGCTGCTATGCCCGTATGGTGGATATTTCCGAAGACGGGAAGTATTTCAGCGGATATGATAAAACGGTGCATGAGGATAAAAGAACGGTTTACACCGACGACTACACCTGGGGCAATTACCTTGCACTGCACCCTTTACGCGCCATTCTGCACCCTGAGAAAGAGGCGGATATGCTGCAATCTTATGTCAATACTTACAAAGAGGAGGGCTGGATGCCTGAGTATCCCAAACATTTCGGCGACCGTCCGGGTATGTTTGGTGCCAAATCGGCGGTGATGTTTTTGGACGCATACCGCAAGGGAATACGTGATTTTGATGTACAATCGGCCTTTGAAGGTATTTTAAAAAATGCTGAAAAATCGACCTTTTTGCCGCACAGGAATGGTCCGAGAGGCGCGCTGGAAGATTTTTATTTTGCCAAAGGATATTATCCGGCCCTGCATCCCGGTGAGGTGGAAACCGACTCTTTGGTGAAACTGAAAAACGGGAAACGCTCGGCGGTGGCAGTCACATTGGGCGCATCCTACGACAACTGGGCGCTGAGTGAGCTGGCGAAAGAGCTGGGCAATCAGGAGATCTACAAACGTTACGCCCCGTATGCACAGAATTATAAAAATCTCTGGCATGAAAAAACGGGCTTTTTCCTGCCAAAAGATGCCAAAGGAAACTGGATTGAAATCGATCCCAAGTTCGACGGAGGCCACGCGGGCAATGATTATTACAATGAAAATAACGGATGGAGCTACCGCTGGAACGTTCAGCAGGATATCAAGGGACTGAGCGATCTGATGGGCGGGGCCGATAAAATGGAGCAGAACCTCGACCAGCTTTTTCGCGAGGGGCTCGACCGGCCGAAACCGGTTTTCTGGGAAAAATTCCCTGACCAAACCGGCCTGATCGGACAATTCGGGATGGGTAATCAGGTTACATTCTTTATTCCTTACCTTTTCAATTACACCAATTCGCCCTGGAAAACGCAGAAGTACACGCGGCTTTTGCTCGATACCTGGTTCCAGGACAATGTGTTCGGGGTGGCAGGGGATGAGGACGGAGGTTCCATGTCGGCTTTCGCGGTTTTTTCAGCCATCGGATTTTTTCCGGTAACGCCTGGTATCCCCAGTTACAGCATCACCAGCCCGCTTTTCAGCAAGGTGACGATCGATCTCCCCGGCGGTAAAACGTTCACGCTGATCGCCCGCAATGCATCCAAAGCCAACAAATATATCCAGTCCGCCACGCTGAACGGCAAGGCGTTGACGTCGCTTTCATTTTCACACCAGGAACTGATGAGCGGAGGAACTCTGGTATTGGAAATGGGCGAGAAAACAGATACGAAGTGGGATATCAAATACTAGCTTTTCAGAATTTTCATTGCAAAACAATTGAGTCATGTTTCATAGTAGTTTAGTCAAAACAGTACTGACAGCCCTCGTGATCAATGCTTTATGTAGTCCGGGTTTCGGCCAGGCGGCGAAAGGGAAGGCCACTGCCACAGGCTTAAAATATATTGATCCTACGATTGGTAACGTAGCGCCTTTGCTGAATACCAACCGGCCGATCGTCCATTTGCCCAATCAAATGATCAGGATGTTCCCGAAACGTCAGGACCACCTGGATATGCAGATCACGGACTTTCCCATGCTGGCATCCAATATCATCACGCCCCAGATGGTTTTTTCTATAAAACCTTCGAAAGGCGCAGTTACCGACACGGCATGGTACCGCCGGCTTACCTACGACCACGATCTGGAAGTGACAGAGCCCTGGTATTATTCTGTGAAGCTCACCGACGACGATATCCTGACGGAATATACTGCTGGCGAAAAAACGGGTATTTACCGGTTTACTTTCCCGGCCGGTGTCGAAAAAAATCTTTTGCTTTCCCATTATTATAAAAACGGGGATTTTGAGTTCCGTGACGGGAATAAAATCGTTGGTACCGAGCATGTGGTCGATATGATCCACGACCAGCAGGGGACGGCTTATATGTACGGCGTTTTTACAGGCAAACCTCAAACCGGCAAAAAGGACGGGGAGAAAGACTGGGGCAAATACACCGTCAGCGGGATTCCTGAAAAACCAAAGAAAATGGAGGGTGAAAGAGCCTTTGCCAGTTATGGTGAAAAAGACGCTTCCGTTGTTGAATTCCGGTATGCGATCTCATTTGTAAGCCAGGAACAGGCCAAGATCAATTTCGAAAAAGAACTGACCGGCGTAAGTTTTGAACAGCTTAAAAACAAAGGAAAAGCTGCCTGGGAAAAGGTGATCGGCCAGGTGAAAGTGGAAGGCGGCAGCGAGGCGCAGAAACGCAGCTTTTACACCGCATTGTACCGTTGCTACGTCAGAATGATCAATATCAATGAAAACGGGACGTATTTCAGTGGTTATGATAAAAAGATCCACGAGGACAAAAAGCCGTTTTATACGGACGACTATACCTGGGGTAATTACCTGGCACTGCATCCGTTGCGGGCAATCCTGGACCCGAAACGCGAGGCTGATATTTTGCAGTCTTATGTGACCATGTACCAGCAAAGCGGCTGGATGCCTGAGTACCCGAGACCATTCGGCGACCGTCCGGGGATGTTCGGTTTCAAATCGTCGGTGATGTTTTTGGATGCTTACCGGAAAGGGATCAGGAATTTTGATGTAAAAACGGCTTTTGACGGTATCCTCAAAAACGCCGAACAGGCTACGATGCTTCCTTTTAGAAATGGTCCCAAAGGTGATCTGGAAGAGTTTTATTACAAAAATGGTTACTATCCCGCATTGCATCCGGGTGAAAAAGAAACCGATGCCTTTGCTTCTCTTAAACCCGGCCAAAAACGGTCTGCGGTGGCGATCACGCTGGGAGATGCCTACGACAGCTGGGCGTTGAGCGAAATGGCAAAGGAGCTTGGAAATAAGGAGGTTAGTGCCAAATATGCGCCAAGAGTTAAGAATTACAAAAACCTGTGGAGTGACAAATACAATCTTTTTATGCCCAAAGATGCCAAAGGAAACTGGATCGATATTGATCCGAAGTTTGACGGCGGGCATAACGGATTTGACTATTACAATGAAAATAATGGGTGGAGCTACATGTGGAATGCCCAGCAGGACATAGCCGGACTGCGGGAGCTGATGGGCGGGCCTGAGAAAATGGAACAGAACCTGGACCAGCTTTTTCGGGAAGGAATGGACAAAAGCAAACCTGTTTTCTGGGAAAAATGGCCAAACCAGACTGGGATGATCGGGCAGTTTGCGATGGGCAACCAGGTGACATTCTTTATCCCTTATCTTTTCAATTATACCAATTCACCCTGGAAAACCCAGAAGTACACCAGGCTGATACTGGACACCTGGTTTCAGGACAATATTTTTGGTGTGCCGGGTGATGAGGACGGCGGCTCTATGTCTTCTTTTGTCGTGTTCTCCGCCATGGGATTTTACCCGACTACGCCCGGAATTCCTCGTTACAGCATCACCAGCCCGGTTTTCAGCAAGGTTACCATTGACTTGCATAATGGTAAAACTTTCACCCTGATTGCCCATAATTCGTCCAGGACCAACAAGTACATCCAGTCCGCAACTTTAAACGGCAAGCCCCTTGCATCATTATCCTTTTCGCACGACGACCTGATCAATGGCGGGACGCTGGTATTGGAAATGGGTGAAAAAACCGGTAAAAAGTGGGCTATGCAGGATTAAGATTGAGGGAAAAATCACTTCTATAAATTAATTGAACAAAACGTATTGATATTTTATGAAATGGACACAGGTTATTGATCCGTTTGGCAACATCATTTTGTCGGTCCTGGTGGCGGCCGTGCCCATAATCTTCATTTTCTGGGCATTGATCATCAAAAAAATGAAGGGTTACCAGGCGAGTTTGATCGCAACAGCCATCGCAGCGCTCATTGCCATTACCGTTTACGGGATGCCGGTGAAGCTGGCGGCATTGTCGATCGGACACGGCGCATTATATGGACTTTTCCCGATTTGCTGGCTGGTGATTATGGCGGTTTTTCTGTTTAATATTACTGTCAAAAGCGGCCAGTTTGAAATTATCAAACATTTTATGGCTTCAATCACCTCCGACAGACGGTTGCAGGCGCTGCTGATCGCGTTTTCATTCGGTTCTTTTCTGGAAGGTACCGCTGGTTTCGGCGCGCCGGTGGCGATTACCGCTGCCATGCTGGTCGGACTGGGATTTGAACCATTGTATGCTGCCGGAATTTGTCTTATTGCAAACACGGCGCCTGTGGCGTTTGGCTCCATTGGTATACCTATTACCGTCGCATCGCAGGTTTCGGGAATTCCTGAGCTGCCTATTTCTCAGATGGTCGGGCGTACGCTGCCGATCTTATCGGTGATATTGCCCTTTTATCTGGTAACGATCATTGCCGGAGTGAAAAAGGCAAAGGAGATCTGGCCGGCCGTGATGGTATCAGGACTTTCATTTGCTTTTCTGCAATGGTTTTCTTCCAATTATCTCGGCCCCGCGCTTCCTGATGTGATCGCAGGATTGGGGTCGATCGTCTGCCTGATGGCATTCCTGCGTTTCTGGAAACCCGCCACGATCTGGCGGTTTGCCAACGAACCCGCTCCGACCTTCAATACTGATGTAACCTATTCCGGCGGGCAGATACTCCGGGCCTGGTCGCCATTTATCATGCTGACGATCATGGTCATAGCCTGGGGAATGCAGCCGATCAAGGATGTGCTGAACACATTGGGTTTATCCCAGTTTGAAGTGCCCGGGCTTCACAATGCGATCCAGGGAGAGGATGGTGTTGTACTTGCCAAGGTTTTCAAATTGAATTATTTGTCTGCGGCGGGGACAGCCATTATGATTGCCGCGCTGGTGGCGATTCCTTTGGTGGGTATGAAATTCAGCGAAGGTGCTGCTGTTTTTATGGCTACACTCAACCAGCTGAAATTTCCGGTACTGACCATCTCTGCCGTTTTGGGTTTCGCTTATATCGTCAATGATTCGGGCATCACGCTTACACTGGCGGCCGTATTAGCTAATACGGGCGTTTTGTTCCCGTTTTTTGCTCCGATGCTCGGCTGGCTGGGTGTTTTCATCACCGGCTCGGATACGTCGGCAAACGCTTTGTTCAGTAAACTTCAGTATGCCACTGCGGCATCCATTGGCGTTGATCCGGTGGTGACTGTGGCGGCGAATGTATCGGGAGGTGTTGTCGGGAAAATGATTTCTCCCCAGTCGATTGCAGTTGCGGCTGCGGCGGGCGATCTGGTGGGTAAGGAATCGCAGCTGTTCCGGTTCACGGTGAAACACAGTTTTATCATGCTCGCAGTGATCTGTCTGATTACCCTGGCGCAGGCATACCTTGTAAAATCGATCATCCCGGTCTACGAAATGCTTGACAGCAAGCAGATGTCGGCTGTCCCGGACGTGTCAAAAGGTTATATATACCTGCTCGGGCTTGTGGCTGTGGTGGTGATCTTTGCCTCCCTGATCTTCATTAATTCAAAGAAAAAAACGCAGGTTCCTGACGCTGTCTGATCATTCACTTTTTTATAAATTTCTGTCGGGAAAACGGATGTTGGCGCATTGCTTTTTCTGAAAAAAACTATCTCTGAAATCTTAATTCAAACATCATGAATCTACGCCATCTTGGATGCCTGACGGCATCTCTGGCCTGGTTGTGCCTTGGTGAGCTGAGCGCTCAGGCTATACAACGGTCCAACGTGCCCGCACCGGCTTTTGAAGTTACGGGCAGTATTTATCCCTGGGAAGTGCATGACGAAGGAATTGATCTCATCCTGGACAATATGACCGGCATTGCGGGGATCAATTCGGTGTATCTGATTGCCGTCATGCATGAAGAACACCGGCCTTTCAACAACGACAAACTGCCCGGTACTTTCAATTTTATCCATAATCCTGTGCGTACCGAATGGGATGCCGAGGACTCCCGCGCTTACTTCCAGCCTAAAATGGAATCATATGGAAAGATCAAACCAATTATGTCGGAACACGCCTGGCTCAATGAAACGGACTGGCTGAAAATAGTGCTCGACAAAGCCCACGCGCGCGGCCTGCGGGCTGGGGTAGAGGTTTCGCATACTTATATCCCGGTGGATTTTATGGCCAAACATCCTGAATACAAGCAGCGGGATATCGAAGGAAAGACCGTTGACCGGCCTTGTACCAACAACCCCGACGTGCGCGAATATCTGGTGGCGCTTTACGGCGATCTTGCCAAGAATTACGATGTGGATTATGTACAGACTTGTATGCTGCTTTTCAGCCGGTCCGATGATCCGGTAAAAGGCGGGACCTGTTTCTGTGAATCCTGCAAGAAAAAAGCAAAAGCGGCGGGGTTTGATATGGAAGCGGCTATACCGATTCTGAAAGACAATCCGTATGCACAACCCCAGCTCGACAACTGGCGCAATTTCAGGAAAGCCAGCACGACCGAGATATACAAACTGGTGACCGACAGGCTTCATCAGGAAAACCCAAAGATCGATTTTCGCCTCAATGACCTCAACGACCGCAGCTCAGGGCTGGTTCTCGAAGATCTGAAAGGCAACATCAACTCAGTCCATTTATCGACACATACCGAGCAAAACGGATATCAGAAAACCGACAGACAATCCAGAATCGCGACCACCCAATATTTTATGGGCAAGGATGTGCCGATTATCCCGGGCGTTCCTACGAGGCTGCTTACGACGGAAGCGATCGTCAAATCAAGCATCAAGATTTCGGTCGACGGAGGTGCGAAAGGAATAGGCGTAAAACATTATGACGGTTCTCCCTATTCCATGTTGCGCGCCGTCCGGAATGGCCTTTCCGAGGCCGGAGTCACAGGGTTCACTCCCGTGATAGGCATGGAAGTGGAAAAAATGGACCTTTCCGGCTACAATCCTGACAAGTTCCTGATCGAGCAATGCGTACAAACCACGGGAACCGGGATTGCAAAAACTGCCTTCGGTCAGCCCACCGGTATTTACGATATTGTTGTATCTTACGCAGACGAAAAAAATGGCCAGGGAAACATTTCTTTGCACATTGGCGGAAAGCAAAAGGCAGCCTGGAAACTGAGCGAAGATGTTGGCTGCTGGCGGAGGAAAACAATTTCAAATGTTAAAATAAAAAACGGCGAGGAAATCAGGCTCACGGGCATTGCGGACGGAAGCGAGACAGCCAAGGTTGATTTTATCGAATTCATACCAAAAACGGCCGTAAAAAAGTGAACCGCTGATCAGAAAGCATTTTATTAACCCAATATTTGAATAATGAATAAAGAGAAAGTAATCGGATGGATTGGCACAGGGTTGATGGGAAATCCTATGGTCAGGCATCTTCTCAATGCCGGATACAAGGTCAATGTCCAGAACCGAACCAAAAGCAAAGCCCAGAACCTGATCGATCTGGGATGCACATGGTATGATACCCACGCAGAAATTGCAGCGAACTCGGACATAATCGTAACGATCATAGGCTCGCCGAAAGACGTTGAGGCCTGCTATTTTGGCGAAGAAGGAGTATTTAAGGGAGTAAAGTCCGGCGCTATCCTGGTTGATATGACAACCACGAAGCCAAGTCTCGCCATCAGAATTGCGGAAGAAGCAGCGAAACATTACGCCCAGGCGGTAGACGCGCCGGTATCGGGCGGGGAAGTTGGTGCGATCAACGGAACATTGTCCATCATGGTCGGCGGCGAAAAGGAAACCGTTGATTCGGTACTTCCTATTTTTGAAACTTTTGGTAAAAACATTGTATACCAGGGTGCCGCAGGCGCTGGCCAGCATACAAAAATGTGCAACCAGATCACCATCGCCGGTACGATCATCGGAGTCTGCGAAGGTCTGATCTATGGAAAAAAAGCCGGGCTTGACCTGAATACCATGCTGGAATCCATTTCCAAAGGCGCTGCCGGTTGCTGGAGCCTGGATGTGCTGGCACCGAAGCTGGTCAGATCGGATTATTCGCCCGGTTTTTCGGTAGATAATTTCGTAAAAGACCTTAATATAGCACTGGAAGAGGCGGATGCTATGAAGTTATCCTTGCCGGGACTTGCGCTGGTCAAGCAACTTTATGTGACCATTCAGGCCATGGGCAAAGGTTCGTCGGGAAACCAGTCACTGTACCTCGCGCTTGAAAAGCTGTCGGCCATGGACACAGTTTAATGCTTTGAAACGATTTTTCATATTTTCAATTGATGAATAAAATGCGCGTCCTTATTGCTCCCAATGCGTTTAAACACAGTCTTAACGCGATGGACGTGGCCGTCGCAATTCAGGAAGGGTTACTGGCCAGTGACCCTTCCTTTGTTTGTGAATGTTTTCCGATAGGTGACGGCGGCGACGGTACCGGTGATCTGATGATCCAAAAACATAACGGTACGCTGATCTCCGCGGAGGTGGATGATCCTTTCGGAAGGAAAATCACAGCTACTTTCGGGCTGGTCAATGAAGGCGAGACGGCTATTATTGAGATGGCAAATGCGTCGGGGATTCATCTTGTGAAACCTGAGGAGCTCAATCCGCTGCTGGCGACATCTTATGGTACCGGGGAGCTGATGAAACTTGCCCTGGACAAAGGGGCGAAAAAATTTGTCCTTGCAATAGGGGGCTCTGCTACCGTGGACGGTGGTACCGGAATCCTGCGTGCATTGGGCGTCAGATTTCTGGATGCTGCCGGTACGGAACTGACTGAACCGGAAACATTTACCAGTTTAGCCAGCATTGACGTTTCGCGACTGGATCCGAGGCTTTCGGATTGTGAGGTCACAATCCTTTGTGACGTGGAAAATGTATTACTGGGTGAAGAAGGTTCGGCCGCAGTTTTTGGCCCCCAAAAGGGAGCTACGCCCGAAGGTGTTAAAAAGCTGGATGCAAGTCTGGCCAGATTTGCTGAAATTGCTTTGACCCAGACTGGAAAAGATATGACGTTAGTCAAGCACGGCGGTGCTGCGGGTGGCGTTGCGGCCGGGCTTTATGCTTTCCTGGACGCAAGGCTTGTGAATGGGATCGATTTCTTTCTTGAATTTACCAACTTCGAAAAATCCGTCGCGGAAGCTGACCTCGTGATCACCGGTGAAGGCAGTATTGATGAACAGACATTGCACGGGAAAGGACCTTACGGGGTGGCATTTCAGGCTAAAAAGAAAAACCTTCCGGTTATTGGCCTTGCAGGCAAAATACCACTCAACGGCAATGAAAAGCTCGACCAGTATTTTGACACCTTACTCGCCATCGGGAACGGGCCCGCAGACATGGCAACAGCTATTTCCCAAACAAGAGAGAACCTCGTCCGCACCGCGCGACAGATCGGTAACATGCTGAAAATGTAGTAGGGTCATAATTCCGCGAACTGTGCCGGTTTTTTGAAAAAGCATGCTTCATTTTTTGAAAACTGGTATGTAATTTTTAAGTTTACGCAATTAATATACACGCTAAAAACTACACAATGGAAGCATTAGATTTCTTTTCAAGTTCGATAATCGTTGGCGGGGCAGCTATTGCACTTTACGCTATCGTACGCTCATCTATCCAATTCTTCAATCAGGATATCGTTCTTACCAACAAGAAGAACGGAAAGTCGATCACGCTGGGCAAGCATCCGGAAAGAAACCAATCCCGGGAATTGCTGGAGTTTTTTAATTAATGCCGCCAGCGAAGTCGAGATTGTCGTTTACTCATCACGAAAGTAAGGCAATCGCTACGGTTACCACTATATTAAGCGCCCTCATTTATAAATTTCTCGATGGTTCGGTCAAGGAATTTTTGCTGATTATTGTCGGATTTATAGGTTATATCATTTACCACGGAGGCATTTTTCTGAAAGACACTGTAGCAACAGAGATAAAAGAAAGGGCTTCTTTTCTTTATGCCGATTACCGGATCAAAGGTTTCATTAGAGAACTGGAAAAAGAAAAGTCGAAACCGGGCGTCTCCCGGCAGCGACTCAAAGAAATTGAATCGGAAAGCCGTAATTATAGGGAAGTACTAATTCAGAAGAGACTAGACAGCCTTAAATAAAATGCCTGCCGTTTTTCCCGGCAGGCATTTTATTTTGTCCGCAATCTAGTCAAAGGACATAAACCCACTCATAAATTCGGCTCCCTTGTACTCCAGCCCTTTTTTCACTTCGCCGTTTGCGGAATTGTAAACATAAATGGCATTGCCGGCGCTCTGGGTATTGGCCATAATCGCTACTTTGCCATTTTTCATTCTTTCAAGCGCGCGTCTAGGATATTTGCTTAAAGGAATGTCCAGTTTGCGTATCGCCTGCGTAACCAGATCAACTTCATAATACTGAATCACAAACCCGGTTTGGTAATCTTTGTAGGCTTTGATCAGGTTGCTGTCAAACACCTGTACAATGGCCTTATTGTTTCCGGCATACACCATACCGCCCGTGTGGCTGCCGCCGAGTTTCAGGGTCATGTTCAGGAAATAACTGTTGTCGAACTCCGAAGTGCCCGCTTTGATGCGCACAATACCGGAAGGCATTGCTTCATTGGCAGCCCAATAGTCTGAATTACAGGATACCAGGTAAAGATCCCCGTTTTCGGTAAAACCATGTGAATTGATGATGCTGTAACCAAGGCTGGCTGTTTTGTCTGTGTAAATTGTCTTTTCATACGCCTGGGTTGTGGCATTGAAAATCGCGATGGGTGCTTTGTCGAAGGAAACGTACTTATCATTGGAATGAATGTAAGGGACATAAATCTTCCCTTCCTTCACGATATAATTGCTCGGAATTGCAGTAGCGCCTTTATTGATCGGCAACTTGATCGTCCCCTTTTTTTCTTCGGTCATCGTATTCGTATTGATGATCTGGTATGTAAACACACTGTCCGTCGTTTGTCTTGGACCGGTACTTACCATCAGCCGGGTATTGTCAAGAAATGTGTATACCGGACCGCCGCTGATCCCTGTGTTTGGAACAGAACCTTCATCTTTGAGGATACCGTTTTTATCGACGGAATACTTGGTCAGCTTCTGAGGCGAATTGAGATAAACAAAACCAGGCTGGGTTGTAACCAGTACATTGTCAGGGAGTCCCGCAATTTCCTGTGACTTTTCAATATCCGCAGTTCCGATTTCCAGGTCATCCAGGATGTGGAAAGGGTAAGATTCCTGCGCGGGCAGACTAAGTGAAACGATGTACTTGTAAGCTTTTTCAGCCGGAGGCTCAGGCGTGGAATTGTCGTCGTCTTTGCAGGCTATGAAAATGCCGCCTGAAACCAGCAAAGCGATAGATAAAAAGGTAACGGATTTGAAATTTTTCATTGTTTTAAACAGATATAATAAAATAAAGGGGATCAGTGAATAAAGTATCTGATTTTCAGATAGCAGGCTCTTCCGGGTTTTTGCATGAGAAAATTATCATAGGCCCGCACATTGTAAAGATTACGGACATCAAACCCAAGGCTGTAATGGTCATTGGGTGACGAATAGGTCACACCTGCATGGTTTACAAACTGGGAGGGGACATAATTTTTGGTTCCGGTCATTGAAATTCCTTCGTATTTCAGGAAAAAACGGTGGATGTACTGAACATTGTAGTAAGCGGAAACGGACGGTTTTTTAATTGATTTTTTGCGAAACCTGTAAGAAACACCTGCATTGCCCATCGCAAATGGAATGTTGGGAAGGCGGTTCCGGTAGATCCTGCTTTCGGTGGTAGTGCCCTGGATATATTTCTCATTATTAAGCACATTTTGCCAGGTCATATTGGCGCTCAGCGAAATTTGTTTGTTCCATGTGTGCATAGCGTCGAGTTCGAAACCCTTGATTCTCACATTGAGCAAATTTTCATAAAAGCTCAGTTTGCCGTCGGCATTCAGGAAGATATAGTCCTTAACATCGCGCCAGAAATAATTTCCTTCGATTTTAAAAGTATAGTTGTTTGCATCAAGCCGATAATGGATGCCGGTATTGAAATTACTGCTGCTCTCGGGTTTCAGTCCGGGGCTTGCGAGTATCGTATAGCCATCACCGAATATTTCCCTGTCTTCCGGAATCCTGAACGCTCGTTCAAATGAAAGCCTGACAAAAAGCTTGGGCAGGATAAAATATCTTCCAGCCAAGGAAAATCCCGGATTGTACTGACTGGTGCCAATATCATCTATGGTCGTTTTGCCTCCTTTATCGACGATCGCCTGGCGGGTGAGCATATCAAAGTAATACATTTTGAAAGCAGCCATAGCGCTCAGTTTTTCATCAAAAAGTGTAGCTGTGTAACCTAACCCCAGTATTTGCTTGTGTAATTTGTTAGGGCTTTTGAAAGGTGCGTCTTCTTCTTTTCCGATACGGTTTTCGCCTTTTCTTGATAAGTAGGAGCCGATATAGTTGATACTGATCTGATGATTGGGCGAGAGGTCATAGGCAACATGGGCACGGTGAAGGAAAAACGACTGGTCATAACGGAAAATGGTTTTTTCACGGACGAGCTCGCCCAGCGAATTGTTTTCAATTCGGATCACCTGCCCACTCCAGTCATATCTTTTTGACGAAGTATCTATACTCGTTCGTTCGAGGGTGCTATATTGTGCATAGTAGCTCGTCGATAAGCCTTTGGCCGCCCAATTGCTGCGACGGAACTTCAAGGTAAAATTGCGGCTGTCCTCATCAGTTGTTGCTTCGCCTACCGGCGTCAGATCTAGGCTGTTCTGAACATCCTGTCTTAGCATTGCTTTTGAAAAACCAAGCATGAACTCGTCCGCCCATTTTACGTCCGTAAAACCACCTTCAACCTGTCCCATTCCTGACCGGTAGTGATCGTGAAACCTTTTGATATCAGTGCGGATGAACTTTTTCTGCTCATAATCATAGATTTCCATGTCGTTCATCCGGTAATTGTTAGCGCTGTAATTATAAAAACCATTGGTCCGGATCGTAAACCCGGTACGTTTCAGCCGGTGTTTTCCGCTAAACGACGCCCTGTGTGTGCCAAAAGAACCGATACTATATGCAGCGTCCAGAAATGAACCGATATCCTGTTTGGAAATGATATTTACCGCTCCGCCCAGGGCGTCACTGCCCAGGCCGATCGGTACTACACCCTTGTAAACTTCGATGCGATCCACCAGATTAACCGGGAAGTTATTCAGGCTAAAAGTCCTTCCCAGGTTTTCCATCGGAATGCCGTCAATAAAAAACCTGACCTGTTTGCCTGAAAGTCCGTTAAGCGAGAAATTAAAATCAGAGCCTAATCCACCGGACTCCCTGATCCTGACGCCGGTTGACTGGTCGAGGATCTGGTTGATATCGAGCGTTTTGTTCTCAAGTTCGCGGGTCTGGATGACATTCACTGAAAAAGGTTGTTCCGCTGTTTTTTGCGCTTCCTTTTTGCCTTGAACGGTTGCCTCATCCAACTGTTTGACGGCAGGCGTGAGCTCAAAATGAATTTTTATTTCTTTTGAAGTACCTGCCAGGCTTGCTCTTCTGGACTGTTCCTGAAATCCGACTGCATTGGACTTGAAATAATGGTTTCCGGCGGGGATTCCGGTTATTTTGAAATTGCCGTTTTCGTCGGCTGTGACCGCAATCCCAAGTGAATCGATCTGTACAGTGGCGAAAGGAACAGGTTTGCCGTTGTTTTCCCTTACTTGCCCTGAAACGGTTTTTTTACCCGTGACCTGCGCAAATGTATTCAGCGGATTTGTGATCAAAATAATGAATATCAATACGATTAAGCGCAACATTTTGCCTGATTTTTGATACCGGGAAATTTAAATCCCCATGAATTGATGCGCTTTACCTTGCAGCCGAAGCGGCAGATCATAAATTCTGTCTGTGTCGACCAGCACCATTTCCTCCGATTTATAATGAAACTGAAGTGCGAGGTAGCTCTTGCCTTTTTTGCAAGCCAGCGGATAAGAAATACCTTCCGGAGCTTTACAGCTTGCGTTCAGGACTATGTCAATATCGTTTTCGCTGGTATTTTTAATTTCGGTATTCCCGCAGATTGCGAAAGCAACCCTGGTTTTGTGCGGCCCCTGCTCAAACCGGGCCTCACCGGACGGCGGCAGCTTAAAATCCAACCCTGCCAATTTGTAATTCCTGTAAGTGCTAGGGCTCGTATTCCTGATCGAGTAATGCTGCCTGGGTTTGACCAGAAAGTCCGGGGCAAACCATCCTGCCAGTAGCAAGCAGGCGGCAGCCGCATAACGCAGCCAGATGGTTGTCCGGACAGGTTTTTGTTTGTTGATGGTCTTTCGGTTGATTGCATTCCAGGTTTCGGCGAGTAATTCCTGTTCATTCCTGACCGGCCTTGCCAGCCACTTTCTGACTGTGCTTTCCTCATCAGGGCTGCATTTTCCGGAAAAGTATTTATCGAGTAAATCTGGATCGATCGGCTGCATGGATTCGCTGGTTTTGATATGAGTAACATAAACCCAGTCTTAGTCCCAGTTCAAAAAGAAAAAAATGTCATTTTTGGGAAATACGCTGACTTCGTCGATTGCGGAAACGTCAGATTAACTTATGAAAGACAAATGAATATCAGGAACATGTCCCTGATACTGAGACGCAGAAAGCCTAGTGCTTTGGTAAGATGATTTTTTACAGTTTTTTCCGAAAGGAGCAGGGCGGAAGCGATTTCGGGGACTTTTAATCCTTCCTGCCGGCTAAGTTTGTATACTTTCTGACATTGTGCGGGCAGCTGCTCCACGAGATTGTCGATGCTTTTTGTAATGTCGTTAAACTCAATTTCACGTTCCGTGCTGAGATCATTTGAATTTTGCCTCAGCCCGACCTGTGCCAGCACACGCTCGTCCGTAGCTCTCCGCCGGCAGTAGTTATAATATTGGAACTTGGCACATCGGTACAGATAGTTTTCAAAAGGTCCCTCTATTTCAATGCTGTGACGACGCTCCCACAGTGAACAGAAAATTTCCTGGACCATGTCGGACGCTACCTGCTCGTCTCCGCAGAAAGTGCAGCAAATTCTTAATAAAACGGGAGCATGCTGGTTGTACAAAAACTCAAATGTGCCTTCCTGGTCAAGCCGCTGATACAAAGGCAGTATGTCAGTTTCATTGTCCGGGTACATTCTGTTACGAGGGCTTTTTTGAAGGTTACAAACTTATGACAGGTTTGTTAGATTTAAAATTTATTTGGACTTGTTTTAAATAACTATTTATTTTTGCGGCATCCGGCACGCAGGCTGATCAGAATTTTTTGACAAAAAATTGAAAATCTTCCGGCGTCTCCGATACTATATAACTGAACCGAACATGAAATTTTTCAACATATCCTCTGCGACTCCGGCAAAAAGACCCTTAAAAAAAGAAGGGAAATCCCGCTTCCGGCGCATCAATGACTGGCTTCATTTGTGGCTGGGCCTTATTTCGGGGGTTATCGTGTTCATTGTTTGTATTACAGCCTGTATCTGGGTTTTCAATGAAGAAATCACATCCTTGCTGAATCCTGAAACGCGGGTTGAAAAACAGGATAAGCCCGTTCTGACACCTTCTGCGATCAGGCAGATTGCCGCAGCTGCATACCCCGGCGAGGAAGTCAGCTATGCCGAATACCATCAGGGAAGGACTATCCATGTTGCGGTTGGTGATTATGAAAAACGGCATTACACGTTGCAACTGGAACCGTATTCCGGCCGGATCGTGAGCCGCGAAATACATGAAAAAGACGAAGAAGGCTTTTTCCGGTGGGTGCTCATGGGGCATCGGTTTCTATGGTTACCTTATGAAATCGGCCGGCCGATCGTCAACTATGGAACAATGATTTTTGTGGTGCTGCTAATTACCGGGCTGATCTGGTGGTACCCCAAGAAATGGTCGAAAAGCACGGTCGATAAAAGTTTCAGGATCAAATGGAACGGTACTTTCAAGCGGGTTAACCTTGACCTGCACAATGTACTCGGGTTCTATTCACTTTTGTTTTTGCTGGCTATCGCGCTTACGGGCATGGTATACGGGATCGAATGGTATAGCAAGGGCCTTTACTGGGCCACCTCAGGCGGCGAAACTTTGGCGGAATACCGTGCGAAAAGCTCTGATTCTCTTCAGATAAACAAATTTTTTACGGCGGATCAGGCGATGGACAAAGCTTGGAATATGGTGCTCGATGCTCATCCTGACACCAAAGGTTTTTATTACAGCTTTCCGGATACAACGGATGCCAAATCGGCGATTTCCATATACGTTTACCCGTCTGTCGGGCAGTTTTACAACAGCCAGAGCTACGCTTTCGACAGGCATACGCTTAGACAGTTGCCCAGAGACGGTGTGTATGATGTGGAATTCGCCGGTGCGTCCTTCGGCACGAAGCTGAGGAAAATGAATTATGATATCCACGTCGGCAGCATACTCGGTTTTCCAGGTAAGGTGCTGGCGTTTTTTGCATCATTGATCGGCGCCTCCCTGCCCGTAACGGGCTTCATTATCTGGTGGAACAGAAGAGGTTTTGGTAACAGCAAGAAGAAAAAGAAAAAGGGACAACAAAGAACCGGGGATCTGTCCGGCGGTATTATCGTGGCTGATGAAAGGCTGGCCGGAACGTCTGCCAGGAAAACCAGACGGCCTGTTTTTAAACCCGGACTGCAGGACATATAACGGTCACAGGGGGCAGCAGAACCGTAAGGTTTTTTCCCGCTAATCATTAATTCTTTTTATATTCGGCTTGAATATAAAAACGGTATGGCTGCCTGCGGAAATCTCAACGATGATGAACTCAAGTCTCTGCTGACACAGGGTTCGGAGGCAGCTTTTGACGAAATTTACAGCAGGTTCTGGAAAAAACTCTATAACGAAGCATACAAACGGCTGCATAATCCGGAGCAGAGCGAGGAAATTGTACAGGATATTTTCATAGATCTCTGGACAAAACGTGCGCAAAAGGAAATAGATAATCTGGCTGCATACCTGGTCACTTCGGTGCGTTACCAGGTTTTTATGCTTTATAATAAAACCAAAAAGCTGCCCTATTTCGAGGAGCCGCTGGACTACATTGCGCTTTCTTCGGAGGAGGCAGATTCAGGATGCTTTGAAAAAGACCTGATCGCCGCGGTACAAACCTGGCTGAACCAGCAGCCTGAAAAGCGGCGGGAAATATTCAGGCTGCGCTACCTGGAAGAAATGACCACCAAAGAAATCAGCGAACATCTGAATATCTCTCAGAAAACTGTTCAGAACCAATTGAATACAGCCCAGGACAGCCTTCGGTCATCGGTTTCAAAGCTGCTTTTTCTGACTGCACTGGCCGCCTGTTTTTCCTGAAAAACACTTCTGTAACGGGTAAACGCACCCTTGCATTTAGCCTTCATTTACACTTTCCGCGCACAGCATATTGCTTTGCATTTTTGTTAATTAAAAAAAATTGCTTCCTGTATGGGAGGTTTTTACCGATTAATATACTGTATAATTAAAGATCGGTATACAGATGTCAGGAATGAACAAAAACGAATTCAGGAAGCTGGTACAAAAGTATCTGGACGGCGTGGCCACTGCGGATGAAACGCTGGCTATTGAACAGTATTATCAGGTTTTTCAGGATGAAGCTGACGCGACCGATCTGATGGATGATGAAGAGGTTTCGTCTCTGGAAGCTCGGCTGAAAGACAATATCTCCAACCGTCTGCGCACGCCCGAAAAGCCGGCGGTGCATATTTTCAGCACCTGGTATTTCCGGGCGGCGGCCATTTTTATTGTATTAGCCGGGGTAGCAAGTACTTTTTTTCTTTCGCGAAATCACAAAGACAAGAAAAGTACAACGGTGGCACAGGCCGTCAGTGCCGAAAGGAAATCGCCCAATCGTTTTGTTACGCTTCCTGACGGGAGTACTGTTGTATTGCATGGAAAAAGCAGTCTGACCTACGGAAAGGAATTTAACAAAACCACCCGTGAGGTAACCCTTGTCGGGGAAGCTTATTTTGATGTCGTGCATTTGGGACCAGGTCAAAATAAAAAGAGCGATGTGCCTTTTATCATCAGCACCGGAAACGTAAAAACGACTGTTTTGGGCACAGCCTTCAACATCAAGGCGTGGCAAGATCAGAAAGAAGTGGTCATTACCGTAACCAGAGGCAAAGTAAGAGTTGAAAATGAGCGTAAACTGCTGGCGATCCTGACCGAAAACAAGCAGGTTGTATTCAATACCGCTACCCTGCATTCAGGGGAGAAAATGGTCAGAGCCAATGAAACTGTGGCCTGGGCGCAAACAGACATGACTTTCGATGCCCTGCCATTCGGGGAGCTCGCAGCGCGGCTTGAAAAACGTTATGATGTCAGCATATCTTTTAAAAACCCTGCACTCAGGCAATGCACGATCACCGGCCGGTTTTCGGGGACGGAAACAATTGAGGAAGTGTTCAGGATACTTTCGACGACGAGCAATACGACGTTTTCGATCAATGGCCGGGATCTGGTCATTGACGGGGAAAAATGCCACTAAACTTCTGATCCACTAAATCTTTAACAAATGACCTATACTGGAAAATACAACAGCAGGGCACCGTAAGACCCGGCCGATTGAAAACAAAAAAACTCCCCGGCCTTGGACAGCGATGAGGAGTTCTTGTTCAAAAAATTGGAACCAACTTTCTAAACATAACAAAAGTATGCAAAAATCTTTAGCTTTTGCAAGCTGGGTATTCCCTATTTCCTGGCAGGACAGGGTGTGGGCTAATTTTCTCAATCTTATGAAAATCAGCTTTTATTGTTGTACCATCCTTATCATTACCGCCGAGCTTTTAATGGCGAATGTAAGTGGAGCGCAGGATATCCGGCAGAGCCGTGTAGCCCTGGAGCTCAACAATGCTTCTCTTAAAAATGCCCTCGAAAAATTACAAGAGGAATCGGGCTACAATATCTTTTATCTGTCCCCGAAAATCACGCCGTATACTGGTATCAGTTTAAAAAAAGAGACCCGTACGGTTTACAGGACGCTGGAACTGATCCTTAACAATACGCACTTCGATTTCAGGCAGGAGGGCAAGACAATTATCCTCAAAGAAAGACCTCAGCCGGTACTTTCCATCCCTGTGCTTCCGCCGCCTGTAAACGGGCAGGTCACAGACGAGAACGGGGAGCCGCTGCCCGGAGTGAGCGTGGTACTCAAAGGCACCACCCAGGGCACGACCACCAATACGCAGGGTATGTTCCAGATCACCGTTCCCGACGAATCCAGTGTTTTGATATTCAGCTTTGTAGGCTATCAGAGCCAGGAGATTTTATTGGGTAGCCGGGGCGTGGTCAACATCACTCTGAAGGCCGATACCAAGTCACTGGAAGAAGTGATCGTGGTTGGGTATGGCACGCAGAAAAAAGCCACCATAACCGGTTCAATCGCTACGGTCGACGGCCGCACACTTCAGGCCGCACCTTCGGTCAATATCACCAATTCCCTGGCAGGACGTTTGCCCGGCCTCGTAGCCGTAACACGTTCGGGAGAGCCTGGAAATGATGCTACTACACTGCGGATCAGGGGTTCCAATACGCTGGGTAACAACTCTCCGCTCATTGTGATCGACGGGATAGCCAACCGGACCATGGAAGGGCTGAACCCGTCTGATATCGAAAGCCTCACCATTTTAAAAGATGCTTCGGCTGCCATTTATGGTGCGCAGGCTGCCAACGGGGTAATCCTGATCACCACGAAAAGAGGTGTTGACGGCAAGCCGAGGATCAACGTGACTTTTAACCAGGCGTGGAGCAAACCGACCATTATACCAAAAAATGCTGATGCTGCTACGTACGGACAAATGCTGAACGAGATCAGCGAGTACCGCGACCGTCAGCCGGTGTACACGGATGCCGAGCTGGAAAAATTCCGGGACGGTTCCGACCCGCTCAGGTACCCCAATACCGACTGGTTCAAAAGTGTTTTCAAACCCTATTCCCAGCAGCGTGTCACCAATGTTTCGGTGCGGGGCGGTTCCGAGAATATCAAATATTTTGTTTCCGCCGGAGCCAAATACCAGGACGCGATCTATAAAAATTCGGCGACCAATTATTCCCAGGCCGATTTCAGGATCAATCTCGATGGCAAGCTTTCGAACTACGTCAATTTGGGCGTAGACCTGGCGGGGCGGCAGGAAAACAGGAATTATCCGAGCGCGTCTGTGAATACGATCTTCAATACACTTTTCAAGAGCAAGCCGACCATGATCGCCTACTGGCCGAACGGGCTTGCCGGTCCTGATATCGAGCGGGGCGAAAACCCCGTGGTGCTTGTTACCGACCAGACGGGCTACAACCGCACCAAATCGTACATCATGCAGAGTAATGTGAAACTGAGCATTACCAATCCCTGGGTAAAGGGCCTCTCACTGACCACCAATATTTCTTTTGACAAAACATTTATCAACGGAAAGATCTGGCAGCGGCCGTGGTACCTCTATACCTGGGACGGACAGAGCCTGGATGCTGATAACCAGCCGGTGCTGGTGCGCGGGCAACGCGGATTTTCGGAGCCGAGGCTTACGCAGAATACCATGAATACCAATCGCTCGACATTGAATGCATTGCTCAATTATGAAAGGCATATCGGCAACAAACATAATATCAATGTGCTGGTCGGGGTGGAGCGTATGGTTGGCGATACAGCAGGCTTTTCCGCGTTCAGAAGATACTTCATTACAGCTTCTGTCGACCAGCTTTATGCGGGTGGCGATCTTGAAAAAAATAATAACGGTTCCGCCTCTGAAAGTGCCAGAAAGAACTATTTCGGGCGGCTTAACTATAATTATCAGGGAAAATACCTTGCTGAATTTGTGTTCAGATACGACGGCTCCTATATTTTCCCGGAAGCCAAACGCTTCGGTTTTTTTCCGGGCGTTTCGCTGGGGTGGCAGGTCAGCGAGGAAAATTTCTGGAAAGACAAAGGGTTGTTTGTCAATTACTTAAAAGTAAGAGGTTCGTGGGGTAAATTGGGAAATGACCGGATCACGCCTTACCAGTACCTTTCCAGCTACGGATTTTCCACCAACTATGTTTTCAACGGAGACGTCGAAAAGAAAACGCTGCCCGAACTCCGGATTGCTAATCCCAACGTTACCTGGGAAGTTGCCAACCAGTCGAACATAGGGTTGGAAGGGGAGATGTTCTCCGGCGCGCTGCATTTCTCGGCGGATTATTTTTACAATTTCCGCAATAACATTCTGTGGTTCCGCAACGCCTCCGTGCCTACCACTACGGGGCTGACACTTCCCCGCGAAAACATCGGCGAGGTGATCAACCAGGGTTTTGAATTTGAAGTGGGCTATAACCGGAAAATCGGCGATTTTGAATACGGGGTTTCCGTAAACGGCGGACACCAGAAAAACAAGATCCATTTCTGGGATGAAACGCCCGGCCTGCCTGAATACCAGCAGTCTACCGGGCATCCGATGAACTCGGCCCTTTATTACCAGGCCATAGGCATATTCCGTGACCAGGCTGCGGTGGATAATTACCCGCACTGGGCGAATGCCAGACCAGGCGATATCATTTTTGAAGACGTGAACCGCGACGGCCAGATCGACGGCCAGGACCAGGTCAGGAACGATAAAACAGACCTGCCGACTTTTACGGGCGGTGTGAGCATTAACCTCAGATATAAGGCTTTTTATGCTGATATCCTGTTTCAGGGCGCTGCCGGTGCGGTAAGGACTTACTTCACCAACTCTGGAAATTTCGGGAATTTTCTTGCAGAAGACGCCGACGGACGGTGGACAGATGATAATCCCGACGCTACCAAACCGAGGACATGGAGTACAACGGAAGAATATTGGGCGTCCATCAACAATACCTACTGGGTCCGTAACAATGACTATATCAGGCTGAAAAACCTCATGGTCGGTTACAATGTACCTACCCAGGTGACCAAAAAACTGGGACTGTCAGGGCTGAGAATATATGCGAGCGGCGTAAACCTGCTGACGATCGACAAACTGAAAAGTTTCGATCCTGAAACCATCGGTTTCTCTTATCCTACCAACAAATTATTCAACCTGGGCGTGGACATTAACTTTTAGCAAGATGAGAAAACTAATAAATTTTCCCAAGATCCTGTTGCTTCTTGTTTTTCTGATGGCATCCTGCCAGGAAGATCTGCTGGAAACAAAACCACTGAGTGAATTTACCGAGATAGATACCTGGAATGACCCGGCGCTGATCGAAGCTTTTATCAATAGCATTTATCTGAGCGTCGACAATTCTTTCAACGGCGGCGACGGTGTGCTGAAAGGCCAGTTTGTGGACGAAATGCATGACCAGTGGTACAGCTTTTTTGAATTTAACAATAGTCTTCTGACAGCCGATGATCTCGCTTCCTGGAATCATGAGGAGTGGACAAAGCTCTATAAAAGTGTGAGATATTGTAATCTGTTTCTTGAAAAAGAGGCTCAGCAGCAATTGGATGCCACTTTTTCGGGAGATAAAGCACTCAAAGACCGCATGACCGGCGAGGTGTATTTTCTGCGGGCGTACTTTTATCAGCAGCTGGTGAGCCTGTACGGCGGGGTACCGATCGTGACCGGAATCTTCGGTCTCAACGATGCTTTTCAGGTTAAAAGAGATACCTATGCGGATTGTATTAAATTCATTTCGGAAGATCTGGACAAGGCCGCTGCGCTGCTGCCGGTTGCACAAACAGGCGACAATCTGGGCCGTGTAACGAAGGGTGCCGCACTGGCCCTGAAATCGCGGGTACTGCTTTATGCGGCCAGCGATCTGCACAACAAACCTGTGGCCCCGGCCTTTTCAAATCCTGAACTTCTGGGATATACCGACGGCGACCGTACCGCGCGATGGCAGGCCGCCAAAGACGCCGCGAAGGCTGCAATTGATCTGGGTGCATACAGCCTTTATAAGCCGGAACCCGCTTCCAAAGAAGAGGCTGTACAGAACCTGATCGATATGTTTATCGTAAAACAGACGCAGGAAGATATTTTTGTGCGGTTTTTCCGGCCGGAAACCAGGCAGAACAACCTTGCACAAGTGGCCGGCCCGAACGGCTACCATTTATACGGGGAAGATACGCCTTCGGGACAACTTGTGGATGATTTTGAAATGGCCGACGGAACCCGGTTCAGCTGGACAAATCCGGCCCACGCGGCCCAGCCTTACAAAGACCGCGACCCGCGTTTTTATGCCGACATATTGTATGACGGCGCAAAATGGAAAGCAAGACCACCGGATGTGCAGGCGCTTGAACCAGTGGGCGTTATTCAAACCGGATCCTGGGAAAAATGGGATGCCGCAAAAAACGAAATGGTAATAGTCCCTGGCCTAGATACCCGGAACAGCCCGATCGAGAATTTCAATGCAGGATATACCGGTTATTATCTCAGAAAACTCATCGATCCCGCAATTGACGGGCAATATTCCGGCCAGTCTGTGCCTTTGCGGTATATCCGGTTCGGCGAGGTCTTACTGAATTATGCGGAAGCGTGCATCGAACTCGGACAGGATGTTGAAGCGAAAAAATACATCAATATGATCCGGAAAAGGGCCGGTATGCCCGATATAACGGAAACCGGCGCTGCATTGCGGACGCGTTACCGGAATGAAAGACGCATTGAACTGGCTATCGAAGACCATCGGTTTTATGATGTGAGAAGGTGGATGATCGCCGCCCAGGCCTACACAGGATTTACAGGCGTAAACATTGTGTATAAGCTGAATCCCGATAAAACGACCGCGACGATACCAACAATCAAGCCTATTGTAGTACAGAAAAGTGCCTGGCTGGATAAGGCTTACTTTTTCCCGATCATGCGGACGGAGATCAATAAGAATAATTTATTGGTACAAAACCCGGGTTATTGAACTGGTATCAGTAAAAGCTACATTTAAATCGATTTAAAAAATGAAATACATGCTGATTTTCGTGGTCATTGCCACGTTTTGCGCATCGTCTGTCAGAAAGGTCCGTGACCTGGCGAGCGATATTCATGTGCCCGAAGGCTATACTGTGGAGGTCGTCGCCGATTCCAGTCTGGTGGCATATCCGATGTTCGGATATGTGGACGATACCGGCCGGTTGTTCCTTTTCGAGTCGACCGGTAATGTGTATGACAAAACAAAAGACGCACTGACCGATCCGAAGTTCAGGGTTAACCTGCTGGAAGACAATAACGGTGACGGCGTGTATGACAAAAGCACGATTTTCGCCGATAAAGTTGGGTTTCCGCAGGGAGGTTATTTTTACAAAGGAAGCCTTTACATATCGTCAGCCCCGGATTTGATCAAACTTACAGACACAAACGGTGATGGAGTCAGCGATAAAAGGGAAGTGGTCCTTTCCGGCTGGGCACTGAATGTCAATGCCAACAGTCTCATCGGCCCGTTTATAGCGCCAGACGGCTGGCTTTACCTGACAAGTGCTATCAATGGATTTGATGTAACGACCAAAGAAGGCGTGCGGCTCAAAGGCGAAACATCCCGGATCTGGCGGGTGCGCCCGGATGGTTCGCAACTGGAATGGGTATCGGCAGGCGGTATGAACAACCCGGTGGAACTGACATTTACAGAAGCTTCCGAACCGATTGGTACCGAAACCTATTTCACTGATCCCAAAGCCGGCCAGCGGGATGCATTGGTGTACTGGACGGAGGGAGGGGTGTATCCCAAACCCAATAAAAACATTGACCGTGACAGCCTGGTGCGTACCGGCGAACTGATGCCGGTGGTTTCGAAGTATTCGAGAGTTGCTCCCTCGGGGATCGGACGATATAAAAGTGCTGTTTTCGGTGAGGATTTCAGGGGTAATCTTTTCAGTGCGCAGTTTAATACGCACCGGATCCTCAGGCATAAGCTTTTCCGCGAAGGAGCTTCATTCCGCACGGAAGACGAGGTTTTTATGTGGACAGACAAAGAAGATTACCACCCGACCGACGTGCTGGAAGACGCAGACGGCAGCCTGCTGGTAGTAGAGACCGGTGGCTGGTTTATCAAAGGCTGCCCGCTTTCGCAGGTTTCCAAGCCCGAAATGAAAGGGGCCATTTACAGGATCAGGAAAAAGGGTTTGAAAAAAACGGAGGACCCCTACGGAAATAAGATTGCCTGGGCATCGCTTTCTGCGGCAGAAGTGACCGGTTATCTCACAGACGCCCGGCCCTATGTTGCAGGACGTGCCACCAATTATATTGTCGATAAAGGTGACGAAGCGGTGGCCCCGCTGATCAGTCTTTTACAAAAATCGACATCAGCTGATGTAAGGACCAAGGCCGTTTTTATGTTGTACCGCATCGGAACCGGAAGCGCCAGGGAAGGTGTCCGTATGGGCTTGGACGACCCGGATTTGCAGGTAAGAGTTGCAGCAGCGCGTTCCGTTGGTCTTGCAAAAGATCTTAAATCGTTACCCAAACTGATGGCGCTGGTCGAAAAAAATGAACCCGCTGTACGTCGGCAGGCGGCTACCGCATTGGGCCAGATTGGTGATGCACAGGCAATTCCCGGGCTGATCGCAGCCACCGCGACTACTTCTGATCCTTTTATCCGGCATTCGGTCATTTACTCGCTGATTTCGTTGAACCGGCCGGAACTGGTTGTAAAAGCGCTGGCGCATACGTCACCCAAAGTACAGGAGGCTGCGCTGATCGCTTTGGACCAGATGAAAGGTAAACCGTTGCGTTCGGGGCAGGTGATAGGTTTTCTTTCCAATAAAAATACTGATTTGCAGCGGACTGCGCTCTGGGTTACGTCCCACCATCCTGAATGGTCGGGGGATATCAGGACATTTCTGGCTGCAAGGTTCAAAAAAGGAGCATTGACGGAAAGTGAAAAAGAATCTTTCCGCGACATACTGATCTCATTTCGCGCCGACCCGTCGATCCAGCAATTTGTGGCAGATCAGATCAAGACTGCCACGAAGGACCAGCAATTGTTTTTGCTCAATGTGATGAAAGGAAGCCAGCTGAAAACAGTACCGCAGGTCTGGACGGACCGGGTGAATGAAATACTGCTGGCAGCGGGAAATCCGCCTGTAAAAACAAGCGCATTGGAATTTGTTCGTCTGGCGGGGATCAAATCGCTGGGGCAAACGCTCGGAAAAGTTACCGCCGACGTCAAAAATCCTGCCGGTTTACGCATGGAGGCCATTTCGATCCTGCTGGAAACAGAGCCCAAGCTGGCGGACAAGGATTTTGAATACTTGTATGGTCAGTTGAATGTCAAAAATGAAGCGCCGCTGCGTCTTCAGGCTGCTACTGTGCTTTCACAGGCAAAACCTTCCGAAGGCCAGCTTTACAAACTCGCCAGTGCGTACCTGCCGCAGGCAGATGCTTTCATTCTTCCGCGTCTGGTTTCGGTATTTGGTGGCGAACATTCTGCGAAAATAGGCCATGCATTGGCCGGTACGCTCATGAAAACGTCTACACTCGACAGTTTTACTGAGGCCAGCCTCAAATCCATTTTTGAGAAATATCCCGAAGAGGTGAAACCGGAAGTGGACAAATTGCTCGCAAAGCTTAACCTTGTACAAGCCGACAGGCTCAAATACCTGCAATCCCTGGAAAGCCAGATCAGCAAAGGAAATCTTGAAAACGGCCGGCAACTGTTTTTTAGCAAAGCGATATGTTTTGGCTGTCACACAGTAGGTGCGGAAGGCGGGAAACTGGGGCCGGACCTGACGTCGATCCAGAAGGACCGGTCGGCCCACGACTTGCTGGAAGCCATCATTTATCCAAACGCCAGCTTTGTACGGGAATTTGAAACTTACCAGATCAAAACAAAAGCCAATGAATACACGGGCGTGATCGAGGAGCAGTCGCCGGAAGGGATTACGCTGAAAACCGGGCCGCAAACTACGGTCCGCATTTCCCGGAAAGACGTTACCAGTATGAAAGTGATGGATGTTTCGATGATGCCCCAGGGACTTGACAAACTGCTGTCAGAACAGGAAATGGCTGATCTGATGGCATTTCTGATCGGGCAGGACCAGGATCCTGATAAAGACAAAGCTTTTTTACGCTAGTGCACGGTTATTGTCCGCATGCCGCATTTACCAAAATTTAATTACATGAAAAGGGATATATTTTTAAAAAACAGCCTGTTGGCCGGCGCCGCAATGGTATCCGGTTGTGTAAAAACTGCCGCCGCCGACACTCTAAAAGGCGAAAAACCTTTTAAAATGAAGTTTTCTCCGGAGTTCAACATTTTCGCCGATGCAGGCGGAAAGGATCCGGTTGATCAGATCAAATGGGGATACGACCAGGGTTTCCGGGCCTGGGAAAGTACCGGCCTGAAAAGCAGGTCTGTGGAAGAACAGGAAAAGATCAGCAAAACAGTCCAGCAGCTGGGTATGGAGTTCGGGCAGTTTGTGGGCACGATGACGTTTAAGGATGTAACGTTCGCGGGACTTGATAAGGATTTACGCGAAAAGGTATTGAGCGAAGTGAAGGCGTCAGTGGAAATCGCCAAAAGAATGAATACCAAATTCATCCACAATGTGCTGGGCCTGGAAGACCCGAAGCTGCCGAAAGATTTTCAGATGGTGAATGCGGTGGAGCTGCTGAAAAGGATCGCTGATATCTACGAACCCCACGGGATGATTATGGTAATGGAAACTATGAACCACAAAATTGACCATCCCGGCATGTTCCTGCACGAAATACCCCAGGCTTACGCCCTGGCCAAAGCTGTGGGCAGTCCGAGCGTAAAAATACTTTTTGACTTTTACCACGTCCAGATTGAAGAAGGAAATATCCTTCCAACCCTTGACTATGCCTGGGACGAGATAGCCTACCTCCAGATCGGCGACACACCCGGCAGGATGGAGCCGACCACGGGGGAAATCAATTTTGTGAATGTCTTGCAGCACGTGTCCGATAAAGGCTATACGGGTTTTATAGGCATGGAGCACAGGATCAAAAAAGCAGGTGTAGAGGGCGAACTGGCCGCACTGAAAGCATACCGTTCGATTGACCCCAAATAAAATCAGGTTACATAAGTAGACCGGGAGGTTACATTTTTTATATTGATAAAAATTGTAACCTCCTCTGTTTATGATTAAAAACCATCTCAATATCGCGCTCCGGAATTTATGGAAAGAGCGGTTGTTCTCACTAATCAGTATCACAGGCCTGGGGGTCGGGATTGCGGTTTCCATAATTATTGTCCAGTTTGTCATCCATGAATGGAGCTATGACAAGTTTCATCAGAACGGAGAGAATATTTACCGGGTACTGAGTCGGAATGAGAAAGGTTTTTCCTATACATTGGCTTCTTCGGCGCTGGCTCCGCAATTGGCCCGCGAGAATCCGGAAATCAAAGGCTATACCCGTATTTACAGGGATTGGTCGACCAATATCAAAAATCCGGAAAACCCTGCCCAGCTCAACGAAGAAACGGGATTCATCTTTGCGGACCAATCCCTTTTCTTTGTTTTTTCTTTTCCTTTAAAATATGGGAATGCCAGGAATGTTCTTGAAAAGCCATTTACCGTCGTTATTTCAGAACGTATGGCAGACAAATATTTCGGGAATGAAAATCCCGTCGGGAAAAGGATCAGCTACAACGGAGAGCATCTTTTTGAAATAACCGGCGTAGCTAAAAACGCCCCGACCAATTCCACGATTACCTTCGATTTTGTTTCTTCCAATGATACTTTTTCCAAAATCAATCCATTCGGTTTTGAAAAACTGCCCAATTTCGAAACCTTTTTGCTGATCGAACGGAAGGATGCGCATCCCAGGATCATCAGGAATATCGCGACGGCCAACAAGCTTATTGCGACCTTTAATTACAATGAAAAAGACAGCTACGAACTGGAAGCTTTGCATGCTTTGCGACTGGGCAGCAACTATACATTCAATGAAAAAACGGGTCCCAGGGTCTTGTATATTTTGTCGGGAATTGCAGTACTGATCCTGGCGCTGGCCTTGTTTAATTATATCAATCTGGCTACGGCACGTTCTACCTTGCGAGCCAAAGAAGTAGGGGTGAGGAAATCCATCGGTGCCGGCAGGTTCACCCTGGTGTCGCAGTTCTTTACCGAGTCTGCACTTGTTACTTTTATCGCCTTTGTTTTGAGCATCGGGCTGGTCCTGCTTTTCAGGGACCCTTTCAATAACCTTTTCGGCCTGACCATAGATTTTTCTTTCTTGACCAGCAAACTTTTTATTACAGTTTTGGTGGCTCTGTTTGTGGCCAGTACCATATTGGCGGGCATTTATCCGGCTCTTATCCTTTCCCGTTTTGCACCCGTGAGCGTTTTAAAAGGTGATTATACCGGCCGGAACCAGGGTGCGAAAGCACGTCGGGCTATGATGGTTTTCCAGTTCAGCGTATCCGCAACGCTTATTTTGTGCAGCCTTGTCGTTCAGCGGCAGATAGAGTTTATGAAAGACAAAGATCTGGGTTACAATAAAGATCAGCTGGTGAATATCCGGCTGAGCAATGCGATTTCGAATAAGAGCGAAAGTTTTAAAAAGGAAGTGATCAGTAAAACGGGCATCGATAAAGTCAGTATGTCGAATACTGCGTTTTTCAGAAGTTATGGAATGAACAAGTATAAAACAGGATTGTCGGACAAGGTACTCGACATTGCAAGACTAGAGGTGGATTCTGATTTCGCCGCGAACCTGGGGCTTACCTGGCGTACGGCGCCTGATAAAAATCAGGAAACAAATGCCGGCGGGTCTTATTTGGTACTCAATGAAACGGCCGTATGGAAGCTGGGTTATACCCATGTCAATGCAGTGGGGCAAACCTTATTGCAAGAAGATGGCAGCCAGTTGGGAAAGGTAGCCGGCGTGGTAAAAAACTTTAATCTGAGCACACCGCAATATGAAATTCAACCCATGTTGTTACTGATCAAAAAAACGACATTGCCGGCAAACGGGTTCTCGAACATTCAGGTACGTTTTCTACCAAAGGACGATATCGGCAAAAAGATCGCGATCCTGGAACGAATTTATCATGCGTATGATGCGGAATCACCTTTTCAATACACGTTTCTGGATGATGATTTTGAAAAAGCATTCAAGTCTCAAACCCGGATTTCCTATATGGTGCAGATATTTACTGCCATGGCGATTTCTCTGGCATGCCTGGGTTTGTTCGGACTGGTTACGTTCATCGGTCAGACCCGTTCAAAAGAGATCAGTATCAGAAAAATCATGGGTGCCAGCGTCGCCAATATTTTTTCCCTGCTTTCCCGGGATTTTCTGATTCTTGTATTGATTTCCGTCCTTATCGCAATACCGGTGGCGTATTATTGCATGGATCAATGGTTACATAATTTCGCCTATCGGATCGAGATCAGCTGGTGGATGTTTGCCGCGGGCGGTGCTGCCAGCCTTGTTATGGCGCTGATTACCATCAGTTTTCAGGGCCTCAAAGCTGCGCTTGCCAATCCAGCTGATTCATTGCGTTCAGAATAGATAACTCCTGTTCGCTGTTCGCGATTTGCAAACAGCGAACAGAATTTGTACATTTGTGTTATGAGAGCTCATAAAGGAATGCGTCCGTTGGACGTGGTCATCTTACTTAAAATAATCAGTCTGAATAGAACTGAATGGCAATACCGCGACTTATCATCGACACTGTATATTAGTACATCCGAAGTGTCTGAATCTTTAAGCCGTAGCAGCATAGCCGGGCTTCTGAATGAAAGTAAGAGAGACGTGTTTAAAAATTCACTAATGGAATTTTTAGAATTTGGTCTTTCCTATGTATTTCCATTGCAGCCCGGACCGATTGTCACAGGTGTACCAACTGCTCATTCTCATCCCTTTTATAAGGATCATTTTTCCAGTTCTTTGGACTATGTTTGGAAGGATGAAAACGGGGGGATAAGAGGTCTGGCGATTGAACCACTTCATAAAGGTGTTCCCAGAGCTATATTGACGGACGATGTCCTGTATAAACTGCTTGCCGGCGTTGATATTCTGCGTATCGGACGAATAAGGGAGAAAAAATTAGCCTTGGAACAAATAAAGAAAGTCATCCTGCAATGAGTTATAAAGACAATATACTGCGTATTAAAGTGGTGCATGACGCATTGGAGGAATTAAAAGATGAAGTAGTATTTGTTGGTGGAGCTACGGTTGCTTTGTATGTTCAAAGGGCTGCTGAAGAGGTAAGGCCGACTAATGATATTGACATACTGGTTGAATTGGCAGACTACAAAAGTTATAGTGCTGTTGATGAAAAATTACGGGGCAAGAAATTTGTCAACGACATGGAGTCGGGTGTTATCTGCCGGTATAAAGTTAAGGGTATTATTGTGGATGTTATGCCAACCGGAGAGACAGTTCTTGGGTTTAGCAATAGATGGTATCCCGCCGGTTTTTCAACCGCGGTTAAGTACGATATAGGAGATGGATACGTCATAAATATTTTTAGGCCTGAATATTTTGTTGCCACCAAGCTGGAAGCATTTAAAAACAGAGGTGGCGGTGACGGTCGCACAAGTTCTGACTTTGAGGATCTTGTATACTTATTTAACCACCGGTTAACATTATGGCAGGAAATGCTTGTCAGTGAACATGGATTGAGACAATATCTTAGATATGAAATCAGTCAGTTGCTTGAAAACGCTTATCTGGAGGAATGGATCGGATCGCATTTGGAATACGCTGAAAAAAGGAGGGTAAACTATATCCTGGGAAGCCTGACGGAATTTGTAAACTCGTGAAATCGCGATCTGGTTTCTCTTGCGGCCTCGGAGAGGCCCCCATTTATGTCAAAAAATGTCATGTAAACACAACAAAAAGGCTCCTGCGGAGCCTCGTGGTCTTAAACCAAAACCCATTTTCTGGCCGTACACAGAATGAAAAATGTATCAAAATTTTCTCATGTGTACCTGCCTTTGTCCCATACTCCCCCGCAGGATGTCTTGTTTGCCCGGCTGTGCGGCGTGGTATTCTTGTTATGTTTGTTTCCAGATTTGATCAGAAAATGGAAAAAATAGAGCATATCAACTACATCAAAGTGCCGGTTGCGAAGGTGTATGAGGCACTGACCACGCACGAAGGCCTTTCCCGCGTGTGGACCACGGACCTGATCGTGAAGCCCGAAGTAGGGTTTGTAAACGAATTCGGGTTTGGGGATGAGAAACCTACTAAAATGAAGATCGTAGAACTTTCCGAAAATAACAGGATCGTTTGGGAGTGTACCGATTCCGACGCGGAATGGATAGGTACCGGGATTTCATTTGACCTTTCCGAAAAAAGCAATGTTACTTCGGTGGTCTTGCGTCACTACAATTGGCGGGAACTCACGGAGTTTTACCAATGGTGCAATTATAATTGGGCAATGTTCCTGCTGAGCCTTAAATTATATTGTGAAAACGATGAAGGCACGCCTTATCAAAGCAGAACTTTCTAACCGTCCGCCCCACAACATTAATCAAAAGTCAATTACTGTGCATCAGCTGGAAGGCAATTCCAGGTGCAGGATGGGATATGGTTTGCCCGCGCCATCAATTGGTGAACGTTTGGTTACAATAAATCCCATGTGCTGATAAAATGCCAGGGCGGAAGGATTCTGCTCATTTACATCTACTTTCCGGATTCCCTTCTCTGAAATGGCGTGCACGATCAGCTGCTTGCCAATTCCTTTTCCAAAATGCAGAGGGTGCACAAAAAGCATTTCCAGAGTTTTCTCCGATATCCCCGAAAACCCTGCTATCGCCCCTGATTGATCCCTTACACAAAATAAACTGACTGCTTTAAGATACTTGTTTCTGACCAGGAGTTTAAAGTACCGGATATCATTTTCCCCCAGGAAATCGTGTGTTGACCGCACGGATGCGTCCCAGACCTCGGCGAGTTCGTCAAAGTCATTTTCATCGGGAACTGTGATCTTGTAGCTGCTCATTTTGCTGTTTGTTTATAGCACTTTATAAATCCGTAGAAGGCAGAATTTCGGTTTTATGGGCGTTCACCCCACGGAAACAGGCGTTCACCACACAAAACTAATTTTATTATATGATATAGATGTAACTGTAAGATTCATTTCAAGGTATTTCTACTTTTTGATGGATTAACATTCAGTTAATTCTAATAAGTAGCAAACCCCAACTTTCCTCAATTTGAACCCTGAGTTGCCTGCAATCACCCCATTAATAATTATGAATATTAATACTCCCTTTACATTCGAATCAGAATTATAATTCAGGGGTAATTATAATCACACAACAAAAAAATATAGGCAACAAAGAAAATGAAAAAGTTCTACAATGACCCGCAATTATTAGCTACAAAATTTTTTATCATTATTTTCGTGGCATTCCTAACATCTTGTGACGTCAAAGAAAAGGTAACATTAAAGCCATACAGTAATATGTTGGTAGGTACGAGCTGGGCGAAATTGCTGGGTTATGATATTAAAACCGGTAAAGATTATTATGAGGTAGTAATATTTGCTTCTGAAACGAAAGCATATCTGGTAAGGGCGGATATCAATAAAAAATATACCGGCCCTATTGTAACTTGCTCATTTAAAAGGACTGGTGATGCGATCAAGATTACCGGAGATAATATAAATATGTCCGGATTTGTGAGAGACGGTGTGATGTTGCTTGACAACAATGAGTACGCCTTGATTACAATGTAATCCCTTTTTTTGAACATCATCTTAATGTTAATTTTAATAGGTGTTCTGCGAATGTAAATTCATATTTTGATTGATTCAAGCCATAAATTACAATTCATTTAATATCCTGTTCTAAAAATATGAATCTGAATTTAATTAAATATAATTTAAATGTTTGATTCAGATTTAAAACAATTATTTAAATAGAAATAGATATTAATTCATTCATATTTTCATTTAGCTTTTTGGTTTATTCATACTTAATAGTAATAATATAATTTTTTAATTATCCTCTTTTCGGGGGATTATATATTGCCAGGTTTATTAAGAATACTTCACTTTTATTCATACAATCTTCTTGTGGGAAACACCGTATGGAAATTCCCGTTCAGGTAATCGGATTCCGTTATTGTAATATCCCTGCCATCCTGATCTGTCATCACTTTTTGATTAACCATGTAGACGACAAAACCGCGGCAGCTTGCATCACTATGCAAACTGCCGCGGTTTTGTCTGTTGGTGATTTGCCCGTTCTTAACCGGCCTTTACAGCATGGGCACCCGGCTCATAACTACCGGCAGCTGTCCGGAAAGCGATATTGATCCGGTTGTACGTATTAATGGTCGTCACGGCCAGGGTGAGGTCGATGAGTTCCGTATCTGAAAACTCGGCTTTTGCCTGTTCGTAAACTTCATCCGTAACCTCCCCTTCCCGGAGCCGGGTAACGGACTCGGCCCACGCCAGTGCGGCGCGTTCACGATCGGTGAACATCGGTGCCTCCCGCCATGCATTCAGAATGAAAAGCCGTTGCTCACTTTCTCCTTTTATCATCAGATCTTTGGAATGCATGTCGAGGCAATAGGCGCAGCCATTGATCTGCGAAACCCTGAAGTAGATCAGGTTGAGCAGTTTTTGCTCGATGGAGGATTTGGACAGATACATTCCGAGGCCGTACATCGCCTTCATAGCCTGCTGACCTTTTTCAAAAGCATTGATTCTTTGATTCATTTTGATTCTGATTATGATTGAATGTTTGAACTACACCTGCCTAATCAACGGGCTGTCTGAAACTGGACATTTTGGACGGATTTTTTTTTGGTTTTCGAATACATACTAGTTGCCCTGATTCACTAAAAAGTTCTACTTCCGCAGTATTTATTTGGCGACGGGCGGGTTGTAGCCGGATATCGGGCCAAAATGACAATCTGCGTATTTGTCCGCTTTGTGACTCAATTTGTCCGTCTTATGATAAAATATTGCAGGTGTATGTATTTTAAAACCATTTTTACCTCATAGTTGTCTGCACAATTATTTTAATAAAACTGTCACGTCAGATTCTGAAAGCGGAATTTGAAAATTAATTCGAACTGCATGGTCAAATAGCTACAATCAAATTTTTGGGAACGTCTTTTATACGTGGGTAACGAAAAGATCCGATGAGGAAATGGGTGAAATAGGGGAGAAGGAGATCAAATTAATTCTGTTTGCCTGGCCTGGACCGAAGTTCGCTTTCTTTTTGATCGTTGTTGTTTGCTGCAACGAATACTGTGATTCACCCCTCCTCAAAACCATGCTGGCATTACACGTTTCTTGCTGATCTCACGATTAGCAGGCAATCCGTTTTGCATTATTTGTCCATAGCGTTTACTAACTCACTTAAATGAAGTAAAAATGGTGAAAAATTATCTCTACAAAATGTTTTTATTGAACACTGTAAATAACAAATTTCGTTTGTTATTGTCTTGTGTATGTGTGATTTATGGTTGTGTGATGGCTCCCGGCGCCTACGCTCAGTCTGCGGGACCCTATATGGTTTTGAAAAACATGGATAATTTTCCCGCCAATGACCAGCTCGTCTTCTCTCTGATCCAGGAGCCATGGAGACGGACATCCCCGGAAGTAACTCCCTATAATGAAAATCACGATCGCATCCGTCTCAGGATCAACAATTTCGGAGGCGATGATCTGGTTGTGAGCGATTTGGTATTATCGGACCCGACGGCCTGGAAAATTCTTTCGGTCAACGGGAACACGTCGTTTACCCTGCCGGTGAGCGTTGCCACAAGGAATTATGCGGAAGTGGTTGTTCAGTTTATCGCTGTGGATGCGGCAACGAGGGTTAAAGTATTCCATGACAAGCTCACAATCAATAGTAACGACGGTATTTCTCCTGCGAAAGAAGTGATGCTTCATGGATTGTACCAGAGGCAGGGTGAAGGAAGGAACGAGCCTTATGCGCAGGAGATCATAGATGCTTTTAATTTCAGTTCAAGAGCTGGATATAATGCAACCGACGGTACAATAGAAGGGTCCACGGTTGTTCCCAATTCCGAAGAAATTGCAGTTTCCCATTTCGTAAGGGCTGATCCTGCGAAACCTGTCAAGGTATATCAGCTGGCGGCATATCATGCATGCTGTGCATCCACCGAATCATTTGATTATTTCCTTACAAGCGGTGGCGGTAATGTGAGCCTTTTCTCCCATAGTACACTCGACGGACAAAGCCTCACACCCAGGATCAGAAACGGGACGCTGGCGCTGGCGCAGGGTTCGTTTGAACCTTCCGGTGCTTTTGGTATCCGGGTAGGGATTTCTTATTCCGACAGGACCAGAAACCCAGGCCAGCTGATCGGATTGCGATTTTTAAAGGCGGTTGACGCAAACGGAAATGTGGTTCCCAATGCCTACTTTGTAAATCATGATTACATTGATGTAGAATTTACGAACTACGATTACCAGGACAATATGTACTTTATAGAAAATGTACGTCCTGAAACAGGAACTGCCAATTACTCTACCCTTGCGCCGCTTACATCTTCTGCGGTAGCGTTCAACCCGGTTTCCATAGGAGGAGACAGCACGATTAACTTTACTGTTAAAAACCTGGGTACGACCTATGACGATAGTTCAACAGATCCGGCAATAACAATTAAAGGGATCACGCTGAGCGGCCCAAATGCCAGTGAATTTTCATTAGGTTCTATCAGCTCGACCAACATACCCGCCCAGGGCACAGCCTCCCTGGATGTTCGTTTTACACCGACTTCAGTGGGGATTAAAAATGCTTCCATACTTATCAGCTACAATAATTCTACATCGCCTCTCCGCATTCCGCTTTACGGCTCAGGCCGTAGCAGCGTTTCGATGGTAAGCGTCGTGAAGCGGATTAAAGGTGGCTCGGATTCCAATGTGACAATCGGGGGTATTGAATATGAATCCGACCAGGCTTACCGCACAGGCTCGGTACGCCTCGACAGCCAGGTAAGTCCTTCGGACGTGGCGGGAACGGACGTTGATCAGTTATACCAGACGTATCTTTCTGCGGCGACAGATCTTGCCGCTACCGGGTATAACATTCCGCTCACCAATGGTAGTTATCTCGTGCGTATGCATTTCGTAGAAAATTACTTTGACGGACAACCCGGACAAAGGGTTTTCAGCGGCACGATGGAAGGGCAGCAGATCTTAAACAATCTGGATATATACAATGAAGTGGGCTATCGTACTGCGATTGTTAAAGATTTCACGACATCGGTACTGGACGACGTCCTCAATATCAATTTTACGCCAACTGTCAACAGGCTTGCGATTGCCGCGATCGAGATTTTCAAAATTACCGATACTGCCATGCCTGTGACACTGATCGATTTTACTGCGGCAAGAGAAGGCAATACTGCCTTGCTCAACTGGAGCACAGCAGACGAAGTCAATAGTGAACGTTTTGAAATTCAGCGTAGCCAGTCAGGTAAATCGTGGAGTGCGATTGGTTCGGTGGCAGCACAGGGAGAGAGCGTGAAACCGTTCAGTTATTCTTTTGTGGATGCAAATCCGCTCGACGGCGAAAATCTTTATCGTCTAAAAATGATAGACAGCGACAGTACCTACGCCTACTCAAAACTGGTTAACCTGCGCTTTAATATTGAGTTCGGTGCATCACTTTATCCCAATCCGGTGGCCGAAAAGCTGATCCTGAAAGTGGACAACCTGGATAAAATTACAGGAGTACAAGTGTTTAATATGCTGGGGACCATGGTCCTTGAATCACGGACTGCGCCAGCAGAAGGCATAGATGTGAAAAATCTTCCTTCGGGCATGTACGTGGTGCACGTGAACCGCACCGATGGCAGCAGATTGACTTACAAAATCGTTAAAAACTAATCCCTGCGGGGTATGCTTTGACCAAACAAAGTATACCCCGCAGCCTTTGGATAACAGTCCCGCCTAATTTTTTCTAGCAAATCTCAGTTTTTCTTGTGACGCTCGTCATGTATTTTCCGGTCGGATGGCCGGAATTTTAAATGTATCTTATGAGTTGACTAAACGGGAAAAATATGAGCCAGTTAATTGGAAAAGTAGCCATTGTCACCGGTGCCGGATCAGGGATCGGGAAGAGTGTAGCACTTTTATATGCACAGGAAGGTGCGAAAGTGGTGGTATCGGACATCAATGAAAAAGAGGGGGCCGAAACGGTAGCATTGATTACAGAAAAAGGAGGAGATGCTATTTTTGTAAAAGCAGACTCATCTCTGCCGGAAGACAACCAGAAACTGGTATCGCTTACGGTTGAAAAATACGGTGCATTGCATATCGCATGTAACAACGCCGGCATTGGCGGCCCGTCGGCACCTACTGGTGAATATCCTGTCGAGGGCTGGGATAAGGTGATTGCAGTAAATCTTTCAGGTGTTTTTTACGCCATGCGGTACCAGATCCCGGCTATGCTGGCATCCGGTGGCGGCAGCATCGTGAATATGGCCTCCATTCTGGGGAGCGTTGGCTTTGCCAATAGCCCCGCGTATGTCGCAGCGAAGCACGGCGTGGTGGGGATGACGAAGAACATCGCACTGGAGTACGGCCAGCACAATATTCGCGCCAATGCTGTCGGACCTGCATTTATTATTACCCCATTGTTAAAGGATTTCGATGAAGCCACTTTGAAATGGCTCGAATCCAAACACCCTGCGGGCAGGCTCGGGCAGCCGGAAGAAGTAGCCGAGCTGGTGCTTTTTCTGAGCTCTGAAAAGGCATCCTTCATTACAGGTTCCTACTATCCGGTTGATGGCGGTTATCTGGCGCAGTGATCTTGAAAAAATAGTGTTGAGTAATAAGGGTAAAAAGCACCAGCTTGTGGCGGTGCTTTTTTTGTGCCTGGGTAAATGGGACGGCTTGTTTTCTTATTGAAAGACAGTAGTATTCATAACATGCACGATGATGAAAAAGAAAAGTAGAATATCCGGTATACGGGCTGGCCTGCCTGTACTTTTTTTGTTTTGCTGCGGGTCTTTAAACGCCCAGGTTCTTGATGACAAAATACATCATTTACGCGCCGGAGATGAGCGGGAATGGGACCGTTTCTCGTCGAACCCGGAAGTTCAGTATTTACTGAAGTTCAGTGCTGTAAAGAATACCAGGGAAATGACACTGATGCTGCGGCAGGAGGATGTGAAACTGAGCTGGATTGTATATCTCAATGGTTTTGAATTAGGGAAACTGGACCAGGACGAGAGCAGGCGGACCCGTTATCTGCCTGTTCCTGCTGATAGTCTCAAAAATGGAGAGAATACAATTTTAATATCCTACAAAAAGCCGGCGGGCAAAGCAGATAATCTGCCGGATGATATCTACATCGGAGCAATCACATTATTTAACAGCCCGATTAATGAATTGCTGGGCGAAGCAAAAATAGAGGTGTCTGTGACCGAAAAAGGTATAGAAAAGCCTGTCCCGGCGCGTATCACCATCACCAACACCGGGAATTCCTTCCAGCCCGTTGCGACTTTGCCCGGCCTGCAACTCGCGGTGCGCGCGGGCTGTATTTATACCGGAAACGGTGCAGCTTCTTTTACCCTTCCCGCGGGAAAGTACAAAGTGTATGCAACCCGTGGGTTTGAATATGGTGTAGACTCGCTGGAACTGGACATTGAAAAAGGTCAGTTTGTCCGGCACCAGTTCAGAATAGCGCGGGAGGTGCCTACATGGGGCTGGATTTCTTCGGACACACATGTACATACCTTTACTCATTCGCGCCATGGTGATGCGACTGTTGCGGAACGGTTACTGACTATCGCCGGCGAAGGCATAGAGCTGCCGGTTTTTACGGATCATAATGTGCTGGCTGACGTGAAACCACTGGTTCGGGAAATGCAGCTGGATACTTTTTTTACGCCGGTTTTGGGAAACGAATACACTACTCCGGTGGGGCATTTCAATGTTTTTCCCGTAACCAAAAATTCCGCGTTGCCCGATCACCGGGTAAACGATTGGAAGTCGGTTGCGAGAAATCTCGGAAATTCGACGCCCATAGTTATCCTGAACCACGCGCGCGATTTTCACAATAATTTCCAACCTTTCGGGCCAAAGCGCTACCTATCTGTCGCGGGTATCGATCTTGACGGCTGGCAGCTGCCGGTCAACGCGATGGAAGTCTTTAATTCGGGTTCGCAGCAGAAGGATGTCATGCAGCTTTACCGGGATTGGTTTGGCGTATTGAATCACGGAAGTTTTATCACGCCTGTCGGTTCAAGTGACTCGCATGATGTGATGCGGTACCTGGTAGGGCAGGGCCGGACATATATCAGGGACACTGCCTTTTCTTCTGCCCGGAATATCGATGTAAATCACGCGGCGGAGCAGTTTCTGGCGGGCAGGGTGTCCGTCAGTTTCGGGCTTTTGACAGAAATAACTGTGGATGAAAAATATGGCCCGGGTGAGATCGTGCCGGTATCGGGCAAAGTGAATGTTTTGGTGCGGGTGCTCGGGCCGTCGTGGACTGGTGCCGATAAAATTTCTTTGTATGCCAATGGGCAAAAGATCCGCGAGGCGCGTATTGATCCCAAGAACAGCAAAATAATTAAATGGGAGGGAACCTGGGAAATACCGGTCAAAATGCAGGATACCTACCTGGTGGCCATTGCGGAAGGGCCAGATCCCGGGCGCCCTTTCTGGATGATTCCCAATCCGTACTCGCGTACTTCCAGTGCGTGGAACCCGCGTGTGATCGGCTCCACGGGCGCGGTATGGCTGGACTGCGACAAGGATGGTAAAAGGACAAGCGCCTTCGGTTATGCCCGGCAACTGACTGAGATTCCTGATCTCAAAATCCCGAAACTTCTGAAGCAACTGGAAAATTTCGATCAGTCTGTAATCATACAGGTTGCAGCCATCTTGAATGAACAAAATAAATTGTCGGGAACGGAATTTTCCGGCGCATTGAAACACGCATCCCAAAAAGTACAAAAAGCTATTCAGGAATTTTTAACTTCCCGGGAGGTTTCCGTCCAAGCCAGGAAGTGAACCTGGTTTTCATTTCGATTTTTTTAAAATGTCACAAAACAGAATATTTAGTAGGTTTGACGGGCTTCTTAAGAATTTTGAGCGTATATTTTGATGTAGGATTTGTAATTCTGGAAATTTTTAACAAGTTTTGTTTTAGTCACCACACACAATGTTTGTCCAATGAACAGAAAATCAGATATCCTTGTAAAGTGTTCAGCTTTGTTACCCATGGCAATCTCTTCCAGGAATAAAATATTTTCTACCATCAAACGACCAATGATTTCAACCTCCCTAACCCAAGCCAGGAACGCCAGCACGGGGCATTGGATAGTTCGAGATTTGTCTTCCGGCAAATTTTACGCGACCGACAATAACTTACCTGTTAAAGATATCGAGATGCGTGATACCGCTCAGCCTTCTTTTATCGTCCCATCCAACAATCAGGAAAGAGCTCTAATCGCTGAAAAAGCGGTATTGGATTTTCTGAACAACAATGCCTAATAATAGTAATAACACACACTGCTGAAACTAGTGAAAAAGTCAATGACTGGTGGCAGGTCTGTCCCTGCAGGTTACTGTGAAAATGTATTTATCAATTGCCCATTTGATGATGTTTTCAAACCGCTGTTCCATGCTATAGTATTTACCACACAGGCTTGCGGATTCAATTCACGGTGTGCACTGGAATTTGACGGAGATGCAAACAGGCTGAATAAAATAATGGATGTTATTCATGGGTGCCAGTTTGGTATACACGATGTATCTGTTCGGGATGGACGGCTCAATATGCCTTTGGAGCTGGGGCTTTTTATGGGTTGTCAGCGATATGGAAGTAGCATACAAAGAATGAAAAGTCATCTGATTCTGGAAGGAAATCCATTTTCTTCAAAATCTTATTTGTCGGATCTGGCTGGGCAAGATCCGATGGCTCATAAGAATGATGTCGCAGAACTCATTAATTGTTTGCGTAATTGGTTGGCATCCAGGTCTAAATGGCCGGCACGAATTCCCCACGCTCCGTATATCATGGAGAGTTATCGAAAATTTCAGACGGCTCTTCCTATTATTTGCTCCTCACAACGATGGGAGCCGGATCGACTATTGTATCCAGAATTTCTGGATCTTGCAAAACCCTGGATCAGTACACAGTTTTAAGGCCCTCTCAAATCATTTCCACCAGATAAACCTCCTGCAGGATTTCGGTGGAAAGCTGGATCAGGTATTCCGAAAAATGGACGAGGTGCAAAAGCCCGATCCGCATTTTATTGGGGAGAAAGCCAAAGTGTTTTTTAAAGGCAGCCGTAAAATGTGTCGCATGTTTATAGCCCATTCTCTGAGCCACTTCCACTATTTTGCTTCCTTCCTGACATAACTGATGTTTGGCTTCATCCATTCGGAAATCGTGCAGATAACCGAAAACAGTCTTGCCGAAAATTTCTTTGAAATGCTTTTTAAGATTATACTCATTGGTTCCCACCTGATGTGCAAGGTCGCGTAGTGACAATGGTTTTTCAACGTTATCGATCAGGATCTGCCTGGCCGCATGCATTTTTTCGATGTCTTCATGCTTCAAAAACGATGTAAAATGCAGCAGCGGGAGCTGTTCATATTGTTCAAACTGCAGCGCAAGCAGCTCGATCACCTTGGCTTTGATGAAAAGGATTTTATGATAGCCGGAATAATTGCAATGGATTAATTCAAACAGCGTGGCGATCATTTTAGAGGTCAACGGCAGATTTTGACGGCTCAGAAATTCGGGCATCGAAAGATTCATCCCCCTGCGGAAATGTGCGCATATCGGGTGGCTTTTTGGCAAATTATCGAAAAAAAAGTCGGTAGTGATATTGATCGCAAAAGATTCGGTTTCCTCACCTGGCTGCCATTGAATCAGCATGTCCTTCTGCGGAAGGAGGATCATATTGTGCTGATGCGGTTTAAACCTGACAAAGGGCTTGGACGAATTTTTTGAAAAATAGCTTGTAGTGCTCTGTATGCAGAAATTAAGCTGCACGTGCGAGCCCATCGACCTGATCAGCATCGGTTTTTTGGATTGTACCTGAAAACGCCCATACCAGATGTAAACGCCTTCGAGCAATATTTCCTTGCCTGTTCCCTTACCGTATTCATCGTCATAGACGATCTCTTTGTCGGTGATTTCTTCATGATATGGCGCAGCAAAATCGGGGAAGTGCCAGTCGGGGGTAATTGTTTCTTGCTTGAAATTCAATGTCGCATTCATTTCTCCATGATCTCCTTATGCCAATTCGTTCAAATGATACCTTCGTAAAACCGTTCTGTATTTAGACTGTATATAAACAATGGTACGAAAATACATTGGGATCTCAAAGGATATCCGCTTCCGTGTACCGTTTTTTTAGAAATGGGGACCGTAAAAAAAACTACTAAATGGACTAAGTTGGACCGTTTCAAATAGTTATAGCTTAAATGTCAGTGAGGACGGGTATGTTCCGACTGCTTTTTTTACAGCCAAGTTTAAAGGCGATTTTGAGTATTTTTTAAATCAAAATACTTAAAAACTCGGGCGGGCATTACTTTTTTGCAGCTTTATCTGATTTTCAAAATATACAATATGACCACTAACGAAGAAGTGAACAGCCTGATCAGGACGCAGGCATACATAAACGGAACCTGGGTAAGCGCAGCTCGCGGGGCAACTTTTGAGGTTGTCAATCCCGCAAACGGAAATGTCGTAGCCTCGGTAACCGACATGGATGCATCGGATGTCAGGAAGGCGATTGATGCCGCAAATGCCGCCTGGCCTGCATACCGTGATTTGACGGCCAAAGAACGTGCCGGTCTTTTGAAAAAATGGTATGCATTGATGATGGAGCACAAAGAAGAACTCGCCAGGTTAATGACCATGGAATGCGGAAAAGTGCTGGCGGAAAGCAGGGGCGAGGTGGATTATGGTGCATCGTTTATCGAATGGTTTGCCGAAGAAGCCCGACGTTCATACGGCGATGTGATACCGGCCCATACCAAAGACCGGCGGCTCGTGGTTGTGAAGCAGTCCATTGGTGTGGTAGCTGCCATTACCCCCTGGAATTTCCCGCTGGCCATGATCACCCGCAAAGTGGGGCCGGCACTGGCAGCAGGCAGCCCGGTAGTAGTGAAGCCGCCTTCCGAAACACCCCTTACCGGCCTCGCTATCGCCTACTTAGCTGAAAAAGCGGGATTCCCGCCAGGAGTTTACAATACAATAACCACCACCAGGAACACCGAGGTAGGGGAGGAACTTTGCGGGAATAACAAAGTGCGGAAACTGTCTTTCACCGGTTCCACCGCGGTAGGCAAAATACTCATGAAACAATGTGCATCCAACCTGAAAAAGATTTCCCTGGAACTCGGAGGTAACGCGCCTTTTATTGTTTTTGACGATGCCGATGTAGACGCAGCCGTAAAAGGTGCCATGATATCCAAGTTCAGGAACAATGGCCAGACCTGTGTTTGTGCAAACCGGTTGTATGTGCAGGATGGGATATATGAGGAATTTGTCGCAAAACTGTCAAAAGCCGTAAGTGCGCTGAAAGTGGGCAACGGACTGGATACCGACAGCCAGATGGGCCCGCTGATCAATGAAAAGGGGCTGAAAAAAGTGAAGCAGCATTTGGCTGATGCAGTTTCCAAAGGTGCCAGGGTTATGGTCGGTGGAAACGAAATGGACGGCCTGTTTTTCGAACCCACAGTGCTCACAGACGTTACCCCGGAAATGGTGATCACACAGGAGGAAGTATTCGGGCCGGTGGCGCCGGTATCGCGCTTTTCGACCGAAGAAGAGGTGATAAGGCTGGCCAACGATACGCCTTATGGACTTGCATCGTATTTTTTCAGCAGGGATGTAAGCCGTTGCTGGCGGGTCGCTGAGGCGCTGGAATATGGCATGGTCGGTATCAACGACGGGCTCATATCCACGGAAGTAGCTCCTTTCGGGGGCGTGAAGGAATCCGGGATAGGCCGCGAAGGGTCAAAATACGGAATGGATTACTACATGGAAATCAAATATTTGTGTTTCGGAGGTATCAATTCCTGACCTTTTACGACAGGAGCTTTTCACCGGTGCGGTATGCCTCGGTGAAGGCATCCAGTCCGTGACTGCCACCATTGACAAGCCTTCGCGCACGCCGGAGGTCATTTTCCAGAAGTGCTTCTTTTATTTTTATTTCCTTGCGTTTCAAGAACAAAGCGAGTACCTCGGCGGCAATATTGGGTTTGTTGGCCATTGCCGGATCTCCGATCAGGTCCACGCCCAGTTCCTTGCCGATGGTCTGGTAGTTACTGCGGCCGGTAAGTTGTATAAAACCCCGCCCTTTGAACGAATTACCATCCGGAGGCCCCTGGTTACCGAGGTCGCGGCGGTTATCGTAAAGGTCAAAAGGCTTGCCGCCGGGCGAGGTGTTGAATCTTGATTTTCCTTCATCTATCGGTTGAAAACCAGCTGTTTCTGCACGAATCGTGGCCAGGGCCATCAATACCATATGCTTGTCGGTGAGGCCGAATTTCTGTAAAGCGGCAAGTACCGCCGGCAGGTATTTTTTGATGTTGTCAAGAGGGGTAAGCGGGAACATGCGGGAAACAACACCTACAGTGACCTGGGATATGACGGAGCTGGCTGCGATCAGTTCCGGCTCCGGTTCAAGGCCAAGCGCTTTGAGCGTTTTCAGGCCTGCGATACCATCTGCCAATAGCCCCTCGCTCCGCTGGAATGCAATAACGGCTGCCTGAGTGCCAGGCCCGAAATCGCCATCGATACTACCGGGATTAAACCCCAGGGATTTCAGTTTTTCCTGTAAACGGACCACGTCGGCCCCGGATGAATTGAGTTGGAGAATTTGCATAAAGGAAAAAGTTAGAATGTAGAAAATGTAACTGGCTACTGCGTATCAATCCACCATTGGTTCACCTGAACGGCATTATAAATAGCATATCCGCGCCCGTCGGGATCTTCGGGTATGTTCAGAAAAGTCTTGTAAAAATTGATAACCCTGGTGAAATCGGTTCCAAATACGGAAGCATTTCTGGGGATTACCATGACAGGATGCGGGGCGGGATGGCCGGGGTAGCTCCTTTCGTAGTCTGAATACGTACCCAGGTAGCCCGCCACGCAGGTAATGCCTGTGTCGGACACAAACCGGCCCGGGTAGGAGCGCCGTATGCCGCGTTTTAAATATTGTTTCAGATCGAGAAGCGAACGGGTAAATGTCTTTGTATTATCGTCGGTCGGGAAAAACTGCCGGTCCACATTATAATAATCGTTGACAAAAGTGCTGTTGACGGTAATGGTGAAAGAATCGGAATCCGTGAGGCTGGCCATGGGCTTGGCTTTGAACTCAGGGGTTTGCATGAATTTGTACAAAGTATCGTAGTAGGCCCTTGGAAACAGGCAACCCCAGATCCAGGCGTAGCCGTCTGACGCGAAGGCATTTTTGAAATTTTCCCAATCGGCATCGCTCATATTCTGATTGAAAAAGTCTTTCGTCCGGCCGTCTTTGTCCCAGGGATCCCGGAGGGCCGCGTTGTCACCGGAAGCGGTGTACTCGTCGCGTTGGAAAGAATTGAGCAAGATCGGCCCACCGAACCAGCCATGTCCTATGATGCTGAATTCCAACAAAGTACCGGGCTCCGTAGCGCCTATGTTTATAGCATACCGGTACACATCCGTGATCGACATGAGCCTGTTGTCCGAAGGCAGCAGATGGCCTTCACGGTAATGCACCCGCCTGTTCACAGCTTCAAAATTCACGGGTTCCGGCGTCCAGGTCCCGGCGCCCGCAGCGGAAGTATTGCGATCTATCTTTCCTGATTTCGGATCAAATCTTACAAAGATCACCTCGGGATCGTTCCGCCACTCGGGGTGCTTCCCAAGCAAAAACTGTCTTCTCTGGTCGGCGAGCCCAACGAAGGTCCCGCCGTTCTGGTATTCATATCCGGCTGTCAGAAGAATATACTTTTTCATGCCTTTAATTTTATAATGGTCTGATCGTCTCCCAGTGGTTTGAACTCATCTTTTTCCCTGCTGCCGTCCTGAAACCGCTTCAAAATCCTCCATTCTATTTTTTCATTCAGGTCGAACTGCTTGCGGACCGGGGCCGGGACAATATCCCCGCTGAAAACAACCGTCTCCTGGCTGCTCTGTCCGTTCAGGCTTTTCTTTAATTCCAGGGTCAGGTTTTTCAATCCCCTGGCCTCGGGCGTCGGGCCTTCCCATTCCAGTATGATCTCCCGCATAGTCGTCCTTTTCAGGTCGATCACCAGGGCATTGGTGGGCACAGGGCCGTTGCTGATATCGATGATTTTCCCCTCGTTCGTGATCGCCTTTGCGGTATAGGAAATCTTGTCCTTATCAGAGTGCAGCTTGATATCAATTTCCTGGGCGTCGAAAGCGGGCCCCTTGATCCTGTAAAGTTCTTTTAACGGATCGTCCAGCTCGGGGGAAGTAATGATAATTTCCAGCAGGATCTCTACAACAGATTCATTTTTGCCGGCTACCACCGGAATGAGCTTGAAGCTCGACCGGAGGAACGGTTTATTGATGATAATCTCGTCGTCGATCAGGAAAAGCGGTGCTGTTTTGATTGACGGCCGCTCGTCGCTGTAAAAGAAGTCTTTGGTCGCTTCCGGCATGAGCGCGTTTTTATCCTTGCCCCGTACCGTCCATATTGCGCTTTTGTTCTCTTCATTGACCGTAATGACTTCCGTGCCGAGGATATTGCCCGTGTCATCTTTGAGTTTCAGCGAGACATCCACGCTTTTGAACTCCTGAAAAGATATGTTGCCCTGCCGTATCTCGATGCGACGGTGGAAAATATACGTATCGGGGAAAATGTTGAGATCTTCGTTGCTGCTGAATTCGGGTGGAGTGATGATCTCTGCCGGACTGGTCACATTGGGCTTGTTGGTTTCATACAGGAACCTGATCTGGTAATAATATCCGATCGGTTCATCCTTTTCGCAATTCCAGGCGATCGTTGTTTTTTCATTACTGTCTTTGTTAAAGCTCAGGTTTTTAAGAGGCGTGGCAAGATCGGGGATCGCAAACCGTCCTTCTTTCACATTTTCCTTCACACCGTCCGCCGCCCGCCAGACGATCAGTTCGGCATTCAGAAGGTCGCTTTCGGGTGCTTCGAAATCGTATACCATTTTGATGGTGAGCGATTGTTCCCGCCATATATCACTGAAAACTATTTTCTGGACGTATTTGCTTCTGTTCTGGGCAATCTGCTTGCCAAGCACCCACAGGTGCGACTGGGGATTGTGGGTCCTCACTATCGCGGAGCGTTCCCGGTAATCCACTTCGATCACCTTGTCATGGGAGATTTTCTCCTTTTTGAATTTATACGCTACGCCCACAACCGGTACCATACTTTCAGCGGCCGCACCCGGAATGTTGACCGTCTGCGGATTGACATAAGGCCGGAACATTTCCTGCAAAATGCTGTTCTTGAAATCCTTCACCATTTCATCGATCATCCTTTTGGTTTCGGGATCTTCGGCCTGGCTGAGTACTTCTATTTTCAGATCCCCGTCTTCTTCGAGTTTTTTTGTAACCCATTCAAAATCTGCACCTAATGAGAATTTTACACCATAATAAAATTCTGCCTTAACCCCAAGCTGGTGAGAAACACTATCGTAACATCTGCCGAGGTTTGCCCATATCCGCAGGTCCAGGGCCGGACGGATCGCGGTATATTTGAGGTCATAAAGTACACCGGCCACATTGCCTGCCTCACCTTCCAGGGCAGCCAGTGTGAGTGCGGTACCCCGGCGGTCAAGCCGTACATTGAAGATACTTTTCAGGTCTGACGACATCAGCGACGGCTTGTTGGCGCCGATAATGCTTTTCACAAACGAATCGTTGGACATGGTTTCTTCCTTGCTGGTGATCGCATCCAGCACCATCAGGTTTACGGTGCCGTCTTTCCAGGGAGGCACTGTCGCATTCATGTTTTCGGGAAAACCCGGATGCGCAGCTTTGAGCAGCTGCATCGCTTTTTCCAGCCTCGGCGGCGATACGGTACATTGTATGCCCAGAGAAAGGATCGACCCGGCTGTTTTTCGCAGCTCTTCCAGGTCGCCTTCAATGGTTCCGCCTTCGTTGAAAATCTGGAAAAACAATTCATATACCTTCTCGGATCCGCCGCTGCTGCTGATCTGGGGCGCAAGGCTTACTTCATCGGGAAAGTAATATACCAGGGAATCGGTTTCATGGTCACCGTAGAAGACAACGCCTTCATGTATGCCAAGAGGTTTTGATAGGTCAAGCATAGTCTGTTTATTTACCAGATATTTTCCGGGATGACAATGTCTATTTTTTCCTTTTTCTCGGTAACCCATTCAGCCTTATAGGTTTCTCCGCTTCTGCTTTTTGCCCTCACCCTGTATTTAAATTCTTTTTGGGTAAAATCGGGCATCGGGTGCCTGAACTCGACAACGTCCCCTTTTTTCTTGAAAACCAGTTTTTCGCTGACTTCGCTGATCTGGTTTTTGCTGTCTTCATAAGTAAATTCAACGGTCACCTGCTGGATATCCTTTTGGGTGAAGTCCGGCGCAGAGGCAAGGGTAGCGCGGATGATCCTTTCCGGCTTGATCTGATCGGTGATCACGAGGATACTGTCCTCATTTTGCATCCAGGGGCCGTGAATAATGGTCGCGTCGGTCGTGAGGCAGGTGACTTTGTATTCAAAAGCCTGGCTCGCGGTGTCGAGACTGGTGGCCGCTACCAGTTTTGTCTCAGTGAGGTCTTTGTTGAAATCAAATTTCATCTGGATCGGATCGAGCCGTTCAGCATCGAGTATCCTTGTTTCCAGGATCACTTTACTCGTTTTCTCCCAGTCGGCATGGCAGATCAGGTCTACGGACCATTTGTTTTCAAAAGGATTGGGTATAAAAAGAACTTCCGAAGTAATATCCCTAAGAACGGTTTTATGGTCTTTGGAAGCTGAAATAAAGTAGATCAGTTCCAGGTCAAACTGGATCGGTATGGCCTTGTTGACGATCACAGAAAGCGACTTTTGCTCATTGTCTGTTTTCCGGAAAAAATAAGTCTGGTTGAGGACAGGTGTTTGGTCTGTCCTGTTGAGCACCTTAAGATCCGCCTGTACGACCGTAGCATGTTCAAAGATGTCGGTATCGTCCAGACTGATGTTTAGTTTTTTCGTTTCAAAATATTCAGCTGCATTAAAATAAATGTACGGTGAATCCAGCGGGGCCCATTCAATTTCCAAAGTTGTAGGCAAATTGGATGCCGCTACATTAATGAAGAGGGTGGTACGGTAGTCGTAGCGGTATTTTTTATCTTTCTCCCTGATAAAACTGATATGGTTCGCCAGCACATCATCGGAGTCAAAAACGACCGTTTCCTGCACTTTGATCTTTTCCCCGTCGGTATCCACCACCCGGCATTCGATGATAACCGATGTGATATTGGAGGTTTTGAAAGTATCCGCAGCCAGCCTTACCTCCACTTTTTGCTCAATAAACGGCAGTTCATCCAGTTTGATCCACTTGATCTTATCCTTAATACCGCCGGCCGCCTTGATCATGGACGGTACCAATGCCTGCGGGTTTAGGGGGTAGGTTTTGACGTTTTTCTGGCTGAGCTCCACAATGGTTGTGCTCAGGTGGGTTTCGTCGATGTTCCGCCTGATGTGGTGCGAGCCAATCGCCAGCGAAGCCACAACCCTGCTCACTCCGGCAGCGATCCTGTCCTCCACCTTCCCGGAGGCGCTCAGAGGTGAAGAAGCAGGCTGGAACAGCTTCTTGATCACTTCGGCTTTCAGCTCATTCATAAGGCTCTTCATAGCCTCGCTCTTGATGAACGGGTCGAGTTCTTCAATTACCACTTCGATAGCGCTTGTTTCGGTGAGCTTATCGATGGTTTCTGTGATTTCGTCCGTGTAGAATATCAGGTTGAGCTTATCGAATTTCTCAAAATGATGGTACACAGAAGACCAGTTCACTTTCATGTGGGCCTTGAAAACCGGCGCAATGCCCAGCATATCCAGCTCGTAGTACACAGCTGCCGCAACGGTATCGGAGTTCAGGGCGGCGATGAGCAGCTTGGCGTCGTTTCCGGTAGCCCGTACCACCAGCGAAGCGATATTATCCCCGAAAATCGAGGGTTTTACTTCGGAAGTGATAAACCATTTTTTGGGATCGGGCTCTTCACCTGCGGCGGCAATGATCAGGTATACTTTGCCTCCGTAAATGGGCGCCGGTACGATGGCCTTAGGCTCTTTTCCATATTGTTTTTTGATGGCTTTGGTTACCATTTCCATTTGTTCGGTCGTCACGCTCAGTGCAACGTCCATCATCAGGCTGGCTTCCAGGATACTATCCGTATTGCCGCCCACGCCCGACTCCGGCAGGATTGCATATGCATCCAGCCTCGGCTGATTATCAGGGCCGGTCATGATCACCGGCTGGTTGCAGGCGTAATAGAATGTTTCCGGGTCCATGTCGTCGGCAAAAATGGTCAGGCCGTCCACCAGGAGAAAGGGGCTTTTGTAAAGCAGCATGTCAGCAGGTTTAATGGTGGATCAAGGGGCTTTCAGAGTTAACATGCTTCCCTGGTTGGTACCGGAAGTTTCAACCGAAGTGCCGTCATCTTTCACCAATGTTAAATTGTAGCTGTACGACGTGGCATTCATATTGGTACGGGGTATAAACCAGCTGAGCGGTTTCGCGCCCGATTCTGCATCCAGGAAACATTCTTTGTTGTTGATAATACCGCCGTCGTCATGCTGAAGCGTGAGAAATGCGTTTGCAAAGTTTGTCCCGATTTTGAGCAGCGATGGGTTGATCGTCACTTTGTACAATGGCAGGATCAGCGTTTCTTCTGATTCTTCACCCTGTATCCAGCCGCTTCTTGCAATGTTGTCCTCCGACACGATCCGGTACCTGTATTGGTAATTGCGTTGCGTTTTGTCCAGCAGTACCAGTTTGATGGACGCTGTTTCCCATTCTTCTTCGGCTGAAAGGTCTACCTTGTCGATGCTCGAAAAGTTGTTGACCTTGTCTTCATATTTGAATTCCACCAGAATTTTCTTGACAGACGCATCAGGGGTCGCGGCAAGCTCCACATTCAATGAAAGTGAATCCTGGTAGGGTGTTGGCACCTCGATCTTTTCCTGGTTGTTTTCGGTCAGGTAAGATTTTTTTTGCGGGATCTGAAGGGAGCTTCCGTCTTTGGAAAAGTAGGTGGCCGTCCATACCAGAGGCGCATCTACGGCTTTTCCGATGATCCTTGTGAGTTTTTTCCCTTCGAGTTCCTCTACTTTCAGTACCAGTGAGTCTGTAAAATGGTCGGGGTCCCCTTCTTCTTTGTAGGATACATCCACCTGAATAGCCGTTACGGCATTGTTGCCGGTCAGGGAAGCCAGTATCGGATGGGGCGTAAACGTCACGTCAATCAACCCGATTTTACCCACGTTGACATTGATCGTATCGGAGTTGGACGTTTTTTCCTTTATGATCGCAGGTTCCGAAATACCTTTGAAGTAGACTTCTGTGGTATATTTTGCCTCTCCATTGTCTTTTTTCGGTCTTCTGAAGTGCCAGGTATTTTTCGGATCTCCTTTTTTGAACAGTACCGAATGTTTTTCATTGGCCGAAGGATATTCAAGGATAACTTTCACTGCATTCACAAACGGTGGCTCGTCCCAGGGAGCTTCCGCGGAAGTCTCGATCGAGATGGTTTCGACCTCATGTTCGCTCAGGTCCACTACTTTGGTGATCTGTTGCTTTTTGCTGTCGGGTATGCCTTCGAGGAAATTCATGATCGTTCCCTGGGGCGATATCTTCCATTCCACTACATCTTCCTGCGTAAAGCGAAGTTCCACAAACGAACGTACTTCTTCCGACATCAGCTGGATCATCGAGCTGGATCTTTCCTGTGGTGTCATACCGTGGATCCTGCTTTTGATGATCTCCTGAACTTTATCTTCGATGAGTTTCATCGCCATGTTGCGAAGCTGGCTTACATGTTCGTCGGAAATTTCGGAAGAGCCTTTTTTGATCTCAATGTTCATGAGACCTTCCTCTACGAGCTTTTCGGTCACCTCTTTTACATCAATGCGTTCCACATCGGCATCGGAGCAGCCCTGGTCGGTATTTCTCCAGACGCGGTCCACTTTCCTGTTGACCTCGCTTTCCTGCGTGGATCCGGCCCAGGCCCTGATCTCCAGACTGGGCAGCCGGAGCTGGAATTTGAGGTCAAAACGGATGCTGATAGCTTTTACGCCTGCCTGCAGGGATTTCAGCCAGATGGCCGCACCTTTCGGGTTGAGCCTGAGCGCGAAGGCAGCGTTGTTGTCGCCGATAAGACTTGCGGGCCCGCCTGCCGATGACCATCCCACGAGCTCGCCCGCCTGTTCTTCCAACAGGGTCACGGTACCTTCGGTAAAGTTCAGGGCGCCAAAACGGATATCCTGGATGGGCGGTATGTCGGGATCGGGAATGGTCGATTCGCCCCGGGCTTTTGCGATGAGGCCCAGCCTTTCCTTTTCTTTTTTTATCAATACCTTTCTGCGATTTTCCTGCACCCGGCCGGATTTTAGCTTGTCTGAAATTTCTTTCAAAACCTGCTCGCTTACACCCAGATGTGCATCGAAATTGATCCATGCACCATTGATACCGGCGGTATTGCCGGCCGCCCCATCGGCCTGGTCGGTCCAGAACAGTCCGCTGAACACCGGCTCACCAGTTGGGGCAAGCCTTATCTCAGGACTCGTTTTGATGGCATAAAACATATTGCAATCCTCGTCGTCGGGGTATACGGCCACGTTTTTGTGGTTAAGGACACTGGGTATCGTTATCATGTTGTTGTATTTTAAAGCTGATTAAACAAGTTTTTGAGGCCTCACGCTGAGGAAGTTTCCGGCTGTTGTTTCGGGGGTCAGCCACTCCGTCCATTTGCTGTCGTCGAGGATATAGTGCGTACCAATCCGATACTTGTAGGTGCGTTCTGTGAGCTGCTGCGATTTCAGGATCTGCGAAATAGACCTCGCCATTTTTACCGAGCCGGTATGGTTTGTCTTGGTAAGATTGACAGTGAATGTGTTGCTGGCTCCATTTTGTACTTCGACCTCTACCCGGCTGATCTGCTGGTAAGGCTTCAGCGTTTCCGCATCCAGATCGGTCCACCTCTCAAAAAGCGGGCAGCTGATCTGCAGTTCCCATACTTCCGGATCACCGGTTGCGTAGTCTATCACCCGGGACAGTATGACGTCGGGATCTTCCGTCAGGGAAATGCTCAGGGGCTCGGCTACTAGTCTTGTCCAGAAACTTCCTTCACCGAGCTCGGCGATATCCCCTGTTTTGAGTGTGACCTGTTCAGTCTGGTTTGGGGCAAATTCTTCCACCCAAGGTGACTGGATACCGATTTCATAGTCGGCATCATAGATCGTCCCCTTGATTTCGGATAGCAGCGTCACTTCCACACCGCCTACTTTGATCTTGAATTTGTTCGGGTTGGTCAGGGCAAAACCCTTGATTTCCGATTCCGTCTCGGTTACCGCAATATCGACAGGGATACCCGCCAGTTTTCTGATGTCAAGATAAACCGGCACTGACTGGATCAGTGTTTTTGGTCCCTGCGCATCTTCATAGGGTAGTTCAAATTCAATATCGCCGATAGAAAATCCGCTGGTGATCTCTTTTTTGAAAAAATCAAAGGATTCCAGAGAGCAATCCACCGTCAGCGTAAATCCTGAAACCGGATCTATCTTATCGATCTTATCCGGTACCTTACCCCGGAACACAGCATTGTCGCCGGCATACGCATCCCTGAGCACAAACTTGGCGGCACTGTACCCGCCCATTCTCAGGTCACAATATTTGATCACACCTTTGGATTCTTTGTCCAATGTAGTGAAAAGGTCTTTTTTTGCTTTTGGGTTAAAATAGGGGACAAGCTGGATGCTGTTCTTGATCCGGTAGGTAGCGGGCTGGCCGGCGCCTTCCACGGATGGTACCATAGCTATCGAAATCCGGGGTTCACCGGAGTATTCATTGACATTGATCCTGAATTCCTGCGGCAGGAAATAAAATACGTCCGGGCTGGAAGTCGGGCGGTAGTTTATCGTATAGTTCCCGGTGTTTTTTGCGAGAGACTGGTTTTTCCAGGTCAGCTCCTTTACTTCAAACTGATCTGAAAACACACCGAACACAGAGGTGTTTTCTTTGGTATACTGTTTGATGTCTGTGTATTTCAAAGCAATTTTTCCGGACATGGGCTGATTTGCCAATGCCGCCGCCGCAAGAAGATCCGTTCGGACTGTGGTCATCCGGAGGTCACCAATAGGCATGGCCGCAGTCCTCAGCATAGCTGTCCGGGCCAGAAACGGGTTGCTTCTGATAACCCCGCCTCCGGTCCGGTGGTCCCGGATGATAACAGGCGGCCTGGTTTGCGGCTGAGGGGTAGCGGGAGTATCCGTCTTGATCCGTTCCCACGACAGTTCCGAATCGATACTGATGGTAAACATGGCCGGGGTATCCTGTGTCAGGCCTACGATCAGGTCCTTTATCTCATCCCATTCCACCGCTGTCTCCACATGCAGATCCTGCAGGATATTAACCGCATTGATCATGGGCGACTGCGTGATCGTCAAGGGTTTGACGACCTGCTTTCCGCCTGACTGAAATGTGAGTGAAATGGCGGTGTTGGTAGGCGAGAGCGGATGTACGTCAGCTTCGGGCCTGTATATTTCTATGATCGCATTGAGCTTGATCTTGCCATCCTTTTCATCTTTGGTAAACCAGAATGCATCCGAGTCGGGAGTGATCCCGCCACCGCTTCTGGTTTTGATCCTGAATTTCGGCTGTCCGTACTTGGCGCCGTTTACCACATAGGCACGGTCAGGGTCCGAAGGTTCGTCGTAAAGCCGGTTCGGGTTTAAAAACACCATGTTCATGAACTTCACGCTGCTCGCAAGCATGAACTGCTGAGGCTTGATTATAAATTTATCTGTAGTTGCCATAAAGCGATTTTGTTAAAACAATAAGGGAGATCAGGCCTGAGGGGCTTTCAGCAGCAGATATCCGGATGTGATATCCTTTTCTTCGACCAAAACAGAATCCGATCCCTCCGCTGCTTTTTCAAACTGCAAGGCGTATTTGAACGGGAGACCGGCTGCCGTAAATGCCAGTGCATTGAAATCATATTTCTTCTGCTCCGAATCGATCTTGACTGTCTCGCTGATAAAATAATCTTTCTCAGGCTCGCTGTATGTGATCGTCACCAGGACCGCCGCCCATTGCGTCCAGTTCAATGACGAACCGTCAATGGTGAGTTTCTTTTTATGACGTCTCAGGTTGATAGGATTGATGTCTTCGTCAGAATTGGCCTCTGTCCAGGGTGACGTATACAGCAGGCCGTCGATGTATTCGACAAAGTACCGGTACTTGAATTTCTCGGACGCTCCTTCCGTCAGCCGTATCACCCATTCCCAGGTTTCAGTATCTTTGAACCAGTGCGCATGTTCTTCTTTGATATGGAATGCCGGATCTTCATACAATACTTCCACTTTGGCTGCTTTTACCGTATCAGTATTGAGGATCACGTCGAAGGATGCTTTCACACGTCCGGTCAGGAGATCGTCCACCATCAGCGTGTCGCGGCTGTCTGTTTTTTCCGGGCCCTGGGTTTCTGAACCGTCTATGTGGTTGTACCGGACGCTATACTTGTAAGTTTTGTTCGAATTCCCGTACATGTAGCAGCGCCAGTTGCCTGTCGGGGCTTGCTGGGTAAGCCTGATGTCTTTTTTAGTATCGGGTTTCCCTGGAACGTGCGGATATTCAAGACTCACTACCGCTTCCCTGATCACCGTCCAGTCGATATCATTGGCGATGCAGTTCACGGTGACGAAGCCAAGTTTGTCGTACGATATAACAAGGGACCTGTCGCTGATCTTGTCAAGTTTTATCTCCGGAGGAGAATCCGCAGTTCCGATGTAAGAGATCTTTGCAACCACATTGTAAAAATCGATGAGTTCACCCTTTTCATTTCTGGCCATGGTTACCCGGAAAGTATTGATCTCTTCGCCGGTTTTGTACATAAATGACTTGGTGCTTTCCCTCACAACGCCGCTTTTGAAATCCCGCTGGCTGTACGAGATGTTCACGATGATGCTATGGATATTATCAGTTTTGAAATCGGCGTTCACGCCGATCTGGACAGTCAGTATCTGTACTTCAGGGCTGCTTACATCAATGTGCTTGATCAGTTTTTCACGCTGCTCTTTTGTGAGCTGCGTGCTCAGTGTGGCATTCGGAAACCTGCGGAATTCAACGGTACCGTTCTTTTTGAAGCTGAAATTGAGTTCGTTGACCTGCTTCTTGTCGACATTGTTTTTAAAGGAATAATAGGTGTCCACGGTAGGTTTGGTCCTTTCCGCGTCTGTTACGCCCATTTCCGGATTGGGTTTCAGCGGGGTTCCATCGGCTGCCGTCCCTTCTTCTTTTCCGATAAAAGCCGATTCGAAGAAATTAGGGATGATCGTACTCATGATGGTATCCATCAGTGAAGACCGCAGGCTGCTTTCCAGTTCTTTGATGTCGGCGCTGTTGGCGGCTACATCGCCAAAATCCGTGATCTCGATGTTGATCACCTTTTTGTCGATCATTTCCTCAATCAGCGAAGCAATGTCATATTTGCTGGCGGTAACACTTCTCGCATCAATGCGGACCGTTTTTCCTGGGCTGTGGGTGGTTTTTGTATAGCCTCTGTTTTCTTTCCGGTAATCTTCCGAAAATGTTTCCATGTAACTGTACATCTGGGTGGAATTTGCCCAGACCTTTGCCTCGATGTTCGGGACGAAAGCGAAACCAGAAAGGTCGTACCGCACAATAGCCTGCAGAGGGGTCAGTTCTTCGCCGTCGCCTGAGTAACCCTGCGTCAGCGCATCATAATAAATCTGGGAGCCTTCGATGCCCAAAGTTGCATAAAATGAAGCCGAATTTGAACCGATCAGCGAAGGTTTTACTTCCGCGCTCGACGATTTTTTAAATGTATCACCCAGACCCTCCAGTATTTCCAGCTTGGCGGTGCCTTCTTTCCAGGTATTGGGTGTGCCCAGCTTGATCACTGGTTTGTTTGATCCCGGCGTCAGCATTACGCCCGGTCTTTTAGCCAGGAGCCCGTACAAGCGAACGAAGCGGGAAGCAGGCTTAGCGAGCAGGGAGCTGAGGTATTCGGTAATTTTGTTGTGTTCTTCCTCTGTTACGGACAAGTCCACTGTTAAGAGGAGTTGGCCGAGCTGTGTTTCCACCAGTTCCTTGTTGGCACTGCTGGCGTAGGCAATATCAGCATTTCTGGAAAAAAAGTTGAATGACATCTGGGGGTTACCGTCCGTATCGATGGCGATTTTCGGACGTCCTCTCAGTGCGTAAAATGTATCGCTTTTCTCGTGATCTCTGAAAATTTCAATATCGTCTAAACCAGGGACTTTAACGGTGGGGAATAGCATTAACATAATAAAAAAAGTTTAAGTGAACAGTGTTGAATTTTTAGATATTGGTAATTCTTAGCATGATCTCGTCAAGGCCTGCGGGGATCACAAGGTTGAGCGTTTCTTCGGTGCCATTGGTACGGAAGATATGGGCAACCGCACTGAGCGGGTCCGCAATGCCGACATTTGCCAGTACGACTACTTCCTCAATTTTCAATTTCCTCAGCAGTACGGTTTCCAGCGGCACAGCTCCTGCTTCTCCCTCATTGTCGAAAAACTGGACTTCTATTGCGGCGATCGTGCCGTCAAAGGTTGAGGCACCAAGCAGGGTGAATAGTTTCAATACGCGCAGCCCGCAGTTTTCCAGACTGATCGCAGGCGTGTCCGTGTTGTACTCCTGTTCATTGCCGTTTACGATCTCCCCGTTGGAAAGCAGGAACTGGGTGGTAGCTCTCCATATTCTGGGCTCGTCGTCTTCGAGTACTATGGAAAAACTTTGCTGAACCGCATCGTTGCTCATCGGGTTGATCACCAGGGATTTGGCAAGAACTTCTCCTTCAATATTGGTGAAGCTGATCTGGACAATCGCCTTGGCAATGATGTTCATCTTATCGCGCACGATCGGAGCGATGGTCAGCACTCCGGTTCTCGGACTGTTGACAATGACCTGCGAATCTTTTTGTTCCGGGAATTCTTCCTGTATCGAATCGTCTTTGAAGAAAAACTCCTGACGTTTAAAATACTGATACTTGTTGGGGGCGGCCGGGAAGATCAGGAACTTCTGTAATAAAGTGTTATCCTGCCTGAAAATGGTCGTCCTTCCATTCATGTCTTTTGCAGGGGCTACAAATACCTGTACAGACTGGATACCGTCATTTGAGAAAACAAGATTTCCCGGCTGGATTTCAACGGGTATCAAAGGCGAATGATCCGAAATGTTCACGGCAATGTCCTTTTCAGTTACGTTTTCGAAAACCCGCGACTTGATCTTTGTTTCATGGCTGCCGATAATGGAACCCGCTTTGTGAATGAATTCAACATAGTAGTCGTAGGTCAATGTCCCGAAATCGTCGACGAAGAAACGGATCGCTTTTCTGGGCACGTTATTGCTTACCGCAATGCTTTCGTTGAGTTTTCTTTTTGACTTATCGCCCTGAGCCCCTGCGAACCCGTACGAGATATGCACGATGGCCTCGGTGATCTGGAATTCATCAAAATCCAGGGCCGACCTGATCTCCAGGGTTATTTCTTTAAACGGACCGTCGCCCAGCCGGACCAGCATTACCTGCTTGTCAGCATCGAAATCAGTACCTTCCAGCGTCAGCGCACTTGCGGGGTGGTAAACGTTGCTTTTGGCTTCCGCCTTGTCAAAGATGTACGTCCGTTTCATTTCCTGCGATATCGACCGGTGTTTCAGCGAATAGCCGGCATTGATATTGATCTTTGTCTCAACTCTTTCCGGTACCGTATTGGTCGGGGTCGGGGTCGTTGTTGTGGGGGTAGTCGGCGTTGGTGTCGTTGGCGTCGGTGTGGTAATGGTCGTTGTCGGCGTGGTTGGTGTCGGCGTAGTAATGGTCGTTGTCGGCGTTGTTGGCGTCGGTGTGGTAATAGTTGTTGTGGGTGTAATTCTTGGAGGCGGCTCGGGTGTCGGCGTGGGCACCGGAGTAACACCGTCGTTACTTGGCGGGGTTTCAGTTCTTGATGGTGTAACGGTTGTTGTTCCGGTAGCCGTAGTTGTCACGGTTGGTGTAGCCGTGGCTGTTGGCGTCGGGCTGTTTGTAGCGGGTGTAGTGACGGGCCTGGGCGTCGTTGGGGTTGTCGGCGTCGTCGGCGTTGTTGGTGTGGGTGTTGGCGTAGCGGCCTGCGTCCGTGTTGGCGTGTTGGTTCCGCCACCGTCTCTCTGGCTGGGCAATGTGCTGCCCAGGACGTTGTAATCTTCTCTGGGTATGGCGGTTGCGTCAAAGAGCGTAGGGGATAAAAGCTCCCTCACAAGTTTCATCGCATTGGGATCGTCGGAACCCAGCGGCCCCGAACCGGTACCAGTGCCGGTAAAATCTATTTCCTTCACCGTAATAGCTCCCGTATTGACCAGATCACGCATGATCAGGTCAATGTCATTGTTGGAAACGATCTTAAGATTGCCGCTGTCCAGGTTGAAATCGGCATCGATATGATGTTGCCAAAACTCTTCGGTAGCTTTAAAATCAACTGTAATTTCAAGATGGTAAGCTGGGGCAACACCCAGGTATTCCAGGTCATAAACCACGCCGACCTGGGTTTGAGAACCTTTTTTCAGAAGTGCCCACATGATCTGCGCTTCTTTTCCACCCAGTTGCAGGGAGAAAACGGCGGTTTGTTTTCCCAGCATGGCGGGCTTTGTCGATCCCGCCACCGTAAAGTCGACAGCCGGGTTGGCATCCCCGCCGGTACTGCCGAACATCACCAGCTTAACTGCCCCGTCTTTAAAAGGGACCTGAGCAAGCTGCACTTCCCCTCCGCCGGATGATTCCAGCTCCGACCTCAAAGCTTCAATTTCATCTTCCGACGGGCCTAGCTCTACTTCCAGCGTCAGAAAACCGCCTTCACGGTCCAGGTCTTTGTCGAACTCGGGGTCGGTCCCTTCCAGCACTTCACCGTCTATGTAAGCCACAAACTGGATGCCTTTTCCATTATTCGCAATTTTTACTTTTTCGGAAGGCAGATAGTAGTACTGGTTCGGATTCTGAAAATCACGGTATATCGTAATACCCTTTTTGATCTGGACATGGTCAGTTGATAGCATATTCTTATTTTTTAGCGTTACATAAAATGTCTTGTGTTCCTGAAAAAGCCTGAAAGGTCTGATGGATGATTGCCTTTGCCGGTAAAAAAATCTTCCTGAAATGCCAACAGAGACACCACCGTTTCTTCTGTGAAAAGCCCGTTTTCCGGGCCTGAATAATAGGCGGAAGATTTTTTGATATTGCTAACTGTTGTTAGTATACGTTGAATTTTCCTGACATCGTTTCCCGACGCTCCGTAGCGGATCGGCAAAGGATCCCGATTTTTTCGACCCCTCCTGAAATCAGCATAATTGAAAAGTAAGAAACTGAATTTGTCGGCCTTCGAGACATTCGCTTTTTTTAAAAGTTCTTGAAAACGCATCCAGCTGTTCCATGGCCCGTCACTCTGTTGGCTGCTGACATATTCCTTTGGCTGCCCGACTATTGTGATACAGCCGGAGCTGCTGAAATGCATATTCAGTGCTGCCAGGCACTTTTGGTTTTCGTCCTGAAATATGCCACGTGGTTCCGTTCGGGAGGCGTGGAGGTTGTCGCCGGCCAGCATCACTTTGTTTTGCGCCTGTTTTAGCCCGAATTTCAGCCTGCCTCCGGCAATGCTCACCTCCGGGATGCTGATCAGCCCATAATCATCCATCAGGAGCGCCTCATGCCGCTGATATGCGTCTTTCTCTCTTGGGTGTATACCTTTTTTCAACTCGTACTTTCCGGGCGACAGTATATTGAATGTTTTGAGGGCTGCCTTATTCCTGAGAAGGTACCGTTTGGACGGAACAGTGCTTCCGGGGAATAATGCAATTTTATGGTTCTCTTTATCCCACAATCCGACGGTGCAACGGCTCGTCGTGTAATTTAGCTTCATATACCCTGTTTCATACCCTTCACGAAACCCCGAAGTTGCGTCAAAATCGCCTTTTTGAGCGTCCAGGGGCAAACTTCCGCGAACACCGAATATAATGATTTTGTCCTCTCCGGTGACATAACAAAATTCGTCACAAAGTGCGGATAAAGTGGAGCTGTCAATTTTCATAAATTGGAGCTTTTATGGAATTAATATGATAAATATAACGAGCTATTTTAACGGAGTCAACTATTATATAGTGAAAATCACTGCATTAGGAGTGTTTCTTATTTAGCGGTACGCCTCCCGGGGTGCTATTGTAGAACTGGTTGTACAACCCAAATCGGGCTTTATAACCAAGCATTATAACTTATAACCTATCTTCTAGGAATAGTTATATAATTTATTTTTTTGGTGTCCAAAGGGGTGTATTTGTAGAAACCGGAAACAGTCTTTTAAAAACGCAAAAAAAATTTTTGTTTTTATTTGATAATAATGTCATCGCATTGGTCCTGGCCGTAAATGCAAAGCCAGTGCGGATGGTTTCCCTCTTCAAATTCAAAGTCTGTTTCCTGGCCGGTCTGATGAAAAAGCACGCGGGTATGCAACCTGGGCGAGTACACCTTGGCATTGCTCAGAAAAGAGGCCCACCAGCTGAATGATGAATTTGCCCTGAAAATAGTTTTGGCGAACATCAGCTTTAAAAAATCCGGAAACCAGGAGAATATGATCTCCTGATAATGCTGAGAACCTTCCGGGTAGCGCCAGTTGTCCTCATATTTGGGATAAATAATGCCCCAGTTACCGGTTTTGTCGTCGGTCACCCATTCCACGGTTTCGGGATCATAGCCGTATTTTACAAACGCCTTTTCATACGACTGCCGGGAAATGACAGAATATCCCTGGTTACTGGTAATCTCCGGGTTAACGATATCATCACGCCTCAAATGGGCGATGTGGTAGGTGCCCTGGCGGGCCTGCATGCGTTTATAGAGTTCCGATCCGGTTATACTATCGGAGAATCTGCAATAGTTATTTAAGATCTTATCCCGCGAATAATGCCTGAAAATAGAGTCGTGGTAGCAGGCAAGGCTGTCTATGCACACATTGATCCTTCCGAACTGGCCCGGATCGTCAGGGTTCATGTACGAGATAGTGTCGCCGTTTTTTTGGTTATACCTGTTGATCGCAGCCAGCCTGGCGTCGAGACTGTCCAGTTCGGGGATAGTTTGGTTAAGGTAAAGCCGCAGCTCGTCGTCGTCGATGATTTTGCATCCGGTATCCTCGAACAGCACATCGCCTTCCCAGTTTGAAGGCACCCAGATGTCCAGTTTGAATTTCTCAGCATAGTGCCTCAGAAAAACATACGTGAACATGCGGTTGCCAAAGCGTCCGTTCCAGTGGAGCAATACTATTTTGTTTCTTCCGGTCATACCAGGATGTATTTCTGTATGACCGAAAGATATAGGGTGCCGGGATTGGATGCAAGAACGATTAATTATTCGGTCAGTCTACAACCAGTCTGCCCATGCAGAAACCCGAAGGAGCATCGGCCCTGATAATATAGGTATTTTTTGAAAGTGGTAAATGACCGTTCATATCTGCCGACGTGCTTCCCTTTTCATCGGTGTCGAAACTTTTTGCCAGTACCAGCTTTCCTTCGCTGTCCAGGACGGAGATTTTTACTTTTTCATTTTTTTCAAAATTTTCCAGTTTCATGAACACATTACGGCCTCTCGCGGGATTGGGGAAAATTGTTATTTTTTTAGATAAAAACTGATCCGGGAAAATCGTACCATGACTCTCGGCGGCTAGTCTCGCAGCCGGGTTAGCGGGCACACCTTTAAAGGTAGTATTGGTCTTCGAGCCGCCGGTGTAGAACAGGTTTCCATTTAAAACAGCCGATACGCCCGAGAAGCGTGCTTCGGGTATAGGCGTCAGCTCTGTCCAGGTATTTGTTGCCGGAGAATACGCGGACACCAGTGCGCATTGGATGTGTTGTCTTACTTCGCCCCCGATCACAATGATCCTGTTTCCCATGACAACAGTCGCTGATGAAATATGCCCGCGCCCATAGGTTTCCGGGGCAGGCAAATCGGTCATTTTTGTCCACGTGTCGGTTTGCACATCATATCTGTGCACATCTTTCAGCGTAACCAGATGCGCATCATGTCCGCGCTGTCCGCCGATGTAATAGATATGCCCTTCGTAGACGGCAGATCCGGCATGCTGACGTGGATTTGGTAATGGCGAAAGCGTTTTCCAGCCCGCCGCAAGATTGCCCAGATCCAGTACGTAATGATCTCCCAGATCATGCGTCCTGGCCGCATTGGTACCTGCAATGTGGTGAAGTCTGCCGTTCAGGTATTCCATTTGTCCGGCCGCGATTTTGATCGGCAGGTCGGGCAGCCTGGTGTAATTGTTGGCCGCCACATTGTATTTCCATACCTGCTGTGTTCCGAAAGCCTGGCCGGTACCTGCAGCGTTGGACGTGTAGCCGCCTGCGATATAAATGTCCGTGCCGTCATTGGTAATCCCGGCGTGGGTGATCCCTCCGAAGTTCGAACCATTGGGGGTAAAAGGCAGATCTGCAATTGCGGTCCAGGTATTCGGCCCAGGTTTATAAACATAGCTCCGTTTGGTAGGGGTAAAACCGGTTTTCTGGCTGTCAAAACCGCCAAAAGTGTACAGCATTTCGTTGACCACCTCGCCCTGCGCCTCACTGACTTTGTAAGGCTGGTTGGCAACCTTGGACCAGTTCACAGTCGGAAAATCGGCTGCAGGACTACTGATTACAGTAATTTTCATCGGCACCGTACCGATCGCCTGGCCCGCTACTGCTTGCATCGTCAGGTTGTATATCGACTGTGTATGGTGATTTAGTTTTTTGATCAGAGAAAGTACGCCCGTCGTCGGGTGGATGGAGAAAGTGCCGTTTGTATTGCCGCTTTTAATACTGTAAACAATACTTCCGCCCTCCGCAGAAGTGGCAGATAAGGTGCCTGTGGATGTACCCGGGGTCCAGGTTTCAGGCAATGTCATGGTGTATGCCGGATATTTGAACTGTACTGATTTGCGTACTTCGAAATTATCGAAAGTGTAGGTCACAGGCGTGGTACCGTTGCGGTGCGAGGCAAACAATCCTGCATGTGCTTTGCTGCCGGTAAGGCCTGTTCCCGCAATGCTGATTTCCTGCGACGGATAACCGGCTCCGGCGTTGCTGTATGAGGTGCCTCCATCTGTCGAATACATACCTGTCGCTGTATTGGAAACCGGATCGATGACCAGCCTGAGATAAACGGTTTTTGTGTTCAAGCCATTGATCGTACCGGTCCGTCGCTGGTCGGGGTTGGTAGTTGCTGTCGACGTGCTGGATATGTCGTCGATTTCCCTCCTGAGCTCCACCCTGTTTTTGCTGATCGCCAGTTTCAGGAACGTTTTGTCATTCAGGCCAAACCATATACCCGCCTGCTCATCCAGCGCACCATTATAGGGATTGATCACCTGCGCTGAAATCTGTATTTTTTCATCCGTACGAACTTCCACGCCCAATGCATTGATGAGGTTGTTGGACGTCTGAAAGTTGAGGCCTTTGTTGGTAGTGATCTGAAGTGTTCCAGCCGTCAGTGCTAGTTTCGAAGCAAGGTAGCCAGGTAAATTAGCATCAGCCGGCTCGCTGTCGTTTACATGTCTGGTCCCCGAATAATTCTGTACCATTGTAAATCCCGTTCCCAGATTTCCACTGTCGGAAATCGTATTGGGTATGGAATTACCGAATGAAAGAGAGTAGGGGAGTTCCACACACACGTTCTCACATGGGAGGTGACTGATCGGAAAACAGTTTTGCGCATGCCCGCGATCCGCCGCGATCATTGCCAGAAAAATTGCAAGCGACAGATATTGGATTTTGGGAAAAAAAAGAGAAAATGTAGATGAAGTTATCATATTGACCCGGCCGGTTAGATGAATTAATTTTACAAATTAACCATCAAATTTGTGCCAGTCACTTCGGAAGCGAACGTGCCGCAAAACTGGGTATAGTTTTTTACAGTTACTTGCGATCTAAGGACTATTTTGGACGCCCTGCCGTGAGGCAATCGAAGGATTGCGGAACCGCGCAACGCTCGGCTGCCTCACAGTAAGTGCCAATAGCAAAAAGCTTATTTTAGTTTTTTATAGCAGCTCCCCAGTTTTTGTTTGGTTTGGGCCCCATTTCAAGTTCCAGCTTACCGCCGTCGTTTAATTGTTCGTGGGTAAACCAAGGCGTGTCCAGAGGTTTTCCGTCGAGACGGGCGCTCTGAATGTATTTGTTTACAACCGAGCAGTTTTTAGCTTCCATCGTAAATTGTTTCCCGTTTGGAAGGTCAATTGTTACCTTTTCAAATACCGGGCTGCCGATTGTATAAAGCGGCTTTCCGGGTGTTACCGGGTAAAAACCCATGGAAGAAAATACCACAAAAGCAGTCATGCCACCGCCGTCTTCATCGCCCGGTATACCAAAAATATTATCCTTGAACCATACATCCAGCAAAAAGCGGATCTGTTTCTGGGTTTTCCAGGGCGAGGTATAATTGTAGAGGTAAGGAATATGGAAACTCGGCTCGTTGCCCATGGAGTACTGCCCAACGAGGCCGGTAGCATCGGGGAATTTTGCCCAGAACTCGTACTTACTCCGTCCCAGTCCTTCCCGGTAAAGCTGGTCGAGGTCTTCCTCAAACTTCTTTTCTCCGCCGATCAGACCGATCAGGCCGGGGATATCATGCTGCACCTGCCATTTGTAAGTCCAGCCGTTGTTTTCGTCATAGTAATCCCTGCCGCCCATTCCACCGTCGAATTTCGGGTCTATCTGTATCCATTCGCCTTTGCTGTTTTTGGGAATGAACATGTTCTGCTCTTTGTTCCACAGGTTTTTATAATTGAGCCCGCGTGCGCTGAATGTCCTGTGATCGGCTGTTTTGCCGAGGTCTTTGGCCAGCTCGCCCACGGCCCAGTCGTCGTATGCGCCGCCAAGTGTTACCGCTACAGCCTGCCGTTTTTCAAAAGGAGTTACCAGTTTTACGGTTTCCTTTTCGTTTTTTCCCAGAGCCGGGTAATAACCTTTGCTCAGATAGAAATCATCAAGCTCACATTTCGGCCCGTTCATCCAGGGCAGCATAGTAGCCTCATTTGCATTTTTGACCATGCCTTCATATGCCTTTGCTACATCAAATTTTCGTAAGCCCTTTCGGTAAGCGTCCAGAAATACAATGGAGGAATGAAATCCGTTCATGCAGGCGTGATCCCCGAACAGCACCGGAAAAGTAGGCACCCAGCCGCTTTGCCTGTACATTTCCACGAATGATTCAAGCATATCTTCTTCCTGGGCGGGGTTCAGGATCATTCGCAGCGGGTGATGTGCCAGATACGTGTCCCATGTCCAGTCGTCGACGTAGAACGGGCGGGTTGTCTGATGGATTTTTTTATCAAAACCACTGTAATACTGGTTTCCTTCGGTGATATCGACCATCCGCTCGTATGTCCGGTACAGTGATGTATAAAAAGTTCTTTTCTGGGCTTCGGTACCGCCTTCGACACGGATCTGATTGATCACTTTCGACCAGGCATTTTCGCCGCTTTTCTTCAATGCTTCAAGATCTGTGGATTGAAGCTCATTGTTGAAATTTTTGCGCGCCTGTTCAGCCGATACAAATGATATCGCATATCTGAATTCGATTTTTCCGGTTTTATTGTCCGGAAAACTGATCCAGGCCCTGGTATTGGCGCCGCTAACATTTTGGTCGGTTTGTATCTTTCCGCCTTTCAGCGTGCCAGCTTTACCTTTTTCGTTGAAAACTCCGTACAGATAGATCCTGACGTCGCCGGCCCAGGTTTCGGTAGCTACAATTTCCTTCCCTTCATTAAACTGCCAGGAACCTTCTCCGTTGTTGTAGAGTCCGAAGAGGATGCTTTTCCCGCCTGCTTTCGGGAAATCGAAGCTGAAAATCCCGGTTTTCTTGCCGGGCACATATTCAACAGTTACTTCATCGTCAATCAGATACGTATTGTAGTACCAAGGCCTGATAATCTCCAGATCGTGGTCATAAGCTAGTTTTTGATCCCAGCTATCGGCCTGAACGGGCTGTACGGAAGGTTTTATGGAAAACGCTTCGCCCAGGCGATGGGAAACGATCGTAAGTGGAAAACTTGATATCTGGTCGTCGAGGTAACTGGCGCGGATCGGCGCCATGCGGATCATCTGGTTGGGAAGCTGAACCGTCGGCCGGGTTGGCTCAAGAAGCTGGCCGACGTTGCCTATGCGCGGGTCAATGTAACCGAGATTGCCGCCGGTGCTGTTTTTAGTGATCGTCTGTGCGAGCGCCGGCGTGAGAATGGAAACGAAAAAAACAAATAGAAATATTGTAGGTCTGCTCAGCATGGATTGTTTTAAGATATACGGTTACGAGATGTGCCGGTCTGTGCTATTTTTAATTTAAATAATGCTGTATTATATTTAAATGTATCCGGTAATGCCTTCCTTTGATAAATGGAAGGGCAAGAAAGTAAAACATGCTTAAAAAAAACTTAATAATTGGTTAACAGAAAGGATGAATCTAGGTTTTTCATCCATTAATTATACTTGTACCAAATTGTTAAAAAAGACTGCCCCACTATTAGCCCGACCCCATGAATTTCTGTAGCCGCTTTATTTTAATCATAACATTATTTCATTTCAGCATTTACAATGTCTGCCTCGGGCAATCTTATGGGCTGGGTTTTGAAAGTTTTGACGTTGTACAGGACAAAAGGACGGGCCTCGATCTGAGCCCGGAAGGTACGTTCCAGTTTAATGGTGATTTCGAAGTTTCTTTTGAAATAGCTTTTTTACCAGGCAAGAAAACCTACTTTGGCTACATCCTCAGACTGATCGAAAACGACAAGAAAAACATTGATATCCTCTACGACAATTCTCTTTTAAAGGATGACCATTTCAAAGTGATCGTCGGGGACGAGTTTTCCAGAATCGCCTTTGATATTCCCGGTGAACAGCTTTATAAAAAATGGAACAAGATCCGGCTCATTTTCAACAAACAAAAAAAGACGATCACAGTTTTTGGCGGCTCTAAAAGTTTCACCCAGTCGCTGAACCTCGACCAGGCCGGACGGTTTAAAATGCTGTTTGGTACCAATAAATACAAGAATTTCAACACAACGGATGTTCCGCCGATGAAGATCCGGAATATTGAGATCCGTGAAGATGACAAACGGACATATTACTTTCCGCTGGACGAGATTGAAGGGAACACTGCACCTGAGCGGCTTTCCGGGGCCGACGGGCTGATCTTCAACCCGCTGTGGATCAAAAAATTGCATTATGAATGGCAGCCGCTGAGGACTTTCGTGGTGAATGGCCCTGCCAGGATAACCAGCAATCAGGTTGATGGGGTGGTTCAGATCGTGTGCAACGACTCGCTGATAACGTACAGCATACTTTCGAACAGAGCTAACCGCGTGGTTTACAAGTCGGGTAAACAGGCGCTTTTCGTGGATAATCAGGTGCTTTATGAAAGATCTGACGGGAAGATCCACAACATTTACATCAATGAAAAACAGGTTTCGTCCCTGGATCTGAAAACCGGAAAGTGGAATAAAAGTCTGGTGGATTCTTCCTCGAAGACGCATTTTTTACACGCCAATAAATTCTATTCTGCGGAAGATTCATCGATCTATATCCTGGGCGGTTACGGCCACCTTCGTTACAAGGGCAACGTTCACAAATATAACCTGGCAACCGGAAAATGGACAGACCTGATCAGAAAGGATTCTGTTTTTACGCCGAGATATCTGGCGGCTCTGGGCAGGGCGACCGGCGGAGCCTACCTGATAGGGGGATATGGAAGTACGACCGGGCAACAGATCCTTAACCCTGGCAACCGGTATGACCTGCTGTTTTTTGATACCAAAACAGGCACTTTTAAAAAGGTGTATAACCTGAAAATTCCCGAAGAAGATTTCGTATTTGCCAACTCTATGATTGTGAACGAAAAGGCGAAGACGTTCTTTGCGCTGATCTTTCCGAAAGACAAGTTCAGTTCCCAGCTGCAACTCGTGCGCGGCTCACTGACAAGCCCGGAGTATCAGTTGGTAGGTTCCAAAATACCCTACCAGTTTATTGACACAGAATCATTTGCAGATCTGTTCTATGATCAGGCAACCAGCCGGTTTGTTGCAGTAACTTCTTTCAGGAATGAAAAAAAACAGACAATTATTTCGGTTTATTCGCTCTATGCCCCTCCGCTGGACGCCAGTATGCTTGTGAGCACAGCGGAGACAAAACCGGGAAATTTGACATGGATGATCGTGGCATTTCTTGCCCTGGCGGGCGGATTTTTGGTATATCAATACAAAATTAAAAACCGGAAAAGGCTTCCGGGCAAGGATGAAGCCGCAGTTTCCAAGATACCAGCCGAGGCACCGGTCCCCGTTAACATTTCGGCAGCCGGATCACCCAGTACCACGGACGCACCCGAAAGGACACCGGATGCTAAACAAGCGCCTGCGCATAACAGTATCATGCTTTTCGGGAATCTGCAGCTGTTTGACGAACAGGGTAATGAGATCGCAAAATTGTTCACGCCTTTGCTGAAAGAGCTTTTTCTGGTGATCCTGCTTTATTCCATCAGGCGTGACGGTATCAGTTCCGAAAAGCTGAAAGAGCTGTTGTGGTTTGACAAACCATCCGAAAGCGCGCGTAACAACCGGTCGGTGAATATAGCCAAACTAAAAGGGATATTGGACAAACTGAAATACTGCCATATCTCGAAGGAAACAGGTTATTGGAAGATCAATGTGGATTATGGGCAAATCACGATCGATTATGCAGATTACTTGAATCTGGTTGCGGACAAAAGGGTATTGAGCAAGCAGGATATTACGGAGTTGTCTAATATCACCAAGCGCGGCAGCTTTTTGTCCGACCTGGATTATGAATGGCTGGACAGCTTCAAATCCGAAACTTCCAATGAAATTGTGGATGCCTATCTGCGTTATGCAGCGTCGGTAAGTATCAGCGACGATCCTGAATTCCTGATCAAGCTGGCCAATTACATCTTTTATTTTGATCCCGTGAACGAAGAGGCGATGACGATCAAGTGCAAAGCCTTTGCGCATCTCGGCAAGCATTCGATGGCCAAGACTGCACTGGAGAATTTTTCCAGAGAGTACCGGCGGATTTACGGAGAGGAATTTCAGAAGGATATGCCGGAGGTTTTGCACTCGTGAGGCATCGCGGTTTGGCGGAGTTGAAAACTACGTCAAACTACGCTAACCTATTGACTGTCATATATAAAAAATCCTTCTCCCGGCCAGCCCGAAGGCTGGCATGGGAGAAGGGGATTAGGTTAGTTGTGAGAAATGTAATCAGACCATCAATACCCCGGATTCTGCGGACCTAGGTTGGGGTTCACCTGAAGTTCTACGCGGGGCAGCGGCATCAGGTAATCGCGGGCCGGATTGAAATTCGGTTGCGGTTCCATAGCGTCGGGACCGAGGAAGACTTTTTCGCCCAGGTTCCTGCGTTTGATGTCGTACCAGCGTTTATATTCAAAGGCCAGTTCGAGCCTTCTTTCTTCCATAATCAGGTCGATCATAGCCGTTTTGGTCAGGCCGGCCGGCACATTTGCAGGAAAGGTAGTTTGTCTTCCAGCCCAGTTCCTTGCCCTCGCACGGATCTCGTTGATGTATCCTATTGACTCAGCGGTCGGCCCGCTCACCTCCACAGATGCTTCCGCTGCGATCAGCAGGATCTCGGCATAACGCATAGCCGAATAATTCTGATCCGAATAGCGGCCCTCGGAATTGGAGTTACCGGCAAATCTCGCGTATTTGGCGATATGCGGCCTTTTTGTGTTTGAAAATTCTGTATACGGCACCAGCTTGCCTGCCACCATCGCCGAATCGTCGAAGCTTACTTCTTTCCGATAATCCCGTGCATCCCAAGTGTTGTAAACTTTGAGGGACGGCACGATGACGCTCCATCCGCTTTTAGGCGCATCAGCTCCCCGCACGCCCGTCATAGGCGCCATGATGTCGTCATTCGCACCACCGGCGCCGCTCTGCAGGCCCAGAAAATCGACGTCGAAAATATGTTCTTTTATATTGTTGGCCTGAGGTGCTTTGAACAATGTCTGGAAATCAGCTTCCAATGCATAGCCGAACCTGTCTTTGTTATCGATCACCCATTTTGCTTCTGTATATGCCTTCTGATAATCGGCCATAGTGAGGTAAACCGATGCAAGATATGAGGCTGCCGTTCCTTTGGACGCACGGCTTCTCACTTCGCCAGGCTGTTTGTCGGGAAGCCATTGTTTTGCATATTCCAGGTCAGCGATAATGCCGGCGTAAACGGTTGCCGCCGGCGTTTTGGTTATAGATTTTACCGCTTCCGGATTACTGATAAAATAGTCGATGTAAGGAATATCCCCGAATACCTGCACCAGGTGAAAGTAACTGAAGGCACGTACGAACCTCGCTTCCGCGATCAGCGGGTTGATCGAGTTTTCCGGTAATCCCAGACTCTGCGCACCCGAAATAGCCGCGTTGGTGGCGCTGATCACCTGGTACCAATAGGGCCAGAACTGGTTGACCATATTGTTGTTGTCGTCCATGTTGAAATCGTTAACCTGCTGTCTTTCAGCGGGCGTTCCGCGATCTCCGATGTCTTCCATATCACTTCGCAGCATCAGGGCCGACACAAACTGCCTGCCGTAAAGGCGCTCACTGGCGATCCAGCCATAAGCACCGAAAATCGCAGTTTCCACATCTTTCGTCGTCCGGAATAACGATTCAGGCGCGAGTAACCCCACCGGCTTTTCGTCCAGGTCAGCACAGCTCAGGAGGAATGTGGCGGTTAATGAGAGGATTAAAGATCTATTGATAAAAGGCTTCATTTTTCTTCTGTTTAATGATTTCAAAATCCCTAAAAACCTACGTTCAAACCCACTGTGTACGATTTTGCATTGGGATAACTGCCATAATCCAGCCCGAGGTTACGGTTACTGTTGGTATTTCCGTCGGAAGAATAATTCACTTCAGGGTCAAAACCTTTGTACTTCGTAAAAGTCAGGACATTCTGGGCGCTCACATACACTCTCAGTTTTGTGATCTTCAGTTTTTCCAAAGCCGATTTTGGTACATTATAACCAAGAGACACGTTTTTCATCCGGATATAGCTGCCATCCTGTATCCAGCGGGTGGAAACTCTCCTCGTGCGGCCGGCCTGTGCCTTGGGAACATCGGTATTGGTATTGGTTGGCGACCACCTGTTCAGTGCATCCGTGGTAGCGTTGTTGATCCCGGAGAGCAGGTTCAGTTCCATCAGGGTGTAGCTCAGCATTTCGTTGCCCTGCGAAGCCTGGAAGAAAACATTCAGATCGAGGCCTTTCCAGCTGAAATCATTGTTCATACCCCATGTAAACTTAGGATGCGGGTTTCCGATAATGGTGCGGTCGTCGCTGTTCAGCATGCCGTCGGGCTCACCGGTAAGCTGGCCGTTGGCGTCTTTTTTACCATCGATATCCCTGAATTTTTCACCTCCCGCGGAAGTTTCAAATCCGCCTCCCGGAATGAAGCTGTCACCGTTTTGATATACGCCATCATAGATCCATCCGAAGAAACTCCCAACCGGGTATCCCTCACGCAGTATCTGGGTTTGTCCAAGTCCCACAAGGTGCCCTGGGCCCGATCCGTACATAATGTCCGTGCCCGCAGGTAACGAAAGCACCTTGTTACGGTTCAGTGAAAAATTGATATCCGTATTCCATTTGAAAGCGCCTACCAGGTTCCGGGTGTTGAGCGTTATTTCAAAACCTTTGTTTTCAACCGAGCCGATATTCTGTAGCTGATTTGTATAACCTGAATATTGGGGGAGCTGAACACTGAAAAGTAAATCCTTCGTGACCCTGCGGTAGTAATCTACCATCAGGTTCAACCGGTTGTTCAGCAGGCTTATATCCGTTCCGATATCAAACTGGCGCGTCGTTTCCCAGGTCAGGTCATCATTGGCAACAGTAGTCGGACGGACCGCGTTGACAGGCACACCGTTGATGATGGTATACACATTGGAGAACCGCGACATGGTCTGATATGGCTCGATAGCCTGATTCCCGGTCAATCCGTAGCTTGCTCTCCATTTCCACTGGCTGATGGCCGTCACATTTGCCATAAATGGCTCGCTCGACATTTTCCATGCAAACGCCCCCGATGGGAACGTCGCCCACTTGTGGTTTTTGCTGAAATTGGAAGACCCGTCCTGGCGGATGTTGGCGGTGAACAAATAACGGTCAAGCAGCGAATAGGTAAATCTTGCATAGTAGGAAGCAAGCTGCCACTCGGTAAGTTCGGATGTGGGGCTTTGCCAAACGGAAGAACCGCCGAGGTTCCAGTAGCTCACAGCATCGGTGATGAACGACTGGCCAGCTCCCCGCCATGCTTCGCTGGACGAAGTCTGATAGGAGTAACCCGCCATGGCCGAGATATCATGTATTGTGCCGATTTTTTTGGTGTAGGTCAAATAGTTTTCGTTCAGGAGCAGAGTGCTTTTTGAACCATCCACGGAAGCCGAACCGCCCAGATTTCTTCCATCGTTAAGCGTCGTGGGCGTAAATGCCCCCACGCGGCCACTGTTGGTGGTTGCACCCAGCGTAATCCTGAATTTCAGATCTTTCAGAATATCATATTCCGCATAAAGGTTACCCTGGATCCGGTCGTTGATCGACTCGTTTACCAGCTGGGTTGCAATTGCATACGGGTTATCGATCGGATCATTTAACCTTGCCACCGTGAACCGGCCGTTTGCGTCGCGGATCGGCTGGTCAGGTTCAAATTTGAATGCCGAAGAAATAACCCCCGGTGTCAATCCGCTCGACCCTTCCTGGGTTCTGGACTGTTCTCTCGAAATCCGCTGGGCAAACAGGTTGAGCCCGAGTTTTAACCTTTTGGCTGCCTGGATATCGATATTGCTGGTCACCGAAAACCGGTTGAACCCTGAGTTCAGGATGATACCTTTCTGGTCATAATAGGCTCCTGACACATAATATTTGACTGCGTCGCTCCCGCCTGCGATAGAAAGCTGGTGGTTCTGGATGCCTCCCCTGCGAAGAATCTCGTCCTGCCAGTCGGTATCTGCTCCCTGCGACACAATATTGGGCCTTACCTCTTTAACATACTCAAGAAACTGCTCCGCGTTCAGAAGGTCAAGTCTGTTTATTTCCTTTTGGGTTGAAAACGATGTATTGAATTCAATTCTGGGTTTTCCGGACATACCTTTTTTAGTAGTGACCATAATTACCCCGTTTGCTCCTCTTGAACCGTAAATGGCTGTTGCGGAGGCATCTTTCAGGATTTCAATGGATTCTATATCTTCCGGAGGTGGCAAAGCTCCGCCCACAAAGCCATCCACCACGTAAATAGGATCGCTGCTGGCATTGATGGAAGTACCTCCGCGGATCCTTACTTTGAAAGCGGATCCCGGTTCGCCGTTATTGGCCTGGATCTGCACGCCGGCCGCACGCCCCTGTAACGCCTGAACGGTACCCAAAGCCGGGTAAGCCGTCAGTTCCTGCGCTTTGACGGACGAAACAGATCCGGTCAGGTCGCTTTTTTTCACCGTACCATAACCGACAACCAACACTTCTTCCAGCGATTTCAAATCCGTTTTCATGCTAACGTTGATTTCGGTCCGGCTTCCGACTTTTACTTCGGTAGGTTCATATCCGACGAAGCTGAAAACAAGAGTAGCATTGGCATCGGGAATATTGAGCGTGTAATTGCCATTGGCGTCCGAGGATGTTCCGGTCTGCGTTCCTTTCACCAGCACATTCACGCCGGGTAGCGGATCTTTGGTTTCCGCATCAATAATCTGTCCTTTTACCGCAATGTCCGCCGGTTTTGAAAAGCCGGGTGTCAGCGAAACTTCCGCTCCGGCCGGGGGCGGGGCATTGGCCGCAGACGGCTTGATCACAATGTTTTTACCCGAAACCTCATACATCAGGCCGAGGGGTACCAGCAGATCGTTGAGTACTTTCGAAAGTTCCTGATTACTTTTCTGGATTGTGATCTTTCTGCCCGACTGGATCAGTTTTGAGCTGAAAATGAAACGCACACCAGCCTGTTTTTCAATCAGGTTGAGCACTTTTTTGACTTCTTGGTCCTGGGCTTCAAGACTTACCTTTTTGTTCAACAATTCCTGAGCCCTCAGATCGACAGCGGCGGCCGTACACATAAACCACACTGACAAAACAAGTTGTGTTAAACCTATCCGCATAAGAACTAACAGTTGATGGTTGAACTGTACCGGTATTTTCATAGTTTTGAACGGTTTTTGTTAATTATGGATATTGACATAAAACTTCCCCCTGCATCTCACTTCCGTGAGATGAACCGGTCGGCAAACCTTGGGGGCACTCTGGCCGGTAATGTTCCACCATTACCGGTTTTTTCTTAATTCATCTTGCAGCCTTTTCCTTCTATAATAATGCGTCCGTCGATCATCTCGTAGCTGGCGTCCACAGCCTTACATACCAGATCGAGTTTCTCAAAAAGCGATAATTCAGTCAGTTTGGCCGTCACAGGGCATTCATCCATGATGTTTTTATCATAAATGATCTCAATGCCGTAAGCTTTTTGCAAAGTGGAGAAAACCACAGAAACCGGGGCATCGTCAAATTCAAAATTGTGATGCAGTGTGCTTTTTTCGAGTAGTTCAGGCTTGGAGATCAGGCTTTTGGTAATTTTTACAGTTTCCCGGACGAAGACAATCTGCTGGTTGGGCTCAATGACGACACCTGATAATTCCCTGCTGTTCTTCTTGATGTCCAGGGCCGGATCATTGCGGGTGAACACGGCGACCCTGCCTGTTTTCACTGCCACTGACACCTCCTTTTCATTGGTGTAGGAACGGACAAAGAAACTTGTTCCCAAAACCTTGGTAACCACCTCGTTGGCATACACGAAAAAAGGATTGGCCGGATCTTTGGCAACATCGAAAAATGCCTCTCCCGAAAGGTAAACTTCTCTTTTCCCCGACTTGAATCCGGCCGGATAGCTGATCCTGCTCCCCGGATTAAGTTTCACGGTACTCCCATCTTCCAGCTTCACCGAAAGAGGCTTACCCGTGCTATTCACTTTTTCCATCAGCTGATCAGTAGAGGCAGCAACCAGCTCCTCGTAGTCGACCACCGTTCTCTGGTTATTAAACCAGATTCCCCAGCCCAGGCCGATCATCAGTAGTACAGTCGCAGCAATGCTCAGCCAGCTTTTTTCATACCAGGGTGTGACAGCAGGATAGGGAAGGAGCTCTTCTTCCGCCGACCTGCTGATGATCCTGCTCACTGCACTCTTTTTTTCCTGACTGCTCAACGGAGCCTCCTTCGGTGAAATGGCGGCGACTAGCTGACGCGCACTTTCGATCAGGGCCTTTTTTTCGGGATTTTCCACAAGCCAGGTTTGCCATTTTTCATCGTCTTCCCGGGTCGGACGCAGTACCCAGTTGCGAAAAGAGTCATCCCAAACAAATTCCTCCAGAGTAAAATTATGGTATTGATCCATGGCGAAATGTTATCATTCAAGTACCATTAGACCAGGCATCGCGGCGGATACTGTATTTTTTTACCTTTTTTTTAAATTATTTCCCTGAGGATAATTTCAGGCAAGAAAACGGAAGAAAATGGCGACGGAAATAATCGCTTTCCACTGTGTTTTAAGGAATTTGAATGCAGTCTGCAGAAGATTGGAAACGGACTGGGGGTGAATGTCCATGATAGCGGCGATTTCTTCGCGGTCAAGATCGTGGAAAAACCGAAGATAAACCGCCTCTTTTTGACGTTTAGGCAGTTCGTTCATCAATGTAGTGATCCGGCTGGCAATCTGCTGATCCTGTTCGGTTTGTATAAATTGGTATTCTGCGCTGAATTCGACGTCAAACTGCGAACCTTCCGGGCTGAAATCTTCGACGGGCTGCAGACGGTTTCGCTGGGTAACCCGGTGCAGGCGGCGGCGCAGGGATGCAAGCAGATAGGCCCTTGGGGGAATATTATGGTTGAGCGCGTTTCTTTTTTCCCAGACTTCGAGAAAAATGTCCTGAATGCAGTCCTTTACAAGTTCACGGTCGCGGCAGAATTTGTTCCCATACTGAAAAAGCAGGTCGTAGGTGCGGTCAATCAATTGTTCGAAAGAACTCACGTTACCGGCCAGCAGTTCACGCCAAAGCGTTATCTCCCTGTCTTCCTGGTGATTATCAATGATGATAGGCTTCATTCAAGTTAGGTGACCTGCTGAAAAGGATCTCATGCGTCGTTTTGTACAGATCCGGCGCATATTTACCGATATTACAAATGTATAAAAACTATCATATCTATAGTTTTATCTGTGATTAATGATAAATGTTTTTTGGGATATGTCACACTGACGGAGTCGAATTGCAACAAGCAGTACGCAAAAGACGTGTGCCGAGCCAGTAACGACCTTCGACTGCCCTCAGGATGACGACACCAGCGTTATCGCTCGGCGAACGTCAAACATTGCTTTTTTCATCCGCCAATTAGCCCTTCATTATTCCGAAACGGCGAAAAGTATTTCAAAAGAATTTTTGGGAGGATCAGGTGCTGACATTTTCCGGCTGATATCCCGGTCAAACAGCCGATTCAGATTATTCCCTGCCAGGTCTTCCAGTTTAGGCTGGATTTTTAGTTTAAATTTTCCGGGATTCCAGGGTTGGGTTGGTGTAAATGCTGCTGTTTTTTCTTTGGGGCCAATTTGCCATTTTCCGGGAATGTGAACTCCGTTTTCTGATAGTATGGTCAAAGTTTCGGTCAACAGGCTATGGTCGAGCGGTTCCTGGAAATCCACTTTGAATGGTTGGCTTGTACCGGCTTTAGGTGGTGTTATTTTCCAGTCGGAGGGTTTGGGAGAAAGACTGTCTCTTTCACTGGTTACAAAAGTTCTGGTGTAATTTTTCAAAAGCTTCCCGCCAGTTTCGTCTTGCCATTCGGGGGAAATGGTAATCTGGTAGGCTGCGTTTTTTTGCAGGGGCGCGCCTAATGTTTGATTGGGTTGAAGGTCGCGTTTAATCCTGCCCGGGTCCAGCCAAAGCGTGAGTACAGTCCGGTTTTCGTTCCAAAGCTCGGGCTGAAGATCGAGAAAAGCGCCACGGATGGTATCTGTATTATTTTTTACCAAAACGACATACTTACCCGACTGGCCTTCGCGCATGGGACGCGAAAAGTGCAGGTAAATCTTCAGGAGATTTTCAGGTAATGTGTCCTGCGAAGGAAAAATAGCTGAAAGATCAGGGGCGTCTGCGGGATCGGCGGGAGGGATTTCAAAACGGGCGATCTGCTCACCTTTCAGGCGGATGTCATAGTGGAGCCCGCGGGTAAACGGGATCAGCGGCTGGAACAGGACTGCATTGTTTTCCGCATTGTAGTTGCCCAGAATGGCCACGGGTTTCTCGCCGGTTACCAGACTGACTTCGATCAGGTTCAACGAGTCGGGCCTGATGTTGCCGATAATGTGCTTGGGTATGAAAACACCCGTAGCCTTGTTGTCCTTCCATTGAAAAGTGATTTTGTCATTCTGCTTGCCACTACATCCGTAAATCAGCACAAAAGCAAAAAAGACCAGGCCATACCTGACGTATGGCGCGATCTTCTCTCTTTTGGCGACTTGGTTACAGATATCTTTCACTGGAAGTCCAGAGGTCAAGACTGCCGTTGGACCTGCGCTGGAGCAGGACCATCCGGGTGTCGTCGAGCTTGTCGAGCTGGATTACATTGGTCACCGGCAGCGATACGAAATCCACGCCGGCGGTGGCAAAACTTTCTTCCACGGGTGTAGTGAGCGAGCCCTGGTAGGTTTCAATGCTTTTGTATTTTACCTTAAACACCGGACGGCTGGAATTCGCCATCATCAAAAATGATTCACCACCTTTTTTCATTGTTACCATATCAATAGGCGAGTTGCCGCTTCCCATTTCGGCAACCGTCCTGCCCTTGACGTGTGTGCCGGGTTTCAGTTCGTCCAGCGGGAACAATACCAGCGGCGTGCAGGTGTAGCTGGCAACCAGGTACTTTTTCCCGGCAATTTCGGCCGTTGTGAAAGTCCTGATCGGTGAGAGTGTCTCGTACTTTCCGTGCGCGGCATGATAGATTTCGAGCGTAGCCTGATCCTGTTTATTGGTAAAAGGAAATGGGATGCTGCGGAAAACAGAGTTAAATTCCTTTCCTGACAGTCCACTCACAAGCACTTTGTCGTCTGCAAAGCCGAGATCGGAAATAGCCGCTACCCGCACCGGATTACCTCTTTTGTCTTTCGCATCTTCGGCCGGGGCATCATTGAGGGCCACGCTGGAAAAGGGAATGTTTTTGGTACTAACAGCCGTAATTTTATCTCCTTCGATCTTGAACAGAACGGGCGTGCCGTCGCTGCCCTGCACAGCGCAATAAACACTTTTGGAAAGCGGATTTACAGCAATATCCTGGATGGTAATATTTTGGGCGTCAGTTCCCAGCAGAGCTGCAAGCTTCTGGTCAATGTTTTTGATCTCGATCGCCGCTGCCTGGCTGGTCGCCGCTGCATCTTTGGTATCCACAGCAAAAACCGTGGCACTTTTGGAATCCCCGATAAACAAAACCCCGTCAGGTCCGAAAGCCAGCGAATTGATCGATTTGATTTCGGGAGTGCCGATGGTAAAACCGTATTTCGGGTGCGTGAAGCGGGTCGTAGTAGCGAGCAATGCCAGTCCGGCACCAGCCACAGCCAGCAGAAAATACATCTTTTTCATATCCGAATCAGTTTAATGAAGTTGTATGACAAAAGTGTTTTTCATGTTTATACTACTCATTTTCAGCAGCCTGGGATAACTATCTTGCCAAACCAGCAATGGGTTTTTCTTTTGCCAAAAAACGCAGGCCGGCCGTCACTCGCTTTTCAGCACCTTGGCAGGATTGCGCCTGGATGCTTTCAATGTCTGCGAACCGATCAGGAAAAAAGCGATGAGCATCACTACCAACAGTCCGGAGAATAGCACCTGCACGCCGATGGGCTGGTGATACGGAAAGTTTTGCAGGACTATCTTGTCAAAAAACAGATAAGTGACCGGCAGCGCGATAAGTGCGGAGATGGTCAGTAAAAGCAGGAAACCCTTGCTCAGCAGATACACGAGTCCCGTTTCGCTGGCCCCCAGTACCTTACGGATGCTGATTTCCTTCAGACGTGTTTCTGTGGTGAAAACCACCATACCGAACAATCCCATCGAAGCGATGCAGATCGCCAGAAATGTGATGAACCCGATCACCTTGATCATGACTGAAAACTGGCTGTAAGCTTCCTCGATCTGGTCATCGTAAAATTTCGCATCCAGCGGGTGTACCTTGTCAATTTTACGCCAGGCGTTTTCTATTCCTGCCATTGTCGCAACGGGGTCTTTGGAATTGATGCTGATATTGAGATAACCCCAGGGTTCGTCTGCCGAATAGCGTAGCATCACCGGCTCGATCCTGTTTTCCAGCGTACCATAATGAAAGTCTTTGAGAACGCCCACAATCGTGAGCTTTCTGCCGTCGACTATAATGTTTTTCCCCAGCGCTTTTTCCGGATCTCTTTTCGCGATGTCGAAACGTTTCAGCAGTTCCTCATTGACGATCACTTCGCTGTCTTCGCCTTTTTTGGGTCTTAAAGCAAAATTCTTTCCTGCCAGGAGCCGATGCTTGTGCAGAGGCAGATAATTTTCGTCCACCAGATTTTGCCACACCATAGCCGAGTCCCTGGCGTCTTCGTATTTTACCTGCGCACCGTGCGCACTTCCCAGGCTTGTTACCATCATGGATTTTGAAATTCCGGCTACTTCGGGAATCTCCGCCAGCTCTTTTTTCAGAAGATCCGGTTTGTTTCCATGCAATTTCATGTTGACGATATTTCTGGTGGTATAACCCAGGTCAAACGTCAGCATGCCCCGGTACTGTTTGTAGCCGATCAGCGTGGTGGTGATAAAGATCAGTGAAATTGTATACTGCGTTACGATCAGCGCTTTGCGCATGCTGAGATGGCGGAACACTTTCAGCGAAGAAGAGTCCCGGATCACCTGGATCGCATTGACCCGGGAGAAGAACAAAGCTGGAAAAAATCCCGCGACAATGCCCGTAATTACCGACAGCCCAATAAAGTAGCCTATCATGGCGGGCGAAATATCGAATGAAGCGAGCCTGGCCAGGTGGGGATCGAGGGATAAAAACTGTTTCCGTAAAACCAGGAATAATGTAAAAGAAAACGCCAGCGCCAGCATTGAAATGATGACGGATTCGGTGATGAACTGGCCGAGCACGTGGCCTTTCAACGCGCCTATGACCTTGCGGATGCCTACTTCCCGGGTTCGCCGGAGTGACCGCGCAATAGACAGATTGGTATAGTTGAAACAAGCCGAAAGGATGATGACAAAAGCCAGCCCGGCCAGTATCCATAGCAGGGAAGCGTTAACCGTAGGGCCAATGGAATTGGAGAGTCCGCCGCTGGTTACGACCTGTTTGAGGGGCTGTAAGGATATTGAGATTTGTTTTTGCTGCAGCGCAGCATTTTCATGTTTATTGATTTTATCCAGTGAACTGCTGATCATCTCCGGCGTGCTTTTTTCGGGCAGGGCGATATAGACATAATTTTGCCAGATATTTTCCCAGCTGGTAAAATTCGGGTCCCTGGCTTGCTGCAATTCCAATGTTTGAAAGGAAACCAGCGCTTCAAATTGCAGGTGTGAAAGTTTGGGAATGTCTTCCATGACGCCTGTAACCGTATAATTTAGTGTATCGAATCTCACTATTTCTCCCAGAGGATCTGCACTGCCGAATAATTTCTGTGCTGTTTTTTGGGTTACTATCAGCGAATAGGGTTCCCGGAGCGCACTCGCCGGATCGCCTTGTATAAGCGGAAAGCTAAAAACTCTCAGGAACGAAGGGTCTGTCCAAAGACCTTCAACGGGCAATGTTTTTGAGCCCACGGCAGCATCACCGCTGAACCCGCTCCGCAGGATTGTCAGGTCATCGACGCCCGGTACAGATTCTTTGATCGACTTTCCGGCCTTTACCGAGGTGGAAGCAAAGTTCATCTCCCGTTGGCCGGCAGGTTGATGTGAAGTGATCACTCTGTAAATCCGGTTTTTCTTTTCGTGAAAATCATCATAGGAGAACAGGTCGGAAATAAACGCGATCACAAGCAGTCCGACAGACATGCTGACCGCCAGCCCGAACACATTGATAAACGAGAACAGTTTGTTGCGCACAAGGCTGCGGCGCGAGGTTTTGAAATAGCTGCCTATCATCATAAAGTGGATTAAAAGGGTCAGGAATTCGGGTTTTCGGATGGTATAGGGGCGAAGAAATTTCAGTACGTCAATAACATAGATCAACCGGGCGCGTCGGGCACCTTTGTTTTTGAGGTTTCTTTCAAAATATTCGTTCAGGTCGCCTTGCAGGTCTTCGAGCAGGGATGGTTTGCAGTACCAGCTCAGCAGACGTTGTGCCCAGCGGGGAGGTCGGGGCGGGGGAGTATCGTGGATTTTCATATTGATCCTTCCAGGTTAAAGCCGGGAATGATACGCCAGATCGACTCGCGCACTTCTTTGGAACGGGTAAGTGCCACCTTGCCGGAGTGGGTAACTTCGTAGTAGCGCTTGCGTTTGCCGCCCCGGGCACTTGTGGCATCGCCCAGCTTGCTTTTGGCCAGCCCTTTCTCTTCCAGCCTGTTCAGTACAGCATGTACCACACCTAGCTTGGCCGAGCGGCCCGTATGTTTTTCCAGTTCGTCGCAAATCGCGACGCTATATGCCTCATCGACCAATGCTGCAATGGTAAGCAGTACAAGTTCTTCAAATTCGCCCAGGTTGGTGCCCTTCATTTTACTTTTTACAATTGTTCAGATGAATTAAGTATCTAAATGTATGTAAAATGAATTTATTAATTCATGTTTTGTATGTAAAAAACTTTTTTTGGAAATTATCGGGATGAAAAATGGTGGCAGGGGGCAAAAAAACGGAGGAATGTGGCTTCAAACCATCATTCCTCCGTAGCTATTTAATCCCGGGTTATTTATTCGATAACAATTTTTGACCTTACAACATCCTTGGCGTCAGACGCGCTGATGATATAAATCCCTTTCGTCATACTACTGTTGATGTGCAGCGCAATGGTTCCGCTGCCCTCGCTGTCGGTGGTCAGAGTCTCGCTCTGGACTGTAAGACCGGAAATGCTGGTGACAGAAACAGTTATTTTTTCATTTTTACCAAAATTGTTTGCATTCAGGTTGATAATGCCTCCTGTAACGGGGTTTGGATAAACGTTGATCTGTTTAGGCCCGGTTTCAAAATCGCTTACCAGTTCTTCCGCGCCCATTCTTGCGCCACTGCCGCTAACGCTGAATATCTCAACAGCTGCCAGCGCTACCCTGTTGACGGACGGGTTGAACCTGATGTTCAGAACACCGCCGACCACAGTCGTACTGAAATCTTTCACCAGGGCCGCCCGGTAACCTGCTTCATTAAAAATATCCAGATTGTAGAGTACAGGCTGGTCTTCTATCGTGGCACTGAAAACCCTTGACCCTGGAATGGTAAAGAAATTTTCCACAAAATGCATGCGTATCAGATAGTTACCGTTGGCAAGCGGAATGTTGTAGCCTGTCTGGGCCAGATTTGCGCTGGCAGACAGATAAGTCTGATATAAGGCGTCAATGTCTGTTCCGGCTACGTTCGTAGTAGGTGTTTGCGTATCCAGCTGAACGGAACCGGTACGGAAAGCCTGATCGGATTCATATACATTGCCGCCGACCGTCAGGCTGCTATTGGATCCGCTTTTGATCCGCCTGACCGTGCTGACCGTCGCTGTGGAACTATTGGCGATACCGTAAAGCGGGATGCGCAGGGGCAATGGCGAATTGTTGTAAGTGATCAGCAGCACCGCATTTTTGATACCTACCGAAGTCGGTGCAAACCGTACATTCAATGGTGTGGTACCCTGAACAGGGATCGTCATCGAGCTCAGTGTTCCTACGGAAAATTCATTGGCATTGGGCCCGGCTATCCGGATGTTTTTCACTAGAATAGACGGATCACTTGAACCGTTCGCATAGGTAAGCCCCTGGTTTTTGAGCGTGACATTCACTGCTGTATTGGCCCCGGTCAAGGTTGGATTGAAATTTACTGCCGATGAAGAAATGGCCTCAAGCGTCGAGTAATTGACAGTTCCGGCTTCCGGTTTTATATTTTCCACGTAAAACAGGTTATCCTGGTAATCGTAGTTTGTGGAGGAATTGTTGATATAATCGTGGTTTACGAAATAAGCGTTCGGTACCACATTCCCGTTGGAATCCAGCACTTTGATAAAACGAAGACCGATCAGACTACCGCCATTCTGAGTACGGTCGGAAGAAGAGAGCGCCAGCCTCATACCGAATGAACCGGCTGGTGAGAATGTCCCGGTGGCCAGCTGCGTGGTGGAATTCCTGAGATGCGGAAGCAGCGACTGGCCGTCCAGCGGATCATGCGTGAACAGGATTGTATTTGAGCCCGAGCCTTTGTTGAAGTACCTGAAAGATTCCACGGAAGCACAGCAGCCGTGGTATGCTGCCAGCTGGTAAACCGTCACCGGCTTGGTGTTATCTGCCCTTACAAAATATGAAGCAGTAACTTCGTTGGAATTAGGTACGACGGTGCTTCCCATAATTGAGCCGTCGGTTGCCGTGTAGCCCGTATTAGATGTAAAACCGAACGCATTGATAATTTCCTGCGCATAAGGTTCATTCCGGCCCTCACCCTGCCGCTGGTACAACCCGTGCAGGGCCACTTTTTTTGCGGGCGTCGCATTGTCATTGCTCACGATCGTGAGGGAATCGTGAAATATCCGCACCCGCGTGGCAGCATCCACGGCAGTAAACCGGATCACTACATCTGCAAAATTGGGCGTATTGATTGTAAGTGGATAGGCTGGCGAGGTATTGTTGTTGACCGATACGATCTGCCAGGCCGACGGGTTCGATAAAGATAAGCTGTTTACAACCAGACTGGAAGCTCCTGCGCTGCTGATCCTGAGCGTCACCTGATCATGGTTTCTGTTATAAGGTGTTACTGCGGGCGATGTCCGTCTCCAGGGGATTTGTATTCTGGAAAATACAAGCTGATCGTTTGCCGGAAAATTGTCCATATTTTTCAAGACCATATATGGGCTTGCGGCGGGTGGCGCGTAAATGGAAAAGTTGTAGGCACTGGTAACCGTTTCGTTGTTGTTGGCGTCCGTAGCCCTGATCCGCAATGTATAACTTCCGGGAGTGGTTACATTAAATGGTTCGGTGTAATTGGTATAGCCACCTCCGTTCAATGCATACTGAAGCGTTTTCAGCCCCGATCCGCCCGCGTCCGTCGCGGTGGCAAATATTTTCACAGGACCATCGTAAACCCCCGCTGACATCAGATTGCCGGTGAATCGGGCGCTGGCCACAGGAGCCACGGCATCATTGACCGCGTTGGCAGGGTCAATGGTCACATAGTTTATTTTTGTATTGGTACCTCCGGTCGCAGAAAGCGTCAGTTTTCCGTCGCTTACCTGAACGGTCGCAGTAGCAACCCGGAATTTGTTCTGGGCAGAAGGGGTAAAATCGCTGATAGCAGGAAGCCCTTCTACATTGACCTGATGGTTACTGTTATAATAATTGTTGTCACCGGCACTGACAACCACGCGGTAAGAGCCGTTGGGGACAACATATTCCCAGGCACCCGGCGCCGTATTGTCGGTAGCCGACTGTACTTGTACGAGAGAAAGCTGCCTGGCATCTCCCGTCCCTGATCTCAAACGCATGTTAGCACTGTAATTCGATGGCTGCTGGGAGGAAGCAATAATCCAGCCGTACTTGCGTGCTGCATCGAAAGGAAGTCCGTTATCTGCCGTGTAACCTGCGGGTGCAGCACTTCCGCTCGGGCGGAAATTGATTTTCGCGCTGATCGGTGCCGCTGCCGATATGTCCGTGGCTGCAAAATCGTCAAAGGTGTAGGTTACCGCGGCAGTGCCGTTACGGTGAGTTGAAAATATACCGGCATAAACTTCACCCGAGGTCAGCCCCATTCCCGCGATGTTCAGGGTTGGTGTTGAATACAATGCGCCGGTGCTGATATAATTAACCCCATTGGTGGAATAAAAACCTTCCACGGTGTTGGTGGCGGCATCCACGACCAATCTCAGCCAGACCGTCTGTGTATTGAGATTGCTGACGGTTTCTGTCCGGCGCTGGTCGGGATTTCCGGTGCCGGTTATCGAGCTGGACACGTCATTGGTCTCTTTTCTCAGCTCTATCCTGTTTCCGCTGACACCGAGTTTGACAAACGTTTTGTCGTTCAGACCATACCAAAGCCCCGCCTGCTGAGACTGGGCGCCGTTGAATGGATTGACAAGTTTTACTTCCAGCTGAAACTTGCTCACGGTCTGCACTCTTACCCCCAATGCATTGATCTGGTTGTTGTTAGTTAGAAAATCAATCCCTTTGTTGGTCACGATCTGAAGACGGCCGCTACCGAGGGTCAGTTTGGATGGTTCATACCCGGGTACGTCCACGACACTGGGCGAACCATCTGCCGCCAGCCGGGTACCAGAATAGGTATTTACAGTTCTGAAACCTGTTCCCTGACCATTTTTATCGGCGATCGTACCGCTTACCGCAGATGCAAATGACAAAGTAAAAGGCAGGTTGACCTTCAGGTCGGCACATTCCATAGTACTGAAAGGGGTGCAGCCTGCGAGCAGGGGTGCGGCGCTTCCGGACGCCTCCCGAGTGGCTGGTGACGATGTTTTTTCCGGTGCGGTTTTACTGTAAGCATGGTTGCAGCAAACGGACAAAAAAAAGAGAGACCGTAAAGTAAAAATTGTAAATTTCATAAAAAGTCCTTTTTGATGTGGTACATTTTCCCACACAGTGTAGAGTTGAGAATATCAGGGTGTTTTGGGCAAAGTAATCGTAAAATGTACTTAATTTTGTAGTTTAATAAGCTGATTAAAAGCATATTAAGTCCGGACTGATAGCCGGATGGGGCTCCGTATGGATGGTCTGAGGTGCATCGGTTGCTACCAGATTTAATAGATGGAAACAGATTGAAAGTTGATTGGGTGTATATATGCAAATTTTGTGCCAAAATAGCCTGGAAAAGCATTTTTATATGTCACCGCAAGATGCTGAACAGCAAGGCCTACCGGTTGCAGCGGGATGAAAAATAGGTAAAAGCATTAAATTCTGCTGCGTCAGCGCTTTATGCTTTAAGCAAAGTATCACTTACCTAACCTCAGGAAAATGTCCAACATTGATAGAAAACAATTTCTCAAAAACCTCTCGGTCTTGACGGGGATGTCTATACTTTCCACCCAGGGTTTTGCGGCAGACGTGGAATGGAAGAAAACGAAAATGAAGCTCGGCCTGGTTACCTATCAGTGGGGCAAAGACTGGGATGTGCCTACTTTGATCAAAAATTGCACGGATACCAAAATCCACGGTGTGGAGCTCCGGGTGGAGCATGCGCACAAGGTGATGCCGGAGCTTACCGCCGCCGAGCGACGGGAAGTAAAAAAGAAATTTGCGGACAGTCCGGTGCAGATCGTGGGGCTGGGTACGAACCAGCAGTACGATTACCCCGACCAGGACAAACTACGCGCGTCGATAGAGCGGACGAAGGAGTTTATCAGACTGGGTGCGGATATTGGCGGGTCAGGTGTGAAGGTGAAACCCAATGCGTTACATAAGGATGTTCCGGTTGAGAAGACGCTGGAACAGATCGGGAAGTCGCTGAATGAACTGGCCAGGTATGCTTCGGATTTCGGGCAGCAACTGCGCCTGGAAGTGCACGGGCAGCAAACCCAGGAACTTCCCAACGTCAAAAAGATCATGGATTACGCCGATCACCCCAATGCAACTATATGCTGGAACTGCAACAAGGAGGATCTGAACGGCGAGGGATTTCAATCTAATTTCGATCTCGTCAAGAAATACTTTGGTGACACCTGTCACGTCCGTGAGCTGAGCAATACCGATTACCCCTATACGGAACTGCTCAATAATCTTGCAAAAATGAACTACAAAGGCTGGGTATTACTGGAATGCCATACCAATCCGGATGATAAGATCAAGTCGATGAGAGAGCAGCGGGCGGTGTTTGATAAGATGGTCGCAGCTATTGGGTGAGGCCGGAAATACCGAAAAACGTAATCCGATATACGTAAAATAGGCTTGTAACTCACACTAAACCCCGATAACTTTGTCCCAGTGAGTTTTGATAAATTAATATAGATGATTGCATTTCAGCCCGGAAAATACCGTCGTAAAATTGTTCTTTTGTGGAGATACAGCATACTGGGTTTGCTATCATTTATCCTGTTCGTACTAGCTGTAAGCGTAAATTTTCTCTGGCTGTTCGGCGGAATGCCCGACCTCAAAATCCTTGAAAACCCCAAAAGCGAACTGGCGTCGGAAGTGATCTCAGAAGATGGTAAATCGCTGGGGAAGTATTTTACGGAGAACCGCACGCCCATAGGTTTCGACGAAGTTTCGACTAACCTGATCAATGCGCTGATCGCCACCGAAGACGCACGTTTTGAGGACCATTCGGGCATAGACCCCCGAAGCCTGATACGTGTTGCAAAAGGTATACTGACCGTGAATACGAGTTCAGGCGGAGGCAGCACGCTCACGCAGCAGGTTGCCAAAAACCTTTTTCAGACACGCTCGGAAAAATACAGAGGGTTCCTCGGCGGCATACCGGTCGTCAAAACCATTATTTCCAAAACTAAGGAATGGATACTGTCGGTGGTCCTGGAAAGGAAATACACCAAGCAGGAGATCATGATGATGTATCTCAATACGGTTTCATTCGGTAACAATACCTACGGGATCAAAGTCGCCGCCAAAACTTATTTTGACAAGGAAGCCGATGATCTGACTGTTAACGAGGCCGCGCTGCTGGTGGGTATGCTGCAAAACCCTACGCTTTACAATCCTTTGCGGCTGCCGGTGAATGCGTTGAACCGCAGAAATACGGTTTTGGCTCAAATGGCTAAGTATGATTATCTGGCTGACGAAGATTTTGAAACTTTTAAAGAAAAACCGCTGAACCTGAAATTCACGGTTGACGGGCATAATACCGGCCTCGCCCCTTATTTCCGTGAGTCGATGCGGGGTTACATGAAAGCCTGGGTAAGAAGATATAACGAAGAAACGGGATCCAATATAGATTTGAATACCAGTGGTTTGCGGATTTATACAACCATCGATTCCCGAATGCAGCAATACCAGGAAGAGGCGATCCGGGAGCACATGAAGCAACAGCAAAAGATCTTCGACCAGCATTGGAAAGGCCGTAACCCCTGGATTGATGACAGGGGAAGGGAAATGCCCGGGTTTATCGATAAAGCGGTGAGGAGGTTGCCGTACTTTATCACGCTAAAAAATCTGGTAGGGGAGGAAGAGGCATGGAAAGTGATGAACAGGCCTTACAAAATGCGGGTTTTCTCTTGGGACGGAGAAAAGGAAATGACCATGAGCCCGGTGGATTCCATTAAATATTACAAACGGTTTCTGCGCGCGGGCATGATGTCCATGGACCCGAGGAACGGCCACGTAAAGGCGTGGGTAGGCGGGATCAATTTCAAATATTTTAAATATGACCATGTCAAACAGGGAAGACGCCAGCCGGGGTCTACTTTCAAGCCGTTTGTGTATGTGGCGGGCATCGATAAGAACTTTCTGACACCCTGCGATCATGTGATGGACGAACCTGTGACTTTCGGGCCTGCCGATGGCGTGGACGGAGAATATACACCTAAAAATACCGGAGACTCATTCAGCTACCAGTCGCTGTCGCTAAGGCAGGCGCTCGGGAAATCAGTTAACTCCGTGAGTGCCTATATCATGAAAATGGTGAAGCCGGATGCCGTAGTGCAGTACGCGCACAAGCTGGGTATTACCAGCGAACTGCCCGCTACGCCGGCGTTATGCCTCGGTACCGGCGACGTTTCTGTGTATGAAATGGTGGGGGCATATTGTTCTTTTGCCAATGGAGGCTACAAAACGGAACCGATGACGATCCTGAAAATTGAGGACAGGTATGGTAATGTATTGCAGGAATTTCACGAAAAGCAAAACCAGGAGCTGAGCGAGAATACTGCTTACGACATGCTTTACCTGATGCGGGGCGCCGTGGAAGATCCGGGTGGTACGGCTGGCCGGCTCAGCCAGTACGGAGTGACGCAGGGCAATGAGATCGCCGCGAAAACCGGTACATCCCAAAACCATTCGGACGGCTGGTTTATGGGTATGACCCAGCATCTTGTATCGGGCCTGTGGGTAGGCGGTGAGGACAGGAGCATTCACTTTCGTACCATTGCGCTGGGGCAGGGGGGACGTGTGGCGATGCCAGCCTGGGGCGCTTTTATGAAAAAGGTATACAACGATCAGACCTTGATCCAATACCGGAAAGGACCGTTCGTCAAGCCCGAGAATTACGTAAAGAACTGTAACACAATCACTACGGACAGCACGGGCACCTACATCCCGCCTGCACGTTCTGATGATGAGGGCGTATTGTTTTAACCGTTACCTGTTTGTATTCGGACGTGCTTTCAACTGCCCGATGCCGAACTGATCGCCTGCTGCGACCGGCTTGCTGCCGCTGAAATGGATTTCAACCATTTTTTCGCTTTGTACTGCATTGTGGTCACCGTCTTCCAGTGTGGTTACGATTTTCCGGGTTTTTACGTCAATGATATCGCCAGAGGAAGGGTAGGCATATTTACCGTCCATGCTGAAACTGATCCAGCCTGGCATGTCTCTGGTGGTGACGGACGTTTTTTGTGCGGGCGGCATTACCGTATTGTCAAATACATGCACGCGGTTGTTGAAGCCGTCACAGAGCCAGATTTCCTTTTCGTCGGGCGTGAGGCCTATGCCGTGGCTCGGGCAGCCATGCCTTTTCACTTCGCCTATATCAAAGCCTTCCACCACCACGCGATGCAGTTTCTGGCCGGTAACGAGGTCGCCGACTTCAAATCCAAGTAGCCCGTTCACATTCACATATACCAGCGTCTGGGAGCCGTTGATCGTGAATGGGCGAATGGCAGCGGTAAACGGACCGACTTGTTTGGTAACCGTATGCGTTTTCGTATCTGCCACATTCAGCATTGGGGATTTGAGTCCAGCGAGGTATACAAAGTTTCCATCCGGGCCATAAATCGTGTTATGTGATCCCGAATTGGTTACGATCTTCTTAATGATGTCTCCGTTTTTTGCATCCAGTACGTTCCAGAACTCCTTTTCCAGTGAAGGAGCATATATGATCTTTCCGTCGGGGGAAATGGAAATGCGGTCGACTCCTCCTTCGTACTGTTTTTCCCACAATAGTTTTTCGGTGATCAGATCAATGCATTGAATGGCTTCCAGTGTGCTGATATAGATGCAGTTGGTGGCCAGGCTCACGTCAACGCCTTTTACGTTGGAGGGCTTTCCTTCCTTGTTCAGGCCGGCGGGCGTTTCAATGAATTTGACAAATCGGTGGTTGTTATCGATATCGAAAACCTGTATCCCATGACCACCATAACCGAGGTAATTCCGGACGCCGGGCGTTACCACATAAAGGTACTTCCGTACTTTGGGCGCAGCTTTACCGGGGGTGGCGTTTTTGAGGAAAGGAGTGGAGGCCGTTGCGGACAAGAGGCACAATCCACTCAGGAGGAATACGAGAATATTTTTTCGGGACGTCATAGTCTTTTTTAGAAAAGCAAAGAGCAAAAAATTCATATTATACTTTCTCCGTGATACCGTTTCCAATGGTGTTCGGGATATAGCGCCGGCAACTTTTCATCACAGTATATTGTGGCATGGCATCAGACAAACAGGATGAAGTCTGGTGAAATAGTAATGAAAAACCTAGAAAAAGGACAATATTAGAACAGCCTGTCAGTATAATTTACCGCGCTAAAGTCTTCTGGTATATGTTTGTAACCGGATATATTATGACAGTAGGACTTTTCATACCTTGTTATGTAAACCAGTTTTATCCCGATGCCGCCAAGGCCACTCTTCAGTTGCTTCAAAAGCTGGGCGTGGAGGTTGTCTACCCTGCGAAGCAGACCTGCTGCGGGCAACCCATGGCCAACTCGGGCTTTGCGCACCTGACATCGGATTGCGATGCACTTTTTATCCAGAACTTCGCCGAATTTGATTATATCGTCGCCCCTTCGGCCAGCTGCGTCCTGCATGTGAAAGATCACCTTCATTCGGCGGAAAACGAGGGAAAAGCGGAGGGTATCCGCGGGAAAATATACGAACTGGTTGAATTCCTGACCGATGTTCTTAAAATTGAGAAGCTGGATGCTGTATTTCCGCACAAAGTCGGGATTCACCACAGCTGCCACGGGCTGCGCGGACTATATCTGTCCCAGATGACTGAACTCAATGCCGCCCCGTTCTCCAAACCTCAGCAACTCCTGAATATGGTAAGCGGGCTGGAACAGGTGTCACTGGACAGGCCTGACGAATGCTGCGGTTTCGGCGGGACTTTCTGTGTGGCTGAGGAAGCCGTATCCGTGAAAATGGGAAAAGACCGGGTCACCGATCACAGCAAGAACGGCGCGGAATACATTACATCGTCAGATCTATCGTGCCTGATGCACCTGGAAGGGATTCTCCACAGAAATAAGAGCAAAGTTAAAGTGGTTCACATCGCGGAGATTTTAAACGCTACAGTATGAAACAGACGGAGACAAAAGACCATGCCGGACTGGCGGAGGATTTTATCAAAGATGAGGAGCGCGTGAACTGGCACGATGGCGCCTTATGGTACATCAGGGAAAAAAGAGACATCGCCTCCAAGCAGATCCCGGAATGGGAGGCGCTTCGGGAAGCGGCTTCGCAGATCAAAAACAATGTGATCTCAAACCTGCATGACTACCTGCTGCAATTTGAGGCTAACCTCACTAAAAATGGTGTAAAGGTACATTGGGCCAACAATGCCGATGAGCATAATGCGATTGTCTACTCCATTCTGAAAGCAAAGGGGATTACAGAAATGGTGAAAAGCAAGTCCATGTTGACGGAAGAGTGCCATTTGAACGAGTACCTGGAAGAGCGGGGGATTGGTGTAATTAACTCTGATTTGGGAGAATACATTCAGCAGCTTGACAATGAGCCGCCAAGCCATATTGTATTGCCCTGCATCCACAAAAGGAAGGAGGAAATCGGCGAGCTTTTTCATGAGCACCTGGGCACGGAAAAAGGGTTGTCGGACCCTACTTTACTGACAAGGGTTGCCCGCAAACATCTGCGCAATGTATTTCTGACCCGTCGCGGGGCGCTGACGGGCGTTAACTTCGCGGTGGCTGAGACGGGTGAATATGTGGTTTGCACCAACGAAGGAAATGCCGATATGGGTGCCCATTTGTCAGAAGTACAGATTGCATCGATGGGACTGGAAAAAATTATCCCGCAAAAAAAACACCTGAGCGTATTTTTGAGGTTACTGGCGAGAAGCGCTACCGGCCAGCCGATCACGATTTATTCAAGTCATTACAAAAAGCCGAGGGAGGGACAGGAAATGCACCTGATACTTGTGGATGCCGGGCGTACCCGGCAGCTGGGCAGAACGGATTTTCGGAATTCCCTGAAATGTATCAAATGCGGTGGCTGCATGAATACCTGTCCGGTGTACAGAAAAAGTGGCGGACTCAGTTACCATAATACCATTTCCGGGCCGATAGGGGCTATTCTGGCGCCTAACCTGGACATGAAAAAACACGCCGATCTGCCCTACGCTTCCACGCTCTGCGGTTCATGTTCCAATGTCTGCCCGGTGAAGATCAACATCCATGAGCAGCTTTACAAATGGCGGCAGGTTATTGTAAAAGAAGGATACGCGGCCAATACAAAAGCGCTGGGAATGAAAGCGATGGCCTGGACGCTGGCTTCCCCGGAAAAATTTTCGACAGCCGGAAAGGCAGGGCGGTGGTTTTTACACAACATCCCGTTTGTCGTCAACAACAAATTCAACCCGTGGTACAAACAACGCGAAATGCCCGAAGGCCCCAAAGAATCGTTCGCCGAATGGTACGCCAAAAACGAAAAATAGATTCGTGTAAATCCGTGGATCCGTGGCAATAAAAACACAAAACAATGACGACCCGAGAACAAATCCTGGAAGCAGTTTTAAAAAATCAGCCTGAAAGTATGCCGTTGCCGGACATCGGCATGTTCAAAGGAGGCGATGACGATACTGTCCGGAAATACATCGATATTTTCAAGACCATAGGAGGGGCAGCCTATCTGGTTGATGACCTCGAAGTTGTGAAAAGCATGGTTGCCGAACAGTTTGACACCACCAAGCGCATCGCCACCACTCTCCCCGAAATGCAGGATATTGCCGAGCTGATAGCACCGGCTATTGATCCGCATTTGTATGAAGATGTGGAGCTCGCCATTATCAGAGGGCACTTTTCGGTTGCGGAAAATGGTGCGGTGTGGCTTACCGAAGAGGTTATGGGTCAGCGTATTATCCCCTACATCTGCCAGCACCTGGCGGTAGTGCTCACGGCAGAAAGTATAGTCCCGACTTTACATGAAGCCTACGAAAGGATAGGGCTGGGCGATTATGGTTTCGGCGGGTTCATCGGCGGGCCATCCAAAACAGCGGACATCGAACAGGCACTCGTGCTGGGTGCTCACGGACCATTAACCATGACAGTTTACATCATCCGGTAAAATTTTAATCATTTCGATATTACGTTTTCAATTCACATGACAGGCAACATCAGGATCAGCGGTAACTTACAGGAAACTTACAGTGATATTTATACGCCCGAGGCGCTGGCGGCAATTTCTTTCCTGGCTCATTTTAATAAGGACGTCAAGGAGGCCATGGTTGCGCGTATCAAACGCCGCGCCGACCGGGCACAGCAGAAGAGGAGGATCACGTTCCTGGACCCGGAGAGTTTTATTCCCCGTACCAATATAAAAGTAAAAGATGCCAGGGAAGGTAAATTTGAGGGCGCAGTGATCCCGGCGGATCTTCAGAGACAATGGATACAGGGCACGGGCCCGGCTGCCAAGCCCAATGCACCCGTCGAAAACAGCATCCGAAATGTCGCTTATGCACTGCTTTCCGGTGCCGACGGCTGGATGTTCGATGGCGAGGATGCCCTGGGGCAGATCACTACCATGTCACTGGATAACCAGCGGAACCTTAAACTTGCGATCAGTAAGGATCCTGTGTTTCTGAAGGCGGCGCAAGTCGTGGCGGGCGAAATGAACCGGTGGTCGATGAGCTTTTTTGGCCATAGCATTATCACCGACTGGCGTGAGCAACTCGATTTTACGACCAAACTTTTTAGGGCGCGCGGCCTTCATCTGGACGACCGCCACATGCTCGACGTCGACGGTGTGGCCATGGCCGCGTCGATTGTCGATATGACATTGTATGTTGTAAATAATTACCAGGAGTTACAAAAAGCGGGTTCCTCCGTTGTTCTATACCTGCCCAAAATCCAGACTGCCGGAGAAGCTGCCCTCTGGAACGACATGCTGTCTGCTCTGGAAAACCACCTGGAATTACCAGTCGGTACCATTAAAGTATACGTGCTGGTGGAGCAGCTTGAAGCCACACACCAGCTGATGGAGATCCGGGCGGCCCTCGGGAAACACTTTGTAGGATATAATACCGGACGTTGGGATTATATCAACAGCGTGGCCGACGCGATGTCGTGGGATAAAAGTTTTGTGAATCCTGATATTGAGGGCATTACAATGACTTACGGCTACATGCGGAATTACGAAAACCGCGTGAGGCGTACCGTGAACACGCCGGATATCAACGGGAATTACGCGCTTTGGCAGGGCGGAATGGAGCCGAATATCCCCGTTGGCTCTGAGGAAGGTGTTGCTGCGAGTATGAAAAAAGCAGTGGCTGGCGCCGAGCGCGAACAACGTGAAGGAGCAAGCGGAAAGTGGGTGGCACATTGGAAAATGGTGAACATTGTGCGGCCTGTTTGGGAAAAAGCGGGCGCGGCCAATCAGCTCGGCAGGGAGTTTCCGCGACTGGGCTATTCACAGGAGGATGCCGACGGCCTGATATTGATCGAGCAGGCGCCAACTACGATCCGGGGCGCGCGAAATCTCCTGAGCGTTGCTATACAATATGGCAATGCTTTCGGACAGGGAATGCAGGCGGCGGCCCTCAAACCAGCCGATTTCTTCGGGAATGATGATATTCTTTACCTCATGGAAGATATGGCGACGGGGGAAATCCGCCTGAGCATCCTGTGGGAGTGGGTGCACAAAAGTGCGGTCATAACCGAAGATGATACTCAGACGGGGATCAAAGCCGGGGACGTTTTCACGATGGAACTATTCCAAAAATTGCTGGAAGAAGAATACGACAAACTGCTGAAAGCCGACACCAGGGACGTGTACGAAGAATCAAAAACAACGACGCTCCCGATAGCGAGGGAAATTGCCGTGGTATATATCAACAGTGAAGAAAAGCTTCCATGGTTTATTGATCTGCTGAATATTAACCTCAATAACCTTAGTCTGGACGTTGCCAAAAAAAGGATACAGGCTTATGTGGATGCATTTAAAAAGGACGGTACCCGGATCACCGGAAATTTCGACTTTACTGAATAATTGAAAATCGCAGGTACCTCATTTTTTGAGGTACCTCGACAGTCCCAGCTTGGTTTCGGCAGTTTTCACAGGTGTGGTAATACCCAATTTCAATATGATCTGTTTGGAAATGTCATCGTTCAGATCGTTGGCATAAAGCAGAAATGGACGGGATTCCCCAATTCCTTCCTCAATTTGCAGCCTGAAAATATAGGTATATCCATTTTCCTTTCCATATTCGGCAATGACTTTGTCTACCTTGTTTTTTACAGGCGTGAAATTTTTCTGGTAGGCAGACCGGACATCATTTTCCGAATTCATCTGAAATTCCTCGATTGATTTTTTGATGTTCTCCAGCTCCGTCGCCTTGTCCCTCAGGATGGGCTCCGCTGCCTTATCTTTTACACTCTTTTGATATAATTCAATTTTTTGCTGATACAGATCGTATTTTTCTTTCAGGATATCCTGGTATTTGGCAGAACTCGCTTCAATTTCCTTCATGAAATTCTGAAATTCGGGCATATTACTGTACACCATTTGCTGGTCAACAAATCCGACTTTTAATGTTTGGGCAAAGCTTTGCCTGCTTGCCGATATCTGCATAAGCACAGACGTCAGCAAAAGAAATATGTATTTCATCAGTTTTTAGGGAAAAAAGATTGTATCTATTTTGACGGGCGGGTAGGGATAGACATATCTCAGCATACTATAACCCATATTTAATTGCGTTTTTGGCGGTTGGTTTTTTAGATATTTTACATTTCTGTTAACCGATTTATGAAAACTCGATAGTGTAGGAAAAAATGTATTTGGTGCGTCTACTTTAATCTGTTTCAAATTAAAATTAGTAAAATACCTCTTTTTGTTATGGTTCTCTGCAAAGACTGTATCCTGAACTTCTAGTTTCTGAATTTCAATTGAATTATTTTTTTTAATGGTTGTATCGGGCAGCTTGGTTATCCGGCTTGATGTTTTATTTGAGAATGTATTTTTTGTTCTTACAATTTCTGAATTCCTGGCAGTGTTTGTTGTGGAATCAGGTTTTGTCAGGGCATTGTTTGCGTTTAAAAACGCGGTCGTTTTCTCCTTATTTTTCGGTTCAATATGGGTCGTTACAACTGGCCTTGCAGCTGTTATCAAAACGACCAGAATTATAACCGGAACGACCACCAGATATTGATAGATAAGCCGGTTTGATGTCCGGTTTTTATATAGCATCCTGACCCTGTCTTTGAGCAGTGAAGCGTTGAAAAATTGATTGGTAATGAATGCTACGGAATTTTTCTGCGCATAAGAAACTAAAAATGCAGCATAGGAATCGCGGTTTTCAGCCTGTTCGTCGGCCAGGAATTCATGCACTTCACGGATGGAAGATTTGTACAACCATAACACCGGATTAAACCAGAACAGTATTTTCAAAACTTCAATAAGAATGATATCAAAGCTGTGAAACTGCCTGATGTGTACCGTTTCATGCTGAATAATCGTGTCAAGGTTCCGGTCATAATCCTGACTGGAAACGATGAGCCAGTTGAAAAACGAGAACGAGCCTACCCCCGGCGATTGTGGGGATGATTCGGGTAAAAGGACCAGGGTGTAATTTTCAAATTGCAGGCGCTCTCCGTTTCTGATCAGCAGTCCCAAATGGTAAAACCCTCTTAATAATTTCAACAATAAACAGGATGCAATACCAGCATAAAAAACAAAAGCAAAAATTTCCCAATGAAGCTGGTCATCAACACTTTGTATGACTGTTTGCGGGGAAGAATAATAACCGGAAATATTATTCGGCACAGGAGCTGCCAAAGTTACAATTTCAGGAAATTCTATTAATGGTAATAGCAGCGACAGTAGTAAGGAAATGACCAGGAAAAAACGGTTCAGCTTAAAAAATGTATGGTTGCGAAGCATCAGCCAGTACCAGCCGTAAAATAATACCCAATACAGATTGACTTTCAGTAAATATGATATCGTTTCCATGAAAATCCGTGTTATTGTTTGCTTTTGTTTTCATTGATAAACTTCATGATTTCATCAAAATCCTTGGTCTTGAGATGATTGTCTTTTACAAAAAATGAAACCAGGTTTTCTACCGAATTATCAAAATAATTAGCCATTAGCTGCTGTACTTCATGGCGCTTGTATTCTTCCTCGCTGATCAGCGGGAAATACTGGTGTGTATTTCCATACGTAGTATGACCTACCACATTTTTCTTTTCGAGTATCCGGATAAAAGTGGAAACGGTATTGTATGCAGGTTTGGGGTCCGGCATCAGGGCCAGAATGTCTTTAATGAAAGCCTTCTCGAGTTGCCATAAAATTTTCATGATCTCGGCTTCCGCACGGGTCAGGGATCTTATTTCCATAAAAAACTGATATTTTTCAGCATAAGGTAAACTGATGATCCAAAGATACTCCTAATTATTTAGTTTGCAAACTAAATAATTAGGAGTATTGTTTTTATGTGCTTGCAATGGTGTTTTTTGATTTCACTTTCCTAATTGCTACCCATGGAATGGTTTTTTAGCGCGCTGACTAAAAGTACGTACACTAAATCAAGAATGTTATGGCAGACAACAGCATAGAGACCGGATCGGCCGACGGGAGCAAGATAAACCTGAACGAGGAGTACGATATCGATTTCTGGACCCACGCGCTGGAAATAACAGAGGCGGAACTTCGGCAGGCCGTTAAAGAAGTAGGGGTGTCCGCAGATGACGTTCGGGACTATTTTACGAGGTAAGTTGGTAACCAGTAATTGTGCATCGGCAAAAAGGAGCTGCTCCAGATCGGAACAGCTCCTTTTAAATTTATAAAAATCATAATGTCAGGGGACGGAAGCAGCGATGGATACCCCCCCGCTTGCATAGCCGGCGATAGTACTTGCTATGTCAATTCCCGCGGTAACATTTGCCGTATATACCATTAATAACCTTGTTTGTGCGGTTACAGGAATCGATAGCCCTGTGGTAATTCCATTGGAAATTGAACCAAGTGCTAAAATGCCGGTAAAAGGAGGAGCAAGTGTTACCACCGCGCCTGGGACAGCAGTGAATGTATTGTTTGGCGTTGTCGATTGGTACAGCTGAGCCGTAATCGTCACGGTACTTCCAATAAGACTTAATGCCGCTGTGGTGCTGAAATATGCGCTCACAGATTCGATAATGCCGTCCCTGGGCATTGAAAAAGCGGTGTTCAGTAATATTCCGGGGCCTCCGGTCAAGTCTACTGTACCACCCGCAATGCTAACGCCCGTTGCTGAGCTTCCGAAGCCTACAAGTGATGATGTATTAAGAAGCCCTCCGAGTACAGTAGTGAGGACAACAGGTGTTCCCGAGGCATATGGAATGATTGCAGAGCCCGAAACGTTGAGGTTGCTCATATTCGCAAGCCTTACCCATTGTCCTGACTCACGCATGTAAAACCCTGGGGTATTGTCGGTCTGATAAATGAGAAGCCCGTCGGCTGGGGTAGGAATGGTACCGCGTTGAGCAAGCGTCATCCTGGGAGCAAGCAGACCTTTGTTAGTGGAAGATACATCAAGTTGCGCACTTTGATCGGGAGTGATCGTACCTACTCCGACTTGTGCAAAAATGGTGCTGCCTGTTAAAAGAAGTGTGAGGAAAACCCCTAGTGTAAGGATCTGTTTCATATCGGAAAATTGTTAAGATGAAAGTGTAGAACATTAAAAAATAACCTTATTGCCTGATGATTTTAAGGGCACTTGCCACGCCTGCTGTACGGTTGATTTTGACAATGTAAGCGCCGCTGGGCAGTGATTTCATATCAATTTCGGCGTCGCCGTCCATGGTTTTCACTGGCATCGCTTCGTAAACTACCTTACCCTGCAGGTTGGTGATCTGCACGGTGCTGACATTGGTCCAGTCGTCGAGCCTGATGACGAGCTTTCCGGCAGTAGGGTTGGGGAACATGGTGGCCGTGAGCGGGTTGCCTTCAAATGACAGTTGGCGAATCACACTGTAAGCGAAAGTCTGGTCCTGATCGACCATTTTCAGTCTGTAGAAATTGTTCCCGTTGGCCAGCGGTCTTGCATCGGCATAGGAGTAGCCGTGTAGCCCGTTGCTTTCCCCCTTTGCATTGACTTTTGCCACTACCTCCCAGTTCTTTGCATTCTGGCTTCTTTGTACCTCGAAATAATCGCTGTTTGTTTCCGCCGATGTGCTCCATGCAAGCTGCGCATTTGCGCCTTCTTTCCTGACGGTAAAGTCAACGAGTGTAACGGGCAGGCTGCTGCTGGCATTGGTAGCGGTCGCCGAGGAGAGGTCTTCCACCAGGGTATTGTATACATGGTGCAATTCCAGGTCGTTGGTGCTGCCTGTGGATATTTCAAAGGCGGTTCCAGTGGTATTTGTGAATGAAACTTCCAGATCTTCTTCTGTATTTCCATTCAGCTCGCTGGTGAGAAAAATGATACCTACGACCCCTGAAAAGGGTACTGGCGTTGTAAAAGAGTATACCCTGGCGATACTTCCTGTCGGGTTCCCCGCAATCGGGGTTGGTGAAATGCTCAGGGTGTTGTTGTTGATATTGAGGTCGCCCGCTGTGGGCCTCAACGTAAGCCCGTCGATGACGACCTGGGTCTCGTCAACAATCACGAATCCGTCTGAGCCGGCCGTAAACTGCGCGTTTGCGGCGAAATGCACCGTTGTCAGCAGCAGAAGATAAATTATAACTTGTTTCATGTCATATCTGATGGATGAAGTGAATTAATAAACCTTGAATTTTAGTTTTTCATGAGGTGTTCATAAGGGATTGGTTTTGGTTCGACATAGGCATTCAGCCCATAGCATGGGACAGGTAGACTGAAATTCGTTTGTTTTAGCAGGTTATGGAGGGGCCGGGCGCTAACGCTATATATATACGTTTTTGCCGGATCAAATATTTAAGTGTGTGAACAGTGTTAAAAGCAAAAACTTCTTGTTAGAAGTATTTCTATAAAGCAAGATACAACTACTTTTATTAAAATAAAACTATTTAAGAGAAAAATTAGATTTTTACGTGTTTTTTCCTTGCCAGATCATTTTTTCCCGCTTTCATAATGTGTGTTCAGTGAACAGGGCGACTCGGAAAAGGGATTTTAGATCAGACATCATATCAGCTTGGCTGTTCCAAATCAAAGAGATCTGGAACAGCCCATTGCAGGTCGCACGATCGTTTTCGGTTAAAAAAATGATTTTATAGGGATTGTCTTGCTAATCAATTTTAACAACAGACCACTGGATCCCTGGACTGGTGGAGCTTATGCCTCCCAGGTTTAGAGCCAGTGAAAGGCCATCGGCATTGTAATAAAGATCAAGTGTCTGGCCTGCTGTGAGCGGGGCGGTACCTGTAAAATTGACCGTGCCATTTCCGAGAACAGCCCGTAATGTTAAAACAAGGACCACATTTACATTTAATACAGGAAATAACCCGCCCGCTATGGAGGTGGACGTGGTCAGATTTCTTACCTCAAAACCTGGATCGATACCTGCTCCCAGCGAAACGGATAGCGCTGCTGCGGTCGCATAATTTATAGTTGCAGTTATTTTATACACTCCCGTTGCCGGTACCGTGTAAACACCGGTCGCAGTGTTGAATGCACCCGGCGTTGAAGAATATTGTGTTGTGGTCCAATCAGTAATGGTTCCACTGGCACTGATCGCAGCAGCGGTTTTTGAGGCAGCAAATCCCACGGACGCGGTGCTGAAGTTCTGGTTGAACGGTTGCCATGAGTCGCCATCAAAATAATAAAAGCCTGGGGTATTGTCAGTCTGGTAAATCAAAAGCCCTGCAACAGGAGATGGTATGGTTCCACGTTGAGCAAGGGTCAGCCGGGGTGGCAGGAAACCTTTGTTAGTGGAAGTTACGTCAAGTTGTGCACTTTGATTTGGTGTAATCGTACCCACGCCGACTTGCGCAAAAATGGTGCTGCCTGTTAAAAGAAGTGTAAGGAACACCCCTAGTGTAAGGATCTGTCTCATATCGAAAGATTGTTAAGATGAAAGTGTAGAATATTAAAGAATAAACTTATTGTCTGATGATTTTAAGGGCACTTGCGACGCCTGCTGTACGGTTGATTTTGACAATGTAAGCGCCGCTGGGCAGTGATTTCATATCAATTTCGGCGTTGCCGTCCATGGTTTTTACTGGCATCGCTTCGTAAACTACCTTACCCTGCAGGTTGGTGATCTGCACGGTGCTGACATTGGTCCAGTCGTCGAGCCTGATGACGAGCTTTCCGGCAGTAGGGTTGGGGAACATGGTGGCCGTGAGCGGGTTGCCTTCAAATGACAGTTGGCGAATCACACTGTAAGCGAAAGTCTGGTCCTGATCGACCATTTTCAGTCTGTAGAAATTGTTCCCGTTGGCCAGCGGTCTTGCATCGGCATAGGAGTAGCCGTGTAGCCCGTTGCTTTCCCCCTTTGCATTGACTTTTGCCACTACCTCCCAGTTCTTTGCATTCTGGCTTCTTTGTACCTCGAAATAATCGCTGTTTGTTTCCGCCGATGTGCTCCATGCAAGCTGCGCATTTGCGCCTTCTTTCCTGACGGTAAAGTCAACGAGTGTAACGGGCAGGCTGCTGCTGGCATTGGTAGCGGTCGCCGAGGAGAGGTCTTCCACCAGGGTATTGTATACATGGTGCAATTCCAGGTCGTTGGTGCTGCCTGTGGATATTTCAAAGGCGGTTCCAGTGGTATTTGTGAATGAAACTTCCAGATCTTCTTCTGTATTTCCATTCAGCTCGCTGGTGAGAAAAATGATACCTACGACCCCTGAAAAGGGTACTGGCGTTGTAAAAGAGTATACCCTGGCGATACTTCCTGTCGGGTTCCCCGCAATCGGGGTTGGTGAAATGCTCAGGGTGTTGTTGTTGATATTGAGGTCGCCCGCTGTGGGCCTCAACGTAAGCCCGTCGATGACGACCTGGGTCTCGTCAACAATCACGAATCCGTCTGAGCCGGCCGTAAACTGCGCGTTTGCGGCGAAATGCACCGTTGTCAGCAGCAGAAGATAAATTATAACTTGTTTCATGTCATATCTGATGGATGAAGTGAATTAATAAACCTTGGATTTTAGTTTTTTCATGAGGTGTCGAAAGTCATGTCAATTGATATTTAGTTGAAAATGAAATCTAGGCCCAGGGTAACCACGAGGCTAGACTCTAACGATAAAAATGTGGAGGGTGTTAACTTTCAGGCGACGGGCGCACTTCTGTATATATCATGGATGCAGCGGATAGTGTGTAAATAGATGGTCAATTTTTGCTGGACGTTGATTAACTGTCTAATTGAATTCCTTTTGAAAAAAGTTATACAGAATCATCAGAGCTTTTGCGTAAAAAAGCAGCAATAAAGAATGATCCGCAATTATGAAGGGTAATAGAGATTACTAAACAAGCACACTGAGAAACGGATGAATGATGTGCCTGTGCAAAGCCAGTGAGTTTTTTGAAAGTACAGCTACCTCTCTCAAAGGTAGTTTTAATATTACGGCGGAAATTAAATATATTTTACAATTATTCAAATTAATACTTACATTTTTTTGTTTGGTTTAATCCAGTGATTGATGCTGCTGGACTAATTATATCGCTGAATGTCTTTCCAAATCATGAAAATTAAACGTATCTTTTTAACTTCTTTGGAATAAAAAGCCTGATAAAAGAACTGATTCAGAAATTGAAAGATAAAAATGAATATAGAAGTACTTTTTTCTGTTTTGTCGAGTTATTTTGTTTTTTGTAAATGGAATACAGTCACTTTTGAGCTGTTAGTATACAAGGCCTTTTCGGGACCGGACTTCCAAAGTGTCTTGTTTTTTGCTGCAATAAATCAATTAACAAAACCGGGCTGTTTTTTATCAGAAGCTTTTTTAGACAGCTTTTGATTGAGGACTTTATTGCTGATAGCAATGGCCTTGGATTGTCAATCAGTATGGAAGCGACCTGGACTTTGAACTGTACTTTATGAGAACTTTGGAATCCCTGTTAACGGAGACGGAAGAGTTTAATTCGTTGGCTGAAATTTTTAAAATACTGCCTGTGCCCAGCATGATCGTGCTGCCTGATTCTCCGGTCTTTACCATTGCACAGGTAAACGACGCGTACCTTGCCCTGGTCAATACGACGCGGGAGTATCTGGTCGGTCGGGGTTTCCCTGAAATTTTTGCTGCCAATCCTGAGTTCAAAACTGCCGACTGGGGAATGTTGCTCGAAAGAGTAGTCAATGAAAAACGTCCCAATAAAACGCCCGTGATCCGGTACGAAAATAATTTCTCCGGTACTGTTGTATACCTGGTGGCTGCTAATACGCCTGTTCTTAATTCCGCCGGCGAGGTAGAGTTTATTGTGCGTTCACTGACAGATGTTACTGAGGTCGTACAGACCCAGGAAAATGAGAAGCTTGCGCACGCCAATCTGATCAGAAACGGCAAAATACTCGAAGAGACTCAGCGCATAGCCAGGGTGGGAAGCTGGGAGGTAAACCTTGCCACCAATGAGGTGACGTGGTCGGAAGTGGTGCGTGATATCCACGAGGTCGGCCCGGCTTATGATCCGACCTTCGAAAGTGTGTTGGCGTTTTATGTGGAAGAGGGTGTCAGACGGAATTTTATCGCATTGGTGGAAAAAGCCATTGAAGACGGCAGCCTGTTTGATTTTCAGGCGCGTATCATGACCGCCAAAGGCAACGAACGCTGGATCAGGACAACAGGGCAGGTCGAGCACAAAGATGGTATCACCCGGATTTTCGGGGCGGCCCAGGACATTACTGAAATAAGGCAAACCGAACAGTCGCTGACGGAGTCAAGAAACCAGTTTGAATCGCTCATTCAGACCATCCGCGGAATTGTCTGGGAGGCAGACCTCGATACAATGGAATTTTTCTTTGTGAGCGACCATGTACAGGATATCCTTGGTTTTACACCCATGGAATGGCTGAGCGAACGGGAATTCTGGAAAAACCATATTCACCCGGCAGACCGAGCAGAAGCGATTGACTATTGCCAGCGCCAACTGAAAAGGAACCGCAACTACACCTGCGAGTACAGGATGATCAAGGCAGACGGAAATGTTGTATGGATCAAGGATGTGGTGTCGGTAATACGGGAAAACGGCCGGCCCGTGTGTGCGAGGGGATTAATGGTGGATATCACCGAGACCAAACGTATGGAGGAACTCGGTCGTCTCGAGAAATCCGTACTCGAAATCAATTCCTCCGGAGATACTGAAATCCAGACACTCTTATCGAAATACCTGAGGGGCATCGAGGAAATATTTCCCAATATGCATTGCTCTATATATAAGGTAATAGACAACCATCTCCGGCACTGGCTGGCACCATCGCTTCCGGAAGCATATTGCGAGATGGCGGATAGCGTAGCCATGGGCCCGTCAGCCGGATCGTGCGGCGCGGCCGCATTCTTTAAGAAGACTGTCATAGTCAGTGATATTGCCAACGACCCTGTATGGGCCGACTATAAGCACCTTGCCCTGCAATACAACCTCCGCGCCTGCTGGTCGCATCCGATCATCAGCTCGGAAGGAGAGGTGATGGCAACTTTCGGGGTATATTACAATGAGAAAAAGGAACCCGAAGAGGAAGAATTAAAGGTGGTGAACAGGTGCGCTTCGATATTGCAGATCATTCTGGAAAACAGGCAGAAATCGGAGCTTCTGGAAGAATCTTCTTTTTTGATGAAGCAGGGGGAAGAACTGGCACATTTTGGCAACTGGCAGTGGGACATGGTTAGCGACGTGGTCCAATGGTCCGACGGCCTGTATAGTATTTACGGTCTGGATAAGGCCGTGGTAAAGGCGACTTTTGAGGGATATCTCAGCATTATTCATGAGGACGACAAGGAGCGCGTTTCGGATCACATACAAAGTCTTGTTCAGACCAGAAACGATGTTGTTTTTGAAGAAAGGATCGTTCACCCGAACGGTGAAATAAGACATCTGAAATCATGGGGCAGGGTAAAAACCGATGAAAACGGTAATCCGGTAGTGATGCTGGGGGCTTGCCTGGATATTACGGACAGTAAAAAAATACAGCAGCAGCTCCTGAAAAGCGAGTCGCGGCTGCGAAGCATTGTGGATGCGCAGACGAACTACGTGATGCGCGTAGACCTTGACGGCAATTATACCTATTATAATAACAAGTACAGGGAGGATTTCGGGTGGATATTTGATGGACAGGATATGGACGGCAAAAGCGCGCTGGCTACCGTTGCGCCGTGCCATCATGAAAGTCTGTTGAGAACCTCACAGGATTGCATCAATAATCCGGGAACGATATTCCAGCTGGAACTCGACAAGTTTTCCGAACGTGGTGGTGTGCGCTCCACTTACTGGCATTTGATCTGCCTTACCAACTTCCTGGGCGAACCGTTTGAAATACAATGTATTGGCCTGGATATCACAGACAGGAAGCATGCGGAAGACGCGTTGAAAATCAGTAACGAGCGGTATGAATATGTCAATAAGGCAACAAAAGATGCCATTTTTGATTGGGACATCAATAAAGACCATATCCAGTGGGGCGAAGGTTTTACCCGCATTTTCGGCTTTGAGACCCATGCGGAATGTTATCCCGTCGGGTCGTGGTATGCGAACATTTATCCGCCAGACAAAAACAGGATAGAAACAAGCCTCTCCGGAGCGCTGGCCGACTCTTCGTGCAACAGCTGGCAGGAAGAATACCAGTTCAAGAGGGCAGATGACGGTTTTGCCTATGTTCAGGAAAATGCATATATCCTGAGAAATGATGAAGGAAACGCTGTAAGGATGATCGGGGTGATGCGGGATATTACACGCATGAAAGAAGAGGAACATCATCTTAAAATGCTCGAGTCGGTGATCACCCATGCAAATGATTCGGTGCTGATAGCCGAGCCGGACAATAAAATGCAGGTGATAATACGGTATGTGAACGAGGCTTTTGTGAAATTGACCGGTTATTCGCGTGACGAAATCATTGGCAAAAGGATAAGTATTTTGGCGAACCCCGACAAAACCGAGGAGGCTGATCCTATGGAATCGGTAATCAGAAAAGGCCGTTCGGCCCAATTGGAGACGATTCAATACAAGAAAAGCGGCGAGCAATACTGGGTGCGCCTTTCGCTGAACCCGATCGAAAACGAAAATGGTGTGATCACGCACTGGGTTTCGATAGGACACGATGTAACGGAACGGATGAAGTATGTGGAGGCCATTGAGATGCAGAATGAAAAACTGCAGAACATTGCATGGATTCAGTCACATGTTGTACGCGCCCCGCTTGCGCGGCTCATGGGGCTGGTCGACCTGGTCAAAAACTATGAGAATTCTCCTGTGGAAAAAGAGATGCTGCTGGGCCACATTCTGACATCAGCCAACGAGCTCGACGGCATTATCAGAAATATCTCAGACGAAACCAAGACTGATAACGCGCCTCATTCGTAATGCTCGTTGGTCTTGACCGGCGTGCCACCCTGTTTGTTCATTTTCATCTGGAAAACATCCACCAGCAGTGAAAATGCCATAGAGAAGTAAATGTACCCTTTCGGTATCTCAACGCCCAGACCTTCGCTGATGAGCGAAAAGCCGATCAGCAGCAGGAAAGACAGTGCGAGCATTTTGAACGCAGGGTGCTTGTTCACAAAGTTGCTGATAGGTTCCGCGGCCACAAGCATAATCAATACCGTTACTATCACCGCCACATACATTACCCATACTTCTTTTACCATTCCGATAGCCGTTATTATGGAATCAATAGAAAAAACCATGTCCATGATCAGGATCTGTATAAGTACGTCTCCGAAGGTTGAAACCTTTAAGTTTTTAGTCTGGTCGCCAGCCTCGCCCTCCATTTTATGGTAAATTTCCTTCGAACTTTTATAAAGAAGGAACAGCCCTCCGGCCAGCAACACCAGCTCTTTTCCCGAAAAGCCGTTTCCGAAAACGACAAACAGATCTTTGTCGAGCCGCATGATAAAGGAAATCAGCAGCAGCAGTATGATCCGAAGCACACCGGCCAGGATCAGTCCGTATTGTCTCGCCTTTTTTTGTTGGTTTTCAGGCAGTTTGCCCGCAATGATGGAGATAAAAATTACATTGTCAATTCCCAGGACAGCCTCCAGTGCAACGAGGGTCAGAAGCGATACTATAATTTCGAAATCCATAAATATGGTCGTCAGTGAGTTCAATGGCTGGCAAGATAGGAAAATGCTGGATGATCCGGTTTCTACCGGATCTGTCCAAACAACCTCCCGCAGACACCTTAAAAAATTTTGTGCCGGGGTAGCTTGCTCGCTAAAAAATTCAGACTGCCGCTACCGGACAAAGTGCTTCCAGGCTTGCGGAAGCCGCTTTTAGCTCATCCAGCATTTTCTGTTTATATGCTTCGGTCTGGTGTGTGAAATCGGCAACCAGGGTATTATAGTACGCAATTCCCGCCAGCAGCTGTTCTCTGAATTTTTGAAAATATTTCTGTTTCTTATCGGTCAGCGTTTCCGCATGCAGCTCCATGTCTTTTTTCAGATAATCCACATACAGGTTCAGTTCGTTGATGAACATATTCGGACGGTTCACGTTGGCCAGCAGATTGATCTTGCCATAAATGTGGCCTACCATTTCTTCCACAGAATAAATCTTGGAAAACCATGAAAGATTGGGGCCCGGACATATCGCAACAGACTTGTTTTCACCCGTTTTGAGCAATTTGTTTTCCAGCAGGGCCGCAGTGCTTAATCCTTCGCAAAGGCAGAGCTTTTCTGTAATGGCGTTGAACTGCTGCTCGTAGTCTGCCGGCTGAGGCGTAATTGCCTGTAACTGTTTGATTTTAAGGTTCTGATATTGCCTGGATGCGGTGCATATCGGTTCTGTGGTGAATTCTGTGTTGGAAACGAGATATTTCTTTTTGCAAGGACTTCCCGGCCTTCCTTTGGCAATCCGTTCCAGCCGCTGTTTTTCTGCGCTGCTCTTTTTGAAATTATTAAAAAGCACACCCAGAGGCGAAGAATTACTGACATAAAAATCCTCGCTCTCGGCTGTTACGAGATCTTTTAATGTTGCTTCGTCCACATTCGTCAGCTCAGGGACAAGCAGGAACGGACTGCCCCAGCCGGTGGCGTCCACTTCATAATGCCGGAGCAGGAAACGGTCTTCCTCTGCGGTACCTATCCCTCCCTGAACCGTAATACGTATCTCCGGTATGCGCGCTGTTTTTCTGCCTTTGGCTTCCAAGGCAGATCGGTAAAGTGCAAACAATTCCACCCGCATTTCCTGTTTTTTTGCTTTGAATTCTTCCAGGATCGGACCGAGCAGATACCCCTCAGTCGCGAAAGCATGCCCGCCGCAGTTCAGTCCCGATTCGATCCTGAATTCGGATACCCATATCCCTTTTTTTGCAAGAAACTTTGCCTGTATAAAAGCAGAGCGGAAATCGCTTACCTTTAGGATTACCTTTTTTCTGAATTTCCCGTTTTCATCCGGATAAAAATCTTCAAATTGTTCTAGGTAATTGTAAAGCCTGGGATTCATGCCTGCCGAAAGTATCAGGGACGAGTGGAGTGTGCTCATTGCGAACCCCCGCAGGGCCGCTGAAGCATCGGAATAGATTTCGTCCAAAAGTTCGCCATCAGTGCCCCGGTTCATTTTATCTACTTTTGACATAATATTTACATCAATCGCGCCCTTTGTGAGGTTGTTCCTCAGCTCGTTCTGTAGTCGTGATTTTTCAACCGGGTCTTCGGTAGCGAGCATTTCTCCGTATTGTATTTTCAAAGGTGCCGTTTCCGGCAGTAGCTCAAAATAGCGAGAGATTTCCCTGCCTTCTTCAAAAGGTTCCTGTCGCAGCGCTTCAAATTGCCTGTTTACGATCCGATCCATCAGGTCCAGATAAGCAGTGATGCGTTTGGCGCGGTAATCTGCCTCGGTGGCGGGGATCGGAATAAAATGTTCGTTGTTTTGAAGTGTATGATATTTCCTGATCCTTTCAATAAGTTCGTCGTCGACGATAGAAGCCACCGAGGAAATGCCATACCGGGCGGCTTTGATTGGTGTATCAACAGAGTACCCCAGTCCCAGGACCGGAATATGGAAAGTATGGGACATGTTTTTCGCAGATTTTAATGAGACAGGAACAATGCGTTCCCGATATCAAAGCTAGGACTTTGAAAGAAGAGAAAAATTGATGCGGAAGGGTGCTGTTAAATGATAAAAATCATGTCTGCGGACGCTCAGTTCCGCATCCTCGCCAGCTTGTCGTAGTCCAGGACGGTGATCAGGCTGCCTTTCATGTCCACCAGGCGCTCGTCTTTGAAATCGGACAGGGTGCGTATGACGGTTTCAGTGGCTGTACCCACCATAGAGGCAATGTCTTCGCGGGTGATGGCCATGGAAAAAGGTTTGGACCGGTCTTCCTGGTAGCGGTTTACGAGCATCACCAATGCTTGGGCGACCCTTTTCCGCACCGAATTATAGGCCAGCTGAAGCAGGCGTTCTTCCCTGTCTTTGATCTCGTTGGATAGCATTTTGATAAACTTCGAGGCTACTTCTCGGTTTCCCTGCAAGAGATTGAAAAAGTCATCTTTGGGGATCATCGCTACTTCGGAGGATTCCAGCGCGATGGCCGTTTCCTGGTAGGGTTCACCTTGCAAAAGATCGAGGTAGCCAAAGAAATCACCTTCTTTGAACAGGTCAGTGATATACTCCTTCCCGTTATCATTGGATTTGTATGCCTTTACTTTTCCTTTTTGCAGGAAAAAAACATTGGACGGAAAGCTTCCTTCGGTATAGATCGTCTCCCGCTTTTTGAGAAGCTTAACCTTTTTATCCTCAGCCAGTTTGACGATCAGGTCAAATGATTTGGCTTCTTGTATAAACTGATCCAGCCCCTCGGCAGAACGGTCGAAAGAACGTTTGACCCTGTCGCTTTTTTTCAGCCGCATTTCCACAGCGTTCAGCAGCTCCACGTCATCGTAGGGCTTGGTCAGGTAGTCGTCGGCACCCATGGTCATGCCTTTGCGGTAATCCTCCTTTTCAGCTTTGGCTGTCAGGAAAACAAACGGTATGTTGGAAGTACGATCGTCTTTTCCGAGGAGATGCAGGACACCATAGCCGTCGAGTTCCGGCATCATAATATCGCAGATGATCAGGTCCGGCTCCGACTGGCCGGCCATTTGCACGCCTTCTTTGCCGTTTTTCGCAGTCAATACTTCGTAATTGGCCAGTTCAAGTATTTCTGCTGTGTTTTCCCGCATTTCGGGATTATCTTCGATCAATAATATTTTCCTCGTTTCCAATGTGTCAGCGGTTCTTTCTAAAAGATTTTTTATTAGTTTTTTGCCGTAAAAGTTCAGTCGTTCCCCGCAGGAGCGGGCTGATGATTGGGTAGTGTAATGTGAAATGTAGTGCCTTTCGTGACTTCGCTGGAAAATGTTACTTTCCCGCCCATCAGGTCAATGTAATTCTGAACGATGTTGAGACCGAGCCCTGTTCCCTGCGCAGTGCCGGCATTATGGGCACGGAAAAAACGCTCAAAAACATGGGCCTGGTCGGCCGTTGGTATGCCAATACCCTGGTCCTCAATTTCGATGTGAACCAGCGCCGCGCCGGTATTTACCCTGAAAAATATGAATTTCCCTTCCGGCGAATATTTGATGGCATTGGAGAGGAGGTTAAATATGACATTGCGCAGCAACTGCTTGTCAAGCCATACTTCCGCGGCTCCGTCGTACCCAAACTGTATCTGCTGGCTTTCCTTACAAAGCCCTTTTATTTCCTCGATCAGGTTTTTGCAAAATTCGGGAAGGTCCATCAGTACCGGAACACTGTGCACACGGCCTTCTTCCAGCTTGCCTATCGACAGGAAATCGTTCAGAATTTCCGTCAGATTGGTGACCGCCGACTTGATCCTGAGTACATGTTTTTGTCGTTTGTCTTCATCCTCGGTTTTCGGATAACGGCCGATCAGTGAGGCGGAAGACAGTATCGTGGCCAATGGTGTCCTGAACTCGTGCGAAGCGATGGTTACAAACTGGCTTTTCATGTTATTCAGCTCCCGCTCTTTTTTCAAAGCACGGATCACTTCTTCCTGCGACTGCTCTACTTTTTTGATGGCGGTAGCCAGTTCTTTGGTCCGCAGGCTTACCCTTTCTTCCAGTTCAGCATTCAGTTTCTGGATTTCAAGATTTGCTTCGATGATGCGGTTTTCCTGCATTTTTCGCTCTGTAATATCAATTACAAAGCTTACTACAAACTCGCCTTCACTCGTTTTGAACGGGCTCAGGCTTACCTCTACGGGAAATTCACTTCCATCGTGCCGCCGGGCATACAAATCCATCAAGTGCCCCATACCGCGCGCCCGGGGTTCTTCCAGGTATTTGTCCCGGTACTGAACGTGGTTATGGTTAAATCTCTGGGGGATCAGTGTTTCAATTTTTTTGCCTGTCAGCTCGGTATTGGGATAACCGAAAAGCTCTGTGGCTTTGGGATTCAGCATGACAATCGTACCGCTTTTGTCCACGACCACAATCCCCTCGGTAGCATGTTTAAAAAGAGCGTCGAGCATTTCAATATGCCGGGTCATTACTTGAGTATGTATTAAAATATCCGTATCGAACATACCAAGTTAAGGGACACAGGTTAAGGGAACAAGGATTTATTGAAATGAGAAACTTTCGCTGAATTTGATTTGACAGTAAAATGTCAGATCGTCTGGCTGAAAAGCGTGGTTTGCGGAAGCTCTGCCCAGAGCCGCGCATCGAAGGCCATACATACGTTCCTGACGAATGCTTTTCCTTTTTCTGTTACCCGCAACTGATAGGGCTCGATCTCCACCAGCTCATCAAATTCCATTTCCGACAGGCTTTCGATAGCTTTATAAATATGGTCGCAAATTTCATTGTCATTTCGCCACGAAGTTTCGAACCGGGTCATCATGTGGAGGATATGGCGGCGCAGGACCAAGTCTTCCCGACTCAGCTCATGTCCCCGACTGATCGGGAACTGTCCTTTGGCGATGCGCAGATAATAATCTTCAACCTTCTTTTCATTTTGTACATAACCGTTCCAGGTATCGCTGATAGACGAAGCGCCAAGGCCGATGAGCAGCTGGGTAGGGGTATCGGTATAGCCCATAAAATTTCTGTGCAGACGCTGTTCAGCATGTGCTGTGTAAAGTGAATCACCCGGTAAAGCGAAATGGTCCATACCAATGTCTTTATATCCTGCCAGTTCAAGTGCATTCCTTCCGGTTTCGTAGATCGCCATTTTTTTGTCGGCATCCGGGAGGTCCAGTTCCGTAAAATTTCTTTGTCCCGGTTTGACCCAGGGTACGTGTGCGTAACTGTAAAAGGCAATCCTGTCGGGTTTAAGGCGGATCACCTGTAGCATCGTCTGCATCATATAACATGCTTTCTGCTGAGGCAGGCCATATATTATGTCATAGTTCACCGAAGTATACCCGATCTCCCGCGCCTTGTTTGTGAGCTGCCTTACCTGTTCGTAGGTCTGGTACCGGTTAATAGCCGCCAGCACAACCGGGTTAAAGTCCTGCACACCGATACTGATCCTTCGAAATCCGGTTTCATACAAAGCTTTCAGATGTTCGTCGGTGGTGTTGCCGGGATGGGCTTCAAACCCGAATTGTGCTTTTGGATGTACTTCAGCGTTATTTAAAAGACCGTTTACCAGTTTTTTCAAGTTCAGCGGACTGAAAAAAGTAGGTGTTCCTCCTCCCAGGTGCAGTTCCCTGATCACCGGTTTTGTATCCCCGAAAACTGAAAGATACATTTCCCATTCTTTCAGTACCGAATCGATGTATTTTGTTTCAACGGCATGGTTCACGGTGATCCGCGTATTGCATCCGCAGTACGTACAAAGGCTTTCGCAGAAAGGTAGATGGACATACAGGCTGATCCCTTCCCGGTGGTTCGAAACTGTGAAAGCGTCGCGTACCAGTTCTTCCCATTTTTGCTCGGTTGGAGGTGTTTTCTGCCAGTAAGGTACAGTTGGATAGCTGGTGTAGCGTGGCCCGGGTATATTGTATTTAAAGAGCAATTCCTTCTCCATGGGATAATAGTTTTGAGGCATTTAATAGAACAATCAAAACTACCTAAGCCTGAATCTTAAAAACATGATATTCATCATATATAAAACTGGCATTTGATGGTTTAATCCCTATTTGCCGGTACGCCCACCTAGGAACACAGGTATGGCCGTTTCCGGCCCCGGGTTAAAACCCGGGGTTAGGGTATGTCGGCCCAGCCCCATCGGGGCTACCCATTACTAGCGAGATGTTGCGGACAAGGTCAGAACCCTGGAAGGGTGACAGATTTGACGGCGTTGGCGGTGTGCCTCCGGCCCCGGGCTAAAACCGGGGTTAGGGTATGTCGGCCCAGCCCCATCGGGGCTACCCATTACTAGCGAGATGTTGCGGACAAGGTCAGAACCCTGAAAGGGTGACAGATTTGACGGCGATTGTGGCGATAGCGGTGTGCCTCCGGCCCCGGGTTAAAACCCGGGGTTAGGGTATGTCGGCCCAGCCCCATCGGGGCTACCCATTACTAGCGAGATGTTGCGGACAAGGTCAGAACCCTGAAAGGGTGACAGATTTGACAGCGATTGCGGCGATTTGCGGTGTGCCTCCGGCCCCGGGTTAAAACCCGGGGTTAGAGTATGTCGGCCCAGCCCCGTCGGGGCTACCCATTACTAGCGAGATGTTGCGGACAAGTTAAAAACCCTGAAAGGGTGACAGATTTGACAGCGATTGCGGCGATTTGCGGTGAATCCAAACATCCGATGATCACCCAGCCCCGGACTTCAGTCCGGGGACCAGGATAGAAAGAAGCTACCTCCCATGACAAACGGGAATAGAGGCGGCAACGCCGCCAGCCGAAGGATATTCAATAAAAACACCGCGGGCAATGAGCCAGATCCCGGCCACCGCCAGGACAACCGGAGTCAGTTTATGCATTCGGGTTCGCAACGCGGGGGTAAAACATTGCCTGAAAAACCCGACCGCCATCATCGCGGGCAAAGTTCCGACACCAAACAGAAGCATGTAGATGCCGCCGCCAACCGTACTTCCGGTAGCTACCGAACTGATCAGCGCGAGGTATACGAGGCCGCAGGGCAGCAGGCCGTTGAGGATACCGAGCATGAGCCAGCCATGCATTTTGCGGCTGCGCAGCATTTCGGACATTCTCTTTTTAATATAGTGAACGCTTCGTTCCCAGAAGGCAGGTGTGTGCAAGTAGCCGTTCATCCGCGAAGGCCAGAAGACATATATAAGCATGAGCACACCTGTAAAAATAGACAGATAGCGCAAGTAACCCATCCAGACCAGAGAAGACCCAACCGTGCCGAATGCCAGCCCCAGGGCAGCATACGTAAGCGCCCGACCACCATTATAGATACCTACGCCGGCGAATTGCCTGAACTTGCTTCCCGTATGCACTGGTAAAGCAAGGGCGATAGGGCCACACATGCCGATGCAGTGGAAGCTGCTCAGCAGTCCCATCGTCAGTGCCAGGTAGGGAAGTGCGTTTGTCATGGTTTGTTTATTGATTTCCGTGGCTGATCAGGATCACACCCTCATTCCAGAACGTCTGATTGCTGTTTTTCCAGTCTATTTGTAAGCGGTAACGGCCTTGCGGGATGTCGGATGCAGCGATAAACTGCTTGCCATCACTCGCTGCCACTGGAAAACTCCGGTCATTTTTGTTATTCGATGGACAGTAGAGCGTTATTTTGCCGGTTATATCAGCGTCCGTGCCAAACTCAGGATATTGTATCAGCAAACCTTCCCGAGTGACCGTCCAGCTGAGCGGTTTGGAGAGGGCTTCTGCTCGTTCTGTTTTGTTGATCCTATCCTGAAATTTCAGTTCTTCATCGTAGTAGCGGTCAGTTGCCAGGTCGATTTTCTGGTTTGTGCTCATCACCACGAGTACCAGTATCATGGCTACAAAGCCGGTATATAAAATGGCGATCCCTGTGCCCCAGTTTATTTTGATAGTATTTTTCATTCTTCCGGTGCGATAAAGGTTGTTTCGAAGCTCTCCAATTTTTCCGTACCCTGGTATACCGACAGCCTCAGTTTCGTTTTGCGGGTTTTCAATTCTGTTTTTGGTATGATAATAAAAACCGTCCCTTCCGACATTCCGGCCCCATCGAGGGTAAGGTCCGGGGTACCTGCGAACACCAGTTTTCCGTTTGGGGCATCAAGGTGAAGGGTGGGTTTTACAATGTAATTTGTTTTGTTAAAAATCTTGAAAGTGTACAGGTTGCTGACAGTACCGTCCTTATTTTCAATATACTGGCTGCCCGGTGCCCGGAAAAGTGTGGTTTGTGTGTCGCTTCTTGATACAACCATGAAACCGAGCACAGACCAAAGCAGCACCAATATTACCGAGTAACCGATGACTCTTGGCGTGATCAGCTTCGGGGTTTTGTGTACGATTGCATTTTCAGAGGTGTAGCGGATCAATCCCTGCTGAAAGCCCACTTTGTCCATAATAGAATCGCAGGCATCGATGCAGGCCGTGCAGTTCACACATTCCATTTGCGTGCCGTTCCGGATGTCGATCCCGGTCGGGCAGACCGCTACACACTGGTGGCAGTTGATACAATCTCCCTCGGGACGCTCCTGACCTTTGTGCAATTTCCCACGAGGCTCGCCGCGTACGTGGTCATAGGCAACCATGATCGAATTGCGGTCGAGCAGAACGCCCTGCAACCTCCCATAGGGGCATACTACAGTGCACGCCTGATCACGCAGCCACGCAAAATTGAAATAAAACACTGCGGTAAAACCAACAATCCCCGAGAAAAGCGGAATATGGTCGGCTATGGGTTCGCGAATGATTTTGGCCAACTCGTCCACGCCCAGCACATAGGAAAGCAGCAGGTTCGCGATCAAAAATGAAACGGTTAGGAACAGGGTATACTTCAAACCTTTTTTCAGGATTTTCTCGGAATTCCAGGGCGCTTTGTTCAGCAGCTTCTGTTTACCGGCATCGCCTTCAATCGCATACTCGATCTTGCGGAAAACCATCTCCATAAAAACCGTCTGCGGGCACGCCCAGCCACACCACAACCTTCCGAAAACGGTAGTGAAAAGCACCACAAAAACCATGAACGAGAGCATCGTAAGCCCGAAAAGCCAGTAGTCCTGCGGCCCTATGAAAATGCCGAAAATGATAAATTTCCTTTCAAGAACATTGAAGAGCAGCAGGGGCTGGCCGTTAAATTTTAAAAACGGACCGGCGAAAAGTATCCCGAGCACCGCCACGGTAAATACAACGCGGCGGTTATGCCATTTGCCTTTTGGTTTCTGAGGATAAAACCAGTTCCGCTTTCCATCCTCACTCACCCCGCTAAAATGGTCGCGAAAGTAATCGTCGGGCGGGAGTTTAGCTGTTTCGTTCATGTTTGGCTGTCGGCTATCGGCCGTAGAATTTTGGGTTGGGCTACCGGAGGTCGGCTTTCGGCCGTCGAGCCAATGACTATGATCAACATTTGAAGGCTTTTAGTTCTATTACTTTATTGTTAGATATCGCCCTCTACACAAGCTTATCCAACTCCGAAAGCCGATAGCCGACCGCCCTCTGCTACTTCTGCGTCAATTGTTCTGCTTCCCCAGCCAACTCCCCCTGCGGCTCCTTGGGATTGGCTGGTTTAGTTCCTTTGAGGGTCATCACATAGCTGGCGATTTTCTGTATGTCGGTCGGAGAGAGCTGTTTTTCCCACGATATCATACCTTTTTCGGGCACACCGTATTTAAGCACTTTAAAGAGATCCTTGATACCGCCGCCATGCAGCCAGTATGCGTCGGTCAGGTTGGGGCCTACCGAGCCGCCGCCGTCGGGGCCGTGGCATGCCGTACACTTTTCCTGAAAAATAGCTTTCCCCTGTGCGACGGACGCCTCATCTTCCAGCCGTGTTACATTATTTTCGTCCATAGAGGCACCTACTTTCTCTATGTATGCCTTTTTATCAATCTCCGCCTGTGCTATTTCCTTGTCCAGCTCAGCGATCTGCAGGTCGCCGAACCCGCTGAAATAATAGACAGAATAAAACACCGCAATCACGATGGTCGCAAGGAAAAGGGATTGCAGCCAGGGAGGCATCCGGTTGTCGAGCTCCTGGATACCGTCGTAATCGTGGCCTTCGATGAGAATGTTCTTTTCATCCTTAAGGTCAACACCAACCCCTCCAAACCTTTTCCACCAGCCTGCGCTGAAAATGGATGGGGATTCTTTCTGGCCTGTGGCTGCGTTGAACTTGTTGAGCACATTGATCGCGTTAACAAGCAGGATCACGACCTGGATCATGATGAAAAACAATGCCGCCAGCAACACGTAAATCAACAGTTCGGTACCGCTGACCGCCCGTACCACAGTTTCCTCCGGCTGCTGGGCCGAGGCTGCAAACGAAGCCAGCAGAAATACCGCCACAGAGAGCACGCCTTTTTTTACAATGCCGTCCTGTAATGGGATGTCCCTCATGTTGTCCAGGGTTTTTTTATCTAAAAAAAACACATAGACCAGAAGCAGCACAAAGAATACGAAGAATATGATTAGCGAGATCATCGGGTAAACTTCGATGCCGGCAATGGTTTCAAGATAATTTCGGAATTTCATAATGAAAGATGGTTTTCATTGTTTGGTTTTGATGTCTGTTCCAAGCCGCTGCATGTAGGCGATCAGGGCGATGATCTCTTTGTCCGCGCTGGTTTTGATGCCGCTTTGTTTCAGTCCGGCCTGAATTTTCCTGGCCTGTTTTTCCAGCTCGGTATTGGCTATGTCCTCGTATCCTTTTTCATAAGGTACGCCCAGGGTTTGCATCGCTTTGATCTTGGCTTTTGTAGTGGTGGTATCCAGGGAATTTTCCAGCAGCCAGCCGTATCTCGGCATGATGGATCCCGGCGACATGCTTGTCGGGTCTTCCATGTGGTTGTAGTGCCACGAATCCGGATATTTGCCACCTACCCGGTGCAGGTCCGGGCCGGTGCGTTTGGAGCCCCACTGGTGCGGGTAGTCGTAAACAAATTCGCCCGATTTGGAATACTCCCCGAACCTTTCAATTTCGGAACGGAACGGACGGATCATCTGGGTGTGGCATACATAGCAGCCTTCCCTCACATAAATATCCCTTCCCTGTAACTCCAGTGGTGTATAGGGTTTAACAGCGGCAATGGTAGGCACATTGGATTCGATCATGAAAGTAGGGATCATCTCAATCATCCCGCCGATCGCCACTGCCACGAGGGCAAAGATGGTCAGCGTCATCGGCTTACGTTCCAGCAGCCTCCGGTGCCAGTATTCGTTTTTCTCCGCATGCCAGATCGCGCTCAGCGGCATGGCTTTGGCGGTTTCTGTCGCTATCAGCTTTCCTTTCAATGCAGTCATCCACAGGTTATAGATCATCACTATGAACCCGACGATATACAATGTTCCGCCTACGCTGCGCAGAAAGTACAGAGGAGCTAGCTGAGTGACAGTTTCAAGGAAATTGGGGTATTTCAAAAGACCTTCCTGTGTAAATTCCTTCCACATCGAACTTTGTACCCATCCTGCCCAATACATAGGGACCGTGTAAAAAATGATCCCGAGCGTACCGATCCAGAAGTGGAAGTTGGCGGCTTTTTGAGAATATAGCGGGCGGCCGTATATTTTTGGAAAAAGCCAGTACAGGATACCGAATGTAAGGAAACCGTTCCAGCCGAGTGCGCCTACGTGCACGTGCGCCACGATCCAGTCGGTATAGTGGGCGATAGCGTTTACATTTTTAAGCGACAGCATCGGCCCTTCGAAAGTAGCCATACCGTAAGCTGTGATCGCCACAACCATGAATTTCAAAACCACATCTTCGCGTACTTTATCCCAGGCGCCGCGGAGCGTCATCAACCCGTTCATCATTCCGCCCCACGACGGTGCGATAAGCATGACGGAGAAAACGGTACCCAATGTTTGCGCCCACTCCGGTAAAGCCGTGTACAGCAAATGGTGAGGTCCTGCCCAGATGTACAGGAAGATCAGTGCCCAGAAGTGGACAATGGATAAGCGGTAGGAATAGATAGGCCGGTTGGCGGCTTTTGGTAAAAAATAATACATCAGCCCCAGGTAGGGTGTGGTCAGGAAAAACGCGACCGCATTATGGCCATACCACCATTGCACCAGCGCATCCTGGACACCGGCGTATACGGAGTAGCTTTTGAACAAAGAAATAGGGAGGGCTACGCTGTTCACAACATGCAGCATCGCCACGGTCACGAACGAAGCGATATAAAACCAGATCGCAGCGTAAATATGTTCGACCCGGCGGTTGATCGTGGTCATGACCAGGTTGATCAGTGCGGAAACCCATACCACAGCAATGGCGATATCCAGCGGCCATTCCAGCTCGGCGTATTCTTTGGAAGTCGTCAGGCCCATCGGGAGGGTAATGGCTGCGGCCAGGATGATAAACTGCCAGGCCCAGAAATGAAAACGGCTGAGCATCGGGCTCCACATGGGCGTCCGCAATACGCGGGGCGCCGAGTAATAGAGGCCTGTGAAAAAGCCATTTCCGACAAATGCGAAAATGACGGCATTGGTATGGAGCGGACGGATACGGCTGAACGTCGTAAAGGGCAGGTCCATGTTCAGGTTGGGGAATACGAGCTGAAATGCGGCGAGTAAGCCAACGAGCATCCCGATGAGTCCGAATAAAATCGTGGCTATCGCGAAGTTCCTGACAATTTTGTTGTCGTATTGAAACTCGTCCAGCTCAACCGATGCGATATCCGGATGCGTGATGTTTGACATAGTTTTTGTAGAAGATAGGTGAATAAATGTGCTTGTGAAAGGTAAGATTATGGTTTTATGTCTGTGTCGCCGGGCGGATTGTCATCCAGCAGGATGCGAACGGAGGGCGTGTAATCGTCGTCATAATGTCCTTTTCTGACCGACCATATAAAGGCGCCGAGGAAGCCAAGCGCAACCAGCAGGCTGGTAAAAATCATGATATACAGCGCGCTCATAGCTGATCTGTTTTAGCTTTTTTGATATTCCAAAACTACCTGCAAGCCCCCGGGGTAATGATGACCTGCCCCCCTGCTTTTTTATGACATTGGTCAGTTTTTAATCCATTTCCGGGCAGCTACATTGCTGGCGACGGTTGTAAATGCCACGATCGTTATGGTGCTTACAGGCATGAGGATGGCCGCGATCACAGGTGAAAGCTTGCCGAAAACCGCGAAAGAAAGCCCGGCGATGTTGTAAATCAACGAAATGGCAAAGCTTGTACGGATGATCCGCTGGCCAGACCTGGCAAGCCTGATATATGCCGGCAGGAGCGCGAGCTGGCTTCCCTCCACGATGGCATCACAGGAAGGTGAAAAGTTGTTGATATCATCGGAAACGGCTAATCCTACATTGCTCTGCCGAAGTGCGCCGGCATCGTTCAAACCATCACCGACCATCAAAACATTCTTTTTTCGGCTGTTTTGGAGGTTTTCTATAAACCTTAACTTTTCTTCCGGTGTTTGGCGAAAAAGAAGGTTTGATTCTTTTCCGAACAGAGGCGTAAGCATATGCTGGTCTGTTGGCTTGTCGCCGGAAAGCAGATAAGTCTCAAAACCTGCTTTTTGCAAAGCGGATAATGTTTCAGGAAGCTCGGGGCGGTACTTGCTTTTGATGGCAAAATAACCACAGATCTCGTCTTCAATGGAGACATACACATGCGATGCATTGCTATGCAACTCTTCGTAAACCGATGCACCAACCCATGTGGCCGAGCCGAGCTTTACTTCGCGTTTTCCCCATAACGCCCGCATCCCGGCGCCGCCGGTTTCTGAAAAATCGGTCAGGACCCGTTTGCTGGCTACAATTCCGGCCAGCTTCTTCACAAGCATCCTGCTAAGCGGGTGGGACGACTGCATGGCGAGCATTTTCACCATCACCAGTTCATTCTCCGTCAGGTCGCGTCCTATGAATTGTATTTCGGCTTCGTTGGATTGGGTTATGGTGCCGGTTTTGTCAAAAACCACGGCATCAACATGCGAAAGCCGCTCGATGGCGTGTGCGTTTTTGGGGTAAAAGCGGTTTTTGCCGAAAAGGCTCAGGAGATTTCCGTTCGTAAAAGTGGAGGACAAAAGCAGCGCACACGGACATGCCACAAGCAGGGTGGTGGTAAAAGCGCGAAATGCCGTTTCGGGATCGTGGAATTTAATCAGCCATATCAGAAATGTGACCAGGGCAATCCCCATCACGATCACCGAGAAATACCGGTTGATCTTCGCGGCCAGCGTCTGATTCTGGTCTTCTTTTTCGCGTGTAAAAGTATCGTTGTTCCAGAGCTGTGTCAAATAACTTTGGGATACCGGGCGCAGTACTTCCAGCTCAATAGCCGGGCCTGTTTGTTTGCCGCCCGCATAAATGGTATCGCCCTTTTTCCTTTCTACCGGCACCGCTTCACCAGATACGAAGCTGTAGTCGATCATGGCGCGGGCACTCAGCAAAACAGCGTCGGCGGGGATCAGCTCCTCGTTCCTGACCAGGATACGATCTTGCTTTTCCAGCTCCGTAACAGGCTTCCTGGCCTCCGTTCCGTTATTTAACACTGTTACTGCGACAGGGAAGTAAGATTTGTAGTCGCGGTCGAAAGAGATGCCTGCGTAGGTTTTATCCTGAAAATACCTGCCGATCAGCATAAAAAACACGGCTCCGGCGAGGGAATCCAGATAACCGGGCCCGGTTTGTGAGATAATCTGATACAGGCTTGTGAGCATAACGCTGAGCAGCGCGAGGGCAATAGGTGCGTCAATGTTCAGGTATCGGCCTCTCAGGGCGGCCCACGCTGATTTGAAAAAATCTGATGCGCAGTAAAAGAATACGGGCAGAGCGAGTGCGATGTTCAATAGGCTGAATAACGTCCCCAGCTCACGGTCGGAAGTGGTTTCGCCCAGATGAAAATACTCCGGGAAGCTCAGCATCATGATATTCCCGAAAGCAAAGCCCGAAATCCCGATTTTATATAACCTGTTGCGGTTCCACTTGCTTAGTTGCTTGTTTTCCAGATCATTAAGACTGATATATGGCTCGTAGCCTACCTGTGTCAGCAATGAAGCCAGTTCACTCAGACTTATCTTTTGCGCGTCGTAAGTTATACGTACTTTTTTCTCAGGGAAATTGACCACAGAACTGCGGATCGCCGGATTAAGCCGGTGCATCTGTTCCAAAAGCCAGATACAGGAGCTGCAGTGCATTTTGGGCACAAGCCAGTTCACGCGCGACAGTTTTCCATCGGTGAATTCCAGCAACTTTTCGGCCACGTCGGGGAGGTCCAGGTAATCGTATTTTCCTTTAAAATAGGATTTGTCGGGTGAAATGCCCTGGGCGCCGTCGATGTTGTAGTAGCTGCATAAATCGTTTTCTTTGAGCAGATCATACACCAGCGAGCAGCCGTCGCAGCAGAATTCATGCGCGTCAAGATGGATTATTTCGTCCCGGCATTCCTCCCCGCAGTGATAGCAGAGGTGCTGCTGTACCGGTTCGGCCGGTAATTGAATTGCGTCCATAAGTTATTGGTTTAACCCTGGCTCAAAATTCGGGGAATAGGATGTAGGAGAAGATGACGTATCTGCCGTAGAAAAATGACTTTGGTCAGTTTTGGGGCAAATAAAAAACTCCTGCTCCGTGACCATGTTGTCAGGAACAGGAGTTACATCAGCGACTTGATAAAAAACTGATGTGAAAGTACTTTGAAAGAAGGGATAGAGTTTATTTTTTATTGGAGGCCAAAAGCCATCATGCCAAATGAGCGCAATCTTCTGCTCGAATCTTTAAGATCTTCAATCTGATGCTGTGTAAGCCAGTTTCTGAATTCTCTCACATTGGAGGGTTCAAAATGGGTAATGCTGCCGTCCTTAAGTAAAATCGTAAACAACTTGTCGGCTTGCAGAAACCTTGTTAAATGAGGGAACGGGTAGTGAAACTCCGGGAAGAAATAACTCGTGCTGTTCATAATTTAATTCTAACGTTAAGTATTAAGTAATTGAGTAAACAAATTTATACGGTATCGAATCTGTGAACTAACCGTTTATAAAGTTGTAGTTGTAATTCTTATCGTTTTTAAGTACACGGTCTTTCGGCTGATCTGATATTAGAAATACTTTGTACAACTATGATTCAAATGTGCGTAAAAAATATTTTATACATATATAAGGACGCGACAAAACGGACAAATTGATGTGTAAAGCGGGCACATTTTTGTAGTGCTTGTTCGTACAAGCGGTAAACTTTAATAGGCTTTGTAGCACATTATGTAGTTTGATTTTGTCGTAATAAGTCATTGGTATTTCGGGGTTATAGAATTTATTTATTTCTATTGCATTGTGTTGTAGGAGGAGGTAGCAATTGTTCTAAAAGCTTCAGGGTCGCTTTTTTTACAATGTGTTCTCAGGGGAGAATTTCGTAGAAAAACGTAGAGATTGGGAAAACTTATCTACATAGAAATGGAGAATTATCAGAACAAAAAAGGAAATACATTCAAATATATCGTACTGGTTTTGCTCGCTATTGCGGCAGTTGGTATCGGGATACATTTATTTAAACCGAAAGAAATAGATGTAGCATCGAATAAAAATATGCTCCTTTTTATACAGAACAAGATCATCGATATCGACCGGGAGCTGGCGGACAAAAGTGATGGTGCGGATATCGCGACCAGGGTTTCGTGGCACAAATCCAACACGGCTTTGTACGGGGAAGTAAAAGACAGCAAGGATAAAGAGGTGAAGCAGGAAACGGAAAAGCTCAAAGACAGGATCCTGAAAGTACAGACGCTGGAATTTCCGGATTTGAGGCAGGATTACGTGAATTCAAAAAAAGATGTTTTACATCAGCAGTCCATTGAAATTGCGCTATCAGGGGACAAAAAGGATGTGCTGACTTTTGAAGGTGCAGTGTTTGAGTCCAAGAAGAACAAGAAAGTATTCATGAAAAATATCGATCAGATTATTCATGACCTCAGGTTTCATCAGGTTGTTTATAAATGGGCCGACGGAAAGGACGGGAATTCTGTATTTAAAATCGATTCGAAAAAGGACTCCGAAATATAGTCCGGGCGTTATCTGATGCTCACCTTCCAGTCTTTAGGAGATACTGCATATTTTGTTTTAAAAACCGTGGAAAAATAACTTTGGGAAGAGAAACCGGTCTGGTCGGCAATTTCCGCAATGGAAAGTTCCGATTCCGCCAGAAGGCTGCATGCTTTTTCCAGGCGCATGTTGATAATGAGGTCGTTCACGCTGAAATCAAGAAGTGCCTTCGTTTTTCGAAACAGCTGCACCCGCGACAGCCCCATTTCCTTTCCCAGATGCTCCACGCTCAAACTGGGATCGGCGAGCCTCGCCAGTATCGCGGCCCTGAGGTCGTTTAAAAATTTCTTATCCAGACGTGACATTGCGTTGCTGTTTTCAGCCATGTTCTGGCCCACATGGGACGTCCTCAGGATTGCCCGGTTGGTGAGCAGGCTTCTGACGCTTTCGAGCAGGAACTGCGGGCTGAAAGGCTTGGTAATATACATGTCCGCGCCGGTTTGCATGCCTTCAATTTGTTGTTCTGTACTGTTTTTTGCCGTTAGCAGGATCACCGGGATATGGGACGTACGCAGGTCAGATTTCAGGGCCGAGGCTATTTTCAACCCGTCCATTTCGGGGAGCATGACGTCGCAGATCACCAGGTCGGGTACAGAATCAAGGCATCTTTCCAATCCGTTTTTCCCGTCAGCAGCAGTTATTACGTGGTATTTGGGCTGCAAAAGGGATTGCAGGAATGAAAGCAGATCTTCGTTGTCTTCGATCAAAACAACAGCAGGGGCCCCGCTTTCTGCATTTTCAGGGGGCGCCTGGTTATCATTGTGATCATTTGTAGTGAAATATTGTACCTCGGATGCGGGCTTCCGGGATGCATCTGCCATATCTTCCAGTCGGAGGTGCGCTTTGCCCAGCGGAAGCCGGAAGGTGAAAACCGCGCCTTCCCCTTTTGTGCCGCCCGCCTCAATGGTACCCTGGTGCAGTTCGACAAATTCCCGCGACAGCGGCAACCCAAGCCCGGTTCCCTTGATCGCATCATTTCCCTGGTAAAACATTTCAAAAGCCCCCGCGACATCAGCCTCCGACATGCCCGAACCGTTATCTTCCACCCGGATCAGGACTTCGTTGCCGGTATGTTCAATGTATATGTAAATACGCCCGAAATCGGACGTGAACTTGAATGCATTGGAAAGCAGGTTAAACAGCACTTTGTCGATCATATCTACATCAAACCATACTTTTAATGCCGATATTTTGGTGATCAGGCGGAAGTCTATTCTCCGTTTTTTCGCGACATACTCAAACGGTACCATCAATCCGCTGATGAAGCCGACTATGTCATTCTCTGCAACCTGCAATCTTATTTTTCCGCTTTCGATCTTTCTGAAATCCATCAGCTGATTTACAAGCCACAACAGTCTCTGGGCATTTTTCTGCACGAGCGAGAGATTTTTTCTGACCAGCGGATGTTCATTTTTACGTTGCAAAAGCTCTTCCACCGGACCCATGATCAGTGTCAGCGGAGTGCGGAATTCATGGGATATATTGGTGAAAAACCTGAACTTGGACTCTGTGGCTTCCTGTGCTTTTTCGGCTATATCCTGGATCCTGTTCCGCTGGATCAGGATTTCTTCGTTTTTGGAATTCAGCTCTCTGTTGATCTTTTTGTTTTCGACCAGTGAATACAAAGCTACCGACCCGAGAATGATCGAAATGATAAACAGGCCGGTCATCACGTAGAGGAGGTTGCGCTGGGTTTTGTAAATTTCCAGCTGCTCGTCGATGCGGTCCTGCTGCCGTTCGATATCGCTCTGCTGATCCATGATTTTGTCCGTCTGCATTTTGATCATTCGCACATTGGACGAGTCGATCATGGCTGTCTGCAGCAGGTTTTCCTTCTCATAAGGCTGTTTTTTCAGGATATTCATCGCTACCCGTACAGCCTCTTCGCCTCCAGTAGGGTATAGCGCAGTAGCTGTGATCACTTTGTCGTACACCATCTGTATATCCCCGAATTTACCCGGCAGACCGTCTACGCCAATGATCTTCACTTTCCGGGCGGGAAGCATTTTCTCACATATTTCGTGCGCGCCCAGCGCCATCACTTCGTTTTGGGCAAAAACCAGGTCAAGATCCGGATGGGCGGTGATTATTTTGGAAAGCTCGGCTTTGGCAATGTCTTTTTCCCACTGCCCGTTGAGCGTTGCTACATGCCGGATGCCGGGGTAAGGTACCAGTGCATCTTTGAGCCCCCTGTGCCTGTCTGATGCGGGGGAAGATTTGGGAAGGCCTGTGATCTCGATGATCTTCCCTTTTCCTTTCAGTAAGCCGGCTATGTACTGTCCGGCTGTTTTTCCTACCTCGTAATTGTCGCCGCCGACGTAAGCCGTGAAATAAGATGAAGCGGTGCGCCGGTCCACCACCACTACCGGAATGCCTTTTTTATAAGCTTCCTCCACCACAGGCGTTACTGGCTCGGCTTCATTGGGGGAAACGATCAGGAGGTCAATGTCGCTTTGCAGCAGCTCTCTGATCTGGGATATCTGCGTCTGGCTGCTGGCCTTCGCATCTTTGAAAATGAGATGGCTATTGGGATAAAAACTAAGCTCCCGCTGCATGCCATCGAGCATGGCCTTCCTCCATTCATCGTCGCCGGTGCATTGGGAAAAACCAATGATGTACTTTTCATCCGTATTTGCGGAGCAGCTCCAGAGCAGTGGTAAAAGCCAGCAAACGATCAGGATAAATCTCATGGATGAGGCAAACTTCAAATCCTTATTTTATTATTAAATATAATACAAAAATGGTGCATAAATGAAAATACAGGAATTACTTCCTGTATCTCATTTCTCGATCATAGGTTAAAAATAAAATTCTTCTGTAAGCCTGATTTTACTCAATGGTTGATTTCAGGCTGGTGTAGCTAAGGTTATCTATGGTGATGCCGGACATGGACTTGATAAACAATTGTGCCATGGGAGCGTCCGGGAAAAAGATGTCCGTCATGACGGTGAGACCCTGGTCGGCGAAGAGCTCGACGGAGGCGGCATCGGCAATCAGCGAAATGGAAATGTTGCCGTCGAGGGATATTCTCGGTGCAATGTGTTTTTTAGCAAAACCTTTTTCAAAATCCGTTTTTCCCGATTTGGTACGGTCGATATAATACTGGTTGGCGGCTTTATCATAACCTACAATGACTTCATTCCCCGATTTGTTGGCCAGTGTTATGGAGAAATCGGCTGTGTTTTTTGTCTCGAAATCCAGGCGGAAAAGTCCGGTGCTGTTTTTGGTTTTTGGTGTCAGGTCGAACTGGCCTTTTATTTTCAGGTTTTTCTCTTTAAATCCGTCCTTGTTGAGTACATCCAGCTCTTTTACAGGCATTGACGTGAGGTATAATTCCTTGTTAACCTCTTGTAAACCAACTTCTCTCGCAATGGTGTTGGCGCTCCGCCAGGGATGCGTAGGTACCTGGTTGGCATATTGCCAGTTGCTCATCCAGCCCATCAGAAGGATGCGGTTACCGGTGTTAGAAAACGTGACAGCGGCATAATTGTCCGTTCCGAAGTCCAGCCACTTGGTCTCTTTGGAATAGGCTTTGAAATCTTTTCCGTCAAAATCACCCAGGAAATATTGTCCGGCCGAGCCCAGGTTTGGTCCGCCGGGGTTGATGTTGACGATCAGCACCCACACCTGCTTTCCATTGTGGGTGATCGGAAAAAGGTCCGGGCATTCCCATACGCCGCCGTGTGCACCTGCATCTGCTCCAAATTCACTTTCCCGCGCCCAGGTTTTAAGATCTGGGGAAGAATAAAAAGTAATGCGGTCTTTGGTTGCGAGCGTGAGTACCCATTTTTTCTGTGGCTCGAACCATCTCACTTTGGGGTCGCGGAAGTCACTGATTCCGGGATTCTGAAGAACGGGGTTACCGGCATATTTGGTCCAGGTTTTACCATCGTCCAGGCTGTACGCTATGCTCTGGTATTCGTGTTTGCCGGTTTTCTGTTTTTCGAGTACCGGGTTATGATGGGTGAAAATAGCTATTAGCGGCACTTTTCCGTCTTTTCCGAACCCGGAAGTATTGTTCACATCGGCCACCGCGCTTCCCGAAAAAATGTAGCCCAGGCTATCCGGATAAAGTGCGATCGGTTGTTCTTGCCAGCTGATCATGTCTTTGCTCGTGGCATGCCCCCAGTGCATCGGCCCCCAGATTTTGTCATCGGGGTAATACTGGAAAAAGAGATGATAAATACCATTGTGGTAAACCATACCATTGGGGTCGTTCATCCAGTTTGCCCTGGGCGAAAAATGGAATTGCGGCCGGTATTTCTCTTTCATGTCCTGTGCATGTACACAAAACGTTCCCAGAATAGCTGCAAATAGAAAAGCAATGCCGATAATTTTGTTCATATCTGAGTTGGTAAGTATTTGGAAGTTGGTTTTCGGGTGTTGTCGGATATGCCACGGATGCACGGATTTTCACGAATGCTTTAGATTAGTGTCCATTCGTGTATCCGTGGCAAAAAAACACTAATACCCCGGATTCTGCTTATATAGCCCCTTGGTAAAACTGATTTCCCGCTGCGGGATCGGCAGGTATTCATCTCGTCCGGCAGTGAATTTTGCCGTTGCCAGAAACGGTCTCCTCGTTTTTTCTTTGTCAATATAAGCGTTCAATGTCTGTTCTGCAATGCCCCAGCGAACCAGGTCAAAGAACCTCGGACTTTCTGTCGCGAATTCGAGGCGGCGTTCCCACTGAAGAGCCTTACGGGCATATTCCTGCGTCCAGCCCGTGGCGGAATATTCCTTGATGCTATACTTTGAAGCAAAGGTGCCGTCCGCCTTTTTCAGCCTGCCCGTACTCGCAGCAGCCCTTTTTCTGATCTGATTCACCAGCGGGAGAGCCAGGTTTTGCTGTCCCAGTTCAATATACGCCTCAGCCTGCATCAGCAGAACATCGTCATAGCGGATGATATCAATGTTTTTGGAGGAACCAATGAACGGGCCTTCTTTGTGGTAGGATGAACTTGTCGCAAGCTGCTGCTCTTTCATGGTGTGAAAAAAGCCGTAAACACCCGGATCCCGTATCCAGCTATTGGTAAATGGCAGGGCATTGTTGTATTTATACGGATGTCCGTCAATGCCGATGGTATGGTCTACACGGGGGTCAACCGTATTGGTTTTAAAATCAACATTGGTTTCGTTGAAATTGCTGAAAAAAGGCAGCCCGTTTTCGTCTGTTTTGTAGGCATTGGCCAGGTTTTGGCTTGGCTGGTGAAATCCGCAGCAGCCGTACTGAGGCGCGCCGTGGGGGTAATTGAGACCTGTTACATAGCTCAGCCTGCCCACCGCAGTACCATCATTGATGGAATACTGGATCGCGAACACAGATTCCGGGCCATTCTCGGTTTCGGCTATAAAATTCTCCGCAAAATCGGGTTGCAGACTATATTTACCCGAGCTGATCACCGCCTGGGTCAGGTTAACCACTTCCTGCAACCGTGTTTTATTGATATTGACCACCTTATGCATATCATCCTGTTCATATGCCTGAAACAGCCTTAGTTTGGCAAGATAAGCGCTGGCCGAGATTTTATTGGCGCGTCCTATCTGAGCCTGGTTAACCGGCAGATTGTCAATCGCAAACTGGAAATCCTCACCGATCTTGTTCCATAGTTCGTCATTCTTGTATTTCACGTTGGATTCTTTCAGAATATCGTCGCTGGAAAGGTTTTCGTCAATGTAAGGAATGTTTTTAAAAAGCATTTTCAGCATAAAATGGGAATGTCCCCGCAAAAAACGCATTTCCGCCTGCCTTGTTTTCTTTAACGGAAACTCCTCTTCCGTCAGCACGTTCAAGCTTCTGAGTGCAGCATTGGCCCTGGAAATCGCCTTGTAAAAATTTTCCCAGGTAAAAGGATGCATCATGCCCTGCTGCGGCCGGGTAAGGTTGTAATGTTCGTAAAAATCGATGTCGGCCACATCGCCCACACCGCCGCCACCCTTGTAGGCATCGTCGGAACGTACACTTCCATACACCCACATGCTGGTCATCGGACCGATCATATCATCGTTTCCGATACCCGCGTAGGCAGCGGTTGAAAGCGACTCGGCGCCGGACACGGATTGTATATTTTCGGAGGATAAAAGTCCTTTCGGCTGGTAGTCGAGGAAATCTTTGCAGGAGGAAGTGAGTACCATCACCCCGGCAAGAATTAAGCTGTATGTTGATTTATTTTTCATTGTCGTCAGAGGTTAATGTTAGAATGATACATTGATTCCCGCAGTGAGCGTCCTTGGTACCGGGATCGCATTGATGTCCACACGTTCCGGGTCAGGCCCCTGGAATTGTTTCGATTTGATCAGGAAAAGATTGTCTACCATCGCAAACACACGCAGCCGCTGCAAGCCGATTTTCCTCGTCACCTCCCCGTTGATGGTGTAACCCAGCTGTATGTTCCGTAATTTGAAATAGGATGTATTAACGTTGAAATAATCCGAAGCGCGGGTTTCGCCGTTTGCGTCAGATAGTGACAGCGCCGGGATCTTTGAGCTTGTGTTCGTCGTTGACCATGCGTTGAATACCCCAGGTCCGACATTTTCCCGGCCTCTAATGAAATTGTTGAAAAAAGTATAAGAATCGAAACCCGTGCGCCCGGCGATGCCCGACCCGAATACAGAAAGGTCAAAAGCCTTATAACCGGCGTCAATTCTGACATTGTATTCAAATGCTGGCAGTGAAGTCCCGAAGAAAACGCGGTCGAGGTCATTGATCTCATTATCACCGTTTGTATCCACATAACGTATCCTGCCCGGGCCGGCACCGACCTGATTTGGAGCGGCGTCCACTTCGGCCTGGTTTTGAAAAAGACCATCCGTTTTATAACCAAACAGATCAAATTGCGAATGTCCGAGGATGGTATTGATTGCATTTCCTGCATAAGCTGACCTCACTTCTTCCGGCAAAACCGTGATTTTGTCCCTGAAACGGCTTAGCCCGGCCAGTACGCTATATGTAAAGTCGCCTTTTGGTTTGGCGTAATAGCCCAGTGAAAGTTCAAAGCCGTGGTTTGTTTTGGTAGCGCCGTTTACCACTTTCAGCTGACCTTCACCCACTGCGGAAGCAACCGGAGGGGTGATCAGGATGTCGCTGGTTTTGCGGGTGAAATAATCGATGGAGCCTTGTATGCTGCCGTCCAGGAATGCGAAATCGATACCGGTGTTCAGCTCGTCGGTGGTTTCCCATTTCAAATTCGCATTTTCACCTTGGGTAGATACGAAGCCCGATGGAAGGTTTCCGGTATTCACGCCATCGAGATCATAAGCCGTTCCGATGTTGTAAAACTGATCGAAAAAGCCGTCGTGGCCATTGGGATATTGAGATGCCCTTGCCCCATAACGGGTATCATATAATCCGAAACGTGCCAGGTCGCCGATTTCCTGGTTTCCGACGCGGCCAACCCCGGCGCGGACTTTTAGTGTACTGATGAACTTGGAATCTCTCAGGAAATTTTCCCTATCGAGCCGCCAGCCTACGGAAGCTGCCGGGAAAATACCGTATCTGTTTTGTGTACCAAAACGGGAGGAACCGTCCCTGCGGATCGTTACCGCAGCCAGATATTTGTCGGAAAAACCATAGTCAATTCTTCCAAACTGGGACAGTAACCTGTTTCCGGTGCCTGTGCCTGTCACGTTGGTATTTCCGGTCCCCGAGCTCAGTACAAAGTAGTCTTCAGTTTGCACCGCAAAACCTTCCTTGCGGGCAACCTGGAAATTGATATCATTTTTAATAGCCTCTACACCAACCAGAAATTTGAAATGGTTTTCGCCCAGGTCCAGATTGTAGCGTGCGGTATTGGACCAGGTAAGGCTCAGGAATTTGTTCTGATCGAGTGTCAGACTGTTGTTGGTACGTCCGAAAGAACCTTCCTCAAACGACTGTTCGATATTTTTGAAAAGATAATTGGCATTATCGGCCCCGACGCTCGTTTTGAAAAACAGATTTTTGACCGGCTCGATCTCCATGAACACGTTGCCAAATAGGGTCTGCCGGTTGGTATTGTCCCATTTGTTGATATCCTGCATGTGGAGCGGGTTGTTCCTGTCGGAGTAGCCCGAGCCGATCGCGCCGCCGTAGGTCCCGTCTTTGGCATAAACCGGAATGGTAGGGGCAAGGGTTACGGCCAGGCCGGGCGTCAGCGCGCCGCCGATGTCCGTCGAGGCCAATGTTTCATTGGAATTAGCGATCTGAACATTGGCCCCGAATTTCAGCCTGTTGTTAAAAGCGCTGGTAAGTGCATTGATACGCCCGCTGAGCCTGCTGTATTTGGTAAATCTCAGCATACCATTGTTGTGGTAATATCCAAGATTCACCTGCAGGGACGATGTTTTGGAACCTCCCGAAACTGTAATCTCATTGTTGGTCACGATGCCTGTTTTATACATCGTTTTCTGCCAGTCGGTGTCACCTGCGGGCATATTGGCATTTCCGCCCACCAGTGGTTTGACGGAAACGCCGTTCAGTACCGGGTTAGCAAAGTCTTTATTCCAGTCGAAAGTATACAAGTCGCCGTAGCCGTCCTCCGGGTTGACGCCGTCGTTGACGGAGGCCCGCCAAAGTGCCCGGCCGCGGTCTGCGGCATTGACCATCTTGTACCGCTGGTATTTTTCAGATTGGGCAGAAATACTGCTGTTGAAGTCGATCGAGATTTTCCCGCTGGCATTGCTGCCGTTTTTGGTCGTCACGATAATTACCCCGTTCGATGCCCGGGATCCGTAGATAGACGAAGCCGAGGCATCTTTCAAAACCTGGATAGATTCAATGGAACTCGGATTGAGATTTTGCATTACATCCGGACGCTTTGTCGGCATACCGTCGATGATGTACAGTGGATCGGTATTCCCCAAAGTGTTGGCACCACGGATCAGGATCCGGGTATTGGCGCCGTTTGGCGAACCGTTTTTCTCGATGTATAACCCGGGAACCCTGCCCTGTAAAGCCTGCATCGGATTTCCCGAGCTGATGTTCTTGATAGGCGTCAGGTCCACCACGGCAATGGCACCGGTCAGATCCTCTTTTTTGGAAGAGGTATAACCGACCACAACTACCTCGTTCAGGATCTTCGAATCGGCCGCCAGCACCACATCCACTACAGACTGGTTACCGACCTCGACTTCTTTGGCCTGCATACCAATGTATGAAAAAACGAGGGTGGCGTTAGCGGAAACGGAAATAGTATACTTTCCTGAAATCTCAGTCACGGCACCATTGGATGTACCCTTTTCGAGAATGCTTACGCCCGGGAGCAGTTCGCCGTCGGTGCCTTTTACGGTACCGGTCACGGTTTGTTTGGTTTGCGCCCAGGCGATGGTAGAGACTGAGCAAAGGATGGTCATAACCATCAACAGTAGTTTTCTGTTCATAAAATGATGGATTAAAAATTGTTTCTGGTGGGTCAGATCAAAGCTTCGCCGGCATGTTGGCGACGGATCATCTGGTGGATGTCATTTTCGGTAAATGCCGGAAGGGCACCTTGGCGGGTAGCTACGCAAGCCCCTGCTGCACAGGCAAATTCAAGCGCGTCCTGAGTAGTTTGCTGATGAAGTGTCTGGTATAAAAAAGCTGCAAGAAACGCATCTCCGCTTCCGATGGTGTCGGCTACTTTAACCCGAAAGCCGGGGTGACTAAAAAACTCGTCTGTCTCCGTGAGGACCATGGCACCGTCGGCCCCGCAGGTGAGGATGACCTTTTGCAGCCTGAACAGTTTTTTCAGAAAAGCCATTGCCTGGCGGTCATTCTCATAATCGGTGAGCCAGCCGGTGATTTCTTTCAGTTCATGTTCATTCATTTTGACCACCGAAGCATATTCCATGAGGAGCAATACGCCCTCGCGGGTATAATGCGGAGGCCGGAGGTTCACATCAAATACCGGCATGGATGCATTTTCAACATAGGTCAGCAAAGTTTCCCGCGATAGGTCATCCCGCGCGGCAAGTGAGCCGTAAACGAACAAATCGCTTTCTTTTATTTTTTGCAAAGCCTTTTCTTCGAACTGAAGATAGTCCCAGGCTACCGGATGAAGGATTTTGTAGGTGACTTCATTGGTATCAGAAATATTGGCTTTGGCGATGCCCGTAAGGTGCGTTTGTCCGGTTTGTATGAGCCCGGTGGGCAATCCCTGATTTTGAATGAACGCCATCAGTTCAGCCCCGAGCTCGTCATTTCCGACACGACTGATGAATTCGGTTTCAATTCCGTAGTTGTGCAGATGAGCGACAACGTTCATCGGTGCGCCGCCGGCCAGCTTACTGCCGGGGAGCACGTCCCAGAGCACTTCTCCAAAAACGGTTACTTTTGGTGCCATGTTATTGATGGGTTTTGGTTGCGTGTTATTAGTGAAGGATCAATGTTTTTTCGATTTGTTCCAGGGAAGTCCCTTTGGTTTCCGGCATCATTTTCCAGACAAAAAGCAACTGGAGGACCATCATGCCGCAGAAGATCATGAAAGTGTTGCCGCCTCCCAGCGTTTCGGCTACGTAAGGAAAAGTGAAGGCGATGACCGCAGCAAGCAGCCAGTGCATAAAACTGCCCATCGACTGCCCTGCCGCCCGGACCTGGTTCGGGAATATCTCGGAGATAAAAACCCAGATCACCGCACCTTGTGAAAGCGCGAAAAATGCGATATAGATAAACAGGTACACGGGTACGGAATACCCTCCCAGGTTTCCTGAATAAAAAGCCTGGGCCACAAGTCCCAAAGTGGCGATCAGCCCGAAAGAACCAATGAACATCAATGTCCTTCTGCCGAAACGGTCTATAAGATTGATAGCGATAAATGTAAAGCAAAAGTTGACCAGGCCCACTCCGGCGGAGGAGAGTAGTGCAGAGCTTTTGCCCAGACCAGCCATTTCAAAGATACGCGGCGCGTAATAAATGATCGCATTGATGCCTGATACCTGATTGAAAAAGGCGAAGAGCAACGCGAGCAAAACAGGCAGCTTGTACTGGGATGAAAAAATGGATGATTTAATGCCCGATTCCTTTTGTGCGTTGGATGATGATAAGATATCATTTACGATGGAACTGACATCCATTCCATTGTTTGCGATGGTGAGTATACGCCTGGCTTCTTCCACTTTGCCGCGTTTAACGATAAGCCAGCGCGGACTTTCGGGGACGAACAATACGGTTACCAGGAAAATCAGTGAAGGCACGGCCTGCACACCCAGCATCCAGCGCCAGTCGTTTTCACCGGCACCTACAAGCAGGTAATTGGAGAGGTAGGCGATAAGGATTCCCAGCACTACATTGAACTGAAACATGGCGACAAGCCGGCCGCGGGAGTTGGTCGGGGATATTTCGGATATATATAGCGGCGCGGTAACGGAGGAAATGCCAACACCGATCCCGCCCAGAAAACGGAAGATCAAAAAAGTAACCCAGTCGGAGGCGAGCGCGGTGCCGACCGAGGATATCAGATAGAGTACGGCTATCGCGAAAAGCGTGTATTTTCTTCCGTAACGTTCGGAGGGGATGGCACCGGTGAGCGAACCGAAAACCGTTCCGATTAATGCGATGGAAACTGTAAAGCCGTGCTCGACTGTGGTAAGCCCCCACAATTGCTGGATGGATTTTTCGGCCCCGGAAATGACTGCCGTGTCAAACCCGAATAAAAACCCGCCCAGCGCAACGGTGAAGGCCCAGAAAAATACTTTTTTGTTCGTCATGATTTCAGAATTATTTTCTGACGAAACTAACTGGTATCCCGGACGGCGGTTTTTAAAATCGTACCAAATAAATTAAAAATCAGATGGTGGTATTTTTTAAGATAACTGTCTGATTTTTAGGTAATTAATAAATTTGTCTTTTCCCAGACTTTTAAATTTGTTACGGGTTTTTTAAGAAATGTTTCACCGGTTTTTTGAGGCTGTGTTTTTTTGCCACGGATGCACGAATTTGCACGAAATTATTCGTGGGCATTCGTGCATCCGTGGCATTGCCCCAGCACTTCCCAGGCATCATTTTTATAAAATTTTATCAAAACAAACTTTGTAAAATATGAGCAACCATGTTTTAGCATCTGCCTACGTCAAAGAGATGGAAGCAGAGTACACGGCCACAAAGAAATGCCTGGAACGGATTCCCGAGTCCACCTATGAATTTAAGCCCCACGAAAAATCAATGAAGATGGGTTACCTCACGTTGCTGGTTGCCGAAATACCGCTTTGGGTTCATCATACGATCGAAACCGGCGTGATTGATTTTCAGACGTACCAACACATCGAGCCGCAGAACACGGAGCAAATGCTGGCCCATTTTGAAGACAATTTTCAGAAAGCGATCGCGTCGCTGAAAAACGTTGCGCCGGAGATTTTTGAACGGCCTTTTTACCTCAAAAACGGGGATCAGGTATTAATGGAGACGCCTACTGGTGACAGCGTGGGGTCGACCATCAACCACTGGGTACATCACCGCGGGCAGCTGACCGTTTATATGCGGCTGAACGATATCGCAGTGCCGTCTATTTATGGTCCTTCGGCTGATGAAAGGAATTTTTAGAAAATTATGAGGATCTGAATTTGACAGATATATCAGCTTAGCAATACTTGTGCCGGGATCCCAAGCCTCTCATGGAATAGCTTAGCAAGTTTCAGCGTCAGCGGCTTTTTCCCATTTAACAATGCAGAAACGTAGCTTTTGCTACCAACCCATTCTACCAAGTCCTTGTTTTTTAGCCCTTTTTCACTCATTTTTAATTTAATCGCGTCAATCGGGTCTGGTGAGGGTATGTGGTGATATATATCCTCATAGGCCTTGATCAGCAGCACGGCTATTTGCAGATCGTTGCCTTCACGACTTTCAAGGGCTGGCTTGTTATCGAATTGACCATCAATCCATTCGAACAGAGCCTCATACTCTTTTTCATTATTAACAGGTTTTTTGGTTTTAAAGATCTACCTTATGAAGGTTAATAATGAACGTCAGGCCCTACAGGGGTATTTGCCCGCACAACATGCGATTTTCGTCTCAAAATTTTAACCAATAACCAATCCATGAAAACAATCTGTTCCTATTTGCTCCTGTTCATTTCCTTATCCGCGGTGGCGCAGATTCCAGCAGCCGACAATCTCGAAACTTCAAAAGGTCCGTTGAAAATCCAGCCGCTCAATCACGCCACTATGGCACTGACCTGGAACGGGAAAACGATTTACGCAGATCCTTATGGCGGCACCAAGACCTTCGCAGGAATAGCCGCACCTGATCTTATCGTGATCACAGATATCCATGGGGACCATTTTGATCCGGCAACGCTGGAAGCGCTGGACCTGACAAAAACGACCATTGTGGTACCGCAGGCAGTGGCGGAAAAGATGTCTGATAAACTGAAATCAAAAGCAGTGGTGATCAATAATGGTCAGACGATCAGCAAACTGGACATTTCCATCACCGCCCTACCGATGTACAACCTGCCCGAATCGGCCGAATCGCGTCATACAAAGGGAAGGGGTAATGGTTATGTTCTGAAATTCGGAGACAAATCGGTCTATATCAGCGGCGATACTTCCGGTATTCCGGAAATGAGGGCATTGAAAAATATCGACGCTGCATTTGTCTGCATGAACCTTCCTTACACTATGGATGTGAAAGAGGCCGCTACTGCGGTCCTTGATTTCAGACCCAAAATCGTTTATCCTTACCACTATCGCGGAGCCAACGGGCTGAGCGACACAGGAGAATTCAAGAAGATCGTCGACAGCGCCAGCCCCGGCATAGAAGTGCGTTTGCGTGACTGGTATTCCATTAAATGACGACAGGTTCAAAAGCGGGGCCTGCTTTCGGATAGCCGGATTTGGATATTGTCGCGACAAGTGTTGGGTTTAGAAAAGATCCAAAAACCCGGCAGAGAGCTGGTACCGCTGTTTCCGTTGCAATATTTGTCGGCAATAAAACTGTTTTCAAACGCTCCCGCGAAGACAGTTCAGCCGGAATTGATACGGATATCGGGCGCAATGGTGTTCTGAAAGTGGCAATAATTATCTTGTCATCAAACAGGTCAGGGCTACCATTGCCTCTTGCTTTTACCCGAAAAACAGACGTTCCGGGCCGAGATCGGCATCGGTGGTATGCAGCGTAAACCCGATCCACTGACCGACTTTAGCGCGGAAATCTCCCCCGCTGCTCGCCCAGCGGGCAAATTTCTCAACAGACCGGAAAATGCGCCTTCGAACCGCCAGCTTCTTTCAATACAGGTATATTTTCCCAAAACCGGCTTTGCTAATCAGTACATCTGCCTTTGCCGAAAAGCAGGTCAGATGGCCAACATCAGAGATCAAAACGGTACTTAAACGACAATCACAATGAAAGCAATTTTTTGGTTGTTCCTGGCGGCAACGGGTTTCTTCATGAACCCGGCTTTTTCACAAAAAAACAAACTAGGGATATTTGACGGCCATGGAGATGTCGGTAAAGATGTGAAACCTGGCTCAGCAGTTTTTAACCCTAAAACCCAGGAATACGAACTGAGCGGCTCCGGGTACAATATCTGGGCAGACCATGACGAATTTCATTTTTTGTGGAAGAAAATGAAGGGGGATTTTATCGTTTATACCCGCGCCCGTTTTATCGGAAAAGGAGTGGACCCGCACCGGAAAGTAGGCTGGATGGTGCGTAAAAATCTGGAAGGCACCTCAGCCCACGTAAACGCGGTGGTACATGGCGACGGACTTACCTCCCTGCAATTCAGGAAAACCGCAGGAGCCCAAACGGAGGAAATCAAGGCGAAACTTACGCATGCCGACGTGATTCAGCTGGAAAGAAAAGGGAATACCTACACTATGCGGGTAGCGAAGTTCGGTGAGCCGTTTGTGACCGAAGAGATTGCGGACCTGGATCTCGGGGATGAGGTATATGTAGGCCTGTTTCTGGGATCGCACAACAAGGATGTGATTGAAAAAGGTGTGTACAGCGATGTCCGGATTTCGGTGCCTGCACCTGCTTCGCTTGTTCCATACCGGCAATATCTGGGAAGCAGCATAGAATTGCTGGACGTGGCTAGCGGTAAACGGGAAATTATCCATACCTCACCCAAGTCACTGCAGGCTCCGAACTGGACTCTCGACGGCAAAAGCCTGATATATAACAGCGAAGGCCTGATTTACAATTTTGATATTGCCAAACGAACTCCGGCCGTGCTCAACACCGGAAGTGTAAAAAACAACAACAACGACCATGTACTTTCGTTTGACGGCAAAATGCTGGGACTGAGCAGTGGCGTAAAGGAACTGGGCGGCTCGATCATCTGGACGGTTCCGCTTGCGGGGGGTGAACCCAAACAAATTACACCCAAGGGTCCTTCGTACCTGCACGGTTGGTCGCCCGACGGGAAAACGCTTGTTTTTACCGGTTCGCGCGACAATGAATATGATATTTACAGCGTACCGGCCGGCGGCGGGCCGGAAGTACGGCTTACATCCGCCAAAGGCCTCGACGACGGGGCGGAATATTCACCGGACGGAAAACATATATATTTCAATTCGAACCGAACCGGCGTGATGCAGCTCTGGAGAATGAAAGCCGACGGAAGCGAACAGGAGCCTGTTCTGAATACGGGCGAGTATCACGACTGGTTCCCGCACATTTCACCGGACGGAAAATGGATCGTATTTATTTCTTTCCTCAAAGAAGAAGTGAAGGCCGATGACCATCCATTTTACAAACATGTATACCTCCGTCTGATGCCCGTCACTGGCGGTACACCCAAAGTGATCGCATATGTGTACGGAGGACAGGGAACGATCAATACGCCTTCGTGGTCGCCGGATAGCAAGAAAATTGCTTTTATCAGCAATTCCGGAGAACTGCCGGTAGTGGAAGCGGGCGGCAAATAAGTAAGGTATCGGATTTGGATATTGTCGCGACAAGTGTTAGGTTTAGAAAGACCCGAAAACCCGGCAGAAATGATCGGGCCGGGTTTTCATTAGTAACCAACTTGATATGTCCTCACAAAAATTACGGGAAGACGCATTGCATTACCATGCAAAAGGTCGTCCCGGAAAAATTGAAGTCCGCCCGACAAAAGAAACCCTCAACCAGCGGGATTTGTCTCTGGCCTACTCACCTGGGGTAGCTGAACCCTGTCTTGCTATTGCAGAGTCGCCGGATAAGATTTACGATTATACGGCAAAAGGTAACCTCGTGGCGGTCATTACCAACGGTACCGCCGTTCTGGGCCTGGGAGATATCGGCCCCGGCGCGTCCAAACCCGTGATGGAAGGAAAAAGCCTGTTGTTCAAAATCTACGCAGACATTGATTCATTTGATATTGAGCTCGATACCAAAAATGTAGATGAGTTTGTCAGGACGGTAAGGATATTGCAGCCTACTTTCGGTGCTGTAAACCTGGAAGATATCGCTGCCCCAGCATGTTTCGAGATCGAAGAACGCCTTCGGGAGGAACTAAGCATTCCGGTGATGCACGACGACCAGCATGGTACCGCAATAACAAGTGCAGCCGCACTGCTGAATGCCCTTGATTTATCAGGAAAAGAGATTGACAAAATAAAGTTGGTAGCCAACGGAGCAGGCGCAGCGGCGATCGCATGTCTGGATTTATACGTTGTGCTGGGTGTGAAACCTGAGAACATAACAGTGTTTGACAAAGACGGGCTGATCCATACCGGACGTACCAATCTCGCACCCAAACAATTCAAGTACGCAGTTGAAGGCCTGCCCGAAGACTGGAAACTGGCCGACGCCATGCACGGAGCGGATATGTTCCTGGGGTTGTCGGTAGGAGGGGTGGTGACCCAGGATATGGTCAAATCCATGGCATCCGATTGTATCGTTTTTGCGATGGCAAACCCTAATCCGGAAATTTCTTATACCGATGCGGTTGAAGTTCGTCCGGATATCATCATGGCTACGGGGCGCTCCGATTATCCCAACCAGGTGAACAATGTGCTTGGGTTCCCGTATATTTTCCGTGGTGCGCTGGATGTAAGGGCGACGATGATCAACGAAGAAATGAAGCTGGCTGCGGTACGTGCGCTGGCTTCGCTGGCAAAAAGGACAGTGCCGGAAATCGTCAATATGACCTACGGAGAAAAAAACCTGTCGTTCGGGAGACGTTATATTTTACCAAAACCCACCGATACCCGGCTGCTGACAACGGTAGCTCCGGCGGTCGCCAGAGCCGCAATGGAATCGGGCGTGGCCCGAAAGGCAATTACGGACTGGGATGAATATCATCTCAATTTGTCCAACAGGATCGGGCTGGACAATTCGCTGATCCGGGGCATTATCAACCAGGCAAAACAGACTCCGAAACGGGTGGTGTTTACGGACGGTGAAAATATAACGGTGTTAAAAGCCGTGCAGGAAGTGCTCGAACAGAAAATTGCATGGCCGATCCTGCTGGGGAATGTGACCAGGATCAAGAAAATGATCAAGGAGAACAAACTGGCGATCGAAGGTGTCCGTATCATTGATCCGCGCTCACGCAAGCAGGAAAAAGAGCTGACAGCGTACGCCGAATTTATTCACGAAAGAAGAAAAAGGAAGGGTTTGACTTTGTCGGATGCCATGGATCTGATGAAACACCGGAATTACTACGGCGCGGCCATGGTGGCGGTAGGGGAGGCAGATGTCCTTATTTCGGGCCTTACCCGTAATTATCCCCAGACTTTACGTCCAGCCATACAGGTGGTGGGGTTGCAGGATGGTATTAATAAGGTGCTCGGAATGTATATTCTCATGAGCCGGTTCGGGCCGATATTCCTGGCTGATACTACGGTCAATTTCAGTCCTACGGCAGAGGAACTTGTTGAAATTGCCGAGATCACAGCCAAGGAGGTAAGAAGGCTGAATGTGGAACCGCGGATTGCTTTTCTTTCCTATTCCACTTTTGGGAGTGCGGCAGGTGACGATGCGTTAAAAATGAAGGAGGCGGTCAGTATTCTTCAGAAAAAACATCCCGACCTGATCGTTGATGGTGAAATGCAGGCGCATTTACCTTTTAACCTTGATTTGCTGAGAGAAACATATCCGTTTTCTCCCCTTGCAAAATCAGGTGCCAACACATTGATATTCCCCGACTTATCTTCTTCCAATATCGCATATAACCTGCTGAAAGAAATCGCGCAGATTGAAAAAATAGGCCCGGTGCTGATGGGTCTCAAAAAGCCGATCCACGTTCTTCAGCTGGGCAGTACGGTAAGGGAAATTTTCAATATGGTGGCAGTAGCTGTTGTGGACAGGTCATAAAATGGTTGTCGTCCGTCGCAGCAAATTGGTGGTGCGACGGACGATTTATCACATCCAGGTAAAAGGATTTCCCGAAGCAATGTGGGAAACTTTTACGTCCCTGATCTTCGGTTGCAGCCAGTCCACAAACCACTCCATTCCCGGCTCTTCACTCTGCGCGTGCCCGAGTACAATCAGTGCGGTTTTCCTGCCCAACGATCTCCCGTCGCGTATGTATTCCGCGGTTTCCCATTCCGAAACTTCCCCTACAATGAGCACATCGGGCTTTTGTGTTTCAGCCGTGGAAATTTGCCGCGTACCTCCCCATGCGCCTGGCAGCAGCGCCACCCGTTCGCAGGTTTGTTCGGGATTTCCAATGACACGCAGGTGCGCAATTCCCAGCGATGATTTCAGATGTTTCACAAGTGCCTGAAGGGAAACAGGCGGGATGGTCAGCATATTTTCGCCGGTTTTAAAGTAGGAAAGCCAGTTTGCTTTTTTGGCTACGCCATAGCTGACAGCGTCGGGACGGAGTGCGTGGCAGTAGTCGTGAAACCGCCAGACAACTATTTTGTGTTTGTCCAGCAGCTCCTGTTTTTGTTTTACAACGCCATTATCCGGCACCATTTCGGTATCGTCGCGGTGATTGTAGAAAGTTGGCTCGTGGGCGATGATAAAATTGGCTTTGCGTTTTACGGCTTCTTCAATGACAGGAATTGTTGCAAACATGGTGGTCACGATTCCTGTCACCGGCTGACTGGCTTTACCGGATTTGAGCGTATCCACCGTATCCTTGATCGGGGAAAGCCCTCCTTCTTTAAAGATCAGGTCCATGATATCCTGCACCGTATGCTGCTTATTTGCATGAGCATCATGGCGCGTCGCAAAGGCAGGTTTTATGCCAAGAAGTGCCAGCCCGCCAGCGGTTTTCACAGTATTGATCATGAACTTTCGCCTGTCCCTGCTGGTGGCCGACGATGGGGATGATGGTTTTTTCATGCTTTTTATGGTTGATATTTTCAAGATTAAATGCGTTGCAAAGGGCAAAAAACAGCGGTTACCGTATATCTTTGACCTGTTTCTAAAAATACAATTGTTCCCGATCTACTTAAAATAATTCCGGCAAGCATGGCTTACCCGCTTCTACAACGTCACTTTCCCTGGCTTTTACTGTTTGGTATCCTTTTAAATGTTCCGGGCCTCTGGCTGGATGTCATGGAGCCCGACAGCGCGCTTTATGCCACGATCGCCAAACGCATCGCGGAGCATAACGACTGGAGTAATTTATTTGTCGACGGGCACGAGTGGCTGGATAAGCCTCATTTTCCTTTCTGGATGGCTGCGATCAGCTACAAAATATTCGGGGTGACGGGTTTTGCATACAAGGTACCTTCCTTTATTTTCTGGCTGGCCGGGCTCTGGTATACCTATGTTACAGCCAGGGACCTTTTTAATGTGTCCGTGGCGCAGCTTTCGGTACTGATTTACGCGGTGGCTTTGCATAGTTCGCTGGGCAATTTCGATGTACGTGCCGAACCCTACCTCACCACCTGCATCATTGCGGCTATCTGGCACATGCTGAACGTTTACCACCGGAAACATTGGATTCATATCGTTGCCGCGGCATTTTTTACCGCGGCGGCTATCATGACGAAAGGGATTTTTGTACTGATCACAATTGGTGGAGGCTGGGTGATTTTCTGGGCGATAGCAGGGGAGTGGAAGCAGTTTCTAAATTACCGCTGGTACCTATTCCTGGTGCTGAGCTTTATTTTTATCCTGCCCGAATTGTACAGTTTATATGTTCAGTTTGATATGCATCCGGAGAAGATCGTGTTCGGCAGGACCCATGTTTCAGGTTTGAAATTCTTTTTCTGGGACAGTCAGTTCGGGCGGTTTTTTAATACCGGCCCGATCAAAGGCCGCGGGAGTCTGTTGTTTTTTGTGCATACCACGCTCTGGGCTTTTTTGCCCTGGTCGATAGGCTTGGTGGCGGGGATCGTTTATTTGATTCGTTATGATAAAAAACGTGAACCTGTCCGGTGGGTGATCTATGGCAGCGCGCTGGTTACATTTTTGCTGTTTTCCCTGTCCAAATTCCAGCTCCCGCATTATATCGTTATTGTTTTCCCTTATTTCTCGATCATCACCGCATACTTTCTGTACGAGCAGGCTAACCGGGGCGGTCTTCGCTATTTTTCTTTGGCTCAGACGGTCATATTACTGCTGACGGGTGCGCTGGCGCTGTGGCTTTTATATTTCACGGGAATCAAACAGGGAATAGTGTCGACGGTGGAAATTATAGTGATCCTGATATTAGGTGTTTTTGGCCGTACACCAGACCAATTGCAGCAACTCGTCTTCAGAGGTTACGCGACAGCCGCGGTCATGTATGTGTTCTTGTTTTTCAATTTTTATCCGTTTCTGCTGCAATACCAGTCGGGCAGGCAGGCTGCGAGGATTCTGGAAGGGAAGAACCTGCCAGCCGCAACTTATAAGACGCCTTATGCGCACGCATTTGAATTTTATGCACCGGGAGATGTAAACGTGATCGGGAATATAGATAGTTTGAGCAGGTTTCTCGGCACGCGGCCCTGTGTTTTGTATACCACACCGGCCGTCAACGACAGCCTGACGAAAGCGGGTGTGCAGACCAGTATTGTTGCCCGGCCCGACCATTTTCATATCACCCGTTTGAAAAGGGAGTTTTTATCGCCCAAAACGAGAAGTGAAACCGTGGAGCAGCGTTACCTGCTTTACATAAAATAGCATTGCAGCCTGCCGTGGGCATGATCTGCGATGGGAAATTAACTTGGGAAATTTCGGCCTTTTGTCGATTAGTATACATACCGTTAACACTTACCGCCAGCGTATCCTTGCAAAACGTGCTGCAAACCATCCATGGAAGCCGTTTACAGCGCCAGATGTCTGGGTCCTATTTCCCGTAGTGACCATGCGTTCGAAAACAGTCGCATGCTACAATGACAGCGGATGGATTATACCCGGATTGTCTAACGATATATGATAAACGTAATTTTTAATTGAATTTTTAAAGGAGCCGGGGCCGCGTGGTTATTTTTTCGGAAAACCCTTGGATCGCTTTGAAACCGAAGTTCTCAGATCCTCGATGTGGTGCGCTAGCAGCCAATTCCGGAATTTTGCGGCATCTTCAGGTTGATGATGGATGATGGTGCCGTTCTTAAGTAAAATTGTAAACATGTCATTGGCCTGGAGGAATTTTTGTAATTGTGTAGCAGAATGCTTGAATTGCGGGAATAAATTTTTAGTGTCCGACATTATAGTTTTACCTATCCTTAGTGTATGGGTTCAATGATCAGAAGATGTAGCCTGCACGCCGTTGAGTGAATGCAAAAGGCCGGGTTATTTATCCAGATGGGAAATTCGCACGAAAATAAACCGGCATAATTTTAAAAGCCAATACTATTTAGTTATACACTATAACTTGAGGTTATGACCGTTCAAAGCGTATTTCACAAAAGCCTGCCCCATCGGGTCATTCTCTGAGCCGTGGCGCTGAATAAAATAAAACTGCCTTTTCACATCCAGTCCGTCCACAAAAACGCGCTTCAACGTCCTGGAAGCCAGTTCCTTTTTTACAGAAAGCAGCGGCAGGAACCCCAGGCAGTCGTCTACAAGAAGAAAGTTTTTGAGTGCTTCTGTACCACCCAGTGAGATGTTGTTCTTCAGGTCCGAAATTTTCAGACCTTTTACTTTTAACGCGGATTTGACGGAGGCCAGCGTACCAGATCCTCTTTCCCGGAGTGCCACGGGATATTTCCGGAGGTCGTCCAGGGAAATAGAATCCTTCTCCCATAGCTCGCTCTTGGGGGAGCAAACCGCAATGATCTCATCGGTAAGGTAATAGCGGTAGTTGAAGGAAGTGGTTTTAGTCTGGCCTTCAATAATTCCCAGGTCTATCTGGTTACCGCCCAGGGCGGCCAGAATGTTCTCCGAATTTCGGTTAAGGAGGGTAATATGAATGTGGGGGTACAAATGCCGGAATGCAGAGAGAATCTCAGGGATGATGTACAGCGCAACTGTCGTACTCGCACCCAGCCGCAGCTCACCCTTGGCATTATACTCATCCTGGTGTACGCTGAGCTCGTATTCCAGCCGGACCTGTATTTCTCTCGCCTGGCGGAGGTAGGTCAACAGGATATTTCCTGAGTCGGTCAGCCGGATACTGCTGCCTGTTCGCTCAAACAGACTTGTTTTGTATCCGTCCTCTAATGCTTTGATATGTTTGCTGATGGCGGGCTGGCTAAGGTTCAATACGTGACTTGCTTTGGTGTAGCTCAAAAGACTGGCAACTTCAAAAAATACCTCGTGTCGAAATGATAGCATAAAGAAGGGTTATGATATACAATGAATAAAGATATCAATTCTTGTTATGTAACCGAAGTATCATATACAAAACCTAACTTATTTTTTGCCTGTGCCGGTGCTTTCCTGCCGCGGTCGTTCAAAAAACAAAAGCAGCCCGATCATATTCATCCGGCTGCTTTTGGATAGGGGAGAGAAATCCTGCATATATCTGCCTGGCTCAGATCGTTACTTTGATTTTCGGCCATTCCGGTTTCCATTGAAAGAATACCCTCGTACCATCAGGAGTTGAATGATCGTCGGGTTGCTCACAGTACTGGAAAATGAGTTTTTTCGCGATCTCGTCATACGTCCATTTTTCGGTCATTTTTTTGGGTGTGCCGTGTTCGGGGCTCTGACTTTTGGAAGCTTCATTTTCAGAAGTGACGAACCGCTCGTAGAAAACAAAACTCAATCCCAGAGCCAGACAAATGGATGCAGCCAGGTTGGCACGAATGAACCTGAAGGGATTGAAAGAAGAAAAAGTGGTGTTCGAATTTTTCATTGACATGGCTATTAGATTGTTTAAGAACTGAAAAACCGGATAAGCAGAATTATCCGGGCTAAAACTATCCAACACAGTTTCAAAAGAAGAACGGAATTATCCGAAGTGAGCGTTCAACCCTGTGGAACGTCGTAATCCGAGGGTCAAGTGTCGGCGGCGGTTCAGCCGGTACGGGTCAGGAATGCCTTGATATTGTCACGGTAACCGCGGGTCCATTTGATCTTTTCACCATTGGTCAGGTGCACAATGTACTCTCCGTTAAAATAGGTTTCGAGTTCCGATATAAAATTGATATTGATGATATTGGACCTGCTTGTGCGGATCATCACAGCCGGGTCCAGGCGGTTTTCAAGACTGGAAAGACTTTCGTAGATCACATATGTTTTTTGAGCAGTATGTAGTGAAATGTAATTGCCGTCGGCTCCGAAATAGATGATATCGTCCAGCTTCACGAGGAACATCCGCCCTGACTCCTTCACAAGTATCCTCCTCAGGAAATGTCCTTCGTTACCCTCGCGCTGATCGTGCAGCAGACGGTTTACGAGTTCTTCGACCTTAGGCTGTGCCTGCTGACTGAGACGTTCCTTAACCCTGCCCAATGACTGGTGGAATCGGATTTCGTCAAAAGGTTTTAATAAATAGTCGATGGCATTCACTTCGAATGCACGCAATGCATACTGATCATAAGCGGTAGTGAAAACTACAAAAGGCTGGTGGTGCGGCCATATTTCCTTAAGTACCTCAAAGCCGTCGAGCTCGGGCATCTGAATGTCCAGAAAAACAATGTCCGGGCGGTGCTGCAGAATCTTGATCACAGCCTGTGTACCATTGGCAGCTTCGTCCGTGACATGGATCGACGGGTCCGCCTGAAGAAACGTTCTGATGACGTCCCGGGCCAGAAATTCATCATCTATGATCAGGCAGGAATGCTTCATCGGCTATCTGTATTTTGGGGTTTGGTCGGCATTGAAAGGTCAGGGTTACGAGTGTCCCGCCCTGCGCCGGGTGTGAAAAAATAAGCCCGGCATTTTCTCCGTAGGCCTGCTGTAACCTCGCCAGTGTGTTTTTTAGTCCGAGGCCGGTGCCTGCGGAAGCTTTGCGTTGCTTCACGCCGATACCATTGTCAAAAACATCGATTTGTAAAAAATCTCCCTGTATTCTGCTCGAAATACGGATCAGCGCATTGGTGGTGAGCTCGGATATCCCGTGGGTAAAAGAGTTTTCCACCAGGGGCTGCAGGATCAGCTGCGGCACAGACGTCGTTTCGGTTTCGGGATCAATATGGTACTCCACCCGGAGCCGGTCCTGAAAACGGATCTGCTGAATGGCCAGGTACTGCTGTGTGAGTTTCAGTTCTTCATGAAAAGGGATGAAATCGCTTTTCTGGTTGACGAGCACCGCACGCAGCAGGTCACTCAGTGTCGTGATCATCTGCGTCGCTTTCCGGATGTCGTTCTTGATCATCAGGCTCACGACCGAATGAAGGGTATTGAATAAAAAATGTGGGTTAAGCTGCATTTTCAGGGATTGCAGTTGGGCATTCGCAAGCTGTCCCCGCAACTGCTCGTTGTGAAGCTCAGCCTCAAAATGCTGCTGTTTCAAAACCTGATAGCGGTAAATATAGGATACTTTGTTAAAACCCACTACCAAAAGCATGTACTGGCCAAAACTCGCGGTATATGAAACAAAAAAAGAATAGAAGTAGCTCTCAATCGGAATGGATTTCCCGATGATCATGAACATGATCGGGTTGGTGATCAAATAATGAAAAGTATTGACAAAGATATTGCAGAAGGTTACAATCAATAAATGATAGCATACAGCCCGCAGCAGCGACCTCTGGCGGTTTTTGAACACGATCGGGATTTTCAGGGAAGCATACAGGACCAGCGGGGTGACCGACCACCAGAATAGTCCGTCAAGCAGCCAGATGAATAGCTCATGCAGTCGCATCATAGTAGCTTGTCGCAATAACCACAGTACAAAAAGCTGTCCGAGTGTGATTATGGCGAAAATGGCCCAGTAGCAAAAAGCATATTTCCAGAATTGCCGCACGGTAAGTGGCAGTCGGGACTGATCCAGCAAGCGTTGGACAAATGACATAAATGGGTTTTGGATTGGTGAAATACGCAAAACAAATTTAACTTTTCCTGGGTAACATACCCAGCCGGATTTATGTGAACAGTTCTGTTTATTATCTGAACTGCGCGAACGAAGGCTGGCGCGAAAGCAGTTGGCAAGCTGGCGCGAACGGGTCGTTCGGCCCACTATTCCAAGGCCTCCGGCCGGAGAGCATAAAAGCAAGAACGGGCAGAGGCTCAAAATACAAGCCACGAACGTCCACGTGTACGCCAACCCTCGTTAATATGTTTATTTGCGGAAAAAATATCAAAAAAATTAAAATAATATTTTTTTGTTTAAACGATTAAATATAAATTTGGTCGAGTTTATTTCCTTTTTATATGAATAAATATAAAATATTGAAGTACACGCGCTTTTCATGACTTGTATCCCGAATGATCTGCCGGGAAGAATCTTTTACCAAAAGTATAAAACCTAACAAATTCATCTGATAGTTAAATATTTCAGCGATTGTAAAATTGTGCAGACCTGCTTAACCGATTAAACAAAACGGTTTTTGTCTCACGGATTGAACGCTGTGCCTTTTTAATCATGATTCAACTTCTGTTAGAGAGAATTCCATTCGCTAACACAGGTAAGCTTTGTGCGTATATAGTAGTTCGTTTGTAGTTGAGTGTTGTTTTCAAGGTTGGTATGAGTCATTTCCAAACACATGTCTGTTGTTCATTATGAAAAGATCGTTTACTATTTTAATGCTTCTGATCGCTGCGCTGGGCAACCTGGCCACGGCACAGAATGGCCGGATCACCGGGAAGGTGACCGGGCAGGACAAGGAACCGCTTCCGGGCGTCAATATCCTCATCAGCGGGTCATCCCAGGGAACAGTTTCTGATGCAGAAGGTAAATTTGTTATTGAAGCACCGGCTACTGCCAGCCTGGTTTTTTCGTACATCGGTTACGTGGGTCAGACGGTTGCGGTGAATTCCAGGTCTGTGATCGATGTAGAGCTGGCGCAGGAGTCGAAAAACCTCAACGAGGTGGTAGTCACGGCATTGGGTATAAAAAGGGAGGCGAAAACGCTCGGTTATGCCACTGCCACCGTGAATGCCGACCAGATTTCAACCAACCGTACCCCCAACGTGGTAAGCTCACTTCAGGGAAAAATGGCGGGCGTGAATATTTCCTCCCTCTCCACCGGACCAGGCGGAACGGCCAAGATCCGTATCCGGGGCCAGTCGTCATTCAGCGGCCAGAATAGTCCGCTGATCGTCGTAAATGGTGTTCCGATCGACAATTCAAATTTTGCGGGAGGCGGTGACTATGGACAAAGATCACAGAATGCTTCCGACGGTGGCGACGGGCTTTCCAGTATCAATCCGGACGATATTGAGTCGATGACCGTTTTGAAAGGTGCCACTGCTGCTGCTTTGTATGGGTCCCGCGCAAAAGACGGGGTGGTAATGATCACCACCAAAAACCGGGGTACTGGTAGTGGGATCGGGGTGGATTACAACATCAATTTTACCACCGATACTCCCCTGGATTTTACTGATTTCCAATATGAATACGGGCAGGGTGAAGGCGGCAAACGCCCTACCTCCGCCAACCCGTCTTCCGGTGTGTGGAGTTTTGGAGAGAAATTCGAGCCGGGTATGACGCAAATCCTTTTTGATAACGAAACCTGGCCTTACGAGCCTGTATTTGACAGGGTTAAGAAGTTTTACCGCACGGGTACCAATATGACCAACACGGTAACCGTTTCAAACAATGGTCCGAACGGAGGTTTCAGCTTGTCGCTCGCCAATACCGACAACAAGGGCATATTGGAAAACAACAAGTTCAGCAAGAAGATCGTGAACCTGGGTTTTACCCAGAATATCTCCAAAAAACTCACTGTATTCGGTAACATCAACTATTCGAAAGAAAAGAATGTAAATCCGCCACAGATTGATGCTCAGGACTTTGCGGTGTCGACGGTGATTTTTACACTGGCGAATTCCATGCCGTTCGAAGCGCTGAAACAAAATCAGACTTTACCCAACGGGGACGAATTTTCGTTTGCGAGGTTCCTGGTGCGGAACAATCCTTATTATTCCATGAGCCGTCACTTTGAGAATATCAACCGTGACCGGATTTTTGGTAACGTGGCCATGAAATACCAGTTTACAAGCTGGCTGTATCTGCAGGGACGTATCGCCCAGGATTTTTATGTCCGCGGGCAGGAATACAACATTCCAAACGGTTATGCCCCCATTGCAAAAGCTCCCGTCGGATATGTAAACGGTTCATTTACACAGGATATACGCAGAAATACGGAAAGGAACTTTGACTTTATCCTGGGCGGCAACCATACTTTCGGAGATATCGGACTCGACGTGACGCTGGGGGGAAATCAACGGTATGCGCGTATGGATTACAATAGTGTGACGGTTCAGGATTTTATTCAGCCGGGCTTGTATACGGTCATGAACGGACGTGTCAAAAATCCGCTTTACAGTTTGTCGGAAAAGAAAATCAATTCCCTCTACGGAGCGGCGACTATTTCTTATAAAGAATTCCTTTATCTGAATGTCACCTCGCGAAATGACTGGTTTTCGACGCTCGCGCCTCAGAACCGCAGTATTCTTTATCCTTCTGTTACAGGTAGTTTCATTTTTTCACAGGCCTTTTCCAATCTGCCTTCCTGGATCACATTCGGAAAGTTGCGGGCAGCTTATGCGCAAGTGGGATCGGATAACGTGAACCCTTATTCCAATGCGCTCTACTATGCGGTGGATAATAATTCGTTCCCGAACCCGTCCGGACAGCTGGTGCCCGTAGGCGGCATCAATGCTTCGACAGTTCCCAATAAAAATCTGCGTCCTTTAAGGATCAAAGAAGCCGAGGCAGGTCTTGAAATGAAACTCTTTAACAACCTGATCGGATTTGACTTTACTTATTATCATAAAACTACTGATGATCAAATACTTGCAGCCCAGATTTCGGATGCGTCGTCTTACACTGCCCAGCTGATCAATGTCGGTCGCAGTATGAACAAAGGGATCGAGTTGCTGGTGACCGGCTCTCCTGTCAAAACCAAGGATTTTAGCTGGGATGTCAGTGTCAACGTATCGTATAATACGTCCAAAGTTTTAAAACTGGGCCTGGCGGAAAAAGACACGGTGATCACGGTAGGTGGCGGTGGTGGCCGGACGCTGAATATGGTCGTGGGCCAGCCGCTTGGTCAGCTGTATACATTTAAATACCTGAGAGATGAAGAAGGACGGCAGGTTTTTGACAAAAATAGCGGTATGCCTTTGAGAAACAATACATTGGCAAATGTGGGCAATGCTCTTCCCAGATATTTCGGAGGGATTACCAATACGTTTACCTACAAAGGGATTATGCTGTCTACCCTGATCGACTTTAAGCTCGGGCATAAAATGATCGCCGGAAGGAATATCAACTACATGCGCCACGGTTTGTCTAAAAGGACGCTACCGGGCCGCGCAGAAGGTTTCGTGATCGGAAATGGCGTGAATCCCGACGGTGAGGTGAACCAGACCAAAGCTGCTGTACAGCCATTTTACGAGTCGATCAACCCGCTGGGTATCAACGAGGATTTCGTATCGAATGCAGGTTTCTGGAAACTGCGCCAGGTTACATTGAGCTACGATCTCGGCAGGCTGCTTCCGGATAAATTCTTCATCAAAGGCCTGAGACTAAGTGCCGTGGCAAATAATGTGCTGATCATCAAGAAGTGGACGGAAAATATGGATCCCGAAGAAGTGCTTAATTCATCCGACAATGCAACCGGACTGGATTTCTGGCCGGGACTCCCTCCGACAAGGAGCATTGGATTTAACCTGAATGTGAAATTTTAAGCACTTTTTAAATCGTATTGAAATGAAAGCTAAACTAAAATATACACTCGGATTACTCCTGTCTATCAGCCTGATATCGGGGTGTGACCAGGGATTTGACGATATTAATATCAATAAAGTTGACCCCACCTCGCTGGCGCCTTCTTTGATCCTGAACAAAGCCATTATCAGCACCACTTACCTCGACGGTGTTTCCACGCTGGGTATGCTTTGCTATAATTTCGGTATTGTGCAGCAGATCATTACACCGTACGGAAGCTCGCTGTCCGGAGGGAATTATAATCAGTTCAACAACTCTAATACCCCGTTGGTCTGGGTTAATTTTTACAGAAATGTGGTTAAACAGCTGGTAGCCGTAACCGATCAGACCAAGGATGATCCTTTGCAGGCGAATACCTATCATTCTGCCCGGATCTGGAAAGCCTATGCGTTTATGATCCTGACCGACACTTACGGCGATATTCCTTATTTTGAGGCTGGACAAGGTTACATCAGTGAGGTAATACGTCCTAAGTATGATCCGCAGGAGGCTATTTACAAGGATATATTGAAAGAACTGGAAGAGGCTTCCGGCGCGCTGGATGCATCCGTTGCACCTGTTACCACCGATATTTTATATGGCGGAAATGTAGCAAGATGGAAAAAACTCGGTTATTCACTGATGCTCAGGGCTGCCATGCGGCTCACAAAGGTCGATCCGACGACTGCCAAAACCTATGTGACCAAAGCCATGACAGGCGGACTTTTCGAAAGCAATGCAGACAATTCTATCATCAGGCACACAGCGATTTATAACAATTATATCGCTAACCACCTGGCAGCCAGAGAAAAAACTAACTTTTACCTGGCGGCACCTTTTGTGAATTATCTGAAAGAAAATAACGATCCGCGGCTTCCGATCATGGCGGTCCGTTATGTAGGCGCAAAAGGCGGTCCGGAACAAACTCCCTCACGGGCTTCGTCTGATCCTAAGGTACAGATCGGAATGCCCATGGGCTACAATGATGTTTCCATCAATAGTGTACTGGCGCAAAACGGGGTTGTAAGCCTTTGGGATTTCACGCAAGTAAATTTGACGACAGTACTGAAACTGGACGCCCCTGAATTCCACGTGACTTATGCACAGAGCCAGCTTCTGTTGGCCGAAGCTGCTTTTCGCGGCTGGATTACCGGCGATGCGGCAGCTTATTTTGCAAAAGGCGTGCGTGCACACCTGGAACAGATGGCTTTGTACGACGCCAGCGCTACCATTCCCGAGGCAACTATTGCGGCATATCTGGCAGCACATCCATTGGATAAAGGCAAGGAGCTCGATCAGATCAATACGCAATATTGGGTAGCATCCTTCCTGGACGGTAACGAGCTTTTCGCGAATTTCCGCAGAAGTGGTTTTCCGGCTTTGAAGAAAAACCCGTATCCCGGCTCAGAGATTACCGAGGATTTCATCCGCAGAATGCCTTATCCAGACAGTGAGATCATTGTTAATCTGCAGAATGTCAATGATGCCAATGCCCGGCAAGGCCCTAATGATCTGAATACCAGGGTATGGTGGGACAAAAAGTAAGACAGCCTTGTCAGCTACTTTTAATGTTGAACTAACATTTCATTTTATAAAAATATACGCATGAATAAAAGTGAATTTAGCCGTCGTGACACCATGAAAATGCTGGGGTTAAGCGGCTCGGCAGGGTTACTGGGATTGTTTGGTGGTATTTCCGATGCCAAGGCCCGCGAGGAAAAAGGTGTTCCCGATTACGCCCGGGGCATGAAACCTGTCAAGATCAAGAGTGTCAAGGCTATAGCCACAGCTCCGCAGGGATCCAATCTGATCGTTGTAAAAGTAGAGACCACCGAGCCGGGATTGTATGGCCTGGGCTGCGCCACATTTACCCAGCGCGCTGCCGTGGTGATCGTCGCGATCAATACTTACCTCAATGAATTTTGTGTAGGTAAAGATGTGGACAACATCGAAGACATGTGGCAATCGGCATATGTAAGCTCGTATTGGCGTAACGGGCCCGTTCTTAACAATGCCCTGAGTGGTCTGGATCAGGCGCTTTGGGATATCAAAGGAAAACGCGCAGGTATGCCCCTGCACCAGCTGCTAGGCGGTAAAGCACGTTTTGCAGTGCCTTGTTACACGCATGCCAACGGTCGTACACCTGAGGAAGTGATCGAAAGCGTAAAGAAAATCCAGGAGCAGGGTTACAAGTATATCCGGATCCAGCAGGGAGGTTACGGCGCGGTGGGCAGCACGGACCAGAAGCCTGATTTCAAAGCAGCAGGCTTTGGCGGAGAAACGGATAATTTCATGAACGAGCGTACTTACCTAAAAGCAATTCCCGAGCTGTTTGCAGCCGTAAGAAAGGGATGCGGCGAGGAAGTGGAGCTGCTGCACGATATCCATGAACGCGTTCAGCCTATGGATGCCATCAATATGATCAAGAAACTGGAAGAGTACCGTCCGTTCTTCATCGAGGATCCTTTCTCGCCTGAAAACATGAAATGGTTCAAACAACTCCGCGCAAGTACTACCGTACCCCTTGCAATGGGTGAGCTTTTTAACAATATCAATGAATTCCTGGAACCGATGGCGAACCAGTGGTTTGACTACATCCGGATCCACGTTTCTCAGATTGGCGGGGTGACACCGGCTATGAAGGTAGCGCGGCTCGGTGAATGGTTTAATATCAAAACGGCCTGGCACGGACCCGGCGATGTTTCTCCGGTAGGACACTCGGCGCACGCGCACATTGATCTGGCTGTGTGGAATTTTGGTATTCAGGAAGCTGTGCAGTTCAATGAAAAAACGCTGGAGGTGTTCTCAGGATGTCCGACCATGAAAAACGGCTATATGTCCGTGAACGAAGTGCCGGGGATCGGCGTCGATATCAACGAAAAAGAGGCCGCCAAATATCCGATCACAACCAAATCCAACTGGCAGGTCCGGAAATTCGACGGTACCAGCATACGTCCATAAACCCCGGACTTAAGTCCGGGGCTCGGGGGTGTCCGGGGCTCGGGGTGTCCGGGGCTCGGGGGTGTCCGGGGCTCGGGGGTGTCCGGGGCTCGGGGTGTCCGGGGCTCGGGGGTGTCCGGGGCTCGGGGTGTCCGGGGCTCGGGGGTGTCCGGGGCATCCGGGGTGTCCGGAGCTCGGGGGTGTCCGGGGCTCGGGATCTCAGGGGTGTCCGGGACATCCGGGGTGTCCGGGGCTCGGGGCTCCGGGGCTCGCGACGTCCGCGGTGTCCCGGGGGGAGGATGGGCGCGTGTCCCGGTCATCGGCGACCCTATCACGTATGAGAAGCAGCTACCAGCCCCGGACTTCAGTCCGGGGACCCAGATAAAAACGACATGAAAAAGGTTTCCCTCAAAGACATAGCACAAAAAGCCGGTGTATCGACCGCCCTGGTTTCCTATGTCCTGAACGGAAAGGAAAAGGAGACCAGGGTGGGGGAAACGATCGCGCGCAGGATCAAGGAAATAGCGAAGGAGCTGAACTATCATCCCAATCATCTGGCAAAAAGCCTCAGGAGCGGCAAAACGCATACTTTCGGGCTGATCATTGCCGATATTTCTAACCCTTTCTTTGCCAATATTGCAAGGGTGGTGGAAGATGAAGCCAAGAAAAACGGCTATACGGTGATCATAGGAAGCTGTGACGAAAATGCGGACAAATCCTGGGATTTGCTGAATGTGTTGGTTAACCGGCAGGTAGATGGTTTTATCATCGTTTCCTGCGAAAATTCCGAGAACCAGATCCATTATTTGAAAGAAAGAAATATCCCGTTTGTGCTCCTGGACAGGCATTTCCCGGATATCCAGACCGACTTTGTAGCAACCAACAATTACAAGGCGTCCTATGATGCCGGCGTGCATCTGATTCGGGGAGGGTATAGGAATATAGGGTTAATTGCCTATAAATCAGATATGTATCACATGGTTGAGCGGATTCGGGGATACAAACATGCGCTCGCTGACAGTCAGATCGATTTCCATGCAAACTGGCTGAAAGAAGTGAAGTTTGAAACCATGGAACAGGATGTAAAGACTGCCATTGATGAAATTATGTCTGCGGATCAGAAAGTGGAGGCACTTGTGTTTGCAACTTATGGTCTGGCTATCAATGGTTTAAAGTACATCAACGAGTTGCGGCTACAAGTGCCGTCGGATCTGGCTATTGTCAGTTTCGGGCAGGCGGAGGTATTCGACCTGTATTACTGTCCGATCACTTATATGCGGCAGCCTCTCGAAATGCTGGGCAAGACGGCAGTAGAGTTTTTGTTGAAAAAAATGAAAAATCCGGACGAAGGAATGAAACAGATTTTGATGGAAGCGAAGCTGATCGCCAGGGATTCTTCCATGGCCAAATCTGCCTGGCCGGCCGGCTAATTTTTTGTGAGAATGCTTAATCGATTAATAAAAACGCGGTTACCAAAAATGGCCCGTAGGGGCTACACCTTTGTATGAGAAGAAGAGACTTTATAAGGACCGCGGCTTTGGGCACAGCGGCGGTTGCATCAGGAATGCCGCTCATGCGTGCGGAAGCTGCATCGAAAATGAAAATCACTAAAATCCGCTATTACAGCGCGCCGGGCTACAACAAGCCACTTTTCAACCAGGCCCGCGGGATCGTAGAGATTGAAACGGACGGTGGCATCATCGGGATCGGTGAGGGCGGTTCAAAGGATATGATCGAACAATGTGCGCAAATGATGATCGGGGAGGACCCTTTCCGCATTGAGCATATCTGGCAGAATGTGTATCGCGGAATGTTCTATCCTCCGGGACGTGAAAAACTCCATGCATTGGGCGCACTAGAAATGGCTCTGTGGGATATCAAGGGAAAAGCACTCAACGTGCCTGTTTATGAGCTTCTGGGGGGCGCTACCCGCGATTACGTCGAATGCTACGCCACTGGTTTCCGTGCATCAAAAGCCAAAACGGAGGAAGAGCGGGCAAGGGATTGTATCGAAGCCGGCTTGCGCGCATACCGCATCGGACCGACAGGTGGAAATGGCGATCAGCCTTTCGATTTTTACAGCAATGTAAAAACAACCATTGAATTCTGTAAAAGGATCGACGAAGCAGTCGGCGGTGGAGGCAAGTGGGCGATTGACCTGCATACCCGTTTTGACCTGACCGACGGACTGAAAATATGCACGGCACTGGAAGACCTGGAACCCTATTTCATTGAAGACATTGTGCGCTCCGAAAATCCGGGTGTTTACAAAAATGTCCGTTCTATGACGAAGGTGCCTATTGCGGTTGGCGAGCAGTTTGGAGATCGCTGGGATACCAACGAGCTCATCGAAAACCGCCTGATCGATTATACCCGTTTCACCGTTCCGAACACCGGCGGCATCGGAGAATTCAAAAAACTGGCATCCATGTGCGAAACGCATTATGTGGGCATGATCCCGCATTTTACCGGCCCGCTTTCGACAGCCACGCTGGTGCATATACTGGGTTCCAGCAGCCCTTCCCGCGCGATGATGGAGCTGGGTGGGGGAGAGCCGGAGCGTCCCGCTTATTTCAACGAGGATTTTATCAATTTCAAAAACGGGAAACTGTATCTGAACGACAGTCCCGGCCTGGGGGTCAAATTTGATCCGAAAAAAGCAACGTTTGTGATGGAGGTAAAAGAAAAAACGAAGTTCCCGCATCCGATACTGAAAGCCCCCGACGGCTCGATCCACAACTGGTAAAATGCATTTCCCCATACATTCACAATTATGTTTAAACAATGAAACCAACTGATAAAAAGCCTGGCATGTCGCGGAGACAGGCCATACAGTCCGTTTTGGGAGTTGCGGCGATGGGTTCGATGATTCTGCCTAAGACCTCCTATGCTTCTGCACCCGGGGAATTCCGGGAGTATGGTAAAGTGAAGATCACCAAACTGGAAACATTTCTGGTGAAGCCAAGATGGATTTTTCTGAAAATCCACACCGATGCCGGGGTCGTTGGGCTGGGTGAACCGCTGCTCGAAGGCCGTGCGCTCACCATCAAAACGGCGATCCAGGAAGTAGAACCTTACCTGATCGGAAAGGACCCGCGTCAGGTGGTGCATCACTGGCAGGCCATTTACCGCCATGCTTTTTACAGGGGCGGTCCTATTCTCACCAGTGCGCTCAGCGGAATCGATCAGGCGTTGTGGGACATCAAAGGCAAGCTGCTGAATGTTCCGATCTATGAACTTTTCGGCGGGCCCACCCGTGACCGCGTGCGGGTTTACGGACGTGCGGCGAATGCCGAGGACATGAAGAAAAGAAAAGCGGAAGGCTTTACTGTGATCAAGACCGGGGTAGCGAAGAAAAACCCTGCGAACATTGTCGAGAATCCGGCATTTATCAAATATGCTGCGGATAATTTTGCCTCACTCCGGGAAGCAGGTGGCCCCGAAATGGATATTGCGATTGATTTTCACGGGGCGATTTCCCAGCAGACTTCCAAGGTGCTGATCAAAGAATTGGAACAATACCAGCCCATGTTTGTGGAGGAGCCTTGCCAGGCACAAAATGTTGATACGATGGTGGATATCGCCAGAGGAACGCATATCCCGATTGCCACAGGTGAAAGGATATTTACAAAATGGGGCTTCCGGGAAATTCTCGAAAAAGGGGCTGCCAGCATTGTACAGCCTGATCTTTGCCACGCAGGCGGCATTACCGAGGGCCGGATCATTGCGGGAATGGCAGAAGCCTACTACGTGCCGATTGCACCACACAACCCTATGGGCCCTATTTCTCTGGCGACGGGCCTGCAATTGGCTGCCAGTGTGCCCAACTTTCTGGTGCAGGAGCAGGTTACGCTGGGCGAGGGATATCTGAAAAATCCGTTCAAGCTCCAGAGCGACGGAACCGTTATGGTCCCAACCAAGCCCGGTTTGGGGATTGAGCTCGACGAAGATGCCATGAAGGACAAAATAGGGCACGACTGGAAAAATCCGGAAAGCTACAACGCGCTGGATGGTTCGGTGGTCGACTGGTGATTTAATAGTGCATAGCTCTCCTACTCAAATTTAATAACAATTACAGTGTAATGTACCCGGCATCTGCCTGAATCTCCGGACTCAGGATTGGGGATCGTCGTTTTATTTTCAATCAAAAAACAGTATTATTTAAATTTTTACTATAACAATTATATGCGCGAGCTATGAGAAAACTTGTAAGTTTGATTTTTTTACAACTCATTTTGGGACAGGTTGTTTTTGCCCAAAATGGTAGTGTAACCGGGAAAGTGACGGATCAGGATAATGTCGCACTTCCGGGTGTGAATATTTTGCTGAGTGGAACCTCGCAAGGGACGGCGACGGATGGAGAGGGGAATTTTACCATCAATGCGCCAGGTACCGGGTCGCTTGTTTTTTCTTTTATCGGCTATGAAAGCCAGACCGTCCAGGTAAGCAACCGTTCGGTGATCAATGTTCAGTTAAGGCAGGAATCAAGAAGCTTGTCTGAACTGGTAGTAGTGGGGTATGGTACGCAGAGAAAAACGGATGTTACAGGAGCTTTGTCCGTTATTTCTACCAAAGAATTTTCCCAGCAGCCTGTGACGCGCCTGGACCAGGTGTTGCAGGGCCGTGCTACGGGGGTGCAGGTAACACAATCGAACGGATCGCCGGGCGGTGATTCCAGAATACGTATCCGGGGTGCCAACTCGGTTTTGGGTAACAACGATCCGTTGTACGTGATCGACGGCTACATCGGAGCTGACTATAACCTTTTAAACCCCAGTGATATTGCATCAATCCAGATATTGAAAGATGCGGCATCAACTTCGATTTACGGAAGCCGTGGTGCCAACGGGGTTGTAATCATTACCACCAAAAAAGGTACAAAGGGGATCAAAGTAACCTATGAGGGACAGGGAAGCGTTTCAGAGGTCATCAAGAAATTTGACCTTCTGCCGGCAGGCGAATTTGCAGAAATTGTGAATGCGCGTGCGACTGCAACAGGTTCTACGCCTCCTTTTACTGCCGCGCAAATTGCTGACTACAAAGCAAATGGCGGTACTGACTGGCAAGATCTGGTATATCGGACAGGCCGCGGACAGCAGCAGCAGATCACGATCAATGGCGGTAACGAAAAAACTACTTTCCTTGTTTCGGGTAACTACGTGAAACAGAAAGGGATCGTGGAAAACAGCGATTTCAAGCGTTATGTTTTCCGTACAAACCTAAATACGCAGGTCGATAAGAGGCTGACGCTGCGGTTCAATATGTCCGGTGCATTTTCACGAAACCACAATACGGATGGCGGCGGCGCTTTGATTGAGGCGTTGCAGTGGGCTCCCACCACGCCGGCTTACGGGGCAGACGGCCAGCCAACTTTCGCTGACCCGATCGGTTCAGTTTCCAGAAGCCCGCTGGACAATCTTTACGACAAATCCAATGACATCAGCAAATTCAACGTCAATGCCATTGGCGGCTTGAACTACCAGTTGCCGATCAAAGGTTTAAGCCTTGATTTACAATATGCGGTAAACTATCTGGATTACAAAAGCAGGTATGTAAACGGTCCGAGAGTTACCAATAAAACACCAAACGCGGGGCTTTACGCGTCCGATCAGGTGACTTTGCAGAACACCAACTCCTTGAACTACAACATCACACTTGGCAACCACTCCATCAATGCAGTGGCTGTACTGGAAACGCAGCAATATACCAACCGGAACATGTCGGCCACGGCTGCGGGTTTGCGCTTCCCTCAGCTGGGATACGACAACATAGGCGGTAACTCGGCTGCTACCGTGGGTTCCGGGTTCCAGAAATGGACGCTGATGTCGCTTCTGGGACGTGTAAACTACGCGTTTAAAGATAAATATCTGCTGACTGCGGCGATCAGAAGGGATGGTTCATCCAAATTCAGCCCGGCCAACAGATACAGCGTTTTCCCTTCCGTGGCGGTCGGCTGGCGGTTATCCGAAGAGGATTTTATCAAGGACCTCAATGTTTTCAGCAACCTGAAACTGAGAGGAAGCTGGGGTTTAACGGGTAGCCAGGCCATCAATCCTTATGCAACGTTATCGACCTATGGAACAACTGCCGTGGCTTTCAATAACAACAGCATTACTGCAGGTGTGATTCAGGGCAACGCGGGTAACATGGATTTGAAATGGGAAACCACACGCCAGACCGACATTGGTATCGAAATGGAGTTCCTCAACGGAAGATTGAGACTGGAAGCTGACTATTTCAGTAAAAACACCAAAGATCTGCTCCTGAACGTATCGATCCCGAATTATGCGGGCGGCGGTACGCAGACACGTAACATCGGTGAGATCGAAAACAAAGGGTTTGAATTCTCTATCGGAGGTACGCCGGTTCAGGGTAACAAATTCGCATGGGAAACCAACCTGAATTTTTCAACGCTGAAAAATAAAGTCCTTGATTTAGGAGGTCTGCCGAGGATCGGAACCGGTACCGGCGCAGGCGGCGGGATGTCTATTACCAATGAATTTATGCTGATGCCGGGGCAGCCGCTTGGCTCTTACTGGGGACTTAATTACCTCGGTACTTTCAAACCGGGTGATGCGGATGCCGCTGCCTTACAGGGACGTGTTCCGGGAGATCCGCGTTATGAAGATGTAAACGGGGACAATGCAATTACCACCGACGATTTCAAGGTAATTGGTCACGCATTTCCAAAGGTTACAGGAGGCTGGAACAACACATTTACTTACGGCGGACTGACTTTGAACGTATTCGTCAACGGAGTTTTTGGGGTGGATAAACTGAACTACACCCGTGCGGGCGCCATGTCAGGATCGGGAGAAGCACGTCAGTTTTTATTGACCGAGATCCGCGATTACTACCGCGAAGGCAATGAGGATTCTGACATTCCCGCATTTACCAAGACTTACCAGCCATTTACCCAGTCGAGCCGCTTCCTCGAAAACGGAAGTTTTGTAAGATTGAAAAACGTAAGCCTTTCTTATAACATCCCTTCTTCGTTCTTGCGTGATAAAGGCACGATCAGGGTATTTGCAAGCGCTACCAATTTGTTCACGATCACGAAATACACAGGTCCTGATCCGGAATCCAGTAACGTGGGATCCAGCACGGATACGGCCATTGGTATTGACCGCGGTTCATATCCCAATGCAAAAGTGTATACGCTGGGGCTGAATCTTGGATTTTGATGGCTGTCGGACACGCTATTAACATAATAAACTCATCAAAAATGCGCAAAGCCGACGGCCGAAAGCCTGAAGCCGGAGCTAAAAATTTATCAGAACAATGAAAAAAATAAGCATATATATTCTCGCTGCTGCGCTGCTGAGCGGCTCTGGCTGTAAAGATTATCTGGAAGAAGATACCACCGGGCTTTTATATGGTAACAACGTACTGGCGACCCAGGACGGTCTCGAATCAGCACTCACGGGTGCCTACAAAGGGCTGGCTACGCAATGGGGACGGGGTTTTATACATCCATCAGCCAACGCGGCGACGCTCGGAAGCGACGATGTTACCACGCACCCGGCCAGTAACAAAGCCGACTGGCGGGAATTTGATCAGTTCAATCCATCTACGACCAACCAGCGTTCCAATGCAGTTTATAATGGTTGTTACAAGGCTATTCAGGGATCGAACAATGTGATCAACAATTTTGAGAAAACAGTGGGGGACAAAGCTTCCATTGATATCATTGTGGGAGAGGCTTATTTCATCCGTGCGTTTTCCTACTACTGGCTGACCCGCTTTTACGGCAACATCCCGCTCGTGCTGGCTGGCGAATATTCTGCCGACTTGCTCGAAATTGGCAAATCGACTCCAGAGCAGGTTTATGAACTGATAGTGGCAGACCTCAAAATTGCGGAAACCAATCTTCCCAATGCAAAACGTGCGCCGGGTCGCCCCAACAAAGGTTCTGCGAAGGCTTTTCTTGCTGACGTGTATCTGACAATGGCAGGCTGGCCTTTGAAACAAACCGATAAATATGACCTTGCTGCCGCCAAAGCCAAGGAAGTAATTGATAACAGGGCATTGTACGGATTCCAGCTCCTGCCCACATTTGCCGCGGTTTTTGAAAATGATCCTGCTTCCACTGGCACTGCCGAGGCTGTGTTCCAGATCAATGGATTTACCAGTGGCGACTCGGGGAATTCTACTTACGGATTGACAACCATGCCGGGTGAAGAGGGTGGCTGGGACGACATGTTTGCCGAGCTGAATTTCTTCAACCAGTTTCCGGCAGGCCCAAGAAAAGACGCGACTTTCCGCACCGAATTCGGGCTGTCGGGTACCAAAATCCCCTGGCAAAACAGTTTGACAAAACATCCTTATTACAAAAAATGGTACATCAAAGGCGATGTTTCGAACTACCAGGCTTCACTGCCTTCGGTGATGATGCGTTATGCCCACGTATTGACAATCTATGCGGAAGCAAAAGCGCGCGGAACAGGCGGTCCTGACGCAGCGGCTTACGATGCGCTCAACCAGGTTCGCCTGAGAGGCCTGCCTGCGGGTACCAAGCCACTTGCTGCCACTGACGGCCTTTCCGCCGCTCAGTTTGCGGATGCAGTTGTGCAGGAACGCGCCTGGGAATTTGCCTGCGAAAGAACACGCTGGTTTGACCTGATCCGTCTGGAAAAAGTAGAAGAAGCCAATGCCAACAAAAGCCCCGACGATCTTCAGCCGATCAAACCGATCACAAAAGCGAATTATTGGTTTCCTTTGCCGTATTCCGACACGTCACTGAACCCGAATTTGAATTAGTTCATGTGTCAGCCCGAGCGTAGTAACCTTCGCTCGGGCTGACATTGAAAATGAAAAAACGTCTCTCGTCTGTTTTGTTGCCGGCGAAAACAAAATTTTACAAATAACCGTGAAATACCCTTTTGTTTTATTACTCGTATTCCTGATATGCGGACTTACCTATCGGGATAAGCAGAAAGAAATTAAAACTTCCGACACCGGTCAGGACTGGCCGGTGTATGGAGGAAATGATGCGGGGAACCGGTATTCACCCCTCAATCAAATCAATAAAGAGAATGTGAAGGACCTGCGGCCGGCCTGGTCATTCGATACCGGCGAAAATAATGTTCCGGGAGAAAGAGGTATGGATGTCCAATGCCAGCCGATCGTGGTGCGCGGTGTTATGTACGGCACTACACCCAAGCTGAAAGTATTTGCAATAGATGCTGCCACGGGAAAGCAGCTCTGGAAGTTCGATCCCTTTGAAGGGAAACGGCCAAGATTTCATCCCGTTCGCGGTGTCGTTTACTGGGAGGACGGAAGCGACAAACGCATTCTTTACACAGCTGGTTCAACCCTATATGCCATCAACGCCGAAAACGGTGAGCTGGTCAAGACTTTTGGTAAAAATGGAGAGGTTGATTTCCATGAGGGCCTGGGCGACAAGGAAACTTATGGTTATGACGTGAACAATTTTAATATACGTTCTACTACGCCGGGGGTTATCTACAAAAACCTGCTGATCACCGGTTCGTCCGTTTCCGAAGGGGGCGACGCGCTTCCCGGGCACATCCGTGCTTTTGATGTGCGAACCGGAAAAATGGCCTGGATATTCCGTACCATCCCGCTTCCGGGCGAATATGGTTACGAAACCTGGTCGAAAGATTCGTACAAAAAACTGGGCGGCGCCAACTGCTGGGCGGGAATGGTGATGGACCAGCAACGCGGGATGGTTTTCCTGGGTACAGGTTCTCCGTCTGTTGATTTTTATGGAGGTGCGAGAAAAGGTACCAATCTTTTTGCCAACTGCATCATTGCATTGAATGCAGAAACCGGGAAACGCATGTGGCATTTCCAGACTGTCCACCATGATCTATGGGACCGGGACATTCCTTGTCCGCCGAATTTGATCACGGTAAAAAACAAGGGAAAAATGGTTGATGCCGTGGCGCAGGCTACCAAGGACGGATATATTTTTGTGCTCGACAGGCAAACTGGTAAGCCTTTATTCCCTGTAAAAGAGGTAGCCGCACCCCGGTCACCTGCGCTGCCGGGAGAGGAACCCTGGCCAACGCAGCCTGTACCGTCGAAACCCGCACCTTTTGCCAACCAGACATTGACCAAAGCAGACATTACCGACCGGACACCCGAAGCACACGCCTATGTGCTCGACCGGTTTGTGAATAGTCAGCAGGGGCCGAAAAACTTGCCGCCAAGTTTGAAAGGACATTTGTTGTACGGTATTGGTGGCGGGGCAGAGTGGGGAGGAACTGCCGCCGATCCGAACGGAGTTATGTATGTAAATGGCAATAACATGCTGTGGTGGCTGAAAATGAGGGACAGCAGGGAAAAAGCCGAAGGTCAGGTTTTGTCAAAAGGTCAGATGTTGTTTAATAACAATTGTGCTGCCTGCCATGATAACAAAGGTGCCGTGGCCTCGGCGGGCACGCAGGCTTATCCAGTTTTAAAGGATATTGAAAAAAGGATGAACCGCGGGCAGATTGCCGCGATACTCGAAACAGGCCGGGGGAGGATGCCCTCATTCCAGCATATTTCAAAAGAAGACAGGAACGAGATCATCAATTATCTGTTAAAAACAGAAACGAAACCAGCGGCAAATGATATCCATAATCCGGCTAATCAGATCGCCGCTAAAAAGGATGCAGGTTTTCCGTTTTCACCGCCTTATATCAACAATGGTAATGTACAGTTCAGGGATCAGGACAACTATCCGGCCATCAAACCTCCCTGGGGCACATTGAATGCGGTGGATCTCAATACTGGTGAATATCTTTGGAAAGTGACTTTGGGAGAATACCCTGAGCTATCAAAACAGGGTATTCCGCCTACGGGCACTGAAAACCACGGAGGCCCGATTGTGACGGCTGGCGGCCTGCTTTTTATTGCCGCTACTTATGATGAAAAATTAAGAGCTTTCGACACGAAAACAGGTAAAATTGTGTGGGAATACCAGCTTCCGGCCGGTGGTTTTGCCACACCCATCACTTATATGGTAAACGGAAAACAATACATTGCGATAGCAGCGGGAGGCACACGCTACGGTTTAAAACCAGGAGGAACATACATATCCTTCGCGCTCCCATAACAAAGTGGCGTCAGGCAAAACAAAAAGTGCCGTCAGGTAAAACAAAAAAGTAGAGTCAGGCAAAATAAAAAAGTGGCGCCAGGCAAAACAAAAAGGTGCCGTCAGGCAAAACAAAAAGTGCCGTCAGGTAAAACAAAAAAGTGGCGTCAGGCAAAACAAAAAAGTGCGGTCAGGCAAAACAAAAAGTGCCGTCAGGCAAAACAAAAAATTGCCGTCACGTAAAACAAAAAAGTGGCGTCAGGCAAAACAAAAAGGTGCCGTCAGGCAAAACAAAAAAGTGCCGTCAGGCACCCCCACACACTAACCCCGGAATTCATTCCGGGGAGCTAACCAAGCAAAACACCTAACATACCAAACGATACAGGAATGAAAAAATATCTGCTGAGTTGTGACTGGGGGACGACGTCGTTCCGGTTGCGGTTGATCGAAAGGGCAGATAGCACGCTCGCCGGCGAAGTGCTCTCGCAAAACGGAATCGGACAGACTTACAACCTCTGGCAAAGCAGGGAAAATGACGGGTTATCAAGGGAGGAATTTTTCAGGCAGCAGTTACAGGAACATATCGATGCGCTGGCCCGCCAGGTGGGTTTTAGCCTGGACGGTGTTACTATCGTCATGTCGGGAATGGCGTCTTCATCAATAGGTATGCAGGAAATTCCGTACTCCAATTTGCCTTTCGCCCTGGACGGAAGTGGTGCCCTGATGCAGCATTTTGGGGTGCAGCCGGATTTTCCTCACGAAATTATGCTGGTATCCGGTGTCCGCAGCGACCACGACGTGATGCGGGGAGAAGAAACCCAGTTGATCGGGTTGGTGGAAACGGCCGGTCTGCCGGAAAACGGGGACGTAATTTTTATTTTTCCCGGCACACATTCCAAGCACATGTATGTCAGAAACAATCAGCTTATTGATTTTAAAACATATATGACCGGCGAGGTTTTCAACCTGATGACGCGCCACAGTATCCTCAGAGATTCCATAGAACTGAACGGCAGCGAGGAATTTTCTGCTGAGAAAGTGGAAGCCTACAAGGCCGGGGTCAGGGAGGCCGGGGTGACGAATATTTTAAATGCATTGTTCACCGTGCGGACCAATCAACTGTTCAGTTTATGGGATAAACAACAGAACGGTATGTTCCTGAGCGGGCTGCTGATAGGGCACGAAATCCAATATCTTTTGCGGGAAAAAGACTGGCAACTGGTATTATGCAGCGGAAACAACCTTTATGAATTATACAGGATGGCCATCGAAGAGTTACAGCTTTCGGAAAGGACTGTTACAATACCTGCCGGGATGGTCGATAAGTCGGCAGTGGCCGGACATGTGAAAATATTCAGTTATCAGAAATCAACATTGAACAAATTAAATTTATGAGTGAGCTTACATTTTCCTGGGAATTATTTCAAAAAACGCCGATAGTCGGGATTATCCGTAACATTTCAATGGAAGACGTGGTGAAGATCCTGCCGATCTATCGCGAAGCAGGGTTAACCACCGTAGAAATTACCATGAACACACCCGATGCGACCGAAATGATCCGTTACGCGCTTGAAAATGAGAGCGAAGGACTCAATATCGGAGCGGGGACGGTTTGTACGAAAGACGATCTGGACCAGGCGCTGGAAGCTGGGGCACAGTTTATTGTGACCCCGATTATAAATAAAAAAGTGATTAAGTCCTGCGTAAAAAAAAATATCCCCATTTTCCCCGGAGCATTTACACCGACCGAAATCTACAATGCCTGGACACTGGGCGCTGGTATGGTGAAAATATATCCTGCTACTTCGCTTGGCCCGGAATATATCAAGGATCTCAAAGCGCCTATGAACCAGCTGAAACTGCTTCCGACCGGTGGCGTAGGTCTCGAAAACATGTCGGCATTTCTGAAAGCCGGAGCGAACGGGCTTGGAATAGGCGGACAGCTTTTTGATAAAAAACTGATTCAGGAACAAAACTGGGAAGGACTGAAAGCTCATTTCCGGCAATTTGTTCAAAAACTCTCCTCGTAATGGTCAACAAGACAACTAAAAATTACAGATGGATCATTGTCGTCTTACTTTTCACGGCCACGACGATCAATTACCTCGACCGGCAGATCATCGGTTTATTAAAGCCGATCCTGGAAAAAGAATTTGTCTGGACGGAAACGGATTTTGCGAGAATAGTTATGGCCTTTACGGCCGCCTATGCAATCGGTTTGCTGCTTTTCGGCTGGCTTATCGATAAGATCGGGACAAAACTAGGGTACTCGATTACGATTGTTTTCTGGAGTGTGGCAGGTATGCTGCATGCAGTGGCCAGAAGTGCTTTTGGATTTGGCGTGGCCAGGGTGGGCCTGGGGTTGGGAGAAGCCGGCAATTACCCGGCTGCGGTAAAGACAGTGGCAGAGTGGTTTCCCAAAAAGGAACGGGCGCTGGCAACCGGACTTTTTAATGCAGGAACAAGCATTGGCGTGGTAGTCGCGCTGATTCTGGTTCCCTGGATATTAAGCCACTATGGATGGCAGGAGGTTTTCTGGATTACAGGTGCACTGGGATTTGTGTGGCTGGTGTTCTGGCTGATTTTTTATGACATTCCGGTTCAGCAAAAAAGGCTCAGCGCGGAGGAACTGGATTATATCATGAGCGGCCAGGATCAGGACGAAAACGATGCAGAAAAGCAGCCGGTAAGGTGGATCAAGCTTTTCACATTCCCGCAAACCTGGGCTTATATTACCGGAAAAGGCCTTATTGATCCGATTTACTGGTTTTTTCTGTTCTGGCTGCCGTCTTACTTTGCTTCTACATTCAATTTAGACCTTAAAAAACCCAGTCTGGAACTGATGCTGATTTATACAGCTACAACCGTCGGCAGCATAGGCGGGGGATATTTGTCGTCATGGCTGATCAAAAAAGGCTGGCCGACGCTCAAAGCCCGGAAAACGGTTTTGCTGGCATTTGCTTTTCTCGAGCTTTCGGTGATCATGATCCAGTTTGCGGGCGATGTCTGGATCGCTGTCGGGCTGATTAGTTTTGCGGTGGCGCTGCACCAGGCCTGGGCGACAAATGTTTTCACCTTGCCGTCTGACCTTTTCCCTAAACAGGCAGTAAGTTCCGTTGTTGGGATCGGTGGAATGGCTGGGGCAGTTGGGGGGATACTGTTTCCGATGCTGATCGGGAGCCTGCTTGACACCTACAAAGCCGCAGGAAATCTGGCAGGCGGTTACAATATAATATTCACCATTTGCGGCTTCACTTACCTCATAGCCTGGCTGATCATCCACCTCCTGACCAAAACCGGGAAAGTTGTAGAACTGGAAGAATTGCGGTAGACTTGTCCTCTATTCACCGAACCCCGGGTTGAAACCCGGGGCTATAGACCATCCGATGATCGAACTCGTAAGAACCGATTCCGATAACCCCGATTTCATCGACCTCGTGCGGCAGCTTGATGCATATCTCGCTGTGACCGACGGTGATGACCATTCTTTTTATTCACAATACAACAAGCTTGACAAGATCCGCCATGTAGTGTTGGCGTACGATGGTGAGACGCCAGTAGGCTGCGGGGCGATCAAGGCCTTTGCGCCGGATACTATGGAAGTCAAACGGATGTATGTTTCGCCGGAGGGCAGAAACAAAGGTATTGCCACGAAACTGCTTGCCGAACTTGAAAATTGGGCGGCAGAACTTTCCAGCAAAAGATGCATTCTCGAAACAGGAAAACGGCAGCGAGAAGCCGTCGAGCTTTACAAAAAGAATAATTACCAGATCATTCCCAATTACGGGCAGTATGCCGGAGTGGAGAATAGCGTATGTTTTGAGAAGATACTATAAACCCCGGGTTTCAACCCGGGGCAAAGACAACTATGATCGACAAACTAGCACTAATCGAAATACAGAATAAAAAAATACTCTCGGCCCGGAGCATAGGACGCAATGTTTTCTACATTCCCGGAGGCAAACGCGAAGCTGGGGAATCCGATGAAGAAGCCCTTGTGAGAGAAATTGAGGAAGAGTTATCTGTAAAAATTGATCCCTCAACCCTGGTTTTTTACGGAGAATTTCAGGCGCAGGCTCATAACCATCCTGATGGAGTAATGGTCAGAATGAGATGTTATACAACGACCGCCCTTGGCCCATTTTATCCAGCCGCCGAAATTGAAGAAGTCAGGTGGCTTTCCTGTGCGGATATGGATATTATCTCAACTGTCGATAAAATAATCTTTGACGATTTGAGATCGAGGGGATTGCTGGATTGAATTCTCTTCCTGACTTTTCATTATGGCAGATTCGCCATAATGAAAAGCCGGAAGTCACTTTCTCAAACCATCAGCCAACCAGCAAAACATACTCCCTCAAAATCCTTTCTAGTTCCGGCCTTTTGGCTTCTACATCTGCCATATCTGTAAAATACATCATCCGTCGGTCCTTATAGTCGCCTTCGAGCAATGCAGACTTGACCTGCACAATGGCAATGTGATGAAAAACGAGATGCGCTTTTCCCACCATTCGCGGGTTGAATGTCAGCAGGTCTGCCGTGGTATAGTAGCTCGGCGCATTCCATTTGACCCGTTCGGAAATTTGCGGAACGGCATTTTTGATGATCTGCCTCAACGCTTCAATTTCGGCTTTGAGCGGATGTTCGAGCTGGTCCATAAAAAACGATACCTGTTCCGCATCGTCCGGTTTTTTCCTGGTTACTTTGGTAGCGGCTTTGCTTTCTTTTGCTGGCATAATGCTTTGGGCCCGTGGTATTTTTGATTTCCTAATATAAAGGAAATATCGGTTTACCCGTTGATGACCTGTCCTCCGTTGGGATGCAGGACCTGACCGCTGATGTAAGAAGAATCCTCGCAAGCCAGGAATACGTAGCTCGGCGCAACTTCGCAAGGCTGACCTGGACGTTTCATTGGCGTGTCCTTACCAAATTCTTTTACACGTTCTGAATCAAAGGTCGATGGGATCAGGGGAGTCCAGATTGGGCCCGGCGCGACTGCGTTAACCCTGATCCCTTTTTCGATCAGATTTAATGAAAGGGAACGTGTATAACCTACAATGGCTCCCTTCGTGGACGAGTAATCCAGCAGCGCAGGGCTCCCGTGATAAGCCGTGATCGACGTTGTATTTATAATGCTGTCACCCTCCTGGAGGTGTTTCAGTGCAGCTTGCGTGAAATAGAAGAATGAGAAGATATTGGTTGAAAAAGTGTCGGAGAGCTGCTCGGCCGAGATTTCCCGGATGTCTTCCTTCGGATGCTGTTCCGCAGCATTATTGACCAGGATATTCAGTTTCCCGAATTCTGCAATGGTTTTATGGACAGCATCTTTACAAAATTGTTCATCGCGGATGTCGCCCCGAATTAGCAAACATGCTCTTCCCTCAGCCTCTACCATGGATTTGGTGTCTTTTGCATCCTGGTTTTCGTCAAGGTAAACAATGGCAACATTGGCACCTTCCCGGGCAAAATGTACCGCAACAGACCGCCCTATTCCACTGTCTCCGCCTGTGATGAGCGCAGTTTTTCCTTGCAATTTGTCGCTTCCACGGTAGTTTTCGCGAATAACAACCGGTTCCGGGTTCATTGCTTCTTCTACTCCTGGCTGTTTAGTTTGCGTCTGACCTTTGGTATCAATGTTAAATTCCATGATGTTGATGATTATTGTGTAGAAATAAGATTGTGATGCAGGCGAGACCACAAACCACGTGCCAGACGGACGATGTCGGACCATTTTTTGGCGGCGGTGTTGCATCGGCACAATTATAATAACGGGGTTTATAAGTCTGAAAACATGAAACTGGCGGGCGGAAGGTACCAGTCAAAGTGGCCATGATAGCTGGTGGATAACCTTTATGGTTTGTATATCAAAGGTTTTATCGCTTACTTTCTGCGGCCCGTATTACATTTGTTTTCACTGATCAGGTGCATAAGCAAGTGAAAAATTTCTGTACCTTTTTTCACAAGAGACTGGCCCCTAAGTTTTATTATTGATACCAAATCCGACAAATAACCATTTATGATCCAGACCATTGCCGACAAGTCCGAATACCCTTTTGAATGGCTGGATGTTTTAGATCCCAGTGAGGATGAGCTGAAAGAGATTGCTCAAAAGTACAAACTACACGACTCTTCGATCAAAGACTGGCTGCAGCCCGACCACCTCCCGAAATATGAAAAAGTGGACGGTTATATATTCATCATTTTCAGGACGCATGCGGAAAAGGTTTTGGATGAGGCCGACACTGTTCAGGAACTGAGCAATAAAGTAGCGATTTTCGTGAAAGAAGACCTTGTTCTTACACTCCATAAAAAGAAGTGGACTGCCTGCAGCGTGATCAAGGAAAATTATGTGGACACTAAACTTTGCGAAAATACACACCATCTGGTCAATGAAATTGTAAAAAACTGCCTACTGAGCTACGAACAGCCGTCCGTGGAGCTCACCAAAGATATTGAGTACTACGAGGAGAATATGTTTTTGAAAAACAGGAAACCCACGCTCCTCAAAGGGCTTTATTATCTGAGAAGGCGGGTAGAAGTGACCCGCAGGATAGTCATGCTCTCGCACGAAATCGTCGATAAGCTCGATGATAAAGAGCATACCAATGCTTACACACGTGATACAAGGGACTTGTACGTAAAGCTCCACAATATTTATGATACGCTTTTCGAGAACATGAATCAGCTGGTGATTATCTATTTTTCCATTTCTTCCCAGCGTACCAATGAAATTGTCCGGATTTTGACATTGTTTTCAGTATTTTTCATGCCGCTTACATTTATTGTAGGTATCTACGGTATGAATTTCGATTTTATGCCGGAGCTCAGGATGAAATACGGTTATCCCGGCATCATGCTGGTGATGGCAGTTATTACGGCCGGAGTGTATTTTTGGTTTAAAAAGAAAGGTTGGTTGCAATGATGTTACATGATCAAATGAAGAAAAATTTTACGCGATATTTTGTTCTGAATGTTTTGTTGCTGATTTGCCCGATGTTCTCGGGGAAAATGTATGCTTTTATAGTACCGAAAACGCCTTCCAATCTGGTAGCAACCGCCTTTTCTCCCACACAGATCAACCTGACCTGGACGGATAACTCGACTGACGAAACCGGATTCGACCTGGAAATTTCCGGGGACGGGAAAGTTTTTGTCAAGATCGCTGACCTGGCCAAAGACATTGTTACCGCTCAGAGCACAGGGCTCAAAGCTTCAACTGCGTACTGGTACCGTGTCCGCTCCAAAAACCTTTCAGGTAACTCCGCTTATTCCAATGTGGCCACTGCCACGACCAAACCACCGGTGGTCACCATCCCAAAAGCACCTTCCGACCTCACCGCCATTGCCGTGTCCGGGACGCAGATCAATATCAGCTGGACAGACAATGCCACAGATGAAACAGCTTTCGAGCTGGAAAGATCGGCCGACGGGATCACATTTGTAAAGATCACCGACATAGGGCCCGACGTTGAATATTTCCAGAACATCGGTCTGGCGGCAACGACAAAATACTGGTACCGTATTCTTGCCAAAAATTCGGCAGGTAAATCTGCCTACTCCAACATTGCCAGTGCCACCACGCTTCAGGTGCCGCCTGCCGCTCCGGACGGGCTCACTGCGGAAGCGGTTTCGTCAACCCAGATCAACCTTGCATGGAACGACAAGTCTGCCAATGAAACCCGTTTTGAGGTCGAGAGGTCATTAAATGCTACCAATTTTACGAAAATTGCGGATGTAGGGCTCAATTTGATCTCCTACCAAAATACCGGCCTGACCGCAGTCACAACTTATCATTACCGCGTCAGAGCAGTTAATTCGGCGGGAGCGTCGGCATACAGTAATGTGGTTTCCGCAACGACCCAGAATATCCCGGTGCCTGATGTGCCGCAGAATCTGACGGCAGTTCCTGTTGCTCCCGATTTCATCCAGTTGCGCTGGGCTGCCCTCACAGGCAATGCTTCGGAAGTGGTGATCGAGCGCTCGCGTGATCCTGAAAATGGTTTTGTACAACTGGCAAAATTACCTGCCAATATCATACAGTACGAAGACAGGGAGGAGCTGGAGATTGCGGATTACTATTACAGGATCAAGGCGCTGAATTCCGGAGGCGGCTCGCCTTACAGCCTGGTGGCCATAGTACCCGCAAGGTCCATTGTCACAGGTACGGAGCCGGTTGCGGCTGGTCACGTCATTTATCTGGATAATAAAATCCTGAACATTGAATTAAAAAGATCTTCCCCGGCCAGGCTGAGCGTTTTTGATGTCAGCGGACGACTGTACAAGCACCTTGAAATACGTCAGGTGTCCGAGACCGATCTCAGAACATTTACTCCTGGAATTTATCTGGTGGTGGTGGAGACGGACAGAGAAACGATACGTCGCAAAATTCTTGTTTACTGAGAAACCGGTATTATTTGTAGAAAGAAACCAATCCAAGCAAGTCCTTTTTGGAAAGCGATTTCAGTACCGAAATATCTGTTTTGACAAGATCTTCTGCCAGGTCTTTTTTCAAGTGCTGCAATTCCATGATCTTTTCTTCGATGGTATCGGGGCAAATCAGCCTCACAGCAATCACATTTTTTTTCTGTCCTATCCTGTAACTCCTGTCAATTGCCTGATTCTCAACAGCAGGGTTCCACCACGGATCGACCAGGAAAACGTAGTCTGCTTCCGTGAGGTTAAGGCCGGTCCCCCCGGCTTTCAGGCTGATCAGAAACACGCGTACGTCCGGATTGTTCTGAAAATTTTCCACACGGGCAGCCCTGTCTTTAGTCTGGCCGGTGAGGTATTCGAATTGGATGTCGTTTTTGACGAGTTCTTCCCGGATCAGGTCGAGCATGGAGACGAATTGAGAAAACACCAGGATTTTGTGCTGCGGTGTTTTGGATTGGATCTGTTCCATCAGCACCTCTATTTTGGACGAGGTATTTCCATAATATTCATGATCATTGAGCAGTGCGGGCGAGTTGCAGATCTGCCGCAGCTTGGTGAGTCCCTGCAATACATGCAGGCTTTCACGCGGAATGTCGATCTCGTTCTTGCTGTTCAGAAAAGTGTAGAATTCCAGCTCATAGGCATTGTAAACCTTTCGCTGTTCGTCGCCCATTTCACAGTAAATGATCATTTCCGTTTTGTCAGGAAGTTCGGTTGCTACCTGTTTTTTTGTCCTTCTCAGAATAAACGGATTGATCCTTTTTTGCAGTTCTCTGGCCCTTTCACTGTCCTGAAACCTGTCTATGGGCGTTGAAAAGTGGTTTCTGAACTGGGTTTTGTTCCCCAATAACCCAGGGCATGCAAATGAAAGCTGGCCGTACAGATCAAACGTGTTGTTTTCAACAGGCGTACCGGTGAGTACGATCTTATTGCGCGAATGCAGCAGCCGTGCGGCTTTGTACCGTTGCGATTCGGGATTTTTAATGGCCTGTGATTCGTCGAGAATGATGTAGTTAAAGGTATATTTTTTGAGAAAATTAACATCAGAGAGCAGTGTGCCGTAAGATGTCAGTATGATCTCGTATTGGTCGAAATCGGAAACTTCCCTTATTCTGCCGGCCCCGTAAATCGTCAGGATTTTCAGGGTAGGGGCAAATTTTTCGACTTCCGCCTGCCAGTTGAAAATCAGCGAAGTAGGTACAATGATCAGGTTGGTATTCTGTACCGGTTTTTTTCTTTGTGATAAAATAAACGCAATGATCTGCAAGGTTTTTCCCAAACCCATATCATCCGCAAGGCAGCCGCCAAACCCAAAATCATCCAGAAAATTCAGCCAGTTCAAGCCCTGTTTCTGGTATTCCCGCAACGACGCGTTCAATTCCTCTGGTACCGGAACAGGCTGTATCGCATCAAAATTAGCGAATCCCGACTGGTATTGAAGCAGTTGTTCCTGCACCTGCTGGTCCAGCACTTCGGCCTCATACATTTCGCTGACCGTCGCAAAATTGATTTTCGGAGTGCGGATAAGCTCGCCTTCAATTTCCCCTGCCTCAAAAAAGCGGTGGAATTTCTCTATCCATTCGTCGGGCAATATCCCCAGCGTTCCGTCCCCGAGCTGTACATACTTTGTACGGTTTTTTACTGCTTTTTGCAGGTGTTTCAGGGTGACTTTCTGTTTGCCGAACTGAACGATAGCCGTGGTATTGAACCAGTTGATCCCACTGGCAACACTGACCGAGATTTGCGGTTTGTGAGGATTAAAGCGGTTTTTGGTCAGCTTGTTGAACCCCAGGATTGTAATATTATCGGTAGTCCAGGCTTCAAAAGTGTCCAGAAACCAGTTTTCATCCAGAAACTGGTCTTTGTGCAGATAAAAAAACTTTCTGCCCAGCTGATCTTCAAAATCGGGATGCTGCCGCACCAGCATACTCGTAAAACGTATTTCTGCATCCTCGTCACGGCGCACGATAAACGGATTCCCGTGTGCATCGACTGCATAGATCTGTTTTTTGGAAAAAAGCGGCACTTCCACATTTCCATATTTGAGTACCGGCGTCAACAATACATAATTCCCGAAGTCTTCCAGGTAAATGATCTTCTGATTTTCGCTGTTGAATCCTTCATCTTCAAGCTGCTTCTCTGTTGCAGGTTTGAGGTAGGAATACGTAATCCTGATTTTTGACTCAATTTTGGCAAGAAGCGTTTCTCTGAACTCATCGAACTTCGACTGATGAACGATTATTTTTTGGTTGTGCTGGCGAAAAAAACTGATCACCCTAAGGATATCCGGGTGATCGATGAGGTAGAGATTATCTTTGTACTGAACAAAATGTTCAAACCGCAGCTCTACTTTTTCGAGGTCGAGCGTGAGTCCGTCCAGCAGTAATTGGCCTGAAACGTGATAGAACGGTTTTTTTTCGTCAATAACCAATTGCAGATCAAATGCGGAACGCACCAGTGTAACAGGTACCAGTGAATTGGGGCCGGCATTTTCGGAGACAGACTGGTTGTGGTAATAAGCGGTAAGCCCCAGCGGATTTTTGACAATCGATTTCAACCCTTGCAGGTCCGTATCTGCGTTTTTCTTCCTGAAATTGTTCCGGAATGCCGACACAGCCGTATGAAATTTGAGTATGTCCGGATCGTTGCTATTCCAGATCAGGTCCAGGGGGTCAATGATTGTCAGCGGGTTTTTCAGTTTGCCTTCTTTGGTCGTAGCTGCCGAATAAAGCTCAATATTGAAACGGTCGTAATATTTGTTCTGACTCAACACGATGATTGTCACCGAATTATCGGCAGGCAGCGCATTTCCGGGAATTACCGCTTCGGCTGACACAAACTGATGCTCAAAAATCGCTGCTGACCCGGCGTTGACAGGAATCAGTTCTTTGAGTTTCGGTTTTATTTCAAGGGTTTTATTAATGTATTTCAACTCAAAATACTGATCGGGATTAAGCTCATTTTCGAGGCCATAATCCTTTGCTACGTCTTTTATCTTTTCAAAACGGATCTTTTCATCAAAAAACGCGCGGATATCTTTGCGGTTCATGATATTGTAAAGTACTTGAATCTGATGCTTGCACAGCTTTTTGACTGACGACTGGCATGCACAATATATGACTACGGAATGCGGGGTTTGCCGGATTGTGACTTTAACCGGGTCGATGTATGTGACCGGGAAGTTGAAGACTGCGTAGTTAAGATCAATGAACTCTGGCTGGATATCAAAAAAGCCTCTTGTGTCGGTTGCCGGCAGCTCGGCGCTATTTTGTAAGATATGTGAGTGACTTAGCGCAGATATATTGAAATCCTCAAATGTAAAATTTCCCGGATTTGGATCGACAGCTTCGGCAGGCTCATTTTGTTTCATTTGGCAAATTAAAAAACTCCGGGCAAAAACGCCGGATCTATGGTTTCACGAAGTAATATTCTGATAAAAATAACGAAATTGCTTTTCACAACGCCGGAAGGTTTTGCCGGTATAAATTTTGTTTTTAAAACGTGAAAAACATGGAAATAGGAATAGCTGCGGATCATGGAGGATATGAACTGAAAGAATCGATTAAAAACTTTCTGGTTTCCCAGGGTCATCATATCACCGATTTTGGGGCCTATGTGCTGGATTCAAAAGATGACTATCCCGATTTTGTAATCCCGCTCGCACATGCTGTGGTGAATAAAGAAGTTGAACGGGGAATTGCGGTCTGCGGAAGCGGGGTGGGCGCTTCGGTAGCAGCAAACAAAGTGGCAGGCGTGCGGGCCGCACTGATCAACGACCACTTTTCAGCTCATCAGGGTGTGGAGGATGATGATCTTAACCTTCTTTGTCTGGGCGGGCGGGTAACGGGAAATATGGCTGCCCAGGAACTGGTCACGGCATTTTTGAATGCGAAATTTACAGGTGAAGAAAGGCACTTGCGCAGGCTGGGCAAAGTGCGGGCCCTGGAAGGTTAGTATCTAAATAGTGTCATCGTTTCTTTGCTTTGCGGTATTTGGCACTATTGTTTTGCGCAAAATCCGTTAATGAAAAAAATAGCCTACTACCGTTCCGTCAAACTTGCGACTTGTCTGCTGTTTATTTTTGGTCAGGTCGCCCGCGCACAGGATCTTGACTCAACAAAGGTAAAAGTGATCCCCGCCGATTCGGTCGCAGCAGTGAAACCTGACAGTATCCCAAGGCCTGACCCTGTGCTGATAGATACCATCCGCTACCGGCTGATCGGCGATGGGAACTTTACCCGCGGCAACGTGAACCGGAGCCTCATGGTGCTGCGCGCGGAACTGCTTTTCAGCGGGCCGCTGATTTCTATTTCCACCAACCCACGGTTTACATACGGAAAACAAAACGGTGTGCTCGCCGAGCGGGACAGTTACGCGGATCTGTTTTTTGATGTTTTCAAGAAAAGCAGGACTTATGTTTTTGGGCTGGGTGTGCTGGAAACAAGTAATCTGCGCCGCATCGACCTGAGGCAGATGGCCGGTGCCGGGGTCGGTTTCAGGGTATTGCGCGGCGCGGCGAACAATCTTTCCCTTACCAATGCCATTCTTTACGAGTCGACTAATTTTGCGGAAATAGCCACTGTTACCACCGTCCGTAATTCTTTCAGGATCAAAGGAAAACATTCCGTTTTACAGGATAAGATCCGCTTCAATCACATTACTTTTATCCAGCCAGCCCTGAATGATCTGTCAAATCTGCGCTGGAACACGATCCTTTCCATTGAGCTTCCGATCAACAAGTGGGTAACGCTGAGGACCAGTTTTGAAAATTCATACGAAAGCGTGGTAGAGGCTACCCGTAAGAAAAATGATTCGAGGATCACTTTTGGGGTATCTGTCGGAAATAAATAACATTTACCGGGCAAGCGGCGTAGGGGCAGAAATCGTATAACCATGTCTTTTCATAAGTACATTATATATGTCCGAAAATGTGCTTTATCAAATTACAGAGACCATTCAAACCTAGTCGATGAAAGAACCACAAAACAACCGCCGCCAGTTTATCAGAAATTCCGTTAACACCGCCGCCGGGCTGATGATGTTGCCAGCCGTTTCACCGGAAGTATTTGCTGCTGCGACGCCGGATTTCAGCACCGTAGCAATCCGTAAAAATGTTGCGCCACGAATCAGATTTTCAGTGATTGGAATGAACCATGGCCATATTTACGGGCAGGTGGAGGCGGTTACCAGAGGAGGCGGGGAACTGGTGTCTTTTTATGCCAGGGAACAGGATCTGGCCGCCGATTTTGCAAAAAAGTACCCCAATGCAAAAGCTGCGAAAAGCGAAAACGAGATTCTTGAAGATAAATCCATTCAGCTCATCCTGAGCTCAGGCATTCCCGACGAGCGTGCGCCCCTGGGCATACGCGTGATGAAAAGCGGAAAGGATTATATGGTTGACAAGCCGGGCGTCACTTCTCTGGAACAGCTGACGCAGGTTCGTAAGGTTCAGAAAGAAACCAAGCGCATTTATTCCATCATGTACAGCGAACGGCTGGAAAACCGCGCGACTGTGAAGGCTGGCGAACTGATCAAACAAGGCGTGATCGGGAAAGTAGTGCAGACGATCGGCCTGGGCCCGCACCGTATGAACCCGGCTTCACGGCCCGAGTGGTTTTTTGATAAAAAACGTTTCGGCGGCATTATCTGCGACATTGCTTCGCACCAGTTTGACCAATATCTGTTTTTTACCAATTCAACCAAAGCTGAGGTAGTGGCTTCGCAGGTTGGAAACGTTAACCACCCGCAGTATCCTGCATTTGAAGATTTCGGCGATGCTATGCTGCGTGGAAACGGTGGTGCCGGCTATATCCGTGTGGACTGGTTTACCCCCGACGGACTGAAAACCTGGGGCGACGGCAGATTGACCGTACTGGGTACGGAAGGCTACATCGAGATCAGGAAAAACATTGATATCGCCGGCAGGGACGGAGGCAATCATTTGTTTGTCGTGAACAATAAAGAAACCCAATATGTAGATTGCAGTAAGGTAGAGCTCACTTACGGCACTCAACTGGTAGACGATGTGCTCAACCGCACCGAAACTGCGATGTCGCAGGAGCATTGTTTCCTGGCTACGGAACTTGCATTAAAAGCTCAGAAAATGGCGCAGAACGTCAGTAAGATAAGTTAAGAACGTGTTTTCCAAACATTCCAACCATTTCGTACTATGATCCGCAAACTGATTTTCATTCTCGGAATCGCCCTTTCGACGGCTGTTTTGGCACAGGAACCTGAAAATAACAGCAATCGTGAAATTGTGTTCAAAATGGTGAATGTGGTTCCTATGGACAAGGAAACCGTACTTTCCGGACAGACCGTGGTAGTTAAAAACGGCAGGATCACATCGCTGGGCGCCGATGCTGCTGTGAAGTACGGTAAGGATGCGCTGGTCATTGATGCCATAGGAAAATATCTGGTACCCGGCTGGTCGGAAATGCATGCCCATGTGCCTGCGATCGACGAGCTGGGGCCTATGAAGGATGTATTAATGCTTTATCTTGCAAATGGGATCACAACGATCCGTGGAATGCTCGGCAATGCCAAGCACCTTGAACTGCGGACCAAAGTAAGAAGCGGCGAAATCCTGGGACCGAACTTTTACACCACCGGCCCGGCATTCAGTGGTCAAACTGTAAAAACAGCAGAGCGTGGTATTGAGATGGTAAAGGAGGAAAAGGCAGCGGGCTACGACTATCTGAAACTTTTGCCCGGGCTCACAAAGGAAACTTTTCCCGGTATCGCCAAAACTTCCGCCCAGCTCGGAATTCCGATGGTAGGGCACGTGTCATTTGCCGTGGGCGTCTGGGCTGCGATCGACGCCGGATATTCATCCATCGATCACCTCGATGGTTTCGTGGAAGCGATCACGCCCGGAACCGATACGCTGGCTGAACAGGAAACCGGACTTTTCGGGACATGGATAGCCTACGCCGCAGACACGACCCGCATCCCGAAATTGATTAAAGCATTGAAGGATAAAAATATCAGGGTGGTACCTACGCAGGCTATTGCCGAGCGCTGGCTTTCCCCGTTACCGGCGGAAGCTTATGCCAATGATCCGAACCTGAAATACATGAAACCGGAGGAGGTGAAAAACTGGATGAATGCCAAAAACAGCTACATCAATAATCCCAAATTTACCAAAGAGCGGGCCGAGGCTTTTGTGAATGTACGCCGGAAACTCATCCTGGCTTGCCAAAACGGCGGTGTGGAACTTTTATTGGGCTGCGACGCGCCGCAGGTATTAAACGTACCGGGATTTTCAACACTGCATGAAATGAAATACCTGACCGACGCGGGTCTTACACCATACCAGGCACTGCGTACCGGTACCGTCAATGTTGCTTCCTATCTTAAAAAAACGGATACGGGTGTGATAAAAACGGGAAATGTTTCTGATCTGGTGCTGCTGAGCGGAAATCCGCTGACAGACATCGGCCAAACCAGAAACATTGAAGGTGTGATGATCGGTACCAAATGGTTATCCAAAGCATATCTTCAGAAAGAGCTGAAAAAGCTTGAAAAACGATAGAGTGGAGGCTTCTGTTTTTCGAAATCTTATTCTTCGTAAATCATCTTGCGTGTCATTCCGCCGTCGATCACGAGGTTGATACCGGTGATAAAGTCATTGTCAGGGTTGGTCAGGTACAGACAAGCCCTGGCAATATCTTCCGGTTTCCCGACGCGCCCAGCCGGATGTTGTTCATGATCTGACCGTTTTAGCTTCTCATAATCACCGGTCTCGATCCAGCCGGGGCTGATGGCATTCACGGTGATCTTGTCCGGCCCCAATGAGATGGCCAGCGCATGTGTGAGCGCGAGTATCCCGCCTTTGGAAGCTGCATAAGCCTCCGTATCGGGTTCGGACATCAGCGCCCGGGTGGACGCAATGTTCACAATAGCACCCCGACCGTTCTGGCGCATGATTTTTGCTGCTTCCCGCGCACATAAAAAGCTGCCGCGCAGATTGGTATTGATCACATAATCCCAGTCATCTACCGACAGATCGTAAGGCGATGCGCTCCTTCCAAGCCCTGCATTGTTGATCAGGATATCGATCCTGCCCAGTGCCTGTCGCTCGTCCTCTATCGCTTTGACGATTTCCGCAGGAGACGTAAGATCAATGATGCGGGAAGTCACAAAGTAACCCTCATTTTTCAAGGATTTTTGTATTTGCGCCAATCCATTTTTGTCCCGGTCCCACATGGCCACGGTCGCGCCTTGCCGGGCATAAAACGCGGCAATTACGCTGCCAATGCCGTTTCCAGCACCCGTTACGATCACCACTCTATTCTGATAAGAAAGCATTTGATTGGATTTTACTGTTGAAACCTACTTTGAAAGCGCCGCGAAATCTTCGTCTGATAACTTAATTTCTCCTGCTTTGAGGTTTTCATGAAGGTGGTCGAGGGAGCTTGTTCCCGGAATAAGCAAGATGTGCGGTGCACGTTTCAGCAGCCATGCCAGTGCGATTTGCGAAATCGTAGCACCATGTTTTTCGGCAATTTGTGTGATCTTGCTTTTCATCTTATGCGGACCGGAAGCCAGCGGGTACCATGGAATAAAGGCCATTCCCCGCTTCTCAGTATAATCCACCACCTCTTCCCATTTGCGGTCGCCAAGGTTGTAAAGGTTCTGAACGGAAACAATCGGCAGTACTTTTTCCGCACTTTCGATCTGTTTAATATTAACCTCCGACAATCCTACATGCAGGATCTTTCCGGCTTTTACAGCGTCAACCACAGGGGCCAACGTTTCTTCGATGGGAAATTTCGGATCAAAACGGTGGAGTTGCCAGAGGTCTATCCGGTCCAGTTTAAGCCGTTTCAGGCTTCCCTCAATAGCTTCGCGGATATGTTCTGGGTTACCATTTACAACCCATTGGTTTGGCCCCGTCCGGTCAAATCCGCCTTTGGTAGCGATCAGCAGATCGTCGGAATAAGGATGCAGCGCCTCCGAAATCAGGATTTCATTGGTGTGCGGACCGTAAGAATCCGCAGTATCGATAAAATTGACACCCGACGCAACTGCTGCTTTCAGCACTTCTTTCGCCTTCTCGCGATCGGGAGCGTCTCCCCAAACGCCCTGGCCGGTGAGCTGCATGCCACCGTAGCCCATTCTGTTGATTTCAATTTCACCGCCGATGCGGAACTTGTTTGCGACAATCATTTTGATGTATGTTAAAAATGATGATAACGTTCTGATTCGTCAACAACTTTAACATGGCACAAATTTCACGCCAGAACAATCTGGCACAGTTTTGTAACAATTAGCAGGAAACCTATTTGATAAATACCATGGAAACGACAATTTATGAAGGCCAGGCGAAGGCCATTATTGCAGATATCAGGGCATTGATGGAGGCAAAGGGGGTTAATCTGGATACATCGGTTGAGCAGACAGGGTTTTCCAGGGAGAAAATGGAGAAAATCCTGAGTGGAGAAACAATTCCAAGTTTATCTGAATTTCTTGCCCTGTGCCAGATTTCAGGAATTGAATTCAAGCTGCCTTTTGTGGAAACACCGAATACAGCTATGTAAAGGGCATTTTAACCCACTTCAAAATTGAAATCCCCATTCATGACCAGGCGGGCATCAACAGGATCGGGGTTGCCGGGAATCTGAAGCCCTTTCAGCTTTACGGTTTTTCCTTTGCTGAGGAGGTCAAACACGTTTTTATCCGTCAGTTTTTTACCCAGAAATTCAAATGGGATGATAAAACCGCACACTTTGAAATTCCCGCAGCCATAGGCGGTTTTTCCTTTTTTGAGTAAATGCTCCTTGCATTTCGGGCATGTAAGCGACTCTATGGGAATTTCTTCTTTGGGTTCCCGCGGCTTGGCTTCTTTTTTTACTTTTTCTTCCTTCTCCGCTTTCTCAGGAGCGATCTCTTCGGTTATTGAAATGGTCCGGTGGTGATTACTTTTGACCTCATGGGTAAGGTCCACCACCATCTGGATGAGCTCCTGTTTAAATGTATCCATGGAATATTCGCCTTTTTCGATCAGGCGCAGCTTCCTTTCCCAGTTACCCGTCAGTTCGGCGCTTTTCAGCAGCTCATTCTGGATTGTGTCAATGAGGTCCATTCCGGTCTGGGTTGCGAAGATGTTTTTTTTCTTCTTCTCTATATACCTGCGTTTGAATAGCGTTTCGATGATGTTGGCGCGGGTCGATGGGCGTCCTATTCCATTGTCTTTCAGGAGTTCGCGCATTTCTTCATCTTCTACTTGTCTGCCTGCTGTTTCCATTGCCCGCAGGAGAGTGGCTTCTGTGTAGGCCTTTGGCGGCGTAGTTTTGCCCTGATGAACGCGCGGTTCATGAGGGCCTTTTTCACCTACTTCAAAATTGGGCATCACCTTTTCTTCTTCTGCCTCCTTTTTTGCCGATGCATCGCTGGCGTAAACCGCCCGCCAGCCCGGTTCCAGAATTTGCTTTCCTGTCGCTTTAAATTCAACCTGGCCAACCATTCCGAGGACGGTGGTATTGGAAACCTTGCATTCAGGATAGAAAGCTGCAATAAACCTTCGGACGATCAGATCGTAGATCCGCTTCTCATCCTGACTGATATGCCCGGGCAAAACACCGGTTGGGATAATGGCATGGTGATCGGTTACTTTTTTGTCATCAAAAACCGTTTTGGATTTCGGGATCGGCTTTTCGAGAATGGATGCCGTGTATTGTGCATAATAGGTAAGGTCTTTCATGATACCCTCGATCTTCGGATGCAGATCCTCGGATAAGTAAGTGGTGTCCACTCTGGGGTAAGTCACGAATTTTTTTTCGTATAAATTCTGAATGTGCTTCAAGGTGTCTTCCGCCGAATAGCCGTACTTTTTATTGGCCTCAACCTGCAACGAGGTCAGGTCGAAAAGACGCGGGTTACCTTCTTTTCCCTCTTTTTTCTCAAATGCCGTTATCTCAAATTCATGCAGCAGCAAATAGGCCAGCCCTTTGTTCGCCTTTTCCTCATTTCTGATGCGGTCAATAGTCGCTGTAAATTCTGTTTCCCGGTATAGGGTCTTCAGTTCCCAGTATTCCTCCGAAACAAAAGCGTTGATCTCTTTTTGCCGCTGGACAATGAGGGCGAGGGTAGGGGTTTGTACCCTTCCGATCGAAAGCACAACTTTTCCCTGTCCGAATTTTTTGGTGAAAAGGCGGGTCGCATTCATGCCGAGCAGCCAGTCACCGATGGCCCGTGCGCTTCCCGCAGCATACAGGTTATCATATTGCTCGCTTTCCCGCAGCTTTCCGAATCCTTCGCGGATGGCCTGCTCGGTCAGCGATGAGATCCATAGTCGTTTGACAGGCACGGCGCACTTCGCTTTCAGCAGAACCCAGCGCTGTATCAATTCTCCTTCCTGTCCCGCATCCCCGCAGTTGACGACCTCTTCGCAGTTCCGGACCAGATTTTCGATGATACCGAATTGTTTCAGCGCGCCGGCATTGTCGATCAGCTTGATACCGAAGCTGGACGGGATCATCGGCAGGTCTTCCAGTCGCCACGATTTCCATCGTTCAGTATAATCGTGCGGTTCTTTTAAAGTACAAAAATGCCCGAACGTCCAGGTGACCTGGTATCCGTTGCCTTCGTAATATCCGTCTTTTCGCTGATTCGCCCCGATCACCCCGGCTATATCCTTCGCTACACTTGGCTTTTCGGCAATGCAAACTTTCATGTTGTCAATGAGGAGACCGCTGGATACATGCCGGTCTGTTGAAATTAAAAATTCATTTATGCAGACAAAGTTTATGAAATTTATCGAGACTGTGGCTGTCGGTTTTCCGATGATTCATAACCACATTGAAACCAGTGGTATAGGACCAGTTCTGGTTGAAGCGGCAGTTTTCTGACCGGATAATCAGTTGGTGAAAAAATATTTCAGATTTTTTAAATATTTTTTTTCGAATCAGCCTCTTTTTCCACGTTTTCTTCGGCATTTTTTGGTATTGATATAATGCACTACAAATAAAATGCTGCCATTTCTATTCTAGGCAAAATATTATATCAGTCTTTTTGTAAAGCATTCACAACACAGGCAGGTCGCGGCAAACAGGCAAAATGTTATAAAGTGACAAAACCGCAAAAGTAAGTCAAAAGCGAGTAAGTGATCTTTGAATAATACCATAATATTTTCGTTAAAAATGACCTTTTAATCGCTTTTTAAGATTCAGATTAACTTATTTTATTTTGTTAATATATGCACTGAACGTTTGTATTCAGAATATTGTATTATATTTGTACAAGATTTAGAGACAAAAACAGAAAAGAAAATTTAAACACGACTATCAATGAAAAATGCAAAAAATATTTTAGTAGGAGCCATGATGGCAATGACTATCGCAACTTACGCCAACGCTAATACATCTGCACATATATTAACAGTTGAAGAGAAAGTAAAATTAAATGTTCTGAACAAAGCATTGCCTGCTTCGGCTCCTGTACTGGAAAGCCCGGCACCACAAAGGGACAAAGCAACGTCTGACATCAACAAACATAGTGCAACTCAAAAAGCAGCTATCGTAGGGCTTCAATTGTCAAGCTCTGCTACGAAGTAAACGCGGATAGCCCTAATGTAAGACGGTTATATTGAATAAGAAGATAAAAGGGGAGGAGTTTTCTTCCTCTTTTTTTATGCCCTTTAGTCTGGCTAAACCGCAGTTTCAGCGGGTTTTAGCCATTTGTTGTTTCAAGCCATTGTGAATGCTGGAAAGAATGGCGTAATCGTCGCGGACCCAGTCTTTGGTCGCCTTTCCTTTGTAGGTTTTTTCGCGCAGGTACTTTTCGAATATCGCGTGGGCCTGCAATGCGTTTTCTTTGGAATAAAATACATCGATCCATTCAGCCGGAATGTTTTCCGGCCTGACAATGCCGATCCCGCTTCTATAGATCTTGATAATACCTTTTGAAAATTCCCAGGAAACATAATCCTGTTTTCTGATCTGGGCGGTTTTCAGGATGTATGCATTATGGGCAATGTAGTTGAGAAGCCTTGCCAGTATTTGTTTTTCACTTTCCGACTGCGCCGGTTTGGTCCGCCATCTGTTGTTGGCAGCATAAAACGGATCTTCCCTGAACCTGGGTATCCCCGTGCCGAATTCCACCATGGACAGGCTCACCTGCGGTGAAAACTCAAAAGTGATTTGTCGGCGGTCATTGGCGGCTACATCGAAAAAGACATTGACCTCCTCTGTTTTCCGTTTTATGGTTAAAAAAACGGACCCCGTAGAATCGTCATAAACCCATCTGCCCGACTCAAAAGAACCATCACTTTTGATCCTGGTAAAACTGCTGTCGGGGAAAAATGAAAGGAGAAGCTGATGCTTGTCCGTCACTTTTTTATCAGTCAAAAAGCCCTCTTCGTCTGTGTCCGGGCTAAACTCGCTGACTTCTGAAAGACGCCAGGAGCCGCTCAGGCCTTTGTCCCGCGGAGATGTGTCGATGTCCGAGTTTTCGAGATCAAGACCCGCATTCCTTTTCTTTTCAGCCCCGCGATAAATAATGCCATAGCGGTTCATCATGGCAATGATTACGAGAAGAAAAATTAGTCTGACCGTTGTCATATCGCAGCGTATGGATTCCTGATTGTTAAAGATAAAACTTTTTCCGTGCCTTTTTGGTGACCGGACGATGATAATACATTCGCCGTCCTTCAGTAATTACCTGCTCTTCCGCACGATTTCTTCCGAGTATTTCAATGTCATTTCTTACTTCTACAGGTAAGTCAAAATCTGTTTCAAGTACCAAATCTGATCAAAATAATACCGTATTTCCTTGATGAACATGATAAAATCGGTTCCGCTTTTTATTCTTCTTTTGTTGTCGGGCTTTGTTTACAATTATCACAGACCTGAGAAGGCTCCAATCACAATTACCACGGCTGATGTACAGTTGCGTCTCGTTCAAAATGAAAAAGATGAGACAATAAGTGTATTTCGGGGTGATGAAAAAATGCCCATTCTTACCCAAAACGCAAAAGCAAATTTTCGACCGTATCTGCATCCGATCATGGCACCCGACGGAAAAGGTGTTTTGACCGAGTATAGTCCGGGGCACCACAAGCATCAGACGGGGATTTATTGGGGATATACCCGCGTCAACGGCCGGGACTATTTCCACCATCCCGACGGAGATTACTGGCGCAGGGTTTCGGCAAAAGTCATTGAAGGAAAAGGTGCCGAAGTAAAATGGCAGACGGTATACGATTTGCTGGATTCGACCGGAAAGGCGGTTTTGACAGAAACACAAAACTGGTCGATGCGCCAGAGGGATGGAAAATACCTGCTTGACCTGGAATGGAATGGAGAAGCACAGACGGACGTGACTATTGGAAAATACGATTACGGCGGCTTGTTTGTGCGCATGCCCTGGAAAGAAGGTATAAAAGGAGAGGTGATCAACGCGGCGAGGCAGCGGAATGAAAAAGCAGAGGGCCAGGCCGCAATGTGGGTTGATATTGGTATGCAGGTCGAAGGAAGGGACAATCTGGCACATATCGCAATTCTCGACCACCCTGAAAATAAGGGATATCCGCAAACCTGGCGGGTCGACGGACAGCTGGGTGCCGGGCCGGCCCGGGCGAGAAAAGGGGATTGGCATATCAAGAAAGGCGAAACAGAGACCATCAAACACGAGCTGGTAGTGTATACCGGGGTTCTTAATGATGTAGAACTGACCAAGACTTTCGGAGAATTTATAGGGAACAACGGCACTTATAACACGGCTGCACTTTGGGCAATAGCCCAGAAAGAGGGTCGGGAAGCCAAATTTCTCAGTGCGCAGGAAGCCGTTGCGGCTATGACTATCAAAGATGGTTTTCAGGTAAATGCCTGGGCGTCTGAGCCTATGATGACGCAACCTATGGCGTTTTGCTGGGATGATCGAGGCAGGATGTGGATCGCGGAGAACAAAGATTATGAATCGAGGGGAAAAGGGTTTTCAAATTCCGGTGACAGCCGGATCCTGATCCTGGAAGATACCGATGGGGACGGGGTTGCCGACAGCCGCAAGGTATTTATGGAAGGCATCGCATTCCCGGCCGCCATTGCAGTCGGTTTCGACGGCGTTTTCGTCGGTGCACCGCCTAATCTCCTTTTCGTACCTGATAAAAACGGGGACGACAAAGCTGATATGGACGATATTGAAGTAAGGCTTACCGGCTGGGGCATCCGCGACCGGCACGAAACACTGAACAGTTTCCACTGGGGGCCGGACGGCTGGTTGTATGGATTGCAGGGTTTTGCTACGCCATCGAAGGTTGGAAAGCCCAAAGGTAAAGGGAAACTATACAGACATAATGATCCTTTTCCGGAGGATATCTTGCAAGGCGAGGGCGTGGATATCAATGGTGGTGTGTGGCGGTACCATCCTACCCAAGACAAATTTGAAGTTGTGGCGCATGGTTTCAGCAATCCGTGGGGTATTGATTATGATGCAAAGGGCCAGATGCTGATGACGGCCTGCGTCATACCGCATTTGTGGCACGTGATCCCGGGTGGGATTTATCACCGGCAGGGCGGGCAGCATTTTAACCCCTATGTGTATGAGGATATCAAAACCATTACCGACCATAGTCATCGTTCTGCGCATGGGGGCGCGAGGGTTTACCTTTCGGACGCATTTCCGGAAACTGAAAAAGGGAAAATATTCATGGCTAATATCCATGAGCACGGCGTTTTGTCGGATATGCTCGTGCCCAAGGGATCGGGTTTCAGCGGCAGACACGGGGATGATTTTATGATGGCAAACAATGCGCAGTGGGTAGGGTTTAGCATGGAAATAGGGCCTGAGGGCGCCATATATGTGCTGGACTGGCATGATGCGGATATCTGCGGCTCGGACGTTTTGAATGAAGAAACCGGAAGGATTTTCAGGATCACCCCCAAAGTTTCACTGGCGGAGAATTGGAAAGGAAGATATTCGGATCTGGGAAAAATGACCGATGTCGAACTGGCCGAACTGCAAACCAGCAAGAGCGAGTGGCATGCCCGCCGCGCCAGAATTATCCTGCAAAACCGGGCTGCGAAAGGTAATTTGTCTAAAACAGCCGTCGAAAAACTGATGCAGACATACCTGGGAAATCCTGACGCGAACTGGCGTTTGCGTGCGATGTGGGCTTTGCAGGTTACCAACTCCCTGGACGAAAAAACACGCATTGCAGCATTGTCGGATAAGGATGCGCACATCAGAAGTTGGGCGATCCAGTTTTTGTGTGAAAACAGCAATCCTTCTCCTCAGGCAACTGCCGCTTTTGTAAAGCTGGCGCGGGAAGATCAGTCGCCGGTTGTAAGGCTGTATCTGGCTTCTGCCCTGCAACGGATGGATCCGGCTTCAAAATGGACTGTCGCGGCAGAATTACTGACCCATAAAGAAGACTCTGAAGACCATAACCTTCCCAAAATGATATGGTACGGAATCGAGCCGCTGGTAAAGGGAAATCCCGCGAAAGCATTGGAACTGGCTTCAAAAAGCCAGATCCCGATGGTTACTCAGTTTATCGCCAGAAGAACAGTGGATGCCGATGCTATTGAAACGCTGGTTGCTTCTATAGGAAAAGTGCCGTCAACTCAAAAAAGTCTGCTGAAAGGTATGCGGGATGCGCTGGAAGGGCGGACGGATGTCAAAACCCCGGCAAACTGGAAGGCCATATATGCAAAATTAAAGCAGTCGGACAAAGAAACAGCCCAGCTGGCTCAGGACATTACCCAGAATTTCGGCGATACCGAGGCCGCCAAAAATTTTATGACTGTTTTGAAAAATGCAAAGGCACCGGCAGATCAGCGAAAAAAAGCAGTACAGTCGCTCGCCAGCCAGCAGCGGCCTGAGCTGGTGCGGGAGCTTCCGGCTTTGCTGGACGACAATAACCTGAGAATGGATGCGATCCGGGCGATTGCCGGATTTGACAGTGAACCGCTCGCAAAATTGCTGATCGAACGTTATCCGAAATTCAGCAGCGCTGAAAAATCAGAAGCGATCCAGACCCTGGCATCCCGGCCGAAATCGGGCTGGCTGCTGACACAGGCTATTTCTAAAAATGTAATCCCGAAAAAAGAAATCCCAACTTATGTTGCGCGCCAGCTTCGCCGGGTCGTAGGCAGTGGTTTTGTGGAGGTATGGGGGCCTATTGACCATGTAGCTTTTGATGAAAAAGCATATAAGAAATACAAGGACCTGCTTACAGACCAGCGGGTTTCGGCGGCCAGTAAAAACCAGGGAAAGCTTGTATTCCAGAGAACCTGCGCGCCCTGCCATAAGCTTTACGGCGAAGGCGGGATCATCGGGCCGGAACTGACGGGCTCTAACCGTGCCAACCTCGATTACCTGCTCGGCAATATCCTGGATCCGAGCGGGGAAATTCAGGATGATTATAAAATGGTGGTAGTCACAACACGTGACGGAAGAACATATGTAGGCAACGTTGCAAAGGAAAATGAGCGGCAGGTTACTTTAAGAGTCGTGGGGCAGGATGCGGTTGCGATCAATAAGTCTGATATTCAGACTAGAGAAGTGACGCCAGTGTCCATGATGCCTTCCGGATTGCTGGAAACATTGTCGGAGAAGGAAGTAACCGAGCTGGTAGCGTATTTAAAAACGACCGCCCAGGTACCGTAGCCGCGTTAGCGGCGGGCACGAACGTAGACGTCTGTGCCTTTGATTCTTAGGCCTTTGGCCGGGGAAGTTGTGCTCCTCCGGCCGGAGGCCTTGTAATAGTGGGCACGAACGTGACGTTCGCGCCAGCTCGCTTTGCTCGCTTTTTATTCGTCGTCCACACCTTCGAAATAATTCACGACGGTCATCAGCGGAAGACTGGTTTTGTCGGCAGCATTGGACAATTGTATCACGGCACGGTCCATGGAATGTTCGTCAAACCCGATGAACGTGCCCTCTATGATGTCGTCCGGCCTGACCTGATAGTTGATCGCTTTGTTGATATATTTCAAAGCCCGCTTTTGCAGACCTGTAAGTTGTTGTTCATCCATGACTTTTTATAAATAATTCAGAATCGGCGGCCAAATTTATGCCGTCACAAATTTTAAACAATTCAGCTAAAAATATTCAGCTTATCCGGACTATTTGTTGTTCTGATTTTTGAGATCTTGTTCAAATGAGTAAACAGAATTCCAAACCCGCGACGAATCCTATTTGTGGGCCATGGTCCATTCAAAAACCTGTTCAGGTAAACCCCGGAACCGAGCTTCCGCTCCAGCTTATTTTTCAAGAGAACGGAGTGTCGTGAATTTTAACATATTTCTATATTCTCGAAATAATGAATATTATTCGTCATAAATTATCAAAAAGCGAAATAATATTTTAGCATTAAAAATAAAATCAAAATTTTTTGCAAAATCGTTTAGGGGTTTTTCTTTGTTAATTGCCTTTAGAGCATATTAGCATTTGAAACCTATGTACAAACGTTTTACCGACGAGCAATTAGTGGAATCTCTCCAAAGCGGCGATCAGAAAGCCTTTGAAGAGATATACCACAGGTACTGGTACCGCTTGTTTGGTATTGCATATCAGGAAACCGGCACGAAGGAGGAAGCCGAGGAACTGGTCCATGACGTCTTTGAAAATCTCTGGTACAAACGTGAAGAATCGCTGATCAAACATCTTCGCGCATACCTGGTGGTATCCATGAAACACCGGGTGACGAATTACATCAAATCCTGCATCACCCAGAGAAAATACCAGGAATACCTCATTTTTCACGAGATCCAGCAATCCTATGGCACTGATGAAATCGTGCAGTTCTCTGACTTGTCGCGGGCTGTGGATGATGTGATGAAAAAGCTGCCTGAAAAAACTTCCGAGATATTCCGGTTGAGCCGGTTTGAAAACCAGTCGGTCAAAGACATTGCCCAGAAACTGAGCCTGTCCGAAAAAGGTGTGGAGTATCATATTACACAATCCCTCAAAGTCTTGAAGGACCATCTCAAAGTTTACCATTCAGATAACTAGCCAGGAAAACGTTACAAATGAGTCAGCACGATTTTGACATATTATTACAAAAATACCTCTCCGGACTATGCAGTCCGGAAGAGGAAAAACAGGTACTGGACTGGTCGGAAACGGTTTTTTCAAACGGGAAATTGACTTTGACACGATCCGAGCAGAAAACCGTTGAAACACGGATCTGGAAACGGATCGGCCGGTCGGTAATGTTGCGGCCATCGCTGATAAGGCGCCTAAGCTGGGCGGGAATCGGTATTGCGGCCACTATTTTGCTGGTTTCAGGCCTCATCTTTCCGGGTGCGTTAAAACATTTCGGTGAGGACAAAGCAAGAAATTCCGTCGCGGCCAAACCGGGCGTAGCGGTGGTGCGGGATTATATTGAGATCAAAAACACGACCGGCAGCAACCAGGCGCTTTCTCTCGAAGACGGGACAGTGGTGACGCTCACCAAGGAAAGCAGTTTGAAATATCCCAAACATTTTGATGATAAAACCCGCCGGGTTGAGCTGGAAGGCGAGGCATTTTTTAATGTGAAGAGAGATATTTCGCGACCGTTTTTTGTGTATACAGGCGAACTTGTGACGCAGGTACTCGGCACAAGTTTCAATGTTAAATCTTATGAAGGCTCAAAAACCATAGAAGTGCAGGTTTTGACCGGCCGGGTTTCTGTTTATGAAAACAAGCAGAAGTCTCCTCAAAACCGGAATGGTGTTATCCTGCGGCCCAACCAGAAGATGACATTCGACAAAGTTTCGAAAAAGATAGTCCCGGAGCTGGTAGAAGTCCCTGCTATGGTGAAAATCCCCGAAAAGAAGTTTGAACTCGCCTTCGAAGAGGCACCGCTACAAAATGTACTGGACGCGATCCAGAAAGCCTACGGAATTGAAATTGTGGTCGAAACGCCGGCCCTGGACAACTGCACTTTTACCGGTGATCTGAACGGTCTTCCTTTACACACTCAGCTTAGGTTTATCTGTAAATCAGTGAATTCCGGTTACGAATTGAGAGGTACTACTTTTTTTATCAACGGCGACGGCTGCAACAAATAACCGCCCGCAAAAATCCCATAACCTGCCTATGCAAATAACCCTTTGAAAAACAAAAAGCCAATAATGTTGCGAGCATTACTGGCCTTTACGAGATCCTTTCAGAACGCCAATTCTGATCAGGATACCATTGTTCCTGTGTCTGTTACAAAACAAAAACATTTAAAATTATGCAAAAAAGTATATCCGTCAAACGGTTTCTGATTTATGCTATGCAAATAACTGTCGTACAGTTAATGTTATCGGCCCTCTTCTGCGGTCTGTCCTTTGCGAGGGAAACCCATGCCCAGGAAATACTCCGGAAGGAAATTTCAATACAAATGCAATCCGTGGAAGTGAAGAATGTGCTGAGCCGGATTGAAAAACAGACCGGTATCAAATTTATTTACAGCACAAACAGCATCAAAGCCCGTCAGAAAGTGTCCGTTCATGCGGTCAACAGCAAACTTTCGAAGGTACTTGACGAGCTGCTGAATCCGCTTAATATTGAATATGAGGTCGTGGATTCACATATTTTACTTCATAAGAAACCTGCCGGAGAACCGGTAGTACCCGATTTCAAATCTGCGATCAAAAACATCACCGGCTTTGTTTCGGACGAAAAAGGAGACGCGTTGCCTGGCGTAAGCATCCTTGTAAAAGGCACCCAGAGTGGGACTACCACCAATTCGGAAGGTAAATTTTCCCTCGATTTGCCCCAGGACAATGCGGTACTGATTTTTAGTTTCGTAGGATATATCGCCCAGGAAATCGCAGCAGGTTCGCAGACCAATATTTCTGTAAAATTATTGCCCGAAGAAAAGTCGCTGAACGAAGTCGTGGTAACTGCGCTGGGTATCGCCAAAGATAAAAAAGCCCTGACGTACGCAGTGACCGAGGTAAAAGGAAGTGAATTTACACAGGCCAGGGAAGCTAACCTCGGAAATGCATTATCAGGTAAAATTGCCGGGGTCAATGCAACCAGTACTGCCAATGGTACTGCGGGTTCAAGCCGGGTAATTATCCGTGGAAACGGTTCTTTAAGTGGTGATAATCAGCCGTTGTATGTGGTCAATGGTATCCCTATCAACAATGCAAACCAGGGTTCCCCGGGTACATGGGGAGGTACTGACAAGGGTGACGGCCTGATGAGCATCAACCCGGACGACATAGAAAGTATTTCGGTTCTGAAAGGCGGTACTGCTGCGGCATTGTACGGGTCACGCGCGGCAAACGGGGTTATTATTATTACAACCAAAACCGGAAAGGGGCAAAAAGGACTGGGCGTAGAATTTGCCTCGACTTATACGCTTGAACGTCCATTATCCTTTCCCGACTGGCAATACCAGTACGGCGCCGGTGCCCGCGGAACTGCCCCGACTTCCCAGGCGGAAGCGATTTCTTACGGCAGGACTTCCTGGGGCGCAAAGCTGGACGGCTCCATGGTCATGCAGCCTGACGGTGTGGAGAGGCCCTATGTCGCTCAGAAAAACAACATCAAAAATTTCTACGATACAGGAAGTACTTTCAGTAATACCATTGCAATCAACGGCGGGAACGAAACGACGAATTTCAGGTTTTCGGCTTCCAATATGGACAACAAGGGTGTGGTGCCCAACTCTTCCGTCAACCGCAAAACTTTCAGCCTGAGCGCTTCTTCTGTTCTTGCCAAAAAGGTGGTATTCGAAGGAACTGTACAGTATAACATTGAAGATGTCAAAAACAGGACTTTTGTGGCCGATTTTACCAAAAATCCGAATGCATCCGTTCAGCTTGCCGCCACAAACATCGACATCCGTACCCTGGATCCAGGCTACGACGACAGGGGTTATGAAAACCTTTGGAACGACTATGTTTTTGTGGTTAACCCTTATTTTGCCGTCAACAAAGTTAGGAACAACGATAACAAGCGGAGGGTGATCGGATCTTTCAGTACGCGTTACAATTTCACGGATTACCTGTACGCCAGAGGAAGATTGGGGATCGACCAGTTTTCGATCAATGGAAAAGACATCACACCTACCGGGATGGCTTACAATACCCAGGGCGAAATGTCTACCCGCAGGATCACTACCTATGAGACCAACGCAGAGTTTATTGTCGGTCTGAACAAGGAATTTGGCAAGATATCTGTCAATGCGATTGCCGGCGGAAACAAAATGTACAACAACTCGAACGGGGTAACTGCTTCAAGCGGCCGGTTCAACGTCCCATTCAACTATTTTATCACGAACGGAAGCAGCCAGGCGTACACGGAAACTTTTCGCGAATTCGGCATCAATTCACTGTTTGCCTCTGCGGATGTGGGATTTAACAATCTGCTTTACCTGACCGTTACCGGACGCCAGGACTGGTTTTCAACGCTTTCAAAAGACAATAACACGCTGTTTTATCCGTCGGTAGGTTTGAGCTACGTATTTTCGGATGCTTTCAAATCCAGACCTTCCTGGCTGGACTATGGAAAACTGAGGACATCCTGGGCGAAAGTGGGCGGCGGGGCACCTGATCCTTATGGACTGACTCTTGCTTATGCAGCCCCCTCGCAGTCGCATCTGGGACAACCTTTGATGAACATCAACGGTGGTACGATCCCGAACAGCCAGTTGAAACCTTATACCTCTACGACTACCGAGTTTGGTCTGGAAACAAAATTGTTTGGTAACAAACTTGGCGCCGACATTACTTTCTACGACCGTTCCACTACCAATGATATTGTTAACGCAACTGTTCCTTTTTCAACGAGTTATACCAATGTTTCCCTCAATGTAGGAAAGGTTCAGAACCGTGGGGTGGAGCTTTTGCTGACCGGAACGCCTGTGAGATCTTCAAAAGGTTTCAGCTGGGATGTGAGTTTTAATATGGCTTACAATAAAAATACGGTCGTTAAAATTGCCGACGGGCTTACCAGTCTGGCTTTGCCGGGCGCTGTGGCACGTACGCAAAACGGCTTCGTTTATCACTTCGAAGGTATGCCTTTCGGTATGATCTCAGGTTACCGCATGAGGCAGGACGAAAACGGGAATACCGTCTACAATCGTGACAGCGGCCTGCCGATCCAGAGCGCATTCGGCGCGCTGGGAAGAGGTGTGCCTCCGCTGACATTGGGCCTGACCAACTCTTTCAGATACAAAAACCTGTCGCTCGGCTTTTTGCTCGATGGTAAATTCGGTTCCAAAATGTACGTTTCCAGTAATGCTTATGCCACCAATTATGGCCTGCACAAACAAACCGTTGAGAACAATGTACGGGAAACCGGTGTAACGGTAAGCGGCGTGGACACCCAGGGTGATTCTTTCTCCAAAACACTTCCCGCGCAGAATTATTATCAGGGGATTGCTTTCTCGATTACCGACCAATTTGTCTCGGATGCGGGATTTATCAAGCTGCGCCAACTGACGCTGGGTTATTCACTCCCTCAGAATATCATTGCCAAAACGCCTTTCCAGTCGGCGAGTCTGTCCTTTGTGGCGCGCAACCTCTTGCTGGTTTACAGCCAGGTGAAGAACGTGGACCCCGAATCCAATTATAGCAATTCCAATGCGCAAGGGCTCGAAAACTTTGGTGTGCCTCCGACCCGCAGCTTCGGTTTGAACCTGCTGGTAAGGTTCTGATTTGTTAACGGATTCATTTTCATCACTACCAATTTTGACCATAATCATGAATTACAAAAATATAAAACTGAAAAGCCTGGCCGTCAAAACGCTGTTTGCAGGAACGTTGTTTCTTTCTGCCTGCGACAATGGATTTGAAGAAATGAATACAAATCCCAATGCCTACACCACGCCTGTGATCGGGAGCCTTTTCTCGACCAGTATCATCAAAACGGCTGGTGACGGGGACAATAACACCTTGTATGCCAATGATAAATTGTCGGGATGCTTCGTGCAATATTTTTCATCCCTGAATCCCTGGCAGTGGACGGGGGACAAATATTTGTACAAACAGGATTATAACAAAGGGCTTTTTGAAACAGCATACAGCAGCGAGCTAAAAGAAACTGCGCAGATCATTTCACTGGTCAAAGACAATCCTGAAATGTCCAATCATTATGCTGTGGCGAGGATCTGGCGGGTTTTTATCCTGCACCGGGTAACGGATATGTACGGGGATATCCCTTATTCACAGGCAGGTTTGGGTTATATTGATGCTACTTACAAGCCTGCATATGATTCCCAGGATCAGATATATGCGAGTATGCTCGCCGAACTGGAAGAAAGCGCCCTGGCGCTTGACCCCGCAAAACCAACATTCGGGTCGGCTGATTTTCTTTACAATGGCGATGCCGCAAAATGGAAACGATTTGCCTATTCCATGATGCTCAGGTTGGGTATGCGACTCACCAATGCAGATGTTGCAATGGCTGAAACATGGGTGAAAAAGGCAATTGCCGGAGGTGTGATGCAAAGCAACGACGACATTGCCAGGCTGGTCCATACGGGTGGTTCTGCCAACAACTGGAACGTGAACAGCTACCTGCTGCAAGGAGGAGAAGGGGTGCCGCCTTCGGCCCAGGGAAAAGGGTATTCGAAGCTGAGCAAAACATTTATCGATTATCTTAAAGCAACAGCGGACCCCCGCCTTCCGTTTTATGCTACGTTATGGCAGGGAAATGCGGATGCTTCGAAACTACCGCAGACCAGCGCTCCTGCGGTACAGAAAGGCCTTCCCAGCGGATACGATTATACTACGATCAAAGACCTGATCCCGAACTGGACGGACGATATGCAGGCAGAATTTTCGGAGATCAACATCAATACGATCGCAGCTCTGGCCGCGCCGACGATTTTCCAGAGCTATTCCGAGGTATCATTGTTACTGGCAGAAGCGGCACTGCGCGGCTGGACTTCCGACAATGTAAAGACAAGATATGAGAATGCTGTGAAAGCTTCCATGGAAATCCAGTCGATTTATCCTGGCGGCGTGACCATTACTCCGGCTGCGATCACCGCATATCTTACCGCCAATCCTTTTAAAACCGGAACGATGGAGGAACAGATGAAACAGATCCATAACCAGTTCTGGGCTTCGTCTTTTATGAACAATATTGAAGTATATGCCAACTGGAGAAGGACAGGTTACCCCCAACTTACCCCGACCAATTATCCGGGCAACGAAACCGGCGGCGTTATACCGAGACGTTTGAGATATCCTGAATCGGAAGCCAGCCTGAACCGCGAAGCATATAGTGCCGCCGTGGCGAAACAAGGGCCTGATTTGTTTACGACCAGGGTTTGGTGGGATAAGTAAAGGGGAGTTTTGTCCTGATAGTCATTTTTTGTCATGTGTAGTCAGGTAATGGTCATGTATGGACATGAGGTGATGGGGTTATTGAATGTTGGGCCGGTGTTCGTTTTTCGGGCACCGGCCTTTTTTAGGAATTTTCTCAATAAAGCCAACACGCCAATCCCGAACGGAATGTTATTATTATAGAAAATGATCTGTACCAAAGTTACAAAACCCTGAAAGGGTGACATCGTCCCTGCAATGGCACCCTTTCAGGGTTTTCGCTTTTGCAACGTCCTTGTTCTGTTATAATAATTTCAGCCCTTTGGGCTTTTTTGATGTGGTCATCGCAATAATATTATTCCGGACGGAAATATCGGAATGGCTCTGCGTATACAATGCTGAATTCTTTTTAATCCTACCATTTCGGACAGATTAATGTGAAAAAACCAGTATTTTTTTGTCGCTTAAAGGCTTTTCATCGAAATGATGTTCAATTAAATCGTTGATCCTATGCGCGCATTCTGTAAGATATTAACGGCTCTTTTTGTTTACGTCGCTACTGCAACTGCTTCTCATGCCGAGCAGCCCGAAACGTTGAAAATAGGTGCCAAAGCTCCGGATTTTAATTTGCCGGGTGTTGATGGTAAGAAATATTCACTAAAATCCTTTGCAGCTTCCCCGGTCCTGGCGATTGTATTTACCTGCAATCATTGTCCCACCGCCCAGGCCTACGAAGACCGGATTATCAAGCTTACTTCCGATTTTAAGTCAAAAGGTGTGTCGGTAGTAGCGATATCATCCAATGATCCCAAAGCTATACGTCTCGATGAGCTGGGTTACACCGATCTGAGCGATACTTATGAAGAAATGAAAATCCGGGCAAAGGATATGAAGTATAATTTCCCCTACCTTTTTGATGGCGATAACCAGTCCACAGCCCTGGCTTACGGACCGGTGGCTACCCCACATATTTTTATTTTTGACAAAGAAAGAAAACTGCAGTACCACGGGAGGATCGATGATGTGGAAAAACCGACCGGCACACCCAACCATACCGATGCCCGTAATGCTATTGAAGCGCTGATCGCTGGCAAACCGGTGCCTGTGCCGTCAACCAAAACGTTCGGCTGCTCCATGAAATGGATCTCGAAGGAGCAGGGTGTGCAAAAGGAGCAGGCAGGCTGGGCGAAAGAACCGGTCAGCCTTGAAACGATTGATGAGGCTGGGTTAAAGGAACTGATACAGAATAAGTCTGACAAACTTCGTCTGATCAACGTCTGGGCTACCTGGTGCGGACCCTGCGTCACCGAATTTCCGGATTTTATGACGATGCACCACATGTACCGCGGCCGGGATTTTGAGTTTGTTTCCATCAGCGCCGATAGTCCGGATAAAAAGGACAAGGCGCTGAAATTCCTCCAGGGAAAATTTGCGTCGAACAAGAACTATATTTTCAATGTGGAAGACAAATATAAACTGATCGAGGCCGTAGACCCTAAGTGGCAGGGGGCATTACCGTACACATTACTTGTAGAGCCCGGAGGGAAGATAGTATATGCCGCCCAGGGCCCGATAGACCCGCAAAAAATGAAAAAAATCATCGTGGAAAACAAGTATGTTGGCAGGTATTATTGATTAATAATTGATTCAGTATTTAACTTAAATATTCAAAATGGCAAATAATGACATATCAAGACGTCAGTTTCTGGGGGCGGCGTCGCTGGTAGCAACGGGCATCGCACTTGTTCCGGGAGAAATCTTCGGGGTACCGGCCTATATCAAAAATCTGGGGAAACCTAATTCCCTTTTCAATGGTGTTCAGGTAGGCGCCATTACCTACTCCTGGCGAAGCATGCCGGGCGGGGCGGAAGATATCCTGAAATACTGTATAGACTGTAACATCAGTGCAATAGAGCTCATGGGGCCGACCGGTGAGTCTTTTGCCGGTGCACCGGAAGCACCGCCACGCCCTAACCTGGCTCCCGGACCCGATGGCAAGCGTCCGGAAATGACCGCCGGGCAAAAAGCCGCTCAAACCGAGTATGCAGCAAAACTTGCTGAGTGGCGCGCGAAGGTTTCTATGGATAAATTCGTTCAGCTCAGGAAAATGTACAATGCTGCCGGCGTGAGTATCTATGCTTTCAAACCATCTGCCCTGGGTACCAACAATACCGATGCAGAAGTGGATTATGCTTTTCGTGCTGCAAAAGCGCTGGGTGCCAATCAGGCCAATGTGGAACTCCCCAATGATGCCGCTGAAACGAAACGACTTGGCGATATCGCGGCAAAAAATAAGGTATATGTGGGGTACCACGGCCATACGCAGCAAACACCGACCTGGTGGGATGTTGCATTGGGCCAGTCGAAATACAATGCGATGAATTTTGATATGGGACATTATGTAGCCGCCGGTTTCGATCCGATCGCGCAAATTGACGCCAAACACGACCATATCGTGAGCATGCACGTAAAAGACAGAAAAAATAAGCAAAATGGAGGAGCTAATGTTCCCTGGGGACAGGGTGATACACCCATAGTTGCAGCCCTGGAACTGATGCGTGCGAAAAAATACAAATTCCCGGCTACGATAGAGCTCGAATATGAAATACCGGCCGGCTCTGATGCTGTGAAGGAAACGGCCAAATGCGTTGAATTTGCGAGGAAGGCGTTGGGAGCGTAATTGATAGCCCGAACCACATAACCAATAGCCCAGGACTTAAGTCCTGGGCTATTGGCGTTTATAGGTTTTTATAAAAATAATATACCTAATCCATTGTTCGTACGAAATTTTTCCTACCTTTGAAACGTTACTTATAAAACAGTTTCAAATGGAGCCTACGAAATCAGAACTAGAGATTTTACAAGTCCTTTGGCAGCATGGCCCATCGACGGTCCGGTTTGTCAATGATACCCTCAACGAGCAGAAACGAGCTGTACAATACTCGTCCACCCTGAAGCTCATGCAGATCATGGCTGAAAAGGGGATTCTGCTCAGGGACGAGAGCAGCATGAAACACGTATATAGTCCAGCGGAAGAGGAAAACAGGACTAAAACGGCCCTTCTCGAAAAATTCGTGGACTCTATGTACAAAGGCTCCGCTTCAAGCCTGGTGATGCAGCTTTTCGGTAATAAAAATACATCCAGAGAGGAATTGGACGAGATCAGGGATTTCCTGAAAAAGCTGGATAAGTAAGTTGCTCCAAACTTTTACAATCTGTCAGCCATGAATTTTGATATCATTGATCATCCCTTTTTTCAAAAACTTGTACAGGCAGTTTGCCTTACACTGTTTCATTCAATCTGGCAGGGGCTGTTGCTGGCAGTCGCAGCAGGCGCGGTCCTGGCGTTGACAGGAAAGTCAAAACCCGCGGTGAGGTATAATCTGCTTTCCTTGTTGCTGGTGGTTTTTGTAGCTGCGAGCGGGTTGACTTTCTGGAGTTTAATGAATTCCGGAAACGCACATGCTGAATCAAAAAACGGGTTGATTGTGCTGGCTGGGGAACAGACGGTCACAACCGCTGCTTTTGTGAAAAATAATGACCTTACAAATATTAAAAGCTTGATTATAAATACAATAGTTCAATTCTGCCACAATTATTCATTTCATATTGTGACGGTCTGGCTGCTTGTATTCTGCTTTAAATCCCTGCAGGCGACGGCCGGATTTGCATATATAAAAATGGTCAGGAAACAGAAAATCCATGAACCGTCCGCGCATTGGAAAAACAGGTTAAAATCCTTATCAAAAACACTGGGCATCCATCAGGTTGTGGTAATGATGGAATCTGAGATTATAACCGTTCCAATGGTCACAGGGTTTTTCAAACCGGTCATTCTTTTGCCGGTAGGGCTTTTGACAAACCTCTCACAGGCGCAGGTAGAGGCAATTATCCTGCATGAGCTGGCACATATCCGGAGAAATGATTATCTGGTCAACCTGCTCCAGATATGCTGCGAAAACCTCTTTTTCTTTAATCCAGCTTTGTTATGGATCTCTTCTTTGATCAAAGAGGAGAGAGAACATTGCTGCGATGACCTGGCGATAGCCGTTTTACAGGATAAAACGTCTTTTATCGAGGCACTGGTGACTTTTCAGGATTATAAACTGAATAGCGCGGATTTGCAGATGGCCTTCGCGAAAAGTCGTAACCCTTTGTTATACAGGATTAAGCGAATTATTTATAACAACAATAAACCTTTAGATGCCATGGAAAAATTATTTGTAACTGCCAGTCTGATCACCGCCGCTGCCTTGTCGGTTGCTTTTACCGCTGCCGATCCAGAACCGAAAGTTAGCGTAAATGCCAAAGAGAAACCTGCTGCTATTCAAGAGCTGCATAAAAGTAAGAATTTGATTGTGAATGAATTGTCAGTACATCCTGATACTTTACCTGCCCCCAACAAAATTCCGGGGCTCGACAGCGGGACCAATACGTATCATGTAAATTCCAATGACAAGCAATATGAGATCGTTGAAACGGATGGTAAGATTACCTCTCTCAAAATCGACGGGGAACAGATTCCTGCGGATAAAATAGCGGCTCACCAGTCCGAGATTGATGCAATAGTAGCGGAGATAAAAGTGGCGCACGAGCATGCGGAAGCCGACCGCTTGAAAGCTGATGAAATGAGAAGCAAGGCGGACGGATATAGAATGGAGGCGGAGAAAATAAGACAGGAAGCCGAGGTACTGCGGCAACAGGCCAGCCAGGACAGGGTTAAAGCAGAAGAAATGCGGATTCAGGCGGAAAAAATTCGGAAAGAAACCGAATTGATGCGTGTGAAAGTGCAGAACGAACGTATGACCAATAGCAATAGTCAGACAAATTCCGACCAGATCCGAAACCAGAATGAGGATTTGAAAAAAATGGCCGAAAAAATGCGGGCTGACGCCGAAATACAGCGGCAAAATGCTGAAAAAGTGCGCCAGCAAGCAGATGTTATCCGGCAACAGGCTGAGATCACGAGGCAGCAGGCCGAAAAACAGCGCGCCGAATATGAAAAGATGCAGGAGCGGCTGATCGACGATTTAATGCAGGAAGGCGTCATTAAGGATACAAAAAAATTGTCCTATAAGCTCTCCGATGATGAATTGGTAGTCAACGGCGTACAACAGCCTTCGGTTTTGCACCAAAAAATGAAGGCAAAATACATCAGGAACGGCGGGGTGGAAATGGTTTACAACTGGAACGGCCGGACTGGGTACACAATTACAGGAACGATCCAAACCAGGTAACGCATACGGGAGATAACATCCTGCATAGTAAGTATAACCTTTATCCGAATGTATTTTAAGGAAGGTAACCTTATTCACGACATCGGTTTAAAACTATGCATCGGAGGACTTTCATTAAAAATACAGGGGCCGTGGTTGCATTGGGCACAGCGTCGCCCGGACTTGCTTTCACGGAAGTAAAGGCAAAAAACAAATTACCGAAATGGAAGGGATTTAATCTACTGGATTTTTTCTCTCCTGATCCTAACAAACAGCGCAAAGCAACTGCATCCGAACAATTGAAATGGATGAGCGACTGGGGATTTGATTTCGTCAGGATTCCGATCGCTTATCCGGCTTATGTCAGATTTGACCGCAGCCGCAACATTACGCCCGAGGAAGTTTACCAGATTGATGAGCGCGCGGTGGATCAGATCGACAAGCTGGTTCAGGCTGCCCATCAATACAATATACACGTCAGTCTCAATTTGCACCGTGCACCCGGTTATTGCGTAAATGCTGGTTTTCACGAACCCTACAATTTATGGACAGACCAGAAGGCGCTGGATGCGTTTTGTTTCCATTGGAACATGTGGGCGAAGCGGTATAAGAATGTTTCCTCCAAAAGCATCAGTTTCGACCTGCTGAACGAGCCGAGCATGCGGGAGGATATGAACGATCAGCTTTCGAAAAGGACTTCGGTCCCCGGCGCAGTTTACCGGAAACTTGTAATCGCCGCCTCCGAGGCGATCCGCAAGGAAAATCCGAAGCACCTGATCATCGCCGACGGCAATGATGTGGGTTCGTCAGTGATCCCCGAAATTACAGACCTGGATGTTGCGCAAAGCTGCCGGGGATATAATCCCGGGATCATTTCGCATTATAAAGCACCGTGGGCTATGAAGGATACGGCGAATATCCCGGAACCGAAGTGGCCGGGCCAGGTAGGAGACAAATATCTCAGCCGCGAGCTGCTCGAAAAGTTTTACCAACCCTGGATCGACCTGATCGGCAAAGGGGTCGGTGTTCACTGCGGAGAATGCGGCAGCTGGAACAAAACACCTCATCCCGTTTTTCTGGCGTGGTTCAATGACGTGCTGGATATCCTTTCATCCAACGGAATCGGGTTTTCTCTATGGGAGTTCGCCGGGGATTTCGGAGTACTTGATTCCCGCCGCGCTGATGTAGCCTATGAAGATTTTCACGGTCACAAACTGGATCGGAAATTGCTGAATTTGATGATGAAGTATTGATGTTACTCTTTTAGGTAACTTAAAATCAGGAACTGGGGAGCGAAGTCCGGTTGAATTCATAGCAAAATATCTTAAATTTTATTAAAACTAAAACGCACATGAAGACGATACAACTTGACCTGCCTGATCCAGTAGTCGATTTTATACATTCTTTGTCAAAAGATGAAAGTCTATTCGCCAAGGAAGCGATCGATGAAAAAATAGCGAGAGAGAAAAAAACTAAACTAGAAACTCTTTTGAAAGAAGGCTACCAAGCAACTGCCAAAGAGGATTTGATTATTGCAAAAGACTTCTCATTTGCTGATTTTGAAAATTTGTAAATGAATAAAGGAGAGATATATTGGGCTAATCTTGATCCAACCCTTGGAAGCGAAACAGCAAAAACGCGGCCGGTACTAATCATTTCCAATGACTTTAATAATCAATACGGGGCTACTATAACTGTTTTGCCAATAACCTCAAGTACAAATAAGATTTATCCTTTTGAGGTGCTTCTTCTAATCAATGAAGGAGGATTGAAAAAACGAATCAAAAGTAAAGGGTAATCAGATAAGGACTATTGACAAGATCCGATTTGGTAATCGGATCGGTCAATTAAGTCAGGAAAAATGAGGGAAGTGGAAATGGCCGTTCTTATACATTTGGGAATTGAATTCTAACTACTTCAACTCTGCCAGCAAACCAGCCAGATTCAAACTTTTCGTATACATTTCGACAGTCCCGTCGGGCATGTAGTTCCAAAGCTCTTTGGGCCTGTCCCAGTATAATTCCACGCCGTTGCCATCGGGGTCGTTGAGGTAAAGCGCCTCGGAAACACCGTGGTCGCTTGCGCCGGAAAATGGGTAGTCCGCTTGCCGCAAACGATTGAAAATCGTCGCCAGGTCTTTTCTGGTAGGGTAGAGAATTGCGGTATGAAACAAGCCCACGCCATGCTGCGGGGCAGGAGGGGCGTCTTTGCTGTACCAGGTATTGAGCCCGATATGGTGGTGATAACCGCCAGCGGATATAAAAGCAGCCTGGGCCCCGTAGCGGGCCGTGATCTCAAATCCAAGTAAACCGCAATAAAAATCAATCGCACGTTCCAGGTCGGCTACTTTCAGGTGAACGTGTCCTATTCTGGTCTGCGCGGGCAGCTGATAATCGTCTGTTTCCATGAGAAGGTTGTCTTTTTATTGTCAATGAATTTACACCAATCAGCGGTAAAAAATTCCCGCGGGCGGCTTTAACAAGAAATCAACATTTAAATCAGATACCGTATTAATGGACCGCAGAAAAGCACTATCCTCCGTTCTGGCCGTTACCGGAGCGGGTACATTACCTCTCGACATCATGAAGACCAAAAACCCCGCTTTTGTCTATTCTTTGAACATGAGCACTTTACGGGGTCACAAACTCGGGTTCAGGAAAGAGCTGGAAGTAGCGGCGAAAGCAGGATATGGAGCTGTGGAGATATGGATTAATACTTTACAGGATTATCTCAAAACCGGAGGCACGCTTCCGGAAGCCAAACGGATTATTGATGATCTGGGCTTGAAGGTAGAGGATGCCATCGGATTTGCACCCTGGATCGTGGACGACGAAGCTACGCGTGCCAAGGCATTGGATCAGCTCAAAATGGAAATGGAACAGTTGGCGCAAATCGGCTGCCCCCGCGTGGCAGCACCGCCCATGGGAGCTACTACCGGGCCGTCGCTCGATCTGGCGAAAGTAGCGGAACGCTATCGCACGATTCTAGAACTGGGCGACAAAACCGGCGTGGTACCGCATCTGGAACTCTGGGGCTTTTCCAAAAACCTAAGCCGGGTGGGAGAAATTTTATATGTAGCGGTCGAATCGGGGCATCCTTCGGCACGTTTGCTGATGGACGTTTATCATTTGCACAAAGGCGGTTCGGGTATGGACAGTGTAAAGGCTGTGGGGAAACCAATGATCGAAATATTCCATATCAATGATTATCCCGCCACGCCGCCGCGTGAAACGATTACTGACGCCGACAGGGTCTACGCCGGCGATGGCGTTGCACCACTCAAAGACCTGCTGATTTCGCTCAAAAACCCCGATAAGCCGGTCATACTTTCTTTCGAAGTTTTCAACAAAGATTATTATGCGCAGGATGCATTGCTGGTAGCGAAAACGGGTCTCGCCAAAATGAAAAAAGCGGCCGAAGGCGTCTGATGATTTGCCTCAGAATTTGTTCAGAAAGGCCAGTATGCTCAGGACCAACCCGGCAATGGCAGCAATCCCTGAAAAAACAATGGCGAAGGTAAGTGGCACGGCACGTCCTCCTGTTTTGGGCATAATGATAAATTGGTCCTTCGCTCGGTAACTGGGGAAATCTACAATTTCGATGTGATAAAGGCCTTTTTCTGTGACCGCAAATTCCGCCACAGGTATGATGCGGTTACCGGACAGGTCTTTTCTGGTACCCAGCAGGTTCAGCACTTTTACCACCGTCAGTTCGTTTTCTGTGGTTTTATTGGTTAAGCTAAAAACCATGTCGGTTTTGATGCCTTTGAAGGTAAAGGGACGTTTGAGGGATATTTCATAATCACCAGGATTATCAATATCAAAATCGTTGGAGGGGCTGTTGGCGGGGAATTCGATTATTTTACCGCCGTAAAGGTTCATAATTCCGCTGATACTTTTAATAAGACAGTACAGGCCGGAAATAAAAAGAAGTGGGCACAGAAGTTTCAGGAGCATTTCAGATGGAGTATAGTGTGTGACAAAAACTGTTTTACACCAAAAATATACAGAAATCACCCTTCTCCAAAACATGATCTTTTCTCCCGTGTTTTTATTTGTTTTTTACCGGAATATGCATGAATTTGTCAGCAGGGATCAACATTAATACAAAATATACAAGGCATGAGCGAAGTTAGTCTGAAACTGGATAATCGCAGAAGAGGCGTATTCGTCATTGAAGAAGATGGCAAAAAAGTCGGTGAAATGGCGGTGGCCATTTCGGAAACAGCATTGACGGCATATCACACCGAAGTGAACCCGGAAATGGAAGGGAAAGGGCTGGCCCGCAAACTTTTAGATGAAATGGTTAAATACGCGAGGGAAAACCATTTGCAGGTTATTCCGTTATGCGTATACGTGCAAGCACAGTTCAGGAGGCATCCCGAACAGTTTGAGGACATCTGGCAAAAATAATTTTGCATACGGACCAGCAACGTCATTCCTGCCGGACCGCCGGGAGATATACTACAAAAGTGGAGCCCTCACCTTGGATGCTTTTGGCAGAAATGTAGCCGTGATGATTTTGAACAACCTTTTTACAGATCGCCAGTCCGATCCCGGAACCGGAAAATTCGCCTCTTCCGTGCAGACGCTGGAACATCTGGAAAATCCTCTCAATGTATTTTTCGTCAAATCCGATTCCATTATCTGATATTTCAAGCCTTACGTAGGGGTGGTCGGAGATAAGCGCTGGCAGGGATCTTTTTTCATTTTCGTTTACATCAGAAGCAGTTATCCTGATCTTCGGCGACTCATCGGGTCGCCTGTATTTGATGGCATTGGTCAGCAGGTTTTGTATCAGCTGCGCCAGCTGACCTGCATTTCCCCATATCTCCGGTAAGGGGTCCGAAGTGATTTCTGCGTTTTGTTCCTGAATGGATATTTCCAGGTCAGCGAGTACGCTTGCCAGGAGCTCATCGAGAGAGACAGGCTCGAAGTTCATCTCTGCGGTAAGCCTTGAATAAGCCAGCAGATCGTCGATCATCAGGGACATTCTGCTGGAAGCATCCTGGATGCGGTTGAGCATGAAGGTGCCGTTGTCATCAAATTCCTTGCCGTAAATTGTTTGTAAACGGGAACTGAATGACTGGATCTTCCGAAGGGGCTCTTTCATGTCGTGACTGGCCGCGTAGGCAAACTGCTGCAAATTGTTATTGGAACTGATCAGCTCCTGATTTGCCTGGCGCAGTTCTTCTGTCCGTTGGCTGACCCGTTGTTCCAGTTCCTCAGCCAGCTGGCGATAACGCTCTTCACCAGTTTTTAATCTTTGTTCGGACTCGATCCGATCGGTTATATCCATCACAAGCCCGGACAGTGACACCGCCTTTCCGGAGCTGTCATAGAGGTAGCGGCCAATCGCCCTGATCCAGTGAACAGAATTATCTTCCCATATAAAGCGTGCCTCATATCTGAGCTGGCCTGTCGTCTCGGCTTTTTGATAAGCCTGTAACCGAAGAGCAGCATCATCAGGGTGAATATGGCGAATGAAAACGTCCCTGGTTACTTTGCTGCTTTCCCGTCCGGTGATGATCTGGGCCATTACCGGGGTATAAATCAGTTCATCTGTTTCCAGTTTGACATGAAACGAGCCGGCCCCTGATTCTTCAAGGGTCATAGCGGCTTGCTGATCAGCCCAGAGCACTTTTTCACGGTTATCGACTTCATCCGTAATGTCCCTTGAAATACCTGAAAAACGGTAGGCTTTTCCCTGGTTATCAAAATAAGCCTGTCCTCTGCAATGCAGCCATCTCAGTTTTTTATCGCTGGCTCCTACGGTCCGGTACCGGATGTCATAGGTACTCCTGATAGCAGGATCCAGGGCATCTCTCACCGCAGTCATCATGCGGTCCCTATCTCCGGGGTGGATAAACTTTACAAGATTTTCGTATCTGAGTTCATTTTTGGATGGGAAACCGTACAGTTCACGGCACCGGTCGTCCCAGTGCACGGTCTGCCCGATGGGGTCAAGGTTCCAGGCACCGAGCTGGGCGGCTTGCATTGCGAATTTGAGGTTTTCTTCACTTTCTCTGTTCGCTTCCTGCAATCTCAGCTGTTCCGTAACATCGATCATAGAGCCAACCATCCTGACAGCCTTACCGTCCGTCCGAATCGCATAACCCCGGTCGTGAACTTTGGCATAAGTACCGTCGGCGCGGCGGAAACGGTAGAAATCGGCCCAATTGGTGCCTCCCTGATCAATGACATCATGGATACTTTTGACCACTTGCTCCTGGTCGTCGGGATGGATCCTGTCGAACCAGGATTCAGGGCCGGTGCCCACATCTCCGATGGCGTAGCCAAAAATCAGTTCCATACCGCTGTTCCACCAGACGGTACCGTTTACAAGGTCCCAGTCCCAGATCACATCACGCGTGGCTTTCGCAACAAGTTCGAACCTTTCAATGGCGACAAGCAGGTTGTCATCGTGGCTGTTAATCGCGTCAATCATTATAACTTTCTGCTTTATTTTTCTGGAAATAACCGGAACAGGAAAATACTCCTTCTAAAAATACGGATATTAATGAAAAACGGGTGACTGTCTGTTTCACCGGCAATAGTAAAGTATGTGGGTCGGGGTCTTTTGATCTTAACAAGAGTTTCGGGTAAAAGTAGTACACAATCAAAACGGTTTAAGTTATGATAAAAGCGCAGATAGTCCTTTTTTTAGTCATAGTTTTATTTTTATCGGGTTGCAAATCCGCAAACGAAACAAAGTCGGTCTCCATTTTTAACGGCAAAGACTTTACCGGGTGGGAAGGAGACACCCTCAAAACCTGGCAGATCGTTGACGGTGCCATTACCGGAGGATCGCTGGAAGAAACTGTTCCGCACAACAATTTCCTCTGTACAACAAAAACCTATTCCGACTTTCTGCTGAAACTGAAATTCAAACTCAGCGGGACCGAGGGTTTTATCAATACGGGCGTACAATTCAATAGTGTGAGGTCCAAAGATCCTTCCTATGAAATGGTCGGCTATCAGGCTGACCTTGGGGACGGCTATTGGGCGAGCTTATATGACGAGTCAAGAAGAAACAAAACGCTCGTAGCTCCCGATTCAGCCATGGTCGCGGGCATACTGAAACCCGGCGACTGGAATGACTATGAAGTAAAAAGCGACAAAGGCCACATCCAGATCTGGCTGAACGGGAAACAAACAGTAGATTATACCGAACCTGACAAAAGCATTCCACAAAGCGGCGTGATAGGCATGCAGATCCATGGCGGAGGCAAGGCGCTCGTTGCTTACAAGGATATTACGATCGAGGAACTGTAAAGACTCCTAACGCCAGCTTTTCAGCAGCCTGCGCACGACCACAATTTCTGCGGTATGGTAGGAATTGTGGTCTGCGATCAGCAGGGCCTCGCGCAGCAGCGACTGTCCGTCGCCCCACTGAAATGCTTTGAAGATATCATTTTTGTCGTCCCTGAGCAGATCAAAAAAACGGTTCCGGTCATCCCGGATCTGTTCCAGAGAGGTTTCCCATGTTTCGTCACTGACATGATCTGCGACTTTCTTCGGCCAGTAATCGTCCGGCCAGACCAGGGCTTCAAACCGGTCGGATGCCGAAAAATCCACAATGTCCTTCTGGCTGATCCGCAGGTGCTCCACGAGCTGCCAGATGCTGTATGGTAGGTTTTCGGGCACAACTGTGCGTTGGTTCGCGGGCAGTTCTGCTATGGCTTCGTCAAATGTCACGTGGGCATTTCCTTTCTCAATCAGGACTATCAATTCGCTGACTAATTTCTTCTCCTGGTCTGTTTTCATATCGGTAACGGACAATAAGTTTTAATAAATCTTTTGGAAAAAATATAATCATTCAGGCTTCGGAATGCACTTATTTGCGGGCTGTTGCCAAGGTCTGCATTTATTCCTTATTTTAGAGAATTCAATATGTTACATCACTCTTAGTCACAACTTCCGATGAATCCGACCCGAAGGAATTTTCTTAGAAATGTCACTGCGGCCTCTGCGCTCGTAGCTACCGAAAGTATTGCAAAGCCGTTTAACATCATACGGGACCTGAAAAAAATCAGTCCTAACGATAAAATCCGTTTTGCTACAATCGGAATGGGCATCCAGGGACACCAGGATACAAAAGCCGCTTTGCGCAGTTCCCCGGATGTGGAATTTGTTGCAGCCGCAGATTTGTACGATGGTCGGCTCACACGTGTAAAAGAGGTTTTTGGAAAGGATATTTTTACTACCCGTGACTACCGGCAGGTTCTGGAAAGAAAGGATATCGACGCGGTGCTTGTCGTAACTCCGGATCACTGGCATGACCACATTACCAAGGCATCTCTGCAGGCAGGAAAACATGTATATTGTGAAAAACCGATGGTGCATCATATCAATGAAGGCCTTTCGGTGATCGATGCATGGAAAAAATCAGGAAAAACGATGCAGATCGGCAGCCAGCGGATCAGTTCTGCTTCCTTCAGGGAAGCAAAAAGGCTTCTGCAAGCGGGAGATATCGGGGAGATCAATTATGTAGAATCCAATAATGACCGTTTCAACTCGATAGGCGCCTGGAATTATTCGATCCCGACCGATGCTTCTGTCACCACTCTTGACTGGGACGCATACCTGGGTGATGCGCCAAAAGTGCCGTTTGATGCAAAACGCTTTTTCAGATGGAGAAACTACCGGGACTATGGTACCGGTGTTGCCGGCGACCTTTTTGTGCATTTGATTACAGGTGTCCACTTCGTAACCAATTCACTTGGGCCAGAACGTATATTTTCATCGGGGGAGCTAAGCTACTGGAAAGACGGGCGTGACGTACCGGACGTACTGGTGTCTATTCTTGACTATCCCAAAACGGATATTCATGCCAACTTCCAGATGGTGCTCCGGGTGAACTTCGCCAATGCAGGGGCGATCGCCAATAACACGCGGATCATCGGTACAGAAGGACAGATCGAGTTTACCGAAAATAATTTGATCCTTACCCAAAAAAAACTGCCGAAAGCGCCGGGTTACGGGGGTTATGACAGCTATAATACTTTTTCCGAGCGCGAACAAAAAGAATTTAAAAAACAGTACGACGCCCAGTATCCGGAAGATACGCGAAAAGCTGAGCCGGTAAAAGAAGTGAAATTTGAAGCTCCCAAAGAGGACGATGCGCATGCCAACCATTTCCGGGATTTCTTTGAAAACATCAAAAAAGGAAGTCTGGGAACAGTCGAAGATCCGGTTTTCGGTTTCCGGGCTGCGGCTCCGGTTCTTGCATGTAATGAAAGTTATTTTGAAAAAAAGGTCATCAACTGGGATCCGGTTTCGATGAAAATGAAGAAGAAATAACATCTATTATTGCCACGAATGCACGGATAAACACGAATTGCCTTCGTGCAAATTTGTGCATTCGTGGCATACAAGGGTATAGCGCAGCAGGAAGTTACTTTTGGAAGTTAGTACGAACATCCGAACAACCAAAATTGCTTCATGAAAAGAATAACATTTACCCTGCTTGCTTGTTTCTGCGCGGCGACTCTTTTTGCGCAGACCGGAAAAGTACTTGATAACGTGTCTCTTCCGAGCAAACTGCTGAAATCGGAAAGGAAGTTTGCAATATACCTTCCGCCCGATTATGCCACGTCCGAAAGAAGCTATCCGGTACTATATCTTTTGCACGGAGCCGGGGACAACCATACAGGCTGGGTACAGTTCGGGGAGGTTCTAAATATTGCCGACAAGGCGATCAGAGAAGGCACTGCAACGCCGATGATCATTGTCATGCCCGATGCCGATACCGGACGCCGGGGATATTTTAACGATGTGAAGGGCGACTGGCCTTACGAAGACTTTTTCTTTCAGGAACTGATGCCTTTCGTGGAAAAGAAATACCGTATCAAAGGCGAAAAAAGATATCGGGCTATCGCCGGTCTGTCGATGGGAGGGGGAGGGAGCTTTATGTATGCCTTGCACCATCCTGAGCTGTTTTCGTCGGCATGTCCGCTCAGTGCTTCCACCGGTCCTATCACCCTGGAAGATGCTAAAAAGAACCTGTTGAGAAATAATCCGGATGTTCAGGATACAGTAGTTGCCAATTATTACAGTAGGCACAGCGCGCTGGCATTGGTGAATAACATGCCCGATGCACAGAAAAAAGCAGTACGCTGGTTTATAGATTGCGGCGATGACGATTTTTTGTTTGAAGGAAACAGCCTTGTTCACATTGCGATGAGAAAAAAGGAAATTCCTCATGAATTCCGCATCAGGGACGGGGCGCATAACTGGACCTATTGGCGGCAGTCGCTTCCTGTCGTATTGGAATTTGTATCCCAGGCATTTCACCAGTACTGATTTTTTCGATGCTTCAAGAATTACTTCCGGGGATTAAGCTTTTCGACCTCACCGGTAAAGCGGCCGTCATTACAGGGGGCTCCAAAGGCCTGGGGTTTGCGATAGCGGCTGGACTGGCTTCTGCGGGGGCGGACGTTATCCTCGTCAACCGTAATGCCGCAGAAGGCGAAAAAAGTGCAACTGAGCTTAGTGAGGCCTTCGGGACGCGGGTGATTTCCTATGCAGCCGACATCACCAGTATGCGCCAAACGGAAGATATGGCGAGGTTTGCTATGGAAACATTTGGTAAAATAGATATCCTGATCAATAGTGCCGGGATCAATATCCGCGGGCCGATCGACCAGCTCGCTTATGAGGATTTTACCAAAGTGATGGAGGTAAATGTAAACGGCACCTGGCTCGCGTCCAGGGCTGTAATTCCCTACATGAAAAAGAGCGGCAGCGGGCGGATCATCAACCTGGCCAGTACCCTTGGGCTGGTTGGTCTTGCGGACAGAACCCCCTACACGGCCAGCAAAGGTGCCGTAGTGCAAATGACCCGGGCACTCGGACTGGAACTTGCACCTTTTAATATTATGGTCAATGCTATTTGCCCGGGGCCGTTTTTGACTGAAATGAACATCCCTATCGCAGAAAGCGACGATGCAAGGAACATTATCCTCGGGGCCACCGCGTTAAAACGATGGGCAAACCTCCGGGAAATCCAGGGCGCGGCCATTTTTCTATCCAGCAGCGCAGCCAGCTACATGGTTGGGTCGGTAGTGACGGTTGACGGCGGCTGGACGGCCAAGTGATTTTTGAAATATTTAGATGCACTATCTTCTGGCTTACACAATCTGACAGACGATATTTTCTTTCTGACATTACTTCGGTCAACATCCGGCATGCTTTTAGATCATCAGACATGAAGATTTATACATCCAGATTTAATTCCAAAATATTATGAAAAACCGCATCACATTCTTACTGGCATTGACTTTCGGCACATGTTTTTTGACCGAAACAGCCTTCGCAGTACCATCTCATATCTGCCAGTCGCAGGAGCGGGTCGCAGTCGAGCTTGATGATCTTCCGGAAAAAGTTAAAAACACTATGAACGCAAAATCGTACACAGGCTGGACGATTACGGAAGCATTTCTGATCACCAATGAAGACAACTCTCAATACTACGAGCTGGTGGTCCGGAAAACCGATGAGCAGACGCGCATCAAGGTCGATAAAGACGGAAATGTGTTGAACTGATCATGCTGTTTTTGAAGACAAAACCCACAAAACGTGGATTTCAATAGACACAATGAAAAGAGGTTTGTTTTTATAACCTATTAATAATCAATGTATTATGTGTTTTGGCATAATGATGTTAGTTCTTTAAACATCAATGCTTCTGTAATGACAGACGCAAAACTGTTAAAGTCAAACATTGAAAAATAACACAGATCATGAAAAAGCTAATAGTATCGGCCCTGGCCCTGACAATGATATCCTTCGCTTCCGTTCAGACGAGCACAGCAGGTGAGAACAGAAAAACAGAGACGACGGCTTTCGCTGTTACGAAACAGGAAAAGGTAGCGGTTAAACCGGAAGATCTCCCCGAAGGGATCAAAAAAACCATCAAAGGTGAAGAGTTCTCAGGATGGAAAGTTACCAAGGCTTTCCTCGTGACGGGAGAAGACAAGTCACAATATTACGAATTGCAAGTAGCCAAAGGCAGTGAAAGTGCCCGGGTGAAACTTGATAAAGATGGAAATAATGTAGGATAACGAAACCTTCCCACATCCAAATGAAGAGCCGGAAATATTCCGGCTTTTTTTATTATATAATCATCCGTTTTTTCATAGAAATTTTATCCTTAACATTGCCTGAAACTCTAAAAAAGACTTATTCGACACTGAATGTTCCGAATTTTACGCTACCCTTTTTTCCTGATCCTACTGATTGGTTTCGCGGGCTGTGCCGCAAACAAAAAAGCTAAATTGAGCCAAGGCACCGCTGCTGCCCTGAATGGAAAAGAACTTTTTACGACAAACTGTGTGTCCTGCCATGCATTGCAGGATGATGGTATCGGGCCGCCGCTCGGAGGGATTACCAGCCTGCTGTCCAAAGATGTGTTAACAAGTTTTATCACCAATCCGGGAAAATTCATTGAGGCAGGTGATGAACGGGCGGTAAGTCTGAGCCGACGCTACAAACTGATCATGCCACCTTTCGATTTTCTTAAGAAAGAAGAGATCAATGCGATCCTCGGCTATATTGAGGATGAAACCAAAGTTCACGGTATTAAGCCATTAATTGTTAAGAAAGAGGTAACTATAGCTCCCAGACTCGCTGCGCCGGTGACCAAATCAGGCTTGCAGATAGAGCTCGAAGATTTTGTTCTGATTCCTCCATCAAGCGATAAGATGCCCCGAACAAGGATCGCCAATATGCGGCCACATCCCTCAGGCGATGGTACACTATATGTGAGTGACCAGCGTGGAATTATTCATCGTATCGAAAATGGACAAGTGAATACTTTTCTGGATATCAGGCCATTGGTAGAAAATTATATCAATGAACCGGGGTTAGGTACCGGCCTGGGAAGTTTTGCCTTTCATCCAGACTATCTGAATAATGGTTTAATCTACCTTACCCACACGGAGGCATTTAAAGGCAAAAAAGCAGATTACGAATATGCTGATTCAGTAAAGGTGTTCCTGCAATGGGTGGTTTCGGAATGGAAAAATATTGATGTTCAAAGTCCGGTATTCAAGGGTGAAAGACGGGAGTTAGTCCGTATTAATGTGCCTGGAAATGTGCACGGTACGCAGGATATCGGTTTTGTGCCGGGGCTGTCGAAAAACGATAAGGATTACGGAATGCTATACATAGGCACCGGCGACGGCGGATCGACGATTGGCAAACATCCTGAGTTGTGCCACTCGAAAAACTCCCTGCTGGGTACGATTATCCGTATTGATCCATTGGGAAATAACAGCAAAAATGGCCGGTATGGAATCCCGGCAGACAATCCTTTCGTAAACGATACAGACCCTTTGGTCCGGAAGGAGATTTACGCATACGGGTTTAGGAACCCTCACAGAATGTCCTGGCACATGACAAATGGAAAAACAATGTTCAGCACTGAAGTCGGAGAATCCAATTTTGAAGAAATCAATATTATACAAAAGGGGGGCGATTACGGATGGAATGTACAGGAAGGCAACTACGGGATTTCGCCGAAAGATCTGAAAAATGTATACAAACTGCCTGGTGCAGAGACAGCAAAAACGGTCAAACCCTTCGCATTATATGATCATATCGACGGGAATGCGATCAGTGGCGGCTATGTGTATGAAGGAAAAATTGATGCACTGAAAGACAAATATATTTTTGGCGATATCGTCAACGGGCGTATTTTTTATGTCAACATCAACAAGGCTCTGTCCGACTCTACGGTGCATGAGATGATGATCGTCCAAAACGGAAACGAAACCAGCCTCCGTAAAATGTCCGGTTCGGAACGGGTAGACGTAAGGATAGAATATGACGGCTTTACAAAAGAAATGTATGTGATGACCAAAAGTGACGGCAGGATCCGACGGATCAGTAAAGCCGGTTTTTCGGGAAATCAATAACCCCGCTGCTGACTTCGCCCTTTGATAATATATCTAAGGCCGTAAGGTAATTTGCCCGCCTCCAATATGGAGGTAATTGTTTATTTGCGAACTGTGTCAAATGGTTGAAACAAATAAACAAATTCAAAAAATGGCAAACGTAAAAACCGTCATTGAACAGTGGTATGTAAAGGACCTCGAAGACAACTCTGCAATCGGCGTCGTTGTGGAAAGCTGCACGGAGCTTGGCAATAGTGCGCAGCCTGGCGTACAGGTCTCCTGTATGGGCCGGACGATCAATTATGAGCCTGGAATAGTAGAACAATGGGCTTACAGAGCAAACAAAGAAGGACTTGAAACTTACTTCCTGGAAAATGAATCCTGGGTGTTTTACGATGATCAATATGTCAAAAACTACCTCGTGCTCGGCAGTCCTCTGAAAGCCAGGATTATCGTAAAGACACGGACTTCAAAGCCTGTTATCAAGGACTATGATCTGCCTTTTGAAGTATAGTATAAACCGCATTTTATGCCATAAGGATGCGGCTTCTGAAAAATAGGATTTTGCGAACTAATTTCTTCAAGATTACAACCTTTTGTAAGTCGATTGTTTCTTTTAATTCAAGTCTAAAAAAACACTATTCCATGAAAAAAACGATTTTACTTGCCATGATCTGGGTTGCGGCAATGGCCTGCGACAAAAAGGAAGAAGCAACACCGGAAGCTGAAATTAAGACGGCTATTGTGCCTTACCGGCAGGCCACTACCGTTGCGATTTCCGGTGTAGACCTGAAAGTAGATCTCAGGGAACTGACAGACAGCCGCTGCCCCAAAGACGTAATATGCGTTCAAATGGGAAGTGCCCAAATTAAATTCAGTGTTACCGACGGGTCTAGCTCCGCTGATGTTGACGTTACCTTTTCCGGGGACGGTAAAAATTCCGGCATCAAGGCATTTAGTCTAAACGGAAAAAATTACGAGCTGAAAGTTAGCGAAGTAAATCCTTATCCGATTTCCAGTGTAGCGCCAAAGCTGGAAGACTATAAGGTGAATGTAACAATTGAAACAAAATAGATTAACGAGATTTGGTGAACAGTTTTGAATAAGGGGCCTGGTCGTTGACCAGGCTCCTTTTATTTTTTAGGAAAACAAACCGGCTGCTTTGACATTTGTTCCGTAAATTGGCTTTGAAAAAGTCAAAAATGGCGTCTCATAAGCTTATGAATCCTGTATTTTCAAGAAGAGAAATTTTAAAGACCATGGGCGTTGCCGGTGGCGCAGTGGCGTTGAATTCGCTGGATTCGTTTGCAAAAAAACCTGATAAAATGATTTTACAAAGAGCAATTCCTGCAACCGGCGAAAAAATACCAGCGGTAGGATTGGGTTCGTGGCAGCAGTTCGATGTAGGAGCTTCCGCCGGCGAACGGGCCTCTTTAAAGGAAGTCGTTCAAAAAATGAATGAACTGGGTGGCAAAGTGATCGATGCTTCCCCTATGTACGGGAGAGCAGAGCAGGTAATCGGCGATCTTACCAGAGATTTGAAACTGAACGATCAATTTTTCCTGGCTACCAAAGTTTGGACAACGGGAAAGCAGGCCGGTATTGATCAGATGAATGAATCTCTCCAGAAAATGGGTCGTAAAACCATGGATCTGATGCAAATACATAATCTGCAGGATTGGCAAACCCATCTCAAAACACTGAGAGACTGGAAATCTCAGGGGCGGATCAGATATATCGGTATTACCCATTATACTGATTCTGCACATGCGCGACTGGAAGAAATCGTCAAGTCGAAAGCAGTTGATTTTGTTCAGTTCAATTACTCCATACGTTCAAGAAATGCAGAGAAGAGCTTGCTGAATGCAGCAAGGGATAACGGAGTGGCTGTGATTATCAATGAGCCTTTCGAGCAGGGGGCCCTTTTCAGGGCTGTAAAAGGCAAAGACCTCCCTGCCTGGGCAGCAGATTATGACATCAGCAGCTGGGCGCAGCTTTTCCTGAAATACATATTAGGGAACGAGGCCGTAACCTGCGTTATTCCCGGCACTTCGGACGTTAAGCATCTTACCGACAACCTGAGGGCCGGTTTGGGCCGGTTACCCGATCAGGCCGGAAGAAAGAAAATGGTTGAATGGATCACGAAATTATCCTGAACTATTCCAAAGCGAATGCCACATACTGGTTGCCTTTTTTGGTACCCAGCTTGGTACCGCCGCAGGCAATCACTACATATTGTTTCCCATTTACTTCGTAAGTTGAAGGCGTCGCAAACCCAGCTGCCGGAAGCATGGTTTCCCAAAGCAATTTGCCATTGTCTTTATCGAACACGCGGAATTTTCCGTCTTTGGTAGCGGCAATAAAAAGCAGCCCGCTGGCGGTCACCACGGGGCCGCCGTAGTTTTCGGTACCTGTTGCGGGTACTCCTTTTGCTCTCAGCGACTCCACTTCCCCAAAAGGAATCTTCCATAAAAATTCTCCGGTGTTGAGATCAATTGCATTCAATGTGCCCCATGGAGGAGCTATTGCCGGAAGCCCCTGGCTATCCAGGAATTTGTTGTAACCAGTGCTCTGATACGGAAGATAGATTTTTTTGGACGCAGGAACTGCGGACACCGCCTCAACTTTTTCATCTCCGAACAAAAATGAAATCAACGCCTGCTTTTCGTCGGCCGTCAGCATGGTGAAACCTGGCATCATTCCTTTTCCGGATGTAACGATCTGATGCACGAATGGCCGGTCCCGGCGTGTTCCTAAGTCAACCAGCGAAGGGTACCCGCTCTTGGCATTGCCTTTCCGCTGGGGCCCGTGGCAGGTGACGCAATAGGTCGTGTATACTTTTCCGCCCGGACTGAGCGTTGAGAGTTCACTTTCTTTCGGAGTGTCTTTCATCGTCAGTATCCACGCCATTTCGTTGCTGTTTACATACAAAATGCCTTTTTCGGGATCAGCACCTGCGCCGCCCCATTCAGCACCGCCATCAAATCCCGGTAAAATGACGGTTCCTTCCTTGCTCGGTGCAGCAAAAAGTTCTTTTTTATATTTTTTGAATTTATAAACCAATGAATCACGATCCGGCGCATAAACACTGATATCTTTTTCTGTCAGGGTATAGGCCTGGCGTGCGAAGGTGGCTGGTTTTCCCGGCACAGGCTGTGTCGGCCATGGGAATTCACCTGTTAGGGCAGATTTAGGGGCAGCTACTTCTTTGATAGGGAACAGTGGTTTGCCGCTCACCCTGTCAAAAATAAATACATAACCCTGCTTGCTAACCTGAGCGACAGCATCTATGCTTTTCCCGTTATGCTTCACGGTGATCAGGTTGGGAGGGGCAGGCAGGTCGCGGTCCCACAAGTCATGGTGCATGGTTTGATAGTGCCATAACCGCTTTCCTGTACGTGCGTCCAAGGCCAGCAAGGAGTTTGCAAAAAGATTCTGGCCTTTTCGTTTGGCCCCGTAAAAATCATAACCAGCTGATCCAGTAGGTACGTATAGTATTCCACGTTTACGATCGATAGCAGTTCCGGACCAGTTGTTGGCTGCGCCGGTAAACGTATTTTTGTATGCATCTGGAGGAAAGGTTTCATAACCGAATTCACCGGGGTACGGGATCGTGTGGAAAGTCCATTCCAGTTTTCCGGTACGTACATTGAAAGCTCTCAGGTCGCCCGGCGCGGCGTCGGAGTCTTCCGATAGTCTTAACGGCATAATGATCAGGTCCTCGAATATCGTTCCGGGTGTGTTGGAGACCATATATTTGTTTTTGGCGATTTCAGGTAAACCCGTATGCAAATCTATCTTTCCATGATCGCCAAATGTTTCAATAACCTTCCCTGTTTTGGCGTCGAGCGCATATAAAAATGAGCCCATCGCGTGCATGATCCTTTTGTCAGCACCGTCGCTCCAATAGGAAACGCCGCGGCTGGTATTGGATCCGTTTTTCGATTTATCGCCAAAAAGCCAGATTTGTTTACCGGTCGCGGCGTCCAGCGCAAAAGCCTGTACTGCCGGAGTTACGCCGTACAGAACGCCGTCTACGATAATCGGGTTTGCCTGTGTCTGCCCTGAGTCCGGCATAGAATATGTCCAGGCTACTTTCAGATTTTTTACATTGCCTTTATTGATCTGCGTGAGGGTAGAATAATGGTTACGGTCGGGGCCGCCGAGGTATTCAGTCCATTCGGTATTTTTGACAGGTTTATCTTCTTGTGCAAGCTGCCTGGCGGCAATTAAGGCAACTGTGCAGACAAGAACGCAGGTTAGCAGAGATTTTGGCATAAGGGGTATTTTCGAATAATTAAGGTTTTTTGAGTTTTATAATTTGGCATATCACCAGTTCCGGGTTGTGATACCTGCACAATGTTGGCTAAAATCATGTCACCCGTTCCGGGTTTTGTATCGTTGTCTTACCGTTGTTTCTATAAAAATGCCAGCCCTTCGGGCTTGAAAACTATTCTTCGAATGCATAGCCCAATCCCGAAGGGATGAAATTTTTATAGCTGTAAATAACGAGATTTAGAATTAAATTCCGACGGGATGACATTATATCTGGGTAATGCTAGCTAAATCATGTCACCCGTTCCGGGTTTTGTATCGGTTCTATTCTGTCCTTTCTATAAAAATGGCAGCCCTTCGGGCTTGAAATTATTCTTTGAATGCCTAGCCCAATCCAGAAGGGATGAAATTTTTATAGCCGAATAACCTTGATCCGAAATTAGAATCCCGAAGGGATGACATTATTCATGCGTGACAATATATTAAATCATGTCACCCGTTCCGGGTTTTGTATCGTTGTCTTACCGTTGTTTCTATAAAAATGCCAGCCCTTCGGGCTTGAAAACTATTCTTCGAATGCCTAGCCCAATCCCGAAGGGATGAAATTTTTATAGCCGAATAACGTTGATCCGAAATTAGAATCCCGACGGGATGACATTATGCCTGCACAATGCTGTTTCAAATCATGTCACCCGTTCCGGGTTTTGTATCGTTTTTTTACCGTTGTTTCTATAAAAATGGCAGCCCTTCGGGCTTAAAATTAATCTTTGAATGCCTAGCCCAATCCCGAAGGGATGAAATTTTTATAGCCGAATAACGTTGATCCGAAATTAGAATCCCGACGGGATGGCATTATATCTGGGTAATGCTAGCTAAAATCATATCACCCGTTCCGGGTTTTGCATCGGTTCTATTCTGTCCTTTCTATAAAAGTGCCAGCCCTTCGGGCTTGAAAACTATTCTTGAAATGAACTTCGTCCAATCCCGACGGGATGAAATTTTTATAGCCGAATAACGTTGATCCGAAATTAGAATCCCGACGGGATGACATTATGCCTGGGTAATGCTAGCTAAATCATATCACCCGTTCCGGGTTTTGCATCGTTGTCTTACCGTTGTTTCTATAAAAATGGCAGCCCTTCGGGCTTGAAAACTATTCTTGAAATGAACTTCGCCTAATCCCGAAGGGATGAAATTTTTATAGCCGAATAACGTTGATCCGAATTAGAATCCCGACGGGATGACATTATGCCTGCGCAATGCTATTTCAAATCATATCACCCGTTCCGGGTTTTGCATCGTTGTCTTACCGTTGTTTCTATAAAAATGCCAGCCCTTCGGGCTTGAAAACTATGCTGAAAATTAACTTCGTCCAATCCCGAAGGGATGAAATTTTTATAGCTGAATAACGTTGATCCGAAATTAGAATCCCGACGGGATGACATTATGCCTGCACAATGCTATGTCAAATCATATAACCCGTTCCGGGTTTTGCATCGTTCTATTCTGTCCTTTCTATAAAAATGCCAGCCCTTCGGGATTGAAAACTATTCTTGAAATGAACTTCGTACAATTCCGACGGGATGACATTATTTTCTCACAACTATTCTCAATTTTTTGCGTCTTTTAATCATTCAATCCATTCGAAAAGATATTTTTCCTGGTATTCAATTCCATATTTGTTAAGCATATCCAGATACTCTTCCCGGAAGGTCTTTTTCTGATGATGCTGCTCCTGGTTCAGAATGTATTTGTAAACTAAATCAATTTGAGAGTGACTGTATGAAAACGCACCAAATCCTTCTTGCCATGAAAAATGCCCCTGAACAAATTTGCTGTTATTAATGAAGTTGGACGAATTGTTCTTTATATCCCTAACCAGATCTGAAATCGCTGTCGCTGGTCTCAATCCGATAAAAATATGTACATGATCTGCAACGCCATTTACAATAATGGGCTTTTGCCCTTTCCCACTTATTATCCCGGCGATATATTTATACAATTCATCCCTCCATTCTTTCGCGATCAGGTTCTGTCTTCCTTTGACGGCGAATACAACCTGGACGTAAACCTGAGAATAAGTACCTGGCATAGTGTGTGTTAGTTGAAGTCATTTACTCAAATTTGTTCGATACCGTCAAGCCCGGCCAACTGTCGGTACGGAATGCACTTGCTGGGAAACCGTCTGTGCTGTACAGGTTTGCATCCTCCGGCGCGTCTGACCATGCATATCTCACAGCCGTTGGCCGGGTTACTTTCGGATGTGAAACTACTACGGTATTGCCTGATATTTCTGCTTTGGCATAGTAAAATACCTTATCATCGCCCGCGATTTCGAAACCTTTCAGATACCCGTAACGGTCTTTCACCGCTAGTCCGTTTTCAGCATGTTTAAAAGAAACAACTGCCTTTCCGTCCTGAAACTGAGCTTTGTCGTAAAGCGGGGATGCATAGGGGATATTTTGTCCGTAATCGAGTTTAAGGGCATTTGTGGCAAGTCTGTGTGCGACGTCCTGCTTGTTGGTCGGGTGGATATCTTTGGGATTTCCCACGTCGGTGCTTACGGCCATGCCTGTTTTAGGCAGGCTCAGGGTCATATTCTGGGCTTCGCGCAGCTCTCCCCATCTGCTTCCGGTGTTGCTGTTGTTTTCAGCCCCGAAACTGGAAAGCTGTACCCAGTAAAATGAGAATTCGTCATTCCACAATTTACGCCAGTCGTTGATCATCAACGGAAAGGACTGACGGTACTGATAAGCCCTCCCGGCATTGCTTTCACCCTGATACCAAAGCATTCCGCGCACTGCAAAAGGTATGAGCGGGACAATCATCGCGTTGAAAATGGAAGTGCCTACATTGTTCATCAAATGGGCGAACTCGTGCTTTTCAGCAAATGAAGGCATGAGCATCCAGTCTTTGGCCAGACTGATTTTCTGAGAACCCTCTGAAACAAAAAGATCATTGGCGGAACCGGCAAAGCCGGGGCCGAACCATGCGTTGCCAACCATATTTCCCAGTTTGATAACAAGGACATTTTTTCCGGTTTTCCATGTATTGGCGGGAATAGTGATTTTTTTGGCTCCTTTTACGGATACCTCATTCACCAGCTTCCCGTTGATATAGATCTGGTTTGGACTGTCATTTTCTGCGAGCGAAAGGATCGTTTCCTTAGAAACCATGTCAGCCGGAATATCGATTTCACGTGCCATATAACCCTTTCCCCGAAATCCCATCAAGCCTTTCCAGTCCCATTGTCCGATCGGATCGGCGGTTTTTTGCCAGTCTGAAAAATCAGCTGAACCACTGAGGTATTTTTGCTCATCTTCGCCTGTTGGGGTATAAGATGTGTTTTTAAATAGTTGTTTCCTAAGCTTGGCGTCCATAATCAGGTCTGCTTCTTCCCAGGTCTGTGGCAGGTTCTGTGCATAAGATTTAAGTTCATCGTTCGTCAGCATCGCTTCTTTGCTGATCCAGCCCTCAATTTGAGATCCTCCCCAGGATGAGTGAAGTATCCCGACCGGGATATTCAGTTTTTGGTATAACTCCCGCGCGAAAAAAAAGCCGATTGCCGTAAATCCCCCTACCGTTTCGGCAGAGGCTATTTTCCATTCACCTGCATTCAGATCCTTTTCTGGTGTGAGCGTGACATGATGTTCTACTTTGAAGTGACGGATCTGCGGGAAATTGGCATTTTGTTTTTCCTGCTGGAAATTGTTCGCGGCAGAAACCGGCCATTCCATGTTTGACTGACCCGAGCAGAGCCATACTTCCCCGATCAGTACATCGTTTACTGTCGCATTTCCAGAGCGGGCACTTACTGAAAGCGTGTATGGTCCTCCTGCTTCGAGCGGCGCAAATTTAACGCTCCACTTCCCTTCGGTATCTGCTTTCGCGTTCAGGGTTTGGGTTGCCAGTGTAATCTTTACCTTTTCCCCGGGTTTTGCCCAGCCCCATACCGGAACCGGTTTCTGGCGTTGGAGTACTACATGATCGGAGAAGAGCCTGGCAAATTTTACCTGTGCAAAAAGAGACGTGTTTACGATTACAAGAAGAAATACGAAGAAAAAGCGTTTCATAAGGGTCAGGCAGGTTGATATGTTTATAAATGTCAAAGATGTGCAGATTCTACTTAATGGGCTAACTTTGTATCAGCTGCATGCCGCTTTTGGTAATTATTTCGGCTAATATTTATTTTCAAATACACTGAATGCTATCTGTCATTATCTGCTCTGCCAATGCCAAGGATTTGTCACTGGTTAAAAAGAATATTGAAAGGACTATTGGCGTACCTCATGAAATTCTGGGTTTTGACAACAGCGCTGCCCAAAAGGGGATCTGCGAAATCTATAATGAAGGTACCCGGCAGGCTAAATTTGACATGCTGTGTTTCATGCATGAGGATATAGAAATGCTGACGGACAATTGGGGGAAGAAGGTTCTGGATATTTTTGCAAATAATGAAAAGCTTGGCCTGCTCGGAATTGCTGGCGGAGGTTACAAATCGTTGGCGCCGGCGAGTTGGTACAATTATCATTTGCAGGAAAACGGCGGGTTTTATTGTAACCTGGTTCAAGGCTACAAGCATACCGGCAAGCCGGACATGAAGGATTGCCGCAATCCGGGAGACGAACTATTGAGCAGAGTCGCGTGTGTAGACGGCTGCTGGTTTTGTACTTCCAGGAAAGTAGCGCTGAAGTATCCTTTTGATCAAAAGTTGCTTCGGAAATTTCATGGCTATGATCTCGACTTCGGGATTTCGATCAGCGGCGAATTTGAGGCTGCCGTAACATTTGAGATCCTCTTAAAGCATTTTTCCGAAGGTAATTTCAATAAAGTCTGGATGGATGAAATTTTGAAAGTCCATCAGAAATGGGCCGCAGTTTTACCAATCAATGTTGCCAAGATCCCCGAATCTCATTTAAAAAGGATCGAACGCCATGCGCTGGAGGTTTTTCTACAGCAAAGTCTCAATGATGACTATTACTCCAAATGGGAACTTTTGAAATTAATATGGAGTACCCGGCACTCCCGGATTGCTAGCCTTTCTTTTCCGTACAAATTGATGGTCAGGTTGTTAAAAATGAAAAAGGGCGATCCGATCACCTGATCTTGCGGAGGTTTTTATAGAATTTCCGGATGTTGTTGAGGTAGGATAAATAGCTGCGCCCCTGCCATTTATACTCGTAGTAGAAACGTTCGCGGCTGGTAAGTTCCAATTGTTCTTTTGTGCTTTTTGTTTTCAAAGTGCGACTTTCCAGATGATCCACAACAGATGACGTGACCAGCGCATGTTTGAGTTTGTATTTTTCCAAAGTATTGGCGTAGTCGTTGTCTGCAAACCAGAATTTGAATGCGGGATCCAGTTTTCCTGTAATTTTCAGCATATCCCTTTTGAACAGGATGCACCAGCCTACCAGTTCTTTCCTGACCTCGTAACCATAATGCAGTCCGCTATTTAGGGTAGTGCCGTGCTCAGGGTGGTGAATGCTGCAAGCCGGCGACACGCTTTGCAGTTCAGGATCATGCGAAAAAGCATTCAGTATCTCAGTCGCCCAGCCTTTGTGAAAAATAAGGTCATTATTGGCAATACAGATATATTTGCTCCGGGTCATTCCTATACCTATGTTCATATATCTGTGATAACCAAATCGTTGCCACGGGTATACGGTTTTTGAAAAAGGGTACTGGTAAGGTTTTAGCTCTTTATTTGATTCAATTACCACTGCATGAAACCTGACTTTCCCAGGATCTTCCGAATTTTCAAGACTTTCGAGCGCGTTGAGTGTTACTTTCTGTAAATCTTCATTTCGCGCATAACTGAGAATGATCACATCAATGTCAATTGGCTTGCTATCCGTATTTTCAACCATCTTACCGGCTCTTTTTGAAAAGGTTTTTTCTTTTAAAATTCAAAGATTTGAAGTAATAAGAAATGAATGTTTTAGTACTGGTCAGGCTATGTAGAATCTTCAATTGGCTCAAATCCAGTAAATTGGCGTGGTACATCATATACTTATACAGCTTCTGGGTGCTGGCTGCATTTCGTTCCAATAATTTCTCTTTTTCAGGGTCGGATAAAACCGGGGAGTCCTGAACGGCTTTCACGATCCTTTTACGGAACTGCAGTTCTCCCGCCTGCATGATCTGGATATTCTTGCTCGTATTCTTGTGGTGTATCCTGATCAGTGTTCTGGCGGCATCGTTATCAAAAAAACAATAGTGCGCCCCGTAAATAGCACATAGGAACCAGAATTCCCAATCCTCCGTGTAGTTACTGAGTTCGGGGAAACCCTTTACTTTTTCTACGATTGCCCGCCTCAATACAGGACTGCTCACGACTGCAATATTGGAGTATATCAACGTGTTAACTGCCTCATAGCCTTTTGCGTTGATTTTAGGAAGCCAGTTATGATGGTTCATTTCGTAGTCCGGGTAAGTCACATCGGGCCTTTCCGTTTCAAAGTACAGGTGATCTGTGTATGCAATATCGACCTCCGGATTTGCTTCCAGAAAAGCGATCTGAAGCATTAACTTGTCCTTACTGAGCAGATCGTCCGCATCCAGAAATTGAATGTATTCACCTTTGGATTTTTTAAAGCCATGGTTACGGGCTACGGAAACGCCGCTGTTGGGCTGTACAACGTAACTTATTCTGCTATCCGTTTTTACGAATTTTTTAACCACCTCACCGGTATTGTCCGGCGATCCGTCATCAATAATAATCGCTTCCCAATTCTGGTAAGATTGTTCCAGAAGATTATTCAGGGTTTCCTCAATAATAAAACCGTAATTGTAAGTAGGGATAATAATGCTGACCAGTTTATTCATATCAGTTTTTTTGCCTGGCTTCCCCATATTTTTCTAAGGGTGAAGAAGAACTTACTTATCGTTGATTTTTTTAATAACCTAAGCAGTGTGTCCTTGTTTGCCCAGATGACCATTCCATAGGCGACGCTTGCAAACGACTTGTTTCTCAGCAGGCTCAGGTTATATAGTTTGGTAATCAGGTACTTACTTTTACCGGTTGCTTTTTCGGAACAAAGCAACAACCACTCGCTTTCTTTACGTAATTCTACAATTTTCCTGTCTGCGCTTTTGGAAACCGAGCGTAATGCAAGTACATCTGTTTTATTATTTTGATGCTGTCGGTATCGTACGAGTGGTTGATTCACAAAATCTATAGAACCCAGGAGCGTGGCGTTGTAAGCCAGCCACTGATCGTAATGAAAATCCTCCGGAAAGGGCAACGCAGCTTTCACTACTACACTTTTCAGCATAATGCTATGGCCCGACACGCAATTGAAATACAAAAAGACCTCCGGATCGCTGCCCCTGTAAAAATTGAACTTATCTGACATCCTGTAATCCAATGGTGCTCCGGATTGGTTGATAAATTCGGAATCATGGTAAATCAGCTGATTATCCCCGATTGCATTGAACTGAACTTCAAGTTTGTCTTTTCGCCAGATGTCATCCTGATCGCAGATGGCGATGAATGTCCCCTGGCACAGTTGAAGCGCTTTTTCAAAATTTTTGTTGTAACCCAGGTTCTGATCATTGGAATACACTTTGAATCGTACGTCCCGCTCAGCATAGGCGTTCAGAATAGTCCGGGTTTCATCCGAAGAGCAGTCGTCCACGATGATTATTTCCCACTCCGCCAGGGTTTGAGAAACAATGGAATCCAGTTGCTCCTCTAAGAACTCACGGCCATTGTACGTACACATTGCAATGGATATCAACGGCTTGTGCAGCTGCGTACTTTTCATTTATTCTTCGGTAAACTGCTGCATATCCACCAACCTTCTGTAGAGCCCTTCGTGAGCAATAAGTTCGAGGTGATTGCCTTGTTCCACAATAACACCGTCTTCCAGTACAATGATCGTGTCCGCTTTCTGAATCGTACTCAATCTGTGAGCTATAACCAGCGAGGTGCGGTTTTTCATCAGATTGTTCAATGCTTCCTGGACCAGTTTTTCCGACTCAGTATCCAGGGCAGACGTAGCTTCGTCCAGCAGCATGATCGGAGGGTTTTTCAACACAGCCCTTGCAATGCAAATACGTTGTTTCTGACCACCAGACAACTTCATTCCCCTGTCACCGATATTGCTGTCATAGCCGTTTTCAGTGTTCATAATAAAGTCATGGGCATTCGCTACTCTTGCGGCAGCTTCGACTTCCTCGTAAGTCGCGTCAGGGCTGCCAAATGCTATGTTGCTGAAGATCGTATCATTAAAAAGCATGGACTCCTGGTTGACGACGCCGAACAGAGACCAAAGCGATTCCAGTTTTATTTTTTTGATATTGATACCATCGATGGTTACACTACCTTCCTGAGCATCTATGAACCGTGGAAGGAGGTCCATTAATGTGGATTTACCACCTCCGGAAGGCCCGACCAGCGCAACAGTTCTGCCTTTCGGTATTGTAAGATTGATGTCTTTCAGAACAGGGCGCGACGGATACGCAAAGGAAAGATTGGTGAGCTTGATCGAATCGTTGAATTCTTTCAATTCGATAGCATCAGGGGCATCGGTGATTTCAGGCTTTTCATCAATCAATTCCAAAACTCTTTCACCGGCAGCAATACCGGCATGAATTGTGCTGAAAGAGTCGGTCAGCGCTTTTGCTGGACGCATAACCTGCGAAAACAGCGCAATGTAAGCTACAAACTTGGCGACACTCAGATCAGACTGGTTGTCGAGGATCAGAGATCCGCCGTAAAGAACAATGATGGCGACCATGGTAACGCCCAGAAATTCTGAAACCGGAGCGCTCATTTGCTGCCTGCGGGCCATTTTACGGCCAAGGTCCGAGTACCTTACATTCTCCTGGTGAAATTTATCCTTTATATCGTCAGTTGCGTTGAAGGCCTTGATGATTTTGATCCCTGATAGTGCTTCGTCCAGATAACTGATCATCAATCCGAAAAGATGCTGGGCCAACGTTGCCTGTTCTTTGAGCCTTTTGACGATTTTTGATATCAGAAAAGCGGAAATGGGAATTACCAGTATTGCAAAAAGTGTGAGCTTTACCGAGGTAGCAAATAACATGAATATGTAAGCCAGCAATTGCAGCGGTTCTTTGAATACGACCTGAAGCGTGCCTGTTACCGAAAACTGAACAACCTGGACATCTGATGCAATCTTTGAAATAATATCACCCTTCCGCTGATTGCTGAAATACCCCGCATGGAGGTTCATGACATTGTTGAAAACCGCTTTGCGAAGATTGAGCAGCGTGTGGATACGCAGGTTTTCCATCACGCGCTGGGAAAAGTATTTGAAAATATTTGAAAACAGAACAGACCCGACAATTACACCGCAAACCAGTTTTAAAGCGCCATGCGGACCGTAGATGATATTGGCCTGTTGCGCATAATAGTTGAAATAGCCGAGCGGGTCCAGCCAGTTTTCCGGTTTGGCCAGGATTTCAGTTCCTTCCTTGTTGTTATTGAACAACGTCATGAGAAGGGGGGCCAGAAGCGCTAAATTCAGTGTGTTAAAAATGACCCCCAGAACGGTGAAAATGATATAAGGGATAGCAAATCTGGTGATGGGTTGAGCAAAAGATAATAATCGGAAGTATGTTTTCATTTATCTAAAAGTGGCATAATCACAATATGCCGGAAAGTAAAATAGCCGGAAACTGTTGGTTTCCGGTTCAAGGTGCAAATTAATGTATATCGGCAGAATGTGCAGCCCGAGGGCTATAATTTTATTACCTGCTTGTACTTAAGCATGATCTTGATCGTCTCGATCACGTCGATAATCCCGATGTTCGATTTGTGAATCTTCATCTGGGTTTTAAACGCGGTTTTCTTCTTTTTAAGTTCATTCATATTCTTAAGAAAATCCACGTAAGCCTGCGCTTTATAGAGTTGAAGAGTCAGGATACTTGGTAACACATCGCATAATATCACCTGAATATGATAAAGGTTCAGGTCAACTCCGTGCAGGTGCAGATGGTGCATGTAGTAACGGTTCCTGAAATAAATCCTCTTTACGGAATAGATATCCTTATGTCCCTTGGTAGTGGCTGAAACCTCGTGACGGCAAACCGCATTGTGCTCGTAGTAGCATTTCCAGCCCAGTCTCCAGGCACGGATCGACATTTCCTGGTCCTCTCCGTAATACGGATTGAACATCTCATTGAACCCATTGATGGCTTTCAGCTTCCTTGTATCCATCAGTGCTATCGCGCCGGAAAGATAGAAAGTAGGGGTAAGTGTGTCAGAGTCTTTGAGATAGAAAAAATTGCTTGGCTTGATCTTTCTGCCCAGAATTTTAGGCGATCTGGCAGCATCCAGAATATTATCGTCGTCCATTCCGATGATCCGGCCCATGACACCAAAGGTATCTTCCAGCTCAAAGTATTTATATAATTTTTCAAAATAACCCTCTTCAAGCGTTACATCTGTATTCAAAAGGAAGATCAGATCGTTGGTCGCTTGTTCAATACCCAGATTGCAGGTCTGGGCAAACCCCGAATTTTTCTCCTTTCTTAAAATGGTAACGGTGTCGCCATAGTGTTGTTCAAGATAGGCAACCGAACCGTCCGTAGAAGCATCGTCGACCACGATGATCTGTACTTTTGTCCCAAGGCTGTTGAGAATTTTATAATTAGTGCCGAAGTATTTTTCGAATAAATGTTGGCCGTTATAGTTTGGTATTACAACAGAAATACTTTTCATCAATTATTCATTTTAAGTGTAGAGTATATAGTGTTACCAATAGCTCTAGGTTTTTAGTTAATTATAATTTTGAAGGGTGAATGAAAGTAGATAGCCTTTCAAACGCCGGATTTTTATGTTTCATTGTCCTTCAGCAATCTGTTGCTGTTGGCGTATAAAATAATTGAACCATTTATTCCTGGATCCGCTTGCTCTGAATCGTGTATATACGCTTTACATTAAACCGGTTAATTCTTTTTTGCTAACCGAAAAACATATTTGACTCTAAGGGCGCCCGCCAGCGTTTCCCGAATTATTTTTTTAGTGAAGAGGGGGGGATAAATAAATTTTGAAGCTTCTAAGTCTGATTTTGATTTGTAGCGCCGACCATTCCTGTATATTCCCAAAACTTTGTTCTTTTAGTACCATTGCTTGTTATTATACCAGTAATATTCGGGCTGTGTTGCAAACAAGTTAAATTTTTCAATAATTCAGTCATTCCAGTATTATTAATGATTTTGTGGTTCGATGGTGTCAAATCCTTCATCAGGCCTTGCATTATACGACTCCCAGAATGAAAAAATGGTTGGAAGTGAGGGGGATGAATTTGTGGGAAAAACTCCTGATCAGTACCTGAGTCGATCGGAAGTCCTTCATATTCATCTATAACGGATTTCTTTTGGGTAAAAAAAATACATCGATGAGAAAAAAAATACTCACTCAGCCGATTATAATTTTTCCGTGCAGAATGTTTTTATGCGGGTAAATTAAGGTACGGACTATCCAACTTTTTATTGCCGGTGTTTGTTGGTAGTTTTAGTATATCAATCCTAAGCGAAAGATTGCATTGAACCTTTGAAAATCTAATGTTACCAAAAGTGCTGAGCGATAAATTAAGGATGACTGCATTGGAACCGGGCGAAACTGTTCCCGTGACTACCTACAAAGCTGCCCGTGCGGTGGCAGGGCTTGTGCAGAAGCATTTCGAACGTCACCACGCTTCTGTTGCCAAGCATTATGATCAGGAACTTGCGCCTCTGCCCGATGCGAAAATCATAGAGACGATCATAGATACAACCTTCTGGGCCAGCCTCAGAAGAGAGGAGGGAAGATCCCCGAAAATATCACTCGCCTACCTTTCTCCGGAAAATGCCTCTTATCCGCTCATTTTTGGGGAAAAACTTGCGCTGACAACCAATAACCTTACCAAACTGGCTCCTGCCGTTGAACGCTCAGGCATTCACCTGGGCGTCTGGAGGTATGGGGATGAGCTCTGCATCTGGGGTACCACCCGGGTGATTCCCGGCCTTTGTTTTGTATTGGAGGTGATTGAGCCGGGGATGCTGGTGATCAAACACCGGAGGGTGGATGGTTTCGGCAAATTTGTGAACGTAGCCGTTCTTAAGGGTGATCAGATAAAAGTTGTGGACGAAGAAAGCGGAAAAGTGCGTGACTGTCCTTCGGTGATCAATTCAATGATCGGCTTTACCTCATCTTCTTTGTGGAGCGATTCGCTTAACCTGCTCGTGCAGCTCGCAGTATCTATGAGAAGTCACGAACGTGGCGGGATATTGCTGGTAGTGCCGGACGGGAAGGAGCGATGGAGAGAATCTATCATTCACCCCATTACCTATAATGTATACCCGGCGTTCTCGGAACTGGCGGAACTCCATCGGAAATACGTCGACGAACATAACCCTATTACGTGGCAGGGCCAGTTGCAGTCGGCAATCCATAACCTCGCGGGGCTCACTGCAGTGGATGGCGCAACGATCATCAACGATCAGTATGAGCTGCTGGCGTTTGGGGCCAAAATCGGACGGGCGCCGGGCGGTGCGCCGGTGGAGGAAATGCTGGTGACCGAGCCGATCATCGGGAATAAAGGCATGGTGGTGCATCCGGTGCAGAACGGGGGGACCCGGCATTTGGCTGCCGCCCAGTTTGTACATGACCAGCACGATGCCATTGCGCTGGTAGCTTCTCAGGATGGCAGGTTTACGATCTTTTCGTGGTCGCCTTGTGAAGGAAAGGTGCAGGCACACAGGGTAGATGCCTTATTGCTGTAAACTCAGGGAAATAATTCGAGCTGTTCGGGATTTCTTGGCTTTTTGGCTTTTGTTTCCGGTTCTCCGAAATTAGACAGCGAAATGCCCAAGAGCCGCACGGTTTTTTCTTCCATGTCGACTTTTTCAAGCAGTCGTTTTGCTGTCTCTGTGATGGTATCGAAGTCACCGACAGGTTTTGAAAAAGAATGATTACGTGTGATCTGGGTAAAATCACTGTATTTGATTTTCAGGGTAACTGTGCGGCCTTTCAGCTGATTTTTCTGAAGTTTGTTAAAAACTGTCAGACCAATTTTGTCCAGTTCCTTGTGCATTTCTTCAATATTTTCCAGATCGTACATAAATGTATCCTCAGCACCCAGAGACTTGGTCTCACGGTGTACCTGTACTTCACGTTCGTCGATACCCCGGACAATATTATAAAAGAAATGCCCTGTTTTCCCAAAATGCTTCACCAGCTCGTTTTCGGATAATTTCCTTAAATCCGCGCCGGTATACAGTTGCATGTTTTTCATTTTATCGGCAGTTACTTTTCCAACTCCGTAAAATTTCTCGACAGGCAGTTCATTGATAAACGATTCAACTTTGGAAGGACCGATAAAAGTAAGCCCGTTTGGTTTGTTGATATCTGATGCGATTTTCGCTACAAATTTGTTGACTGATACCCCGGCAGAAGCTGTCAGGTTTAGCTCCGTTTTGATCGCATTTTTGATCTGTGTAGCAATTTCGAGTGCAGAGCCGATCTTTTGTTTATCCTCCGTCACATCCAAAAAAGCCTCGTCCAATGAAAGCGGCTCAATGATATCTGTATATCTTGAAAAAATCTCGCGGATGCTTCTTGAAACAGCCTTATAGACTTCGAACCTGGGAAATACAAAAATGATTTCCGGACAAAGCTGCATGGCTTTCCGGGAAGACATAGCCGATCTGACGCCAAATTTCCTCGCCTCATAACTCGCTGTGGCTACCACGCCTCGGCCGGTGGGAGATCCGCCCACCGCGAGCGGTTTTCCCCGGTATTCGGGAAAGTCGCGCTGCTCTACGGATGCATAAAAAGCATCCATATCTATATGAATGATTTTGCGCACGGGTGAAACGGTTATTGGTTGCATAAACTGGTTTTCCGGGCTTTCCGGCGAAATAGTACGGCAGGAAACTAAACAATTAAAATCGGCAATCAGGTTCATAAGGGCTACCAGGCATTTCTCAATCAATTAAAAATTAATTAAATACGCAAGACTTCGCATCAAATGGTACCCTTTTTTCGTAGTTGCTAGTAAATCCTGCGACAGCGTACTGTGGGAAACCATCAACTTGCACAAAATTGGTATAATGCGGAATATTCTACCTCCTGTCAAATATGTTCTGGCCTGCGTGGTCACTGTTTTTTTATCCCTCCGTCTTTCTGCTCAGGACCGGTGCGGAACGATGGATTTACTTAATAAAAAGTTTACGGAACAGCCAACCCTGAAGATCATGTTCGATCAGCGGGAAACACGGCTCAGGCAGATTATCGAGGAAAGAGCACGGGCCGGGAAATCGCTCAGGACCCATGCGCAGATAACCATCCCGGTTGTTTTTCATGTGGTGCTCGGCAACCAGTCGCTGGTATCGGACAGGCAGATTATGGCACAGCTTGATACACTTAATAAGGATTATGCAGGCCTGAACGGAAAAAACAGCAGGATTCCAGCCGCGTTTCAGGCGGTATACGGGCAATCGGGCATACAATTCTGCCTGGCGCAACGTACACCTCAAGACGCTCCATCAACGGGCATCGTTCGCTATCAGACCAACCGGTCGTCGTTTGATTTCAGCAGCAATCTTGTAAAGCATGCTGAATCGGGCGGAGCAGATGCCTGGGACTCTGACAAATATCTTAATATCTGGATCTGCGACCTCTCCGGCAGTACCCTGGGTTACGCTACTTTCCCGGACGACGGGGTCAAAGACGAGCAGGGGGTCGCTGTGGATTATGCAAGTTTACCGGGTGGAAGTGCTGCTGGTTTTAATTATGGAAAAACGCTGACACACGAAGTCGGGCACTATTTCAATCTGTACCATATCTGGGGCGATGACGGCACTTCCTGTTCGGGATCTGATGGCGTAGCGGATACCCCCAATCAAAGCGGAAACACTACTTCATGCAGGACAGGAATAGTAACTGATAATTGTTCGCCTGCTTCACCAGGGATTATGTATCAGAATTACATGGATTACACTCCGGACGCATGTCTTTTTATGTTCACGGCTTTGCAGGTGGAGCGAATGCACGCGGCCTTTGATACCTACCGATCTTCATTGAGCCTTTCCAATGCGTGTACCCCGGTCGATCTGAAAAATAAGGATGCTTCCCTGAAAACGATCAGCCAGCCGGAACAGCGGATTTGTACCAATACCATTGTGCCGCAGTTTACTTTGGTCAATAAAGGCATTGAAACGCTCACATCCGTAGTTATTCATGCTGTCATTGACGACGGCACAGTAAGGGATTACAACTGGACAGGTTCGCTGGCCACCTATGCGGAAACCGTGGTAACATTGCCTTCGATGACCACTACCGAGGGGAATCATGTATTAAGTGTCTACACCAGCAACCCCAACGGAGCAGCCGACGAGGATATTACCAATGATGCAGTAAACCTCGCTTTCATCTATTATGAACCGTTTGCGGCGCCGGTTTCCGAAGGTTTTGAAAGTCTGTTTCTTCCGCTGGGCTGGGATATCGTGAATGAGGACAGGGGAAATACCTGGGAGAAAACCTCTCAGGCCTCTAAATCCGGCGCTTCATCAGTAAAGATTTCTAATTATGGCAATCAGTCGCTTGGCCAGCACGATGATCTGAGAACACCCACCGTGACAATCGCAGGGGCGGATTCGGCATTTGTTTCTTTCCAGTTAGCTGCGGCGGCTTATAATAACACGTCTGTACAAGGTAACGTTTGGGATACACTGCAGGTGATGATCAGTACGGATTGTGGGGAGACATACACCAGCGTGTATAAAAAATGGGGCGCATCACTGGTAACAAGGGCTCCGGCAACCCGCATTTCGTTTGTACCCGCTCTTAACGAATGGCGGCGGGAGGAAATCAACATCAGTAATTTTATCGGCCAGGGCGAAGTACTTGTCGCATTCAGAAATACCAACGGAAATGAAAATGATATTTTCCTGGATGACATCAATATCAGGACGGTAACTATCAACCCGAATCTGAAAGAGGCAGGTTTTCTGGTCACGCCCAACCCGACGAGCGGAATGATATCGGTGCAGTTTTACCCGCATCCCGACGGCTTGAAATCTGTTTCGGTTTACAATGTACGCGGGCAGAAAGTAGCTGAAAAGGTCACAGGAGGCGAGGTCGGTACAAATATGTATGATTTCGATCTCACATATCATGCCGCCGGGCTTTACATTATCAAGGCGGAATTTGCAGACAGGGTACTTACCAAGAAAATCGTGAAGAACTAGATGAGGAGGTAAGTGCTTGCAAATGAGCCGGTCCGGAGGTGTTTACTTTAGGGCCGGCCCATATTTTTATCAATATCAATGAATTCTTTTCACGATCACTTTGCTGTTGGTTTGAGAAGCAGCAAATTCCCTTGCGTTTTCATTAGGAGGTGAAATGAATATCTGTTTCTTTTTCTTGCCGTCGGTGCTTACCCAGTTGGCAGAATAGATCTCTGGCAGCGTGCCTGAATAAATCGGGTGGTTGTCGGAAAACATGAAAACTTCTTCTTCTTCATAAGCGAGTTCCAGATCGCTTCCTTCTATGACATCACAGATGATTTTTAGTTTACCAAAATCATCGTCGACAAGACCCTTGATCCTGGCTTTCCCGAAAAACGGATCTTCTTCAAAGTCCCAGCGGATATAATATTCAATGACGTTTCCTATCTGAGAATCAATATAGTCGGCGGTCAGCAGTTGTTCCTGGCTCATGGTGGTATTAGTTTCTTTTTCTCCTGATTAACTGGGTACGTTTCAATCCCCGGAGATACTGGGCATTTTGACAAATGTAATCGTAACCGCATTGTTTCCAAAAATAATGACTTCTGTTTCATCAATTTTTGTAAAATAAGCAAATCCACAGGCTGATATTTTTTTAGATCAGGTAACAGGCCATACATATAGGTCTGAGGGTTACCGGGTAAAGTGAGGTATGATTTTTTATTGGCTCAAAAACTAAACTTTTATAAAGGACATGGTCCTGTCACCTAGCCAAGAAGTTATATGCATAAAACTCAACCAACAAGTGAGTATAGGCCGCACACTGGCCTGCTCATATTGCTGAAGAGTGGTTTGTTCCTGATGCTTATTCATGCCGGTGTATATCCCGGTGTTTATGCCCAGAATGTAAAACCAGATTCCACTCAAAGCCCCGGTCAGGAAGCGTTGCCGGTCATCAAGCCTGATTCTTCAAACAAACAGCCAGCTGCCGACACACTTCCCAAGTCACCTGCTACTCCTCCCGCTGACACCGCAACTCCTGCAACAGCAGCTCCTGCCAAACCAACGCAGACCTTTGACCCCCTCGTAAAACCCAGTAATCAAATAGATACTTTAAGCAAACCCAATGCAACTGCGCCGGGTAATGTTGCCAGGCCGGATAGCACAGTTACCAGCCCTGACAGTCTCAGCGTACCGGCGAACGGCGCGAACAACACAGTTCCCGGGCAGGCGGCGCAGCAGACTGTTACCGATTCCGCAAATGTAGCGACCGGAGCCAATGCCACAGCAGATCCAGGCCCCGGAGCAAGATCAGTAAAGGGTGTCGTAGTAGATGAAAACGGTACCGGTATGCCTGGTGTATCTGTTTTGGTAAAAAACACTAAAATACAGGCTGTTACAAATACGGACGGTACCTTTGAAATGAAAGTTCCTGCCCAGGGAGGTATCCTGGTGTACAGTTTTGTAGGTTTTACTACCCGTGAGGTGCCGGTACGGCGGCAGTCGCAATTCAATGTACAGCTTGTTCCTGAAACCAAGGCTTTGAAGGAAGTCGTCGTGGTAGGATATGGCGCTCAGAGTAAAAAGGACTTGGCGAGCTCAACTTCAAGGGTTTCAGCCACCGAGTATAAGTCGGCTGTGATCAATACCGTAGATCAGGCACTGCAAGGCCGGACCACTGGAGTACAGGTGGTTGAAACATCCGGGGAGCCCGGGGCGGCCTCGGTGGTACGTATCAGGGGGAATAACTCACTGAGCGGGAACAATGAGCCTTTGTATGTGATCGATGGCTTCCCTATGCCCGCATACCGGGAGGCTGGGGCTAACTTTTCTGGTGCATATTCTCAAAACGGCCTTTACGGGATCAATCCCAATGATATCGAGAGCATGGAGATTTTGAAGGACGCTTCGGCCACTGCGATCTACGGTTCGCGGGGAGCAAACGGTGTCGTTCTGATCACAACCAAAGCAGGGAAAAGAGGAACCGGCAGGGTAGAGCTGGTGAACAAAACCTCGATTGGAACAGTTTCCAATCCGATCCGGATGATGAACTCCCGACAGTATGCGCAGGTTATCAACGAGAGTTATACACTTACCGACAGGCAGCCCCCGTTCGAGAACCTCGACAGCACATTGACCAACACAGATTGGGTGGACGCCATTACGCAGCAGAGTTTTCGGGAGGATATCACGCTCAGTCTTTCCGGCGGAAGCCCAAAGTCTTCTTATTATATATCCGGCAACTACCTGAGCGAGAAGGGGACCATCATCAATTCAAATAACAATCGCGGGAGTATCAGGGTTAATCTTAATAACGAAATCAACGATTGGTATACTGTTAAAGGACAGCTTGCGCTGACCAGGCAGAAATCCAATCGGGCGGTAACGGCTTCGCGGGCATGGCCGAGCTCGGGCGGGCTGATGGACGGTCTCCGTGCCGCGCCTACGCTGCCGATTGATTACCTGGGCAACAACAGCCTCGGGATTCCCAATTATCAGGGTTATTATTTCTCGAACCCTTACAATGAGCTGATGGCCAAAACCGACGTGACACAAAATGATTATTCGATTATCAATATCGAGAATTATTTCAGGATCGTGGATGGGTTGCAGCTGGTGATCAGTTTGGGCGGAAACCAGAATCTGACCCGCAGAAAGGTATTTTTGCCGCCATCCACAGCAGAGGGGAATCCGGTGAAAGGCCGTGGCAGCAACAATACGTCCAATACCTACAGCTATAATGTCAACGCCTATTTCCAGTATGAAAAGACATTCAGGAAAAACCACTATCTGAATACAACTTTGGGTGTGGAATATAACGACCAGTCTGTTGAATTCGTCAACACCAATTATTCCGGTTTTGATGTGCCGTTTTTTGGGGTGGATAACATTGGCAGCGGGCAGTCGCAGGCAATTGGATCATTCAAGGAAAAACGAATACTTCAGTCGGGTTTTCTGCGCGCTAATTATTCTTTTAAAGGACGGTATGTGCTGAATACTTCGGTTCGTATGGATGGAGCTTCAGCTTTTGCTGCGAATAAAAAATACGGGATATTCCCTTCGGTAGCTCTTGCCTGGAACCTGGAAGAGGAAGAATTCATGAAAGGTGTGAAGTTCATTTCCAATACCAAGCTACGGGCATCTTATGGTGAAACCGGAAACCAATCAATCGGACCCTATTCGTCACTATCGCAATACAGCAGTGGCTTTTATGAAATGGGGCCGGGTGGAAACGGTGTTATTTCAACCGGCATTTATCCCAATACCATTGCCAATCCGAATCTTTCATGGGAACGGACACGCCAGTTCAATGCGGGTGCTGATTTCAATACCGCCAAAGACCGTCTGATCATCAGTTTTGATTATTATGACAAATTAACATCCGATCTTCTTCAGCCGCGTCAGGTTCCTACCCAGGCAGGTGTCGGCACTATCATAGACAACTATGGTACAATGCGAAACCGGGGTGTTGAGCTGAGTATTCAGGGGAACATCATACAAAAGAAAAACGTGACTTTTTCATCCCGGATCAATGTTTCAAGGAACCTGAACACGCTTGTCGACCTGGGCGAAAGAACGCAGTCGGATTATGTGACGATCAACGGGAACCTGCTTGGCGGCGTGTCGGGTATTCTCACACCAGGGCAGGAAGTAGGTCGGTTTTTCGGGTACCGGGTGGCCGGCCTGACGCAGACTACCGACTTTGACACGGACGGAAACCCGACATTCGCGACCTTCGAAGGGCCGCGCCCGCCGGGTTCCAAGGGAACGCCGGTTTATGGTTCCTGGATTTATGAGGACGTCAACGGGGATAACATTATCAATGATAACGACCGCGTGGTACTGGGCAAATCGACCCCTGATTTTACGTTTGGGTGGAGCAATGACCTTACCTGGCGGAATTTTGCGGTCAATGCACTTTTTACAGGATCCGTCGGTAATGATGTACTGAACCTTACCAGCTTCTACATCAACAACGGCGTGGTGGATTACGGCGGCGTAGGATTTAACCAGTCGGAAGAATGGTTCAATAAACGGTATACAGAGTCGAATGTTCACAACAATCCGAAATACCCGGGAATTCAGAGAGGCATTGCTTCCGGTGATATTAACTCGACGATGCTGGAAGACGGCAGTTTTGTAAGGTTGAAAATGCTGAGCTTGTCCTATACTTTTCCAAAACTCGGCCCGATCCAGAACCCGCGACTCTTCGTGACCGGTACGAATCTCTGGACACTGACGAAATACACAGGATTTGATCCCGAAGTAAGCTCTTATGCGCAATCGCTTCTGCAACAGGGGATTGATTACGGAGCTTATCCGACCCAGCGTTCGTATACCATCGGTTTTTCCTGCAATTTTTAATCCGCAAAAATATGAGATACCAAATAACGGCAATCGCAGTGCTCCTGATGCTGAGTATTGTTGCTTGCAAAGACAACCTGGAAGAATCGCCGTATTCGTCCCTGAGCAAGGAGGTTGTTTTCAAAGACGAGGACGGCCTTAACCAGGCCACTATCGGTGTATACCATGCCTGGACAGCACCGGATTTTTCAGATATTACCAACCGGTTTATCCTGACCGAATCGGGGCACAGGTATGCGACGGCAGGAATATTGGGGTCTGGCTCTGATCCGTATTACCGGTTTGGCCACGTGGCTACTTCCGGCGCTTTTGCTTCGGTGTGGGCGCGGTTTTATAAAATTATTTTGAGGGCTAATACGGTAATTGCGAACGCAAAGATGGCTGTGCCGGGCGAGGAGGAAGAGGCAGATCCATACATCGCAGAAGCACGTTTTCTAAGAGCTTATGCGTACTTCAATCTGGTTCGCCTGTTTGGTGAGGTGCCGCTTTTGCTGGACGAGATCAAGTCGCTGGATGATACGGGGCTTATTTTCGCACCAAGATCGCTGCCGCTGGCCGTCTATGAAGCCATTATAGCCGACCTGACGTTCGCAGAGGCCAACCTTCCCGATTCCAGGGGCGGGGCGGAACTGGGACGTGTGTCTGCCGGTACCGCCAAAGCGATGCTTGGAAAAGTATATCTCACCATGGCGGGCAAGCCTCTGAGCCTGACTGCGAACTACCAGAAAGCGGTGGATAAGTTAAGCGAACTGGTCGGGCCGGTGAACGAAGAAAAGTACGATTTTGAGCTCCTGCCGGTATTTTCGGATGTATGGTCATTGACCAATGAGCGAAACAGGGAAATCGTGCTTTCGTTCGGGTATTTTGTCAACTCTTCCAATCCCAACGGAAATATCCTTCCTTTCAACCTCTTTCCTTCCGGGCTGGTGAATGGGGACGAACAAACCAATTACGGCCTGACCTATGATTTTTACAAACTGTTTGAAAAAACCGATGTAAGGAGGGGTTTCACATTGGTGGAAAAATATGTTTTTCAGGGTGGTGCGCGAGCCGGTGCGGAACCGGGCGACAGCATCATATATAATCCGACACTGGGAAATTACATTAATAAAAGAACCAATGCTTCTCTTGGACATGATGATTTTAAATATGGGATCGCTTACGGAAAACTGGCCAGGGTAGCACGGCCTGCCGGTGCGGCTATTCAGGGTTATAGTTCGGATTTAATCGAAATGCGATTTCCCGATGTACTGTTGAGCCTTGCCGAAGCATTGGTAGAAACCGGAAAAACAGCCGAAGCGCTGCCGCTTCTGAACCGCGTACGCGCCAGGGCCAAGGCTACTGCTTCCAAAGCGGCTACCGTGGCGGATCTTCGTGCTGCTATACGTAAAGAAAGGCGGCTGGAACTTACAGGCGAAATGACCACCGTTTTCGATATACGCAGGTGGGGAACGCTTTCTGAGGAAATAGCAGCCATGTCGGATGATCAGATTGTGGACAATGTGGTGCTGCCCTATACGCCCAAGCTCGAACTGTATCCGGTACCTCAATCCCAGATTGACGCCAATCCCAACCTGAGCCAGAACGAAGGCTGGTAGATTATCTTTTGACTTGCCAGGCCTCTCCGGCTTGGCAAGTCTGTAATTCCATGCTACTTTTGTTGCCTCAACAAATAGTTTTATGGAAGCTTCCTGGAAGTACAGAAAAGCTGCTCTGGCCCTTATCTTCGCAACGGCATTTTTGTCTTCCTGCAACCGCCGCCTGTCTGTTACGAAAAGCGAATACACCCAATATGGTATTGACGCGGGAACGGAACAGGATTCTTCCGCTATCCGGTTTTATCTTCCCTATAAACAGAAAATGGAGGCTGAAATGAGCCGGGTGATCGGGCAGACCGAAGAGGCTCTGACCAAACCGTCCGAACCTGAAACGCTGATGGGCAATTACTTTGCCGACGCCATGTTGACAGAAGGCCGTAAGAAAGAACCGGCAGCCCAGTTTACATTAGCAACCAAAGGAGGTTTGCGTACGACATTTCCAAAAGGAAATATTACGGTTTCCAACGTTTTCGAACTGATGCCTTTTGAAAATGAGGTGGTTATATTGAAATTGTCAGGTGAAAATGTACAGAAACTAATTGATTTCATTGCGCTGAAAAACGGACAGCCTGTATCCGGGATCAGGATGAAAATCAGAGATAACAAGGCTTATGAAGTGACTATTGCAGGCGAGCCGTTCGATAGCCAAAAAACCTACAATTTGCTGACCTACGACTACCTCGCAGATGGGGGAGATGAATTAAGCTTCCTTAGCAATCCTATTGAAAGAAGGGATGTGGGAATAAAAGTGAGGGAAGCTATTCTTGAAAATATTAACGACCTGACCAGTCAGGGTAAAAAAATAACTGCTCAGCTCGATGGAAGAATTGTCATTGTTAAAGACTGACCGCAGAGGTTTTCTTAAACGCGGCGCCGGAGCGGCGGCGGCTTTTGCATGGAGTACTACACCGTTTTCGGCTTTCGCGGGGGATTCTGTCGTTCAGCTGACGATTTTACGTACCAATGACGTACACAGCCGCGTCGAGCCTTTTCCGATGGACGGTTCCCGGAACCAGGGTATGGGCGGTGTTGCCAGGCGGGCCGCATTGATCAAAAAGATCAGGGCAGAGCAACCAAATGTGCTTTTGTTTGATGCAGGGGATATTTTTCAGGGAACTCCCTATTTTAATTTATACGGAGGAGAAGTGGAAATGAGGCTCATGAGCGATATGGGCTATGACGCCGGAACGCTGGGCAACCATGATTTTGACAATGGTGTCGCAGGTTTTCTAAGACAAATGCCCCATGCAAATTTCCCTTTTCTCATTGCCAATTACGATTTTAATAATACTGAATTAAAAGGCAAAACGCAGCCTTATAAGATTTTTAAAAAACAGGGGATCAAAGTAGGCGTTTTCGGGCTGGGAATTGAGCTGGACGGACTGGTCAATAAGAAAAATTATGGAGACACAGTTTATCTCGATCCTGTATCCAAGGCCAACGAAATGGCTGTTTTATTAAAAAACGAACACCATTGCGATCTGGTGGTCTGCCTTTCCCACCTGGGTTACAAATATCGCGAAAACAAGGTTTCGGACGTTGTACTTGCCCAATCCACAAGGCATATTGATCTGATCATCGGCGGGCATACCCACACGTTTATGAAACTTCCAGAAAATATCATGAACCTCGATGGTAAAGTAACCGTCGTGAATCAGGTTGGTTTTGCGGGCATTAACCTGGGGCGCCTTGATTTTTTCTTTGAAAAAGGATCGCCGGACAAGAAAATGAGCGCCGCAGTATATCCGGTTCATAGTTCCGGACTGGGGTAAAGGGTATTTTCTTTTTATTCGTAATGTAAAAATTGCTGCCGGATTTTTTCCTCTTCCAGATCCAGCAGAGCCAGATGCGTGCGGATCAGCTCTTCATCAAACATTTCCTTTTTATTGAATTTGTGCAGCAAGGCCCGCTTGTTGTCGAGCATTTCTTTGGTTATAGCCTGATATTTTTCAACATACTTTACACCTGAATCGACAATGTCCGGTTCCTGAACGTGATTTAGGAAACCGATATCACTTTCCAGCTTGAACTTCAGACTTTGCAGCAGTTCGTTTCTGGATACTTCATCTTTATATTTTGTATCAATCAGCTTCAATGATTCATCCGCGAGTTTCCGGCGGATCATGACGTCCTGTTCCGGGTGAGAAACAGTGTAATCCCTTTCTGCAAGCTTCATCCATTTGATCACCATTGGTAAGGTAAGCCCCTGAAAAACAAGGGTGACGAGTATGACCACAAATGTGATGAACAGGATAAGATTGCGCTGCGGAAATGCCTGGCCATTGTCCAGCATGAGCGGAATGGATAACGCCGACGCCAGGGAGACCACACCCCGCATGCCCGTCCACCCAAATACCAGTGGCATCCGCCAACCCGGACGACTGTCGGCCGTGGTAATTACGTTGCTGATCACCACTGTAAAAAGGGACGCGCCCAGTGTACTCGCGATCCTCGTCACAATAACCACCAGTGAGATGATCAGACCGTATTTGATTGCGTCAAATAGTGAATTGTCGCCCAGCTGGTCGACGATAACCGGCAGTTCCAGCCCGATCAGCATGAAAACCAGTCCGTTAAAAACAAAACCGACCGTCGCCCAGACATTTACACCCTGTATCCTGCTAAGGTGGCTGAGGATATTTTGTCTATGGTAGGAGAGAAAAAGTCCGCCGGTCACTACGGCTATCACACCCGAAAAATGAAATTGTTCTGCCGCGATGTACATAGTATACGGAGCAACCAAAGTAAGAATGGTGTCAATACTTGGTGTAGTGGGAAACCAGCGATGAATTGCATAAAAGATCAGTGCAATGGCGAGCCCGGTAACCACACCCATTGTGATCACCAGAAAAAAACTACCGACGGCATCGGAAAAAGCAAATGTGCCGGTGGTCACGGCAGCGACTGCAAACCGGAACACAATAAGGCTGGAGGCATCATTGAGCAAACTTTCGCCTTCAAGAATGGTGACCAGCCGTTTGGGTACTTTCACATCTTTGAGGATGGATGTCGCTGCCACGGCATCGGGCGGCGAGATAATACCGCCGAGCAGAAAACCCAGTGGCAAGGTAAAGCCGGGGATTATTGAGCTGGACACATAGGCGATTACGCAGGATGTAAGGATCACAATGATAAAAGCGAAGGACCCGATTACCCTGCGCCATTTATAGAAGTCTTTCCAGGATGTCTGCCAGGCTGCCTCGTACAAAAGAGGAGGCAAAAAGATCAGGAAGATCAATTCAGGGTCAATGGAAACGGAAGGAAGACCGGGGACGAAGCTCAGCGCAAGACCGCCGATCACCAGGATGATAGGATAGGAGATCCTGATCCGCTGAGCGAGCATCACCAGGAATAAAATAACAATGATCAGAGACAAATACAGGATAACAGAATGATGCATAAAGGATGTTTCGGGACTGGTAATTATCTGATATACAATTTGATGCCATTGTTAGATTTTAGTACTATCTGCGGATGCAGCCTCACATGATGCGCCGGGTCAACCTCGAACGTAAACCTTTTCAGCAGAGCTGCCAGTATCAGCTGCATCTCCATCATTGCGAACTGCTGACCGATGCATACCCTGGGGCCAGCTCCAAAAGGCAGATAACCGAATTTTGTACGCGTTTTCGCTTTCTCGGGACTGAAGTTGTCCGGGTCAAACGCCAGGGGATTCTCCCATATATTGGGATTACGATGCAATTCAAAAACGGATAAAAACATAGACATTCCTTTTGGCACCCGTAAACCTTCAATCTCATCCTCGTCGATGGCTTCCCGCGTCATGGTCCAGGCGGGCGGGTAGAGCCGCAGCCCTTCTTCCACAACCTCCCGGGTGTAAGGCATTTGCATCAAGTGCTCAAACGAAGGGACTGTATCAAAAATCTCACTTTCCCGCCGGATTTTTGATACCATATCAGGTTGGCTCGCCAGTTCCAGCAAGAGCCAGCTTAGCCCGGTCGCAGAAGTTTCGTGACCTGCGGCGAACATGGTAATGGCTTCATCGCGGATCTGCTGATCGTTCATTTGTTCGCCGGTCAGCTCGTCGGTACTGTCCAGAAGCAGCTGTAAAAGATCGTTGGGCTGCTCACCAGAAACTCGCCTTTGGTGTATAAAATCAAAAACCAATTTGTTAAAATAAGCCAGATCAGTTTGAAAACGCCGGTTTTCACCATTTACAGCCATCAACGGAATCCGATAGGGGCGGCGCACACGGGTAACAAGGTATTTCTGCGTCCTGCTGACTTGCTGATATATTTGGGCTTTGTCTTCATGGGTCATATTTCCGAACAGCGTTTTGAGAGCGATATCGGACGTAATGCCCATCATTTTGGCATCAATATCGACAGCACTTTTGCCCCGGAACTGCTCCATTTCATCCAGAAACCGGCGGGTCAATTGGCCCATTGTCAAAAACAACTCCTGCAATCTTTCGCGATGGAAGGCCGGCTGAACCAGCCGACGCTGACGCAACCAAAAATCCCCGTCACTGGTTACCAGCCCGTTGCCGAGTACAGGACGCAGCATTTTCGATGAATTCCCTTTTTTGTAATTCCTGTTGTTTTGCTGCAGAACATGTCTGAAAAAAGCCGGGTCCCGGCTCACCGTGAATTCCCTGAAAAGTTTCAGTTTGAAAGTATCACCGCAGGTTTCAAACCCTTCATGCAAAAACCGCAATGGATCCCCGGCAAACTTGAAAGGACTCAGCAGGTTGAATTTTCCAATCTTGAAGGAAGGAATGTCGCGCATGTTCGTGAAAATGGTGAGATTTAATGCAAGTAAACCATAAGGTCGTTTAAATAGAAATCGAACGAAGAAAATAGCGGACTAGCATTGAGAGAATCAAAGCCCGAAGGGCTGACATTATTGTAACACGAACACAGCAATATGACTGGAAACCCCGCGCTGGGTGGCATAGTTTGCAGAATGTCACCCTTTCAGGGTTAATCGCGTTGGGTTCAATATCGTTTTTTTAGAATCATGACATCCCTTCGGGATTCTGTTACTGAGTTTCCAGGAGTTTTTTAATACAAAAACGAAAAATGCGCTGCACCTCCGGTTGGAAAGGTACAGCGCACAAACACTGTGATTTTATTTTCGGGGATGCGTGGCAGCGTGTAATGATCTATCCAAGCCCGAAGGGCTGACATTATTGTAACACGAACACAACAATATGACGGGAAACCCCGCGCGGGGTGGCATTGTTTGCAGGATGTCACCCTTTCAGGGCTAACAGCGCTGGGTCCAACATCGTTTTTCTGGAATCATTACATCCCTTCGGGATTCTTTTACTGAGTGTCCAGGAGTTTTTTAATACAAAAACAAAAATGCGCTGCACCTCCGGGTGGGAAGGTACAGCGCACAAACACTGTGAATTTATTTTCGGGATGCGTGGCAGCTCTTACTAATCTATTTTTTTCCTGCAAAAGAACGCAGCATCCAGGTATTTTTTTCTTTGAACTGCATAAACCGGTTGACCATATCATTGGACCCGTCGTCGCCGGCCGTTTCCGTCGCTTCGAGCAGGTTTCTCTCCAGTTCGATCAGCTTTGACATATCATCCAGGATGGCGTCAACCATATCAAGGTCTTTCAGGCCGATGGTATCTATTTCTTTGATAGTCGATTCGTTGATGTAATCCTGAAAGCGGCTGTGCGGCGGCTTGCCCAGGGTCAGTACACGTTCAGCGATCTCATCTATGGTCAACTGGGCATTGGTATATAATTCTTCGAATTTGACGTGCAGCGTAAAAAAGTTCTGTCCTTTGATATTCCAGTGGCAGCCTCTCAGTTTTTGATAATGAATATGGTAATTGGCCAGATAATCATTAAGAAGGTCAACAACAGGTTTTACGTCTTTTTCTTTGAGGCTGATTGCTTTTGCGTCCATAATAGCAAATATTTTTTAATGGTATATTTGAAGGACAAGGTACCAAAATCATACCAGGAAACAAGGTTTCCAGCTCTACACCCTAGGTTTTTAGGCATAATAATTGATCACAATCATAAAAAGAAGAACTGCCTTATGCCATCATCTGTCGTATCAAAAATGCAGTATGATCCGGAGTCGGAGGTGTTGAGGATCGTGTATGTTTCGGGCATGGTTTATGATTACAAAAATGTCCCGCCGGAGGTGTACGAAGCGATGAAGGCTTCGGGCTCCAAGGGGACATTTCTGAACAGGCATATCAAAACAAACTATGAGTTTGAAAAAGTCAGCCTTCGCTAGCAGGATGTTTTAAGCTATTTCACAGTTTTTTTCATTGCAGAACTTCACTTCGCCCGTTTCTTCATTCCTGCATTTTACTTTACCTGTAATTTTGACCATGGATCCTTTTTGTATGGACTCATGGCTCAAAATCTTCCAAACCTGTGAACTGCCTTTGATCCTGACGCGCGTGCCGTCGAAAAATTTCTGTGTACTAGCCATTGAATTTTATAAAGTCGAGGGCCAAAGATAAGGCAGTTCCGATTGATATCATTTCAGGTTACCTTTTTTCATCTCACCAACAGCATGGTCCACTGCCCTTGCCGTGAGCGCCATGTAGGTCAGCGACGGATTTTGGGTCGATGTAGAGGTCATGCATCCGCCGTCGGTCACAAGTACATTGGGAACGTGGTGCAGCTGGTTCCATTTGTTCAGCATCGAAGTTTTTGGGTCTTTACCCATGCGTACACCACCCATTTCATGGTTTTCACTGCCCGGATTACGCATTGTATCCGAAGTTTTAATATTTGTAAAACCCGCCTTGTCCAGCATTTCCGAAAGCTCCGTATAAAAATCCTGGATCATTTTTTTATCATTATCGTCAAAATCGACGTGCATTCTCAGTTGCGGAATTCCCCAGGCGTCTTTCAGTTGTTTGTCCAGCTGCACAAAATTGGTCTCTTTCGGTAAGGTTTCTCCCATCATCTGCGCGCCCATGCTCCATCCGGCGGTTTCCGGGCCGAAAAGGGATTCTTTAAGCGATTCGCCGATCTCATTGATCGGGTTTCCCATTTTGGATGCAGAAAATGAAGCCGCATATCCACGGAGAAAGTCGGTCTCCTGCTTGAAAACATTCCGGAAACGCGGAATGTAGGAGCCATTGGGCCGCCTGCCATCTGTGGTGGAATCGTGGAAGCCGTCATACTCTGCGCTCACTCTTCCGCGGTAATTGTGGAAACCGATATATTTTCCTAACGTGCCGCTATCATTGCCCAGACCGTTTGGAAAGCGGTTTGAAGTGGAGTTCAGCAGGATCAGGTTGGAGTTGATCGCCGACGCATTGATGAAAATGATCTTTGCGTAATACTCAGTCATTTCTTTCGTATTCGCATCGACTACGCGCACACCGGTCGCCTTGTTTTTCTTTTCGTCAAAAATCACAGAATGTACAACCGCATGGGGCTGCAACGTAAGGTTCCCGGTTTTTTCCGCCCAGGGCAAAGTGGACGAATTGGTACTGAAATAGCCGCCGAACGGACAACCCCGCTGGCACATAGTCCGGTGTTGGCATTTGGCACGTCCCTGTTCAGTATGTATCGGCTGCGGATCAGTAATGTGCGCAGCCCTCCCGATGATGATCGGGCGGGTGTTGTTGTAGTTTTTGGCAGTCTGCTGGCTGAAATGCTTTTCAACGCAGCTCATTTCATGGGGTGGGAGAAATTCGCCGTCGGGAAGCTGAGGCAAACCATCTTTGTTTCCCGAAATTCCCGCAAACTTTTCCACGTAACTGTACCAGGGAGCGATATCTGCGTACCGGATAGGCCAGTCCACGCCGAAGCCGTCGCGTGCCGGGCCATCAAAATCATAGTCCGACCACCGCTGCGTTTGCCGTGCCCATAGCAATGATCTTCCGCCTACCTGGTACCCGCGCATCCAGTCAAAAGGCTTGTCTTGTACATAGGGGTGTTGGGCGTCTTTGACCACGAAATGCATGGCGTCCTCCTTGAAAATGTAATGTTTGCTGGCGATAGGATTTTGCTGCCGGATTTCCAGCGAAGGCTGGCCACGGTGCTCAAACTCCCAAGGTTGCATGTTGGCGGTGGGATAGTCGACAATATGCTTCACATCCCGGCCGCGTTCCAGGATCAATGTTTTTAATCCCTTATCCGTCAGCTCTTTTGCAGCCCATCCGCCGCTGATCCCGGTCCCCACCACGATTGCATCAAAAGTTCTTTTTTTGACGGAATCTATATTAAAATGCGACATTCTTTCAATTTGTTCAAGGTGATAAATGTATGCGTCAGATCTATTTTTTCTTCCATAGATTGGGTAGCAGCTTGTAATTCAAAAGGTGCCGCCAGGTCCCCCAGTCGTGGGCACCGTCACCTCCCACGTAATATTCGTGTTTGATACCGTGTTTTTCCAATGCCTCATGCGTGGCGGTCGACCGTTTCCCAATGTTATCCAGTTCCCCGCTGCCCAGTCCCACCAGCAGATAGTCCACTTTTTTCTGGACGTCCGGATCGCTGAAAAATGCGGCATTGAGCTTTTCCGTTTCCAGGTCGCCGGCGCTGAGGATACCAAACGAGCTGAAAAGATCCAGCGCATTCATGCCCACAGCCTGCGTATGACGGCCGCCCATAGAAAGGCCTGCGATGGCCCTGCCTTTTCTGTCGGCAATGGTGCTGTAACGTTTGTCGACATAGGGAACGATCTGTTTGCGCAATTCCGCGTCAAACAGTACATAGGTTTTTTCAAGATGCTGCGGGTCGCTGCGGTGAATGACCTGGTTATTGGGCATAGCGATGATCATAGGGATCATTTTCCCCTCCGCTAGCAGATTGTCGGCTATAAAATTGGCCCGGCCGTCGAGGCCCCAGCCAGATGCAAGTTCTCCGCTGCCACCCAAAAGATAAAGGACGGGATATTTCTTTTTAGGATCGTAACCAGGCGGTGTATAAACGAACATTTCACGCTCGCCATTCAAAACATCGGAATGGTAGATGTGGCGGGTCACATTTCCATGCGGGTTATTTTTGGCATCATAATAGGCAGGTTCACCGCCATGCACGATCACGCTGCTGTAACCAGGCTGATTGGAAGCGCCGGTAAAAGTATTGTTCGGGTCCACAATGCTGACTCCGTCCAGCAGAAAACGGTATACGTAAATATCGGGTTTGACCGGCCCAACTGTCAGCGTCCACACACCGTCACCGCCTTTCTCGAAAGGTATAGCGGCTTTGGATTTTAGTGCGAGCAGGATAGGTCCGCCGGTGAGTTCTACTTTTTTCGCGTCTGGCGCCTTGATCCTGAAAGTAATGGTATGGTTGTCACTGACTTCGGGAGAAATGAGGTTTCCACCATAAGGAACCAGTTTTTCTGTATTTTTCTGAGGATTAAAATCCAGGTTGACATTGGCTTGCTGGGCAACCGAAAAGGAAGATGCTGCCAATACGAAGCAAAAGGTTTGTCTGATCAAATATTGTTTCATGCGCTGCCGAATATGCTGTTGAGTTGGTTCGCATGGTTTTTACTTTCCTGCATTCCGATTTAAAAAGACGTATTGTACTGAACAATACCCTGTAACCTCAAAAAGTATATTTTAGAAAACGGCAGTTTTTAAAGTATTACAGAACAGGCAGGCTTTCCGGTGCAACCTTTGATAGGCACATTCAATCTTTCACAAAACCAATCCCTTTTGAAATCGTCATGAAGAAACCTTTGCAACTTCCCGTTTTTGTCGTTTTGCTGATGCTTTTTTGGATTGCCGGCTGTTCATCTTCCGAAGAAAAGCCGGACGTCAGTGAATCGGAAATGAATGCCGTCTTTAAAGAATTCGATCGTAAAGACGGCCCGGGCTGTGCGGTGGCGGTTGTTAAGGATGGTAAAGTGATATTCGAAAAAGGGTATGGTATGGCCAATCTTGAATACGATATCCCGGTCACGCCGGCCACTATCTTTGATATCGCGTCGGTTTCCAAACAGTTTGCCGGTTTCGCGGTTTCCAAGCTGGTCGAAGAAAAAAAAATCTCGCTCGATGATGATGTCCGCAAATATCTGCCCGATGTTCCGGATTTTGGCAAGAAGATCACGATCCGCCATCTGGTACATCACACCAGCGGACTGCGGGACTGGCCGGAAGCGCTGAACATAGCGGGCTGGCGATGGGACGAGGTTTTTTCTTTTAATGATATCATGAATATGGTCAGGGCCCAGAAGGACCTCGATTTTGACCCTGGCAACCACTATTCTTATTCCAACACCGGCTACAATTTGCTGGCAGCCATCGTGGAGAAAGTCAGCGGGCAATCGTTCAGGACCTGGACGGAGGCAAATATTTTCAAACCGCTGAACATGAATTCTTCTGAATTTCAGGACGATTATACAAGGCTGATCAAAAACATGGCTTACTCTTACAGCGCCCGTGACAAAGAATTTGTAAAAACTCCCGGCGCATTAACTGCCTATGGGTCAAGTTCATTATTCACCTCCGTGGAAGATCTTTCCAAGTGGGTGATCCATTTTGACAAAGAGGTTGCTGCAAAAAATCCGGTTTATCTCAGAATGCTCGAAGAAGGCAAGCTCAACAACGGAGAGACTGTGCATTATGGCTATGGCCTGGCAACAGGGCAGGACCGCACATTGAAAACCATTTCGCACACGGGGGGCTGGGCCGGGTACAGGACTATCATCCGCAATTACCCCAATGAAAAAATCTCGGTCATTATTCTCAGCAATTCGAGCGATTTTAATCCGGATGCATACGCCTCACAAGTTGCAGACCAGTTTTTGGGTAAAAAACTCAAATCGGAGGGAGGACATGCAGATCATGTAAAAGATTTGGCTACGATTAAGCTGGAGCCTGGCGCTGCCAGCAAACTCCTTGGTACTTATCAGTTGGGCCCCGGCTGGGCTGCCACTTTTACCTGGGAAAACAGCGAACTGATGGTACAGGCCACCGGCGAGCCGAAGTTCCCTGTAGAAGCCAAGTCTGATTCGGTGGTATGGGTACCCGCGTACGGCGCGTCTGCGACTTTCGTGAAAGATGCCGACGGTTCGTTCAGTTCCTTGAAATACAGGGATATTATTGCCAGGAGAATTACACCCTGGTCTCCAAAGGCCAGTCAGCTTAGCCAGTACGCAGGCACCTATTACAGCGAAGAACTGGGCACTGAGTACAAGGTGAAACTGAAGGGCGATACGTTGGCAATGCACCACATGCGGAATGGAAACATAATGCTGACTCCCGACGCCACCGGCCAGGACCAGTTTGCCAGTTCAATAGGAAATATTCTTTTTATGAAGGACGCGCAACAAAAAATATCCGGCCTTACCGTTTCCGGGGGCCGGGTCAAAAATCTTAAATTCCGGAAAAAATAACGGTAGTGAGAAAAACCGGAAGCAGGTTTGCGATTACAATCTCAGATCTGCTTCAATGCTTTGAAAATTTCAGCATGGGGCTGTTCGCCTTCAAAAGTCCGTACAAGCTTGCCTGTTTTGTCATAAATGGCAATGTATGGAAATGATCTGATCTGATAGTATTTCTGCACCGTAAGCGTGGTGCCTTCCGTGCCCACTTTGAAGTTGGGATACGAAGCCAGTCCGTACTGGGTTACAAACGGTTTGACCATTTCCATCGGTTGGAAAGTCACCATTACCACCTGCTTGTTGGCAACAACACTGTAGTTTTTAACCAAATCTTTTGTGAAATCCTGGCAATGGTCGCAGTCGGGTGAGAAATATACAAGTACAACTGGCCCGGGTGCGAGCTGTGAAGCAGTGTACATGTGGCCGCTCGTCAGCCTGATCTGAAACGGGGCTATTTTGGTCTGGCCTGTGCCCTGGGAAAAACAAAACACGCTTCCGGTAAGAAGCAAAAACAGCATAATCAATTTTCTGCTCATGGGTTGAGAACGATGGTCGTGGAAATGGCTGCAAGATACGAAAATACCCGTCTGATTTATTTTCCCTTTACTTTTTCGAGTATGTTCTGTAACTGGAAAATGTGCCTCTTCGAGTGACAGATCACAAAGCTGACCCATTCCCATCGGGTCAGTTCGCCTATCTCCGGAAAAGGGAAGCTGGTACAAAGCTGTGTAAGGTCCTCCGCGCTTGTGATCATCAGAATTTCAGACCTTTCTTTTTGAAAAGACATCAGGAGCTGGTTTTTATCATGAGGGCCGTTACCCGGAATGATGAATTCCGGGGCTTGCAGCTTGGTTGTGAAATCCAGAAAAACGGCTTCGATCTCCGGTACTTTTTCATCCTTCGGGCGTTCGGCTGGTTTGGTCTTTTCGAGCAACACGCCCGGCAGGCCGGTTTCTGACATCAGGATATGTTCCGCAACCTGGCCGGCGGTCCAGCTGTTTTCAAAAGGTATTATGTTGATCTGCGCAGGTGTAAAAGAACCAAGAACACGGGAAAAGTCATTCGTAGTCTGTTCGAGTTCTTCAAGTATTTCCCTGGTTTTCATGACGTAGGTTTTTAATGGTTATTTATTTTCAACAATGCCCTTTAATGTGTTGAGGCTTTCTTCAAGGTCTTTGCCCAGCATACCGTCGATGAATAAATTCATAATGTTCATCGGGTATGGCGATCTGCCGGACATGCCCCATTTTAGAAGGGTCTCATGGTCCGAAACGGGCAGCGTACTCATTTCCGTCAGTCCTACACTCTCGAAAGGCCTGACAAAACGGATTTCCAGATTGATCGTCTTGTCCGGATCTATGTTCTTGATTTCTAGTTCACCTTTTCCTGCGTCCGTAGCGCTGTCCCAGGCATAGATGAACCCAACCGTTCCGTCCGTTCCGGTATACTCCTTTTTCATGTTCGGGTCGACCATCACCCATTTGTTATAGTGGTCCATGTTCTTCTGGTATTTGATATAATCAAAAACTTCCGGTGTTGGTTTGCTGATCGTTATTTCGCGTTTTACTTCATATTCATTTCTTACAAAAAGGGCGACGACGAGTAACAGCGCGAAGACACTGGCCAGGCCCACGAGGATTTTCAAAAGGATTTTCATGTTTTTGGGATTTAAGAGCGTTTTGTAATAAGTTGTAAGCTATAATTTATCAATAGTTTATGAAGGATTTTTGGTGTAGTAAAACATCCAGTCGATCTTGAATTTGTCGGTAAGTGTCCCGATTTTGCCTGCAAAGAAATCGTGCAACGGGTGCGTCACATTTCCGCCTTCCGAAAGGTTAGTGAAAAAGCGGTTGATCTCCTCCTCGCTACTGCAATTGATTGATAATGAAATATTCCCGCCGCTCAAAACGACATCTGAATCACGCATATCGCTACCCAGCAGCACAATGCCATTGTTCGTCAGACTGGCATGCAGGATATTCTTCTGAACGGCAGCCGGCCACTGCGCTGCCATCGGTGAATCGCCTATTGTCTGCAAACTCAATTCTCCACCCAGGCATTCCTGGTAAAAGTGCATAGCTTCCCGACACTGGCCGCTAAATGTTAGATAAGGATTAATCTGTGTCATCTCGGTAAGTATTTGTTGTTGTAATTGGATGTTACAAACGTACCTCTGATCCTCCGAATTTGAAGGGTGTAAAAACGGCAAAGAGAGGGGTTGAATGCGACATTCTAATTACTTACTTTTGGATTATGAAGCATATATCCATATTGGTTCCAAAGGGTGATGCAGCCTTGGGTACTATTGAAGGTCCTTTGATGTTTTTCAGCGCGGTCAACGACTTTCTGGCCGGGATGGGGAAGGAGCCGGCATTTAAGATACAGCTGGTGGGTTTCTCCCTTGAACCGCAGCGTTACGGCGGTGTTTTTTCGGTGGTCCCGGATGTCATTTTCAGTGATGTCGAGAAAACGGACCTGATCATTGTCCCGGCGGTGAACGGTGATAAGGAGCAAGTAGTGGAGGCAAATCGGCCTTTTTTCACCTGGATCAGTAAGCAGCATGGGTCCGGTTCGGAGGTGGCAAGCTTGTGCGTTGGCGCGTTTCTACTGGCGGCTACGGGTTTGCTCAATGGCCGCAACTGTACGACACACTGGCTGTCGGCGAATGATTTCAGGAAGATGTACCCAACCATCAATCTCGTCGACGACCGGATCATTACGGACGAAAACGGCATCTACACAAGCGGAGGTGCGAATTCTTTCTGGAACCTGCTGGTGTATCTCACTGAAAAGTATATCGACAGGGAAATGGCGATTTATACAACCAAGTTTTTTGTGATTGAAATCGACCGGAATACGCAGTCGCCGTTTATTATGTTTACCGGGCAGAAAGGTCATGAAGATGATACGGTGCGGAAAGCCCAGGAGTTCATAGAGCGGAGTTTTCAGGACAAGATTACCGTTGACCAGCTTTCCGAGATGTTCTCTGTGGGGCGCAGGAGTTTTGAAAGACGGTTTAAAAAAGCAACTTCCAATTCGGTTGTGGAATATATTCAGCGGGTGAAGATCGAGGCTGCCAAAAAGAGCTTTGAGGTGAGCAGGAAAAATGTAAGTGAGCTGATGTATGAAGTGGGATATTCAGATAACAAGGCATTTCGCAGTACCTTTAAAAAAATAACCGGCCTGTCGCCAGTGGAATACCGGAACAAATACAATCGCCAAATCCAGATCTGACAAATGGTGAAACCATACCAGCTATCCTTGTTCAACATGGATATCTACGAATATGCGTTCGTTTTGTCTCCTGATCAGGAAACGGAAGAGATCGTCGGCACTCTGAAACAGAAAATTGCCCGGACGATCAATGAAACCTCAGAGTACAGTCTTTCCTCGAAAGCGCATCTTTCGCTCGCTGAGTGGAAAACTTCCAAGATCATGGACGAAATGGTCATTGAAAAAGCAAGTGAAGCTTTGACATCGGTGAAAGGTTTTGTGGTGCGTTACGGTGGTAAAGAAATTTACCGGCACAAAACTACCAAGTCGCTGGTCCTAAAAATAGAAAATCCGGATCCGATTAAAGAGGTTGTCAAGATACTCTTCAAGTACTTTCCCTTCAAATCCCAAACCAACAGGTACCATATCACGATTGTACGCGCATTGCCGGCGGACAAATTTGACATCATCGATCCGCAGCTTGCTGAGTATGATCATAAGGGTGAATTTGTATGCAAAAGCGTAATAATATTGAGAAGAACGGTAACTGAAAATGGGTTGGGGGCCTACAACCGGATCAAGGAAATATATTTCGGGAACAGCAAGGAGTCCGCCGTGTAACAAAACTATGCATCCGGTCTTCCAGGTAGGCAGCTCGAGACTGTTTTATCAGTAACAGCCTTCCAGACAGGTGCCACCGGAGTATGAAGAGGTTGTTCAATTATAAAAGATTTGCTGCCCATATTCAATCAATTATACAGTACTGTTTCGGGAATGATGATTTCGTCCGGAAGGATTTCTGCGAAGAATCCGAACCTTTGCAGCAGGTGAACTAGGGCGGAAACATCTACAAAACCCTCTCCGGATTTCACACGAAGGATGTTGTCGCAGTCTTCCAGATCAAAACTTGCCAGGTAGCCCACGAAAGTATGCTGTATATGTCCGATCAGGAAATTGGCCTGCTCCTGATTTTCTACATTCGTCTTAAATACCTCTACCATGCCTTAATATTATAGTTAAAAGGTGTTAATCAAGCAGTTTTCGATCCCGCTCCGAACGCTATCCGATGTTCCGGTATATGCAAGTCCAGAAGTCCGAGCAAACACGCGGAGGTTCTGGAGACGTCCATCCAACCTGTGTCAGTAGTATGCCGGTCAGGTTCTCAGCCGGATCGCAGGCCCAGGTACTGCCCATTCCTCCACTCCATCCAAAATTTCCCGGTTTCGACCATAAGTTAGCGCGTTGGATGTCCACCGACATCCCGAATCCCCAGCCACTGCTTTCTCCCAGGAATAGTTCCCAGCCCGAAATCTGTTTTCGCGTCAGGTGGTTTGTCGTCATCAGCTCTACGGTTGGCCTGGAAAGGATGCGTGTGTCTCCGTACCTGCCTTTGTTAAGCATCATCTGGCCGAACGCCTGGAAGTCATCAACTGTGGACACCAGGCCGGCACTACCCATCGGAAAAGCAGGTGGTCGACTCCATTGCCCGCCCTCGGCCTCATCGTAAACCGATAGCTTTCCGGTTTTGTAATCGGGCATATAACTCGTTGCCAGCCGTCCGATTTTTGTTTCGGGCACACTGAAAGCCGTATCCTTCATGCCCAGCGGCCCGAAAATGCGTTCCTGCATAAATGTTTCCAGCGACTGGCCGGCGGCCCGGGCAATCAGTACGCCCAGTACATCCAGTCCAAGATCGTACATCCACATCTCACCAGGCTGGTACATCAGGGGCAGCGACCCAACCTGTTCGATCCACTTGTCGGGAGAGGGCCAATGCTGCGGTTTGGGTGGCCCCTGCAGGATTCCATATTTTTGCAGGGCAAGTTGTATCGGATAGGTTCCGTTGAAATTCAGCAAATGTCCCATTCCCATCCGGAGGGTCAGCAGATCACGCAATGTGATCGGGCGGCTGGCCTGAACGGTCTCGCTGAGTGGCCCGTCCACTTTTTTCAACACTTTCCGATCGGCAAGTTCCGGTAACCAAATGTCCACAGGATCATCCAGGCGGAGTTTGCATTCTTCCACCAGGATCATGGCTGCTACCGCCGTCACCGGCTTGGTCATGGACGAAATGCGGAATATAGAATCCCGCTGAACAGGCACATTCTCTCCCAAAGCCAGGGTTCCGGCTGTTTCAACCTGTACCATACCGTTGCGGCTGACCAGCGCGGCCAGGCCAGGTATCTCGCCCCTTTCTACATAACCTTCAAGGATTTCCTTCAGACCGGGAGCAAGTGTGCCTCCGGTATTTTTTATCTCCGTGTTGATCATTTGCCATCCCTTAAACTAAGAAGTCCTGGATAATTTGATATTCATCAGGTGATGCCAGGCATCATTTTCATAAAGCTGCTCCCAAACCCCCGATAGGGTATTCCCATCATCACTGAAACCACCGGTGAACCGTAGATTGTGTGACAGGAAAGCCCAGACACCATCCTCTTCAACCGCATGCATGATCCCCGATTCGCCGGTGTTGTCATAGTAGTGCATCGGATAAGTATCGCTCAGCTGGTCGTATCCAATGATTTCAATGCTTTCTTTCCGGTCTGTGCCAACCATCACATCTACCCGGTGCAACAGAAAAAAGCCGCCAGGGAGCCATTCGTAAGTATCCGTTCCGCTGATCGGAAGGGCAACACTTTCGGGGCCCGCAGTTAAGCTTCCGGAGGTATCCCATTTACCAACAAAAGATTCCAGAAGTTTATACGCCGCTTCCGGACCTGGTTTTTGATTGCTGTAGTTGTTTCCCATTGGATTTTAGTTTGGCTTGTTAGTAATATGTTTGTGCACAGTTACCAAAATTGCTCAGGTTATTAAAACAACCTGTATTTTCCTGGTGCCGAAAATTCTGTCAGCTGCTGTGCATGCAAGCCCGGTATCCATCTGATCCGAAACAATATCAGCACAACAAACTAACAAGTATTCAATCACTTTTTACGATGGAATTTGCGACAATGTAGGGGGGTAATTGTGACAATCGCCGCTTTTGGAAATTCATGTCATTTTGAGACGGAAATTTTTTAAAAGATACGATGCTGCTTTGAAAACGCAAATTACTGAGCTCAGTTTCACAATACTTGCTCCGAAGCGGCAGTGTTTTGGTAATGCGGACGGGGCAGATCTTTTTATGCATAAATCACAAAACCTCCCGGTGGGATGGTCAGCCTTACCGCTTTTCCGTTACGGACTTCTACATTTAACTCCTGCGGGCTGTTTTTAGATGAATACAGGCAACGTATCCGGGAATTGACCGGATGCAGATCGTTGTCGATTGTAACGTATGCAATGGTCTCATGTTGAGGATCGATATTGATTGCGCACAAAACTTCTCTGTCATTGAAAATCCGGGACCAGGCTACTATAGAATTCATCCGCTCACCAAAAATGGTTGGCAGGCTGAAATCAATTCCATTCGCTGATGTAGTCCGCAAGTACTGGCGACCCCGCCGCAAGGCGATGTGCTGTTTTCTTAATTCATTGATTTTTGAAATCTCGGGATACCAGGGATTGTTTTCGTTAAAAAAATGGACGTTTCTGCTCCTGAAAGCCCCGAATTCTCCCCCGAACATAGCTTCCCGGATGTAGCGGTCATTACCTCCTTCTCCGTCAAAAGCCTGCTCGGTCCCGTAGTAGATGCATGGAATCCCAAGCGTGGTCAGGTTCAGCCCCAACACAGCCACCAGCATGTCGGTTCCCAGCGAGTCGGCGCAAAACCGGGCCTTATGCCCGCCTTTCCGAACCTGATCGTGGTCGTCGAACAGGGTAACCACCTTATTTCTGAACCATATATGTGACTCTTTCTGAACAAGTTCCGAATTCCTGAACAGTCCGAAATATTCGGATGGATTTCTATAACCTTTTACCAGATATTCCAATTTGTCGGGTATGTCATCGATTCCCAGCGCCGCATCAAGGCCGGTGAGTTCGAGTGTGTTAAAAGCCCTTTGCCTGCCTCCGGTGATCTCGCCGATCAGGTAAAAATTTTCCTTACCGATGCCCATTGTAAATTCTTTGATCACGGAAGAAAAATATCTGGTGGCACCCAACTCCATATGTTTGACTGTGTCGATCCTGAAACCATCGATATCTGCTACCGCTATCCAGTATTTGTAAGCCTCAGTGAGATATTTGAATGCGTCTGAAACCCTGAAATTATCGACATCGCCGCTGCCGTGTGTGATATCTTTCAACGATTCAAAATCGCCGTTGAGAAATTCCGGTTCGTAGTCCCAGTTTACGATTTTCCCTTTTTGGGTGAAAGTACCAGCTTCCTGCAATTCCGCCGGCCAGATCCCGGCGTCTGCGGATTCACCGGCAGCCAGCGGCCCAAACGGGAGCGCTGCATTTCCTGCCGCATTTCTGAATCCCTGTACAGGGAAGGTCTGGCCATTTTGATACGCGGGCTGTCCGCCGACGTAGCCGAAAACATCTCCGGAATGATTCAAAATGATGTCTAGTATTACAAAAATGCCGTTTTCATGTGCGGTTTTTACGACATCGATCAGGTCGGTGGTGGTACCGAACCGCGGCTCGATATCCAGAAAATCCTGGATGCCATAACCATGGTACGACTCTTGTGCAGCGACCTGCTTAAAAACAGGGCTGATCCAGATGGCGGTGACGCCGAGCCGCTTCAGATATCCTATCTTGCTTTTCAGGCCTTTGAGGTTTCCTCCGACGAAATTTCCCCCCGCGTCTCTCCATCGCGCGGCGGTTTCTTCTGTGGCAATTGCATTCCCCGCTTCTACCCCGGTAAATAATGGAGTGTTCCCGGCAGAGACGATGTTTCCGTTGTTATCCGTGAAGTTCGTTTCATCCCCATCTGAAAAACGGTCCACCAGCAAAAAGTACAAAACCTGGTCTTCCCAGGCTTGGGGAGATGGAAAGTAGACGGGCTGAATGATATCCGCAAAGTCAATCTCGTGTAAAGATCTGAATGTTCCCATGTTCGGTATCTGTGCTAAGGTGAAGTGTTCCCTGCGATTGCCAGGGGAAGTGCGGCTTGTGAATTAAACAATATATTGTTGTGTGTGCAAACCTTTTAATAATTCATTTCCCCGGGGTTATATGTATCTTCCAGGTACTCCTAATCGGAACATCTACGACAAAAAAAAAGCTGCCCGGTTCCGCCAACAAAAAAGCGAACCGGACAGCCAGTTAAGATCCAAAAAGCGAATTGCTACCGCGATCCAGATAACGACGATAATTTGGATTCATCGTCAGCGATCTTTCGCCTGAGCGACTCAATGTCTTTTTTCAGGCTTTCAAGACTACTAACCGCCTTTCTGGCAGATTTTGCGTCTTTTCTGGCTTTTCGTGCTGCCTTACTGGCTCTCCTGGACTGTTTCTTGTCTTGTGCATCGTCCCGCAGTCGATCTGCCGATCTTTGATTGTCATTGGCTGATCTCTGCGCTCTTTCGGCTGTCTTTTCAACCTCACGCGTTTTGTCTGCTACCTGATTTTCCAGCTTAGCGAGTTCAATCTTCCTGTCATTCAATTTTTTATTAACCTCTATTAAATCTTTTTGCTCATTAAGAGCTTTGATTGAATCTTTGGAAACTACTTGTGCAGAAAGCGAAAGTGAGACAAAAAATAATACTAGAGTGCCTGCTATTAGTCTGTTTTTCATACTGATGTTTGGGTTGTGTCGATGATGAGCATGCTAAAATCGTGCCAATGCAGATTTGAAAGCGTAGTTTGGCGCAGCTTGCAGGGAATATCGGCCAGTTTGGCGTAGCTGAAAACTACGCCTGACTTGATTCTGCGCTACGCTCTTCTATCTTAAATTCAACATTGCCGGGTTTATTCTATTACTGCTTTTTTAGTCTGGTTATTTTTGTAAAAAACTGAACGTAAGATGACATTGTACTACCTCGTGCTGATGTTTACCGGCGCAACTACCGCCCTGATCGCCGGACTTTTCTTCGCTTATTCCTGTTCCGTTAATCTCGGGCTTGGTTTGTTGCCCGATGCGGGATACCTCAGTGCAATGCAGTCGATCAATCGCGCCATTCTTAATCCCGTCTTTTTTATTGCATTTTTCAGCCCGCTGCTTTTGTTGCCCCTGAGTGCATACCTCAGTTATAGTCCGGGCGGCTCGGTTCGGTTTACCTGTTTTCTGACGGCGACGGTTTTGTATTTTGCCGGCGTTTTTGGCATGACCGTTTTCGGCAATGTTCCTTTAAATGAGGCACTCGATGCTTTTAACATTCATACTGCCTCAGCGGATGCGATCCGGGCGGAGCGGCAGGTTTTTGAAAAACCATGGAATCGTTTAAACATGGTCCGCACGATTGTTTCTTTGCTGACCCTATTATTTGTTCTGGCCGCGATTCTGGCTTATCCGAAATCTGTACTTTCGGATTTACTTGATTAATCCCTGAAATTATGAAACAAAGTGCCGGTATTTTACTTTTCAGAGTGACAGCAGAAGAACCGGAGGTATTGCTGGTACATCCTGGCGGACCATTTTTTGCGAAAAAGAATGAAGGCTCCTGGACTATACCCAAAGGAGAAGGGCTGCCGTCTGAGGATTTGCTGGAAACCGCAGTCAGGGAATTTGAGGAAGAAACAGGTGCCAGTATTTCCGGCGCGTTTATACCCCTCAATCCCATTACTCAAAAAGGAGGGAAGAGGGTTTTTTGCTGGGCGCTCGAAGGAAACCTGGATTTGGCAATGTTTGTAAGCAATACCTTTGAAATGGAATGGCCGCCCAAATCAGGAAAAATGAAAAGTTATCCTGAAAATGATAAGGCGGCCTGGTTAAAACTCGGTGAGGCCAAAAAGCTGATCAACGAAAAGCAGCTCGCTTTTCTGGAACAACTGGCGGTAATCCTCGATTACCGGCCCGAACACTAAATCCGGTGAAAACTATTTTGCCGAAAATAACGGACTGTATCTGTCGCGGTAGACGTAGGCGAGAAATAAATTTCCTGCAAAAATGAAAATTGCCACCGGCAACCCCTCCGGCGCAAGAAACGCATGGAAAAGAAGAATATTAAAGGTGATCGGAAACAGGACTACCAGCGTGAGCGGGATAAATCTGCCTGTAAGCAACGCAACAGCACAAATCAGTTCGATGGATTTCAGTACCGGCATAAAATAGCCGCTGGCTGCTATACCTTCGTTAAAGGTTTTGACAGGCCCGGTCAGTTCTGGCTGAGGTACCAGTTTGAACAGCACTACTACCGACGAAAAAAGAAAAATGAGGCCCATCAGGACGCGGACAATGATTATTACAAATTTCATAGTAACTGGCAGGCGATTTAGTTGATTTAAAATAAAAGCAAGGCTAATTTTTATCTTCGATCACCGACAGGATATTGCCGGCCGGGTCGGTAAACCAGGCGATGGTGGGTCCTTCACCACGGAAAATGTTATCGTTATCCGTTTTGAGGCCCGGCATATCATAACTTTCAAAAGGAACGCCCAGCTTTTTAAGGTCCGCAACGCTCTTTTCAATATCGGGCACATTAAAATTGAGGATGGTAAATGTGGCCGGGGTGTGGTTTGGTTTTTCGTAGACCATCACGCTGGCACCGCCGGAAAGTTTTATATTAAGCAGGTTCATTTCCTCTATTTCTTCCACTTCCAGTTGAAGAATTTCGCCATAGAACTGTTTCGCTTTCAGGACGCTGTCTACTGAAAAACCGCTGAATGCTTTTGAATTTCTGAACATAAAAATTGGAGTTTAGTTGATGATGAATTGTGTTAATCTTTTGATGCAATAACAGGTTCCGTTTCTAGTGACATATCATTTTCGTCTCCTCTTTTGTATTTCGCTGACAATAGCCTGTAGGACTTTGACCGCATTGCCAGTATTGTCACCACCAGACCGACCATACCGGTGACAGTAAACAAAAGCGCAAGTCCCCGGGCCGTACCAGTCCCAAACCAGGGTCCGAGCAAGCTGACACCGCCGCCTGTGGTCATAAAAGGAATAAAGATGAACTTCGCGATCGGGCCAATCATAAATGCAGTGAGTGGGGAAGCAGCCTGTTCAATACTTTGGGCAAATCCAAAAACCCTTCCCTGACGATCCGGCGGGATTACTTTCTGTAAAATGGTCTGCTCGGTAGCTTCCACCACAGGAATAAGGCAGAGATATACGAACATACCGACTGCCAGCAAAACTATGGATGCCTGTATAGTGAAGACCACGCAGATCGCCCACATGACGATGTTTGACACAAAAAGAGTGCGTAAAGGGTTTTTGCCCAGCCCTTTTTTGGCAACCACAAGGCCGCCTACGATAAAGCCCATACTCAGAACTCCCCACAATATACCCCAGGCTTGTACTGAAACCATTGACAATCCGTAGGCATCCATCAGAGACATAAACACTCCGCCCAGGAAGTTGTTAAAAGTATTAAAAAAGATCAGAGCGAATAATCCGGGCACCATGCGTATGGCGGCAATAGTTCCTTTCACATCTATATGCTGGGTGTGGTCTTCCGCATGGATCGTCTCCTTTTCCGGAATGGATATGGTCCACAAATGAACAAGGACAGCGACGGAAAGCACTACTGCCAGTACGAGCGTCCAGTACATGCCCAGAAAACCTATTGTCATCCCACTGAAAATCGAGGCTACCAGAAAGGAAACGCCATTTGTGGTTCCTACCATTCCGTTGGCCTTGTCCCTGTTTTCTTCAGGTATGAGGAAGGTAACCAGTGTCGACAAAGCTATCGTCCGGATATTTCCGGCGATTGCGCCAAAAAGAGTCAGAATGATGAATCCCCAGAAGGCAACGCTGGACGGATCCTTGAAAACACTTTCAGGCGTGGATATGTAGATGATGAATGCGGTGGTATACAAGATCAGGGACATAATGCCTGATATCATCATTGCCTTTTTCTTTTTGAACCTGTCCACCAGTGAGCCCAGAAAAAAACCTGAAATAGCTACCGTTCCCAGGTAGATCCCCGCCATGAATGACGTTGCCAGCACGGACTGGGTCTCCAGATACGCCCAGAACGTCACCGCAAACCAAACGAAATTATTGGTCAGCGAGGCAACCAGCGAATTGCCCAATATGGGATAAAAGAACTTCATCGGGTTTTCAGATTTTATTTCTTTCCGGTTTGTTACATGTACTTCATAGGCTCGTAACCGAGCAGTCTCCGCCAAAGGGCGATCTGGCCAATGCAGTTGGCTTCCCGATAGCTGGAGAAATAAGAAATATCGTACAATGTCATTGAATAACCCGGCATCATTTCGATGGTGGAATCAAGTTTTTCGTCTGCAACGTTGACCAGCAAGTCCTTCAAAACCGGAGTGATTTTTTTCCAGTCTTCCCGGAATACGTCCAGCGAAGGGTAGATGACATCGTTCTGGATGCCTTTGTTATCCCTGAAAAAATCGTCTGCGGTTTGTTTCAGGTCGCTGCCAAAAACTCTCGCCAGGTCAAATCTTTGTTCCACCATACTTCCTGTAAGCCAGGCAATATGGTTGGCAGGCGTATTCAATCTGTTATGGCGGTCATTATCGGAAATGCCATCGAGTACATTGTTGAAAAACGTCGATTGCATATCATACAGGTCAATCAATGAGATCATCCTGTTGCTTTTAACTTTCTCCATGATCTTACATGTTTGTTAACTGATCAAAAGTACTATCAATCAAACATTAAGAAGGTGGTGTTACAAGACATTGTTAGGGGGGGATCGCGACAATCTAAATTCCCCAGGCCGTGACCATCAGATTTCTTGGACCACCGTAGTCCCGGTGTTCGCATAAATAGATGCCCTGCCACATGCCCAGGCCGAGTTGACCGTTACGGACGGGGATCATCACCGAACTTCCCAGCAGGGCTGCTTTCAAATGGGCCGGCATATCATCCGATCCCTCGTAATTGTGTTTATAGTCCGGATCGTTTTCCGGTACTGCCTTGTTAAAATACATCTCAAAATCTTTCCTGACCGTCGGGTCTGCATTCTCGTTGATGGTCAGCGACGCCGATGTGTGCTGAATGAACACCTGGCACATACCCGTTCTGATCTCGCGGATCTGTGGAAGCACATGCTCGATTTCTGCGGTGATCAAGTGAAATCCTCTTCGTTGTTCTTTCAGCTGTACCGTCGCCTGGTAAATTTTCATAAATAATTGTAAAAACAGAGGTCAGGGTGTAGCATTGGCATTAGTTCGCTGAGGAACGTTCTGAATTTGTCCGGGAACGCTTTGTGGATTGGCCGGGATAATTATTTGCGATTGAGAAGGTACTGTTCTCGAATCCTGGTTGGTGTTCATTTTCGGGACTTCCCCGGTAGGTTGGGTAGTCTGTATTTGTTGGTTGGTCTGTACTTGCTGCGGAACCGTGATAATCTCTTGCGAAGTTACCGGAGCCGCCTGCTGCGTGTTCTGATGGATACGTTCTGTATTCTGAGAGTTGTTTCCCTGAGGAATAGCGGGTGCGGCGGCTGGCTGGATCTGTCCTGTTGGTTTCGGCTGGTACTGAGAGTAGGGACGCGCGGGCTGGCCTGTGTATGCTTTTGGAACTTGTCCGGTGGGAGCAGGGCGGGCCGGGGCGCCGACGATTTGCGAAAACGATTGGCCGCAGGCCATCAATGTTATCAAACAAGCGATGAGCCCTATTTTTCCTGATTTCATTGTTGTGTATGTTAGTTGTGGTACAAATATATTTGTTTCCACTTCAGCTTACCAAAACCATTCCACCAGACGTTCACCGTCACTAGCCTGCAAAGCCCAGCCAACTACGGTTACGATTTCCGGAATTAGCTGAGCAAAGGGCTGTTGTTTTTACCTGGAATTAGTTTCTATCCCAGAATGCAGGCGGTTCGATTCCAAGCGCGCGCAGGTAAACATATCCCTGCCCGCGGTGATGGATTTCGTTGTCGATGAGGTACAATGTAAGATCATATATGGTGCCTTCATACATACCATAGGCCACGTCGTTTTCCTGAAAGCGTCCCTCTGGTATTTGCGCCCATAAATTGTTGATGATGTCTGTTGTCAGGTCCCAAAGTTCCAGGACTTCTTTCCTGGTGGCAGGTGCTTCGGTAGAATAATCAAGCTTGGGTTCGTCAAAAGTCCAGTTGCCTGTGGCAATACCATTTACTCCCGGTGCAGCCAGTCCGATCATCTCCATGGTAAGGCCGGCGAACGTGCGCATGCCGCCGATGGAAAAATTGTAAAACTGTTCCTCAGGAAAAGCTTCGATCACCCTTCTTGTGAGACGACGGTGACCCTGCCAGTGATTCAGTAATGCTTCCGGGGAAAGGACAAATGAAATTGCTGCGGTTTCAGGGGTTGCTGTGCTGTTAGTTTCCATGTTTTCTGATTTTTAAAATGTTCCGTTTTGATTACATTACAAAGGAAACACCCCCTGATGACAGCCCTATGTCAGCAGGTTTTTCAGATTTTCAGATTTTTTTTCGACGGCGATCAGGCACAATTTTAAAGCTCTGCGGCTTTCCATTAAATTGATAAGATGATGTCTGCGAGCACATTAAATTAAAATTCATGATCAGTTACAATAATGACCATGATGAAATCAGCAAAGGGACAGCATCCCTATTTGATCTTTTCAAGCTTGATATCATCTACAAAACTTTTCTGGGACGCCATTTTCTCCACATCTCCGGATTTTCTCGGAGCTTTAATCGATAGGATTTCCCCCTTTTGCTTTCCGATCAGCACGTCGTCTTCAATCCGGACTGCCATTCCCCACCATTTTTTGTCACAGTCGCTGCCTTCCGGGATATACACGCCCGGCTCGACCGTTATGATCATGTTCTCGAACAGACTGTCGTAAATCCCTTTGTCATGAACGTCCAGACCCAGGAAATGCGAGCAGCCGTGCGGATAATAGAGCCGGTTGGCCGTGGCATCTTTTAATATCCCCAGTTTTACCAAACCGTCCGTGACAACATCCCGGGCTGTTTTTTCGATTTGCCGAAAAGTGGTCCCTTCTTTACAAATCTTGAAAACGGCTTCCTGGGCCTGATATACAATGTCATAGATTTGTTTTTGCTCTGACGTGAATTTACCGTTGGCCGGGAAGGTGCGGGTAACATCGGCCGTATATCCGTGGTACTCCGCGCCGACGTCCATTAGTACCATTTTATTTCCTACCTGGGTAACATTGTTTTCAATGTAGTGCAATACACAGCCATTGTTCCCCGCACCTACGATAGAAGGGTAGCCCACATATTCGGCTCCCAGTTTTTTATGTATAAATTCCTGGACACCCTGTAACTCCAGCTCGGACATGCCGGGTTTCACTGCTTTCATGGCTTCATTGTGGGCCAGGGCAGAAATGTCGATTGCCTTGCGCATCAGTACCAGCTCCTCGCTGGTCTTGATCTGCCTGAGCTGATTGGTATACAGCGTGTAAAGGGCGGAGTTCCATTTCAGCGTTTTGATATCATTCAAAAACGCCGACATTTCGAGCGAGTCCTTGACATTGATAAGCCGCTTTACGAAAGCGTTTGCTTTGTAACGCTCGTTGCCGGCCGCAAGGCTTTGGTAATATTTGATAAGACCCGGACGGGACACGTCATCGCTGGCAATTTCAGGGGAGCGGGTCAGAGAGGCAAGATTGGCAACGACAGCTACGTCAAAATCATCAGGCATTCCTGATTTTTTTCGGAAGCTCTGGGTCAGATCATAAGTATCGTCCGATTGTCCCAGTTTGTCGGCGATATCCTGGGGGAACTCAAAGATGATGCTGCTGAATTTGGTGAGGTCGAGGGGAAAGTCCCGGAATTCGGCGGAATTATAAACATGTGAAAACCCCAATTGTTGTTTCACACCTTCAACGCCGAGCCTTTTCCCCGTCCATTGCTCCCTGGCAGCATCTTTTTTCTGAACAAAAAACAGCTCCGAGTAGGACTGACCGTCACCATCTTTTTGGGCTTCTTTAAAAATCAGAAGGACAGCATTGGGTTCGGTGTAGCCGCTGAAATAATACAGATCTGGATTCGCGTGGTACTTATAGTCCACATCATTGGCAAAATTCCTCGGCGGACTGGCGAAGACGGCCATTACCGAATTGGCCGGGAGCAGCTGTCTCAAAGCTTCCCGCCGGCCTTTGTGAAAATCCTTGCTCAGGAAATCATCAGGTACGGGCAGCTGGGCGTAAGCCGCCGCAGAGATCAATATCAGTAGTAAGGATAGCGCTTTTTTCATCCTAAGCCTTGTTTGCAGAAGTGTTCAAATTTTTCACAATATAATATATGTGGGCAACAGGATTGGCATGCCCGCGGATGTGCAACCGGGATTAATGTTAAATTGCGAAAACAAAAGCAGCTTTAACACACAGTATGCAACATACTTTTCCCCGGCTAGATATCGGATCACTTTCCGACCATAAGGAAGAAGAGCTTATGATCAGCCGTTTTTCAGACTACCTGACCGAGCATCAAAACCTGTTTTTTCCGCACAGGCATAGCTTTTACCATGCAGTGCTGTTTACGGAAGGAGGCGGCAGTCACACCATTGATTTCAACCATTTTCCTGTCAATCCATATCAGATGTATTTTATGGCGCCAGGGCAGGTACATTCGTGGAATTTTGAAGGTAAGGTAGAAGGTTATGTCGTCAATTTTTCAGGTTCATTTTTTCAATCCTTCCTGCTCAAACCTGATTATCTCGAGACTTTTTCTTTCTTCAATGGTGTCACGGTTAACAGCGTTATAGGACTTTCCGAAAGCATAAGAGGGTTGATAGTCAGCCAATTTGAGGAGCTTCTGGTGGTAAATGCAAATGCAGGGCAGTTTCGGGAAGATATGATCAGGGTGTTACTGCTGCGGCTTTTTCTTACGATCGAGCAAAGTGATTCATTGGACAGAAAACACCAGCATTTTCATCACAACAATGCGGTGATCAGGAATTTTCAGAAGCTGATCGAGAAGAATTTTGTCGACCTTAAGCTACCGGGGGAGTATGCAGAACTCCTGCATGTGACGCCCAATCACCTCAATGCGCTCAGTAAGGAGCATCTGGGAAAGCAGGCGGGCGAACTGATCAGGAACAGGATTGTGCTGGAGGCAAAAAGGCTGCTGGTCAATCTTTCGCTCAGCGTGTCGGAAATAGCCTATACGCTCAATTTTAACGACAATTCCTACTTTACGAAGTTCTTCAAGAAGGAGGTAGGCATGACGCCGGAAGCATTCAGAGCCAAGTCTGCAAATGAGCCCGGCGGCACGGTGTAACGGATCCGTTGCAAATTATGGCTGAGGTTCTTCGGCCGGTGTGATAAAGAGCGCCAGCCAGGACCGCCGCGCCAATCTGTAAAAATAGGGTGTCAGAATGATCAGGACTGGAATGATGCTGATCAGGAAATAATCGAGATATTGTTCAAAAAAATTGACAAATATCAGAAAATAGATCACCATGAAAGCTACATAAAAAGCGTAGCTCATATACAATGCACCCTGATAAAATCCCGGCTCAGGCACAAGCCGTTCGCCACAATGCGGGCATTGTTTGTTCATTTTATCGAAGTTTCTCAGATTATATGCGCTTTTGGTAATAAAAAAATCACCTACACCGCACCTGGGGCATTTATTGAATAAAACGCTATACAGTTTACCTGGTTTTGCCATGACGGAAGTTGCTTAGAGGTTGTAACATGCAGCGTTAAAAACCTGCACATTTTAATTTGTATCAAATTTCCTTCAAAATACCATGTAAATGAAATACAAATACCACCTTTTATGGTAAAAATCAACGATTGTAAGTTTTATGATGAACCTGCGGCGAAGTTAAATGATCACAGGCGATTGATCAAATCTGCCATTTGCGTGATGTTCAGGATATAGTCCACGGAGGAATGCGTGATCGCATGGTGTGGCATAAATGGCATTTGCGCTGTTTCCGGATCCTGGACGATCGTTCGTCCTCCGGATGATTTAACGGATAAGAAACCTTTTGTGCCATCTTCATTAGCCCCGGAAAGGAGCAGGGCTACGGCAAGCCGGCCGTATACTTCCGCAACGGATTCGAAAGTAACGTCGATACTGGGGCGGCTGAAATTGACCTTTTCAGAATAATCCAGCGAAAAAGTAAAGTCTCTTTCGACCAGCAAATGATAGTCTGCCGGGGCAAGATATACATTACCGGGAAGGACCGGGTCTTTGTCCTCTACTTCTTTGACAGGGTTCTGGTTTTTGCTGGAAAGCACTTCGGATAGGGTGGAATCTGCCGAATTACGGCGATGCAATACCAGGATCACCGGGAAGGTCAGTGCCGGTTTGAGGATAGGCAACAGCTGGAACAATACCTGTAAACTGCCCGCAGAGCCCCCGATCACGAGAGCGCCGCAAGGCCGGTTTAAACTATCTTCTTCCATATTTTCTCACGATTCAACTGTTTGAAGTTGTGTTGTACCACCGAAAATTTGAGCGTCTCCTTCGTGCCCAGTGCCAGATACCCCAGAGAGCCAAGGCTTGCGTCAAACAATTTCAAAACCCTGTCTTGCAGGTCTTTGTCGAAATAGATCAGTACGTTTCGGCAGAGAATAAGATCAAACTCATTAAAGGAACCGTCGGATACAAGGTTGTGTGTTGAGATAATGATCTTTTCAGCCAGTGACTGGTCAAATTTCGCCTGTCCGTAATTGGCTGTGTAGTAAGTAGAAAAATCATTTACGCCTCCGGAAGCAATGTAGCTTTCAGAATATTGTTTCATCTGGTTCAGCGGAAAAATACCTTTGCGTACTTTTTCAAGCACTGTGGGATTCAGGTCGGTTGCATAGAGCAGCGACTTGCGCAGAAGATTGGCTTCTTTCAGCAGAATGGCCAGCGAATAAACCTCTTCACCGGTGGAACATCCCGCATGCCAGACACGGATAAATGGTTTGGTACCCAGTACCGGCAGGATATCCTCTCTCAGTGACTTATAAAATGAAGGGTCGCGGAACATCTCCGTCACGTTCACCGTAATTTCCTCAACAAACCTTTTCAGGTACGCTTCGTCTGTTCTGACTTTATAACGCAGCTCCGCAAAACTGGGAAATTTGTCAATTGAACACAGCCTCACAATACGTCTTTTAAGTGACGCCCGGGAATAATTCGTGAAGTCATATCCGTAAAGATCGAATAAGTCAGTCAGCAACAAATCTATATCTTCATCCTCCACATTTCGATCTGTTAAATATCCTTGAGCAGATTCAATAGCTTCTCTACATCAATGGGTTTGGAGATATAATCGTCGGCGCCCGCTGCGAGGCACTTTTCCTTATCCCCGACCATCGCCTGCGCGGTCACGGCATATACTGGCGTGTCTTTTCTGTTTTCCAGTCCTTTTATCAGTGGAATTGCCTCATAGCCATCCATTTCCGGCATCATCATGTCGATCAGGATGGCATCTACTTTTTCTTCTGTTTTAAGTAATTCCAATGCCTCCAGTGCACCGGAGCATGATATGCAGTCAAAAGATTTTGCTCTTAAAGTGGCTTTCAGTGCAAAAATATTTCGGGCATCGTCGTCAATGATCAGTACCTGTTTCTTGTCCATTTAGGGCATCCTTCCGGCTGTTATTGTGATGTAAGTTCATGTCTAGTATTTCTCATAAAGCCATACTCTCAGCAGTGACATCAGCTGATCAATATCCACCGGCTTGGTAATATAGTCAGATGCTCCGGCATTGATGCACTTTTCCCGGTCGCCGGTCATGGCTTTGGCGGTGACCGCTATCACTGGCAGGTTTTTCCACTGGTAATTATCGCGGATTCTCCTGGCTGTTTCATAACCGTCCATTCTGGGCATCATCATATCCAGCAGCACCACGTCCACGTCCGGACTTTCCTGTAATTTCTGCAAAGCTTCTTTACCGTCAAGAGCGGTAATCACATTCATTTTATAGTTTTCCAGCGACTTTGTCAGGGAAAAAATGTTCCTGACGTCATCGTCTGCGATCAGGACGGTTTTGCCGTTCAGGATTTCTCCCAGGCCACCGAGCTTTTTGCTGTCGGCGGATTTGCCGGGCGTTTTTTTATTTTCTTCCACCACATGCAGGAACAGAGAAACTTCGTCCAGCATTCTCTGGTAAGAATGCGCCGTTTTTACAATGATAGAGTCCGCATACTGCTTGATCCGCAGCTCCTCTGACATAGAAAGGCTTTTCCCTGTAAAAATAATGATCGGGATATTTTCAAAACCAGGATTCTTTTTTGCTTCCTCCAGCGTTTCGTATGCCTTTTTATCGGGTATGCCCATATCCAGGATCACGCAGTCCACTTCGTTATTTTTTAAAGCTTCAATTCCCGTGTTAATATCGCTTTTCAGCTCGGAATTGATATTGTAGGTGCCCAGGTAATAGGCAAGCGCTTTCGCGTGCATGGAATTGTCTTCCAGGATCAGTACTTTCTTGGTTTTCCGGCTGATCACATATTCTATTTTTTCAAAAATCTCCTGCATCTTCTCGAGGGCAACGGGTTTGTCAATAAAATCCACCGCACCTTTCAGGAGGCTTTCATTCTTCATCCTGTGCGATGACATGATGTGCACAGGAATGTGCCGGGTCTCATTGTTTTGTTTCAAACGGTCCATCACTTCCCAGCCGCTGAGTACAGGAAGCTGGATATCCAGTAAAATACCCATCGGCTTAAAAGTCGCCGCCAGTTTCAGGCCTTCGTCCCCACGCACGGCAACCACACCTTTGTAACCCTGTTTTCTTGTAAAATCCAGAAGTGACTTGGCAAAAAGCGTATCGTCTTCAATGACCAGAATGACCCTGTCATCTTCTCTGATATCACCTCTGTCGTCGGCAACGCTTTCAGGAATGATCGTGCTGATAAAACGCGGATCGGCTTCGGGCAGCTTGGCCGCAGGCTGCTCCTCAAGCTGGCTCACGAAAAAATTACGTGGCCCCTGCTCCTCGCCGCCGGGCGAAGGGGAAATAGGTATGAACAGCGTAAACTCGCTCCCTTCATTGACGACACTTGTGAGTGATATTTCCCCGCCCAGGAGTTTTGCCAGTTCTCGGCTGATCGACAACCCGAGTCCGGTCCCGCCGTATTTTCGCTTGGTAGAGCCGTCGGCCTGCTGAAATGCCTCAAATATGTGCTGCTGCTTTTCAGGGGCTACGCCGATACCTGTGTCCCTTACCGAAAAGCAGAGGGTGTTTTCATGGCCCGAATGCAGCTTGATATTAAGCTTGACGGATCCGATTGAAGTAAATTTCAGTGCGTTGGAAATCAGGTTTTTAAGGATCTGTTCCAGCCTCATTTTATCCGTTTCAATGATTGCGGGCACCGAATTTTCCGTCAGAACGGTGAACTCCAGGCCTTTGTCGCGGGCAACCGGCGTAAACAATGCCTTAAGGTCTTCACCGATTTCTTTGATGGACACCTGTACATATTCCAGTTCCATCTTACCAGCCTCGATCTTCGATAAATCAAGGATTTCGTCGATCAGGCCCAGCAAACCGTTGCCTGACGACTGTATTACAGTAGCATATTCGATTTGCTCGCTGCTGAGGTTTTTCTCATCATTTTCCGACAATAACCGGCTTAGCAGCAGGATCGAGTTCAGAGGTGTGCGGAGTTCATGCGACATATTGGCGAGGAACTCTGATTTGTACCGGGTGGTTAGTTCAAGTTCTTCTGCTTTTTTGATTATCTCAATGTTTTTCTCTTCGAGCAGGCTGCTCCTTTCCTCCAGCTCTTCGTTAGTTTGCTGCAGTTCTTCCTGCTGTACGCGCAGCTCTTCTTCGGATGCCTGCAATTTTTGAGACTGTGCTTCCAGCTCTGAATTTAGGTTTTCCAGCTCATTATGCTGGGTTTGCAGCTCTTCGGACTGTGCTTGCGTTTCTTCGAGGAAATTCTGTAGCTTCAGATAGTCGAGGGCAGAATTCACACCTGTCGATATGATCTCAAGATTATCCTGCAAGTATTGTAATTCAACAGGGTCGGGATGTTTCAGGAAACCCAGCTCGATGACCCCTATGCATTCGTAAGCGTAGGTCAGCGGAAGAATAACCAATGTAGTCGGCTTGGTCTGTCCCAGGGAGGAGCCGATCGCGATGTAATTTTCGGGCACATTCTGAACGATCAGTGTCTTGTTATTTTTGATAACTTCTCCTGCCAGTCCTTCGCCTGCAGTGATATAAGCCGGTGCATTTCTGGCGGCGAACGAGGCCGTGAGCTTGAAATTCCAGTCTTTGTCAATAATATAAAAAGTACCCACCGGAGCTTTTACATAGCTCGTAATAGCGCTGATGATGTTGGAAGCCAGCTGACTGAGCACTCTTTCACCCCTGATCGCGTCGCTCAGCAGCACTGTGCCGGTCTGCAGCCAGTTTTTGGTGTGAAGATCATTGAAGGTTTGCTGCAGTGACCCGGTCATGGCATTGAGGGCAAAAGAAATGCGGCCCAGCTCATCTTCATTTTCGTCCTCACTTCTAGCCGAATAGTCTCCCGAAGAAACCTGCCGGGTAACCTGCTCGATATGATTGATCCGTTTTTCGGTTTCTTCATATTTTTCAACCTCTAATCTCTGCTGGGCTATCCGTTTGCCCATATCATTCCGGATACGCATGTAAGCAAAAATGGTGATGAAAATGGAAATCAAAGCAGCGATAACCAGCAGAACCGGTGTGTATTTGATATACAACAACTGCTGCTCCAGACGGCTGGCCAGCATATTTTTCTCCTCGTCCTTGATCCTGTTCATGATCAGCCGAAGATCATCCATGATCTTTTTTCCCTTGAGCATCTCGGCGAGGCGTTCCTCGGAGTTCACGGCTATTACGGGATTTTTCTTTGTCATATCGATGATGCGCTGCATCTGGCCAAACTTTGCTTCATACAATGCTTTGGCTTCCCGAAGGTTCCTTTGCTGAGCAGGATTATCGGCGGTCAGTTCTACAAGGTTGCCATGGCTGTTGGTAATTTTTTCATAGGCCCCGGTATATGGTTCCAGAAAGTTGGCATCGGCGGTGAGCAAATATCCACGCTGACCGGTTTCGGCATCCTTTACATAAGAGATAATGCTTTCCGCCTCAATGAGGACCTCGTTGGTATGGTTAACCAGTTCGGAATTGTTGATAAGCTTTTGGGTACTGTAATACGAAGCCAGTAAGCTGAAAATCAGAAGTAATATTGAAAAAGAGAATACAATCTGAAGTTGCTGGATAATAGAATCTGAAGTTTTTTTCATTGGAGGTAAAGTATTCTAATTTTCTATACGTTTTTGGGTGAGCGCGCCTTCCTGATTCACGGGTAAAATGAGCAGGAATTTGGCCCCTTTATTTTCAATACTCTGGGCTGAAATCAACCCATTGTGTTTATCCATGATCTTTTTTGCTATCGCCAGGCCGATACCCGTGCCTTCATAGCTATTGAGGTTATTGAGCCTCTGAAAAATAACAAAGATCCGGTCGAGGAATTTCTCATCGAAACCGATACCATTGTCTTGAATGATGATCCGGCAAAACTGGCCGTCGGGATCCGCCGGGGCGTCAGCTTCCCTCGTTTTTATCATTTCGGCAGAGATCTTTATAACGGGCGGCACGTCCGGCTTGGAGAACTTCAGCGCATTGCTGATCAGGTTCTGGAATACCTGCCTGATCTGGCTGGGAATGGTATCGATTACCGGCAATGCGTCCATTGTGATCTTGGCCTGTTTGTCCACGATCACTTCATCGAAGTCCTGAAGTAGCTCTTCTACAAGCGCCCGCAGGTCAGTTGGCTGGAAATAGGCCTTCACCGAAAGCCGGGAATAGTCGAGCAGGTCACTGATCAACCGTGACATGCGAGCCGAAGAGTTGATGGACCTGTTGAGGTAAGAAGCGGCCTCCGGGTTTTCGTTCAGGTATTTGTCCATCACCAGGTTGTTGAACGTCTGGATCTTACGCAGAGGTTCTTTCAGGTCATGGGACACTACCCAGGCGAATTGCTGCAACTCGTGGTTGGTCGTTTCAAGTTCGGAATTTTTATCAAGAAGCTCTCTTGTGCGAAGCTCAACCTTATGTTCCAGCAGTTCGTTGGCTATTTTCTGCTGATGGATATCTGTGAAAGTTCCGACCCACCTGATGATGATCCCATTTTGAAGTACAGGAATGATCTTTAATAAAAAATACCGGTATTCTTGTGTTTCGAGTTGTTTCAGCCGCACATCGCTGGAAAATTCCACGCCTTCTTCGAAATGTTTCTCCCACCTTTCGCAAACATTGTCATCGGGATGTGTCTCGGGAAATGCCGTCGCGTCGTGCGAATATTGGAACCAGTGCTCGTTTACGTATTCGATACGGGAGTTTACGGATATTGTAAACGCGATCTGCGGCAGGGATTCGAGTATAAAATGCAACTCCTGCATGCGCACGGCGAGCTCTTCCTGCGCCTGTTTTCTGATTTCAATTTCAGTCTGGAGGGAGTTCTGAATCGCTTTCAGCTCTTGTTGCTGTTCAAAAAGCTTGCAGAATGTCTTGACCTTGAGCAACAAAATATCAGTATCTACCGGCTTGGTCAGGTAATCTATACCACCGGAAGAATAACCTTTTGTAATAAATTTCTTTTCTTTGTTTACCGCAGAGAGAAAAATAATGGGGGTGTCTTTGGCCTTGCTGAAGCCGGCAATAGCCTCGGCCACCTCAAATCCATCCATGCCGGGCATCTGTACATCCAGGATGATGACAGAATAACTGTTGTTCAGGATTTTCTTCAAAGCCTCCTCACCAGATTCCGCGCTGTCCGTTTTGAAGTTATGTAGTTCCAGGATTTTTTTTAACGGGAGGATATTTTCCGGTCTGTCGTCGACAATCAGAATCATAGTAAATCGTACAAAATTATCATAGCTGTTTTCGGATTACTGAGCTGGTCGACAACAGTTTTTCAATTACCGTCATCCATCCATTTTACAGATTCGTTGATGTGGGTCTGTGCGAAAACAAGCGATTCACAGAGTAAGTGTGCACATAGTGCATAGGTGAGTGTGTGTAAACCCAGTTCTGTTTAAAAGAATTGTACCAAAAATAGTTCAGATCGCGGAATAGCCTAATTTTTCAAGATGGCAGTTCCTGGATAGATTGTCCGACCAGAAGTTTCAATTCTTCCACCCATTTCTGGATTGTGATCATAGGGTGTATAAACGGCGTCTCGAAATCTTCCGCAATGGAAGTCTTTTCCTTTGTTTTTACAAAATCAATGATTGCGTTCACCAGGTGTTCCTTGGAAGAATCATATTCGGTGTCTTCGTTCATCTCACTCACTTCATCGAGAAATGATAAAATTTCTGCTAATAACGCTTTGCTAAAATGCTTTTGATCAGTCATCTTGAACTGGGATTAAAATGTTAATGGCAGCCTGGCGCGGTTTCTGGCGTTCAGCAATAAACGTTTCGGTTGTGACTTTTTTCATTAGTTCAGCATAACAATGCATCCGGGTTAAGGTCGTAGCGTACGTCGTGGCAATTTTACCAAATCTGTTCCACTTGTCGTACCCGGCCTCGTGTTTTCTGTCAAAAATATTTTGGTCGTACAGCAGTGTTTATCCCATACAATTCAAATCTTGCAGTGCGAATTGCCCGGTTGGGGAAAATCTTCCCAGGGGTGTGTAACCCGCTAGTCAGGATCGCTCACAGGTTCCTGATCTTGATTTTGATTTCCTGGGGAGCGGTTTCATCTCCGCCAAAATAGGGGAGCAGTTTATATGCGACGCCCACGCCGCCTGAGCAGTGTCTCGGCATAGCAGTTTCGACGCCCCGGTGAGTGAAGATATAGGAGTTTTCGCGAAGCTCGATCTTGCAGCTTGTAATTTCATTGATCTCCGCGGTGCCCAGCTCCCGTTCCTGGCGCTGTCCATTCACATAAACGTAGGCATACATACGAAGGGCACCTTCCCGCCAGTTCCATCCGAAACGTGCGCTGTTTTGTTGATGCTGCGAACTGCAGTCTGAAAAGCCCATCAGTTTATTGATATCATTTTGATTTTCAGGAATTTTCGTTTTGTATACACAGCTGCTGTCAAACAGGACCTGAAAACGCATGGAACTGGACGTGAAAAGTGAGCTGACGTTGTTACTGACTTCATGTTCTCCTGACCGGATCGTGTATGTAATAAAATCGTCGCCGAAACCCGGGGTATTGCCCAGCCACTCGCAGGAAGTTGTGGAAAGGAATATCAAAATGCACAAAATGAATATTCTCATACGGCTGGTTGCTTTTCGGGAGGAAAACGGCTTGTGGTGCCGTCAGCTACTGAACGAAGACCCGGCATGAAAAATTGAATTCCCGGATTTCAACTTTCAGCATTTTCCTGTTTTGCTACCATATAGGTATGCTGGGTAACCGGGGCCTCTTTTAATTTATTCCGAAATTCCCGTACGTCCTTAAATTTTAACTGCGGCACGAGCTTCGATTCATACCTGATTTCGAAATGATCATTTTCAAAAGGCCAGGGTTCGACGATCAGTTTTTTGTTGTCCGCACTGTGCAACTGGTAATGCTGGTCACCATTGCCGCTGCTGATTTCAATTTTGCGGTTTTCAGGTTGTATCAGCTGTTGGCAGATCAGCAGCGAAAAAGCATCGCACCATTGCAGGATGCTGTATGCTTTTGAGATTTCTTCTGCAGATATACCGGCTTCTTTCAGCCATTTCTTATCTGCTTTTTCTAATTCTTTACAAAACAGTAAAGCCTTTTTATCATTCGTTGCTTTGTACAAAAACTGTATATGGCGGGATGTCAGAAGGGCAATGTACCGGCTCTTGGATAATGCCAGCTGCATCAGTTCCTCACATTTATCCTTCTCGAACCTGCGCATTTTGAAGTTCAAAGGCCCACCGTTTTCATTGAGTAGTATGTCGTCGTTATAAAATTCGTTGAAAGCGTCGTCATGCTCTGTCGTCGCGATAATTGTTTCTACCCAGCGGTCAGGGCAGAGGTCTTTTTTCCAATGAAAGCAAATTTGCCCGGCCAGCAGTCCGTGCGCCCTCTGAGAAATGATTTGCCACCCGTTTTCCTGATAATTGACTACCATGTATTTATAATTTGGCGCGATTGAAGTTAGTTAGGCGTTTGTTAACATCAGTTAAGCCTAGTCTTAGTCAGGCGGTTGAAAACTAAACCTAACTAAAACTAGGCCTAACCGGAGATACTTTTCAGGCACAAAAAAAGGAGCCTAGCAACCGAAATCGAATTTCGTGCAGGGCTCCTTCTAATTTAGAAAACAATATTTTAAGCAGCTTTAACTATTGTTCTTGCTGTTGTTTTCCCGAACTGCGATGCTCTTTCTGATTATTAGTGATGTGGTTTCCCTTCACCATCTCTTCCTCTTTGTGCCTGCTATCCAGGTTGTCCTTGTTTTCAGTACGTGATTTGGAAACTTGATGTTGTTGCAAATTCCCCGATTTTTGTGACTGCTTCATGACATTTAAAATATTGGTTCTGTCATGTAAAGTATAAATATTATGCCAGTCTGATCGGATGTTCCAGTCTGGTCCGGGAAGTCAGAACGGGCCAACGACAATCTCACGCCTTGTTCCTTCATAAAGTTCGTATTCCAGCAGCCTGCAGTCGATTTTACTGGTATAAAACTCAATTCTGCGTTTTGCTTTAAGTCCGATTTTCTTTGCCAGGTCAAGGTTGCCGGTGAATACATAGCCGTAATAACCGCCGCATTTTTGTTTCATAAAATCCCCGATTCGGGCATAGGTTTCTTCAAGTTCTCCGATTTCTCCCAAACGGTCCCCGTATTCCGGGTTGATAAAAAAGACACCCTTATTGATCTGTGGTACCAAAGTATCCGCAAAATCGCAAACCTCAAATTCGATCATATCCGCAACGCCTGCGGCAATCGCGTTTTTTCGCGCGTTTGCTATGGCGACGTTGCTGTAATCGGTGGCTATGATTTTCAGGTCCGGTATAGCTATGATCTGCTCTTCCAATTTGTCCTGCTCGGCGTAATATACTTCCTGATCATACCCCAGCAAATGCATGAAAGCATAGTTATCACGGAAAAGTCCTGGCCGGCTGTTGGTAGCGATCAGCGCGGCTTCGATCGCCAGCGTCCCGGACCCACACATCGGATTTACAAATGATGAGGTTTTGTTCCACCGGCTTGCCAGTATGGTTGCTGCCGCCAACGCCTCCAGCATCGGCGCCCTGCCGGGTATTTTCCGGTAACCATGACGGGCGAGCGAATCGCCGGAAGTATCTATAAAAGCCTCTGCATATTCGTTTTTCCAGAAAAGGTGTACTACTGCGCCTGTGAGCTCGGAACCCGTGGAGGGCCGCGTGCCTTTCTTTTCACGGAACCTGTCCACGATCGCGTCCTTGACCCGCAGGTTCGCAAACATGCTGTTGTTGATCGAAGGATGCTGGACGTTGCTGGTCACTGAAAAGTAACCGGGATCGGGCAGGATATCCTCCCAGGCAATATTTGAAAAATGCTTGTAAACGTCGTCGGGATGGTCGGCTTTGAAAGATCCGAGACTGTAAAGAACCTGGCTTGCGCAGTAGAGATTCAGGTTAAGCCGGATGCAGTCGTTGATGGTTCCTTTTGTGCGGATACCCGTAATGAAAGCTTCCTCAACATCAAATCCCAAGTCTTTAACTTCCTGTTCCAGGTAAGGAGCGAGGCGTTTGTGGCAGGTAACAATGACCGGGGCGGGAGTGGTGTAAAAGGACATATGGTGTCAAAAGATGAATTCAGGCAGCGAAATTAGGGCTTTCCCTGAATTCATCCGTCTTGCCATTAAATATTATTCAGCTCCGACTCAGTAAAAGCCTTTTGTCGTCCGCTTAGTTTTTGTCTTGTTTTAACTACTTCCTCAGTGGTTACCTTCTCGGCATTGTTGCGCCAGGATTTACGGATAAAGCTCAGCAACTCAGCGATGTCTTCACTTGGCATATCCGGATCGTAGCCGATGCCAGGCATATCGCCACTCACTTCCGGGGTCTGGTATACATGTCCGTTCACCTTTACCGGCCCGGTTAACCCGAACAGCACAATGGATATTAGTTTCTCCTTATTTCCCGTCACCCATTCCGACTGGTTCAGCGGAGGGGCCAGTGATTTTACCCCGCTTCCGTCAGGTCCGTGGCAGGTCTGGCATACAGATGTGAAAAGGGCTTCTCCTTTCGGGAATTCCTTTTTAAGCAGTTCCGGGTTGCGGTTTGCCTGCGCGCTTCTTACGGTTGTTATGATGCGCTGCAGTTGTTTGGAAAAGGTAGTGCTTTCTGTCGGAAGCAAAGGAGAAACTTCATTCATGAATATTTCCTCCCTGTCGTGCAAATTGCTGATCACCGCGTCGGCTACATATCTGTTGCTTGGATATTTGGTCGCGAGCCGGACGAGCAGGGTGTTGGCGGCAGGCTGGTCAAAAGTCTCGATGTTTTTACAAAGAAATGCAATGCAAGGCGCTGCTATACTGTCATTTTCATTGATCATTGTCTCAAATGCCGATGCGAAAACTTTGTACGACGTCGGCGTTATGACAGACGGTGTCGCGGCAAATGCCTGCATACGCAATGGCCAGTTAGGTAGTTTCATCAACGCCAATACCTCTTCGGTCCGTAGGGAATTGAGTCCTTCCAGCGTCCATAGTGCATGGCTTGCGAGGATCGGATCTGCGGTTTGCCTGAGCGCTTCACGGAGAGCTGGCAGTGTCTGATTGTATTTACCGTCGATCAGCTTTTGCTGTGCCCTGTCGCGTACCCAACCGTTTGGATGGCTGAGCAGTTTCACAAGCCGGCTGGCATCGTCCGGGATGAGCAGCGGCTGGGTTTTTGCCCCCTTGGGGACAATTTTGTAAATCCGGCCGCAGGAAAGCGGCTGTGTAAGCTCCCTTTTTCCGATCTGGGATTTCAGGTACGGTGTCAGATATGTTTTATGCTGGATGATCCCACGGTACATATCCAGGATATACATTGCTCCGTCGGGTGCATTGTACAGGCTTACAGGCCTGAAACGCTCGTCTGTGCTGGCGAGGAATTCTTTTCCTTTATACGCTTGTTCACCTTTTACTACAATGCCTTTTTCGCCCGGCAAATTGCGTTTGATCAGGTTTGCGGATGGTTCCGGTACAAATGAATTGGATTCGTATGCTTCGCCAAACAGGTCGCCGCGGTAAACGACCGGTGCTGCGGCAGCGGTAAATTCATTGAGGCGAAGGCTGTCGTCCAGAATGCCCTTCATATAACCGCGGTTTACACCCGGAGTGGGGTGGATCGGGTAAACCTTATTGTTGGCAACCGTTTTTTCATTAAAACCTGCTACTCCTTTCTGGTTTTTGTTGCCTGCGCCCAGTCCCGGCGGAAAGTAATCTCCGAGCAGGTTCTGTGAATTGTTATTGTAGTATAAACGCCCGTAATTATCCTGACTGATTCCCCACTGCCCGCGGAAATGGGTATGTTCGATCAGCCATTTTTCTCCTTTTCTCCGGTAACGTTTGTCTGATTTGGCATTATAAATCCAGTTATCCATGGCGCGCAGCAGGCCGTTGGGCTGGTGCTCTACATTGCCGCCCTCGGTGTATTTGCCGTCCACAAGTGTCCGTTTTCCGGCCTTGCCGTTTTTTAATTCGTAAAACCAAAGATTGGTTGGTTCAGCTACGAGAATACCGTTTTCGATCAGGCAAATTGCCCGTGGCAATACAAGTGAGTCGATGATGACGGTTCGCTGATCGTACACACCGTCTTTATCTTTGTCTTCCAGCATCACGATGTTTCCGTTCGGGATATCTTCGCCGGTGCCGACGGTATCGGGCATATATCCGACCATTTCTACCACCCACATTCTTGCCAGATCATCAAAAACCATAGCAACCGGGGCACTGACCAGCGGTTCCGCGGCCACCAGCTTCACTTCAAACCCTTCCTCAACCTGCATTTTTTTGATGGCCTCTTCCCCCGGAATAATCGGAGATGTCACCGCCTGAGGATGCTGCACTTCCTGTTTTACGGTTTCTGCAGCTACCGGTTGTTTGGAAATGGTTTGTTTATTGGTTTTGCAATAAATTAACGTGAAAGAAATGGTCAGAAAAAGAAGGGAATAACGGTACTTTTTCATGTTAGAAGTTTGTCTGTCATTAAATTGGTAGATAGGAGTGACCTCCGGCATTTCGGGGTTTTCGCAAGTTCCCGCTTATTTCATTTCGTTTAACGAATCTTCAACAGGTTTCATGCGTGAAGTAAGGAATTGAATAATTGACCACGCGACAAAATAGGCCAGTCCGCAAATAATAAAGAGGATATTGTAACCAGCGCCAATGTTGCCCGCCGCTTTGTAATAATCCAGCAGAAAGCCTACCAGAAGCGGGAAAAGCGTAGAGCCGATGGATCCTGCCATGCCGCCGATACCTACCACGGAGCTTACCGCCCTTTTTGGAAAAATATCGGAAACGATGGTAAAAATATTCGCACTCCACGCCTGGTGGGCCGCAGTAGCAAGGCTGATAATACCTACAGCCACCCAGATATCCGTTGCAAACTGCGCGAGGATAATGGGCAGAACTGCAAATGCAACAATCAAAAGCGTCGTTTTTCTGGCACGTAATGGTGCCCAGCCACGACGGATCAGGTAGGATGATAAATATCCGCCGCCAATGCTGCCGAATGTAGTAGCGGTGTAAACAATGGCCAGGTGAAGGCTTGGCTTTTTAAGGTCGAGAGAGAATGTGGTTGCAAAATAGGAAGGCAGCCAGAACAGAAAAAACCACCAGATCGGATCGGTGAGCAGCTTGCCTACGATAAAAACCCAGGTCTGTTTCAACTGAAGCAGTTTGCCCCATTGGATTGGCTTTTCGTTTTCAGACGCCACTACTTCATTATCACTATGGATATATTCAAATTCTTCTTGGGTAACTTTTTTATGCCGCGACGGAATTTCATAAAATAACCACCAGAAAATCAGCCAGATAAATCCGAGCGCTCCGGTGATCAGAAATGCCTCCTGCCAGCCGTATGCGCCTAACAGCCAGGGCACGAGTATCGGGGCGGCTACCGCGCCAATGCTTGTGCCGGAGTTGAAGATCCCGGTGGCGAGCGCCCGTTCACGCTTGGGAAACCATTCCGCTGTAGCTTTTACCGCGGCAGGAAAGTTACCCGCCTCTCCCAAACCTAAAAGTGCGCGTACAGCACCAAAACCAAATGTGCTTTTGACAAAAGCGTGCAATATCGCGGCAATACTCCAGACAATAATGGAAATGGAATATCCCAGTTTGGAACCGATTTTGTCGATAAAGTTCCCGAAGATCACGTATCCCAGCGCATAGCAGCCGGCAAAAACCATTACAATATTAGCGTAGTCGGACTCGGACCAGTTAAATTCAATTTCAAGAGTGGGTTTGAGGAGACCCAGAATTTGCCTGTCGATGTAATTGATTGTGGTAGCAAAGAATAATAAAGCACAAATGACCCAACGATAATTGCCAGTTTTGGTTTGTTTCATAGTGAGGACTAAGGGGTTTCTCAGGATTCAGGATTAGTAAAAAACGCGTGTCTGGCAATAAGACTGTTTTTTTGCCATTCTACCCCTTAAATCAACGACAAAGACTTGAAACAAAAAATCCTGTCCTGAAACAAATGCTTCGTGCGGACAGGATGATCGCTGTTTTTTGAACTTACACAATTGGGTTAGCCAGCTGTGCTTTTACCAGTTCTGCCTCGTTGGTGAGGTCGAGCCGGAGTGGTGTGATGGATACAAAATTATTCTCGATTGCCCACCGGTCAGTCCCTTCTTCGGCTGCTTCCAGAGGCACTACGGTGAACCAGTAATGCTTTCTCCCCATCGGGTCCAGACCGGGGACAATCTTATTATCGTATAACCGCACCGATTGCCGGGTCCATCTTACGCCGAGCGGGTTATGCGGGAAATTCACATTGACCAGATTTAAGTGCGGATTGTTAAAAAGAAGTTCCAGGGCCTTTTCCACAAATGGGTCGAGGACATCGAAATCGGGCTCAACGTCAGTGGGCGTGCTCAGGGCAATTCCCTTGATGCCAAACAACACAGCCTGCTTGGCCGCAGCCAACGTGCCCGAATGCCACATGGCATTTCCCAGGTTGGGCCCCATGTTGATGCCCGACAACACCACGTCGGTTTTTTCCCACAGATGCTGTCCCAACGCCACGCAGTCGGCAGGTGTACCATTGACGCGGTACGCATCAATTCCACCGAAATCTACCGGGGATTTTTTATAGGAAAGTGGTCTCGAAGCGGTGATCGCATGCCCCATAGAAGATTGCTCGACATCGGGTGCCACAATTTTGACCTCGCCGAACCTTGCCGCAATTTTAGCAAGTGCAGCAATGCCGGGGCTGTATATTCCGTCGTCGTTTGTTACCAGGATTTTCATACGCAAATCATTTTTTCTGACCATTCTAATAAAATTATGCCTGGTATGTTTTTTATAAAAATCCGTATATCCCAAAAATAACCTATGAAAAAAGTACATCTGCTTCACAACCCGACAGCCGGGGACAATGATTTTTCTAAAAAGGAACTGGTTAAGCTGATCGAGAAGGAAAATTTTGAATGTATCTATACTTCCGTAAAAGAGGACGAATGGGATGCATTCCAAAATGATGCTGAATTTTTGGTCATTGCCGGTGGGGACGGCACTGTACGGCGGGTTGCAAAATCCCTCATGAAAAGGAAGCGGATCGAAAAACACTTTCCACTGGCGCTGTTGCCGCATGGTACGGCAAATAACATTTCCTGCTCTCTGGAAGTGGACGGGCAGATTCGGGACATCGTACGTTCCTGGCATAAAAGCGACCTCAAAAAATTTGATATCGGAAAGGTGCAGGGAATGAAGGACGACCTGTTTTTTCTGGAAGGCTTTGGCTACGGAGTTTTTCCCAAGCTGATCAAAACGATGAGTAAACTGGAAGAGGACCCTGAGGCAGATGTTAATGAAAAAATCCGGGCGGCAAGGACTGTTTTGCTCGATATTGTCCAGAATTATAAGGCCCGGGAATGTACCATTAAAGCCGACGGGAAGGATTATTCTGGTATGTATATTATGGTTGAGCTGTTAAATATCAGGTCAATAGGGCCTAATCTGGTATTGGCGCCGTCGGCGGATCCTGGTGACGGTGAACTGGATTTGGTGCTGGTATACGAAAAAGACCGCGGCAAACTGGAAACCTATCTGACTAATATGATCAACGGCGAAAACAAACCCTACAAATTCAATACGGTGCGGGCAAAAAGCTTTGAGATTCTTTGGGACGGAAAGGACCTGCATGCAGATGACGAACGCATCAAGCTCGATGACCCGATCGAAATCAAGATAGACGTCCAGCCGGATATGCTCGATTTTATGGTAATGAGTAAAAAGTAAACGCCGTTTCTTCAATAACTTTTGGTTATCACGGATAACATATAATGATTGGCGGCAGGCCCGGGAGAGGTCTACCTTTGATGCATCAAAATAAGAAAGAGCCTTTGGCCCCGGATTATTTGATGTATCATCCATCCAAAATTCTTTATAGTTATGATAACCACAGATATCTGCATTATCGGGGCTGGCCCGGTAGGGTTGTTTGCCGTATTCGAAGCAGGACTGCTCAAAATGCGCTGTCATCTGATCGACGCGCTACCTGTTATCGGCGGTCAGCTTGCTGAAATATATCCACAGAAACCAATTTACGATATTCCGGGTGCTCCGGGTATTATTGCCGAAGACCTGATCAAAAACCTCCTGATCCAGATTGAGGAGTTTAAGCCAGGCTTTACACTGGGTGAGCGCGTAGAAGCATTAAACAAGCTTGACGACGGAAGTTATTTGGTCAAAACCAATGAAGGCACCGAAGTGCATTGTCAGGTAGTGGTAATCGCCGCCGGCCTTGGCAGCTTTGAACCCCGTAAACCTGCCGTGGAAAAGCTTGAACATTTTGAGGGCAAAGGGGTACATTATATGGTTAAAAAGCCTGAGCAGTTTCGTAACCAGCACGTCGTACTTGCCGGTGGCGGTGACTCAGCCCTGGACTGGACGATCTTTCTGGCCGATATTGCTTCCCGGGTTACGCTGGTGCACCGGGGCGATACTTTCCGGGGTGCGCCGGATTCTGCCGAAAAGGTTTTTGAGCTAGCCGGAAAAGGCAAGATCGATCTCATTCTTCAGTCTCAGGTAAGCAGCCTCGGCGGGAATGGGGTACTGAAGGAAATTTCTATTCAGGCCAACGACAAAAGCATCCGTACAATCGCTACGGATCATTTTATCCCGCTTTTTGGGCTAAGTCCGAAACTGGGGCCGATTGCGGACTGGCAGTTGGGTGTAGAAAAGTCAGCCGTAATCGTCGACACAGCTGATTACTCCACCAATATCGAAAGGATCTACGCCATCGGTGACATCAACACATATCCCGGGAAATTGAAACTGATCCTCTGCGGGTTCCATGAGGCGGCAATTATGATGCAAAGCGCATTCAAATATGTATATCCCGACCAAAAGTTAAGTTTCAAATACACCACCGTGAACGGAGTCAATCCCTTTTAGCCATGATCAATATAACAGTTGAAAACCACGTTGGGGAGCGCCACCTGCTGGACGTACCCGAAGATATGGGCCTGAACCTGATGGAAGTTCTGAAGGCCTATGAATACGATATAATGGCCACCTGCGGGGGGATGGCTTTGTGTGCGACGTGCCACATTGAAATCCTCGAAGGGGCTGAAAAGCTGCCGGAATCGAACGATAGCGAGCTTGCTACCCTCGATACATTGCCGGACGCCGATATGAACAGCCGGCTTTCGTGCCAGCTTCGTCCCGACCAAAATATGGATGGACTGGTGATCCGGTTAAAAGCCTTCCATGAGGTGTAATTGAGAATTAGAATTTTGGAATAATAGTACATAAACCTTCGCCTGTTTTAACTGCGGAGGTTTTTAGTTTTCGGGCCAGCGGAACTACTAAAGATCCCGAAATTGTCTGTGAATATGTTATTAAGCTTTTATGGTATTGATGGATATCAATCTTTTTCTAATTAACTATTTGACTTACAGTATCTTAGTGAAATTATTTTAATCAACTTTCGATAAAATACTGAAGTATCCGGGTTAATTTTCATTCCTGAGTGCTCAATTTGGTACTTTTGCGGTCAATTAAAGTTGCAGTCAGGCAGGTTGTGGCGCTTGAAAAGCCTCTGTTTGATTTTAAATAATTACAAAAATGACTTATTGTTTAGGAATAAAAGTAAAGGAAGGATTGGTTGCACTGGCCGACACGCGTATTACCGCCGGCACCAACACCACAGTAAAAAAGAAAATGTATGTGACTCAAAAGGAGAATTATTCCCTTTTTATCATGACCAGCGGGCTTCGCTCTGTTCGTGACAAGGCGGTACATTATTTCGAGGAACTGCTCAACGATGGGGTAGTCTATAACAAACTATATAAGGCTGTCAATGCGTTCGGCGAGCAGATCAAGCGGGTAGCTGAAGAGGACAGGGCCACTCTGGAACGGGCCGGTTTTAAATTTAACCTCAATACCATAGTCGGTGGGCAGCTGAAGGATGATGCTGACCATAAATTGTTTTTGCTCTATTCGGAGGGAAACTGGGTAGAACTGGATGAAGGCTCACCCTATGTGATCATCGGAAATTCGGGCCAGGGAAAAGCGATCCTGAACAGGGTGTTGAATGAAGACTCAACCATGAAACAGGCACTTAAGGCTGGTTTCCTGTCTTTTGATTCTACCAGGGTGAGTAACAATGATGTTGATTTCCCGATTGACGTGGTACTTTATAAAAAGGACAGTTTTTCCATCGTAGAGCACCGTTACGAGCAAAAGGACCTGGCGCAGATTTCTGAAATATGGGCCGACAAACTTAAACAGGCGCTGGACGACATCCCGGAGGAATGGATGGACAAATCGTTTGATAAAATTCCGTAAACGATTTGTCCGGAAAAAAGCTCATCAGCGTTCGCTGGTGAGCTTTTTTCTTTAATCAGGTATTACATTCTTTCCCTGCCGTTTGGCGATCGACAAAAGCAGTGCCGGTAACAGAATGAGATTGGTACACATGGCTACCAGCAGGGTTATCGATACCATTACGCCCATAGCTGCCGTTCCTCCAAAACTGGAAGCGGAAAAGATTGAAAAACCGCAGAACAGGATTACAGCCGTGTAGATCATACTTAGGCCTGTACCATAAATGGATTGTGTTACTGCCTGTGAGGGATTCAGGCCCCGCTCATACAATTCCTGCCGGTACCTGGTAAGAAAGTAAACGGTTCCGTCGGAAGCAATACCGAATGTAATACTGAAAATAAGGATGGTAGTAGGTTTGAAATAGATCCCGAAATAGCCCATGATACCGGCAGTGAGCGCCAATGGAATGAGGCAGGGAAGTTTGGAAAGCAATATGATGGGAATAGACCGGAAAAGGACCATCCCGACAATCGCAATCAGTAAAATGGCGATCAGCAGACTTTCATACAGGTTACTCAGCAGATAATCATTACTTTTCAGGAAAACGAGGCTGTGGCCGGTGAGGCTGACCTTGTATTCTTTCGGGCTGAAAATAGAATCCACTTTCGGCCGGATCTGCTGCATCAGTTCCTTGATGCGCTCTGACCCTACATCGGCCATCTGAAAACTAACGCGTGTAACACTCTTATCTTCGTTCAGGAATGCATTCAGCTGTTTGGCTGCGCCCTGTTTTCCCTGCACATAGTTGGTCAGTTTATTCAGTTCGAGCACGCCCGGCAGCGCATAGTATTTGGCGTCTCCGCCCCGATAGGCCTGATAAAGGAAGCGAGAGGCTTCTACGACGGATACCGGCTTCGAAAATTCCGGGAATTTCGCCATTTCGGTTTGTAGCGCTTTTATTTTATACAGCACTTTTGCCTGATCAGCGAAAATACCATTGGGTTGTTTGGTATTGATCATTACTTCAAACGGCAAAACGCCGTTGAAGTTTTTTTCAAAAAAACGAAGATCGGTGTAAACCACATCCTTTTTAGGTAGGTCGTCCACGACATAACCAATAGTCCTGATCTTGGTCATTCCAAAAGCCGAAATGATGATCAGTAAAACCATCGATATGTAAATTTCCTTGCGACGGTTATGCACCAGATAATCAATTTTGCGTAGAAATCCGGCTGCCCATTTTCCTTCGAGGTGTTTGAGGTGCCGGGCTTTTGGCACACTCATGTAATGCAGTGTAATAGGAAGGAGCAGCAGGCAAAGTACATAAGTTACCATTACGCTGATGGCGGCAACCACTCCGAATTCCACAAGCAGGATGCTGTTTGTAAAATAAAATACACCAAACCCGATCGCGGTGGTCATGTTGGCCAGGAACGTTGATAATCCTATTTGCCGGATCATTTCCATTAAGGCCCTGTCCTTGTTCTGATGCGAAAGAAGCTCGGCCTGGTATTTGTTGATGAGGAAAACGCAGTTAGGTACGCCAATGACGATCAGCAGGGGAGGGATGAGCCCTGTGAGAGCGGTGATTTTGTATCCAAAAAGATGCAATGTCCCGACGGCAAATACCACGCCTATCAATACAACGACAATAGATAACAAAGTGAGCCTAAGCGAACGGAAAAATGCCCAGAGAATCAACAGGGTCACAAAAACAGCCAATACCATGAAAAGCTGCATTTCGCCGGAGATTTTTTTCATATTCACGGTGCGGATATATGGCATTCCGGAATAATGCAGATCGGTGTCGTACTTCACAGCGAATTCCTCGGCCATCGCTTCTATATCGCTCACAATCGTAAGGCGACGCTTGGAATTCAGTTCTTTATCGTTGAAAGTAACGACAATTAAAGTAGCATTGGTTTTGGAGTTAAGGACGAGACCTTCGTAAATGGGCAGGTTCGCGATCTCCTTCTTGAGGCTGTCAGCTTCGGTTTGTGTGGAGGGTATTTGTTTGATCACGGGCTCGAAATCAAACTGGTTAAGGCTGTCGTTTCTGACGACTCTGTAAACACTGGCGAGTGAAAGAACATTTTTTATACCCTCTGACTCTTTTATTTTTTGTGAAAGCTTGCACCAGTCCCTGAACTTATCGATCTCGAACATCTGCGGGTCCTGCCAGCCGATCACCATGACACTACCGTCTTCACCGAATAATTTGCGGAAATCCTGGTATTCTTTTTCTATGGGATCTGACGACGGCAGGATTCTGGCAAACTGATAGGAGAGCTCTATTTTGCTGGCTTGGTAAGCCATGAATACTGTTGATACAAATACTAATGCAACCCACATTAGCCGGTACCGGATAATGCAGGCGGCTATTTTATTCCACATATTATTCGATTGAGTTTTTCACAAAAGTTGCAAAGGTACGCACCATGATCGGGAATCAGCGTTTTTTGAAGGATTTATAACGTTTGGATATCATGTTACAAAAGCCGAGCCAATCCAAAAACTCCCCAGAATCAGCGTGGTAAGTCTGATTTTTAAATCCCGGAAATCTTCTCCAGGTGGTGGTACCCGATTCCGAAATATTCCTTGGCTTCTTTGATTTTTTTCAGTACGGCGTTCTTATCAATACTGTTGCGCGCGTCTTTTGTACCGACGATCATCACATTTTTGGGCGTATGTGCATCTGATATGAATTCAAAGACTTTGGTTTTGTATCCGAAATATTCAAGGATCAGCGCCCTGATACCATCCGTCACCATTTCCGCCTGCCGTTCCAGAAAAATACCGTGGCGGGTCAGGAAACTCAGGTCATTTATGGTTTTATTCTTTTCAATTTCCCGTCTGACTTGTTTGTGACAGCACGGGGCAACCACGATCAGCTCCGAACCGGCAGTTATTCCCTTATAAATCGCATCGTCGGTGGCTGTATCACAGGCGTGAAGGGCGATCAGGACGTCGGTACCTGCGCTGTCGTAATCTTCTATGGAGCCTTCCTTGAAGTCGAGATTCCCAAAACCTGCATTTTGGGCGATTTCATTGCAAAGCTCCACAAGGTCGGGGCGGTACTCAACTCCCGTTACGGAAGTATCCAGTTGCAGTACATTTTTCAGATAGTCGTACAAAGCAAATGTAAGGTAGCCTTTTCCGGAACCCATATCAACGACTCTCAGCGGTTTGCCCGCCGGGATTTCTTTAAGCAAAGGACTCAGAAGCTCGACATAATGGTTGATCTGCCGGTATTTGTCCTGCGCATTTTTGTAAACATTGCCCTGCTGATCGGTTATATTAAGTTCGGTCAGATATGCTTTATCACCCGACTGGATCAATCGTTTTTTTGCCTTATCATGCTCCGGCGCAGGAATACCTTTTAATTCGACGGTTTTCTTTTTAAGGGTTATCTTATTGTTTTTCAATATTTCAAATTGCAGTTCAAATGATAATGCAAAAAGCGTGGCAATGAAAAAGTCACCCTGAAGAAAAACATCCACGAGTTGCACCGCCTCCTCAAATGTGTAATTCTTGACGATATCCCTTGTCTTGTAGCGATAAGTGAAGCTGAGCTTTTCCTCTTTCTTGATCAGGGTCTTTTTGACATAAATATTTTTGAGGTTTTCTTCTTTTCCCTGATAGTTGCCCAGCGAGAGTTTGGCGAAGGTATTATTGTCGAGACTTGTTCTGAATTCGGAGATGAATTCGTGTAGCGGTCGTGTGATGTTCATTTTAAATTTATTGTCCTGAATATGTTAACGCCAAAATTTCCTATACAGTTTGGCGTCCCCGAAAAGTTGTCAGGAAATGGTTTTCGGGATTTCTATTTCAACCTTCATTCCCTTGGGCTCTTCCTGCAGGATCTTTATTTTTCCATGCAGGCTCTCGACCCTGCTTTTTACGTTGCGAAGCCCGATTCCCTGTCCGGATGGTTCCGCCATACCGTTTCCATTGTCGCTCACCACGAGATGAATACTCCTGGTATTTACGATGAGGTGGATGGAGCCCGCGGTTGCGCCGGAATGTTTGATAATGTTATTCGTAAGTTCAAGGACAATGCTGTAAAGCTCAAATTCAATTTTATTGTTCAGCCGGTCATCCAGTCCCGAAAGATTAAAGGCAAACTGGATATTCTTGTTCTCGTTCAGCTTGCCGATCAGGCGGTACAGCGCCATGACCAGTCCGTGTTCTTCCAGCTCGGCAGGCATTAGATTATGCGATAAGCTCCTTACCTCGCGGTATGCAGCTCCCACCATCTGATGGACGCTGTCATAGATTTTCTGTTCTTCCGGCGAAAGTACTTTTTTGTCGATCCCGTAGAGGTACCAGTTCAGTGACGCGAGTGTACCGCCGAGATGGTCGTGCAGTTCAGCGGCTACCCTTTTTCTTTCAAGTGTCTGGCCCTGGATCATTGCCTGCTGGATCTCAGCATTTTTGCGTCTCAGTTTTTTGTTGTTAAACCATAAGAATGCAGCAAAAGCAATAATGAGGCAGGAAAATCCGATCAGGAACTGCTGTACGGTTTGTTGCTCGTCAATGATCTTTTTCTGGATTTCGGAATTGATCAGTTCATTATCGTAAATAAGCTGGTACATGGTGTATTGCCTTTCCACATAACCGGTATGGATCATACGTCGGTTGTGATTTACTTTTTCCATAGCATTCAGCGCTTCTTCAAACATCTTCTTGCCCCTGTATCCTCTGGAGAGCGAGAGCAGGGCCCAATTGGTCTGCTGGGCGGAGTGGTAGATAAGGGATAAGTCCAGCGCCATCTGGCTGGTTTCTATACATTGATCGTAGTCACGGAGGTGGTAATAGATGTTTCCAAGGTCATTCAGCGCGTTCAGCTGTCCGTACCGGTTATCAATTTTCTTGAACAACTCGTAGGCCTCCCTGATCAATTTTTCGGCTGCCACGAACTCATCCTTTTTCGCATGCAAATATCCGCGGTTTCCCAGTACTGTGGCTTTTCCCCAGTCTGAGTTTATTTTATCAAAGAGCTTGTAAGCCTGGTCGTAATATTCCAATGCTTTCGGATATATCTTCTTGTCCCTGTAGCAATTGCCCATATTATCCAGACTCGTTGCGCGTGAGCTGTCTGCCGTGCTACCCAGATCTGCGAAAATCTTGATTGACTGTTCGTAGTTGATCCGTGCGGAATCCCAATGCCTGTATTCGGAATAACTTTCTGCCATGAACCGCTTGGCGTGGCCTGTGTAGAGGGGCTGGCCGAGGTTTCGCGATAAAGTTAAGCTTTCGTTGGACAGTTCACGCAGAATATCATAGCTTCCGTCAAATAGGTAATAAGTACTTAAAAGATTGTATGCCAATAATTTGCCTTTTCCCCACTGGTGTTTTTGCGATAAACGCAAGACGAATTTTGCGTAAAACATTGCACGTTCCGCATCCTGAAAAAGGTAGTCTGTAGCAAGCTTATTGTATTTGAGGATCAGGACGGTGTCTTCTGCAAAATTTTCCTGAGGCATAGCATCTACGACCCTGGCATCTTTTTGTCCAAGGTGTTCTTTTTCTTGTAAAGAGGTGCATCCACTTCCCACAACCAGGCATGCAATTGCCAAAAATATAGCCAATTTGCTAAAACCAACCATACGTTTCAGGACCAGGCCGGAGTTGCCTGAGCGCATACCGGTAAAAGTGAAGGTAATTCATTGAAGAGCGTTGAGTCATGATTTCCGCACTTCAAAGATAGAAAATCAATTCCAAAAGGTGCTTGTTAATTCGACACCTTATAGAATTTTATAAAGTATTTTTATGCTTTTGGCAGTTGCTACTTGCTAACGAAAAGATTATCCCGGACAGAAAAACGGTAGGGGAGGTCTTTCCCGACATTGATTCCGATTCTTTGGGAGATATTTATGTCGAACCCGCTGATTAATGGCTCTGCAATGTATAGCGGGCCCTGCGTAAAGTGCATATTGTTGTGGACTGATTTTTCTATACCCATTGCCTTCACGAGTTTGCCCGGGCCGCGACAGAGTTCTTTGAGACTGATATTCTTGGGGGATAACACTTCTTTCCCGGACCTGACGACCAGTTGACGGCGCATTTCCATCAGGTTCGCTCCGCTTGTTGGCTGAAGCGCTCTGATCAATACCGCTTCTCCAATGCCTTCCTTGTTGCTGACGACATTGACGCACTGGTACATTCCGTAGATCAGGTATACATAAACGGTTCCCGCGGCTGCATACATCGGCTCGGTCCTGGGCGTGCGGCGGTTGTAGGCGTGGCAGGCGGGATCGTCCGACAAATAAGCTTCTGTTTCGACAATAATGCCGCTTGTAGTTCCTTCCTGGCTCTCGTGTACCAGCTCGCAGCCCAGTAATTTTTGAGCAAGTGTAAGCGTATCGTATGCCTGATAGAATTCCTTGGGAAGCTTATTTGCCGGCATTCACCTTAAATGATATTCATGGTTTGTTCCTTGATCTTTTCCAGTTCGTCTTTCATGCGGACTACCAGGTGCTGAATGGACACATCATTCGCCTTGGAACCGATCGTATTGATTTCCCGTCCGATTTCCTGGGCAATGAAATTCAATTTTTTCCCGTTGCTTTCCGACGCTTTCAAGGTTTCGGAGAAATAGGTGAGGTGATTGGCCAGCCTGATTTTTTCTTCCGAAATATCGAATTTTTCCACATAATAGATCAGCTCCTGCTCAAACCGGTTCGTGTCAAAGTTGTCGTCTGACAATAATTCACGGACCTGTTTTTCAAGCCTTTCCCGCACTGCCGGTATCCTGAGTTTATCTTGTTCAATCACTTCGGCGAGCAGGTTTTCGATTGTTTTAATGTATTCTTCGAATTTATCGGCGGTCATCTTACCTTCCTGCTCCCTGAAAACAGTACATTTTCTGAGTGCTTCCATGACTGCTACCTTGATCTGTGTCCAGTCATTTTCCTTGCTTGAATCATCTACAGTTTCATTGTTGTAGGCATTTGGCATTTGAAGGGCTATCCGCAGTAATTCAGTGGGATCTGCTTCGAAATCCAACCCTTTGGAAGTGTCTGAAAGATCCCTGAAATATGCAGAAACCAACGCACGGTTTACGGAAGTGGAAGCTACTGTTTTGCCAATAGGCTGCACGGACAGCGTAAACTCCACTTTCCCTCTCTCAAGTGACTGGGTGATCAGGTTACGTATTTCGATTTCCCTTTCCGAGAAATTTCTGGGGATACGACAATAGATGTCCAGAAACTTGGAATTGAGCGTTTTAATTTCAACCGTTACATTGATTGAATCGGATTCGATGTTGGATACACCGTACCCGGTCATTGATTTTAGCATGTTGAATTTCTTTAATTCCTGTGATTATAAAATAGAAATGTAGGTCCCGCAAGTTGATTCGGGATCTGATCAGTTATATCTCTGTTTTCCTCCCGACTTGGCAGGGTGTTGACTTTCAGATGGTTGTGGTTTGGAGACCAACGCGTTCTGATTGATCTCCTGGTTGGTCTGGCGAAATTTTGAAACATCGCAAGCCAGATAAATGGCCTGTAAAAGTGAACCTGGTTCTGCGAGGTTTTTGCCGGCTATATTATAAGCTGTTCCGTGGTCCGGGGAGGTACGTACAGCTGACAGGCCAGCTGTAAAATTGACTCCTTCGTTGAAAGCAAGGGTTTTAAAAGGTATCAAGCCCTGGTCGTGGTACATCGCAAGTATAGCATCATACTGACGGTAAGTACCGGCTGCAAAAAAGCCGTCGGCGGGAAAAGGGCCAAAAACCAGGTTGCCTTTATCTTTAAAAGTCTGCAATACGGGTTTGATAATGTCAATCTCTTCGTTGCCGAGCAATCCGTTTTCTCCCGCGTGCGGGTTAAGGCCCAGCACCGCTACCCGAGGTTTTTTAATTCCGAAATCGTCCTTCAGCGATAGTATGATCTGATCAAGTTTCGCTGTCAGCTTTTCCGCGGTAATGTTGGCCCGTACGTGTTCCAGCGGTATGTGGCCGGTGAGAACTCCCACGCGCAGATCACCCGATACCATAAACATCAGCGCGTCTTCCTTTTTAAATTCCTGAGCCAGGTATTCTGTATGCCCGGGAAATTGGAAGGTTTCACTCTGGATGTTGTCCTTGTTGATCGGTCCGGTAACCAGGGCTTTTATTTTTCCTTCTTTTAAGTCCTCAACTGCACGTTTCAGGGATGCAAGCGATCCCTGGCCGGCCTCGGCTGTGATCTTTCCCGGATGGATCTCTGTTTGGTGATCGTGCCAGCAGGTGATCACATTTGTTAATTTATGATTGATCTGCTCTACCTTCTGGATCCCATGCAAAGTCCAGTCCTTCATTTCAAGAAGATTTCTGTATTGGTTCAAAACCCTCAGTGAACCATAAATGACGGGTGTGCAGAGTTTTGCTAACTGGTTTCCTTCCAGTGCTTTCAGGATAACTTCGGGGCCTATTCCGTTATAATCTCCAATCGTAATTCCTATTATGGGTTTATCGTTGATTTGATCGCTCATGTAGCTAAAATGATATTGTATCTGTTCTTCTGAGTATTTCTGTATTACTTTTGCGAAACTATTCGATCGGCAAGTTACAAAAAATCCTGTGCTCCCATGAAAATCCTAATTGCAGACTCTATGCATCCCTCACTTTTCAACATGCTGGATGAGCAGGGCTGGGATTATTCATATCATCCCAAGTTTATTCGTGACGACATCAAGCGCGCCCTTCCTGAATATGAAGGCCTCATTATCCGAAGCAAAACCTATTTAGATCATGAACTGCTGTCAGGTGCGGAAAAGCTAAAATTTATCGCGCGCGCCGGTGCCGGCTTGGACCTTATTGACCTGGATGAGGCGAAGGAGAGGGGTATTGAGGTTTTTCATGCAGGTACCGGGAACAGGGATGCAGTCGCTGAACATGCGTTGGGTATGTTGCTTTCACTTTTTAACAACATACTTAAAGCCGACCGGGAAGTAAGAAAAGGAATCTGGGACAGGGAAGGTAACAGAGGTGTGGAGTTGATGGGTAAAACAGTGGGGATTATCGGGTACGGGAACAACGGAACCGCAACTGCTAAAAGATTAAGCGGGTTTGGATGCCGCGTACTGGTCTATGATAAGTATCGTGACAATTATGGGGATGCTTTTGCCGAGGAGGCCAGCGTGGAGCAAATTATGAGTGAGGCCGATATTCTCAGCCTGCATATTCCCTTAACAAAGGAGAGCCGAAACTGGATCAACAGGGATTTTATTGAGCGTTTTTCCAGGCCGTTTTTTCTTCTGAATTTGTCAAGGGGCGAAATTGTGGAGCTTGACGCGGTAGTAAACGGATTGAGATCTGGGAAAGTAAGGGGTGCCTGCCTCGATGTGCTTGAAAATGAGAAACTGGACAAACTTACCGCGGCACAGCAGGAATCATTTGATTATCTGCGGACTTCCGACAATGTGGTTTTAACTCCGCATATCGGAGGCTGGACGCATGAGAGTTATGTCCGGATCAATGAAGTACTGGTGAAGCAGATCAAAGACTGGTATACTTTTGTTTCTGCCTGATTGATCAGGATTTTTCTTTCAGGATAACGCTGATGTTACCGGTCGCTTCCAGGTAACAGGTTTTAACTTTTCTGTAATCGTCCACTTCTTTTTCCCTCAGCAGACCGATCAGCTCGTCTTCATCGATCAGTTGTTTTTCCATATTGGCATGGAGCAATTTGCCGTTCCTGATCAGCAGTATGGGGTCAGGTTTCGCGATGTTGCCGAAGAGGATCTTCTTATAACCGATATAGTCGATCGCGTAATCCCAGAAGATCAAAGTGACGATCAACACAGCCCCTTCGCTGATCGAATTATAGGTTCCCGCCATTGCATTTTGGGCTGCATCTGAGATCATGGTTATGAGCAGCAAATCGCTGATACTCAACTGACCGGTTCCCCGCCGGAAAATCCGGAGACACAGATAAATAATCCAGTAAGTGACCGTTCCTCTTATAAATACTTCCAGTAAAGATTGGCTTGGAATAAGCATTGCCTGCCAGTCGAGCGCAAATATTTTATCCATAAAGAAAGAGTGATTAATTTAATGAATTGATCTGTAACTGGTTACCTGTAAAACAAATATGCCGACCAAAGGTCGGCACGTTTGCATCTATTAGCCATGAAAAATAAAATACTTATTTACCAAGCGTACCTCTCAGTGCACGTGGGATCTCAACTGAGGCAATCGGGTTGCTTGCGGCTGTCAATATAACAAAATTTTCAGCTTTAATTGCTCCCACTTTAACAGATTTACCTAAATCCAGTTCAGTTACATCAACATTAACATAGTCTGGAATGTTCTTCGCCAAACCTTGTACACGCAATTTACGCAATTTTTGGTTCATTTTACCACCTTTCATTACTCCGGATGAAGTACCAGTCAATTTAACAGGTACATCCACTTTAATTTCCTTGCCATCTATGATTTGAAGAAAGTCGGCGTGGATCAGAGAATCATTAACAGGGTGGAACTGTTTTTCTTGCAATATGGCATTATATAAAGTACCCTCGATATTCAGAGTGACATTAAAAATATCCGGTGTGAAAAGCAATTCGCGGAATAACATGGCCGGTGCGTAAAAATGTACCTGCTCGTTTCCACCGTACAGCACAGACGGAACATAACCCTGCGAACGAAGTTCCATGGCTTCCGTCTTGCCGAGATTCGCTCTTTTAAACCCTACAATCTCATGCGTTTTCATAAGAATATTTAATTAGAAAGTTAAAAAAATAAAAATTTACTGATTATTTATAAACAATGAACTAATAGATTCGTGATCACGGATACGGCCTATTGCTTTTGCGAAAAGCTCAGCAACTGACAGTACGCGAATTTTTTCATTATGTTGCTTCAAAGGGATCGTATCTGTAATGATCAACTCTTCCAGAACAGAATTTGCGATGTTTTCGTGCGCTTTTCCCGACATAATGGCGTGAGTACTAATCGCTCTGACAGAATTTGCGCCTTTTTCAAGAATGAGCTCCGCAGCTTTGCACAACGTTCCACCGGTGTCAATCAAGTCATCCACAAGCACTACATCCATCCCTTCCACATCGCCGATCACCTGCATACTGGCAATTTCATTGGCCCTTTTCCGATGCTTATCGCAAAGGATCATGTCCACATTCAGGAACTTAGCAAAATTCCGTGCCCGCGCTGCACCACCCATATCCGGGGAAGCGATCAGGAGGTTTTTCAGGTTCAGGGATTTGATGTAGGGAACAAAAATGGACGTTCCCTCGAGGTGGTCAACAGGCAAATCGAAAAACCCCTGTATCTGGCCTGCATGAAGATCGACGGTCATTAATCTGTCTACACCAACTGATGTCAGCAAATTAGCTACAACTTTTGCAGCAATAGCAACGCGCGGCTTGTCTTTTCTATCCTGGCGCGCATAACCGAAATAAGGAATTACCACAGTCACGTAATGAGCGGAGGCGCGACGTGCGGCGTCCACCATCAGTAACAATTCGAGCAAATTGTCCGCGGGAGGAAAGGTCGACTGAATCAAAAATACGTCGCAGCCTCTTATGGATTCTTCAAAACTTGGTGACAGTTCGCCATCACTGAATTTTCTTAAAGTATAACCCCCCAGCTCTTTGCCATAATACCTGGCAATGTCTTTGGCCAAATATTCGGATTGACTTCCCGAAAAGATCTTTACTGTGTTAAATGAACCCATGGCCAACTTAAAATTTGCGCAAAATTAAATAAAATCAATTAATTAAGATAATATCTTTTCAAAAAAGTATTGTTAAGACAAATAGCTGCCCATCCGGAAGCGAGTCCTACAAATGCCCCGATCAGGATGTCACCGGGATAATGAACGCCTACATACACCCGGCTGTAAGAGTAAATAGCAGCCCAGACAAAGATCACTCCTATATAACGGACGCTATTTCTGAGCATGACAAACCATGTTACAGCTACTGCAAAACTCGTGGAAGCATGCGAGGATGCAAATCCGTAAAGGCCTCCGCAATCGGTTACCCGATGGACCAATCCTTGCAATGCCGGTTCATGACAGGGGCGAAATCTCATATAATAGGGCTTCATCAGTCCGGAAGTGATTTTGTCTGCAACGATCACCGCGATCAGAACTATCAGAAGCTTAAAAAGGCCTTTTTTCCTGTCCTCCCTGAGCGTCAGCGTTACAAGCACCAGATACATCGGGATCCAGGTGTATTTGTATGTGATCCAATACATCAGCGTATCCATGAGAGGGGAATGCATGCCATTCAGCCATAAAAAAAATTGCTGGTCCTGGCGGATCAGTGCATCAATTGTCTCTGTCATGAGCTGAAACCAAGGACTTTCCTTACTTTTTCGATCGTTGTCTGTGCAATCGCCCGTGCCTTGGCTTCACCCTGTATCAAAATCGATTCGAGCTCGTCATTGTTTTCCATGTAATAATTGAAAATACGACGGGGTTCGGCAAATTTTTCCAGCATACATTCAAGCAAAGCCTGTTTCGCATGACCATAACCATATCCGCCATTCAGGTAATTCTGACGCATGGCCGCGATATCAGTATCTGAGGCCACCAGTGAATATAGCTTGAATGTGATATCCTGTTCTGGGTCTTTGGGCTCTTCCAGTTGTTTTGAATCGGAGACGATCTTCTTAATGACTTTCTTTAACTCATTTTCAGGAAGGAATATGTCAATGTAGTTGTTATAAGACTTGCTCATTTTTTGGCCGTCAATGCCGGGGATGGTCATGATACGTTCGTCTATCCGGGGCTCCGGAAGTACCAGGATTTCCTCGCCCGCCAGCAGATTGAACCGGCTGGCAATGTCTTTAGTCATTTCCAGGTGTTGTTTTTGATCCTTGCCTACGGGGATGATATTGGCATCATAAAGCAAAATGTCAGCTGCCTGCAATACCGGATAAGTAAAAAGCCCTGCATTGACATCCGATAATTTCTCCGCCTTTTCTTTAAAAGAAGTTGCGTTGGCAAGCATTGGAAAAGGCGTGAAGCAATTGAGGTACCAGGCCAGTTCCGTATGTTCCTGAACCCTGGACTGACGCCAGAATGTATTTTTATTGAAATCAAACCCGAAAGCGAGCCAGGAGGCGGCTACTGCCCGTACATATTCCTCGCGCTCGGTGCCGTTTTTTAGGGTAGTAAGTGAATGAAGGTCTGCGATAAAAAAGAAGGATTCGTTTTGCGGGTCCCGGGAAAGTTCGATACCCGGCAGGATTGCTCCTAAAATATTGCCCAAATGCGGGCGTCCGCTACTTTGAATTCCTGTAAGGATTCTGGCCATTTAATTGATTATAGGTAATGGGGAAATGGATTATATTAGTTTATGATAGAATCGATTAATGAGCGGATTTCTTTATTCGATATTGATTGTCGCTCTGATTTGTCATAAATATAAAGTAGATACAATTTGTCGCCATCCGAATAAAAATAACTGATAATTCGCGCTCCGCCGCTCTTTCCTTTTCCTTTGCTCTTAATACCAAGGCGAATTTTGAAGATGTTTTTTCCAAGCGCCTGCCCCTGCGCCGGATTTCGGCTTAATTCATCGATGAGTGTGTGCATGTCCTCGTCTAACGAAACGAATTTTTTTGACAGTCTCTTGAACTCTCTCTTAAATTCTGCGGTATAAGTTATTTCAGTCATTAAATAACTCATTTATATCAGGCTCCGGAATTTTTCCTTCTTTCATCAATTTCATTTCCTGAACAGATTTACTCAAAGAATTGAAAAATTTCTCCCGGTCCAGCTTCTCCTGAATCTCTTCCCAATCTTTGATAGGAATCACAACAGCGGTTTTTTTACCCTTTTCGTTTGACAAAAATTGGACGTTCATGCTTTCCGGTTGATTATCAGTTTTGAAGAAAGAATCGTCTTTCTAATTGCCAAAATTCGTTAAATTGAACAAGAAAACGTAGTAAATTTGAATTTTATAGCTTCATTAAAATACGATGGAATCCAAAACACTTCACTTTCTCAGTCTCTTAGCAGAAAACAACAACCGCGAATGGTTTCAGGAAAACAGAAAACTTTATGACGCTGCGAAAGCGGATATGGAAAGTCTGGTAGGATACCTGATCGGGGAGGTAGGGAAGTTCCAGGATCTGGGAAATCTGCAGGTTAAAGAATGTCTTTTACGAATCAACAGGGATATCAGGTTTTCAAAAAATAAGGCCCCTTACAAAAATAACCTCAGCGCGGGAATCGGTCCGGGAGGCAAAAGTTCAGGAAAGATTGACTATTACATTCAGGTACAGCCTGGAAACCAGACGTTTCTCGGGGGTGGCATGTGGGATGTCACGACGGAACAACTCGGAAGGTTCCGACAGGAAATAGATTACAACGCGGATGAGCTGAAAGGGATCATCAAAGATCAGGAATTCAGAAGTTTTTACCCAGAAATTGAAGGAGAATCGCTCAAAACTGTGCCAAAAGGTTATTCGAAAGACCATCCAGAAATAGCATTGCTGAAAAGGAAACAACTTTTTTTCATGCATCGCTTTACCGATAAAGAAGTGGCTTCCAAAGACTTCGGCCAAAAGGTTTTGAAAGGGATTGAGCTCCTTAAACCTTTTACCGATTATATGAATTATGTATTGTATGAACAACCTGCCGAGCAATAGCCGGAACGTCCTGAACAGGTAGTCAACAAGTCTTCGAAATATTTCACTCTACTATATGCAATTTTCTCATTTACACTGCCACACACAATTTTCGCTGCTTGATGGTGCAGCGGATATCAAAAAGCTGTTTAAAAAAGCGAAGGCGGATAATATGCCTGCTGTTGCGATCACCGACCATGGGAATATGTTTGGTGTTTTCGAGTTTGTGGCGGAGGGTAACAAGCAGGGCGTAAAGCCTATTGTCGGCTGCGAATTTTATGTGGTGGAAGACAGGCACATACGCCAGTTTACAAAAGATAAAAAGGACGTACGCCACCATCAGTTGCTGCTTGCAAAAGACGAAATCGGTTACAAGAACCTTGTCAAAATGTGTTCGCTGGGTTTCATCGAGGGAATGTATGGTAAGTATCCGCGTATCGATAAGGAGCTGATCGTCAAATACCACAAAGGATTAATTGCTACAACCTGCTGCATTGGTGCGATCATACCCAAAACCATTTTGAGAAAAGGCGAGGAGGAAGCAGAGAAAGAGTTCAGATGGTGGCTGGATCTGTTCGGCGACGACTTTTATGTGGAGCTGCAAAGACATGAAATCCGCGATCAATATATTGTTAATGAAGTACTTGTAAGGTTCGCAAGAAAGTATAATGTCAAGATCATCGCTTCCAACGATTCGCATTATGTGGATCAGGAAGACTGGAATGCACACGATATTTTGCTGTGTATCAACACCGGTGACAAGCAAAGCACACCTTCAGCCAAGGATTTTGACGATGATAAAGGTATTCCGAAAGGATCACGTTTCGCGTTTTTTAACGACCAGTTTTATTTCAAGAATACCAGTGAAATGATGCAGTTGTTCAACGATCTGCCCGAATCGCTGGACAATACCAATGAAATCGTTGACAAGATCAAAACGCTGGATTTGAGGAAAGACATCCTTTTGCCCAATTTTCCGATCCCGGAAGAATTCAAGACGCATACATTGTCGGAAATGGTTGGGAAGAAGGAACTTACGGCCGATGTTTTGAACCAGTGGGAGTACCTGCGGCATATCACATTTGAAGGTGGGCGCAAAAAATATGGCACGATCACGCCGGAGATTGAAGAAAGGCTCAATTTCGAGCTGAACACCATCCGCAACATGGGCTTTCCGGGTTACTTCCTGATCGTGGCGGATTTTATTGATGCAGGCCGTAAAATGGGCGTGTTCATTGGCCCGGGCCGTGGTTCTGCGGCGGGCTCGGTGGTGGCCTACTGCACCGGTATTACCAATATTGATCCTATTAAATATGATCTCCTTTTTGAGCGTTTCCTGAATCCTGACCGTATATCACTACCCGATATTGATACGGACTTTGACGACGAGGGCCGGCAGAAAGTAATTGATTATGTTGTAAAAAAATATGGTTACAACCAGGTTGCGCAGATCGTCACCTATGGTACTATGGCTGCGAAATCGGCGATCAAAGATGTGGCCCGGGTTATGGACCTGCCATTGATCGAGGCGAACGCTCTGGCCAAGCTTGTCCCCGACAAGCCTACTTATAACATGACTCTTAACCGTATTTTTACGGCCCCGCTGGAAGGGGAGGGTAGTTTGATGAAAAAGGAAGGTATTGCACCGGAGGAGCTCGACAATGTTAAGAAAATGCGGGCCATAGCATTAGGCAACGATTTGCAGGCCAGTGTGTTGCAGGAAGCGAGACGGCTTGAAGGTACTGTCAGGAACACGGGCATCCATGCGGCAGGTATTATCATTGCACCGAGTGATCTGACGGAAATTATTCCGGTGAGTACTTCCAAGGATTCTGATTTTCTGATCACGCAGTACCAGGGTAAGATTATCGAGGATGCGGGTGTAATCAAGATGGACTTTTTGGGTCTGCGAAACCTGACCATTATCAAAGAAGCCCTGCGACTGATCAAGCAAAACCACGGTCATGATATTGTCATTGACGACATTCCGCTGGACGATCCGAAAGTATTCGAGTTGTTTCAACGGGGAGAAACTAATGCGATATTCCAGTTTGAATCGGACGGAATGAAAAAGCACATGCGCGACCTCATCCCCGATCGTTTCGAGCACTTGATCGCCATGAACGCCTTGTACCGTCCGGGGCCGATAGCTTACATCCCGAACTTTATCCGACGTAAAAACGGGCAGGAGGAAATTACCTACGATTTACCTGAGCTGGAAGAGTATTTGTCTGATACTTATGGTATTACGGTCTACCAGGAGCAGGTGATGCTTTTGTCTCAGAAGCTGGGCGGATTTACCAAAGGCCAGGCGGATACTTTGCGTAAGGCAATGGGTAAAAAGCAGATTGAGACGCTGAACAAAATGAAAGGCGATTTCATGAAAGGTGGCGCCGAGAAGGGTCTGGATGTCAAAAAACTGGAAAAAATATGGACAGACTGGGAAGCTTTTGCATCCTACGCATTTAATAAATCACACTCGACTTGCTATGCTTTTGTAGCGTATCAGACGGCTTATCTCAAAGCACATTACACAGCCGAATATATGTCGGCGGTATTGACGAGCTCGCTGGGCAACATTGAAAAGATCACCTTCTTTATGGAGGAATGTAAAAATCAGGGGATCAAGGTTCTGGGCCCTGATATCAATGAATCTGACCGGCAGTTTAACGCGAATTTGAAAAGTGAGATACGTTTCGGACTGGCGGGTGTAAAAGGGAGCGGCGACGCTGCAGTAGAGTCGATTATTGAAGAAAGGGCTCAGAATGGACCTTTCAAGGACATTTTTGATTTCATTACCAGGGTTAACCTCCGGACGGTCAACAAAAAAACGATAGAAAGTCTTGCGTACGCAGGCGGTTTCGATTGTTTTACAGAATATCACCGGGCGCAGTATTTTGCTTCGGAAGCAGGGGAAAACGGTACTTTTATAGAGCGTCTGATCAGATATGCCAATAATTACCATGCTGAAAAATCCTCGGCTCAGGCATCGCTTTTCGGGTCTGCCGATGGGTCGGACTCTACATTGGCGAAACCAAAGCCCGCTGACATCATTCCCTGGGATGATCTTGCGAAACTGCGTTATGAGCAGGAAGTGGTCGGTTTTTACATCTCAGGTCACCCTCTGGATACTTTCCGGGTTGAGCTGGATAATTTCTGTAACTGTACGCTGGAAAAAGTGATGGAGATCGGTGAAAATGAGAGGGCGCCGAAGTACTTTGGGAAGGATATTAATGTGGGGGGTATTGTCACCAGTGCCCAGGAACGCATGTCACGTAACGGAAGTTTGTTTATGATTTTCAAGCTCGAAGATTACCGGGGCTCCATGGAAATGCTTTTGGGTGGTGAGGATTATATCCGTTTCAAAAATTACCTGCAAGTAGGGCAGTTTTTGTATATAAAAGGAAAAGTCCAGAACCGGTGGAAGCAGGAAGATCAGTTTGAATTCAAGATATCACAGATACAGCTTTTGCCGGAAATACGTGAAAAAATGTGCAGAAAGATAAAAATCAACCTCACACTTGACCAGATCGATGCACAGTTCATCCATTTACTGAACGATACATTCAGCAGTTATCCCGGATCCTGCGCAGTCAATATGACGGTTGTGGACCCGGAAACGCACTTGGAAGTGGAAATGCTGTCCCGCAGCTACCGTGTTTCGCCGACTAACGAACTGTTTAAAGTGCTTAGTGGATTCCATGGCGTAAAATTCTCTTTAAACTGAAATCAGGAATGCTTCTTTAAGGAACTTTTAGTTAGTATTATTCCTTATTAGATCACATTAATAATATATAACATTAGACATTATTTTGACATGGGAAAAGCACTTGAAATTACCGATAGCACCTTTGAAGAACTTATCCAGGGAGACAAACCAGTACTTGTAGATTTTTGGGCAGAGTGGTGCGGTCCTTGTAAGATGATCGGACCGGTTGTTGAACAATTGGCTGGCGAGTATGACGGAAAAGCTGTTATTGGTAAAATGGACGTAGATATGAATTCTTCGATTCCGGCTAAGTTCGGTATCCGTAGTATCCCTACGTTGATGATCTTCAAAGGAGGACAATTGGTTGATAAAGTGGTAGGTGTAGTTCCTAAAACGACCCTTGAAGATAAATTGAATGCTCAAATCGAAGCAACAGTGTAATTACACTTTTGTTATTCATACAATAAAAGAGGCTCCGCGAGGAGCCTTTTTTTATTTTCACTAGTTTCTGAGCCGAAATTTACTCACTAACCTCAATCAAAAACTCAGCCTCGAATTCCGCGCCGCCGGCAAGTTTGATAATCCCTTCTTTTGTGTTAAAATCCTGGTCTGAATCCGCATTATCCGCAATTCCAAGCCAAGGTTCAATGCAAACAAAATGCGCATTTGGCTTCGCCCAGATACCCAGGTAGGGGAAATCCTGGTAATGTACAGTTACAACCTGTGAAGATTTATTACTTCGAAGGCTCACCTTTCTGGATTTCAGATGTTTGAAAATCAAGGCATCATTGTCAAACAAATGTGGGTTCAGATGCAGAATGTTGGTATTTTCAAGCACCGGCCTTGTATTTTTCCCAACCAGTCCGTCCTTTTCAAGCAGCCATGTAGAATCGTTTTCGACTTTCTCGAATTCAAGATAATAGTCCTCATATACCTCGTCTTCATTCAGCGGACACTTGAAAGCAGGGTGTCCGCCCAACGAAAAAAGCATTTTTTCTTTATCGTGATTTTTTATCTGGTGGCGAACGATAATCCGGTTGCCATCGAGTTGATAGGTGATCCGGAATTCAAACCTGAAAGGATAAATGGCCAGCGTCTCTTCGCTGAATTTTAGCCCAAACGTAAGCCTGTCCGTGGTTTGATCGATCATTTTTACATTAGCATTGTTTCTGATAAAACCATGTCTCGGTACTTTGTATTCACCGCCATTGTATTTCACAAAACCATTTTTTATAGCTCCGATCGCCGGGAAAAGCACTGGTGCATAACTGCCCCAAACCTCAGGATCGGCATTCCACATAAATTCCTTTCCCGTTACCGAGGATTGGATCTGGCAGAGTTCGGCTCCGACTTCTTCTACCGAGATTCTCAGAAAATCATTTTCGATCGAGTACTTCATCTTTCTGGTTAATTGTTTAAAACATCCAAAATTACTGCACAGGCTTCACGGATTTGGTCGGTGGAGATTGTCAGAGGAGGCGCTATGCGCATCGAATTGTCGCAAAAGAGAAACCAGTCCGTCACCAAACTCCTCTCGATACAGCTGTCGATTGTTGTTTTCAGTTCCTCAAAAGAACTCATTTGCGCGGCAAGCATAAGTCCGCGGCCTCTTACTTCCTTGATTTTAGAATGTACGAGCAAAGATTTGAACAGTTCTCCTTTTTCTACGGCAGCTTCCGCTAGATTTTCGTCCAGCGTTACCTGAAGAGCCGCCAGCGAAGACGCGCAGCTGACCGGATGTCCGCCAAACGTAGTGATGTGCCCCAGAATAGGATTGTTTTTTAGAACCCCCATGATATTCTGCGAGGCCATAAACGCACCAATCGGCATTCCGCCGCCCATTCCCTTGGCACTCAGCAAAATATCCGGATAAATATCAAATTGTTCGAATGCCCAAAAACTGCCTGTCCGGCCAAATCCTGTCTGGATCTCGTCCAGAATCAGCAATGTCCCTGTGTCTGTGCAGCGATTTCTCAGGGTGGTAAAATACTCCTGCGAGGGAATTCTTACACCGGATTCTCCTCCGATGACTTCAATTACAACAGCCGCGGTTTTCTCCGTAATTCTTTCGAGGTCAAACAAATTTCCGTGCTGGATATGCCGGATACCCGGTAGCAGAGGACGGAAATTCCGTTTGAAAAACTCGGCACCAGCCAGGCTCAGCGCGCCCTGGGTTGCACCATGGTAAGCATCATAACAAGAAACAAATTCTTTTCTTCCCGTAAACCGTTTAGCCAGCTTCATCGCCCCTTCAACCGCTTCTGTTCCGGAATTTGTAAAATAAACGTTATCGATCAGCCCGAACGGGGATTTGCCGGCGGACTGGATTTTCAAAGTGTCGGTAAGGGCCTTTGCCAATTGAACTTGCGCACTTTGTACATACTCGCCATAAACTAAAAGATGCATATGCTTTTCAAGCTGTGCATGTATTGCGGCCAATACTTTCGGGTGACGGTGGCCAACGTTGCTTACTGCAATGCCGGAGATCAGGTCGAGGTACTGTTTTCCGTCAGGACCGTACATGTAAACACCTTCGGCACGGTCAATTTCAAGCGCAAGCGGATAGTCTGAGGTTTGTGCTAAATGGTCGAAAAAATGTTGTCGATGCGATATGTGCATTTGAATTTATTTATACATTTAAAATGTATAATACTTATTAAAATATCTTTTTGTATTATACTTAATCAGTTATTCGAAAAAAGTGGCACTTCCTCCCACCCAGGTGAAATCTTTGTTGAAACGCACACCGATCATCTCGCCCCGGCTCAACCGGCTCAGACTGATCAGAAGTTCGGGCTTTGCAGCTTTATCTTCCCAACCATACATCAGCCGGATCTCACATTTTACCAACCCGTCAGGTGCCTGGATAACTGGTTCATACTTTACTTTTTTCTGAAGAATGTAGTTTTGTGGATCGGGAAGAGCTTTCAAAACGGGCCTGGTTACATGAAGATTAACGCCCGAGCCGGCAAATGAGAACAAAGGTTTGAGCACATAATTTTCCAGATCTGAGGGGAAATCGTTTTGATAATCACTCACAAACCTGGTTTCCGGAACATACTTTCCACTCAGATAGGGCATAATAAATTTGCTGATCCTGAAAAACCAATTGGGATGTCCGACCCAGGCAACGTCCACATCGTCCGTAAAATGGTAATTTGTCTGAAGGTCCGGATAATTCAGGAGGTCATCAAATATGAGTCTGTTGTAAATTCTCTTAACCTGAATTTTACGCCCATTTTGATAATAAAAAAGCTGCCGGCCTTCCCGGATCAATTTGGTGTAACAAACCGTTTTGATACCCAACATTTGTTCTGTTACTTGGAAATCAATCCTTGTTTTCTGTTTGTCGGGGAAAATTTCGAGCAGGATTACATTTTCCGGATCTTCATTCCCCAAAATCAGTTTTTTCAGTTTATTGGCATAGGTTTCATAAGAGTCTGCTCCAAAACAATAATCGAAATTTTCGGGTACGTCAAAATGTTTTCTGAATGATTCGGATAAAAAAGCCTGATATCCAAAAATGGACGGAAAGCCTTGTAATTCGATCAACTGGGGTACAAGTTCTCCGGATTCATCCTTGCAGATCGCATAGTCAATCGCCAGAAAAGAGGAATGTGCATTTTCACCGGGAACACGCTGTCCGGGAGGTACTGCCCGATCATTTTTCTCTTTAAAACCGTCTGACAAAATCGTAGCTATAATGTCTTCGGAAGCTTCAATGAGCTTTGCTTTCAAATCGGCAGGGACAAAAACAGGCGTTTCGGCCACGCGAAAATCCAGGGAGCCCGGAAATGAGGCTTCAATAGATTTTACAAATTCCTGATATTTTTTTTCGGTAAACGAACGGTTGAATGCCTCACGCGCTTCCTTTTGCATAGATCAATATTTCAGCATGCTGGGAAATGAATTCATTTTCAGTATTTTACAAGATCAGCGGTTCCGCTGCTTGCAAAAGTTTTCTGATAGGCATGTTTAAGAAACTCCGGGATGATGACAGATTCCGTCATCATGATCTTGTCCGGATCATTCAAATGTGTGATCATATCATTGTATTTTTCGGCGCCGTAATTTGCAGTGATGGTTTCCTTTTTATCATCCCTCAAAAAATAACGCAGCATACCTTCCGCATCCGCTTCCGGATGAAACTGAGTTCCGATGATCTCGTTGGAAAACCTGATCGCCATCACTGCCCTTTCCAGCTTCACATGCGGTCGTATTTTTTCCAGGCAAAGCAATTTTGCCCCCATATTATCAAAAGAAAGCTGATTAGGTTGTGTTACCTGAAAATCACGCGAATCGACGATCCAGAAAGGGTCCGTCAGCGAAGTTAACATTGGATCCTTACGTCCAAAATGTGTTTTATAAACAGGAAAGGTTCCGAAAGATGTTTTTCTTCTTTTGCTCACACTCGCGAGCTGCCAGTGTATGCAGGCCATCTGGAACGAGTGACAGATCAGAAATAGATGTTTTTTTGTGCGGTTGTGACGGTCTGAATTGTATTGGAGCAATTGGTCAAGAAAATAAAAGAATTTTCGTTCCCAGGCCTCTCCTGCAGGAGTGGGATTGCCCGGACCGCCGGAAGATACATAGGCGTCGAATTCCATGTCCGGGATCTCCAGTTTCTGTCTGACATCAAATATTGTGTAGGTAACGGGTACGGATTCCTTCTCACCGAACGCGGTGATGATCTTTTTGATACACCGCATCCCTTCATTTTCAATTCCGTTGTACATATCCAGGATCGCGATCCGGAAATGTTGATTTTGGTTATTCATTTGATTGAAGCTGACAGCGCTACACGGCCAACTTTTTGGGTTTTATAAATCTGCAAATAAGTTTAACAGTAAAAAAATCCCCGTTAGTTCGGTCGGAATTGGAAAAAGCTGGAATAGGGTAGTATTGCCAGCCTGGCTATCTCAATTCAGTCTAGCCCGATTTTTGTCTCCGACACAATGTAGTCGACGACTGCATTCAGGCTTCCTGTTTCCTCAAAAACAGCAAGTTGCCGGTCGGCGCCGGTGCCCATTTCCATTATTTTGTGAATGTAATCGATTTCTTTCCTGCTGCCCAGTTCATCGATCACATCGTCAATGAATTCCAGCAATTCCATCACCAGAATGCTGTAATCGACCTCTTCCTGCTTTCCGAAATCGATCAGCTTGCCTTGAATGCCATAGCGAGCCGCCCTCCATTTATTTTCATTGATCAGCATCCGGTGGTAAGGCCGGAAGCTGAGGTTCATGCGGTGCAATTTATGGATCTTGGCCACCAGTGCCTGCATGATTGCAGCCAGGCATATCGTTTCGTCGGTACGCATGGGCACGTCGCACATTCTGAATTCGATGGTGTTGAAAAACGGGTGGACGCGGATATCCCACCATATCTTTTTCCCGTTGTCGATGCACTTGGTTTTGATCAGCAGGTTCACATACTCATCATATTCCGCAGCGCTGGAAAAAAAATCGGGGATTCCGGTCCGTGGAAATTTATCAAAAACCTTGGATCTGTAAGATTTGAACCCGGTATTCCTGCCACACCAGAAAGGAGAGTTGGTAGAAAGCGCGTAAATATGGGGAAGAAAATAACGCACGGCATTCATGATCTCGATGCCTTCGTTACGGTTTTCAATTCCCACATGCACGTGCAGACCGAAAATCAGGTTGCCGCGGGCCACGTCCCGCATTTCATCTATGATTTCATCATAGCGCGGATCAGGCGTGATCAACTGCTCGACCCAGTCGGCGAAAGGATGCGTTCCGGCTGCTGCTACCTGGAGGTTCTGCTTTTCGGCCAGGTCCAGGATCATCTTCCGCAGGTAAGTTACTTCTTCCCGCGCTTCCTGGATGTTGTGACAAATGTTGGTCCCTACTTCCACAACGGCCTGATGCATTTCTGCCTTAACGCGTTCTTTTAGAGTGATTTTGCCGTCTTCCACAAGTTTGGACATATGCGACCGCAGGTTCCGTGTGACCGGATCGATGGTCTGAAATTCTTCCTCTATCCCCAGGGTGAAATTAGCCATATTGAAACTTCGTTGAGAATGGAAGGATTACGACTTCTTCAGTTTTGAATTTGCAGCCGGAGCTTTGGTTGCTGCCGCTTTTTTTGTAGGCACTTTTGGTGCAGGTTCTTCGATTTCAACAGGTTTTACTTCTGCCGATTTTGAGGCCTTTTTAGGGGTGACTGTTTTCACTTTCACCTCTTTGGCTGACAAAACAGGCGCTGGATCAGGAGCAGCAGCTTTGAGAGCATCGCTCACAAATGTACCCCAGGTCAGATTGGTTTTGCCCGGCACTTGACTTTTGGCCCGCTCGATCGCCATATTCGCCGCAGCTTCTACCACCCACTCAAAATTATCCCTGCCTACCGAATAAATATCCGCGTCCGGTGCCGGGTTGCAGAAATCTATTGCTATTGGGATACCGTCCCGCACCGCAAACTCGACTGTATTGAAGTCGTATCCCAGAGCTATATTCAGTTTTAACGTGTAATCCTTTATAGTAGCAAGCAGTTTTTCCCCTTCCTCCCCGGTTGCTTTCATTTCCGCTGCGTATCTTAAATGATGCGGGTTTCTGGGTTCGTAGGGCATGATCAGCACATCTTTCTGGCCAATGCAATAGCAGCGGAAGTAGTCTGTGAAAACGATTTCCTCCTGCAACATCATCACAAGCTGTCCGGTTTCCTCATGTTTATGCCACATATCCTGTGGATTAACCACCCTGTAAACGCTTTTCCAGCCGCCGCCATCATGCGGTTTCATATAAGCCGGAAATCCGACATACTGGAAAATCTCCTCCCAGGCCATCGGAAATGCCAGGTTCCGGAAAGAAGTTTCAGAAGTATTGTCAGGGCGTTGTTTTGAGGGCAAAAGAACTGTTTTAGGTACCGGCACACCTATTTTTTCGGCCAGCGCATTATTGAAGAACTTCTCATCAGCGCTCCACCAGAAGGGATTGTTAATCACCGCTGTTCCAGACAATGCGGCATTTTTAAGGTAAGCCCGGTAAAATGGTACATCCTGCGAAATACGGTCAATTATTACCGCATATTCTGAAGGATCGGCCTGGATGACCTTGTCTATGGTCACGGCTTCGGCCATAATCCCGTTTTCACCTTTGCTGTTCACTCTTTCAATAAAAGCATTTGGAAACGTATTTTCCATTCCAAACAAAATTCCTATTTTTTTCATATCCAGGCTGTCTTTTTAATTGAATCTGCTCCGGCGAGGTTAATCTTGGGAGCAACGTTTTAATTTGTTCTATTTGAACACTGAGGAATTTTTACAATATCCGCGCCAGGTAATCCGGAAACATTTTTTGCCACAGTGGCCAGTCGTGTTTTTCCCAGCCCCGAACATCCAGCCAATGGTCAATGCCATTGTTGCTGAGGATCCCCGACATGCGCATGTTGCTTTCAAGGCAGATATCCCATTCGGAAGTCCCCAGTACAATTTTCATGTGGCCATATCGCCAGCCCTGTTCATTCGGCATAAAGTCGACAGGGTTGTTGAAATATACTGTATCGTCGTAGAAGCCGTCAGTAAAGCTTCGGATATCAAAAGCACCGCTCATACTGACCATGTAAGCGACCTGTTCGGGGTGCCTGAATGCAAAATTGGCTGCATGGTATCCTCCGAAACTGCATCCGGCGACGCCTATTTTCCCGACATTACACTCATTGCGGATATAGGGAACGAGCTCGGTGTGCAAAAATTTGTCGTACTGAACGTGGTTCAAAACCCGGTATTGCGGATTGAGGTACTTGGCGTACCAGGAGTCTGCATCAATAGAATCGATACAGTAGATTTTATATTTTCCCGATTCTACGGCTCCCCGGACAGATTCGATCAGCCCCATGTCCTTTGCCTGATAATAGCGCCCCTTCGTGGTAGGAAAAAGCAGGATAGGATAGCCCCAGTTACCGTACACAAGCATCTCGACATCCCTTTCAAGATGATGAGAGTAGTATTTAATATGCTTCTCTTCCAAAAGGAACGGATTAGATGAATTGATAAATGAAATATACAAAACAAATTAAAGGAAGCAAATTAAAGGCAGTATAGTTACAGGCTGCCTTAAGCCCTGCTGATTTATGCACAGCCGGTATACAAATTCTTTCATTAAAACCTGCTTTGGCATATCTTGCAGATTTTATTTCTGAAATATAACCGATAGATCAGTTTGAATTTGACCCGCCATCCAGTTACATCCTTTGACATAAGCCTTTACTCTTCTTTTCTGGGACGGGAAGTGGTACTTTCTGTGGTACTTCCGCCCGATGACAGCGATGTGCAACCAAGTGTCCGAACCTGTCCTGTATTGCTTTTCAATGATGGTCAGGATTTTGGGGCGTTGAAAATCAAGGATATTCTTACTGAAATGTATGGCGCGGGAAGTATTAACCCGTTTCTGACGATCGGCATACATGCCGGGCAGGACAGGATTTATGAATACGGAACCGCCGCGCAGCCCGACTATGCCGGGCGGGGAAACAAAGCCGGGCTTACAACCAGTTTCATTTTAATGGAACTGATACCTTTCCTTAAGGATAATTTTGAAATTGAAACTGAGGGGATCACTTACGCAGGATTCTCTTTGGGCGGATTGATGGCGCTGGATATCGCGTGGAATCATCCGGGGATATTTTCAAAAGTGGGCGTATTTTCAGGATCATTATGGTGGAGATCCAGATCCCTTTCGGAGGGTTACCGGGACTCCGACCGTATCATGCATGCACAGATCAGGAATCTGCCCTTTAAACCGGCATTGAAATTCTGGTTTCAATGCGGATCAAGAGATGAATACGATGATCGCGACTGCGACGGGATCATAGACTCCATCCAGGACACCCTGGAATGCATTGCAGAACTAGAGCGTAAAGGATACGCCTGGAACAGGGATGTTTTTTATCATGAAATAAAAAATGGGGAACATAACGTCCAAACCTGGTCTTCAGCTCTGCCCCGTTTTCTAAGTTGGGCGTTTGGCCGGTGATTATTAGAGTCAGCTAGACGTCGGCCAGAAAGGCCATTGTGTCCACCGAATCTGCGTAATCGGAAAGCCCGGGTTGCTGCGCCACGCCAAACGGGATCACGTCTTTGAGGATAGCATTTTCAGCCCCGACAATACATTGAATTTTTTCGGATGAAGCGTCAAGCAGCGTTTTTACTTCCTGGTGAGACCCGTAATTTTCATAATGCAGTACACTGATCGGCGAGACCAGCGCGGGGTTTTGGGTGATCATTAAAAAACCGTTGTCAAAATGCGGGACCCGGTTAATGAGGAAAATAGACTTGTTATATTCGTAATTATTGAAGTATTTATGATGGTTGAGAAATGTGTTAGCCGTTTCTTCGATGGATTCATAAAACTTGGTAAAATTATATCCGTCGGGAACAAACAGCTTTGACACATTTCTGCATCCCAGCCCGAAGTACTGCAACACATCCACACCTAAGGATGAAAGGTCAGCGTCGGTTTCATTGCCTGTGAGTACGGCCACCGAAGTACGGTTTTTACGGATCACGTTCGGCTTTTTTGCGAAATAATAATGAAAATAGCGGGCTGTATTATCGCTTCCGGTAGCAATATACGCATCTGAGTCATTCAGTCGGTCTGCAAAATGAATATAGTCTGTAAAGGCCGGCTCGATCTCGACAAGCTTTTCAAGCAACGCCCGCATTAAAAACGAATCATCTGAACTGGGTTTGGCCAGCAAAACATGACCACTTATCAGCACACATAATGCGTCGTGAAAACCGACCGCAGGAATATTGCCAGCCATTACTACGCCTATCTTTTTAGGGGAAGAAACCTCTCCATAATTTCCTGCCCAGCCGCTCAATTTGTCTTCATTGAGGTATTCGGCGGCAATTGCATCCAGTGAACGGGCTACGTTCTGAGGGGTAAACCAGTTGTTTTTACTGTTTGCGCGATAGATCCATTCTTCAATAAAAAGGGCGTTTTGAGCGTTTGTGATGAACTTTCCGAGATTAACAAATGCATTTATTCTCTGGATTCTTGATATCATTCTTTGTGAAATGGAAATAGTTTAATTATGTTCCCCGTTTTTATTTTTCTGATTGTTGTGAAACTATAAATAGTTATATTTGTTACTCTAAACAGAAGAAATAGCAACAAATATAAACAATCCGGCGACTATGGCTATAATGATAACCGATGAATGCATAAATTGTGGGGCGTGCGAGCCAGAATGCCCGAATACAGCAATTTATGAAGGAGGTGTAGAATGGACTTGGGGGGATGGGACGAGTTTAGATGAGGTGGATTTTGGCGATGGCACCGTTGTTAGTGGCAAGGAAAAACAGTCCCCTGTGTCCGACGAGTTTTACTATATAGTAACAGACAAATGTACAGAGTGCGTAGGATTTCATGAAGAGCCTCAATGTGCTGCTGTCTGCCCGGTGGATTGCTGTGTGCCTGATCCCGATAACGAAGAAGAAGAGGATACGTTACTGGCCAAAAAAGCCTGGATGCACGGCGAATAGGACCTGCTGACAATATATGATTTTAAAGCCCTGCGAGCAGCAGGGCTTTTTTTATGCCCAAACTTCGCTGAAATGTCATTATAATAATAAAATTTCTTATTAACTACGGATTAGTACATGTTATAATATTCTGTATATTAATACTTGTACAGAATATTAATTTTTGTAGTATAATTTAAAAATCGACCATTTTATGGTTCAAAAACAATAAAAAAGAGTAAAAAAAGATGAAAATTGTATTTTTTAGGATAAATTTTCTCTATTATATTTGATAAATATAATTTAAGTACAATATTTGATCCAACAATCTTGCCGGAGAGTAATATTAACTTAAACAGAATATAATTATGAAAAAAGTCTATTGTACAGTATTATCTTTGATGGTTCCCTTTTTGGGTTTTGCGAAGTCTGAAGAAGACAAAAAGGCAGTCAAAGCAGATACGATCATGGTAACAGAGGCAAAGGATGACGAAGAAGCGAAAGGGGCATTTGCTTTTTCTGGTTACCTGGATTCCTATTATATGGCTAATTTCAACAAACCTGCCTCACGTTCCAATATGGGTGCCGCCGGAACAGCCCGTGTATTCGACCGCAAATCAGGGCAGTTTTCTCTAGGTCTGGTTCAGGCAAAAGTTGCTTACACCAATGCAAAGTCGGAGGCGGTTGTGGATCTTAGCTTCGGACCTAATGCAGATTATGGTAATTATGGTAATTTGTTCAGCCCGTTGGATGGCGTTAGTACCAGCACAGCACTTGCTATCAAACAGGCTTACTTCACGTATAATTTTACAGATAAATTTTCGATGACTGCGGGACAGTTTGGTACGCACATCGGATATGAGGTGATTGATGCACCCGCCAACTTTAACTACTCGCTTTCCAATCTTTTTAACAACGGGCCATTTTATCATGCCGGTTTGAAAGCTACTTACGCATTTACCGAAAAAGCATCCTTAATGTTAGGGGTTGTGAATAATGTGGATGGGCTTGGCGACAACAACCGTAAGAAAGGTATTATCGGACAATTTTACTTTTCTCCCGTCAACAATTGGAACGTCTATCTGAACTTCATTAATAGTAATGAAGCAAACATGGACAGCGTTGGCAATACGCCCGACGCGCATTACCGTGTGTTTGATATTACTACCAGTTACCAGATCACAGAAAAATTCCTTTTAGGTGTGAATGCCGCATATGGTTCGCAAAAAGGAGAATATCAAGGCTATGCAGGTCCTGCCGACTCACAGTCGTGGGGGGGATTTGCAGTGTACGCAAATACTGCACTGACTGAAAATTTTGGAATCGGTGCCCGGTACGAGTATTTCAACAATGATAATGGTGTGCGAGGAGTATTGACAGCAGATGGCGCAGGGACAAGTGTCAACTCAGTTACACTTACAGGAAACATCAGTCTCGCAGATGGTCATATTCTTGTCAAACCCGAATTCCGCCTGGACGCTTATCCAAAGGTAGCGGGATCGACAGAGTCGCAGCAATTTCAGGATTCAGACGGCAACTGGACTAAAAACAGCCAGACAACATTCGGACTTGCATTTATTTACAAATTCTAATTTTAACTTTTATACCTTCTTAATCTACAATAACAACAATTTACTACAATGGAAAAACGCAATTATGTCCCACTGATTATTCTATTGATAATCAGTATCCTCGGTGCCTTTGTGCCTAATGTTCCGACCCAGATCGTCACCGAAGGGATCAATTCAGGTGACACCGCATGGTTACTTGTTTCTGCCGCACTCGTTTTATTGATGACTCCGGGACTGGCTTATTTTTATGGTGGTATGGTGAATAACAAGAACGTTATTTCCACGATGCTCCAAAGCTTTATCGCCATGGGTGTTATCAGTGTACTTTGGGTTGTTGTAGGTTTTAGTCTTGCATTTGGTGACGATATCGGAGGATTTGTCGGTAATCCAACCACTCACTTTATGTTCAAGGGCGTTCTTGACGGACCTGCATTCGGAACGATTCCTTTCGCTTTGTTCGCAATGTTCCAGATGAAGTTTGCGGTCATCACCCCCGCGCTTGTAACGGGTTCTATGGCTGAGCGTATCAACTTCCGTTCTTACGTTTTGTTTATTATCCTTTTCTGTATTTTCATATATTCCCCGCTTGCCCACATGACATGGCATGCAGATGGTATCCTGTTCAAAATGGGTGTTCTTGATTTTGCAGGCGGAACTGTTGTTCACATGTCGGCAGGATGGGCTGCTCTGGCTGGGGCACTTTACCTGAAAAGACGCAGATCTTTGTTGGAAGACCACGTTTTACCTCCTGCTAATATTCCATTCGTTCTTTTGGGAACAGGTTTGCTTTGGTTCGGCTGGTTCGGTTTCAACGCTGGTTCTGCACTTTCTGCTTCTCCCTTGGCGGTTTCGGCTTTTGCAACTACCAACACGGCTGCAGGTGCGGCAGGTCTTTCATGGGTTTTGTTTGACGTAGCAAGAGGCAAAAAAGTTTCTGCACTGGGTTTTTGTATCGGTGCCGTAGTTGGTTTGGTTGCTATCACTCCTGCCGCTGGCTTTGTAACTGTTCCAGCTTCTATTTTTATAGGAACAATTGCTGCTGTTACCAGTAACTACGTTGCCCACCTGCGCACCCGTTCTACATTGGACGATACACTGGACGTATTTCCTTGCCACGGTGTAGGCGGTATGGTTGGTATGTTAATGACCGGTGTATTCGCAACAAGCGGTGTTAACTCTCTTGTAACTGACCAGGGTCTTGCTTTCGGAGAAACTACGCTTTTCATCAACCACGTGATTGCTTTGGTTGGTGTATCGGTATTCGCTTTCGGAGGTTCGTTGTTGCTTCTGAAAATTACTGACCTTATCCTTCCGCTTCGTGTATCTGAACAGGATGAAAAAGCTGGTCTTGATGTAAGTCAGCATGATGAGTTTCTTGTAGAGGCTTAATATTTTAACCTATATAAAAGCAAACGATCCCCGGAAATTTCCGGGGATCGTTTGCTTTTATATAGGGTGTTTAATCTGTCTGGTGCCGATTTGGAAATCGGCGCCAACTGGGTGCGCTAATGATGCAATACTTCTTCTTCAAGTTCCAGAACTTCCATAAGTCCGCCATCATTCAAATAGTCATACCGGATTTCCTTGGTCTCGTTGATCAGCAGCGGATCATACTTCACGGCTACGCGAACGTAGTTGCCTGTAAAACCCAGCATTTGCCCGTTCTGAATTTCATCTTCAAAAAGAACAACGCCTGTTTTGCCGATTTGCTCTTCATAGAAATGCCTTTTTTTCTTTTCAGAAAGAATGTGAAGCATTTTTGAACGTTCTGCTCTTTCCGATTTTGGAATGATCGGCCTGATTGCCAGGGCCGAAGTATTTTCACGTTCCGAATAGGTAAAAACGTGCAGATAAGATATATCCAGCTCGTTCAGAAACTGGTAGCTTTCATTGAAATACTCTTTCGTTTCCCCTGGATGTCCAACGATCACGTCCACGCCTATACAGCAGTCAGGCATCAGAGCCTTGATCTTTTCAACCCGTTCGGTATACAATTCCCGTTTGTAACGGCGCTTCATCAACCCCAGCACTTTGTTGGAGCCGGATTGCAGCGGGATATGGAAGTGATGCGCAAAACGTTTCGACTGGGCCACGAATTCAATGATCTCATCAGTAAGTAAATTGGGTTCGATGGACGAAATCCGGAAACGCAAAATCCCTTCCACTTCATCCAGGGCTTTCACAAGATCAAGAAAAGTCTCTGTTCGCTCACCTCCGTGTAAACCGAAATCACCGATATTGACGCCGGTTAGCACAATTTCCTTCACATCCCGGGCAGCAATTTCATTCGCAGCTTTTACAATGTTTGCAATCGTATCCGAGCGGCTTTTACCCCGCGCAAGCGGAATTGTACAGTATGCACAAGGATAATCGCAGCCATCCTGGACCTTCAGAAAAGTACGGGTCCTGTCGTTGAGCGAATAGGAGGTATGGTAGTCAACAGCATCATCAATGTGCGACGCGAGGATCTGGGCGGGTTGCCCTGACGGTGTTTTTTCAAAAGTATCGATCAATTCCACCAGTCTGAACTTCTCGGCGGCACCCAGTACTGCGTCGACCCCGGGAATTTCTGAAATTTCCTGGGGTTTCAGCTGCGCATAGCAGCCGATGATCGCCACATATCCGTCAGAATTGATCTTCTGCGCTTCCCTCACAATCTTGCGGCACTTCTTGTCAGCGTTTTCGGTAACCGAGCAGGTATTGATAATAAAAATATCAGGAGACTCGTTGAATTCTACTTTCTGATATCCTTTCTGCTCAAACATCCTGCCGATGGACGAGCTTTCCGAATAATTCAGTTTACAGCCTAATGTGTAAAATGCGACCTTTTTCATAGTTTCAAATATTCCTGCAAAATTACACTTTTATAATCAACGCTTTAAATAATCTGTAAAGGAAGCCTGCAGATAAGCTTTGCCATTTTTTTCTTCGTAAGATTTGAGAACGCCGCTGTTTTCAGTAATGTTCCCTCCAATATTATCCCGAACTATAAAACCCTGCGGTTTCATCCAGCCCAGTCCGTTACTAAAAGCAAAGTATGCGAATGGCACACGGCCTTTTTTCATGATATCGTTGCTCCATTTAAAAGACGTCGATGGCACATGTAGCTGATTGAGTAGCGTCGCAGCAAAGTCAGTTTGCGAACATAGTGAGTCTATCCTGACACCTTTCTTTTCGAGCACACCACCGAGCCAGAGCATCGGAATGTGAAATTCTGAGGGCTTTGTTTTTTGCGTCTCCGGAAGGGGATGCCCGTGATCCGCAATGATGACAACCAATGTATTTTTCCACCACGGTTTTGTTTTTGCCTTTTCTATAAAATCGCCAATCGAAGCGTCGGTGTAGTGATGTGCGTTCAGGAACAAATGCTCAGAATCATTTCCCTGAATGACCGTCTTGACAGGCACTTCAAAAGGTTCGTGGCTGCTTAGCGTAAAAACTGACGAAAAAAAAGGCTGCTTCTTTTTATCGAGGTCGGCCAGCAGCCGGTCGAGAACAATGTGGTCATGCGCGCCCCATTTGGAATTCATGTCTGCTTTATCAAAATCGTTTTTGTCCGTTATTTTGTCAAACCCCTGTTGCAGAAAATAGGATTTCATATTGGCGAATTCAGTCTCGCCTCCGTAATAGAACGAAGTATACCAGCCAGCGTTCTTTAATGTCTTGGGAAGAGAGGGAAGCGAAACGGTTTTTTTTGGTATTTTAATGATCGACTGCGTGGGCTGGGCGGGATATCCGCTCAATATTGCTACCATTCCCTTGTCGCTGCGGTTACCGCTTGCATACATATTGGTAAACAGAATTCCTTCTTTTGACAGTCGGTCGAACTGAGGTGTAACATTTTTTACACCATTCAGCCCGGCAACCACTTTGGCCGTAAAACTCTCCCAGATGATCACAACCACATTCACCGGCTGTTCGGTATTGATCAGCTGCTCAGTTTCCCCGACGGCTTTATAGAAAGAAGAAACGATCCGCTCAGCTTCTTTTTCATCGGAATACAGGAAGGGGTTTTTCTTCGAGTACGTAGCATTCACGAGGGAGGCTACGTAATTCCAGGGGACATTTACGGCTGCATAATTAGCAAAGCTTTTGGTACTGAAAAAAACCGTACTTTCATTCATAGGCGCAAGCTGAAATCCCCCGCGTATCGGGATGATCAGGCTTCCTGTGAGGATTAAAAAAACGATGAAATTAACGGTGAAAGCTGTTTTTTGGAAAGAAGGTACACTACGTTTAATAACTGTCCCAAGAAGCCTGTTTACCAAAAGAACCAGTATCATAAACAGCAAAAGCAAAGAAAAAACAGGAGATGACCCCATGGATGCCAGGGCTTCTGCCGGGGTTTTAAGATAATGCAGGGAACTGCCGTCAATGCGGAATCCCCATGCACGAAACAGTTCGAGGTCGGCAACCACAAGGAATACGATCAGGGAGGAAACGACGGCGCTGAATACTTTGAGTGTCTTGTAATACCAGCTCCAGCTTCTTGCAGTAAACGCGATCAGCATGGTAGGAATAACGAGGATATAACCGGTAAAGGAAATGTCCATCTGTAACCCGTGCCAGGCACTGCTGACCCAAAGCGACGAAGGAAGTTCTAGTGTTTTTTTGTGATGATAAATGAGAAAGAGGATACGGAAAAACTGGAAAAGCACTATCCAGAGAAGCCCGTACAGGCCGATAAATTCAATTCTTTTACGCATTGGTGTCTTGTAACAATATGCAAAAGTCCGAAAAATTGATTAAATCAATGTTAATACACATAGCTCAAACTGAAAATATGTAAAATCTGCACCGGAATTGTTGAACGTATCATGAATTAGATAATTTTGGGAAGAATTAATATAAATCAATAAACAATGACTTTTCGTTCCAAAGCTTTTGAGATTGCTCAGGGCCGTGTAGCTCCCGTTTTAACCCCTCCTGTCGAAAAAGTAGCCGACTTGTATGGTAGCAATACTTTCAGTGACGATGTAATGCGGACTTTACTTTCCGCCGAAGCATATACCAAAATTTCGAATGCAATCCGCTCCGGTTCGACCATCGACAGGGAAGTGGCCGACGAGGTTTCGGCAGCCATGAAATCCTGGGCTATTTCAAAGGGGGCAACCCATTATACGCACTGGTTCCAGCCGCTGACAGGTACCACCGCTGAAAAGCATGACTCCTTTTTTGACCTCACTATGGACGGAAAAGCCGTTGAAAAATTCAAAGGCAGCGCTCTCGTACAACAGGAACCGGACGCTTCTTCGTTCCCGAGTGGGGGATTGCGTGCTACTTTTGAAGCCCGTGGCTATACGGGCTGGGACCCGAGTTCTCCTGCGTTTCTGATGGACAACGGTGCGGGTGGGAAGACTTTGTGTATTCCTTCAGTTTTTATCTCCTATACCGGCGAAGCACTGGATTATAAGGCACCCCTGCTGAGGTCACTTGTTGTGCTGGACAAAGCTGCAACTTCGGTATGCCAGTTTTTTAACAGGGACGTCGATAAGGTAACTGCTACATTGGGGATTGAGCAGGAGTATTTTCTGGTCGATAAAGCATTGTATTACGCTCGGCCTGATTTATTGATGGCCGGAAGAACTGTTTTTGGCCACAGCCCTGCCCGTGGCCAGCAGCTTGACGATCATTATTTCGGTTCAATCTCGCCGCGTGTCAATGCATTCATGGTGGATTTCGAGTTTGAAGCTTTAAAGCTTGGGATTCCGGTGCGCACACGGCATAATGAAGTTGCGCCCGGCCAGTTCGAATGTGCCCCTACATTTGAAGAGGTGAACCTGGCGATCGATCACAATGCCTTGCTGATGGATTTGATGCAAAAAATAGGGGATAAGCACAATTTCCAGGTATTGTTTCATGAAAAACCGTTCGCCGGAATAAACGGAAGCGGAAAACATAATAACTGGTCGCTGTCGACGGACACTGGGATAAACCTGCTGGCACCTACGACCAAACCGAAGGAAAATCTGCGTTTTCTGACGTTTTTGCTCAATGTGGTCAAAGCGGTGCACGATCATGCGGACTTGCTGAGAGCATCCATATCATCCGCCGGAAATGAACACAGGCTGGGCGCCAACGAAGCACCTCCGTCGATCGTGTCTGTATTCCTGGGCAACGAGCTGACCACCATGCTGGAAGACCTGGTCAACAAGGGAGAAATCACACTGGAAAAAGGAGAGAATTTTTACTACAAGCTGGGCATAACACGCATTCCCAATCTTCAGCGTGACAACACCGACAGAAACAGGACCTCACCTTTTTGCTTTACAGGGAATAAATTTGAATACCGGGCAGTTGGCAGTGCGCAGAACAGTGCGTCGCCGATGATTGTGCTGAATACAATCGTGGCCCATCAGCTGGCTGAATTCAAAAAGGAAATGGACGAGCGCCTGGCTGCCGGAGAAGAAAAGAAGGTAGCTACGGTTGAAATTCTTAAAAGATATTTCAAGGAGTCCAAACGAATACTTTTCGAAGGGAATGGCTACTCGGAGGAATGGGTCGAAGAAGCGAAAAACAGGGGGCTCAGCAATATCAGAGCTACCTATGATGCTTTGTATGCTTACAAAACTCAAGAAACGGTTGCTGTTTTTGAAAAAATGAGTGTGCTCACATCCCGTGAACTGCACGCCCGGTATGAAATTGAATTGGAAAATTATGTCAAGAAATTACAGATAGAATCGAGGGTAATTGGCGATCTGGCACTTAACCACATTGTTTCGACGGTTGTTAAATACCAGTTCAAGCTGGCGCAGACTGCCCGCTCGCTGACCGATCTGGAAATGTTGGAAGAAGCCGAACCCATCAAGGAAATTATCAAAGACATATCTTCACATGTGGTGGTAATCAAAAGGGTAGTGCATGCCATGACCGAAAGCAGGAAAGCCGCGAACAATGTTGACGATCTGTTTGAACGTGCCAGATTGTACGGTTCTGATGTGAAAGGGCATTTTGATGAGATCCGCTACCACGTGGATAAGCTCGAACTCCTGATTGATGACGAAGATTGGCCTTTGGCAAAATACCGTGAAATGTTATTTTTAGAGTAATTTTGCAGTTATCGGTTAAACAAATAATAAAAACTATGAATCCGGGATTTGATCCAGAAGAAATTGCTCAGCTTAAAAAGGAATGTAAAGCAGAGCGATTGAACTTTATTTATGTTGCAGACGAACTGGAAGATGAAGAAGAGGAAAACAACGAACATGCACATGTTCAGTTCGTGGGATATTATAAAGAAAAGGAAGTCGTTTATGACGCCCTGATATATACGCTAAGGCTGCACCATTCTACATTAGTATATGATGCCGCACTGGAAAGGCTGAAAAAAGAGATGCCTCACTATGTATCTCAGGATGAGCGGGCAGGAGATGAAAAGATCACGGAAGAGGAGGACGAAGAAGCAGAATTGCTGTTGACGGAATTTATTGAGGAAATTGAAGAAAATGAAGAGATAACCGTTCGCGAGCATGTCGAAATCGACAATCAGTTTGAATACGGAATTGGTCTGGAGGTTGGTTTGAACAAAACCGAAATCAATGAAAAGACGATCAACGATTTCATTATAAGATTTAACTCCGGCCGTATCCAGCTTGATCCTACGCTCTATTCTTTCACCGGGAGTGAAGACGAGGATTGATCTCTAAAATTAATAAACATAAAAAAACCACCGCAAGGTGGTTTTTTTATGTTTATTCTGTCTAAAGATATTACAAAGCTGATTTAACAGTTTTGATGATACGGGCAGCAACTTTATAAGGATCAGCAGCTGAGTTTGGACGACGGTCTTCAAGATAGCCGCTCCATCCTTTCTGTGGAACCAGTACAGGTATACGAATGGACGCACCACGGTCAGAAACTCCGTAGCTGAAATCATGAATACTTGCAGTTTCGTGCTTTCCTGTCAAACGCAGGTGGTTATCTGCACCGTAAACTTCGATATGTTCTTTTACAACAGGACGGAAAGACTCGCAAACTTTGTCGAATACTTCTTTGCTGCCGGCAGTTCTCAAAGCAGTGTTCGAGAAGTTAGCATGCATTCCGCTTCCGTTCCAGTCAAGCTCGCCCAGAGGCTTGCAGTGCCAGTTGATTGCAACACCATATTTCTCTCCGATTCTTTCAAGCAGGTAACGACCAAGCCAGATCTGGTCACCAGCTTCTTTCGCACCCTTTGCGAAGATCTGGAATTCCCACTGTCCTGCTGCAACTTCCGCATTGATACCTTCCACATTCAGACCAGCTTCAAGGCATGCATCAAGATGTTCTTCGATGATATCGCGGCCAAATGCATTGTATGCACCTACTGAGCAATAGTATGGTCCTTGTGGTGCAGGGAATCCGTTTGCAGGGAAGCCCAGAGGTTTATTGGTTTCAGTATCCCAAAGGAAATATTCCTGCTCAAAACCGAACCAGAAATCATTGTCATCATCTTCAATTGTGGCCCGACCGTTGGATACGTGAGGAGTTCCATCGGCATTGAGAACTTCGCACATTACCAGATACGCATCTTTACGAAGCGGGTCAGGGATTATGTAAACAGGTTTCAGCAAACAGTCTGATGAACCGCCAAGCGCCTGCTCGGTAGAAGAACCATCAAATGACCAATTGCTGCAATCTTCCAGTTTTCCACTAAAGTCGCTTTCAATTTTGGTTTTGCTGCGTAAACTTTGGGTCGGCTTATAGCCATCCAACCAAATATATTCCAGCTTGGATTTTGACATAATAGTACTAGATAAAGTGGTGACGAATAAGTATAACGGCACAATATTAATGCAAAAATGTATTTACAAAAAATAATATCTAAGAAATATTATGGTTAGACAGAATATTATTGGGTTAATGGTAGTATTAGCATTAAAAAATGTACTATTTTAATAAATATGTTCAGTTTTAAAAATAGCGGCCAGACGAAAAATTTGTGTAAAATCACATCAACTAGGCTTAATATATAGGTTGGAGGACGTAGAATAATGAGAAAATGCAATTATTTCGTTTATAGTGAACCCATAGGCCTACGTCACAAAAGAATGATCGATCATGGTGGCTGTTGGATAAATATCCTCTATTTTTGAAATTAGAACTTTCGTCATTATCTTATACATTATTACATCCGCATGCATTTATTTTATCAGCCGGAAGCCAACCTTTATGAACTGGATGAAGAGGAGGCGAGGCATAGTTCGAAGGTTCTTAGACTGGGGTCCGGCGATATCATTCAGGTAACAGATGGCAGAGGGCTTTTGCAGAAATGTGTGTTAAACATCCAGGGAAAAAAAGCAGGATATGAAGTACTGGAGACCCGGGTAATCCCTCCAAGGTCTTTTTCCGTACATATGGCCATAGCACCTACCCGCAAGGCTGAGCGTAATGAATGGATGGTTGAAAAAATGACCGAGATAGGGGTGGAACGTATTGATTTTCTCGTGACCGAGCATACGAACCTGGAGACTTTGAACAGAGTGGTTAACCTGACACGTCTGAACCGTATCGCAGCGGCGGCTATGAAGCAGTCTCAGCAATATTATATGCCGGTGATCACTGTAAATAACAAATACGAGATTTTTGTCGCGAACCGTGGTGAGCAGGTGAAAATGATCGCTTATGTGCCTGATCACGCAAAAGAGGAGCATGTTTTTAAGAAAAGCCGTAAAGACAGCACTACTTCTTTACTGATCGGCCCGGAAGGGGATTTTAGTGAAAAGGAGGTTGTTTTGGCGCAAGAGAACGGATATGTAACGGTATCGCTGGGTCAGACGAGGTTGCGTACAGAAACGGCGGCGGTTGCCGGCTGCCATGCGGTGAACCTGGCACAGATTGTTTAACAGGATATTTATGAGAATAACAGTAGCGAATTTCAGGATAATAATGTTGGCGATGCTGCTAGGCACTGTTTATGCTGCCCAGGCACAATCATCGCTTAAAATTGCGAAGCTCAAATACGGGGGCGGCGGCGACTGGTATGCCAATAAGACGTCATTGCCCAACCTGATCAAGTTTTGTAATTCAGAGCTCAAAATGAATATCAATCCGGTGGAGGATGTAGTGGAAGTAGGCAGCCCGGATATTTTTACCTACCCCTTTGTGCACATGACCGGGCATGGTAATGTGGTTTTTTCAGATGCAGAGGCGCAAAATTTGCGGAATTATCTGTTGTCAGGAGGATTTTTACATGTGGACGATAATTATGGATTGGACCAGTTTGTAAGGCGTGAGATGAAAAAGGTGTTTCCTGAATTGTCCTTCGTGGAGTTGCCTCATGACCATCAGATCTACCGCATCAAATATAACTTTCCCGAAGGTCTGCCTAAAATTCACGAGCATGACGGTAAACATCCGCAAGGTTTTGGACTTATCTGGCAAGGCAGGTTGGTTTGTTATTACAGCTACGAAACTGACCTTGGAAACGGCTGGGAAGATCAGAGTGTTTACAACGATCCAGAGGAAATGAGGCGGAAAGCGCTTCAAATGGGTGCAAATCTGCTCAGTTACGCGTTTATGATTCAGTAACATCAGAAAGCAGGCAAATTTAATGTGGCAGTTTTAATCGGGTAGTATAAATATATTCTAAATAAGACTGTGCAAATTTCGTTTTTTCGTCCTTTGGCGCGTACTTTTGTACAAAGTTCAAATTATAATTTTTCCTCGTTCCATGTATATTGTCCTGATTGTATTTGTTGTACATTGGTATTTATCATTATTTTGTCAAACATTCTTTCTGCACCGGTATTCAGCGCATAAAATGTTCATTATGAGTAAGCCGTGGGAGCGTTTTTTCTATCTGCTTACCTATCTGTCGCAGGGGTCCTCATATTTGAGCCCGCGTGCTTATGCCATCCTGCACCGTATGCACCATGCTTTCAGTGATACCGAAAAAGATCCTCACTCACCCCACCATACCAAAAACGTTTTTACGATGATGTGGGAGACCAAAAATATTTATAATGCTGTACTCAACAGAAAAAGAGCGATTGAATCCCAATTCGAGCGTAACTATCCGGAATGGAATTTCATTGAGAAACTCGGAGATTCCTGGTTTTCAAGAACTGGCTGGGCATTGATTTATCTGGCGTTTTATGTGCTGGCCTATGTTTACCTTGATATGCACTGGGCATTCTTCTTTTTATTGCCGATCCATTTTCTGATGGGGCCGATTCATGGTGCGATTGTAAACTGGAGTGGCCACAAATACGGATACCAGAATTTTGATAATGATGACAAATCGAAGAACTCGCTGATTTTTGATTTTTTAATGATGGGCGAATTGTTTCAGAACAATCATCACAAACGTCCTAATTCGATCAATTTCGGTTCAAAATGGTTTGAAGTTGATCCCACTTACCCGGTGATCAGGCTGTTAAGTAGATTGAAAGTTATCGAGATCCGAAAGAAGAACTAAGGAGTAGCTGGGGACGGGGCGGCTTGGTCGTTGGTTGTCAGCTATTGTCATTCGTAGTCATTTATTGTTATTTGTAGTGAGGGTTGATATTAGTTCAGATAGCTAATACAACCCTTTTCTTTTTACCAAAAGCAACTGACCGCGACTACCAATCAAATATAAAACATAACTGCGTATGACCATACGTGACTATAAAGCACTACAAATGACTATCATTAACTACAAAAAACTATACATGACTGAGAATGCCATAAAAAAAACTTTGGCAGGTGTGAGATACACCTGCCAAGTTTGCTTATTAACACCACAAAAAATGAAATCCTTAATTAAATCTGCCGATTAAAGCATCTTTATTATTACAATACAAATAAATCCCTCAATACTTAAAAGGGGGTTAATAATAAGTTAGAATTTCCTTAGAGACGTGAAAATGTCACCAGAAAGGTAGTTCCCTTGGGTTGGTTGGAGCTGATTGCGACCGAACCGTTGTGCAGTTTTACGATTCTTTCGACAAGCGAGAGCCCTATCCCGTACCCTTTAATGCTTGCCGTGTTGTCGCTTCTGTAAAAAGGCTGAAAAACCAGGCTCTGATCTTCTTTCGGGATTCCCTTTCCAGAATCAGAAAAACTAAGGGTTAACTTTTTGCCGGAAGATTGCAGATTGACATTAACCGTATGGTCGTCGGAGAACTTGCAGGCATTATCCATCAGGTTCAGAAATGCCGTTTTTAATAGCGTTGAATTCCCCGGCAGTTCCAGCCAGGTGTCGTCTTCGGGAAGCTCCTCGAAATTAAGCTGAATATTATAGGATGGATTCGCCTCTGCCAGATTAAGCCTGCAATCGAGGAGCAGGTCGTCAACCCGAATGGTTTCTGTAAGTAAATCGCGCTGATCTTCGCTGACTTTTGCCAATTCCAGCAAGGTATTAGAGAGTTGCGCAAGTTCCTGAATGTCTTCAAGCACCGAATGGATCGTTACCTGATAATCCAGCGCAGTACGTTCTTTCAGTAAACTGACCTCCAGTTGAGACCGGATTTTGGTCAGGGGATTTTTGAGCTCGTGGGAAACATTGGCTACGAAAATCTTTTGCATTTGGAACGCAGTCTCAATTCGGTCGAGCAGCTTGTTAAAGGTCGTTGTGAGTCGGCCGATCTCGTCTTTCTGGTTAGGGACATCAAGACGGGTATCCAGTTTCTGTGGCAGAATTCCCTCCACCGAGTTCATTACTTTTGAGATGGGCCTCAGGGCGCGTTTGGAGAAAATCCACCCTACAAGGGCAACAATGATTGTCACGATAAAGAAAAGTACCGTCAGCAACGTGCTGAGGTTGGATAGGTTGGCTTGGCCGTACAAGTCTTTGGCGCCCAGCAATACCACTGCGCGGTTGAAAGGATATTTGTAATAGAGACCTACAACCTTATAATCGCCGTCAGTATAGCGTATTTGCCCTGCTTTGCGGATTTCATCAAGCCAGTAATTGGATACGTGTATGGATTTAGACTGCGGGGTAGTGGGGTTACTGTAAATCAGCCGGTTTTTTTCGTCGAAAATGAAGGTATTTTCATTGTAGATCAGGTCGCGGTTGGTTTCATCCAGCGCTTTTAAAACCTCCGTATTCACCTGAGGCACTTTTAAAAGGAGCTCCGCCTGCGACTTGGCCTTTGAACGCAGCCGGTCATAAAAATCCTCAGTGACGTTATTATACGTGAAATAGTATATAGCAAGAAAGGTAATAAGGAGAATTCCGCTCACTAACAATGAAAATTGGACCGTCAGTCGGGTGCGGATTTGCATATACTATTCTATTTTAAGAACATAACCCATACCAAACTGTGTATGAATCAGTTTGACAGGATAATCCTTGTCAATTTTCTTACGCAGATAATTTACATAAACCTCAATCACATTCGTACCTGTGTCGAAGCCGATATCCCATACCTGTTCTGCTATTTCAACTTTTGAAATCACCCGTCCCTGGTTTCTGATGAGATAAACAAGGAGGTTAAATTCCCGGGCAGTGAGGTTGATCTTATTCCCCGAACGATGGACTGTTTTGGCATCCAGGGAAACTTCCAGATCGGCAAAACGGAGAATCTGCCCTGTATGGGAAACCGTGGTTCCCCGTTTCGTCAGCGCGCGGACCCTGGCAAGTAATTCTTTGAATTCAAACGGTTTGACCAGATAGTCATCTGCTCCGGCGTCAAGCCCGGTCACCTTATCATCAGTGGTTCCCAATGCGGTAAGCATCAGAATGGGTGTTTCGTCGCCCCAGGTACGTATTTCACGGCAAAGCTCTATGCCGTTGATACCTGGTATAATAATATCGCTGATAATGAGCTGATACGTGTTGTTTTTGGCCAGTTGTCTGCCGATCAGACCATCGTAGGCAATGTCTACTTCGTAGCCATTTTCTTCCAATCCCTGTTTGATGGACTGCAACGTTTTCGGCTCGTCTTCTATCAGCAATAATTTCATACTATCGGTAAAAATAACTCCGAAACGTCGTTCCAACTGGAAACGCGACGGAATGTGTGGTCATTCAAATTGTGTGGAGCACTGAACAAAATCCCCTCACCTTTGAAAGCAACCAGGTTTCGCACATGGTCGTCGATCAGGTAGTCAGAATTGATGATGCTTTTATACCCGCAAAAAACAATGTTGGTCCAGGGAATAAACGGGAAATTTTTGTGCAGCCAGTCGAATTTGTCCTTGAACGAATTGGGAAACTCCATGCATGCGGTGGCGATGTAGATCTCATAGAATTTCGACAACTTGTACACCGTTTCTACCGCACCCTTTTTAACATTGATGTCTGTAAAAAAACCGGGTGTATTGATGATCCTGTGCAGTTTGGTGAGCTGCTTTGGATGCAACAATTCCCTTAATGCCCTGGAATACAGCTCTTTTTCCGTAAGTGTTGTTCCAAAATCGTTCAGCACAATATTCACGAGCTTTTCATGCGTATCGGCCAGCACATCATCTACGTCCAAAGTAAGTCTCAGCATCAGATTATTGATCTGCTAACATTGAAATTTTCAAGATAATCATTCACTCTTTTCAGGAACATACCGCCTAGCGAGCCGTCCACGACCCTATGGTCATAAGAGTGAGAGATGAACATCAGGCTTCTGATCCCGAGTAAGTCTCCTTCCGGGGTTTCAATCACAGCCGGCTTCTTTTTAATCGCACCAAAAGCCATGATCGCAACCTGCGGCTGAACTATGATCGGCGTTCCCATGAGATTTGAAAAGGCCCCGATATTAGAAACCGTGTAAGTACCACCCGCAAGATCATCCGCTTTCAGTTTGTTTTCACGGGCTCTTCTGGCAAGTTCATTTACTTTCCGCGCAAGTCCCGGCAGATCGTAACGGTCGGCGTTATGGATAACGGGTACGATGAGGTTACCATCCGGCAGTGCCACTGCCATTCCTATGTTAATGTCCTTTTTCTTGATTATTTTTTCGCCTTCGACGGAGATATTGATCAGCGGATAATCTTTGATCGCCTTCACTACGGCCTCGATCAGGATAGGTGTAAAAGTGATGCTGTCACCGGTCTTTTTTCTGTATTCCGTTTTGACAGCCTCACGCCACTTGACAACCGGCGTCATATCGGTTTCGATGAATGAAGTAACGTGCGCAGATATCCTTTTGGATTCGATCATGCGCTGCGAAATCATTTTGCGCATACGGTCCATTTCGATGATCTCGTTGCTTCCGTTCAAAGAAGTAACAATCGGCGCAGGCTGCGACAGGCCTTTTTTACGTTTATCGAGAAAAGCGATGATGTCGTTTTTGGTAACCCTGTTCTCAACACCAGAACCCGGGATTGTAGCCAGCTCACCCGGACTGATGTGTTCTTCACGTGCGATGCTCAGAACCAGAGGGGAATAAAAGGTATTACTTGCGGGATCATTTTTGGCATATTCAAGGACCGGCTCTGCCTTTTTGGTAACAGCCTCATGAAAATCCTTTTCCAGGATTGCGACGCTCGATTCAACATCCGGAATTTCTTCTTCGTGTAAAACCGGCAGAGGTTTCTCCTCCTCTGTATCATCTTCAACCTGAATGTGAGCGACGGCGCTGCCAATCGCGACTACATCATTTTCCTTCACAAGCCACTCGGTCAAAACCCCGGAGTAGGGGCAGGGAACTTCTGTGTCCACTTTATCAGTAGCTACCTCCAGTACGGAATCATCAATGGTTACCGCATCGCCTGTTTTTTTCAGCAGGTGAAGCACCGTACATTCCATGATACTTTCGCCCATCGGAGGCATTACCATTTCTACTATTTTCATACTTCGCGTTTTTCAGGACAGACATATTTCGCTGCTGCGCCTGTATTAATATCTGTCATTCAGCTTTTTACAGCCAGATTTGTTTTTAATATCGTTTTTCTAAGCAGGTTAAGGACATAAGAACAGGTCATTTCCACATTGATCTTCCTATTGTTCCTTAATGTCAAAAGCTGCGTAAATGTTTCGTCAGGTCCGGCACAGGCAATCCAGACAGTGCCCACCGGTTTCTCATCTGTTCCGCCTTCCGGCCCCGCGATACCGGTTGTCGAAATCGCAAAAGTTACATTCAAAGCGCTGCGGGCTCCTTCTGCCATTTCAATAGCAGTTTGTTCGCTTACAGCACCATAGGCATCAAGTGTTTCTTTTTTTACACCTAAAACGCTCATTTTTACATCGTTGCTGTAACTCACCACCGAGCCTTCAAAATAGGCCGACGAACCGGGTACGCTGGTGATCTGGCTTGCCACATATCCTCCGGTGCAGCTCTCTGCCGTCCCCAGTGTTGCATCACGATTCAATAGTAACGCTCCTACAACGGATTCCAGTTCATCGGAATCAAATCCGAAAACATATTCTGCGATCAGTGGAAGGAGAAGCTGGACCTGTCCTTCCAGGTCTTTTTCCAGTGTCAAAGCATCAGCGCCGGTGCCGGTAAGCCTGAGCTTTACCTGCCCGAAATGCGGAAGATACGCCAGTTTGATATGGTCAGGAAGGGCATCTTCCCAATGGGCGATCTTCTCAGCCAGAAAGGATTCGCCAATGCCGATCGTCCGGACCGATTTATGCTGGATAAACGGCGTGTTGAACTTCGCTTTTAGCCTCGGGAGAATTTCAAACTCCATGAGACTTTTCATTTCATAAGGTACGCCCGGAAGCGAAACATATACTACGCCATCCTTTTCAAACCACATGCCGGGCGCTGTTCCCCAGAGGTTCGGAATATACGTGCAATTTTTGGGTAATGCAGCCTGCTGTATGTTCAATTCGGTCATTTTCCGGCCTCTTTTCGCAAAGAACTCCGTAACCAGTTTCAGTGCATCCTCATTGATCTCAAGTTCGGTACCGAAGTATTCGCAGAAGGTATGTTTGGTGATATCATCCCGGGTTGGGCCAAGTCCGCCCGTTACGATCACGACATTAACGCGGCCGGAGGCTTCTGTAAAAGCATTGAGAATATCTTGTTTGATATCGCCGACGGATGTTTTCCGGACCGGGCGGATACCTATATCAGTCAGTTGAGTGCCAATCCATTGTGTGTTCGTATCCGTAATTTGTCCAAAAAGAATTTCGTCGCCGATCGTAATTATTTCAGCCCGAATAGAGGGAACCATAAGCGTAAAATGGATTAATAAAGACCGTTATTTTCCCAAAAATAAGTAAAATTAATCGTTATTGAGTACGTTTAAACCGTAGTGAAAAATTAACAAACAGAACCGTAATGAAATACAAATTCTTAGTTGTAACCTTGTTTTGGCTCTTATGTGGCTATACGTCAACTGCTCAGCTTGGTAAATTCCTTGATCAGTTTGGCAAGAAAAGCGGAGGCCTGAGCGAAGGTGACATTGTCCTGGGATTGAAAGAAGCGCTCAATGTCGGGATCTCCAACGGGTCTGCCGAAGCATCGAAAGTGGATGGTTTTTTTAAAAATGAACTGATCAAGATCGCAGTACCGCCGGAAGCTCAGAAAGTGGCCGAGACATTGCGGAGAATGGGATTAGGCGACCAGGTTGATAAATTCACTTTATCTCTCAACCGCGCGGCTGAGGATGCCGCAAAAAAATCGAAGCCGATATTCGTAACAGCTATCACCTCCATGACCGTGCCGGACGCATTGGGTATTTTGAAAGGCCAGAATGATGCGGCGACGCAGTATCTCAGGAAAACTACCAATGATGATCTGTTCAAAACTTTCTTTCCCGTCGTGGATAGTACGCTGAACCTGAACAAGGCTACGGAGTATTACGCCGACATTGTGAACACTTATAATCAGATTCCACTGGTTAAAAAAGTAAATCCTAACCTGAAAGAATATGCGACCCAGAAGACCATCGACGGGCTGTATGTACTGATCGCACAGGAAGAGAAGAAGATCCGCGAGGATCCTGTGGCGCGGGTAAGCGACGTTTTAAAACGTGTTTTCGGGCAAGGTGGGAAGTAGGCGAGGAACTTTAATGTTTCTGAAATGCTTACTTTTGTGAAAAATATTAACACCTCTTATGAAAAAGTCGGAAATAAACTTCACCGTTGAACTGGACGAAAAGAATATACCTGAGAAGATTTTCTGGAACGCTACGGATAACCCCAACGAGGGTATCAACGATACCAGGGCCATTGCCATCGCAGTCTGGGATCATTATCACCGCGGTACGCTGAAAATAGACCTTTGGACAAAGGACATGGAAGTATTTGAAATGAAGCGTTTTTACATCGAACTGATGAGCGGAATTGCGGATACTCTGCTCACAGCCACCAATGACCGTACCATGGCGGAGGCCATTGAAGGCGTCTGCGAAACATTAAGCAAACGCCTGGACGAAGAGATGAAAGCAGCGAAGTGATCTTCGGGTGCAAAATACAAGGCCCAAATCTGCGTAGCGATGAGCGCGCCCGTTTTCGTGCAGCCATTTCCCCCGGAATGAAGTCCGAGATTTGGTGATCATGAGGTCTTCGGATTTCTCTAGCCGCGGGTTTTAACCCGTGGCTAGATGTAAAAATGGTAATTTCAGCCCTTCGGGTTTTAACCCGTGGCTGAATGCAATTCTTCCCTGTCTTTTTTCGGCAAAGACGCAACCACCAGATCATAAGAATCTTTCACCCAGGAAAACAAAGTTTCACTTGGAATGCTGCCGGTAACATATACCGTATTCCAGTGTTTTTTATTCATGTGGTAACCGGGCTTGACATCAGAATAGGTCTCCCGGAGTTCTTCCGCTTTTTCAGGGTCACATTTCGCGTTAAACTGCGTCTTCGAGCCGTCCAGAGGTGTCAAAAGAAACACTTTTCCTCTTACTTTGAAAACCAGCGTATCGGGTCCGAAAGGAAGTTCTTCGGTTACTCCAGGCAGCGCAATGCAAAAGTCGCGTAATGACTCTAGATTCATCTTGTAAGTGCCCTGACGATCATTACAATAACACAAATCAAAAACATAACGATGGAGATCCTGTTGATCCCATGCATCATGCGGAGGTTGAACGAATTGGGGGCGTTCGGATCCGGTTTTTTGAAAACACGGACGAAGTAATAGAACACGTCACCCAGCATAAAGTATTTTTTCATCATTCAGATTTTAAAGGTCAGATCAATATTTCGCGCTCGCTGGGCTCGATCCAGCGTCCATCTTCCCGGATCAGCTCAATCAGTTCGTCAACGGCTCTTGCCGCCGTCACCGATCTTTTGATCACTTCCTGACCACGGTACAAAGCAATTTTATCTTTTCCCATACCCACATAACCGTAATCGGCGTCGGCCATTTCGCCGGGTCCGTTCACAATGCAACCCATAATGCCGATTTTCACACCTTTCAGATGTTCGGTGTGTTTCCGGATCATTGCTGTCGTTTCCTGCAGATCAAATAGGGTTCTGCCGCAGGATGGGCAGGATATATATTCCGTTTTTGACATCCGCGTGCGGGCTGCCTGCAAAATCCCGAATGCAATGCTGTTATAAGATGCAGCATATTTCAACTTCTCAGCCGGTACGCAATGGTCTGAAAATTCGGGGGTTAGCAGAGTTCCGTCACCAAAACCGTCTACCAACAAACCGCCAATGTCCGTAGCTGAATACAGTGTCAGGCTATCGCCCATATTCACCTGGTAGTCTCGTTGAACAATGACAGGTACTTTAATACCAGTTTCTACGAGTTTGTAAAAAAACCGGCGCAGCTCCGGCATGGCGTGGGCGTTGGCGGTACCCAACACTAGCACAATATTTTTGCTAAACCGGATATCTTCCAGCAGATCTGTGTCAAAAGTGTGAATATCACCCTTGATGAAATTCAACTGATCAGACACCTGATCTTTTTCAGCCTCTTTCCATTCCCTCACCGTCAGTAGCGGAAATTTATTTTGTTTTTCATTATGGCCCAGCCACTGATTGTAATCCAGAATTTCTTTCAGACCGTTAGGTAACATAAAAGGTACCGGATTTTGACCCGTGTATATAAAATCTGCCCCCTGGTCGTTCATAGCCCATTTGTCGGGTACCGGCAAGAAGAAATGTCCGATGCTTTTCAGATCATCCAGTTTTTCAACACCAATATCCGAGTAGTCGGCAATGACCCTCGGGACATTGATGTGGCCAATATTATATACCTCGGTTGTATCGCGACGGGTGTATTGGAACGGATTGATAGGGCAGACGTCGACCGGCTCGATAAAATCGTGTTGAGCCCGGTTTGTATATCTTTCGATGAGCGCGCGTGCAACAGGTGCTTCTTTTTCGGGCGCCTCGGTGAGCGAAACACGGACAGTATCTCCCAGGCCGTCCTCGAGCAATGTTCCTATTCCGACAGCCGATTTGATACGGCCATCTTCCGCCTCGCCAGCTTCGGTCACGCCCAAATGCAACGGATAAGGTTTCAGGCCTTCTTCATCCAGGCGCTGAACCAGCAAACGATAGGCTTCCACCATGACCTGGGTATTGCTGGATTTCATCGACAATGCGATGTTGAAATAATTCAGCTCCTCACATATTCTCAAAAATTCGAGGGCTGATTCCACCATGCCCAGGGGCGTGTCCCCGTACCGGCTTAAAATCCTGTCGGAAAGCGATCCGTGATTGGTCCCGATCCGCATTGCGGTTCCATATTCCTTACAGATCTTAACCAGCGGGATAAATTTCTCACGGATCCTTTCGAGCTCCGCTGCATAGGAAGCATCCGTGTAGTCAATGACTTCAAACCGCTTCCTGTCGGCGTAGTTGCCCGGGTTAATCCTTACTTTTTCAACAATCCTTGCCGCCAGTTCGGCTGCGTTGGGCGTGAAATGTATATCGGCGATGAGCGGAACAAAAATGCCAAGCTTATGCAGGCCGTTCCGTATGTTTTCCAGGTTCTGGGCTTCCTTCACACTTGGAGCAGTGATGCGCACATACTCACAACCTGACTCCACCATTCTTACCACTTCGTCTATCGAGCCCTGCGTATCCATCGTATCCACCGTGGTCATGGATTGCACCCGGATCGGATAGTCGGAGCCCATAGGAAGGTCCCCGATGTTGATCGTGATGGTTTTACGTCTTATATATGCTGTCAGGGAAGGACAGTAGAGATTTGTTTTATTTTCAGAAGCTGTGATCACTGTCATGGAATTGTCATTGATGATTGCCGCCGCAACGGTCTTTGCGAAGAAAACTACTTCGCATCGTTTTTACAAAGGTCTTAAAACAAAAACACTTTCGGAATTACAATCGTGCATTTTCGATCCAATTCGCTCAGGTACTTTTTACAAACGAAAAAGACCCGGAATCCGATCGGTTCCCGGGTCTTTTCGATATCAATAATAAGAAGAAAACAAGGCTATGATTCAATTCTCGTCCCAGAGTCGACAGTAATGATATAGCTTTTGCCACCTTCTTTTTCAATCGCCTCAGCTACTTCCTCAGCTCTTGTGGGGGCGTAAGCAAACATACAGCCTCCTCCTCCCGAACCATTGATCTTTCCGCCCAATGCGCCGGCGGAAAGTGCAGCATTCATCATCCGCTCGATTTTCGGCGTGGATGTGCGTTTGTGGTCACGGAGGTTTTTGTAATGTTTATAAAGCAGCCCTCCAAAATGCGTATCAAAACTTTCGTTCACCGGGCTGTTCACACTTTGCGTTAACAGTGTTTTTCCTTCCAAAAGAATATCCCGGTCTTCGATATTGGCTATCAAAAGGCTCATTTCATCTTCGGAAAGCTCTTTTTTGTAATCAACAGCTTTTTCAAAAGGTGTAGTGAAAATGGAAAAATCAGGATCATAGTTTTTAACTTTTCTGATCACATCCTCCATTCCGTACCGGCATCTCGCCAGAATGCCCAGCGTATCTTTTGGCTCCAGAGAGTCCCCTAGTACAAAAGTGCCGAGTTTCGGGGTCAGCGCCTCTACCTTGATCACCGGCGTGGATTCCAGGTAAATCACATTCCCGATCGCAGTGGAGTAATGGTCCATCATGCCGCCTGGCTCACCGAATTCCAGCACTTCTGCGGCATTGGCGATCTCCCCCAACTCTTTTTGGGAAAAATTTGAAGGGTTATCACTCATTTTATCCAGAAAATGCGCCCAGGAAACGATCAGCGCCGAAGAACTCGACGTGCCCGAATTGATCGGAATATTGCCATGGATTACACATTCAAATCCTTTCGAGAACGAAATTCCCTTTCTTTTTAAAATATTGATCGTACTTCGGAAATAATCTCTCTGAACTATATAAGGATAGGTATCCTTCAGGGAAAACTCCTCCTTTAATCCTAAGTCCGGCAAATGCAGGACAACTTTGTCATCATTGCGATAATCACCATCAATACTTATTCTTCGCGAGATGGCCGCAGCTATTACCGGTAAGCCAAGATAATCCTGATGTTCACCAAATAAACAAATACGGCCAGGGGTCGAAATTTTCATGAACTACCAGCTTTTCTTTTTGTGACCCGAAAGGCCGAAATAAAGTATGAAGAAATATAACGGAACCATTACCCAGTATGCTTGCTGCGTACTCCCGATAGAATCGGCTATGCCTCCATAAACAAGCGGCAATATAGCACCACCCGAGATACCCATAACCAGCAAAGCGGAAGCAATTTTGGTGAATTTACCTAAACCACTCAGTGCCAGCGGCCACAATGCAGGCCATATCACAGCATTGGCAAAACCAAGAACAGCGATACACATTACCGATGCGAACCCGGTTGTCATGATCGCTGCAACAGTAACGACAAGCCCTAGTACAGCCGAGAATATCATATAAGCTTGTTGTGAAACGAACTTTGGAATCAACACAATGCCCAGCACATATCCGAACATCATTCCCCCCAGCGTATATGCTCCGAAAACCCGTGCTTCCTCCTCCGGAATGCCCAGGGAAACACCATAATTAATAATCGTGTCCGCGGCGATTACTTCCACACCCACATAGCAGAACAAAGCCAGAACGCCTAATACAAGGTTCGGATATTGAAATACGCTGGTCTTTTGCGTGGTGATCTGGCCCGTTCCTGTTGGCTCGTCTTCTTCTTCGCTTACTTCAACAAGACCTTTCGTCAGCCGGATCAGTAAAGCAAGGCCTACCAAAACGGCTGTAAGAACCAGGTAGGGAACAACTACTTTATCAAGTTCCTCTTTGGGGTCAGTTGACGCAACTCCCGCGAGAAGTAATTTTCCGATCACGATCTGGCTGATGATACCGGCACCTTTATTGGCAATACCCATTACACTGATCCTTTGCGCAGCGCTCTCGCGTGGCCCCAGGATCGTTGCATACGGATTAGAGGCGGTCTGGAGGACTGTAAGGCCGATACCTATCGTGAAAAGCCCTACCAGAAACAGAGGGTAGGAAGCCATTTCGGCGGCCGGAATAAAAATAAGCGTTCCGACAGCCATGACCATCAGTGCCAGCGACATACCGTTTTTAAAGCCGGTCTTTTTGAGAACCATCGAGCAGGGGATGGCCATTACCGTGTACGAAATAAAAAACGCAAATGTTACAAGGTAAGAGCTGGTGTTATCCAGTGAAAATGCCTTTTTAAAGAAAGTGATCAGGGTTCCGTTCACCCATGTGACGAAGCCCATCACAAAGAATAAAACGCCGATGATAATGAGGGGGCCAAGGTAACTGTTCTTTTTGCTCATTTAAGTGGTTGTTAGTAAAATATGGTCAGGGTTTTAAAGTATGACTGTTAAATTGAGAAATCAGGCTAATATTCATCGTTCAGGCCGAAAATCCGTTTATTGGTTTTCCATTTCCCGCGGGTAAAATCAGGGATTTCTACCGGGGAGCTGCCACGTGCCACCGACAATTCCGACAAAGGACTGATCGCACTCCAGACGGCCGCGTCATACACATCAATTGGCGGAGCGGTTTTACGTTTAATGGATTCCACAAATCCTCTTAGTACAAAATAATCTATACCGCCATGACCGGCGTTTTCAGCATCTTTTGCATATTTTTTCCAGAGGGGGTGGTCGTTTTTTTCAAGATAAGGCTTGTCAGGCTCCGAAGTGTGCGCTTTGGGGGATACGCCCTCCAAATAAATGCTATTGCCGTCGTTCATCCAGATGCCCTCGGTTCCTTGCGCGCGGAAAGCCAGCGAATAGTGGCGTGGTGAATTTGTGTCGTGGACCAGCACGATATTTTCCCCGTTATGGCACTGGATCACAGTTGTCACAATGTCGCCAAGCTTAAAATTAACCTTGGCATTCGGATGGTCTTTGCCACCGTGATCAACGATATATTTATGTAAGCCTCTTGATTTTGTGGCAGTGGAAGTGAGGTAAGTTAAGCAGTTGCCGCGGTTAATGTCGAGCCAGTGCGCTACCGGGCCCAGGCCGTGCGTGGGGTAAATATCGCCGTTCCTGTCGATGGAATGCTGTGTCCGCCACCGGGCTTCCGAGAATCCTTTTTCTCCGAATTCGACCCCGACACCGCCGTCGCTTTTTCCGTTATTGAATTTAATTTCGCGGAGATCATGCTGGTAACCGCAATGCGCGTAAGTCATTTCGCCGAACATACCCTCACGTATCATTTTCAGGATCGCCATGACGTCGCGGCGGTAACACACGTTCTCCAGTATCATGCAATGCGAGCCGGTTTTTTCGAAAGTGTTAACCAGGTCCCACGACTCCTGCAGTGTAACCGTCGCAGAAACTTCGACCGCCGCATATTTACCGGCATTCATGGTCGCAAGTGTCATCGGGACGTGCCACTGCCAGGGAGTAGCGATCAGGACGCCGTCGAGATCGTCGCGTTTTACCAGATTGAGAAAATCTTCTTCACCTTTAACATATGTAGCAGGAGCTTTTTTTCCTGCTTTTTTTATTTGTTCCAGAGTGGCATTGATCGCCGCCTGATCGATATCACATATTGCATTGATCTCTATATCGGGGCGGAACAGCGCCTGTTCTATATGGCTTCGCCCTCTCAGCCCCACGCCAATAAAGCCCAGACGCACTTTTTCAAGCGGTTTTTCTTTTTTTAATATTAAAGAAGGCATTGAAAGTATGCCGGAGGCGGAAGCGGCGAAAGTAGATTTTTGTAGAAAATCCCGTCTGTCCATATAAAGGTTCTGATAATATTTTAAAATCTTCCAGGTTTAGGCCGACCAAGTACGCAATTTACACGCAATAACGAGATTTTAATTTTTTTTATTAACGAATTGTTAAATCATGATCTGGATTTTTACAACGGAATTTAACAGGCAATGAACAATTTCACAATCTATCGCGTTAGCAAAAAAGCAAGTAACTCCGATGGACGATTTCAGGCAGGTCCAAAGGCTTTAAGTGTGTTGGACACATACTTTGTAACGACATTTAAGGCATTATCATTTTTAAGAGGTACATATGGTTCATAAAGTAGCTGTGTTCCGGAAAGAACACTTCAATGCGGCGCATCGTCTTCACAATCCGGAATGGTCTGAGGATAAGAATGAAGCCGTGTTCGGAAAGTGTAATAATCCCAATTACCATGGACACAATTACGAGCTGATCGTGCAGGTCACTGGTCCGGTTGATCCGGAAACCGGTTATGTGGTTGATATGAAAATCCTTAGTGCTTTACTCAAAGAATTTGTTGTTGATCGGTTTGATCACAAAAATCTGAACCTGGATGTTGAGGAATTTAAGACATTGAACCCGTCCGCAGAAAATATTGCTATCGTTATTTTTTCAATATTAAGACCTAAAATTGACGCAGGGCTTGCTCTGAAAATCAGATTATATGAAACAGAACGGAACTTTGTCGAATATCCTGTCGACTAACGCATTGGATGTTGAGGAAATCGGTGATGATCATTTATTTTCTTCCATCGACACGCCTATGCGGAAAGATGCATTTGCGATGGACGACGACATGAAGATGGAGCTGATCGAGAAACATTTTCGCCATATTATGGAGATCATGGGTCTGGACCTGACAGACGATAGCCTGAAAGGTACGCCGAAACGTGTGGCTAAAATGTATATCAAAGAAGTTTTCAGTGGACTGGATCCCAAAAACAAGCCGGCGATCGCATTGTTTGACAATAAATACAAGTATGATCAGATGCTTGTTGAAAAGGATATCACTGTTTTTTCAAACTGCGAACATCATTTTGTGCCCATTTATGGCAAGGCGCATGTTGCGTATATATCCAGCGGCAAAGTGATAGGTTTGTCGAAACTGAACCGCATTGTAGAATACTACTCGAAACGCCCGCAAGTTCAGGAAAGGCTTACGGTGCAGATTGCCAATGAGTTAAAAGAAGCTTTGCAGACAGAAGACATAGCTGTCGTAATCGACGCCCAGCACATGTGTGTACAGTCCCGAGGTATCCGCGATTCAGGAAGCTCTACGGTTACAGCTTATTATGGCGGAAAATTTGAGAATGAGGTGACCAGGAAGGAATTTCTGAGTTACCTGGGAATGTGAAGGGACTTTGTCCGGTTAGTTAAGTGTGGTCATTTATTGTCAAGTTTGTTCCTTAGTGGTCACTTATGGTCAAGTGTTGTTTTGGTGTAATTTAAAACAACACTTGACCATAAATGACAATCACTGACTAAAAATGACCACAATCACACTTCCTTAAACCGTAGGTCCTACACGTTCAAGCAGCGCCTTGGTTGCTTTGATACCATCATATTCAGAAAGCTTGCTCCCTTCATATTCGATACCGGCGATTCCCTTAAATCCGGAATCTTTAACGATTTTCAGGATTTTCGTATAATCCGTTTCGATGCAGTTTCCTTTTTCATCGAAGTCGTAAGTTTTGGCACTTACACCTTTTGCAAACGGCATCAGTTCTTTGGTTCCCTGGTATCTGTCATAAGATTCTGCACAGCCGCCGTCTTTTCTTGTGATACAGAAGTTTCCGAAGTCAGGCAATGTTCCTACATTTTTCATGTTCACCTGCTTCATAACGCCCGACAGCCACTGACCGTTTGAAGAAGAACCGCCATGGTTTTCAACGATCACATTGATACCGGTTTTCTTGGCGAATTCACCCAGTTTTCCTAAGCCTTCTACCGCAGCTTTTGCGATTTCTTCATTGCTGCCTTTTCCGAATGCATTTACGCGGATGGTTTTGCAACCCAGGTATTTGGCTGCTTCTACCCACTTGTAATGGTTTTCTACGGCTTTGTTACGAACTGCCGCGTCCAGTTCACCCAATCCGCCTTCACCGTCGATCATGATCAGGTTGTTGGTAACGCCATTGTCTTTTGATCTTTTCAACAGGTCTGCCAGGTAAGTTTTATCCTCGGCTTTATCTTTGAAAAACTGGTTTACGTACTCAACAATGGAAATTCCGAATTCTTTTCTTGCCAACTCAGGAAAATCCAGGTTGGTCAATTTTTTTGCAAACAGTTCCTTGTGAAGTGACCATTCTGCAAGCGAAATATCAAACCAAAGCTTTTTGGCGTATGAATCGGCCAGAAGATCGGTGATTGTAGTTGCGGCCAGGGCGGTAGCACCTGCCTTTTTAAGGAAATCGCGACGTGAGAAATGCATCATGGTTAAATTTAGATATGATTATTCGTGAATATTAATTTTTGCTTCGTTATATAGTTTTTCATTTTTTACAAGATTGGCCGCATCCCATTCTATATCTTTCAGGAAAGCATGCTGGCGTACAGGACAATCTGCTATGCGGCAAAAATAGCAGCACTGTTCGAGGCAAGGATCGGCGTGCACAAAAATTTCCGTCTCCCCATTGTGATGTTCTTTCAGAATATTTTCAAAATCGTGTATGGATTCATGCACTTTCTGCAATTCCCAGTAATAAGGCAGCGTGAGATGGCAGTCAATGTGCAGGTCGGAACCGTATTGCTGCACGCGCAGATTATGCACATCGATCCAGTCCGGTTTTTTGTTGGCACGAAGAGTCTGCACTACCTTGTCGAGCAGCACATCGTCGGTAGCATCCATCAAACCTGCAACAGACTTTTTCAAAAGCACAAAACCGCTGTAAGCAAGAAACACCCCGAACAAAAGAGAAGCCGCGCTGTCGATCCATTGCAGGCCGGTAAGCAATATCAGTCCGACGCTCAATATCAGCATAGCGCTGCTGATACTGTCGGACATCAAATGTCGCCCGTCGGCTACCAGCGCAAGGGAATTTGCTTTTTTGCCTTCCGTTAAGAGTTTGTAGCCGATGGCCGTATTGACAAAAATGGTAAACAATATAAACAGGGAGCCTTGTGCCAGGTTCTGGATCGGGGCAGGTTCAATGAACCGCTTTACTGCTTCGATAATGATAAAAAGAGAGGCAATGATGATCAGCGCGCCTTCAAAGCCTGCGGAAAAAAATTCAATTTTCCCGTGGCCGTACGGATGGTTACGGTCTTTAGGCTGTGCGGAAAGGTATATGCTGTAAAACGCAAATCCGCTGGCAATTACATTGATAATCGACTCGAGTGCGTCGCTTAATATTGCGTTGGAAGAAGTGAGATAGTATGCAAAAAACTTCAAGCCTGTCAGCAAAATGCTGGCTATAAAAGACAGCAGGATGAGACGTTGTTTGAGCTTATTTTGGTTTATTTGCATTTCGTATTTTGTCGTACAGGGGTCAAAAATAATAAGAAAATGCGGGTAATAACCACAGAAAATAATTGGAAAACACTTTCATCACAAACCGTCTACGAAAACGCGTGGCTTGAACTCAGTCACCGTGAAGTGATTAACCCATCCGGTAATAACGGTATTTATGGTCTGGTAAAATTTAAAAACCAGGCGATCGGAATTATCCCTCTCGACGCAGAAGGAAATATTTACCTCGTTGGCCAGTTCAGATATGCGATTGATGAATATTCGTGGGAAATTCCGGAGGGCGGCGGCTTGCTTGGGACCGATGTGCTGGAAGCTGCAAAACGGGAATTAAAGGAAGAAACGGGTCTGGTAGCGAATAAATGGACCAAATTGGCCAGAATTCATACATCCAATTCGGCTACGAACGAAGAAGGGTTTTTATTCATCGCCGAAGACCTGGTGCAGGAAGAGGCGGAGCCCGAAGAAACCGAAGTGTTACAGATCAAAAAAATACCTTTAAAGGAAGCTGTCGATATGGTGATGCGCTCCGAAATTACCGATTCGCTCTCGGTTTGCGCAATTTTGATGACAGCCAGACAAAAAGGTATCTGATATGCTGGAATCCTTATTTTACGGTACGGTTACGGGAATTGCGTTATGTCTTACATTCGGAACCGTGTTCTTTTCCCTGGTGCAGAACAGTGTAGACAATGGCTACCGGACCGGAATGAAAATTGCATTCGGAGTATTTGTAGGGGATGTCATTTTTGTATTCTTCGCTGTATTCGGTACTGCTTTGCTGCCCGATATTCCCGGATTTAAAAAATGGATGGCTGGCGCGGGAGTGATATTTCTGATAGTGCTGGGCCTGAGTAACCTTATCAAGGGGCAACCCAAAATCGCTTATCCGAAGACGAGGTTCGGCAACTTTCTTTATTACTTTACAACCGGTTTTTTACTAAATGCGCTCAATCCGGTGAACTTCATCAGCTGGGTTACCATTGCATCCTACATTCGCACGAATCTTCATTACAACATCAATCAGGTGCTTATATTCTTTGGGGCTAGTGTGATCGCTGTTTTTTTGGTGGAATGCGGTATCGCGGTGTTTGCCCACCGGCTGAAACGTGTTTTTACACCCAAAGTGGTTACCATATTTAACAAAGTGACAGGCGTCGTTTTTATCCTGATCGCCTGCCAGATTGCTTATGCCAGTTTTCTTAAATAAATCCTGCCCGAATTTCAAGCGTTATCATCATAGCCGTTGTTTTTTAAGAATGACCGCCAGTCATCGATCAGGAAGTTTTTGAAAACACGCGGAAACTTGTGCTGGCCACCCATTTTTCCTTTGGATTTCATCCAGTCGTAAAACACCTGATTGGGAAGCACGGTTACAAAAATCTCCTTTAACGCATGCCTGCGTTCCACAGCATAGTCATCGTTTAGTTCCGAAAGCCTCGCGTCCAGTTTTGTTTTTAGTGCTTGGACGTCCACATCTTTTTCCTCTACGCCAATGTACCAGTGGTGGGCAAACAACGAGCCATGCTCCACGCCACACACAGTGAATTCCTTGACAGTCAAACCCATTTCATCAGAAACCAGGTCAACCGCCTTATTCATATTGTCAACCGAAAGGTGCTCGCCGCAGAGACTGAGGTAATGTTTCGTACGACCCGTAATGACAATTTCTCCTTTTGTTTTGTCAACAAATTTGATCGTATCGCCGATCAGGTAGCGCCACGCGCCGGAGCATGTGGAGAGCAGTAATGCATATTCTTTTCCTTCTTCAACCTGGTCCACCATAAGGGTTTCGGGGTCGGGTTGTAAAGTGCCCTCCGAATCGAAGTTTTCCTGATTGAATGGAATAAATTCAAAAAACAGCCCATTGTCACAGACCAGCTCCATACCCATAGCGCCGGGACGGGTCTGGTAGGCAATGAAGCCTTCGGATGCAAGATAGGTGTTGATGTAAATCAGCGGCGTGGCCAGCAGTTTTTCAAAACCTTTCCGGTATGGTTCAAATGATACGCCGCCATGCGCAAAGACACGAAGATTAGGCCAGATATCATGTATCGTTTTTACCTGATAATGAGCAATGATCTTTTCCATCAGCAGTTGTATCCAGGCAGGTACGCCCACAATAAAACCGATGTCCCATTCGTGCGCCTGCTTGGTGATTTCTTCCAGTTTAAGGCCCCAGTCTTTCTGGGCAGCGATTTTTTCACCGGGCTTGTAGTAGGGGCGGAACCAGTAGGGAATCTGTTTGGCGGTAATTCCGCTGAGGTCGCCTTCAAAATGTTTATCCTGGTTGTTCAGGTTGGTGCTTCCGCCCAGCATCAGAAAACCTTTCTCGTACAGGTCGTCGGGAAGGTCTTTATAATGTCCCAGGGAAAGGATCTGGCGGATACTTGTTTTCTGTATCGCCCGGGACATTGCTTTCGTAACCGGTATATGCTTGGTGGCAGCCTCGGAAGTCCCTGAGCTCAGTGCATAATATTTGATCTGTCCGGGCCAGCAGATGTCTTTTTCACCTTCAAGCGATTTGTGCCACCATTCATTAAAGATCTTATTGTAGTCGTAAACAGGAACTGACTTTTTATATAACTCATAAAATGCGCCTTTTTCACCAAAAAGAATAGCAGAAAGCAGTTCGTCGAAATTGTATTTTTCACCAAACTCGGTGTATCTCGCCTTAGCAAGAAGCCTGGCCAAGGTCTTTTTCTGTTGCTGATGAAGGCTTGCCTTTCTCCGGTTGGCAACGATATTACTTAAATGAATTCCCTTTTTTAATAAACTGCCTACTAATGCCATAGCTGATTTTTAAATTACAAATCCCAGGTTGATAGCTGTTTTAATGCTTCATACTCTGTCAGATCATATTGACACGGGACTACTGAAATGTAGTTGTTCTCCAGTGCCCAGACATCGGTATCTTCTTTTTCTGTATCAAAGTTAACGAAGTCGCCTGCCATCCAAAGATAGCCCCTTCCGTTTGGATCTACCCTGTAATCGAATTTTTCCTGCCATTTAGCATGTGCCTGCCTGCAAACTTTTACGCCTCTGATCGGCAGGTCGGTCTTTTCCGGTATGTTCACATTGAGTGCAACGCCGGTAGGTATGCCATTTTTCAGAGCGGATTCGGTAATGGATTTAATAAAAGGCACTGCATGACTGAAATCTGCATCTTCCCGGAAGTCGCACAGCGAAAAGCCAATGGCCGGTATTCCCTCTATCGCAGCCTCAATGGCCGCTGACATGGTTCCCGAATACAGCACGCTGATAGAGCTGTTGCTGCCGTGATTGATCCCGCTCACAACGAGGTCGGGCTTCCGGTCCTGCAAAACATAATGTTTGGCAAGTTTTACACAATCGGCCGGTGTCCCCGAACATTCGTATTCCGTTACGTCTTCAAAAATATGTGTTTCGTATAATCTCAAAGGCTCTCCTATGGTGATCGCATGGCCCATTCCCGACTGCGGGCTGTTGGGTGCGACTACGATAACATCGCCGATCGTTCTCATGGTTTCTACCAGTGTGCGGATCCCTTTGGATGTGATGCCGTCGTCATTTGTAACTAAAATAAGGGGTTTCATATATTTCTACTTGTCGGCAGCCGGACTATGTTCTCTAAGCCTGGTTTTGTCGATAAAAGTGTTGTTGTTTTTAGGTGAATAAATAGTTATTTGCGGACAGTGAGCCAAATTTAAATAATATGCCTTCATTCGCAATACAGCCAGCAACCGTTGCTGACATACCGGTGATCATCAAAATTCAGGAACAGACCTGGGAACCAACTTACCGTGAGATTCTCGAAAAGGAACAGATAGATTATATGTTCCAAAAAATTTATTCCCATGAATCACTGCAAAATCAGATCGAAGCGGCAGGTCACAAGTTTTTTATACTCTTTAACCAGGATATTCCCGAAGGGTTCGCATCTGTGTCGGAAGACGAGCCGGAAAGCTTTAAATTACATAAAATATATGTACTTCCGTCTACCCAGGGTTCCGGCGCGGGCAAATACCTGCTCCATGCCGTTGAGTCCTGGGTGAGGTTCGCGGGCGGAAAAAAAATAGCACTGAACGTTAACAGATACAATAAAGCCAGGACTTTTTACGAGCGGATGGGGTATAGGGTAACAGGGGAAAAGGATATTCCGATCGGTCCTTACTGGATGAACGATTTTATTCTCGAAAAAGAACTCGGCTGATCCCTAAACTTCCTGCGAGCGCTGGGCCAGCTTCATTTTCTTCAGGTTTTTCTTTTGACTTTTCAACCCTTGTAACGGGTGGTAATGATTGCTGTTGCTGACATAGTACCCGGTCCCGTCGTAAACGCGTTTTCCAGGATGTGCCTTACATTCCGGTGAACAGGCCCCTTCCATTTCTTCCCCGCAAGAAAGGCATACAGGTACATGCGTATTACATTCTGCATTCGCGCAGTTGATCATTCTGTCGCAGGCGGTGCCGCATATATGGCAGGTTGAAATCACGGTGGGGTTCACCTTGTTGACATCCACGGTAATGCGGTTGTCGAACACATAACATTTACCGTCAAAGTTTTCACCGCCTTCTTCAAGACCGTAACGTATAATACCACCGTGAAGCTGATAAACATCCGTAAATCCCTGGTCAAGAAGGTATGCGCTGGCTTTTTCACATTTGATACCACCTGTGCAATAAGTGACAATTTTTCTGTCTTTCAGATGTTCGATTTCGTGAATATGATCGGGCAGTTCACGGAGATTATGCATATCAAAAGTGATCGCTCCCTTGAATTTGCCGACCTCGTGCTCATAGTCCGAACGCATATCTACAAGTACTACATTCGGATCATTGATAAGCTTCTTAAATTCGGACGGTTCCAGGTGCTTTCCGGTTTTCACCAGCGGATCAACCGGCAGATCGGAGTTGACAATCTCGTCTTTCACCCTGACATGCAATTTCTGAAAAGCCACCTTATCATGTTCCTCCACCTTAAACTGTACATCCCTGAACCGCGCGTCAGACCGGATATAGTCCATATAAGCATCACAATCCTCGGGAGTGCCCGAAACAGTACCGTTCAATCCCTCCGGCGCGATGATAATCCGTCCTAATAAATTGTGTTCGACGCAAAATAAATGATGCTCGTCCCGATAGGTTTCCGTGTCCGCGATGGGAGCATAGTAATAATATAAAATAACCCGAAAAGGCTTCATTTCACTTCCGATTTTAAACAGCACAAATAGAAAAGAGGGAATTTCACGCCGCTCTTTTCTCCAAATCAGCCGCAAATATACGAAGATCTGAAGTTTAACGGAAATGAAAAAAATGCACTTTTACCGATCGCTTACTATTGCGTGAAATCTATATTTTTGCACCTGCACATCTCAAATTTACATATCGGATCAACACATGCATATTGCAATCATTGGAAACATCGGCGCAGGAAAAACAACATTGACCCAGATGCTCGGGGAATATTACAAATGGGAGGTGATGTACGAGGCAGTTGAAGGGAACCCGTATCTCGCCGATTTTTACCAGGATATGCCGCGCTGGGCATTTAATCTTCAGATTTTCTTTCTGAACAACCGTTTTGCCCAGGTCCAGAAAATACGCGCCACCACTTATGCAACTATTATTCAGGACCGTACGATCTATGAGGACGCTTTTATTTTTGCAAGAAATCTGCATGAGTCCGGGGTGATGACCGAGCGGGATTATCAAACCTACCTGCTGCTTTTCGAATCCATTATCCAGACAGTTTCCCAACCGGATCTGCTCATTTATCTGAAAGCGGACATTCCCAAGCTGGTGTCTCAGATCAAAAAACGCGGAAGGGAATTTGAAGCCGGTATTTCAACGGATTATCTCGCTGGTCTCAATCGTTATTACGAAGATTTTGTGCAAAAATACGAGCATGGAAAAATCATCGAAATAGATGTGAACAATATGGATTTCGCATCTGTACCGGATGATTTCAACCAGATTGTGGCCAGGCTGAACAAAGAGTTGTTTTACATCTAGCGGATATTCACGCACTCAATGGCTTTGTTGAGCATCTGGCTTTTTTGTGCATTAAAGCTGTATACCTTATGATCTTCCGGCAGGATGATCTCGATTTTGGTGGTCCCTCTCATTTTTTCCAGCTCCCTGGATGTTACCGGTGCAGAAAGAATAAAATGCTGGTCCCAGAACGTCCGGTCTGACGTGGCTGTAAAAAGCGAAAAATTGCCTTTTGTAGAAGTGAATTTGATCTCGGTAAACATCTGTACGTGGTAAACCAGTTCGATCAGATCATTCTGATAGCTGAATATTTGTTCCTCGCCGGTTTTCGAAAGTGTCAGGAATTCCTCGGCTCCCGACAGGGGAACATCCTGATAGGAAATTTTCTGGTTGTTCGATTTGCTGTTTTTCTCCTTGCATTGGCTGAAAACATCGGCATGCAGAGCGAGTAATAATCCAATAGCCCCGAACAGGCAGGTCCTTTTCATGGAAGTAGCGATCTTCAAAATTTGAGTTGGTTAAAAATTAAAATTAGTGATGATAAGGCAGCGCCTTAATCAGCCGGATATTATTGTATTTTTCCACAATCAATACATTTTCAGCCGGAATAATTCCTCGGGAAATCCAGTTACTTACCGTTTGGGTAGTTGTTACATTGAAGCGCTTGCAATACTCCTTAACCGTTAACCATTCATCGGTTGGAAAGGGTCTGCCTATCTCCATTCTATTTGTATCGAACAGTATACGTGTGGTTTACATTTTTTCTTTTCATTTTTCGAGAATGCTGGCAAACAGGTCCAATACTTTACAAAATAAAGATACATGCTGTTACGTCACGGAACAAGCTGACTAAGTCTGTATTTTTTCCATGTAGGTGTGCAATGCAAGTGCTACGAAAAGCGGCCCAATTCATTTTAAGGAAAAATTATTTAAAAGTATTTATAAACGGGCTGGATAAGAAGTACTACGCGATAACCGGCTCAGGAATAAAAGATTGAGATTATTTTTAATAATTAGTAAACCTGCGATTACATTTCATTGAAGCGGAAGTATATTGCATAACAACTCAACGACTCTTAATTACTCAACGCTGATGAAAAAGAACTTTTACCTGCCTTTTCAAAAATCCCTTCATTTTTTCTTGCTGTCGTTTTGCCCGCCGTGGCCCGCTTTTGACTAGGCTAATCCACCGGCCTCCCCGTCCCGTTATTTATTTTCCTCGTCCGTTCTGCATTTTTACAATTTTGTAAGTTGTTAAAAGTGAAATAATTGTCATTCATCTAACCTGATCTTTTCAATGAAATTTTTTTTACACATCGTAGTTTTACTGGCTGCTTCAATCAGTACTGCCTGGTCCCAGACCTGTTCCGTGGCCAGTTTTCAGACCCAGGCGGAAATTGATAATTTTTCTGCAACGTACCCTGGCTGCAAGGTCATTAATAGTGATGTTAGTATCATTTCTACAACAATCACCAATCTGGACGGCCTGCGAGATGTTACGGGAATCAACGGGTCAGTTTATATCAATAACAATCAGGGCCTCACCAGCATTGCCGGCTTATCCGGTCTGGCCCAAGTGGATGGTGAAATTAATATTGAAGGCAATGACAACCTTTTAACACTTAACGGCCTCGAGAATTTCGTGCGTCCCATGGGGAATGTGCGGGTCGTCGACAATGAGAATCTTACCAGCATTTCCGCACTCAGTGGTCTGACCAGAATTCCGGGCTTTCTCTCCGTCGGCAGCAATCCGTCTCTCACCACCTTGGCCGGATTAGAGAATCTGACAAGGGTTGATGGTGCTATTTCGATTGGCGATAATGCCCACCTGGCCGATATGAAGGGAATAGGTAACCTCGCGTATGTAGGTGGTTTTTTTTATCTCGCAAAAAATAACTCGCTCACAGACTTTCAAGGGCTCGAAAAGCTGAGTCATGTTGGTGAGCGGCTCGAAATTACAACAAACAGCGCTCTGACCAGCCTTTTGGGATTGGGTAATTTAGACATTGCATTCAATATCATCATTACCAATAATCCATTGCTTACCAACTGTGCGATACAGGATGTTTGTCAACTGATAGAAGCCGAAAAAATAGCAGTGTCCGGTAATGCAGCCGGTTGTTCCAATATTCAGGAGGTCAGCACATCTGCCGGCTGCTCCGTTGAAAACTGTTACGCTGTGACTTTGCAGACGCAGGCGGACGTTGATAATTTTCCTACAGCCAATCCCGGCTGCAAGGTTATTAACGGTAATGTCAGTATCATTTCTACCACAATTAATAATCTGGACGGCCTAAACAATGTCACGAGAATCGAAGGCTCACTTTACATCAACGACAATCCCGGTCTCGCCAGCATTGCTGGCTTATCCGGTCTGGCCCAAGTGGATGGTAGTATCAATATCGAAAACAATGACAATCTTCTGTCTCTCGCCGGTCTTGAAAATCTGGTTCGCCCTTTACAAAATGTACGGATTGTTTTTAATGAAAGGCTCGCCAGCATTTCCGCTCTCACGGGGCTTACCAGAATCTACGGGTATTTATCCATAGGTGGGAATCCGTCTCTAACCAGCCTGACCGGATTGGAAAATTTGAACAGGGTCTGGAAACAAGTTTCAATCGGCGACAATACCAACCTCTCAGATTTGAAAGGCATCCATAAACTCGGTTATATCGGAGACTATTTTTATCTGGCCAGGAATGCCTCCCTTACAAACCTTCAGGGTCTTGAAAATCTTGGCTATGTGGGCGCGCGTTTTGAAATCACAGGAAATAGCACGCTCAATAGCATTACGGAACTAAAACAGCTTGGATATACCTCGTTCATGTTTGTCACCAATAACCCTTTACTTTCAAATTGCGCAGTCCAAGCTGTGTGCAGCCAGATAGCCGCCGGACGGGCAGAGATTTCCGGCAATGCCTCCGGATGTTCCAGTATTGAGGAAATCAGGACAGCGGCGGTCTGTAACCTTCAGTCCATGGCTTTGGTCCGCCTTAACGCGGGTGGAGGCAACTTTACTGCCACCAACGGGAATGTGTTCAACGAGGACCGTTATTACAGTGGGATCGGCCGTATCAACGCGATAAGCGGTGGCGATATCCTGGGAACCGATAACGACGAGCTATACCGCTCTGAAAGAAGTTCCGAATCATTTGACTATGCCATTCCGATGGTTAATGGGGAATATATGTTGACCCTGCATTTTGCCGAAATTTACTTCGGGGGGCCGGGTGGCTTACCTGGTGGAGCCGGGAAGCGTATGTTCAATATCGATATAGAGGGTGTTCGCCAATTTGAAAACTTCGATGTTTTTGCCCGTGCGGGAGGCGCAATGCGGGCTCATACGGAACAGGTTCCGGTGACAGTCACAGATGGTATCCTCGATCTTAATTTTTCCCGGGGCGCCGCCAACCAGCCTACTTTAGCTGGCATTGAGGTGGTGCCTGTTTCAGATGAGGAACAAACAACAGCCGTCGCCGTACAAATCGATGCGCATGTGGAGGACGGGAATGCGGCAGGTCAGAATTTTGCGACCAGTGCGTTATTAGGCGTAAAAGATGTATCCGGAGGGCCGAACCGCCGCGCTTACCTGCGGTTTCCTATTGAAGGGGCTGTTGGCGGTGGAGTGTTGTCTGCTAAACTGCGCCTTTACGGTTATAATCAGCAAGCAAACGACGGCGTCCTGATTCTTGGTGTAGGGGTAGATGATGACTCCTGGACCGAAAACGGCATCACCTGGAATAACGCTCCTGCCTACAGGCCAACTACCCTCAAAGGAAGGGTTCAGGTAAACAGCACACTCAAATACTGGGAAATGGATGTGACGGAATTTGTCACGGAGCAATCCACAGGGGATAAGGTGGTGAGTCTCGCACTATTCGAATCCAGTAACCGTAACAGATCCGTCCTTTTCCACAGTAGAGAAAACCCATCGGGCAGGGCTCCGGAGCTGATCATTACTTCCAGAGGATCTTCTGACAACAATCCCGGTGTACGCACTGGCCTGAAAGAGAAAGAAACTGCGATGAGTTCCATACCCGGAGAGGGAAAATCCACCATTTTCCCAAACCCGGCCTCAGGGCATTTTACAATCCGGCTATCCGAAAGTCACCAGGGAAATGTATCCATGAAGTTGATCGGTCAGCAGGGCAAAAGATATGAGCTTGGTTTGCCAGGCCAGAAAAATGTAAGGGGAGAGCAAGAAATAGATCTTTCGAAAGTAAACCCTGCAACTGGTATTTATCTGTTAAAGGTCGAGTCTGATTCTAAGACGGAAGTGGTGAAAGTGTTGATAGACAAGTAGCCCTGGTAACCTTTTGTGAATGTCAAACACACCCTCAACTGATATTTAAAAACGTCATGCAAAACCCTCTCTTTCGATATTTTTTATCGCTCGTTTTTCTTGGCTCTTCTCTGAGCCTTTTTGCTCAACCAAATATCGAGTGGCAAAAAAATTATGGTGGGTCTGCTGCAGATGATCTCACGACTTTGATAAAAACGCCGGACGGTGGTTATCTTTTGGGGGGATATTCTGCCAGTCCGGCGGGTTTTGATAGGATAGATCCCGCTATTGGCCGTCAGGACTACTGGATTGTTAAAGTGTCTGCCAACGGAAATAAGGAATGGGACAAGTCTTTCGGAAACGGCATTGTTGATTACCTATCGGGTGTAACGCAGACAAGTGATGGAGGCTATATGCTCGCCGGACTTTCCTGGCTGGTAGATGCAGACGAGACGTACCCGGGAAGTATCGGTACTTTATTGTTTATCAAGATAAATTCGACTGGTGATATGGTATGGCGAAAGCAGCTGAATCCGTTGGGAGAAAAGGTTTACCCATACATCACGGAGATGAAAGCAACGCCCGACGGAGGTTATATCATTGCATCTACCACCTCGCGGTCAGTAAGTGGAGAAGCCATAATTGATAGTTGGTTATGGAAGATTTCGCCAAACGCCGAAACGGAGTGGATAAGAAGTCTAGAATTTCCGGATTCTGGTGCAAGCCGGGTAAAAAGTCTCAATCTTGCAAATGATGGAGGATATCTTGTAGGTCTGGATGTTGGCGGGTTCGAACAGGTGTATAATGAATATCGCATGTTGAAAATAGCATCTGACGGGACTACCCTGTGGGAGCGGGCAATCGGTGGGCTATACAACGGCAGCAGCCGGATAACCACGATTAAACAGACGAGGGACGGAGGATATATCGTTGGCGGTGTCTCTGATCTTGGGCTGACACCTGAAAAATCGGTGGCCAGCAAAGGGCAGGATTTTTGGATCGTGAAACTGAATGCGGATGTTCAAACCATTGAATGGGAAAAAACGCTGAACGCAGACGCATTTGAGGAATTCCTGATGGACATAGAGGAAAAGGACGATGGCAGTTTTATCATTGTTGGCCATTCAGATGCCGGGGCCGCATGGGACAAGACGCAAGATAATAGGGGATCCAGCGACATTTGGGTTGTGAAATTATCAGCGGATGGGGCTATCCTGTGGGAAAAAACAATTGGCGGCACTGGTACAGACAAGGCTGTTAAGATATTGAATACTTCTGACGGCGGAACTTTGATCGCGGCGTCTTCGGACTCCGAAGCTTCTTTTGAGAAGGAACAGTCATCGAATGGACAAAATGATTATTGGCTCATCAAGCTGGCGCCAGAAGAACCCTCTCTTCCCGTAAATCTAAAAAACTTCAATGTCCGAAAAGAAAACACCGTCGCGGTCCTGACGTGGGAAACAACATCAGAAACCCGGAGCGACCGTTTCGAAATCGATCATAGTACAAATGGAAAATCGTGGGAGACTGTAACCACCGTACGGGCGCAAGGTGAAAGTTCAGAGTCACATGCTTACCAATATATACACGACAATCCCGCACCCAGCGACAATTATTACCGCCTGAAAATGGTCGATACCAACGGTACTTTTTCATATAGCAAGCTCAGCAACGTACATTTTGATTCAGATATTTCCATCAATCTATTCCCGAATCCGGTGAAAGGAGTATTAACCATCAATGCTCCCGACTGGTCAACGGTAAAAAGCGTCCTAATTCTGAACAGCCTTGGAATGTTAATTCACAAATCGGGTTTGGAACCAGTGCAGCATATTAACACGGAATCATTTGAAGCAGGAATGTATTTCGTTAAAGTTGAGCTTTCGGAGGGGATGGAGGTTATTCGGAAGATTGTGGTTTCTGAGAATTAGGCACGAAAAAAGTGCGTTTGCAGCCTGCAAACGCACTTTTTAACTTGTGACCAGGAGGAGAGTCGAACTCCCATACCCGAAGGCACTACCCCCTCAAAGTAGCGTGTCTACCAATTTCACCACCTGGCCGATTGTAGTGATCTTTGACTTGATATCGTGTGCGAGGGACTGCTACATCGTATCGTGGTGCGAAAGTACAATTTTATAGATATGATGCAAACCCGGATCAAAGATTTTTTGGCAAAAGCTTCAATTTAAGCCCGGGCACCGCACCTATAATGTTCCTGAACTCCGTGATGGCATCTGAATTGAGTGCCCGTTTGGGCAGCACATTCGCGCTGCCTTCCGACACCCGGAGTAAAAAGAAATCTTTCGTCTCTACAATTGAATGCAGTTGATTCCAGGCCAGTTGGTTTGAAAAAGACTCTCCTTTGATCCGGTAGCTGCCCGGACGTATGTCTACTTTGACTTCCTGGGTCAGCGGGTTCTTGGATTTGATAAGCGCCGGTACCTGTATCTTCGCCGCGATCTCCGCCAGAAAAACCATTTGCAATCCAAGTAAAAGCGTAAAAGCAAAGCCGAGGTTAAAGAAGAGTGTTCCGTTGATCAGGTTTACGGTGAAAATGTAAACCATCACCGCCAGCAGGACGCTTCCGATTATTCTGAAAAGTTTGGTGATAAAACGCGATCTTGATGTTTCTACCAGACCTTTGTATAGTTCGTCTTTGGTAAGCTTGTAAGTGACAGGGAGCATTGGGATGACTATTGAAATTTAGAACCGGGTTTATTTAACGATCGTAAAATTAGCGGATAGTTGCCAATATTGGTCCCCGCAATCTTCATCAGAACGCAAAATAAGCACCCTGCCAGTACAACCGGCAGTGTGCTTCATATCACAACCTTAAAACCCATTTTTTCGAAAATTCTTCAAATACATGGCTAATAGCCCCTTTGCCTGATATTGACCGGTCCGGGCAACCGGCATTCAAATATAATGGAATAAATCCATATTATTGGAAATATTCCATTATAAAATCTATAATTTTTCATGCCGGAATGGGCCGGAGAAAGTGATGTCAAACTTGGGAAGCGTTACTTTCCTTTTAATGCCCTGACGTAGCGGGCTTTCTGGATACGTTTGAAAAACAGACTGTTCAGGTAAACGAAGAGGACGACCCCCAGGAGAATAAAAATGGCGTAGAGTTTGTAAGAAAACCCGACAAAAGTTTCTTTGCCGTCGAGCGAGAGCTGGAACCGAAGCCACAAGCGTTCTGCTGTGGTGGTGACACGATCAAAAGGCAGAGCTTCATTATAAATTATTTTGGTGATAAACTTTCCTTTTACATCCATATAGCCGTACTTGTCTCCGATACGTACCATCGAAATACCGTGGTTGTAATAGGATGCAAAATCGTATGTAAGTGGTGTTCTGACTTTCCCCGTTTTGTCTATATGCCCGAATTTTCCGTTGATAGCTACCGCAGAACGGTCCTCGGCCGTAAAACCCGTCGCCTCATCGTACAAAAACTGAATTTTTACATTTCCGGTCTTGTCGATACAGCCCCATTTATTGTCTTTTTTGACCCAAAATAACCCGGCAGTTGGTTTGCGAGTCTCGGTAAATTGAAAGGGTACGACCAGGTCTCCGGTGTATGGACTGATGTAACCGTATTTGTCGCCATACTGCACACGTTCCAGACCTTGCCCTGAAAATTTGTAGGTAGGATCTATGTCATCCAGGGCCACAGGCACACGCAGGATCATATTTTTATCAATAATCCCGTATTTGCCCCGGTAATTAAAATGGTAGACGCCCTTTGAGCTCTTGATTTCCTTTTCTATAAACGGGCTGAAAACCCAGTTCAGAATAAACAGATCCCCCTTTTTCCACCAGATCACATCCTCCTTGCTGTCGTTGCCGCACACCATGTCGACTGTGGCGTTGGAGATCAGAAAATCGTCTTTATACAAATGGATCGGTATCTCATAGATGACTTTGCCCCCGGTATCAATGTATGAAAGTCCGTACTGCTTTCCGGCAGCATAGATAACCCAGGTTTTTCCGTGATAGAATTTGTCTGTGGAGAGATACTTCGGCGGGACTATGATTTTACCTTCCCTGTTGATGAACCCGTGCAGGCCGTGTTGCTGTGCATCAAGCTCCATAGGGACAAATTCAGCCAGCCCGTCCGAAAAATCGCCAATGTCGCGAAAGGCAGGCGTAAGCTTTTTACCATTTTTGTCGACGAGAAAGGTTTGATAGGAGCGGCAGGGAACGGCAATTTTCTTGACTACATATATACCGTCGTACTCGCGGTGTTCATTATATTCTTTGAGCCATGGCCTGTCTTTTACAGTTCCGGTTTGGCTCCACGCCAGATTCACGATGAATAAGAATATGCAAAAAAATAAAAACCGAACGGTTGTCCGTAGCATTCCAACATTTGTTTTAGCCCGCCCAAATTGATTCAACAGCGACGAATATACCAATTATGGGCATTTCGGCATAGTTTAATTGACTACAATTTATCTGACGCCGGCACCAGTTTTGCTTTCAGGTCGGGATCGGGCATGTTTTTATCCAGCGGGAACATCGGTCTGTTGATACGTTTATAGCCCAGGCGTTCGAGGTTTTGGTCTACTCCACCGGGCGTTAGCGCCAGTATCCAGTCGGCGCGCATGGCATAAAGCTCGGGTTCCAGATAACCGATTTTCACGACCACAACAGCCGCCTTTCTTGGATTGAGGCCAAGCCTGGTGAAATCGGCTTCCTTGTGATATGGTTTGCGTTTTTTCGTAACAATAACATGCACGCTTCCGACCTGTACCACAACCTCCGTTTCGGCATTGATATCCCCGTGTTCGATGGATCTGACAATTCCCGAAAGTTTTACAGGCGGGGCATACCGCGCATCCACTGCCGCGCCGGCAAAACCTTCTATTTTTCCGCCGACACCCGCAGCAATCGCAGTTTTTACCAGCTCAGGTCCGGGAATGGACGCATAGATCAACGTAGGCCCGTCGGCGGATTTGAATTCCGGCCGGGCCAGAATTTCTTTCAGTGTCCAGGTTACGTCACCAGCGCCACCAGCCGTTGGATTATCGCCGGAGTCGCTGATGAAAAATGGGTGCTTATCACTCGCCACAGCTTTGTCAAGACTCTCCTGTAAAGAACCGGTAGGCGCTACAAAGGCAAAATCCGATCTCGCTTTCCAGAAATTGGCGGCCAGTTTTTCGGCCGTACCGGTTACTTTCTGTTTGTCGTCGCCTGTCACCATAACAACGGCATGGTTGCGGGGTTCGTCGGCCCATGCATACCCCACCCAGATCGCGGCATCGATGATACCCGGCTGTACCGACGCAGGCGCGACGGCGGCATAGATCGTTTTCGCCGGTTCAATTCTGGTACTCGTTTTTTCACCCGGCAACAGTACGGGAATCGGTATCCAGGCTTTATACGCAGGTTTCCCTTTTCCACTTGCAAGGCGCGACAGCAGATTTTCCACAGCCCGTTTTTTGGTTTGCATCGCATCTTCGTGCGGGGCCATCCGGTAGCAGGTAATGAGGTCCGTATGCTGTGCGAGCCGCCACGACACATTGCCATGCAAATCCATGGAAGTGGAAATGACGGTTTTCGTACCGATGACTTCTCTGATCCTTTTGATCAGATCACCCTCGGGATCGTCCAGCCCCACCACGCTCATGGCACCGTGAATATCAAACCACAGACCATCATAAGGCCCGTTTTTCTTCAAAAGATCCAATGTTTGCTTCACCAGCGATTCGTATGCTTCCAGGGGAACAGCACCGCCCGGCAGCGATTTCCCGACCAGTGCGGGGAACCATTCGGCCTTGCCGCGAAGCGCCGAGTCGGCAGAGAAAAATGGGTAAGCTTTAAAAACATCAGCACCATATCTGGCGTGAAAAGCTTCTTCAAGCGTGAGGGCAGGGGAGAAAGTACTGGATTCGATACCCAGTCCGGCGATGGCTATCCGGGGCAGGGCCTTCTGCGGGGGATCTGCTTTGATCTCCGGAATACTGAAAAGCGCTGCGGAAAGCATTAAAAAGATCGTAGCAAAGGGAGTGAACCTGGGTTTCATATATGAAATTTTTACAGACAAATATTTACGTATCCATTTTACTAAAAGTAATCAACTTTCGAACCTGGACGTAATTTTCATCTAAAACTTTCAGCAGATCCTGTCTAAATACAGTTTTCCTGTTTGTGGGGAAAAAGGGGGGGGGTGATCAGTTCAGAAGTTGTTTTTTAAATTGATTCGGGCTCAGGCCGACCTCTTTTTTAAATAACCTCGAAAAATACGGCAGGTTTTCAAATCCCAGGGAGTAAGCGATCTCGGCTACCGTTTGGTCTTCTCCCTTGAGAAGGTTTTTAGCTTCTGATATCAACAAAATATGGATCAGTTCCATCGCAGTTTTGCCAGTTTCCTGTTTCAGAAGATCGCTCAGGTATCGCGGAGATAAATTAAGCTCGGACGCCATAAATTTGACGGTAGGAAGCCCTTGTTCAATCAGTAACCCGGTTTCCAGGTAGGCTGTGAGCTTTTCATTAAACCGGGTGATAATCCTTCCCGATACCTCCGTCCGGTTGATAAACTGACGTTTGTAGAACCTTTGGGAATATTGTAAAATGGAATCGATATGCCCTAATATGATGCCTTTGCTGTACTCGTCGGGGTTGTTGTAATATTCTGTTTCTATTTTTCTGTACAATTCCCATATCGTCTCCTCTTCTTTGGGAGAGAGGTGCAGCGCTTCATTTGCCTCATAGTCAAAGTAATGGTACTTTTTGATTTCGTTATGCAAAGCATGTCCGCTGAGGTAGTCTTCATGAAAATAGATCGAAAATCCGTCCTCTTCTAGCTCGATGTTCCGCATTTCAAGGACTTGCCTCGGTTTTGAAAAAAACATGGACCCGCTGTCGTGATCGTACTTTGTCTTTCCATAGGTAATCGTGCCCGACTTCATCTTTTTCATAGAGATCATATAAAAATCACTACTGAATTCGCGGTCCCCCGACGGGCAGCTCTGGTTGCATCTCAGCAGGCTCAGCATAGGGTTTTCCGGGGCAGGATAACCATTGGCCCGGTGCATCTCGTTTAAACTTTGAAAGTGCAGCATAGTCAGTTTTCGATGGGCAGCACCCGTTTCACTGGTGGGAACGGGTGCTGCGGGTTTATTTTTATTTGCCGTGGGCTTCCGCCGCTACATCTGCCCATTCCTCCCAGGTAGATAAACGGCTGGCGTACACTTGCTGGACCCAGGGCAATGCAACTTTACCAAGGAAAAGCCTGAGCGGAGGATTTTCCGAATCCACCAGTTTCAGGATCGCGCCGGCCGTGGCTTCCGGAATTCCAAAACTATCCTCGGTCAATCCGGCCTGAAAAGCCGCTTTCACATCGTCATAAGCCTCAATGCGAGCCGAATGTATAGCCGAAGGACCAGCCCAGTCAGTTGAGAATCCGTTGGGTTCGACCAGGGTTACATGGATCCCGAATTCCCCGACCTCTTTTGCCAGTGTTTCACTTAATCCCTCCACCGCAAATTTCGAAGCATTGTATAAGCCCAGTACGGGTAATGTTGCAACCCCCAATACGCTCGAAAGCTGGATGATATGTCCATGGCCTTGTGCCCTCATGATCGGCAATGCTGCCTGTGTTACCCACAAAAGCCCGAAAACGTTCGCTTCAATCTGGTCGCGGGCTTCTTGTTCCGTTGCTTCTTCAATAGCGCCGAAAAGTCCGTAACCGGCATTATTGATCACAACATCAATCTGCCCGAAATAATCCTTCGCTTTTTGAATTGCCGCAAAACTTTCCTGCCTGTCGGTAACATCCAGCTTCAGGGGCAGAACTGCATCTCCGAATTCCTGTTGAAGACTTTCAAGTGAACGGATATCCCTGGCGGTTGCGACTACGTTATCGCCTCGTTTTAAAAAGGCTTCTGCCCATATTTTTCCAAATCCTCTTGAAGCACCGGTAATAAAAACTGTCTTTTTCATCACGATTTTGTTTGAATGAATGATGATGCAAAGCTATCCTGCCGGCGTTCGCCGGGGTTAATACAGAAGTCGGGAAAAATGATACATTTTTACGTCCGGTCATTTTTTAGCAGGTTGTTTCACTTGATCTGAAGTCTTGAATACGCGTAAGCTTAAACGTTTTTACGGGCCGTGCGCGGAGGTGGGAAGCGGGGTATGAAATAGCATTTCCCTTATTTGGTTGTTATACTAATTTGTCGAATTAATTGACGAAAAACGCATTTTCAAAACCCCCGTTTTTTACAGTGTTACCCCTTACTTCCGGGGGATTGCCCCAATAATTTCAATCCATAAGGATTCATGTTTAATGTTTGTCTAAATAACAGCAGGTGACAAGCCTCAGGAGGGAAGAAAAGTGAGAAAAAGAGGCTTTTATTTCTGAAATGACCGTCTTTTTAATCTGTTTTTAATGCTGGCAGCTTATGTTTGTTGTAGTATTCAACCCGGAAAAATTAGTGTTTTTCTATAACCAGAAGCAGACCGGTTAGTAAGTTTAACAGGTAAAAAGAACGCTGTATTTTCTTGTGTTATGAAAGTTGTTCAACGAGGCTTCAGAGTAACTCGTTGTGTTATTGTTTTCTTCTCAGATTCTTTATGTTATACCACCGACTAAGCGTTAGCACCGGTAACAATTACTCGTGACGATTGCAGAGCTCTCAATGGCAATAATGCAAATCTGTCTCCTGACAGTGGTAACGCTGTATCCGATGAATACCGAAATATCCCATTCCTATCAGTTTAATAAATACTCTCTACTATGGACGACTTCTATCAGGTCATTTTGCGAATTTTCGTAACCAATCGTTTCAAAATTTTTTATATCGGATTGATTTTTACTTTACAGTTTATTGCAAATGATTCCTACGGGCAATGGACGAGAAAAGCCGATGAGATCAGCAAACGTGCTGAGTCGAACAATGTGATCTACAAAAATAAAATGTATGTCTTCGGCGGTTTCGGAGATAATCCCCACATCGAGCATACCAACGAAGTTTATGATATTGCGGCGGACAAATGGAGCGCGATTGCTTCATTTCCTGCGGGTAAGGAAACAACGCACCAGGGTGTAGTACTCGTTGACGACAACGTATGGAATATCGGAGGAAGGCTGGTGGACGCTTACGGTCCGGTAGCCAGCCAGGTCATCATTTACAATATCACGACGAACACCTGGTCCAACGGCCCGGAACTGATCGATCCGGCGACCAAAAAGCCGTTTCCAATCGGTGGCGGCGGTTATGCGCTGATTGGGCGGACAATCCACGTTTTTGGCGGATTTGGGCCGGTCATATGTGAAGATCAGGCCACATTGCACTTAACCCTTGACGTAGACAAGTACCTGGCCGACCCGCAAAATACAACCTGGGAGAATAAGCTGGCACCGATGCCAATGCCCCGTAACCACATCAGCTATGTTGTTTTGGGAGGTAAAATATATGCGCTGGGGGGCCAGTTTAAACACGATTGCCTTGCCCTCGACCAGCCGATATGCCACGTATACGACCCGGCGACAGACAAGTGGACACGGCTCACAGACATTATCAGTCCTCGTTCCCATGCTGAGGCTTCTACGTTCGCAGTGGACGGGAAAATATTTCTGGCTGCCGGGCAGGGTGTCAACAACAAAACCCAGAGCACGGTGTATCAGTTTACACCTGAATCGAACAATGGGCTGGGGGCGTGGACTTATCTTTCTTCTTACAAATTGCCGGGGAGTTTCCTGGGGCTCTCTGCCAAGCTGGTGGGAAGTTCGTTCCTGATCACCAATGGAGCACTGGACAACTATGGCAATGAACGTACCGAAACATATACTGCCAACGTTACCAGAACGAGCACCAGAAAGCTCGGGTTTATGTATTCCTGTTTGTCGAAAACCGTCCAGTCTGGTACTTCGGCTACCGCCGGCAATCTGATCTACAATATTGAGGACACATCCCCGTATACGCTGAAATCCAATGCGACCTGGCTCACGGTCACCAAAAATGCGTCCGGAACGGCTACCCAGAATGGCATTAATGTGGAAGTCACAATCAATGCGGGAGGGCTGGCTGCCGGAAGTTACACCGGTACCATTACGGCAACAGGTGCGACGCCGGCTACAACCGCTTCGTTTTGCGTTAATCTGCAGGTCACCGGGAATGGTACCGCAACTTCTGCAATACGGATCAATTCCGGCGGGCCCGCAGTGACGGTCTCCGCCTCAAAGCAATTCTCTGCGGACCAGTACTATGGTGGTATCGACAGGACATCTTCGCTCGGCAGCGGCGATATCCAGAACACTGCCGACGAGGCGATTTATCTCACCGAACGTTCCTCGGCTGCTTTTGATTACAATATTCCGGTTCAGAACGGCTTGAAAAGTGTAATTCTGCATTTCGCCGAGATCTGGTACGGAGTGCCTGGAAAAGGTCCCGGAGGCGCCGGGAAGCGCTTGTTCAATGTTGATATCGAGGGCAGCCGTAAATTGACGGACTATGATATTTATGCAAAAGCAGGAGGAGCGCTTCGCGCTGTTCAAGAGACTTTTGATGTGGAAGTAAAAGACGGTGTCCTCAACATCGACTTTTCGAGCGGGTCTGTCAATATGCCTAAAGTTTCGGCTATTGAGGTGATTTCTGTTGTTAACAATACCGAAAATAACGCGCCGGAACTGGCGGCGATCGGCAACAAATCTGTAACGGCAGGGCAGGTACTTAACTTCACTGCGACGGCTACGGACGTGAATCAGGGCCAGACAAAAGTATACTCGCTGGTGGGTGCGCCATCCGGAGCAGTTATTAATCCTTCGACTGGTGTTTTTACCTGGACGCCTGCCACCGCCGGAACTTATACATTTACCGTGAAAGTGACCGACAATGGCACTCCGGCCATGTCTGATCAAGAGCAGATCACCGTGTTGGTAGCGAGTGTACCGGTTGTCACGTCAATCCGTATCAACTCCGGCGGGGCGTCTGTGAATACTTCGGAAGGGGTTTTTTCCGCTGACCAATATTACGGTGGTACAGACCGTACCTCATCTATTTCAGGAGGGGATATACTCTACACTACCGACGATGCCCTTTATCTTACCGAACGTTCATCTGCTGCATTCGATTACAATATCCCGGTGCAGAACGGCAGAATGACGGTTGTTCTGCATTTTGCTGAAATTTATTTTGGTGCTCCCGGAAAAGGTGCCGGAGGAGCTGGAAAGAGATTGTTCCATGTGGATATCGAAAACAGCCGAAAACTGACAGAATATGATATTTATGCAGAAGCCGGTGGCGCAATGCGTGCTATTCAGGAGGTTTTTGAAGTAACAGTGACCGACGGTGTGCTTAACATTGATTTCCTGAGCGGATCAGCCAATTTGCCGAAAGTGTCGGCAATTGAGGTTATTCCGGATGATGGGCCGGTGAGCGAGCCGGAGTTAAGTCCCATAGCCGACGCCTCGGTGAGAGACGGAAATTATGCTTCTTCCAACTTCGGGAATGGAGAGTCTCTGGATTTTAAAGCAAGTAGCACAAGTGGTTTCAGCCGTAACGCCTATTTGAAATTTTCTTTGGACGGTATCGGTGAAATCGGTTCTGCGAAACTGCGGTTGTATGGGTACAACACCGAAAACACGACTGGAATCGACATGTCCGCTTACGGTGTTAACAATGATTCCTGGACTGAAAACGGGATCAACTGGAATAATGCCCCGGCTGGCTTGTCAACAGCATTGAGTACGGTAACAGTTAGTAATGAAGCGTATTACGAGCTGGATGTGACCGACTACGTTGTTCAGCAGTGGTCCGGGGATAAAACGGTTAGCCTGCTGATCAGAAATGCCGGAAACCAGAACACGCTTCTGGCTTTCAATAGCAGGGAAAATGGTGAAAACCCGCCCCGGCTGGTCATCGAGACAGCGGATGCGAACCGAAACTCCCGGTTTGGAGGGGAGATCCCGGAAGCTGTTGTAAAAACCGAAACTGTGAAATCGGTAATTTATCCGAATCCGATCCAGAAACGCTTCTCTCTTGTATTGTCGGAGCAGCACAAAGGTCACGTTTCATTGTCTTTGATCGGCGGGGCCGGGCGGGTACACCGTCTGAACATACCCCAGATCAAGCAAGCGGGAGCAGAAACGGAAGTAGATCTGTCGAACGTCTCTTTGGACAAAGGAATTTACCTGGTGAGAATACAGTCAGATGCTGCCACGGAAACCGTTAAGGTACTGATCGCAGAATAGTGGATATTGTAAAATTACCAAAAAGCCTTCCGAACGCTTGCTCGGAAGGCTTTTTGGTAGAAGTTCGGCGTTGTTTTCAAATACGTCCGGGTGATAGCCGTTTAATGCGCGCTTATTTTAGAAAAAACATTGATGACAATCACACCGGAAATGATCAGGAGTATGCCGATAATGCCAGGTAGATCAGGGATTTGTTTGTAAATGATAATTCCGACCATGGTGATCAGCACAATTCCCACACCCGACCATATTGCATAGGCAATGCCTACCGGAATGGTTTTCAGCGTCAGACTGAGAAAATAAAAAGCCACAGCATACCCTGCGACGACAACGATGCCGGGAAGTACCTTGGAGAAGCCTTCGGATGATTTTAATGCCGAGGTTGCAATCGTTTCGGAGACAATCGCGATCAGTAGGAAGATCCAGTTTTTCATGGGGGGGTATATTTAGAGGGAAACCGAGTGCGTTAAGCCGGGATTTCGGTATGGTTATAAAGTACCGTCAGGGCTTTTTGTTTGTATAAAGATAGCTTTTCATTCAGAAGTTTAGGGTCTTTCACAAGGCTCATGTAAAAATAGGCGCCGTCAAGGATAATGAATATCAGGTCGGCGGCTTCCAGCGCATTGTCGGTGGCCAGGCTCCCGTCACTGATGCAGTCTTCGATTAGCTCTGCCAACTTGCTTCGCAAACCGTCCAGCAGTGCTTTATAGCGGGCTTTTATCTTGTTTTCGCGGAACGACAGCGCATAGCAGCCGTAAAAAAGGCTGTCGTCGAACAGCGTGTTCCATTTTTTTGAAAAGAGATTGTCGATCACTTCCATTAGGATCGTTTTAGGCGTTTTCGAGGCCTTGTTCGGAACGTGGAAAATGGGCGTGTATTTATCAAGGATAAAATCGATCAGCGCGTATATCAGCTCTTCTTTTGTCTGGAAATAATGGATGATCAGGCTTGGGTTCACATCCATGGCTTTGGCGATCTTGGCGATCGAGGTGTTTTCCAGCCCCTCTTTTTTGGCAAGTTTGTAAAAGGCAACGATAATTTCCTGCTGGCGTGTAGCTTTAAGGCTTCTTCTTCCCATGCGTTTTGCTGAGGTTTAAAATGCGATATTACTTAAGAAAATGATTTGAGTAGATAATCTACTTTAAAGGATTTTAATTGAATGAACGTTCAATCAAAATATTATTTATTTCTTAACATTAGCATAAACTGTATGTGACATCCAATCTGCAACTTTGTGAAAATTTTAACAACAGGGAAACAACCGTAATTCTCCATTTTTTACTAAAATCATTTTTTATGGGGCAACATTTATCCAATTCGTTTAGAGTCCGGTGGTCAGGTTGCATGATGCTCATGCTGGCCTTATTGGTGTGGACTGGTAGTTTTAAAACTATTGCGCAAAGTACGGATATCCGCGGTGTAATCACCTCTGCGGATGGAAGTGGGCCTCTTCCGGGTGTGAGTGTACTTATTAAAGGTACCCAGCAGGGAACAGTATCCGATGGTAGCGGTAAATATGTACTTAAAAGTCTTCAGCCGGAATCCGTCCTGGTTTTTTCTTTTATCGGGTATAAATCACAGGAAGTGGCTGTAGGTAAAAGTTCGGTGATCGATGTGGTGCTGGAACTGGATGCAGCCAATCTTCAGGAGATCGTAGTGGTAGGTTACGGCGCACAGAAAAAGGAAAATCTTTCCGGGGCTGTAGATGTGGTGGATAGTAAAATGCTGGAAGCAAGGCCGATACAGAATGTAGCTCAGGGTTTGCAGGGGGCTGTTCCAAACCTTAACATTGACTTCGTGAGCGGCGAGCCGGGCCAGGCGCCCAAAATCAACATCAGAGGCTTTACGTCCATCAACGGCGGAAACCCGCTCATCCTGGTCGATAACGTTCCGATGGATGCGGCCGAGCTCAGTTACATCGCTCCGTCGGATATCAAGAGCATCTCTGTGTTAAAGGATGCTTCCTCCGCGGCGATCTACGGTGCACGTGCAGCCTACGGGGTGATCCTGATCACGACCAAAACCGGAACCGGCGAAAAGCTGAGCATTAATTATTCCAACAACTTTTCATGGGGGAAACCAACCGTATTGCCGGACAAGATCACTGATCCGTATATATACATGCGTTTACTTGAGACTTCGACCGATAATACGCCCTGGGACAACATTAATTACACCGACAGCCAGTATGCATGGGCGAAGGAACGTTCCGATAATCCCTCGGGAACCGATCCGATACGTCTGAACCCTGTTGATAATTCGCTGTACGAATACATGGGCAACAGAGACTGGACAAAATATTTCCTGGACAATTTTACGCTTTCCCAGCGCCACAATATTTCGCTTTCTGGAAAATCCGGCAATACTTCTTATTACCTGTCCGGAGCCTATGATTCGCAAAACGGTGCGCTGAAAATTGCGGAGGATAAATTTGACCGTTATACCACCCGCGGGAAAGTCAATTTCAAGCCTTTTAAATGGCTTTCTGTTGGCAACAATACATCCATTGCATTGACGGAGCGGGCAAAACCTTATCAGCTGTCAATCGCAGACCTTTACAATCTTTCACCGACCAGCGTGGACCGAAATCCGGACGGTACCTGGGCCAATACGGACGTGGGAAGGGTAGGGGCTCGGCTGACCGACGGAGGCAGGGACAATCAAAAGAGTAACATGCTTCAGACTACTTTCAATGCAGAGCTGAGCTTTTTCGAGGATGCGCTCAAATTCAATTCGGATTTTACAACGAGACGTGAAAACATCAACCGGACCCAAAATCAGTCCAGATACAGGATTGGCTACGGACCATCGGACATCCGGGAAGAAGGCAACAACATTGCCTACCGCCGGAGCGACAACATCAGCTATACGGTTTTTAACGCATACACCACGTTTCACAAACAGCTTGGTTTCCACAATATCACGGCAATAGCAGGTTACAACCAGGAGCTGAACCGCGCCGATATGTTCACAGCACAAAAAGCAGGGGTGATATCTCCGTCCCTGCCGAGCATCGGCCTGGCTACCGGCGAGGCGCTTGTGGGCGAGCAGATACGTGAGTGGGCGATCCGCGGAGCATTTTACAGGCTGAATTACATTTACAACGACAAATACATTGTGGAGTTCAACGGTCGGTATGACGGTTCTTCCAAATTCCCCAAAAACAAACGTTTTGGCTTTTTTCCGTCGGCTTCGGCAGCTTGGAAGGTGGACGGCGAGGAGTTCTGGAAGCCGGTTGCACGGGTGATCAACCATTTCAAGATCCGCGGTTCGTACGGTTTGCTGGGTAACCAATTTGTAGATGAGTATGGTTATATCGCTACCATGCCCACCGAAAGAGGGCCTAATATTATCGACGGAAATGTTCCTCAGATCGTAAAATCGGCACCTCTGGTCTCTCCTAACTATACCTGGGAAAAAGTATTGTCTAGCAATATCGGTGCAGACCTGGGTTTTTTCCAGCATAAGATCACGGCTTCCTTCGACTGGTACAACCGCAGAACGGAAGGAATGCTCACGCAGGGACGTGACCTGCCGGACGTACTGGGTGCTGCCGAACCGCGTGAGAATGCTGCTAACCTGAAAACAAATGGGTGGGAGTTGTCGGTAGGATATGATGACGACTTTAATGTAGGAGGGAAAAGCCTGCGTTTTAACAGCAAATTTACGTTGGGCGACAGCCGGTCGTTTATTACTGGTTTTGATAACCCCAACAGGACATTGACCCAATATTACAAAGGAATGGAGTTGGGAGATATATGGGGGCTCAAAAGCGACGGTTTCTTCCAGACGCAGGATGAAATTTCAAAGCTGGACCAATCGCAGATCATCCCCTGGGGCGCACTTTCGATTGTGCCGGGCTGGCCGAAATACCAGGATCTGGACGGAAACGGCATCATTGAAAAAGGATCTACCGTGGATGCTCCCAAAGATCTATCCAGGATCGGCAACCTGACGCCGCGTCTGCGTTTCGGCCTTAACCTGGGCGCGGAATGGAACGGATTTGATTTCCGCGCATTCTTCCAGGGAATCGGTAAAATGGATTATTATCCGCTCAATTATCTGTACTGGGGCTTTTATCAGCAGCCTTACGCCGGGGGTTATGCGCATTTGCTAGACTTTTACCGGGGAGCGCCGGACAGCGACGTGCGCCGGGCGCAGCACTCTCAGTCTTACATTGATGCCGGGCTGGCAGATGCCAATACGGATGCTAATTTCCCGGTGCTGCAATCCTGGCTTGCCGACCGTAATCTGGGTGAAAGGATTGACCAGGCCCAGGGTCTTGCTATCCCGCAAACCAAATACATGCTGAGCGGTGCCTACATCAGGCTGAAAAACCTGACGATAGGTTACACCTTACCGTCTTCGATATTGGAAAAAATCAAAGTTTCGAGGCTGCGTATCTACGCCAGCGGTGAAAACATTACCGAATGGTCCAAAGTGAAAAAATACTTTGATCCTGAATCCATTACGGATAATGTAGACAAAGTTGATCCGTCCAAGGAAACATCGAGCGGCTGGGGCTATGCCTACCCGTTCCAGCGGAAATTCTCGTTCGGACTCGAACTACAGTTTTAATTTAATCTGCATCTGACAATGAAAAGATATATTCAATTGCTGCTGGCAGCCGGCATGATCACCGTTTCAGGCTGTAACGACGATTTCCTGGAACGTCTGCCGCAAACAGAGATCGCCAAAGAAAATTATTTTAACAGTGAGCAGGATCTTGAAACCTATATTTTAGGTTTGTACGAAGATGAATTTCCTGGTGTGGGGATTTACGTTGGCGACGCTTCGACCGACAATGCGCCTACTACCGGTGCAACGGAGATTAAAAGCATTATGGTGGGTAACCCGTCAGCTGCTACGGTCAACTCGGGCTGGACCTGGACGAAGCTAAGGGATGCCAATTTTTTTCTGGATAATTTCCGTAAAGCGCCTATCAGTGAAGAATCGCTCAACCATTATGAGGGACTTGCGCGGTTTTTCAGGGCGAAGTTTTACATGGAAAAAGTAGGCCGGTACTCCGATGTACCCTGGTATGATAAGGTGTTGGCAACCAACGATGAAGATCTCAATAAACCACGTGACAGCCGCGACATGGTAGTCGGCAAGATTTTCGAGGACTATAATTTCGCCAGCGAACATGTGCGGGACGACAGCCGCTCCGGTGCTGTGAGCAGATCCGTGGTGTTGGCTTACAAGGCGAGACATGCATTATACGAAGGCACCTATCGCAAGTACCACAGCGAACTTTCCATGCAGGCTACCGCCAATGGTTTTCTCGAAATAGCCAGAGACGCTGCGCAGCAGCTCATCGAGAGCGGCGACTTTTCTATCCATAATACCGGAAAACCGGCCGAAGACTATGCTTCTCTTTTCAACAATACCAGTCTGGAAAGTAATCCTGAGGTAATTCTCGGCACTTTCAATGAGCAGGATAAGATCAATAGCGGCTGGTGGGGAGCATTTATGTTTGGAAATTACGAGGCAAGTCCGGCCCGCGATCTGCTGCAGGCCTACCAGATGAAAGACGGCACGCCATACACCAGCCAGCCAGGCTATGCGACCAAACTTTTCACGGAAGAATTTAAGGACAGGGACCCGCGTCTATACCAGACATTTGCCTACCCGGGCTGGGAGCTTGTTAATGCGACGACTTATTCGCAGGGAGCGGGGATTTACGTGCAGCAATTCGCAAAAAACCAGTCTGGTTACCACCAGCTGAAAGGATTCGTGAACCAGAAAGAAGTGGCAGTCGCCAATAGCCTGGACACCCCCGTACTGCGTTTCGCAGAGATATTGCTGATCTATGCGGAAGCGAAAGCCGAGCTTGGACAGTTGACACAGGCTGATCTGGATCTTTCCGTGAACAAGATCAGAGCGCGTGCCGGTATGCCGCCTTTGACGATGGCCGCGCCGGTGGACGCAGTTCTCAAAGCGCAATATCCGCTCGTAACCGGCGCCAATACAGGCATTGTGCTGGAAATCAGAAGGGAAAGAAGAGTGGAACTTGCATTGGAAGGGTACCGTTTTGATGACCTGATGCGCTGGAACGCAGGCAAACTGATCGAAAAAGAACCTGAAGGACTATATTTTCCTGGAATCGGCAAATACGATCTTACCGGTGACGGGGTCGTGGATGTGAAGCTGATCCCTGTAGCCGAGTCCATCCCGGGGGAGGCTGACAAAGAATCCAATTCCCTTGGTAAAAAACTGATCTACTACCGGGTAGGGCCGGTGGGAAGCGACGCGTCGTTTTTCCTGAAAAACGGTACGAGCGGAACCATTGTTACCGACCCCGAAAGAGGTACTTTCCAGGAACCCAAATATTATTACCGTCCTGTTCCACAAGCGCAGGTGACCCTTAACCCTAATCTGAAACAGATTTTCGGATGGTAAATCTGTGATCACTTGCCGGCAGTTGATATATTCAGCTGCCGGTTTCTTTTATTTACAAGAAAAAATTTTCACCAATGTCTTTTAAATTCTCAAATATCTGTATTGTAATCTTTTGTTTGCTGACCAATGTGACTGCATTCGCCCAAACCGATAAGAACAAAGCACTTTTTGTGATCGTCGACGGGATATCCTATGAACAGCTGAAGAAGGTAGCCACGCCGAATCTGGATGCCATCGCCAAAGCCGGCGGGATTTCCAGGGCCTATGTGGGCGGGGAGAAAAAGGGGTATTCACAAACGCCTACGATTTCAGCAGTGGGATACAACAGCCTGCTGACAAGTACCTGGGTAAACAAGCATAATGTGTGGGGAAACGAGATCAAAGAGCCCAACTACAACTACTGGACTATATTCCGTTTTTTCAAAGAGGCATATCCGGCTAAAAAAGCCGCAGTATTTTCAACCTGGCTTGATAACCGTACAAAGCTGATAGGCACCGGGCTCCGGGCTACAGGTAACCTGAAAATGGATTATTATTTCGACGGTTTTGAGCTGGATACCATCCATTTTCCGCACGATAAAAACGCAGAGTACATCGCCAGGATTGATGAGAAAGTAGTGGACGAGGCAGCCGAATATATCCGAGAGCAGTCACCGGACCTTTCATGGGTGTACCTCGAATATACCGACGATATGGGGCACAGATACGGCAACAGCGAGCAATTTACCAATGCGATCAAAAAAATGGATGCGCAAATGGGCAGGTTGTGGGAGGCCGTTAAAACGCGCCAGGAAAAATCCGGTGAGAACTGGCAGATCTTCATCACCACCGATCACGGCAGGGGAGAACCGTCCGGGAAAGACCACGGCGGGCAGTCCGACGCAGAGCGCAGTACCTGGATCGTAACCAATGCGAAAGGTTTGAACAGTTATTTTTTAAAATCCGGTAGCAATAACAACCCGGTTCCGGGCATCGTGGATATTATGCCTACTATTGGCAGACATCTCGCTATCCCATTCCCGAAAGAGCAGGCTTTTGAACTGGACGGGGTATCACTGACCGGAAAAATTTCGGTAACCAATCCGGATGCCAAAAAAGAAGGGGACCAGATCACCCTCACATGGAAGTCGGCGGAAAAGGACGGAAATGTTAAAATCTGGCTGGCCGTGACCAATCGTTTTGAGGAAGGCGGGAGTGATCAGTATATGCTTATGAAACAACTTCCTGTGGCAGACGAAAAGGTTATTCTCGATGTTTCGAAGCTGCCGAAGGGTTTTTACAAAATGGTGATCGAGGGAAAATACAACACCGTAAACCGCTGGGTCGTGGAGAAATAAATTTCCAAAACGGAATTTAGATAAACAGGTAGTAAGATGTTTATTTTCAAGGCTTTGATGAATGTTTAGCAACTTCATTCTACCAACGCCCTAAAATTCACAATCTGACATGAACCTGAACTTATCTACCATTCTGGACGTAGCGCTGTCTATGGTGTTCGTCTATCTCACGATCAGCCTTTTTGTTTCCGGCATCGCAGAATTCATCAACACCATGATCGAAAAACGGTCAGAACTGATGCAGTATGCTTTGCGAAAACTTCTGGGAACCGGCATATTTAATTCTTTCTGGAACCACCAGCTCACGACAATCAAACAGTCCCAGGTTGGTGGTTTTTTAAAACCCATATCGTACCTCTCCGCCGACAGTTTCTCTACCGTGCTCATCGGCCTGCTTGTGGAAGGCAGAACCCCGCCCATACTTCCGTTCGACGCACCGGAAACCGACAAAACACTGGCGATGATCCGGCAGGCCATTACTACAGATCCGCAATTTGTATCCCTGAAACCGATCATCGAGCCTTTTCTGGCAAAAGCGAACAATTTCGAGGATTTTAAAAAAGCCCTGGAAAAGTGGTATGACGGTTATATGGAGCAGGTTACCGGCTGGTTCAAACGTTACAATCAGGGCATTATCTGGATCATCGCCGTGCTGGTGACGGTAATTTTTAACATTAATACCCTCACCATCGCCAAACGTATTTCCAGCGACCAGACATTGCGTGCTAATCTGGTCGAACAAGCGGAACACACTGCAAAAGTTGGTATCAGTAAAGGTGTCTTCAAGGAAAATCAGGCAAAAGGAGACACCACCCAAGTAATAGACAGGGTTTTTGTCGACAAATATTTGAGTGCAAAGGACTCGGCATTATTTGTTAATGTCAGGGACGGTAAAAATCTTACAGGCCTCGACAGTTTGCGGGTTCACGAAATATATGTGCAATACCTGCAGGATAATATGGAGTCGCTCGGCATTCCTATTGGCTGGGTTTCCTGGAAAGATACATTCAGCGGTGGCTGGATAATGACCATCTTTGGCTGGGCGCTTACCGCCGCCGCCTTGTCTTTCGGTGCACCTTTCTGGTTCGAATTGCTGCTGAAAATCGTCAACATCAGAAACGTTGCCAGAAAGCCGGTCCGTTCAGACGGTAACTAGCGCATATCAGGGCTGCTTTAACAATCTTAAAACCTCTTCCACAACCGGCCTGCACGTAAAAAGGTAGCGGTGGTGATTGGGAAAGCGGCCCGCATTGAAAATAATTTGTTTGGCATTGATGCCGTCGTAGTCCGCAAAGTCCCAGACGCGGTCGATCAGCTGTCCCGCTTTCCGGTCTTTGATGTTTTGAAATGGAAAATCCAGAAGATCTCCCGGCGCTCCCCGGTTAACCAGATCTTCCACACTGACCAGGTTAAAATCCGGCTCAATCATATCCTCAGTAAGTTTGCCTGTTCCATAATTTCCCAGGTTACGGTAGTCCTGCGTAACAGCGAGTTTATCCTTCGCCCGTCGCAGATTTCTTTTGCCTACAAATTTTTTGGTACTGGAATAGAGCAGGTAATCATACTTGTCATGAAAAACATGCACATGCTCGCCAAGCTCTTTCAGGCGTGAGAATTGGTAATGAAAATTCAGCCCGTCATTGTCCTGGAAATAATTCGGCAGGCACTTGCCGTCCATTTGTAACGTCAGGTGCGTGATGTCGGGAGCCATCAAAAAGATGTTTTTGAAGATCCTGTTAAATCTTTTCTCTGTTTTTGATGTGTTCCCTGAAACACAGTCACCAGGATTCAGCATACCGTTCAGCAGCTGGTGGCCGAAGGAATGCACCAGCAGATTGAGCGTTCTGCCTTCTTTTTCGATTTCTTTTGCAAGATGTTCGAAGTAGCTGAAAAAGCCCAGCCCGGTAAACTGCTGGCCCGCCTTCACCGACCGGTCGTCTACTGTTTTGCGGCTCGGACCTCCCTGTCCCGGCCAAGCCAGAAACAGTACCTTGGCGATACTGTTTTCCGGATGCGTCATGTAATTCAGTACAAAGCTCGACAAGAGGTCCAGTTTGAGGGACGAAAAAAGCTGGTAACCGTGGATATATACAAAAACGTGTTTCCGGTGATCATCCAGTTTACTCACCGCCTGCCTGATCGATTCCGCAAAAGTGATGGGGTTCAGTACGTCCGCACGTATGCTCTCTGTGTCGGCCGGTAACCGTACCGGCACGAAATAAAGTTCTTTGGGCGGTTCCTTGGTATCGAGGTTCGGGCGTCCGTCCGGGTGACGTTGCCGGTAGGAAATCAGGTAATGGTCCCGCTGATCCTCAGGCAGGAACGAGCAGTCAACATCCAGCTCCACGCTGCCGCTCCATAAATAAAAGCCGTTGTCGAGCTTGTACCAGATATCCTCACCGTCCACCAGGTCTCCGAACACGGAACCTGTTACGTTGACGATTTTCCCAAAATTATAAGCAGCCGTAACCATCGAATTCACACTTGGTTTCTGGCGTTCGGTCACGCTTGTTTTGATGACGATCCCTCTCATCCCTGTCTGTTTAAAATTTCTCGATTGGACACGGTAGCCGCTACTGTGAGTGATTTTCCCTCCGATTCAGGGGCAATGGCTTTGGCACTTCTCAGCTTGACGAGCTTGTTGAGGAGATCAAACCAGAAAGGTGCGCCTAACGACAGTGCCAGCACCGTGAGTAAATAACCCCAGAAATGTTCCCAGCTGAACACATAGGCCATTTTGTAGCCCATTGTATGCACCTTTATTTTGCCGTTTGCCGCCTCGTCCGACAGGTGCCTTGTAAGTATGCCTGGGTCGACGGACTTATGAACTAACAGGTATACCGTTCCGGCGTTGCCCGTTGTATAGGCAACTTCCACGGAATCGGGGCGCGGGGGCTGTTTTTTTAAAGAATATTTCAGCAAGTCCGGAATTTGCCAGTTCGAGGAAAGGATCGTCTGGGAATTTTTGATGTCGTCTTCCAACATTTTTTTGACAATCTGCAGAGAATCCAGTCTGCTTTTTAATGCCAGGGCTGATGCGGCGGTATCCCTGGCCGCTGTAAACGTCTGTATAGCCGTGCCGTTTTTTTCGCTGAAATCAACCGCCATTTTCACCAGCTGGTCGCGGGCATCATCATCTTTTGACAGCTTATCTATGATCGCCAGTGTGTCGACATTAAAAGAGACTGCAAGCAGAAACCCGATCAGGACAAGGATCATCTGCGTAGTTCTTTTAAACCAGCCCGTGGATCTGTCCATAGTGTCATTGAACCAGTTTTCCAGCAGGATTTTGAATTTGACAAGATCGTTATTTGCCTCGTCCAGCAGCGACTGAATATGCAGGACCGTCTCCGATAGTTCCGGCTGCGCAGGATCTGTCGCGATATCAAGGTCTATTTCAAGTTCCTCCAGCCCCTGTTCTACCCTCCCCAGCAGACTGATATCCGGATCGTCTGTTTTGAGGGCATTGATGACCGCTCTTGAAAAGTTCTCTGCCGAGAGATAGGAGGGACGGTTATTCAATCCCCCGCTGCCCAGGTACTTGATAGAAGGCTGTTTTAAAAAGGCGTTGTACAGGTTACTGTTCGTGAGATTGGCAGCCCTGCCGCCGATCTGCATAAAAGTGTTCAGCAACCGGTCGGATCTCTCCCGGAAATTGCTTGTATACTTCTTCTCGTCCATGAGCATACGTTTGAGCGTATAGGACAGATTTTTCGCCCTCAGCCCAAGTGACGACGAGATGATTTCCATGATCACGGTGGCGTAAAGGCTGTACAGCAGATACACGAATACCAGGCCGATGACCACATCGAGTGCTACATTTCCAACCATGATAATTACATTTCGTATTTTCAACTAATTTAATAATTACCAAGGTGTTAGCGCAATTTTTACGGGCGAAAAACAGGGTTTTGGTGAAGGGATTTATTTAACGGAACCGGTTCCGATCGATATCAGGATTTTTCTCTTTTACTCCGCCTTGATCGAGTGTACGGGATTAGCCATGGCCGCCTTGACACTCTGAAAACAAATGGTGAATAATGCAGTTATCATAGCCAACAAGCCAGCCAGCAGGAAAGTCCACCATCGGATCTCCACTTTATACGCAAAATCTTTCAGCCAGTGATCCATTGCGAACCATGCCACGGGTGAAGCGATTACGATAGCAATCAGGACCAATTTCATAAAATCCCTTGACAGCAATGTTGTAATGTTCAAAACTGTCGCGCCAAGTACTTTCCGGATGCCGATCTCCTTGGTGCGCTGTTCGGTGGTAAATGATGTCAACCCCAGCAATCCCAGGCATGAGATCACGACGGCGACTCCCGCAAAAAAATTGAATAGCCGGCCTGTTTGCTCTTCCGTGCGATAAAGCGCGTTGTAATCGGCATCCAGAAAAGCATATTCGAATGGGTAAGCAGGCATATATTTCTTCCATAGCTTTTCGGCTTTCTTAATAGCCGATGGCGCAAGTTGTGCCGTTGTGTGCACATGCACCATGTAATTTCGTTCCGGATGGCTGAATATTACCAAAGGGAAAATGGGCACGCGTACCGAGGTTATATTAAAATCTTTCACCACACCAATGATGGTGCCCTCCGTAGCATCCAGCTTAAACCGCTTGCCGATCGGATCTTTGATTCCCGTTTGTTTGACAGCCGTCTCATTCAAAATTACGGAAGTCGAATCTGCTTTGACGCCCCTGAAATTCTGTCCGGTGAGCAGTTTTAGTTTAAAATTTGGAATAAAATCACGATCCACATTCAACTGTGCCATGATCAGCGCCCTATCTTTTGGTTTTCCATCCCAATCGGTTGACAGAGTACCAGTTAAGACATTAACAGGCGTATCCGTAGAAGTACTTACGCCCAGCACGCTCGACTCCCCGCTCAGCGCCTGCTTGATCTGTGGAGTGAAAGCCCGGCCATCGAATGTAAAGGTATTTTTTCGGTCAAAACCCGGGTCGCGATCCCGGATAAAACGCATTTGGCTCCCGATAACAAAAGTGCCTAGAATCAGCATGGTTGCCAGCGCGAACTGCGCTACCACAAGCGATTTTCGCAGCCAGGCGCCGCTCACCTGCCCTGAACGTCCTTTTAACGCCTGGACCGGATTAAATCCTGAAATCAGAAATGCGGGATAAACGCCTGCCAGAACAAAGCAGAATGTGAGTGCGCCGAGCATAATTTGCCAGGTATGCGGATCGAAAAGAGAAAAGTGCCCCGACTTGCCCGTAATGCTCGCATAAAACGGCAAAATACCTTGCAGCAGCACAATGGACAAAATCAGGGAAAGGCATAATGTCAGCAGGGATTCCACCAGCAGCTGTGTGGCCAGCTGCCGCGAGCCGGCGCCGACGACTTTACGAATGCCGATTTCTTTGGCCCGCCTGGTGGCACGAGCGGTGGTCAGATTTACATAATTGATACAGCCAATGCTGAGCAAAAGCAGCGCAACCGCTCCCATCATACCCACTTGCTTACCGGCCGATTCATTGCCCTCGACACCATAAAGATGGATTTCAGAAATTGGCTGTAACCGGAAGTCAGAGGGATTGGTAGCATCCTGGCGCGTGTTGGCTTGTATGGAAGTCAGCTTTTTCGCCACCACCGACGGATCAGCTTTTCTTGCAAGTTTTAGATAAGTTCCGAAGCTGTAATCATCCCAATTTTCGTCCACCGGACGTCCCCCTTTTTTTGGATCGAGGGTTTTCAGAATGGCAATATTTACATACATATCGTTTTTGAAGGATGAATTATCGGGCGCATTTTCCAGAACTGCGCTGACCGTGAAGGTCGCATTGCTTTCAACATTGGTGAAGGTTTTGCCAATGGCATCAGCCGTTCCGAAGAACTTATTGGCCAGTTTCTCCGACAATACAACGGCATTCGGGGATGGGAAAAGTGCATTTTTGTCGCCGCGTAGCACTTTGAAGCCGTTGAAGATTTCAAAAAAATTGGCATCTGTGTAAGCCAGATTATCCTTTTCCGTAAATGTTTTGTTGTTGGCGCGGAATGTTGCTGAGGGATAATCGCCCAGGCGCACCGCGCTTTCCACCTCTGGCACTTCCCTGAGGGCCGCCACGGCAATAGGGCCAGGCGTTGAGGTGGAAGTATATTCGTCCTCTCCTTTGCCAAAGTGAACATTGATCTGGTAGATCCGTTCGGCATCGGCGTGGAAGCGATCAAAACTCAGCTCATCCTGAACCCACCAAAAAAGGAGCAGACTTACGGCCAGCACCACAGCCAGGCCGCCAATGTTCAGCGCAGAATACCAACCGCCTGCACGCAAATTGCGGAGAGCGATTTTGAAGTTATTTCGGATCACAGGCTTAGGATATTAGTTATAATAAGTAATACTAAATGAATAGGTCAAATGTTGCAGCGAAATGAACAAAGGCCCCAGTGTAATAACATTTCACAAATGAGGGGAAAAGCGGAGGGTTCGGGTCTTTTGTATTCAAAACAATTTTCCAGTCCTTAATATGCGTTGTACATACCCTGCCGAATCTTTCAAATCTATATTGAAACTGCTGCTTTTTCTGTTGCCGGGTATGGCCGGGGCGATGGATATTTACGTCGCCAAAAACGGTAACGACCGCAACCCGGGAACAAAAGAAAAGCCGCTGGCGACTTTGGAGGCCGCCCGTAACAAGATCAGGAATATCCATGACCCGGTTACGGTTTTTGTCAGAGAAGGGACTTATTATCTTGAGCGGCCTGTCGTTTTCGCAGTACAGGATTCCAGAAAAGATGGTGAAGAGGCGGTTTTTAAGGCTTTTCCGGGCGAAAAGGTGGTAGTGAGCGGAGCTGTGGAGATCAAACCAAAGTGGCAGACTTATCAAGGGAATATCAAAAGAGCTGCTGTGAAGCCGAACCTGCTCATGGACCAGCTTTTTGTAAATGGGGAAAAACTGCGGATGGCACGCTATCCCAATTTCGATCCTGCTGCGAGCCATTTCGGAGGATATGCAGCGGACGTACTTTCGCCTGAAAAGATCGGTTCATGGAAATCTCCCGAGGGGGCTTTTATCCACGCCATGCATAAACATGAGTGGGGCGACTACCATTATCTGGTCACTGGAAAAAATACTGACGGCACACTCAAATGGGTGGGTGGGTACCAGAACAACCGCCAGATGGGCATGCATGACAAATACCGCTTTATCGAAAATGTTTTCGAGGAGCTGGATGCACCGGGGGAATGGTTTTATAACAAAACTGAAAAGATGTTGTACCTGTATGCGTCTGACGGTCAGGATCTTTCCGCTGCAAAGATCGTCCTTCCCCAGATCAGGCACCTTTTTGAATTCCGCGGCACAATGAACGGGCCCGTCAGGAATATCGGGCTGGAAGGCTTCGAGTTCGCTCATACCCTGCGTACGTTTATGGAAACCAAGGAGCCGCTTCTGCGAAGCGACTGGGCTATATACAGAGGAGGCACGGTGGTTTTTGATGGTACCGAAAACTGTTTTGTCAGGAAATGTTATTTCAATACAGTAGGCGGAAACGGTGTGTTTTTTAATAATTACAACCGGAAAAGCGAGGTTTCTGGCTGTGAAATGGAGAACATCGGCGCGAGCGGGGTTTGTTTCGTCGGGGATCCTTCTGCGGTCCGTTCCCCCAGCTTCGAATACCATGAATCGGTTCCCTACGATCAGCTTGACAAAAATCCTGGTCCGAAGTCTAAAAATTATCCTGCGGAATGCAAAGTGTATGACAACCTCATGCACGGACTGGGGCAAGTGGAGAAACAAATAGCAGGGGTACAGATTTCGATGTCGATGGACATAACCGTCAGCCATAACAGCATTTACAACATGCCGCGTTCAGGGATCAATATCAGCGAGGGAACCTGGGGAGGGCATATAATTGAGTTCAACGATGTATTCAATACGGTCCTGGAAACCGGCGATCACGGTTCATTTAACTCATGGGGCAGGGACAGGTACTGGCATCCGGAGCGGGAAGTGATGAACCAACTCGCCGCCGCACATCCCGAGATCATTTTGCTCGATGCCCAAAAGCAGGTTATCATCCGGAACAACAGGTTCCGCTGCGACCACGGCTGGGACATCGATCTGGACGACGGTAGCAGCAATTATCATATTTATAACAATGTTTGCCTTAATGGCGGGCTTAAACTCCGGGAAGGTTTTCAGCGAACTGTCGAAAATAACATCATGATCAATAATTCTTTTCATCCGCACGTATGGTTTGCCAACAGCGGGGATATTTTCCGGAAAAATATTTTAACGAAAGGCTATTTCCCCATTCAGGTGAAGGATTGGGGGAAGGAAGTAGATCATAACCTATTCCCGGACGAGGCCGCATTGAAAAAAGCACAGGAAAACAATACCGACTTAAACAGCGCCGCGGGAGACCCGATGTTTGTGGATCCGGGCAGAGGGAATTATCAGGTAAAGCCCGAAAGCCCCGCTCTGAAAATAGGATTTGTGAACTTCCCGATGGATCAATTCGGGGTAGTTTCACCCGATCTCAAAACCAAAGCAGAAACCGCTCCGGTCCCGGTTATCACTGGTATGGGCGATAGCAACTCTGCCCATGAAAGGATCTGGCTGGGCGCAAAGGTCCGGAATGTGAGCGGGTTGGGGGACAGGTCGGCGTATGGCCTGCCTGACGAAAAGGGTGTCATCGTCGAAGACCTTCCCAAAGGAAGTGTCCTTGCGAAATCCAGAATAAGGAAAGGAGATGTGATCCGCTCACTGAGCCACCGGGAAATCGATAATGTAACAGAACTGATCAACGTTTTTCAGGAGGTCAACTGGATGGGAAATTCCGAAGTGACTTATTTCAGAAACCAGCAGATAGAAAAGGAGACTGTCTCTTTTAAATAAATATTTTTGGACAAAAGGCCGGCTTTGGTGGGATGTCACCATGGCCGGCCTTTTTTTTACCTGACCGGGAATGACCTTTGTATATAATTTGATTTCATCATAGTGGCATTCATAAGAACTTCGTTGTTTTTAATCTGATAATTTTGTAATATTTATTCTATACATTTTGTGAGTACTTTAAATGCAACCCATAACATTTTTTAAAACCACTGCGCTATTCCTGATGATTTTGACGGGATGCCCGGCTTTCGGGCAGGTGGATAAGATCCGGGAGCTGGAAAAAAGCCTCCCGGCGATCAAAGACAGTATTCAATATGTGGACGCGATCAACAAAATTTCCCTGCTTTTTTATGAACGAAACGTAGACAGCACATTCTACTACTCCCTTCGCGCCCGCGAGATTGCACAGAGGATGCAGTATGCAAAAGGAATTGCGGACGCAACGAATAATCTGGGTATCGTATTCGATATCAAAGGAAATATCCAGCTCGCATTGCGGTATTATAACGATGCGTACAATCAGTACCGGGCAATCGGCGACTCGTCAAACATAACCCAGACACTGATGAATATCGCTTCCGTTTATAGCGTGAACGGCAAACACGATAAAGCGCTGGCCAATTTTGAGCAGGCCATGTCGCTGGGAAACCGTATTTCTCATGATTCGATCACGGCCCTCGTGATATATAATTACATTCTGATGTATCCGCAGAAATTCAGTGATGCGGAAAAGGAACGGTACATTGAAAGGGCAGGAAGCATCGCGAGGAAATACAAGGATTCGCTGATGGAGCTCGCATTACAGCAGGTCAAAGCGGATAAACTTATAGCCGACGGTCACCAGGCAAAAGGTGTCGCATTGCTTGAAGGTACCCTGGCCAGCGCGTTGGATATGGAGCTGTACTATCTGAGTATGGACATTTTGATTGAGCTTGGCACCATCTATCTCAAAAAAGACCCTGAAAAAGGACTTGGACTTTACACCAAGGCACTGACGATCAGCGAGCAAAAGGGGTATCGGTTGTATGCCATCGATATTTGTAAAAAACTATATGATTATTACGCCCAAAGAGGCGAAAACGTAGCCGCTTTTGTGTACACACGCAAACTGGTACGGCTGTATGAACAGCAGGCGGAGATCGATAACAGCTCCGGAATCGATTACATCGAGTATGCTGTGAAAGATGAACAACTTAAGTCTGAAAAAGCAAAGTCGGCGTACAATTCTAACCTGTTATGGCTGGCAACGGCTGTTTGTTTCCTGACCATTCTGAGCGTTATTTTTCTTTTGAAAAACTGGATTATGAGCAGGAAGACCAATGATGTGCTCAAAATGCAATTTCGCCAGCTTGAATCAACAAGCGAGGCGCTCGAACAGACCAACCAGAATTATGCAAAACTGATCAAAGTGGTAGCGCACGACCTCAGAAACCCTATCGGCGCGATCAACAGCCTGAGCAGGTTGCTGCTGGAAGACGATGTCTCTCAGGAAGAAACCAGGGAATTTTTACAGCTCATCAATGATTCGAGCAATAGCTGTATCAATCTAATCACGGATTTACTGGAAACGAATTTTAATTTAAAGGAATCCGAACTTCAGAAAGAGCAGATCAGCCTGCCTCCATTTTTACAGCAAACCGTGAAACTGCTGACTTTCAGGGCCAAGGAAAAAGATCAGGAGCTGGTATTGAAAGAGCCGTTGAACAAATCGGCCCTTGCCGACCGGGATAAACTATTGCGGGTTCTCAATAACCTGATTATCAATGCGATCAAGTTCACGCCAATCGGAGGGAGGATCGAGATCAGTACGCAGCGCTCTCCGGAGGGGATCATTATTTCGGTTAAAGACAATGGTATAGGAATACCCAAAGAAGCCGCAGCCAAAATATTTGACCCTTTTACGTCGTCCAAACGTGAGGGCACATCGGGGGAGCAACCTTTCGGGCTCGGTCTGTATATTGCCAGGCAGATTGTCGATGCCCATCAGGGGCGGATCTGGTTTGACAGCGAGCCGGGAAAAGGAACGACATTTTCAGTCCTCCTGCCCGATATGGTTTAGACAAAGCTGTTTACTTTCAGAAAAATATTTTACTAAAAATCTGAAAAAAAGGGCGTGTAACGTCTTCAAATTCCTATTTTGTGAATGTAAATGTTCTTACGGCCCGAATCCGGTTTATTCAGTATATAAAAATTACCGAGCAACTATTATGTATGTCAACCGCTACCTTTCACCCCTGATTGTCTACTATTATTCCTGGCGGATGGTGCTTTTTTCATTGTTCACCGGTTCATTGTCCATTTTCGTGTACGATTATCTCGACTGGAAATGGGTGGCGATTCCCTGGCTGCCGGTGTCGCTGGTGGGTACGGCCACTGCATTTTTTGTGGGTTTCAAAAACAACCAGTCCTACGACCGGAGCTGGGAGGCGCGCAAGGTTTGGGGGGCTATTACCAATCACAGCCGGTCGTTCGGTGCGGCGGTGCGGGCATTTGCTGCTGGCGGGACCACACCGGTCAGCCCGGAGGTGCGTGTTATTGTTTACCGGCACATTGCGTGGCTCTATGCACTCCGCAATTCGATGGCTCAGCGCACCAGCTGGGAGCATAAGGACAAAGCAAGCAACCGGCAGCGGGAAGCGCTGCATCGGGCAAAGGAGATCTGTGAGACTGAAATAGCTAAACATTTACCGGAAACCGAACTCGCGGAGCTGAAAACCAAGTCCAATATGGCGACCCAGATTCTCGACCGGCAGTCGCAGGATTTGAATCTGCTGAGGCAAAACGGTAAGATCGACGCTTACCAGCATGTTGCTTTACAGGATCTTATCTCAAAACTTTATGACGAGCAAGGAAAGAGCGAGCGGATCAAAAACACACCTTTTCCCCGCCAGTACGCGACCACTTCCAACCTTTTCATTTTCGTTTTCATGACATTGCTGCCCTTCGGGTTGTTACCGCAGTTTCTGGATCTGGGCGAAAAATACATGTTCCTGCTGATCCCTTTCAACCTCATCGTTTCCTGGGTTTTTATGTTCATGGAATACGTCGGCGACATCAGCGAAAACCCATTCGAGGGCCTGCTTAACGACGTTCCTCTGGGAAGCATCGTCCGCAACATTGAGATCGATATCAAAGACATGCTGGGTGACGAAGAAATCCCCGAGCGCAGGAAGCCGTATCTGGGCGTATTGTTTTGAAATGCGCGGGGCTATTCCAGTAATTTGTCCAGCCTGGTTTTAATTAGGCTGCCCGAGGAAGGCTGCGGAGCCTGGGAATCGATGATGGTCCCGTCTTGGCCGATCAAAAGATAGGTCGGGAAACCGCCGATTTTTAGTTTACTTTCTAAAAGTTCCGATTGGTCTTTGTCAAAAAAGTAATTATATGAATGAGATTTATCTCCGCTCAAACAAAACCCGCAACGAACGCTGCGTACTCACTTCCATTGCTGAAACTTTCTTCTGTTTGTTCCTTTTAAAAACGATGTCAGCCTTCAGATCGGGAACGAGGAAGCCATCGGTGCGGTAGCTTTCCATCGAATACGCGGGGCCGGATGCCAGATTTGCAGTGAGCTTTCCGTTTGTGTTTTTTATTTCGATCCATGCATTTGCTTCTTCGGAATAGTACTTGGATGCATATTCCTGGGGGCTGGCCGGGGTGGGGGTATCGGTAATTTGGTACAACATCGGTTCCGAAGAAGGAGGTGTTACGATCAGTTCTCCGTTACCGCCGAAATACAATGCAATGCTGTGGAATTTGAACCGGTTTTCTCCCAGCGGTTTCAGGGGCGTTCCTGACAACAGAAGTCCTTCCGGGCCCGAAGTTATTTCAACGTCCCGCCCGCTGTGCCCGCTTTTGTAAAGGCCCGTGAATTGTTTTAGTTTTTCCGGGCTGATCTGAACGGTTTTTTCTGCGTCCGGTTTGGGTGAATTGTCCGACGGCCCAGACAGTAATTGAAAAACCTCCATGGCAGGGTCCCTGCCTGCGGTATCCAGCATCGAAGTATTGCTGAGCCAGGCGACAGAGAGCCGAAGGTCGGGTGAGCATACGAGTTTGGCGCGGTATCCGGCGGTTGCGCCTCCATGGTGAAACACACGTTTTGTATTGTTTTCAACAAAGAGTCCGGCTGCGTAATTGTTCAAAAGACCGTTACTGAGCGTATCGAGCCCGGTTTGTTTTGCAAGCAGCGCCTTGCCGCCAAGTTTTCCGCTCAGGTAAAATTCATTCCATTTCAGAAGATCTTCCGCCGTGGTCAGCAAGCCGCCGGGGCCATGGATCGCGTTGTCCGGCATCAGTGACCGGAATTCAGCATTTTTCACTTCATAGGCCTGGCTTCGCATCGGTATTACTTCACCGAAGGCGTCGCGCCAGCGCGTATGTGTCATTCCTGCCCGCTCGAAAATGTGTTTTTTTGTAAACGCTGCAAAGGTGACGCCGCTTACTTTTTCTGTGATCAGTGCAAGGAGAATATAATTGGAGTTGCTGTACCTGAAAATCGTCCCGGGCAGGTTATTGAGGCTTTTCTGGCGGCAGATGATCGCCAGCACCGCCGGGTTATCCGGGACGTTCAGAGCCAGAGGCCAGCCGGCCAGCTCGGCGATATCGCTCCATTCCCGCAGTCCGCTGGTGTGATGGATAAGGTGCCTGATCAGGATCCGGTGGCCATAAGATGGCAGTGTGGGAATGTATTTGGCAACATCGTCGTCCAGCGACAATTTCCCCTGCTTTTCGAGCAACAGAATGGCGGCGGCGGTAAACTGCTTGGATACCGAACCCGCTTCTATGAGGGTTTCGGTCATGAGGGGTACCTTGTTTTCAATGTCTGCCAGGCCCCAGTATTTGGAATAAATCACCCGCCCATCCAAACTGACCGCCAACTGACCACCCGGCTTATCGGTATTGTAAAAGTTTACGATGCTGTCAATTTTCTCTTCAGTACCATCGGCAGTCTTGGGCGGACACGGGTACATGGGCAATAGCATAGGTAACGACAGCAATATGGCGAACGCCCTCAGCATTATCATATCTGCTTTTTCATTAAAAAACCTTTTCTGCGCTGATGATTTTAAACTGGTCGGGCAAATAAATACTTGAATAAGAAGGAGTATCTCCGCATCCCCGTTTCAATTCCGCACTGATCAGGTAATCTGGATTTGTAATTTCCGCAGTCTTCGTCCATGCCTCGTCCAGGGTACATGACCTCACTATTTCCTCATAAGGGGAGCCGGTTTCGCTGGTAAGCCGGAGTAAAAAATGGCTGTTGCCGAGATAGCTGGCCTGAACGTTTTCAACAACTTTTACAGAAGGTCCGTCACACCCACAGCCCGGGGTTTCTTTCTTTTGACAGGATAAAAAAATCAGGCAGAGTATACCAATTCGGATCACTTTCATGGCTTTGCAGTTTTTTGTTTTAATAATACAAATAATTTCAGTTGATGTAATTCAGGTGAATATAAAATTTGTAACCGTCGGAAGATAAAAGTGTAAGATTGTCCGGATCGGCCCGCTACAAAGTCCATTTAGCACCTCTTCCGGGGAGGATTAAGACAATACATTTGCATCATACAATCAATGGCCATCAAAAATCATCAAAAAATGACGACACAGGATTTCACCATTATCGTTTTGGTAGACCAAAGCCCCAAGGAAGTATTCGATGCCATCACCAACGTCCGAGGCTGGTGGTCTGAGGGAGTAAAAGGCGGTACAGCCAAGCTCAATGACGAGTTTACTTATAGTTACCATGACGTGCACAGGTGCAGAATGAAACTGATAGAAGTGGTACAGGATAAGAAAATGGTCTGGCTGGTTTTGGACAACTATTTTAATTTTACCAGCGACAAAAGTGAGTGGATAGGGACGAAGGTTAGTTTTGAGATCACTGAACAAAGTAATCAGACTGAGCTCAAATTTACCCACGAAGGCCTGGTTCCGGAATACGAATGCTATGGCGCCTGCGTAAACGGTTGGACACAGTACATCGAGCGCAGCCTTTTCAACCTGATAACGACAGGCAAAGGACTGCCGAACTCGGACACTGCCGCCTATACAGTTCATGAAGTGGCGGCGCGTTTCAGTGAGCTTGCGAGAGAGGAGAAGTGGTTCGAGATACAGGATGAGTTTTTTGAGAATGATGTAAAGAGTATTGAGCCGGAGAATTCCCCCTGGTTTCAAAATGCGGAAGGAAAAGCAGCAGTTCGCCGGAAAGGTGAAGATTTTGTAAAACGGATAGAGGCGGTACACCGGGCTTACACTACGGAGCCCGTCGTAGGCGGTAATCATTTTGCTGTCGGGAGGGAGGTAGATATAACGGTGAAGGATCTGGGTAGGATTCAATACAACCAGATCATGCTGTACGAGGTGAAAAACGGGAAAATCATTTCAGAACAATTCTTCTATTAGATTTTTTTCAGCTCGTCCCTGAATCGTTATTAGCATGATCTGGTGGGGCGCAACGAATCTGGTAAGAAGAAATAAGGAGGGAAATCCAATTTGGCGATTAAAAAATCCGATGCAACACCGGGCGGAGAGGCTGTTGCAAAACCAAGACGGAAATTCCGACCGGGGGTGAAAAATATCAGCTACTTCGCCCGCATCATTTATCTGGAATGGTTTTGCTTCCTCCCCGGCTCCGGACTTGAGCAGGGGAGGGCGAGGTGACTGGAATATCGGGTTATATTTCGCTGATCGGCTCAGCCTCCATTGCTATTCCTTCCAGCATGTGGGCTAGTATCGGCGCACATTTTTCGCGGCATGCAGGATAAAATTGGCCATGTTTCCAAAAGTCCGATTTCGGAGACAGTCCCCACCAGAATTCCGCCAGTGCGAGCGGTTTCATCTTGTGCCCGAAAGCATACTGAAGCAATTTGGGCGCAGCACATTCACCGGCGCCTGCGGGCGGATTTTTGTAAGCGGCGTCGGCAAAAATCTCCCGTAAACTTCTCCTGTCGCCGGTCTGGTTCAGAAAATGATATTGGTCGAAAATCTTGTTCTGCAAAGAAACGGAGTGCTTTTTTCGCAATACTTTCAGATCCCGGAGCTGTATTTCCTGGTCTTCCCCTTTGTTCTCCACGAGTGTTTTGATCTCCTCATTAATCCTCGAAAGCTCTGTCATCCCGGCATTCAGAAAACCACCTTTGGTGACCCCGTCGAAGATGGGCGGCACAAATTTGGCGTGGTGGTTTCCGCCGGCGAGTTTCCCCGAAAACGCCGCAAGGTACCCTACTTCGTTAGTTTCGGTCTCTACCACCAGCACACCAAACATTTTACCGATGACGTTTCCCGGCTCATTGGATAAGCCAAAGTTATGCTGCCAGTCACGCTGGTTTTCAAGGTGCAATTGCAGCATTTCAGCCGCTCGTACGCTGAGTGGATGCGGATTGTTACCAAAAGGGAAAGTGAATTTATCGGGTAAAGGATAATCATTTGCGGATCCTTCAAAAGGCGTGAAGAAAACGTCGGCTGGTAAAATGGGGGATTTCAACAAAAGCGATATGAATACTTCTTAGCAATGGTGCTGTTGGATATTGTATCGTATCCGGGTGCAAAAGTAGGCAATTGCCGGCAGATTCATGTATTTGTCATCATTCTCAGCCCGGAACCTCAGCCCCTGGACAATAAATTCCGATAATCGTATTTCCGGTAATCCTTTGCCTTCGCCTGTTCGTTTCTGATTTCAATCAGCTCATTCTTAACCTCTATCCTGAACCAGAATTCCGGATCAATGTGCGAAAATGAGCTTAGTTTGAGGACAAGGTCGGCATTGAGTTTTCTTTCTCCGACCAGATATTTATGCAGGTTACTATCCTTCATTTCAAACAAATTGGCCAGTGTTTTCTGTGTGATATTTAATATTTTGAGATACATTTTGACAAAATCTATCAAACGCAGACGGTTGCTTGGATGCTCACTTTCGATGTAATCCTGCATGAGGTATTTAACCGCAAGTAACTCGTTTCGAAGCTTTTGCTCGTCCGTTTGCTTCGCCGACTCCGATGCAATAAATTCTTTCAGGCCCTTGGCTTTGCTCCTGGCCCAAATTTCTTCCGGTTCAATTTCTCTGGTCTTTTCCATTTATTCTGATTCAAGATATTGATTAATTAATCTTTCACCGGCTTCCGGCGATATTACCATCGTAGTTTCTCCCCATTTCAGGGCACCGTATTTCTGACAGTACATGCTCATCAGTTTAACCTTATCGTCCTTATACATTTCCAATACGTCGAATGCCAGCCAGCCTTTAAAATGGCCCTCGCCATGAATAAAACTAAGTCGGCAGGCAAAGGCGATCAGGCACCCGGCCACTTTGTCAAAACGCCTGCTAGCACCCTTGTTATGCGGCGCCGTTTCAATGTATGCCATATAGGGCTCACCTTTTTCCAACCTGAATATCAGGCAGCCTTCGATTTCCTGAGGCATTTCGTCGGTGATTAAAACAAAGGTTTCATTAAAGGTGCCCTTTGAATGTTTCTCAAAGTTAAACCGCCAGCCGTCACCCAGATTAGGAAGTGGAAGCCCGTTTGGTTTGATAATGTTTGATTCGACGCGCTGATTGTCTTTTAGCCTGATGATGTTGACTTTCATAAAAGCCTCTACGAAGATATGAAAAATTATACGATTTGTATAATCAAAAAGTATTTTTCATTCCGTTTTTCACTACAATGTGGGTAGTATTTAGCCGTCGGTTGATCTGAAGTATCTATCGGTAGAAGATGCGGTGCTTTTCTGGTTTTCGTGAAATAATAGGAAGATTCTTTGGGCTGCTGTTTACCCTGCAAACCTATCGGCACGGACCCCGCTGCATCGAATATCTCTCACGACAAACAACTTGCCTGCAAGCGGCTGGCTGTCAAGCTGTTTTCGGGTTAATCCGGCGCAGGCAGAAGTGACATAGAGTTCGTCCAGATTTTCGCCTCCGAATGTACATGAGGTGACCTGGGTTGCCGGAAAGTGTATTTCGTTCAGTATAAATCCGTTGGCGGGATTGCAGCGTATGACTTTGGACGCACCCCAGACAGCAATCCAAAGCATACCTTGGGAGTCGATTGTCATGCCGTCGGGGTAACCGGTAGCTTTGGGAATGTTCAGGATAATTTCCGGATTGCTGATTTCTCCGGTTGCGGTAGCATAGTCATAGCCCATCACATGCTGTGCAAGCGTATCGATATAATAAAATTTCCGGTGGTCGGGGCTCCATGCAAGGCCGTTTGAACAACCTATGTTGGCAAGCTTTATCGAAATGGAAAGATCTTTTTCAAGACAATACAATTTCCCACGTCCCGGCTCATTGTTCATAGACATGCTGCCTGCCCAAAACCTCCCGGCCGGATCACATTTGCCATCATTGAAACGATTGCCCGGCAAATGCACCTCAGGGTCGGAGATAAATTCACGGGTTTGAGTATTTATGTCAAACCTGAAAAAACCATCAGCAGCAGCGCCGATCAAACCACCGGATTTCCTCAGGGCAATGGCACCGATTTGTGTACCGGTTGGATAAATGCTGTGCTGACCGGTATCGGGAAAATAAGAATGGACTTCGCCTTCCGGAATGTCGACCCATAGAAGCCGTTGCGCTTTTGCGTCCCAAACCGGACTTTCACCCAGCGTGCATCTGTGACTGTTGACAACCTCCCAGTTCATGCGTAGCGCACATAAAAATAGAGTACAATGGCCGTGATGATCGCCCACCAGATGAACGGGTTCTTCAGGCCGCGCTGCTGTTCACGTTCTTCTGGCAATAGCGAAAGGCTTTCCTTGTTCCAGATCAGCCCGGCGAGTTCTGCTTCCGGTTTGGGTTTCGTGACCAGGCTTACCAGCACGCACATGGCCATACAAGTCCAGAAAACAATGCCGGTACGGTTAAAAAATGGCATTTGCGGGAATACGAATTCAATCAGGATTGATAGGGGAATAGTAAGGATACCAGCTGTCAGAGCGCCTTGCTGTGTAGTGCGTTTCCATAAAATCCCAAGCAAAAACATCGTCGCTATCCCGGGTGTGAACAGACCGTATGCATTCATCAGGTATATGAAAATGGGTTTGTCGGAGTAGCTCATCAGCACGCCTGTGCACAGAATACCGACGACAATGATCACGCCCCCGGAGATCCTGCCGAAACGTACGGCTTCGGCTTCGGTGGCATTTTTACTGAAATAAGGCAGGAAAACATCCACTGTCAGAATGGTCGTGCAGGAATTGATCGCGCCGGAAAGGTGCGACATTACTGCGGCTATCAGGCCGGCCATGACCAGCCCCACCAGCCCCGATGGTAGCAAGGTGCCGACCAGTGTCGGGAAAAGAAGGTCAGGATTGTCGAGGTGGGGAATAAGTTTCGGAGCAACCAGTGCCGGAACGGTAATGATCAGCGGCACGAGAAATTTGAGATAATCACCAAAAATAACGCCCATTCTCGCGTGCCATTCATTTTTTGCCGCAAGTACCCGCTGCACGATAAACTGGTTGGTAGCGCAGTAAAAGATACTGATACAAAGCGCCCCGCCCAGATACATGGTCCAGGGAAAATCGGGATCGCTGGCCGGGAGGATCAGCTCCCAGTCTTTGGATGTTTCCAATACTGATTCAATACCTCCGGCTGCTTTCACGGTTGCGACAGTAAGTATGATCCCGCCCATGACGAGAACGCCCAGTTGCAGCATTTCTGTCCAGATAACCGCCCTTAACCCTCCTGAAATCGTATAAACGCCGGTAAGCAGCGCCAGTACGAGCACACTGGCAAAAACAGGGATATTGAGCAGGCTGTGCAGCGACAATGCGCCCAGGTACAGCACCGCGCTGATCTCGACAAACACATAAGTCAGCAGGATGAGGCCTGCATAGGTGGTACGTGCAGCCGTTCCAAATCGTTTGTGGAGGAATTCAGGTATGGTGTAAAATCCGTTTCTGATATAAAAAGGGAGAAAGATCCAGAGCAAGGCATTGAAACCCATCAGAATAGCACCCCATTCCATAGCTATGACCACAAATCCCCGGCTGTACGCGGCACCCATAGCACCCACCAGATGATGGCTGCTGATATTGGAAGCAATGATACTGCCGCCAATCATCCACCAGGGCAGTTTGTCGCCGGCCAGAAAATAGTCTCTTTTGGTCTGTTTCCCTTTTCGGGACGCGTACAGGCCGAGTGCAAGCACACCGAGAATGTAAACGCCGAAAATGGTTGCGTCCAGCGCAGTCAGGTTCAGGTTCATTTTAAATCATTTTTTTTGCCGTTTCAACCGAAACTGCGATCAGCATTTCGAGCGAACCATGTTCGAAAGGGGTTTGCCACACTGCATACATATCTTTGTAATAATAATCCTGCGGAGGCAGATAACCTGCATAGCCGTTCACAATATTGATGACACCGACTGCATGAGGCGATAGCTTATCACGGAGTGTTTTTTGGAACAAAGAATAGGTTTCATTGGGCTGCCCGATCAGAAACGAATCACCCAGTTTCCAGACCCAGAGCGGCATTACGGAAGTTACCCCGTCGCCAACTGTTTTCCGGATTCCCCGTTTGCGCCAGAGTCTTTCTTTCAAAACATTATCCTCGCAAGCCGCCCATTCTTTTTCAATTTCGGCCAATGTCGGGAGCTGCTTCAAGGGAAATTCGACCCCGGTCATCTCTGCCGAGCAATGATTTGACGGTTCGTAGTCAGCCGTTTCCCAGATTCCGAGAGGCGCGCCGGATTCCACCGCACCTTTAAAAATCAACTGGCTTTTGGCTGGTGGCATGCCTTCGAGCGCCGACAATGCTGCATAACCGAGCTGCCGTCCGTAAGTATCCGCAATCGCCACATCGCCCACATATTGTTCCCTGGGGGCAAGCTCGCCGGAAGCTCCCTGCAAAAACAGGCATGGGGCATGTGTCTGGTTTTCAATAGTTTCCCGCATTGCACCAATGTAATCCGGTGAGATCAGTTGGTTGTCCCAGGCAAGCGTGGTGGGATGACAGGCATAATTCACGATTGTGCCTAATAGCTGATCTTGCGAGTTCGAAATCCGTCCCACGAGCAAAGTATCGTCAGCCTCTGCCGACGGATTGTATGCGACGAGCAGCCGTTCGCTGCCGTACTCAGGCAGGTCCCGGTTTGTAGCCAGGTCGCATTTTCCGTAGTTCCAGGTGATCGTAGCCGATGTGGCAGAGGAAAGTGCTTTTTTAATGGCTGCAATAGCCTTGTGTTGGATTTCTGTCAGGTATGGTTCGATAAATTGTCCGCCGGGCTTATTTTCATCCTCCCTGAAAAGGCTCGGCCCCGCATGCGTATGCGACAGGCAGAGCATCAATTGGGGAGATTCAATTTCCAATGCTTCCAATACGCCCTGGCGCAAAAAAAGCTCATCTTCCTTACTTTTCCACCAGCCCAGGTCCGCGCCGATCAGTACCAGCGGTTTTGCATCCCGTGACGATTGAAAAGTAGTGCAGGTGAGCATCAGCGGACGGTGCACACCTGCGGCTACCTCGTGGGTTGCGGCACCCCAATTACGTGCGTATATGCCTGATGGTGGTGTGATATCCGTTTGGGAAACACCGATAATACCGGAAAAAGAAGGGTTTTTGATAGCAGGATAAAATGGCTGGCTCATAGGGTCAGTAAGGAAAGTCCGCCATCCATTAATACTGTACTGCCGGTCATATGTACGTTTTCGGGGTGGCAGATGAGGACGATTTGCGCGGCCACTTCCTGCGGGCCGATCAGTTTCCGGACAGGTACTTTTTGTGCAGCGGTCTTTGCTTGTTCCGGGTTGCCTTTCCAGATGCTTGCGCTGAGCCCCGCTTCTACCCAACCGGGCGCAATTTCGTTGACCAGAATACCGTGCGGGGCCAGTTCCAGTGCCATGCATTTGCAAAGCATCCTTACACCTGCTTTTGACACACAATAAGCCGGTAACCCCGGATGTACAGCCTGTGCAGCCCAGCTCCCCACGAACACGACCCTGCCGGGCATCTGTTTTGCCAGAAGTCTGGCAGTAGCGTTTTGGGTCATAAAAAAAGCCCCGTCCAGGTTTACCCGCAGTTCCTGCGACCATTGTTCGGGAGTAAATTCATGAATGCTACCTATGGTGACGGTAGCCGCATTGGCAATAATGATGTCCGGTGTACCCAGTTCTTGCTCTACCGCGTCGATCCAGGAACTGACGGAAGCGGCATTGGAAACATCGGTCTGGTGGTAAATTGCCTCGATCCCAAAACCTCTCAGCTCTGTCAGAAACCCTTTCGCGGAAGTAGGCTCTTTGATATCCCCCAAAGCAATGGCGGCTCCCGACGCGGCAAATTTCAATGCCACCGCACGTCCGATATCACCGAGCCCGCCACTGATCAGGACTGTTTTTGTTCCAAAAATTTTATCCATCAAATCACTTTGCATATTAGATTACCAATCGCCGACGCTGCCGTCTTTGTAAAATGTCCTTTGCAATACTTCCTGCTGAAACGGATGTTTTTTAACCACCGATTCGTCAATGTCGATACCAAGTCCGGGACGGGTGTTCGGCCTTACGATACGGCCTTTTTCTTCCACCGTAAATCCTTCGCTCACTACCTCGGTACGCCAGGGCACATCGCTGTGTACACTTTCGCAAATTACGTAGGAAGGCGTTGCAAAACCGAATTCAATAGAAGCGGCGGTGCTCACGGGGCCTTGCGGGTTATGTGGCGCCACGGCAACTTTGTAGGCTTCGGCCAGGGCAGCAATGCGCCGCACTTCGCTCAGTCCGCCGCAGTGGGTAATGTCCGGCTGGATCACGCTCACAGCCCGGTGTTCGAGCATTTCCCGAAATGCGTGGATGCCGATCAGCCTTTCTCCGCTCGCTATGGGTGTTTTTACGGCACGTTGTATCAATGCAATATCCTCAATCGATTCGGGCCAGCAGGGTTCTTCAAAGAAATACAGGCCGTAAGGTTCCAATGCTTTTGCAAAAAGCATCCCCATCCTCGGGGAAGGGCGGGCGTGGCAGTCCACCATGATGTCGATGCTGTCGCCGACTGCGTCGCGCATCGCTTTTACACAGGCTTCGGCGTAGTAAACAGGCTGTAAACCTTCCAGTGGCATGGTTTCGGGCACGGCCATCGACTTGAACGCGGTGAAACCATCTTCAACTGCCTTTTGCGCCAACTCGCCGAAACGGCTGGCATCGTCGGGGCGGGTCTGGTAAAAATCCTCCATTTTCCCGCCGCCGAGGTGGCAGTACAGGCGGATGTAATCACGGACACGCCCTCCCCATAATTCATGGCAGGGTACCCCGTGGATTTTCCCGAGAATATCCCAGAGCGCAATGTCAATCCCGCTGATCGCCGTGCCGCGGACGATGCCGTTTCCATGCCAGAAATGTTGGCGGTACATCATTTGCCAGAGGTGCTCGATCCGTCGCGGGTCTTCACCGATCAGCAATTGCGAAAGATCTTCAATAGCACCCACCACCGAGCGGGTATGCCATTCGAGGGTAGCTTCTCCCCAGCCCCAGAGCCCGGGCTGGTCTGTTATGATTTTGACAAAGACCCAGTTCCGCATGCGGGCATGGCAAACCTGGGTTTCGATGGCAGTAATTTTCATTAAAAAAAATGGTGGTTTAGGATATAGCCGGAAGGTCAAAAAACTCAGGCTGGATAGTACTGCATACTCATTTCATTCACCACATCCTGCGTTTTTTCGAGGGTGATCTCGATATCTTTTTCGGTATGGGCAAAAGAAATGCTGCCCTGCTTGATGGGAAGCGGAAAATTGAATATGCCTTTTTCGATGAGTTTGATCCGGTAGTTTTTATCGAAGGCAAAGTCATGGTTTTTTACAATATCATGGAAATCAACAGGCGCGTGGTCCATGAAATACATGCAGTAGGCCGAACCCTGACGTGCCAGATAATAAGGTTTGTCAAGTGTCGAAAAAATGGTGTTCAGTCCGTCTTCAAGCATTTTCCCCAGCTTGTTAATGTGCTGGTATACCTGATGCTCCGGCGAAGAGAGTTTTTTAAGCGTGGCAATTGCGGCAACCGTAGTGAGCGGAAAAGCATTATAGGTTCCAGCGATCAATGCACGCTGATCTCGTTCGGGATGTACGAAATGGTCCATATATTTCTTTTTCCCGCCGATCACGCCCATAGGATAACCGTTGGCAACTGCTTTTCCAAATGTACTGAGGTCGGGCGTGACGCCGCTGATGCTCTGGTAGCCGCCTATTGCGTGACGAAAACCCGTTTTGACCTCATCAAAGATCAGGAGAAACCCGTTTTCATCGGCAAGCTGGCGGAGTCCTTCGAGGTAACCCGGCAATGGTTTTACGATACCAATGTTTTGCAGGATAGGTTCCAGGATCAGACAGGCAACGGGATATCTTTTAAGCACATACCTTACCGAATCAAGGTCATTGTAATTGATGATATGTACCAGGGATTTGTGCGCATCGGGAATTCCGGCCGACAGCGAGTCGAAAGGATACTCGCCCGGGCTTACCCTTTCTCCCACATCTGCCAGCGCGCTGATCACATTGCAGGCGACGTCGTTGTGCCAGCCGTTGTATCCGCCCTGCATCACTATGATATGGTCTTTCTTAGTAACGGTACGCGCAATCCGGATGGCGTGGTAAGTGGCCTCGGAGCCTGTTGTGGTGATCTGGATGCTGTCCACGGACGGAACGCTGCTGCAGAACAGCTCCGCAAATTTACCTTCCAGATCAGTGGGGCCTGCGCCCATCAAAACCATATCCTGTGAAAAAGACTCCTGCACGGCCTTGTTGATATCCGGATCGTTGTGGCCCAGAAAGGAAGCCGCAAACCCAGCCTGGTAATCAATGTATTCGTTGCCTTCCAGATCCCAAACCCGGCTTCCCCGGCCTTTTGTAAAACAAATATTCGGGTCGGATTTCCGGTTGAGCGAAACCACTCCGCCGGGAATCCATTTTTCATTATTTTTTAATAGTGCTTGTGACTTTGGCCAGACATTCATTGCCGAAAAATTATACGTATTGATATTAAAATTTTAAAAATGAGTCGATTAAAAACCAGTTAGTCGAAGCTCGGGATTTTCAGGTACTCCCCGTTTTTCAATGCCGACTCGTGTGCTATAATGCCCGGCGCGGTGTAAGCAAGCGCCTCACGGATATTTACGATCGGCTCGCGGTTGCTGATAATGGAATCGATGAATTCGTGGGTAATAAAAGTATGCGAACCTCCGTGGCCGCTGTCATGGCGCATGGGTGCGGGGAGCAGATCGGTTTTCCACCATACCGTTTCCTTGTAAATCTGCATTTCCGGTTCAGCTATGGAAAAGCCGCCATCGTCGGTGCCTTTTTTTTCTGTGGCTTCCACGATATGGGTTTCATTGTGTTTGTATTGGCTGTAATAGCTCATTTTATCGCCCCGCCACTCGCCCCGTTCGCAGCCTACCAAGGCACCTTTCCAGCAAACCTCCCCGATAAAGGAATTGCCCTGATTGGTCCTGAAAAAAGCTGCTTCGTTCCAGAATGGATTCTTATACGGGTTGCCTTTTAGCATAGGACTATCGTCGCCCCAGCCCTGGCAGGTTACATGGGTCAGCCGCTCGCCGGTCACAGCGATCAGGAAAGCCGTTACATGGGTAGGGTAGAGCATTGGCGGAAGGCCGTGCCGCCAGGTAGGTTTACCGTCTTTTTCAAAATACAACACTTCCAGCCCCGGATGGTAGTACTGGGCCGAGCTGCTGAAAATAGTACCGAACTTTCCTTCCTTGTAGAGTTTTTTGGCAGTGATCGTGTCTCCCCGGAATACGGAGGTTTCGGCCATCATATAGGTCAGCCCTGTGCTTTTTACCGTTTTATGTACCTCGTGGCACTCTTCGATCGTCAATGCAGCCGGCACGGCGCACAACACGTGCTTGCCCGCTTTCAGCGACTGGATCACATGCCTCGCATGGTCGGGAGCAGGTGTAAACAATGCCACAGCCTCGATCTTCGGGTCTTTCAGCAATTTTTCCAGCGACTCATAGCTTTTGGTACACTGATAGGTTTTCATGAGTGCGGCCCGCCGGTCTGGAAGCAGGTCACTGACTGCTTCCACGGTACAATTGGGGTGTTCATTAAAAAAGAAACCCAGTCCGAACCTTCCGCCAACTATCCCCACACGAAGTTTTCTCTCGGATTGGAAAGGTGCCGCAAACGCGAAGCGGGATGACAACGCCAGGCCGGTAGAGGCCGAAAGGGCAAGAAATTTGCGGCGGTTCAAAAGATTTTCACGCATAACAAAATTGAAAAGGTCAATAATTTGGATTCTGGGTCAGCACGGATTTGCCATCTACTACGCTCAAATCGATCTGAGCCTGCGGGATCGGGTAAATCTCGTTTTTCCCCTTTGTAAATTTAGCACCGTTCATATACACAAAGTTGTAGCCGGCGATTGTAGTTTCATGCTGAATATATGCATTTAAAACATTTGCCATATAGCCGGTGCCGTTATCCCAGCGGCGAAGGTCAAAAAACCGGTGGCCTTCCATAGCGAATTCGATCTTGCGTTCGAACCGTACGGCTTCGCGGGCGAAATCCTTTCCTTTGGCCGTAAATTCAGTGGTATACAAACCAACCTTGTAATTGGCGGCCGGCTCGGTGGAATAACCTTTAGAAGGATCGGCGTTGTCAATGTATTTTTTTGCCCAGCCGTTGGTATTCGCAGCCCGCGCCCTTACCATGTTCACGTATTTTTGCGCTTCTGTCAGCGAACCGATCTCTACTTCCACTTCCGCGGCCCACAGCAATATGTCGGCAAAACGGATCATTGTGTAATTATTGGAAGTATAGCGGCCGTTTCCGTAGGATGTGGTGGCTTTGTCAGCTTTATAATAAATCGCTTTGATAGGGCTGTAAGGTCCGGCCACTGCCTGCTGACGTATCCACGATTTGCCGGGGTGCAGTCCCCAGTCCAGATAAGGGATTCCTCTTCTGCCTACCGTATAGTCCAGTCGCGCGTCCAATGTTCCGGCATAGGGTGTAAACGGCGCATTGCTTTCAATGCCCAGGTCGTGGGTCACATCGGTATTGTTAAAAGTATCCAGTAGCGGCAACCCGGTAGCAGCATCCGTTTTGAACGAATTTACCAGACTGAACGAAGGCTGGTAAGCGCCGCAGCAGGTAGCCGGGCCGCCCATTGGAAAGTTCAGCGAAGCACCCATGTTTCCATGCTCGTAGATCGACGCATCGTTAACCGACATCTGTACGGCAAATACCGACTCGGGGCCGTTCTTTTTGATGGGGTTAAAATTGTCTGCGAAATTGACCAGTGCATATTTGGCGCCGGAGGATGTTACCCCGCTGGCGATGAGCTCTTCCAGCAGTGGTTTTGCCTCGGTATATTTATCCTGGAACATATAGGTTTTGGCAAGAAAAGCCTTGGCTGCCCAGCTGTTGCAGCGTCCCACTTCCGATTTGGTAGGGGTAAGGTTGGCAGCGGCAAAAGCAAAATCCGCTTCAATTTTAGGCCAGGCAGATACATTGTTGGGAACCTTCACATTACCATTGGCATAAGAAACCGTTTCGTCCACGAAAGGAATGTTTTCCCATAGTTTAGCGGCTTCGAGGTGGTAAATCCCTCTCAGGAAAGTTGCTTCCGCCCGGATCTGTTTTTCTTCTTCGGCGTTGATGGAACCATCTGTAACTTTGGCTAGTATACGCAGTACATCGTTCGCACGCTGTACACCGGCATACAACACCTGCCATTTCTGTGCGAAAGGCAGCATGCTGGCGTCGTAATTGTAACTTTCAACGGATGTCATCGGCGGTAATGCCCCGGCTTCGGTCCCGGTATGTGCGTCGTCGGAAACAACGCCCCCGAATATCCAGTTTTCAACACCCACAAAATAGTAGGTAGATCCCGGTACGCCCCAGCCGTCGAGGAGCGAGTATGCGCCCATCAGGAGTCCGTTTACACCAGCCTTTGTGGCGAGTGTGGTTTCGCTGGTAGTGCCAATCGCACCGATTTCCAGGAAGTCATTGTTGCAGGCATTGTTTGTGCCCAATATGATCAGTAAGCAGAAGGTTGCTAATTTCTTCATGACGATGGATGAATTTCTGTTTAGAAAGAAAGATTGAGGCCGATAATGAAATTTCTCTGGTTGTTGGGATAGTTCGCGAAGTCGATACCGAAATCGGAACTGTTGCCGCTCAGCTCAGGATCAAGCCCGGTGTATTTGGTGATGGTAAAAAGGTTGGCAGCCTGCAGATACAGTCTCAGCCTGTCCATTCCGATTTTTTTCAATACTACCGGCTTCACGGTGTAGCCCAGCACCAGCGAGCGCAGTTTCAGAAACGAGCCGTTTTCTATATAAAATGAATTCACTATACCCGACGAGCTGAAAGAGCCTGATGTCTCTACTTTCGGAATGTTCGTGTCCGTATTTTCAGGCGTCCATGCATTCAGCAGGTCATTGCTTTTGGCACCCACATAGGTACTGTAAAAATGAGTGTACGATTTCACAGTATTGAAAACCTCATTTCCCTGCGAACCGTAAAAGATAGCCGACAGGTCAAAATCCTTGTAGTTCAGTCCGAGGTTAAGGCCATAAGTAAAGTCGGGGTTTGGGTTTCCGATAAAAGTCCGGTCATCGGCATTGATCTTACCATCATTGTTGACATCCTGATATTTAAACCTTCCCGGCGCGGCATCAGACTGCGTAGGCGAACCGTTAATGTCCTCCTGGCTTTGGAAAAGCCCCACAATCTGGTACCCGAAGAAAGATCCTACCGGGTTGCCTTCCTTGTTTCTCACCATATTGCCCAGATCCTGTGAGTAGCCGGTGTCGAAGTAGCCCGGGTCGGGGATGTTTTGGATCGTGTTTTTATAAGTTGTAATGCTTGCGCCGAGGTTAAATTTGAGATCATCCGTCATGTTTCCGCGGTAGTTCACCGAGATATCCACCCCCTGGTTGCGAATGTCGCCAATGTTGATGGTAGGCGCCGTGGCAGCACCGGCAGTAGCGGGAAGCGGCTCTGCAAACAGCAAGCCTTCAATAGATTTCCGGTAATACTCCACAGACACGTCCAGTTTTCTGAACAAAGTCGCATCGAGCCCGATATTGCTGATAATGTTACGTTCCCAGCCGGTATTGCGGTTACCCAGGCTGGTCTGCATGAAACCTTGCGTGAGGCTGTTACCAGAGCCGGTAATGTTGTAGTATGCCCTGGCAAAAGTACCGCCGAAAAGATCGAAGGCATTGTTGGGATTGGCATTCGCCTGCGAGCCCAGCACCCCGTAACTCGCGCGCAGCTTCAGTTCATTCAGGAAATTAACATCCTTCATGAATTCCTCGGAGGAGATCCGCCAGCCCAGCGAAGCCGATGGGAACACCCCGTAGCGTTTGTTTGGCCCAAAACGGGAAGAACCGTCGCGGCGAACTGTGGCAGCCACCAGGTACTTGTCGTTAAATGCATAGTCCACACGTCCGAAAAGGGAGAACAGTGTGTTTTTGTAGGCGCTGCTGTTGTTGGCGATGTTGGCCGTACCGTTGTTCAGGATGAGGTAGTCAAAATCCGTCGAGAAAAAGTTGCTCGAAGACGCATTTACCGCACGGCCATAGTTTTTGATCGCTTCCGACCCGATCAATGCCTGGACCGAATGTTTTCCAAAGGTCTTGTTATAGGTGATCGTGTTGGTCCACATCAGGTTGCTGTTGAACAGGGGCGACTCGGTCAGGGAGTTCAGGTTCGTATTCCCTTCTGAATTAAAGTAAGGAGTGAAGGCAAAATTGACGTGGTATTGATTGTCGATAGTACCGCCCACGCTTGTTCTGGCAGTGAAATTCTTGAAAAGATCTACCTCTGCAAATACGTTCCCTACCACATTCCAGAAATTACTGCGGTTATTGATCAGGCTTTTCTGGGTTGCTACCGGATTGCTTCCGTTTCCGAGTTCCGGACCACCAAACGTTCCGCCCCAGTTGCCCATGATATCGTAAACAGGAATCAATGGCATCATGCGATAGGTTTGTGCGATGGCGTTGCCGGCAGAGCGGTTGTTAAAGGAAGGGTTTTGTTTGTAAAACATATAGGTATTCTGACCAATTCGCAGGTGTTTTCTGGGGTTGAATTGCGTATTGACCCGCAGGCTGTATCTTTTCAGATACGTTTCCATAAGCGTTCCCTGCTGATTGAGGTAGCCGAGTGAAACCATATAGTTCGATTTTTCACTGCCGCCGCTGATAGTCAGGTTATGGTTTGTCATGGCTGCTGGCCTGAATACCTCGTGAAACCAGTCCGTTCCTGATTTGTTTAATTTCTGTATCAGGTAATTGTTGGCAGGATTGGATGTGCTGAAATTATACTTCGAAGGGTCTACCGCAGCGTCTCCGGCCATTCCTGTTCCCGAGCCGCCCGGTCCTCTGTATACAAAATCAGGGATACCATTTCTGAAAAGACTGCTGTTTGGATTAGCTATTTTGGTAATGCGGGCAAAATTATCGGGATTAAGCAGATTGAAAACATTCCCCTGCAACGGCCTCTGGGTGCCATAATAGGCATCGTAGGAAATTACCGGCGTTCCGGCTTTGCCTTTTTTGGTGGTCACTACAATTACCCCGTTCGCGCCCCTTACACCATATATGGCCGCAGCGCCCGCATCTTTGAGCACCTGTACCGATTCAATATCATCCGAGCTGACATCGTTCAGGGAAGCCTGGATACCGTCTACGAGCACCAGCGGCTGGGTGTCGCCGAAAGAACTGATACCCCGGATAAATATGTTGCTGGGCGAACCCGGAGCTCCCGAGCTGATCACGTTCACCCCCGACGACTGTCCCTGCAATGCCTGAACTGCCGACCCGGATGGAATCGACTTCATTGCTTTGGTGTCCACGACAGATACTGAACCAGTTATGTCCCTTTTTCTTTGAGAGGAATAACCTGTTACCACAATTTCATTCAATGCCTGGGAATCGGTTACCAGTGCCACGTTGAGCACAGAGGATGAATTGACCGCAACATCCTGCCTGACGTATCCGATAAACGAAAATGTAAGCGTATCGGAAGGTGAGGCATCCAGGGCAAAATGTCCTTCGCTGTCGGTGGTGGTGCCCCGGCTCGAACCTTTTATAACGATGTTCACACCAGGCAGCAGTGCATTGGATGTTTTTTCGGTTACCGTACCTTCAACTTTTTGAACGCCCTGGGACGTGGCGTCAGGTGAAATACAGAAAGCAAACAACAACAGTAAGAGAGTGACCGAGCACAGTTTCGGAACGTAGTTTTTCTTCATTGGGCAGGAACATTAGGGTAGATTGAAAAAGTAGATATGGTATACAAATATATCAAAATTCTGTATACAAAAATTTTTTCTATCTAATTTTATCGAAAATGAAGAATGAAATATGGGCGGGTAGGCGAAACTCCGGAAGAATGATCGGTAAAAAGCAAAAAGCCACACTATCAGGTGGCTTTCTGCAATAGTAAAACGGGTGGCTCTACATAATATCTTCCAGAACTGCGGCTTCGCCTCTGAGCAGATGTTTGTTCAGAACGGACTCCGCCAGAGCCGGATCGTTGGCTTTGATGGCTTCCAGTATCTGCCGGTGTTCCATGTCTGTCAACTCGTAATCGTCCATGTGGGACTGTGTCTGGCCTAGTTTCTGGTGAAATAAAGGGATATTGCTGACCTGGTACAGCATCTTCAATTTTTCGTTTCCGGCGCTGTTGATCAGTGTTTCATGAAATTTGATATCGGCCTCGCAGGCCCCGCCCAGATAGCCCCGGTGTATCATGGACGTGAAATCGTCACATATTTCTTCCAGTTTGGCGATGCATTGCGGGTCTTGCAGCTGAAAGATGAGCCTCAATGCTCCGATTTCAAGTATTTGTCGCATCTGGCGTATTTCCTTTACATCGCGGGCGGTCATCGATTTGACAAAATAGCCGCCTTTTTCACCAAAAATGATCAGCTCTTCGCCCAGGAGACGGGTTAATGCTTCACGGACGGATATGCGGCTGACTTCCATTTTTTTTGCCCACACATCTTCTTTAAGCCTGCTCCCGGCAGTAAGTTGGTTGGACAGGATTTTTCGCCGGAGTTCTACATATACCTTGCTTGCCTGTGAATCGCTTTTCATTATGTATACAGAAAATATTAAATAACATAAACAGAATATAAAGTTAGTACTTTTTTGAACACGCTGGTATCCGTTAAGGTTTGCTGAAAGTGCGATACACTTTTTCCGGTTGGTTCAAACAATTACTTTTGAAGCTGCGGAGACTTTTTGCGTCCGGTACCGGTTACAATTTATATGAAAAAAATTCTGACGCTGTTTTTTGTTTTCATAGCATTGAGCGCACGTTCGCAGGTTTTGCGAAAGCGCACCACCATGCTCATGGGCGGTCGGTTTGATATCACGATCGTGGCGGCGGACTCTGCGGCGGCGGAAATGCATATTGATATAGTGATCCGCGAGATCACCAGGATCGAAAACCTGATCTCTGACTGGATACCGGCTACCCAGATTTCACAGGTGAATGCAAATGCAGGGATCCGGCCCGTACGGGTGGACAGGGAGGTTTTTGAGCTGACAGAAAGGGCTCTGGAACTTTCGCGCCTCACCGGCGGAGCTTTCGATATCAGTTTCGCGGCTATGGAGCGGATCTGGAAATTCGATGGTTCCATGACCACGATGCCTTCGCCGGAGTCGGTTAAGAGGTCTGTTGAAAAAGTGGGCTATAAGAACATTGTCCTCAATAAAAAAAACTCAACGGTTTTCCTCCGAATGAAAGGAATGAAAATCGGCTTCGGAGCTTTGGGTGAAGGGTACGCAGCGGATAAATGCCGGGATATGATGCTGGAAAGAGGTATTAAAGCAGGTATTGTCAATGGTTCCGGCGACATGAGTGTATGGGGGAAACAACCCGATGGAAGCGACTGGATCATCGGTATCAACGACCCTATGGATCCGGGCGATCTTTTCGCGGTATTGCCGGTTCGCGACGGAGCGGTGGTTACCTCCGGGGACTATGAGAAATTTGTGACGCTCAATGGCAAACGTTATTCACATATTATTAACCCTGCTACCGGTTATCCTGCAACCGGACTGACCAGCGTAACAGTTTTTGGTCCCAGCGCGGAACGGGCCAACGGTTTCAGTACTTCGCTGATGGTGATGGGAAAAGAAGCCGGTCTGCGTTTTATAAGCCGCTTTCCCGAGTTCAGCTGCCTGATGATCACGGATGACGGAAAAGTTTTTTCTTCTTCCAATCTGGATATTCCAGGGCGTCAGTAACAATCCATCAGAACCTGGCCGTTCTACTGGTATGATCGAACCGCCCGGTCTCAGGTTGTATAAAATGCCGAGCCGCGGCCTTTTTAATGGATTTGAACACTAAGCTGAACATCGTTCGCTATTTTACCGACGGAATACAGCCGTTCTCGCTGGGTCGCCGGCAGGATAAATCGCTAGCAGTTCGCCGGTAGGTAAATTCGAGCTTCGAGGCGGGTGGTCATGAAAAGCGCTGCCTGTTAATTAGGGCTGAACCTCACATACCGGATGAAGCCGGTACCATCGGTTTTAGCGGAAAGTGCTTCTGTTGTCAGCGGTATTTCCACATCTTTCACGTGGTATTTCTGATCTTCCACCGCACTTTCAAACCTGAGCTTATAACCTGCATTGATTTTCGCAGTTTCGATTTCAAACACATTTACACTGCGGTCGCCGCCGGTCACCGACGCTCCGGTGACAGCGCTGATATTGGCCGGTTTTTTGGATTGGAACTTGTACCACTCTTTCAGGCTGTTGTACCATTTTTTATCGGGACCCATGACATACAGTGTTTTGTCATATCCATTTTTGCTATTGATCAGAGAAACTACGATATAAGCACCTTCGCCAGCGTAATTGGTCATCTGTACCATGCATTTGTATTTGCTTGTACCGGTACTCTGTGCAAAAGTTCCCGAATGCGCGGCAAGGGTTAGCACTACAGATACAACTGCTGTTTTTATAAAATCAGACATGAAAATTATTTCAGGAAATTAACAGTTACATTGTTTTTAGAAAGCGACTCATTTTCACCTGCCAGGTCAAAAGCAGTCTCGTCGAAGCCGGTTACGATGTCCTTTTTAGCACCGATCGAGATCAGGTATTTCAGCACGGCGTCGTCTTTGGCAATCATGGCTGCTTTGTGCAGGGCGGTAATCCCTTCCTTATTTTTGGCGTTCACATCGACCTGGTATGCTTCCAGTTTTTTGATCAGCGCCAGATCATTTTTCGCCACAGCCAGATGGTACAGGGTATTGCCGTTCTTCTGACTTTCGGTGATGTTTAAACCTTTGTCCTGAAGAAGCTTCATTTTAACATCAAAATCCGCTGCATTCCGGGGCGCGTACGATTGGATCAGATAGTAAGCCAGGTTGTCACCATTGGCATCAGCTACACGCACAGACGCCCCTTTTCCGATCAGGTAACTGACCACCGCGGGAGAATTGCTGCGAACGGCCATAGCCAACGCAGTAAGCCCTTTCTGGTTGCCCTGATTGATGTTTTTAAGGGCCGGTGCGAGTAATGCAAGTACTGCTGTGTCGGGATTGGACGCGGCGGCGTTCATGAATGCCGTGTTTCCGTCTTCGTCTGCCTTGTTCACATCCACACCTTTCGACAGAAAATAACGGATGATATCGTCCTGCTTAGGCCTGCGTACCACCGAATGCAATGCAGTTTCGCCGTTTTTACCGACAATGTTCGGTTGAAGTTTCAGGCTTTCCAGATATTGGTATACTTCAATGGAATTGGCGCCGCGGCGTGATCCCTGAGCAGCCATCAGCATGGCCGTAGGGTTGGCAGGAACGCCTTTTTGCAAAAGTGTTTTCAATATCTCGATATTGCCGCCCCGTGCCGCATAACTGAATGCGTTATTCCCGGCAGCGTCAGTGCTTTTCAGGTCCAGGCCTTTGGATGTAAAATAATTGGTGATTGTGAAATCCTTATCGTTGGCGACTGCGATCAGCAGCGCATTGGCACCCTCATGGTTGAGGTCTTTTTTGAGATTGGCACCATTGGCCAGGCAGAGGTCATATACCTTTGTATTCTGCTGGCCGGCTCCGGCTGCAAAGTTGAGGGGCGTTGACCCGTGGCTATCGATCACGTCAGCTTTCGAGCCTTTTGCAATCAGATATTCCATGAGCTCGGTATTGCCTTTGCTCGCTGCCCAGTGCAGATAAATGCGGCTGTCGTGCGTCAGCTTGTCCACAGGATTTCCTGGCTGGCTGAGCAGGTATTCGACAGTTGCATTCGGAGCCCCGGCGTTTATCGCCAGAACCACAGGATCAAATGTAGCGCCGTTGAACTGGGAAGGGCTGCTTCCTTTCTCGATTTCCGCCTTTACTGCATTCACGTCCGGTGCGTTTTTCCAGAAGGATTGCTCCAGAAGCGTATTTTGCTGGGCATGTGCAGCAAAGGACAATAATGCTGCTGCAACGATTACTAGTTTTTTCATAAAAAACATGTTATTGAGATGCTGTTAACCTTCGGCATCGATGTGGCACTGTTTGGAAGTGCACAAAGTTAACGAGAACGAGTCTAAATAAATTTTTTTATCCGTTTTTTGATGAATTGTGGTATATTTTTCAGGAAAAACGGTTGCGGGCATCGTAGGCCAGGCCCAGCCCTACACTGGAAAGTTTGTTTTCTTCCGACCATTCCGCCGCAGGGAAAAGCCGCCGGAACTGATCCTGGATAAGCGGGATTTCCGTTGACCCGCCGGTCATGATCACCAGGCCGATCGCTTCCGGTCCGATCCCGGCCGCGCGCAGACATTCTGTGGCTGCCTGGACGATACGTTCCGTTTTTGTGGCAATTGCCAGGTTAAAATTCTCCCGCTCCACATCAATCCGCAGGTTCTGGTCAATGAAATCAAGCGCAGCCGCATAGCTATCATTGCTCGCCAGACCGATCTTGATCTTCTCTGTTTCTGCCAGTACCGCATGCCCTGTTTCTTGTTCAAGAATACTCACCAGCCTGCCGTAGCGTACCGGATCATGGGTTTCGCGGAGTAATTGCTTGGCTTGAAATATGATCTTGTTGGTATACAGAAAGTTAACCTTGCTCCATTCGGAAAGATCAAAGTAGTGGTAGGAGGGTACTTCCAGATTTTTAGAACCGTACCGGGACCGAAAGCCCAGCTCCGGCATCATTTCGGCAAGGCTCAGATCCTTATCAAAATCGTTTCCGCCGAGCCGTACGCCGGTGTTGGCCAGTATGTCACTGCTTCTGTCGGGCTTGCGGGCATTTTTACCGGACAGCCGGATAACCGTAAAGTCGGATGTTCCGCCGCCCAGGTCTACGACCAACGCCAGTTTCTCTCCGGTAACCCTTGCTTCATGGGCAAATGCAGCTGCTATGGGTTCAAACTGAAACCCGACATGCTCGAAACCCAGGCTCTTCGCTATGGCCTTCAGTTCGTTTTCTGCCCGTTGGTCAGCCGCCGCGTCATTGTCCGTAAAGTGTACGGGCCGTCCCATTACTACATGCTTGAGTTCTGTATTGCAATCGGATTCCGCCTTGCGTTTCATCTGATCCAGAAAGGCCGCAATGATCTGATCAAATTTCATCAGCTCGCCGTTGACCATGGTTCCCTGGCGCATGGCAGGAGAGCCCAAAACACGTTTCAGGCTTCGCATCAGCCTGCCTGGCTGCCGGCTCAGAAAGCGTTCGGTTGCCTCGCGGCCGAAAAATGCCTGATTGTCTTTTCTGGCAAAAAACATGGCACTGGGAATAGTATGGTGGTTTTTTTCAACCGGAACCAGGAAAACTTCGTCCTGATTTGCCACTGCCAGACTTGAATTGGAAGTGCCGAAATCAATACCGCAAAAAACAGAATTTATCATCGTTTGGAAAATTGGGGGCGCAATCTCCTATTATTTGCCGGGCTATCCAAATGAATTTTGAAACTAATGCCGCCACACAAGTCCCAAAGTTCATGCGGTTCGTCCCGGAGCAGGCACGTTCGTCCCTCTTTTTTGAATCTGAAACCGGATAGCGCCACTTTTGGTGGCGTTATGGGACTTCTAGATCTGGACAAAATCATCATTAAACGAACCATCCTCGGAATCCGCTGCAGTGCATGTGGCGGAAACCTGGTGGTTTCAAAAAAAAGATCGTTTGCTGCCCGGCTTGTGAAGATCACGTCTCTCGGAAGTATCAAGGCTGAGAGCTATGAGTGCGAAACCTGTAAAAAGGGTTTTCTGCTCATATAACCGGCTACAAGCAAATCTTTACCCTAGTCACAAACCTTTAATTTAAAACTTATGAGCCTCAGATTAAATGACGTTGCGCCTGATTTTCAGGCGGAAACCACCCAGGGACCTATCCATTTCCATGAATGGATGGGAGATAGCTGGGCTATCCTCTTCTCGCATCCCAAAGATTTTACGCCTGTATGCACGACTGAGCTGGGTTACATGGCCAAGCTGGCCCCGGAGTTTCAGGAAAGGAATTGCAAAGTGATCGGTTTGAGCGTTGACCCTGTCGAAAGCCACTTGAAATGGGAAAAAGATATTGAGGAAACGCAGGGCCATGCCGTAAACTATCCCATGATCGGAGATCCCGATCTGGCTATTGCCAAGCTGTATGACATGCTTCCTGCCGATGAACCCGGCACTTCGGAAGGCCGTACTGCCGCTACCAATCAGACTGTCCGATCTGTTTTCATAGTAGGGCCTGATAAAAAGATTAAGCTTAACCTTACCTATCCGATGACCACCGGGCGTAATTTCCATGAGATACTCCGTGTCCTGGATTCCATGCAGCTTACCGCCGGCCACAGGGTTGCCACACCGGTAAACTGGACCAATGGGGAGGATGTCATCATTGTGCCTGCCGTTTCTGATGCCGAAGCGAAAGAAAAGTATCCGGACGGCTGGAAAACCCTTAAACCGTATTTGCGGATTATCCCGCAACCAGGAAAAAACTGATCTTTTATGGCCACAAAACTACGTGTAGTCGTTCTGGGTGCAGGGTTCGGAGGCCTTGAACTGACGACCATACTTTCTGAAAAAATAGGGGATCGTCTCGATCTGACCCTGATTGATCAAAGCGACTCATTTTTTTTCGGGTTCTCCAAATTTGATATCATGTTCGGTCATAAAACCGCCGAACAGGTCAGGGTTTATTATAAAAACATTGTCAAACCCGGCGTGAAATTTGTGCGCGACACCATCACGCGTATAGATCCGATTGCAAAGCAGGTAAGCACGCACAGCGGGACAACTTATGAAGCGGACATTCTGGTAGTTGCCCTGGGGGCCGATTATGATGTGACGGCGACACCCGGCCTGGCCGAAGCAGGTAATGAGTTCTATTCTTTTTCAGGTGCAGAAATGTTACGGGAGTTGCTCCCCACGTTTTCAAAAGGCAATGTGATCGTCGGTGTATGTTCGGCCCCGTTCAAATGTCCGCCCGCGCCGAGCGAAGCCGCCTTGCTCATGCATGATTATCTGGTTAAGCGCGGTATCAGAAAAGATTGTACGATCAGCATCGTGATGCCGTTCGGACTGCCCATTCCCCCGTCGCCGGATACTTCTCTGGCACTGCTTGATGCTTTTGCGGAACGTGACATCACTTTTATTCCGAAGCATGTCGTGAAAACCATTAATCCGTCGCGCAAGGCCGCCATACTCGATGACGGGACCGAGATGCCTTTCGACCTGTTTCTCGGCATTCCCAAGCATCGGGTTCCGCGGGTAGTGGAGGAAAGCGGTATGACTGTAAATGGCTGGATTCCTGTTTCGAAGGTCAATCTGAAAACACAATATCCCGGTGTGTATGCCATCGGGGATGTCAACAGCGTGGGAACGCCCAAGGCGGGCGTATTTGCGGAAGGAGCGGCAAAAGTAGCTGCGGAATCGATAGTAGCGGATTTTGAGCGTGGCGAAGAACCGGCGCCTTACAAGGGAAACGGCATTTGTTATATAGAGTTCGGCGATGGGCGTGTTGGTCAGGTCAGTGTCGACTTTTTCTCAGGACCGTCACCTTTCGGGACTTATACGAAAGCCTCCGGCGAGATCGTAGCGGACAAGGAATATTTTGGGTCAAGCCGCGTAAGCCGCTGGTTTGGCCTGTAATGAAGTGAATTTTAAAACCTTAAACTTCGAAAAAATGCCAACTTATCTGGTTGAAATACCCCATTCCGAAAAGGTTTCGGACTGTATGCACGTCATCAATGTTTTTTTGACCTCAGGTTCTCATATTATTTCCAAAGCGCATTGGGGATGCAAGGACGGTGTGCACAAAATGTGGTTTATCTATGATTTTGAAAACAAGGACGAAGTACTCCGGTCTATCCCCCCGCTGATGAGGCCCCAGGCGCAGATCGTTGAGCTGGTGAAATTCCGTGTGGAGGATGTCACGCAGTATGCGGTAGAGTAAGATTTGTGCCTTCGGGATGAGATCTGTCATGCTAGTCAAAAGGCAGATGCACCCGGAACGAGGCCCCGCTTCCCGGCTGGCTTTGGGCTTTTATAAATCCTTTATGATTATCAACGACTTTCTTTACCGTTGACAGCCCAACGCCACTTCCGGCTTGTATGCCCCCGGCATGAAGGCGGGTGAAAAGTTCGAATATTTGTTCGGCAAACTGCTGTTCAAAGCCTACTCCGTTATCCCGGACCTCGATGAGGTGGTACTGCTTGCCGTGCTCGCTGGTGGGCTGAGACGAAATGTCGATATGCAAAGGCACTTCCGGATTGTGGTATTTCAATGCATTGCCGATCAGATTCTGAAACATCTGATTGAGCTGTCTTTTATAGCCGCTCACAACCGGCAGTTTGCCGAGGGTAATGGACGCGTTTGTTTCCTGGATGCTCACTTCCAGGTCTTCAATAACCTGTTGTATGTTTTCATTCAGGTCAACCAGTTCTTTTTCAAGAGGTACCCTACTGAATTGCGAGTAGGTCAGCAGGTCATCTATCAAATTCCCCATACGCTTCGAAGCATTGGCTATCTTGTTCAGCATCGCAAGATCATTTTCCGTCAACTGATTGACCAGCTGGGTTTTGAGGCGATCTGTGAAAATCTGAATCTTCCGTACCGGCTCCTTAAGATCGTGGGAAGCGGCATGGGCGAATGCCTGAAGATTCTGATTGGAGCTCTCCAGTTCCGCAATTTTTTTGAGTAATTCAAATTCCAGGTATTTCAGTTTCGTGTAGTCCGCAAAATGCAGGATCACCGCCTCGCCCATCTTGATAGCCGTCATTTCATTGTACAGATCGAGGCCGTCCTGATCGTAGTGGATCATCCAGGTATCGGTTATGCCAGACAAATAAGTCTTCGCAACATTGCTGAAGCTGGTTGTGTTCAGGTATCCCGGAAAAATCTCGCTGACTCGTTTGTACTGTATTTTTTCGGGTATCGTATTCGCGTAAGATGCGTATGCCTGGTTTGTCAGCTTAAACCGGAAATCAATGATCTCACCATTCTCAAAGACCGGTTCCAGTATCTGAAGTGGCTGTTTGAAAGAGTTGATGATATCCTGAAGATAAGCATTGGCTTCTCTGATCGATGCATTGGCCTGTTCCAGTTCTTCTGTCCTGCTGGCGACTGTTTCTTCGATTTCCTTGCGGGCATTCACTTTTGACGTCGTTTCCACACAAGTCACCAGCACGCCTTCAATCTGATCCTCGTCCCCGTATACAGGGCTGTGGCTGAATGTCCAGTATACATCTTCCAGCCGGCCATTTCTGAAGATCGGCACCATTCGGTCTTCAAACCACTGCGCCCTACCGGTTTTGTATACCTCGCTGATCAGCGAATCCGTGATTTCCCAGATTTCGGGCCATACTTCGTTCGCGGTTTTACCGATAGCCGGGTGCTTGCCGTTCACACCAAGACTGGGCCGATAGGCGTCATTGTAGAAGCAGATACGGTGTTTTCCCCAAAACAGGAACATAGGGAATGCTGAATGCAGCATGATACCGAGGGTAGTGCGCAGGCTGTGCGGCCACCGGCTGATCGGGCCTACAGGATTTTCAGCCCAATTATACTCCCAGATTAATGTACCCGCTTCGCCGGCATTGCGTAGAAACTGCGGCCTGATCGCCGGATCAATATCTTTTTCCAATTTGATGGGTTTTTCCATTAAAACTATTTTGATTTTCCCGAGCTAATTCGACTTAAATATAGTGTAAGATACATTTAGTTCAAACGCCAGGTATTTTGCCGGACAAAAGGTATTCCTTACCTTCAAACCAAGATCATATTTTTGTTCAATGCGAAGTTGGTTCTGGCGGTTTTGTTTGTTTTGTGCTGTTGTGCTGGGAGAGGTACGGGGTGGGTTTGCCCAATCCGGTCATTATCAGTTTGCGCGTTACAGCGCAGAACAGGGACTTTCACATAACCAGGTCAATTGTTTCCTGAAAGACAGCCGGGGGTTTGTGTGGGTAGGTACTTCCGGCGGCCTTAACCGTTTTGACGGCTATTCGTTCAGGGTTTTTAAGCATGATCCGGCTGATTCCGCCACCATTTCCGACAATCAGATCAATGCTATGTTCGAGGATCCCCAGGGGTATATCTGGATCAATACCCGTGCGGGATACGATGTGTACAATCCCGCTACCGAGCGCATTGATCACAACGCAAACAAGGCTTCGGAACATTTAGGACTTACCGATGCGGATTTTAGCCGGATCATGAAGACGCGGTCCGGGGATTACTGGATCAGTCACAACAAGCTGGGGCTGGTGAAATACCTGACCCGCACTAAAAAGTTGATCAGCGTTAAATTGAGCCTTTCCGACGGACAGAGTGGGCCGGGCAAGCGGGTGATTTCCGATTTTGATGAGGACAGGCAGGGCAATCTGTGGGTGGTTTGTGACGATGGGTTCCTGGTGCGTGTAGAGGCCCAAACCTACCGGACGGGGCTTCAAAGTACATTACTTCAGAAAAGAAGCTTGGCGAAATCCATCAATCACCGGGTTTTCGTGGATGATGAAGGCGATCCGTGGGTATATATTGTCAAAGCCGTGCAGGGTGCTTTCTGTTTTGATCAAAAAAACAACACGCTGCTTACCGCCAGTACGGCAGGGCCGGATTTCAGGTTGAACAATAACGCGGTCAGCTCAGTCATTTCCGGGCCCGACGGGACGATCTGGTTAGGTACCGACCACGGAGGGATCAACATTCTGGACAAAAAACGAAGGAGTGTCTCCACATTATTATCCAGCCCGAACGACCCGAGGACGATCAGTCAGAACAGCATACAAACGCTTTACAAGGATTCAACAGGCATGATCTGGGCAGGTACTTTCAAAAAGGGGCTGTGCAATTATCATAAAAATATTTTCAAATTTTCGCTTGTCCGGCATATCCCCGGCAAAGCGGGCAGCCTGCCCTTCGATGATGTGAATGTTTTTGCGGAAGACCGGAAAGGGAATATCTGGCTGGGCACCAACGGCGGCGGGCTGATTTATTACGATCGGAAAAACAGCACTTTCCGGCAATTCAGGAATATTCCGGGGGATCGTAATAGTTTAAGTAATGACGTGATCGTCAGTATGTTTCTGGATAAAAGTGACGTGCTCTGGATAGGTACTTATTTCGGGGGGCTCAACCGGTTCGACGGGACAACCTTTACCCGTTACCTGCATGATCCGGCCGATTTCACCAGTCTGATCGACGACAGGGTTTGGGAAATTTTTGAAGATTCGCGCCGGAGGCTGTGGGTAGGGACTCTGGGCGACGGTCTTGACCTTTTTGACAGGACAAAAAAGACATTCAGGCACTACCGCAGGCTCGCGCCCAACTCCGTGCGCTCGGACTATATTTCTGCTTTGCTGGAAGACAGGCAGGGTAATCTATGGGTCGGAACGGTTAACGGGATTGATGTTTTAAAGCGGGATTCCGGTCGTTTTATCCATTATTCTTACAGTGCCGGTGATTCTCTGGCCCTGAGCAGCGACGCAGTGACCTCACTGGCACAGGATAGTTTGGGCAACATCTGGGCGGGAACGCTCGAAGGCCTCAATCTTTATGACAGCAAACGAAATGCATTCATCAAATACAACACTTCGCATGGTTTGCCGGACAACTCTGTTTTAACTGTCGTTACAGATCAAAAACAAAACCTCTGGCTGGGAACACCAAAAGGCCTTGTGAATTTCAGGGTTACCAAACGGGCAGGGGGCATGCCTGCTGCGTTTGAGGTCAGTACCTATAATGAGGTGGATGGACTGCAAGGCAGAGGCTTCAATGAGAATGCTGCCCTCCGGCTTCGCTCGGGAGAAATGGTGTTTGGCGGCGCCAATGGATTTTCGATATTTGACCCGGCCCGGATCACGGATGAGCCTGTGGCTGCAAAGGTGATGCTTACCGACTTCCAGATCTTCAACAAAAGTATCAGGCCGGGGGAGTCTTTCGAAGGAGACCAGGTTTTGGAAAAATCGGTGACGCTTACAGACCGCATTGTTTTGAAATACAGCCAGAACGTGTTTACCATCGAGTTTGCCGCACTGAATTTTCTGCATTCCGAGAAAAACCATTACCTGTATACAATGGAGGGTTTCAATGACCGTTGGTTCGAGGCGGACAACTCCAGGAAAGTAACCTATACCAACCTCGATCCGGGTACTTATGTTTTTAAAGTGAAAATGAAAGAGGGCGGCGTATCCACAGAACGAAACCTTGAAGTGGAGATCTTACCTCCGTTCTGGCGCACGCCCTGGGCCTATTTCTTGTATGTTTTGCTGGTGATCGCCGCTTTGACGACGGCCCGCTGGATCCTGATCGAGCGGGAACGGATGAACTTCAAACTGGAACAGGAGCGGCGCTATGCCCAGCAGATGCATGAGCTGGATATGATGAAGATCAAGTTCTTTACCAATGTGAGCCACGAATTCCGGACGCCACTCACGCTGATGCTCACGCCTCTGGAAAATCTCCTTAAAAACATCCGTCAGGACCATGCTGTCCATAAGCAGCTGTCGCTGGTATACCGCAACGCGCAGCGGCTGTTTAATCTCGTTACGCAGATGCTGGATTTTAAAAAACTGGAAGTAGAAGAAACCCAGTTCAGGCCGGAACGGGGCGATATTGTGCGGTTTGTCGGCCAGATCGCCCAAACATTTTCCGAACTTTCAGAGCATAAACATATCCGTTACCAGTTTGAAAGCGAAGTGGATTCGCGGTATGCAGATTTTGATCAGGATAAGTTGTCCAAGGTAATGTACAACCTGCTGTCCAATGCTTTTAAATTCACCCCGGAAAACGGACAGGTTGCGGTTAAGTTGAGCGTTATCAGCGGCAACGGGCAGGACGACCTGCTGGAAATCAGGGTCGAGGACTCGGGGATCGGTATTCCCGCAGAAGCCCAGCAGAAGGTCTTTGAAAGGTTTTATCAGCATCCTATGCCCGACCATATCATGAACCAGGGCAGCGGGATAGGCCTTTCCATAGCCGGGGAATTTGTCAAAATGCATGGCGGTACCATTGATCTGGAAAGCACTGCGGGTATGGGAAGCACTTTTACAGTGACCCTTCCGCTGCGTGAAAGCCACCCGCCTAAATCACCACCCCTTTCTTCCGGGGAATCACCCGTTCAAAAATCTTCCATTGAAATAGACCTGCCCGTTGAAAAGGCGGGTAAAGACAGGCCGGTTGTTCTTCTTGTGGAAGATAATGATGAATTCCGGGAGTACCTCAGGGAAGTGTTTCAAAAGGATTACCAGCTGCTTGAAGCGCCCAATGGAAAAGTTGGCCTGGACATCACACTTGACAAGGTCCCGGATCTGATCGTGAGTGATGTGATGATGCCCGAAATGGACGGGATCGAACTTTGCCGTATCATCAAAACTGACCGGCGCATATCCCACATACCGGTTGTTTTACTGACGGCCAGGGCTGAGGAAGAGCAACGTTTACAGGGATATCAGACGGGCGCGGATGCGTATGTAAGCAAACCGTTCAGGCTCGATATCCTGCAAGTCAGGATTGCTAATCTGATCCGGCAGCGCGAGCAGCTCCAAGAGCAATTCCAGCAACATATAGAAATCCGGCCCAGTAAAGTAGCTGTTCGTTCGCTGGATGAACAATTTGTAATCAGCGCAGTTAAAGCCGTGGAGGATAACCTTGCCAATGCCGAGTTTACGGTTGAGGAACTGAGTGACGCAATGGCCATGAGCCGGGTCTATCTGTATAAAAAGGTACTGTCGCTCACAGGGAAAACCCCCATTGAATTCATCCGCATTATCCGCATCAGAAGAGGAGCGGGACTGCTGGAAAAAAGCCAGCTCACCGTTTCCGAAATAGCCTACCAGATCGGTTTTAACAACCCGAAATACTTTGCCAAACTTTTCAAGGAGGAGTATAAAATGCTGCCGACCGAGTACCGCAGGCAGCATAGTGTGCAGGATTGATACCGGAATAATTCAATATTTAATTCTGATACTTTAAATTTATTTCTTTCTGCAGATTCACTGTTTACGCAGCTGGTCTCTTCATTTCTGATGGCTAAAATGTAATAAAAGGTGAAAAAATGGCTTTATTTTTTGCCAGAGTTTACAAATGATCCCCTAATTGTAAACATTTGGACCCCTTCGAGCATGTTTTTATAGCGCACATTTGTCCAACTATTCATTCGATTTGTACCATTATTCTTCATTTGTGACAGGGATATCGGAATAGTCTAAATCGGAAATGGGCAAACATGCATTTTTAAAACAAAACAACATGCAACAAAATTTTTACGAAACAAGGCGGGAAAAACAAAGCTTAGATTTCCTCGTCCGGTTGCTGCGGCCGCTGCTTTATTCACTGGTGGTCCTGACTGTTTCAGCAGGCGCTTATGCGCAGACAGAAACCAAAAGAACCGTTACCGGTAGCGTGATTTCGGTAGAGCGAGGTGATGCGGTTCCTGGCACAAGTGTGGTGGTGAAAGGCACCTCAAACGGAACTACCACCAACACAGACGGTCAGTTCTCGATCGAAGCTGCTTCGGGCAACACGCTCGTTTTTTCTTTTATCGGGTATGAGACGCAGGAAGTAGTGCTGGGGAATAAAACCAGGATCGATATAAAACTGAAAGAAAACATATCGAGCCTCGAAGAAGTGGTTGTTGTGGGATATGGTGAAATGAAAAAGACAGACGTTTCCAGTTCGCAGGTGACTGTTTCCGGAAAAGACCTGAGCAAAACCATTAACACGTCGCTGGAACAGGGCTTGCAGGGCCGCGCCGCCAACGTAATGGTACAGCAAAACTCCGGGCAGCCCGGTGCTGCTCCATCCGTTCTGATCCGCGGGCTGAGCTCATTGACCGGTACTACCCAGCCCTTGTACGTGATCGACGGGGTGCAGATCAAGCCGGATAACATGAGGGACGATCCGAATAGCCGCCCGACGGGCTTCTCCAACATCCTGTCCAGCATTAACCCCGACGATATCGAAACCATCAACGTTCTGCAGGGACCATCTGCGACGGCCATATATGGTGCGGTGGGAGCGAACGGCGTGGTGATGATCACCACCAAGCGCGGAAAGGCAGGTGAAGCCAAAGTTAGTTTCAACTCGCTGGTGACGTTGCAGGCAGAGCCCAAACATATCAATGTAATGAACCTGAGGGAATACGCACAGTTCAGAAATGAAGCTGCGGCGGTTGGCTCCACGGCCACCGACCCGGAATTCGCTGACCCTTCCGTTTTAGGCAACGGTACCGACTGGCAAAGTGCGCTTTTCCGTCCGACGACTCTTCAGAAATACTCTGTAGGACTTAGCGGCGGAACTGAAAAAACGACTTATTATCTCTCCGGTGAATATTTTAACCAAAAAGGGATTGTGGAAGGTTCGGGTTTCAAGCGTTACAATGGCCGTCTGAACCTGGAAAACCAGACACGCAACTGGCTCAAAATCGGGGCCAACCTGAACGTGGGTATCACCGAAGAAAAAGTAAATACCAATAACGGCGGTATCATTCAACTTGCGCTGGACCAGAATCCGTCCGTACCGGTAACCAATCCTGACGGCAGCTGGGGCGGGCCTGCTTCCACGCAGTTCCAGTTTACCAACCCTGTGATGATCTCCAAAATTTACAATGATTACAACCGCCGGACCTCCATTCTGGGAAGCTTGTTCGCGGATGTGAAGCTTGCGAAAAATCTGGTATGGCATACAGAAGCGAACGGAACCTCGGAGTTTCTGAAATATTACTCCTTTCATCCGTCCTATACCATCGGAGGGTTTGTCGTGTCGCAGGATGCTGCTACTTCCACGCGTTCAGTGAACACCAATACCTGGTGGAGTTTGCACAGCCGCCTTACTTACGACCTGAAGCTGGACAAACACAGCATCAATATGATGGCCGGCCACGAGGCACAGCAGTATACTTATGAATCGCTGACGGCCACAAGGAAAAAATTCATTACCAACACCATTGAGGAGCTTTCGGGCGGGGACGGATCGGTGATTTCCAACGTCAGCAACAACAGCGGGAAAGGTGCCGGTGCGCGTGAATCCTATTTTGCACGTGTAAATTACAGCTTCAATGAGCGTTACTTTCTGCAGGGAACCTACCGTATGGACGGTTCGTCAGCATTCCGTCAGGGACGCCGCTGGGGTAATTTCCCGGCCGTATCCGCTGCGTGGAGGGTTTCGGAAGAACCATTTATGAAATCTGTCAATGCCATCAACGACCTGAAATTAAGGTTTGAAATCGGCCGCTCAGGCAACCAGGGAAGCGGCGGAAACGCTATTTTCTCAACGCTTCAAACGGTACCGACTGGCTGGGGAACAGGCTTTCTGGCATCCAACTTTGCGAACGAATTTCTTACCTGGGAAAAAGATGACGTGATCAATGCAGGTATGGACCTGCACATGTTCGGAAACCGGGTGGAACTGATCGTGGATGCATACATCAAGAATATCACCAGCCTGATCACCATCAATTCTTATCCCTTTACTTACGGAGGTGATATCGCGTATTCGCCGGGTTACCTGAGCTGGCCTGCCGTAAATGCCGGTTCTATGAAAAACAGGGGTATAGGCTTTACATTGAACACGGTGAATATCGACAAAGGTGGATTCTACTGGAAAACAGGCTTAAATGTTTCGTTCGACCGCAACAAAGTGACTTCCCTCCTGAACCCGATCACACCGATCTGGAATGCAACATCTGTAGGTTTTAAAACCGAAGTCGGACAGCCTGCAAGTATGATCACCGGCTACATTGCCGACGGGCTTTACCAGGATGGCAATGACATCAAAGGCCACGCTATCCAGACATCGAACGGCGAATTGACGATCAATCCTGCAACCGGCAGCTGGGTAGGGGATACCAAGTTCCGCGACCTGAACAATGATGGCGTGATCGATGCCGAGGACCGTACCGTGATCGGTAATCCATGGCCTAAGTTTACGCTTGGGCTGAACAACAATGTGAGCTATAAGAACTTCGAACTGAACGCATTCCTGACCGGAAGCTTTAAAAATGACATTCTGAATTACCCGCGTTACCGTGCCGAAATTCCTGGAAACGGAGGGGTATTTGGTAATCAATGGAAATCTGTAGCCAACTATGCGAGGCCAAGCAGCTATGACGTAGCCGATGCAGAAAATGTAACGCTAACCAACCCGGGCTATGCAATTCCACGTATCGCTCCGGGCGACCCGAACGGCAACAACCGGATGAGCACCAATTTCATTGAAGACGGTAGCTATGTGCGTCTGAAAAACATTACGATCAGTTACAACTTCTCTAAATCGATCCTGAAAGATTTGTTTATCAAAGGGTTGAAGGCATCGGTGGGCGCGCAAAATCTGTTCACCATCACCAAATACAAGGGCTACGATCCTGAGATCGGTATGGTCAACTACGGTGGTACCGTGATGGCAGGGATCGATACCGGCCGTTATCCTTCGGTACGTATGTATTCGTTCGGTCTGCTGGCTGATTTTTAACAGGTTCTGACAAACTGATATAACATCAATTCTAAAAATATTTTATATGCAATTCAAATTCAGACTCATAGCAGCTATCGGGGCGCTGATGCTCATGCAGGGATGCAGCGAGGACTTCCTGGACCGCCCGCCGCTGGACGCGCTCACTTCGGGGAATTTTTACAAAACAGATAATGAAATCCTGGCGGGAACCGCGCCGCTTTACAACATCGTATGGTTTGATTTCAATGACAAGGCGAATATGGCTTTTCAGGAGGCACGTGCCGGTAACCTGAATTCCAATGACCGTACTGCATACGTCAAGCATGCGATTCCTTCAACGGATGTCGGTACACTTTTGCCAGGGTATAAATCATTTTATAAGATCATTGCCCAGAGCAACAATGCCTACAAGGCGATCAAGGAGGCAACCGGAAGTACTGCCTCTGCAAATGTGAAAGCCCAGGGACTGGGAGAATGCCGTTTTATGCGTGCTACCGCATACTATTACCTGGTAACGAACTGGGGTGCAGTACCGATTGTATATGATAACGTGGCCCAGATCAATGAACCCCCTGTCCGCAACCGGATTGAAGACATCTGGAAACTGCTGATCCAGGATTACCGGTTTGCAGCGGCCAGTCTGCCTGCTACTGCCGACCAGGGACGGCTCACCAAATATTCAGCAGAAGGTATGCTTGCCAGAATGTACCTGATGCGCGCAGGACTGAACCAGAACGGTACCCGTAGCCAGTCGGACCTGGACAGCGCGAAATACTATGCGGAGAGTGTCATCACAAAAAGCGGCCTGTCGCTCGCCCCGACTTATGCAGAATTGTTTGAAAGCGCGAACAACAACAGCTCGAAAAACAATCCTGAAAGCCTTTTCTCCCTGCAATGGATGCCGATCAGCAATCCCTGGGGCATTAACAATTCCTTCCAGGCTTACTTTGCCTATGATGCAACCATCACCGGTACCGGTGACGGGTGGGGAGCTGCACAGGGAGTATCTGCCGACCTGGTAAAGTATTTTGTAGAAAACCCTGCCGATTCATTGCGCCGGAAAGCCATCGGTATGTTTGACGGCGATGTGTATCCGAATCTCAAAAAGGCATCGGGCGGATTGGTGTATACCCGGCCGGCTGCATTATCGGCCATTAAAAAATACATCATAGGCTCACCGGCGGACAATGGTGGTCTGGGCGGATTTATGTCGGCCAACATCAATTCCTATATGCTGCGCCTCGCCGAAGTGTACCTGATTTATGCGGATGCGGTGCTTGCCAACAATGCAACTACCTCCGATGCCAAAGCGCTTGAATACTTTAATGCTGTCCGCAAAAGAGCCGGTATGCCTGCTAAAGCTTCGCTCACTTTCGAGGATATCTTCAAAGAAAGAAGAATTGAAACGGTTTTTGAAGGCAATTCATGGAATGAGGTTGTTCGCTGGTATTATTTCAATCCTGCGAAAGCGATAGCCTATACCGCTGCACAGCATAAGGAAAACTATACCATGACGTACGTGGCTGGCTCAACGAATCCCAAAAAATACAATGTGGTTTATTCAACCGCGGAATACTACCCGCTGTCGGCCAACACATTGTATCTGCCCTTCCCGGAAGGAGAGATCGTGAATGCACCTTCATTGAAAAATGAGCCGGTGGCTTTTGATTTCAGCAAACTAGTTGACTAACCCTAATCTACGACTAACATGAATTTTAAATATCTATATAAGGCAGGTCTGGGCGTTTTGCTGGCGGCAGGGATGCTGTTGTCTTTCCAGAGCTGCAATGAGGATGACATGGACGGCGCGCCAACGATCACCAACGTTCGTCTGCTGGATCCCGAAAAGGCAGACAGTTCGGTTACCGGAGCCTTGCCGGGCACCTTGATCGTCGTTCAGGGGCAGAACCTCGGGAGTGTTTTAAAGGTGTATTTCAATGATTTCGAAGCGAGCTTTAATTCCGCTTTGGGCAGTAATTCAAATATCATAGTCAACATCCCGCCCAATGCGCCTACAAAAGCAGTTGAGGCCGGTGTCTCCAACAAGATCAAGGTTTTGACAAAAGGCGGGGAAGCTACCTATGACTTTGTATTGACGTCGCCTATGCCGGTTATCAGCGGGTTGTACTCTGAGTTTGTGAAAGCGAACGGAACGGTGGTGATCAACGGCGACTATTTTTATAATATCAAATCAGTGAAGCTTGGAACAACCAGCCTGCAGATACTGAGCAGTTCGGTAAAACAGATCACCGCGAAAATGCCCGCTACGGGCTTAATCGATGCCATTTCAGTGGAAGGAGAGTTTGGTACTGCCAAAACAAACTTCAAAATGAACGATAGCGACGGTCATATGATCAACTTCGATGTTCCTGCCACTTCCTGGGGATCGGACGTATGCTACGGTGCCGCGCCGATCATTGCTGCCACGGACCCGGGGGCCATTTCGGGTAAATATTCGAGGATCAAAGAAACCAAATTACCAGCCACTGGCTACAATGATGGCTGGATATTCTCAACCTGCTATTTTGAGTTCAAACTGCCCGCAGGCGCAGCAGCCGACAGGCAGTTTAAATTTGAACACAATATTGCAGAGCCGTGGAAAGCAGGCAAGTACGACATTACCATCGGGGCCGCCGGAAGCGAATATGTTTATTCGTTCCAGCCCTGGAATTCCACGGAATATGCTGCCACCGGTTATCAGACCAACGGATGGAGAACGGCAGTGATCGAGCTTTCGGAGTTCAAAAACGCAGCTGGTTCGACCATTGCCGATGTTTCCAAGATCACCGATCTGAAAGTACTGTTCAACACGCCGGATGTGACCATTGCGTCGTTCAACGGCAGCGTAGATAACTTCCGCATCGTGAAGAAGTAATTGCATGTATAAATTCATCCTGTTACTCCTGCTTTCCCCAATCGCCTCCGCACAGATCACCATCGTGATCGATGCGGAGGCGGATATCAGGGAAGTATCCCCTTACCTCTATGGGCGGAACAATTCAATTTCTTCTACAAATCCTAACTGGACCTTGCCTCAGGAAGACGTGGTGAGATTGCGTGATGCAGGGGTAAGGTTTTTCAGGGAAAGCGGCGGTAACAATTCCAGTAAATACAACTGGCGGAGAAAACTCAGCAGTCACCCGGACTGGTATAACAATGTATATACCAACAACTGGGACGAGGCGGCACAAACCCTGCAAAAGAACTTTCCGTCGGCACAGGGTATGTGGGCCTTTCCGTTGCTGGGATACGCGGCCAAAACCGGTACCGCCAACTTCGCCGACTGGGACTATAACCAGTCGAAATGGTGGGAAGGCGTGAACCAGAACCTGGCCGGCGGCGGTGTTCCGAACACGACCGGTACGAAAGCAAAACAGGAAGGCAACATTGATCTTTATCTTGAAAAATGGGATGCCGATTCTGCTGTTGCGATCCTGGACCACTGGTTTGGGACAAATGGGATCGGTCTGAAGCGGGAAGGTATTCAATACTGGAACATGGACAACGAGCCGGAGATATGGTCGGGTACCCACGATGATGTGATGCCGAAACAGGTCAGTGCACAGGAGTTCATGCAGCGGTACGTAGATCTTGCGAAAAAAGCCAGGGCCTTGTTTCCCGAAGTCAAACTGGCAGGCCCTGTGACTGCCAACGAGTGGCAATGGTACAACTGGGACAACAAAACCATCACGGAAAACGGAAAAACCTTTCCCTGGCTGGAATATTTCATCAAAACCATTGCCGATGAGCAGCAAAAAAGCGGGGTGAGGCTGTTGGACGTTCTGGATATCCACTTTTACCCGTCTGCTAAAAAAACAGAAGATGTGGTACAGCTGCACAGGGTGTTTTTTGACAAAACCTATAATTTTCCCGAAGCGAACGGTGTAAAAACAATCCATGGCGGTTATGACAACAGCATTACCAAAGAATACATTTTCAGCCGCTGCAACGACTGGCTCACGCAATACCTGGGGGAGAACCACGGCGTTACGCTCGGCCTGACCGAAACGGGCATCGACGATAGTATATCACCTTCCGTTACTGCGGTGTGGTATGCTTCAACGCTGGGGGAATTTATGAGAAACAAGGTAGAGATCTTCACACCCTGGAGCTGGAAAACGGGTATGTGGGAAACCTTGCATTTGTTGAGCAGGTACAATCAGACGCACGCAGTGAAGGCAGCTTCGGCCAATGAGACGCTGGTATCGGCATACCCGAGTGTCAACGCGGCCAAGGATTCCATGACGGTCGTATTGGTCAACCGATCCCCGGATCAAAGCCAGCTGGTCAGCCTTCGGCTGGAACATTTTTTACCTTTGCAGGAAAATGCTGCCACGTATACCTTGTCTCAATTACCCGCTACCGAAACGTTCATTTCCCACACGCAGAATGCTCTGAAAAAATCGGAAACAAATGTCGTCGGTAACAGTTTTGATTTGTCACTTCCTGCCATGTCGGTAACATCGGTTCTGCTCCGCAGTGGCGGGGAAGTGCTGGGAAAGGAACCCGTTTCAGAGCCTTTTCAGGTTTTTCCCAACCCGACCTGGGATAACGTAACCGTGAAATGGACCAACCAGGACTTCCAGAAGATCAGTATTATTGAGAACACGGGCAGGCAGGTATTTGAAAAAACAATTGGTAAAGCACAGCGGGAAATTATCATCCGCCAGCAGCTTTCCGACGGGACCTACCTGATCCGACTGACTGTTGCCAAAGGGCGATCGGTCATTAGAAAAATCATTGCCCATTGATCTTTCCGGGCACTACATTTTGAATTTCATACAATGCATCCTACTACGGTTTCACATAAATGGTTGTCAATTCCTCTTTTTCTGCTTGTTTTTGCTGGATTTCAAAGCACGGCCCAGCATAGCAGGTTGGTGAACGAGCCGGTCGATATCAGCGAGGATTTCCGGGATTTTTCCAATACAGTCTTCTTTGCCGACAGCCTCGCCGCTTTTGATCCGCAATCGGGAACCGGCAGCATCAAGTGGAAAAGGCATGAGCCGTTTTCCGCACATAATTTTGACAATTCCATGCTTGGCTACAAGCGTTCGTACAGCAACGAGTTTCCTGCCATTGAATATGCCCAGGACCCGGTGCTTCCGTTTTCTGTGGAATTTACCTCTGAGCGAACTGTTCGCATACGCGCAAACACAAGTAAGCAGGTTACTGCGCCGGAGCCTTCGCTGATGCTGGTCAGCGAGCCTGGAAAGGACCTTTCTTGGAAATACGCGAAGATCAGCGGCGGACATCAGTATACCGGGAAGTATGGATCGGTAACGATTTACGAAAATCCCTGGAAGATCCTGATCCGTGACGTAAACGGCAAGATCCTCACGGAAACCCGTGGTGCCGCCGACGGAAGGTCTTCCTATACACCCACCTTGCCATTTTCGTTTGTGCGTCGCGCGGCCGATTATTCCCGCAGCGTTGCAGCGGTATTTTCCATTTCTCCCGACGAAAAAATATTCGGTTGCGGCGAATCATTTACGCGGCTGGATAAAAACGGACAAAAAATTGTGCTCTGGACGCACGATCCGAACGGGGTGCAAACGCAGACCATGTACAAGCCCATACCTTTTTACATGAGCTCTCGCGGGTATGGTATGTTCATGCACACCACTTCACCGATCACCTGTGATTTCGGGGCGACCTATGGAGAATCGAACGCCATGCAGATCGGTGACGAGAACCTGGACCTGTTTGTTTTTCTGGGAAAGCCCAAAGATATCCTGGACGCCTACACAGATCTTACCGGCAAAGCGCCGATGCCCCCGCTGTGGTCGTTTGGTCTGTGGATGAGCCGGATCACCTATTTCTCGGAGCAGGATGGAAGAAATGTCGCAGCAAAGCTCCGCAGCAACCGCATCCCTTCCGACGTGATCCATTTTGATACCGGCTGGTTTGAAACAGACTGGCGCTGCGACTACATGTTTGCGCCGAGCCGCTTCAAAGATCCTGCGCTGATGATAGCCGACCTGAAAAAACAGGGCTTTCATACCTCGCTGTGGCAGTTGCCGTATTTTGTACCAAAAAATGATCTTTATCCTGAAATCGTATCAAAAGGGCTGGCCGTCAAAAACGCAAACGGAACAATCCCTTACGAAGACGCCGTGCTTGATTTTTCCAATCCTAATACCGTCAAATGGTATGAAGATAAGATTGCAGGGTTGCTGAAGCTGGGTGTTTCGGCTATCAAAGTGGATTTTGGTGAAGCAGCCCCGGTCTCCGGTATTTATGCGTCCGGTCGCTCGGGTTTTTACGAACACAACCTTTATCCGCTGCGGTATAACAAGATCGTCTCGGACCTGACCAGGAAACTGAACGGCGAAAACATTATCTGGGCAAGAAGCACCTGGGCGGGCAGCCAGCGTTACCCGATCCACTGGGGCGGCGATGCCGAAACGACCAATAAAGGTATGGAGGCGCAGCTGCGGGGCGGATTGTCGCTGGGGCTGTCGGGTTTTACATTCTGGAGCCACGATGTGGGAGGCTTTACGATGAAGACACCGGAAGACCTTTACCGCCGGTGGCTGCCGATGGGCCTGCTCAGCTCGCACACCCGCACACATGGCCAGGCGCCCAAGGAACCCTGGGAATATGGAGAGGATTTCCAGAATTATTTCAGAAAAGCAGTCGAAATGAAGTATAAGCTCATGCCTTACATTTATACTCAGGCCAGGCTGGCTTCGGAAAAAGGACTGCCGATGGTGCGGGCATTGCTCGTGGAGTTTCCTTCTGACCCCGGCGCCTGGATGGTGGACAATGCGTATATGCTTGGATCCGATATTCTTGTAGCGCCTTTGTTCGAAACAGGGAAAACGCGGCAGGTGTATCTGCCAAAAGGAAAATGGGTGGACTACCAGACGCGAAAGGAATACAACGGTGGCTGGCATGAAGTGACGGCCGGTGAGCTGGATGTCATTATGATGGTGCGGGAAGGTGTTGTTCTTCCGCAGGTCCGGGTGGCACAATCGACCGGCGAAATTGACTGGAACAATATCGAGCTGCTGCGTTTTTCAAATACTCCGGCAACGGCAAGTTTGAAACTGTACCTCCCGGGCCAGGACGTGGTACAGGAGGTTGTTGTCACCAAAAAAGGTACCAGATCTGTTGTCAGCAAGGATCCGTTCGGAGGGAAAATTAAATGGGTTTTGAAATAAAAACTATTTATCCCCCAGCATCCGGCGGAGGTATTTGGCAGCGGTACTGAGCGATCCTAATTTTTCGGACAGGGTTTCAATCAATGTGCTGTCGGCCTGCTCGATATCACTCATGTTAATGCCCGATTCCAGTTGTTTGGGGTATATCAGGATCAGACTTTGTTCCTGGAAGTAGTTGGAAAGATAATAGGGCAGCCTTTCCAATTGCGGAAGATAGGAGGCTGACCCTTTCCGGGCGCAAACGATCACAAAGAGGTCGTCTATCCGTAACTCGCGCGAAAAGATCAGGAAATCGTCCCATTCAGCGAATGCTGTAAAGTGTGCCTCGACAGACCCCGCCTTGCGCGTAACAATGCTTTTTATCTCCTTGATGATCTGGGCTGGTGCGTAGAAGTGAATCGGCATCGTATTCGATTTTGCAAGACTGACCAGTTTTCCCAGCCAGTGTAAAAAACCGGGTTCGTTGCTGGCCGCAGGTGGCACCGCCACTACGATCCTGGTAAGGGTATTAAAAGGCTGCGCAGGTTTGTAAATGTAAATAGTTTCAAAGATCCGCTTGACAATGTTCTCAACTTTCGGGCCCAGGAATGTTTTATGATCAGTTTCCTGGTGAAGACCAATTATCACGTCTGTAATGTTCTGCTCTTTGATCGAATAGGTAATTCCGTTGCTGATATTGGTATCGTAACGGGTAAGGGGGACGAGTATATTTTCAGAGGAACTGGCATGATCGACCGCTTTGTTCAGGATCTTTTTGCCATGTGAGGCGGAATCGTGCTTCTGATCTTCATCCGTGACAATATGCAATCCGTACAGGGGAATGGATCTGCGCTTTGCTTTCAGCATAATCCCGAAATCGACCATATCGGCTACCATGTCGGGGTAGGACAAAGAGACCAGTATTTTTTCGTCGGTCAGCGCATCGGAGTCTTCGGGAGCCTGCTCTTCCTGCAGTAGTGCTAGTTTTTTTGAGGCCCTTTCCACTACAAACGAACTCACGCCGCAACTCACCAGGATCAGCACAATGGTACCGTTCAGTACATCTTCGTCCAAAAGGCGTATCGGCTCACCGAGCGCAGTTTCACCGACGATGATATTGTAACCGACCAGTATAATGGCCAGTGTGGCGGCGGCATGGGAAGAACTCAATCCGAAAATCATCAGTCCTTCGTCGGAAGTCAGCCTGAAAACTTTCTGGGTGATCCATGCAGCAACGTATTTGCTGGCGAGGGCGATGACAAGGATCACGCCTGCCACCCGCAATGCTCCCCATCCTTTAACCAGCACACTGATATCCACCAGCATACCTACACTTATCAGAAAAAATGGAATAAATAATGCATTGCCGACGAAGTCGATCCTGTTGTTCAGAGGGGATGAATGAGGAACAAACCGGTTTAATACCAAACCTGAGAAAAATGCCCCGATAATGGCTTCAACGCCGGCAAGCTCCGCAAGGAAAGAGGCGAGAAATACCATTGCCAGCACGAATATGTATTGCGAAATACTGTCGTCGAAGCGTTTAAAAAACCACCGGCAGATCACCGGAAACACGAATAGGACTATTGCTACGAAGACAATGAACGAAAACCCGAGCCGGAACCAGAATGCAGGTGACACATCACCCTTTGACATACCGGCAACACCGGCAAGGATCAGGAGGGCAAGAATATCCGTGATCATCGTGCCGCCGACGGTCATGTTGATCGCGCGGTTGCGGGTGACGCCGTACTTGCTTGCAATAGGGTACGACACCAGCGTGTGTGTAGAGAACATACTGGCCAGCAGCAACGAGGATAAAAACCCGTAGCCGAGGATATAGTAACTGGCGAGCGTACCGGAAATCAGCGGGAGTAAAAATGTCAGGAGGCCGAAAACAATGATCTTATTGCGGTTTTTTCTGAATTCCGCCAGATCGATTTCAAGTCCCGCCAGGAACATGATATAGAGCAGGCCCACCGTTCCGAACAGTACAATGCTGCTGTCGCGGCTCAGAAGGTTCAGCCCGTAAGGCCCGACGATCATACCTGAAATAATCAGCCCGATGATATGGGGTACTTTGATCCGGTTGAAGAGGATAGGTGCAAAAAGGATAATAAAAAGCACCAGGGAAAAAATAATGACCGGATTTTTGAGGGGTAATGAGAGGTCTAATAACAACATGGAAGTCATACACACAAGTTTAGCTTTATTTCTGCCGTTCCGCAGTCAGGGCATAGCGGATTTTACAATCCGTCCGCTCCACTTCCCGCATACCTTCCATTTTATTTCCTTTCAGTTCCAGCATGACCCGCATCACCGATTCCGCGCCGGGCTGGCCATTCACTGCTTCGAGGCGATTTTGAGAAAAAGATCCGTTGTAAATCCTTGAAAGTTCATTCCCTGTAAAAGCATTGACGATTATTCCTTTGTCGTAGGCAACTTCCCAGGTCTCTGTTTTGGAATCCCCGATGGCGGACCCGCTGCAGCTCGCTTCTGTGCAGCGCATTTTTACGACCCATTTTCCGGTGACTGCCTGTGCCTGAAGCGAATCGGTGATGGCCGTTGAGTCTTCCTGTTGCTTTTTCTTCTTCTGCTGCAATTCCTTTTCCATGACAGTCAGCTGCTGCTCCCACTGCATCAGCGTCTGCTCTTTTTTAGCGATCTGCTGCTCTCTCAGGGCCAGTTGCTCTTCCTTCTCCTTGTGCCCGCAGCTTTGCAGACATAAGGCGAAAAACACAAAAAATAAAGTCCAGATATTCATACGCATCTTTTAGTACATAAGGATAGCAAATAAAAAGGGGGCGGCAAACAAAAAACGAACATTTCGGACATTTTCTGTGTCGCTGGAAGATAAGTCGGACTGACTTTCGGCAACCGGATCGAAAAGCTGCGGACACTTCGAAAACATCAGGATTCCATACTTTCTACAATATTGGTGGCTTTGAGCAGCTGAAAGGCGAAGGATTTCCAGCCGCTCAAAGTGGTTTGGCTGTTTCCAGGAAGTAACCAAGATGAAATCTTTCGGAAATTTCTGCCGGCCATTTGGCAAAACAAAATTAATTACCTTATTTTGTCTATCAATATTATAGACTATTTAGTTAGCGCCGAACCACCCGAAGCTAAGTATTAATCCAAATGACATTTTATATGAATTCGGTTAATTTACTTTACTTGAGGTTATCCTTCCGGGTGGACATTCGTGTGCCTTTCAGCATCGCTCAGCAACCTTGTCGCAGTTGTTGACGCTACTCCCATTCCGGATTATCAATTCTTAAAATTCCTGTCGGAAAGCATTGAGCGCCGCGTATCCGTCGCGTTAACCGCGTGAATGTATCATATATAATAGATCATTCGCATCGTTTCGCTGCGCCTTGCCGGCTAGCGTATAAAGTGTACCGTTTTTACTTCGATTGTCCATGCCGCCGGCTCCTGCCGGTTTTTATTAAGCATTTCAATAACAGATCACATGAAAAGAATCCTGACCACTAAGAACATTGCCTTATTTTATCTTGCCTTTTTACTAACCGGGAGCGTGACTGCGCAGTACAGTCCGACGCCAGCTTTTGAAGGTAAAATTGGAAAGACCGTTGAAACAACTACGGAGTCGGCCCCGAAAATCAATCCGAAAGCACCGGCAGGCGCTCCCAACATTGTATGGATACAGATCGACGATATTGGTTACGGCGCCATTTCTGCTTTCGGAGGGCTTATTGAAACGCCCAATATTGACCGCCTGGCTAACCAGGGGATAAGGTATACCAATTTCCATACGACCGCTTTTTGCGCACCCACCCGGGCTGCCCTGCTGACGGGGAGAAACCAGCATTCGGTTCATTTCGGTTTTTTTGCAAGCAATTCTTACAATACGCCTGGGTATGACGGTTATCTACCTTTTGAAAAAGCGACTGTCGGAGAGATACTCAGAGAAAATGGGTACAATACATTTGCTGTAGGGAAGTACCATTTGACGCATCCGGCCGACGCCACGCAAGCCGGACCGTTCAACCGCTGGCCCACCGGCCGGGGTTTTGATCATTATTTCGGATTTTCCCCGGAAGTAGCCGCTACGGACCAATGGCATCCGACTTTATACCGCGATACCCAACGTGAACCGGAGGATACAAAAGGACGGCACGTAACGGAACTGCTTGCCAATGAGGCCATTCATTATATTTCGGGACAAAAGGCCGCAGCTCCCGACAAACCATTTTTCCTGTATTTTGCGCCCGGTGCCGTTCATGCTCCCATCCAGGTAAGCAAGGAATGGATTGACAAATACAAGGGTAAATTCAAGGCTGGCTGGGACCAATACAAGGAAACTGTTCTGAAGAATCAGATCGCATTAGGGGTGGTTCCGGCGAACACCAAACTGGCACCGGCGAATCCCGGCGTGAAAGAATGGAATGCACTTTCAGCTGACGAAAGGAAACTTTTTGAGCGTTACATTGAAGTTTATGCAGGGTTTGTTTCGCATACCGACCACGAGATCGGACGGATCATCAACCACATTGAGCAAATCGGGCAGCTGGATAATACGTTGGTGGTGGTGCTGGTCGGAGACAACGGAGCGGAAGGCGCCGGTCGCGAGATCGGTCGTTTTTTAACCAATAAACCAAATGAAACCCAGGATCAGACCATAGCCAGGTATGTAAAAAATCTGGACCTGCTGGGAACTGAAAACTCATCTGCCCTTTACCCGGACGGCTGGGCAGCAGCGACGAATACTCCCTTCCGTTATTATAAAAGTTACGGCAATCTGGAAGGCGGGACACACGACCCACTGATCCTTTTTTACCCGGGTAAAATAAAGGATAAAGGCGGGATCCGGCATCAGTATTCGCATGTCAACGACATACTTCCTACAACGCTTGAACTGGCTGGCGCCAGAGTACCAGCCGTAATCAATGGATATTCGCAGGAACCGATCGAAGGGGTTAGTCTGGCTTACTCCGTTGACGCCGCGAATAAAAATGCTCCGGAGCGCCACACTGTGCAATACCATGAAATGACCGGTTCCCACGCGATCTATAAGGATGGCTGGAAAGCATCCTTCCCGCGTGACCGTTCGAAGCGTATCCCGCAAAGCCAAGAAAAGTGGCATTTGTACAACCTCAAAGAGGATTTCAATGAACTTAATGATCTGGCCGATAAGCATCCCGACAAAGTGAAAGAGCTTGCCGAGGTATTTGACAAAGAAGCCTGGAAATACAATGTCTACCCGTTGAAAGACAAATGGGAAACGGCCAATCAAAGTATTTATGACGGGAAAACGAAGGTGACTTTGTACCCTGAAACGCACTATACCGGCAGCTCGGCCTTCCGATTCGGAACTTCATCATATTCAATTTCCGCGCGTGCCGTCGTACCTGCAAAAGGCGCGGAAGGAGTCTTGCTGTCGTATGGAAATACCTTATCCGGACTGAGCTTTTACGTCAAAAACAAGAAGCTGGTTTTTGCGTACAATTCCGAAGGCAAAGTGCTTGAATTGACTTCGGATAAGCCGGTACCTGCCGGGGATATCACTTTGAAAGTGCAGGTTTTGTACAGTAATGACAAAAAAGACAAAGAGGTGACCTTGTTCATTAATGAAGAAAAAGCCGGAACGCTGAATCTCGGGACTATTGCCACCGCAGCAAGCGGTTACGAGGGACTGGAGGTTGGAAGTGATGTAGGTACAACAGTTTCACCTGCCTATAAAGCACCTTTCGCTTTTACCGGTGTGCTCAAAGACATTGTGATAGAAAAATTATAACCTCCTGACAGGTCAAAACATATTTATGCTGATGAAAACCAATCTTATCAATAATAACCGGGTTTCCGCGTCTTTACTACGCAACGGATTAAAACTTCTGACTGCAACGGTCGTCGCCGGAAGCCTGAACCTGCAGCATGCAGCAGCCCAGTACACGCCCCAGAAACCGTGGCAGGGCAAAATCGGAAAAACGATTCCTGAGACTCAGACATCGTTTACCGAACATCAGATCATCGCTCCGAAAAATTCACCGAATATCATTTACATACTGATCGACGACATCGGGTATGGATCCGCATCTGCTTTCGGCGGGCTGATACCGACGCCGAATATCGATAGTCTGGCAAATAACGGGCTGAGATACACCAATTTTCACACCACCGGGGTTTGTTCCCCAACGCGTACTGCGTTGCTGACGGGGAGAAACCATCACTCGGCGCACGTGGGCAGCAATGCAGGTGCGGCTACGCCCGGCTATGACCGTGTGATACCCTTTGAAAAGGGATTCGTGAGCGAGATCCTCCGCGAACAGGGATACAATACTTTTGCGGTAGGCAAATGGCATTTGACTCCCAAAAGAGACCAGACTCAGGCCGGACCGTTTAACCGCTGGCCGGTAGGCAGAGGTTTTGAAAAGTATTTCGGTTTTATCGGCGGAGCAACCGACCAGTACCGCCCGATATTATGGGAGGGTACTGACAAAGTGGAGAAAGCGTACGATGATAAAAGGTTACTGTCGGAGCTGATCACCGACCGGGCGATCCATTACATTGCCAATCAAAAGTCAGCTGCGCCCGAAAAGCCTTTTTTCCTGTATTACGGCCCGGCAGCGACGCATTCGCCTCATCAGGTTGATAAAGCATGGAGCGACAAGTTCAAAGGTAAATTCGATAAAGGCTGGGATTGGTACCGCGCGGAAGTACTGGCGCGTCAGAAGAAACTGGGTGTGGTGCCTTCCTATGTAAAGCTGGCTCCCGATTATGCTGACGTAAAAAAATGGGACAGCCTGTCGGCCGACGAAAAGCGCCTTTTTATTCGCCATATAGAAGTGTACGCGGGTTACCTGGCGCACCTTGATCACGAGATAGGCCGTTTGGTGCAGTATCTTAAAAGCATCGACCAGCTTGATAACAGCCTGATTTTTCTGTCAATAGGCGATAATGGATCGGCGAGGGCAGGAGGGGTTAACGGTAGAAGCAATTTTGGCACGGGTGCTAAAAACACTCAGACCGACGACATCAAGCGGGACCTGGACAATATAGATCTCATCGGAACAGATAAGTCGAATGTCCTGTACCCGATCGGATGGGCGCAGGCTACGAATACACCTTTTCGTTATTTCAAAGCCGAAGCCAACGGCGAAGGGGGAACGCATAACCCGCTTATTGTTTTCTGGCCGGATCACATCAAAGAAAAAGGCGGCATCCGCCACCAGTATACGCACGTGATCGATATTTTGCCGACTACCCTTGAACTTACCGGGGCAAAAGCGGTGGGAACGATCAATGGTATCAAACAGGATAGTCTTGAAGGGACCAGTTTTGCGGCTTCACTCAATAATCAAAATGCTGTCAATCAGCATAATGTACAGTATTATGAAATAAGCGGTACACGTTCTGTTTACAAGGACGGCTGGAAAGCCGGGGCTTTTCATAAAAGGGGAACATCATTTGAAAATGACACCTGGGAGTTATTTAAAATCGATGAAGACTTCAACGAGCTTGTTGACCTTTCCAAAAAGAATCCGGAAAAACTGGCTGAGCTGAAAGCTGTTTTTGATGCTGAGGCCACAAAATACAATGTATTTCCGCTCAGAAACGGTAGCGGAAATGAAACCGATAAGGAGCCGGATTTCTTTGAAGGGAAAAAACATATCGTGCTCTACAACGGAATTTCTCACCTGACCGAAGCCCCTGTTTTCAATAACCGGTCGTTTACGATCACTGCCGATGTCGATCTTACCGACCCTAAACAGGAAGGAGTGCTGTTTGCAATAGGCGGGCATTTCGGCGGATTGAGCCTCTTTGTTCAGGATAAGAAATTGCAGGCGGTTCATAATTTTGATGCTCAGACAGAGCACCTTAATTCCGGAAGCCAGACTTTGCCGGCTGGGAAGTCAACGGTAAAATTTGTTTTTGAGGCTGACAAGGCAGCGAAAACCGGCACTGCATCCATTTATATCAACAATAACAAGGTAGGTGAAAAACAATTTGCCAATGCAATATTTAAAGACTCCTGGGATGGTCTGTCTGTCGGCAGGGACGATAATACAGCAGTTTCAAACAGCTACAAATCGCCGTTTCCGTTCACAGGGAAGTTGAAAAGTGTGGTAATCGATTTTTAGGTGGATTGATTCGTTGGTAATCAGTTGCTTGTCATGTTTTTAAGGAGTTTGAGCGAGCATCCCTATGTACTTGAATGCCTGGTCGGCCGCCTGCGTCCGGTGTAATATTGTAGTCTTTCCTAGCGAAGCCCCGGCAGCCTGGTGGCGACCAGGTATGTAAGGGACCTCCAGGCCCATTCCATAGGTCCGTGCCGGAAATGCATCAGCCAGAATTCGGCAAAAAGGATCTGCCCGATGTAAAAGGCGAAAGTAACGAGCAACGCGCCGGCGAAGCCCAGTTCGAGGCCGTCCCATTGCATGTAAAAAAGCTGGAAGAAAACGGACTGCATGATGTATGCCGTGAGTCCCATGCGGCCGAGCGGTTCCAGCCAGGAAAGCGAGGTACCTAACGCGGAACGGGAATAAAGAAGCGTTAGCAGCGATACGTAGAAGACGGAAAATGCAATGTTCTGCAAACAATAAAAAATAGCATTGCTGAGATAAATTCCGCTGTGGGTAAGGCCGAGGTTGAGTGTTTCGGAGCGTATGCCGATGGCCGTGAGCAGAATCGAACAGCCACTGACGGCGACGATCTTCTTTAATAAACCGTGCGCTCGGGAAAGGTTCTGCAGAATGTTGTTCTTGCCGGCATACAGACCCAGTACAAACATGGAACTGGTTACAAATAACCGGCCGGACGACAGATTATAGCTCAGTTTTGTCGGTATCGGGATATTTTGCTGTTTCAGTTCGGTAAAATAACGGGCGATCTCATCCCGGAATATCACGCAGGGAATGCTGCTGAAAAACAGGCACACACAAAGTATCAGCAGGCTCCGGTTATTGAAGTTCCTGCAGAAAATCAGCGTGAAGCCAACCACGGCGTACACCTGAAGAATATCGGACCGGTAAAAAAATGAATGAAAAATGCCTATACCGAGCAGGATCAGCAGCCGCCAGACAAAAAGCTTGACAAATGGCCTGCTTTTCCGCGCTGCGTGCTGATAAATAAGATAAAAGCTCCATCCGAAGAGGAAGGAAAAGATGATAAAAAACTTGTCCTCAATCAAAAATTCGAGGGATGTTTTTACAAAAGTGTTCCGCTCGCTAAGACCCATCAGGCCCCGGGTAGTAGCATGGAGGAAATTCTGGACGGAATGGATCAGCAGGATACCAAGCAGGGCAAAGCCACGCAATACGTCAACAATCTGCACACGTCCGTCCAGATTTTGAAGCAATACATTTTCATCGGTTAGTACAGGAGTGCTTATAAAGTTTTTCAAATGGTTCAGTTTACGTTGAGAAACCATTGTCGCAATTTCGCCCCTAACCGGCCGAATGCCAAGTTGTAGCCCGTGGAATGGACAAAATGGGCCGTGAAGTGGTCGGGGAATATGATCAATTCACTAGTTGCCGGCGGTACATTGAACAAAATAGGTCTCGAGGCGCCCATGGCCTCCATCCTGATCGCGATCTGCGAGCAAAAGTATTAATGCGGCACTGCGCATACGTAGTGTAAATATGTCCGTCATGATGTAGTGTCGGATCAAATCCACTGCTTGCTAGCATCTCTAACAAGTTTTTTTACATTACTTTTTAGATCCTCACCATTGTCAGCAAAAGCAGAAAAGACGGAATTGAATAAAAAAAAATTACCCTAATATGCCCTCAAATTTTTGACCGGGTTCACCAATGCGGTTTGAGCGGACTGTAAACTGATGGTGATCCATGCGAGCAGCAATGTCGATAATCCGGCCAGTGTAAATTCCTGCCAGCCGATCATGACGCGGTAAGCAAATGAAGCCAGCCATTTTTCCATTGCCCACCATGCCATGGGCAGTGATATGAAAATGGCGATCAGTACCAGGACGATGAAATCTTTGGATAACAAAAACGTCACGCTGCCAACCGACGCGCCAAGCACTTTGCGAACACCGATTTCCTTGATCCGAAGCTTTGCCGAGTAGGCAGAGAGGCCAAAAAGCCCGAGACAGGAGATAAAGATAGCCAGTGCCGCAAACCAGTTGAACACCTGGCTCATCCGGTTTTCCGATGTATATAGCTTGTCGAGTGTTTCGTCAATGAAGGTATAGGTGAATTTTGCGGATGGCGAAAGCTTATTGACTTGATTATTAAGAAATTGAATGGTTCCCGGTATTTCATTGCCTTTTACTTTCACAAGCACCTTTAGGAGCGGACCAGGGAGCAGCCCGACCGGAGCTGGTGGAATCGAAATATGGAGGAGAGTCGATCAACTTTATTCATGCCGAACTGCGGAGCGTACTGCAAATTTTTGTGGGGCAGAAGACTGCCACGACTGGGGTGGGGGGACTTAACTGGCTGCTGGATAAAGCTGATGCCAAATCCGGCGACGTAAAACTGAGCAAGGCAATTGAGGCGCAGTTTACGGATGTTTTTCAAAAACTTGAACTCATTAAAGTACCGCTCGAACACGCAATCGTGGCCAATCCAAAGCAGGTTTCGGACGTGTATGAAGCCTTGGGAAGACTGCATACACTGATTCAACAGGATATGGTCGCCGGCCTTCATTTTCGCGAATAATATTATTTCCGGAAGTTTTTTTCCTTCGAATCTTGCAAAACCGAACATAATCGCGAACGGGATAACCGCTTACCGGTACGACAATGCGGGAGCCGACACCTGCTCAGGCAAAAAAATAAAATCGTATTTTTGCAAATCAAAATGGATCGGGTACAAGATCACAGTGGGTGTCCCGGTATGAAAAAGTATAGCTGTTCAACATTACAATATCATTTATGTCCATTACAAAAGAGTCCGATTTAACGGGAATGCAGAAGGCGAGCGAGGCGGTAGCACATACATTGAAGAAAATGACAGACTACGCCCAGCCTGGCATGACAACAAATGAGCTGGATGAGTATGGTGCAAAAATATTGACAGAGTTCGGAGCAAAATCAGCCCCTCACTCAACGTACGGGTTCCCCGGGTGGACTTGCATCAGCGTTAATAATGAATTTTGTCACGGAGTTCCTTCCGATAAAAGGAAGTTACAAGAAGGGGATCTTGTCAACATTGATGTTTCGGCAGAGCTGAATGGTTTTTGGGCTGATAATGGTGGCTCGTTTGTACTCGGGCAAGATATCAATCAGCATCAAAAGCTTGTCAACGCATCGAAGGAAATTTTGATCAAGACCATTAACAGTATAAGAGGCGGTGTTAAAATTGCGGATATTGGCCATTTAATGGAGTCTGAGGCTAAAAAGCGTGGCTTTAAAGTGATCCGCAACCTGGCAGGGCACGGTATCGGCAGAGGGCTTCACGAACAGCCGGACGAATTGCTGAACTATCAAAATAAATTTGACCAGAGGCGGTTCAAGAAGAATTCCGTCGTTGCTATTGAAACCTTCATTTCGACAACATCGTCCTACGCCACTGCACTCAGCGATGGCTGGACTATGGTCGGAAATAAAGGTGGGTTTATGGCCCAGCACGAGCATACGATAGTGGTAACCGATAACGCTCCGCTTATATTGACCGAGATGAATGAAATATTCAAGTGACGCAACAACTCCGTCTCAAGATTTATCCAGCAGGCTTACACTAAGGCCAGATATGGAAACACCTGCAAAGGGCTGATTATCAAAGCATTTTGCAGGTGTTTTTATTGATATGTAAAATCAGTTGTTGTTTTTCAAAGAGGCCAGGTCAATCACAAAACGGTACTTGATATCGCCTTTCAGCAATCTTTCATAGGCTTCGTTGATTTGCCCGATATCGATCATTTCAATGTCCGCTACGATATTGTGTTTGCCGCAGAAGTCGAGCATTTCCTGAGTTTCGGCAATGCCGCCGATCATTGACCCCGCAAAACTTTTACGACCCATGATCACACTGAATGCTGCGACCGGCAGAGGTTGTTCCGGCGCGCCGACGAGCGCGAGTGAACCGTCCACGCGGAGCAGGCTCAGGTATGCGTTGATGTCATGCTCGGCCGACACTGCGTCGAGGATAAAGTGCAGCTTGCCACGGTAAGCCGCCATCTGGTCCGCATCTTTGGACAAAACCACTTCATCCGCGCCCAGGCGCTGCGCCTCGGCAAATTTAGACTCCGAAGTAGTGAATGCGACCACATGAGCGCCCATTGCCTTGGCTATCTTGATCCCCATATGGCCCAGCCCGCCAATGCCGACGATACCCACTTTTTTGCCGGGACCCACATTCCAGTGTCTGAGCGGTGAATAAGTGGTGATGCCAGCGCACAGCAATGGGGCGGTTGCCGCCAGGTCCAGGTTTTCGGGGATGCTCAATACATAGTTTTCATTCACTACTACGCTTTCGGAATATCCCCCGTATGTCTGCGTGCCCAGATATTTGTCCGGTGAGCCGTACGTGCCGGTCATGCCTGGTTCACAATACTGCTCCAAACCTTCCTGACAATACTGGCATTCACGGCATGAGTCCACCATACAGCCGACGCCCACCGTGTCGCCAACTTTGAATTTATGCACATGATCGCCCACGCTCACCACCGTTCCGACGATCTCGTGACCCGGGACGCAGGGGTAAACGGTGCCGTGCCATTCGTTTCGTGCCGTATGCAGGTCGGAGTGACAAACCCCGCAGTAGCGTATCTCAATCTCCACGTCATGCGCGGTCGGTTTTCTGCGGCTGATATTGAGCTGGTCCAGCAAAGCGTCTGCCGCCTGCGTCCCGTAAGCTTTTATGTCTTTTGTTTCGATCATGTTGTTAAAAAGTTAATTATTCTGTGTTTTGTTTCATCAGTTTGCCGGATGCCTACTGTCCCGGCCGCGGCGACTGCATTCTGTCGGACGGTTTACAAAGCTAACTGCCGAAAGGCTAAATTTTTGATGTTATTGCTTTTTATCATGGATTTTTCATGCAGGCTGCCTGAAACTTCCGGATCCGGCGAAAGGCACGGGCAACGATGAAGAGATTAAGCAGGAGTTCCGTAGGGTACGTGATCAGATCAACGCCTACTCCGGGGCTTTTTCGAAAGAAAACCTGTAAGCAATGGCTGGAATGTCGGGATTCGCCCTCTAAATTGTCGTTTTTGCACCGCGCAGAATCATCAAATGCTTCTGAACTTTGTATTAGACAACAATCACACTCAACCGGGTGACGTTATGAAAAATATTAAGCCAGGAAATCATATTAAATTACTTCTAATAGCGATCATTATGAGTGTAGCGTCTACATCCAGTGCACAACGAATCAAACCTGCCGACAGTGGCTACGCGCCTGCTAATGGTATCAAAGTTTATTACGAAGTATACGGTGACGGTAAGCCTATTGTTTTACTGCATGGCGCCTACTATACCATTGAGATGAATTGGGGGGAATTAATACCTGAATTGGCAAAAACGAGAAAAGTGATTGCCATAGAATTGCAGGGACATGGACATACACCCTTTTCAGATAGAAAATTATCACGGGCCACATTAGCGAGTGACGTAGAGAAAGTAATGGATTACCTGAAAATTGACAGTGCGGATATCGCAGGATATAGTTTTGGCGGTCAGATTGCCTACCAGTTTGCGATACAAAGTCCTAAACGACTGAGAAAACTTGTTATCATTTCTGCGGTCTATAAAAGCGATGGCTGGGTAACCGGAACAACCGAAATTTTTAAAAAAATGAAGCCGGAGCTTTTTGCGAATTCGCCTCTGCAAGCTGCCTACGATGCTGTGGCACCAGATAAAACAAAATGGACAAATTTCCTGGAACAGATGATCGCCATGGCGCAGGAGCCATATGATATGGGCGACGAAAATATAGCAAAGATCACTGCACCCGTATTGATCATATCGGGTGACAATGATGGCATGGATAAAATCGAACTGGCAAAAACATATAAGTTGCTGGGAGGGGGTATTTCTGCTGGCATGCAACCAATGCCAAAATCTCACCTGGCCATTATTCCCAATCAAAGCCATGTTGGCCTGATGACGCAGACAAAAGCAATATCCGGTTATTTGGATGGTTTTTTACAATAAATTATGCAACCGGATTTTGCTCATTCCACGGAATAGTATTGTCAGCAATAAGGAGGGGAAAAAACATTGGGCAGGGTAGCCGTCCGGTTCCGTGGCTCGATGTGGTATTTTGCTCAGGAGGCAAATATTACAATTTGGGCCGACTGGCCGACCAGTGAATTATACAACTTTTTTGGTCATATCTATAAAGAAAGGCACGGGAGTAAACCGACCTTTGCGGCCTGATCAGACAACTGTTTTGAAGTAAAAGTCACCCACAAATCAGATCGTCTGTCAGTTGCTCTTTTAAAAATAAATATGCGCCTTACCAGGAAAGATATCACCTTCCAGCCCGATTCGAGCCGCGTTATTGCGCGATTTCTTTTTAGTAGTGAAGAAAGGGGCATTCAGCTCATCACGGCTATCCTGACCCTGTCGGAAAAGCAGCAACGTGAAGAGCTGAACAATGTTTTGCGTAAATATGCGAGGCGGCACCGCAATATCCTGAAAGTGTTCGAACGACATTTCAGAAGGCTTTCCCGGTTGTTTGATATCATGAAGCTGGATGTCAAAGAATTAGAAATGAACCAGCGACTTCTGATCGGTGCGTATTTTACGATGGAATATTCCATTGAGGCCGCGGCATTTTTTAATCCGTCGATCGTGGAAGATCCCGACCAGTCGCGGATAGAACCCGGTCAAAAACGGGTGATACTGAGTTTCAGGGCAACGGGAGAGGGGCACATTTCTTCGATCGTGTTCAGGTCGGCGGTCATCGACCAGGATAATCTGATCACGGTGGACCCGCCCGGGCGCCTCCTGGATTCGCCTGAGCATGTCCGGAACCATGTTTACAAGCGCGTAACCTTTCTTGCCAAGCTTGGCGAAATGCAAAGTTTTGACAATCCGGCATACCCGGTGATCGCGGAAAAACTAACGGAAACCTTTACGTACGAGGAGCTCAAACGTTACGTCGACGAAACGAGGAACATGCCCGGAATGGATGGGAATAGTGCGCTGTTCCTCCGAGAAATGATGTGGCTGGCCTCGTCACACTATGAAATGGATTTTTCTCTGGATACGGATATTTCAGAGCGTGTGATCTTTCCGATTGCGGATACGGAAAAGCGGGGGATCGAGGACGCACGTTTCGTGCGTTTTGTGGGCAAAGATCAGGAGCAGACGTACTATGCCACTTACACGGCCTACGATGGCATGACTATTCTTCCGAAGCTGTTGATGACGAAGGATTTTTATCACTTCAAAGTATTGCCGATCCACGGAGAGATAGCCCAGAATAAAGGAATGGCACTTTTTCCCCGGAAAATTAATGGCAAGTATGCCATGCTCTGCCGGATCGACGGGGTCAACAATTACATTGCCTATTCAGACAATATCAGCATCTGGCGCGAAGCTACGATGATCCAGTCGCCGAAATATCCCTGGGAATTTGTCCAGATGGGAAATTGTGGCTCACCCATTGAAACGGAAGCCGGGTGGATTGTGCTGACGCACGGGGTGGGCCCTATGCGCGAGTATGTGCTTGGCGCATCCCTTTTTGAACTCCATGATCCCCAACATGAAATTGGCCGGCTCGACCAGCCGTTGCTGATGCCGAACCAGACCGAGCGCGACGGTTATGTGCCGAATGTGGTGTATTCATGCGGCGCTTTCATACATAACGAGAGCCTGATCATTCCCTACGCTATGTCCGACTACGCATCAACTTATGCGGTCGTTGACCTGAAAGAGCTGTTGAACAAACTTACCGGTGAGGTCACCGTCGGCTGAGGATCTTTTCATAAACAGACAGATAACCGTCGACCATTTTCTCTTTCGAGAACATCGCCTGTGCCCAATGCCTGCATTCCTGGCGATCTATCCGTCCCAGCATGTCCACGGCCTGAATGGCTTCGTCATTATCGTGGACGAGAAAACCCGTTTTCCCGTCCACGATAAGCTCCCGCATCGAGCCTCTGTTGAACGCAATAACGGGCGTGCCGCAAAACATGGACTCGGCCACGCTCAGACCAAACGGCTCGTCAAAACAGATCGGGTGAAGTAAGGCCAGTGCTTTTCCAAGTAAGGTTTTTCGCTCGTCGGGACCTACATTTCCGAGATAGAATACCGTTCTGTCGTTGATGAACGGTTTTACTTTTTGGTCAAAATAATTATCATCCTGAATGAGCCCGGCGATGATCAGCACCTTCCCGGCCTGCCGGCTAATCTGAATCGCCTCGTGGGTACCTTTATCCGGATGAATCCTCCCGAAAAAGAGCAGATAATCCTGCGGATGCGGTTCAAATGGAAAGTCTTTGCTATCTACACCATTGTAAACCGTGGCAATGTAATCCAAACTTCCGTCCCGGTCGGCGTCGCTGATGGAAACGTAGGACGTGCCTGCATTGTATTTCCGGTACACTTCCAGGATTTTGGTTGACGAAAACCCGTGGATGGTCGTTAGCAGCGGTGTTCTGACCAGTTTTGAATAAGTAAGCGGCAAGAAATCGAAATGATTGTGGATCAGATCAAATTCTTCGGAGCGCTCCATTAAGTGGCTGATATGCAGGCATTCGGCTACTTTTGGGTCGGTTTCACGGTCTTCTGCGTAGGGGGTTCCGATCACTCCTTCCAATGTCGCATTGGTTACTGAGTCAGTGGTGGCAAAAAGCGTAACGTCCACACCTCTCTGATGCAAACCTTCCGTCAGGTAGGATGCTACCTGCTCCCAGGGGCCATATTGCCGTGGCGGTGTGCGCCAGGCAATAGAGGACAATATTGCGACCTTCATACCAGTTCCGCTTCCAATTTGGTCACCTCTTCAAATGCTTCCAGTACGCTCAGGTGGGATATCAGATAGGCAAGTGTACTTTCCGCACCCTGGTTCCTGTTGACGCCATAGCTTTCCAGACCGTCGCAGCAGCCCTTCGTTTCGAAATCGTAGAGGCTGATCCTGAGATCGTTTTCTCCCAAAAACCACATGAATGAAGTGTACAGTTTGGAAACATAAGCGAGATCTTTGGTAAGCCGGAACGCCTGGTGGAACATCAGCACCATGGCAAGGGCGTCGAGCGGCTGCTGGGCGAATTTTGATTGTTCGCTATCCTGCCTGAACCAATTTTCGTTCCCGATAATGGAGAGATAGCCGTTGCTCAGCGTACTTTCCGTAAGGAAATTCAAGCTTTCCAGCGCGACCTCCAAAATCCGCTCGTCTTTGATAAATTCGGCTGCATGTAGCAATGCGAGTGGCAAAAATGCATTGTCGTAAGCCAGCAGAGACTCGAACCAGCGCCAGTCGTCTCTCCGGTTGATATCGTAATCAGCGATGAGCCTGCTGCTGAGCGCCTTCAACACCTCCGTCATGCCTTCGTCCGAAGGATTGCTTTTGAGATAATGACAGATCCCGACAATCGTATTCGCAATGCTCCTGATCGATTTCAGCCTGGCGAAATTCGGTACTGCGTCGAAGAAAATTTCACGTCCGGTCTGATAATACGCATCATTGGGTGCATTGCCAAGCAAGTAACCCAGCGACCAGATCGCCCGCCCGAATGAATCCTCGGACCCGACCTCATCCAAAAAATTTCGGTTAAAGCTCAGGAAATTGCGGAAAGTGCCGTCCGTATTCTGCATGTAATTGATATAGCTCAGGTAAGTCGGCGACAATTTGAGCGCGAGCGGATGTTTGTTTCTTTTATAAGTCATCAGCACCATCAGCAATGCACGCGCATTATCATCCAGGCAGTACCCTTCTTTCAAATTCGGAATGCCATATTTGGCATGCTGAATAATGCCGGTATCGTCTGTAAGCCGCTGAATGTGATCGAGTAAAAACGGAGGAAGTGTCAGCGGATCAAAAATGGCTTCTTTTTCGTCGGCCTCGGGGTGGGCTTCCACGACCTCATCTGCCAGCTGCATATACTTTTCGCCTATTCGCGGCCATGTGATGCCTCTGCCATAATCATAAGCGTTTTTTCTAAGCTCGCTCATTTGCTCCGGATGGCTCAGCAGTTCGAGCAAGGTTTCGCTTAATGCAGCAGAGTCATGAAAATCAAAAAGCCTTCCCCGCCCTTCGGCTAAAAGCTCTGTCGCATGCCAGTAAGGCGTTGAAATCACCGCGGTCCCTGCGCCGATCGCGTACGACAAAGTGCCGCTGGTAATCTGGGCCTCACTGGTGTAGGGTGTAATGTAAATATCTGAGGCCGAGAGGTATTTGAACAGTTCCAGCTGGTCTATGAATTCGTTCAGGAAAATCACGTGCTTTTCGATCCCCAGCTTTTTGACGAGCCCGGTAAGAAACACCCGGTACTCCTCGCCCGAATGCCGGACTACGTTCGGGTGGGTTTTGCCCAAAACAATGTAAACCACTTCGGGATGTTTGGCCACTACCTCGGGCATGGCTTTCAGCACAGTTTCGATTCCTTTGTTCCTCCCGATAAACCCAAAAGTGAGCAGGACCTTTTTCTTGGTGAGCTTGAATTCCTGCTTTGCCAATGATTGCTCAAAATGCAGATCGGGCACGCCGTGTTCGATTTTGGCTATCTTTTCGGCAGGCACCTCATATTCTTCCACGAGCATATCCACGGCAGTCCGGGTCATGACCACCACCGATTGTGCTATTTTACAGATCTCCGTCAGCACTGCCCGCTGGTTGTACGACGGATTTTTCAAAACGGTATGCAATGTGACGATCAGCGGGATTTTCAGTCTGTGTAAAAGCGGCAGAATGTAAATGCCGTTCTGCCCGCCGAATATCCCGAATTCATGTTCCAGTATACACACATCAGCCCCGCTCAGGTTGATGTGGTTTGCTGCTTCGAGGTAATCCGTCTGCTCCTCCTGCCGGATCGACATTTTCACTTCCCCGGGATAGTCATATTCCTGTTCGTGATCGTCAATGGCAATGACAAATCCATGGTGAACTTTTACTCCGGACGCATTTTTTGTTGTTGAATCAAAAAGGTTTTTAGTAAATGTACCAATCCCGCATTCCCGGGGCGGATAAGATCCTATCAATGAAATTTTCATACTGGTACACGGTTGATTTCTTCTAAGTTAACCTTATTATCCCGTATTTCCGGGAATAGCGGCGGGGTATGGCAGTTAACCCGCAAAAGTGTTCTGTTTATTCGAAAAAAGCTTTGATATCCGGCAATAAGGCTTATCTTTAAATAAAACCAAAAAACCATGTCAAGCGAAAAAGTAGTGCAGAAAGGTGACAAGAAGAAACCCGCGAAGAACCTGAAAGAGAAGCGTGCGGATAAGAAGGAAAAGCGGGATGGCAAATCAAAAGACGAGTGAAATCTTCTGCTGCCGGTCCAAAACACCGGCAGCAGAAGGTGCTAAATGTTTTCCAGGTTACTGTTTCTTTTTTGCCTGAGCTTTTTATAAAATGAAGGCGACAATCCCGTCACTTTCTTGAATTGATTGGATAAATGCGAAACGCTGCTGTAATGTAGCCTGTACGAAATTTCGGTCAGGTTCAGCTCCTGATAGAGCAAAAGTTCCTTTACCTTTTCAATTTTGTGGTATATGATAAATTGCTGAATATTAATTCCCTTTATTTCCGAAAACATGTTAGATAGATATGTATAGTCATATCCTAATTTTTCTGCTATATAGTCAGAATAGTTGATCTTGGGGAATTCATCATCATGATGGATCATTTTCACGATCACATTCTTGATTTTTTCGATCAGAATACTCCTTTTATCATCCAGTAATTCGAGCCCTGACTTTAAAAGATTTCTTTTAAATGCTTCACGCTGTACCGCAGTCATATCTTCCATTACTTCCACTGAGCCAAGCTCCACTTCGCTGTAATGAATGCCCAGCTTTTCCAATTCTTGCTGAACCATCATTTTGCATCGTAAACTGACCATGTATTTGATATATACTGTCATTCAAATCGAATTTTTGATGTACTCTGATTGATGTTGACGATCTATAGCAAGATACCACTTTTTACGGTGTGTTTCTGAATTATAAATGATGATGCCGAACGTGGATGCAGCGCACTGCTATTTACTTTTAAAATAATTAGCCGATCGCTTCATCTAGCCTCGGTGTACCAAAGCGTTTCAGGCTTCTGATATGTGACCCCAGTGCAGTCAGGAAGGATTTATTTTCCATGTAAACCAGCCCAAATTCCGCGGCCGTTTGCTTGACGATCGGAGCGATTTGGGGATAATGAACGTGGCATATTTTAGGAAAAAGGTGGTGTTCGATCTGGAAATTCAAGCCCCCGATGTACCAGCTTAACCATTTGTTCCCCGGCGAAAAGTTGACCGTAGTTTCCAATTGATGAATTGCCCAGTCCTGTTCTACGACACCCTGGTCGTTCGGTAACGGATGATCCGTTCCTTCCACGGAATGTGCCAGCTGGAATATGACCGTCAGGACAAGTCCGGCGGTAAAATGCATGGCAAGAAAGCCGGTTAGGACTTGCCAGAATGGTATGTTGAATATAAAAACGGGTATTACAAAAAGGATGCTGAAATAAATGATTTTAAGTCCGATCAATCCTGCGAGCATTTGCCTGTTTTCTGTCCGGCTTTGGCGGTTCACGCCCGATTTGATAAACTGATAATATTGGATAAAATCCTTCAGTATCACCCAGTAGAGTGTAAGGATCCCATAAAAGAAAATAGCGTAAAACCATTGGAAACGGTGTACCGGGGATACTTTTTCATGCGGTGAAAGCTTGATCACGCCGCGGTCTTTGATATCTTCGTCAACATTCGCAATATTGGTGTAGGTGTGGTGAAGAATGTTATGTTGCAATTTCCAGTTTGTCAATCCCGCTCCTGCCAGGTTAATGGTATATCCGAGCCATTTATTTACAGTTGGGTTCTTTGAAAATGCGCCGTGGTTCGCGTCGTGCATAATGCTCATCCCAATGCCGGAAATGCCTGCGCCCATCGTGAGCCAAAGCAGCATACCTACCCAGAATGGCGGATTGAAAATAAGTAAGAATACGAATGGCAGGATGTAGGCGGATAGCAAAACAATCGTTTTGATCACCATGGTCCGGTTAGCGTACCGGGAAGTGTGCGTCCGCGCAAAATACTGATCGATCCGTTTTTTAAGTGTAGGATAAAAGAGGCTTTTCTCGTGCGGGGCAAATTTGATTTTTTCGAAGCTGGTCATTCATATGCTGGTTTAAACTCGTGTTGATTAAGTCGTAGAAAACAGAGTTTAACCGTAGTTGTGCCATGAAGTCCATAGTCAATACGAACGACGCCGATATTTATTTGATTTTATATAAAATAAATATGATTTTGAAATCGTAATGTTTTGATTGCAAAGATCAAATTTCATAATGTACTGAATAAAAGTATCTCTGGAACTTATCAGTGGCAGAATTATATTTCATAGTTAATAAATACCCGATTCTATTTTCTTTCGCTCTACCTTTGGTTATGATTGATCAGCCACAGTACATCATTCCGAAAATAATTATCCTCGATTCGCATCCTGTTCCACGCATGGGCCTCTCATTTTTGCTCAAAGAGAAGTTTAAGCCCGAAAATGTGTCGGATTTTGAAAGTTTCAATGGTTTCCAGGAGTCGCAACAGGCTCAGGGAGCATTACTGTTCATCCTGGTGATCAATACGGATTTTGAGGAAGACGGACTGAATCCCGTGAGCACCATTAAATCAGTTTATCCGGATGCCCAGGTTGTTTTGTATGGGGAAGAAATGAGGCCGGAGATCGTAATCGATTATTTAAAAACCGGCGCCAACGGGTACCTTTTGAAACACAAGGACCTGACCGAACTGATCAATTGCATTCACACAGTGGCGCAAGGCAAACGGTATGTAAGTGCTGGTCATCTCGAACACCTGTTCGAGTACCTTTTAAAAAACTATAAAACTTCAAGAAAATACGACCTTCTGACCCCGAGACAAAAAGAAGTCGCCAAACTGCTGGTGCAGGGAATGACCACCTCTTTGATCGCCGAAAAGACGGGCCTGCACATTTCCACCATCAGCACATTCAAAACCGCCATTTTCGCCAAGCTGGGCATTGATAACATTTTGAAGCTGAAAGAAATCCTGGATGAAGGTTAAAAGGATTATTGCTTTTCAGATCGGGGTTGCATAACATGTCCTCCCTTTTGACTACAACATTGAGCCTTTTGGCTAAACTTGTTTTATGGTGACTGATGAACTTTGCAATAACAAAACATCAGACATATGGAATTGAGAAACAGCACCATCCTGATCACAGGAGGCACAAGCGGAATCGGTTTAGAGCTTGTAAAACAACTGACCGGAGAGGGAGCAAATATCATTGTGACCGGGCGCAATGCAGATGCCCTGAACGACACGAAAAAAATGTTCCCCAACGTATATACGTTTCAAAGCGACGTCAGTGATCCGCATGAGATTAAACAGCTCTACGAGGATGTCACCCGGCAATTTCCCCAACTGAATATCATAATCAATAACGCTGGCCTCATGCGGTTGATCGATCTTCGGGATACGACATTGGACCTGCAAAAAATCAACATGGAGGTTGCTACCAATCTGTCCGGAACCATACAAATGGTACACCAGTTTTTACCCCACCTGCTCACAAAGAACTCGGCCGCGATTGTCAATGTTTCATCGGGAATCGCATTTATGGCTTACTCGGCGGCACCGGTATATAGTGCCACAAAAGCGGGCGTCCATGCCTACACCCAAGCCTTGCGTTTGCAGTTGGAGGACACGAACGTAAAAGTATTCGAAATGGTACCGCCGGGTGTTAAGACCAACCTTCAGAACGACTGGCCGGTACAGCCCGATGCCGGCATGATGATGGATGTTGACAAGATGGTGCGTGTTGCCATCAACGGACTTCTGAAAGATCGGCCGGAGCTCAAACCGACGATGATCAATGTGATAAAACTTGCGGCAAGGCTTGTTCCTGAACTGCTCGTGAAGTTTGGGCACAGAGAGTTTAAGAAGATCAGAGCGTTGCAAGACCAGCGTTAAAATGAACAACTTACTCTGCATCGTTCTGATGCTGATCACCTTTGCATCACAATCAGGATATACCGGTATTTCCTGATTGGAAAAACATTTAAATTTAAAAGACGCGAATAAATATAGTTTTTCATGATCAAAAACATCATCTCCTTAGTACTGCTGATCGTTTCAGCAGCGCTCAGCTTCAAACATGGCTGGGACACGTTTAACCTCCGGGACAATCCTCAGTCAGCTAAAATGATGGCTGAACTGGGTATCAGCGAATCGCTCACTCCATTCTTTGGCGTTTTGACCATCGCGACAGGTATTCTGCTGCTCATCCCCAAAACTTTTTTTCTGGGCAATGTGCTGAATGCCTTCTCCATAGTTTTAATTATGGCACTGGCGCTCCATGCCGGCAACTATAAAATCGCGTTGATGGAAATTCCGTTTTTGGCAATGCCCCTGTTGATGATATGGCTGAAATATCCGTTCAAACATTGAAAACCCTTTCGCTATGGCAAACATGAAACCCTACCGTATACAGTCTATCGCGGAAATCCATCGCCTGATGGGACTGGGAAAACCCTACCATCCATTGATCGGCCTCATCGATTTAGCCGGACTGAGCAATGATACAGGCATTCATGCGGTGATATTTGACTTGTATGTTGTATCCATGAAGAGAGGGTGCGACAAACTGTACTATGGACAGCAGAAGTATGATTTTGACGAAGGGCTAATGGCCTTTATGTCACCTGGGCAGGTTTTGCGCGGCGAAGAAAATGGCGTGCCTTCCAGGCTCGAAGGTTGGATGCTGTTCATCCACCCGGACTTTTTATGGAATACATCGCTGGCCAAAAAGATCAGGCAATACGACTACTTTGGCTATTCCACCAGTGAGGCGCTATTCCTTTCTGATCAAGAGGAAACCCTGGTCAACGGCATCATCGGGAACATCAAAAACGAATACAGGTCCAACATTGATAAATTCAGCCAGGATGTGATTATCGCGCAACTGGAACTGCTGTTTACATATGCACAGCGTTTTTATGAACGTCAGTTCATTACCAGAAAAATAACCAACAGCAGAATTTTGGAGCGCATGGACCAGGTGTTAACCGAGTATTTCAATAACGACGATCTATTGTCGAAAGGGTTGCCAACGGTTAAACTTGTCGCGGATCAGCTTAATATTTCGGCCAAGTATCTTAGCAGCTTATTGAAGCAGCTGACCGGACAGACTACCCAGCAGCACATCCACGAAAAACTCGTTGAAAAGGCGAAAGAGAAGTTGTCGGCCACCGAATTGTCGGTGAGTGAAATTGCCTATGAACTGGGATTTGAACATTCACAATCTTTCAACAAGCTTTTTAAAGCAAAGACAAAACAAAGCCCTTTGGAATTCCGACAGTCGTTTAACTGACAGGAAGGAACGTTTGGGAAGAACTTTTCGCGTAGCTATACTTGTCTGCAACAAACTTTTTTAAAGAAATAACCCCGACGCAGACGCCCGGAACGCCGGGCGCCAGTACGTTACCGGCCGGTGGTTTGTTCGAGGTTAAATTCGGGATTTAGCGCGGCCCTCGGCCTTTGGCTTTTTAGTTTTAAACAAAAACCAAATGGTAACCGCTACCGGAACTCCCAGCGTCGACCAGGATACGAGATCGTAAAAACCGTCGCCGGTAAGCGCCGACAGCAACCCTATGCCAGATAATACACCGGTTATAACCGGAATTCCCCATATTTTCCAAAATGTGCTTTTCATGGCTAATCGTCAGGCGTTTTCTTTTTGAGCCAGTACCGTCAGGATTTCGGTGTCATTTTTTGACAGGCGATTGATGTGTGCCCTGGTGGCTTTATTTCTTGCAAACCACAAGTACAGACCGCTGCCGAGAATAACAATAGTAGCAATGTCGAAAAGCGCCCAGATGATTTTGAGTGGGAGGCCGCCGTAATCGCCGAAATGCAACGGCTCGGAAACAAACAAGGCATTCACATACCAGGGCATATCACGCAAATCGGTCAGCGTACCGTTCTTTGCATCGATCAATGCGGGTTTGATGATCCGTTTGGTGAGCGGGGTATTGCCTTTTACAAATACTGCGTAGTGATGTTTGCTGGTAAATGCAGTGCCAGGGTAAGTGATGATCGAAGGTTCCATGCCCGGCGCTGCTTTTTTGGTAAGCGCCAGTGCCTGATCGAGTGAGCTGAGCTTGCCTGTCAGCGGTGCAGCATCTTTGTAGGGTGCCGTCATTTCCGCTAACTGCCCCATTTGCCATAGTCCCAGAATGAGGTCCGAGGTAGTGTTGATCACGCCGGTGAAGCCGACTACCACGCCCCATACGATCGTCACGACACCAAGCAGGTTGTGCAGATCGAGCCATTTCAGCCTTGTCGAGCGCTCGGTGCGTATCATACCAAAATCAAAGCGCTTCATAATCGGACCGTAGAGCATGATACCCGACACGATCGCCGCGATGAAAAGCAGGCCCATTAACCCCAGAAAGAGTTTGCCGCCAATGCCCATGAACATGTCTATATGCATTTGCAGCATAATGTACATAAAGCCTTCCTGTACTTTTGGCTGGTCGAGTACTTCGGCGGTATGGTCGTCGAGGATCAGATTGACGTAGTTGTCGGGCGGCGCGTCGATCGAGTCGGATAAACTGAATGTGGTGGTATTGGGTTCGTGTTCATCCCAGTACACAAAACGGATAACCTTGTCCGGATACTTTTTCTGCGCAGTCTCGGCCAGCTTGTCGAGCCCGGCGACCGGTGTTCCGGCAGGAACTTCTCTGGCCAGGTGCGGCTTACCTTCCAGCTCTTCGATCTCTTCGTGAAAAATAAGCGGGAGACCTGTAAGGCAAAGCATCAGCAGAAATGCCGTGCAGATCAGGCTGGTCCATTTGTGGATCTGAAACCAGACCTGGATTTTTTTTACTGAACTCATCGTGAACAAGGTTATCTGTTAAGTATGAGAAATTCGTTAGTCGCTCAGTTTCGCAAAACCCTGGATCGTACCATCGTGGTCAACTTTGAAAACAGAGGTTGCATTGGTACCGTCCAATACATAATATCCGTCTTCGTTAACCGTCGTCACCTGCGTGTTACCGACGGTGGTCACGGTACCGTTTCTTACCCACAAGTATACTTTTCCATCGATTTCAGTGATAGCCTGTTCATTGGCATAAGCATAATCGTGGAGCGGCATGCCTGTGATTTTAGTACTTTGCTTGGAAGCGAAATCGTAGACATAATATTCAAAAATGCTGGCAGTAAGGTTCGAATAGTCCGTTTTCAGAGGAGTCGATGTCATTTCGTAATATAGCTTTCCACCTTTAATCAGCGCCATTACAAGAGAGTTGCCGTTTGGTGCTGTCAGGATCCAGTCTTTATCGAAATCCGTTTCACCTTTTTTAATACGGATAATTGAAGATTTTTCAAATGACATTTTACCAAGACCTGTCGAATAAAGGTATAATGCGCCGTCGTCTCCAATCGACCACATTTTGTTCCCCGACGAACCCCAGCCGATGCTGCGCAGACCGTCGTACTTGATCGTTTTCTCATACTTGTCAGTTGCAATGTCGACCACGGCAAATTCGATGGTGTTGTAAAGATCGTCGCCGTAACCGCCACCCGTGGTAGTGCCATATGTAATTCCGAGATACAACTTTCCCTCTTTTGCAGCAATCGTGTGCTGGCCGATGGCTTGGTATTCCACACCTGCCTTTTTAAGCGCCGACAGGTCGATCTCGCCGGTGCGTAGCATCGTGGCCGGGTTAAACTTCTGGATTTTCAGCGTTCCGCGCGTGGGTCGAGGTAGTAGCCGCTGGTTTCATTCAAAACCAGGAACTGTGTTGAACCAGAGATAAAACCTTCGTCTTTCAAGCTGCCGTCTGCATTCACTGTAAACTTCTGCAAACCTGCGTCGCCGGCCGCATTGGAGCGGTTGAAGAGCCATTTGCCAAATGTACGAAAACCAAAAGCACTGGATACCTGCAAAGTTTTGGCGTTGGTATTCTTCACGCTTCCGGCTGGAAATCCGTCAAGTGCTGTGATAAAACCGGCGTCAAAACGCGATGTAGTGGACATCAGGATAAACTTGTCCTTTTCCTCTGGTGTAGGCTCCTCCGTATTGTTGTCGGAAGAACAGCCAGCCAGCATGGAGGCAGCAAAAACGAAATAAACAAACTTGAATAAAGGAACTTTCATAAACAGGTTATTTTGTAGAGATATAAAATTTATTTGAGGGTATAATTCACTTTAAAGTGCAGGCTGCGGCCGGCATTCTGAATGCGGAAATTGTCGTAAACACGCGCATTCAGGAAATTTTTGGCCTGAAATCCAATGGAAAATCGCTCTCCCGCCGGGTTGTAAGTAAAGCCCGCTGAATGCAGTGCCTGGTTTGGGATAATGTTTGGCGCGTCGAATTTGGCTTTACCCCAAAGTCCCAGGAAGCCGTCGGGTTCCAGCGATTTGGGCACGTAGTCGAGGTAATATTCCCGAACGAACGAGAAGAAGTAGTAGAGGTGCAGTTTCCCTTGTCCGCCGATGCGGTCGAGCGTGCTGTTCAAACCGAGGTTGGCAAAGAAATAGGGCGTATTCCGTAGCCTTGCGTTTTCTTTCAGACGATTACCTGTGTCGAAAATTCGGAAATCCTGGTACGTAAAATTACCATTCGCGCGCAGCCAGCGTGTCAGGGAAATGTTGAGGTCGGTTTCAAATCCCAGACCTTTTACACTTTCGACATTCTGATTTTGGGTAAACAAAAAGTCGATCGGCATTTTCAGGATCAGGTCGCGGGTGACACGGTAGAAAGCATTGACCTCCAGACTGTATGCATTTCGTCTTTCGGTGCGGAAACCGAGATTGACGTTGGTGCTTTTTTCCGGTTTCAAAAGGAAGTTGGAACGGTGAAAATTACCATCTCCAAACATTTCGTCCTGCTCGGGAAGGCGCGTAGCCGCCTCTGCGGAAACCCTGAAAAAAGTATTCGGTGTCAACGCAAATTTCAGTGCCTCGGCAATCCCAAAGCTGTTTTCGGAAGTGTACCGATGCTCACCTAATGCAGTGCCGTAAATATCTACATTAATGGTCGACGTATGATAATGGAAGAATTTGGCAATGAGGTTGTTGGTCAGTTTTTCATTCAGGAAGGTCGACTGTATACCGGCTGCCGCCACGATTTTGTAATATTTGGCAGGAAGCGTCAGGATATCCCGGCCGGTTTCGGGCAATATAAGTCCCAGCGGGTCACGACCGGTGCGACCCATGTTGGTAGAGACGACATTCAGCTCGGCCAGGTGGTTTTGATTTAACCGGTAAGCCAGGTTTGTGCGGGAAGTGAAATAGGAAAATTTAATTTCCGACAACGTCCCGCGGACCGATGTTTCGCCTACCCGCGAGGGACTCGGAATAAAGTTGCCGTACCAGTCGTAAGTGCCTCTGGCCGTGTCAACCTGAGTGGTATGGATGTTGCTCGTTGTCAGAAACTGGTCAACGCTCAGCTTACCAAATTTTTTGCGATACCGCAGCGTCGGTATCACGGAATATTGTGTGCTCAGCGAAGCACCAAAGGGCTGTGACATTGTCGCACCATATTGATTCTGGCGGTTAATGTGAAACCAGGTAACTCCTGCACGCAGTTCGTCGACCCATTTCAGGTTGGTAACACCACCGTATGCTTCCGCGTAATAATTGGCAAATTTGTTGTGAAACAAACGGACCGTCGCCGGCGTCCTCGCTGCCGTTTCCTGGTCGGTTACGATCACATATACTTTGTAATTATTATCGGAACGGTTCAGGAACGCGTCGCCGCCAATGAAAAAATGCCGGGTAGAGTCTGTGTATAAAGCATTTAAAGACGCCCGGTGGGTATTGAAAGACGCCGCTTCGTATGAGGTTTCGGCGTAGCGGTAAAGCGATTTTTTCGTAACCATGTTCACGGCCCCGCCCAATGCATCCGCTCCCAGTGATGCCGGGAGCACGCCTTTGTACACTTCAACGCGATCGAGCATGTTCACAGGCACCAGCGATATATTGTAACCCGCGCCGAGGTAGTCCATAGGAATACCGTCTTTGAAATTTTTGATTGCGCGATCCTGGAAACCATTCATCATCAGACCAGCATTAGAACCCAGTCCACCGGTTTGCCTGATCCGGATGCCCGCCGATCGGTTCATCAGTTCTACCAGCGTTGACGGCTGCTCTTGCACGGCCTTGGTATTGATCACCTCGGCTTTGATCGGCTGTAACCGCGCCTGGTTCGTTTCAGTACGGCCGGTAATCTGCACTTCCGAGAGCTGTGTCTGCTGTTCGGCAAGCACGAATACCAATTCATTTTCAGAGATTTCTTTGCCTGAAATCGTCCGTGTAAGCTTTTTGAACCCGATATGCTGGATGGTTATCTTGTAAGAATCAGCGCTTTTTGTTTGAATGCGAAATCTGCCCTCTCGATCCGCGGTAGCATTTTCACCTGTTCCCTCCAGCGAAGCAGCCGCACCAGGCAGCGTGGCACCACCATGGTCCCTGACAACACCATTTATGTAAACGTCTTGACCACTGGCGGTTACCCCAGCCAGTAATATGATAATCGGAACAAAAAAGGAGAGGAGGAAAAGCCGGATCAATTTTCTAAATTTGCTTAATAAGACTATTTATAAATAGTTGCAAAAGTAGTGTGGCCGGCACGAGGCTGGGTAACGCGAAAAGCAGTTTTAATGACGCGATAAGCAGAGATATGAAAATTACATTCCGGTCAGAAGATATTTCAGAGCTGAATTATGTAAGGGAGTACGAGGAGGGCTTCGCTGTGAGCGAAAAATCCCAGATCCGGGAGCTGCTGAACGAGTGGGATTACAAAGGCTTTAAGAGCCGAACACATCGCATATACTGTCCGGGGATGATCTTTTCGATGATGGAAGGTGAGTCGGAAAATGACCTGGTCCAAATTCTGGAAAGTGATTTTCCGTATCTACAGATGCATTTCGAGCTTTCGACAGTAGGTTGTCTGTACCAACCCAAGGCCAAGTTTGAAATTGATACCGTTGTGTATGGAGGTTCCCACTGCCTGCTTTTTTACCCCTCACTGAAAGGCAAATTGAATTATCTGAAAAAACCATGGTCGCAGAGCGTAGAAATAGAGTTGTCACTCGACTTTTTGCGAAAGCTTTTTGCAGGTGATCTTGAGGTGCTGGGCGAGTTCGGAGAGAAAATAGAAAAAAACCTCCCAGCCATTATGGGAAACAAAAGCTTTCCGATTACCCCTGCCATGAAGCATATACTGGTCGAAGTACGCAATTGTCCTTATAGCCCGCCTTTGAAGAAATTATTTGTTGAAGCCAAGGTACAAGAGTTGCTGGCGTTGCAGATCAACCAGATTATGACGACCGAAAAATCAGGCACAGGCCTGAAAAATGCCGACATCGAAAAGCTCAATTATGTACGCGACCTGCTTCTCAATAACATGCACAACCCTTATTCCATTGAAGAGCTTTCCAAAATCGCGGGTATCAACCGTACCAAGTTGCAGGAAGGGTTTAAGAAATTATTTGGTACAACCATTTTCGGGTACATCACCGACATGCGCCTGGAAGAGGCCCGGCAGCGAATCCTGGATATCAGCCAGGAGGCGTCTATCGCCGAGATTGCGACGCTATCGGGTTATAAAAATCCACAGCATTTCACTGCTGCTTTCAAACGCAAGTTTCACCTTTTACCAAAGGACTTGAAAGGTTAATTTTCAAGCGAAAATACCTGAAAGCACACCAGTGAGTAGGGAAGGCCCATGTACGGTGGAAAATGGTCAGGGAAAGGTGCTACATCACCTTCTCCCTGAAATCACGAAGGTATTCCCGCGGCGACCGGCCAATGGTTTTCTTGAAAACACGGTTAAAATTGGTCACATTGTCGAAGCCTGTTTTGTAGGAGACATCCGAGAAGCTATCGAATTTTCCTGATACGATCATCTTGCACGCTTCATTCACCCGTAGTTCATTGAGAAAACCAACGAACGTTTTGTCGGTGTGTTTTTTGAAATACCGGCAAAATGCATGCGGGGTAAGGCTGGCGATTTCGGAAATTTCGGTGAGGGAAATGTGCCTTTTGTAATTCGTAACCAGGTACTGAAAAATCTCGTCCATACGCATACCCTCCGCTTCTGAGATAAGCTGCTCGTTGTTGTTCGTCGCCAGCGGTTTGATGTTCCGAACGGTGGATATATGATGCAGCAGACATATAAAAGAAGCCACGCGGAGGCTTTCCCTGCTGGCGACGACCTCGGCGATGGTGTTTTTGATGACGTCCGATTCGGGCAGCTGCATACCATTATGAAGGCCGTCGATAAACTTTCGGATACCCGTCATTTCAGGAAGCTGCAGGAGGTTTTCGGAGAGTTGTCCGTGATTGAAGAAAATAGAAATTGAATGGATCTTTTTGTCTTCCTCTCCCTGAAAATAAACGTCATCGCTTTTGAATAAGTGAGGCTGGTTAGCACCGATGACATAAACATCGCCCGACTCGAACCGCTGCATGTAATTGCCGGCGATCAGGATACCGGTGCCTTTCACAACCCACTCGATCTGTACTTCACGGTGGCGGTGCAGGTGATTGTAGTAGTGAGGCAGTATGTCCTCCTGCACAACAATCGTTTGTTCTTTCGAAACGGGAATAGTAAACTGTACAACTTTCATTTTATCCGGATGTGGATCGCGACTTCTTATTGTATATCGTCCGTCTGTCTTTAACCAACTTTCCAGCTTTTGGAATCATTTTATTGTTGGTAATGCAAACATAGTACTATAAAATATCAACCTGAAATCAACTTATTGGATTAAGATACTATTAATTTGTCTTAAAGAGATATTAGAGGTTTGTGATGTGGATTTCCTGCTTTGCGGGTTGCTGAATCTTTTGCCAACTGATCAATACATATAATTTATGATCAGATAGTTGAAAGAGATCAAAACGGTTTTCACAATAAACACCAGGTCAAACCCGACTTTTGATATCATATTGATATGGCCGGCTGTCTGAAACATGGCCTGTCGGTTGAGATTTTATCAGTAACCATGCCGGATAGGTTTTTGATCCCCCACACATTGCCCCTCCCTTATCTCTTGAATAGCTCTATTGTACAAATTTTCCCACTAAACACTTGGTTTCTATGAATCAATTTTACATCTCAGGGGTATGGACGAGGCCGGGCTGGCTTCCTACTCCGAGCCAGTTTGGTCGAAGTGGACTTCGTCCGGTTAAAGCTGCACCTGTGAACGGTTGTTTATGTAAATTTTCGCGGATGCTGATAGTCATCCTGCTGATGTCCTGTCATGTAGCATTTGCTCAAACCCGGCAGGTATCGGGAACCGTGTTTGATAATGATGGCGCACCATTGCCAGGAGCGAGCGTGCAATTGAAAGGGACGACTACGGGAACGATTACGGATGCTGAGGGTAAATACGGTTTGCAGGTACAGGAAAATTCGGTGCTGGTGTTCAGTTACATCGGCTACATCAGGCAAGAAGTTCCGGTGGGTACCCAGACTGCGCTGAACGTCAACCTGAAGTCCGAGGAATCATCGCTGTCAGAAGTGGTGGTTGTGGGATATGGAACGAGTAAAAAGGCCAATTTATCGGGTTCGGTAACGACGGTGTCGGGAAAGGAACTTACGGAACGCCCGGTACCCAATGTGCAGAACCTTCTGCAGGGAAGGGTCTCGGGTTTGGATGTGATCCAGTCTACGGGCGAGCCCGGTCGCGATGATGCGGCTTACCAGCTGAGAGGGTTCGGCTCATTTGGGGCGTCTAACGCGCCCCTGATCCTTGTCGATGGAATTATCGCATCGATCAAGAACCTTTCTCCGCAGGATATTGAGAGTGTTACAGTGCTGAAAGATGCCGCTTCTGCCTCCATATACGGTGCACGTGCTGCGAATGGCGTTATCCTGATCACGACGAAAAAGGGAAAAGCGGGATCGTCAGAAATTGAATATACGGGCAGTTTCGGACTTAGCGAGGCCACCAGGACACCGGAGCTGATTACAAACTCGGTTCAGTATATGGAAATGTACAATTCGGCCAGGCAAAGAAGCGGCCAGGCGCCAATTTATACGCCGGAGCAGATTGACCTGTACAGAAACAATCCCAACAGCGATCAATACCCGAATTTCAACTGGCTGGATCATGTATTGGACAAAGGTCCTATCCAAAATCACCATCTTGGTTTTAGCGGAGGTAATGAGAAAACCCTTTATAATGTTTCTTTTAATTATCTCGATCAGGAAAGTATCACAAAAGGCTATTTGTACAAACGTTACAACGGGCTTATCGACTTCTCGACGCAGGTACATAAAAGGGTACGCGTTGGTACTAACCTGAACCTCTCGTACCAGAATGCGAAGGCGCCTTGGCTGGTCAACGACGATCTGCTATTGCTCGCCTATGCGTCGGCGCCAACATTTATGCCTTTCGTGCCTGACGGAAGCGGGAGAGTCACCAACAGGGACTTTACCACCAATGGCTCGGGCAACAGGAGTGTGGAGGAAGTGTACGCTACGGGCGGGCAGTTCACGAAAACATATAATGTCAACGCCCAGGCTTTTGTAGAGATAGAAATTCTGAAAGGGTTGAAGTGGCTCAACAAAGCAGGGTTGACCTTTTTTAATGAGCAGCTTAAAAACAGGCAATTTGGTTCTCCTTCGTTTGCTTACCAGCCCGATGCCTCCGGAAATTATGTACAGGTTGCGAATGGTAACCCCACGTTTTTCGGCTTGCAGCAGCGTGAGGACCGTAGCATCACAAAGACATTTTTCAGTACCCTGAACTATACCAGACAATTCGGAACCAATCACAATCTGGGACTTCTGGCAGGGTTTGAGCAACAGGACAACCTGACCGAGCGTTTGTCGGGCAACCGGTTTGATTTCCCGAATAACACCATCATGGTGCTGGACGGCAGCGGGCCTAACAATCAGGCAACAGGAGGAACAGCGTCGGAATGGGCGCTGCGATCCACGTTCGGGCGCGTCAACTATGACTACAAGGGGAAGTACTTTATTGAAGGTAATATCCGGCGTGACGGCACATCGCGTGTAAGCTCGCGTTGGGGTACGTTTGGCGGGGGCTCCGCGGCGTGGAGAATATCGGAAGAAGGGTTTATTAAAAACTCAATATCCTGGATGGACAATCTGAAACTCCGGGCTTCGTATGGTGTACTGGGAAATCAGGAAATCAATGTCGGGGTTGCTGACAGGATAAATCTTGCCGGTAACTATCCCTACCAGGACATTCTTTCCCTTACGGCTTACCCTTATACAACATTAAGTTCCGGTGCCCAACTGACCCGCCTAGTCACCAAAGACCTGAGATGGGAAAAAACCGCGATGCTGGACTTTGGGCTCGACGTTGATATTTTCAAAGGGCTTTTTGGCGCCACTATCGACTGGTACAAACGTAATACTTCGGATATTCTTTCTACGCGTGCGGATTTGCCGTCCAGCGTAGGACTGATAGCGCCCATTGTCAATGCCGGTGGTATGCAGAATACGGGTCTGGAAGTTGAATTGCGGCATAGAAAGAGCTTCGGTGAATTTAATTACGGCGTAAGCGTGCTGTATCACAAGTTCAATAACAAGGTCACCAAATTACTCGCTCCCACACTTGGTACGATTGAAGTCGGCCAGCCTTATAACAACTTTTTTGTGTATGACTGGATCGGGGTGTTCCAGAGTCAGGAGGAAATAAACAGCTCGCCCAAGCAGCCAGCTTCCGGCACTCTAAAACCTGGGGACCTGAAAATCAGAGATGTGGACGGCAATGGTACTGTGGGACCGGAAGACAGGATACGGATCAGCAGATTTCCCAAATACAATTACTCGTTCAGTTTGAATGCCGGCTGGAAGGGCTTTAACCTGACCGCTTTCTTCCAGGGGGTGCAGGGCGTCAATACCCAGGTGACGGGCTGGGGGTATGAACCCTTTATGCAGGGATCTGCACCTCCGAAACGATTCCTGGACGCATGGTCGCCTACCAATCCAAGCAACACTGTTCCTGCTACTTATCTGACGGGCTATGCGGGTGTCGCGGGTTATTCGTCTACCTATTTTATCCAGGATGCATCTTACCTGCGGTTAAAGAACCTCTACCTTTCCTACGCGTTTAATGAGAAGATTCTGAGCAAGATCAGGTCGAAGGGTCTGACGGTCTATATTTCGGGAGATAACCTTGCTACCTGGACCAAATACGAGGGAAATGACCCGGAACGTGCCGGTTCGGGCAGGTTTGCCCAGTTTCCCCAGTTGCGGATCTACACCGCCGGATTAAGTATCAAGTTCTAGATAATGTGAATCTGATTCTCAAACATTTAAACCGTTAATAAAATGAATTTCCGACATAAATATATTTTACCCGCATTGCTGGCGACTTTGGTACTGGGTAGTACCAGTTCCTGCGATGACAGCTATCTCGACAGAAATCCGCTCCACGCCATATCGGGCGCAACTTTCTGGAAAACGCAGGCAGATGTGGATATGGCCCTGACCGGTGTTTACCGCAGACTTCAGAGTTTCATTTTTGGATTTCGAAAACCGTTTCTGGACACTTATTCGGATAATGCCCTGGACAGGCACACCTTCTTTAATTTTAACAATGCGACCCTTGGAGTGATCAACGCATCTAACGTTAACACGTCGTTATACAATGAGCCGTACGCCGGTATCGCAGCCTGTAATTATTTTCTGGAAAATGTCGGCAACGTAACTGCAGTACCTCAAGGGACAAAGGATCGTTATACGGCAGAGGTTCGTTTTTTGCGCGCATTGTTTTATTTTGAGCTTGTTCAGTTCTTTGGCGATGTGGTTCTTTACAAGGTAGCGCCAGAAACCGCGGAGGAGGCCAAAATTGCCAAAAGTCCGAAGGCCGATGTATTGGCCTTTGTGATCGAGGACCTGGACGATGCCATATCAAAATTACCTGCAACTGCTTATGCAGGCCACGCAGTGAAGGCAAGTGCACAGATGCTGAAGGCCAGGGTAAGGCTTTATCAGCAAAACTGGGCTGACGCCGTAGCATTGACGAGTGAGATTATGGCTACCAATACTTTCTCGATATTCCAGGGCGGCTATGCCAATCTTTTTCTGCAGCCGACGCAGCAAGGGAATCCTGAAATCATTTTTTCAACCAAATATCTTGCTCCAAACAACGCACAGGGCAATAATCCCCCGGGCGGCGAAGGTATGCTTGTGGAAATTGGCTGGTATGGTGCCATTCAGCCATATAAAAACCTGGTGGATGAGTATGAAATGGCAAACGGGAAAATGATCACGGATCCGGCATCCGGCTATGACGCTGCCAATCCTTACGCAAAAAGGGATCCCAGACTGAAAATGACAATTCTGGTGCCGGGAGATCCGTACATCAATCCGGACGGTTCCACATTTGTAACATCCGACCCGATATTGACCGGCTTCTCTCAAAAGAAGTACATGGACGTTTCGAAACTGCCCTGGGACAGATCCAAAATCACTGTTACGGACATGAATGTTGTGCATATGCGTTACGCGGAGGTCCTTCTCGCTTATGCGGAGGCTAAAAACGAGTTGTCGGGGCCGGATCCAACGATTTACGATGCCCTGAACAAAATTCGTGCAAGAACCGGTGTAAACCTGCCGGCAGTTGACCAAACTTTGTACAATTCGAAAGAAAAACTGCGGGAGTTCATCCGGCACGAGCGTCGTATCGAGCTGGCCATGGAGGGCCACCGCTATTTTGACCTGAAACGTTGGGGGATTATGGCGGCAAAATTGGCCACCGTTAAAAACCCCGCAGGCGTTACATTATCTTTTGGAGAAATAAATAACGTACTGCCTTTCCCACAGGCTGAAATCGATCAGAATAAGAGTCTGGTACAGAACTCAGGCTATTGACAAAAATCAGATAAATACATTTTTCCCGGGCCGTTAATGCAATGGCCCGGGAAAATGCATTGGCCACTTTTTAGTTCAATGCTGTTCACCAACGATGGTTATTCCGCACAATTTGATTTCTTGACGAGCCCATGAGTGAGATATCCACTAAAAATACAAACCCGCAAATATTATCATACCATACTTTTTTTAATGTTTTGAGATAAATTTCTTGCTGTTGCTTGTATTTTAAAAATAACTTCCTACTTTTGCACTCCCAATCGGGAACAACGGTCTAGCATACGGCGAGACAACGAGTTCTGAAAGATTCAGAGCAACGTTCTTTGACATGATGAAGAGAGCAAAAAAGATAGTTCGTTAAAGAGAATTCG
>NZ_SWFP01000019.1 GCF_005869225.1 Dyadobacter bucti | reverse complement strand
ATTCCTCTTTGAACTATTTAAATCCAGCAGCTTTTGAAGCCGAATATTACCGACAAACTGGATAAGAATTGAAGTTTTTAAATATTTACTAACCCGCAAAAGTGTAAACCAAAAGGGAACCACGTCATAGTGAGGTTTTGAGGGGGCCAGCAATTAAAAATTCAGACAATGTAATCATACCTAAAGGATATATTGAAACAAAAGAATATGGAAGTTTAAGGGTCAAAAAGTTTATAGGAAAGGAGAGAAATTTATATCCCGAGACATTGGTCAAAAGGATGGATGAAGTCATAATGGAGGTGTATGGAAATTGCTAAAAAGGGTTGGAAATAGGCTAGAACGAACCGGAACATGGATAAAAATCTTAACAGGATAAAAGACTAACATCATGAATAAGGCCGAATTTATCAAAAACTATAAAGCACAATTTACTAAAAACAAAGTATTCCAACTAAAATTCGAAATGGGTGGTAGTATAAAAATAAAAAATAAAAGAGTCGCGCAAGTATTAAATAGATTTGAAGAGGTTTCCAATACAATTTTCTTAAATGAGGAAATTTGGGTACTCCTCATTATTTGGGATGCCAAGAAGTCCAGCATATCCAAATTATTCAGCGAAGAATTTACTACAAATAACCCAAAAAAATACTACAAAGGTGAAATCAATGATGGACTTATAGAAACCAACAATTTTGATCAAGGAGCATTTGACGAAGCCGAAATATTCTATTTGCAATATAGTCAGTACTCTTTCGACAAGGTTATTAAACTTGTGTATTCAAGTGCAGGATTTGATCTAGCAATAGAAAATACCATTGGAATAACTGCTCACTACGTTTCCTTCAAAAGAGAGCCTATATTGTTAAATATATATGATGACAGAGGTATGGAATTATTATCGCCTGATAAGAATATAGTTGATTCAATAGGTGAAAAATTTAGTCAGTATTTATTATAAGAAATGTCTATTTTAAATAAACACTCCCCTATAAAACGCCACAGTAGAGATATGGGAAACGATTTCAAGCTATTCGTTTACTTTGAACAATCCGATCAATCTGATTGATCCGGACGGAATGGATGTGACAAACATCGACGGAGGAGTGAGACTCACAGGTATCGATGCTCAGCAGGAGCTTTCAAAATTACAAGAACAAGACGAACGAAAAAGGGACAACGAGGCAAATGAAAAGAATAACAACATTACCCCATGGGAAGTAGGTTGGGAATGGCTAAGTGGTTTGGGACCGAGGCACAGGGATTTTAAAGATGATGATGCCTTTACTAAAATACTCAAACAACATGAACACGTTGAACAAACACGAGCAATTATTAGAGCAGCAATATTAAAGGGAGGTAGATTGGAGCACAATAGGAATTATTCACTTGCTGGCCTCGGCGGTATCGGCAAATACATTCAGGATTAATCAACGCTTGCGACGGGCGGTTTAACGGGAAACCTTGCGGTCACATACCTTGGGTCATATAACTTATCCTATAAGGTTACTAACATCCAAAATAACACGGCAACTGTCGTATTTAAAGTAGATAATTCCTCCACCATACAATCAGCAACCCACCCTCCGGTAGTTGGATATACTAATTGGTGGACCAACAATATAGGAAGTTATTTAGATAAAACTTTTGAAACCGGACCATTATCAAAAACAACTCAAACGATAACATGGTCTGAACAAATCAAAATAAGATGAGAAAATTAAAACATTGTCTGTTATTTATAATGATGGGTTGTACGTCAACTGACCCAGTGAAGGAAGACTTTGAGGGCACTTGGTCGAATGCTTCTGGTGCCACCTTACAAATATTACAAGACGGAACTTTCTGTGGAAAAGATTTACCGACAAGGCTTCTAAGTACATTTGACACTTCTCGAACACGATTATCTGGACAAGGTGAATGGAGACTGATTGAAGATCAATCCCGATGGATTCTCAAACTAGGGTTTGACTCAACAAACGCTCGAGGTAATTATAGCTTCGGAACCACTCTTGAGATATCTGGAAGCGGCATATTAGAAAATAGGCGTCCATTTTATTTATTTCTCTGGGAAGGCGAGGAAGGAGCTAGTTATAGATTTTCGTTTTCAAAGAAAAATGAAAGATATGTTCCGCTAAACAAAATTTCCAAACAGGCTCCTAAACCACAGTTATAGGCATAGGTCCATATACCTACGGCAATGACAATCCGCTTATATTTATTGATCCGGACGGGATGTCATCCTGGCATTTTGAAGGAAAGCCTGCGGAGGAAATGTTCCGGGAAGTGCAGCGGGAGCAGGAGGAACGAGACAGGAAGCAGGGCTCGTCTAATTCGCCGAACGTTCGGGCGGCGGAGGCGAAAGCACTAGCAAACGACACTTTCGATCCGTCAAAGCCAAGGGCCGCGGACAAAATTGAAAATGACTATACACTTGAATCTTTCGCAATTCCGCTGGAAAGAGGCATTCGGACGTAACAAATCCCAAGACAGGGAAAAAAGTTAAAGAAATCGACTTTGAAAATAATCAAATCTGGCCGGACGGAGCCAAAAATAAAAACAAACGATGAAATCAAAACACGCATACACAGAATTAGAAAATACTCAATTATGGAAAGTAATTGAAGACAGCTTGAATGATCTGATTGAGAATCAGGACATAGCGTTAACAACGCGTAAAGAAAATGTCATAGGGTATATCTGCAAGAATCTTAAAAGCAATTTCAAATCATTTAAAGAATAGCTACGCCCATCCCCCTTTGAATCTCATTAAATATTGTTGGGCAAATGTATTAAAATGAAATTCAACGATTTGTACCATAAAACTGTTAATTGCTACCCATCTGAAATCGATGTTTCAGATGGACGATTTTTTGAGGAGACAAATGTATTTTTATCTAACAATTTGTCCAACGCGTGGAATAGAGCTAGGACATCTTTTGAAAATGAATGGAAAGAGCTTCTCATTTGGAACATTAATCAGATGCTTCATAGTAAAGCAAAGTCGCTTTACAAAAGCAACGAACCGAAGCTAATGATAGCCGATGCTGCCATAAATTTATCTGCTCTAGAAAAAGAGTATTTAGAGGCTTTGCATGTAGAAGGTTGCGAAGATATGTCAGAGGAGTACTTAAAGTAAATGATAACCGCTCCGAGCTTCGGAGCGGTTATTTATACGGCATACTGTCGTTTAGCTCTAAAATCCCTGATAAAGGCATCTAGCAGGGCAAAAACTGTTTTTTTTATCTTTGGGTAATTGTTCGATGGCTTGCAGCCGCTGAACATTTTTTTGTCAAGGGAAGCACTTTGTCCTTCACCTACCATGTAATCCAGCGTCACGCTCAAAGCGTCGGCGATACGCTTTGCAAATCCGTAGTTTACCAATAGCAGCAAATAGGCACTTCTGTCAGCCGTTCTTTGATGTTTTAACATTACTGTCCCTTCAGCCAGCTCACATCAACCGCGACAACACCCCGCCACAAGTCCAGAACTGGGTCAACAGGTATTTGTACAATGGAAAGGAATTGCAGGTCGGGTCATGGTATCTGGATTATGTGGCCAGGATGTTTATGGCCGAAATTGGGAGTGGTGGATGCGTTGGTGGAGAAAAACAACGACATGTCTGTCTATTTCTATGCTGTCAACCATCCCATCACTGACCCCTTCGGCCTGGATACATCCAGTGCCAACGCATCCCGTAAGTGTAAGTATCCCATCTCACAGTTTTCAAAAAAGCTGCTTTCATATCGCCGCTAAAACTTATTTTTACAAAGTTTTTAATCAAATTAGGGTGAAGTATCGTTTCTGTACTGAAACTCGCACGGCAGAGAAGAATGAACCCAATAAAGCGTTTGAGAAGAATTTACTTTCCTGCCATCCTTATCTTCATTACAGGCATCGCCTACGCTCAGCAAACTGCTGTCGACAGCAGCAAATCTGTCGTGATCGGAGAAGTGAAGGTAGAAGGCAATCACCGTACACATACCGGGATCATTTTAAGGGAAATGGCAGTCAAGTCCGGCGATACACTGAACATCAGGAGCTTACCCGAAAAATTAGAAATCGACCGGCGGAAAATCGTTAACACCAATTTGTTCGTAACCGTAGATTTGTTCCCAACCATAAATGAAGATTCCGTACGGACGGACATCAGGGTTGTGGTGAAGGAAAGGTGGTATTTTATTGCCCTTCCGGTTTTTCAGCTTGCCGACCGCAATTTCAATGAATGGTGGTACGAACGAAAACGAGATCTCCGCAGAACCACTTACGGCGTTTACCTGAGCTATGGAAATGTGACCGGGCGGGCGGACAAGCTCCGGTTTCTGGCTGAATTTGGCTTTATTCCCAAATTTGAGATCGCCTACTCCATGCCGTACATTGATAAGGCCAAGAAAACCGGGGTCACCGTCGGTACTTCGTATTCTATTAATAAATCGACTGCTTTCAGGACCTGGCGGGATAAACTGGACTACCTGAGCAGCGAGGACATCAACCGCAGGCGCTCTGTGACTTACGTCACGCTTACGCGTCGCAACAAATATTATACATTTCACTCCGCCGATCTCCGGTACAGCTATGCAAGCATCTCGGATACAATTGCTTACCTCAATCCTAATTATCTCCTGAACAGCCGGACGGCCCAGCGTTTTTTTCAGCTGACATACACATTCAGCTATGACAAACGGGACAATGTGCAATATGCACTTCTTGGGGAAAGTATCGGACTTCAGCTTTCGAAAATCGGGCTGCTGCCTGCGGATGACATCAACCAGATCTATTTTTATGGATCATACCGCAAATACCTGTCGCTTGGGAAAAACTGGTACTTCAACACAGGAGTCAGGGCCAGGCTTTCATTACCCAAAAAGCAACCGTACCTTCAGACTGTCGGCCTCGGATACAGAAATGACCTAGTAAGGGGATATGAGTTGTATGTAGTTGACGGTCAGGATTATGGATTGATCAAAAATGAACTTAAATACAGGCTCTTTTCATTCAGGAAACATTTTTCGTTTATTCCTGTCAAACAGTTCAACACAATTCCCATGGCCGCCTATATCAATACTTTTGCCGATGCGGGGTATGTTAAAAACAGTTATCCCGAATTCAGCAATACCCAACTTGGGAATTCTCTTCTCTACGGCGCCGGGGCCGGACTGGACGTGGTCACATTCTATAATATCCTGGCCCGTTTTAACCTCACGTTCAATGCAAAAGGAGAACAAAGGTTCTTTTTCAATGTGTCCAGGGAATTCTGAAATCAATTAAAAACATCAAATTATGGCTAAATTGCACCCCAGATGCACATTTCGACAACAAAGGCATAACTATTTTATAACCAATCATACCAGATGAAAATAACTTTTACACGCATGAAACTCTTGAAAATTGGGGCCTCGCTGGCTTTGGCCCTGACTGTGATGATGGGATGTGACACCAAGACTAATGAAAAAACAGAGCAGGTGCCCGACACCGTGGCCATACCTGCACCGGAAGAGGCTGATCTGAACAGCGACCAGTCGGCCCTGCTACAGAATATCCTGGGCACTTCTTATGGTGAGAACGCGAACGGGACTATTTTAAGAGGTGTTGCCTTCGGCGATCCGGTCTCGAAAGTGAAGGCATCGGAAACTTTTGAAATGTTTGAAGAAACACCCGACCACCTTGGCTACACCTCGGAAACCGCCAAGCTCGAAACAATAGATGTCCAGTACTTTTTGACTGCTGACAAAAAAGTGAACAAAATAACCGTCGATGTTTATCTCAATAGCCCGGAGGCGACAAAACAGCTTTGGAATGCGGGAAAACAGTATTTCAGTGAAAATTATGATGCCCCGAAAGAAGAACCGAAAAAGATTACTTGGAATAAAAAATCAGTCAGAATAAATATGGAGGATGTTTCGGTCGGAAAAGACTACGGCTTAAAATTCCAGTTTTTCCCGACCGATAAAAACGTACTCGCGTCAAATTAAAATGTATGAAAAAGAAAAGATCAGTAATCCTGGCCATCCTGTGCCTGTTTTCGTTAAATATCTCAGCTCAGAAAAAATCGAATAAAGACGAAGTGGTCACCATTACCACGAACCAGGGCACGATGAGGTTTATATTGTTTGATGAAGTGCCGAAGCATAAAGCAAATTTCATAAAACTGGCCAAGGACAAATTTTATGACGGGCTGCTTTTTCACAGGGTGATCGACGACTTTATGATCCAGGGAGGAGATCCTAACTCACGAAACGCGAAACCGGACGAAATGCTGGGAAAGGGCGATAATGGTTACAAGATCACGGCCGAGTTCAGCCCCAAGCTTTTTCACCAGAAAGGTGCTTTGGCGGCAGCCCGTGACAACAACCCGGCCAAGGAATCAAGCGGCTGCCAGTTTTACATCGTTCAGGGAAGAAAATGGAGCAAGCCGGACCTGGAAAAACAGGCGACCCGCGCAGCCCGGAAACTGACGGATGATCAGAAGAAAGTATATGAAACTCTTGGTGGTACTCCCCACCTGGACGGGTCCTATTCTGTTTTCGGACAATTGATCGACGGCATGGATGTGATCGATAAAATCGGTTCCGTGGAGCGTGATGAACGTGACCGGCCCGAAAAGGATGTGGCGATGAAGGTTTCTGTCAAAAAAATGAAGAAAAAGAAAATCACGCGCAAGTACGGGTGGAATTATGAGGCTTAATTCAAGATTCAGTTGAAAACGAAGAAAATCCTCATTACCGGTTCCAATGGTCTGCTCGGACAAAAGCTGGTAGAGCTTCTGGTCCGGAACCCGGCTATTGAAACAGTGGCAACGGCAAAAGGAGCAAACCGTCTTCCATTCCAAAATGGCTACTCCTATCTTGAAATGGACATTACCAATGCAGAGGAGGTTGACATGGTCGTTGGCAAAGTACTTCCCGATGTGATCATTCATTCGGCCGCGATGACCAATGTAGACCAGTGTGAATCGGAGAAAGACAACTGCTGGAAACTCAATGTCACCGCGGTAGAGACTCTGATCTCAGCCTGCAGAAAGTACGGTGTGTTTCTGGAACATCTCTCCACAGACTTCGTTTTTGACGGCACTTCCGGCCCGTATAAAGAAGAAGACCTTCCTAATCCCATCAGTTTTTACGGGTGGAGCAAGTATGCGGCCGAAAAGGCTGTGATGAGTTCCGATATCAACTGGGCAATTACCAGGACCGTGCTAGTTTACGGCATCGCGCATGATATGAGCCGGAGCAATATTATTCTTTGGGTGAAAAAATCGCTTGAAGAAGGAAAAGCTATCAAAGTGGTTACGGATCAGTTTCGCACTCCTACTCTGGCCGAAGATCTGGCCCAAGGGTGTTTTCTGATCGCAGATCATAAAGCCCAGGGCATTTTTCATATTTCAGGTAAGGATTTCCTGACACCCTATGAGATGGCGCTGATGACAGCTGATTATTTTTCGCTGGACAAGTCCCTTATTTCGCCTACCGACGCTTCCGCCTTTTCACAACCTGCCCGCCGGCCGCCACGTACCGGTTTTGACCTTAAAAAATCCCGGGACATACTTGGTTACGAACCGCATACATTCCGGGAAGGTATCGCTTTGCTGGCGGAGCAAAGCCAACTGTAAAAGACTACTTTTCAATCGCTGATAAATCAAGGACAAAGCCTGGGAACAACGGCTCACCGTTCAATTGAATATCTAGACTGTCAAACTCAATGATATTTTTGTTGGTTTGATAAACATATACTTTTTGATCAAACCGGTCGATCAGCCAGCCCAGCTGACATCCGTTTTCCATATATTCATCCATCTTATCTCTAAGATATTTCAGGTCATCGGATTTGGAACGTACTTCAATCACAAAGTCGGGACAAACGGGCGCGAACCTCTCTTTGTCTTCATTGGAAAGCAGGTCCCATTTCTCTTTCGCGACCCACGAAACATCGGGCGAGCGCACAGCGCCATTTGGTAAAGTAAAACCAGTTGAGGAATCAAACAACTTCCCTCCTACTTTGTGGCTATGCATCCAGATACCGATTTCGATCAGGATATCCGAGTTAAAACTGCCTGTAAAACTTCCTGTCGGCGACATAAAAATTATATTTCCGTCACTATCCCGTTCAAAGTCAAGCATTTCATTCATCCGGCAAAACCGGAAGAATTCATCTTCACTCATGATATCCCCAACTTTAATGGTTACAGGCGTATTCATCAATATTTATTGTTTGAGTAAGTTTTTCACGAAAGCAATTTAACCAATAAACGCTTCAATCTAAAATTGCCAATGTTCAGTGTTAATACAACTTCTCATAATATTCCCGCGCCATGCGGTCTGAGTTGAAATCTACATTTACATCGTTCATGCTGTTCAGCACCATTTGCTGCCACTTTTTCTGATCTGAATAATAAGTAGGAATAACGGTGTTTTCCAGCTTTTCCATCAGGTTGTCGCAGTCCTGTTTGTTGATATCTTCACCCTTTGCAACAGGCAGGATAAACGAGTTCTCGCCATCTTTTGCAAATTCACAGATCCACCCATCGAAAGTAGAAAGGTTCAGCGAGGCATTCATGGCCGCAGTCATCCCGCTGGTGCCGGAAGCTTCCCGGGTTACTACGGGATTATTCAGCCAGACATCCGAGCCGTCTTTCAACAATTTGGACAATGCGAGTTCATAGCCTGTGAGTACCGCCATATTGGGAAAAAGATGGCTGAGATAAAAAAGATGATTGAATGTATTCACAGCACCCTCATCTTTGGGGTACGGCTTTCCGGCCCATATCATCTGAACAGGACGGTCGGCATCGGCCATCATTCTGGCAAAGCGTTCCATATTCCAGACCAGCATATCGGCACGTTTATAGGCTGCAAAACGGCGCGCCCATACAATCGTAAGTACATCAGGATCAAATATTTTCCCACACTGATCCGCCACCGTTTTAAACAGAACGGCTTTCAGCTCCTTTTTCCGGACTGCTATCTTTTCAAGTTCCTTGTCTAGGCGGAATTGCTCCAGTTGTTTGTCGACCCAGTAAGCATTGTTCTGGGCATTGGTGATATGGTCAATTTCAGCGATCTGGGGATGCGCTTTCCACATATTACGGGAAACTTCCCCATGCAGCTTCGAGACCCCGTTAGCTTTCCTGCTCAAACTCAGCGCTGCGAGGGAATGATTAAATGTGTCATCTTTGATCCCACTGATTTTCCTGACGGTTTCCAAAGGCAGTCCGGAAAAGAAACCCAGGTTTTCAAGAAAATGAATATCGTGTTTTTCATTACCCGCCTCCTCAGGTGTGTGCGTAGTAAACACCACACGCTTCTTTACCTCCGGCACTTTTTTATATTTTTTGAACAAATGAAATATGGCTGATACCGCATGCGCTTCGTTGAAATGATAAACCTGCGGCTCGTAGCCCAGCTCTTCCAGAAGTCTGGCCCCGCCGATACCCAGGATCATACACTGAGCCGCCTTGTAGGTCACATCCGAATCGTAAAGATTGTAACTGATCGCCCTGGCAGATTCATCATTCCCGTCGGTATCTGTGGTAAGCAAAAACAAAGGGGCAGAATGGAAAACATCTGGCGGAAGATAGTATGCCGCTACCCAAACCTGTTTTCCAAGCAGGGGGATTTGAAAACGGATCTTCGTATCCACCAGAAACGAATACATCTTTTCATGAAATTCCGGCTGCATACTGCCATCCTTTTTCCGTCCCTGATCGTAATATCCATATTTCCATAGCATACCGATCCCGATCAGGTTCTGTTTCAGTGCGTAAACGCTTCTCATATGGGACCCCGCCAGAAAGCCCAGGCCACCCGAATAAATCTTAAGCGCCTGGTCCACGGCAAATTCCATGGAAAAGTATGCTACTGATTTCTGAAACTTTTTATCCGCCTTAAAGGGATGTTTGAAAGGAATGGAGAAGGTTTGCTGAGACATCAATGATGAAATTAAGTGAATAAAAACCGGCTGCGGGTTCGGCCCCTTGGCCTGACAGCTTTTTTAATTACAAAGTTGTGCCACTTCGATATGCTAATTATATAAAAAAGAAGCGTCCGCCCAAATCAACAGGCAGACGCTTCATATTATTTTTTGATTAAAATCTATTATTTGCCGAATAACCTGGCCCAGAAACCTTTTGCTTTGGTCTTGGTCTCTTCTATTTTTTCAGAAGCAGTTTCTTTCAGCTCAGCGAGTTCTTCCGTTGCTTTGGCTTTGAGCTCTGCGGCTTTGGCCTGAGCCTCCGCGAGTTTTTCCGCTGCCACTTCTTTTGCCTCTTCAAATGCTTCCGCAGCATCTTCCCTGAGGTCTTCAAACTTTTCGGCTGCCGCTTCTTTCAGGTCCTCTGCTTTTTCGCTGAGATCAGCGACAATTTCCTGCGCTTTGACTTTTCCGGCTGCGATATTCAGCTCAACTTCGTTTTGCAGCTGTCCCGCTTTTTCCGTGAATGCCGCTTTAATTTCGTCGACCTTATCAATTGCTTCTTCTTTGACTTCTTCCACCTTGGCCGTTGCTTCCTCTTTTACATCAGCAGCAGCTTCCTTCACCTCAGCAACTTTTTCTTCGGCCGCCACCGCTGCATCTTCGGCCTTCGCCTCCACGGTATCAGCCACATCAGCCACAGCTTCCTTTACATCTTCTACCTTTTCTTCCGCGGCAGCTTCTACTTCAACAGCTTTTTCCTCCGCAGCAGCTTTCACCTCAACAGCTTTTTCGGTAACCGTTTCCTTCACTTCTGAAACAGTTTCTTTGGCTTCTTCTATTTTTTCGTCAGCTTTCGTCTCAAGCTCTTCTGCTTTTGCTTCCGCTAACACTTCGGCCTCATCCTTAACCTCCACCGCTTTGTCCACAATCTCGTCTTTGGCTTCGGCGGCAGTAGCTTTCAGATCTTCTGTCTTGTTTTCCAGCGATTCTTTTGCATCCTCTGGGGTAGGTTTTTCATTATCGGCCATCAGGAATCAAGGTTTAAGGTAAAAAATAAAATGTTGAGATGATTTCGAAAGCTACAAAGGAGTTGGCAACGTTCCAAGCAATTTACGCACCTTTTCTTCACTCTAACCTTCTTATCATCAATTTTTTAACCAACTCATAAAAGGGCTCGGGCATCAGCGTGCGCCAGTTATTGAGCTGCAGTGTACCGCCAAAATTAATATAGTAATCCAGCCTGAACCGTTTCCATTGTTCCTCCACATGCTCCCGAAAGTTCACAGCCGCAATCCACCCGTCCTCAATGTCGTCAAACCACTCGGCGTAATAATCATCATCACCTCCATGAAAATCGAGGACATTTTCTCCCAGCAGAATAAACTGATTGATACCTTGTTCCACCAGCGGGTCCACTACCTGGCGTTTCAGGAACATGATATCATTGTGCAGGGCATCATTCCATTCTCCAAACATCTCAATGATCACAAAATGCCTGGCATAATCCGCAAACAGGATTTTTACATAAAGCGTCTCCGAGCCTATCTCGTCCCACATAGGATGTATATAGTACCCGTAAATTGCATTTTCGAAGTAGTCCAGATTGTACGTCCGGCGGTAAAATGGCGACCGTTCATCGTGACTGGCAACATAATGCTTTTCCCAGTTGTAATAAGGTTCAATTTCCTGCATGGTCAGCAATTACCGAAAAAATAATACTATTGACTAAGATATCGATTTCTTAAAAAAGAAAGGCCTAAACGGTCTATTACACCATTTAAGCCTTTAAAATATTATACCTGAATAAAATCCGGCCGCTTACAATTCGCGGATCCAGACATTTCTGAAACTGGTCGTATTGTTATGATCCTGCAATTTGATCGGCCCTTTTCCATGTGGCTCGATCACCGGCTGGCCGACGTACGGTGTGGTTCCCTGTATCATGGTGTGGTTTTGTACCAACACACCATTGTGGATCACGGTAATGTAAGGAGGGATGAGCATTTGTCCGTCTTTATTGAAATGCGGTGCAGTGTAAACTACATCATAAGTCTGCCACTCGCCCGGCCCAACGGATGCATTCACCAAAGGCATAGTTTGCTTGTAGATAGACCCGGCCTGTCCGTTTGAATAGGTAGGGTTATTGTAGCTGTCCAGCACCTGAAGCTCATAAATCCCCTGCATGAAAATACCGCTGTTCCCTCTTCCCTGGCTGCTGCCTTCCACTTTGGCAGGCGTGCGCCACTCGATATGAAGCTGATAGTCTCCGAAAGTCTGTTTGGTCTGAATATCACCGGATTTAGGCTTAACAGTCATAATCCCGTCCGCAACTGTCCACGGAGCAGGCGAATTGCCATCCTTGCCGGAAACCCAGCTGTCGAGGTTTTTCCCGTCAAATAAAACGATTGCATCAGAAGGTGCAGTGAACCCCGAAACAGATGGTGAATTTTTACCAGGCGTTACCACCCGTGGTACCGGACTCCACATTTCGCTAGACTCAGGAGTTTGTTTAGCGGGTTGCAACTGTGCATTTGCTGCAAAGGCCGTTGCAATGCTGAACGCGGTAAGAATTAGTTTTTTCATTTTAGGAAGTAACTGTTTTTGGTCTGATAACTCGTGAAATAATATCAAAATACAACATTAAGTAAAAGCAATAACAAAAACGATTCTCATCTAATTAAATGTAATTTTCCCAATTCTTATATCGTAATTTGTATCGTGCCAACAACCAGGCATTTAATCTAAAACCGACTAAGCTTACTTCTGGTATGTTTAAATTTAAAAGTACTTTTTTAAAACTTATGGCTTGCAGCCTTGCAGGATTTGCCATGCAATCTGCTTACGCACAGCAAGCTATCCCTCTTAACGATCTCAGTGCATTTACGACCAAATCCGACAACTGGAAGATTGTAGGTAATGCATCAGCTGACATTTCGAAAGAAAACACATTGACCACTACACCCGGGAAAGGGGTGTTGGCATGCATCCACGAAAAAGGCAAATACGGCAATGAGTACGAGCTTATTTCAAAGCTGAAGCACGGGGACCTGGACATTGAACTGGACTTCATGCTGAGCAAAGGATCGAATTCTGGTATTTACCTGCAGGGGAACTACGAAGTCCAGCTTTTTGACAGCTGGGGTAAAAAATCTGCCAAGTATAATGACTGCGGCGGGATTTACGAACGCTGGAACGACTCCAAGCCCGAAGGTGAAAAAGGATACGAGGGATATGCGCCCCGTTTCAATGTAGCCAAAGCTCCCGGCTTGTGGCAGAACATCAAAATCTCTTACCAGGCTCCCCGTTTTGATGCCAATGGCAAGAAAATCTCCAATGCAGTATTTTTATCTGTAGTGCTGAATGGCATTACGATCCACGAAAATGTGGAAGTAAGCGGCCCTACCCGCGGATCATTGACTACCGAAGATGTGGCTATGGGCCCGCTTCGTTTTCAGGGCGACCACGGATCTCTGGCGATCAAAAATATCACCATCAACAATTTTGACAAAAAACCGGGCACATTGTCAGGTCTGACTTACAAGACTTATTATGGCGGACTCCTCGAAACCGAGGACCTTTCGAAACATACGCCGGCAGAAACAGGGAAATCGGAAGCACTTACCTGGGAAATACTGAGAGAAAACAACAATTATTCTTATGTATATACGGGTAAATACAATGCCCCGACAGCCGGAGACTATAATTTCAAATTGCAGGCTTCCGGAAATTCGTATCTGAAAATCGACGGCAAGTTCGTCATAGACGCTCAGTGGAAAACCAATAATGATTACCGCACGGGATCTGTGAACCTGAAAGCAGGTGACCATACCATCGAAATTTTTACCAATAAAAGAGATGGCTGGATGAAGCCGGTATTGGGATTATGGGTAAACGGTCCCGGTTTCAGGGAAGTGGCTTATCATACCAAAAGCTCAGCACTGCCAGGCGGTTCCAATGATCCGATCCTGATCTCAGCGGGAACAAATACCATCACAAGAAGTTTCATGGATTTCAAAAAGGGTAACGCCCAGAAAAGTCAGCGGATTGTCCATGCCGTATCAGTAGGAAGCCCTACCAACCTGCACTACACGTATGACCTGGACAAAGGCACTGTACTTCAGGTTTGGCGCGGAGAGTTTCTGGATGCAACGCCGATGTGGCATGACCGTGGCGACGGTTCGTCCCGTCCACGCGGAAGTGTAACTATTCTGGGCGACGATATGCTGCTTGGAAAAGCAAACGCCGGCTCAAAATGGGCCGCAGATACCACCGGAAGCGGATATCGCCCAAAAGGATATGTACTGGATGATACGGACGTACCGACTTTCCAGTATCAGGCGTTTGGCTCCAATGTTACCGACTACATCTCGGTTGTTAACAATCAGTATTTCGAGCGGATCGTAAAAGTGAATAACCCTGTAAAGGACCTGGTGGCCAGACTTGCGGACGGCAGCTCCATTGAAAAAATATCAGACGGGCTTTATGCGGTGGATAACAAGTCGTACTACATCCAGCTCTCCGATAAAAATTTAAAACCTGAGATCAGAAGCGCAAACGGTCAGCAGGAACTGCTGGTACCTGTTAGCAACGGCGAAATTAAGTACTCCATCCTGTTCTGATTTTATTCTCTATCATACTATTGTATAAAATGAAAAAAATTGCTCACATAGCATTTGCCCTTTTGGCTACCCTGACCATGCTCAAAGCTCAGGAGTCCCCGAAAGAAGAAGATTTCTACAAGATTATCACCCCGCCGATCCCGGAAGGAATTATCCTTGAAGTAGGCGGGCTGACAACGATGCCGAACGGTTCCCTTGCCATTTCTACCAGACGCGGTGAAGTATGGATCGTCGACAACCCTACCAGCCGCACGCCTTATTTCAGAAAGTTCGCGACAGGGCTTCATGAGATTCTGGGCCTTGCCTACAAAGAAGGTGCCTTGTACTGCGCACAGCGCGGCGAGCTTACCAAGCTGATCGACAAGAATGGCGACGGAAAAGCGGATATCTACGAAACGGTTTACGCATGGCCATTGTCCGGGCATTACCATGAATATTCTTTCGGGCCAAAACTGGCTCCGGATGGCAGCTTTTTCGTGAGTGGAAACGTGGCATTTGGAGATGAGGAATGGTGGAGAGGTGAAAGCCGCGTCCCTGGCCGTGGATGGATTTTCCATATTACCAACGACGGTAAATATGAGCCATACGCAACCGGAGTTCGTTCCCCAGCGGGTATCAGCATGCTGAACGGAGAGCTTTTTTACACTGACAACCAGGGTGACTGGATGGGAACCGGCGGGATTTTTCAGGTTAAAAAAGGAGCTTTCATGGGCCACCCCGCAGGATTACGCTGGGCCGGCTTACCAAATTCACCAGTTAAACTAACTGAAAAACAATTCTTTGCAGAGCGTGACAACCGCCAGCACAAAGACGCTCAGGGACGTGCGATCAAACCTGAAAATACCGGAAATGAAACTCCCCAGTTCCTTTACCAGCTGAAAGAAAAGTACGATATGGTGCAGCTGCCTGCTGTATGGTTGCCTTATGGGGTCCACGGGGTATCTACCGCAGAATTGATCCTGGATGATACCAAAGGCGGCTTCGGGCCTTTTACCGGACAGGTGTTTGTGGGAGACCAGGGACAGAGCAACATCATGCGTGTAGTACTTGAAAAGGTGAAAGGAGAGTATCAGGGTGCCAGTATCGGTTTCCGGAGCGGCTTCCAGTCGGGGGTGTTACGGATGGCTTTTGACAAGGACGGTTCTATGTTCGTGGGAGAAACAAACCGCGGATGGGGCTCTGCCGGCGATGCCAACCAGGGATTGCAACGTCTGGTGTGGAATGGCAAAATGCCTTTTGAAATGTACACAGTTAAAGCAATGCCCGACGGCTTTGAAATTGAGTTCACCATGCCTGTTGACCGCAAATCTGCCGAAGACCTTGATTCTTATAAAGTGAGCAGCTACCTGTACAAACATTACCCTGTTTACGGAAGTCCTGCTATCAATATGGAGGACGTGAAAATAAAAGGTGTAAAACTATCCGACGATGCCAAGAAGGTAAGGATCGTATTGGATGGAATGCGCCAGTATTATGTGCACAAAATTCAGCTGGAAGGTGTCAGAGCTGCGACAAACAGCTGGTCACTGGTACATACCGATGCTTACTATACTTTGAACAATATTCCTGATGGCGAAAAACTGAAAGTCTCCGACCTTAAAACAACGAGATCAGGAAATGCTGTTGGCTCATCTTCCACGGCACCCGCCAAAGAACACGTTTCTCCTGACGGTGCCGGTAAAGCAGCTGCGGGAGTAGCCTCTAAAACACCGACCTGGGAAGAGGTAAAACCACTTTTATCTAAAAATACCTGCCTGGCCTGCCATGCTTCCGACAAAAAGGTAGTTGGTCCTTCTTATGTAGATGTAGCCAAAAGAAAATACACCAACGAACAGATCGTGGATCTGATCTACAATCCTAAGCCTGAAAACTGGCCGGACTATGCGACGCCGATGGCTCCGATGCCCCAGGTGTCAAAAGCAGATGCCGCAAAAATCGCTGCGTGGATCAATTCACTTGCGAAATAACTGAACGGATCTTACCGAGCTTCGGATTTCGGAATTCTTAAAATGCCTGAGCGGCTGCCGGTTGATACGGCAGCCGCTCGTGTTTACTGGGAAATCGCTTCTACCTTAGCCTTTTATCCATTATCTTCACATAATGAACGCTGCTCACCGCACCACACTGCACATTTCATGCGGGCTGTTTCGTTAATTGACACTGACCATTTTTCGTCCAATATGCCAACTCTGCGTGACCCTTCATTTTTAAAGTCTGTTAAAGGCAAAGTCTTGCTGGGCTTTTTCATTGCTGCGGTTGCCCTGAGCGCATCCTGGTACATCAGCAAGCATGCATTCGGCAACATGCTTGACCAGATTGAAGTCTTGTCCACCCCCAATGACAAGCTCAGGCTTGTTAATAAGATTTTCAAAAACTTACTCGAACTGGATCATTTGCAAAACGCGAATACCGTCGGGAGTGACGATAAAAGAAAGCAGTTCTTTGCACAATCCGCCCAGCTTATCGCTACGCTTGACTCGCTCAGTAACTTGAATATGGATGATGCGATGCAGATCATCAGGATCGATTCAATGAAAAATATTCTCAAGGAGCGGGAAAAGATCTACGGTGATTATGTAAAAGTGCGGTCCAAACTCGTCAATAACCAGGCACTTTCCGAGGAAGTCAAGACTATTTCCGGACTGATCACAACAAAACTAAAACCTGACAGCACTGTTGTGAAAACAGAAAAGAGGACCACCACCACTACGGTGTATACTGCGGAAATCCCGGACACCACAACTTCCCCTGCCCAAACTGCATCAAAAAAAGGTTTTTTCAACCGGATGTTTGGCTCAAAAAAGGTAAAGAAGGTGGCCCCTCTTCCGGCTAAGGTATTTCAGAAGCAGGAGGTCAATTTACAAGTTGATACCATCACTGTCACCAAGGAGGATAGTACCATTGAAAAAGTGGGAGAGGCGGTTAATGCGATCGAGAAATCACAAAGAATACGGACAACCAGTTTTGTAGACCGTGAGCAGGAGCTCGCCACCGCAGGAAATTCGCTGGTAAGACAGCTCTCTAGGGTTATGCAGGAAATTGAAAAGGATGTTCTTAAGCAAGCCAACAAGAACGAGCGTAAAACCAAACGGGTAGTGGCAACCACCATAACCCAGATAGAATGGGTGATACTCAGTTTCTTTTTTCTGACGGCCCTCCTTGCCTATCTGATCTTTACAGACATTACAAAAAGTAACGAATACCGCAGCCAGCTGGAAGACGCAAAGGAAGAGGCTGAATACCATAGCATGGCAAAACAGCGGTTTCTGGCTAATATGAGCCATGAAATTCGTACGCCCCTGCAATCCATTATCGGATATACCGAGGCATTAAAAAATGATGTAACCCCGAAACGACAGGACCTGGATACGCTACATTCCGCTTCCGAGCATTTATTGTACCTGGTAAATGACGTCCTGGATTACAGCCGCATTATTTCCGATCAGTTCAGCTTTGAGGAACGTACTTTCGCCTTCGGCCCGCTCCTGAACGAGGTTGTGCAAATGCTTCGCCCCACAGCCACTTCCAAAGGGCTTGTTTTGCTGCTGGAAAACAATGTGGCACCCAACATTTTCCTGAGCGGTGATCCTTTCCGTCTGCGCCAGATACTCTACAATCTCCTCACGAATGCTATTAAATTTACCGAAAAGGGTGAAGTAATCCTAAAAGTGACCGGGATAGAGTACGACGAGGAGATCGATATCAATTATCAGGTCTCGGATACCGGGATCGGTCTTTCACAGGAGCAGCTGCAGCGCGTTTTCAACCAATTTGAGCAGGCTGACCCTTCCATTTCGCGACGCTATGGCGGAACAGGACTTGGCCTCAGCATTGTAAAGGCGTTGGTAGAGTGCATGAGAGGATCTATCACTGTTCAAAGCAGTCTGGGGCAAGGCACGACTTTTTCTGTTCAAACCAGAATGAAAAAGGCAGAAAAATCTGAAATCACACTGGCCGAACCACAGGAGAAGGATTATCATGTTTCGGGTAAGGTATGGCTTGTAGACGATGATGCATTTATCCTGAAGTGGTGCTCATCTCTTCTCGAAAAAAATGGCATTGTCCATACCTGCTTCTCGTCAGCAGAGGAGGTATTAAGCCGGCCATGGGACGAAAATGTGAAATTTGTCCTGACCGATATGCGTATGTCCGGCATGAACGGCGCGAGCCTGTGCCAGCGGCTGAGAAAGACGGTAGGGAAAGACGTGAAGTTTTACGTGCTGACGGCACAGGCCCTACCGGAAGAGCGGGCTAACCTCCTAAAAATGGGCTTTGACGGGATCTTAATGAAGCCGTTTCATTCGAATGAGCTGCTAGCATTGCTGGAACCTTCGGGGAGCGAATCGAAAACTTTCGCACCGGAACTCGATTTTTCAATCCTTAATGAGATGACTTTCGGGGACGAAAGCTTGCTCAGGGATGTTCTGGAGCAGTTTGTAAAAGATTCAAAAGCGGATCTTGAAAAGATTCAATCCGGAATCGAGAACAGGGCTTTCGACAAAATTACCGAAGTAATGCACCGCATGGCGGGACGCACCGGGCAGATCGGGGCGAAAGAACTTTCTGCGCGGTTTCGCTCTTTTGAACTAGCCCTACGCCAAAACGAGTCAAAGGTATCGATAGAGGAAATCATCGAAGTGACTGAAAACGCCAGGGCGGTGATCGAACAGGTAGAAGAAAGAGCCCTGTCTCATTCAATATGATACTTTTCTATTTTATAATAAAGCGTCTTCCTGTCGATATTCAATAGCTTTGCAGCCTTGCTTTTATTGTAGCGCACCTCCTGCAATACTTTTTCTATCATTTCTTTCTCATGTGTTTCCTGAAGCGCCTTTAAGTCGGACCCGGAAGGTTTCTGCTGATCTTCCATGGCAGTGATCATTTCAGCAGGCAGGGCACTCAGGGTAGCGACCTCTTCTTTGGAGAGCAACACCAGTCGTTTGATGACATTGTTCAGTTCGCGGAGATTGCCCGGCCAGTCGTACTTGTTAAACACGTCCATCACCTCTTTGGAAAGCTCACGCACATTCCTGCCCAACTCCTGGTTCGCTTTTTCTACAAAATGCTGTATAAAAATCCCTATGTCCTCCCCTCTTCTTCTGAGTGGCGGAACTTCTATTTTGAATTCATTGAGACGGTGATAAAGATCTTCCCTGAAATCCCCGTTTGCAGCACTTGTCATAAGGTCCTCATTTGTAGCAGCGATAAGCCGTACATCCACCTTTACCTGCTGCGTACTACCGATCGGAACAATAATCCGCTCCTGCAAAGCCCGGAGCAGCTTTATCTGAACATCATAACCAAGGTTTCCTATTTCATCCAGAAACAGGGTACCGCCGTCTGCGGCCTCAAACTGACCAATCTTATCTTGCAAGGCACCTGTAAAAGCACCCTTTTTATGCCCAAAAAGCTCGCTGGCCGCTAGTTCCTTGGATAATGAGCCGCAGTCTATCGCAACAAACGGGCCATTGCTCCGCTTGCTCAAACGGTGGATGGATTTTGCCACATGTTCCTTACCCGTACCACTTTCACCCTGAATAATCACGGACATATCGGTCGGTGAAACCAACCTCACATACTCATAGAGCTGTTTGGATATAGCACTTTTTCCCTCAATAAATTCCAGAGCCTGCTTTTCCATTTTTGCGTTGACCTTGGTCTTTTGCTCAACCTTTATCTCGCTCACTTCCTCACCCCTGTTCAATGCCTCCCTCAGAACCATCAGAAGTTCTTCCGGGTTTACGGGTTTTGTTATGTAGTCAAAAGCGCCGATCTGCATGGCGGTAACCGCGGTCCGTACATCATGAAAACTGGTCATAATGAAAGCAGGAATTCGGATTCCTTCATTTCTGATAATTTTTAAAAAGTCAACCGAATTACCGTCCGGCAAACGATAGTCCAGCATCAGTACTTCATAAGGGCCGTCAGAATTGTTTTTGCCGCTAAGCGCTTCTTTGGCATCTTTTATATTTGTGCATACTTTCACCTGATGCCCATGCTTACCCAGGAAATTACTGAGCAATTTGGAAAATGTACTATCGTCTTCTACAAGGAGGAGGTGAGCCATGGGAAAAAATCAATTTTCGAAAAATAAATACAATTTAACGATTGGATAAAATGTAAAATTATAAAAACAAACGCCAAAAGCCGGAGAATTCTCCGGCTTTTAAATGTACTCATTTCCGAAATGTATCCTATACGGGTTAATCGACTTTCTTTCCGTCTTTATCTAAATTAATTGTAGCCATTTCTTCCCCTTTTTTTATCGAAATCTCGAAAAACTGAGAATTATCCGCCTTGGTAATCAGAAAGGCACTGGTAACCTGCCAGCCCGCGTAGCTATCTCCCGAAAGTACTGTTTTGACAGCTTCCGGCAAGTCTTCCTCACGGACAGCGACCTTCTCCTGTTTTGCATTGATCGCTGTTTGTTCATTTTGGGCATAACTTACTTCAACTTGTGTCATTGCAATCATTGACAATGAAACCAAAAAGAAAATGACCTTTTTCATGGTTATGGGAGTTTATGGTTGCTCAAACAAAATTCACAGGCAAAAAGCCTGCCATTTGGTGGGAGCGGCTCACCTATCGCCTTCGAAGATCCATTATTTTGGTATGGAATTTCCCGGAGGTAAACCGTAACGTATCGGGCAGGGTATGATCAGCGCCTTCGCGTTCAAGCACAAAAGTCAATTGAAAAGCCCCCTTTATTTCCTTTGATTTGGCATTATAGTCATCGATCTGCAAAAAGTTGTCTGCACTGTCCAAAATTTTGTATCCATCACCAGAAACACAGCCGTCATCAATCATAGTATAAAAAATCCCATAAACCGAATCATTGTCGCTACAGTAACCAAGCATAGAGGGTCGTACTTTATATTTACCCTTAGCAAGAGGCACTTTCGCCAAACTGAGACTCTGCCTAATGAATCCTTGATCTGTGTATAGTTCCGTATTGAGATAATACAGCTCGTCTATGCAAAGAGCCTCGCTGCCTGGTGTCTCTGTTATCCCCTGAACAACCTGATACCCTTTTCGATAGGTTTGATTCCACTCCTCTCCGTTCATTTTTGCGGTCAGATAGCCCCAGGAAGGATTCTTGGGTCTGACATCATATTTTAAACTACATGCGAAATTCAAAACTATCAGGAATATATTTAGTACGATTCTGTTCATATCTCTGATTTGTTTACAAGAATACGTTTGATCATGGTCTCTGTTCCGGTGCGCACTCTACACAGATACACACCTGCAGGAACGTTCCGGGTATTCCAATCTCTGGTGTAACTGCCCGCCTCCAAAGGTTTCTGATCATCAACTATTGATTGAATATTTTTGCCCGCCTGATCCAGAATATCAATCTCCACCTTTGAAGACTTGATAATGCTAAACTGTATTTTCACAATCGTTCCGGTCGGATTGGGATATGTTTCAAAACTTTGATTTTCCAGAGTAATTGGTTCGGAAGCACCTGAGCGATTAAAATTTGGTATCTGAGCATCGACGGTCATAAAAGACGGGTAGGACTTTCCGTTCACCGTTATCGTACCTTTCAAATACAAGGTTTGACTTTGATAGAAATACCAATCCAGTGTTTCACTATTTGACCCGGTAGCATAGTAATTAATACCGTCTGAGCTGTATTCCCAGCTAAAACTATAAGATCCAGAACCACATTTGTACACCATTTCATAGGTTCGTTGACCTTCCGATGCTACATAACTTGGCCCTTCCAGATACACGTTAAATGCTCCGGGAGGATTGGGTTGAAAATTACCCACGATTGAATGAGTCTCGTTCATCCTCCTGGCATTGTTATGATCTAATGTACCCGTCGCTTTTCCTCCAACCTTGATATTTGGATTTGAAAAATTGAGAAGCCTGTTGCTACCATTTGCAGTATGGGTACTCATCATCGTGCGGTCCACAATGAACAGCCCGTTTGAGATGTTGTGCCCCTGGGCATAGGACGGCGAACCAGCGTGCCCATCATGACGACAGCCAAATAAATGACCGACTTCATGAGGAAAAGTTTTGTTTGCCGTAGCAGCCCATATCTCGACAATCGCAAACGATTTTTCATTTTGCAGAGTGACTGATCCTGCCGCACCCCGAACATCGCCTCCTGAATAATCGCCGTCGGTAAACAATACCACCAAATCTGCGGCAAAAATATTTCGAAGCAAAAACGCGCCCCCGCTGGCAATCAACGTGTCGAGGTCTTTACTTATCGACGATTTTTCTACCAGGCCGATAGGCGCAACTCCCGCTAACGATAATATGGCGCCGCTTTGAACACCGCTGTTATTGACAGTAGAGTTAAATTGAGTAATACCCATCGCGGCTACATTTTCAACCACCGATACATTACCACCGGCCAAAGCGAGTGCTTTGGCCGTATACAAAACCAAAACCCTCGGATTGGTCTGTGAATTACATGGATCCATTCTTTGTCCTGATGGCTGGAAACCTTCTTTTATAGGCTTATCCGAAGACTTTTCTCTACCAACTTTTGCCGCAAAATCCACACAACCTACATCATCCATTCGCAAGTTTTCAATTTCTTGTAATGTGTACAGTCCGTCCGCGGGGGCTGGTAAGATTTCGTAAACACCATCTGGAGTGGAAATATGTCCTTGAATCAGGCCTTTATTTGCCAATAATATGACGGTTCCACGATCTTCGTCCGTTTTACCGATCCACTCATAGTCCTTCTCCGAAAAATATTTTATGCTCTTGCCCTTCGCTGTTATTACCTTCTCCGTCCCCGGTATACGTAACTCCAGATATCCCTCCTTTTGCGACCGCGCCAAGCTTCCAATTTTGACATAAGTGAAGTTTTTTACATTTCCATGTCGTCGTATGTTCTGTTCATAACTTATTAATGCATCGTTTCTCACAATCTCTCCTACTGGAATTTCTGTGATGAAATCATCCGTTTGCGCGAAAGACAACAACGCTGAAAGGCAGCAAACACAAATCATCAATGGGCGTCTGCAGCGAAATTTAACAAATTGTTCAGGGCTCATATTCATATTGATTGTTAGGTGAATTACCTCACAAATCAACAGGATTACTTCGCAGATCCTTTTGCAAAAACCGCATGAGATCTTGCACTTTCCGCAAGACTTTTTTAAAGGATTATTTAACGGTATTTCAGATAAGAATTGAATTATTTATAAATTTTCAAAACAGGATTATACAAATCCCGCCCAAGGAACTCTGCTACAAACTGAGGAAATTAACCGCATTATCGACTTCGCTTGCAGAACCTTTATTTTCTATAAACCCCTGACATTGTGGAATTTAAAAAAAATATAAATTTTTTAGCGCTAACAGTTGTTCAGTAACAAATTCTATTATATTTTCGTAGAAATATTTTTTCATACATTTGTAGAAAGTAGGCTACAACACTAACAAATGATCTAACGCTATACATTCATATTTTTTTGAGTATATGTTTCGGCATTATTACTCAACGTTATTTTCCCCCCTATTCATCGGTTAGTCTGAAAGCATCAGGAGTCTAGAAATAGACTCCTTTTTGTTTTTCTCCATTTTTTTTAAACTTTTTATACAATTTTTTCACGGTTAAATTTAAACAGTATACGTGACAGTATGTATACTACCTATTAATCAATAAGTTACATCAGAAAAACACCATTGATGCTCTATATTTTTTCTGATGTCCGGGCGATCTCAAAACGTCGTTTTCGGCCCATATCAATTCCAATCCTTCGGTCTGTTCTGATCTAAAGTAAATGCATCGGCGTAGGTCTGTCAAACAATCCTTCGACGGACGAACGGAAATTCAGTAATCCTTTATTGCTATGAACAGAACAATGAAATCAGACAACAACACTGACAACCAAGAGAGGAAAAATACGTCAGCGGTCAACAGACGCTTGTTTTTGCGCTCTGCTGGACTAGCAACTTCCATAGGCGCTTTCGCGCTGAGTTGCAAAGACGATGATCCGGACCCGATGAACCCCGGTACAGACACAGTGGATCTGGGAAGCGGCGACACGGGAGTTCTTAATTATGCTTACGCACTCGAACAGCTGGAAGCTGCATTCTACACACAGGTCATTGCAACACCCTATGCAGGCATGACTGATGCGGAAAAGACTATATTAACTGATATCCGCGACCACGAGATTATACACGCTGAATTTTTCAAAAAAGCACTAGGCGCGAATGCAATCAAAGGTCTGACACCGAATTTTGCATCAATCGATTTCACCAAAAGGGATGCAGTACTGGGAGCTGCAAAATTGTTTGAAGATACTGGCGTTGCCGCTTACAACGGTGCGGGAAAACTCATTAAAGACGGAGGCATCTTGTTACTGGCAGGGAAAATTGTTTCGGTAGAGGCAAGACATGCCGCAGTAATCCGCGATCTCCTTACACCAAAAACAGCTGGATTTGCAGGAGACGACATCGTTGACGCAAACGGATTCGACAAAGCTGTCGCACCGGCAGATATCCTCGCTGCTGTGAAAGGCTATGTGAAGGACACGATCAATGGAGCCAACGTAGGTAAATAATTCCCAACACTAATCAGACCTGAAAAAATGGATATTTTCAAAATAATAGATGAATTTCAGAAATTCGATGGTGACGCAGTAGGCCGCCTGGAGCATGCCACACGTCGTCACTTTATGAACCGCGTAAGCAGTAAACTTGCGGCCGTAGCAGTTCCAACCGTATTTGCTTCCGTAGTCAACAAAGCCTATGCGCAATCAGCAGCGGCAGTGGATGTCTTAAATTATGCGCTGACCCTGGAATACCTGGAAGACGAATTTTACAAAGCCGGTAACGCGGCTGCCAACCTGATACCTGCAGCTGACAAAGCCATATTTACCCAAATCGGCAAGCACGAAACACAGCACGTTGCATTTCTTGTAAAGGCCTTGGGGGCCAAGGCGATTGCGAAACCAACATTCGATTTGTTCTACGGTGGTGCTTTTGGTGATGTACTGACCAACTACGCAACTTTCGTAACTGTCTCCAGCGCGCTGGAAGATACTGGAGTACGTGCATACAAAGGACAGGCTGGCGCATTGATTGCTGATCCCCAGATCCTTGAATATGCATTGCAAGTACACTCGGTGGAGGCACGCCACGCGGCGGTTGTTCGTCGGCTTGCGGCCACTGTTACAGGAAACGCAGCCATGAAAGGCTGGATCACTGGGAAAGCAGGGGCGGTTGCAGCTATTTATGCGGGTGAAGACAATATGACTCAGGGTGGAGTAGATTTAACAGGACTTGCTTCCAAATCTCCTGCCGCGATCACGGAGGCGTTTGATGAGCCATTGAGTAAAGAAGCTGTACTGGCAATAGCTGGGCCATTTTTCAAAAAATAAATGTAGACTTCCTCTACGGGCACAGACACATTTTGATGTGACTATATCGTCCAAAATGTAGCAACACACTACTTTGACTCAAACAGGTTACCAGATCGGTAACCTGTTTTTTCGTTTTAATGTCATTGATAAGGGTAAGTTTACATTATGCGGTGTTTAACAAATATGGTTTGTTTAAATTTGGCCGTTGATATTATAAATTCCCTAACACCGAAATGAACCCTGCATTTAACAGACGACATTTTTTAAAAACTACCAGCCTCTCCGCATTGGCAGCGAGCCTGGGTACAGAAATCGTTTTTGCCGATAAACTTCCAAAAGGCTATGTACCGATCCTGTTTGATGAAAATGATGCATTGAAAGGTAAAAATCCTGACATGATCGTACAGGGAGACAAGCCTTGGAACGTAGAATCACCTGTTCATCTGCTCGACGACCGCATTACACCTGTGGATAAAATGTTCATCAGGAACAACGGACTGGTCCCGGATAAAACAGATGTGAAAAACTGGACTCTGACCATTGACGGGGAATCTGCGAAGTCAAAAAGAACTTATACCCTCGATGAGCTGAAAAAGCGTTTCAAACATTATACTTATCAGCTGGTACTCGAATGTGGCGGAAACGGTCGCTCAGGATTCCAGCCTCCCGCCTCGGGTAATCAATGGGGACAAGGAGCCGTTCACTGCGCGCAGTGGACAGGCATCCGTTTGAAAGATGTATTAGCAGATGTCGGCATAAAAAACGATGCTGTATATATTGGTTACCATGGCAGTGACATCCACCTCAGCCGGGACCCGAAAAAAGAGCCGATCTCGAGAGGAGTCCCGATTGCAAAAGCCCTGGAAGATGAAACGCTCATTGCATGGCAACTGAATGGAAAAGATATTCCCGAATTCCACGGCTACCCGTTACGGCTGGTGATAGGAGGCTGGCCGGCTTCGGTTTCCGGCAAATGGCTGAACCGGATTTCCGTAAGAAACAAGGTACATGACGGCGCCAAAATGGACGGCCATAGCTATAAAATGCCTAAAAGCCCCGTAGCTCCGGGCGAAGATGTTCCGCAAACAGATGAATATTTCCGGATCATTGAATCCATGCCTGTAAAATCGCTGATTACTTATCCAAAATCAGGTGCGATGATTTCACAGGATACCGAGCTCTCGCTACGCGGCCACGCCTGGGCGGGTGACCACGCTGTTAAAAAAGTGGAGGTTTCCATCGATTTTGGAGCGACCTGGCAAACCTGCAAGACAGAAGCTCCTGTAAACAGGCTTGCCTGGCAACACTGGAGCACCAAGGTGAAATTCCCGGTCAAAGGCTATTATGAAGTGTGGGCACGCGCCACAGATGACAGAGGAAATTCACAGCCGATGGTCATGCCCGCCTGGAACCCGGGTGGTTATCTGAACAATGCATGCGAAAGGATAGCTGTAAAAGTAGGTTAGTTAGGGAAAATCAAGTTAATATGTCAAGTATGAGAGTTTTATTGGTCCTCGTGACTGGTTTGGCGTTGATGTCCGGCACTTTCTATAAAAAAGATGTTGCTGTAACTTCCGGATATACTGCTACAGCGAATGCAGATACGATCAAAAAGGACGCCGAAACCGGATTGATCGTAGATCCGAACCTGTATATGGTCAAAGCGCAATGTACCAGTTGCCACTCGTCTAAGCTTATCATGCAAAACCGCTTTACCCGGGATGGCTGGAAACAAAAAATACGCTGGATGCAGGCAAATCATAATTTATGGGAACTTGGAGAAACGGAAAAGCAAGTGCTTGACTATCTGGAAAAGAACTATGCACCATCTGCAACTGTCGCGCGCAGAGCTCCGCTGAAGGACATCAAATGGTACAAGCTAAATGAAAAGTGACGGGAAACTATCTCTATATTTAACGTTTAAAACCGTTATGAATCCGTTCTCGTGCATCTTTTGAATACTCCCGCTTTAAGAAAAATTGCATATTACCTTTTTATCCTGACTTTAACTTTTGGGTCTGCTTCTTTCCAGATTATCCCGAATCAAAAAAAGGGGCTGATCCAGGGAAGTGCCGAATTACCAAATCCGTTAAGAGCAGAAGTAATCGGAATACAGGATGGGGACACGATTGAATTAAAATATATTTATTCCGGAAGAAAAGCCGGACGGCGGGCAGGCAAGCCAGTAAGAATCCGTCTCCTGCATATCAATTGCCCGGAACGCGGACGACCATTTTACCAGTCGGCGAAGCAGTATACTTCCCAAAAATGTTTCCGGCAAACTGTCCGGATCAGACATACCGGCGAATTTGATAAATATGGCCGGCTATTGGGAGAAGTAATCCTTTCGAACGGTCAAAATTTAAATAAGGAGTTGGTTAAAAGGGGCCTGGCGGTTCATTTTAAAAAATATTCCCGCAACACTGAATATGCCAATCTGGAAGTTCAGGCAAAGAAAAAGAAACTGGGTATATGGAGCCAGTCGGGAAGTGTGTTCGGACAGGTCTTTAACTAAATACTTTTTTACTAACAAAATCCATGAGCTCTTCTCCGGCATTTTTTCAGATCATGTACCAGAACGAAACGCTGTTTCATCTGGAAGAAAAAGCAGTGGAGACAGTTAACGCGCCGGAACCCAAGTCACCAGAACAAAAAGAACCTGAAACTCCCTCCATTTCAGCTGTAAAGCAGCAACCACCTGTTATAGTCAGAGAACGCGCCCCGGTTACGGACGTTTTTCCTTTGCTTAAGCATAAGATTCTGATATTGACCGACGAGCCTAAAAAACAGGATCTGATCACCTCCGAAGCCATATTTTTGGATAATATCCTGAAAGCGGTCGGCTCCTCCATTGAAAATTCGGACATCCTGAATTTCAGTTTTCTGCCGGGTCACGACGCCCGGAAAGTCCTTTCAGATAAAAAGACCAGTTACTTCATTACATTTGGCGTTCCCCTCATTAAGCTGAAATTGGACCTTTTACTGGTTCCTTACACACCAAAGTCCATTGATGGAATCTGGTTTCTTCTTGCCGATCCGCTGGCTGTGATTGAAGCTGACAGAAACCTCAAGAAAAAACTTTGGCAGGCCCTACAAAAAATGTTTGAAATGCCTAGCTAAGAGCATTTTAACTTTTTTAATGTCCGGTCATCACAATAATGTTGTTAAATTCACTGTTTTCATGGAAAATCGCAGGCTAATCCATATCTGACTATGGCCAAATTGACTGAGTACCTTACCAACTGGTTCCGTCCCAGAGAGTCCGACGAGAACCAATATTATGATGATGAGCCGGTAACAGAACAGGAAACTGCGACACAACCTACCGGCAACCCACTTCCCTCCTCTTTAAATGTTGACAACCGGCAAAATGCAATGTCAGCGACTGACCCGTTAAAAATGCAGCCATCAGAAAACCCAAAAATTGAAGTCCCTATCCCCTACTGGCTACAGGACGAGGATACATTACGGGATGAAGGCGTCTTATTCGGACTTTCCGAGTCAGACTCCAGCGAAAAAACCGATATCATTCACAAGTATTTTTCCACCCTCGCAGCCGGGTATATCGGCAGGATTGAGCAGCATAATGAGCACATACAGGAACTGAACCTTTTTATCGGACAAAAAAGCAACAGGATCGAAGAACTGCAGGAAAAACTTAAAAATCCAGCTATTCCGGCCTCGAACGGACATCATTTGCCCAGAACGCTGATCGGTATCACACTTTGTGTAGCCATGTGTCTCGGCAATTTTTTTCTGATCAAGGAATCGTTGAAGCCCGCTTTTGCTGATAACTCCTGGATTTCGCTGGGTGTTTTTCTGGCTGGTATGTTCAGCCTTTTTGGCCGCATATCTTTATTCCATGATTCTGAGTCGCGCGTGAACTGGAAAACACTTCTGGAAGAGATCGGGCTGCCTTTTGCAGCAGCTTTGTTTGTGTTCGCCAACGTAATTTCCTACCAGAGCTGGTGGCAGGCTTTTGCACTTTTTGTATTTGTTTTCTTCCTCTTCCTCTTCGCAGGAAAGTTGTTGCTGAGCAACATCACCGTTCTTCGCAACGATCTGCAATCCTGGCTCATGACCCGCAATGACCGTCGCGAATCACTGGACAACACTTACAACCGGGAGGCGGAATGTGTGACCCTTCAGGAAGAGCTGGATGAGCTTCGTGTAAAAAAATGGCAGATCCTGCGTGAGCAAAATGCGGATGAAACAGAGCGTGACCGGCTTTATGCAAAAAGGGATATGCTGATCAAGCTTTTTGAAAGTGAGTTTTACCTTGCCCGCCGTATGAAAAATGAGCTGACGGGCAAACAACTCAATCTGATCCAGAAAAGCGGAGAGTAAGAAATCATTCAATTTCGATCAATCAAAATATTTAAGGTCATGAACGAACAGGATCCAAACCAAAGCGGAGATTACCAGCACGGGTATTCCAGCGGGATTGAAGGTGTCGACCGCCAGGTTTATGAAACATTTTTGTCCAGCAATGTAAACCATGTGTGGCTTCAGGAAAGACTGGAATCAAAAAAAGAAGACCTGCAATCCGTCCGGAACAGATATCAGGACACGATCCAACGCCAGAAAACTGCGTTCGATAAGCTTCAGAATGAGATAACAGGCCTCAACAATGCCACCAAACAAATCAATGACCTGGAAATTTCGGTAGCGGACATTGATTCGACCACAGAGGAATTAAAAGACAAACGCGCAGAAAAATCACCTACTTATTCGCTGATCGCAGGATTGATCTTTCTGGCAGCAGGTATATCTTTTGTAGCGGGTGACCTCATTATTTCGCATGAAATTGTTGCCTACGCGCTCAACATCCGGAACCCGAATGAAGCCTGGGCTTTTGCGATCGGTCTGGCGATGCTGTCTATTTTACTAAAACCTGCCTACGACCGGCTTGTAGAAGAACCTTATCACAACGAGGCCGCTCCGAAAGGGAAATCGAGGTATGCAGGCTTTAAGCTGACGTTATCCATTTTTGCGATCGTTACCCTGATCATTTTGGGCTGGTTCCGCTATGAAGCTTACAGAACGGATAAATTGAAAGAGGCTATCAATAAATCTGTAAAAAACTTACAGCTAAACGCAGTTGACCCATTAACGGGCGCGCCGGTAAATAGTCCTGAACTAACCAACAAGATCGAAGAAGCACTCAGAAATTCAGATCAGCTGAACCTTGATCTGGTGAACAGTCCATGGGCACTTCTTTCATTTGTTCTGAGCGGTGTACTCTTTGCCGTGGCCGGTGCCGTTTCATTGGGTATGGCGTTGCCTGTATTGCAGGGATTTTGGTACAGATGGTTACAAGTCGATCCTAAATTGTGGCGATTGAGAAGAAGAAGGAAAAGAATTTTGAAACAAATGGAGCCTTTGCAAAAATCGCTTGCAAGCCACCTGTCGCAAAAAAATATTCTGGAAAATGATATTGCCGTAATGCCAAAATGGGAAGACCTCAAAGAGGAAGAAACCCGTATCCGCGCCGAAATCGAAGCTCTCGAACTGGAACGCAAAATGGCACTTACCTCCAGCCGGATTCAGTCATTTGGTGACGGGTATGCGCATGGCCAGGTAACCCGCGATGTAATGAGTGAAGAAGAATATGATACGTGGAAAAACAGTCATCTGACAATATCCAATCTGGCACTACGCGCTAAGTCCAATTCTACTTCAGACCGGGCCGTTCCACGTACCAAAAGCTCGGGCATGCGCCCTCATCAGGCCATTCGCAAAGCGATTACAGACCGCTTTGACGAGAACAACTCATAATAGTTTCTTACATTGGGGGCTGATTTCAGATTAATATGATTGAAACCCCCCATTTAAGAATTGTTCCCTGCGACGATACCCTCTACGACGCAATCCGTATGGGAAATAATACCCTGGCTAAGGTGATGGGTGTCAATGTCCCTAAAAAGTGGACAGAATTCCGCGACACTTTCACCCCTTCCTACCATCGCTGGAAAGCGCATCCGCCACTCAGAGACTGGTGGGTTTACCTCATTATTCATATTCCCGACAATCAGCTGATAGGCTCCTGTGGCTACAAAGGTGAGCCTGACCCAAATGGCGTGGTCGAGATTGGCTATGAAATAATGCCTTCGCACCGCATGAAAGGACTTGGATTTGAAACTGCCCAGGGCTTGCTGTTACATGCTTTCAACCATAGTTCTGTAAGAAAAGTGATCGCACATACCGTAGCTGAGGAGAATGCTTCTGCCCATATCCTCGAAAAACTGGGTTTTGTACAGACCGAAGATGTGAATGATGCCGAGGAGGGTTTGCTCTGGCGTTGGGAAATCTCCCGTAAATAGTTCTGAATTTTCTTGGGTGACAACATACAACTGGTGCAGTATTTTACAAAAAAAATTGCACCTGCTTGATAAAATTTTGTCTTAATTGATTATCTTAAATTTTTCAGATATTAGTTTTTCGTACCTAAGCTCTCAAACTCATGATCGCGATATCAAAGGACAGCTATCCATGGCTTAAAAACTATCCCGAAGGAATTCCCTACGAGATAAATCCTGACGCCTATTCGTCTCTTGTGGAAATGATGGAAATCAGCTTCCGGGAAAACGCGGATAAGCCAGCCTATAATAACATGAACAAGGCGCTCACGTTTGCGAAACTGGACGAATTATCGAGAAACTTTGCAGCTTACCTGCAAAGTCTTGGATTGCACCAGGGTGACCGCATTGCTATTCAAATGCCGAATTTGCTGCAATATCCTATCGCGATGATGGGTGCGCTACGCGCCGGCCTGGTGATCGTGAATACAAATCCATTGTATACACCCCGTGAAATGCAGCATCAGTTTAAAGATTCGGGTGCGAAAGCGATCGTAATACTTGCAAATTTTGCCGCAAATCTGGAAAAAATAATTGCCCACACGGATATAGAACATGTGATTGTTACCGAGATCGGCGATCTGCTTGGATTCCCCAAAAAGCTGATTGTCAATGCAGTGGTAAAATACATCAAGAAAATGGTGCCGGCTTACCATCTGCCCAAAGCGGTTACTTTCGCAGACGCCCTGGCCACAGGCTCCGAAGCAACGTACAAGCGCCCATATCTCACTGGCCTCGACCTTGCCTTTATACAATATACAGGCGGCACGACGGGTGTTTCGAAAGGTGCCATGCTCACCCATCGCAACCTGATCGCCAATGTAGAAGGGATCAATGAATGGCTTATGTCCAAAATGAGAAAATCAGAAACGCGGGGCCAGCTAACACTGGTTGGCGCGCTTCCGCTTTACCACGTTTTTGCACTCACGATCAACGGCCTCTGCGGCATCAAATGGGGCGCTTTGAATGTATTGATCACTAATCCCAAGGACATACCGGCATTTGTAAAGGAACTCAAAAACTTCCGTTTTAACATTTTCCCCGGCCTGAACACACTTTTCAACGGGTTACTCAATAATCCTGATTTCGGCAGTATTGATTTCAGCGATTTAAAAATAACCATTGCAGGCGGTATGGCATTACAGAAAATCGTAGCAGACCGTTGGGAAAAAGCGACCGGTTGCCCATTGGTGGAAGGTTACGGCCTGTCCGAAACTTCACCTGTACTTTCAGTGAACCCTTTGGACGGCAAACATAAAGCAGGGACAATCGGACTTCCTTTCCCCAGTACCGAAATGCGGATCCTCAAAGATGATGATACCTGGGCGGATTTGAATGAAAAAGGCGAGATATGTGCAAAGGGCCCGCAGATTATGCTTGGCTATTACAACCGCACCGATGAAACTGCCAAAGTTATGTTTGAAGACAGTCATGGAAAATGGTTCAGGACGGGCGATATCGGGTATGAGGATGCAGATGGGTTCTTCAAGATCGTCGACCGGAAAAAGGATATGATACTGGTTTCGGGTTTCAACGTATACCCCAATGAAGTCGAGGAAGTAGTATCCCAATGCCCAGGAGTGCTTGAAGTAGCATGTGTTGGCATTCCCGATGAACGATCGGGAGAACTGGTGAAAATCTTCGTGGTAAAAAAAGACCCCGGACTCACCGAGGAAAAAGTAAAGGCATATTGCAAGGAGAACCTCACCAACTATAAGTGCCCGAAACAAGTAGAATTCAGAACCGAGTTGCCAAAAACGAATGTTGGAAAAATCCTCCGGAGAGCACTGCGCGAGGAAGAAACGGCAAAGTCAGCAAAATAAAAAACAGTGTATCCGAATGGTAACCTCCGGTTATAAACGTTTGGTTTTTTAGAAATCAAATGAGGCCAAAAGGCGAAAATAGAGCTAGGTTTATGTATATTTAACCAAACAAGTTCTCAACCTTGAAGCTTTTCTTTATGAATCTACACCGGAAAACATTGGTATTACTACACGGACATGGGATAGACGATACGATCTGGGACAGTCTTGATGCCGCACTCAACGAGTATTATACGATAGTCAGGCCCAACATATCGCTGTTTACCTTTTGCCAGTCCGTTGAAGATTATGCAGATGAACTGTACCGTTTTCTTACGACTGCTACCATTACAAAGTTTACGCTGATCGGGCATTCCATGGGTGGGTATATCGCTTTGGCATTTGCCGAAAAATATCCTGAACTGCTCGAAGGCTTTGGCTTATTTAATTCGACCGCGTATGCAGACGATGAAGCCAAAAAACACCAGCGCAATCAGACTATCGAGCTCCTCCGCAACCATGGTACTGAAACATTTATAAAAAACACAGCCGGAAATTTATTCGGCGACCGCTATAAGGAGCTGTATCCTGACAGAATCAAAGCCCATATCGAATATTTTGGAAAACTTCCGGCAGACGCGCTGATCGCGGGTATTGTAGCCATGCGCAACCGTCCGGACAGAACAGCCGTTCTGGCTGCGATGCCATTTCCTGTTTTGTTCATCATAGGTATGCAGGACAAGCTTATTCCTTTTGAAAGTTGTATCAGTTTGTCTGAATATCCGAAACAAAGTTACCCGTTTATTCTCGCTGAGGCGGGGCATCTGGGAATGGTCGAACGTCCGGATGCTACTGCCCGGATGATCAACTGGTATATGGGTAGAATTTAAGTTTACCAAACCAATATATTATTGACCAAAATCAGGCCGGTGTTCGTTACTTGTAAAGTGAACACCGACCTGTTTCTTTTAAGCTATGAAAAAAATTATCCCTGCTCTTCATTTTTCCAAGTATGCCCTCCTGTTCTGGGTGTTGCTTTTGCTCAATGCCTGTAATAATGATTCTCCGGTAAATCCCGATGTTGAGGAGAACCAGTATCTTCAGGAAACCGCGGCACTGACCAATTTAACAAAAGAACAGGTCGCACAAGAGGCCTCTGAAATCAGCCCATTATTGGTAGGTTATGTAAAAACGGGAATAAAAGTTTATAAGATCACTTATAAAACCAAGAATACCGACGGTGCAGAAATTACTGCCTCAGGTGCTTTGATCGTTCCGGTTACAGACCAGCCGGCGTCGCTGATCAGTGTTCAACATGGCACCATACGGGAAGATGCGTCTGCACCGTCCAACTTCGGTGAAGGTTCCGAAGCAGCCACTTTTGGCGCATTATTTGGCTCGATGGGCTACATCATTGCTTATCCTGACTACATTGGATATGGTGCATCAAAAAATCTTCCGCATCCTTATGAACACAGAGCCAGCCTTGCTTCGGCTTCTCTGGATATGTTGCGGGCCTCAAAAGAGTTCTTAAAAAGCCAGAGTGATGTAAAATGGGATGAAAAACTATATCTGGCGGGTTATTCGGAGGGAGGCTATGCCACAATGTCTCTGCAAAAAATGATCGAAGAGCAGGCTTCGTCGGAATTCGATTTGAGAGCTTCCAGCTGCGGGGCCGGCGCGTATGACAAAACCGCCTTCATGAAATATGTCATCAACAGCAATACGCATGGAATTTCATCTTACAATCAGCTTTATCTCTGGGTATTGCTGACTTACGACCGGATTTACAAACTGAACAAACCTGCATCTTATTACTTCAAAGAGCCATATGCCTCACAAATTTCACAATCAGGGGCTGCTACGGCTATAAACACGAGTTTCAATACAATCCTGAACGACTCTTTCAAAAAAAATCTGAACGACGGAACGGACAAAGGGTTTATTGACGCAATAGGTGACAATGATGTGTACAACTGGAAGCCAAAAACACCGACGAGGCTGTTCCATGGCAATGAAGACAAGCTTGTCTTTTATTTCAATTCCGAAAATGCCTACAACGCTATGAAAGCGGCGGGAGCTACCGACGTTCAACTTGTTCCAATTACGAACGGTGATCATGCTTCGTCAATTGTGTGGTATTTAGCTGGCACCAAAGGCTTTTTTGAAGAGACGAAATGAATTTTAAAGTATATTTGCAATCTATCATATTAATAGAGCAAATATGCTTTTGCGTAAAACTTCGATTTTTTACCCTACAATTTGCCCGGACATGGCAACCCCAGTACGATTACGATGTTGTAAACAAACAGCTGTTATCAGCTGAAAAACGCTGGCACTATCAGCATTATAAAATTGTTCTGCATACATCACGAATTTAATCACTCTAATGTCCTCACTTCTTGATCTCGTCGGAAATACCCCTCTTGTCGAGCTAAAAAAAATAAACCCCAACCCGAAAGTAAAAATTTACGGAAAGCTGGAAGGCAATAACCCAGGTGGCAGCGTGAAGGACCGTGCAGCGTTCAGCATGATAAAAGGAGCCCTGAGCCGTGGTGAAATCAGGCCCGGAGTGAAACTTATAGAAGCGACCAGCGGAAATACAGGAATAGCCCTTGCCATGATTGCCAGGCTGTTTGATCTGGAAATTGAGCTGATCATGCCGCAGAGTTCTACGCGGGAGCGGGTCCTCACAATGGAAGCTTTCGGTGCAAAGGTAGTGCTGACCGAAACCATGGAAAGTGCGCGGGATTTTGCAGATGAGAAGGCCGCAAGCGACGAATATTTCATGCTGAACCAGTTTGCAAACCCGGACAACTGGAAAGCACATTACAACAGCACGGGGCCGGAAATATACAAAGACACTGAACAGAGCATAACCCATTTCGTGTCTTCGATGGGAACGACCGGCACCATTATGGGTGTGTCGAGATTCCTCAAAGAGCAGAATGATAACATACAGATCGTAGGATGCCAGCCCACCGACGGGTCAAGTATACCGGGAATCCGCAAGTGGCCGGTAGAATATTTACCAAAAATTTTCGATCGCAGCCGCGTAGATAAGATTATAGAGGTAACTCAGGATGATGCAGTAAAAATGACCCGTAAATTGGCAAAGGAAGAAGCTGTTTTTGCAGGTATGAGCAGCGGCGGAGCGACCTGGGCAGCTGTTGAGCTGGCGAAGGAAATAAATGAAGGTGTGATTGTCTGCATTATTTGCGACCGGGGAGACCGCTATCTTTCGAGTGATTTGTTTGGCTAAAAAACCGACATCCGACCTGAATAGTAACTCAAGTCGGATGTTATGTGGCCTCATGATTGTCAGAACCAGGCAGAACCCAGGTTTCTGAATGGCCAGGGAATAGCGACCAGAATAATAATAAGCGCCATGGCATAGAAATATAAAATCGTCCTGTGCTTGTCTGCGCCGGCGAGCTTTTTGGACCGTACCCTTCCTATTGTAATCAGGACGATGGCTATTACCATCATAAACACGTGTTCGATCGAATAAAATCGAAAAACCTTCTCCGATATCAGGCTAAAATCAACTTTCGGGCTCATCGTATATAGGATTAGTCCGATCAGAAGCTGGGTATGTGTGGCTATAAGGGCAAACAGATAAACCTTGCTGTCGCCATCTTTGGATTTCTGCCAGTTGGAATAAGCAATAAAAATCGCTGCGATTAAAAGTCCTAACACTACATAACGGAGGCCCGAGTGGGCGCGTATAAGAATATTCATGTGAAAACAGGTTATGGTGAATCTTGTATAAGTATACAAATGTAACGCTCAACCGAGCATCCCACAACTTTTACAGATCCTGACTTTCCTGCATCTGCAAACAATTTTGAATTTTAACCATCATCTTTGTACGTTATCTTAAACAGAAAAATTAAGCATTATGATCATTTACAATATCACTGTCAATATCAGCTATGACGCTGAAAAGGACTGGCTGCATTACATGAAAACCATTCATATACCTCAAATACAGGCAACCGGCGTGCCTTTGGAATGCAAACTATTAAGATTGCTTACGGAAATTGAAAACGAAGGATCGACTTATACAAACCAGTTTACGTTCAGGACAATGGAGGATTTCCTGGCTTATCAGACCCATCATCAATCGCGGTTTCAGGAGCAGCATCATGAATTGTTCAACGGTCAATATGTTTCCTTCAGGACACTTTTGGAAGAAGCATAGCTATTTTGCCAGCGTATTATGCCAACGAAAGAATTGTCACAAAACCTTCAAATTAACTTGACATTAAGGTAATATTTGACTTTATTTAAATAACGTTTGACGCTAATATATGTCGGGTTGACCAATATTTTGGCACAACTTTTACAATGAGGAAAAGTGCCGCTCCCGCCCGGCATTATGGACTGCGGAGAATGGTTAAAAATTAAGTTTTACCTTAAAACAAAGTGCTTATGAGACTGAAGATGCAAGCAATTCATTTCGACGCCGATCCCAAATTGTTGGTTTTCATCCAACAAAAGCTAGATAAACTGGATACATTTTATGACCGGATTACAAGCGGGGAGGTGTTCCTTAAGCTCGATAAAAGTGAAAATGCCAAACTACATACAAAACTTCTGGAAGTTAAATTATATGTGCCCGGTGGGACAATGTTCGTGAAGGAGCAGGGTACGACATTTGAGGAAGCGACGGATTTAGCGGTGGATACTTTAAAAATGCAAGTAAAAAAATTCAAAAATAAGCGTAACAATGCACGTGCACCGAAATTGATTGAAGGCGCGGTTGACACGGATGCAGTTACCGTCCTGGCAGAAGAAACCGAAGAATAGAGTCATATATCGTAAAACGAAAGAAGTCGTCCACCACGGGCGGCTTCTTTTGTTTTATGACATACCTGAAAACCATTCAGTGAACGCCTTGCCAGACTGATGAAATTGCTCTTATTTTGAAAAATTTTATTCCAGAAACTAAATAATAACATGACAATAGAACCGGTAACTGATGCCACATTTGAAGAATTATTCAAATTTACCCAGGATGAAGTCGTGCGCTTCGCGGAATTGACTGGTGATAATAATCCAATTCACCTTGATGCCGAATACGCAGCCACTACCTCATTCAAGCGGCCCATTATTCATGGTATGCTCGGCGCAACCATTTTCACCAAAGTGCTGGGCACCCAGTTTCCCGGTTTCGGATCCATTTATCTGAAACAGACATTGGAATTTTTACGGCCTATGTTTGTAGAGACTGAATATAAAGCAGTTTTTACGATCAAGACCATCAATAAGGAAAAACATATTGCTGAAATCTCGACGGAGATCATTGACGCTACAACCAAAAAGGTAGTGACCAGAGGTGTTGCAACGATGATTAATCAGGAGAAATTCTAAAAAAATGGCCCAGCTTGTTTTCAAGCCGGGCCTAAACTCTTCGTGTGCCTTAAAAATTACTCGCCGGTATTCTTTTTATTCTGAACTTCTGAACGAATGTCCTGAGCCAGCGTTTTCAAATCCTGCATGCCTTTACGAACACGCGTACCTGCTGCCTGGTTACCTTTGTTGTAGAATTTATCAAAATCACCCTCAAGTGATAAGATCAAATCTTTAACTTCATCAAATCTTGCCATGTTTTCTTGTTTTTTAGTTTAAAAATGCCTCTAACAAGCTAAAAACGCGTGTTTTGCCCGAAATTTAGCAATTAAAAGTATTTTCCCAATCCAAAAAACAAAAAAAAACACCTCTAAAATGCAATTAATTCTTTGCAATTATTTAACTAATTGATTGTCAGTAATTTAACGAAAAAACATTTTGCGCTATAATTCAAAAAAAAATGAGGGCTTTTAAAAAAAAAGCCCTCAGAAAGCGAAAAACGCATATTTTGTAATTACTCAACTACTTCCTGCACATCCTCACTTTGATAAACTCTGTTCTTAAGTTTTTCAGCAAGGGTTGTAAATGCATTCAAAGTATACTCTACATCTTCAAGCGTATGAGACGCGGTAGGAATAATCCTCAGCATAATCTGTCCTTTCGGAACTACCGGATAAACAACGATAGAACAAAACACACCCATATTCTCGCGAAGGTCACGAACCATACGTGTCACCTCAGGCACACCGCCCTCACTGTGAAGGAACACGGGAGTAACCGGGGATTCAGTTTCGCCTATGTTAAAACCGCGGCTCCTTAAACCGTCCTGCATAGCTTTTACATTTTCCCAGAGCTTCGTGCGAAGTTCAGGCATGGTCTTGATCATTTCAAGACGCTTGCGGCAACCTTCGACATAAGGCATCGGAAGCGCTTTCGCATACGTCTGCGAACGCATATTATATTTCAGGAACATGATAATCTCAGGATCATCGGAAGCAATGAAAGCGCCGATCGCCGCCATGGATTTGGCAAAAGTTGAGAAATAAAGATCAACCTCTTTCTGAACGCCGAGTAGTTCGCCTACCCCTGCGCCGGTATCACCCATTGTTCCGAAACCATGCGCATCATCAACCAATAAACGGAAGCTGTATTTTTTCTTTAATTCTACAATTGCTTTAAGGTCGCCTACTTTTCCTGACATTCCGAAAACCCCTTCGGTGATAACAAGTACACCTCCTCCTTTTTCGTTCGCCAGTTTTGTAGCACGGATCAGGTTTTTTTCAAGGCTAACCATATCATTGTGGTTAAACTTGTAATATTCCCCAAGCTTTGCTTTATGTAAGCGTATGCCATCGATCAGACAAGCATGTGATTCCGCGTCATATACAATTACGTCCCTGTGATCACAAAGGCATTCAATGGCCGACATCACGCCCTGGTATCCATAATTCAGCAAAAAAGCATCTCTTTTACCTACAAATTCTGCAAGTTCTTTTTCAAAAGCTTCGTGTTGAGTAGAATTTCCGGACATCATGCGAGCTCCCATCGGATATGCCAGTCCCCATTTTGCAGCAGCTTCAGCATCCACTTTTCTCACTTCCGGATGATTGGCTAAACCTAAATAATTATTAAGACTCCAGTTCAATACATCACGACCCATAAACCGCATCCGTGGGCCCAACTCTCCTTCCAGCATCGGAAATGAAAAATAATGATGGCTATTCAACATTTTAGCCGGTGTGCCGATTGGGCCTGAGTTGTTCCTCAATTTCTCGAAAATATCCACTCTATTCTATTTTATATGGGTAACCAATTATTATAAATGTTAGATAAATGCAAATTTAAAAAAAATACTCTTACTTTAATACAAAGCTGATAGTCACGGGGACTCTAAGTTAGTAAATTAATAAAATTGCTTCTTTTAATAAGAGACATCTTTCTGACAGCATACCACTGAATCATTAATATAATATTATGCCCGCAATAAAAAAAATACTAGTTGCCAACCGTGGGGAGATTGCATTGCGCATCATGCGGACGGCAAAAGAAATGAATATTGCTACCGTTGCGGTTTACAGTGAAGCTGACAGGAAATCACCGCATGTACGGTTTGCCGACGAATCAGTGTGCATTGGACCTGCTCCTTCGTCGGAGTCATATCTGAATATCAATAATATATTAAAAGTTTGCAAAGATCTGGGTGTTGATGCGGTACATCCCGGCTACGGTTTTTTATCGGAGAATGCTGGTTTTGCAAAAAAAGTACAGGAAGAAGGATTGATTTTTATAGGCCCCTCGGCGGAAGCTATTGAAATAATGGGCAGTAAGCTGGCTGCAAAACAGGCGGCCGGAAAATACAACATCCCAATGGTGCCCGGTACAGCTACCGCGATAAGCGACCGCGAAGAGGCCAAACAAATTGCACTCGGGATCGGCTATCCAATCCTTATTAAGGCAAGCGCAGGAGGCGGAGGAAAAGGCATGCGCATAGTAGAAACTGAAACGGAATTTGATGAGCAGATGGACCGGGCCGTCAGTGAGGCATTGTCTTCATTCAACGACGGGGCCGTTTTTATCGAAAAATACATTGAATCACCGAAGCATATAGAAATTCAAATACTCGGAGATCAGCATGGCAATATCATTCATCTTTTTGAGCGTGAGTGTTCGGTACAGAGGCGTCACCAAAAGGTTATTGAAGAAGCTCCTTCTATTTCCATTACGCCCGGGATTCGGGAAGAAATGGGCAGGTGCGCGATTGACGTGGCGAAGTCCTGCGGTTATTACGGAGCTGGAACCGTGGAATTTATCATGGATGAAAAACGCAATTTTTACTTCCTTGAAATGAATACCAGATTACAGGTGGAACATCCGGTTACAGAACTGATCACGGGTGTCGACCTGGTAAAACAAATGATACGCATTGCAGAAGGCCACCCCCTGGCCTTAAAACAAGAAGAGCTGGCGATCAACGGGCATGCCATTGAGGTCAGAGTTTACGCAGAAGACGCCGCTAATAACTTTTTGCCAGATGTTGGCAGACTAAATACGTATGTAAAACCTTCTGGCAATGGCGTAAGGATAGATGACGGGTTTGAGCAAGGTATGGAAATCCCCATCTATTATGATCCTATGATTGCAAAGTTGATCACCTACGGTGCGGATCGGGAAGAAGCGATTCAAAAAATGATACGTGCCATCGATGAATATCAAATTACCGGTGTCGAAACGACCTTACCATTTTGCCGGTTTGTGATGAAACATCCCGAGTTCACGTCAGGCAACTTTGATACGAATTTTGTCAACATTCATTTCAAGCCCCGAATGCTGAATCAAGAAATTGATCACGAGTCGGCTGTTTTGGCGGCATTCATTTCCGCACAACTAATTAAAAGCGACAAATGGGATAATATAAACTGTAAAACCGTGGGTACAGGCGCGGCCGTTTCGAAATGGAAAACACGTAGGGTATAGTCCAAGCGCGCAAAGATTTTATTTGTTTTATCAACAAAAAACACTACTTTTGCGGTCTTATTTTTTTGTAATTTATAATTTCAAAATAAATATAGAATTTGGGATTACTATGCAAGTATTCCTGTTAATTAATTTTCTTTTTTACGGGATTGCTCCTATTTAATTCCAGAAAAATCCAGTAGAGTATTAGAATATCAAAGTAAAGCATCCCAATTTTCATATAAGCACTTTTGTCACACGACTTTAGAAATTCACTGATTATCCAGCTATGAAGCTATCCGAATTTAAATTTGATCTTCCCCAAAGTCTCATTGCACTTCATCCTTCCGACCGCGGCGAGTCCCGCCTCATGGTTGTTCACCGTAAAACAGGAGAAATAGAACATAAAACATTCGCTGATCTTATCAACTATTTTGATGATGGTGATGTAATGGCTATCAACGATACCAAGGTTTTTCCTGCCCGCTTATATGGTCAGAAGGAAAAAACAGGAGCCAAAATTGAAGTATTTCTTTTGCGCGAATTAAACCGTGAAATGCGCCTATGGGACGTTTTGGTTGATCCTGCGCGTAAGATCAGAGTAGGTAACAAGCTATATTTCGGAGATAGTGACCTGGTTGCTGAGGTGATTGACAACACAACTTCACGTGGTCGTACAATCCGTTTTCTTTACGACGGAGACAATGATGCATTCATGAAATTGGTGGACGAGCTTGGTGAAACACCCCTTCCTCCTGAAATTATCTCACGTCGTAAAGTTGAAAGTTCTGACCGCGAGAGATTCCAGACCATTTTTGCCGAGCATGTTGGTGCAGTAGCTGCTCCCACCGCAGGAATGCACTTTACAAAAGCAATCATGAAACGCCTGGAAATCAAAGGCGTAAATTTCGCACCGGTTACGCTTCACGTGGGGCTGGGAACTTTCCGTACCGTTGATGTTGAAGACCTTACAAAACATAAAACGGATTCGGAGAACTACAGGATCACGCAAAGCAGTGCAGATATAGTTAACGCCGCGATTGACGGCAAGAAACGCATTTGCGCAGTTGGCACCACGTCACTGAAAGCAGTTGAATCATCTGTTTCCGCAAGTGGGCATCTTAAAGCAGTAGAAGGCTGGACCGACAAATTTGTTTTTCCTCCCTATGATTTTAAAATTGCCAATGCTTTGCTGTCTAATTTCCAATTACCTGAATCCATATTACTGATGTCGGCCTGTGCATTCGGTGGATTTGATCTGGTGATGAAGGCTTATGACTTAGCGATCAAAGAGAAATATAAGTTTTTCACTTACGGCGATGCGATGCTGATCGTATAATTTTTAGATAATAAATGAAGATGGTCATTTATGGTCACGGAACGACAAAATTCCTGATGCATAAATGACCATTTTTTTAGCCATTAAGTCTGGTTAATAAAGTCATTTGTAGTCATTAGTACTCATTAATTTTCAATGAGTCATTAATTATTAGGTCATTTATGGTTAAAAGGTCATTCAATCATTCCCCGTTCCAAGGCGGATCATTCAGTCATTAACTCATTCACTTTAATTGTATGCAGGAATATGCAATAATAGTCGCGGGGGGGAGCGGCAGCCGTATGAAAAGTGAGATTCCCAAGCAATTTCTGAAAGTAAATGGCTTACCGGTTCTGGCGCATACGATTAGAGCTTTCAGAAATTATTCGCACGACCTGAATATCATCGTCGTACTTCCAAAAAACCAGTTTTTTGCGTGGCATGAATTATGCGAGTTGCATACATTCAAAGAAAAATATGATTTAATTTCAGGGGGCGAAACAAGGTTTCATTCAGTCAGGAATGGTCTGGAAAGCATCACAGCTTCCAGTGGCCTGGTTGCGGTTCACGACGGTGTACGGCCGGTAATCAGCAGAGAAATCATACAAGATTGCTTTATGAAAGCCGCCGAACATGGTACTGCCATAGTTAGCGTACCACTCAAAGATTCTATCCGTAACATCGAAAAAGGTGGTAAAAACCTGGCAGTGAACCGCGACAATTTCAGGTTGATACAGACGCCGCAGACTTTCAGGTTAGACTGGATGCGTACGGCATTTTCGAATGCCTACCAATCTACATTTACGGACTGTGCGAGTGTTTTGGAATATGCAGGCTACCCTATTCACCTGCTCGATGGATCGTACGAGAATATAAAAATCACTACGCCGGAGGACTTACTTCTGGCGGAAATATTCCTAAGAGGCTTAGGCTACTGAGAATCACTAACATTATTTAGCATTGGCCTGGAAATGAAAGTCGAAGATATACTCCATGCACGTCTGCATAATCAACTCATTTCGAATCATTCTGCTAAAACTCCTGCTGAGATCATATCCGGAATGGTGGCAATCCAGGCACAAGATTATCTCGGAGCCAAGTGGTCGATTGGTTTACGCTATCCCGGTTTAACAGATAGCGATATCGATCAGGCTATTATCTCGAAATCAATAATCCGGACTTGGCCAATGAGAGGCACTTTGCATTTCGTATCAGCAATAGACGCACGATGGATGTTACGATTGCTGACACCACGAATCATTTCAGGCTCCGCAGGTCGCCATCGTCAATTGGAACTCGATGAAGCAACTTTGAATAAAAGCATGGATTTGCTCATTCGAGCGATGGAAGGTGGGAAACAGCTCATGCGTAATGAAGTGTATCAAATTCTGGAAGATAACGGTATTCCTACGACCGGTCAAAGAGGTATACATATCATCAATTATCTTGCTCAAAAACAGATCCTGTGCCACGGGGTACATAACGAAAAACAAGCTACTTACACGTTATTCGATGAATGGATAACCGAATCGAAAAATATCGAGGGTGAAGAAGCTTTGGCTGAACTTGCATACCGATATTTTGCAGGCCATGGTCCCGCTACAATCAATGACTTCATATGGTGGACGGGGCTAAAGATCTCAGACGCAAAAAATGGCTTAAATGCGGTTAAAGACAGGCTTCAAAGTTTTGAAGTAAACAAAAAAATTTACTGGACCAGCACCAACCTTCCGGATCAGGTAAAGAAAAATTCCGCTTATCTACTCCCTGGTTTTGACGAGTATATGTTGGGCTACGCAGACCGCAGCCTGAGTCTTGACCCAATGTTTTCCAACCGTATTGTACCGGGTAACAATGGGGTATTTATGCCCACAATCGTAATCAATGGGAAGGTAGAAGGAACATGGAAAAGAATCCTGAAAACAGATAAGGTCGTAATTGAAATATTTCCATTTTATAAACTTACTGCATCAAAAATAAAATCAATTACCAAAGAAGCTAAAAAGTATGGCAGTTTTTTAGATAAAACTGTAACACTTGAAGTTCGATGACTTTCGCAATGCCTTATAGCCATTTATCGAACCACTCGAAGGCATCCTTCTGCATCTGCTGGTCAAACTTATGCGGACCATCATAAAACTTCGCAGCATACCTGTCTGAGGCTTTTGCTTTGGAATAAACCTCTCCTAAAATCACGTCTGCCTTTTTCATTTCGGACAAAGTGTACAATTCATCCTGGTTGTTATTTAAAACCAGTGTTGGCAATGGGACTCTTAAGCCCAAAATTTCAGGAAAATCGAGATACTTCGGCAACAATGGCGCATAAGTCATCCAGGTGTGCGTAAATGATTTGTGAAGAATAAGATCCTCCCAAGTTGTCATAAATCCAACACAGACAGCGCATTTAATCCGTTCATCCATTCCAGCCAAATAAACTGTTCTCAATCCACCACCCGACAAACCGCCACACCCTATACGTTTCGGATCTACCTCAGGTCTTTTACTCAAAATATCCAATGCTATCTGATCCTCGGAAAGAAAAACTCCCGGCCAGGTTGTTCCTGCACAAAATAGTGATTTGGACATTACATGTTCATGCTCCGAAGACCACTTGTTATACTCCAGAATATTTTCACTTTTTTCCGGATCCTTATCGCTTTTGTTGGTAACATCAAGGCTTCCCCAATCCAAGCCTTTCACGTCTTCGTACAAGACACGGCGGCTTCCAAAAGCAAAAGTATCATGTACCAACACGACATAGCCACGCTTCGCTATTTCATTAGCCCAGGCTTTTCCCCCATAATCCGACGTCTGATGTTCCTTCAAAATTGGATGCTGATCGTCCGAAGTTTTTACAATTTTCCGATACCCAAAATACTTCATTCCCGCATGATCATGTAACCCTAAAATTGCCGGGAGTGGCTTCTTAACTCCCAAGGGTTTCAGCAAAACGGCCTTTGTAGATCTTCCGTAAGGCAACTGCCAGGAAAGTTCCTCTATTTCCAGCCCATCATACGTGTATTTTTTTTCAATAGTTACCTTGGGTTCACTTTTTTGCGGACGGGCTATTAACTCATTGGCTTTTGAAACGGCTTTCGTTTTCCAGCTGTCAATATCGTTTTCGCCAGAGTTACGAAAAGACAAAGACGGTGTTGCCGCTACCAATGACGCAGCCCAGGAGCCATAGCCTCCTATTATGCTCTTTTCTGATGCAGTGAGTATTTGATTATCTGATTTATCCATAAAATTAAGCGCAAAAAAATCAACCTCTGATAACGTAAATGGAATTGCTGCGATGGAAATAGAAGATTTTAAAAATTCTCTTCTGGCTTGAGTGCTATCTTCTGACTTACTAAGGACTGATCCGGATTTCATATCAACATTGTTTACACCTTCACAAAAATCTTGTTACGGTACAGGAAGTACAGGAACAACCATACAAGCAGGAATCCTCCAAGTGCATTATATACTTCATGCCAGTTTTCCGGAGCATATTTGTAGAATCCTTCAAACAGCAATTTGGAAGAAGCGTTGAAGTCTACAAACCTTACAGCGAGATATATTACCAGAGAGTTCATTCCAATTACCCGAAAGAAAAATGACCACCTCTTATAGCCTTTCACATCAATAACCCAATAAAAAACAGCTAATAAAAGAAACGCCATTCCACCGGTTAGCATAATAAACGATGATGACCACAAATGTTTATTAATAGGAAATACGGAATTCCAGATCAGGCCTGATATTATTCCGACAGCCCCTAAGATAATATGCCTCTTGAGTTTTTCACCGGCAGTATGGGAAGCTAACAATATATCCCCTGCAAGAGAACCAAAAATCGTAAGACATAGAGCTGGAAACTGAGTTAGCAATGCCAGCTCGTCATATGTGCCCTGTTTCAGCTTTCCCGGCATAAAGTTTCTGTCAAACCAACCTATCAAATTCCCCTCAAATGACAAATCGCCGGCACCAAAACCTGGAACTGGAATCAAAATCAATGCGAGATAATATAAAACCAGAATTGCAACTCCCAGGTACAATCTTGTCGTCCAGGAGTAATTCATATAAAGGAGAGCACCGACAAACGTTGCCAGACCGATTCTGCCCAAAACACTCCCATATCTGATATGTGCGGGATCAAAAATATCAATAGGCGCATTTTTGTCCAAAATTCCCAGAATTATCAGAATGAGCATTCTTTTGAAAATCTTGATAGCGAGCTCCTGCTTGCCGATCCCCTTTGCCAAGCCCCCTGTCAGGCTGAATGCCATAGAAGTACCGGCTAAAAAAAGAAACAATGGGAAGATAAAATCAAAGAACGTAAAACCGTTCCATTCAGGATGTTCAAATTGAAGAGCCACCGCATCAATAAAATCAATCCCTGTCTTACCACCCAGTAAAAAAATGAACGCTCCCCCGCCTGAAATCATCAACATATCAAAGCCACGAAGCGCATCTAGCGATGCCAACCTGACAGCTTTGCTTGGTTTCTCCTTTTCAACCTGTATCGGAATAGAACGTGTCTCCATTATGTAGGTATTTGTTTTACTGTATTAAGTACATTGCATGACGCTTATAACTATGAGACTACAATAAATATAGACTGGTCCACATCGCTTACATCGAGACAATTTAGGAATGTTTTTCATAGTCATTGCCCTACTACACACCAAATATTAACGAGAACGTTATCGGATAAATGTTGTAAAAACAGATTCAGTACTTACCAATACTTCGATCTACAGCAAATCCGCGATACACTTTCAAGTAGTACCTGAAATGAAACTGAGCCGCTCTTTCACATAAGCTTATACGGCTTCTTTCGAAGTTATAAACTTAAAAGGCAATATTCTGAAGATAGCGGTGATAGCATTATGTTGCCGGGAAAATGGGATTAATGTTGCCGGTGGCTGCGGCCAGGCTCTAATGTTACTGACATACGTTACTAATCACCAAAAAAGGCCATATTTTCGGGATGATCCTAGCATTTTTGGTGTTTTGTCGGCTAATGAAGCTGTACGAGCTACTTCAACTTTTCGGAATGATCCCTGAAATAGCGGATCGAGGATATAAAATATAGAATGCGTTTAAACGCAAACAGCATCCTTTATGGGGATGCTGTTTAGGTTTTGTACTAGTATTGTGGCGGCTACCTACTTTACCAGGTTTGATCCAAGTATCATCGGCGGTCCCGGGCTTAACTTCTCTGTTCG
>NZ_SWFP01000018.1 GCF_005869225.1 Dyadobacter bucti | reverse complement strand
CATTCTTCTTTAAACTATCTGAATCCTGCTGCCTTCGAGGCAGAATACTATCGGCAAACTGGGTGAGAATTGAGAAGTTAAATATTTACTAACCCGCAAAAGTGTAAACCAAAACGGAACCACGTCATAGCACCAATTCTATGCCAGAAACAACATTGAATCACAATGGATTCTATTCTTTTCACGATTCTAGCTATGTATTTTCTGGTTATCCCGCTCGTAACAGCCTAAGCAATTTTCGAGAAAATTATATCTTTTTTGATAACAATCAATTTGCTATTTTCTCGGATAATGATAAAGACTATTTCGTATGGGGAAGTTACTTTGTAACTAATGACACGGTAAAAGCACTTGCCTTTGCTACTCCACCTAATGTGACCTGGGGGAAGAAAGAAATTTGGTTTAAAATACTTAATCAAAAAACTCTACAAAGGATAGGTTTGGTTTGGGAAAAAGAAATGTCCAATTCAGATTTAGAAAAATATCAATCTGAAGACTCAAATGGACATTTGATTAATGGCCATTTTATCAAATACGACAGTCTTCCCGATCCAAACAGAAGCTGGTTAAAAAAGCGCAAATGGTTCTGGTGTGATGAAAAGGAATACAAGATTTGGAAGCGTAGTTTTAAAGCAAGCAAATGACCAAAGATGTTGATCTAAAATCGGACGTTCAAATATGGAATGATGTTCCAAAGTGGCTATTACAATCGGTATTCCTTATAGAGGAGAAAATTATGAAAATTACAATTGTCAATTTAATATTCTGGGTTAGTATTTTCGCTCTGTGTTGTCATCCATCCCGACAATCAAGAGATAGCTTTACTTTTTCCAAATATTGCTACACAGCTACTAAGAATCTGGAAATAACAAAAATTTACTCAAAAGGGTATTATTCATTTCATGATTCAACTTACGGAATGTCAGGATATCCTCCACCCCTAACTCTTAGTAATAGCTATTACAATTATGTATTTTATACTGATGGTCAGTTTATTATGAATTTTGACCCAATTCTTCATTACGGCTTTCGTGGAAGCTATTTTATCAACGAAGACACAATTAAAGCTCAATTTGTTGAACCTCTGCACAGTATGTCCAGCAATAAAGGAGAGATTTGGTTTAAAATAATTAACAAAAATACTCTGCAAAGAATAGGCTTTACATGGGACGATCCAATGTCCGATGCAGATTTAAAGCGATACCAATCCAAGAATCCAAAGGAATTTCAAACCTATGGAAATTTTGTCGAGTACGATAGTCTTCCCGATCCAAACAAAAGCTGGTTGAAAAAGCGTAAATGGTTTTGGTGTGATGAAAAGGAATATCGTGTTTGGAGGAAAGGTAAGTGACGGAACTGTACTTGTCTACAATCTAAATTCATTTAATAGAGTCAAAATAGTTATTCATGTCTTTAATAATTAATAGTGGAAAATTTAGTAAGTACAGATAAATTCAAAAACCTTTTATGGTTTAAAGTGGATATGATTTTAGAGAAAAAGATCAATAAAATTATTTCAAATCAATTGCAGGGTAATTTCTTGTTTTATTCATGGAGAGATCCGGAAAATGCTTCCTCCTGTTTTTTTATAAAAATGATCAGTAGCGAGACCAGCTTTCTGTTTAATCAGTCTAATGAAGCGATTATTGGTATTATTCCCAGCGCACTAAGTAGGTCATTTGTCGTAAGGGATAAATTGTCTTGGGGTGGACTTAATCACTTTTTAGGGTTTCTTTTTATAAGAGAAGTGATTACCGAAATACCCAATGAAGTATAGGGATATCGGAAGTATGAATTTTAACAGTCGATATGGAAGTAAAGTACATCAAAACTTCTCTTGATAATCGACCGTTAACCAATATAGACTATGATTTTTGTGAGTAGCAAATTGCTTGTTGGAAAATGATTCGGCCGTTTGCTTAACGAATTCGGCCGATGGGACATTAGTTTTGCTTTGATGAATTTTCTCTTGTACCTTTTGTCAACACTGGATAGGAAAGGTTGATTATCTTATGAACATAATCAAAAAATTTGCAGAATCTTAGTATTTTTTTCTTTGAGTATTTTCAGTTTCAGATCACATAAAATAATCGCACAGCTATCAAATCATGAAAACAAAAAACACACTAGCAATTAAACTTGTTTTACTTTCAATTTTTGCAAGTTTAGCAAATTGCGAAGCTCAAAATTCTACCGAAATTTTACATGCAATTCCCGAAGGTTACGAATCTTGCTGCGGGACTCAGCCAGTTACTTTTAAAAGCGAGAAAACCAGCATTTATATTCCCAATGTATTTACGCCTAATGGAGATGGCATTAATGATGTGTTTATTCCGTCCGTCAATTCGGAAGTGCTGACGTTAGTCAATTTTACGGTGCTCACGCCAGGAAAGGACACCGTATTGCATCATGTCACTTTTTTGGATGTCAGGAAGTTGAGGGAGTATGCGTGGGACGGCAAACGCCGCGACGGCACGCTTTACAGCGGAGCTTTCCGATACGGGATGGAAGTACTCGATCAGCAGCGGAAAATGAGTATCATTGAAGGAGAGGCGTGCGCCATTCCGTGCAGAAAAGAAATGGACGTGTTCAGGACAAAAGAGGGATGTTACTACCCGGTTCAGGAAGATAAAAATGGGGATGTCGATAAAGCCGCTCTCAATTTGGAAAAGGAATGTGTCCAATAGATCAATAAGTTATCGCCCGCGATCTTAATCTTACACGGAAAACAAACTATATACGCTGTACATAAACAATTGAAACAATGAAGATTAAATTTATCACAACACTATTGTTGATTTATAATGTTGCCGCCGCTCAAATCAAATTTACGTATGATGAAGCAGGGAACCGGATAAGCCGGAAACTCGATGGCGCGCTCGTGCAACTAAACGTAAAAGTTTACCTGCGAGGCGCGTGTCGGGCGGGAAAGCCGAACATGGCCAACGACCTGCAGATTTATTATGGTCCCAGTTCCGGATTGCTGCCGGGAATCGACCCGTACGGGAGCGGTGTAGTTTATAATAATATTTCAAATCCGGCGGCCGTGACGGGAGAAGTAGTGGATTGGGTAAAAATAGAAGTCCGCAGTGCAATCAATCCGGCAGCGATATTACAATCGAGAAGCCTCCTTTTAAAAACCAATGGCAGTGTGATTGACACGGACGGTACACTACCTGAATTCCTTGCGGAGGTTGTCCCGGTTCATATCGTAGTGAAGCACCGCAATCATATTGCGATCATGGGTAATGCTATTCTGGCCTTTGTCTCAGGCACAGTGAATTATGATTTTACAAGTTCGCTGGCGATGGCCTACAATGTACCCGGTGATCCTCCTCAAATGGGAGTTATAGAAGGGAAATGGGCAATGTGGCCTGCGGACGTAAACCAGGATTATGTGGTTGACGGTGTTGACAACACGATCGTGGTGAAAGCTTTCAATCAGGGACTTTTTGATGATTATTTAGCATCGGATCTCAATTTGAACGGTGTTGTGGAAGGACTTGATGGTTCAATGATGAATAATGCCTTTAATACCGGTTACTTTTCAGTTTTATTGAATTATGAGCCGCTTTGATCTAGCAAATAACTTGGCCGGGATCGCCGGAGGTATTTCACTAAAACGAATCTAACCCTATCGCCCGCAAATCCCAACAAAATCACAAAACTTGCAAACATTCAGATCGTCTGTTTTCCGGAAGGGGACATCCGGGTCGAGGAGGACATTCAGAATATCGGTCAGGATAAGTTCTGATTTTATGAGAAAGTCGGAAGGGTTTAGTCCTTCTGTCAGTTCCAATGGATTAGCGATCAGGTTTTTGGGGTCGCGGAAAGAATAAAACCCGGATTTTACAGCATAATCTCCGAAAGCGTAAGTTTTATTCTGAAGGTTCAAACCTTTATCATCGAGCATTTTCCGGTACATCAGGTATTCGTACATCCACAATTGCCGGACGTACCCCATTTTCCGGTCGGGGTCGGTGCGAATGACTTCTTCCCTTTTTATCGGGTCCGCCAGTTTTTGTTTGCCGGTCAGTTCCACACTCCCGGTTTTGTAATCCATCACATACAAGGTGCCGTCTTCGCTGAGTTCGATCCGGTCGATTTTACCACCAATCCTGACGGGCGTGTAACTTCCCTGAAGAATAAACTGTGTCCTGACACGTAAAGGCTGCTCGGCTGCGAGTACTTTGTTTCTCGGCACCTGTGCCATGTGGTGTTTAAGGAAGGTCAGTATCTGTTGTTCGCCGATCTGGTAGTAAATCCTGTTTAACCCCAGGTCGGTAACATATCCGCGGAACCGACGGTCAAATTCTTCCCGCAATACCAATTTGATCTGCTCCTCGGAAGGGTCGGTGTCAAGCAGAAAGAACTCCTGGTCGAGCCTTTCCAGGGCAGCATGCAGCCACGTGCCGATCTTATCCATTCCCAGTTCTTCTTCCACCTCTTCTTTTTCCTCCACACCAACAATATGTTTGAGATAAAACTGCATGGAACAGCGGATGAATTCATTGAGGTGCGTAGGGTAGACCCCCTTTGTATCCAGATATTCACGGATTGCCGAGATCATCGCATCGTCTTTCCTGATGACTTCATCGAATTCCGTATGGAGCCTGTTTTCAAAAACGACGGTCCGGTTTTCAATGTGGATCAGCGGGTTGTATTGCGAAAGCTCATATTCCACCTGGCGGATAAAACGGCTTTTCTCACCGCCGCCAACGGCATCATTGGTACTGGTATACAGAATATGAACTTCTTTGGCGCGCTGCAATAATCTGTAAAAATGGTAAGACATCACCGCTTCCTGGTGCTGGTGCGTAGGCAGGCCAACCGCCTGGGCCGCATCGAAGGGGATCAGTGAATTCTGTCTTTTTGCTTGCGGAAGCATCCCTTCATTGAGTGATAAAATAATGATCTTTTCAAAATCAAGTGCCCGGGTTTCCAGCATTCCCATGATCTGAAGATTACTCACCGGTTCGCCACTGAAGGGAATACGGGTTTGCCTGATGAGCTCGAACATAAACGACCTTAAGGTCCTCAGCGTAATAAGCTCGGACTTCTCCTCAATAGTCTGTTCAAATTGTTTTAGCAGCGTATAGAACAGGTACAGATACTCCGTTTCCAACGCATTTTTGTAATCTTTATAAACCTCCCTGAGTAGCTCAATCAGCTCGTAAAATGCCCTTATGGCCTGTTTGGGGTTGTTTTTTTGCCAATGTGTAAACAGGATTTTAAATAAAGGATGGTTGTCTCCCGCCAGTAATAATTCTTCGGAGCTAAGAAAAACCTGGTTGTTATTCGTGATCTCAAACAAAGTCCTCTGAATGATCGTCTGACCTTCCGGAAGGCTGTCCAGCGCCACATGCTCGTAGTGGCGTATAAAGGGATGGTTCAGAATTTTGTCAATCGATTTATGACTGAATTTCGGTATCCTGATGGTCTTGCCGCTCTTGTTCCTGAATTCAACTACATTCTGCTGCAATTCAAAAATGCTGTCGATAAGCGTGTATAACAACGAGTTTCGCATCGAAAGACCCATGGTGACGTTCAGATCTTTAACCGTTTCGTCCAGCGAATAAAGCATCGGTAGCAGGAGGTTTTCATCCGCAAGTACAATCGCAGTGGAAACCGGATTTTCCGGATCTTCGGCTTCTCTGATCAGCTTGTATAACTGCCCGGCTACCTTGGTCTGCAAGGTAGCGTTGGGTACGCCGTAAATGGTAATATTCTTTTCAGAAGTAAGCAAATGGTCCGTCGTCCAGTTCCATGCACCGAACGCCTTGCTTTTCTGATATTCCCTCAAACTCTTCCCGGCTTCGACACCGGTATTTTCTGTCATATAGTAACGGTCGGTATCCCAGAGTACCTCCGCTTTGCCCGTCTTGATCAGTGCACTGATAATGACCTTTTCTGATTCTGTAAAAGCATTAAAACCTGTGAAATAGATCTTTTCCTGATCTGCTTTTCTCAGCAACAGAATATCTACATCTTCCGCCAGCTCCCGGTATGCCATACCACGGTATGCTTTACCTTTTTGCAAAAGCCGGTTTCGGAATGAGGAATAGACCAGCTTGATGTTTTCAAACAGCGAAAAATACTGTTTCGCGCCACCTTCGGTCTGCAGTGTTTTGCCATCCGGCAAATTTTCCTGCCAGCGCGTAATCGCCCGGGCCTCGGAGAGATAATCGAAGAGATAGTCGGTTTTGACCAGATACTGATCAATTTTATCAAGATCACTCAGCAGTACCGAAGCCCAGCCCATAAACCGGTCAAACTGTACGTCCGGATCAATTTCCCTGAATGTTTCATATAAATCAAAAAGCAGATGGACAGGATCTTCAATATCCAGGGTGCAAATGCTCTCTACAAAATCGTCCACCGCCATTACCTGCGGGCTCATCATCGGCTCCTTCGTTTCTTTTGCCAGCTCCTGCACAAGGAAAAAAGCGGCCCGTCGGGTAGGCACAACAATGCTTACCTTTTCCAGGGATGCGTGGTGATCGAGGATATGGCGGGCGACGAGATTTAGGAATGATTGCATCAACGTGTTAGATTTTCTGCCTGACAGGTTCGGATTCAATGCATCCGGTCACCTCTGGGTGTAAGCGATTTCATGATTTCGGCTTCGGCATGAAGAAACTCCTTCCATCTCGTCCTCACTTGCTGCGCAGGAAGATAAGCCTCCGCCAGTTCAATAAAAGTACGGTAATGCCCGGCTTCCGATATCATTAGCTCGCGATAAAATTTTTGTAAGGATTCATCCTCCAGTGCCTCGGAAAGCAGTTTGAAACGTTCGCAGCTACGCGCTTCGATCAACGCACAGATCAACAGCCGGTCAAGCAATGCCTCTTCGTGGTTTCCTTTGTTACGTATGAGTTGGAGCAGCTGGCCGGCATATTCGTCTTTCCGTTGCCTTCCCAGAGGGATATCCCTTTTTTTTAGTTCTTTCAAAACCCTTTGAAAATGGCCCCATTCTTCGCTGACTATGGGCGTCAGCACTTCCACTAGCCTGGCTTTTTCGGGATAATGCACGATGAGGGATATGCAGCTCGATGCAGCTTTTTGTTCACAATAAGCGTGATCAATCAGGATTTCACCGATCTGCATGGCTGCAATATTTGTCCAGCGCGGATCAGTCGGCAATTCAAGGCCAAGGGTGGTTAGCGACATGACATATTCAGTTTAAATTGGCAATTAATCGAACAGCGGCCAGTTGACACCGAATGAAAATGATCTGGCCAGTCCCAAATAATTGGGTGTAACATAGTATCCCTCGGGGAAAAGGCCGAACTGGCCACCTTGGTTCAGGTAGGACATTTTGAAGAACAGTCTTACCCTTTTGATGCGGACATTGGCAAATCCGTCAACCACCACATTCTGGCCAAGTCTGAAATCATCCTGAAGGTGAAACTGCTGGGTAACCGGCATATAGGCATCTCCAAAATAAGAAGAACGGTATCTGGCGGTAAGGCCAAGCTGGATGAAAAGCACTTTGGCATAAACAAAGTCAAAAGTGACTTCCCCGCTCGCAAAATAGGTCGGTATGCGGATTACGTCCTTGTTGTCATTCAGCGTCATGTAACCCATTGTGGTGAAATTCCATCTTTTTAAATGGATCGACGAATTAAATCCGAGCCTCAGTAGCCTGAAGCCGGAATTAAGCTGACGGGGCGTCGCGACGGTGTCATAATAAATATAATCGTTGACCTGATGGATCTGTATCTCCGGGACAAACTCTATTTTTTTGGTTTTGAGCGGCAGAGAAGCGTATATCGTCTGGACTTTAGTTGGATCAAAATTATTTCTCCATTCAAAATTGTTGCTCAGATAACGTTGCGTCAGCAGGTCGGGAGCGGTTTGAATGCTCTGAAAACCAGCCTTTCCCCATTTGGTGTTCAATTCTGCTTTCAGCTTGTACTCCACATTTTTGGCAAGGTTAATATCGCCCTCGGCAGTGAGATATTGGGTGGAATCTTTGAGATAATAGCCCAGCCACGCTCCCAGGATATTGTCAAACTGCAGGCCGGTCCGGTAGGTTGTGTAGGGGTAGCCCAAACTGTTCCCCAGCTGCGCCTGGCCCCGCATACCGTAAAACCGCTGGCGGACGTAAGCCCGGTAATTGAACCCGGAATAATAGCCCTTGATGCCGACCTTGTTATCGAAGAGTTTGAAGTAGATACTTTGCCGGGTGGTGTCAGGATCAAACTTTGCTATCGGGTAAATCCCTTTTTCCAGTCCGCGGGCAATTGCTTTGTCTGTGAAACGGTCTTTGGTGCCTTGGTAGTCGACCTGTTGAAAAAGCTGGAAGCCATTTGCGAGCCGGTATTGCTGGTATACATGAAACACATGGCGCCGTTCCCATGAATTGGCATCATCGCTGAGGTTAGCCGCGCCATCGTAGGTGTATTTGTTCGTTACCCCTTCAATTACCTCAGGAATTACGCCTCCCTGCTCACGCACTTTGGTGTTCATGTGCCGGTAATGTGCCAGGATCAGGTATTTTTTGTTTTTGGAAAAAAAGCTGGTGTGCGCCAGCAGGTTCCAGTTTTGCCCCAGTAGTGCGCCGGAATTAATGGTATTTACAAAACCGTATTGTTTGCTGGACGTAAGTCGCTGAAAACGAAGCCCGAAATTAAATCTGGAATGGACATTTTGTGTGTAGGCGAAGCGGCCAAGGGATGTTTTCCGCGGTCCCGACACAAAAGTAAGCTCGGTATGCTGCGACTTGGTGTCCATATACTGCACTTCGTCCTGCTTGATCGCGTAGGCGTCGTATGCACGGAGGCCAAGCTGGGTGCCGATCTCTTCGCGGGGTTGGAAAAACAGGTTCCGGGATGCAGTGACCGTATTCCCGAGGTCTACCAATTTTCCCCATGAGCGGTCAACCGGCGTCCACCGGTTAAAATTCGTCAGGTTGGTATCGACCAGGTATCTTACCGAGTCACGATTGTTCAGTATGTCATTTTCAAAATAATGCCGGGTCGTTTTCGGGCCGTAGATATTTTTGGTACTGTCGTCGAGAATAGCTCCTCCCTTTGCACCGCCGCCGCTACCTCCCGAGCCGCCACCCCCCCCTGGCATCTGCATACCACCGGGCAGCCTGACCTGAGCCGTAGCATTGGTTTGGATGAAAATGAAGCTGGATAAAACACACAGTATCAGATAAAAAGCAATTCTCATAGAGGAAACTATCGTTCAGCCCTTTTTAGTAAGGTCGTTGAATCTGTCTGACCCATTCCGAAAAGCGATCGTTATCGTTTTCAAAATGAATCGCAATGGGTACGTAAGCAAACCTTTCGCACAGGCCCAATTGTTCAGCAAGGGGTTTTAATTTGACCATATCCTTTTCGGTTGTTACCACAAAAGTATCGTTTTTTAAGTTCTTAAGCAGTTCTTGCACATCGCCGGGCTTGTAATTATAATGATCGGGAAAAATGACTTTATCAGTAACGTTAAACCGTTCGCCCAGATATACACCGAATGGCCCCGGATCGGCGATCCCTGCCACCATTTTAACATTCTTTAACGTAACAGGCACATCTTCAAAGCTGAGCGGCTGCGAATACGCGGTATGTGAGAAGAAGATCGGGATTTCGGGACGGCAGTATTGACGAAGTTTCGCTGTAATCCCGGTTGTTTCAGCAGAATCCAGCCCGGCGGGGCATTTGGTTACTACAATGGCGTCTGCCCTTTTGGCGCCTTTACGGTTTTCCCGGAGCCGCCCGGCCGGAAACGGCATATCTTCGTAAAAAGGCCGGTTGTAATCATTCAGTAATATTTTTACATCCTGAACAATGCCGCGGTGCTGAAAGGCGTCATCGAGTACCAGCATTTCACGGTCGGGGTATAGCCTTGCAATTTTTGCAGCACCTTCGGCCCTGTCTTCACAAACTGCGACCACCACAGACTTTTTGAGTTTGTTATAAAGCTGCAAAGGTTCATCGCCGATGTCGGCAGCCGTAGATTTTTCACTTGCGAGCACAAATCCTTTGGTTTTTCTTCCATACCCGCGGCTCAGCAGCGCAATCGGGTAGGAGGGTGAAAGCAAGTCAGCCAGAAAATTGACTACCGGTGTTTTGCCGGTGCCGCCAACTGTAAGATTACCAACCGAAAAGACAAACTGGGAAGGTCTTCGGGACGAAAAAATGCGGTGGTCGTAAAGGAGATTTCGCAGGTCGGTAATCAGACCGTAGAGCCACGAAAACGGCATCAGTACAAGTTTTATCCACTTATGTTCTCCCATTGCTGGTGCATAATTACGTATTTTTTGCCTAATATTGTGCCCCTAAAAAATCTGACACCGCAAAATCCATGTCGTTAAAAATTGTGTATAAACCTTACACGCTTCATTTTCGTGAAGAAGCTGGCACCTCGCGGGGGGTACTTACACAAAAGACTTCGTGGATACTTAAAATAACAGATCCCGAAAAGCCCGGCGTCGAAGCTTATGGCGAATGCGGGCCACTACCGGGACTGAGTGTCGACGATATTCCGGACTTTGAAGTGCAACTCGCAACGGTCTGTGAGATTTTCAATGAGCTGGACCTGGAAGTTTTTCCGTTTAATCTCAGTATCATACTCGAACAGCTGGTTCCGCAGCACCTACCTTCTGTGCGTTTCGGTTTGGAAATGGCGCTGCTCGATTTTATGAACGGCGGGAAAAAGATCATTTTCAAAAATTCATTTTCCGAAGGTGATAACGGCATTTTGATGAACGGCCTGATCTGGATGGGCTCTTTTGACCACATGCTTCGGCAGGTGGAGACCAAGCTCGAACAGGGGTTCAGCACGTTGAAAATGAAGGTAGGGGCTATCGATTTTGATAAAGAGTGCAGTATCCTGCAATCCATTCGCGAGCGATTTTCAGCGGAAGAGATTACCCTCAGAGTAGACGCCAACGGTGCTTTCCGGCCGGATGAGGTTGGCGAAAAACTTGAGAAACTGGCTACATTCAACCTGCATTCGATTGAACAGCCCGTTCAATCAGGACAGCATACTTTAATGAGGGAGCTTTGTTCGGTATCGCCGGTGCCGGTTGCTTTGGACGAAGAACTGATCGGTGTTTTTGACTACCGCGGGAAATTCGCCCTGCTCAAAAAACTGTTGCCGCCTTTTATCATCTTGAAACCAACCCTGCTCGGCGGTTTTCAGCATACCAGGGAATGGATAGAAATTGCGAACAGGCTGGGGATCAGCTGGTGGGTCACTTCCGCGCTTGAATCCAATATCGGGTTGAATGCAATTGCCCAGTTCACGCATTCTTTCAATAATCCGCTTCCGCAGGGTTTGGGCACCGGGCAGCTTTATACCAATAACTTTTCTTCTCCCTTAACCATAAAAAAAGGCCGCCTGCTTTACGACAGAAACGGCCAGTGGGATCTGGGAGCATTGGATAACTAGGAAGCCCAGTCGATTCCTTTTTTCAATAAACTTAAAGTAGCAGCCTCAGCCGAGCCGGTTTCCGGCTGTAAATTATAAGCCCAGTTTGCCTGAGGCGGCAGGCTCATCAAAATCGATTCTGTCCGTCCGTTCGTTTCCAGTCCGAACTTGGTACCGCGGTCCCACACCAAATTGAATTCTACATACCTTCCCCGGCGTAGGAGTTGCCATTGTTTTTCCTGATCAGTGAAAACATCATCCCGGTGTTTTGCCATCAGGCTGACATATATGGGCGCAAAACTTTCGCCTATTTCTTTTACAAATCGAAAAAGACCTTCTTTTGATAAGTTTTGTCCATTTCCGGGTTCGTCCGGTTTGAGATAATCAAAAAATATCCCGCCTATTCCCCGGGTTTCGTCACGGTGCGGAATGTAAAAATAGTCGTCCGCCCAGGTTTTGAATTTCGGGTAAAAGGCCGGATGATGTTTGTCGCAGGCAGTTTTTAGCTCATTATGAAAAAATCGGGCATCCTCTTCCAGTACGTAATGCGGGGTAAGGTCTATGCCGCCTCCAAACCAGCACGTGCCGTTGCTCAGTTCGAAATACCGCACATTCATGTGGATAATCGGTACTTTTGGGCTTTGGGGATGCATTACGATGGAAACCCCGGTGGCGGTAAAATGAAAGTCATCGGTTTCGTTTAGGTTCATTTGTTGCCTCAGGCGCGGATGTACCTCGCCACGAACAGAGGAGAAATTAACGCCGCCCTTTTCGATCACACTTCCATTTTCGATCAGCCGGGTACGCCCGCCTCCGCCGGAGTGATGCTCCCATTGGTCTTCATGAAAATTGCCGGTACCATCTTCTTTTTCGATGGCCCGGCAAATACGATCCTGTAAATCTTTAAAAAATGCTTCTATATTTTCAACGGTCATACTAATCTTGATTTTGTCCGCAAAAATACGATTTATCTCAAAGCACAACCTCACTTATCAATTCTTAAAAAAGTGCCTGCGAGATTAAAAACAAGCTCCGTTCTGTTCGAAAGTTTAATTTCCTGGTCTGTCTTGTCTTTTTCCCATTCGATGATGAACTGCTCCGGATAATTGGTTTGCACATATTCAAGTACTTTCAATGGGATCACAGTATCGGGCAGCCTGGTGTCCGCTTTTCCCTCAATGTCATAGCAGTCGCCGGATTTGTCGAATTCCAGTTTCACCTGATTGTCAAGGATCACATCGTAAGTATTGGTCAGGTCGTCGCGGTCTTTGATCACCTGCCGTATCGCGGCATCGGGAAAATGGGCGGATATAAACTCTTTGGCGCCAACTGGCAGGCTGGACTCGTCAATCACCTTTTCTTTGTCACAACCGGTTAATAAGAAGGTAAGGGCGATCATACTTAGCAATAGGCTTTTCATTTTGATGTCAGTTAAATGGAACATAAGTGTTTTTTAAATGACAATTCAGGTTTTGTTTTCCCCTATGCGTTTTAAAAAAAACACTAAAAATCCGTTGAAAGATTGTTTCGGTAGGGTAAGGACATAAGCAGAAGTTACTTTTGTAACCGATTGACCTTCTATTTTTATACATCAAATACCAAAATGATAAGGACTCTGCTTTTCCTGATACTCGCTTGCAACGTTTCTTTTGCCCAGATTTTCACTTCAACCATCCGCGGCACCGTAAAAGATGCGGATACCGGATTGCCGCTCAGCAATGCAACCGTGCAGCTTGCCCCGGCCGGAACAGGAGAAAGTACCGATGAAGCCGGTACTTTCCGTTTTGATAAAATTCCGGTAGGCAGGTATGTTCTGAAAATTTCCTACGTGGGTTATGGGCCAGTTGAAATTCCCGAGATCCTCCTGGAATCGGGAAAGGAAAGTGTGCACGATATCCGGCTGAGCGCCACCGGCCGGGAATTGCAGGAAGCGACCGTTACCACCGCCCGGCCTGTTGCGTTCAACAGCATTCAGGCAATCACTATCGAGCAGACGCTACGATATGCAGCCACATATCTGGATCCGGCGCGGGTTGCAACATCATTTCCGGGAGTAGCTGCTGCCCACGACCAGGCCAACGGTCTGGTGATACGGGGAAATTCTCCGAACAACATGCAGTGGCGGCTTGAAGGTGTTGAAATCGTAAATCCAAACCACCTTTCCAACGCCGGTACGTTCAGTGACAAATCAACGCAAACGGGCGGAGGCGTGAACATTCTGAGTACGCAATTGCTGGCGACTTCCTATTTTATGTCCGGCGCATTCCCGGCTCAATATGGCAATGCACTTTCGGGTATTCTGGACATGAACCTGCGGAAAGGGAACGATGAAAAAAGCGAATTTGTAGCGCAGGTAGGGCTTATCGGGCTCGATGTGGCCGCCGAAGGGCCGTTTTCAAAAAAATCAAAAGCCTCCTATCTTGTCAATTACCGCTATTCATTTACGGGGCTGCTCGGCGCGATGGGCGTCGATTTTGGCGGAGAAATAAACCGTTTCCAGGATCTTTCGTTCAATATCAACCTGCCGACTGCCAATGCCGGGACATTCACCGTTTTCGGGCTGGGCGGTATCAGCAGCAATACTTTCACACCCGACAAAGACACCACTACCTGGGAGGTGCAAAAAGACGGCTACCATATCATTTATAAAAACAAAATGGGCGCAGCCGGCGTCACCCACGAGATCGCGCTCGGCACCCGGTCAGCCCTGAAATCTACGATCGTAGCGTCGGGGCTTCATACTTCGAGGTATGCGTATATGGTTGATCCCAAGGATTTTAATAGCAGCTTGTTCACTGAAAGTGATAAGATGAGAAAAGGCAGGCTGTCGCTGAGCTCTATTTTTACCAGCAGGCTGGGCGACCGGTTTCGTTTGAAAACAGGCTTGTCCGCCAACTGGCAGTCCGACGAGGACCTCATTCCGATTTCCAATGGGTATAATGCACGGCTTTCAGGCTATATTTTTCAGCCGTTTGCCAGCATGGCGTATCAGATCGCTCCGAAACTTACATCCGAGATCGGGCTGCACTATCTGTATTATTCTCTGACGAAAAGTAGTTCCGCAGAACCGCGCGCCGCATTGCGCTGGCAGGCGGGCAGTTCCCAGCAATTCAGTTTTTCCTACGGATTGCACAGCCAGCTGCAGGCTGCACGGGTATATATGTCGAATCCTTACCGTGACAATCGCGACCTGGATCCTACAAAAGCCCACCATTTTGTATTGGGTTATCAAAAGAATTTCCTTAAAAGTAGCAGTCTGAAACTGGAATTGTACCTGCAGGAGCTTTTCCACGTGCCGGTGGGTATTCAATCGCAACGATCCTGGTCGGTATTGAACCTCGTGGAGGGGTATATTCCCGAAAAACTCGAAAACCAGGGTACAGGTCGTAACTTTGGCATTGAGGCCACCTATCAGAAACTGCTTACCGATCAATACTATATCCTGCTTTCCGGTTCACTTTACGATGCTACGTATGTGGGAAGCGACGGTATCCGGCGCGACAGTCGCTTCAATGGAAGACATACTTTCAGTTTTACCGGCGGAAAGGAGTTCAAAACCAACAAAGGTATCTGGGGTATCAATACCAAAATCCTCTGGACGGGCGGTTTTCGTGACACGCCGATCGACCTGGAAGCCTCCTCGCGTTTCAATTCGACCACCTACGTCACCGGTCAGGAGTATACCATCCGGATGGGCGATTACTTCCGGCCCGATCTGCGGATCTATTGGAAAAAAAGCAAAACCCGGTACAGCCGCACCCTCGCCCTCGATATCCAGAATGTTTCCGGCACAAAAAATGACGCTTACAATTACTACGATACCTTCCAGAAGAAAATCGTGCGCCAGCACCAGCTGGGGATGATACCGGTTTTGAGTTATCGGTGGGAATTTTAATTTTGAATGAGTGAATGAGTGAATGAGTGAATGAGTGAATGAGTGAATGAGTGAATGAGTGAATGACTGAATGACTGAATGACTGAATGACTGAATGAGTGAATGAGTGAATGAGTGAATGAGTGAATGAGTGAATGACTGAATGACTGAATGACTGAATGACTGAATGACTGAATGAGTGAATGAGTGAATGAGTGAATGAGTGAATAAATGAGTCGGCTTGGAATGAGTGAATGTCCTTGTGAGCGGAGTGGCTTTGGTCGAAACATGGTGGAGTATTATCCAATTAACAGTCAGTGTTTTATCTGATTTTACTGGATTTTTTATTTGAATACCTGAACTTAACCCGGACAATTTTTGTAAATAGCATTGCGATCAAACTTTGCTGTGGCGGCAGGTTAGTAATAAAAAAAGCCGACCGCCGAAAGCTGACAGCCGATAGCCGACTATAATGGGGGTGACTGGAATTGACAGCGGGCTGAGGGTCTGTGTGTAAGCATGTCGGGAGTTGAGAGTACCTCCCGGAAATAATATTCTCAAACAATAACTGGCGAATATAACTACGCCATGGCTGCTTAATCCGGAGGATTAAACAAATGCCATCATCTCTCCACCCCACGTGCTGCCGGGTGGGTCCAGAGGTGTCGAACCGCAGCGCTGGTTGGTATATTGATGCGTAAAACCAACGAGACCCTAGTATCTAAGGCTTAGACGCGGGTCCGCCGTGTACCTTGTCTGGCTCGAAAATCTAATCACGGATAAGCATGTAGAAGGCGCAGGTTTTCCCTGTTCTGGACCAGGGTTCGACTCCCTGCATCTCCACTGATTGAAAAATCAAATCTTACAAAAGCCCGCAAAATAAATTTGCGGGCTTTTTGTTTTTCCGCAGATTTCGCATCAAGACCCGATGCACGAATAAGGGACTGAGAAAAATATGGGAAGGTAAGTATTTGAAAATAAGTTGATTAAAGATGGAGTTCGACTTCCTCCATCTCCATTTCAATAAAATTTCAAAACATTAAACCGGCGGTAGATCAATGATTTACGAACGTTTTGTTTAATGCTCGATATCTCAAATCTTTCAAAGTCTAACAATAGCGAAGGGACGAATTCGGGACCGAGTCCAGTTATGATTTTTCAGTCCCTTTTTGGTCCCTTTTGTATGCCTAATTATTTGTCAATCAACAACATGTGCAGGAAATGAACATCTTGATTCAACAAAATGAGATATCTAATTTTAAAACAAAAAAAGATGGAATCAAGCATGACAATTCTGTTTTCGGTTAGGCAATCGAAGATCAATCGAAACAATCAGCTGCCCATTTACATGCGGATAACAATTGGTGGAGCAAGGTTTGAGGTTGCAACAGGTAAATCGGTATCACCGGAAAGGTGGTCAGCGAGCTCGGGAAAGGCGAAGGGCACAACAATAGAGGCGAGAGAAGTCAACGCATTTTTGGAATCCTTGGCAGGTAAAGCTTATGCCATTCAGCGGCAAATCATCCAGGAGGACCTATTGATGTGTATTGAAATTTTTAAGCGGAAGTGGCATGGAGAAGATCAAGATATCATTGGGCTGTTGACCATATTTAAGGAACATAACGCCAAGGTCAAACAGTTGATCAATTTAGAATATGCGCACGCAACCTATATGCGATATCAGACCACGCTCAGGCACACCGAGGAATTTATCTCTTGGAACTACAAAACGAAGGACTTTGATGTCCGAAAACTCAATTTCAAATTTATATCGGATTTCGAGTTTTATTTAAAAGGTGTAAAAAAGGTCGGTCACAATGCTACAATGAAGTACTTGGCAAACTTAAAGAAGATAGTACTCATTTGCGTGAAAACTGACATCATAGCGAAAGATCCGTTTTTTGCCTTCAAATTTGCAAAGCATGAAGTAGATCGAATTGCACTAACGGAGCATGAATTACGCACAGTTGCGAATAAAGTGTTTGAGATTCCACGTTTAGAACAAGTAAGAGACATCTTTCTCTTCTGCTGCTACACTGGCCTGGCGTATGCCGATGTCGCAAAACTTAGCAAAATGGATATAATAGAAGGTCGTTCAGGTGAAATGTGGATAAATATAAAGCGTCAAAAGACAGACTCTGCCTCACGAATTCCACTTTTACCACCAGCTTTAAAGTTGCTAAAAAAATATGAAAGCCAATTGAAGCATTTAGACAAGCATCTGCTTCCGGTCCTTTCCAACCAGAAGATGAATGCTTACTTGAAGGAAATTGGGGACGTCTGTGGAATAGCAAAGCCAATAACCTTTCACCTAGCAAGGCACACTTTCGCTACTACTGTTACGCTTTCAAATGGAGTTCCAATTGAAACGGTCTCAAGAATGCTCGGACATCGTAGCCTAAAAACGACCCAGCTGTACGCGAAAGTCTTGGACAAAAAGGTCGGTGATGATATGCAACGATTGTCGGAGATTATAGATGCAAAATATTAGGTCACTTCTATAATTGCATTGTTAGAAGTCTGACAAACAAACTAGGCAAAAGGGCAGCTAAATAAGTGGCCCTATTTCCTAAGACTCTTAGAAGCCGCCAACAGCTTACGGCATAATGGCGGCTTTTTCTATTGTTTGAGGTACTACAAGTTTTAGCCGTGAGCTCAGTGGGGCGCTTATTTCGTTTCCTTTGGCTGATAAGGGCCACTGTTAAACAGGCTTTTTCTGTTGCCAAGCAAATATTTTTAAATGAGCATGAGGAATATGAATAAAATCATTTCCAACTTCTCATATGTAGTATCTATGGCTCACAACATCAATTATCTTAAAAAAGACAGGTACAATCATTTCTGTTAAGGAAAAAGCCAAACAAGGGCTTGGACGGGTGGTCGATCAGTACCATAGTAGCCGAGGGCAATCGCTAACGCCCGATTAGATTAACAGGTTGAAAAAGCTACACTATTTGCTGGGTGTGTTAATTGGACCTACTATCGATCAATGCAACAAGGCCGATTGCTGATTCGCAGCTCAAAAGCTAATAGAGATTGCTATGGCACTTACTTAGGAAGTGTTGTGGGATTTGGAGGGAAGGAGAGTAAATGTGTTTTCAACGCAATATATAAATATTGTCGAGGATGTTCGTGTTCCGTCAGCGGCTATTAGCCTCAATTAGTGGGGGAGCTTGTCTCCCTTTTCTTTTTTTACCACCAAAGTTGGCCGCCGTGGAAGTGAAGCTTCAATTAGCTTTTGATTCAACTAGCCAGATTTTACTTCCCTGCTTAGGATGGTATGATGGCAAGTATTTTATGTAGCCGAATATTTCGAGCTCTTTCAAGTGTTTATGATATGTTGACGGGCTTTTTGCTCGGGACATCTGCATGATCATCCGCCTAGTTACCTGAAAGGGACTTGATTGCCTGTTTTTATCCCAAAGCAGCACCAAGGCAAGGTAAGTCCCCACATGCCAGATCCTTACTCTTTGGTCAATAAGGATCCGGTTAAAGATTTTTGTTATTGATTTTTCCATCACTTTGTTCGTTTTGTATCAGCTAGCACCAGTGATTGGATTTCCTGGAATGCATAATAAAATGATCCTCCTATATTGCTATGTTTTAACCTCCCGTTTATTCTCAGATTCTGATGCGTACCGGATGAGATGTTCAGCATCCTCCTTTAACATTAGCGCTTAGAAGCCATTTCTTCGGAGCCTTATTCGAGCTGGCAAGAAACCGCTTTAAGTCTTCGAGGAGCTCCCACCATAAGACTTGCAAAACTTCCTTAGTTATTACCTCAATATTTATCTTCCAAAAATTAATTGTCAGCACTAAGTTTAGGCGGAGAAATTTTGGTCGTCTTGTTTTTCTTGAATGCCAGTTGCTGACAGATGTACTCGAATTCACTGAATTATAGGCCAAAGAAAGATTGCAGCACGATAGCAACCACCTAGAACAATACAGCTTCTAAACCACGCCGCGGCGACCTTTCCGGTATCATTGTCCCGGCATCCATTTTTGGAAAACCTTCACTGCGCCTACCAGCCCCAGCACCACGCCGATGGCATACATCAGCTGCGTGCCTGGCTCGGAGTAGCTCTGCGCCTGGCTGTCGGCTTCGGATATGCCCGCCGCGCCGTCTTGTGCTTTGGCAATGGTTGCCATTACTGAGAGCAGCGTTGCTGCCCATACTTGTTTTGCCCTGCTTGAAGGGCTGTTTCCCACATTTCATATGCCTTGTTGATTATTGTTTTAAACTCGTTTACTCAGCTTGTCTCCTTGCGGCTCCCAAGCCCGAGGGCCCGGGAGCGCAGGAGAGCGGGCTCATCATTTAACCTCCTTCCATAACTCCTCTAGCTCTACAGCACTGAGGTTGATGAAGCCATATTTTGCAGATTCCAAAGTGATAACATTGTTGATCGCCTCACGGAACGGCGTGCCTTTGACGGCAGAAAAATCTTTTATTGACATTTGGATTAGAAAAACAAAGTCCCGCTTTTCGTAGCCTTTTTCGTATGCTTCTCGGATGCTAATCCTGAGCTGCGAGCTGAGCTCTTCGACCTTGGCAAACAAGGCTTCATTTTGCCAGGGTTGCTTTTTCACTTCAACAGGCTCAGCGGTTTCTTCCGGCTGACTTGCCTGCGGTGGGCTTATCGGTGGCGGCTTTTCCGGCCGTTCCCAGAACCGGGATTTTGAATTGAGCAGTGCCCTGATATCCTGCCGGTAATAACGGATGCCGATGATTACATAGTAGATCGCCACTGCGGCACCTACTGCCAGAAAGTAGCCTGTCCAGGATAAATGCGTTGCCATAACTCGTGTTGTTTTAAGGTTGCTGCTGCATTGATTACCTGACAAAACAACACTCAAAACCAAGGCTCTTCAAGTACAAGTTTTTCTTGTACCCACGCCTAAATGACTGTACCCCAATGATTATCAATGATGTATAAGATGAAAATGCGACAAGCCTCGCCAAGATTTTTGTGCAGACTGCCGAAATGCCCGACAGAGTTTCTTGTATCAATGATGCCCCAAAGTTAGGCACAGGGCTGCGGGGCGTAGTGGAAATTCCGGCATAAACACGGGGCATGAATGCCCGCCTCGCATATGCTTTCCTTTATTCCGTTGCTTCCACTACTTGCTTGCCCAGTGCCAGAATTAAGCGCCATAATTCATTCAATCACTTCAAAATCAAGGTAATTATGGAAAGCTTCGCGAATGTTTCAAACTTGTATCAGGTAGCAGAAATTGAGCTGATCTACAAATCCAAAGTGCAAGCAAGCCAACGTCCGAAAATAGAATCGTCCAAAGATGCATACAAGGTGCTGATGCAAAGCTGGAACCCAGACAGACTTGAATTTATTGAAGAGTTCAAGATACTGTTATTGAACAATGCCAGCCGGGTGCTAGGGATTTTTGAAGTTTCCAAAGGTGGGATTTCAGGAGCGAGTGCTGATGTAAGGATCGTTTTTGCAGCTGCTTTGAAAGCCAATGCAACAGGGATCATCCTGGCACACAATCACCCATCCGGCCAGCTTATTCCGAGTGATGCCGATAAGTATATTACTGGGAGTATGAGAAAAGCCGGGGAGTTACTGAATATACGAGTTTTGGACCATTTGATTGTGACGGCGGAGGGTTTTTACTCGTTTTCAGATGACAGTCTTTGGTAAAATTCCAAATCCTACTGTGGTATACCTTGACGGCAATATCACAGTAAATACAACCGAAATCAGCAATGGAATTCGCCTGGAATTTTAGAGCTTGATCTTCTGAAGAAATATAATACTTGTCTATCTTGGTCGAATATTCGTTGGCTGCCCTTATATTTTGCGGTTCCTTTCCGGCCGGTTCTAGAGCCCTTGCTTTGAATTTAGGAGTGCCCAGATGTCCTACTGGTAATAGCTAATTCCGATGCGTACATAGTAAGTCGCCACTGCGGCACTTACTGCCAGAAAGTAGCCGGTTCAGGATAACTGCGTACCATAACTTATGTTGTTTTTAAGGTTTCTGCTGCGTTGATTTCCTGACAAAACAACACTCAAGACCAAGGCGCTTCAAGTAGATTTAATGATCTTAAGCTTCTACTCAAAAACAGCGTATGAAAAATGATCGTGTAATTGTAACGCTAGCTCTGGTCACCTTCACGGTAGCCATGTTCATCAGTGGCTCGTTTAAATATGTTTTACTTGGTTTTTCAATAGCGGCGTTCCTGATTTTTATTCTCATAAATGTTAACCGAGGTGAAACCACCTAACATAATGCCCTTAAATAGCCTAATCGATACTCACACATCCCTCTCAGGAAATAGCGTGAGCTCAGCGAAGCAGTCCACCTATTTTATCTAAATGGCTTCTTAAATTCAAGGGGGTGTGAAAGATTATGCAGATGTAAATTTTGGTTCAAGATGTTATGCACTGACTGAGTAGCCATTACGACCCAAAAATTTCTTACAACTTTGCGAGGCGGTCGTTCAATTCTACCAGACCGGATTTCTCCAAGCAATCGGCCGACAATGCTAATAGTTCTTCCTTTGACTCGTTTGAGGCGATTTCAATTAAATCAGGGTTACCCTCAACACCGGGAACATTTAAGGCTCTTTTGATCGCCTGGGTCAGAAGCAAAACATTCCGCCTGCTAATCTTCAAATCGATCTTGATTTGATCGTTCATTCCGAGGATACTCATGATGGTATCATACACACTTGCCAGCTCTTTCACGTTCATCATTTTCTTGTTTTTAGTACAGTACAAAAATAATAATTGCCCCTGAAACGATCCTAAGGAGAATTTACCCAGGATAGGTAGCTGACATTCGTGTTCTTTAATTTCGCTCCACAAACCAAAACAGAAAGCAAAATGAGCGAAAGAGAGAGGGGAAGCAGCGGGCTGTTAACGTTGGCAGAGATTAGAGAATTAGAACTTATTAGTTACCCGTCAGAGTTGGGATTTGAGCCAGTAAAAGTTCACAGTGCAGATCACTGGTATTTGTCCCCCTTACGGGAGGAACGGACTGCATCGTTCAAAGTAAACAGGAGGCTTAATCGATGGTATGATCACGGAATCAGTATTGGGGGCAATCTAGTTGACTTCGCTGGTATTTTTTACCATTGCTCTGTTGGGGAAGTAATCAAAATGTTTTCTGATTACTGGTTCTTTCACAAGGCAAGGTTTCTATTACCTTCAACAGAGAAGGCAGCCGCGAATTGCCCCATACAAATTTTGTATGCCGGGCAGCTCACAAGTAAAACACTTTTGGACTACGTAGTTTCAAGATCTGTTTCAGCTGATATTGCCAGGCAATACTGCCGACAGGTTAACTACCAGATCGAGGATCGAAGATATTTTGCAATTGGCTTGCTCAATAATTCTGGTGGTTATGAGCTGCGGAATTCTTACTTGAAGTTGGCAAGCAGTCCGAAGGATATTACTACAATCAATCTCGGTGCTCCGACAGTCTCGGTGTTTGAGGGCATGTTCGATTTCTGTCCTACAAGACCTTGATGAAGAAAACTGTTGAGCAGTCCGAAAATTACGTAATCTTAAATTCCATCTCTTTCTTCGATCGCGCACGACCTTTCTAGAAACCCACTATCACATCGACCTATATTTTGATCGGGATGCTGCGGGTATTAGGTGCGCTTCGACAGCAAAGGACATCAGTGAAAAATACAATGATGCCAGTGGAATATATACTGGCTATAAGGATTTTAATGAGTGGTTGGCAAGTACACCATAGAGCCAAAAGAGTTGAGCTATCAGAGGAGCCAAATTTGACGACTCCAGACTACAAAAAATCTGGGTGGATTGCCTCTTACCCGCAATCGGCCAGATGTCAGGTTGTATCACAACCTAAGGATCTGGCCCGCCGGGCACTCCGGAGTCGTTGGCGGGATTGAGTGAAAAAAGAATGTCAAAATGTGAAAATGATAACGTGATGAATGAAGACAAACACAACCGCACCAAATGGCTGCATGTACGTTTAACCCCTGAGGAGTTTCAGCAGCTTCTTCGAAAAGTACAAAGGACAACATGCCGAAAGACGAGTGAGTACGCAAGGAAGATCCTGCTTTCTGAGCCCGTTGTGATTAACCATCGAAACCAGTCATTTGATGAAACGATGGTTGAGTTAACCCGTCTCAGGCGTGAGTTAATGGCTGCGGGTAACAATCTAAATCAAGCCGTCAAACGGCTACATGCCTTGTCCCAAATCGCCGACTTCCGCAGCTGGTTGGATGCCTACGAGAAGGACAAAAATCAGTTTATCGAGCATGTGAAAGAGATCAATATTTACATCAGTAAAGCTTCGAAGATATGGTTGCGATCATAAAAACAGGGGCTTCTATTCGAAGCACTTTTTACTACAACGAAAACAAGTTGAAACAGGGTGTAGCCGAGTGGATCATGGCAGGAAATTACCCCGATGATTCGGCAAATCTGACTGAGCAGGAGCGGTTGAATATGTTGCTGAAACTGGCGGCTTTGAATACGAATGTTGTCCGAAACAGCGTCCACATCTCATTGAATTTTGATCCTTCTGAGCATTATTCAAAAGCACTATTAGGAGAAATTTCCCAAGCCTATATGGATAAAATTGGCTTTGGAGACCAATCCTATCTGGTGTACCAGCATCACGATAGCGGACACCCCCACATCCATATTGAGAGCGTAAAAATAGATGCAAACGGGAAGCGTATTGAGACCCAAAACATCGGCAGAAACCAGTCTGAAAGGGCCCGAAAAGAGATTGAAAATGAGTTCTGTTTGGTAAAGGCATCGAGCAAAAAACAACAGCAATCCGAGCATTTGAAGCCTGCGATGGTTAGTGCAAACTATGGTAAGGTTGAGACCAAAAGGGCCATTTCAAATGTAATTTATGGAGTTATCGACAAGTATAAATTCACTTCAATAACCGAGTTAAATGCGGTTTTGAATTGCTACAATGTGGCGGCAGACCGTGGAAATGAAGAGTCCAGGGCTTATAAGAAAGGGAGGCTTCATTACCGGCTGCTTAATGCGAAGGGGGACGTGTTGGAGTTCCCATTACGGCAAGCGATTTTCACCTAAAGCCGGCATTAAATTTCCTGCAAAATCGGTTTGAAATTAACGATCAACTGCGGCAAACAGATAAGCTAAGAATCAAAAACGCGATTGGTTTTACATTGTATGGAAAGACGAATGTAACACTTGATCGTTTTGGAAAGTCAGCCACATCAAAAAGCTATTTGCTGGCAACTCCTGAGCAGAGCAATGACGCTAGACTTGCCAATGGAGAGGATTCACTATTTGATCCTATCAAAAAAGATGGTTTCACACCAGCTGACCTTCGTGAAAGTAAACGTAGAAAGAAAAAAAGGGTTCTCTCAATCACTTTAAATCTGTTTAATTATGGCATCGAATACCGGCGAAAATGAGGTAAGCCTTCGCAGCATAGCCAATATGACCCGCTTGATCAGTACCCTGGTCCTCGCATTGCACATTTGTTATTTCTGTTACCAGGCATTCCAAAATTGGCGCCTGACATCTTTAATTTCAGATCGGATTTTGGATACAATTTTGCCCTAGGGTTGTTCTCTTCGTTCGGTAAAACGAAGCTTGTGGCACTCGTTTTCTTAACCATTTCCATCGGTCGGATTGAAAGGCAAAAAGGGCGAAAATATACGGATAAAACTTGCCTTGATCAGTGTTTTGGCGGGATTCATGTTCTATTTCAATGGGATTAAATCGAGAGTGGGTCAAACGCCTAGGCGATTTCTTTGTCGAATCATCCATCAACTTTATGACAGCTGTTATCTGATCTATTGCATACGGTGCTGTATGTATCGCGGCGATAATGTTTCCTGCTTCATTCTTCGATGCGTAGTCAAGTCTTGACTTGCTAGCAGCACCTTGTTTTGCCTTATAGATTTGTCAAGCTTATCGACGAACGCCATTAAGTGCCCGTGACAAGGATGAGTATCTTCAGACCTCTTAGTCGTTACTGAATTATCGGGTGGTACACAAATACCGTGTTTAAAATGAACTATTATCAATTGGTCGTCATAACAAAAAAAGTACCTGCAGTTAATTCACAGGCACTTTTTTGTTCAATAAACTCGGCGAAGGAAACGTAAAAATGTACACTTCGGCCAGAAGAATATTACCCAGACTCAAAGTTGTAAAAAGGGCGTTATACTAGCCCAAACGGCATCAAAGTTGACCAGGAAAACGGGATGTGGCGCATTTGGAATTATTCCCAGCTGTGCGCGAGGAATTAGTCGGTACGCTTCAATGACGGTTTGAAGTGGTGCGTTTTGGTCCAGTTCGCCAGATAGTACCAGGACAGGACATTGAATTCGTTTTAAAAGATCATCGCTGACTTCCGTTGAGTTATACGTTCTACTAATCGTAGTAAACCATTCATCTATCCTTTTTGGCTCAGGAGCTAGTGTCATTTGCTGTTTCCAATATAGACTGTCCAATCCAAAAGCCATTTCCTTGGTAACGGTAAAGTTTCTCCATCCCTTTTTCCAAGTACCAGCACCAATCGCGATCAGCTTTTTAACTTTCGCAGGAAATGCAGAAGCAAGATAGTACCCGGTATAAGCGCCGTCGCTAAAACCAAGCACGGTCGCACTATCGCTGGTCTCTGCCTGCATGATTGCGTTAACGTCTTTTGCCTTTTGTTCATAGGTTGGGTCTACCTTTCCGATTTCTGATTTCCCATGCCCTCTGGTCGATACTGCTATAACCTTATAGTTCTTGGAAAGGCTATCGATGAACCGCCCCATTTCAAGAGTTGACCCGAATATGCCTCCATGTAAAATAACAATTGGTTTGCCTTTACCATATACTTCATAATAGATCCTGGCATCACCACCTTTCAGATAATGACCGGCCTTTGGATTGTTTCCATAGGGTATGGCAGTTTCGTGCGATGGGTTTTGCTGCATGAAATGCCTGAGGTGTTTCAGGTCCTGTCCAATGGCATTTATACCTGCCAGTAATACCAGAAAGCATAAAAATTTAATTTTAACTTGTAATTGGTTCATTTTCAGTTTGTAATTATCTTACTTTAAAATTTTTAGATCGGTAAAAAAGCCTTCCGTGCCCACTTCGACCCAAAGCGCTACGCCACCGGATGCATTGGGCCCTAGTTTGAGGTCATTGACAACCAATGATGGCTGCGTATTTCCATCTATGAATAACTTGGCATTAGCACCTTTCACTTCAATCCGCAGGGTGATCCATTTATTAAGCTCCATATCCGCATAGGATTCATACTTTTCTGGTGCCTGTTTGCGGAGCACGTCAAACTTATAATCCGGATATGAATAGTATTGAATGGAATGGTTTCTACGAACCTGATCTTGGGCCCGGCCATTGGTTGGGCGGATGTAAATGCTCTCATACTTTGAGTTTTGCTCATCAATACGAAAGGCAACACCAATAAAACCCCGGGCATATTCAGGGGCGTTTTTTAGTAACCTGCTCAGTACTTTTACCTCGATAATGCCGCTATGAAAGTCAAATCCTTTTAGTTTGACAAACGTGGGTTCATCCACCTTCTTTACCAAAGTATCCTTCAACACCCTAAGCGCTTGTTTACCAGCAATTGACTGGATAGACATTGATGCCTGAACCGGTTCCAGCCTTTCCAGGTCAAGTTTGACGCTTTGGGCATTCGCATAACTCATCAGCATCAGGAAACTTATTAATACTGGGAAGGTGGATCTCATAGCTCTGTTGGTTTAACTTGTTCACATCGACAGTTCATTGCCTTGGGTTTTAATTATGCTACAAAAATCCCTGTTTGTCAGCAGATCCACCCATAACTTACTTTAAGAAATATTCTTAAACTACTTCAAGGTTTGAGAGGGTGAAGTGGGGTGCCCCGGTAAATTTATTGGCAGGGCTTTTGAATGCAATCTGTAAACTGAGTGTAACTAAAATCATTAAAAAGTGTTATTCCAATAATCTTAAATCACATTTTTGTTTAAATCTAAAATTTTGGCAACATCTCAACTTATAAAATATTTCAAACAGTATTTTCCACTTGCTGAAAAAGAGAGGGCTGAAATAACCCGGTTATTTGTTGAAAAGCACGTAAAACGTCGCCATTTCATACTGCAACAGGGAGATGTGTGCCAATACTATACCTTCGTAGTCTCGGGATGCTTCAAGATGTACCATGTAGACCAGAAAGGCGTGGAGCACAACCTGCAATTTGTTGCAGAAAGTGATTGGATTGCCGATTTAAGCAGCTTTTATTCAGAAAAGCCGAGCCTGATGTATATTGAGGCGATTGAGCCATCCCTCATCCTTCAAATTAAGAAGCCAGATCTTCTTTATCTCTTTATCAACCATCATAAATTCGACCGTAATTTCCGCATCATTACTGAGCAGAAATATATCGAGTTACAAAACAGGGTTTTAGAAAATATCAGCTCTACCGGTGAACAACGTTACCAGTCATTTCTGGCCCGGTATCCTCATTTGCTTAACCGTCTTCCCAATTCCCAGATTGCATCTTACCTGGGCATTACCCCTGAATTTTTAAGTAAAATCCGAAAGTCAATCGTTTCAAGGGACAAATCTTAACATAGTTTAAGGGTTTTTCTTGCAGTTGTTTATGAGTGTGTTTCAATGCTTGGTCACAACTTTGCATAGCATTAAATCATATGCTCGCTTCACCGTCAATGCAGTGAATGATTGCATGAAGGTGATATGATAACAACATAAACATTGACTATGATAATGGAGAAAGACAAACCAGCAATTGAGAAATTGCTAAATGACTACGCAAAAGCACTCATTGATGGTGACGCGGCTACGCTTGCAAGCCTTTATTGTAATGATGGCGAATTCATGCCCGATGGTTTTGCAACGATCCGCGGCGCGCAGCAAATTCACAGTGGTGCCCAGCGTTTCTTTCAAACCCAAAGCTTGAAGGCTGAGTTTTTGCTTAAAAATCTTGCCGTGGAACGCGATTTTGCATTTGCTGAAAGCATCGCAACAGTGACAACTGAAAACAACCAAGGTCAATCCATCGCTGTAAAAACGAGGGATTTCTTCGTGGTGCGAAGAGAGGCGGAAGACTGGAAAATTCTCCGGTATATTTTCAACAAGATCTGAATTAGGTACCCACACGCCTAAACAATAAATGACCAATATGAAAGCAGCGGTAATTTACACGGCAGGAGGACCAGAGCAGCTAATAGTTGAAGATAGAGCCGTGCCCCAGGCTGGCTTAGATCAGGTGCTTGTGAAAGTGAGGGCTTTCGGCCTAAATCGTTCTGAGCTGATGACCCGCAAAGGCTATTCACCCGGAGTGGTTTTTCCCAGGATATTGGGCATTGAATGTGTGGGCGAAATTGTCAGCGACCCCAGCGGCAAATGGCAGTCCGGACAACAGGTTGCTGCTTGCATGGGAGGCATGGGAAGGGATTACGATGGCAGCTATGCAGAGTATGCTGTTTTGCCAAGCTCTATTATTTATCCTTTCACAAGCAAGCTTTCATGGGACATACTCGGAGCAATCCCTGAAATGTTCCAGACCGTTTATGGCTCTTTGCACCTAGCGTTGCGCATACAAAAGGGTGAAAGCATCCTGGTTCGTGGTGGTACATCGTCCATCGGGCTACTGGCCATTCAACTGGCCCGCCATACAGGCCTGAGTGTCATTGCAACAAGCCGTAGCGAGGATAAAAGGCAGTTTTTGCTCGAAAAAGGCGCAGAAGCTGTGCTGATTGATGATGGCAACCTGAAAACGCAGGTCGATGAATTATATCCGGAGCGATTCGACAAAGTATTGGAGCTGGTAGGGGCCAGTACTTTGAAGGATTCACTTTCCTGCGCTAAACAGGGAGGGAGCGTTTGCATGACGGGTATGCTTTCGGAGATTTGGAGTATCCAAGATTTTGCACCGATGGACTACATTCCGGCCACTGTAAACCTGACTGTTTATGACACCGGACAGGTAAGTGTCGAGCACAATGCATTTCAATCTTTTATATCAATGGTAGAAAGCGGCGAAATCAAAATTAGCATTGGCGGGGTGTTCAAGCTCGACCAAATTGTCGAAGCGCACCAGCTGATGGATAGCAATAAGGCTAGCGGAAAAATTGTAGTTATTACTGATTGAACCACTAAATTTTCATGCAACAAATTTTGCAAGAAGCCCTCTCCCAAAGCGAAGCAACAGGAGAAATCGACACATTTTACCAGGATGTGATAGAAGGCCTTACCAGCGAATTTAAAAGGCTCCCCTCAAAATTTTTTTATGATCAGCAAGGCGACCGATTATTCCAGCAGATCATGGCTTGTGATCAGTATTATCTCACACGCTGCGAGGCTGAAATATTGAAAAATCAGCGGGAACAGATTTGTGAAACCATCCAAAATGGTGATACTAGTTTTGAGATCATCGAATTAGGCGCAGGAGACGGGACAAAAACAGTACACATCCTGGATAGTCTTTCGCTCCAAGGAAAATCGTTCCGTTATCTGCCGATTGACATTTCTGGAAATATACTTAATGAGCTGACAGATAACTTACTTGCGCAAAATCCTGAACTGGATATCCAGCCACTGGAAGGGGAATATTTCCAGATGCTTGATCAGGCAGTTTCACTATCAGGGTTACATAAGGTCGTCCTGTTTCTGGGTTCAAATATTGGAAACATGCCGCCCGCAGATGCACTACAATTCTGCAGCCGGATCAGGCAATCAATAATGCCTGGCGATATGGTCCTCATTGGCTTTGACCTGGTTAAAGATCTTATATAATACGAGCGGCGTATTCAGATCAAGAAGGCATCACCAAAGCATTCAACTTGAACCTGTTAAAACGGATTGATACAGAACTGGGAGCAGACTTTAATCTAGATCTGTTTGATCATTATTGCAGCTATGATCCATTAAATGGTGCTTGTAAAAGTTACCTGGTGTCGCAGTGTGAGCATACGGTTTCCTTCCCAAGCACTCAAATCCATTTTAGCCAGGGAGAATGTATTTGGATGGAAATTTCTCAAAAGTACTCGCTTAACCAGATTAGCCAGATGGCATTGAACAGCGGTTTTGAACCCATATCTACTTTTACGGACTCCAAAGGATGGTTTGCCGATGTGGTATGGAAGGCGGTTTAGGAAATGGATTAAGGGAAAAAATTTCAAACTAATGGAAGAAACTATTGTAAAGGCTGACAAAGACTTGTCAACCCGGTTTGCTGCGATCAGACAGCACACCGAATTTATATGCCGTCCGCTTAAAACAGAGGATTACGTCGTGCAACCGTGCGCAGACGTGAGCCCGCCTAAATGGCATTTGGGACATACAACATGGTTTTTTGAAACCTTTATTTTAAAACCGTTTTTGCCTGACTACAAGGTATATGACAGTCAGTACGATTTCGTGTTCAATAGCTATTATGAAACTGTTGGGGCGAGGGTTATCCGCACCGACCGGGGAAACCTGAGCCGGCCTACGGTTGAGGATGTTTTTGCTTATCGCAAATATATCGATGAGCACATGGGCCGGTTTTTAGAAAATGGTGATTTCAGCCTGAATTTAATAGAAACGGTGGATCTTGGTCTGAACCATGAACAACAGCATCAAGAGTTATTGATGACTGACATCAAGTACATTCTAGGTCACAACCCGCTGTTTCCCCCTTACGCCACGGAGTACGTTCCCAATGGTCTGAAGTCCATGGCAAGCCCTTTTCACCAAGTTGTAGCAGGCAATTATCAGATTGGATTTGAAGGCGAAGGTTTTTCTTTTGATAATGAACATGGCAGGCACCAGGTTTGGCTTAACGATTTTAAGATTGCAACCAGTCTGGTTTCCAACCGTGAATATTTGGAATTTATCAATAGCGGCGGTTACCAGAATTTCAACTATTGGCATGCCGAGGGTTGGGATTGGGTAAGGCGCGAACACATTGGAGCTCCATTGTATTGGCATCTTATTGATGGCAAATGGATGAACTATGACTTGGGCGGGCTGACGGAGATTATTCCGGAAAATCCTGTTTGCCACCTAAGCTTCTACGAAGCAACTGCATTCGCAAACTGGAAAGGGTTCCGACTGCCCACTGAGGCTGAATGGGAGGTTGCGTCCGCTGCATTCGACTGGGGCTCGCGCTGGGAATGGACGAACAGCGCCTACCTGCCTTATCCGGGTTTCAAAAAAGCAGATGGTGCAATAGGTGAATACAACGGCAAGTTTATGGTCAGTCAAATGGTTCTTAGAGGAGCTTCCCAGGCAACACCAGTTGGGCATAGCCGTAGCACATACCGGAATTTCTTTCACCCCCATTTGCGCTGGCAATTCACGGGGTTACGTCTGATCCTTGATTAAGATCAACGTTTAATCTTAAACAATGTTAAGGGTGCTTCTTAAAGTTGTTTATGGGTTCATTCAAGTAGTGTGAATGACCTTTGTCCTATAAACAAAAATAAAAAAATGAAAAAATTTTCACTCCTATTAGCCATCGCTTTTGCCGGTGTCTCATGTACAGATCACAACATCGATGCAATTGATTTGCAACAAGAAGGTGATGCTATTAAAAAACTCGTTACCGTTACTTACCGCGATGCACTCGCAGCTTCAAACGCTGATGGAGTGACTTCGGCGTTTACAGGCGACGGAGTCGTGATGGGTCCGGCTTCGCCGACTGCATCCGGTTCCACGCAATTGAAATCAACTTATCATGGGATTTTCGGCGCGGTCGGACTTGACTTAAATTTCAAAATTGATGAGATGATTGTCGGTAAAGAATATGGCTTTGTCAGGTCAACTTCTGCGGGTACCCTCACTGTAAAAGCAAATGGTGCAACCGCGCCTGAGGAAAATAGAGAAGTGTTTGTTGTGAAAAAGGCAGATGATCAGTGGAAAATCGCACGATACCTGTACAACAAAATGGGTACGCTAAGTCAGGCAATTGGTACAGATGTGATCGAAAATAAGGCTAGTAGCTATACAGAAGCAGACAGAAGCGCTATCAATTCACTTATAACCGCCACCTATTCCAGTGCACTCGCTTCGTCCGACGCGGCTGCCGTGTCTGGCCTGTTTGTTACAGATGGTGTTTTAATGGCTCCTGATGCACCAACCATGAAGGGCGCTGCCGCGATCAAAACCACTTATGAAAGTGTTTTTTCAGCGATTAAGCTCAACCTGGCCTTCACCATTGACGAGATCGTGATTGACGGCGAATACGGTTATGTGAGATCTCATTCGGGAGGAACTACTTTGATCAATGCCACCAGCCAAACTGTTCCTGCAAGCTACCGCGAGATTTTTGTAGTGAAAAAAGTGGATGGGGTATGGAAAATCGCTTGGTATGCATATAATCAGCCTAGCTGATTATTGCTTTGCTACACATGTAATAAGGCTGCTGGATTTCCGGCAGCCTTTTTGATTTAGCTAAATGGCAGTACTATCAGATAATGTATTAAGCTTCAATTTCTGATGAATACGAGTCTGTTTTTGAAATTCGTCAGGTGTTTGGCCAGTTTGCTTTTTAAAGAACCGGCTGAAATATGGCCGGTCTGAAAAACCAAGTTCGTAAGCTATTTCCTTGATGGTCTGTTCGCTGTGGATAATCATTCGCTTTGCTTCGAGAATAATTCTGTCGTGAATCAGCTCCATCCCGGTTTTATCCAGCTTGTCTTTGAGTATCTGATTGAGTCGCTTGGAGCTGATGCCCAATTTTCCGGCATAAAAATCAGTATTACGTACCTGCAGATAATTGCTTTCCAGCAGCATTAAGAATTCGTAAACCCGTTTTTGATGGATGTCATGACCTGTAAATTCCTGCTCTTTAACTTTGATCAGCTTTAATAGAAAGACCTTAAGTATCGCTTTAACAATTACCAGATCGTCTGCCGTTTTCTGATACTCATTGTTCAATAACTGGAACACGCTACCTAGATCGGCAGCTGCTTCTTTTTCAAGCCTTAGGCAGGAAAACTCTCCCTGAACGTTGAAAATTTTGAAAATATCCAGCAAAAACTCTTTGTCATCTTCCTCCAAAACTTCTCTTTTGAAGGATAACAACTCACCGTTTTTACCTGCTTTATTGAGCTGATGTACGCGGTAAGGTGGTATGAGGTATATCCAGTCGCCTTTAATCTCGAAATTTTCGTTTTTCGTATCATGCAAAGGGTCTTCATTCTTTAACCAGACAATTTCAAAAAAGTCTTTTCTGCCAGGATCATTCAGGTAGCTTGGCGGACAATCACGAAGATTCCGTATGTAAATCATTGCGCTGGCAAGCCGTGATTCTTTGATTGGTTCAATCATAGTTGAGATAAACTGTCAGACAGTGCCCTGGTGGACGATCTGGAAATTATGGTGGACTATTCGGAAATGTGGTTTTCTAACGCCTAAAAATATGAATTTTTACTATCAATTGTTCCAAATTGTCCACCTCATCTGGAAGATTGTCTAATCTGTACCAAATCCGGATCAAGTACATTTGTCATCAGACAAAACGAGGCAATTATGCATTCAGATCATCAACAATCCGTACTTCATTCAACTGACATTCAGGGAAATCTAAAACAAATACTGGCCGAGAATAATGCGCTCTCGGAAGCATTGGATTACGAAGATTTTGGAGCACTTATCGAAGGTATACAGCAGGCGGAGTCGATATTTCTGCTTGCAGCGGGGCGATCAGGATTTGCAATGCGGTCGGTGGCAATGCGGCTGATGCACCTGGGTTTCAGGGTTTATTTCGTCGGAGATACGACCACGCCCGCTATACAATCAACGGATCTTTTGTGGGTAGCTTCCGGATCGGGAACTACAGGCTCGATTGTGCGTGCTGCCGAAAAGGCAAAATCGGTGGGAGCCAATGTGATTGCCTTCACAACCAACCCGGCATCAACACTGGCGGGCATTTCAGACACACATATTCTCCTGCCAGCGGCAGAAAAAGAAGATCATGCTGGCAGCAGATCAAAGCAATATGCAGGCAGCCTTTTCGAACAGGCATTGCTGCTCATCGGAGACGCCGTTTTTATGGAATTATGGAAAGTGGACGGTTCCCCGGCGGAAACGCTTTGGAAGCGGCACGCCAATATGGAGTAAAATTTAATCAATACAGTACAATTTAATCAATTCAAAATGGCCAAATTACAAGTAGCAATAGACTTATTGACGACAGAAGATGCACTAGCACTTGCTGCAAAAGTTGCCCCTTACGTCGATATCATTGAACTCGGCACTCCGCTGATCAAAAACATGGGATCAAGCGTGATCACAGCAATGAAAAATGCACATCCAGACAAACTGGTTTTTGCCGACCTCAAAACGGCTGACGCAGGTGAGCTGGAAGCCGATATTGCTTTCAAGGCCGGAGCCGATCTCGTAACGGTGATGGGCGCAGCAGGCAATGCAACTATTATTGGGGCTGTGAAAGCAGCAAAGGCTCATGGAAAAGGCGTGGTGGTTGACACCATCGGTTATCCTGACCGTGTAAAAAGAGCGCAGGAAGTCATAACGTTAGGCGTTGAATTCGTGGAATTGCACGCTGGTCTGGATGAGCAATGGACTGATGGTTATTCGATTCAGGTTTTGATCGACGAAGCAGCCCGTGCAGGTGTCCCGGTTTCGATTGCTGGTGGTGTCAATTTGAGCAATATTACAGCGGTTATAGAAGCAGGTGCTCAGGTTGCAGTTGCAGGCGCGGCTATTTATGGCGCAGAAGATCCGGCAGTTGCAGCAAAAGCACTTCGTGAGGCTATCGACGCAGTTTTAGTTGCATAAGTGTCCTCATTTTTATTGAGCAATAGCCCGTTCACACAATCTGGACGGGCTATTGTTTTGCCTATTCATTTGTCCAAGTCAAAATACTGGCATAGTTTGCAAGTAATACTTTATCCATAGGTACATCTGTTTTCTAATGAAATAAAATGCCATGAAGTCCCCTGAAAAATCGCTACCGTCCAATCTAGAAATTCCATATCTGCGCGGAGCATTTGGCTTGGGCGAAGCCACGCCAGGATTGATGGTTTTTGATTCAGCGATTTATTCTGTGGAAAAAATATGGGACCGTCCGTTCCGGTCTAGTCACTATTCTATCATTCTGGTACAGCATGGCCAGATGCAGATCAAGGTGAATTTGCAGTTGCACAGCCTTAGCCAAGGCGATTTGCTTATTGTGCCGCCATCAGCGATCCGGGAAATGAGCTGGCAGGAGAACTCTGTACACTTCTTATCCTTATTGTTCGCTCCCGACTTTATTCTTACTTCCGGGCACTACACCAAAAGCGTAGCCCAGTTACCTCTTTTCGGTGATGACCAGCAAGCGTTAATCGTACTCAAAACAGAGGATCGGATTATCATTGGTCAAATGATTGATCTGATCCACCAGTTACTGATTCGTTTTAAAGGGGCCCAAAAAGGGGAAGAAGAAATTCTTCGCCCAACATTTCAAGCGACCATTTCGCAGATTGGCTTTTGTTATCAGGAGCAGCAAATGCTCAATCCGCCTACGAAAAGCATTGTGCAGCAATTTTTCGACCTGTTGGTCAAACACTACAAGCAGCAGCGGGAGGTCTCATTTTATGCACGCTCCCTTAATATTCACGAAAAGTATCTGTCACAGGTGCTTAAAGAAAATACTGGGCATACGGCGCGTAGTTACATTATACAGATGGTTATCTTAGAAGCGAAGGTCCTTCTGGATTACCCTGGAACTACGATCGGCAACATCGCCGATGAGCTGAATTTTCAAAACCAATTTCATTTCAGCCGCTTCTTTAAAAAGTACACTCATCTTACACCTTCCGAATACAGGAACGGCCACGACTCATTTTGAGTTTTTGATATAATATAGGCCGTAATCGTCCTATATTATTCAGTCCATCGAAGAATATTTTTATTCAATTCTTACTTTTTGATATATAATTCATCGTTTGCCCATTCTTTATAGCTGTAAGTAAATGCAATTTTGTGCATTGAAATTTAGCGATGAAGACACGAATTGCATTACTCATATTGACCACTTTACTCTGCGTCACCAATATTGGGCACGGACAGGACAGCCTACATATAACGGTCAAGAAGCTTTTTGAATTAGCTGAAAACAATAGTCGTCAGCTGAAACTGGACGCAATTAGAATACAAGATCTCCAAGCAGGTGTAGAAGTGGCTAAAAATCAGCGGCTCCCTGATGTAGATATGGCCGTCTCGGCGGGTTACCTTACCGATGTGGGTGTGATCGGAATGGGTACAATGAAGACAGGCTTTTACGATATGCCTCATTTTTCAAACAGCTATGTGCTGCAAGCAAGCTATCTGCTTTTCAGCGGTGGCAGAGTTGAACGCGACATTGAAATATCAGAGCTGCGCGGTCGGGTAGCCGGATTGAACTATGAAAAAAATAAAATGGAGGTAAAGCTATTACTGGTAGGCTATTACCTTGACCTTTTCCGGTTACTGGGGCAACGCAATGTCTACAAAAGCAACATCAACCAGGCTAGCATGCTGTTGGAAAAAATTGATAATCGTATGAGGGCCGGTATCGTTTTGAGAAGCGATAAAATTCGTAGTGAGCTGCTGCTTGAAGAGATGAAGCTGCAATTGGTAAAAGTCAGTAACCGTATCAGGATCATTAACAATGCTATGGTAGAGATACTCGTATTGCCTGAGGGAACAATCATTGAGCCAGATACAATTCTTCCTGAAAATAATGTCACAGAATTGACACTAAACACGCTGCAGCAAGTAGCCCTGCAAAATCAACCCGAGCTTAAAATCAATCAGCTTAATACTGAAATGGCTGAGAAAAGACAACAACAAATAAAGGCGGCCTATCTTCCAGAGGCCTCACTGTATGCATCAAACGGACTGGCCAGACCTTACGTATATGATATACCGGCCAAGGACATTTACGCGAACAATTTGACAGTTGGTGTGCGGTTGAATTACAGCCTTAGCGGATTATATAAAAATAAAGCAAGGGTGGATGCAGCTACAAAAGGCTTGCAGGCAGCCACCCAGTATGAGCAGCTTGCTCACGAAAATATGCGAAAGGCTGTCTTCAATGCATACACACTTTGGAATGAAGCAGGCGACCAGCTTTCCAGCGAAGCAAAGAAACTTGAACTGGCAACCGAAAACTACCGGCGCATCACAAATGCTTATGATCAGCAGGTTGCGCTCATCACGGATATCACCGATGCCAGTAACCAAAAATTGGCGGCAGAATTGCAATTAACCAACGCGCAGGCCCAACGGGTGATGCGCTATTTCGAACTTCAAAAAGTTACAGGACAACTCAATTAAAAATGAGCACGCATCATCATAGAACAGATCATCAACCTAATAAATGGCTCGGCTGGCTGACAGGCCTGGCTGCCATTGCAGTTGTGGCTATCGGTCTAAGTTATTTTTATTCCTTCAATCAGGTCACTTACAGCGATGACGCGCAGGTGCAGCAGCTGCTCGCGCCGGTGAATGCGCGAGTTGGAGGCTACATTACAAAAATCAATTTTGTGGAATTCCAACAGGTCAAAAAGGGCGACACATTGGTGGTCATTGACAATACAGATTACCTGGTGCAACAGCAGCTTGCAGAGGCAAACCTGTTGGACGCACTGGCGGGAAAACATGTGACCCGGTCATCGGTAACAACAGCAGAAAACACGGTTACCATAGCGACCTCAAATTTACAAGAGACCAACGCCAGGGTTTGGAATGCCGAAAAGAACCTGCGGCGTTATGAAACGTTGCTGGCGCAAGAGTCTGTAACCCAGCAGCAATACGATCAGGTGAAAAGTGATTACGATGCTCTGATCGCAAAGCTAAGCGCCATGCAAAATGCCGAAAATGGCAATCGGCTGGCAGTAAAGGAAACGGGTGCAAAAATACAGGTAAATGATGCTGCCATTAAGAGGGCGCAAGCCCAGCTTAAAGCAGCAAAGCTTAATGTGCTTTATACAATTATTCTGGCACCCTGTGACGGATACATAGGACGGAAGAATATCACAGAAGGCCAACTTGTGCAAGCTGGCCAGCAACTTGCTGCCGTAGTCAACAATGAGGAGAAATGGCTGACGGTGAACATCAAAGAAAAGCAGCTGCAATCATTGGCAGTGGGAAAGAAAGCGCGTGTTCAGATCGACGCCATTGACGGTTACGTCTTCACTGCCACGATTACTTCTATTGCAGGAGCAACGGGTTCCGTATTTTCGCTGGTACCCACCGATAATTCGACGGGCAACTTTGTGAAAATTCAACAGCGAGTCCCGGTAAGATTGGACTTTATGGACGTAAAAGATCAGGCGCAACTCACAAAGCTAAAAGCAGGCATGAATGCTGTTGTCTATTTTGATCAAAAGCCATGAACCAGCCCTTACAATGTTTCAAAGAATTTGTACCCGGTTGGGTGCGGGTAGCGCTATTTGTGTTATTTGCCATCTTATTTCAATGTGCAAACCCGGTTTATCTGAGCCTAATGGGCGATATCGTTGGGGCCAATCAGATTTACAAAGAAGATCTGACATTTGTTTATCAGGTCAGCACCATTGGTGTCACCTTCATTTTTCCACTACTGTTCAGGATCAAATTTCGCTTCACATCCCAGCAAATCCTGGCAGTTTGCTCGGTGTTGCTTGCGCTGCTTTTGTTGGTTTGTGCTTACACTTCATCCATTCCGGTATTGATCCTATGCGCTTTTTTTATCGGTGCATTAAAGATGATCGGTACCTTCGAAACGCTCGTCTCTATTCAACTGATTCTTACCCAGCATAAAGACTATGGCATGTTTTTCAGTGTTGCACTTGGCATTGTTTTGCTTTCCGCCCAAGTAAGTAGTACACTGGCGATTCTGCTGGCTGATAGATACGACTGGGAAATGATATACTACCTTATGGCTGCGCTTCTTGCATTGCAGGCACTTGTTATTTTGGTATTATTAAGGCCATTCAGGATTGCTAAACGACTGCCTTTGGTGGGCATTGATTGGATGGGCGTTTTTCATTGGACAATCCTGTTTTCACTACTTAGCTACGTGCTTACTTACGGGCGAGTGCTGGACTGGTATGCGTCAGAAAATATTATGGTTGCCACCATTGCGGGGTTAATATGGTTGCTTCTTGTTCTTTACCGGACGTATACCAAGAAGCGTTCGCTTATGCTGCCGCGCGTTTTTAGGCTGACAAATGTAAATGTCGCCATAATCATGATCCTGGCCGCCCAGTTGATGCTGAACACAACTGGAAGTGTACTGGGACCTTTTACGAGCTCGGTGATGCGCCTGGACAATTTGCATATTGGTGGGCTTAACTGGTGGATCGCTGCTGGGATCCTGGCCGGTGCTGCATTTGGTTATTGGTGGTTCAAATACGTTAATGGACCGTTCCGTACAGTTTTTGCTTTGGGTTTTGTGATGCTGACCTTGCACCATGTCTGGCTATATTTTTCCTTCGATGCCAGTGCCGGAGAGCAGCAGTTATACATACCCTATTTCTTAAAAGGTTTTGGCAACATCATCATCTTTGCCGCCGCTGGCAAGTACATGACCCTGGGCGTGGGATTCGACATATTTACCCAGATGCTGTGTTATATGGCCATGTTCAGAAATGCGTTAGGAAATGCGGTGATGGGAGCAATCATCAATGAAAATGCATATGCCCGTTTGCAGGATTACCACCAAAAACTTTCTTCCAAAATGGATGCAAGCGGTCTGAAACCTTTTTGGCAGCAATTATACGGGCAGGCGATCAAACACGGCTTTTCAAGTCTTGAAGCTTCGCAGATATCCTCGAAAGTGATCAATGGAAGAGTGAGCCGTGAGGCTATGCTGCTTGCTGGAAAAGATATTTTCGGGACTGTATCTGTGTTTGGCCTATTTGTTTTAGCGGCCATCGGCGTCTATCATTTTTCAGCGCGCGTGATCAAGTCTTTCCCGTCATGGCGAAGGATTTTCCTGACTGTCCGCCGAAACTAGGGAATCATACCCCTCCATAATCAAACAATGAAGGCTGCATCATTGATATACATTCACTTTTAAGAAAATCATGGAAACAACAGAAGAAAACATAATCATAATTGGTGGGGGATTTGGTGGAATTAATCTTGCCAAAGAACTTTTAAATAACCCCTTGCAAGGGCAGGTTATTTTGGTAGACAGAAATAATTACAACTTCTTTCCACCCTTACTTTATCAGGTTGCGACAGGGTTCCTGGATGTATCTGGAATCAGCTATCCCTATCGGAGGCTTTTCCGCAATCATTCTAATTTTCATTTTAGAATGGGTGAGTTGCTGGAAATTAAGCCTGATAATAATACTGTGGTACTTTCAACAGGCGAGCTTCACTATTCAAAGCTCGTTTTGGCGACGGGGACGGAAAGTAATTTTTTCGGCAATAATAATGTAAAGAAACATGCATTGCCAATGAAAACCGTTGCTGATGCGATCTACCTGAAGAATGCCATTTTGGAAAGGTTCGAACTTGCAACACGCACCACTGACCTGGTCGAGCGGCAGAAGCTTACTACCATTGTAGTGGCGGGCGGTGGACCAACAGGTGTTGAAATCGCAGGGATGCTTTCTGAGCTAAAAGCCAACGTACTTGAAAAGGATTACCCTGAATTATCAGGTTTGCCTTTTGATATCTACCTGATTGATGGCTTGCCGACCTTGCTTGGTCCGATGAGCAAAGAATCTCAGCAATACACCCATAAATCACTGGAAGCGATGGGTATCAAAATCAAGCTCAATGAACTAGTCAAAGATTTCGATGGTGATTCCGTGCTTCTGGGAAGCGGGACTAGTATTGCAACTAGAAATCTGTTGTGGACTGCGGGCGTAACAGCGCATGTTTTTGAGGGGCTTCCCAACGAAGTTTACGGAAGGGGAAAGAGACTCATTGTGGATGAATTCAATATGGTGACGGGAACTTCGAACATATATGCCATCGGAGATACCTGCATTCAGACGACCGACCAGCCCTTTCCAAATGGCCATCCGCAACTTGCGCAGGTCGCCATTCAACAGGGAAGAAATCTTGCTCACAATATACATTTGGCCAGACGTCAGCAGGCAATGAAGCCTTTTTATTACAACGATAAAGGTTCAATGGCCATTATTGGCAGAAATAAGGCGGTTGCAGATCTGGCCAAACCACATGCGCATTTTGAAGGTTTTTTGGCTTGGCTTATGTGGCTATTTATCCATCTGCTTTCCCTGATTAATGTAAGAAATAAGATCAAAACATTTGCCAGCTGGGTTTCAGCATACCTGACCAAAGATCAATATTTGAGGATGATCATCCGGCCCGAACAGAAAGATAGCAACACTGGATCTGCAAAAGCAGAGCAGTAAAATCTAACAACTAAATTATAATATCATGTCAAATTTAAAAGGTAAAGTGGTTTTTGTTACCGGTGCTGGTGGCGGTTTGGGTAAAGCCATCGCTGTTGCATTTGGTAAAGAGGGAGCATCGGTTGTAGCAGCTGATATCAAAGAGGAATTTCTGACTGGCACGGTGCAGGCCGTAAAAGAGCAAGGAGGCAAAGTGATCAGTGTTGTAGTCGATGTAACTAATTATGATTCAGTGAAAGCTGCACTGAAAGAGACAGTTGAAACTTTCGGGAGACTGGATATATCGATTAACAATGCCGGAGTTGTAGGAATTGGCAGCATTGAAGAGATTACTCCGGATGAATGGGACCGCGTGATGACTGTTAATGCAAAAGGGGTATTTGTATGTACGAAGGCCGCAGTTGAAATTATGAAACCTCAAAAAGAGGGGGCTATTATCAATACGGCTTCCATTGCAGGAAAGATGGGCATGGCTCACCTTTCGCATTATGTTGCTTCTAAATTTGCCGTCATTGGCTTTACCAACAGCATAGCCAAGGAGGTTGCCATGGATGGTATCACCGTTAATGCTATTTGTCCCGGAATTGTCGGTACGGGCATGTGGCGCGGAGAAGGAGGTGTAGCAGATCGGTGGAAACTGGAAGGCGAAACTGAGGAGCAGTCCTGGGAACGCAACAAAAAAGCCCTGATACCACAGGGCGTCGACCAGAGTCCGCAAGATATTGCAGACGCAGTTATTTTCATTGCACAGGCCAAGCACATTACCGGGCAGGCGATTGCAATTGATGGTGGTATGACGATGTAATGAGAAGAAGAAATCAAGAGAATTGAAAAAAACACGTCTGTTCGGACGTGTTTTTTTATGTTGGCGTTCGCCACCTTTTTTCGTATGAAAAACTCACTGGTGAGATTGACAGCCGCTTTTAAGATTTTGTCCAGCAAGCTGTTATTCAGATTGATGCGACTTGTCCAGGGTGAACTGCGCAATCCGCTCCCGGCAAATCCGTTCCGTCAGCTCTTTTAGAAATGCAACCCGGCTGCCCAGATATTCCAGTTCGGCTTTCTCGATCTTGTAATTCTTATTGTATCTCGCATCGATGTACGCCTTTTTCAGAAGTATAAACAATCGCTCTTCCTCGGCTGTCTTCATTGGAAAAACAGTCACAAACTCTGGATGAAGTTTTCCGACTTGATTGCCTAAAATCTCAATGTCGTGGATTCTCGGCTTGTAATCGGTGAAAACCAGAAGGATAGCAGCATAATATCTTTCCGTAGCTTGGTGAAGTTCAAATGCCGCATTATTGTAATAGGTAATTTTGTTCTCTCCTTTTTGCAAGAAAAATTCAAAGGCTTCAAGAAAGTTGTTTGCGCTTTCAAACCAATGCTCAAATTCCTCCGTCGACTTTTCAATACGTTGTGCAGGATTAAGATTTTTTGGGTCGGACAAGCTGAACTTCCCAGAATCAAAAAGCAAAACTCCTTCCTTTAAAATATCAACGAAGAAATAGTAATTCCGCTCGATCTTATCGTTCACAAAACCAATGCTGTGGTAGATGATGCTCGTCCGTGTAATGTTGTCATTGGCCATCAGCTCTTTGTCCAGCTCCCGCGATTTTTTGACCTGCTTCGCCGAATTTTTGTCTTTGGTAATAATCAGGATATCAAAGTCGCTTACATACTCATACTTCTCCTGATAATCTTCGACCCAGTCACCACGCGCGTAGCTGCCGAAGAGAATGATCATTTCGGCTGGGACTTTTTCCAAGACAATGGCGGTGAGGGCTTTTAGCTGGTCTTGTTTGGTTTGTGGGAGGTGGGTGAGGTTGGTTTTCATAGGTGTGTGGGTTTTAGGGAGGTAAGTTAGCGGTTTTTGGGCTTTCTGCCTTTATCTGGCTTGCCAAAGTCTGATTCGTGTTGATGGGGTCGGAATCTTGGAAGAGGTTGGAAGCAGTGTGACTGAATATAAGATAGGTGGACGTGTATATGGAGTTCCTAATTACCTAGGTGTAAGCTTTACCGAATTTCTGTACCAAGATTCAATCAGCTTGCCTCAATGCAGCATGGAACCGACTTTAGTGAGGCGGTTAGTTATCCGCCAATGCATGTATACGGTCATGTTCATTTCTGTTCCACTCACAAAACCTTCAAGTTTGCCCCTATTGTTGCAATTGTTTGGCAAATTCAAACCCAAGAGATCCTGCGCCAATATTAGCAACCTTTCTATATTGTCTTAACATTATGGTTTATTTGATTTAGTTTTTGTCTATCTGCGGTCAGTGTGTAAAATGATGTATAACAGCTTAGGGCATGCCGAAGTGACAGAAATCAGGGCACTTCAGACCAATCTTGTACTCAATTTATATTGAGAAACTGAACTTGAAACTTTGTTCGTCAGCCCGCATGATGCAAAACGTGCGCTAGGCGTAGTTTTTTATCTCGAATTCCATCTTGCCCAGATATTCCTCCAGAGTCAAATTTCCCTTTACTTTGTTCAACGCTACTTCGATGGATATTGTCGCAGATGCAAGTATATTTCTGTTTTCGTCAACGATATTTATTCTAGTTCTCTTAAAATTGTCTCGCACAAACTTGTCATCATAAATTGAACATGAAAGCTGGTCTAAACACTGCGAGGCGTGAATCAACGAGGATTTTATGTCATGATCGACCTTTCCTTTGATATTTAGGCAAAAAATATCTTCTAGTTCTTCATTCGATACAAATTTAAATCCCACAATTTGCATATTGTGTATTATATGCAGGAGTGATGACTCAAATCTAATGTTCATATTTTCAGTGCCGCCTAATTCTGTAACTATTTCTTCAATATAATTTAAGTCAGTCAATACTTGCCCGAATCGAATTACTCGATAAATGTCTTGAGTCCAGTGAACGATTTTGTAAAAGTTGTCGTAAGACAACGTAAGTGATTGAATAGTGTTTCTTCCGTATTCAACTACAATATTGTTCTTGTTAATAGTAAAAGATTTATGCGCAGCGATGTTCCTCCACTGATTTGTCGAGATTGCAAAAATTGGATCTTCAAGAAACAGAATTGCATCGGTTTTCACTTGATTGGGAAAATCTCTAATCACTTTCCCAAAGTCTGATTCTGAATTATCAGGAATATTCCCATTCAGTTTGTAGTTAACAAGTTTGTCAAGTAATTTGAAACGTGGTTTAAATACACCCTCCAAGGTTTCATCTATAACTTTGAAATAATAAGCTATTTTGTCTCTTTCTGAAAACTCCTTTTCATCAGGCTGTGTTAATACGTTTGTCATCCATTTCATATCTGTATTTGAAATGTCGTCAAATGAATCTGCTAGCACTTTAATGACTCGTTGCCTATTGGAGATAATACAATCTCTATAAAGGTCGAATGTCCACTCGAACAAGTTGAAATACTCAGGTTTGGTACAGAATTGTATATAATTGATGATTTCAGTTCTTAAAATCTCTTTGTTTTTTTCAAGAATTGATTCATTTAAAAAGTACTTACCTAATTTGAGTTTCAATAAGGCATTCCAATCTTCTACGGAAAAGTCCGCAGCGAAATGTAAGTCCTCATATATTTTATCTCTCTTCAAGTCTTTTTTGAAATTACGCCTGACGGTTGGGACGTTGTGAAGAAGTGAAATTAAAAGCACGAATGTTCGGTTTAGCAAAAAATGTTCATTAGAATACCGAATGTTCAATTGAGCACGGAACCCGCATTTTCACAAAACTCATGTTAGCACCGGTTAATCTTTTTCTTCTTCAAGTAGTCCCGTTATTTTTTTATTTATTATTTGTCTTATATCGGTGTCTAATGAAAACTTCTCCATTCTCAAATTACCGTAAATGTCAATTGTAAAGTGATATTTCATTTTTGCTTCACCTACAGGCTTCTTTGGAAGTCCACTAATTTTCATCTCGGCAAATTTAGTGTTTTGACTTGCTTTAATGTTTTCTCCAAAATGAATTGTGGATGCTGAACTTGTCTGATTGTCGGCAACAGTCTGCACAATTTCTGTCTTTGTCACAGGAAGATAGGCTCCTTTTGGAACAATTACTAAATAGTTGTCGTGTTGAAGGCTTGAACCAATTGAATGCTTCAACTTGTAACGTCTTGTTAAGTTAAGGTCAAAAGCGGTTTTTTGAACTTCAATATTTTCAGGAGCTATTTGGAAAGCACTATCAACTATGTCTTTGTTTCCAGTGGCTTTTGCTTGAAATACAATGTCATTTGCCAAATAGTCTCTGGCTCTTAATAAATTGAATTCATCAACTTCAAATTTTGTTAGCGGTCGAATTTTTTCCACTTTCTCAGTCAATGATTTTAGTCTTTCAAATTCCGTTACAAATGAGTTAATCGTTTCTTGTTCGTCTTTGATAAGCAGAATGTTTTCCCTATTCCTATCTTCCGCATAGTAAGTCCAATTGTAGGAGCCATTAATAAGAACTTTATTGTCAATAACACAAAATTTGTTGTGCATTGGATTAAATGTATCTGAAAAGTAAAACTCGCCGCCGTTGTCGATAAAATTTTGAAAATTCAGTCCTGTATCTCTATTGTTTATATAGTCGTTATGAATAATCAATTCTACTCTTAATCCGTCAGCAACTCTTGTCATTAATTTTTGAAATAAGGCCTGATTTGTAAACCAATAAACGGCAACCACAATTTTTTCAGTCGCTTTGTCAAGCTCGTCTAAGATGTTTTGCCTTATGTTGTCAAAATGTGCTTTTACCATTGTCTGTTTAATTGGTGCTAACTCGACGATTGACGCACGTTGATTACAAAATACGTAGTGTGTGTCACGTATTGATGAAAAGAAGCCTATCGGATAATTTACTTGTTGAGATCACCTACTAACGTCGGATTTTAGCGAGATACAATGAATTGGTATGGTGCATGGAGGTATAAGTTGAGACACGGACAGCAGCTTATTACTTCGATATGGGGGATATTGTCTTTCGGATTCCTAAGGCAGCTAACAGGCTTTGCTTTTGAGAAGAATATCGAAATGAGGCAATCGGAATGGTAGCTGATCGTCCATCCCGATTGCCTTTGGAACACGCCTCAGGCCGGTTATCAGTTACCTATCAAATCCCAAAAAAGAGAGCCAATCTGTAAACCGGTCGAACCAGTGATCAACAGGCAAATTTTGTTTTTTCGTACCAAAGCCATGGTGACCTTTTGCATAGATGTGAAGTTCGGCACTTGCACCTGAATTTTTCCATTTCTGATACAGTTTCGCACTATTGCTGTCAAACTTGAAATCATCATCAGCAGCTACGGAAATGAAAAGAGGTGTCGCATTTGATGGGACCGCTTGGCGATCGAACGGAGCTAGATAGGCATAAATTGGTGCTGAAAATGCAGGTCTGGATTGCGAATCCTCGCTATAAGCCATTGCGGCAGCTATCGTACCACCAGCTGAGAATCCAACAATACCAACCTTAGCCGGGTTGATTCCAAGTTTTGCTGCATTTTTCTTGACATAAGCAATTGCAGCTTTACCATCTGCTATCGCCAACGGCACATCAGGTGCCATTCTTTTCTCGAGCATTTTAAAATCATTCGCTAGTTTCCCTAATTCTGCCAGCGGGTTTGCTGCCTCCATGTTGATATGCACCAACCGATACTTTAATACGATCGCCGTGTAACCTTTTGCAACGAGCAATTTTGCAACCGAATAGCCTTCATTATCAATATCAAGTGCATGAAATGCCCCACCCGGACAGATAACAATCGCGGTTTTATTGGATTTTTCCTTTTCAGGGGTGTAAACTGTGAGGCTCGGCTTGGTAACGTTAAGTACTGTCCGGTTACCGCTAATAGAATCTGTCATTACAAATTCTGTGTTATTGGCTGGCAAGGCGGCAGTATCTTTTCCACTAGACAGGTCGATAACCCGTTGAGCAAGAGATATGTCATGAATGCCTAGAAATAGTGCAATGGTCAAAAGCTTGCTTTTCATGAATGATATTTATGTAAAAAGCCTGCTTCGATGAAAGAAAAAGCAGGCTTTGATCCGATGAACATTTTAGGCATTGTACTCGCCAATACGCAATACACTTTTTATGGTTCTTCCTTTTTCCGAGTCTTCAACGGCCTGGTTGATTTCTTCGAAAGGATATGTTTTGATCAGCTTATCAAACGGGAATTGTCCGTTCTGATACATTTTGATCAGCTTGGGAATAAACTCCTGCGGCACACTGTCTCCCTGGTTGACAAATTTGATTTTATAGCCTTTGGTCAGGAAGATATTGGTTTCAAGCTCTAATGGACGGGTAGCAACACCAATCACAGCAAGCTCACCCACGGGGGCAAGACTTGCCAGAGTATTATTGATAACCTCATTTCTGCCCGTAGTATCTACTCCGTACTGGACTCCGTTTGGCAATATTGCTTTGATCCGTTCAACCACGTTTTCATTCAAGCTGTTGATGGTGTGCGTTGCACCCAGTTCTTTTGAAAAATCAAGCCTTTCCTGATTGATGTCCACTGCAATAATAGTTGTTGCGGATGATGCCTTGGCCGCCATTACAGCTGCTAGCCCCACAGCACCCGTGCCCGAAATAACGATCGAACTCCCCACTTTAACTTTCAAGGTGTTGATCACTGCACCTGCGCCTGTCTGGATACCACAGCCCAAGGGGCCTAGTATCTCCAATGGAGCTTCATTGGGAACCTGAATGACATTGTTTTTATGCGCAATGGCATACGTTGCGAAGGAGGACTGGGAAAAGAAGTTATCGTTAATGGGCTTGCCATCGTGATCGTGATGATTGTGAGATCCGTCTACGCGAGCTCCTGAGAAATTCCTTTGAAAAAACTCATAGCAATATGGAGAATTGCCCGTACGGCATACTTCACATTCACCGCAAAAACCATACGTTAAAACGACATGATCTCCCGCTTTAAGGTGGTGTACATCTTCTCCTACACTTACGATAATGCCTGCTCCTTCGTGACCTAAGATGACAGGAAAACCGGGAGCTCCCATCACAAAGTCCCTGGCTACCATATCAGTATGGCAAATTCCAGTTGCTACTATTTTTACTAATACTTCTTCGGAAGCAGGTTTATCCAAGCTAACTTTTTCGAGCTTAAAATCGCTGCCCTTTTCTTTTACAACAGCTGCTGTTATTTCCATTGTGATTAATGTTTAGTTATAAAACGCTGATTTAATTTTCCAGCGCAGGATCAATGATCCCGGCTTTAAATTCCGGGCTGAGTCTTTTGTAAAGGGGAGTGGGCTCTACGGTTACAAACAATTCTAATGTAGGTCCTACAAAGCATTCCAGCAGGTGTCCACCGCGAATGGTGCCGTCAGAAACGGCCAGGTTGATATGGGTATGTGCAACGGGCTTGCCATTGAATACAGCTATGTCACCCATCAAGGATGAAATCTCCGACTCACCGATTGGGATAACTTTAAATTCATTGCGACCGTAGTCAAAAAAGCCCACTTTGGCAGAGAACGCATCTCCAATACCAGTGTAATGAGCACTTTGGACTTTGTATTTTTGTGCAAATTCGGTTAGGCCTGAAACGATCTCGTCGTTCTTTGAAAAAATAAGAACGTAGGTTTTGGTCTCTCCGTTTGTGCTCAGAAGCTTCACTTTCACTCCTGGGGAACGTCCGGTCTGGGCAGGTCTTGTTGGTGCTACATATTCCTGGGCGCTGGCAGCGGATGCTGCAACAATGAGCATAAGCAATAAGATGCTTTTAGAGATGATTGTTTTCATGAGAAAGTATTTTTAGAAGAATGATGAATAAAAAAGGCCGCTGATCCCAGCGGCCTTGACGTTAGATTATTTGCTAATCCGGTAATCGGCCACAGTATGGAATATGATCTTGTCATTTTCTATAAAGAAGGTGTCTGTGCCCATAGGAAATTTGAACGTTGCCGACTCACTTGTCCAGGCTACGTAAGCCACATTTCCTGTTACACTCAGCTGTTTCATTTCAAAGGCTGATCCGGTTGGTATCGCAGCAAAATATTCCTCAAAGAAGCCCTTGATCGCATCTAATCCTTTCAAAGGGCCATTTGGTGTCAATAATTCTGACGCGGGCGTATAGTCTTTTAAAATCTCTTCAAGGTCATTATTGCCAAAAGCAGTGAGGTGGTGCATCAGCACTTCGTTGGTTGTCATGTTCTAAAATTTAAATCGTTCAATATCACAAAATTAGGATCAATGCCTGGGTTAAGCTCATAACAAAGTTTAACAAATACCATTAAACTATGTTAAGGTGTTGAGTCCCCACAAGAGCCTGGAACTTCGCCATAAAATCATGCTTGGATTCAGCGCTCGGCGTTTGTTATTCCAATGAGAGCCAGTCGCGCAGATCTTTGAGGACGCTCGCATTAATTTGATGACCGGCAGGATATTCATGGTAGGAAAGCCGCACGCACAGGTCTTGTAAGTACGCCCTGGCTTCTTTCGCGTATGAAATGCCCAACGTTTGGTCTTGCGTTCCGTGCGCTACAAACACTTTCAACTTTTTCAGCTCATCGCTCTTTTTTACTAGCGGCTGAATTTCACTTAGCAGCCTGCCGCTTAATGCAACTACGCCATTTATGGATTGTGGTTGTGTCAGACCAATGCTATAGCTCATGATAGCGCCCTGGCTGAAACCGCCTAGATAAACTTCGCTAAGCATATATTCCAGTTTTACCTGCCTAACGAATGTCAGGATTTTGTCACGGCTGATTTCCTCCTGTCTGGTATCGTAAACAGGTTTCCCTGTCGAAAAATCCACGTTATACCAGGCAAACCGTTCGCCTCCCAGATTGAAGGGGCCTCGTGCAGAAATAATGTAGAAGTCTTCGGGTAAGTAGTCTGCCAACCCAAACAGATCTTTCTCATTACTGCCCACTCCATGGAGCAGAATGATTCCTTTTCGCTTAGCTGTTTTTAGGTTTGGCTCCTTAACCAAGTATTCCAGCGTCAATTTTTTGGTTGCTATTATTTTATTTTGATCCATCATTTTTTTAGTGATCTCTTTAAAAGATAGTCCTGCAATAGCCAGCGCAAGTAGCAGGACTGTAATGTATTCCCGGGTGATTTTCATCCAATCTTAACTGATGTCATTGTAAGCGACCCGCCGACGGCCTGGTCATTAAAGAAGGAAACTTTTTCCTGGCCTGATCTTAAGCCCAATGTGTACATCAAGGGTAGATAATGTTCTGGCGTTGGTATTGCCAACATAGCCTCCCGGCCCATTTGTGAATAATTAATCAAAGGACGGTGATCATTTTCCGTAATGAGCGCCTTGAATTTTTCATTGATGCTAAGTGCCCAATCGTAGCCATAACCTGATTGGGTGATCTTATCCCAGGCCACCATTCTCAGATTATGTACCATATTCCCACTCCCTATGATCAGAACCCCTTTTCGGCGCAACGCCAGAAGTTCTTTGGACAAATCGTAATGATATTGAGGGCCTTTGGTGTAATCAATACTTAATTGCAGCACAGGGATTTTTGCATCAGGATACATGTGTCTGACCACTGTCCAGGTGCCATGGTCAAGTCCCCAGTCATGATCAAGCTCCACTTTTGCCGAATGAATGAGCGCAGTAGTTTCCCTGGCAAGCACCGGACTTCCTGGTGCTGGGTATTGTACAGCAAATAGCGCTGGTGGAAAGCCTCCGAAATCGTGAATCGTTTCCGGAAAATCCATCGCAGTGATCTTCGTTCCCTGCGTGAACCAGTGAGCCGACACGACAAGCACTGCCGAAGGCGTTGGAATCTCTTTCGCCATCTGTGTCCACCTCCGACTGAAAGCAGTGTCTTCAATCCCGTTCATAGGAGAACCATGACCAATAAACAAGACAGGCATTAATTGCTGCTGTACTGGCAAACTTGCCGTGAAATTCTTAAATTCTGATAAAGTGCTCATCCCCACTGCGCCAGTCAAGGCGGTTTTTATGAATTGTTTCCTTTGCATACCATGAATGGCAATTAAAGTCCGATTTGTTTATTGTAGGTTGCGTTGTCCCAGAAAAGGTGTTCCTCGATCATCAAACCATCTTTCCAAAGGCCAACGGTTGCCATCGGAAACTTAAAAGCTTTGCCTGTTGGCTGAATAAATTTTCCATTGCCGATCGGCATTGGTTTGGTAAAAGTGCCCTCAAACACGCCTGTAACAATGGTGTAGTCGCCAGATCCAAATTTGATTGGATGCTCCTTGATGCGGGTGTCAGGTGCATATACAAAAAGGCTTTTCATGTCTGAAATATGTTTATCCAGGCCTTCTGTTACATGCCCATCGGGCCAATAAACTTTAATATTCTGAGCATGGCTTTCTTTAAACCGGTCCCATTTCTGGTTACTGAATACATCGAAGTCCAATGCGTCAAAAGTTTTCAGATAAGCGGCAGTGAAGCCTTACCCTAATGAGGACAGTGTACGTTTAGACTTTATCCATTTCTAGTTTCTTGACAAACGTTGCCGGTGCTAAGCCAGCCAGTGCTTGATGCGGATGAAAGCGATTGTAGTCTTCCAT
>NZ_SWFP01000017.1 GCF_005869225.1 Dyadobacter bucti | reverse complement strand
GCCAACATTCTCGTTACTTCCTGCTTAAACTCAGCATCATAACTCTTTCGGGTTTTGCTCTCTTTCTGAACTCCCATTTTGCATCATGTTGTGCAAAAATGTGTGCCGCTTTCGGGAGCCACCTCAAGGAACTGAAATAAGTCACTTATCTCATAAATCCCTCATTTTCTAGACACTGTAATGCAGGGCGACCGCCGAAACATTGCGAATTGCAAGTTCCGACGGTGCGAAGCCCTTATGTTAGTACTTCCTCATTGCGCCCTCAAATATTTCACTGGGTCGGAAACAGCGGCTTTTAGTGCATGACCAAGTACTGTTGCGGTGGTAATAATGGCCATTGAGGCAACCGCTGCGAGAAATAGCCAACCGTTAATCTGGATCCGGTGCGCATACTGCTGCAACCAGCCAGAAGCCAGCCACCAGCCAAGCGGAGCGGCAAATACAAAACCGATTGCCATTAGCCTGCTGAACTCCTTTCCAAAAATCCATAACATTTGTGCCGTACGTGCGCCAAGTATCCGACGGATACCAATCTCTTTCGCACGGGTTTCAGCCATAAAAGTCACAAGGCCATACAGACCAAGACAGTTCATGGCAATAGCAATGCAGGCAAAGATCTGCGCGAATCCGGCCAATAGATTTTCCATCTTCGTGAATGACTTCATAAGTCCTTCGACGGACGAGGATTTGTACAGCTGATCAGGCATAACTTGATCCCAGGTACTTTGTATTGCTTTTTCAGGCAGCTTTTGTTGGCTTGAAGTGAAAGTAAGCACTGCCATCGCCGTGTGTTTGAGATCGTGGATTAAGGTAGCCGGGACTATCGGAGAATGTAAGTCGCCACTTCGGAAATCTTTCACTACCCCCACAATGGTTCGGTCCGCATCTTTGATCCGCATCCGCTTACCGATGATCTGGGCCGGTGAAGAAAGACCTAGTCTTTTTACCATGGATTCATTTACCAGCACCTGTTGTCCGGTGGTGTCAGCCGTTTCGAAATTGCGGCCTGCGACAAGTGTCAGCCCAAAAACCCCAAGATATTTCTCATCAACAGCCCTAACCCGGGTTTCGAATGGCTCCGGTTTATTTGCCGTGTGATAACTAAAAGATGCGGGACGATTGTACTGTGATGCCGGTGGATCGCTTGCGAAGGTGATCGATTCAACGCCCGGTATGCGTTGCCATCCGCTTAACAACCTTTCATATTGGACCGGCGCCTGCCGAGGAAGCCATATGGCGAGCATCCCGTCGTGACGAAATCCCCAATCTATCTTTTGAATGTGGCGCAGCTGTGTGGTTATCACCAAAACGACGATCAAAAATAATTGGGTCAACAGAAATTGACCTGTTATGAGCGTCCTGCGGATATTCAGTCCACCGGCTCCGCGACCTAACCGACCAGCGAGTGCTTTGGCAGGATTGAAACCAGAGAGCACCATCGCCGGATAAAACCCGGAAAGCACAGTAACGCCAATTAATAGCGGCAAAAACCAGAGTAATGCGCTAGGTTCTACCAGGTCCAAAATTCCAATAGACGGTTTAAGCGTTTCGTCCTGATCATTGAGGGTTTGGTTCACAAGAGGCATCGCAAGCTGTGTCAGGACCAACGCCACTGCCACCGAAAGCAGGGTGATCAGGCCGGTTTCGATCATAAATTGTTTTAAAAGCTGAAACAGGTTACTGCCAACAACCTTGCGGACACCCACTTCCCGCGAACGTTGTAACGCTTGTGCCGTGGCCAAATTGATATAATTGATGCAGGAAGCCCCTACCAGTAGAAGACCAACGGCGACCAAAGCATACAGTACTCCCCTGGGAGCCATTCCACTACGCTGGTGGTTCAGCTCTGCCAGTGGAAGAATATGGTACGAAAAGTGGCTCAATTCGGCTGGCGGCAAATGCTTCTTTTTGATGGCCCGCAAAGCGCCAAGCAGTTGGTCTGTATTTGAACCATCACGCATGAGCACAAAACACATGCTTTGAAGGCCCAGCCAATCCTGTATGCCAGTCTGCGATTCGAGTACGGGAATTGTAGCATAGGAAATGAGCCCGTCATAACGCAGTTGTGTATTTGCCGGGGGATTTTTAATAATTCCCGTTACCGTGAGATCGACGCGGTTGTCGAACCGAAGCGTTTTTCCTACCGCTTGGGTTGTATTAAAGTATTTTTCGGCATATCGCTCGCTGAGCACGATTGTATTTGGAGTAGATAGCGCAGTTTTAGGGTTTCCACTGACCCATTCTACGCCGAAGAGATCGAAGTACTGGGGCTCGGTATAGCACATATTTCGGGCTTCATTAAATTTTTTCGCCCATCCCCCTTTTCCGTTAGGGACGCTGATCATCCGGCCAAAGATGGTTTCCAGTCGCACAGCACTTTCGACAAACGGATAAGTTCGGCGCAGAACGTCTGCCAATGGCCTGGGAGCAGCATCCGTCTGCCTTGTCGATTCCCTGTGGACATCAGTTACCACCCAATAGGAACGATCGACATGCGGATGATACCGATCAAAGGTCAGCATATAATTGACGACCAGAAAAATCACCAGACCGCTGGCGAGCCCGATGCTCAGGTTTGCGACGCGGATGATGTTTACCTGTTTTTCACGCCAGATGCGGCGCCATGCAAATGAAAGGAAATGTGCGAGCATAAGAGTTGTTTTTGTTTTATGCTAAAACAACTTTAATATATAATTATACTTTATATAAAGTTACTTTTTGGATATTGAGATCGACAACTCCTGCAAATGGAATTAGAGGATACAATTTCCTTAAACAGATGCTAAAAAAGTCAAAAAGACCTCGGACTTGAAATTGTAAAGCCAATTCACGCCAGGGCGCTTTTAAATGCCCATTTCAGCGTTCTGATGATGTATACTGAGTTATTGAACACCCTCTGTCAAGCAACAATCGGAACTTGATATATACGCTCAGAAAGGCAAAAAAATGGAGCGTTGGAGTAACAGCCAGATTAAAGTCTGAAAGGTTCGGAGTTACCAGGGATTTTAAAAATCAAAATCAGATAATCTCTACTAAAGACTACAAAGCAAATTCTCTGGTAAATTTTGGTAGAGCATTATGGGTTGAAAGAAAGTTCCAGATTGCCGCAAATTTTGGACGTTTTATGAAGCAGATACAAACCAGTAAGGCCCAAAAGGCATGATCGCTATGTGAATGTCTTTTGGGTTTGAACTTTAGTACATTTTCCTTTATTCGGTCCGTAAACTCTTTACAGGATTCATCAGCGCAGCTTTAAGGCTCTGAAAACTTACCGTCAATATAGCAATGGCAATGGCCAGAAATCCGGCAAGAACAAATACCCACCACGAAATATCGACGCGGTAGGCGAAGTTGTCGAGCCATCGACTCATGGCGTACCAAGCAATGGGCGAGGCAATCAGAATGGCAATGGCGACCCAGGCAATAAATTGGCGCGACAACAGAAACAGGATTTCGGAAATACTGGCCCCTAACACTTTACGAATGCCAATTTCTTTGGTGCGCTGCTCGGTAATGAAAACGGCCAGACCAAACAAGCCCAGGCAGGCAATAAAGATGGCCAGGGCCGAAAAGACTGTTGCGATGATACTCGTATTTTGTTCCGCTTTGTAAAGTCGGGCCAGCCGCTCATCTGAAAACGAATAGTGACATTGTTCCGCTTTTTCGAACCGTCGCCAGGTTTCTTCTATGTAATCAATCGCGCTTTTTGTGGCATTAGGCTGAATTCGGATGTTTAAAATACTGGCGGCTTGCCGGACGGGACTGAGGTGAAATACCAGCGGACGAACCTGGCGGTGGAGCGATTCATAATTGAAATCTTTTATAACACCAATGATTTTATACGTTTTAGGGCCATTTACATCGATTTCGGTGACTACCTGATCTAACGGATCGTTCGTCTTAAACGCTCTTAATGCCGCTTCGTTGATGACCACAGCGGTGCTGTCGGCCAGCCGATCGTCAGAAAAGAATCGCCCGACTTTAAGTGGCACCGCAAACGTTTCCGCGAAATCCGCATCGACATCTAGAAACTGGCATAAAACAGGATCATTACCTGACCGTTTTCCAAACAAATAAGCACTTCCCGGAATACCGTTTGCAAATAATAGGGATGAGTTGCTGGCCGATAGTATGGCTGGATTTTTCAATAGTTCGGCTTTAAACGGTTTGAGTTTATCGCCCAGCACCTTCGCATTATCAATAGAAAGCAAGTGCTCTTTGTTGAATCCCAGGTCTTTATGCTGAAGATACCCTAATTGGTTTCGGATGATGATCATACCCAGAATTAGCGTAATGGATATCGAGAACTGAGTAATCACCAGCAGGCTACGTAGCGAGGATTTTCTTTTTTGTATGCCCGATTTTAAGACCTCGACCGGCCGAAAAGACGATAAAAAGAAGGCCGGATAACTTCCCGCCAGCAGACCTGCTATGAGCGTAAAAGCAAGTAGCGCCGGAATGGCATATGCATTGGTTAAAAGTGGAAGTGTCAACTGCCGGCCTGCTACCTGGTTGAAGGCGGGAAGCATGAGTTGTACCAAGACCAACGCGATGATAACCGAAAGGCTGGTCAGCAATATGGATTCCGTCGTAAACTGCCCAATTAGTTTTAAGCGACTCGAACCGATGACTTTTCGAATGCCTACTTCTTTGGCGCGTTTCTCGGAACGGGCTGTCGATAGGTTGACGAAATTGATGACGGCAATCAGCAGAATAAATAACGCCACTGCCGAGAAAATATACACATACACACTGTCGCCAATTCGGATATCACCCCACTCGGTATTGGGGTCGATATTGTATTGGCGTTTTGCGTGGAGATAAATGGATAATAACGGTTGCATGCGATACTCAAATACATTGCCGTTGGCCAGAAATTGCTTCATGGAAAAGCCCAATGCTTTTTCGATCTCAGGTCCTAAGCGTTCGAGAATGGCTTGCTGCATTTTGCGCTCGACCCGTGTAGGATCCGCCCCTTCTTTGAGAACAATGTATGTGGAGTAATCCCCTTGCAGCCAGTCTTGTTGATCAACTTCGGGATAGGTCGACATCGATAAAAGGAAATCGCAACGGAAATGCGACTTTTCAGGAAAGTCTTTCATGACACCCGTAATCTGATAGGAATTTGTCCCATCAACCAGAAACGATTTTCCCGTCGGGTTTTCCGACCCGAAGTATTTGCTGGCCATGGTTTCGGTCAGGACAATGCTGTTTGGGTTTTTGAGAGCAATCGATGGATTGCCATGAAGAAAGGGAAGCGTAAACACATCGAAATAGGTGGAGTCAACAGCATAGATTCTGTTTTCCTTGAAAATTTTGTCTTTATACCGCAAATCGTGTCCGCCAAAGTAGCCGATGCGTGTTTGGGTCAGCACTTCTGGGAACAGCTGCACCATTGTAGGGCCAGCCGGAGGTGCCGTCTTGGAATTGTTCGCTTCTTCATTGTTAATCGAACTGTGAACGTACAGCCGATACGTCCGGCTGGCTTTTTTATTGAATGTATCGAAGTTTAGCTCATCGAGAATGAATAGGAACAACACGATGGAACAGGCGATCCCCAACGAAAGTCCGATGATGTTGATAGCCGAAAAGCCCTTATTGGTGAGCAGGTTACGGTAAGCTATTTTGATATAATTTAGTAGCATAGCGTACTTATTAAAAGAGGAGATGTATATGGTACTTAGTAGCGTTGACCAGTCATTACGGGGTGACCGACGGGTCGAGGTTTCATCCGTTGTTTTCACCTTGCCAGAAAAGCCCATTTCAGGGCTATATTATTCTCTCCTGTAATTCGGAACAAAAAAAGTACCAATTGTCTAAATTCGCTCTTATTTGCGTCTGATGTGGTTTTTTGACAGATTGCTTGCTAGCTATTCGTCCGATTCCGAACACGTGATGTACCTAAAACGGACGGAAATTGTTGGAGGTAGTTAAATGCGTACCGTCGAGGATATTTATTTAAGATGCCAACCTGCAAAAGGTTTAACTGTCGCACAGTTTGGCCCCCCATCGCTGCCAGTTCCCGGAACACTTGTTTGCAGCATTGAGTTGCCAGTTAATGAATCGATTTCCTTCCAGGTAATGCCTGTTAATGGTATTTTAATCCGTCTCGACCAGATCGTATCAGATTGGCCGGCATATGTTCCGATGTCGATATAAACAAACTTATTATCTGCGGAACCTTATACAAAACTGCCCGACAATTTGGGAAGTTTATCTTTTGATCTATCACCCTTCACCTTAATTGTAAACGTAAAGGTTAGATCGTCGGATGTGGTAATCTGCTTCTGAACCGTTTCATAATTGATACCAGCCCCCTTCTGCAGGCCAAAGACTACGTTTGGCGTGGGTTTAATAAGGATGATTTGGAGTGTTATTTCTGATTCCACCTTTTTTCGAAAAAGTTAGTCATTAATTGGCGTACAACGAACACGTCTCCATGCCGGTGGGTTATTTTGTTCCTTCCGGATTTTCTCGGCGTGCAAAAATCATAGGGCTGACGTATAGCTGACAATCGTCAGTGATTATATTTGTCACCAATTACGCTCTAACGTGGGATACTCGTCAATTACTGATCCTGGTTTAAACCAATCGCACTGATCCAACGTTTTTTAAGACTTTTGTCAACTATTGATAGGACGGCAAGTTAAGCCCTTTATCTTTTCACGTTTCAGCTTTTTAATGTTTCATTTCCAATCACATCTTACAGATTTTTTAAAATCTACTTTAATTGTCTGATCTACCTTTAGGTGAAAGAAGTTAGGTACACGCTTTTACGGTTCCCGAAATCCCTACACCATTGTCTTTTATCCGAATCTATACTTGCTTGTCAATCAGCTGCGTACTTACCCAGATGGCTGGCTGATAATTTGCAGTTTTTCGCTTTTGTCGCTCCAAAACCGCGTAAAATTCGTTGCTGTAAAGGCTCAGAAGTACCCGCTCAATCTCCTGCGGAACAACATTAACTTCATCCAGATCGGGGTCAAAGTCCGTTACTAATTTGCAATTGAATTCCTTGCTTTTGCTACTCTGGCCGGGATAACCCAGGCGTAAATATTCATCGGTCAAGGCATTTAGGTCGGTGGGCAGTCGCTCGCCATTACCGCTCCTGGAATGTTCCAAAATTCCCTTGATAATGCTGCTTGCCCGTCCGCCGTAATGATTGATCTTGTGCAGATTTTCGGCGAGATCATCTGCGATCTCTATGACGTCCTGTGTATGTCCGGCCAATGCTTCTTCTTTTAATTCATCGATCAGCTCTGCTGACACCTCGGAAAAATTATTGACAAAGTTCAGAGGGTTCTGGATTTCGTGGGCAATACCCGCTGTGAGTTCACCGAGACTGGCGAGCTTTTCTTTTTGAATGAGTTGGGCCTGGGTAGTTTGTAGTTCTGTTAACGCATTTTCAACCTGGCCTCGCTGGTAATCGATTTCTTCTTTTTGCCGATGCAGCAGGGTATTGGCACGTTGCTTCTGGCGGTAGTTTCGAAATAAAACAAGCAACAAAACAAATACCGAAGTCAAAATCCCGGCCGCTCTAATCAGCCACCAACGCTGGTTTTGATGTTCTGCTTCTTTAATCAGCTTTTCACGCTCCAATGCAGCTTTTTCCTGCTCACTTTTTTGAATAATGCCCTCTATTTCGGCCATTGAAGGTCGACCTGCCAGATCTTCCTCTTCATTTGCCTTCATAACTGCACGGTATTGTTTGAGATATTTGTATGCCACCATTCATTGCCCGGATTTCTCATAGGCCTCGCTTAAGAGCGAACTTGCTTTTATGGGTAACTCCTGCATCATAAGGGTGGATGAGCCTGCATACGCCGGTTATCCGTAGGCAATACTTTCTTTCAGATTCCCTAATGCCAAATAGCATTGCGCTATGTAGAGATTCACAAAATTAAAACCATTTTTGGTATAATTCCTCTTATGTAAGCTTCATTGGCAAGATGGAAATGAGGTATTGCTTCCTTGGGCTGACCCTGATACATGAGTATCTCTCCCCGGATCTCATGATCTAAATATTCATTTTTATACCCCCACTTATTCGCCATGTCATGTGTTTGATATGAAGATTGGCCTCTTTGAAATTCCTAAGTTTAATATTCAGCTAACTAAGGTTGGTGATAGCATATATCGCTGTACGCGGATAGTTGTTAGATATGGTCCACGAAGTGTATGGCTTTGATATAATAACTAAGCGATTTTTATACATCGTTAAAGCATTAAACGCATAGCCTATGTCTATCAAAACCTCCGGAGCGAGCTGCGCATCACCGGATTGTTCAAGCAGGGGATTAGCTTTAAAAAGGCATGCAAGCCCCAATGCATATTGATTTTGGTTGGCATACAAATATCCCAGCAACAGCCTCCAACCCTTGGGTTCCATATTCCATTGACTTTAAAGCTTTAAAAATACTTTTCGACCGTGTCCGGAATTATGCGGTATCAAAACTTGGGGATCTGATTGAAAACCGCGTCCCGCAACACATCAAGGCTTCATGATCTAATTCAAGCTTTCACGGTACTGTATGGGAGACATGTTGGTCTTGTTCTTGAACAGCTTATGAAGGGATTGTGGATATTCAAAGCCCATCTGATAGGCAATTTCACTGACTTGTAGGTTCGTAGTTGCCAATAACTGTTTTGCCTTTTCGATCACCCGGGCGTGTATATGCTGCTGGGCAGTTTGTCCTGACATTGTCCGCAGCATATCGCTGAGATAATCGGCGGACACATTCAACTCCTTGGCGACCTGTTGTACAGTCGGTAGCAGTTTCTGCGATTCCAGAAACCAGTTTAGCACACCTTCCAATCGGACCAGGATTTCGTCATTGGCCACTTTACGCGTGATAAACTGACGGGCATAAAACCTGCTGCTATACTGCAGCAAAAGCTCAATGTGGGCAACCATCACTTCGTGGCTGAATTGGTCGATGCTGCTTTGATACTCGGCCTCTATGCTGACAAAAAGATCCTTGATCTTCTCCTCTTCCTGCTCCGACAAATGAAGGGCTTCGTGGAGCTCGTAGGAGAAAAAGCCCAAATTCCGGATTTTGGTACCCAGCGAAGTGCCTGCAATGAAATCCTGGTGAAACATCAGCGTCATGCCACCCGGCGGCTTGGATCCAGGATCCAGTTTCATCAGCAGCTGGTTCGGAGAAATAAAGGCCATCATCCCTTCGTCAAAATCGTAATGGCGATGCCCGTACTTCAACCTGCCGTCATAATCGGTTTTGATGGATATGCAGTAAAAATTGAGGGTAAAATGCTGGAGATCGACCAGGCTGGCGTAATCAGCATGTTCATGCCGGAATACGCTGATCAGCGGATGTTTAGGCTTAGGCAATCCGAGCAGCCTGTGCTGCTCGGATATGGAATTGATGAGGTATGGCTTGTTCATTGATTGAAGTTACAGGGTTTTCATATCAATGACAAAACGGTAGCGGACATCCCCTTTTTGCATACGGTCATAGGCAGTATGGATATCCTTGATATCAATCAGCTCAATGTCGGAAACAATACCGTGCTCGGCGCAAAAATCCAGCATCTGCTGTGTTTCGGGCAGCCCTCCGGCGCCAGACCCGGCAATGACTTTGTTGCCTGTCGCCAGCGAAAAGGAGCTCACCTCCCAAGGCTTGGCCGGCATCCCGACATTAACGTAAACACCGTTGCTTTTCAAAACCGCCAGATAAGGATTTACATCACTGTTGCCCGAAACGGTATCGAGCACAAAGTCGAATGTTTTGAAGGCTGCTTTCATCTGTGCTTCATCCCTGGAAATGATAAAATGATCAGCCCCGAGCTGCGTAGCCGCTTCCTTTTTGCCGGGAGAAGTGCTCAGCACCGTCACCTCTGCACCCAAAGCTTTCCCAAACTTAACGCCCATGTGGCCCAATCCACCTAAACCGACCACAGCCAGTTTATGTCCTTTACCTACATTCCATCTCCTTAGTGGCGAATAGGTTGTTATTCCCGCGCAAAGTAATGGGGCAACTCCGGCCAGGTCGAGCTTTTCAGAAATGCGATGCACGAAGTCTTCATGGACAACAATGGTATTGGAATATCCGCCGTAAACAGGCTGGCCGTCGTGGCCCAGATTATTGTAGGTTTGGACCGGGGCTACACTGCAAAACTGCTCTTGCCCGTTCTTGCAGTCAGGGCACTCCCGGCAGGAATCTACCATCACGCCCACGCCACCCAGATCGCCGATGCTGAACTTTCTGGCATGAGCACCGAGCATACTGATACGGCCAACGATCTCGTGGCCGGGGACCATCGGAAAGATCCCTTCAAACCATTCGTTGCGGGTCAGGTGAATGTCGGTATGGCAAACCCCGCAGTATAGTATTTCGATCTGTACATCGTGCGCGCCGACTTCGCGTCTTTCAAATTGCCAGGGCGCTAGTGGGCTCTCTGCCGTTTGCGCCGCATATCCTTTTGCTGTTATCATCATAGTTGTTTTATGATGCAAACTTAGGGAGCGGCATGCGGCCACAATTATCCAAATCCGGGGAAAAGGTATCCGAATTTCCAACGCTGCTAAGCACACGGTCTATGGCTACAAAATATCAAGATCGCGGGCCACGTAGTAGCTTGGCACCAATGGCCGGAAGCCGGTCTTCTTTCGAAGTTTGGAAATATCCTGAATGCCATGGAAGGGGTCGTTAAGCGGCCCGTCCGTTCCATCAAAGGTATCTGCTGCTTTTCCGACAGAATCAGCCAGTTCGTACAAAGTGATGGGTGCATCGTCGGCTACGTTGAAGATCTCTCCATCCAATCCCTCGGTGGTGAGCAGCAGGACCAGTGCCTGCGTGACATCCAGGTGATGTACCATGTGCATGCGTGAACCAGAGTGCATGTTCAGCTTTTTGATATATGGGATAATTTCGGCGATGTGCGGGTCTTTGTCACCGTAGACAAAGCCAAGACGCAGAATACGGACGTCAAATCCCTGATTTTGCTGCATCCCGATCAATTCCCTTTCTGCGGCGACCTTGCTGGAAGAGTAAGCGCGCGGATCGTTAACATCCACTTGTTCGTCTTCTTTTGCCGGGCGGTGGTATCCCGAACCGTAGACATTAGAGGTGCTGGTAAAAACAAATCGTTTGACTCCGGCTTCGTGTGCAGCCTGCGCTAGTGCGATACTTCCCTCGCGGTTGGTTTTGATGATACCTTCATTATCTGTAAAGGTCCGGAATAACGCGGCAAGATGGATCACGGCATCCATGCCGGAAACGGCCGCTGGCAAGGTCGCTGGTTCAAATAGATCGCCGGTGACAGGTGTCGCGCCGAGTTCTATCAAACTGCCAGCCTTTGCAACGTCCCTGACCAATATTGATACATCATAGCCTTTGGCTATGAGCCGTGGCACTAAACGGCTGCCTACTTTTCCTGTCGCTCCTGTTACTAAAATTTTCATTGTTGAATGATTTAATAATGATAAGGCAAAATTAGGCCGCAGCTGGGCGGACAGCCAATCAATATCAATCCAATAACTATGATTTTCAAACCTTCCGGAAAGTGTTCGGTGTACTACCAGTCAGGCGTTTGAAATAGTTATTAAAATAGGCAGGGTACTCAAACCCAAGCGCGTAAGCGATCTCGGCTACACTCCAGTCACTATGTTGCAACAGTGCTTTTCCTTCTGCAATAATCCGTGCAGATATATGCGCCGAAGTGGTTTTACCCGTCGTTTCCCTGACAGACCGGTTCAGGTAATTGACATGTACGCTTAAATGTCTGGCATAGTCCTGCGGACTGCGTAAGCGGAGCGGATCGTCGCTGCGCTCAATCGGGAATTGCTTTTCGAGCAGGTCAGTGAATTGGTGTGAAATGCGGCTTTCGCCATTTCTAAAGGTAGAGACATGCTGTGCGGGCTGTATTCGAAGGGCCTCGTGGATAATGAGCGTAATGTAGTTTTTGACCAGATCGCCCTTATAAAGATAGTCGCCATCGTATACTGACAGCATTTTCTCGAAAAGGCCAGTCATAAATGCGGCTTGCTCTGCATTAAGTGGTACAACCGGATTTTCGCCGACCCTGAAAAGTGGGGAGTCCTGTAATTCCCGTCCATTGAGGAAGGTTTCAGTAAAGATGCAGGCGTAGCCACTGGTACGGTTGATACGACGAACGAGCGCGTGCGGCACTTGCGGGTTGACGAAAAAGAGTGCGGTCCCTTTAATCTCCAGTAGCTGACCACCATAATTAATGGTCATGTCGCCGTTGACCAAACCCATTTTGTAAAAGTCGCGCCGCCCGGCTTTGACCGGGACTTCTGTTGATTCCGGAAGTGCATGAACTTTAAAACCTGTAAGTCGAAGGTCCACTTCATTCAGTCCGGGTATTCCAGTCGTTTCTTCATTTAGCATGGGGCAAAGTTAATAAAATCAATCCTTTGCCATTCTCAATTTTACGACCTTCGAACGAATGTTTTTACGTAAACGAAGCCCTAAACTCCATCGGAGATTGATTGGTTTTGTTTTTAAATAGCTTGCTGAAACTTTGCGAATGTTCAAATCCGAGCTCATAGGCAATTTCGGACATGCTAAGCTGCGTCGTGGTCAGCCGCTCTTTGGCTTTCTCGATTAATTTTTCGTGGATGTACTGCTGGGCATTCTGCCCGATCAGCGAACGGAGCATATCGCTTAGGTAACCCGGCGAAAGGTTCAGTTTTTCAGAGAGAAATTGAACGGTAGGAACCCCGTCATGAAGGGATTGCTGGCTGTTCAAATAATGATCGAGTATGGCTTCTGTTTTCGACAGGATATCATCGTTGACCACCTTGCGGGTAATGAACTGCCGCTTGTAGTAGCGGTTAACATAGCTCAGCAGCAATTCGATATGGGCGATCATGAGCTCCTGACTGAATTCATCCACACGGCTGTTGAGCTCCTTTTCCATGTTCCTGTAAATCGAAAGGATATTTTCCTTTTCTGTGTCGGACAAATGCAGTGCTTCATTCGCTGAATATGCGAAATAGCCGTATTGCCTGATCTTACTCGCCAAAGGATAGCCCAGTAAAAAATCGGGGTGTATGAGCAGGATGTAACAATAGGTCCTGCTATTATAATCTGTGCTGCCCACTAATTGGTTAGGCGCCAGGAACAGCATGCTTCCTTCATCGTAATCATAACAGTCCCTTCCGTATTTCAGCCTTCCGTTGTTATCGGTAATGAAAGTGATTTTATAGAAGCTAAGCACGTCATAGATCGGCGCCATGCTTGTATTAAAAGGGTTGCGCCCGTTGAAATGCACCAGGCTGATCAAAGGATGTTGGGGTTTGGGCAAGCCAAAAGCCTCATGCGTCTCCGAGATCGTTATGAACCGTATCAATTTGTCTTCCTTAGTTTTCATCATATAAATATACCAAACCCCGTGACTGTTTCCAGCCACAGGATTTTGTCCCTGCCATTATTACCACGGAACAATGTTGTCTGATCCGGCATAATCAGCGGGTCCGGTAAAACTTCCTGTCGGCAAGTCCTCTGACAAGGCCACCCTGATTGGTTCCATAGATCCTTCTTCAACCGAATCGGTCCCCTGAAAATTATTCAGAGCCGTTGCCGTAAAACCAGGACTTACCAGGTGCACTTTGATATTGGTATTCGCTAAATCGATGGCCAGCGAAAGGAAAACACCATTAAGCGCAGTTTTGGATGCCCCATAGACGGCATCGAAGGCTGAGCGGTATGGATTAGCTGGATTGGCATTCAAAGTAAGAGAACCCAATGCGCTCGACACGGTCACAATCCGCGCTTTCTCAGCCTTCCTTAACAGAGGTAAAAAGGCTTGTGTCACGGCAAGTGTGCCAAACACATTCGTTTCCCAGACCTTTTTCATTTCGTCGATAGGCGCGATACTGGCGCGCTGAGCTCCAAGGACCTCTTCCATGGTGCGTCCAGGTTTACCCGCATTCGAGATGGCCGCGTTATTAACGAGCAGCGTCAGGTATCCGGCTTCGCTTTGAATTTGCCTTACTGCTGCATCGATGGATTGGGAATCGGTAACATCCAATTGAATGGCTTTTGACTGTTTTCCAATCCCGGTAGCTGCAACCTCCCCTTTGTCCGGGTTTCTGGCACCAACGTAAACCGTATAGCCTTCCTCAGCAAGTGATTTAGCGATCTGGTATCCCACGCCAGTATTTGCTCCTGTAACCAGTGCCACTTTCTTTGTTTCTGTCTGCATATCATTTTTAATTTTTACACAGCAAATTTCCGCGATCGTGACAAGGCGCTTGTAGCCGAAACAGGAAATGTTGTAGCCGAATTGAGGGAGTATTCCGTATTATTCCGTTAGGCTTTTTTGAAGTTGTATCATCATCCTAGTTTGGGCAATTTAGAACCTTTTTCATGGTCAGTTGAATGAAGCCCTGAATTCCAACGGGGACACTTTGGTTTTGGTCTTAAAAAGTTTGTTGAACGATTCTATTGAAATACGCATCCAATAAAACATTCAGCCGGTCAAGGATTTGGTGATCAGCTATTTTACGGGTAATGAACTGCCGCTGATAAAAACTCGTATTGTTTTATCTTTTTTGCAAGTGGAGAGCCCCAGAAAAAATCCGGATGTACAAACAGCATCCACCCCTTGGGCTCATATCCGGATCAACGGGTGCGGCGGAGGAGCGAACCCTTGCATCTTATGGGCCTGAGGTATTGAGTTTATTCTGATCGGTGCGTTTGGCATATTTTATTTAAGACTTGAAAGGATATTTTAACCACATCAAAACAATTCGTTTTAAGGCTATTTACAGCTCAACCCGTACACCAAACGTGGGAAACACACCCAGGCCGACCCTGTACACGCCGCCGGTATTGGGAATGAATACCTCAGAATTTACATTAAACTGGTTATTGATATCGGCAAGATCTACAAAGGCGGAGAACATTCCCTTTTTCAAAGGCACATTGTAATCAACGCGCATATCCAGGCTGACATAATCAGGTAGTCTTCTGCCATTGACCTCAGTGATTTCCTGTGAATAACGCAGCATATCGGGATTGTTCAGCACATTGGAGTGAAGCGTGTATATATCTGCGGGCCGACCGGTGCTGTACCGGAATTTACCCGAGAAGATCCATTTATTATTAGGCTTATAGCTCCCCAGTATGGAAAAGTTGTGTGGTATGTTGAACGTGTAGTCGTATGCGCCCAGGCCACTGTGATCATCCCGCTGGCTTTCCATGTAAGAATAACTGGCGGTCCCGTACCAGCTTTGTGAAAGTCTTTTGGTAAGGCTCAGGTCAGCGCCGTATGCGTAGCCGGTACCGTTATTATGGAGGTAACTCTGCACCCGGTTGGGCTGGACAACCACGTCGTCGAACTGTTTATGCCAACCTTCCACAACCAGTTTCAAATCGCCTGAAAATTGATATTTATAGCCCAGAATATTCTGAAAAGTGCGTTCATTTTTCAGCTTATTGGCAGCGCTTTGACCCGCAAGGTCAGAGAAAGCAGCATCCTGAAAGTAGATACCGGAAGCAAAATTGATGCTCTGTTTGTCGCCCAGCAGAATGCTGCCGCTTATTCTCGGCGAAACGGTATGCTGCTCCGTGAAGCCTGTGTAATCGTAGCGAATGCTTGGGTTCAGGGTAAATCCATTCGCGATTTTCCATGATACCGCCACGTAGCCCGATCCGTTGAAGGCACTGTTATCAAAACTGGAATTGTATTGGGATGGGTTCAGGATCTGATAATATTGCCCGGGGCTTGGCCTGAGGTCCGTATTACGGAAAGAATAAACGGTATCGATGCGCTTTAAGCTTCTTTCATAATCAAGGTTCACCACAGCGGCATCCAAACCCGCGGTTATTGTCAGTTTATCAAAGCGTTTGGTGTAGATTGAGCGGTAGCCAATTTCCATTTGGTCGTTTTTGATCCGGCGTAAATCATCCTCATATCTGCCCGATCGTGGGTCCAGCACCATACCTTCCTCATCCAGCGACGGCGTGAAATGGCCGAAATTGTTGTCGACTGTCGATGAACGGAAGTACAGGACATTCTTGATGTAACTTTTACTGTCAATCAGCGTTCGCAAGTTTAGTCCAACCAGGGCTTTGCTGCCTTCGTGATTAAAGAGTATGGTCCCGCCACTGTTGTCGTCATTGATATTGTAGTCTGTATCGATATCATCAATGCCCCGGCGTGGCCTTTCCGGGTTATACATGGCTATGACGGAAAGTTTGTTTTTTGCATTGAGCTCCGTGGTCGTTTTAATCAAATAATCGCCAAAGCCGATGCTGACCGGATTTTGCTGGTCCAGCATCCGTTGTAACAACCCAAAGTTCTGGTACCGGCCCGAGGCGAACAAGCTTGTTTTTTTAGATACCGGACCATCGGCAATGAGGGTAGCGCCCAGCAAATCAAACTGTCCGGCAAATGACCAGGTGGCCTTGTTACCTTCCTTGATCCCAAGCCCAAGATAGGACGAAGATTTCCGACCATACACCGCATCGAAGCCGCCATTCTGGAATTGAACATTGTCGATAATCCGGGGAGCAAAAATGCTGAACCGGCCGCCATTGGGGTCGTTAAAACCTGAGTTAAAACCCTCCGCTTCCAAATGCGACAAATTGAACATCGGTATATCGTCGACCATATACACATTGTCCTGCGTTCCCTGCCCCCGTGCAGCAATGGCCGAGAATTGAGCCCCGCTGCTTACCACGCCCGCCAGACTTCCCAAAGCCCGCATGATATCGCCCTGGGCGCCGGGATTTCTAAAAATCTCTTCCCGCGAATAGGAAAAAGTGGAAACTGGTGTCAGAAGATTGTTTTCCCCTTTAAATGCCCGGACCGTCGCCTCATTTAAGTTGGCTACCGCTTCCAGGATTTCAAGTTCCGAATAATATGTTTTGCCTGAGGTAATGATTACTTCGCTGATATTTTTGGTTTGAAAACCCAGGTAGGAGATCGTTACCCCGTAAGTTCCTGTCGGGATGTTATTGATTGTAAATACTCCGGTTGTGTCGGTTGTCGCCCCAAGCTGTGTCTGATCAATTTGCACCGTCGCGCCCACAACCGGTTGCTTTGTGGATTGATCTAAAATCTTCCCTTTGAAATTTCCTGTCGTTTGTGCGAATGACATTAAACTCGCCACACTGAATAGTAGGACCATCAAGCAGGTCTTCATCTTGCTTCTTTTTTTCATTTTATCCTGTTTTCGTTTATGCAAAATTGCAGCAGGAATAAAAAGCAGAAGTAGCCAAAACGCCTTTTGATGTAGTCAAAAGGAATATGATTTGCATGGGCAGACTGTTGTTCCATCAGGTGCACTACTGCCACAGAAGCTCAGAGGTTACACGACAATTCCCGGCGCTTCGTCCATACTACCCGAAGAGCTGTATAAATAGCGCGTTGACTTTGTTGGCCCCGCTTTCATATTTATCAGGTAACCTAAATGTTAGTACTAACCTTTTGTATACTACTAATTAATGGTTAGCAAACATCGCTAATTTTGCATCATTACAAACAAAAAAATAATGAGCAAAAAAGTATTACATATTATTACAAGCCCACAAGGTGAGGCTTCGGTAAGCAAACAATTGGGTAGCGTTATCATTGAGAAAATTCAAGAAAAATACCCTGATAGCATTGTCAAAGAAAGAGATTTGGCAAAAGAAGCGTTTCCGCATTTAGACGGACTGCAAATTGGCTCATGGTTTACACCTGCCGAAAATCACACATCTGAACAAATGAAAGCGATAAAGATTTCAGACGAAGCTATTGCGGAAATGCAGGAAGCGGATATCTATGTCTTTGGTGCCCCATTCTACAATTTTGCAATCACGTCCACATTGAAAGCATACCTAGATCACATTGCCAGACCGGGGATAACTTTCAGCTACAAAGAGAACGGAATGCCCGAGGGCCTTTTGAAAAACAAAAAAGCATATATCGCGATCGCATCCAGCGGTGTGTATTCCGAAGGGCCCATGCAGTCGTTTGATTTCGTCAGTCCCTATCTGAAATTTATACTAGGCTTTATTGGCATTACCGACATTACCACATTTCGCGTGGAAGGGCAAAGAATTCCGGGTCTGCAGGAAACTGCGTTACAAAAAGGCCTTGAAAGTGTTGTTATCGAATAAAAGCTATTGCTATCTGCGTTCAAAGGCACACGTTGCTGTTGGTAAGCCGGCTTCCGTTTTCGTCACACCCATTATTGTTTTGACCATACTCATTACCTCCTTGTGGAACTTATCAAAAACTACGAGTCTTACAATTAAGTCTGAATGATTGTCTGCCGCGCCGGTCCTTATGCTTTCATTCTCAATAGTGATGGGCCCGGCTCGCTTCACTTTTTACCATATGATAAATGAATGCCCCCTCATGTGTACTATTTTTAGATGATGGAAGCGCTGATAAATCTTATCCTGCAATTTGGTGACCTGAACAAACAGCAGATCGAGTTTTTGCTGAGCAAGGTTGAAATGCTCGAATTCAAAAAAGATGACTACCTGTCGGAAGCCGGAAAGGTGCCCCGGTATGTGGCATTCGTGTTGGAAGGCGTGTTCCGATTTTGTTATTATAACAACAAGGGTGAGGAAATCACCAATTATTTTGTGGATGAAGGCAACTTTGTGGTCGATAACCAGAAATTCGAATCGCAGATCGTAGCGTCGGAATATGTGCAGGCCGTGACCGACTGCAAGGTGCTGGTTTTCAACAAAAAGAACTGGGACCAGATATCCGACACCATTGTGGGCTGGGACATGATGAAGGCCAACATGGTAAAAAAGTGCCTTACATTAGCCATGGAACGGCGCAGTCCGCTGGTTTCGGAAGACGCCACCACGCGGTACCTGTCGTTTATTGAAGCGTTCCCCAACCTTGTCAACCGTATCCCGCTATCATACGTGGCCTCTTACCTGGGCATCACCCAGCAATCGCTCAGCCGTATACGCCGTAATATCCGCTAGCGTCGCTTTTTACCAAATGATAAATGCTTTTTTGTTGCCGTTTTCAACCTTTGCTCATTCAATTAAAAGTAAAGAAGATGAGCAAAAAGATCGTATTGATAACCGGAACAAATAGTGGTTTTGGCTGGCTTACCGCCCATAGCGCAGCCGTAGCGGGACACCAAGTATACGCCACGATGCGCGATACCCAGGGCCGTAATGCCGATAAAGCCGAGGCCCTTGCAGCTGTGGAGAACGTGACCGTTCTGGACGTTACCCTGACCGACGAGCAAAGTGTGAAGCAAGCCGTTGAAACCATTCTGACCAAAGAAGGCACTATTGATGTGCTGGTAAACAACGCCGGTTACGGCATGACCGGGGTGGCCGAGAGCTATACCACGGCAGATGTGCATACCACGTTTGATATCAACGTTTACGCGCCCTGGCGACTGATCAAGCAAGTGCTGCCAGCCATGCGCAAACAGGCTGACGGACTGATCATTAACGTGACCAGCGGCTTCGGGCGGGTATCCTTCCCGTTCGCTACCATTTACGCGGCCTCCAAATTTGCGCTGGAAGGAATCAGCGAGGGCCTGCATTACGAGGTAAAGCGCCTAGGCATTGATGTGGCCATTGTGGAGCCAGGCGCTTTCCCGACCGAAATGCAGCAAAAGAACAACCCGGCCTCTGACCAGGCAGTAGCTGAAGGGTACGGCGCCATTGCCGATATCCCCAACAAAATGATAGCGACATTGGGCGGAGAGATGCAGGCTAAAAACCCAAACCCGCAGGATGTGGCCGACGCCATTGTAAAACTGATCGGCACGCCAAAAGGCACCCGGCCATTACGAACCGTGGTCGACCCGATTACCGGCCAATATATTGAAGCCGCCAACCAGGCCGTAGCCGAACAATTTGCCAAAGGATTGACCGTGTTCGGGATGGGTGAGTTACTGTGAGTGTAACATATTTGACGGAAACGGCAGTGGCGTGGGCTACTGCCGTTTTTTCGTTTACAGCTGTTAGATCAATTCAAAGTACCGCGACATTCTGATAGCGTAAAGTTGGTTTTAATTTAAAAAGCCCGGAGAATGACTGCGAATGCGCAAAGCCGAGCGGAAAGGATACTTCGCTGACGGACTATGCTTCTGGCAATGCGCGGCTGTTATTTCTTTTTCCCAACAAGCGCCGCATTCTTAAAATGTACAACCACTACCGCAAAACAGCCATTGAAGCGTGCATTTGCTTCGCCTAATTTCGCCTTTGACCTGTAATCCGCAAATATCTGTCATAGCCCGTTCCATCACGCCCGCACCGTGGTGGAAGAATCCATCTAACCATATAATCATGAAAACGAAAACTGTGCTTTTTTTAACCGGGGCCTTTGTAACACACCATTGCTGGGACGAATGGAAGGTTTACTTCGAAAACCGTGGCTACACAACGATTGCCCCCCCTTGGCCTTTTAAAGACGGAACTGCCGCCGAGCTCCGCGCGCGCCAGCCACATGATACCGACCTGGCCAAACTTACCCTGGCAGAACTGATCGACCACTACGCCGACATCGCCAGAGGTTTGCCTGAAAAGCCCATCATCATCGGACACTCCCTCGGGGGGCTGATCACCCAAATTTTACTTAACCGGGACCTTGCTGCGGCCGCCGTCGCGATACACTCTGTTCCTCCGCAGGGGATCATCCCTTATGAATTCTCATTCCTGAAATCGACCTGGGGTGCTTTGGGGCTTTTTACTTCCCTGGACGAAACCTATCTCATGCCATTTGAAACGTGGCAATATGCGTTTGTGAACGAAATGCCGCTCGAAGCTCAGCAAAAGGCATACGATGATTTTACGGCACCTGAATCAAAGCGGGTCGCACGTGGTGGCCTTACAAGCGCTGCGCACGTAGATTTTGATAAACCGCACGCTCCGCTGCTGCTTACCTCGGGAAGCCTCGACAACATTATTCCCGCTCATTTGAACAACCGCAATTACCATCGTTACAAACAAAACGGCTCGGTTCTGGAATACAAAGAATTCCCAGGCCGCAATCACCACCTGCTCGCACAGCCCGGCTGGGAAAACGATGCCAACTACATTCTCGACTGGATTAAAAACTACTGACCGATACATGCCTGTTCAAAACGTTGCCCTTGCCATTGCAAGGGCAAATAGTTTCCAATTTTTTCCATCATCCATTCAGGCCGCTGCCGATGTTTAAAAGGTACGTCGATTGACGAATTTATGCTAAATTAGGGTGCTTTTAGTCTACTCACCCCGAACATCGCAGCCTTTTATGAATGCCGGAATGGATATTGAGAATGAAAAAAAACAGGACCTGCTGCTCGCATTTCATTCGACCCTGCTCATGTCCCGAACAAAGGAAGAGCTCATTACGAATATCCACGAGCAGTTCAGACGTTTCTTCCCGTTCAGTCATTGTTCACTACTCCTTTGCAGTGACAATCGGACAACTTTGAGGCCCTATGTGATAGATCCGGTGTCGAAACTCAGGGACCATCCGCTTTTCAACTGGATTTCCCACCATGATTTTGCCGTCGACGACGGTATTAACAATGTCGTTCTCGCTACTACCGAGCCGGTGGTGATCCGGATCTCCGATTATGCCGACAAATCGGACGCGCCCACCCACATTCCGATCATCCGAGAATCGGGGCTGAATGAGGTCCTGGCCATTTCCCTGCCAGCTGAAAGTGGGGCAATCGGTATGCTCTGCTTTTTTTCCGAAAACGAAAATACATTTAACCCGCATGTGTACCCAATACTGCAAAGTGCTGCGCCCATCATTGCCAAATCCACCGTCAGTTTCCTGAGGTAGGAAGAAATCCGGCGGCGCGATGCGGAAAATGAGGCTATTATGGCGCTAAACAACCGGTTGATCGGGATCCGTACGAAGGAAGATTTTCAGAAAATTATTGATGTTGACCTGCGCCGCTATATTCCGTATGAAGAAAACAACCTGCTGCTCTACGTTCGTGAAAAGCAAGCGTACCGTATGTTCAGCTACGACGTGCTGCCGGAGCGCCTGAACGACCCCCTGTTCCGCGCAATGGCCAACCACGACTATCCGGATATGAACCTTCGCCGCAAATCGCACTTACCGGAGCTTACCAATGTAGCCGACCTGGTCAGAGATGGTATTCCGTGGGCAAAGGTGGTATATCAGATGGGCGTCAGGCAGATGCTGCATCTCAAACTGCTGGACGGCAACGAAGTGGTGGGCCAGCTGGTGCTCATGTCGCACCACGAAGGGCATTTTACCAGCGCACACATTTCATTGCTCCAGCAGATCACATTCCAGCTGGCAAAAGGAATGGCCAATATACTCGCGGCGATGGAGATCAGACGCCGCGACGAGGAAAATCAGCTGCTTCTGGAAATCAGCAGTGCCATGAACTCGGTGCGGGAAAAAAGGGAGTTGCTGCCCGCCGTCAAACAGTTGCTGCAAACTGTTCTGTCATTTTCGGATATCTGCATTTCCTGCTATGATTTCAGCAAGGGCACGTACAAAGTTTTCGCCAGGGACAATACCAAAACCCAGCAGCATCCCGACTGGAAGTCCGTGGAAGCGGCCGAGTTTCCCATCCAGGACGGAATGCACAACATTGCATTGGCTACAAATGAACCGGTGCTTTTCAATCACGAAGCACTCGGACGGATGCACCAGCCGCACATCGAATTTATATTGAGGTCCGGGATCCGGGAGGTGGCATGTGTGAGATTGAAGAACAAGAATGAGATCATTGGCTCGCTCGTTTTGCTTGCGGAGCATGACGGAGCCTTTCTGCCCAGGCACCTCAGCCTGCTGGCCCGCCTCTCCCATCACTTTGCGACGGCCGTATCCAATATCATTGCCAATGAACGTATCGAAGCGCAACTGGTAGAAATAAACCGGTACAAAGAGCAGCTGGAAGACGAAAAGCATTATTTGCAGGAGGAGGCGAAGGCCGGTTACTCCCAAAACCGCATGATCGGCACAGGACCTGAAATGCAGAAGGTGTTCAATATGCTTTCACAGGTTTCAGTCACCAACAGCACCGTGCTGCTGATGGGAGAAACGGGCACAGGAAAGGAGCTGATCGCAAGGACCATTCACGATGCGTCCAGGCGCGGCAACAAGCTTATGGTGAAGGTGAATTGCGCCGCATTGCCGCCCAGCCTCGTGGAAAGTGAACTGTTCGGCCATGAGCGGGGAAGCTTTACCGGTGCCACAGAGAAAAGGGTAGGAAAATTCGAGCTGGCCAATCATGGCACTCTGTTTTTGGACGAGGTCGGGGAAATGCCGCTTGAAATGCAGGTGAAGCTTCTTCGGGCCATTCAGGAGCGGGAGTTCGAGCGGGTCGGCGGAAGAGAGACGATCAAGGTCGACGTGCGCCTGATCGCGGCCACCAACCGCGATCTGCAGAAGGAAGTGCAGGAAGGACGGTTCCGGAGTGATTTGTTTTACCGGCTGAACGTGTTTCCCATCGTGCTCCCGCCCCTGCGCGAACATCAAGAGGATATCCCAGCGCTCGCAAGGTTCTTTTTGAACAAGTATGCCAAGAACGTCGGCCGGCGCATCAACCGGATCACCAGTGAGGCAATGGACGAGCTAATGGCCTACACCTGGCCGGGCAATGTCCGGGAACTGGAACATGTGATCGAGCGCAGCATCATTATGGCGACAGGGAATGTGTTGTCTGAAATGCATTTGCCCGGTAGGAAAAACGTCAGCCAAGACAAGAACTCCGGCTCGCTCGCCGTCAAGACTTTTGAAGAAAATGAACGGAGCCACATTATAGAGATTCTCAATAAATGTAACGGCAAAATATTTGGTCCCGGCGGTGCGGCGGAAATTCTGGACCTGAAAGTTGGTACTTTGAATTCGAAGATCAAAAAACTGGGCATCAGCAAACTCGATCTGAATTACTGATTGGGCCTCGGCAATCAGCTGCTGGTACTTTTTCTAACCATGTAAACGTTCGAGATCCCGTACGATTGTTGAAATATCGTTAATCAGCAGACTGTATTGTTGGTATTTCAACAATAAATCAGATTTTTAATATTACACAAAACACTACTAATCAATATTTTAACTAATTGGCATAAAATTGGAAATAATGATAATTAACAGCTCAACTTTAACTCAGACAATTTATCATGAAAACCATCTCCTCACTGCTGACGGCTACGCTCCCCGCGGCCCCGGCATCGCCGGGCACGCAGATGTACTTTAACTCCCGGAACCGCAATGTGACAAGGCAGAGACCGGCTATCTGCGTTGTGACACCATCGTTCACGCTGCATACCCAAAAGAATATCCAATTTCCTTACAGCGTAAAAAAATGACCGGGGAAGTTTCGTCTTTGCATGCCGGGGCAAGTCTGCTCCAGGTGCAGCAAGTCCAAACCTGGGCCGAGTTTCCGGAAAGCCGCGCTACTTCATACCGCATATTGTGGACCGTTAATTCCATGGACAAAAACATGCGGCAGCTGTTTGTCCTGCCTCCAGGAAGCGCCCCAAATCCGACCTTCGGCCAGAACTGCAGTGGTTATTCGGTATCCTTTCCGGAAGAAATGCTGCTGTTGACAGGGTGCCGGCATTTTTACCCGTTCGCGTCCAGTCCCGGTTACCAGCCCGGACAGCCGATTTCGGCAACATCTACCCTTGCCAAAAACAGTATCGCTATTGAGCGGCTGATCATCAACCTGTCGCGCGAATGCCGTAACTTCCACAGCGGCGATATGCTGGTCCCCGGACTTTTGAAAGTACTCCTCGTTTCTATTTCGCGCCTTTTTCAACAACCGGAGTCACCGGCGCCTGAAAATGACGACAACCGGCTGTTTCAACGGTTTATGAAACTCGTCAGCGAATGCGGAACGGACAGAAAGGGAATTCAGGAATACGCCGCAGCCCTGTCGGTAAAAACGGATGTATTGACCGAAACCGTTCGCAAAGTGTCGGGCCATCCTGCAAGCCACCATATTTACGAACAGACCATCCGGGCAGCCAAGCAAGCGGCAATCAGCTCTCATGCCAGTATGAAGGAAGTTGCTTACGGACTTGGTTTCAGGGATATGGCGCATTTCAGCAAATTTTTCCGTAATAAAGCCGGGATGACATTTTCGGAATACAAGCGGGCATACCAAATCATGTAGTATCAAAAAAACACTGATCCTATGACATCTGAACAGCCTTTCCATGCAGAATGTCTGGACATCTACGGGCGTATACCCGGCTCTTCCGGCGGCGGATATCACCAATCGGAAATATTCGAGATGATCTGGATCAAAAAGGGCAAGGGGGCATTTATGATAGACCTGGAAAAGCGACAGATCCTGGATAATACGCTTTACTGTCTTTTCCCCGGGCAAATCCACCGGATTACCCCGGAACGGGAGCTCGTAGGCTATAAAATTGCCTTTTCGGAAGAATTTCTTTGTGCAGGCAGTGCCTTTGCAAGTTTACCTCCCGCCCTGAACCACACCAGCCGGGGCAAACGCCTGCTGGTGGCGCGGTTTAACGCAGGCACACAAATGGACATCGAGAACGTCATCGACACGATCATCTGGGAATACAGGAACCAGCAAAGGCTGAGGGCCGACATGCTGCACGGCCTTCTCAAAATCCTGGTCGCCTACTTCTCGCGCAGGTTCGATACCGACGCGCTCCCGCGCCTTCCGGGAAACGATCAGATCGTTTTTAACAGATTCATGAAGCTGCTGGACCGGAATTTCCGCCGGCAAAAACAGGTTTCAGCTTATGCCGCAGATCTGGCGGTGACTTCCAACTATCTGAGTGAGGTCGTTAAAAGGGCATCGGGGCATTCGGCGAGCTACCACATACAGCAGCGGCTACTGCTCGAAGCCAAACGAAAAGCGCTGACCAACGCCGGGCGAATGAAGGAAATTGCATTGGAGCTGGGATTCGAAGATCCGTCCTCATTCAGTAAATTTTTTAAATCCAAAACCGGCATGAATTTCTCCGACTTCCGTAATTCCTGGCTGAACAGCTGAACGGGCCGAGTTCACAGCTTTGAAGGCAGTTTTTCAGGATTTTTTAGAAGATCCAGCGTCATTTATTTATCTTTACAATCAAGATAATTAACAATCAAGATATATGTCCGCTCTGGAAGAAATCCGAAAACTAAGCCAGCAATTTGCCTATACCTCCATACAGATGCACGAAGCCATCGGCAGAAAAGCAGGTATGTCGGGCACTGACCATAAATATTTAGGTTTCTTGATCCAGCGGGGGGAAATGACTGCCGGAGAGTTTTCCGCTATAACAGGGCTGACGACGGGCGCTACCACGAGCCTGATAGACCGTTTTGAAAAGAAAAAATTGGTGGAACGGAAGCCGGATAAAACTGACCGCAGAAAAGTGATCATCGTACCGGATACAAATAAAATAGCAGCGCTGTTAAAACCTCTTTACGAAGATTTCCAGACCAATACCGAAAACTTGTTTGCTACATTTTCAACAGAAGAATTAAAAGTTCTGGAAAGGTATTTTTTAAATGCCATGGAAATAATGAACCGAAAAATAAAAACAATAAATCAAAACCAGTAACCAATGGATACAGTACACGAAACCAGCGCACCGGTATATAATGCTTTTTCTCAAACCTTCTTTCATGGGACCAAAGCAGATCTGAAAATCGGGGATTTTATAGAAACCGGCTTTAACTCCAATTTTGTAGACAGGAAATTAAAACACATTTACCTCTCTGCCACCCTGAATGCCGCTGTCTGGGGAGCTGAACTTGCTTTGGGAGAGGGACGTGAAAGAATATTCCTGGTGGAAGCGACAGGTCCGCTGGAAGACGACCCGAATGTTACCGATAAAAAATTCCCCGGTAACCCTACAATGTCCTATCGCTCCCTGCATCCATTCAAAGTGATCGGCGAGGTCACAATATGGCAACGGCATTCCGCAGAACAAATCAAAGCAATGATCGACGGACTGGAAAATCTCAAACAAAAGGGGATTTCGGTGATTGAGGAGTAAACAAGTTTCGCCTACTCCAGAACAATTTGGCCGGGTATGTGATCAAGTTCGTAATATTGGTGACTTACCTTATTTCCGGAAACCTTTACAATCCGAAAACCCGACGGGTCCTTCCCCAGGGGCTTCCCTACGGGGCCGGTAGTTACCATTTCCATGGTCCCGGATTTGCCAAATGCATTGCGGTGATAATGGCCGGCGAAAACATGGCTCACACCATATTGTTGAAATAATGCCAGGTACTTGTTCCGTGTCACAGCAGGAATGTTGAAATATTCATCCTTTTCTTCCGGCTCAGCCAAAAACCAGCTGTGGTGCTGGAACACCAGCAGAGGCGCAGCTGAAGCGCGTCTGGCTTTTTTCAGTTGCCTGGTCAACCATCTATCCTGGGCGGCGGCCTCCTTTTCCACCCCGGCAGGGCTTTTAAAATACAGGGAATTCAGGACGATCCCGCGCATGCCATTGTGTTTAATGACATAAAAGTCATTTCCAAGCTCTTTGCGGTAACCGGCGATATCGTTCTCCCTGGGATCGTTTGTAACATCATGATTTCCAGCCACATGATATACAGGAATTTCAGGATCAAGGAGCGCTACGATTCGCTTGTATTCCGACAGTTGCGCCTTGTCGGCTGGTTTGTTGATCAGGTCTCCGGTGATGACTACGAAGGCAGGGCGCAACCGGTTTGCCGCCGCAACGGCTTTCTCAAAATTCTCTGTTTCCCTTTCAAAACTCTTGTTATCGGTAAAGAATCCAAATTGAGTATCCGTCATTTGGATAAAGAAAAAAGGCGCGCTTTTCTGGCCGAATCCCGCCAGGCTGATCAGACAAAGAAAGCCAGCGACTACCTGTATTTTTAGAACATTTGTCATTTTGAGAATAATTAGGTCGGTTTAATTACCAGTCTTCGCCGTGTGGCCGAAGTTTTGCGTTTACGTCGATTTCGCCTTGCCGGACAGGGCAGAGCATATATTGCGCCGTCAAAGTAACGCCACTTTCATTTAAAGTAAATTAACTCATCTTCAAATTTGTGTGAATTCAGGGAACAGGTGCTCTATGCGCAGGCCGGATTCGCAGTTCTCAAAAACGTCTCACCGGCATTTACCCCACGGCTCAGCAGATAATTACCACGCGTCGGTACTTAAAATTTCGCCTCAACTATCCAGGGGAAATACTTTTGCCGTATCAATCATACCGTGTTTTTTAAAACAAATCGTACTTAACAAATCAGTAGCTATGAAAAAGATTCTAAAAAGCTGCCATTCGGCTTCAAAGGTATTCGGGCTTATGCTTGGTCTGCAACTATTAGTTATTTCCTGCAAGAAGGATGAACCAGCGCCCCGGGAGGAGGGCCGGTTTATCTTCTACACCCAATTAGACAGGAAGGAATTTGATGCAATAGACATTTACGTTAACAAAAAATTCGTCGGAAAACTCGTTTCGCCCAATGCAAAAAGACCGGACTGCAACCAGGCAACGCTCGGCGATATGGTAAAGGTCGACCTGCCCGCCGGTGAGTACCATTGGTCCGCAAAACAATTCCTTGGCGGCAAGGAAATCGACGAATGGTACGAGCGGCCGGAGAAATTACCGGTCGGCGAATGCGAATACATTAAGCTTACAGACTAGACGTGCCTGTTCGCACATACCGCATGATGGTCACTTACGCTAATAATCCGGGCGCATAACCGCACAAACGCTGTTCGATATCGGACAACGTTCAGCTGCAAGTATTTTTACAAGTATATCACATTCAAGCTGTTGATAGACAATTCATTTCCTGGCAAACTATTTTATCAGCAAAAATAGATTTAATTAAAACCATGAAACGAACCTATCTCGGAGAGTTTGAGGAAATTGTGCTGCTCGCCGTGGCTGTGACGGACGGGCAGGCTTACGGAGCCGCGCTTTTGCTTGATATCGGCAGGCAAACCGGCCGGGACCTGCGGCTCAATCAGGTACATTCCGCATTGCAGCGGCTGGAAGAAAAAGGTATGGTGAGATCTGCTATGGGCGAGCCTACTGCGGAGCGGGGTGGCAAACGCAAACGCCTGTTTTCCGTTACAGCCTACGGACTGCGCACATTGAAAGAGATCCAGCAGGTACGTGCCGGCTTCTGGGACAGACTTATCAGCCCACTTAAAATGGTTGTTGATTTATGAAAAAGAACGCGCACATCCCCCCTGCTCCGCCTCAGCTTGCCGTCCGTTTTCTGAGATGGTTTTGCGCTGCAAACCTGGCTGAGGACGTAGAAGGAGATTTACATGAAGTATTCAACGACCATATCCGCCGATTTGGCCTGAAAAAAGCCAGGCGGCTCTATTGGCTGGAAGTTCTGGGATTCTTCAAACCAGGCTATTTTAAAAAACAAAGCCAAACTTATCCTTCACCATTTCTCATTCATGATATGATCGGTAACTATTTTAAAATTGCCTGGCGCAATCTGCTCAATAACAGCTTTTATTCGCTGATCAATTGCATCGGGCTGTCTGTGGGGCTGGCGGTCGGGATCCTGATTTTGCTTTGGGTGCAGGATGAACTGAGCTTTGACAGCTTCAACAAGCAGGCGGATAATATTTATAAGCTTGAAAACAGGGTTGGCACGGGTTCCAGTCAGCAGATATGGACCGCAACGGTTGCGCCTATCGCGGGATTTGCCAAAAGGGAAGTTCCTGAGATCAGGGAAGCGGTCCGGATGACCTATAATGGTGCGCACACCTTGTTCAGGTATCAGGACAAGGTTTTCAGCGAAGAAAACACTTTTTTCGCCGACCCTACCCTGTTCACCATGTTCGATTACAGGCTCGTTCATGGGAATCCGGAGAAGCCTTTCCCGGATAACTACTCGGTTATACTTACCGAAACAACCGCCAGGCGGTATTTTGGCGATGCTGACGCCCTTGGAAAAGCGATTGCTTGTGGGAACGTACATTTCACAGTTACAGGTGTAGTTGAAGATTTTCCGGAGAATTCGAGCATCAAAGGCGACATGGTCTTCCCAATTTCGCTCCGCTTTAAGGATGTATATGAAGGGCGCAAGGACGGGAAAAATATGGACAATGATTTTTCCGAATTTGATTACACAACGTATCTGCTCTTACAGCCGGGCCGGCCGTTGCAGGATATAGCAGCCAATCTTCGCAACATACATCTGCGCAACAAACCGGACGACACGGACCTCACCTATTTATTACAGGCGTTGCCGGACGTACATTTATACAAATCCGACGGTTCCGGGCAAGGAATTGAAACGGTGAGAATGTTTATGATCGTGGCCTTACTGATCCTGATCATTGCCTGCATTAATTACGTCAACCTCTCTACAGCCCGCTCATTGCTTCGGTCCAAGGAAGTGAGCATGCGCAAAATTGTCGGCGCGGCGCGGATACAACTTTTCGTGCAGTTTTTGGTAGAAACCATATTGCTATTTTCATTGTCCACGTTGCTGGCCATCGTATTGATGCACATTCTCATGCCGTTTTTCAATCAGATTTCGGGCAAAAAATTAGTCCTGGATTTTCTGAAACCACATATATGGCAGGTTTTGGGTGCTACCATAGCTTGTACACTGGCCGCTTCGAGCATTTACCCGGCTTTACTGTTATCGTCTTTTGAGCCACTCAAATCCCTGAAAGGCAAAGTTTCGGTCGGGCTTAACGAAGCAATGTTCCGCAAAACACTGGTAGTTATTCAGTTTACGGTTTCGGTGATTCTGATCGTTGGAACATTGATCATCAGCAGCCAGATGAAATATATCCGGTCCAAAGGACTGGGTTATGACAAAACGCATGTGTTATCCTTCTATATGCGGGACCTGACGAAGCATTATGAAGCCATCAAGTCCGATTTATTGAGCCAGCCCGGCATATCCGACGTCAGCAGATCCAACTTCAATGTGGTCCTGATCGGCGGCCAGACCGGGACCAGCAACTGGGATGGAAAGCAACCGGGCGAAACCATGATGATCCGGTTCATGAACACGGACAGGTCCTTTATCCCGTTCTTCAAAATGCAGCTGAAAGAAGGCGGTAATTTTACGGACGCTCCGGCCGATACCAGGCATTTTATCCTGAACGAAATGGCTGTCAAAACTGCGCGGATAAAAGATCCGATCGGCAAGCGTTTCAAGATCTGGGACACGGAAGGGACAATTATCGGGGTGGTGAAGGACTTCCATTTTGCCTCGATGAAACAAAAAATCGAACCCGCGGTCTTCATTTATGATCCCGGTAATATGAACCGCATTTACATCAAAACAACAGGTACTGACGCAAAAAAAGCCATTGCGGCTGCTAAAAACATCTGGACAAAATTCAATGCTGATGCCCCGTTTCAATATGCATTTCTGGACGAAGCATTCGATAGTCTTTACAAGTCCGAAGAGCAAGCCGGCATGTTGTTCAACATTTTCGCTTCCATCGCCATTCTGATTTCATGTCTCGGGTTATTCGGACTTGCAACTTACACAGCCCAGGTGCGGACAAAAGAGATCGGCGTCCGGAAAGTTTTAGGTTCGAGCCTGACGGGGATTATCCGTCTTTTGGCCACTGATTTTATCAAATTGGTGATGACAGGCATCATGATCGCTGTCCCGATTGCCTGGTATGTCATGGACAACTGGTTGCAGGATTTTGCCTATCGCATGGACATGCCGTGGTGGGTTTTCGGTTTCGCCGGCGTGCTGGCGCTTGCCATTGCCTTGCTGACGATTTCGTTCCAAAGCATCAAGGCAGCATTAACGGACCCTGTCAAGAGTCTGCGAAGCGAGTGAATGTGAACATCCAGACCGTTACAGGAGCTGGATGCAGACACCATTGCCTATACTGCTTATTGCTTTTCATCCGAAAAGTCTGTCAGAACGTAAAACTGTAATAATTCACAACGTTTCCGGAAATTTCCGTCGCTGAAAAATCAATACGCATTGTTTTGGCATCGTTAAAAAACGAATGGATCAATTGAAACGGCGCAGTAGTATTCTTGTAGGTGAAATTGTCGGGATACCGCTCTTTTAAATACAAAACAGCCTCCTGATAAGCTTCCTGCGTATTACCCAGGTAAATGTTGGCACCGCTGAGTTTTTGGTCCGGGCTGAAGTAATATTCGGCTTTTTTAACCGTGGTCGTTTCCCCCGTAAACGCCAGGTAATATGGGGAACTTTCCGAAATTTTGCGTTTCTCTCCCGCTTTAACCTGCGTCTGGCTCGCGCCCCAAAGCAGTACGGGTTCCGTGTACAACGACGAGTATGGGCTTACGGTTACCTTACTTTCGATTTGCATTTCTCCATCCGGCGACACAGCATGGACAATAGTTTCCCCAACTCTTCGGGCCGTAAACTTTCCATTTGCATCCACCGTACCCACTGTTTCATCATCTGATTTCCACACAAAGGTTTGGGGTTGGAGTTCTTCACCTCCCTCAGAAAGCTTAAACTGGTGCTGCTGGTCGTATTTCAGATCCAGTTGAGGCGCATCAACAACGACCCTTGGGACGGGCTCTTTGTTGTCACAAGAAATATTTGGCAATAAAAAAAGAAAATAAAAAGCTGGCACTATTTTTCTGATAGACGATCTGCTTACAAAAAATTTCATAAAATGAGCTGGGCACTGTTTAAGTTGAAAGGAAACGCAGTTTAACATAACATTTGTAAGATTATAAAAAATATCAGAATGTAAATACTTAAAAAAAGTTATAATTTTCTACCGCATTTATTCTCAACATAATTCTCAACGACATGAAACATTCTTCTACATCCTCAGAATAGCGACGTCACCCGCCACTTCCTGTTTTTGCGTTTCCGTTTGCTTTTACGCGCACGGAAGTCGCCTGTATTTCTGAATGTAAACACATCAACGATAACTTTAATGATCAGAACTTTACTGAACTGCATGGCATTAACATCCCTTTTGCTTTGCTTACAGGGGCCTTCTTATGCCCAAACCTTCAAAAAAACGCGACAATCAGACCTGCCCGGCGGTGTAAGTCAAGGGATATCGGGCAATGTATTAAAGTGTGCCGTTCCCGAACTGGGCGACGACGAGCGAAAAGCCCTGGAGATGGAAATGGCCAGGGCCGCACGGATGAGGAATGCGGGCGGCACGGGCGTTACATGGGTTCCCATCCGTCCGCATATTTTACGGAGAAGTGACGGCAACGGTGGTTACAGCGTCAACAGCCTCAACAACATACTTGCCCTTGCCAACAGTTACCACATGCAAAATGGCACCGGCATCCAGTTTTTTTATGCAGGCACCTCATTTGATTATATTGACAATTCCTATTGGTACAATAACTTCACCTCCACTATTGAGGATGCTGTTGCAAATTCCCGGGACGCAGGCAACGCCCTCAACCAATATTATGTCGACTACACAAGTGAGGGCTGGGGAGGATATGCATATTACCCGTCGAACACCCGGTCTTCTACACGTTCATTCATACTCACAGGATATCCGGCGACGGAGGAAGACCTGGGAAACCGGGTGGTACCTCACGAACTGGGGCACAATTTTAACCTGCTCCACACTTTTGGCAGCAGCAATGGTACAGAGCCCACCAACGAACTCGTGACACGGGGTCCGGGAGCGAATTGTTCGTTCGCAGGCGACATGCTTTGCGAAACCCCGGCGGATCCTTACGGACAGGAAGGGAGTTCGGTGATCAACGTAAACGGATGCAATTCATACAATGGAACAGCGCTGGACGCAAACGGTGAGAGGTATACTCCATCTATTTCCAATCTTATGAGCTACTATCACACCTGCACACATCATTTTGTCCCCAGCCAGTATGAGCGCATGCAGACCGCCCTCGCCTTGCGCCAGAGCCACACTTCTTACTCGCTCACCTACCCGTCTACGGATGTTCCGGCAGTTACCAACCTGACAGCCAGCTTCACCGGGAGTTCAGCAAACGTAGTGCTCAACTGGCAGGACAATGCTTCCAACGAAATGGGCTACTTCATCGAACGTTCACTCTCTCCGGAATCAGGTTTTGTACATATAGGAGGTGTGGGGCCCGATATGACCACATTTACCGATACAAAAGCAGGGGCTACCACCAGCTATTATTACCGTGTGAGGCCTTCCAACAGTACAGAGGGAATCAGCGCAGCGGCGTCGATCACCACAGACTGCTCAGTGCCCCGGAATATGAAAACCATCGAGGTCACCACCTCCGGTGCCGAATTAAGATGGTTACCATCAGGCCCCGGAATTAGTTATGATTTGCGGTGGCGGGTTGCTTACACTGCCAGCTGGACAAATGTCAGCGACCTCAATACAGCGGAATACACCCTCAGCAACCTTACGCCAGGCTTAAACTATGAATGGCAGGTACGCAACAAATGTACGTCGGGATCATCGGCATACACCGCGTCAACGGTTTTCAGTACCGCCGTCTGTCCTTCTCCACTCGGTACCGCGAATACCAAAATCGGTACCAACAGCGCACAGCTCAGCTGGATCAATATGGGAGCCGGCACCGTGTATGAGCTGCAATGGAAAGCAAGCTCGGCTTCCAGCTGGAATACGGTCAGCAATCTCACATCCCCCGGTTATTTATTAACAGGGTTGAGCGAAGGCACCAGCTACGACTGGCAAGTGCGGAGGAGCTGCGAAATGAACACTTTCTCTGAATATACGATGGGGAATTTTAAAACATTGTCCCCAGATTGTACTCCCGTTTATTCCATAGGGTGTTCGGATAACGACGGTTTAAAATCGTTTTCCCTCAACGGCGTCATGCTGAGCGAGAATTCGGGCTGTTCACCCAACGGCTATGGCGTGCTTCCCGGCACTACGACCGTTGCACCGGGACAGACAGTGCCGTTCACTGCCACCTTTCTGAATTCGCTGAATAAGGAAGGGGCGGCCATCTGGATCGATGGCAACCGAAACAGGATGTTCGAGGACGACGAAAGGGTATTTTATACGCCTTCGCTGGTAACTGGTTCCGTATCAGGAAGCGTCACCATTCCGGTCGCTGCCGCAGGTCCGCTTGCTATGCGGGTCACAGTAGTATACAACACCATCCCGGGCAGTTCCTGTGCAAACTATTCAATGGGCGAGACAGAAGATTACGTGCTCACAGTGACTGGCGACATTGTTACCTGCACACCCACTTTCAATAATGAATGTTCGGGAGAAGACGGACTGAAGCGGGTTGTTGTGAACGGTGCCGTACTGAGCGATAATTCCGGATGTTCACCAAACAGCTATGCGGCTATGCCAGGGACTGTGTATGTTCGGGCCGGGCAAACGGTTGCTGTCAGCGGCAGCCGGTTGAGCGATGTCTGGTCTCACGGCATCGCCATTTGGCTAGACATGAACAGAAACACCGTTTTTGAAGCAGACGAAAGGGTGTTCAGTACTCCGGAGCCTGGGGCTGGTGCTTTTTCAGGCGACATCGCCATTCCGGCGGGACTTGCCCCCGGACCGCTCATGATGCGCATTGTTTCCGCATTTGAAACAATCCCCGACAACGCATGCGGTAATTATAATTTTGGGGAAGCAGAAGATTATACATTAACTGTTGAAGATCCGTCTCAGTGTGCAGTCAACATTTCCGGCGCTCAGACGGTACTCAGCTGCAACAGGCCGACCATCACACTCATAGCCTCCACGGCCTTCCCCGATGCGACTTATCTGTGGAGCACGGGAGCTGCCACGGCATCTATTGATGTGGCCGCCGGTGGAATTTACACCGTGACAATGACCAGCGGAAACTGCACCGCCACCCAGTCAAAGACCATTACAGGTAGCCCGACAACCATATCCGCAACTATCACCGGCCTTGATGCGCTGACCTGCAGCGAAAAAAGGATCGAATTGACTGCCGATACCGACTCGTACAACCCAGCTTACAGCTGGAGTACCGGGGCCACCACGAGAACGATCAGTGTCACAACCCCCGGAACCTACACCGTGACGGTGACAAGCGAAAACTGTTCGACTACCGCAACCAAAACAATTACAGGCAGCACCGCGCCACCAACGGTCAGTATAACCACTCCTTCCAGCACATTATCCTGCTCACAGACATCGATACTGCTGACAGCAAAATCAACCGCTACAAACCCGACCTACCTGTGGAGCACGGGTGAAACAACCATGCAAATCACTGTCACTACTGCAGGAAGTTACTCTGTGACATTGACAAGCGACGGTTGCAGCGTGAGTGCTTCCCGAAGCATCAACGGCGTCACGGATCCGTTGACAGTCAATATTGTAGGCAATACTGTCCTGACCTGCGAGCAACCTGCTTCGACGCTCAGCCCAATTTCCAACAATAGCGAGGGCGTGACCTACAAATGGAACACGGGGGCTACCACACCATCGCTGTCGGTTTACACGGCGGGTACTTACATTGTAGTTCTAACCCAGGGGAGTTGCACCGCGAGTGACACCATTGTTGTGACCTCAACAATAGAGGCTCCCACGATCACCACAATCCCCCCGAACCGGACCTATTGCAGTCAGGAGATCGTCCCGGCGTTTGCACTGGCAGGCACACCCTCGGGAGTCAGATTCGATATTACCGGTGGGAAAGAGATCGGCATGTCCGACCAGACGGACGCTACTTCGATCTTTGAGTTTAATGCCGTCAACCCGGGTACTACCCCTGTCACCGCGACGATCACCGTAACGCCGAAAACAACCTGTGGCACAGGGAACCCGGTTACTTTTACCATTACCGTTAACCCCTCCCCAATCGTTTCAATTACCGGTGAAGCGGCCATTTGTGCAGGCGCAAGCACGCAACTCACCGGTACCCCCGCAGCAGGGACCTGGCAAAGCAGCGACAAAGGACTTGCAACAGTAGCAAACGGACTGGTAACCGGCCAGCAGCACGGAGAACTCGTGGTCACCTACATGGTTGAGGGTACAAACGGATGTGTCGGACGAAACTACCATTTCATTGCGATCAACGCTACTACGCTGGCCATTGCCGGTGATGCGACCACTACAACAGCTGGGTCAGATCCGGCCCAGATCTTTGCAGACGACTGTCGCATTATCGCTTCGGTTGTCCCTTCCGGCGCCAGCCCGGTCAGCGGCGACATCGTCGCCAGGGTGTACATAGACGAAACGGTACCTCCATCCAGACCATACGTTCCAAGACACTATGATCTGTTACCGACTGTAAATCCCGACGGAGCTACCGCCACCGTCACTTTGTACTTTACGCAGCAGGATTTCGACACCTACAATACAGCTGCCGGAGGTATCCTGCTGCCGTCGTCGCCTTCAGATAACAAGGCAAACCTGTATATCAACCAGTTTCACGGAACATCCGAGACCGGCGCTCCCAGCACCTACCTGGGCCAAGCAGCACTTCCTTTTCATCCTGCTGACGACAATATTGTCTGGAATGAGGGTCTGGAGAGGTGGGAAATTACTTTTGATGTGACCGGGTTCAGCGGATTTTTCGTCACCGGAAAGCCTACTCCGCTACCGGTGACGCTGACCAAAATGACTGCGAAGGTGATAGAGAACAGCGATGTCGCAATCGACTGGGAAACAAGTTCAGAAGTAGATTTTGACCATTTCGAATTACAAAAAAGCACCGACCCGAAAAATGGGTTCAGCTTTCTGGCCAACATAGCACCGCACGCCGCCCCGGGCAAATATCAATACCTGGACAAAGCGACCCGGTCGGGGGCCACGTATTATTACCGGCTCAAAATGATCGACCTGAACGGTCAACATGCGTGGAGCAAAATTGTTTTGGCCAGAGTGGAAGAAGCGGCCGTAAAAGTGACCGTTTTTCCAAACCCTGCCTCAGACGAAATTACCGTCACGTGCTCGGAGCCGGTTTCAGGGTTTAAGTTGATCAACAATGCAGGAATAACGGTTTTCGACAAGCCGGCGGAAAACGAAGCCAGAAATGAAAAACTGAATGTTGCAGCTTATCAAACCGGGATCTATCAGCTGAAGATCCGCCTTCAAGACGGTACGGAGGTAGTCAGAAAAGTTTTATTGGTCAGATAAATACGTCTAAAACTTCACTGCTGCAAACTGCGATGGAAGATTAACCCGGAAGTTGTTCAAACCGGGCAAATCTCCCCTCTCATGCAAGGGTTGATAATCTGCTGTTTCAGGCCTGTTCCGCAGCGACATATTGCCCGCTTACACTTCTGTGCATATTACCCCAATCCGACATGGCCGATATGACGGACTGCATGGTCAGCCCGAGTTCTGTCATTTCGTATTCGACCCGCGGCGGCACTTCCGGAAACACCATCCGTCGCACGATTCCGTCGCGCTCGAGTTCGCGGAGCTGGGCTACCAGCATTCTTTCAGAAATACCCTCGATCGACTTTTTGAGCTCACCGTAGCGCATGGTGCCATGCATGAGCCTGCACAGGATCGCAGGCTTCCACCGGCCACCCAACACCCCTAGCGTATAGGCCATACCACAGCTGTCGCTGAGCATTCTTTCGTTCAAAGCATTGGTGGATGTTTCCTTTCTCATTTCTTACTTTTTTGTTGGTACCTAACAATTTGCTGCTTGCTTACAAATATAAAGCAAGCGCCGTAGGTTTGTAACGCATTAAAAAAAACAAAATGTTTTTATGAAAAAGTTAGAAAATAAAATAGCACTGGTAACAGGTGGCAGCCGCGGCATAGGTGCGGCCACAGTACGCCGTCTGGCAGCCGATGGCGCACAGGTGGCGTTCACCTACACACGCTCTGCCGAAAAGGCGGAGGCGCTGGCGGCAGAAATCGGTGCGGCCGGCGGCCGGGCCCTGGCCATTGCTGCGGATAACAACAAGCCGGAGGAAGTGATCAATGCCGTAAACAAAACAGTCGAAAATTTCGGTAGTCTGGATATACTGGTGAGCAATGCCGGTGTGTATATAGGGAGGAAATTCGGTGAACACACAATCGATGATTACGATAAGGTGATGGACGTAAACGTAAAGGCCGTGTATGTAGCGGCGCTTGAAGCGGTGAAACATCTCAAGGCAGGCGGACGCATCATCACGATCGGTAGTAACATGGCAGATAACGCACTCAGCGCGCAGAATACTTTGTATGCGATGAGCAAATCGACACTGCAGGGTTTTACCCGCGGGCTGGCCCGGGACCTGGGGCCGAAAGGTATCACAGTCACCCTGGTACAGCCGGGGCCGGTCGACACCGATATGAATCCTGCGGAAAGCGAACTGGCCGACTTCATCCGCGGCAAAATGGCCATCCCTGTCTACGGTACCGGCGACGATATCGCAGGCCTGGTATCGTTTCTGGCCAGTGAAGAAGGAAAATACATCACCGGCTCCTGGATAACCATCGACGGCGGGTTGAATGCCTGATTTGATTTGGGGAGGAAAGGGATAAAGGGGGAACTGGCTTTGGGCTGGTTGCCCCTTTTCTTTTGATGGACTTACTCTAATTGCCTGAATGACAGCCCCGAAGGGATTCAATTATTTTGGATAATGTTCAGTTGAGAAAGCCGCCGAACCCGGATCGGGCTGATATACTCATTGTCAGAGCGCCCTGATATCTTCCGCTATAATGGAAAGGTCCTCTCCTAGCTGGTGGCCGCCGGTCGGGATTTCGCGGAAAGTCGCCCAGGGAAGCTGCTCCTTATAGGTATCCAGCTGTGAAAACGGCACTTCTTCGTCGTCGCGGCAATGATAAAAGAACAAAGGGATTTTCTTATCCAGTTTTTCTGCAAAATCCGGGCGCAGTTTGAAGGCTTCCACCCAGTCTTCATTCCCCTGCCAGAAAGGGGTCGCGATCAGGAAAATGCCCGCAATTTTTCTTTTTACCTCAAATTCAGACAAACAAGCCAGTAACATCGATGCCCCGAAAGAATGGGCAACCAAAATGACACCGTCGGCACTTTCGAAAAGAAGCCGTCTGATCTGCCCGCGCCGCCCGAGGTCAGGCGTTCCGTCGTTGGGCAACAAAGGGTAACGAACAAGGTACGCTGAGCCCAAATATAATTTAAGCGACTCCACCAGCTTTTCGTCGGCATTGTAGTCTTCCCCGGACCCGCCACCCTGTAAGAATATCACCTGATTTTCCATAATTACACTTCACAATAGTTTCAGAATAATTGCACGCCCTGCCAACGCTTCAAAATTACGTCTTTAAGCTGTCGGTCACATAGGGAAAACCGGCCATATTTGAGGGGGAATTATGACAATTTCACGACCGGAACAGGTAACCAGCTCTGGCCATCTCAATGATATCAGAAAATACCACGTAAGGCCTCCGCAACCATTCATTCAGAAACCCAATGCTGTCAATGCCAGCGAGATGTTTCCCAAAAAGATCAGTTAACGCTCTTTCAGCGCATCCACGGGATTTTGCAGGGCCGCCTTGCCTACCCTGATTCCAACCGTTAACGCGGTGATCACCATGGCAGCCCAAATGGTTACTGCCATATCTATCCACGAAATTTGTATCCTGTAGCTGAAATCCCGCAGCCAGTCATTCATCACATACCAAACTACCGGTGAGGCGACGACCACGGAAATCAGGACAAGCATCAGAAAATCGCCGGATACCAGCCGCATCAGCCTTAACACAGACGCCCCCAATACCTTACGGATACCTATTTCCCGCCTGCGTTTTAAAGTCTCAAAATGGGTAAGTCCGAACAGTCCGGCACCACAAATGAAAATAGCGAGGCACATGGCATATCGGTTGATTTTCTTCCAGGATTATAGCCGAGATTTCTCGCTGAGATAAAATCCATTTGCCGGTAATAAACAATAACTGCAAATACCAAACCCATTGCCAGTGAAAACTGCAGAACGATCAGGGCCCTGCTGAAATAATTTTTCCCACCCCAATTCTGTTTGCTTTGTAAAACATCTGCCAGGTTAAACCTCAATAATTTGACAGCCGGATAGAGACCGATGATCAGCACGCAAGCTGTAAGTACAGCCGCGGCCCCTCCAAAAAATTTCAGGTCTCCGGGAAACGAAAGGTGAATATCCTTTTCAGCCATCTGATTAAAGACCGGCAGGCCGGATGCCACCATCAGTAAAGCAAGAAGAAAAGAGATCCAGCAAACTATAATGGTTTCTGTCAGGAGGTGCCAGATTATCTGCCGTGAAGTCCGCCGGCGATTTTACGAACCCCTATTTCCTTCGATCTTTGTAATAGTCCGGAAATGCTCAGATTAAGAAAATTGACACAGGCCATGATCATGATCATCACCGCTATTCCGCCCAGAATAAGCGAATACTCAAAAAGGCTTTCGTTCGTCAGCGCGGCGTAACGGCTTCTCTTTGATCCGGCATCATTACCAAATATATTCAAATGCATGTCTGCAAGAGGTTGCAGGCCGAACTCAATGTCGGATGCAAGTATTTTGGCTTTCCTGATCTGCTCCTTCGCATCCCTGTTAAAAACGCTGGCGAACTTGTTTTCAAGCAGTTCCGGGTTCGTGTTGGGATGGAGCAATACGAACGTATTGAGATAGTAGTTTAGCCAATCACCGTCATTCCACCATCTTTGCAAAAATTTGAAAGGAATTACTGCCTGGAATTTGAGAGAAGAATTGCCGGGCAAGTTTTTAGCTACACCGGTTATCAAAAATGTTTCGACCGAGGGGCCGTCTTCCAGGCCGAGGGTTCTTCCGACAACGTCTGTTTCTCCAAAAAACTTCATAGCCATTTCCTCGGTGATGACTATCGAATTGAGATTTTTAAGTGCCTGCGATGCATTTCCCTGCAAGAGTGGAAAGGAAAAAATCTCAAAAAAATTAGGGTCGGCATAGGTTACGCTCACCTTAAATGACAAGGAGGACCTGAACATACCCATTTTTTTACAGTACGATTGAACAATTTGAGAGCCGTTTCTTCTGAACCGACGAATTTATCGTCGCGCAGATAGTTTCCGGCGATTCACTTGTAAAACCTTGTTAATAAAATGTAAAAAATCTCTTCCACGATGCGGTGTTTCTGGCCTGCGGACATACCCTTGTCGGTAATTTACTACACAATCAAAATAATATGTAACCGATGGGTCTTTTAATTGCATTAATCGGGATAAACCGGGAAATTGCACGATCAATTCCCCACTCTATGTTTAAATCTTTACGCGTTCTGTTTTTTTCCTTTTTATCATTTGCCGTTTTCGCCCAAAGTCCCAGCCTGAGCATTATCAGGGTCAATTCGCAAAACTATTGTTTAGGAACTGAGCTCAGCATTGATGTCAATGTGAATGGCACGTTTCCTGCGGGCAACAAATTCACCGTTGTGGCCTCCCGCAACTTTAATGATCCTGCTGAAACCTGGGAGTACCCCGCCGAGCTCAGAGGCGACAAGCTGGTTACGATATTGAGGGAGCCTTCGCTGGCCAATTCAGTAGGCTTCGGTATCAAAATCCGCACTTCGAACCCGCAAACTGAGATCGATGGCTACGACCGGTTCAGGATCTATACAAAAGGGTCGGTGCAGCTGGTAACCCGCTGGGGCCTTTCCGCCGATACGATTAACTCCACCGACCAGCTCTCGCTGGCGGTGATCGCCAGCCCGAATTCGCCCGGCAAAGTCACATTGAACACCGGGGAGACCTTCGACCTTCAGTACGGCTGGGAGTGGCCTTCGCCTTACCCCACGGTCATCACCCTGCCGAAAGCCAAGGCGGGCACGTACTCCATTAAGGAAGCAAGCAATGTCTGCGGGCCGATGAGTACAAGCGGACAGGTCAACGTCAAAGTCAATCCGATCGACTTTATGCCAGTGGCGTTCACCCCTGCGGAGCCTTGCGCCGGTGCAGAGGTCAAAGTGGTTTTCAACGCCGACGGGGCTGGATTTAACGCCAATACCAGGTTCAGTATACGGTTTGCGAGCGACAATTTAAACATCGATTCGTATCGTTATGTGGATGTACCGGCGACATTGACGGGCAAAAATGAACTGACTGCGCGTATTCCGGATAATGTGAGGGAACGGGTGGGCAGTGAGTCCATATACTTCGGCATTGTGACCCAAAACCCCTCAGCCGTGTCGGTTACCAAGGCACTGAAAATGTACGTATATCCCAAGCCTTCATTTTCACTGAAAGCTGAAAAGCCGGAAATCAACCTGGGAGAGAGCATTTACCTTTCCTCAAACCCAACAGGAAAGCCGCCCTATAAGATTACTCTTAAGTCGGGAGAAGTACTGCAATACAGTACAGACATCAGCCCCTCAAAGACAACAGGTTATGAGGTCAAAACATTTGAGTCGGGCTGCGGCGTCATTCAGAATCCGGTGAATACGCCTGTAATTGTGACGGTGAAGCCAAGCCTGGTTTTCGCCGGGCCGGCCTATCCAAGCAGTCCGAAGATAGTATGTGAGGGGCAGACCGTCCGGGTAGGCTTTCGGGCCAGCGGTGTGTCGGCGCAAACAACCTACTCAATAGAGGGCAATACCTATTCTGAGAAAAAGATCGTGTTCCCTGCCACTGTCGCGGGCGATTCCCTTCAATTTTTCATCCCTAAAAACAACAGCCAGGACCCGGATCTCGATTACGGGAATATCTATACTTTGCGCATAGTGTCGGCCAATCCGTCACTTTCTTCACAATGGTCGGGTGTTATCAAGATCCAAAGCCCGCCGACCATGTTCATGGCCGATTATTCGGAGCGGGGTGTGCAGTTTCCCTCGCCCATCCGGCTGGATTTCGACCTTCGTGGCGGGGCTCCCTACACGGTCGAGCATGCAAATGGGACGAAGGAAACTTACGATTACCGGAACATCTGGTTTCAGTACTTTGTGAAACGGGATACGACTTTCCAGCTGTCAAAGCTTTCCAATGCCTGTTTTACCAACACCAATCCGCCCGCATTTCCGGTAAAAGTTGCGAATCCGGCCGGAACCACACCAAGTATTTTTATAAAATGGGCCAAAAAAACCAAATGCGTAGGCGACAGCGTGGAGTTGGAACTCGCATTCAACGGACAGTTTGAGACCGGCAACGAGTTTACGTTATCCTACATTAGTAACATACAGAGCACCTCCTACACGATCCGGAATGTGACCAGACAGGGCATCCATAAAATCAAACTGCCCGCATGGGAAGAAGGAGGTTACGATGCCACCTTCCAGCTCAGTTCATCTTTACCCAGGCTGGTTTCAGAAACAGAGCGGATTTACCTGGGCTTACCGCCCCGGCAGCCGTCCCTATCGCCTACCGGCACGCAGCAGTACCCTGAGAAAATGTATCTGGGCCAATCGCCGAGTGTCACAGTTTCCGCAAGCGCCTACGGTCCGACGGTGTATGCGATAGATGGAATTGAAGGCAGGATCATTGGCAACAACAACGGGATGTCGCATGTTCCGTTACCCTTACAGAACGGCAAAACCACGGAGTTCAAACTAAAATCGGTTGCCAATGCATGCGGGGTCTGGAATGGTGAAGTCACGTCCTATTATTACGGAATCGGCTACAAGATCCTGATCAATCCGGGAATTTACAGTAACTGGCGGTGCGCAGGTACCGATACAGAAGTCAGCTTTTCATTCGAGAGCGGCACGCCCGCGGCGGGCACAAAATTCACCCTGCAAATTTCTCCTTCCGGCAATAACGGCTCTTTCACCGACCTGGTTTCCGTGACCGATGAGCAGGTATTTAAGTTTATTACCCCCGATGTGAAGGCTGGCATGTACTATATGCGAATTTACTCCTCGGATAATATTTATTCCGAAAACGGATTCATGAACATCGGCAAGGCACCAACTGCGACCTTGAAAACAGGCTATCCTGACTACGGCATGAGCAGCGCCACGGTCGACTATGGTGGCTGGGTAAATATGGTAGGCGAAATAACCGGCAATACTCCCCTGGGAATCATTTACAGCGACGGGCACCAACAGGAGGTGACCGGCAGCGGCAGTTCCTACACGCCCATCATAACCGGCCCGCAGACGTTCACGATCACCAAAATATGGAATTCTTGCGGTTACGGAACGGCCAGCGGCTCGGTGAGTGTCAAGGTCAGACCGGTTTTAGAAATCAGTAAATTCCCCGCAAATGCAGATCCGTCCATCTGTCCGGGTCAGAAGATCGAGCTGGATTATGCGATCAGGGGTGGTGAAGTACCGGCAAATACATACCTGGTTGTTTCTATCACGGGTAGTAAAAGTGGGACCGTCAAACTGGATTCGGTGCGTAGCGCCTCGGGGCGCATCCAGTTGACCATACCTGATAACATCTCGGGTGATTTATTTTCAATCAAGGCTGAAATCGCATCGCTAACACTTTCCAGATCAGTATTTTACCAGTTGTATGCTACGCCGGACATGACGCTGTTTGGCGACAACACCATTACCGCCGGAGAGTCCACCGTTATCTATGTCCGTTCGAATACCAGGTTTACACCCAATACCGCTTTTGAACTATCCGACGGCAAATCGTACGTGAACAACGCCACTTACCCGGGTGGCGTTATGGAGATCAAGGTAGCACCTTCCGCCACCATTACCTACACTCTGAAACCCATGCAAAGTGTTTGCGGCGCGGGCAAGGTATCAGGCTCGGCGACGATCACTGTACAGCCTAAACTGGCGCAATCGCTTTCAATATATCGGGTTGAAGGCCTGCGACGCTGGAATGTGTGCAACTCGGATACCATACAGATTTCGTTTACCCACCTGGGCTACCAGGGAAATCCCGGCGATTATGATGTACAAATTTCAGACAGCACAGGCAAAAATTTCGTTTCGCTTCCCACCTTCGGTCAGTCCTCGCCAGTGACGGCCATCATTCCGGCAGGGATCAAACAGTCCCGCTTCTACCGGCTTCGCCTCCATTCGAAAGATCAGAAGGTAAGCGGCAGCACCTTTTCAGAAACATTCAGGATCGGGGAACGTGCCCGGGCAAAACTAATTACGTCTTCTATTTTTTACGAGGCCGGCCAGTCGGTAAACGTGGTAGTAGGCCTTGAAGGCAGCAGCCCGTTCGATTACCGCTTTGGCGACGACAATTTTTCACGGTATCGGTATACAGCCAGTTATTCCGACACGATCACCCTGGCGCCGCTTACGCCACTGGCCGCATACAAGATCTCACAACTGAGCAATGAATGCGGGCCCGGTACAATCGACGAACCGTCGACACTCAGGATCGAGCTCATCACAGCTACGGAACCCGTGGGGGAAGTCATTGGTTTCGGCCCCAACCCTACTGCCGGCTCACTATTGCTGCGGTTTGAAGACGGAGCAGCAAGAAACCTGGACATCCTGAATGTGGCCGGGCAGAAGATCTTCTCAGGCAAATATACCGGCAAGGACGCGACTGTCGATCTGTCGGCGTTCCCGGCGGGTACCTACCTTTTGCAGGTCAGAAAAAAACAGAATTTGGCCACATACCGGATTGTGAAATACTAAAAACTACAGTAAAACTTCTTCAAAATGAAATTAAAATGTCTGCTGCTGGCAGGACTGTCTTTACTCTGTTACGCCGCCGTTGGTCAGGTTGCTACTCCCCAGGTATATCCTACAGACTATTACAATGGCCGGATTTGCGCGGAGACCCAAACCAAAATCCCTGTTCAGATCTTTGGCGATTTCAATGACAACAACCGGTTCTTCGTGGAGCTTTCGTCCTACTACGATAACAACAAGCTGCTCGGTAAATACGAAGCTGTCCTTGAAAACGGCAACCTGGTTTTTAGCGTCGGAAGCGAAATTACTGAAACCTACGACCGGATCAATTACCGGATATCGACAACCAGCCCGGCCACTCAGACCGGTTTATACGCCAATTCCTGGTTAAGCCGCGGAGCAATTTCCATCGCCGGCCAGAGTGGTTATACGGACACTTTGAACACCGGGATGAGCTTCATTTTTAATGTAAATGCAAGTGGCAACAATCCGATCACGATTACGCTCAACGACAGCTCCGTGCGGCAAATAGCCCCCTCTCCTTATTACCAGCAAACAATTAGTATGGTAGCATCAAAGCCAGCCGAGATTTTTATCGTCAAAGCTGTAAACAGTTGCAATGTTCCCGTTCCGTTCTCGGGGAAAGTAAAAACGACCATTAACCCGATATCGATCGTTCCTCTCAGGATCAACAATCCGAACGCTATTTGTGAAGGCAGCAATGTTGAGCTGAGTTATGCCGTCTCAGGTGGCACGATCCCCGAAACCGCTACTTTCCGGCTGCGTTTTTTCAATCCCAATTCCGATGTCAATGCCCAAAAGATCTACGAAGTACCTGCCACCAGAAAAAGCAATGGTGTGCTGGCGGCACGCATTCCCGAAAATATCCTGGAGTATGCGGCTTCATTCCAAATAGCTGTGCTGGTCGATAACCCGGCATTGGTGAGTTCCTATCTCGCACCGGTCACCATTTACAAAAAGCCGGTTGCCTCATTCCAGAGTCAGAGTGAATCGGCAACTATCGGGCAGCCCTTTTCGCTGGGGTTCAATGTTTCAGGCCCTGAACCTTATACCATTGAACTGAACAACGGTAATTCCTATACGCTGGATCAAAACCGCAGTATCGCTGTATATCCTGTCAAAACAGAAACATTCTCGATCCGCTCGCTGCAGACCGGCTGCGGGGTGACTACCGACCTCCCCAAGCAAACCGTGGTAGCAACCGTGCCGGCCGGCATCGCCATCGACGCACCTGCGGATCAACAATGGGAAGTGTGTGAAAACCAAAAACTACGACTTCCGTTTATCACCAATGCCGTACTGACTGCCAATACAAAATTTACGGTAGAGGGCCGTACCTACAACAATACGACTTATGAATTTGAAGCAAAAATAGTGAACGACTCCATCGAATTTCTGATCCCCCACTCGCCCGCGGAATGGATTACGGAGGGTTATTTTAACATCAGATCTTTCAGGATCAAAACGTCCAGTCCGTCGCTTACGTCTCAGTACAGGTCTGGTTTCAATATCCGGGGCATACCGAGAGTCGGTTACCAGACCTACCATCCCCGGACCATGACAGGCCCCCAGTATTTTGAGTATGCACTCAATGTTTCGGGAGGCGTTCCTTATACGGTGACAGACATCAAAGGAGAAAAGATGTCGGCAGATTACAACCTGTTGGCGCAGCACATCTTCGTTCCGGCTACGGGCGCATACGGCCCCAAATCCGTCGCAAACGGCTGCTACACCAATAACGATCCGGTGAAGATGGATCTGATCGTCAATCCGTTCACTGGTACGGCGCCCGCCATTGTGGTACATCCGCCCACACAGAAATACTACTGCGAACCCGACAGTATCGAGGTGTCTTTTGAAACTTTCGGACAATTTGAAGAAGGCAACGAATTTCAGATTAGCAAAGACTATTATGCAACAAACCTGCTGACCGTAACAAAACCGGGCCGCTACAAAATAGCTGCTTCGGGCCTGGCCGTTGACGGTTATATCACGATACTGGTCAATTCCACCAGACCTGCGATCCAGGCTGCCGCGGGTTTGCGGGTGATCATCGACAAAAAACCGACTTTAAGCTATCTCGCCCAGCTGGACTGGTCAACGCCCGAGAAACCCTGGATATTCGCAGTGGACCAAAAACCTTCCATCTACACCCAGTTGAACAGCTACTCCCCTTACACGGCAGAATACACAGACGGCGTAAAGGACTACCATTTCAAGCAGGTGCTGCAATATGACGCTTTTTATCCGGAGATTCCCAAGTCCAAAGTGACAGCCTACACGCTGAAATCGCTGAGCAACTCATGCGGCACAACCGAAGTTAACAAAACGATGTATTTATACCAGGCCGGTTACAACCTTTCGATGAAGTATTTTCCTACCGACAAACGCTTCTGCACGGGCGAGGAAATGATTGTCCCTTTCAACATAGAAAAAGGCACTCCTCCGGCAGGCACTACCTATCATCTTCAGGTCGGGAAAACATTTGATAATTTTACAACTGTTGCTTCAAAAACGACGCTGGATGATTTCAGATACATTATCCCGGAATCGATGGAAGGCGAGTATTATGTCCGCATCCTGACAGACGGCATCAATGATGCAGGAAGTAAAAGATTTTATGTAAACAAAAAACCTACCGCGACAATTTCGCTCAATGATCCATTTTACGCCGAAATCGATTACGGCCAGTCGGCATACATCGACTATAACCTCACAGGCGGAGGCCCGTGGGATATGATCCTGAATGGGCAAGGCAATCTTACTTCAACCGAACCGAAGTACACGCAGTCGTACGCACTTGCGAACTCTACGGTTTTTCAACTGCAATCTGTGAGTAACCAATGCGGATACGGCTCCGTATCGGGCAGTGCAAGTGTACGGGTCAGGCCGCGGATCATCACTTTCCAGGCTGACAAAAACAACGTATGCCTCGGTGAAAGCATCAACGTAAAATACCAGGTGGGCGGCGACGTTCCTCAGGGAGAAAAAATCGGTTTTTATCTCAGAAATAACAATGGAACACGATTTGAACTACCCTCCGTCACTGCTACCACAGGTACCGTGTCATTTCCGATATCTACCACGTTTCCAGGCGGCTCCTATGCGCTTGTATGTTACATCACCGGTTCCGAAATTTCAGAATCCCTGGAGGTTAGCATTTATCAGACACCGGATCTCCAACTGACCGGCACCACAACTATTAACACGGGTGATTTTACTTATCTTCTGATCCGGTCGACCAATGGAGGCAACATCCCGCTCGATGTTACCTTTTCGGATGGTACAAAAACCACCTACTCCCCCTGGGGCACGGGCTCATCCCACTATGTGTACATAACCCCTCCTGCTACTACCACATTCTCCATCACGTCGGCCACAGGCAGCTGCGGCACCGCCAGGGCGTCGGGAAGTGCGACTGTGACGGTTAATCCGCCGTCTGCAAGAACAGTCCGCATTACGGGTTTCAACATTCCAAATCCTTTCTGCGAAAATGATACGTTATTGGTCTATTATTCAACGACCGGGACGTTCTCGGCTGGCAATAAATTCACTGTCCAGTTTTACGACAGCCAGGGAAAACTCGCTAAATCCCTGACGGCAACGGGCAGTGGATCGCCGCTCAGGGCCTTCATTCCCCCCAGTTTTTCAACAACGGAGTTCTACCGGATCCGTCTGGCCGCAAGTGATGCCAACACTGCTTCCAGCGATTACCAGCAGATCATGCTGTTCGGCACCAAAGCAACCGCCTCTTTTGCCAGCAACCATGCTACGCTCGACGAAAATGGAAAAGCCAAGGCCGTAGTATTGCTCACAGGCACCGGCCCCTGGCGATACAACTATGGCAACGACTTCGGTGCCACCCAGCGTTACGCCGAAATCACCCCCGACACCCTGCTCATCACCAGCAAGGAGCCACAGGCCTATTTCAAATTACTGTCCGTCTCCAACGGCTGCGGCACCGGAACGATCAGCGAACCATCGACGATCAGAGTGGAAGTAATCCTGGGCACGGAACCCGCCCAAAACGCCGAACCCATCACCTTCGGCCCCAATCCAACCAATGGCCTGGTAATACTACATTTCAAAACCGCCGCCAAAAGGCAGCTTACCCTATACAATACCAGCGGAATGCTGCTCTGGACAAAAACGATTTCAGAAACCGATACAGAGGTAGATATGAAGGCGTACCCCTCCGGGAGTTATTTGATGAGGGTTGGAGGTTTGAAGGGGGAAAGGAGTTTTAGGGTTGTGAAGGAGTAGAGGGATTGGTTTAAATGACTAGTTCAGATGTGATAACTGCCGAAGTTGACGGATAAAATAGTGCTTTTTTCAAATTCACCTGCGAGATCGACTTTTCACGACGATTTCGCAGGTGCAAAATTTTAATTTTTTGTACTAGTTGTAGCTTCTAGTCTTCGTGATTGGAAATTGCACACAGGTACCATGCGCTGTATCCAGTTACCTCACATATCCCCAGCTCAGCCTGATAAACAAGACCAGCCTTTTCCAATTTTCTTTTGTACCGACAGATGTTTTTTTGAGGAATTCCCGTGGCTATCGAGATCATCGTTGCTGTTGCGATATGTTCACTGAGGTAAGAATAGACAACTTCTAATTGATTCTTGTAGTTGTCAAATACGCTGCGGCTTGAATGTGAACGATTGGGAATCACTCCAATCGCGGATACGATAACAGATTGTTTATTTGCCATTGCAAAGTTATGTTTTTAAATACTTTGCAACATTAGGAGGGCGATTTGGGGCTGCTAACCGACAATAGTCCCTATTTATAGTCCCATTAGATCATTTTCTGCTTTGCTCACATGACCATGGCTAGTGTATGCTTTTCGATCCTCAATGGACTTAGGGTTAAGAACTAGTATATTTCCTCTTACTTTTCGCTCATGCGATGATAGAATCTTTCCCAACAATTGATGAAGTTTCCTATCAATTCCATTAGCAAATTCTTTCTTTAAAAAGTCTAAATATCCGGTAATATTTAACAATGCTATTCGGTATGGTAGCTTGTTCTCATTGAGCAATTTAAATACTTTACCCGGATCGATATTTTTTTCTTCGTGAAACTTATCAAAATAGTATCTACATAATTCAATTCTTAGTCGGTCTTCTTCCGGTTGATGGACTTCAATTTGAACATAATCCGGTAGATTTAAGCTTGATTCTCTTTCGACTGATTGATTAGGGAGAAATGTTTTTTGTTGGCTTTCAACCCAATATTTTTTTGAGCAAAACCATTTTTCCGGAGTTTGTTCGGAATACCTCAAAAATTCGTCTTCCAAAAGCTTATAAAAAATCTTTTCCTCTGCATCAAAAACCTGAATTGGGTACCCTCCTTTCCATTTCAATATGAATCCGAATAAAATATGCTTTTGTTCTTCATCGAGTGGCAATGATTTCAATACTTCCAAAGTCGAATTGACCTTTCCTTTTAAATTTCGACGTGTACAGCCTTGTTGCTCCCAAAGCAAATTTAAAAATATCAATGGCATAAAAGTACCTCTGCGTGGGCCAGTTTCAAAATACTCGAATGTCTGAAAGACAAGTTCACTATTAGGAATATTGCGTACACTAAAATAAAAGTCCAAATCATTGTCAGCAGATAAGACCTTGACATCGCCCTCGTCATATTTGTATACGATGGTTTCATTTTCGGGCAAAATAGTAGGGACACGCACATGGGACGAATGCAAGCAATATAACTTTTCCGGAGAATCATGCGGGAAACTAAGAAATGCTTTCTCTAAAAGTCTTAAAGCTACAGCAGAATTAGTAGAGATATGTTGAATTGGATAGCCTCCATAAAACTTTAAGATAAATCCAAAAAGAATATGCTTTTGTTCTTCACTAAGTCTTAGAGACTTCAGTGTTTCTACAACAGAATACGGCTTGCTCCAATTTGCTTCAAAGAAAGACCATTGTTTATGCCATAGATTTAGAAAAACGATTGGTTCAAAATAAGCAGATCTGAGGTGGCTCCCGAAAGCGGCACACATTTTTGCACAACATGATGCAAAATGGGAGTTCAGAAAGAGAGCAAAACCCGAAAGAGTTATGATGCTGAGTTTAAGCAGGAAGTAACGAGAATGTTGGC
>NZ_SWFP01000016.1 GCF_005869225.1 Dyadobacter bucti | reverse complement strand
GTTAGGAAAATATGATTTCAACGATGAAATCAGGTTACAAGAGAACGGGCTACGAGCTTTGCGGCCGCCTGTCGATAAGCGTTAATTAGCAAACCGCTATTTTCCGTCCATTTGTAATGAAAACCTCTTCTGTAAGAATGAATCTGTTAAAATATTCAATACCAAGCCCTTGTCACTTCGTTTTGCAATCCTCATTGTAGAACTAGTTTATTATAAATAAAAATTGAATTCCTAGAATTCTAGTTAAAGTTTAACGGGGGTTGGTGCTTATCAAACTACTTTTATAAAGTAGCTCACTATTTCGGTGCAAAGATAAAGATATGCTGGCGTTTACCAACATCATCATTAATAGCATCTGATATACACTAAGTTATTTGTGAGTGGGGTAGGGGCGTTGGGCAGAAATGCTGTTTGCGCTGGATGGCAAAGAACAAAGACAGATACCAGTGTACCTGCCTTTATCAGTTGCTGTGTAAACGCCGGTTAAGTGATGCCAAGTACTTTCACATTCATTAGGATTTGAAAGCATCGTCAGCATCTTGAACTACTTTTACTTTATCCAACGTCGAAGGATGGTATCCACCTTGGTAAAAGCTAATCGTGTACTCGGTTCGGTTGATATCAGGCTTAAAGGTTTTACACGTTACTCGCTGCCCTCGGTTGTATCGTTCATTTTCCATTTCAACAATGACATATAGCCCCGCAGGTATCAGGTATGATTTCTCATTCGGATTGGGTGGGATCGTATGCTTTACAAATCTATCGCGGATATTGTCATCAAGTCCAATTGATGCAGAAAGGAAAAAGTCGTTCAAGAGTTGGGTGAGCATCTTCCTTGTTTTTTCAAGCTTGGTCGGCCTTTCAATTGGCACACCAATTTTGATCAACTTTTCGACTGTACCTTCGGAGTACGGGCCACTGAATTCAGTAACATTTCGCGGGCAATCATGCCATATTACAGGCGTTCCCCACTCCAAAAGCAGAACATCGCCATGCCTGAGATAGTCAGGCGTCCAGGGATCGTATTCGCGTGCCATCAGCTTAAATATTTAGAACAGGTATCGACTTCCCATTTATCTGTAAACTTGACGGTAAGAGAGTAAACCGCCGCGTTCGGACCACAAAGAAAGAATGTGCCGAATTTTTGTGTTTGAGGCGCTTTTCGCAGAGTGTCGGCTATCTGCGAAAAAAGGATTTCCCGGATTTGTGAAGTTGCCATAGCTTGTTGATGATTATAGTATCAGAAAATAGATTTTAAAAGTATCTATTTTGCATGTCAACAACAAGGGTGGTCATAATTTTTTGTCACATCTAATCAACGAAATGTGCTCCTGTCGGATTGGTCATTAGTCTGCTTTTGCCGTTATTTACAACATTACGAAATTGTCTTTTGAAATGGCCAATGTCCTGAAAATGAAATCTTCTACGCCAGATATTTTTGGCGTTATTGAGCTTAATGAAGGTGTAGGCTACTACGTGGCCGAATTTGAATGTGTGCCGGTAGAACCACACCTTCCAGCTACCTACGACCTCTTTGATGAAGAAATAACAATCGAAGACCTAGAAGAGTATTATCAGGTCGATCTCGCCAGTTATGAATTGGTGCCGCTAGAAAAGTGATGCCTGAGTAGGATATGATCCGGGAAGGCCGTCGTCGGCGAGTTCCGGGTAAAGAGTGGGTATTGGGTCTTCACCCGTAAACTGGAATTTCTGATTGATTGAAAACGCCTCCATCTTTTCCTCGGGGAATTGATAGCTGGCAAGCTGGGTCATTCGCTCGGGCGCGATCTCTTCCATCATCCATTCCCAAGCCATTTCCTCTGGAAGGATTGTCGGCTGTCGCTTTTTTGAGTTGTGAATCTTTGCAGTCAGTGGATTGGCATCAGTTGTGACCATTGCAAGCGTATCCATCGTTTCCCCCGAATCCTGATCAGTCCAGGTATTCCAGATCCCGGCCATATAAAAGTATTCCAAACCTTTTACCCGTATTGCAAAAGGATATTTATCCGGCGTTTTGAGCAGTTCGCCGGTTCGTTTGTTGAGCCGATATTTGTGATACCACTCGTAATATTGGTTCGAAATAATCAAACAGCGGTTATTGAGGGCCGCATCCTTGAAAATCTTCGGCCTGTTAGTCTTAGGGTTTATCCAAAGCATTTCTTCACCCCGTGCGTTTTCTGTGTCGTATCCAGTCTGAAAAGTGCCATCAGGTTTTTTGTAGCCGTTTTCAAACTGCTTGACCTTTTCCATGTTTTTCAGGCCGCTTGGAATGAAGCCCCAGCGCATAGTAGAGATATTGAAGTCTGTTCGGTCGGGATTGGGTTTGAGCACAACCATTTGCGGAGACTCCGGCCCGAGTACAGTCGGCCTTTTCAATTCTGCCATGCCTTTGATCGATTTCTCGATCTGCATCAAGACAATGTATTCAGCTTTTGTGACCTTTTGACCGTTGTAGTAGCACATAGTTATTGTTCGTTTGCTTTTGCCTGTAACGTACGATAGTACTTGATAATTTCAGCTCCGATAGCGGCGGCCAGTTCTTGCCTTCCTTCTGGTATCGACATCCACATTCTCTGACCTGTGGCAATGGTTGCCAAGTGGATATAGAGCTTTGGCGTATCGTCCGGGAAGATGATTTCGAACACTTTGCGTCCGACCATCGTCTTTTGGGACACGGTAAGCTCTTTTCCCTCCCAATTGAGGATAAAATTGTCTGGCATTTCCACCATACGGCAACTTTCAAGTCATAGAAAATGAGAATTTACAAAAGACGACGAGAATCAGCAACTAATGGTCACGAACAAAATTGTATAATAACTTACAGTCAAGCAGTTACGGATTGATCGTTTCCAAAAAAGTCCCATCATCTCTCGTAAAAACCAAACCGTTCTCATCATCCTTTGTGAAAACGGCCGGAAAACGGCTGATTATTCTTATCAGCTCGTGTATTTGAGCCAATGCCTCGTGATACGTGTAAGAGAGACCGATACAATAACTAATTCTACATTTTTTCTATAAATATGCGAATATTTTATTGCCCTTTACAACACTTTTTACTGTTTATGTGTCTATCAGTGTACATCTTGCTCAATGCAGCCGCATGATCTAATTTTCTTGCATTTTTTTAACCCCAAACACGATTTCTTATGGATTCGCACAAAAAAAAACTACGACCAATTATGATAGCACTTGCATTACTCTGCACATTAATTCAATGCACATCCGAAGATCCCGAAGTTGAACCCGAACAGTGTGATTGTCAAAGTGCCACAGTAGCCGAAAGGAAAGATGTAGAAGCGGTTGTAGTTCTAATCGCCGGCAATCAAGCCCCTGGTGGCAACCAAGGCCCAGACAAATACGTATTGAGCACCGAACCCAAGGATTTTGAACGTGCAGAATATAGCCTCGGTGAGAATATTCTAGTACCATGCGATTCTTTACCTACGCAGTACCAGAAAGCCCGGACCAAGGTCATCGTATCATACAAACGTAAGAAATGCTATGGCGCCATCACAAACCCTACGCTTCGCACTAATTATGGCTATTATATTGACTTAACCTCCATTGGAATCAAACCTTAATAGAATTTATTTCTCACCTAAATATTTGATTGTCTTATGAAGTTACCTTTGCTATTCCTATTGGTTTTTGCCTATTTCGGAGTATTAGGACAAAATCAAACAAGTGAAAAATGTGGCTCTTCCATTAACTATGAAAAGTTACAAAAGTACAACCCAGCCCTTTTGAACTATTTTAAAGAAATCGACAGAAAAGCCGCCGAGTACTCCGAAAAGCAGACGCAAGGTCAAATTTCCCCCAAAAGTATTCCAAATACTGGAACGATCGTCACTATTCCAGTTGTAGTTCACGTAATTCATAATGGCGAGCCAGTTGGTGTGGGACGTAATATTAGTGACGATCAAATTACATCTCAAATCGCTGTGCTAAACGAAGATTATCGTCGATTAAATGCTGACCGAGTTAATACCCCTTCTGAATTTGCAGGTGTTGCAGCCGATACAAAAATTGAATTCCGCTTGGCTTGCACAGATCCAAATGGCAACCCCACAAATGGCATTCGTCGCGTCCAAGGCAACTTTTCAAGCTATACGGTGGTCTCCAACCCAGATGGAACCGTCAACGAAGCTTCAACTAGTATAAAAGCAAATGACCCTGCATGGAATCGCGACCAATACCTTAATATTTGGACATGCGACCTGAATTTAGGCGTATTGGGCTACGCAACTTTTCCTGGTGGCGCAGCTAATGTTGACGGAGTTGTTGTACAGTATAACGCCTTCGGTCGTACGGGTAATGTAAGTTCTCCGTATAACAAAGGTAGAACTGCTACTCATGAAGTAGGACACTGGCTATCTCTATTTCACATTTGGGGTGACGATGGTAGCGCTTGTACTGGAACTGATCAAGTTGCAGATACACCTAATCAAGGTGGAAATTATGTTGGCCAATGCCCTTCAGGTCAAAAGTCTTCGTGTGGTACTAGCAATATGTATATGAATTATATGGATTACACAGATGACGCATGTATGAACCTCTTTACAACAGGGCAAATGAACCGGATGAAGGCACTGTTCCTGCCAGGCGGCGCACGTTCGGGGTTTGTCCAGTTGAGCGATATTAGCGGGATTGGCACTATATGCGATAACAATAACTATACATTCTCCGTTACCAGCTCCGCTACTTCACTCAACTGGACAGTCTCAAACCTAACAATCGTTTCAGGCCAAGGTACAAATACACTTACCGTAAAAAGAATTTTCAATGGCCCTGCAACAATTACTGTTAGAGCCGGGGGATTGTGCATGAGTAAAACTATTGCAGTTGGCCCCCCCCAATTTGCTGGTTTCTTAGTTAACGGCCAGTCCACGTCAAATGGAACCGGATGCACGAATAGCTACATCCCAATTGCTGCCGTACCTAATGATCCATCCTCGAATTACTATTGGTCTCAAAGCGATCCGAATGGTTTTATAGCCAATGCAAGCCAATCGAGCACTGCCTTCACGGGATATAATGCTAGCTGCTATTATCTCAATGTCAGTATTTCAAATGTCTGCGGGTCGAGAAGCGAAAATTTAACAATATGTCTTAACAGCTGTTTTGCAAAGTACACTGTGTTTCCAAACCCTGCAAATGACTATATTACGATTGACTTTGATCATATTGAAAGTGCAGAGTCCTTGCCGGATGAAATCGTCCTACTGTCCGAAAAATCAACCAAGACCATTAAAAGCGTTAATGTACAAAGCGTTTATAAGAACAACGGTCTCAAAAATGGCAAGCAGATAGAAATCGACGTAAAAGAATTACCACGAGGAACTTACTACCTCCATGTCAAGAATAGTAGACTGAAAGACAAAGAGTTAGATGTTATTAGAATACTTTTGCAATAATTTCATAGAAGATAAACGAGAAACGCCCGGCGATTGTCGGGCGTTTCTCGTTTATAAGGACATCAAATACATCTAGACGGCAGTTTCTTCTCCGGCAACTTTTCGCTTTCTCCCTCTAGGCTTGCCGGTATACGGTTCTTTGGGCGCTTCGGCCTCTATCGCCAACTCATAACCGATCACCCCCTCTGAGTAGTTGAATATGGTAACTGTAAAAATGTGCTTCGCAGCTTCATAATCGATACCGCCACGTTTCAAAATAACAGGGAGCGCTATTCCTGAGCCTCGCCCGATCCTTGTAAATGCAAATGATCCCTCTTGCTCTTCGGTGGGAATCAGGTACAATGATTTTATTTTTCGCTTCCCTTCTGCAGTTCCAATTTTGAAAGAAGCTGTTTGCGGTTCTACTCCAATCTCTTCGAGTGTAGCTTTCGGGAAAATAAGTGTTCCCGAATCCGAAATATGGCCGGTCGGCTTCGCCTTCGCGACTGCCTTCGATGTCTGCGGCGCATTTTCTTCCGGGGAAAAAAATTTGATTTGAGGTGTCTTCATTTGAAAATGATTATATGTAAATTAAAGTTGTCTACAAAATTGAGCGATCGCACGGAGCTGTTAGAGATCCTGGACAATGAGAATGTCTACAATTTCGTGCTGGATCTCCGGAAGTTTTCACCTAGTCGCGCATCGGGTTGTCTACACTTAGAGTAGTTGGCGAGTACCACCGGCAGCTGATCAGGACGCGAGCTGCACCCGAACTGTCTACAGATTGTGGTAAGCGCTCTCGGCAGCCAGCGCTTGACCATACCCCAAGAGTGCATAAGGATGAAATTATTCTAGTTTTCTAACAATTCGTTCGGCGATATCTTTAGCTAACTCGATGGGAGAAAAATGTCCCCATAATACGTTACAATTATCATCTATCTGAATATTATAAGCCTGTTTTTCAGCTGGCTTGTTGTCCATATCGTTGTAATTATAAAAAATGTCAATTCCAACCGTTTTTACGCCATCAGGCTCATCATCGTCATAAGAGCGGCCAACATTCGGATCATCATTTAGTAAAAACCATTTTTCTTTAAACTCGATCCCAAAATTTCCTCCTTCACTCTCTATGTATATAAAATTCTTTCGGAATTTATCTTCATCATCGGTGAAAGGGTCATCGGTAGTGAGGTACACCGTTATATCAATACCGTAGTTTTTCAGCTCGTTCGACATCTCTTGTATGGTATTGTATAAAGTTAAAAAGGATGGATACCCATAATCTGTTTTCAAGAATTCATCTCTTTTCTCTTTAGCAGCTTTTGATTCACTTATTTTTTTTAATCTATCGGAAAAATTTGACCCTTCTAACATATTGATTAACAAAAGATTAATACCATATTTCAGTTGCTCAATAAAACAAAACTTGGTGTGCTCGGCATCCTAAATATCACCGTCATTCCCTCCAATATTGGACCAATCAAAAGGGTAGCCGCACAGATCAGGCACATGCGGATCACAAACCGGTTAGCTCGACCTAGGACCCGCGTCAGGCTAAATATCAGAATCCAACTACCTGCTCGCCGGTGGCGATAACCAGTATTCGGACCAGTGATCTCGAAACGCCATTCTTTGTTATTATCCGTTATTCTTGCGACCGTACATATTTCGACTGACTATATTGCAGGGTGTCATTTCGAATGATAAAGGGCATGGAGCCGAGCGGTGTCGAGCCTTCGTAATACTGGCCGTCCTGCTGATACTTCAAGGGCAAGATGTCGCCTTGCCAGAACTTGGCAAAAAGCCCGCCGTTCTCTTCATAAATTCGGATACTAGCTTTTCCTCTCGGGGCTTTCCATTCCCCCAGGTATTTGCTCTTCAATGGATCAGCCTGCGACGTGGCCGGCGCGGCTTCGTTTTGGGTGTTGGTCTTTGTGCTTTGAAAATAACCGGCCATCACCAGGAAGAATGCCGTAAATCCGAAAAGTATTGTAAAGAGAGTGATCCTAGACTTAGTGAACAGCTGCCTGCTGGACCAGACCCGAAAAAAAGTCAGCATCAACACCAGACCAGTTACCCCACCGGCCGCAAAAAACAACTCTGATAATTTCGATCCTTGCATTCTTGTACTTTTTTAAGTTGTGTATATAAAATTCAATATATAGCGCGGAAAATTCTATCAATCAGTTCTATATAAGACTCTTAGTTAACCAATTAGGCTCCAAAATTAACTTGACTTTTTTAAGTACCATTGCGATTGATTCATCTGCACCTTTATCATAAAGAATGCTTGCTTCGAATGTCCGTCCCTGATTTTTATATGATCGAAATATTAACCAAAGAATAATTCCTGGTCGCAATAAAGCTGATAACGAATCTAAGTCGATCACCCCTTTATCCACCGCAGATATTGTATCTCTCGAATAAGGATTAAATACTTCATCAATTCCGACCACAATAATTTTTTTCCCCTTAAAATCGCGGTGCTGAGAGATTTTTTCCTTGACCTTTGCTTGAATTTTTTTGTTGACATCATCGCTGGTTTCTTTTAGAGAAACAGCGGCCTCGATATTTAGTAAATTTTTTTCTATGTCTGCATGTAATCGGAACTTGATAAAGGCTGGATATTGTGGTGATACGGATTCGTAGTGGTTGTTGTAGTGATTTAGATAGGCCGTGTCGAGTTGAAATCGATAGTGCTCATTATCATGCGGTTGCGGCGTGTAGATTGTGTTGTCTTGAATGTTTCGACAAGCGTCTATATAATTATCAATGTCATGGACGGCTTTGTCATATAATCCCGTAAACACCCCATGTGCATTATTTTTAACACCTATATACCCTGAGAAATATTCGGCCAATGTTATTCGCTTTCTTTTAAAGGTATGTGCAAGACGCGATAAAAGTTGAGTTGTCAAATTCAAGGTCTGATCTTTGAAAGGATTGTGCAGAAGGGTAGTTTCGATGTTGTAATCTTCCCCTTCAAATTTAAACATTACATCAACTTCTTTAACTCGGCCTTGACGTTGTATATAGCCATCAGGTGCCTTTATCGGTAAGCCAGCGCTATCCAATAAATATTCTACATAGCACTCAAACAGACTTTCGCCGAGTTGCCGGTACACCAAGCGGTTATGTCGTTGGCTCCTAAACTTGGTAAGTTTGTCGTTATTAGTGTGGTATAAATATGCGATTAGTTCGGCTAGCTCTCCGATTATAAATTTTGTGACCCCTTGTCTGTTAAGAAAAAGCGGATATAGCCAATTATCAGTATTATACTTGTTGGTTAGTATAAAATCGTCCACATCAAAAAATTTCAATAAATAGTGACTGATCGAATGGAAATGAGCACTATAGTCCGTACCCGATGAATTTGCCTTCCATCGATCTAATCTCAGATCATCAAGCGCTGTCAATAGGAGATTCGTCATAATATGCCTTTGGTTAGGGAAGTAAAGTTTATCACTACTTTCTCATATTTGATTTTTTGGATGATCGTTCCCAACCTTCAATCTCTATGCCTTCGTGCCTAAGATAAATATAAAGTGTAGCCTTACTACCAATCTTCAACTGTTCACAAATTTGCTTGGTTGTGTACTTTCTGCTTTGATATAAAGTGGCAGCTAAACTGGCTGTCTCCTTAGACTTCTTGGTAAGGCCCTTGGGTCTTCCACCAACTCGGCCACGGGCGCGCGCCGCCTCCATTCCCGCAAAAGTTCGCTCCATCATAATTTCCCGCTCATTCTCCGCAAAAACAGAACTAAGCATATACCACAGCCTACCCATCTTTGTTGACGTGTCGATCCCCTCTGAAATACTACGGAAGTCAACCCCCATTTCCTTCCATTCCACCATTAGTTTGATCAACTCGTAGGTGGCACGACCAAGACGGTCAATCCTCCAAACAACAATGACGTCACCCTTCCGAAGCTCTGAAACCATCTTCGCATATTCGGGCCTTTCCTTCGATGCACCCGACACCTTCTCATGAAAAATCTTTTCACAACCCGCCTTTCGAAGAGCATCAAACTGCAGATCCTGGTTTTGCTCATTCTTAGAAACCCGTACGTATCCAAAAATCATCTAAATATTACATTTTAACCCCCATGAGCTAAATATACTGTAATTAGATTTTATGTACCACTAATCTGTACTGTTTAAAGGTAATTTTGGGTAGGAAAATGAATTGCTAGCGGGTCGTCTCCACAGTACGGAAAAACGACCGTTTGTTTGTACAACATAATACCGTTTTGGGCTTAAACGAATGCTTGTTTGTTAGATGTATTTTTGAAATTTCAATCTACCTTGGGATAGGTGTACAATGTTGTATCCAAAGCAAGAACACATATGAAAGATAATGACATATATAAACATCAGCTCACAAGCCATATCTTGGAGAGTGTCCACCTTTCGCAAGCTGAAATTGACATTGTAAGTTCAAAATTTGAAGTTCGTTCAGTCAAAAAGAGAGAATTTATACTGGAACCTGGACAGGTTTCAAAGCACATGAGGTTTATTGCAAATGGTAGCATGCGTGTCTATTTGTTGGATGAAAATTCACATGAACACACCCTTCAATTAGGAATAGAGAACTGGTGGGTTAATGATCTTTTAAGTTTTCTGACTCAATCTCCTTCTCGGATGTATGTTCAAGCAGTGGAAAACTCAACCATTGTCCAGATTCACCGCGTAAATATTGAAATGCTATACGAGAAGATTCCCGCCATCTCAGATTTCTTTCGACAAAAGGCTCAAAATGCTTATGTAGCACTTCAAAAACGAACATTGGAAAATCTCAGTGTTGACTCCTACCAGAGATATATAAATTTCATAACCGACTATAAAGAATTTGAACGACGTTTTCCCCAATATATCATTGCTTCGTACCTAGGTATGGCCCCTGAATTTCTAAGCCACCTAAGAAAAAAAAATAGCAAAGACCTTTCTTAAGATTTCTTAATTTTTAATTAAGGTTAGAGCCTGAACTTTGCGAATAAATTATATCAACACAAAGCATCATGTATACTAGCTATTTAAAAAGAATCTTAAGAGTAGGGATATTTTCAGCCTTTACTTTAACTGCGCATGTCGGATTTTGCCAAGATCAGGAATCCAATGGAATTCAACTTGAATTCAGTGACGGCCGCCCGAATGCAGTTGGCTTTAAAAATGCAAATGCAATTTTGAGTCAAATTGGCGTTCATGCATCATTGATTACAATACCGGTCGAAGCCAAGGATATTTTAACTAAGTCGTTTAAGAGAGCAATAACAGAGAAGGAACACGAGAAGCTAATCGCATTATTCACGCTGAATAAAGATGCTCTATTAAAACAAATTAACCTTGCAGGTCGTAAACCTGAGGTTGCCAATGGTGGAAACTTAAATACTTCTGAAATCGGGGTGAAACCATATCCAAAAATATATGATATGAAAGCTATGAATGAGGAGCAGCAAGCTGGTGCTCTTCGCAAGTTTGGTAAATTCCATGTAAACAGTAGTGATGACGGTATTGGCATTGATGAAGTAATGACTGTTGTAGCCGGAGGGCCATTTAAGTGGTTCTTCATACTTCCTGATCAGACAATTGTGAAGTTGACCGTGAAAAACGTTACTCCATCAGAACAAGCTGTACGACTTAGCTATCCAGGTTTAGGTATTCACGCTGGCTATATGGATCCCAAAAATGGTCTTATAGTAGCTTATGCTCATGGACCTGAAAACTTTGTAATGAGATATGAAAAAGCCGGAATTAGAGGAGAAAAATTTCTGGGCACCAACCCTTGGGTTGACTTTTCAGGACCTATGCCTAAAATCAAAGACAAAATGGAGTTGTAGTTAGTCAAAAACAAGTGCAATGTCTCTGTAATGAAATTTAAAAAAAGATGTTGATCAAAATTTTCAACTGCGAAATTCAATTTAATTGTTGATGAAATATTTGCCTTGCTACTTAATGCTTTTTCGAGTTGCTTCTTCTGAGGTCATCTCTGGCAAATCCAAGTTAACCCCGACCCGAATCGCTTTAAGTCCGGAGACACCTTGCAGTTCTTCCAGTTCTAGAAATTCTAAGTCATCCAGAAATATATTTTGTGCCTGGAGAAAGGTGATATAATCAAGGTATTCATCAATCGATTTATTTTGGAAGTATACCAAAACAATTTTTCCTGGTTGGGCCAGCCTCTCACCGGTTTCTTTAACATGGACTTTATCAATTCTTTTTTTGATCACCTGATAGCGGATATTGTAAGCACCCTCGACATCAAAACGTCTTTCATCGTCGCGGAAACTGATGTCAATGGTGTTCGGATTGACAAAAATCAGCTGTGTGGTTTGAAGTGGTATTTCCATATTTGGAATCAGTTCATAAGTCACTCGGGCTATAGAAGCCATTGCCATCAGCTGCCACAGCATGAGATTTTTGAGATAGGCATGATGGAATTTTTTATCAGGATCGATTGATTGGCCAATATAAATGTCGTATTCGACTCCGTCCGTCCGGAACTTTTCGAAATATGCTGGATACAAAGGCTGGATCTGAATTTTAAACTTATCCAGCGCTTCGTTCACTGAAAAATTTATCATTTGCATTGACCTTTCCAGTGCTCTTCTTTTGCTGAACACCACACCCTTTTCCGGATCAATACTGTCAAAGTATTGCTCTATGGAACGTTTTAACTCCATACCCTCCTTTTTATATTTTTTTGTACCCCTATAGGAATAAGTTGACTTGTCATTGGATAGATCTTCATAAAAATGTTGTAAAAAAGGCAGCGCTTCGGCTTCTAAAAACTCAAGGGTTTTCATTTCATCCAGCTGCTCGGAAACATCATTGATCTGATTTAGTATATTTTTACATTTAAATGACATTTCATTAGCTAAAAGCAGGCCTAGATGTTGGCTAAACTGTGAGAGTAACCCTATTAAGAGCTCAAATTGTAATTGAAGATCTTGGCTCAGGGCTGTGTTTCTGGCAATGGTGGAATTTCTTATATCCACTGCTCCATATAGTGGATACACATTTTTGAATACAATTTTTTCAGTCGCCGGAAGCTGTTTTGAATAGCTGTCTCTAAGAAAATGCCAGGCTGCCTCTTGAAACTTCCATTGCACGGCCTGTTGTACTGAGGTAAATTTCTCCTTGATGACCGAGTCTATCCGTAAATTAAATTCATGGATTAAATTTTGAAAGATTCTGGATATCAGCTGATTTGCTGGCCGGATTTTAGATAAAGTGTTTTCATCGAGGATTATATCTACGAAAGAAAATACCTCAATTAATCCAACGATCTGATTCCCAGCGTAAACCGGCACCAGGACAAAAGATTGTAATCCTGAATTTTTAAGAGTGTTCATTAAACCAATCAACCTGTCATCTGTCTTCATTTCATCGATGAACATGGGTTGCGGACTTTTGGTAAAACGAGTTGCAAGTAACAAATAGATGTCAGCAACTTGGTCCTCAGGCAGTCCTGCTGAAATAATTTGGCTTTGAAATGCATATTTGCTATTTGATGTAAATCTATTGTTCACCAGAAGCTGTGGAATAAGCCCAAAATCAATCTTTCGATCCGCGATAAGGATTCTTAGAGATTCAGTAATGCGTCTAAGAAATGCATTTTTATTAGTGTCACTATTTTCCAAATGGGCGTTTTTGATATGCTCAAGAGTGTATTCAATGGTGACTTCCGTAAGGGAAATAATAGAGATGCCTTCGAAATGGAACAAATCAATAGGGAGAAGCTCTAGTAGCTCCACGATATCGCCATTGCCTGTCAAAAGGTCCTGTATTTTATCTGGATTGATATCAGGAAGCTCGGAAACCGGATAAACATCCGTGAAGCGATTATCAAAATTAATGCTGTAATATCTTGGTATATCTGTTTCTTTGATGCAAACAACTAAAGGTTTGTAATTCGGACTTGAAATATTATACAGGCGTTCTAAAATCAGTGAATAAACCGTCAGCAATTGATTTTGCTCATAAAGACTTTTAACCTGGACATACATCAGTTCCGTTCGACGTTCGCCTGTAATGGGATCCATAACTATGTTGTAGAGCCGGTCAGTTCCATAGAACAAAACAGGGCTCAAGGGGATACCAATAGCCCAGACAATATTTTCCCCCGGCTGTAGTGAAGGAGTCAAAAGATCATAGATAATTTTTAGCAACGGTTCGAATGCTGATGCTTCTTGAATTGTCTTGATATTATAAAATCCAGGCTCCACCGTCATTCTCTCAACAGCGCTTTCCAGATATACTCTTCTGGTAGATGTTTCTATTTGAGCGCATTCTTTTACAAAATCGATAAACCTTTTAAACGAGACCGAAGTGGACAAAGCAACTTCATTCGATTCAGATTCATCTGTTAAATCCAATATAATGGCTTTCATTTTACTACTTGTTTTGCCCGGTAGGCTCAATACTGTGCTTTCTGGCATTTCATAAGTTCGTAAGCAGTATGTGCTACCAGTTTTTGGCTCAAATACGGTATTCCATTGTTGCACTGCTCCTTATTACACTCTTCAAAATTCACGCAAGTAACTGAGTTTCCAGCACCAACCAGCTTGGAACAATAATATCCCAGCTCATAAAAGCTTTCCATATTCAATGATTGTTCAATGATAGTCGGAGGAAGACCAGATAGCTCTGACATCATTGATTGCAGCGGTAAATTGTATACACTTTCCATGTCAACCCACTCTTGACGCATATGTTCTGGTACAGTTCGACACCTTCCACGATTAGGTTTTTTAAGTCGTTGCGACAGGAAAAATTGTGTATCTATCATTACTTGAAGCCGAATGTTTGGAAAGTTATCGGCAAGGGCCATAATACTTAGGATGGCTACCACATTAGCTCCCAATTCGTGTCCGACAAGTGCTATCCTTCTCCCATCTAGCCCCAATTCGGTGCCGCAATATGCAATCCACTTCATTGCGGCAAACCACTCAAATACCGGAAGCTGTTCAGCGGATATCGCTGGACTGTTTAATATAACTGCCGCTTGTCTAGATCTATTAACTATCTGTGACACAATATGATCTTGATTTTCAATAGACAATTGGCATTCTCCAGTTGATGCGATAAATAAAAAGACCGGGAATTCAAATTTTTCATGACCTGCCAAATTAGGTTTAATGACCGTGATTGATAGGTCATAACCGTCATTGTACACCATTTTTGACGACCGGGTAACAGTGCTTATATCAAATGGTTCGGTATTGATTTTGTCCAGTGCCAATGGTTCTAACTTTAAGTGAGAATGGTTTAAATCGTAAGGCTTTCGAAACTTCCAATCCAAGGTGTTGTGGAAAACTTAAAATTGAGTTTCTATCTACTACCACTATGTCTTTCTAAAAATACCTTAACAGGCCAAACAGTATCCCGCTGTTGGTTCGAATTGCTTCGTCGCAGACCTTTTCTTCATATAACTACATGAATTTTTCAGTCTCAATGTCAGCGACGGTTTTGGGATCATCATTGAATACAACCTGTTCACTGGGCAGCCAACAGGTGATATCAAGTTACTAAGGAGAACTAACTCTCTTTTTGGTTCATTAGCATCGTGGAATTGCTATTTTAATTTTCGCTTGGGTGGCGTAATGCCCAACCCTATATTAAAGAAGCCGCCACTTTTAGAATTGTATTTATAGATGTTCTTATCAGTATCTTCAAACTGGTACATGCGCATGGTACTAATTCCACCAAAAGCTTCTATTTGAATCATCCTTGTCAGCTGGTAACTTATGACCGGACCAATATTGGCCCGGGCATAATTTAGCCTGTCTAACTCTGCTGGTTTGGAGTAATTGTTAACACTGGCGTTGAAGTTTGCCCCGTTCAGCCCGATTCTAAATCCAACTTTCAATTTTTCTTTTGAGTCCACCTGATAAGTATAATTAAAGAATGCCGGAATAAATACATTAAGGTTGTGTTTGCACTTTTTGTATTGATATTGCAAGCCTGGGAGAAACATCGGTTTTCCTAGCCTTGTGGTATATACCAACCCAGCCCCGGCTATAACCCTTTCGTTGAATCTCTTGGAGGCAATAATAGATCCCTGAAGGATAAAATCATGACCACTTAGATTGTCCTTGAAATCAGATGCTAACGTCGGCGAGAGCCTGCCTGACAAAGTCCATTGTTCATTGAACTTATGGATCAAAATGAAGGTATAAGCTATTTTGTGAAAATCCTGCGTGTTCTGTGATGAAAGTTTTTTATTGTAAGATGTAGCTTGAACAAACCCATATTGAATCCCATTCATGATAATGGTTTGGTCGTTCTTTAATTTTCGAGGATAAAACACGTACGCGCCGAACTCCTGAAAAGATGCCTGGTGTTGATTCCCGACGTCTTTCGCCTGCACTTTAGGATAGGTGAAGTACTCAACCCCGGCCAGCTTGAAGTCCTGCGCCCACACATTGCATGTCCCTAAAAAGAATACTAAATTTATTATAAATCTCATTTCAATTGTTTATTAAACATGTTCAATTGGATCGCCAGCCTCAATGGTAGCCATATGTTTATCGTCGTTTTGGTGTTTGGAAAACCTGTTCATCAATTTCTCGACTACCAGATACACAGAAGGTACCAAAAACAAGGTCAGCACAAAGGAACTGGTTAACCCGCCAATCAATACCCAGGCCATCCCGTTTTTAAACTCAGATCCAGGGCTTTGTGAAATTGCCAGTGGAAGCATCCCTAAAATCATTGCGAATGTGGTCATAATGATCGGCCGTAACCTTTCTTTGCCCGCCTCGGTTAAGGCTTCGACCACTTCTTTACCTTCTGCTTTTAGTTGATTGGTAAAATCCACGATCAATATACCGTTCTTAGTAACAAGGCCCAGAAGCATGATCATACCAATGATTGTGAAAATGGTTAGCTGGTTCATTGTCAGGGCAATGGCCAGTAGTGCGCCAATCAAGGCGACAGGCACCGAAAAGATCACAACAAAAGGATACACCAGGCTCTCATATAAACCGACCATAACCATATAAACTAACACAATCGCAATGACAAGGGCGAAGCCAAGACTACTGAAAGCATCCCCCTGATTTTTAGCATCTCCCTGATACACGATCTCTATACCTGAGGGTAAAGTCACGGTTTCAAAGGCTTTCCGGACGTCTTCAACTATATCCCCCGACGGACGGCCAACCGCCGATGAAGTAACGGTAATGGAATTCTGCCTATCAGTTCTTTGCAGAATAGACTGGCCGGAGATTTCGCGGACATCGGCGACCTGCCATAGCTTTACCAGCTGCCCTTTGCTGCTGCTTAAAGATAGATTCCGAATTGCTTCAATATTCTGTTTATCAACCTGATTGATACTCACATCTATTTTATAAGTATCATCGCCTTGTGTAAATTCCGTTTTATCATTTCCCCCGAAAGCGAGTTGGATAGACTGTGCTACATCAGGCAGGTTAAGGCCGAGCATGGCAATTTTGTCTCGTTGGGGCGTAATCTGTATTTGTTTGACGAGCCCCTTGGTACTATAACGCACATAATCTGAGCCAGCCGTTTTGCTGACAATATCTTTTACAATCGCCGCTGCCCTGTAAACACTGTCCATATTTGTGCCTTTTGCCACAATTTGAATTGGGGCGTTTACTGCTCCGGTAATGCTGGTTGGAATAACCGTTACTTGCAGGCCGGGCACTTTTTCTATCTCATTTCGGGCAGTGGTACCAAACTCATCGGTAGTCAAATCCCTTTCTCTTTTATCAATCAGAGTCACTGAGAGTTCGGCTATGTTTTCTGTATTGCCTTTTGCGCCGGTTTGTGTACCTACCAATGTGTAAACCGATTTGACCTGGGGATGTTTAAGCAGGATCTGTTCTGCCTGTCTAACCAGCAAATTGGTTTGATGGATCGGCATATCAGCGGCTGTTTCCAGTTGTATAGCCAGCTCGCCTCTGTCGCCTGTTCCTGTAAACGAAGCGCCAATAAAGCCGGTTGGTACCAATGCTATGGAGGCGATCATTAAGATTATAACTGTTGCAAACAGGTACCGCTTATGATGAAGTACCCAATGGAGTACCAGCCCATACCCATTTTTCACACTATTTAAAAAACCTTCAAAGCTAAGGATAAAGCGCCCCCATAATGTTTCATTTGAAAGGTGTTCCAATCTGGCAAACCGTGACGCCATCATCGGAGTGAGCGTAAAAGCAACCAGCAAACTCATCAGCGTTGAGACTACCACTACCACGGCAAACTCGCGCAGAATATTTCCAATTAACCCGCCGGCAAATGCCATAGGTAAAAATACCACCACGTCCACCAGTGTAATGGCTACTGCGGTAAAACCTATTTCGTTTCTGCCATCTAGTGCAGCTTGCCTTCGATTTTTCCCCATTTCCAAGTGCCTGAAAATGTTTTCAAGCACCACAATACTATCGTCCACTAAAATACCAACTACCAGTGACAAGGCGAGCAGAGTCATCAGGTTAAGGGAAAAACCCATCAAAAACATGACAATAAAAGTTGGTATCATCGCCGAAGGAATGGCCACCAACACAAAAAACGAGCTTCGCAGGCTGTGCAAAAACAGAAGCATAACAACACCTACAATTAGTACGGCCAAAAATAGATCATGAAGCACCGAGTCAGCAGACTCCAAAGTATAAACAGACTGATCAGAGGCAATCTGATAGCTGAAACCCTGTTTGGCATATAAGGTTTTAAGCTTCGCCAAAGTCTCTTTTACCTGTTCGCTTACTTCAACGGCATTTGCATCGTTGGTTTTAAAGATCTGGATACCAATACCGGGTTTGCCATTGATGCGGTTAAGTGTTTCGACCTGCTGCTGGGCATCGCTTACAACCGCAATATCAGAAAGCAATATGCGGCTTCCCGTTCCATTGTCACGGATTACCAGTTGGCTTAAAAGTTGCGTATTGGAATAATCGGCGCTAATGGTAATGGACAAATTTTCACTGGCACTATTAACATTTCCTCCTGGAATAGAAATCGTATTGGCCGCCACAGTTTGAAATACCTGCTTGGCCGAAAGCCCGTACATTTGCAATTTTTCATTATCGAAAAGTACTTTTATTTCCTTGGGCTGCCCTCCAATAATATTGATCTGCCCTACGCCCTTAACATTACTTAGCCTGGGTTTGATATCTTTATCAACTAGTTCATAAAGTGCCTTATCGGAAAGGTTAGCAGTTGCGGTCAAATTTAGGATTGCAAAATTATCTGTGCTAAAACGGTTTACAACCGGGTCGTCAATATCGGCAGGCAACGTGGATTTAATCTGGGTGATTTTTCGCTCGATGTCCTGCTGTGCTTCAATATCGGATACTCCTGATTTTAAGGTAATTGCAATCGAAGATACATTCTGCAATGAGCTGGATGTGACCATATCGATCCCTTCTACTGTGCTGATTACGTCTTCAATCGGCTTGGTAATCTTGCTTTGTATTTCGCTTGGTGAAGCACCGGGTAAGACTGTTTTGATCGTAATTGTACCTTGTGAAAAACTGGGTAGCAGGTTGTAATTAAGGCTCGTATATCCAATAATGCCGAATAAAATCAGGCCAACAAAAACGGTTATGATCAGAAGCGGTCGGTTAATTGATATTTCTGTGAGTGACATAGCTATTTATTTATGATGCTGATACTGCTTCCATCCCTTAGATTGATCTGACCGCCGGTGACCACGGCTTGACCCGTCTTTAAACCGGAGAGTACTTCCACCTGATCGTTTTGAACCAATCCGGTTGTAATGATCTTCACTTTCGCCGTTCCCCCTTCTACCACGTACACATAAGGTTGCTGTGCGTCGGTCATCAATGCCTGTTTTGGTATTACCAATGCATTTTTCCGGCTTAGTGTATTAAACGAAATCTGTACATCAGTTCCACCCTTCAATGCCACACCATCGTTGTTGGCAACCAATAAATCAATCTGATAATTATGGTTGGCATCGGCGACAGGACTAATGAAAATGATTTTTCCCTCAAACTGTTTTCCCGAGAAAACTGGGGAGGTGATACTGGCTATTTGCGCTTGTCTGAGTTGATACGCAATTTGCTGGTCCACAAACACGGTTGCTTTAAGGGAAGTGATATTGGTGATCGTCGCAATCGGCACTCCTTGGGTCACAAATTCACCTTGCTTGCTATTTTTGGCGGATACAATACCGGTCAAAGGCGCATAGATCGTCGAATTCTCGATTTGCTGCCTGATCAGGCCGATTTGAACAGAAGTGTTTTCATAGCTGTTGGCGGCACCTTCAAAATCGCTTTTTGCGGTTAGCATACTAACTTCAAGGCCAGCCTTGTTTTCATACAAGTCCTTCGCCCGGTTGTAATCGTCCAGTAATTTATCTCGCTTTATTTCGGCTGATTTCAAGTTAATCAGCGCAGATTTTAGGTTAATTTCAAGAATTCTTGTGTCAATCTTTCCAATGATTTGCCCCTTGGTCACTTTCTGGCCTAACTGGATATTCAAGGCGCTCAACATACCACTGGTCTGCGAGGAAACATTGGCCTGCTCGTAAGGTACAATTATCGCAGGATACTTTTTGTTGACATCAAGCCCGTGGATTTCTGCGGCCGCAATGGTGACCGAGACAGGTACCTGGCTGCGATCGACTGGTTTGTTTGCTTGATCGATCTTCTTTTTATTTCCAATTAATGTGAATGCAAGTGCTAGCGTCAGGATAATCAAAATAACAATAGGCAGAATGAATTTTTTCATGATGTTTATCTTAATTTATTTATAAAATCAGGCAAAGTGCCCTGCGATTTCTGATAGTTCAACTGGCTGATCATCAAATTGTACAGACCATTGATATAATTTGCTTGTGCAGTCTTGTAGGCTGAGTCATCATTTAGGTAGTCGGTTAGGCCAACGACTCCTCGTTGATACTGGTAATCTGTTACATCCAATAGCTTTTTTGCCAGCACCATATTGTCTTCGCTGCTACGATAGCTACTATACGCAGTTCCGACAGCGGTTTTTGCATTCTCAAATCGTAGCTTCAGGTTTTCCTTATTGATGTTAAATTCAGAACGGTTGTTATCCAAAATCAGCTTCTCTTCTTTGAGCATGCTTTTCCTTTTAAACCCGTTAGTTAATGGAATGCTCAAAGTAGCACCTACATAAGTAAACCCTTTCCAGGATGCGAATGCATCAGAAAAATCATTGCTAAGCGACTGGGTAGCAAGTTTCCCAACCGCGTTCAGGGTAGGTAAGTAGGCGGCCTGCTTGATTTTTACATTGATTTCCTGTAACGCAATAGACTGCTCATTAATTTTCACTTCAGTAAGTGATTCTAGCGATAGGCTTTCTTTTGGAAGCCCATCAGCAAACATTTCGTAATGCAGCGAATCCCGGATAACCAGTTCGTTTTCTAACGGCATACCCATTGCGTTTTTCAGAGTATTGATGGCGAGTTGCTCTTTTATAGCAGCATCATCGATCTGATAATTGGTTGTATTCAAGTTAACCTTAATCCGGTCTACGTCTTTTTCAAGTACCATCCCCTTTTCATATTGATACGTGAGCACTTTGACCATTTCTTCGTATTTAACTTTATTAGACCTAAGTATTGCCAGTTGCTGTTGGTAAATAAGAACCTGAAAATAAGCTGTGGAAGTATTGTAAATGAGTAGCTCCTGATTTTGCTTTTTTTGCAGTTCAGTCATGATCATGTAAGGCTTATTTGCCTTGATCCCGGTCAATTTTGACTGATCATAAATGGTCTGACTAAAATCCAGGCCCGCATTGGTGTTGTACTTCGTACCAAGTTGTACGGCTTTTGGCTCCGGCCCAAAAATCCCTGCTGGCAGTACAGTCGTTTGCAAACGTATGTTGTCGATCAGGGTTGCCGACGCTGTTACCTGAGGCAGGTATCCCGAGAGGCTCTGTGTGGACTTTTCTCTGGCGATCCGGCTGTTGTTATCGTATACCAAAAGCGAGGGATGGTGCTGTAAAGTATAGTCAACGCTTTGTCCCAATGAAAAAATGTCCTGGGCTTTTGCCGAAAAGAAACAAGCCGCTAAGAGCAAATATGCTAGAATTTTCATCTTTATGATTGTTTCTGCAAAGGAGGCAGAAATCATAAACCTCTATGGCGACTATGAAAATGAAGCGGACAAATCAGCGGATCACCGGTACAGATCCGGGCTTAGAGTGGTGTTACTTTCACGGACAGGTTAGTTTGCCTCCATCCATCTGAGCAGTTCAGATGATTTTACTTTGCTGACAATGACTGGCTCGGGAGTAGTGACGATGAGCTTAACGGCCAACCTACGGGTGAAATAATGTTCCACACTGGAAATACTGGCGCGGCTCAGAATAAACTGACGATTGGCCCGGAAGAAATCGACAGGATTAAGCATTCCTTCAAGATCATCCAAAGTGTGGGTAGTGATATATTTTTGATTACCGGATAAACAAATGCTTACAAGGCCATTTTCATAATGAATATATAGGATCTCACTCGTTTTTACCGGAATTATCTTTTCCTGAAAATGAACTAAAATAGTTGTCTTGTAAGCGGCGGTGTCGAATTTACTGAGCATCTGCTCAAAACGCTTTTCCAACCCGCTTACTTTACTGCTATCTTCCTTTGAATTTGTAAACAATCCCTTCATCCTCTCATATTTGGCAAGGCTAAATTCAAGTTTGTTTTCATCGACAGGTTTTAGCAGGTAGTCAATACTATCAGCTTCAAATGCGCGGATGGCATATTCATCATAAGCCGTGCAGAAAATAACGGGGGCTTGAATTTTTAATTGTTTGAAAATTTCAAAGCTGAGACCGTCAGCCAGCTGAATGTCTGCAAATATCAAATCTGGCAACTGGTTTTCCGAAAACCACTTCACAGCACTTTTGATAGAAGGTAAAATAGACAATATCTCAAGAGTGTCATTCAGCGCTTCAAGCTGCCTTTTGAGCTCTTTGCCTGTTTTAGTCTCGTCTTCGATGATCAGTATGCGCATCCTTGTCAGATTGGTAATTTGACTAAGAACTTATCATGGTCACAAAAGATTTCAATATCCTTATTAGAAAGCAACTTAAAACGTTCCCGTATATTCTTCAATCCCTTTCCTGTGCTTTCCTCCGAGGACTGCTTTGCAAGCAGGTTGTTTTCCACACAAAGCATGTTACTCTCGATATAAACTCGGATGTGGAGTGGATCTTCCTGTGAAACTACATTGTGTTTCACAGCATTCTCAACCAGAATTTGTAAGGAAAATGGGGGAATTTGCTGGTTAAGGTATTGGTCAGGAATCTGGATGTCCACTTGAAGGCCTTCCTCAAAACGTTCCTGTAAAATATACAAATACGAGCTGGTGAATTCCAGTTCCGATTCCAATGTAGCAAGGTGGCTATCATCGTTGCTAAGCAGGTATCGGTATACCGTCGAGAGTTGCATTACGAATTTTCTAGTGGGCGCATCTGTGGCAATGGTCCTGAGGGTGCTAAGCGAATTAAACAAAAAATGCGGACTTACCTGTTGTTTCAAAAGGCTTAAACGGGCTTCCAGATTTTCATGTTTGAGCATCTGATTCTCAATTTTTGCTTTTTGATTATCCGCCGACAGCTTTAGATAGTAGGCAATAAAATATTCCAGCCCTCCTAATAAAAAACCGCGAAACGCGACCAAAATGAATTTACGCTCTTCGGAAAGTCCATTGTAATTAAACATAAGTGGTAAACTTTCTGATGAGTCCTTTATTGGGTACTGTATTAAAACTGCTATAAAAGTGCATATAATCAGGGCAATAGTGCCCTTCAACCAGTCACTTCCCATCGCAAAGTGATTGAGAGCATATTGGTTTACAATCCAGCAGCTTAAAGTAAGCAGAAATGTAAATACCAAATTTTGAAGAATTACATAGATATCGCTGCGTGAGTCAAGGCGGATTGCAACAGGGATGACAACGATAAGTGGAATGAAAACCGATATGATCAGACCTGGTACAAGATTATATTTTTTCATAGTGATCACTCGATAAAAAATTTAATGTGCATTCCCCTTCCAAAAACTGCCGGAAACGGATTATACCTAAAGTACAATTTTGTTTGCCGTGACCCGGTTTGCGATTTACTGAACATTCCTTTCATACCGGTAAAAATCATTGTTTGCTCTCCCATTAACTCTGCTTTACACTTAAGCCATTCATCTCTTTCCGGAGCAAACACTTTACCATCAGCATAAGCTCCATTGCCCATATATTGCAAGTCTTTAAAAATAACGCAGCCCGTATTCTTACCTTCCGAAGCGTCTTTCGCACACATTGGTTTAGCCTCATATAAATTGTTTTCACACTTAAACTTACGGTCCTTACTTTCGTTCAGCCATACGCCGACAATTTTGTCTGCTTCCGATTCAGAGTTCACCCATACCGATTGGATTTTAAAATATATGGTCAGCAAAATCGAAAAGCTTAAAATATTTTTCTTGTCATGAGATTGCACGGTTTATTAAAATGGCAAAGATTCTATTATGCAGGCGTGTATATGACCATTAATAGATTTAAAAGGACAAATCAGCCGGTGAACCGGCCAAACCCGCCAGAATGGGTGTAGTGTAGCTGCCCGCCCAAACCAATTCTGTTACTGATTCGCATGTGAATACGACTTGTTCTTTTCATCATCGAGCTGCTGGCTGTTGCGGAACAAACCCGAACAATTTGAATTTTAAGAATTTTAAGATCTGTCTTCAGAGTGTTTTAAGAGGCTTTTTGATTTTGAAGCAGGTGGCTGCCATCAGCACAACCTTGGGTGCGGCGGCTGTTCCTAGAACATCTCGCGAATCAATGTAGCATTTCCAGCAGTACAACAGGGTTAATGAAACGTTGCGAGAACATTGATCAGGTTATTTGATATTTGCATTACCTATCTGGTTTTATCTGTACCAACCCCAAACTGTACTTTTTAAATTTGTAAAAATATTTACGTCTCCCGTCGCATCTAATTTTCGTCTTCAACATAAATAAAATTATGCGACGAATTTTTGAGCCTCCCCGAATAATCCTGTTTGGACAGGTCTGTTTGGCATGGTGGGGCGTTGGACTTTTCCCGGAAACGGTCACCTTTTAACTACGACCGAAATCAGCCGCTCGACAAAATTGATAACCACCTCCCAGACATGGACGTAATCGGCATCTTCGCCCACAAAGGTTACCCACTCACCAGAAATTTCGCCTTCTGCCGGTAAGATCGTATCCTTGGCCGCGATCAGCGCAGCCAACCCGAAATCACTGATAAAACCGGCGAAATGCTGGTTCCATTCCTGCTTGTCGGCAAGAAACGAGCTGATCAGCTCGTCGATGTCTTTATACTCCTCCGGTAAGGCTCTCAAATCGCACAGATTAACCTGCCATTCATCGTTCCATTCAAATTGAGTGCGAAGGTTCCAACCATTAGCAATAGCCAGGCTTGTCCGATCTGCCGCCATTAGACGCGCTTGTTCCTCTTGGGTAAATTTTTCTGTTGTCTGCATTGTAGTAGTTTGAAGTTATCGTCGATCCAGCAATAACCGAATAAACTTCAATGCTGGCAGGACAGCAAGAAGATGACGGCGGCCCCCATCAGGAAGACCAGAACAAAAAACAGTCTTACTAAGCTCACTTTTTCCATCGGTATACCGTTTAGAATTTCAATTGTCACATTCTTCCAAATGCTCGATCTCGATCAGGTTAAGTTGCTGCTTCTTAGATAGCTTCAACTTGTCGGCAGATATCGCCCGCTTCTCGTCGATCCCAACCCCGAACGGGGTGTGGTACCATACCCGGAATTTCCGTATCGCATTCATTCTAGCTTTCATAACTCATAAAGTCTCAACAGCATTGATAAAATTCACCACTTCATCAAAAGACTTTGTACCAAAATTCCGGAATCTCAGCAAGCCATTAATTCCATGCTTTTCCTTATACGCAAGTAGTTCCCGAACCGTCCTAATATCTCCGCTTCTCAGGCAAAGGAATGTTCTGGTAGAAAGTGGCGTTGCGCTTATTTCTCTATCAAGGTAATTTTCTACATAGACGTCTGAAACACCTTGTAAAGCCGTCCTTGTTTCATGAATGACTTTCCTTTGAGTTTCAACAAATTCAGCAAGGAACTCGATATCATTCTTAATCTTCTTATCAGATTCGTAGGTAACAGCTTTTTGAATAGTCTTTTCAATCTTTCTGACAAAAAGCTCTACTCGATGCGACGCCTTCAAAATTTCATCTGTGGTGTTTTTACCTTTACTCATAATAAACTTCAAGGATTATTACCGTGCAAAAAAGGTTGATCAAAAAATAAAAAAAATGACTTCGACCCATCCTTCGTGAGGACGAAGGATGGGTCGAAAGTTAAGAACCGTAGCTGAATATATGCGCAGGATTAATGACTTTATAATACACAGAGTCGGAAATATTAGCCCAGCATTTGAATGGATCAAACGGCATAAAGTACACGCCCAACACAGTTCGTTCAGCATCTTCGTCGATCATTAACCTGGGAAACTGATCTTCCTTTTCGTAACCTTCTGGATCATCGCGAGAATAACGCAATATTTTGATTTCATCTGCTGACACCATTTCAAATTCCAGTGTCCATATACTGCTGATTAGCTTTATCGTAGCTTTCATGTTTTCAGCTCATTAACGTATGAGCACCGATTGATTTTGCTACACAAATATACCCGTTTTTTAAATACAAAACGACTATTATCGGGTATTATTTTAGCTTTTTTTATAGGCAAAAGCAACCCGTAGAAGACAATTTTTAATAATGTGTGCGTAGCGACATAAGCCGTAGTAGCGTGAAAGATATTCAAAACTTATATTCAGTTAGTAATATTAAGGCTTGTTCGATTGTAAATATTCATTCCAGCCAGCAACATAGGAAAGCTGCTCTTTATCCGCAAAATAGGAGTGATATAGCCGCTTTCCCTGCAAATTAGCAACAGCAGGCCAGTAGAACGTGCCAAAGGTGAGATTACCGGTTTTGATAAGCGCCTGGGGGACGTGATCGCGGCAGGTTTCCCCATTAATCTCGATCTTACTTTTCCAATGAGCCTTTGAAACACCAATCAGGTATTGGCTAGGTTGATCGCAGTAGAAACACTTACCTCTTATTTGATATTCCATTTGATACAGCTCATTTGGTGCTATTCCTCCATCAAATGTGCATGCAGCTGCGTGATCACCAGATCGCGCCCTTCGGGGGATAAGCCTAGAATGTAGTTTCCCCAATTCTTCGAATTTCCGTACCGCTCGACGGGCAAGCTAGGTAGTATGATGTCTCGGTAGTCTCCTATACCGTGATTGTTGAAATAGAGCATCATTTTATGAATCCAAGTAACTTCCTCCGGCTCTCCACCGAACAAGACGGATATCGGATTTTCATTTTTACGCTTGGAATACTCGGAGAGAGCCGGAACAGGGATACCCCAATACTCAATAAACAATCCTTGCTTCTCGTGTCCAAGGTTTAGAAAAAAACTACCAAAATCCCCTTTACGACCCGCCCAACTGTCACAAAGATGTTCGGCAATGTGTGTATTCCCGAATAAAGCTGTAATAAGCTTATTACCCACTGAAACCGGTGAACTTTCCATACTTCGGTACTCATGGATGAACAGAACTGTGTCTTTTACCAAATCCTTCATATTAGCCAATGTTATGAGTTCTTCCCTTTAATGTGGTATTATCAAGCATCAAATAAATTCGTTGGATTTCTTCAAACTCATGCCTGATCTCCCTCACGTACGTATGTGCCATATAAGCGCCGCCGTCAATATTTTTTAATATTAACTCTTCGTCTTCCTTACTAAGAAATTCCCAAGGGTCGATATATTCACCAACTCGCGGTATAATAGGAAGTTGAACTTCAACAACCGGACTATTATCGTAATTGAAATAATAATGGTTCAGAAAAACTTTGTATGCCATAGTGAGCGAAATTTTATCGTTGAAATTGAAAATCAATGTTATTATGCCTTAGCGTGGTATATTCCTTCTCCCAAGAATCTTCATTAAAGACCATAACCAATTTTAATTCGAGATCAGTCACCGAACGATACCACTTCTGATAAACAAAGAAGGAATAGCCATGAAAATTGTCTTCCTGAAAGTAAGACAAAATAGCCGATCCCACAGGATCGAGCGGATAAAAGCATCCTAGTGAAACCATATCACCAAAATGCAAATTCTGTGCAAAATCTGAATACAATGAGGTCTTTTGCTCGAAAGCTAGCTTAAGGGAAATAGCTCTTTCCTCGCTTCCTCTAATAAAATCTTCAATAACGCGAATTCTATCGGTAAAATGATCGTCATTTCGCGTTCCTTCTATTTCTCGAGATATTACATCCCCAATATGGCAAAAGTTCGTATTAGGCACGAAGTGATTACAATCTATTGAAATCTTCATCAGTGTAAAATTAGACTTTTACAAATACCGAAATCAGTTTGTCGTCGTGGTTTATATCCAATTCTGTAACAAGACATAGGCCCTCCACAGTTGTGTCATTATCCGTGAATAAGATATCTCTATCTCCTTTTGCATCTACTGATGCAATGAGTGCAGCCAGACCAAACGCATCTACAAAATCGACGAAGTGCTTAATGTGTATGGGCTTTTCAGCTTCCCACCAATCTAAAAATTCTTCCTCAGTGGAGCCATTCGGGACGTTCACATAATTGAAAAGCAGGTTTCCCCAATGAACAGTTAGTTTCCATCCATTTGTTAGCGTTCCGGCAACAGAATCAATTCTTTGCACCCTGTCTTTATCTTGGAAACAAGATATTTCTAAAACATTCATAGTGTTACGTTCTTTTCGTTTGTCAACAATATAACTAAACTCTTGGTATAGATCGTCGGGCGCCTCTTGTCCGGCAGCGTAAATATCGCATATTCGATCACCGGTGAAACGATCTTTCCTACTTAATGGAAGCACGTTTGCACCATGCTCTTTAAGTGCTTTAAAAGCCTCAAATTGATCCTCATGTGTGATTTGATTGCCTTCACATTGTTTAAAAGTTACCCATAACCCGAATGCGGGGCGCTCTGTACCGCACTTGAATACGGGGACGCGCAACGAATACCGGCGTATAAACCGGCTGTACATTTCTCCTTTGCATCACGTATAACATCCTGTTCACGATTCTTTCGGGAACGCCTTGGTTTGTCAGTTCGACAATATCCTCAGGCTCCATCCTGAAACAGCAAACCGATTTGTCAATTTTCGTCAGGATCACGCGATCAGAAACAGTGTTCGAACACATATAAACGATGTCGGCGTTAACCAAACAATTTTGAGCAAAAGCGTTTGTAGCGAAGAGCAACAGAAAGGGGATAAGAAGTAGCTTTTTCATGGTTATGGTTTTTAGTTTGATGCTGGAATGTCTACGCTTGTAAAGTGAATATCACCACGATCGCGTATGATCTGCTTATGAGTTGAGCGGCAGGTGTCTACATTTTAAGGGCAGCCGCGCGTGCCGGCGAAGATCCAGGGCGCTCAAAATGTCTACACTTAAATTCCGGATGTCGGGAATATTCAACCAGGTTAAAGGTCGGAATGTCTACACAGTTACCGAGCCACCGACCATCATTTTAACCGCTATGGCTACGGCCAGCCATCCGGCAATCAGATACACTACCGGCATTAGCGCACGGCCAAACAAGCCTTTATTTGCCAACTGATAAATGACTATTGACAGATACAGAAGGTTTAGGGCTATGGCAAGTTGAAGAATTTTTGCAGTTAATACCCGGTTTGGCAAAATGTCCAGAAAGCTTAAAATAAGCGTAAAGAGTACCAGACCAAGGGCATATATCGAAACTCTAAATACCCGCTTCGTTTGGCTATCGTTTTTCATTAGTTACGTTGGTTTGAAAATGACTTTGGCACTCGCGGGTTTCTACCACGTGAACCGGTTCGTTTATGCGACCCCATTTGTGCGATCATTTCGTTAATCACAATATCCGGGACTTTGTTTTTTGAAATTTCGATCAGGTCACTACTCGCAAGATTAAAACAGCATTCGGAATATTTCATTTTTGTGATGATGACCGAACTACTTACTGAATCGCGGCACATCGCATAAATATCTTCATTGCTCAGGCATTTTTGCGCGTATGCCTGGCTAAATAGCAAAAGGGCTAGAATTACAAATAGTGGTTTTTTCATTGGTTGTTGGTAAAAAGATTAGACAATAATTTCGCAGGTGTCTTGGTGGTAAAAACTCCAGTCCTGACCGCTCCCCGGATCAGTCCATAAAATGGACTTGCCTTGTAAGGTGCCAACGTACTGACCTCCGATTTCAAGAATGGAGCCGTGTTTACGAGGTTCCTCTATTTTGGTGACTACAAACGAGACTTCATTCTGTGAGTCCATAATATCATTTCCTGTGTTTTAACGATTAAAAATACCTGTTTTTTAAATACAAAACAATGTTTTTCGGGTATATTTTTTAATTAATATGTCTACATTTTTAAGGCATCAGGATCAGCTCGCTCCGCACCTGAGCGGCAAAACTGTCTGCACTATTCGGCAGCTCAGCAGTCAGTGTTCACCCTCGGGAAACATGGAATGTAGATACCTGCCCCCGACATCAGGAAGATGTATGATTAATTAAATCATTGAATGAGCTGACAAACGCTTTGTGTTTGACTTTATACGCCTGATTTTGATCGGTAAGGCTTCTGATCTGACCGCGCATCTCCTTAAGCTGCTCTTGTAGCTTTTCGATCTCGGCTTTTGTCCTCAGTTCATTTTGGTGGAATTCCCGTATCATTTGCTCGACTGCGGTGGAGCCGTTAGAGGTTTGCATATAGTGTCTGCTCAAATATTCTGACAGAATTTCCCGTATATCTGCTTTACTATCGGCACTTAGGTTTCTAAGCAATATTTCTTTCATCATTTTCTAAATATTTTAGTGTACTCAAATACTCCAAGAAATCACTAATCTTCCTAAGATTAGTGATCCCCCACAGTTCACGCCCATTTACCACGTTCATTATGATGTTGTAGTTAATGTTACTGTGCTTGCTTAACTCGGTAAGGGCAATACTCATACTTTTCAGCCTTTCAGTGGCTAAACGCTCTATAAGCTCATATTTCTCGGTTAGAATAAATTTCATTCTATCCGCTTTCTCTTTACCTAGCTGTTCAGTATAAAATTCAACGATAATCGCCATATCTTTCGGTGAAATAGATCGACTTTCCATCCTTCTAACTAGGGTATCCCACTTTACGCCGATTAGCTTTGCAACCTTTGTATTTTGAAACATTGGATACATCAGGTCATTAATTTCTTCGATCTCCTGCAAAAAGCTCTTAATAGTCAGGCTCATACAAAATCAATGGTTAATTTTTTACCTACGGCCTGAGCCCATTTTAACAAGGTTTTTATTCCGATTGCTCTTTGACCTGCTTCGATGGCCGATACTACTTTGGAATGATACCCGATAATTTCCGCCATCTCTTCCTCGCTAATATTTGCTTCCTTTCTTAGGCGTTTGATCTTGGCCGCTAATTCATGTTCAAATACTTCGTTTTCCATAGATTATGTATTAATAGCCCCCTTTTAGGGGGGCGTTACTGAGTTTTATAAATCCCATATAGCCAGCTCATTAACGTATGAGCACCGATTGTTTGACAATACAAAAATACCCGTTTTTTAAATATCAAATAACAAAAAAGGGGAATATTTCAAAAATAATTTTGAAATATTCCCCCGGCCTCGCGGATAATTCTAACTGGAAACAGCTTCTTTTGAGTAGGTAAAGAAACCTTCAAAACTCAAATCTTCGTCCAGTTCCGGCCAATGAATACCAAAGGCCGATAATTCGAAATTTTGACGTTGGGCTTCCGTGGCATTTTCCAGCCTTGGGAACCATTTAACGGGATGGCTCCGCCGTTCGCCTTCAACCGTTTCGATGTTTATTTTATCGTCCTGAAACCAGACTTTTTTTACTTCAATTTCCTCCATGATATTCGTGCCATTTGGCTTTTATTATCTCCCTATTTTCTTCAATCAATGATTCTGCTAGGCTAATATCCTTTTTTTTAATCCCCTTATTCTTAATAAGTTTTACCGGATCGACCTCAAACTTTGCTTCTCCATCTGCATTTTTAACGTGAACATGGACTGGTAAATGTTCGTTGGCGTAAAAGTAAAATCTCAAACCAAAAATTATAAATAACGTAGGCATTTGTTTTCTCCTGTTTTGCGTTAGTTGCCTTTATAAATGTACCCGAAATTTAAATACAATGCAAACCATTTTAGGGATTAGCAGTAATAAGCTATCATTAAACCCCAAACCATCAGCATAATGAAGGAAACAAAGAAAATGTCCTTAACTGCATGTGCATACTTTGAAATTTTGTCTTGATTGATATATCTGTAAATCTTCATATAGCCAGCTCATTAACGTATGAGCACCGATTGTTTTATAGTATGAAAATACCCGTTTTTTAAATATAAAACAACAATAATCGGGAATATTTTTATATAATTATATATTTATATAATCAAGCGAAAGCAACCCCTAGAAGGCAATTTTTAAAAATGTGAGCGAAGCGACATAAGCCGCAAATGCGCATAGGGTGTCTACATTTTAGCAGCTGCGGCAAGCGCCGGCGAGGATCCTGGGCCAACAAAATGTCTACACTTGATGGCGGGATTTCCGGAAATTTCAGCCTGGTCGCAGACTGTTTTGTCTACACTTGGCAAGGTTAGAGTAAGACACCGGCCGCTGGTCCGGGCGCGAGCTGTGCCCCAACTGTCTACACTATGGGCGAAAGAAGGCGGCAAAGCCGCCCCGGCTTACGCATATGAAGACCAGTAGAGCGGCTTACCATCCCATTTAGAAATACGGTTTCTTTCATCAACTTTCAAACCGTACTTCCCTATACGTAAAACAATCTCATCGCCTTTGAAACTGTCTTTAATAGCAGATGTATAGCCGTGGTCGATTGCGTCGTACTGCTTATCTTGGTAAAGCTCCCTAACGATAACCTTTATGCCTTTCACGGCTATGATTTGGTAAAACTGGATGTTAGTTTGATCATATCCCCACGAGGCGTAAAATATTGATCCGGGTTGGATATCCCGCGCGTTTCTCTCCTGCTGCCGCTTCTCCCGTTCGCTATTGATTTTATTGGCCTCCATTGCCTTGTTCACTAACGCGTAATAGGTTTTATTAAGCTCGTCAAGGCTCGTGAAGTGCCGATTTACTACCGGCTTTGTTGATCTGCCCCGGAAGGCAATAAAGATCAGGGCTTTTTCATCAATAAAGAAAGTATAACCGCAGTTTACAATCTTCTTTGCAGATGGGTATGTCTTCTGCATAGACGCAATGAAGGTATCAAATTTGGTCATTTTGATTGCCCATTAACGTATGGGCACCGATTGGTAAAGACACCAGCGGGAAACCGGAATTTCCCGTCTGGTGGGTTTTAGCTTGCTGCTGTGAAGTTTGATGCTATTGGTTCAATCTGGGAAGAATGAAGCCGCGAACGTCGGCCAGGGCGTTAGGTGTCAATCTGCGGCACCAGCAAACCCAATGAGGCGACCAGCGGAAACCGCTTTTTTTGAGGAAATCTCTGATTTCTTGTTCTGGCTTTGTCTCGTGGAAAATTTTCACTCTGTCATCATTAACGGTAATATACCCGCCGTTAAAATGTATGTCCTCCCAATTATCTTGTGTAGTAATTCGACGTTCCAGATCAGCAATTTTTTGCTTTGTGTCTTTGATCCGGGCATTGTTATTGGTTAGGATGAACGAGGGAACACGCCATTTACCGCCGTAAAAGTCAAGTCGTTTGAGCAAATCAGCCGAAAAGCCTTGTTCTAGGGCTTCTTTTACAATCACGGCTTCATCGTCGGTTTTCAGTTTGCGGATAAATTTGCCAAGGTCTTTTACTGTTTCCTGATAGGCTTCCAGCGTCACCAATTTGCGCTCTGCTTCTTCTAGGTCTGTCGAAAATGGTAACCGGGGTTTTCTGTTAACAGCGGTAAAATACTTGTCTCTCCAGTGCATGAATTCTTCGTAGCGAGCGTGTTCGGCGTTGTTTGCCTTTTCAGCGCGTCTAACAGGGAAATTAGACGGTCCCGCTATCATACTGCTTAGGCAATTAGATTTTGCGGCCATCCACGCGGTAAACTTTGCGATGAATTTTTCTTTATAACTGCCGGTATTCTCGCCTAGCTCTGCCAAATCATTAGCCAACATCTCCGAATAATCCCGAACGTAGGAAACTGCGCGTTTTTCAGGGCTGAAGGATGTACCAGAATGGGCGCGGTAGCATAGTTCGTAAAGATGCCCTAAAAGCTGACTTGAAACTTGGGTTTTGTTATTCTCCATAAAACAGCTCATTAACGTATGAGCACCGATTGATTTTGTTATATAAATATACCTATTTTTTAAATACTAAACAATGTTTTTCGGGTATTTTTTAAGTTTTTTTGACCGGCGAAAGCAACCCCTAGAAGACAAATTTTTAAAATGTGCGCGAAGCGACATAAGCCGCAAATGCGCGTAGGGTGTCTACATTTAATTAGCAGCAGCTCGCGCTAGTTAAGATCCTGGACAAACAAAATGTCTACATTTAACGTCGAGATCTCCGGAACTTTTGACCTGGCCAACAATTCGAATGTCTACACGCGTGCAGGCAGCGACGCAGGCAATAAAGCGGGTCAGGATTAATCATCAGAAAAAAAGGGGAATAATTTTTTCCCCCAAAACCCAAATCTTAATGTCTTTATAAGGAAGCGGTAAGAATCTGTCAAGGTTTTCAAAAAAATACGCTTCTGACGCAGGAAGAAGGAAGATTTTTTTGAAACGCGCAGCGCTCGACCTTGACCGATTCTGTGAGCGACTTATTTTTACATTTAGGTTTGTGTTGCAGGGTGCCGGGGGGTGCCTTGTGCGCTCGATGAAACAGGGATAGGAGCGGCATCCTTTTTACGGAGAAAAAAGATATAGCGGATAGCCCGACCGCAGGGGTTTCCCTAGACCGAAAAATAAAAAAAATGACCTGAAAACGATCAGGCCACTTTCCGGAACACTTTCATCAACAACTATACGGTCATTGCCGGTGCCTGTGCTTTTGTCTGTTCCTTCACTGCTAGTTTCTCGACCTGCCGCTCTGAAAATTGACTGTTCGCGTTCGTTAGAAGCCCCTTCTCTTTGCCTTCCATACTCACGGTTTTATCCTTCTGGACTGTAAATTTTGTATTCTGGTGGTCGCTGTAATCTCCTACCAATAGTTTCAATTTGTCCTGATTTGTCAGGTTATTGCCTTGAATCTTGTCTGGCACAGACTCTAATTGCTTATCAAACTTCTTGAAAAGGTTCGTCGCGTGCCTGTTATTTTCCAATTTCCCCTCCTGAAAAGCCTCCTTAACCTCCTTTTTTTCTCTTGAGTTCAGCGGCTCGACAACAATTGGCTTAATTTCTATTTTCTCTTTCTTTTCTTCTTCATTTTTTTTTAACTCATCTGCTTTACTTCCCTCCGTCTGCTTATTTTTTTCCGCGATAAAATCCTTGTGTGGCATCACTACTTTAACGCTTCCATCTTTAATATTTTTTGCTAGCTCTGAAATTTCAGTTTCTAACTTGTTGTCTGTTCGTTTCCAGTTTCCCGCATCCTTTTTTAATTCGATGTAAGACAATTTGTTTTTATCCTGCCTATCAAAGCCAAAAGTTTTATCATCCTTTCCAATCATCTGCGGAGCCTTAAAATTGGTCTCAAACTCCTTCCTGTTACTTTCCAGCATAAATGACTTCGACGGCATAAGTATCTTGATTTCACCATCTTTTATTCCTTTAATCAGGTCCGCGGGGCTGGTTTCAATTTTGTTGTCAGTCCTTTTAAATTTCTCATCTTCACCTTTTTGCAGCTCGACATAAGAAATTTTATTAAGCTCTTGTTTATCAAGCCCGTACGTCTTTTGGTCTTTCCCGATTATCTGTGGCGCGTCAAATTTGTTATTAGAATCCATAGTCTGAAATTAAGAATGTAAAACAAAAGGCTTCTTGTCAAAGACATCTTGCCGGTACAAATGTGCCTCGCTATCAGGAAAATTATCGTAATATTCTGCTATAAGCTCGATTGCATTTTCTAATGAATTTGGCGGCGTTTTCGTTTCCAAAAATTTGTGAGTGGCCTGTATCATATCTTTCATAATATCTTCATTTGGCAAAAAATCAGGAAGAAATTGGTAGGAATCAAAATGATAAAATATATTAATTCCGTCGATACTTGTAATATAAATAACCTCCCTTATTGGAAATCCATTTATCCTCGTGAGGTCAATAACTCGGTGCCTGTTATCAAGTAATTCAGTTTCAAAATGTTCAATTTTTGTCAGGTATTTATCGGCCTCTTGTTTCCATTTTGCGTAAATCATCCAAAAAATATGTACAAAACCAGTAAGCAAGGCCACAAGTATACCCATTTCCGAAAATGCCATAATTGAAATGCAGTAGTTATTAAATCAATTATTATAAATTCGCTCCGCAAATTTGCGTGTCCTCCGATAGTAAATATTGGCGTAGTCCCACTTAATTCCATGCGATTTTAGCCATAAAATGGCTTTATTTGTGTCATGGACGTAGTGTAAAAACAAAACCTGTTTGTCAACAGGTTTTGTACGAACATCACTATCCTTTACAAAAAAGGTCATTGAAAAGTCATTCTTAGCACCCTTCATTGCCCAACCTTTAAATACTTCGAGATTCCTAGTTCCAGATACGTTTTTCCTGAAATTACTCGGTAGGTTATCGCTGCTTTCCCAGAAGTATAGGAAGAAGTGATATTTACCAGCGGCTGGAAGGTGGCCGATTTATCCCAGGGCACGAAGTTGGCCGGTAGCAAGGCCTGTGCTTCATATACGTCCTTATCCAGCGCATACGTTCCTGCCAGCATCACGTAGTGTTTGAATACGTAGGCTGTGCCTTCCTTTGCCACAACGATCTTTTTGTACGGCTGATTATCAACCGTATAAACCCACTCACCTATAAAATTATCAAGCGAGGTAGCCGCTCTTTCCGCCTTGGTATCAGCGGATAAGTTACTATCAGGCTCAGGGGTATCTTTTGAGCAGGAAACAAATACAAGGGCCAAAAAGACGAGTAATGACTTCATTTTTTAAAGGATTTTAGTGATCGTTAAATCTGTAAAAAAGCGGTCTTTGCTTTCGCGGCTTTCGATCCTGAACTCGACATCGATCTCGCTTTCCAAAACGAGTTTAGGGTCGGTGCTTAGATCGTTCCATAATTTGAAAGCCACGTTTTTATCATTCACAAGGCCAGAAATCCAGCGCACTTGTAATGACTTGCCAGACGACGTAACAGTCTCCGGCTCTTTCATTGATTTGATTGTAAGTTTGGTCAAAAACATGGTTTAATCAGTTGTTGTGAGGTTTAACTTAGTTTCTTTCGTTACCGATCTGATCGTAGTTTCAACGGTGATTTCGTGTGTTCCTTTAACCTCTGACTGATATTTAAAAATAAGTAGAAAGTTGTTAAAGTCCGAATACCTGACGTTAATTTTGTCGTCGTTGTAAAGGGTATCCCCCTTGACAATATATCGACCAAAATTGTTAGAACTGAACTTCAAAGTAACATTATCCAGCTTGGTAACATTCTCAAACGGTCTGAGATAGATCGTAGGTGAAGTGCTGTATTTGTTCGACTCTTTATCGTATTTAAACAAGCTGGATGCTTCTGAAAGCAGGTTATAATCTGGTTCGGATATGTCCTGCGGGTCGATGTCTACTGCTATATCTTTGTTGCAGGAAAACAAAAATACTGTGAGGAAAAAGTATAGTAAGTTTTTCATTTTAAATGGATTTTAACGCCTATATATGGATAGGTTGAGAATTTTTGATAATTGGAAAGAAAATTGTAAGTAACCCTCGTACCAATCACAATAGGCGAAAATTCGTACTCCGCACCGGTGCCCAATCCCAAAATAAAGGCTGATTTAGAACTCACGTAGTTAGGACCAAAATATTCCTGATCTCGGTTGATAGATTCATATCCAAAATCAATGGTACCTAACATTTTAAATGTGCTTCTTAGATCGGCACTTGAAAAAATATTCAATTCCTGCTTAAACGATGCTTGGTATTTTTCAACCGGGATCAGGTTGCCACTAAGTTTTTTGGCATAGGTAAAGGCGACCCCTCTTGTGTTGAGCTTCTTGCCGTATTTGCCATATTCTATTTGCAGAAAGAAGTTGTCAAAGTCTGGGTGAATCAGTTTGTCATATCCACCGGCATTAACCTGTACATAATGCTGATTTTTGATATGAACCTGCGCGCTGACAAAGGACGAGCAAAGCAGGACGAAGGAAGCGATTAGTATCTGTCTCATTTTTTAAACGATTTAGCCTTGGAAACGATTTTCGAGTTTATAGGAAAGCGCAAATGCCGTCCTCCTTTCACTTCGTACACCTCAAAATCGAGTTGCTTGTCGCTTGAAATTGTGATTCTGGGCATGGCTATTACAAAACTCTTGCTTGTGCCATGATCCAAAATGTCAATGTTATCTAGCAAAACAGTGGTCAACTCTTCTTCCTGTATTACTTGCCGTTTTGCGCCTTCAACATCACGAACGTAGACTTTAACAAAGTCCACAGGATAGGTAACCCCGGAATAGTTATGTATAGTCACAGCCATGTATATCAGAGAGTTATCCATGTAGATATTATCTAGGAATGCGGATACATTATGATTTCTTACCCCAATGTTCTGAATGGATTTTTTGGAACTCAGGATGTATGCAAACCGGTCTCTTATTTCCTTCTCAGAAAGGTTGACGTTCGGAATGAGAAAATCAGATTTGTGGAAAGTGGACGCGTTGAAAGAACGTGAAACGATCTTGTCAGATTCGTAGTTTTTTTCAACGTTGATATTCAGGATTTCCGGCGTTTCTTGGTAGTTGACGATGAATGAATATAGATCGCCCCCGGAAGTTAAAACGGTTAGGTTTGATTCCTTGAAACCTTCATCAGTGATGGCCTTCACCTTTAACACGTTGTTGAACGAAGGAGTGATTTCGGTGATGATCTCAGGTATACCGGCATCAACTTCTTTGATCTGGGAAGGAAAGATGATGTGGACCGTCTTCGTTGAGTTTATCCCTACCGGGTGGCTCCCTTTGATTGACATTTTGGCGATAGGCAAAATGTAGTTATTATGCCTCTCAGCGTTTCTAACGTTATCCGGGTTGGCAGGTTGCAGTTGAGCAAACAGGGAAACCGGGATAAGGAAAGCGAAGATAAAAGCGTACTTTTTCATGATTTAAAGTCTGTTAATAATTTGAAATTGATTCGGTTTCGTCGGTATTTTCCAGCTCTCCGGCTGTTAATAGGACTTTGTAGTTCGGTTTGATGGTTACCCGGACGGTTTGCATTTTCCGTCTCGCAAATTGCGAAGCTCCTTGTGTAAGCGTTCTGGCGACATCGGTCGCTACCTGCGTACCGATCTGGTTTCTCATAGAACCTTGTGTCCAGACAGAACCTTGCAGGGGTCTTGAACCGGCTTCGGCGAGTTCACGGCCAAGTAGGTTCTTATCGACCAGATTTGGAATATACAAGCCTTGTACCCCGTCGATGTCGTAGGCGATCATCTTCACAGGAATGACATTATTGTTGATCCTTACGGAGCCTATGACGATGTTAACGCGGTCTTTGGATATACGGACTGTGCCTACCAGTAGAGAGTTTCTTGGTAGAAGCGTTTTAACGTTACCCATAGATATATACGTCGCTGCCAGCAGACGTAGCTTTACGGTTGAACCGTTCTGAACCTTGATGCCATCACCGTTTCCGTGAATCACGGCAGGGATGTAGCTATATTGATTCATTGTTTCTGCTTCCAATGAGCGGGATTCGCTATAAAAACCGGTGCTAGTAGCCTTGGCAATGGTATTTTCGTTGGTTGCCGGTTGCAGGCTGTTGGCCGCAGCTTTGGGTTGTCCAGGATAAGCCTTTTTAGGTTTAACTGGCATCGGATCACCGTACGCTGTCGGGATCACACCGGATGGTGTATTTTGAGCGTTGGAGGCTTTTTCTAAACCGGCAAGAACGGCCTTGGTCATTTCTGCATTGTTCTGGCGTTCCAGCTCGGCGAGCTTTTCCTCTCTGATTTCTTCCTTCGACTTCTTGAACATAGGAGTTTCAGGGTTGGCATCGTAGGCTATTTGTCGGCGTGCCGCCGCAATTTTGCGTTGATTTTCTTGGTTCATTTGCGCCTTAGTCTTCATTTTAGGCGTACTTCTTGGTGCGCTGATAGGGGCATGAACGTTACCGGCCTGACGGACTTCCTCGTAGTCCTTTTCGGTTAGGTTTTCGTTTGTTCTGCGCTTATACTGGTCAGGTTCGCCTGTTAGATCAGAAATGCCGCTGTCATAACTCTCGTCGGCTAGTTTCCGCTTATAGTCCCTGCCGTATTTGCTCTTTTCTTCCTTTCCTTTGTTTTTGGCTTCAAGGGGCATGATGTTTTCCAGATCGGTATTTTCTTCTGCCGTTTCCTTCTTTCCCATGCTCATATTAAAGAATATAATACCGCCTGCTAAAAGTAAAACAGCACAGAGCATGATTAGCAGCATTTGACCCTGCTTCTTCTTTTTGGAATCTAAGTCAATATCTTGCTGGTTATTGTTTTGGCTATTTAAATCGCTCATAGAGATAATGAATAATGATGTTGTAGATAATTAAAGCGGCTGTGATCCCAAGAACGACGTAGGTTTTATTATTTGCCTTGTCAAGTCGTCTTGCAAGCCGGTGCTCTATTAACAGGTGATTATTGATCACCCTAGGCCATAGTTTTTTAATTCGCATCTTCTAATGAGGTTTTCGCGTCCACTGAAGAGAATTTAAAATCGCGAATCATCAAACCGTTAGGGCTGTTTGTAGTTCTTACCACATCTTCAAGTCTACAAGTGGATGTTCCTCTCTTGACAGATTTACCGGTAGCGCGGGTTTGGTAGATACGGAAAATCGTCTCAGCCGTGTAGGGATACGTGGAAGTGTTAACCAGAATCGTATCAATCTTAACTGTCTGATTCACATTACCTTGAATCATATTTCTGAAAAAATTCCGCTCGATCAAATCGTCGTAAAGTCTCTTCACGCTTTCATCACCCAAGTAAAAGGCTTTTTCCATATTCAAATCAACGGCCTTTGGATCAGGCGAAATTGTAAAAAACAATTCATGGAAACGGTCAAGTTGATAGCGTATTTCAGCTTGCCTGTTTTCGTTAACAGTAGACACCATTGCTTCAAATTGTTTGTCCTTATTAACTACATATATTCGCTTTGTAAAATCATTTGTAACCTGATTGGCGAAAACAATTGAAGCGATAGAGATAATCACAAAACTGACAATTGAAATTATCGTTAATAGTCTCTGATGTTTGAATTTCTTATCTATTTCGAATAGCTTTTCCATTTTTCTTTGGTTTTAAGTTAACTTCAATTGATGCTCCGTTTGAACTGTACACGTAGGTTCGAGCCATCGTCTTTTCGTAGGACTTGTAGTTTGTCACTACTATATACAGCGTGATCATTGCGCCGATAGCGACGATACTGGTACAGGCCATCAGCCATATACGGTATGCATAGACCAGATTGTTATTGTAGTATTTCATGGTTAGGCGTTGGTTGGTTTTCCGGCCTTGCTAGCCTTACTAATTCCCTTCACAGCTCCGACCGCTGCGCCTCCCATAGCACCGAGTGTACTGGCTACTGCCTTACCTGCTGTGGTTTGGCTGGAAAGAACAGCTCCGCCAACTAGCGCGCCCTGGGCTGCGCCTCTTGCTGCTCCTGTTGTTGCTCCATTTGATATCCTACCAATTTTTTCAGCGGCATTAGTCATACCTCGTGAAGCGGTGCCAGCGGCTTGATTCACTGTTCTGGTAGAACCTGCCATGATGGAACCTACGCCGCCGATATTGACGAGCATTGCCGTCATAGAGGGCACAAAAAGGTAACCGACCAAAGACAGGCAAAGAATACCGATGTACGCAAAGCCCAAAAATTCGGGATTCTGGGTATCAGAACCGGAAACAACGTCAGCCGGATCGGAGCTAAGGTATAGGTCAAGCAAGCCGAAAGAGATTGTTGAATAGATCGCCGCAACTGCCGGAAGCAATGAGAAATTGACATATTTACCGAACCAATGGATCATGTTGTTTGTGAATCCGGGGAAGATGGTAAGGGTTATAGCAATAGGAAATCCCATCTTCAATATCAGCCGGTAACACAAGCTCATAAGTAGTAGAGCTGCTTCGGCAACGTACATGAGCGTGATCAAAAGGTTTTGAATCAACAGGACCAACGCAATTTTAATCTGATCGGTTGATCTTCCCATCATGAGCTTGATATCGTCACCGATTGGAAATATCCCGCTGTCGTCTTCGGCACGTGTGTTACCAAACGTCTGTTCGTAAAGTGCTTCATCGTTGCCGATTTTGTCCCATTTCTTATCGATGGCATCTTGCATCTTCTCGGAGTTCTTTTCAATGCGCTCGGCGATCTTAGCATTTGATCCGTTCACGGCTTCCCTGATCTCTGTTGAAACCTTGTCTATTCCTTCTGTAATAGTTGGAGAAAGAGGGATCAGCATCAGAACAAGGAACGGCCTCATGTAAGGGAGGAAGTTAATTTCCTCGTTGTAGTAAACCTGTTTGATCAGGTTGCCGAAAATGTATAGGGTTGCACCGATCGAAGCAATGATATTGACTTTTGAAACGATCATGGCCGAAATCTGCTCGGTCATTGGTATCATTTCATTGTAAATCTGATTGATCAGGCCGATTACCCCTTGTCCTATATCTTCCATTTTGAAAATGCTATTGTGGGTTGTTTTTCAAATATTCGGCTTCTGCGGCCTTCATGATGGCGTCGAAACTTTGTGCGAGTTCCTTACACTCTTGGATTTTATATTCTTCTTCAAGCTGCTTGTCAATACCATATTCCAGATATAGTTCTTTTGCGAGAAATTCGACCTGCATCTGAAATATCTCGGGCGTGATACGCTTGCCGGAAGGATCGTAGATTGCGAGAATCTCGTTTTCGAGCATATTCTCCAAGTTAATGTTGCCCACGACAGACATAGAACCGGCTTGCTGATAACTCGCGCTATCACCTGCGATAATGTTCATCTGACTGTTGAAGTTTTGTTGTGCGCTGGATTTGCTTTGAAAAAATCCATTCTTTGCAGTCATCTGATATCCTTGCTGCAAAAGTTTAGTCAGAGCATGGGCCTCCATTTTCTTTGCTTCGTATTCCTGACGTTTGTAAAACATCTGGTTCCTGAACTCGCATTCGCGCATTTTCTTTTGAAAATCTTTATAAGCCTGTGTTTCATATAGATAATCGAGAGGAATGGTAAGCGAGTCGTTGTATTTATCATCGTATCCTTTTGTCCCAACAATAGCACCGACCCCACCGCCGAAATATCCTTTTGGTACAGTTGCGGCAAATTTGTAAAGGTTTGATGTCGCGGTTACATCTGCTTTGGATGCTGATCTTCTGATAGAAGCGCCCTTGATACCTTCAAAATAGCGGGTAATTTTGCCTTCAAATGCAGATACCTTCATGTAGGTATCATCTAACCATTTTGCGCGCTCAGCATCAGTCATTTGAAGTACACCGCCGGACGCTGTTGTAGCTGATTTCATGTCCTTGATCAACTTCGTAGCTTCTGTGGTAAACATGCCCACATCTTTCGACATCAATTTATACTCGACAGGATAGATGTGCCCATCCTTCGCGATGGCAGCAGAATAGGTATTTAGTTTTGATGTAATGTTTGTAACCGATGTAATGATCTCGCTTCCCCGGTGAAATTGGCGAACCGCTGACGTTACCTTTTTTAATTTCTCAATGTTCGAGACAATTGACTTGAATGAAGGGTCTTGAAACATTTTGATAAGCGTGGTAATGGCCGTATGAATAGGGTCATTTGTTACCATCTGGGCGCTAACGTTCAGTGTTGAACTGCCCATAAAAAGAATCACGAGAATTGTAACAATCTTTTTCATGATAGTTGATTTTTAGTTTGTTATAAATTTTGATCAGCCCACATTATGGAAGCCTCATACAGGCTTATTTCCTTCTCAGCCGATAGATGCCGTATTTCATCTACTTCGGTTGGCTCCGTGGTAAACAGGCTGTAAGCGTGTTTGCTTACTTCGGTTCCGTATACTTTGCAGTGCTTACCGAGGATGATTGCTAGCTCCTTATAGCTTCCCCGGCTGTGTGACGTTGGCAGTTCTTTGTTGATCGAAAAAATCTGTGGGATATTTGAATTAGAGATTTTGAATAGGTTGAAAATTGTTTCGGGATCTTCCTCGTACTTATTGATATCCATAATGATTTTGATATCAGTGTTTTGTATGATGGTTTCCTTGATAATTTCAGACTTCAACAAATCCTCAATTTCTTGGGTAATTACACCGATTGCGCCGAAGTGCTTACGGGCTGTTTTAAATGCCCAAAGAAGAAATGTTGCAAAGAAATCACTTGAAATAGCCTTCCATGCTTCTTCAATAAAGAGCACTTTCAAAATACCGCGTACTTCGAACAGCTTAGTAATGAACGTGTTGGTGATCATCAATGTGATGATTGGCAACAGGATCGGGTGATCCTTGATATTGTCCAATTCGTATATTACAAAAGGATGGCGTGAAAGATCAATCTCTTCTTCACCGTTCAAAAGGTAGTCGTACTGACCACCATCATAGAAAGGCAAAAGCACGTAGTGAAAATTGGTCAAATCAAATTCCTTGTTATCACGCCCTCCCTGCTTTTCAAAAATTTCCGGAAATACTTTCTTGGTATAGTCATAGAATGTATTGAAGCACGGTCTAATATATTCAGGCGACTTTTTAGAGTACTTGGCATTATGTTTTGACAAGTGATCATAGTAGCCGGTAACCATGTTGTAAAGGGTTACTTCTTCTGCTTTGGTAACTTCCTCGGATTCTTTTTTATAGAGAAGAAAAAGAATTTGAACGATAGTTTGTTTAAACTCTTCCTTCAATTTGGAGGCCTTCAATTTGTCAAGCCCTGTGGTGTTGACTTCTGTATAAAAAGGGTTCAGAGAAATCGGGTGATCCTCAGTATGCTCGATGTATTTCGCTCCCAAGATTTCGCCCAGGCGTTTGTAGGAGTGACCAATATCGATGATGCTGATATGAGCACCTGAATGTCTCAGGTAGTAAATTAAGTTGTTGTTAGCAAATGACTTCCCAGAACCGGAAGGCCCAATAATTGTGAAATTTCTATTAGTAATTAAACCATCCTCCCGCGGCTTAAAGAACAGGTCAACGATCCGGGGAGTGCCGAAGCGGTCTGTTAAAAGCAGACCGTTTGTCTGGTAGGGCGAATGACGGTAATTCGTTTCAAGACTATACATGGATACAGCATTTGAAAGGAAACACGTCACAAAGTTGTCACTTCCAAGCTCCTGCGCGTTTCCGGGTATACTGGACCAGTATATCTGCTCGGCGAAGGTCGTAGCGATTTTGGCGGTAAACTGTGCGTTGGATATTGCACCGGAAGTGATCTCCTTGTACTCTGCGAGTACGTCAAGGTCTTCATGGAAGATTTGAACATTGAAGTGAGCCTTAACAGCTATCTCACCGTACTTCATGGTGTCCATAAAGCGGGTCTTCTGCTCAAATGAAAATGTATTGTCGCGGCTCCATTGCGAAAAGCTCAAATGACGCTTTGTCTGTTTGGTCTTTTCAATGATCAGCTCAGCCTGTTTGGTGATGTAGAAAACCTGATTGTATACGTGGTTAAACGGCAGGTTGATACCAAAGGAAGAGCCGAAGGAAATCGGCATCTCCGTTGTGCTGCTGAAATCGCGAAAAGCGACAACAGGGGCTAATTCGGAAGGAAACTGATCAAGGTCGTTTACTACGAATGTGTAGGTATTCTTATTTCCGATCTTGAAGTTTGAATTTTCCCGGTTGATATCATAGATATTGGTATCGTCGAATGCCAACGTAAAGTAATAGTTTAGCAGTCCGGGCGTTTCGCGAGTTCCTACAATTTGATCTCTGTTTAGCCTGGACAAGCGAACAGCTTTGGTCTGGTTGATGGCCGATACAAACGACGAAACCTTTTCCTGAAAGCTGGCTAGTGCTTTGGGGTTATTCAGGCTACGGGGTACTAGGCTCTTCTTAAACAAAGAACTAGCGGCAGAATTACGCTCTGCGGGGTCTGACGAAGGCAGCGTAATATAAATAAACCCTCTGTGGTTGGTAAATGGCCTGTCTTTAAAGTGCCTTTCATTCTCACGGATAATGGTATCACCATTATCATTGTAAGAGAAATCCGGCTTATATCTGTCCTCGATGAAGAAATCTTGTTTATGAATAAGAAAGCCTTCACCTAATGATTTCGATGCACTCATGATTGCTTCTACAACCGCTGAATAGCTTCCCTGACTGGTAATAAATACTTCGGGGTAATCTATCGCAAAGAAATAACTGATATCAGCATTCTTACTAATAACTAAGCCATCGTCGGACACCTGTAACAGGGGAAATATATCTTCGATCTTAGTTCTCATTTTTTGATCATTTTAAAGAATTGTTGATTCTGAACAATGGCTTTCGGCGCTTTGTGGGATTTATGAATATGACCAAACTTCTTGTTCATTTGCATTTCATGTTTTATGTAAAAGAATCCACCGGTTCCAATTCCAAACATGACGAAAAAGAAAAGAATAGAATTAAGCCCAAACCCATAGATAATAAATGTCAGAGCTACCAGTATCAATACCATAGCTATTAGGCGATTGAAGTACCGACCTTTGAAACCAAGAAATTCGATTTCATCGTCAGCACCTTTTACTACTTCTTTTATCATAGCAAATGATTAGCTTAAAACTGATTCAATAATTAAACCGAAAGTGAATAAGAAAAAAAGCGAGGCAACCCAACGATAAACAAGCTCTGTAACATCATCCCCGGTGGTGTATCTGTGGTAAATGTGAATAACGGCTACGATTGCTACGATAAGCCCGATTGTAATTGCTGCGCTGTGTGTTTCTTTGGCGAACATTCTCGCCGTACCGATCGGGCTATAATCTCCCGCATTCCCGGCAAGAACCAAACCGTAGATCATGTGATTCATGATCACAGCTAAGGCCATGCCGCCCATCCATGTAAAAATTAGCGGTATTACCGCCTCTCCCCTACCCCACTTCTGGTATATTCTGAACCCCGATGCAACAGCGGCGATAGCCACGCCCAGAAATGCCATTTCCTGCACGGTATAGTATAAGTTCATCATATCTATTCAAAGTTAAATTCTACCCCCCCTGTTCCTACCGGGTTTGCCGCCATCCACGCTTTAAGTCCAGCTAAAAGCACTATACACAGTACCATTCCAAGCATCCATCTGGAAATTTCAGATACAGTGTTTTCACTGCTTCCTGATTGCCAGTTGCTATAAATTCTATAAGCGGTCAGAATCGCCAGGATCGCCAGAATTGTATAGGTCAGGTTCACAAAGACATTCATATTACTTGCCAAGGGCTCTGTGACTAGGTTTTTTATCCATCCATCAGATTCGGAGGTTCCCGTTAAGTCAAGAGCTAATATTGTTTGCATACCATTGAAAATTTTAGGGTGGCAAAATTGAACTAGTTCGATCTTGCCACCCGGATAAAGGAATAGTTTTTAGCCGCCGATGAACATCGCTCTAACAACTGTATTAGCCACAAGCAGGAAAAGCATCGCACCAAACCAGCCCATTGCACCGGACATAACATTGTCCTTGCCTTGCTGCCAGTTGGTATAAACCCGAAATGCGCCAATAACGCCTACGATGGCCGCCGCCACATAAAGAACAGTCGTAACAGGATCGAGATACTGCTCCAAATCTCCAGTCAAAGCATCCAACGCAGCGGCTCCCTTAGCGATACCACTGGTTTGAGCAAACACCGCATTAGATAAAGCGGATGCAACAACCATTGCCAGTGAGGCAAACATTCCTTTGAGTAATCGTAACCTTTTCATAATTGTTTTTAATTGTTTTAAAGTACGTGGCAAATATAAAAAACTATTTATATTTGGAACAAAAATTTTTTAAACAAAAATCCAATGGAAAGCATAAAAGAAAAGGAGTTTGGAGCCTCCATTCACTATCTAAATTTAGGCGTAATAATCTTATTATCAGTAGTATTAGCATCAGTTGAAGGTATCACAAGAGGGGTTATACATCTCCCCTATTTAGGCGAAAAATTGTACTATCTTTTTCTAAAAAACCCCCTTTTTTTTGAAAAAAAATTTTTGGCGTCGTTGGTGTTTATTAGTTTGATCTTTTTGGCAATGCAGACACCAGCCAAGCCAGACGTAAAGGCGACCCGGAAAAAGGGCGACTTTTATCTGCTACTCGGCCTGTTCGCCTACGTGGCAATACTGATCCTTGATATTCCCGGGAAGAACTATTATCTATATACGTTAGTAGCTTTACTCCTTGTGATGTGCATTGCCATGATCAACGGAGGTGTCAATTTCAATAGCATGGTTTATGTGCCGGTGAAAGACGTATTCAACAACTACAACGAGCAGTTCCCACAAAATGAAAAATTGATAGAAAATGAATTGAGCGTTACTTATTACCACCAATATCAATACAAAAACAAATGGCGGTTAGGAGTCGTACCGGTAATTGCACCCGACCGATCCGTACTTATTTTAGGTAGCCAAGGTTCTGGTAAAACATATACATTGTTTAACCCTGCGATCTATCAGCAGATAGAAAAGGGCTTTTCACTTAATGTTTATGATTATGCTTACCCGGATTTAAGCCTGGTCACTTTTAATGCAATGATGGCCGCACTCAAATCGAATAAATATACATGGGGTAAGACAGCCGACAATGAGCCGGTCATACCCGAATTCAATTGTCTTACGTTTGAAGATTTGCGCCGTTCAAATCGGTGCAATCCATTTCAGGAGCGTTATATGTCTACAATTGACGATTGCAATACAATGGTCAAAACATTGCTCTTCAATCTTAATAAATCGTGGATAAGTAAAGAAGGGGATTTCTGGGCAGTGTCTGCGGTAAACCTGTTGACATCGTATCTATGGTTCCTGCGGATCATTGAGCGCAACAACCCGGATCATGAGGTTTTATCAAAGGTGTGTACGCTGCCTCATGCAATCCAATTACTAACGGTGGATATCAACGATGTCATCAACGCCATTTCATGTGAACCGGAATTGGATGCCTATTCAAATATGTTCGTTCAGGGTTTGAAGAATCAGGCGGGATCTCAAATCGCTGGACAGATTGCTTCAACGCAATCGTCCCTGGCTCCGCTATCATCTCCTAACGTCACATGGGTGATGACTGAGAACGATATGGAACTGGAAATTAACAATCCCGACAGCCCGCGGGTTATAACAATGGGTAATTATACTCTGAAAGATGCCGTGTACGGCGCTGCGATCTCGGTGTACAATTCTGTGATCATGAAGCGTTCCTACCTTTACAGAGATCGAAAATTTGCGTTCTTCCTTGACGAGCTGCCTACCATCTTCGTAATGGGCTTGGACAACTACATAGCAACGATCCGAAAGCACAAGGGATGCGTCTGGATGGGTATTCAGGATATGGAACAGTTGGTGAAGAGTTATGGCCAAAGCTCGGCCAACATTATTGTAAATACTGCCGGTACTGTGATGGTGGGCTTAGTGAATGGCTCGACTGCAGAACGAGTTTCAAAAATGTTCGGCAAAACAGAGCAGGAAAACTACTCTGCTAGCTTCAACAAGGACACATCAGTAAGTTTCAATACTCAGGCAAAAGAGCTGCTTCCTGCCGCCAAAATCAGCGGACTTACACAAGGTCAGTTTGTGGGGAAAGTAGCGGACCGGTACGAGTCTCCAATTGATCTGAAACTCTTTTCGGGTCAAATGATAGTCCCTTCCATTGAACCGGTCACAAAGGAGCTGCCGTTAAAGTATAATATCACTGAACAAGAAATGGAAAAGCTTGTCAGTGATCACGCAATTAAAGTAAGAAATGACATCAAAGTGATAAAGGATTATTGCATAGAGACTTACGTTAGTTGATCCGTAAGGCATGTATATTGATGTTCTTATAACTGTAAATTAAAATTCCTTCCGGGGGGGTTTCGTCAGGAACCTCCTTTTTGCTTTTATAGAAACTTGCAAGTGAAGCACCAATATCGATGTTATTATCTTCAAAAAACTTGAACATCCCTTTTATGTTCTTGAAACCCAACACCTTAGACTTATTCGTAAAATCGTCATTTCTCAGGCTCCAATACTGAAAAGCATTAGGGAATTTATCCGAAACTTCTACGAGTATTTCCGTATTCGTCCCAGGCGAATCGACAGGAAAGAAACGGCGGCTACTGTCGTTTTTCTTAATGGCATATTTCCTAATTTGTACTAGATATATTATCATAAAATAAAAGAATAAAATACAGCGGGTTTAGACTCAGACCGTTACGCTTTACCTCATAATGAATGTGTTCGCCGGTCACTACACCAGTAGCCCCAGATTGCCCAATCAGTGACAATAAGTCTACCTTTTGCCCGACTTCTACAAAGATAATAGACAAATGACCATATAGCGTCGTGTAGCCGTTGCCGTGATCAATTTCTACAAAATTACCGTACCCCTGTGAAAATCCCGCCGATTTGACTACCCCGGAAGCGGTCGCAACCACGTCAGCACTTTTAACCGAAATGTCGATACCATCATGATGCCGGACACCACCCCACTTTGGATGAGTGCGGTAACCGTACAATGATGAGATAGCGAACTTGGAGATTTTGGTGGTTGGAAGTATACAAGGTATGTGCAATGCTCTGAGCGGCTCCCGCCTGTACAGCTCTCGAAACTCCCGCTTAATTGCAAGCTCGTCATTGGGATTGAAAACCATTGCTAAAAATAAAGCTAACTCTTTCATTTCCAATTGAATTTCTCTTTCAAACGTTTCTCTGGTACCCCATTACTGCCAGTGAACAACTGCATAGCCTTGACCTTCGGCTTGGGATCGGCTTTTTTGGCCTTCTTCACATTGACATTCTGGACGATAAAGTACAGGGCGAATAAAACGACTGCACAAAAGATGGCATAAGTTGCAAGTGTCATAGTTCAAGATTTTTAGATTGTGACTGTTGTTTTGATCCTTTGTTTTTTAATAAATAATTCCTTCCTCTCCGCCTTCGCTTCATACCATATCGATCGGTTAACTCCTTGTCATTTGAGTTGACCGTTACAATGTTAAAAGCCTGATTTTTATCTAGTTTCGACGTTGCTTGATTTTCGTCAGAACCCATCAGGGTGCTAACAATGTTTTTAGACTCTCTTTTTAAATTTAAGTCGCTGGCCTCCTGCCCTTTCTTCGATTTGCCCTGGCGAAATTCCTTCTCGCCGCTAGCTATCTGCTCCTTTCCCTTCATCAACTCTTTCTCACCAGATTTTTCATTTCTATTAAGGAAGAATACAGCATGCAGGTCCTCTGGTCTGTATATCTTCTTATCAATTTTTACCCGATCATCTTTCAAAAATTCAGGCGTGATCCTGTTAGATTCCAATAGTTTGTTAAGGTGGTGAAAGTTTTTAGCAGATTTTAGAATCTCCGAATCATTACGCAGTTTCTTAATGTCATCATCTTTCGATCTGATCTCTAAAACTCCTTTGGTTAAAGCAACCTCTTTTTGATTTTTAACTAGTGTCAACCTGTTTTTTAATGCTAATGCAACGCCTCTTTCTACCGTCTTATTATTTAGCTTCCAATCGTTTTCCTTCTTAAAATTATTTTGTACCTTATGGTATATAATATGAAAATGTGGATTATTCGTGTCCTTATGTTTTATAGCAACAAACTTGGTTTTTTCCAATCCGGCTAACTTGATATAATCGTCCAACATTTTGTTCATACCATCATCTTTGAGTTTCTCAGAATCCTCCTTTGTGAAACTCAAAATTTGATGGCCGATCAAGTTATTTTTATTCTCAGGATTTTCAAGCAGATATTTAGACGTTCGCTCGTTAAATTGTTGCTTCAATTCTAGGATGCCTTCTTTATCCTGAGCTGAAAAGGGTACAAGCAAATCATCGGAGTAACGTACTACTTCGGCTCCTTTGTCTTTGTGTTCCAATTCTCGCCCCTCAAAAGCGTAATTAATAAGACCATCAGAAAACTTACCGGACTTCAAATTCCTAGCAATCATTCCTTGAATTTTTTGAGTTCCTTCTTGATCTCACGTAGTAATTCCTTGGCTGACTGCTCCACGCTCTCAATACCTGCCGCGTTCGCTCTATATGCAATTTGGTTCAGGTTGTTTGCCATGCCTACCAGTCCACGTTTCAAACTTAATTCTTCTTCCGTAAATGGTGCAATTATTCCAGATTCAAGAATAGCTTTACTACAATATTCCGAAACCGTCAGGTGGATCGCCCTGGCTCGATCTGCTATCTCCTTCGCCTGCACTTTCGTTACTGTAAAGGCGATGGTTTCCGACTTAATAGTGCTCTCGGATTTCTTCGGGCGACCGGGTTTCCCTTTTGATATTTCCATATATAGACGAACAAAACATTGTATCAATCTGACCGGAGGACAGATTCAAGGAAGTGCTTGCACTTGTTTTTCATTGCATGAAAAACCCCCCTTGCTTCCAATCGCTATCAACAAATTTAATAATTCTGAATGGAAAAACGCTATCAACAGATAAAAAAAAGAACCTAATGGTGCTCACTCCTTTGTAGTTACCTTATAGTTATCCTACTGTTAGTTTATCGTTAGTATAATTGACTGCATTTGAATAAGTTAGCCAAAAGTTATTAAAAAGTTAGCTAAAAGTTAGGCTAAATGTTTGGATTTAATTTTTATCAGTCGTTACTTTGGATCAAACAAAAAAACATGGTAACAACAGCTCAGGAGAAAGAAATTATCGAGCAGGTTATACAGATGCGATCTGCCGGAAAAAGGAAATGGGCGTATCTGCTATATGACATGATAGAGGAAAAAATTTCCCGAAATATGTCGTATGAAAACATTGCGAAATGGTTATCTGACGAGGGTTTAAGCATCAACGAAAATGCGCTTAAACAATTGATTTGGTCGTACAAAAAACAACTTAAAAAGTTAGAAAATGCAAAGGAAAAGAAAAACTTAGCTAAACAGATTATCGTTCAAAAATCGACTCAATTAAAAGAGAAAAAGAAAGTAGTTATTGAAGAAAAGCAAGAAGATACCAACGAAGACCTTAACTTAAAGTTGCAACGTGGTTCTGAGCAATTAAAGAAGCGAAATTCCGGGTTTGAAAAGTTCAATGACCTGTAAAGAAAAATAGGTGAAGGCATCAGCCCCCACCTACCCAAAAAAGAGTATCAGTCCTTTTTTTTTACATAAACATACTAAAAACAGAATGAAAAAGCAAGTCGTATTCATCGCGCAGAGTAAAGGTGGTGTCGGTAAGAGCTTCATCACGTGGTTTATCGCCCGGAACAAAAAAGAAAGTAAGGCCGCTTTCATTGATCTTGACAAATCTACTCGTACATCCGACCGATTGAAGAAAATCGTAGGAGAAAAGCGAGTAATCGAACTATCGATCATCGACGGAAATCAGAAAATGGATCGCGAGGCATTTCTCAACATCTTCGAGGAAATTTCTAACGCAAAGACAGACGAATGGTTTGTTGACCTTGGTGCACCGGAAAGTGACGAACTCAGAAGTTTTTTCACTAATGATGTACCTGCGGACGAGTTAAAGGAAATTCTGGAAGAAATCGGTATTGATCTCAAAATATTGGTTGTTCTGGCTGGCGAAGATGCGTTTAACGCCTCGGTCAATTACTATAAGGAAATCACAAGATTGACCGGCGATAACATAAATGTGATCGCAGTAAAGAATGAGGGAACTTTTGGGTCACTCGAAAGTCAGGAACATGGAGACACACTATTATCTGAGCTAGGGATAAATTTTGTAAAAGTGGGCAAAATGCCGGTTGGTAATTCCGCAAATGAAATCATTGCCTTGATGTCAGGCACAATGTCGGAAGACAAGCTAACACTTGCTGGAAAAAGATCGTTAAGAAAGGTTACAGACGAAGTTAGCGAGGTACTACTATGAAATTCGATGTCAAAGAAACCAAATTTGCCATAGCCCAAAAGTACGGCATCCCGGAAAGCGAAATTGACGAAAGCGTTCTCGCTATTTGTGTGATAATCGACAAAAAGAATGATGAATCTATTACGCTGCTGAAAGATCAAAAGGCTGCGCTCATTCAATCCCTGGACGAGATCAAACAGATTCAGGCGAAAAAATTTAAGTCAATTTCTTATGAAGACCCTAAAACGGCCTTTTGGGGAAATTTTGGGTCTAAGGGGATAATTGGAGTATGTTCACTGGTAGCGCTGGTCGTGATCAGCTCTGCGTACTCATCTTGGTATGAGAACCGCGAACTCGTGCAAAATTTTCAGCTTCTCAAACCACACGTGCAGGTTACCGATCAAGGCTATGTAGTTAAAAAAGATAGCTACACTGTGACCAAAGACGGGATTCTGATCAAGCCTTAAAAAGTATCAGGCAGGTACAAAATGGTATCTGCCTGATACTTTTCGAAACGTAATTCTAAAAAAGGCTGACATATTGGCATAAAAAAATTTATTACCTTTACACGCGCCCACGTCTCAATATGATGGCTCGGTTTTACTGGTAATTGTAAAAATTGGATTGGTTTTATTTTATTATTTAATGGAAAAATGCAATTTAATGGCGAAACAACATATAAAACCTGTTTTTTGCGCCCCGGCCCCTTTTCCTTCATCAAAAAAATTCCAGCCCACTTTTCTATTTTTGATTTGTTTTTTTGAATATTTTTTTTGCTCTAATGGACTTTACTGCGCGTTGGGAACAACACAATAATTGTGAGGATTGAAATATTTGACTTTATTTGGATGGTTTGTAAGTATTTGATAATCAGTATATTAAGACGACTTTAAAACAGGTTTTATATGCCAAAAAACAGGTTTTATACGGAAAAAAACAGGTTTTATATGCCAAAAAACAGGTTTTATACGTCTAAAAAACAGGTTTTATATGCCAAAAAACAGTAAAATAAAAACAGGTGTTTTTTAAATACTGTTTTTTATTAAATTGCCTTTACGATGGAAAAACCAAAGGAGAAGTCAACCAGCTTGCAGGTCAGGCAACACAATGCGATCACGTCAGCAAGGCATGAATTGACTGCCGCGCAGCTAGATTTATATTTCATGGTTCTATCCAAGCTAAAAAGTGGGGATCAGCTTGGGACAAAGTACCGTATCAACGTGGCCGAAATTTTCCAGCTAACCGGACGTAACTGGAACTATGTGCAGCTTCGGGATGCTACGGAGGGGCTCATTGGTAAAGTGTTTGAGATTGAGGAAAACGATGGTCTTTTGCAGGTTGCGTTAATGTCCAGCGCCAAGTACCTAAAAGGGCAAGGTACAATTGAAATATCGATTGCGGCAGAATTACTACCCTATCTGGTTGACCTGAAAAACAACTTCACCAGCTTTCAGCTTTATTGTGTGCTCTCTATGAGTTCGAAATATGCTAAGTGGCTGTATGTTCAATTCTCGCGCTGGAAGGACATCGGGTATTTGAGCATCGACGTTGAAGATTTAAGGTATCGCCTTCACTTGAAGGACCCGGAGGGAAAACAACCTGAGCAGTACAAGCAATGGGGACAATTCAAAGATAATGTGATTGAACCGGCCATGAGGCAAATCAATCTTTCCTCAGACCTCCGTGTAAGTTACAGTACCGAGAAAAGCGGCAAAACGATCACTAAAATTAATTTTCTAATCAAGTCCGTGGCACAATTTCAAACCGTTATTCCCTTTGAGATAGAGGAAGGCGACCGGGACGCTATTCAGCTTAAAACCAGAATGATGGATATCGGTATATTGGATCAAAACCTGATAAAGAAAGTATTAGAGAGCACAGACCTTCGAAAGAAAGCAAACAAATGCCTGTATGATATGCAGTTCAGGCGAGCTGAAATAAGCAATCCCGCTGGTTACTTCCGTACAACGCTGGCAATTTGAACAATAACTGTTAAACATCAATAAACATGGAAAACATTACTATCCTCGCTATTTATGGCCTAGCTGCCATCATCGGCGTATCTGGTGCCATCAAGGTTTACAAGAACTGGCGGCTGTATAGATAGATAGCTGGTAGCCTCGAAATGAGGCTTTTTATATAATTATATAATTGTAATGTACATTACAATTATATACCTATCATAGCTTTACAGTTGTCAACGTTTTAAGTATTGATCAAAAGAATAAGATACAATGCCGCAAAAATCGTTTTTAAGCGCATCAAACAGTTTTACGTGCCTTATCCCCTACCCTCCCGGCTTTGACGTTTTAGAGTTGCCTTAAAGGCGAAATAATATTGAGTGTCTACAATCTATGCATGACCAGGCGCGCGGCCAAGATCCTCGACGCGTGAAACTGTCTACAAAATCTCTATGGAACGAGCTGCTGCCGGCAATTCCGGATCGGAATTGTGTCTACACATAAATTGAACATTATAATCAAAAAATAAAAAAAAACGGGCTAAAAAACAGGTTTTATATGTCATAAATAGGCAAGCCGGGAGGGGCTGAGATAGGTCAAAGCATGGATCACTATCAGATCGAAGGTGGAAAGTTCCTTAACGCGTTCCGCAAAATATCAACGGCAAGCCTCGATGCGTTGAAGCTCCCCTATCTGAACGCTAAGAAGGTGTTTTACAATACAGACGATTCCAGCGATGAAGAAACAGAGCAGGAGGAAACAAAAGAGCCAAAGGAAAAAAGTAAATCCGGGAAAAAGATAAAGTATATGTGTCCTTGCGGCTGTAAAGTCTGGGGCAAGTCTGGGCTGGAATTGTTCTGCAAAATTTGTCAAGCAGATTTCACCTGTGATCCTGACGATATGTCGATAGGTTTGGATTAATCTAAACTTGCTTCGGCGCTGATCCTGGCCATATCAAAAATAAAATGTCTACAAAAACGGCCAATGTAGGATCCCAATTTCGCGTCGAGGATAGAAGAAGTGTCTACATTCGAATTGAACAGCAGACACCGCTATATATTTATATAAATACATAATTATATAAATACATAATTATGTATTTTGTTTTAAATACGCTTCAAGTGCATCTATACCAACCTGTTTAATGCTACTACCCGTGCGTATCGCGTGCATTTTTAACTCGTTAAACAGTTCCGTAGGTATCCAAAAATTGAGGTGACTTTCATCCTTTTCCTCTTTTGAAACGATCGGCTTCACCTGTTGGATTGGTGCCGTGCTCGGTTTGCTTTTAATCATTCCTGCCAGCCTAGACCGGTTTTCATCATAATCTTTACCCATTGCCTAAAATATTAAGGAAGTAAACTGAAAATTTCCATCGACAAATCAACCATCTCGGTTTTGGCCTTATCATCATCAGAATTAAATACTCCAGCAGTCATAGGAGAACGTGCATAGCTGACCCGCTGATTAATGGTCGTTTTCAGGATCGGTAAGGTGTACTGATCCAAAATTTCCTTGACTTCATCATTCAGGTTCGTACGAGTGAGCATGTTCAATACAACAGCTGCCTTCAAAGAAGGCTTCTTCTTTTTCGCCTGATCATACAATGCTATTGTCCCCCTCACGGCCAGCGCATCCAAGTAACCCGCCTTTGTAGGGATTAGCACAAAGTCACTCAGTAAAAATATGTCTTGTAGCTTATCAGTCAGATAAGGAGGCGTGTCGATAATAACAACATCGTAGGGTAAGCGTACCTTCTTTTGAATCTTGTGCAAAGGAATAAGCTCGATGCCTTTTAGAAAAGGACTGATATCGGAGATCGAACCTTGTAAATCCGTGTCGGTGATAGCAACCTTTAAATCTTTACTGAGGCAATAAGCCAGGTTAAGCGCAAGCGTTGTCTTGCCTACCCCACCTTTTTGATGAGCTACTGAAATAACGATCATAGTCAGAATTATATATTTATATAATTATATACAAAGATAGCAATAAACACATAAAAATCAATATACTGCATATATAAATATATATTTATATAAACCCCGCGAAAGCAACCCGTAGAAGACAAATTTGAAAATGTGCGCATAGCGACATAAGCCGCAAATGTGCGCCGAACACTCCTTAAAAAAAATCGTGTGAAATTTCACTAAGGCAATTGCTATTATTAGTATCATTGTATTGTTACTATAAATACCAGAATAATGGCAGCTTATGCTTGGTGTGATGGACACCCTCTAATAATTAATCTAGATAATGTGGACGTGATAAGAATTGGTGGCGGACAAGGTTACTACCTGATCGAGTTTTTCCGGTCCGAACGAACATCCAAGAAAGTATCACCAATCTATGTTGCGGAATGGAAATTTTTGACCCAGGAAGAGCGAGACGAAACTTTAAAGCAACTCATGAAAGAACACGGTACGACAATCGGCCTGACAAATGAAAGATAAGGACCAACTTTTTTGCTCTCTGCGAAACACCGAACCACGTTTCGAATATCACTCGGAAATGAAGCCGATTGATTTTGTCGAAAAAAACTCTGAAATCATCCGCGCAGCTGAAAGACGTTGCGAAATAACCGGCATCGACTTCACAGATATGGTCTACATTGCCAAAAAGTTGCTGGCAACTCTACCATACAAGTCCTACGGAAGCTATTTCGAACGGCCAAAGCCCCACGATCCATTTTGGGATCAGTTTGGAGAATGGGGATCAAAAAGGCACAAAAAGGGAGGAAAGTAGGGTAGGGGCAAGGTGATACATATTTATATAATTACATATTTATATAAATATATAATTATGTAATTTTTAGTTACAACTTTGGGACAGCGATAAAATGCCAAGGACATCCTTTTCCTGCAAAAACATGATTATCTTGTGACTAACATCCTTTATCATAAGAGTTCGTCACCAACAGATAGCAGAAATGGAGCAACTAATTGCTAGTATCTATGAGACTTTAAAAGGTTACCGAGCAGATGAAAAAACCCCAGGTGTTCGAATGACGACAGCCCGCATCGAAACTTGGATTAAACAGTTTGAAGAACCATTACGAATACCAATTCTTACCGAACTAGACAGCATTTTCAAAAAAAGATACTATTCAAAAGAACAAGTTCAAGAATATTTGGAGAAACTTGTCGAATATTTCTCCAAGGAATTTGGGTTTAAAAATCCAATAGATTTCTTAAAGAATACTGACTTCCTAGACCTTCAAGAGCACGGTAAAAGTCAGAAAGTGATGCTTAAATTATTTGGAAATATGATCGAAAGCAAGTACGGAATTTCCCTTGTAGAATGTGGAACCACATCGAAAAAGTATTCATTCTATCTAGACGACGTACTTTGCACAGGTCTTAAAATGATGACGAATATCAAAGAATGGTTAGACAAGGACTTCCACAAGGGAAAGACTAATAATCAGGCACTTGCAGATAAATCCACTAAATTGATTTTGTTTTATATTATGATCCATGAGAAAAATTATAATAATAAAACATGGGAAATGGGCAAAAACAACATGCAGGTATTGAAAGACAATCATCAACTATACTACATGAAAGAAATCAAAAATGATATATACCATGCCCCAAACTTCGACTTAGTGTATCCGCTTGCGGAAAATCAATCAGACGAAGTTATCGAATACGAAAATGAAATTATCGAAACTGTCGATAAATATACTGCTGAAAAAAAATATCAAACAAGAAATGATTTTTATAGACCAACAGGTCTACCCAAGAAAGATGTAATATTCACCAGTCCCGAAAATAGAGCAATTGTAGAAAATGCCTTTCTTGAAAAAGGCATCGAGATTTTGAAAAAATCTAACGTACAGAAAAAAAGCATGAGAGCACTTGGCTATTCGATGCCTTCGCAGAAAAACTTCGGTTTTGGCGCGCTATGCTTCACGTGGCGCAATGTTCCTAATAATGCTCCGTTAGTCTTTTGGTGGGAAGGAGGGGGCTTCACTCCACTCTTCAAAGTAACACGTGGGGAAGTATTCGATTTCGGAAAATTCTTTGACCTTGAATAATGGAAACAAAAAGGCGCGAACATAAAGTTTACAATGCCCTTGAATGCTGTGTATTTAGAAAGACCAAAGAAGAGTACGGTGGGCTTTCGAACATGGCATCAGGGTTTCCATTGGTAGTGAATAACGTCAAAATCCTATCGTCAGAGGCATTGTATCAGGCATGCCGGTTCCCACACATGCCAGACGTTCAAGAGCGGGTAATCCGCGAAAAAAGCCCAATGACAGCCAAAATGATTACAAAACCATATCGAAATACTTCACGTCCAGACTGGAACGATGCCAGAATCAAGATTATGAAATGGTGCATTAGGGTCAAGCTGGCGCAAAATTTCGTAGAATTTGGGAAACTACTAGAGAGTACTTTCGATAAACCAATAGTTGAAGACAGCTCAAAGGACGACTTTTGGGGAGCTATACGGCAAAAAGAAGATTCAAATATAATTAAAGGCACAAATGCCCTCGGAAGGCTGTTAATGGAACTTCGGCTGACCTACAACCAAAAGAGATATAGCTCAGAAATGTTTGTTATTGAACCGCTTGACATACCCGATTTCAAGTTACTTGGCGAGCCTATTCAAGTTATCGATGCCCGTGAAAGTTTTCTTAATTATCTCCAAAAGGAGATGAAGTTCTTTGATGTCGCGGATACGAAGGCGCATACTTATATCACAATACTACCGCAACCGACAATAGAATTTGTTCATGGTCGCACGCTTTCACCCAAAAAGCCAGAATTGACTGGTTCCGTGCACGTTTCACCAGCTCAAATACTAACAGCTAAACCAAAAACCCCAAAATCTACTCCTAAGTTGCCTAGGGTAGACCCAACATTACCCACTACTCCCAGCCAATCACCTAAAACGGTAAAAGCTGCGACTGGTAAGAGGGCGAACAAGGCACAAACAACCCTGTTCTAATAAGTCAAGCCGCTCCGGGGCTAAACTCTATATGTCTACAATTTAGAGTTGGATCTTCTGAAAGTTTAACCTGGTTGCCACACAGATTGTCTACACTTTGCATTATCAAAGAGTGTCACCGGCAGCTGATCCGGGCGCGAGCTGCGCCCGGACTGTCTACAATATTCTTAAATCATGGACGCAAACCATCCAAATTCAAGCACATGAAGACCAGCAAACCGCTTTGTTATCCCAATGACTCAAATACTGGACGGCATCAATACGCATGCCGCTCACTCCTATACGCAGTCGAACAGGCACATCGATAAATGAATCCTTAACACCGATTGCTAATCCGTGATCCATTGCCAGGTAAGTACGGATTTGCTTTATCTTCTGGATCGTGACTGATCGGCCTTTAACGGCAATGATCTGAAAAAACTCGATGTTGATTTGATCACATCCGGGCGCAGTGTAAAATATTTCTCCTGGTTGAATTTCTCTCTCATTTTTCTTGACGGCTCTATTTCTTCGTAGTCTCTTAGAATCCGTAATTTTAAGCAGCTTATTGACAAAAGAATAGTAATATATATTAAGGGCTTTCAGATTCTTAAAAGAAGTGAAAACAACCGGCTTTTGAGCCCTTGTACCTTTAAAGGCAATAAAGAGAAAAACTGTCTCGTCTATTAAAAAAGTATGGCCGTAATTCTGAACCAGTCTTGCAGTAGGGTAGAGCCGTTTAAAATCTAAAATAATTCTGTCAAAACTGGATTTTTTAGCAACAGAGCGCAGATTGGGCGCAGGCTCATTTCGATATACTGATAGCATGTTCTTTCACAAAATGAAAAATAGGAGATTTCATTAGACAAACAGGTGCCTGCAATCCAGTAAAACCAGATTGACCATTAAAACAGTAACGGGCCTGAATTGTTGGCAATAACCAACGTGTATCAGACAATAATATCAAGCTATCCACACTATACGCAACTAGCGATAATAATGAAGTGGACAGGCATTATGTCCGTGTACGTTGTAGCAATAAAGGACGATAAGAAAACTTGTAGCTGACGGTTTTGATTTAATACCAGTCTAAGTTGAAGAATGATGCTTTGCCGTCTTTTCGTCAAGAACGATAGCAAGTTTCAACCAACGCGGAAATCGACGTTGACCATGACCTCCATTATCAGCGCGGGTAACTTGCGACCTTACATTAGATTCCGATAGCTTGGTAATCCTTGCAACATCGTCGTTGGTCAAGCCATGACGGCGCTTCATTTGATTGTAGCGCGAGTGCCAGTTTGCATCCATAATATTTTTATAGGTTGTCGTTAAGAATGATGCAAACAACCGGTAAGAAATTTGCTTTGTCAATACGTAATTCCAGGAATTTTTACGTATGCTCCATAAAAAAAACGCATACGTAGCATACGTAATTACGTATACATGGTATGCGTTTTTAGGTTTTGTCCTATTATTTATCAGTATCGTCCACTTTCATTCCAAACTTTCTCGAAAACTCCTTTCGGCCACTTACTTGTGCCTTTTTATAAATCTTCTCAATATGAGTCCTAACAGTGCCAATGCTGATTTCTAGTAAATCCGCGATATCTTGATTCCGGTGTCCTTTCAGAATCAAAATAGCAACCTCCTTTTCTCGTAGGGTAAGTTTTATCTCTTCCAACGAATTGCCAATTTCGATCATTTCCTCTGATAAGTCACCAGATGGTTCAGAACCGATATTGTCAATATTTTTCAAAACCTCATATTCCTCTCTGGATTGAATAATATGCTTTCTGAGAAACAATACTGTAATGATAGCAAATCCCGAATTGGTTAACAGTACCTCCTTGACTTGTGATATTCGGAAATATGCGCAGAATGCCAGCGAAGCGTATGGAATGACAGCAAGGTAAACCGCTATCAATTCAAAGTATTCCTTTCTCTCAATTTGGTCTTTTAAACGATACCGGATGCCATCTAAAATCAAGTATCCTAGAACAAGCCCGTAAATTGCAGGTATAGCAAGGCCAACGTTTATTGCAATATCGACACTCTTTGTTAGGTAAAATGTTATGCCGAACAACAAAAAGAAGGGGAAGTGCAAAAACAAGAAAATGCCCTTTGTAGCATGCCATCTAATTTTCTCAATATTATAAGCTTTATAGAAATAGAATGGAAAATAAGAGGCCATAACAAATCCCGCGCCGTATGTCAAAATATACTGCGTAAGAACTGGAATAAATGTAATTTTTGGATCAGGAAACAAACCACTAGCCGTATTTTTACAGATCAGCAATACCAGCAATATCAAATAAAAAAATCTGGGTTTGTCCTGTGGCCTTGAAAGAAAAAGTATTCCTTGAAAAACAAACATTACTGATTCGAAAATGATAAACAGCAATGTTATTAAGTGCATGTCAGTATTCCCTATCAGCATCAACCTAACTACGGATTAAGTGCAATGTGTAACCAAAATCCAAAGTTGCGTACTCAGTTAACCCGGCATTCTTATAAAATGGCAGATTTCTAATTGTTGATGTCTCTAAGTAAATAGGCCGCTTCATAGCGGCTGCGTCGTTGCTTATTTCGGTCAGGAACTTGGTTCCAATACCCTTCCCTTGTAGTTCAGGGCTGACGGCAATAAACCATAAGTAGTAAATCGGTGTCTGTGGATAGTTTTGCGAAATCTTCTTTTCCCGGGCCATGGCCTTAGAAACGTTTCCAATGCCGATTCCATTCAAAACAAGTTTTGCCTCCCAGATTAGGCTTTGCAAAGTTGTCTTTTTGTTTTCGGGGAAACAAATTAGAGCAACTGCATCGGAGCTGTCAGAAATTAAAACCTTGCCAAAAGCAAAACAGGTTTCAAAAGAATAATCCATCAGCGCACGTACCCGCTCTTTGTGTCGATGGTCATTTGGAATTAGGTAATTTACGCTTTTGTTCTGGAGGTTCTCGTTACAAATGGACGAAAAATAGCGGTTTGAAATTATTCATTGCTCTTAGCCAAATAATTATGCAAAGCATTGTTCATAAATAAGTCCAGATCGGATGCATTCTGGGATAACAACGTTT
>NZ_SWFP01000015.1 GCF_005869225.1 Dyadobacter bucti | reverse complement strand
AGCCAACATTCTCGTTACTTCCTGCTTAAACTCAGCATCATAACTCTTTCGGGTTTTGCTCTCTTTCTGAACTCCCATTTTGCATCATGTTGTGCAAAAATGTGTGCCGCTTTCGGGAGCCACCTCATACCTCCCGAAGGAGCTGAAATGACCGAAGTAAAACACACGCCTACGCCTTGGAAAATATCCGACCATAGTCTTGAGATATTTGGTTCTGATGGGTTTGAGATATGCGATCCAGAGCAAGGTCCGCATGTATCAGAACAATGGACAAAAGAAATAAAAACGGAATATCGACACTGGTCTGGCGGCGAAGGGACAGATCATAAAGAGCGATCCTTTGAAGAAATGGAAGCAAATGCCGAATTCATCGTCCGCGCCTGTAACTCTCATTATGATCTTGTTGCCGCTTTGGAAAAAGCCGGTACTAGCGGTAAGGGTGATATCGAAAACGAATGGTATTGCCCAGTCTGTGGCTCTCATTCATTTTACGATTACGATATGGAGCATAAATCTGAATGTTTTATCGGCCAAGCACTCGCCAAAGCAAAGGCACAATCATGAAATCAGTATTAGATCAAATCTATGCTTACCACGGCAGACAACGCCCAGAGTACACACCACGGGAAATCCTTTGCTTTCTGTCTGGAATGAACCACGCCAGCCGTATAGCCCAATCCACTCAAAAGGGCTACATAGCAGCAAACGCAATTAACCAAGAGGCAAGGACGCTGAGTTTATTTGCCGAACAGAAAGGGGTAATGTGATGGATTATTCGGAAGCACACAAAAACGGATTTTGGCATGAATGGTGCAAAGACAATCATGAAACTTTATCTGATAAAATTGATAGGTTTTTCGGTAAATGGCCTGATGGTTATAATACCTTGATGTTTTATCATGGCATTGGCGAAGGTTCAAGAGTTATGGAGTTTTGCAATAATGGAATTAATTCTGGTTGGTGGACTGTCGTCATGCGGGAGAGAGATTATTACATTAATAAACTTAACAAGATATCTTGGGAGCAGATTGCATGACCAAAATTTACCTATCAATCATCGCTCTAAGCTGGCTATTTATCGGTATCACTTTGCCATATACTTATGAAAGCATCCGTGAGCATATCGTATCAGAGGTTCAATCATGGCCTGAAATGCAAGCATCATACACACAGAAGGAACAAGATAGCATGAATGAGTTTGTTGCTGTAAGCCTTCCGAGAATTGAGGGGATTAACTAATGAAATTTGACCCAAAGACGCACCAATTCGGGATGGCTTATGCAGTAGATAATTATGTTTTATATATAGGTACAAATATATCAATGGAGTGGTGGTATTATTCAGCTCATTACAAAGATGGGCATCGTGGATGGTGTGATGTCAGAAAAGTAAAACGCGCACCAGAGCATGACCTGATATCCGTTGCGGTGGCTGATAAATTGGCTGAGGCTTTGAAATTTTATTCTGGTGGATTGCATTACACAGAATTTAGAGAATTTCCATCAGATGCTAGAATTACAATTATTAAAGACCGTGGTGAAGTAGCAGCCGAAGCCCTAACCGAATACGAAGCATACAAGAATGTTTCCAGAGGAGATTTATGATGAGTGGAATTGATTTAGACGTTCTGTCCGAAAATATTGACTATCTTGAATATAGCGGGAAGGTATTCTGCAAGTCTGATTTCGTTGGTGATGATACCGAAAAGCCAGCAGACAAATCTTATGAGCTGATGCAAGTAGCAAGAGCAGCTCGCGCATACCTTGCTGATCGTAACAAAATCAAAGAAAACAAACAAGCCTACGACTGGTTAAACGAACATATACGAATAGAAGACCTGAAAACCCATCCTGAATATAAGATAATTTGCGAACGATTAGGAGTGCAAAATGACTGAGAATAATGATATGCCTGATCACGCATGGCTGGACTTGGATCGTCAATGGTTTCCAAAAAGATCAGATGTTGACCATAGTACAACAAAATACATCCGCGCAAGCTTAGTTCCCGCAACGGTTATGCCATCTGATAAAAAGGAGGATATAGACTTTCCTCTAGGAGCAATTGAAAACGGTCGGATATTCGCCGAACAGGTAGAAAATTTATACAAGTTTAAGGAAGACAACGGGCATGATTTATCGGTTTGTTATGAATGGACTGAATTTAAAAGATGCTTTGAATATATGGCTGATTATCTAGTAAATCGCCGCGCTTCATTACAGGAACAGGACAACAACCATCTTGTGAAAGCGTTAAGAGACGCAAGATTTGAACTTTGGGAAAGTTGGCACAGCGATATGAGCTTGGAGGACTTTGAAAAACACCCGACAATTCAAGATATTGACGCAGCCCTTTGCAAGCACAAGGAGAGATCATGAAAGTCGGTGATTTTGTTGTTTCTCCAACTTACATGCAATATCAAAAATTCATGACAGCGGAATTGCGTCGAGTACATTATTATTTATTCAACCGTACCAATGAATATTATAATCGGGTAAGAAAAAATCTAAATTCCTTACTTCATGTATGCGACAAGTCTCAGGTAAAATATGTTCTCATGTTTATAGAGGCTACCAAGTTTTACCAGAAACATGCCGGGTATAACCCTCCGGAGTCACTAATGAATAAGAAACACAAATTAACAGATCACGCTTTTTGTATGGCGTTGGCGCGCATGTATAATGTTGACATTCTTAAAGTAAAGGATCGTATTCTGGAAGACATTAAAGCATTTGATGTTAGGTATTGTGAGGTGAATGGAGTGATCACCACTGTTTTAGGTAAGCAATAACAGATGATTAATATAGAGGACGCGAAGACCATATCAATAACGGAAATAGCTGAACGCCTTGGGGCGAAGTTCGACAGACGGACAAAGCCTCACGTTACACGATGGTTTTCCCCCCTGAGAGCTGAGAAGTCTCCTTCCTTTTACATCGACGAGCGCAGCAATACGTTCAAGGACTACGGCCATCACAGGCCGAAGGGAGACGTAATCGATCTCATGATTGACAGTGCGGACGGCAAGCGGAACGATCCAGAGGACACGAAAGAGGCATTGAAACGACTGGAAGCCTTTGATACGATCCCCAGGGTAACGGTTTACAAGCAGGAGAGGGCAGCAGTGACCTATTCAGATTATTATCAGATCAAGAAAAGCTCACCGAGAATTACCGCCTTGCACCTGTTAAGGGAGATTAGCCGTAGGGAATTATCCCTGAAAACCGTGTCCAAGTATATGGAGCAAGCCGATATCCTGCGGGGCAAATCTACGTTCAAAGCCTTTTCTTTCCCGAATGATAAGGGAGGCCACGAAATAAGCAACTACGGTAAAGACGAAAAAGACCAATTCAAGACTTGCATCGGCCCGAAGGCAATTACAACGTTTTTGGCCGATGAGCTGGAAGAAGACGTAACAGCCTTTGTATTTACGGGAAAGTTTGACCTGATAACATGGGATCAAATGACCGGCGGCCGGAAACCTAACGAGGAGTATATTTGCAGCAATTCAGACAGTCTTATCGGAGAAGTTGGGTTACATATCCTGTCCCGGAAGCATTTCATCAAGCGTGTGTGCTGTTTTCCTGATAATGACAAGTCAGGGGCGGGAATGAGGGCAATGCACGCCCTCGGATCTATTTTGGAACCCGAGGACATACAGTTTGGCTTTATGGATCATTTATATGAAGGGCATAAGGACCTCAGCGAGGGTAGGATGAAAAACAACACAGCAAATATCGGTGTCGGTTCACCGGGTCCTTCAATAAGCTTTAAGCCCAAGTTTTAATCTGGGGTATAATACGGATTTTTGGAAGCCCGGTCTTTTATCGCATTTATATTATAGTAAGGATGTTTGGCAAATTTAACCGGAGGCCGCTGTTCAATAAAGGTAAAGATATGGTCTTGTGATCCTCTCCTTACTTCATCTGGCGTGATTAACGGTCTAGACACTGGTCGAGCTTGCCGCATTCCGGGGATGTTTGTGTCATAATTCAAGTATGTGGACGATCCGGCCATCCGAGAGACGTAATCAGCGGTGAAATTGTCGTTTACCCCGAAATAATGCTTAATGGCAGCCCCGGCCATAAAAACTTCCCATCCATCACCGTAAATAGAATACAACTGGCTTAAACTTTGGAAGATAGGCCATAGGGTAATGTTGTAGCCTGCACCCATTGCCATGAAGCTGCTGATATCATTAATTTTACCAAGCGAGGGGAATTCGTCCAAAATAAAAGTTACTCTTTTTTTTCGGTTGCGGACAACCGCTCTTAAAGAAGATGCTACGACAATACGAAGCCATTTATATTGACTATCAATTTTATCGGGTGGAATAATCACATAGACCGTTGTATTGCCGTCTGAGATCTCATTGACATTAAAGTTTGAGTGTTCTACAGATCGCTGGAGAGAGGGCGATTTTAAAAAATCAGTGTGAGAACAGCAGTTTGACATGATGCTGCCATGGGTTTTAGGGCTGTTATTAATGATGTTTTGAGCTTCATTCGATGCCAAAGACACAATTTCGTTCGTTGACACGGACATTTTCATGAGAAGCTGCAAAAATTCATCCTCCGGTAGTCGTAGCCACCTCCAAATAGTTGTTAAAGTTTTAGTGTTTTCAACTTCATCACCCGACAACTTGAATCCCTGCTCTTCATCATCCATATCCTTTTGGTGGAGTTTTTCCCTATAATCAAGGATGCAGTGAGTAATTAATGCTGAAATCAATGACCTGGCGCGATTATCCCAATAGGGATCAGATGAGCCTGATTTTTCTGGAACTATCATCTCTGCGATCATCGAAGCGTCATCCGCGATAGCCTCGTCATCATCAAGGGGAATAATATCGAGAGGATTAAAAGTATCGGGGTTCTGTGAGTAGACTTTCCATGGGTCAATTACCCTTACTGTCCTGCCGGGGATTGACCTTTGATAATCAGCCGTGACAAAAGCGCACTCCCCCTTCGGGTCGATAACAAACCAAGAACCATCATACTCTCCAAGGCCTAGGAGGTTAGGGGCTATCAGATTAGTGAATTTACCTGAACGGGTTCCGGCCACTGTTATCAAATGCCCCTGTTTATGATAATCATACCCTTCTCCGATGAAGATTCCTTTTTTGTCAAGGTCTTCCAAATCACCGCCGTGCGCCCACCTTGCCGTGCCGAACATGTTTAAATTTGTTCTATGGTCAACCATCCGGTTTCTCCAAACATCAAATCCAAACATAAGAGCGTAGTAGCTGACTGAATAAGACAGGACGTAAATGACAACCTTTAAAGGATCACTACTCCAGCCAAAGATGGATACAAAGAACGTTATCCACAGGAAGTATAAAACAGCAAGCACCACCCAAATAAATAACGCAAAGATGATCATAGACAGCCGGGCGAACGGGTGCAGGGGGTATAAGGTGGGAGGGACATTCAAATGAAAAAGCTTCCGGTTGTAAGCTCGAATATATCCCCAGAGCGAACCCGCCAGAGTAATGGGGGAGAAGAACAGCCCTACTAGAAAGAGCGCGGTCTTGATCTTGGATTCCGGATCATACTTTGTTTTAAAAAGGTCGGCAACATCCTGAGATGTCCATGAGTTAAGCTTGTTCTTCATCATTGAGAATAATTAGGTGATAAAAAGAATAATTTGCACTTAACCCATAAGTGTAACCGCTGGCTAATTACTTGCATGACTTATTAAACGGTCATAAATATCTGATCTAGAGGGTGATAGGGGTTGTGAGGGCGGGATTTTTGGTATATATTGCAAGGACATGTTCTATATGTATCAAAACTCCGTTTGGACCCATTTAGAACGCCTTGCAATTGAGACGTTGCACTCTCCCTTGACCCTCACGTTGGAAACCATGGCACGACCACAATCCCTATCTAAGCGAAAAAACAAACCTCAGATATGCTTCTCGGATGCAGAGCTTGCGACCGCAGAGCAGAACGCCAGAGACGCGCGGATGACCTTTTCGGAGTATGGAAGGTTCTTGATGGCAGGGGTGAGACCGAGGCGTTTGAAGGCCACCGAAGCGCAGGAAATCCAATTGAAGGCTTTGTCGGCAATTCAGGAAATATCCGGAGCACTGGATAGGTTGAAATCCCGACTTCCTGATGATATCCTCCGTGAACTTTCAGCCGTCGTAAAATCGGCCGGCCAAAAAATAAACAAAGGTCTGTAATGGTAATCCGTGGAGCATCTAGGGGAAATGGACGGCAGTTGGCGAAATACCTTCTGACGAAATCTGACAACGAGCATGTCGAGCTGTTCGCCATTTACGGAACCTTGGATACGGACAGTCTTTCAAATTCCCTGATCGAGATGGACAGGTTTCACCTTCTTACCAAGAGCGAGAAACCGCTGTATCATTCCATCATCAGCCCAAGGCCTGAGGAGAGCCACCAGATGACAGACGAGCAGTGGATCAGATGTGCCGAGATACAATCTCAGGAGTGCGGATATCAAGGCCTTCCATGGGCGGCTGTGAGGCACTTAAAAGACGGCAGGTGGCATCTTCACCTCGTCTCACAGCGTTACGATCCCGCACTTGGGAAAATGCGGCCTGACGGGCTAAATTACCAAGCTCACGACCGGGCAAGGGAAAAAATGGAAATCGAATTTAATCACGAACGCACACCGAAGAAAAATCTCCGCCGTCCTGTTTTGAGAAAAGACGTGATCGATGCCTGGCGCACCTCTTCAACCGGGGAAGAGTTTATCGCCAAGTCCGCCGAGTATGGATACACCATTGCCGCCAGCACAACACGCCGTCCATATATGGTGATTGACGACACCGGGCGAAGTTATGACCTCATGAAAAAACTTCGTGTCAAGGAAGAGAAATTCTCTGTCCGCACCTCGGAAATGAGAAAAAGGCTCGAAGGAATTGAGCTTCCGATGGACAAAAACGTCATCCGAGACATTCGCGCACAGCAAAAAGTCAGGAACAAAACCAGTGAAATGAGACAGGAAGCCCTCGACGTTCAACGGCCAGAAACTGAGAAAGAGAGGCGCCAGAGGGAATTTATGGGAAAGTTCAAGCCCCGCGACCGGGATAAAGACCGGGAGCGTTGACATCAGCTAAAACGACAGCTAAAATAGAAATACTGGTGGGACGGCCATCCCCGAAAAGTCAGACGCTGCCAACTCAGCGCGAGAGCCAGTTTCATTTTTAACTAGTTGGAGTATGGTTATTGACCAAGCAAATCCCCGTATCAAAAGGCAAGTATTTCACAACCGTCGATGATGCTGATTATGATTGGTTATCAAGGCATAAATGGTCATTTTCAAATGGATACGCGTATCGCAGACGGAAAAAAGAAGATACTGAGGGGCCGAAATTTATTGCCATGCACCGTCAAATAATGGGCTTTCCATCCGGTATGGAGATTGATCATATTGATAGGCAGAAACTGAATAACTGCCGGTCAAACCTACGGATCTGCACAAAGGCTGAAAATACCAGGAACAGTAAAGCAAAGGGATCTAGTTTAAAGGGCACTACATTCATTCCCCGATTGAACAAGTGGATGGCGCGAATACGTGTAGACGGAAAGCTTTTTCATCTAGGAGTGTTTTCGAGCGTAGTCGAGGCATCAAAAGCTTATGACGATGCAGCAAAGGTACATTTTAGGGAATTTGCCTTTCTCAATAATTTTTGATTTATTTTTGACTGAAACAAAAAAGCCCCTAAAAAAGGGGCTTTCTGCGTAGCGGGGAGCAGGATCGAACTGCCGACCTTAGGGTTATGAATCCTACGCTCTAACCATCTGAGCTACCCCGCCGTAATTGTGGTGCAAAAGTATGTTAAATTAAATTATTACACAACGAATCCGTGTATTTTTTCGTTAAATTTTTGATTTGGCAAAACACTTAAAATTAACTTTAAGCAACATTTATTATTGAATTATGCTATATTACGACTTTTAAATCAGCGTATAAGATCTGTACTCTTATGGTCAACCCATTTAATTTTAGTTCGTATGGAAAAATATAAGTTTATTACTGAATTTGAATTGCGTTCATCACCCAAAGTACTCTTTCCATATATATCTACACCTTCTGGGCTGGAGCAGTGGTTTGCTGAGAAAGTGACCGTCCTGCCAGATCACCGCTTTGATTTTCAATGGGACGGCGACAGTCATATCGCTAAACAGACGGGATTAAGGATCAACAAGGCAGTGAGGTTTGATTTTGAAAACACAAGTGAGGATAATCTTGACAACAACCATGTGGAACTAAAACTTGAAGTAAGCGAGTTAACCCAGACGACCTTTCTTCGTGTGATAGATTATTCCTCGAACCGTGATCAGGATGAATTGACGTCACTTTGGGATGGATTTATAGTTAATCTGAGAGAAATTGTTGGTAGTTGATGAAAAAGCTTGATAAGCTTGTGCTTTCCTCCTTTTGGGGGCCTTTTATAATAACTATGTCGGTTGTGGTTTTCGTTTTTCTGATGAGGATCATGATCTTTTACATAGACGACTTTGTTTCCAAGGACCTGGGTATTTTTGACTATGCTCAGCTTTTTTTCTTCTTCAGCCTCATTACAGTTCCAACCGCGCTTCCGCTTGCTATGCTGCTTTCTTCTTTGATGGCATTTGGAAATCTTGGGGAGTTCTTTGAACTGACAGCTTTGAAAAGTGCCGGTATCTCAGTTGTAAGGGCGATGGCCCCGCTTTTCATCGTAGCGATTGGTATCAGTATTTTCTCATTTTTTTTCAACGACCGTGTTTCTCCGTGGGCGAATTTGAAAGGATACAGCCTTCTGTACGATATCAAAACGACAAAGGCCACACTCAAAATCAAGGAGGGGATTTTTTATAATGACTTGCCGGGTTACAGTATTAAGGTAGACGAAAAGGAAGAAAACGGCAAATTAAAGGGAATGGTCATTTACAAGCATAGCAACCGTTCTTACGAGCTTGGCAATACAGAAATAATCCTGGCAGATTCAGGAAGGATGTATTCGATCAATGACAACAGGTATCTGGTAATTGAATTATATAATGGAACGCGATATACTGATGAGGTGAACTCAGGGGGTGGGAGACCGGCGTATATCTCTTCAAGTATGACTGGTGCAAGCCCGAATTTTTCAAATTTCAGCCGCAATGGGTTCCGGCACTACCGTCTGACAGAAAGCTTGTCGTCATTTGGTATGAAGCGTACGGATGAGGGCCAGTTTAAATACCATGAGTTTATGAAGAATATCAATGATCTGACCTCAACGGCCGATTCGCTTCGAACTTCTTATATTGAAACCCAAAAGAACCTTGTCCCTGGCAGCCAGCAATATTATTCCTATAATTATAAGGAGGGAACTGATAAAACGATAAAAAGCGGGCCCTGGATTGATTCTTTGTTGGCGATACCTCTGTCGGACAGTCTGAAAAAGGAGGTTCTTACCAATACAAAAAATGCATCAGCCAGTATGCTCAGTTACGTTAAGTCACAGACGGATTATCTGCAGACGAAACTGAAAGATGCCAACAAGTATGAATTAGAAAAACACCATAAATATACCCAGGCGTTATCTTGTCTGATCATGTTTCTGATCGGCGCACCACTTGGCGCGATTATTAAAAAGGGTGGTTTTGGAGTGCCGGTGCTGGTGTCAATATTGTTTTTTATCCTGCTTTATGTACTGACCAATCAGGGTGATAAATGGGTGAAGGAAGGTTTGTTGGTTGTGCCCGTTGGTGCCTGGATGGCCAATACTGTATTGTTTTTGGCGGGGATGTATTTCATTAGCAAGGCCCGAAGTGATTCCCGACTTTTCGAAAAAGATGTCTATCAAATGTATGTTAAAAGAATTAAGACTAAGTGGGCAAGTAGATTCGGTAAAACACGCCTTATGGAATCGTAGGAAAATTATATTTTTATAATACGAGTAATAATATTAATTTTGCAACCTTATTTACGGCAAGGAGCCGTAAATTACTTTTTTATATTAAATCTGTTGTTACAATTATGTATTTAACCGCGGAAAAGAAGAGAGAGATCTTCGAGGCTAAAGGTTTTAAAAAAGAAGGCGGAGACACTGGGTCTGCTGAATCACAAATTGCTTTATTTACGTACCGTATCAATTATTTGAACGAGCACTTAAAAACGCACAAAAAAGATAATGACACAAGGCTGGGCCTCCTTAAAATGGTAGGAAAGCGCAGAAGATTGCTGGATTATCTTTACAAAAAAGACATTAACCGCTACCGTGCGATTATTGCCGAATTGAACATACGTAAGTAATTTTAGATCAGGGAACTTCATATCAATGAAAGTTCCCTGATTTTTTGCGGAAATTAACGAATTCATGAACGTCAGGATGGCGTTTTGCAGCTACAAAAAATCACAACTTTATGCTCTTTAATATAGTTACCAAGACTATACCCTTACCAGACGGCAGGGAAATCACAATTGAAACAGGAAAATTAGCGAAGCAGGCCGATGGTTCGGTTGTAGTAAGACTGGGCAATACGATGTTGCTTGCCACGGTTGTTGCAAATAAAGATATTAAGGAAGGTCTTGATTTTTTACCGTTATCGGTAGACTATCAGGAAAAATTTGCTGCTGCGGGAAGAATCCCAGGTAGCTTTCAGCGTCGTGAAGGTAAACTTTCCGATCATGAGGTATTGACCAGCCGTTTGGTTGACCGTGTGCTGCGTCCGTTATTCCCGGATGATTATCATGCGGAAGTACAGGTAAACATATTATTGATCTCAGCTGATGCGACTGCTTTGCCGGACGCATTGGCCGCACTTGCTGCTTCTGCTGCTCTTGCTGCTTCTGATATTCCTTTCAATGGTCCTGTTTCCGAAGTTCGTGTAGCCAAAATTAATGGTGAATATGTGATCAATCCTGGATCAGCGGAACTTGAAAAAGCTACTCTTGATCTGATGGTTGGCGCTACGTATAGCGATATCGCTATGGTGGAAGGTGAAATGGATGAAGTTTCAGAAGAAGAAGTTGTAGAAGCATTGAAAGTAGCTCACGAAGTTATTAAGAACCAATGTCTTGCTTTGAAAGAATTTGAAGCGGCGGTTGGAAAAGTAACCAAGCGTGAATATGTAGGTGACGCGTCGGATGTAGAGTTGGAGCAACGTTTGAGAGCATTTGCTTATGACAAAATTTATGCGGTGACTCAATTGGGTTCAACCAATAAAACAGTTAGAAAAGATGGTTTCAAAGCAGTTTGGGAAGAATTTACAGCTTCAATCGCAGAAGATGAAGAGGTAAACCAGTCGCTGGCGAAACGTTATTTCAATGACCTCGTTTGGGAAGCTTCCCGTCGTTTGGTATTGGACGAAAGAAAACGTTTGGACGGTCGTCGTCTTGATGAAGTAAGGCCTATCGCTTCCGAAGTTGACTTTTTGCCAAATGCTCACGGGTCAGCACTTTTTACAAGAGGAGAAACACAGTCATTGACCACGGTAACTCTTGGTACAAAAAATGACGAACAAATCATTGATACTCCTTTGAAGTATGGATACAGCAAATTCATGCTGCATTATAATTTTCCAGGATTTTCTACGGGTGAAGTGAAGCCTAACCGCGGACCGGGCCGTCGCGAGGTTGGTCACGGTAACCTTGCTTTGCGTGCATTGAAAAAAGTGCTGCCGCCTGTTGAAGATAATCCATATACAATCCGTATTGTCTCTGATATCCTTGAATCAAATGGTTCATCATCAATGGCTACAGTATGTGCAGGCTCACTTGCACTGATGGACTCTGGCCTAAAGGTGAAAGCACCGGTATCAGGAATTGCTATGGGGCTTATTTCAGATGAAGTGACTGGCAAATATGCTGTTCTGTCCGATATTCTTGGTGACGAGGATCACCTGGGTGATATGGACTTCAAAGTTACAGGAACTGAGAAAGGTATCACAGCATGTCAGATGGATATGAAAGTAAACGGACTTTCATTCGAAGTTTTGACAGAAGCTTTAATGCAGGCGAAATCGGGAAGGTTGCACATTCTGGGTGAAATGAACAAAACTATCACAGAAAGCCGTGCGGACCTCAAACCACATACACCTCGCGCAGTTGTTATTAAAATTGACCGTGAAATGATCGGTGCGGTAATCGGACCTGGCGGTAAGGTTGTTCAGGATATTCAGAAAGAATCCGGTGCAACTGTTTCTATCGAAGAAAAAGATGGCGCTGGTTTCGTAAGTATATTCTCTGCCGATAAGACTTCAATGGATAAAGCTGTGGCGAGGATCAAAGGAATTATTCTTGTACCTGAAATCGGAGAGATCTACAGCGGAAAGGTGAAGTCAATTATGCCGTTTGGTGCATTTGTTGAATTTTTACCCGGAAAGGATGGTTTACTACATATATCTGAGATCAAGTGGGAACGTCTGGAGAAAATGGATGGTGTGTTAGAGGTAGGAGAGGAAGTTCAGGTTAAGTTGGTTGAAATAGATAAGAAAACAGGAAAATATCGCTTATCCCGCAAGGTGTTGCTGCCAAAGCCGGAGAACAAAAATGATTAAAATGTTGTTTTTGGTAACAAGGGCAGTATTTAATGTCGTTATATATACATATTAATAAAAGATAGATGAGACAGCTAAAGATCAGTAAACAAATTACCAACCGGGAAAGTCAATCGTTAGATAAGTATTTGCAGGAAATCGGTAAGGTGGATTTGTTGACGCCGGATGAGGAAGTGACGTTAGCTCAGAAAATTAGGGATGGTGACCAGCTTGCTTTGGAGAGATTGACCAAGGCGAACCTGAGGTTTGTGGTTTCCGTTGCAAAACAATATCAGAACCAAGGCTTGTCGTTGGGTGATTTGATCAATGAAGGCAATTTAGGTCTGATCAAGGCTGCACAGCGTTTTGATGAAACTAGGGGTTTTAAATTTATCTCTTATGCAGTTTGGTGGATTCGTCAATCCATCCTGCAGGCGCTTGCTGAGCAGTCACGTATTGTACGTTTACCGTTGAACCGTGTAGGCTCTTTAAATAAAATTTCAAAGACTTTTTCTGAACTCGAGCAACGCTTCGAACGTGAGCCGTCACCGGAAGAGCTTGCAGAAGTGCTTGAAATTTCGTCTTCCGAGGTTGTAGATACCATGAAAATCTCCGGAAGACACGTTTCTATGGATGCACCATTTGTCCAAGGGGAGGAAAACAGCCTTTTGGATGTTTTGGAGAACGATCTGGAAGATAAACCTGATTCTGGTCTGGTAAATGAGTCACTACGCAAGGAAGTTCAGAGGGCTCTCTGCACTTTGACGCAGAGAGAGGCAGACGTAATTGCACTTTATTTCGGATTGAATGGAGAACATGCAATGACACTGGAAGAAATAGGAGAGAAGTTTAATCTTACCCGTGAGCGTGTTCGTCAGATCAAGGAAAAAGCGATTAGAAGGTTGCGTCACGTCTCCCGAAGCAAAGCTTTGAAGACATATTTGGGTTAGTGGAGATCAGTTTCCCTAAATAATTTATTATCAGTTAAATGGCCTCTTCATGAGGCCATTTTTTTATCAATATGGCAATTTTACAACCCTTGGTAGATCTTGCTGCTATTTGCTACAGGCAGGGAATACGGCATGTTGTTATTTCTCCGGGATCCAGAAGCGCTGCACTTACGCTGGCCTTCGCCAGGCATCCAGGCTTTCAAATTCAGGTCTGTATGGATGAACGCTCAGCTGGCTTCATAGCGATGGGCGTGGCACAGCAAACTGGCGTTCCTGCCGTTTTGATTTGCACTTCCGGCAGTGCTGCCTACAACTTCGCTCCGGCGGTCTCAGAGGCGTTTTTTCAGCAGATTCCGCTGCTAATTTTGACTGCGGACCGACCGAAGGAATGGCTGCATCAGTATGACGGTCAAACGATCCATCAGTTTGAGATTTACGGGAAGCATGTCAAGAGATCATTTGAACTCGCCGCTGACTATTGGCACAGTGACGTTCTGTGGGCTATAAACAGGATCACAAACGAGGCTGTCAATCTAACCTCTATGATTCCAATGGGCCCGGTTCATATCAATGTCCCGATCCGTGAACCCTTTTATCCGTCGGCTTCCGATTTATTTGTGCCCTCGCAAGATGTCAGGATTATCCGGCGGGAGCAGGCAGATGCCAGCTTGCCGGTGGAGACATGGCACCAGCTTATTAATGAATGGGAAGACTCTCCGAAAATACTTATTGCAGGTGGTCAGGGCAAAGCATGCGCAACTTTGAGTGAAGTATTGTCTTTAATTTCAGAGGAATGGGACATTCCGGTATTAGGGGATTGTATCTCTAATCTTGCCGGAAACGCTCGCTTTATTAAGCATCATGATTTGTTTTTAGGCAATGTCGATACTGAAAATTTGGCTCCGGACTTATTGGTTACCTTCGGGTTGTCATTTTTATCCAAGGAATTCAAACAGTTTATCCGGAAACATAAGCCCGTGAAGCATTGGCATATTACCCAGGATGAGATTATGACTGATCCAATGCAGTCCGTGACCCGGATCATTCCCGTTTCAGCGCTATATTTTTTTAAAAATATTTTTGAAAAGATTGATTATCAGCTTTTTGTTCAAAATTCAGATCCAGAATCTGACTCTTCGTACTTTGGCGAATGGATAAAAAATGAGTTGGATACAAAGCAAAAAGCGCAAATTTATCTGCAAAATCTAACATCGTTAAATGATTTAACTGTATTAAACTATGTTTTTAAGTTTGTAAAACCCGTCTATCAGTTACATATCGCAAACAGTATGCCGATCAGGTATGCGAATGTATTAGCAGAAAAATTCGAGAATAGCGAAGTTTACTGTAACCGAGGTACGAGTGGGATCGATGGTTGTGTTAGCACGGCAATCGGAGCTGCAATGGTCAATGGCAAACCAACAATTCTGATCAGCGGCGACGTTGCGTTTTTGTACGACCGAAATGGTTTACTTATTCCCGATTTGCCAGATAATCTTAAAATTGTGGTGATTAATAATGCAGGCGGAAATATCTTTCGGATGATTGATGGTCCAGCTGCATTGCCCGAAACAGAACAGTACTTTGAAACAAGGCACTCATTTTCTGCCAGGAGGACCTGTAAAGATTCAGGTATAGCCTATTTTGTTGTGAATGAAATTGATGCGCTTGAAACCACAATCCACTCTTTCCTGGAAGTCGAAGGAATCAGTTTGCTTGAGATATTGACCGATGCTTATGAAAATGAAAAAGTATGGAAAAATCTCAAACAAACATGTAGGGAAGTTAACCGCTAACGGCAGAATTCTGCCGCTTTTTCGATCGCCAGGGAATCATTCAGTATGATCCCCTGCCTCCATATTTTACATGCCTCTGACCTATTGTTCTGGTCAAAATGCGCCTGGCCGGTCAGGCCATATAACATTTCCACCGGTTCGGCGATTTCGATTGCTTTTTGAAATTCGGTTATGGCTTTGTCTGTCTGACCGGCCTTTTGGTAATAGATCCCCAAATTACGCAAGGCATAGCCATTTTTGGGAAGTACGGACAGTGATCTTTCAATCAGTTTTTTTGCTTCTTCCGGTTTGCTGGTTTGCAATAACACATAGCCTTTATTGTTGAGAGAAAACGGGTCGTTTGGTTTTGTGTTCAGGACCAAGTCGAAATACGAAATCGCCGTTTTCCAGTCTTTCTCTTTTGTCGCGATTAACCCAAGATTGTTTAGGGCCTGAGGCTGGGAAGGATCAAGTCTTAGCGCCTGGTTAAAATTATCTTTCGCGACTGCATAGGAGTGTAGCCGGTAATAAATTGCCCCTCGGTTCACGAGCGCTTCCACGTTGTTTTTGTTTAATCGCAGCGCGTGATCGTATTCAGAAATTGCTGAGGATTCGTTTCCTTCAACTTCCAAAATATTTCCTTTAATAAGGTAATACTTTGACGAATCCTTATAGTCTTTTTCGATCTGCTGAAGATCCATTCTCGCTTCTTTTAATTTTCCAAGATAAAGTCCGGTTTCTGCCCTGACGAGATTTGCTTGTGCGAGCGTAGGATCGAGGTTAATCGCCGCTGTTAAAATCTCGTAAGCTTCGTCAGGTTTGCCTAATTTCAACAAAGTTATCCCCTTATTGAGGTAGGCGTCTGAAAATTCTGCATTTTTGGCAATTGCTTCATCATATAGTCTCAGGGCTTCGGTATAGTTATTTTGATTGAGAGCCTGGTTTCCTTTTAAGAAAAAATCAGCAGCATCTTTCTTGTCCTGACTTCTGCACCCTGGGATCATTAGTACTAATATAGTTAGCACTAATGAAGTGAAGGTCTTGTAATACAACATATTAAATATTTAATTAAAATAATGAGATACATTAAAGACATTCCAAATGAAAATTTTAAGATTGGTTTGTACCACTGGAATAATAAGTACATCATTAAAATTGAGTCCGGTATGTATGAGCAAACTTACAAAATCGATGATTACGAACTTCAGAATCAGAAGGAATTAGAGGTTTGTCTCGATAAGCAGTTTTTGGCTACACTCAACGAGAAGTTCTCGTCTATGCATGAAGATTTTATGGAAGCCTTCCGGCGGAATGATATTTATATATAATAAGTAGACGGCTCCGTTGTCGCGGATGTATACGGTTTTTATGCACTCTTCGTTAAATATCAAATAATTTTCGAGAGGTAAGTGCGCACCAAAACAGCCTTTACTTGTATATGACCAATTACAATAATTCAATTAAAAACTCCACCAACTCACTCTCTATGGTTTTTAAACATGGCGCCTCCACTTTTGGAATGGGAATGCTTTTATATGTAGGCGTAAATACGGCTGCGGCCCAGAACACAATGAGTGTTACTGAACCCGAAGCCCACTTTCGGAATGGTTTAGAATATTATCAAAAATCTAATTTTGTCGCAGCCAGGCAGGAATTCGGGGAATTTCTAAATAATGATCATAAATTACTCAGTACCAGTGACTATAACAGGGTTACTGCGGAATATTATGTTGCGGTAACGGGTCTTTATCTGAATTATCCAGAGGCCGAAATACAGGTTGACAGGTTTGTTAAAAACCATGCAGAACATCCGAAGGCGCAGCAGATATACAGCGATCTCGGGAAATACTATTACGAGCAGGGGTCTTACGAAAAAGCCATTACCTATTTGGAAAAAGCCGTTCAGCATTCAGGTAACGGCATAAATAAGACGGAAAGCACGTACCAGCTGGCTATGTCTTTTTATAATACCAAGCAACCCGACGCAGCTTTGCCGTTATTTAATCAGGTCAAAACTGATGCCTCTTTTGCCAATGCTGGGGACGCTTCTTTTTACGCAGGAATTATTAACTATCAGAAAAACAACTTTCAGGAGGCTTATCAGGATTTTCAAAGAATAGAGAGTCATCCATATTATAAAAATGAAGCGCCCAACTGGATTATTTCCTCCCTGTATCAGCTGAAAAAATATGATGAGCTTGTTCAGTACGGGGAGAAGCTTTTAGCGCAACAACGAGGAAATACTAAACTGGATGACGTTGCTTTGTATGTCGCCGAGGTATATTACGAAAAGGGTGATTATGAAAAGGCTGTTACTTCTTACGAACGATACAAGCGTATGAAACCTGGGAATGTACCTCCCGCGGTTTCACTTCATCATGGGCATGCTTTGTTTAGAACTGGTAAGTTTGACGGAGTTATAACGACGCTAAAACCTCTCGGGATGGGCAAAGATTCTATTTCGCAGTACTCATCTTACTTACTAGGTATCAGCTATTTAAAGACAAGTAATTTAAGTTATGCTTTAACATCTTTTGATAACGCGGCTAAACTTGATTTCAACACCGTCGTAAAAGAGGAGGCCGCTTATAACCACGCAAAAGTTCAGCTCGAGTCGGGTAATAACAATGAGGCAGTGAAGGAATTCAGCGATTTCATGGCCAAGTATCCGCAGAGCAAACATACTGAGGAAGCAACAGAGTTAATTGCTGAGGGATATGCAGGTGCGAGTAACAACGCTGGCGCTATTAAATACATTGAAGGCCTTTCCAAGCGTAATGCTAAGATAAATGGCACCTATCAGCGTCTGACTTTTAATCAGGGAGTCGCGGAATTCAATCAGGAAAAATTTGAGGCTGCCATAGTTTCTTTCGATAAGTCACTGAAATTTCCGATTGACGAGCAAATCTCCAACTCGGCCAGCTATTACAAGGCTGAGTCTACCTATGGCTTGAAAAGAGTGGATGAGGCAGCAGCATTATATAATCAAATATCTAAAAATCCGAAGGCCGGCATATACGCCAGGAAAAGTCAGTATGCTCTGGGTTATATCTATTACAATCAAAAGAAGTATAGCCAGGCTTTGGGGCACTTCAAAACATTTGTAAGCAATACAGAAGGCATAGAGAGCCAAATGATCGAGGATGCGCACTCGCGCCTTGCTGACTGTTACCTCGCTGCAAAGAATTATACCGAGGCGATCAGAACATACGAGCAGGTGGCAGCCAAGGGAAAGGTTGATAAAGATTACGCTTTGTTCCAGAAGGCACGTGCTTATGTATACATGAGCCGTGAGGCAGAGGCCCGTCGTCAGTTTGAATTGCTGATCAGCCAATATGCGAACTCGAGATATCTGGACGACGCTTATTTTCAAATAGCAGATATGGATTTTCAGAGCCAGAGCTATTCAGCGGCTGTAAAAGGATTTACGAGGATGATCAATGAAAAGCCGCAAAGCCATCTGATTCCGGCAGCTTTATTACGGAGAGCGCAGTCTTATTATAACCTTCAGGTCTACGAACAGGCAATCGTCGATTTCCGCAAAATCCTGACGGAATATTCCGAATCTCCGTCAGCAAGCAGTGCATTGGAAGGAATTCAGGAAAGTTATACCGCTGTGGGGCGTCCGGAGGAATTTACGCAGGTACTTGGTGTGGTCAGGAAAAACAATCCTGGTAATGAAAAGCTGGAAGAAGTCGAGTTTGACAATGTCCGGAACCTTTATTATGCTGAAAAATATGAAAATGCGATTTCAGCTCTGCAAGAGTTTGTGCGTAGCTATCCTGCCAGCAAGCATCAGTATGATGCCAACTATTTTATCGCTTCGTCTTATGATAAAACAGGGAAAGTGAATGAAGCACTTCAGTATTTTGGCAAGGTGGTGAAGGAAAACCGCTCAACTTTCGTAGCAGCAGCGGCGCAAAGATCCGCGGAACTCGAAATCGGGCGCGGGAACTATAACAATGCAGTGACCAATTTCAGGATTTTACTTCGTAACTCTGAAAGTAAAAAGGAGCAGACACAGGCTTGGGTGGGGTTGATGGACACTTATTATACGTTGAAAAGCTACGATTCCACTTTGTATTATGCGCGCGAGGTGATCAATGTGGGCAATGTGGTTCCTGGAAGCATTGGAAAAGCGCAGCTTTATCTTGGCAAGGTTCCTTACGATCGTGGTGATCTGACCAAAGCAGCAGATGAGTTTAAGAAGATTATAGCTACATCCAAAGATGAGTATGGAGCAGAAGCAAGTTACTGGGCGGCTACGATCCTTTATAAAAACAAAAAATACAAGGAGGCCGAAACAGCGATTATCGAAATGGGTAAAGCCTTCGAAGGTTATGATTACTGGCGTGTGAGATCATTTATTCTTCTGGCCGAAGTTTATGTGGGTCTGAATGAAATGGGTCAGGCGAAAGCCACGCTGACGTCCATCATCGATAATTCGGATGATAAGGAGGCAGTGGAACTTGCGAAAGAGAAGTTGACCCAAATCGAAAAAAAATAGTGATAACCCACACAAGCTAACTGAAAATGTTCTCAATCATGACGAATTCAAATACAATACGCTCTTCCATATTTTTATTGACGCTTGGTTTTATCAGCCAATCTGCCTTTTCACAAAGAGGCGAGATAGAGAGTCAGACTTACGAGATAGTTAAAGAAAAAAGCATTGAATTTGCCCCGGCGAACCGTGTTTTTGATAAAGTGCAGCCTGTTAAGGGAGAAACAGGCCAGAAGAAGGTGAATTATCAGATTATTGATCCGCAGATTGACATTGCATCGCCGAAATTAACCCCTAGCGTCGGAGTCTCGTCGGATGAAAAGGAACGTCAGGATCAGCCTGACGTACTCAATAATTATATCAAGCTCGGAGGAGGAAATTATGGAAGGTTCCTGGGCGATGTTTTTGTGGGAGCAAGGCCAGCAGAAGACCTGGTTTTCACAACACAGTTGAAACATTTGTCAGCTGCGAATGGACCGGTTGATGGTAAAAATTCAGCCAATGCAGGAACGAATTTCAAATTGGGTGGAAAATATATTCAGAGTAAGTATAAAGTGGAAGCAGGCGTTGATTATGACCGTAAAAACTACTATTTCTATGGTTATAAACCGCAACCGGAAGGGGCGATTGTGAATCGCGATAGTATCAGGCAGACAATCAATCAATTTGGATTTAACCTTGGTTTTGAAAATACGGACGCCTCGGTTGCTGTGGATTACGCGGTCCGGACAAGTCTGAGCACGCTCCGCGACCGTTATAATGCGTCTGAGCTGGATTGGGGTACCAAACTCAATGCATCAGTGCCCATTTCTGAGTCGTTCTATGCTTTACTCGATGCGGACGCGTTTGTTTCTCAACGTGTGGACCGGCTGACATACCATCGTAACCTGTTTCGTGTTAAACCTACATTCAAGTATGTTAGCGACATGTTTTCAATTACTGCGGGTTTAAATGCTGTAAATGAGACTGATAGTGAGCTAAACATTAACAAGACCAAGGCATATCCTGTATTGAATATTGACGTATCTCCTTTTGCCGGTTTACATGTATTTGCCGGAGCGAACGGTGATATTGTACGGAACACATTGAAAAGTATGCTGAGTGAGAACCAATGGCTTGGCCCTAATGTGTTGATTGCCAATACCGAAAAAACTCTGGAACTGAGTGGGGGAGTTAAAGGTGAAACTACCGAGGGCTTTAATTACGAGGGTAAAGTATCTTATACGACTTACCGAAACTTCTATAATTTTAATAATTCGCTTGCCGATACTTCTAAGTTTTCTATTCTCTACGATACCGGGAAGACCAAAGTGCTGACAATTTCAGGTCAGGCCGGTTATAGTTTCAATGAGCTTTTCAAAACCTCTCTCAAAGTTAACTTCTATGATTACGCGGTTGGTGTTCTTGAAGAGGCGTGGCACAGGCCTGATCTTACATTGAACTGGTTTAATGCATTATCTATCAGTAAAAAGTTGTTTATAACTTCCGATTTTTATCTGCAAAGAGGAATAAAAGCAAAAAACTTTCAGAGCGGCGTGGTAACAAAATTGCCCGTAATTGCCGATCTGAATTTTAAGATAGACTATCTGCTAACCAGGAACTTCTCCGCATTCGTAACCCTGAACAACGTACTCGGTAAAAAATACCAGCGCTACCAGTACTACCCACAGCAGGGGTTAAACTTTATTGGAGGATTATCGTTTTCTTTTTAACTTCGCTGAGTTAACTCAAAACACGCTCCATGATCGCAGTTGAAAATGTTATTCGAAAATTGGTTGGGGATTACGAATTCGTGATCATTCCAGGCTTTGGTGCTTTGCTTTCGCACCAGGTTCCGGCAATTTATGATAACAGTTCTGAAACCTTTTCGCCACCTGTGAAGAAACTGGCTTTCAATGAATATCTTAAACTGGATGATGGATTACTGGCTAATTTTATATCAAGGCAAGAAAAGATCAGCCACACAGACGCAGTGGAATACGTAAGAAAATATACGGATAATCTGCGATCGGCGCTTGAAGTGAGCGGTAATGCAAGTATTGTAGGCATTGGTGAATTTTCAAAAAATATAGAGGGAAAACTAGTTTTTGAGCCCAAAACGGAGAAGTACTTTAAAGATGACTGGTATGGTTTTGAAAAAATAAAGGCCCGAAAACTTGACGCGAAAGTTGTTTCAATCCCTGCGATCGAAGCTATCGATAAAGGTGAAACTGTTGAAGTATTTGAATTCGAGGAGGAACGGGGAATTGCATTCAAATGGACCAGCTGGACTTCTGCTGCTGCGATTGCAGGCTTATTATGCGGTCTGAGCCTTTTCCTTTTTAATTCCCATAACTCGTATATAAAAAGCACATTGAATCCATTTACAGAGCTTTTTAATAGCTCAGCCGGAGAAAATGAGATGAAGGTGGAAGTACCGGCAATTCCTGAAAAGGAAGTTGAGGTGAAGGAAGAAGTTGTAGTGGATAGTATGAAAGATACTGTTGATGCTATGGTTACTCCGCCTGCTGTTGCAGATAGCGAGAAAGCTTCGGAGGTTATTGAAGAGGTAAAGCAAACACCGGTTGTCTCAGATGCTAAGTTTTACCTGGTTGCTGGTGCGTTCAGGGGTACGAAGCAAGCTAACGTGCTTCTTAATCAGCTAAAAGAAAAAGGCTATGATGAGGCTTTGATTTTACCAGGTGACCGGTACAGCAGTAAAGTGAAAGTCGCAGTTAAGGGTTTTGATAACGAAAGAGATGCCTACGTTGCTTCATCCCAGCTGAAATCTGTGATCGGAGAGCAAGGATGGGTGTTTAAAAAGAAATAATCAGTCTTACCTGATCCAGAGGAAGCAGCACATGCTTCCTCTTTTTGTTACATACGAAAATTTTTACTTTTACGTTTTCGAAAGAAAATAACCCTTAAAAACAATGATTGTATTACAAGCAGAAGATCGTCAGCGAATCGCTGTTTCCTGGGCCATTTCCTTTGGGATCACGATTGCTATGCTGGGCTTGTTCTTTTTTATTCGCCTGAACAGTTCCATTCCCAAAGTGGAGCCTATGGAGCTCTTTGTGGAGGTTAATTACGGAACGAGCAAGGTCGGGAGAGGAGATGTTCAAACATTCAACAAACCAAATGATAGCAAGGTAGCGCAAAATATGCGAGCAGACGCAGATGAGGTGAAGAAAGTAAAGTCAGTAGCCACTCCGAAACCTACGCCCCCCGTACCTCAAAAAGTTGAATCTCCGAAACCTACGAAGGTTGTAGCCGAAAAGCCTGTTATCGCTTCCAAAGTTGAAAGTCCGGTAGAAGCACCGGAAAAGACAGATGTTAAGAAATCAACTGGTAGTGAAAGTTCGTCTGCTCCCGTAACGAAGCCTGCACCTGAGAAAGCGGTGAATAAAGACGCGTTGTTTACAAAATCGTCCGGCAGCAAGTCGGGAAGTAACGGAACCTCTGGTACGCAAAGTGGTGTGGGAGGTAATAACAACGGTGACGATGCAGATGGAGTTGGCGATAAGGGATCCAAAAGTGGAAGTTTATTTGCAAAAACCTATAAAGGAGAAGGCGGCGGAGGCGGTACTGCGGTAGGCCTGAGCCTCTCTGGCTGGGGCTTTTCCAGAAGGCCTGTTGTAGACGATAATTCAGACGCTACGGGCGATATTACGTTCAAGATTACAGTTGATAAAAACGGTCGCGTCAAAAATATAGTAACGCAAAGCACCACTGTGACGGACTATGCAGTGGTGAATAAGTACAAAAGTGCAGTGAGAGACCTGACTTTTGTACCGAAATCCTCCAACGTTCCCGACGAATCCATAGGGACGATCACGTTTAAAATACGGTCAAGATAGTAGTAATGAATTATCAGGAAACAATTGATTACTTGTACAGCAGACTACCGGTTTTTCAAAATATAGGGGCCCGTGCTTTCAAGCCGGGCCTTCATACTACCAGGGAACTTTGTAAATTCTTTGGGGATCCGCAAGATACATATCCCACGATTCATGTGGCAGGCACCAATGGCAAGGGAAGTACATCCCACATGCTGGCTGCGATCCTGCAGGAAGCCGGATATAGGGTTGGATTATATACATCGCCTCATTTAAAGGACTTTAGAGAAAGAATTCGTATCAATGGAGAAATGATCTCCGAGGAATTTGTTGTAAATTTTACTAGTGATAATTTATCTAACATTGATAGATTAAATCCTTCTTTCTTTGAAGTAACTGTTGTGATGGCGTTTTCGTACTTTCATGAACGCAATGTGGACGTGGCCGTGATAGAAACCGGAATGGGTGGGCGCCTGGACTCGACTAATGTGATCAATCCCATTCTGTCTCTGATTACAAATATCAGTATGGATCATACACAGTTCCTTGGAGATTCGCTGGCGAAAATTGCTTTCGAGAAAGCAGGAATAATAAAGGACCAAACGCCCGTGGTCGTCAGTGAACACCAGGATAGTGAGATTAACGATGTGCTTTGTTCGGTAGCCAATCAGAAAAATACACGTTTACAATATGCTTCTGATTCGTTTGAAGTGGAATCATTTGGACTGCGCGACGGGAAATTAGCGGTTAGGGTAAAGGATAAAGAGAGCGGCGAATATATCTTTTCGGATTTGCGTTTAGACCTTACCGGCTCTTATCAGATGAAGAATCTTGCCGGCGTGATGACAGCAGTAAAGGTTCTGAAAGCTTTGAATTGGAATATCAATGAAGAATCGGTGTCAGGGGCTTTGGGAAATGTGGTTCAGCTTACTGGCTTAAAAGGGAGGTGGCAGCAAATAGGTTCCCACCCAGATATTTATTGCGACACAGCTCACAATAAGGCTGGATTGAGCGAAACCATTTCTTATTTCCAGAGTGTCTCGCATGGTCGGCAAAGTTTTGTGATTGGATTCGTGGCAGACAAGGATATTAACGGTATTCTGAAACTGTTTCCCAAAACGGCCAGCTATTATTTTTGTCAACCGTCCAATATGAGAGCATTAAAGGCGTCAGAACTGCGTACTATGGCCCTTGAATACGGATTAATTGGAGAATGCTTTGATAATGTAAATGACGCTTTAAAAGAAGCAATTAGAGACTCATCAGAAAAGGATGCGATTTACGTGGGGGGCAGCACATTTGTTGTTGCTGATCTTGATCAATTATAGTACACAGTTTAATTAAAGAATGGGAAGAAGGAAATTGGCGCATTACCAGTTTAGTGCAGAAGCAAGTAATGTAATTGAAGCTGGAAAACCGCTTTACACAGAAATTAAAGGCAAATGGAATAACCTTTACTTCAAAAATGAAAATCCGCTTGTTGTGGAACTCGCTTGCGGGAAAGGAGAGTACTCGATTGGTCTTGGAAAGGTTTTTCCCGAGAAGAATTTTATCGGTATGGACATTAAAGGAGATCGTATTGCCAGGGGAAGCCTGGTGGCGTCGGAAAGCAAGCTGTTGAATGTTGCATTTCTGAGGGCAGGAATTCAATATGCCCGCGAGTTTTTTGATGAAAATGAACTGAGTGAAATCTGGCTGATACATCCGGATCCGCAAGTCAGGGACCGTGATGAGAACAAGAGACTAACAAATCCGCTTTTTCTCAAAATGTACTCAGAGTTTCTGAAAAAAGGCGGGCAATTTTGCCTGAAAACGGACAGTTCTTTTCTGTACGATTATTCGTTGGAAACAATCAAAGCGTCGGGTCTTTTTAAGATTGTTGAACACACCGAGGATCTGTATGATTCTCACCTGATTGCAGATCATCATGATGTAAAAACGCATTATGAACAGATTTTCACATCAAAAGGGTACAGCATCAAATACATTAAAGCGGTAGCGTTATAAAAAAGCCGCTTATCCTTATCGGACAAGCGGCTTTTGTGTACCCAGTTATAATGATTACTTGCTCAGCAGTCCGGCGAAGTAGTATACAGTACGTACCAATTGTGATACGTATGACATTTCATTATCGTACCAGCTCACAGTTCTAACAAGCTGTGTATCGCCAACTTTCTGCACTCTCGTCTGAGTTGCGTCAAATAGTGAGCCGTAGCTGATTCCGATGATATCGCTGCTAACAATTTCATCTTCAGTATATCCGTAGCTTTCGTTGGATGCAGCTTTCATTGCTGCATTGATTTCTTCTACGCTGGTTTCTTTGCCAAGTATTACCGTCAATTCAGTTAATGAACCAGTAAGTGTTGGAACGCGTTGTGCAGATCCGTCCAGTTTACCCTTCAGTGAAGGAAGTACCAGACCGATCGCTTTTGCGGCTCCTGTACTGTTTGGAACTATGTTCTGCGCAGCTGCACGGGCTCTTCTCAAATCGCCCTTTGGATGCGGTGCATCCTGGGTATTCTGATCGTTGGTATAGGCGTGAATAGTTGTCATAAGACCATTCACGATGCCAAATTTCTCTTCTAAAACCTGTGCCATCGGAGCAAGGCAATTGGTTGTACAGGAAGCTCCGCTGATGATCGTTTCTGATCCGTCAAGAATGTCGTGGTTGACATTGAAAACGATAGTCTTAAGATCACCTGTTGCCGGCGCAGAAATCACAACTTTCTTAGCACCCGCTTTGATATGTGCACTTGCTGATTCCTGACTTGTGAAGAAACCTGTGCATTCCAGCACAACGTCTACATCGTGAGATCCCCAGGGGATTTGAGCTGGATCACGTTGAGCATATATTACAATGTTTTCGCCATTAACCACCACGGAATTGTCGGTGGATTTAACGTCGGCGTCGAAACGGCCTTGTGCGGTGTCATATTTTAGTAAGTGAGCCAGTACCTTCGGGCTGGTAAGATCATTGATGGCAACAATATCTATACCTTCCATATTGTAAATCTGGCGGTAAACCAGTCGACCTATTCGACCAAATCCATTGATTGCAACTTTAACTTTAGACATATCTTGTTTGATTGGTTATTTCAGTCGCAATATTAATAAAATTAAGGGGCCTATTAAAGGATACAGATGAAAAAGTCAAAAAGATCAGCACAAATACCCTTAACTATTAAAATTAGTAAATTTAATAGTAATTACCAGCATAATTAGTATTATCAAGATTGATTTTTACTAAAAAGAGTAGTAATCTGTGTGTATTTATTTGTTTTTAATTCTCGACTTATTGTAATTAATGTTATATTTGAAACACCTGCTAACGGTGTAGGCTTAAATAATAATTAACACGAACAATAATGAAGCTTATTTTGATGTCTTGTTTGCAGCTCATAAATTTAATAAAACAATATTTCTGTTTACCTATTAACTACCTAATAACAAGCAAGTTAAATACTTTATATTAATCTGATAAATCAACATGAGTTTCGAAGAACAAGTCGAGTCTTACTGGTCAAACCGGGAATTATTAAAAGAACAATCAGCTATTGAGTTCATCAAGAATAGTATTGAAGAGGTGGATAAAGGGAGACTTCGCGTTGCCTCGCCTCAGGAAGACGGAAGCTGGTTAGTAAATGAAGCGTTAAAAAAAGCGATCATTCTTTACTTTCCCATACAACAAATGGAGGTTAGCGAAGTCGGGATTTTTGAGTATCATGATAAAATGAAACTCAAAACAGGTTATGATAAACTGGGCGTTCGTGTTGTGCCGCCTGCCGTTGCCCGATATGGTGCATACATTTCAAAAGGGGTTATCCTTATGCCATCCTATGTTAACATCGGCTCATATATAGATGAAGGCACAATGGTTGACACATGGGCGACAGTAGGCAGCTGTGCCCAAATAGGGAAAAATGTACACCTCAGCGGTGGCGTTGGAATAGGAGGGGTATTGGAGCCAGTTCAGGCATCTCCGGTTATCATAGAAGATGGCGCCTTTATCGGGTCACGTTGTATAGTCGTAGAGGGTGCCCATATCGGTAAACGGGCGGTATTAGGAGCCGGGGTTACCATTACGGGAAGTTCTAAAATCATCGATGTTACAGGTGATAAGCCGGTAGAATACAAAGGATTTGTACCTGCGGACTCTGTTGTGATCCCTGGAACGTTGCCAAAGGAGTTCCCAGCCGGAACTTACCACGTTCCGTGTGCATTAATTATAGGAAAAAGAAAACCAAGCACTGATTTAAAAACTTCTTTAAATGATGCGCTGCGAGATAACCATGTAGCGGTTTAATATATTCTCATTTCTTCTAAAATCTAAGTAAAAGTGCGATATCTGACGGTATCGCACTTTTACTTTTATATCGAAGGTAAAGTTAAATCTCACTATTTACATTTGTTACATGTGATTTATATTTGTAAATGAAAGCTATAATTTATATTTATATATTAATTTAGTATGTTAAATAATTGAATTACATTTACACTTCACTATTGTAAATTACAGTTTACACTTCCATGGATTTAACTGAAAAGATAAAGCAGATACTTGCTGAGAAGAATTTATCCCCGTCGCTATTTGCAGACGAAATAGGTATTCAGCGTTCGAGTATGTCACATATTTTAGCGGGCAGAAACAAGCCAAGTCTGGACATTGTTCAAAAAATAATGCGCCGGTTCCCCGAATTAGGCCAAAATTGGATTTTAGAAGACGAAAATATTGCGTCCGGACCACTTCCGGCAACCGGTTCGAAACCAGTCGATTTACCCCTTTTCAACCCTGCAAAATCCACTACTTCCAGGTCCGCAGATTTAAACAGAAAAAAAGATCCGATCAACAGCCGGGCACAAGAAAACGTCAACCCGGACAAAACAGAAATAAAGGAAGAAAAGAAAATAGAAAGGATCCTGGTGTTTTATTCCGACGGCACATTTCAGGAATTCAAACAAACATCATTTCAGTAACATCACTGTTCCCTGATAATTTTTCCATTCCGTCTCGATAAAATACGGATAGTTTCCTGCGGGCAATGGCGCACTTTTATAAGTACCATCCCACGGTTTGTTATAGTTGGGAGAATGAAATATAATTTCTCCCCAACGATTATAAATACGTATTTCCCGAATGCTGTCATTCGCGTTAAAGATTTCGAAAGTATCGTTATGGCCATCATGATTAGGTGTAAAAGAATCCGGTATGTGTATTCGGTCTATAACGTACACAAATGTCCTTGTCTCCGCGAGGCAGCCGTTTTCCGAAGCAACCTGCACTACATATTCAGTATCCTGGGAGGGCGCGACCACTGCTATCGCACTATTCAAATCAGTTTCGAGGCCAGCAGCGGGAGACCATTTGGAACTGTAAGGAATACCAGAAGGCGACACAACAGGAGAGAGAGATGCTTTTGTCCCCTTAAGAACACCTTTGCGGTCCGGCAACAATACTTCCAAAACTTCCTTCGCCACCACGGCGGTGTCTTTCCCTCCGCACCCAAGCTTGTCATTCGTTACCTGCAGAATGTAAGTGCCCGGCTCTTCAATTTGTAAATCAGCACTTTGCTCAGCCAACGCCACACCGTCTTTGCTCCATTTAACAAGCAAATTTGTGTCAATCATGCCGCCATTTGCTAAAAGGGTAATAGATTCTCCTTCGCAAATTACGTCTTTGTCGAGGGAAATGACGGCTTGCACCGGGGCCGCGTAGCCAACACTCACTGCGACAGATGACGTATCTCCTGAACATTTTTTTGTGTAGCTTTTCACTACCGAGTACTGGCCAGTGTCCTTGACTGAAATAAAATTATTGATCTCACCGGGAATATTCTGTCCATTAAGCTGCCATTGATACGACCAATCTGGCGAATCATCAGTTTGAAGCATCACCGAAGTTTCTGGGCAAAAAAGAACTTCCGATACAGGTTCCTCGTCAAATATTATAACTGGTCTTTCCGGCGTATCGTTATTACAGTCAATCACCAACAATTGGAAATCCCTCCTGATGAGACCGATCCGGTTCCCGTTTCTATATTCTTCACACTGAACCGTAAATACATATAGCCCGATGACATTGGCATTAACAGTTAACAGTCCGTTATCTGAAATTTGCAACGGGCTTGCACCGGGTATTGCATTAGAGGCAGAAATACCCTGTTGCCACCTGATCAATGGGTATTCGTCTTTACTCCGGCTATTCCCAACCGGTTGGTTCACTGTGGTTGTTCCGCTGAAAGGTGTTACCAGGGAATATCGCAGCTCATCCCCGTCACCGTCTGATGCTGCCATATTCATCGAAAAAGGACGGTTACTGCATATATACTGTCCGTTCGGAGCAGTAAACTCTGGTGAGGAATTCCGGACAGACAAGGGCGGAAACTCCAAATAAAACACCATCCCCGTCCTGCCGGGATCGGCAATGTTATTAATATCGTTATTGCGACAACACCTTTCCCAGGCGATATAGTAGCCGTCAGGGTCGTCATATTTCCCGGAATTTAAAGCAATGGAACCCTTATACGTCCCCGCCAGGGTATTCAGGAACCTGCTGCTCGCACACGCCCGGTTCTGATATTGAATAGTCGCCGATGATATGTACGTCAGTTGAACCCTGTCCATATATACATCATCACGCTTTCTGTATATAAACAGGTCAACATTGATATCGCGGTTGCCGTTGACGCCCGGGCTTGGAAGGATCAGCTCATTGCCATCCCAGTATTGTATTAGCGTTACTTCATAACTGCCAGCAATGGATCCAGGGCGCATTTGCAGTTCTCCACCCATGATATGATCCGCCTTCGCAAACAGCGTAAATCCAAATAACAGTGTTAGATATAGTTGTATTTTAAATAAAAATGCCCCCATAAGCTCAATTTTATCAATACAAGTTGATTTAAAATTAACGATAACTGAGGAAGGCTGATGCAGGCGAAGTAAAACTATTTTCCTTCTAAAATCAAAACAAATGTGCGTGAGATACAATTCCAGTTATCAACCGGACTCAGCAAAACAGTACCACGTTCAAATACACGAGTTTTATAAATTAAATATTTCAACTATTATTTTGAACTATTAATTCTCAACGCTCTGGATAGTAGATTCATGTGTTGGTTTGTATTTACGTTATCCAGTCTCTTTCCGATTTCCCAACCAGCACATTTTCCAAATACCCACGGCACACTGGAGAAGGCCGGCCAAACGGTGAGCGGGGGCATCCCAAAACTTGTTAAGAACCCCGGTTGATAATCAGTAATATCGCCTTCATCGGTTCTTTTTATGGAGGATGTGGGAAGATTTGGTACTTCTCTATAGAAATCTATAAATTATTTATGAATAAAATTCGTTAACATAACAACAATATCTATCTCAATCTGTCTGCATTATTTATCCGGGCATCTCATTAAATGTATCCAAAATTCTTTATATCCTGAAAACCAGGAGTCTTCGCCGGGGAATAAGAAAATGTAAGTTCAAAATTTAAAAATGGCCCGGGCAAGACAGAACAGGATAGAAGGCCATGGCTTTCATTTTAGTATTGTGAAAATGTTCCCGCTAAAAAACCTTACCACTAACCCTTTACACTGTGTTACTTCAAGCAACTGAAACTTTTTGGCTTTGGCAATTTCTGGGACGGCTGCATCCGCTGCTAGTCCATTTTCCAATCGGTCTTTTATGTGTGGCCCTGGTCCTGGAACTTATCGACTGGAAACGTAAGTCGGCCGGGCTCCGTGATGCCACCGGCATACTCACCTGGATTGGTGCGATCAGCGCGGTGACGGCAGTCGCATTCGGTCTGATGCTTGCGAATGCAGAAGAGTCCAGCGGCACGAATCTGGAAATCCATCGCTGGGCGGGCATAGCAACGATGACTTTAGCTGTGCTTGCCACAATAGCCTTGCGCGCTCCAAACCGAACCTGGTACCGGTCTCTGCTTTTCGTGACGGTTTTCGGCGTTTCCCTGGCGGGCCACTATGGCGCCATGCTCACGCATGGGGATGACTACCTCACCAGCGTTTTGCCCTCGTCGGATCCTATTGAACCGTCCGGTACAGATGAACCTGATTTTATCCTTACCAATAACGGAGCATTAAATCCGCAGCAAATTCAGGAACTGAATGTAGAAGTACGGACGATACTGGCACATAACTGTTACAGCTGCCACAGCGAGACCAAAACAAAAGGCGACCTGCGGCTCGACAGCAAGGATGCAATCATGAAAGGAGGCGAAGATGGCGTCGTAGTGATTCCCAATCATCCGGACAAAAGCGAAATGATCAGAAGGATTTCATTGCCCAAAGGCCATAAGGAAGCCATGCCCACAAAAGGCAAGCGACTCACCGAGCGGGAAATCAATGTTCTGAAATTCTGGATTGAAAAAGGGGCGCTTTGGCCCGATGGTAAAGAAAAAAGCATTTATCGTGTTGCTGCACTTGAACCACGGATGCCCGTTCTTCCTCCGGCAAGCGGCGATCTCGTCAAACCTGTTGACCGGCTGGTGAATGCCTATTTCCAAAAAAACAAAATCGCCTGGCAAAATGTGGTCAACGACCGGATCTATATCCGCCGGGTATATCTTGATATTATCGGTCTGATCCCTTCCCCCGAAAAAGTGGATGCTTTTGTAGCAGACTCCAATCCCGACAAACGCGAAAAGCTGGCCATGGAATTGCTTAACCGTAATGACGACTATGCCCAGCACTGGATGTCGTTCTGGAATGATGCTTTGCGCAATGATTACTCCGGCACAGGTTACATCACGGGGGGCCGGTTTGATATTACCAAATGGCTCTATACTTCTTTGCAGGTCAATAAACCTTACAACTGGTTTGTTAAAGAACTCATCAGCCCCGACAAGCAATCAGAAGGGTTTATCAAAGGGATCAAATGGAGGGGCACGATCAATTCGAGCCAGCGTACGGAAATGCAGGCCGCTCAGAATGTGTCGCAGGTATTTCTGGGACTCAACCTCAAATGTGCCTCTTGCCACGACAGTTTCATCAGCGATTGGAAACTGGCAGACTCTTATGCATTTGCTAACATTTTCGCAGATACTTTGCTGGAAATTAACCGTTGTGATAAACCGACAGGCAAAATCGCAGGCACTAAAATGCTGTTTCCGGAACTCGGTGAGATCAGTGTGGATGCCAGTACTGAAAAACGCTTGCGGCAACTGGCGGATTTTCTCGTACAACCCAAGGACGGAAGACTGTACCGCACGGTGGTGAACCGTATCTGGGCGCAGTTAATGGGCCGGGGTATTGTTGAGCCGGTGGATATGATGGACAATGTACCCTGGAGCGAAGACCTCCTCGACTGGATGGCCTCCGATTTTGTTGCGAATGGTTATGACATGAAAAAACTCATCTATACCATTGTCACGTCAAAAACTTATCAGCTTCCCTCATCGTCTGTCAAAGAGGCCAGCGACATTATGGCTACCGATTACAAGTTTACGGGAATGGTGCGCCGCCGGCTTACCGCCGAACAATTCTCCGATGCCATCAGCGCCGCATTCAATCCGATGTATGCCGACTCGGCCGTTGTTTATAATTTGCTTCCCGACGGCCTAAAAAGCAAGCTACCCTTTGCCCGCGCCGGCTTTGTAAAAAATGACCCTTTCCTTACCTCGCTGGGTCGCCCCAACAGGGAGACTGTAAGCACCAGCAGGACTTCACAGGCAAATCTTCTGCAGGCGCTGGAACTAACCAATGGCAACAAGTTTACGGAAGCTTTGAAAGAAGGTTCTAAACAATGGCATGCCAAATATCCAACCTCCGACTCATTGGTAACAGGTCTGTACCGGCAGGCGCTGGGTAGGGCGCCTGTGCCGAAAGAGATCGCAGCAGCCAGGAAAATACTGGGTGCTAAGCCCAGCGAAGAAAGCATCCAGGACCTGGTTTGGGCCATCGCATTGATACCTGAATTCCAGCTTATTTATTAAACCATTTTAATAGTTTAAAATATATAATAAGTATTAATTTATATGATTCATTTTAAATGAAATTTAATACTTAATATTAATTATACATTTAAAAAGTATCAAAATAATTTCAGTTAATCCATTGATATTAAATGCATTAAAATCTTAACGACGATGAATATAAAATGGAACAGGAGGGAGTTTTTGCAGCATGCCAGCGCAGCAACCATGGCGGCATTGGCGGCAGGCGCTCCCATATCCAGTCTGCTATCGTCCTGTAAAGGAAAAGCAGGAGCCGATTCGTCTGCCGATACGGTCATATTACTGTGGATGGCAGGGGGCATGGCGCATACCGAAACGTTTGACCCGAAGCTCTACACTCCTTACCAGACCGGTATGGAGGGCAACCGGGTGCTAAGTACCTTCAAATCGATGCCGACGGTGCTGGACGGCATCCATTTTTCTGAAGGACTCCAGTCTATCGGAAAAGTGATGGACAAAGGAACGCTGATCCGGTCTTATGTAGCTGCGGACATGGGGCACATTCTCCATTCCCGGCACCAATATCATTGGCATACTTGCTACGAGCCGCCCCAAACCGTGGCCGCCCCACATATTGGCTCCTGGATCGCGAAAGAACTCGGGCCGAAAAATCCGGTTATACCTGCGTTTGTTGACATTGGTCAGCGCTTCACGGTAGGGGAAGCAGAAGAGCTCAAAGCTTTTCACACAGCCGGCTTTCTTGGAAATGAATTCGGGCCGTTTTTTATTCCCGATCCGAGTCAGGGACTGGAAAGTGTCCGGCCGCCGGTTGGTATGGATGCCAAAAGATTTGAAAGAAGGAATCAGCTTTACAATGAGCTGATCAACAACAGCCCGGTAGGGGAGTTTGGCAGCGACTATCAGCGTGAATCACTGAAAAGATCCATGGAACAAGCCTACGCGCTTTTGAATTCTCCCGAATCCAAAGCGTTTGACCTGAGCACCGAGCCAAAAGAAAGTTACAACATTTATAATACCGGCAAGTTTGGTCTCGGCTGTCTTCTAGCCCGCAGGCTTACCGAACAAGGAGCAAGATTCATCAGCGTAACCACTGAATATGAGCCGTTCAAAGGCTGGGACACGCATGAAAACGGGCATACGAGACTGGAAGAAATGAAAAAGCAGATTGACGGCCCGATAGCCCAGCTCATCAAAGACCTGGACAAACAGGGATTGCTGGACAGGACGATGGTAGTGCTTGCCAGCGAGTTCAGTCGCGACATGATGGTTGAAGGCCGGCCTGATGCAAAAGTGCAGGAGCAGGTAAGCCAGCCCGATATTTTATCCGAACTGAAATTCTACGGCATGCACAGGCACTTTACCGATGGCTGCTCAATGCTGATGTTTGGGGGAGGGATCAAAAAAGGGTTCGTTTATGGAAAAACAGCGGACGAAAGGCCCTGTAAAACGATCGAAAATCCTGTGAAAATCGACGGCATCCATCAGACTATCTATCATGCACTTGGCATCCCTGAAGACACGCAATACGAGGTTGAAAAAAGGCCGTTTTATACGACGCCAGACGGGAAAGGAAAAGCTGTCATGGATCTTTTGACATAGCCAAAAAGCACAACCAGAGTCATAAAAAGAGCATCCGGCAAGAAAATGCCGGATGCTCTTTTGCATTCGATATATCCAAGAAAGTCCGGCAAATTAAATATTAAACAAAACCAGACAGAGCAGGACAGTCAGTTGTTTCATTCCTTCTAGTATTGCATAAATATTACTTTAAGAATTAATTATTATCCTTTATCGATATTGGAAAATTGATTCTTAAACCTTCCATTTTTCCTAATACTACTAATTTATAAATTTTTCAAAAACACTATCAGGTGACAAAATATTTGCACCCGTTTTCAAATAAGATTAAACCAATAATTATTAAAATTTTTAATATACTCCTGGTAACACCGACTATTCCTAAACCCCTCTCAATAATTATTCACTCTAATCGCCTGCTATATGGATACAAAAACCTGACCTAACTCACTTTCAAACAAATTCTCAGAACCTAACGTAGATGGCCTCTGCTAGTTTTTTAACCTAACTGTTTGTATTATGACTCAATTTCGACCATTCCCTAATTGTGCCCGGTTGAATTCCATGCTAAAGTTGTCGGTAAGCCAGGTGCTTATTGGCGTTGCATGTGGAATGAACGCGGTGGCGGCAATCCATTCAACTCATGCACCTATCACAGAAAATAGTAAACTTATCCTCGACCGCTCGGTTAAAGGGAAAGTTACAGACGACACCGGTGAAAAGATACCGGGTGTAAGCATCGTTTTAAAAGGAACCACAACGGGTACGGTAACGGACGCCGAAGGTGACTTCAGCATCAATGTGCCGGATCAGGGTGGAGTGCTGATATTTTCTTCTGTTGGATTTCTTTCTCAGGAAGTTGCACTTACAGGTAGCAACACTATCAATGTGAAACTTGCAAATGACTCAAAAGCACTTACCGAAGTGGTTGTTGTTGGTTATGGTAGCCAGCTGAAAAGAGAAATTACCGGCGCCGTACAAACGGTAAGCGCAGCAGATATCAAAGATGTTCCGGTATCCCAGATTACGCAAAAATTACAAGGCCGCCTTGCTGGTGTCCAGATCAACCAGACCACTGGTAAGCCCGGCCAGGGAATGTCCGTCCGTGTTCGCGGACAGGTATCCGTATCCGCAGGTAGCGATCCGCTGTATGTAATTGATGGTTTCCCGATAACCGGGAATATCGGTGCATTGAACCCGGATGAAATTGAAGACATATCTGTGTTAAAAGATGCTGCATCAACTTCTTTGTATGGTTCACGCGCAGCCAACGGTGTTGTACTTATCACAACAAAACGAGGAAAACCGGGTGAAACAAACATTGGGCTTACTGCTTATTACGGGACTCAGAATGTACCGGAAAAAGGCCGGGTTAAAATGCTGAATGCCGTTGAATTTGCGCAGTTCAAAAAAGAATTTTACGAAGATGAACTGAAGCCGGTGCCCACAGAATTTCAGAACCCACAAGAATGGGCAAACAAAAACAGTGACTGGTACGATGCTGTTTTGCGTTCGGCGCCTATACAAAGCTACAACCTCACCATTACTTCAAACAAAGAGAAGTTGAAAACATCTGTTGTGGCTGGGATCTTCAATCAGAAAGGTGTCGTGATCAATAACGATTACAAACGTTATTCACTGCGTATGAACTCAGAGTACGATGTTTCCGACAAAGTTCAGATCGGTTTTAACATTGCTCCGCAGTACATTTATGACAATACGCCCAGAACAGACGGCGACCGGGGAACTGGTATACTCTTCAATGCACTGCACACCTGGCCGGTAATGCCAATTCGTGACGCAAACGGAGAACTGACCAAAGTGAACAATTTTCCATCCAGTACAGGAAATATCTTCAACTATCCGAACTGGGTCCGTGCTGCTGAAGAGCTGATCAACGAAAACAAGAATACGAAGCTGCTGGGCAACACATATCTGGTGCTTAGCCCAATCCCGGGTCTTAAGTTGAGAGCCACGTTGAATGTTGAATATGAAAACAACAAATTTTTCTTCTTCAACCCTTCGACGGCTACCAGTGCTATCAACGTTCCGATCCCAACTACGGCCGTTTCTATCCGCCAGGCACTTGAAAATGTGGGCTGGCTGAACGAAAACACTGCCGTTTATAACCGCAGCTTTGGCGATCACAACTTTGAATTACTGGCAGGGTTCACCCAACAACGTTACCGTCAGGATTTTAGCCGCATTCAGGCCGACACTTATACAGACGACAGGCTGCCAACGATCCAGGCTGCGATCAATATCAACCGGGGCGGTACACTCAGCGGTGTAAATGAATGGGCTTTGACTTCCTATCTGTCCCGTCTTTCTTATAACTACAAAGGAAAATACCTCTTTACGGCTGCTATACGTGCCGACGGGTCCTCTCGCTTCGGTGCCGACAATCTGTGGGGTACATTCCCTTCTGCATCTGCAGGCTGGGTGGTTTCAGATGAAGAATTCCTTAAAAACGTAAGGCAGGTTTCTTTCGCGAAGATCCGTGGTAGCTTCGGGGTAATCGGTAACAATAACATTGGTAACTACACCCAATATCCACTTGTGAGCAACACTGTAAATGCAGTATTCGGCAGTACAATTGCTACCGGCGCGGTAGTGACGTCTCTGGCAAACAGAAATCTGGGATGGGAAACTACCAAACAATTTGACTTGGGAATGGACCTCGGTTTGTTTAACGACCGTATCCAGTTTATCTATGACTATTACACCAAGCGGACCACCAATCTTTTATATGCTGTGCAGATTCCTCAGGAATCTGGTTTCCCTTTCTACAATGACAACATCGGCGAGATCAAATTCTGGGGCCACGAATTTTCTTTGACAACCAGAAATCTGGAGGGCAAACTTAAATGGACAACAAATGCAAACATTTCTTTCAACAGAAATAAAGTGATGGAACTGGCACCTGGTATCGACAGGGTATACGGGAGCTTCCACATTACGCAGGTGGGTCAGCCGTTCGGACAGTTCTATGGTATGGTGAAAGAAGGATTTTACAAGAATGCAGAAGAGCTGAAAAACTCACCTGTGATTGACGGACGTTCGGCGATCGGTACGATTAAACTGAAAGATGTCAATGGGGACGGCAAAATCACTTACGGTGGTGACGCCGATGACCGGACGATTATCGGTAATCCTTTCCCTAAATTTACTTACGGAATTGTAAATGACCTGAAATATGGAAACTGGGATTTCTCTATCGCGGGATCAGGTTCTTACGGTAACCAGCTTTGGGTTCGTCACCTTTACAGTACCGCCAACCTCGACGGTGTGTTCAATATGGTTGCTGGTGTGAAAGACCGCTTCCGTGTTAAAAATACAATTGTTGAAGGACGCGGTGTTGCTACTACTGTTATCAGTGAGGGCAACGGAATGTACGGAGCTACTAACAACGGCGGTAACTTCACTGGTATTGAGCGTGACTGGAACAGCTCGCATTTTGTGGCTGACGCATCATACTTTACGATCAAGAATATCACGATAGGCTATAACATCGGCAAGGTGAATAAGCTATTCAAATCTGCCCGTATTTATGGCTCGATCCAGCAGGTATATGTCTTCACCAAATACTGGGGCGGACCTAACCCTGAAACCAGTGCACAGGGTGACGGTAACGGCGACGGTGGGAACCTAAGTCAGGGTGTGGATTTCTCCAACTATCCTGTACCACGTACCTGGACTTTGGGTGTGAATCTCAACTTCTGATCCGGCACGTCATTTAACTTATCAACTCAAATATCAGAATATGAAAGCAAAATATATAGCGACCTGGCTTCTTACACTTTCGTTAACAGCTTGCCGTGAAGAATTCTTAACGGTAATCCCTGAAACGGCATTGAGCGCAGGCATTTTCTTTGTAAAAGAAGCTGATTTCCAACAAGCTGTGAACGCTGCTTATGTACCGTTCCGGCAGATGTACAACGAACGCGCATGGGTGCTTGAGGAAATGCATTCAGACAATAGTTATTATGCCAGAAACACTTTGTACGGGGCGGTTGACGCGACGGAAAATGTCGCCGATTTCGCTGTCCCGACTGCCGGTGGTGTTACAGCCAATGATAACGTACTGGTTCAATACCGCCTTAATTATCAAATCATTGCAAGGACAAATCAGATTCTTGCATTAATCGACGGCGTGGACTTTGATGCAGAAAAAAAGAAAAACCTGAAAGGTCAGGCATTGTTTCTGAGGTCTTTCGCGTACTTTGATCTGGTTCGTTTGTTTGGCAAAGTGCCGCTTCACCTTGTTCCTGTAACCGGTCGCGAGGATGCTCCGTTACCATTGGCAACCACCGAAGAAATTTACGCGCAGATCGAAAAGGATGCAAAAGAGGCTAGTTCGCTGCTTTTGAATAAGGCAAAACAGGAAGCAGGGCGGGCAACATCCGGTGCTGCCAAGGTAGTACTTGCCAACCTTTATATTACCCAGAAAAAATGGCCGCTGGCGGAACCACTATTGAAAGACGTCATTACAAACGATGGCTACACATTAATGCCTGATTATGCCAATGCGTTCTCGACAACCAGTGGAAACAAGAACAATGCTGAGTCAGTATTCGAGATCCAGTATATGGAAGGCTCGGCCGGATACAACGGTAACCAGATATACCGTTTCATTCCTTCTCCGATATCTGCCGCCGAAATTGCGCCGATCACCGGTACATCAAACCCTCAGCCGACTTCACAGGAAAGTAACAACATTCCTACTCCTGATCTGATCGCGGCTTATGAAGCGGATGACAAGCGGAAAGATATTTCGATTGGTTATGTTACTTTGAGTGGTAGTCTTGCCGATAACAAGGTGTACCCTTATATCAAAAAATACGCAAAAACACACTCTCTGCATAACAATACGGGCCAAAACTGGCCTGTGTACCGGTATTCGGAAGTTCTGCTTTTTATGGCCGAAGTCCTCAACGAGCAAGGAAGACCGGCAGAAGCAGCACCATTTCTGAACCAGGTTCGCACACGTGCTGGTCTTGCCGCCACGAAGGCTACATCGCAGGCAGATATGCGGGAGGCGATTTTCAAAGAACGGCGTGTTGAGCTGGCATTTGAAAACAAACGCTGGTTTGACCTGACCCGTACCGGCCGCGTGAAGGAGATCATCGGTGCTTATGGAGCGAAGGTGAAAGCAAATCCACAGGCCTACTATTTCCCGAAAGGTGCCGTTCCTCCACCGAATGCATTTACGGTTTTGGACGATTACTATGGCCTGCCGGCTGTTGAAGCAGCCTTGACGCCTCATTTTTAGGTCGAATTTTGAATGATTGAATAACGATCAATTTTGAATGAGTGAATGAGTGAATGAATGACTGAATAATTTCCCAATGAGTGAATGTGTGAATTCTGAATGAGTGAATTAGCTTGAACGGATGCAATACTAAAGTTTTGAATGCGCATGTGAATCATCTATCCCCATAATTCAAAATTGACACTCATTCACTCATTCACTAATGCTCTCATTCAAAATTAAAAAAGTGCTTCTGGCTCCGGCTGGTTGCACTTTTTTACTTCGATGATAGTCATTCGTGGTTCTATTACCCGACACAGCAGGATAGAGTCTTCAACGATTACTTCTAATATTGCGCGAATCAGATTATTTAAAGTAAAAGTGTGCTTTATTTAAGATAAGAGTATTATCCCAACGACGGAAACTTTACTTTGAAACTCGGGAATGCGTTAATTCGATTCAGTTATTCATCAGTTTATTCATAATCAATTACCTTTTTAAACTCTGAGCTGTAAAATGTACACAAAAAAACAATGGTCTAAACTTCCGATGACACTTGCGGCCCTACTGGCTGTGGGCGTTTTTTCTGGAGTTATGCTAAGCAACAGATCCGCCAAACATCGTCCCCCCGGCTCAAAAGTTGACAAGATCAAGTTACCCGAAGGATTTAAGGCTGAACATTTATATAGCCCGTCAGAAGAAAAAAATGGCTCATGGGTCTCTATGACATTTGATGACAAAGGCAGAATGATCACCTCCGATCAGTACGGAGGCCTTTTCCGCCTGGTTCTTCCGCCAATCGGTTCAACAGAAAAGCCAAAAGTTGAAACCCTGAGGGTAGAGGGGGATACTGCAAAAGTGGCAATGGGTTATGCACACGGTTTGCTATATGCATTCAATAGCCTTTATGTAATGATCAATAACCGTCAAAATCCAAGATTTCCAAAAGGAAGCGGTCTTTATCGTTTGCAGGATACCGACAACAACGATCAGTACGACAAAATCACGCTCCTGAAACCTTTGGTTGGCGAAGGAGAGCATGGGCCGCACAGCATTGTGCTTTCACCGGATAAAAAATCTCTTTATGTGGTAGCTGGTAACTTCACGGACCTGCCAAAAATGGACACATATCTTTTGATGCCCAATTGGAAAAATGATAACCTTTTTCCCTTCATCAAAGATCCACGGGGACACGCTGCCGACAGACATGCACCAGGAGGATGGATCGCCCATACCGACCCTGAGGGAAAAAGCTGGGAGCTTGTCAGCGCCGGTTACCGCAATTCCTATGATATCGCATTCAACGAAGCAGGTGACCTTTTCATCTATGATTCGGATATGGAATGGGATTTCGGTACGCCATGGTATCGTCCGACCCGCGTCTGCCATGCAACAAGCGGTGGCGACTATGGATGGAGAACAGGTTCTGCCAATACATCGCCCGCATTCGCAGACTTCCTTTCGCCGATCATGAACATTGGCCAGGGATCCCCTACGAACCTTATCTACCTGAACGAAGCACGCTTCCCCGCGAAATACAAGAATACGTTACTCGCATTCGACTGGAGTTTCGGTATTGTTCACGGACTGCATCTGAAGCCAAACGGATCAAGCTATTCCGCCGATCATGAGGAATTCCTTTCCGGAGCACCGCTTCCGTTGACTGACGGTGCCATTGGCCCGGATGGAGCATTGTATTTCTTAACAGGCGGCCGTCGCCTGGAATCCGATCTTTACCGTGTGTATTATGGTGATTATCAGAATATCCCCGCGGGTTCCAACACTGTTAAGCCTGTTCTAACAGAAGAACATAAGCAACGCACAGCTCTTGAAAAGTTCCATGCAAAAAAAGACCCGAAAGCAGTTGAAACCTCCTGGCCGTATCTGAAAAGCCCTGACCGTTTCTTGCGTTTCGCCGCAAGGTTAGCGATTGAACATCAGCCTGTTGCTGAATGGGAAAACAAAGTCTATGCTGAAAAAGACCCGCAGACATTGATATATGCATCAATCGCGCTGGCACGTGAAGGAGATTCGGCAAAAGTAGGAGGGCCTATTTTGAAAGGTTTAACCAAAATCGACTATGCAAAGCTCGATGATCTGCAGAAACAGGCGCTTCTGCGTGCTTTCGAATTGACGATCTATCGTACAGGCGAGCCAGACGCAGCGACGAAACAGGCCGTGATAGCTTATCTTAACCCAAAATATCCTTCACCTAATGCATTGCAAAATCGTTTTTTAAGCAAAATCCTGATAACGCTTGAAGCACCGAAAGCCGTTGAAAAGACTCTTGGGCTGATCGCAAAAAATGAAAAATTTGACGATAAGGATAACGAGATGGTAACCGCTTCTGCTGATCTTATTCTAAGAAATCCGCAGTATGGCCTTGACCTGGCTGGTCTATTGGAAAAAATGCCTCCGCAGCAGCAGACGTTTTATGCCATAATGCTCAGCAGTGCGAAAACCGGCTGGACGCCACAATTGAGCGAGCAATATTTCAAGTGGTTCCATAAAGCATTCAGCTATCAGGGTGGACGCAGCTACATTGGGTTTATCGACAAAGCCCGTCAATTGGCCCTGAAAAATGTTCCGAAGGATAAAGTTGCCTACTACAACAAACTATCTGGTGCTGAACTACTTACGGGAACTGGAAATGACCTGGTGAAAATGTACTCGCCGAAAGGTCCGGGCCGTGGGTGGAAAGTAGAGCAAGCCGTAGCCCTGGTTCAGGACAGCCTTCAAAACCGTGATTTCGAGCGTGGCAAGATGATATTCTCTGCTGTACTATGCAACCGATGTCACACAATTCAGGGACAAGGTGCTGATGTAGGCCCTGATCTAACGCAATTGGGAACACGTTTCTCTGCAAAAGATATGCTTGAAGCGATCATTGAACCCGATAAAGCTATTTCTGATCAGTACGCGTCGATTTCTTATACATTGAAAGACGGCCAGTCAGTTGTGGGTCGTCAGATCAATGAAGATGCAAATTTCTATTATATCGCACAGAATCCTTTTGATTCAAAAACAATTCGTAAAATCAGCAAAAAAGAAGTGGCATCGACGAAAATATCTACCGTGTCGGTAATGCTTCCCGGGTTGATCAACGGTCTGAACCCCGACGAATTGAAGGACCTTGTTGCTTACTTAATGTCTGGTGGAAATAAAAACAATCCGATCTACACAGAATCATCGAAAACCCCGAAAGGAGGGAAGTAACCTGATTAATTGAGTAGATTTTGAGTTATTGAACTTAATACAGTGGCGCCGGGAATCCAGATTGGTCTGCATACCCCAGGCGTCACTGTTATTTTTTTACATAAAAATCCCGGGAATGAAAGTACTTCGTAAACTCTTTGTATTATTATTTGTGCTGGCGGGGCTAGCGGCTACAAAAAGTACTGCCGGGACTCCCGAGGCAAAGAAAACTTACAAAGTCCTGATCATAGAAGGCCAGAACAACCATAGAAATATGACAGAAGGGACAGCAATGATGAAGGGCTATCTCGAAGAAACGGGTCTCTTTTCCGTCGATGTTGTAACAAGTCCTAAAAAAGGCGGGGACATGAGCGGCTTCAAACCGGATTTTTCGAAATACGATGTGCTGCTGACCAATTATAATGGTGACCCGTGGCCGGAAGCCACAAACGAAGCTTTTGAAAGATTTGTACAAAATGGGGGAGGCCTGGTGGTGGTACACGCCGCCGACAACTCTTTTCCGAAATGGGAAGCCTACAATAAAATGATTGGTATTGGCGGCTGGGAAGGCCGCAATGAAAAGTCTGGCCCTTATGTGTATTTTGACGAAAAAAAAGGGAAAATTGTACGGGACACAACGGCGGGAGTTGGTGGCAGTCATGGACATCAGCACGAATTTGTCGTTAAAACAAGAAATGCATCCCATCCGATCATGAAAGGATTACCTGCGGAATGGCTTCATCAGAAAGATGAACTATATGACCGTTTGAGAGGCCCGGCAGAAAACATGACTGTGTTGGCAACAGCATATAGTCCGGTTGAACAAAAAGGTTCGGGTAAAAACGAGCCTATGCTCATGACTTTGCAATTCGGAAAAGGCCGCATTTTTCATACCACGCTCGGTCACGAAAACTACTCTCAGAAATGCGTCGGATTTATAACTACATTACAAAGGGGCACCGAGTGGGTCGCCACCGGAAAAGTAAAACAGGACGTTCCCAAGGATTTCCCTACGGCTGCCAAAGGTAGCGCAAGACCCTAATCGACTCTATTTCTGGTAATTATTATCAAATATTAAGACATTCATACAATGAACAAAAAATCCGGCAGACGTTCCGTTTTGAAAAACATAGCAGCGGGCGCTGGCATATTATCATTCCCGCTTTCGATGGGCAGCGCATTGGCTGCGACTGAAAAAGCACTGGGCCCAAAATTGAATGGCAAAATCAACCACTCGGTATGCAAGTGGTGTTACAGCAAAATCCCGTTGGAAACCTTCGCTCAGGAAGTGAAGAAATTGGGGATGACATCCATCGAGCTGCTCGGGCAGGAAGAATGGCCGGTCATCAAAAAGTATGGACTTACCTGCGCGCTTCCCTGGGGTGAAGGCCTGACGAGAAGTATCGACAAAGGTTTCAACGATCCGGCCAATCATGAAGAACTGATCAAAGGATTTGAGGACGTAATACCGAAAGTGCAGGCGGCGGGCTACGACAAAATAATTTGCTTCTCGGGTAACCGCCGTGGAATGTCTGACGCTGATGGTTTGAGAAATTGTGCCGCAGGGTTAAAAAGACTGATACCCATCGCTGAGAAACACAATGTAACTTTGGTAATGGAATTGCTCAACAGCAAAGTCAATCACAAGGATTATATGTGTGACCGGACGGAATGGGGCGCTGCGCTCTGTGATATGGTCGGGTCCGAAAAATTTAAACTGCTTTATGATATTTACCATATGCAGATCCAGGAAGGCGACGTCATCGCAACAATCAAAAAATATCACAAGTATATCGCACATTATCACACGGGGGGCGTTCCCGGTCGGCACGAAATTGACGAAACTCAAGAATTGTATTACCCGTCGATCATGAAAGCAATTGTCGAAACCGGCTACAAAGGTTTTGTCGGACAAGAATTCGTCCCAAGCCGGAAAGATGACATAGCTTCTTTAAAACAGGGAGTCACTATTTGCGATATTGCCTGAAAATCAACTATTTAAACAACCACCTGATATGTCCAGCAGACGCTCAGCACTAAAAAATATTGCCGCTGGCGCGGGCTTATTGTCTGTAACAGAAGCCTTTGCAGCAAGCGAAAAAGCATTGGGAAGCACTTTGAACGGAAAAATAAATCACTCCGTATGCAAATGGTGTTATGGAAGTATCCCTCTTGAGACCTTCGCGCAGGAATGTAAGAAAATCGGATTGACGTCCATTGAATTGCTTGGCCCGAATGAGTGGCCAATCCTAAAGAAATACGGACTAACTTGTGCATTGCCAAGCGGTGCAGGGATGGGAATCGAAAAAGGATTTAATGATCCCGCCAATCACGATGAGCTTGTCAAAAGTTATGAGGACATTTTTCCTAAATTAAAGGAGGCAGGATATACAACGGTGATCTGCTTTTCGGGGAACAGGAGAGGGATGTCGGATATTGACGGCATGCGAAATTGTGCAGTAGGGCTCCGCCGTCTGATTCCTTCTGCAGAAAAATACAACGTGACCTTGGTAATGGAACTGCTTAACAGCAAAGTCAACCATAAGGACTATATGTGCGACCACACAGCCTGGGGCGCTGGTCTTTGTGAAATGGTCGGTTCCGAAAAATTCAAATTGCTGTACGACATTTATCACATGTCAATCATGGAGGGTGATGTGATCGCCACCATTAAAACGTATCATAAGTATATTGCTCATTATCACACTGGCGGTGTTCCCGGAAGAAACGAAATAGACGAAGGGCAGGAACTATATTATCCCGCAATCATGAAAGCGATCGTGGAAACAGGCTTCAAAGGTTTTGTAGCTCAGGAATTTATCCCAAAACGCGAACCACTTGCATCTTTGAAACAATGCGTTCAGATTTGTGATGTAGCATAGCATAGGTCGGCCTGAGCGCGATTGAAGGTGAGGTGCATACTACTTTTCCAATTTGCCCTCAGGCTGACAAAAGAAGTTAATTTTAAACTAAAAAACCACTTCTTTGTCGTTACAATATTTGCACCGTTTGTCATCCGGAAACTTTGCCGGATTTACATGGGGTATGATATTGTTCCAGTGGTAAGCGCGTTCACCATCGTGACTGCAGTGTACTTCTTCATTCAATATTTTAAAAGTATCGGGATTCGAATGAGGAAGTACTTTTCCGCGCCAATACACCCGGTTCTCATCCATCGTATAATATTGAGATAAAACCCGGAAAGTTTTCGGATCGATCTCTGTCAGTATTTTCAGACTGGCATCCTCGATTAAGTAAACGTGGTTTTTATCAACGGAATAACCATATCGGAGAATCCAGAAAGTGTGAAAATCCGCTGAATCCATGCGGATGTCGTTAGCGATAATACCCTTGGAATCGCTCCAATACGTAATGCCATCCATAGTTTCAAGAAAACTGAAATTTTTCGGATCATCTGAGATAATCCGGTCGCCCATAAAGACGGTTTTGCTATCCTTGTAAAATCCTTCCCTCAGTTCAACAAAGTTCCCGGGATCATTCGATAACACAGAGGTCCGGGAAAACACATGATTATTATCCTTTCCCAATTCTGAACCCAATACCTTAAACGTCTGCGCATCTGCATTCCGAAGCAATTCACCTGCATAATAAACATGTTTGTCATCCCGAGCGTAAAGCGACGTAACTTTCTGGCCGTGGGAAATTTCATCCAAAACTTCGAATGACTTTGCATTTGCTCCGGGTAGTTCCTTTGCCGATGCATTATTAAAACCCCCATAATAATATACCTTGCCTTGACGAACGTAATACCCGGCAGCGGCCAGAAAGCCAGGTTTGAAAGCTGACCTGGTGTCGGAGCAAGAGGCAAAAAAATTTGTCAAAAACGTCAGTATTCCCATCCTGAAAATAATTTTGATATACGTAATCCTTAAATTCATTCTCTGATACATTAGATCCGGAATAAGTATACAATAATTAATTCTGTTGGGTCAAGCCTAGCTATCGACCGTTTATTCTGCGGCGACTAAATTATTGTTCGGTTGTTTTTTCGGTGATTTTACTCGAAAATCAAAATCAGACATCTAATTGGACATGGTTAAAATAAACACGCACAAAGCTCATTTGCAGAAGAATAAGGCACATTTTCACAATTTAAATGCCGCTTAGGTTTTCACGAGCAGGAAATTCCCGGCCAATGCCTGGTTATGATCAATTCTCAAAGCATATAAATTTGTTTCATAATTTATATTATGTTAAATAGATATTCAACCATAAAAAAGACGCCCCATCTGGAGCGTCTTTTTTATGGTTGTTGTTGTACGTCCTATTCTTCAACGCAAGCAACTCCTTTTCCAGCGAACTGTTCAAGAACTCCGTTAACAGTTGTAAGGTTTTCCTTAGCTTCTGCTTCGTCTTTTGCCTGAATCGCTTTTTCAAAATATGGTTTTGCTTTTTTGAATTTACCACACACACGGCCTTCAATCTCTTTACCGCGCTGCTGGTATTCGGTCATGTTCATATTGTCAACTTCGCCTTTCAGCTGAACTGCTTCATTGAAATAATAAACACCCAGGTTGTAAAGCGCATCATAGTTGTTTGCATCTATCTGCAACACCTTCTGATAATTGGCAATCGCTTCTTTACCGGCGTTAGCCTGTTTAGCTTTCAACTCAGCCAATTCTTTTTCCAATGCTGCAACATCATTTCCTTTCGCAGCTTCAGCAGCGGTTTTGATTTCACCTTCAATGCTTGCAATTGTCGCAAGGGATTCTTTTTTCTTTTCGTTAACCTCAGCCAACTGACGTTTCAGATCCGCGTTTTTCGGTTGTTTCTTAATCAATGCACCAATACGCTTAACCTCTCCGTCATACACCTCGATCTTTCCTTTTTCACTTTCAAGGTTCTTGGTAAGATTCGCTGTTTTTCCAGCTCCTGAACCTAGTTTGCTCTGAATCTCCTTAATTTTCTGACCTGTCTTAGAACTGGTGTTATCGTAAAGGATTGCGAGGTTAACTATATTCTGTGCATTATTCGGATCTGATTTCGTGAGTGCTATCAACTCATCAATCGCCTGGTCTTCTTTGCCTGATGCAAGCAAAATATTGACAATTTCTGATTTCAAATCCTTGTTGCCCGGAGAACGTTCAAGACCCTTGTTCAAAGCTTCCACAGCTTTGTCAAAGTTGTTATCTGCACGGTACAACTGAGCCAACCCGTAGAATACACTAGGATCTTTTCCGCCGTTAGCTACGTATTTCTCGAACTGTTCTTTTGCAACATCCTTTTTATCAAGCTGTTGCGCGGCTATACCACCATATAGAGAAGCAAGAGTATCCTTTTTATTGATCTCCTGAGCAGCAGTGAACATCTCCAGAGCGCCGCCAAGGTTTTTGGCCTGATACTTTTCTGCACCCTGTTTTACGAAAGCATTGAAAAGCTGAGTTCCTTCCCCTCCTGCAAGCACATTGGACGCTTCCTTGGAAGATTTTCCTGGCTCGCCTTTTTTGGTCAGATCCAGTTCAACAACCTTTTTATATGCCTCGTAAGCAGTTTTTGCAGCGCTCGAATCTACTTCTGATCCTTGCAAAGCAATGTTTTCATAAAGTTTTGCCCTTTCCAACCAGAAAGAAGCCTTTGCGCTGCTTTTGGGGTCAGACACATCTTTATCGCTTTTTTCCTTATCCTTACGAAATTGATCTACCACGGCCTTGTTGACAGCATCATCCTGCGCAAACGCAGCCATGCTGAAAAGGCTAAGTGCAGAAACAAAAAACAGTTTTTTCATAAATATTAACTTTGGTTGTGATTGATTGTTCGTCTGTAAAATATAAATGGATTTGATATTTTTTCACAAAAATCATGCCTCTGGCTCGTCAAGACCGTCTGTCTCGTCCGCCTCGTCATCCAGAACATCATCTTCCTCCTCATCCAGATCATCAGATGCAAGGACTTCCATATCCACAGAACCTTCTATGATATCGACCGGCTTGGTCACTACGTTACCTTCTTCATCCAATTCTTCGGCTTTTTCATCCGGATCTTTCAATATCCGTGTCACCGATGTAATTTCATCAGAGTTATTGAGCTTGATCAACTTCACTCCCTGCGTGTTACGTCCTGCAAGCCTGATGTCTTCCACACTCATTCTGATGGCTATACCGTTTCTGGTAATAATCATCAGATCATCCTGCTCGGTTACTTCTCGGATTGCTACGAGCTTTCCTACTTTATCCGTGGCATTCATGGTTGAAACACCTTTACCACCACGGTTAGTGATCCGGTAACTGTCAATTGCTGAGCGTTTTCCAAAACCATTTTCAGAAACCACCAACAACTGCGCATCCTCCCGGTTTATACAAACCATACCGATCACTTTATTTTCCGGATCATTCAAGTTGATACCGCGTACTCCTGCAGCAGTCCTGCCCATCGGACGTACACCCTTCTCGTTGAAACGAACTGCACGGCCTGCACTTGAGGCAATCACAATATCATTATCACCATTGGTCAAAGCTACATTCAACAGCCTGTCGCCTTCATTGATCGATATCGCAATAATTCCGTTTGTACGTGGACGTGAATAAGCTTCCAGCAAAGTTTTCTTGATTGTGCCCTGCTGCGTACACATAATGAGGTAATTGTTGTTGATATAATCCTCATCTGACAAAGTACGCACATTGATCACCGAACGTATAGAATCACCGTTTTCAAGGCTGATCAGGTTTTGTATTGGCCTACCTTTCGAAGTTTTGCTTCCTTCCGGTACCTCATATACTTTCATCCAGAACAATTTACCATATTCGGTAAAAATAAGCAGGTAGTTCAGCATGGTCGCCGAAAACAAGTGCTCTGTAAAATCGGTATCCTTGGTTTTCACCCCGCGTGATCCTACCCCGCCCCTGGTCTGTGTGCGGTACTCAGACAACGGTGTACGTTTGATATACCCCTCATTGGAAATCGTGATAAGCATTTCATCGTCCGGGATCATGTCCTCGTCGCTGAATTCCTCCGCCGAAAATTCTATTTTGGTCCGGCGTTCATCGCCGTAACGGTCCTTGATCTCACCAAGCTCGGTTTTGATAATATCATACTTACGGAATTCATTCGCCAGAATATCTTTCAAGTCCGTGATCAATACCATGATTTCCTCGTACTCCTTCACAATCTTGTCTCTTTCAAGACCAGTCAGACGTTGTAAACGAAGTTCGAGAATTGCTTTTGCCTGAATTTCACTCAGCTCGAACTGCTCCATCAAGCCAGTCTTCGCAATCTCAGGATCGCGTGCACTTCTGATGAGGGCAATTACTGCATCCAGGTTATCCAGAGCAATCAGCAAGCCTTGCAAAATATGTGCACGTTTTTCAGCTTCACGCAGTTCGTACTCCGTTCTGCGGGTAATGACCACGATCCGGTGTTCTACATAATGCTTGATCAGATCTTTCAGGTTGAGCATTACCGGGCGACCTTTTACCAGCGCCACATTATTCACCCCGAAAGAAGACTGTAAAGGAGTATATTTGAAAAGGTGATTCAGAACAATATTAGGAATTGCATCCTTTTTCAGATCAAAAACGATCCGCATCCCGTCCCTGTCCGATTCATCACGGATATCTGAGATACCGTCCAGTTTTTTCTCATTGATAAGTCCGGCGATCCTTTCGATCATCGCGGCCTTGTTGGTCATGTAAGGAATTTCAGTTACGATGATCTGCTCCCTGCCGTTTTTGGCTACCTCAAACTGAGCTTTGGAGCGCATGATTATGCTTCCCCTACCCGTTTCAAAGGCCGAACGCACGCCATTGTAACCATATATAATACCTCCTGTCGGAAAATCCGGTGCCTTTACGTGCTCCATCAGCTCCGGGATCGTGATTTCCGGGTTATCGATGTAGGCCAGCACACCGTCCACTACTTCGGAAAGGTTATGCGGAGCCATGTTGGTAGCCATACCCACCGCAATTCCGGAAGAACCGTTTACCAGCAGGTTGGGGAATTTTGCGGGGAGAACAGTGGGCTCTGATAATGAGTCATCAAAGTTGGGCTGAAAATCAACTGTATCCTTGCCCAGATCATTCAATAATTCGTCTGCAAGCCGTTTCAGTCTTGCTTCGGTGTAACGCATAGCCGCAGGGTTATCACCATCCACGGAACCGAAGTTTCCCTGACCGTCCACTAACGGATAGCGCAGCGACCAGGGCTGAGCCATACGAACCATTGTATTGTAAACCGAAGAGTCACCATGCGGGTGATATTTCCCCAAAACCTCCCCTACTATACGAGCCGACTTTTTGTGGGAACGGTTGTAGTTCACACCCAAATCGGACATACCATACAACACACGCCTGTGCACCGGTTTCAAACCATCGCGAACGTCGGGCAAAGCGCGGGAAATAATAACTGACATCGAGTAATCGATGTATGCTCCACGCATTTCATCCTCAATGTTAATGGGGATAATGTTTTCACCAGAAGATTCTGCCATAAAGAATTAGAAAAGAATCGAAAATTTAAGTGAGAGACTGAAAATACAATCACCCAGTTTGATTAATACAATATTGTAAGTTGCAAAAACCAAATTTCGCTATTTTTAGGCATTCTAACAAACTATCTTTTGCTCTTCTTCTCCCCGCCTTTTCTATATAAGTGATCTTTGGGCTGTTATCGCGATTTAAAACTTGTGACAAACTTAATTCGCATCTTTCATTAAATTTTCCTTTCTTCCGGCTTATAACCTAAAAGCTCAATTCCCAAATTTATCCCTATGCCTTTATTCCTGACCTTTCTCGCGATACTCACCCTCATTGTACTGATTGCCTGGCTTAAAATTGACACATTCATATCATTTTTACTGGTATCCATAGGCCTTGGGTTCGCCAGCGGCCTGACGGTAGATGCAGTCAGCAAAGCCATACAGAAAGGCGTGGGAGGCACATTGGGAGATCTTGTACTGATCGTCGGGTTTGGGGCGATGCTCGGAAAAATGGTGGCTGACAGCGGCGCCGCCCAGCGGATCACGGATGCGTTAATTGGTCTTTTTGGCAAAAAATACCTCCAGTGGGGAATGGCCCTGGCTGGTTTTGTGATCGGTATCCCGTTGTTTTATAACGCAGGATTTGTGATCGTTATCCCCTTGATCTTTATGATCAGCGCCACGGCAAAGCTTCCGCTGTTATATGTGGGTGTTCCGATGTTGTCCGCATTATCGGTGGCGCACGGGTACCTTCCCCCCCACCCTTCGCCGGCTGCCATAGCAAGTCAGCTCAATGCGGACCTGGGCCAGACACTTCTTTACGGGATTATTGTCTCCATTCCTGCAATTGCCGTTGCCGGGCCCATTTTTGGAAGCCGCCTGAAACGTTTTCAGCCCAAGCCTGATGAAGATCTTTTCAACGTAAAACCACGCCCTGCTTCCGAACTTCCCGGACTTGGTATCAGCATTATAACCGCACTTTTACCCGTTTTTCTGCTTACGTCTATGTCGGCTGTGAAGCGCGTTTATCCCGATAATAAATTCATCGGGATTATGGCCGAACCATACTTCGGGATGCTGGTTTCTGTACTTTTTGCTGCATATACCCTAGGCATACTTCGCGGAATGGATATGAAAAAAATCAGCAAATCCATGGAAGAAGCCTTCAAAGGTGTTTCTGTAATCCTGCTGATCATCGCCGGAGCGGGCGTTTTCAAGGAAATCATGACTGCCAGCGGCGTGAGCACTTTCATTGCCGAAAGCCTCAAAGGAATCGACATATCACCTTTGCTGCTGAGTTGGGGAATTGCGGCGATCATCCGGGTATGTGTTGGGTCGGCAACAGTCGCCGGGCTTACGACGGTGGGTATACTGTCACCTCTGCTGATAAATTCCACCGTTCCCCCGGAGCTCCTTGTACTTTCCATTGGATCAGGCAGCCTAATGTTCTCTCACCTGAACGACGGGGGCTTCTGGCTTTTCAAAGAATACTTCAACCTGAGCATCAAAGACACGCTGCTTACCTGGTCGGTAATGGAAACAATTGTGTCCGTAATGGGATTACTGGGCGTATTAGTACTAAATTTGTTCCTTTAACCAATCAATATAACCCATACATCGCCTCGTTTCCCGCCCGGGATGCAGGGCAATTATTTATTTATTAAACAATGGAAAAAACACCAGAATCAAACTTCGCAGAACTTGGATTAAACCTGCCCCCTGCGCCGAAACCTGTTGGCGTATACAAGCCTCTTCTAATCGTGGACAAACGCTGGGTATATGTTTCGGGCCACGGTACTGTGCAGGATGACGGCTCCCTGATCAAAGGGAGGATTGGCAAAGATCTTGATGCCAATCAGGGTAAATTGGCTGCGCGCCAGGTAGGACTCGCTATACTATCAACTTTGAAGGCCAATCTGGGTAGTCTGAACCGGGTGAAAAGGGTTGTGAAAGTACTTGGTATGGTAAACTGCACCACAGACTTCGAAAAACATCCTTTTATTATCAACGGGTGCAGCGAGCTTTTTGCAAAAGTGTGGGGTGAAGAAAACGGCATAGGCGTTCGCAGCGCGGTAGGTATGGGCACATTGCCTGACAACATTCCGGTGGAAATCGAAGCCATGTTTGAACTTGAAGAAAAATGACCTGGTTCCAACTGAAAGATCCCGAGAAAGTTATTTCCCCTTCCCTGCTTTTTTACAAAGACCGTATCGAGAATAATATCCGCGGCATGGTCAATATAGCAGGAACTGCGGACAGGCTTATCCCGCATGTTAAAACCCATAAGACTGGCGAAATCGTTAAAATGCAGCTGGATCAGGGCATCAGCAAATTCAAATGCGCCACCATTGCGGAGGCTGAAATGGTGGCCGATGCGGGAGCAAAATGGATACTGATCGCTTATCAGCTCGTCGGCCCGAATATCGACCGGCTTTTTCGTCTACGGGAAAAATTCCCTGACGTTTCGTTTTCATCATTGATCGACAACGAAACTACGGCAACGGAGCTGGACAGTCTTTCGGCGGCAAAAGGTGTTACGTCAAGTATTTTTATTGATGTAAATAATGGTATGAACCGCTCGGGCCATGCTACCGATGTGTCGCTGCTTTCGTTGTACCGATTTATTTCCGCTCTGCCCAATATTTCATTTGCCGGTATCCACGTATACGACGGGCATATCCGTAATCCTGAATTTTCCGAAAGGAAACTGGTTGCTGACGAAGCCTACGACCAACTATTACCTCTGCTGGACCTGATCAAAAATGATCTTGGGCATGAACCGATGATCATTGCCGGCGGATCTCCTTCTTTCACTGTGCACGTTTTGCGGCCGGAGGTTTTTTTGAGTCCCGGAACAAATGTACTCTGGGACTGGGGCTACGGCGACAGGTTCGACGGACAGCCTTTTCAGCATGCAGCAGTGATATTAACGCGCGTTATTTCAAAGCCTGTCGAAGGAATTGTGACCATCGATCTGGGCCACAAGGCTATTTCCGCTGAAAACCCGGTCGAAAACCGGCTGCGTATCCTTAATCTCTCCGGCTACACAGTTCAAAGCCAGAGCGAAGAGCATGGTGTACTGGAAGTCAGCAACGACATTTGGGACACTATTAATATCGGAGACGTTTTCTATGCCATACCGTACCACGTTTGTCCCACTGTAGCATTACATGATTTCGCAACGGTTATTGAGAACAACGAACCTGTCGCGGAATGGAAAATAGTTGCCCGTAACCGAAGAATAACGATTTAAACCTATCAAAATATGTTTCTTTTTGATGCGCACCTCGATCTTTCCATGAACGCTGTGGAGTGGAACCGGGACTTGACGCAGGATCTTTATGCCATACGCGAACGCGAAAAACACCTTACCGACAAACCCGACCGCGGCAAAGGGGTCGTAAGTTTTCCGGAAATGCGAAAAGGGAATATCGGAATGTGCGTAGCCACACAGATTGCCCGGTTTATAAAACCCGACAGTAAAATTCCAGGCTGGCACTCGCAAGCTCAGGCATGGGCCCAGACCCAGGCGCAGATTGCCTGGTACAAAGCCATGGAGGAAGCGGGAGAAATGGTGCAGATCACCGATTTGAAAGGCCTGGACCGCCATCTCGCTCTCTGGAAAAATGCCAAATCGACGGAAAATCTGCCGATTGGCTACATTCTCAGCCTCGAAGGCGCAGATTCTTTTATCAGCCTCAAAAATCTTGAAATTGCCTACGGATATGGCCTGCGCGCCATAGGACCTGCACATTACGGGCCAGGCGTATATGCCTATGGAACTGACGCAGACCAGCCCCTGTCACAAAAAGGGAAAGACCTGCTGCGGGAAATGGACAGGCTCAATATGATCCTGGATGCCACGCATTTGTGCGACACTGCTTTCTGGGAAGCAATGAACATTTACAAAGGACCCGTTTGGGCCAGCCATAATCTGGTGCGCGAGATCGTGCCGCATAACCGCCAGTTTTCCGACGAAATGATCAAAGAACTTCTGAGCAGGAAAGCCGTTATTGGAATGGCCTTTGATGCATGGATGATGATCCCGGGCTGGGTAAGAGGAAAGACGACTCCACAGGAAACCGGCCTGAAAATAGAACATGTTGCCGCGCATATTGACCATATTTGCCAGCTGGCCGGAAACGCTCTCCACGTCGGGATCGGTTCTGACCTCGACGGCGCTTATGGCAAGGAGCAGTCCCCCGGTGATCTGGACTCTATTGCTGATCTTCAGTCTATCACTACCATTCTTTCTTCAAGAGGATATTCGGAAAAAGATATTGAACAGATCATGTGGCGTAACTGGGTCGATTTCCTGAATAGAAGCTGGGCGTAGATTACCCCTGTGTTAAATCATCGGCTTCCCGGAATATTTAATATTCGGATAAACAAAATCATAAAAGAGCTTTGCAACTTACGTCATCGTTGCAAGGCTTTTTTTATTTCAGCGTTTTACGAGATTTAACAATCCTTATTTGGAATTATTATAAATTACTTGCACTTTTGATAAATAAACGCAATCAGTAAAAAGCGTTACATACCATAACATCAAGCACTATCCTTTATTATCGTTGAAAATGGCTAATACATATAAGATATCATTCCGTACCAAACTTAAAAACAACAAATCACTGCAACGTCTTCATGACTGCCTCAAACAACTGAATGTAAAGCATTGGGCGTACGATTTTCAGGACTTGCTGCTGACCATGACCTCAGAATTATCGGATTTTACCAGGATACAGGCTGCATTAAGATCAGCGGGCTACGTCTGCCATTTTATAAAAATGGAAAACCTGAGCGATTCCACAGGCTTATCACTGACGTGACTGACCAATGCCTCGGCTTTGCGGTACGAGGTTTCGTTGAGCCTGCCGTATGTGCCGCTCATTGTGCGCAATAATGAATTGAAAAACGTCCCCAAGCCGCAGGCAAATGAATTTCCCGATCGATATCGGGATTTTTATTTTATCCAGGTTCTTTGCTTCCGCTTTTCGCAGGCACATCAGCATCATTTCCTGTTGCCTTAAAAATTCAGCTACCACTTTCGGCGCATTGAGATCGGCATCGGGAATATGTCCTTTGAAAGCTTTGTACTTTCGTCTACCAGTCTCCGGTTCCATCATGCTGATGAAGTAGGATCCCAGCCAGGTACCTTTAAATTGAGGGTTATCGCCGTACTTCGATCCGGTTTCAAGTTTCTTCACGATCAGAGGCAGGTAATAATCCCCGTAACTATTCAGGTGGTCCAGACATTGCGCGATACTCCAACCGCCGGAAACAGACGATTTGTTCAGAATTTCATCGTCCATATTCTGAAAATGTCGGATCACTTCCGAAATATGACCTTCTACCCTATTTTCCAGATGCTGTAAAAGTTGTTTTTTATCGACAGGCTTCATTTTACTGATCTTTTGATTCTCCTGCAAAATTGAGAACCGCCGTCCTTTCAACATTTGGTAAAAACCAAGATTTTCAAATCCTTACCTTATTTACAAGCTTGCTGAAATTTGTCGGATCTATTCCCAGATAGTTTGCCAGATATTTATGCGGCACGAGTTGCATAATATGAGGACTGCGGGACAGCAATTTTCTGAATTTTTCCTCCGATGAAAAGCATTGTATTTCCACCAGCCGTTCCATCACGCCCGACATCGATTCCGTAAGGCCCGTCCTGATCAGTCTCTCAATGCTCGGTTTGCGATCCATTAATTCCTTCAGTTCCGAAAATGAAGCCCTGAGAAAAGATGAAGGAGTCAGTGTTTCGTAATAGTATCGGGAAGGTTTTTCGAGCAAAAAAGAGTCTATTACCCCGCCAAATGAAGGTGCGTATGTGAAGACCAGGGTAGCTTCCCTGCCCTGGTCATCCAGGTAAAAAACCCGCTGAACCCCCTCTGTTACGAAATAAAGATATTTTTCTGTGTCATTCTCAGAAGTTAGCGTTTCCTTTCGCCGGGCCTTAAAAGGTTTCCAAATCAAAGAAAATTCCGTCCAATCCGCATCGGGAATCGGACGGATGGATGATATTATTGATCGCAGTAATTGCAGGGATTCCGACATTTGCCAACTAAAATACGCAAATTCCTACTCCCCGACCGACGACACCATAAAATTCAGAAAATGGAAAACCTCTTCCTGGCTTCTGATGTGGTTCCTGGCAGCGGAGAGGTCGTCCCCGATTTTAATGGTGTAAGAAGTGTCCGGCAAAGCTTCAAACATATCCTCGTCCGTAGTGTCGTCACCTATGGCAAGAACAAAATCGTAGTCACCGTTTTCCACAAAAGCTCTCGCCGCAGTACCTTTATTAAAAGCCGTTTTCTTTACCTCTACAACCTTATTACCGTCTATCACCTGCAAATTGAGCTCAGGTTGTATGTAATTTTTCAATTGCCAGAGCAGCTCCTGGGCACGCCGGGTGGCATACTCTTTATCGTCGGCTGTGCGATAATGCCAGGCCAAGGCAGTCTCCTTTTCCTCGACAAATGCCCCAGGGCACCTTTTGGCATATAATTCCATGATCGGTCGTATACTTTCCTTCCAGTTTTCCTCATAACTTTCATTCAGTTCCCACTTGCCCGTACCCTTCGATTTGATAAGTGCGCCGTGTTCCGCAATGATATGAACGGGAAAATCAACAAACAGATTATCAAGAAAATACCGGTCACGCCCGCTGATGATGATGACCGTGTCCCGCTTTGCGATTTCGAGGATCAGCTTTTTAACATCCTCGGAAATAATAGCCTTGGCCGGGTCCGGCACAATCGGTGCAAGCGTACCATCGTAATCAAAAAACAGGATTCTGTTTGAAGATGCCTCATAGGCCCTTCTAATCCCATCAATTCCTTTATTAGTCAGAAAAACCTGACGCAAACGTTCGTGTTCTTGTTCCAGCATTGTCATTTGTGTAAAAAAGTCATTGGTCCAGGCAAATACATCGTACTCGCTGATCCTTTCGCGCATAGCGTCCATTCGTTTGGTTTGCTCCTCTTCCGGCATATCAAAAGCCTGTTTGATGGCATCAGCAATATCCTGTCTGTCCAGCGGGTTAATGATGAGGGCTTCCCCCAATTCCGCGGCAGCTCCGGCCATTTCGCTCAATATCAGCACGCCCTTCCTGTCTTTGCGGCTGGCTACATATTCCTTGCAAACGAGGTTCATCCCGTCCCGCACCGGCGTGATTAGCGCTACGTCGCTGGCTGTATACATCCCTACCAGCTCGTGATAAGGCATAGAACGGTACTGATATATGATGGGTTGCCAATAAATGTTCCCGAAGTCTGCATTGATCTTGCCCACCGTCTGGTCAATATCCGATTTCATCTGCTGGTACTGTTCAATAGTGTCCCTCGACGGAACCACCACCATTACAAATGATACCTTTTCGTGCCACTCAGGATATGTTTCCAAAAATCGCTGGTAACCATATAAGCGGTGTCTGATGCCTTTTGAATAGTCGAGCCGGTCAACCGAAAAAATTATTTTTTCTTTCAGGGATTGGCGGGCTTCGTTTCGCGCGCTTTCCACTTTCGGATCATCGTATGCATTGTCGAATTTATCAAAATCGATACTGATCGGGAAAGAATCGACTTTTACGATCCGGTTGCTCATATTGATGTAGTGCAGCTTATTGCCGTGCCCCGATACCAGCCGCGCTGCTTTGAGAAAATACTCAACATAGTCATTGGTATGAAAACCGACTACATCCGCCCCGAGGATACCGTCGATAACGGCTTTTCGCCAGGGAACCGGTAGCATACGGAACAATTCGAAAGATGGGAAAGGAATGTGGAAAAAGAAGCCGACTTTATTCACCGGATATTTTTCCCGGATCATGTTGGGTAAGAGCATGAGTTGGTAATCCTGCACCCAAACCACATCACCCGGTCTGATAATTTCATCAAGTTTATCGAAAAAAAGCTGGTTTGCCGTTTTGTAGGCATCAAAATAGGCGTCGTCAAAAAGGGCCAGAGAGGGAAAATAATGACACAACGGCCAGATAAGATTGTTACAGAAACCCTCATAGTAATTTTCATTGACGTCCTCCGGAATAAAAACCGGGTGCGCCTCAAACTGCTCGTTTGCGAGAGACTGCCCTTCGAGTTCCTCCCGGCTGTTTTCCGAAAACCCGATCCACTGGATTTTTTTTGTTGAGCTAAATGCCGATCCGACCTTATCTCCTACCAAAGACAAAACGGCTGAAACCAGGCCGCCCGAGTTCTGAAAGAGCTGAACCTGATCATCTTCGCGAATAATTTTGAATGGTAGTCGATAGGCAACAATGATTAATCTTCCGGTACTTTCTTCTTGTTTCAAATTTTCCATAAGCTTCATGGAACCCGGATAACAAACCTCCGGATCCTGCATGTATTTAAACTGCGTACTCCTTAATATACCCCAAAACAGAGTAATGTACGGCTACATAATACGTCACTTTTATCCACAGTCACAAAATTTATGCCAAAATTTATTCAATCTGTTCGAAAAATACCTTTTGAAAAACGCATGAAACATTTGAAGAAATTCAGATTTGTCCTAGCTTAGTACCCGCAACCTCTTTCATCATATTACAGGAACGGATCAATCCGACCGGGCAAACAACACTGTAACCCGGCAAGCAATTCAATTTGCTGTTTTCCATAAACTAATGTGATGATTGAACACAAATACGGGCTATGCCCAAGATTAGTCAAGGACTACAATCAGGTAACCGCAGATTAATACTGTGCCACTCTTTGTTGTGGGTTGCGGGCGGCCAGAGATGGCCGCCATTTTTATGCCTGCGCTACAGACCGACCTAACTAAAGATGAAAGTAAATCCACAGTTCACCCTGACCCATTTTCAAAAATGGAAACTAGGTTTCAGCCTTGCGATCATATATATCCCGATCCGGGTGTATATCAATGTTGCCGTGATCGACCAGAAGGTTTTTTTTCACAAATTACCCCTCTGGATAGTCTCCCTGATCGTAAGCGTAGTCTTTTTCACCTTTTGGATCACCTTTATTGAGTGGCTTCAACAGTATCTCCATAAGCTTTTTGGTGATGTGTTCCTGTTCGAATTCAAATTTCCAAGCCAGCTCACCACCCTGGTGATTGCAATTGAACTGGCAGTACTTTTCAATTCAGGGTTCAGGACGCTCTGGCGCTTTATGGAAGTCAGCCTCGACCCGTTGTATGCCGTTAACAATCCTCCGCCCAGCACCCCGCAGATACTGTATATGGAAAATCAACGCAAAAGACTGAACAACGGATTGACTGTAATGGCGCTGATGGCTGCATTTTACCTGGCTGCCAACCGACGGGTCTACCAGCGCCTGCAAGAAGTACATTCCAACTCCGAGCGTTTGGAAAAAGAAAATGTAAAAGCACAGTTCAATGCACTGAAAAACCAGGTGAGCCCGCATTTTATGTTCAACAATTTCAGTGTATTGTCTTCCCTCATCGAAAGCGACCCTGAACTTTCCATTCAGTTTGTTAACCAGCTTTCCAAAGCCTACCGCTACATTCTCGAACAGGCCAGCTTCGACCATATCAAATTAAGGACCGAGCTTGAATTTGTTGAAACGTACACCTTTTTACTTAAAACACGCTTTGAGGAAAAGCTCAAAGTGGAAATAGAAGTTTCGGAATATGAGCGGGACCATTATTCCATTGTGCCCCTCACTTTACAGCTTTTGATCGAAAATGCGGTAAAACATAATCAAATGTCGAGCGAGAATCCCCTTATCGTCACAATTCGTACAAAAGATTTACAATTAATCGTTAGTAATCCGTTACAGTTACGCCCAGTCTCCGAGCCATCCACCGGCCTCGGGCTTCAGAACATTATCAACCGATATAGCCTGCTGAAATCCGGACCGGTAAAAATAGGCGAGCAGGAAGGGAGGTTTGTTGTCAAAATCCCTCTCATTACATGAATGTTTTAATCATTGAAGACGAAGTACTTACCGCAAAACGGCTGCAAAACCTCCTTGTTAGATACGATCCCGCTATTCGGGTCCTTGCACAAATACCATCAGTAAAACAAAGCATAACCTGGCTGGAAGACAGCCAGCACATCAAGCCCGACCTCATTTTCCTCGACATTCATCTGGAAGACGACCTTGGCTTCCGCATTATCGATCATCTTAATTTAACCATTCCTATCGTTTTCACGACGGCATACAACGAGTACACCTTAAAGGCTTTCAAAACCAACGGCATCGATTACCTATTGAAACCAATAGACTTTGCCGAGCTCAGCTCTGCAATTGATAAATTCAAACAATTGCATTTTACACCCGGCAAATTGCCCGATCTGTCCTCCATCACTTCTTTGCTCTACCAGCACAGCCGACAAGATGGATTCAAAGATAGGTTTATGGTGTCTGCCGGGAGCAAACTATTCAGCCTCGCTACCCGAGATATTGCCTATTTTACATTTGAGCAAAAAGCTACTTTCCTGAGAACCTTCGATGGAAAACGTTTTTCTGTGGATTACAGCCTCGACAAACTTTGCCAGCTTCTGGATCCCAAAGAATATTTCCGGATCAACAGGTCCATGATCGTTTCCATGACCTCTATCTTGTCCATCAATGCCCTCTCCGCCGGGAAAATCAAACTTGCCCTCAACCCCGACTTTGTCCAGGACGCCCTGGTAAGTACCGACAGGATTACCGATTTCAAACAGTGGCTTGGAAAGTGACCGGGTTCTTTCAACCCCAAAAAAAGCACCTTCGTTGAGCGATATCCGACATTGGAAGTTTTTTATTTTATGTTAAAAACATTCCGATGCATTTTTGATATGGTTCTGCCTAAAAGGCAGCCGACCATTCTAAAAAACATTTGTTGTCAGCGATGTTAGGATTATCAGTACAGAACGAGTTTGACATTATAGTGTGTGACACTGAGGAATGGCACGCTCACGCTGCGCGCTTTGATTTCTTTAAAATCATATATATTCTCGAAGGTAAAGGGGTGGTGGTACTTGATGATGAAAAATGCGATTATCAAAAAGACAGCTGGCTCCTGCTTCCGCCAGGGGCATCCAACCAGTTTGAAGCGTCCCGAAAAACAAGCATTTTTGCCGTAATCCTGGATTCTGAAAGGGCAACCGGCACCAAGCGGCTATCTGCCAACAACTCCGGCTTTTCCAAGTTGCTGCGCCAGATCGAAACGTTCTTTCTGAATATCAATTTTAAACAGGGAAAAGTAGCTGACAACCCAACCGACCGCCGCTCTTCCCGCCAGCTGATCGAGCAGATCATCCATGAAATGCACAACCGGCCGGATTACTTTCGGGCTATTATCAAAAACAGTGTGTTTCTGCTCATTCATATCCTTGCCCGGAATCTCAAGGAAACTTCCCTCCCCAAAGACATCGGCTCCCAATACAAAACCGATCAGATCATCCGCTATATCAAAGCGCATATCCATGACGACAAAAAGCTGAAACCAGATCATCTGGCGGCAAAATTTTTGTTGACCAAGGAAAACATCAATGAAGGTTTTCTGGTCGTGACCGGTGGTTCTATGAAAGAATTTGTGCTGCGCTACAAACGGGACCTTTTCCGGAGCCGGCTGCTTAGCATTGATGTTGACACCCTGCAGACAACAAAAATAGCAACGAGTTTTTAGTGCGCGCGTAGTGTAAAACAAGGGCTCCCCTATTTTCTCTTTCCTTCCCAAATCTGTTGCCTCACGTGAAGTGCAGGCCAGTTTCTGCATGTCCGGTAGTCTCCCGAAACCGTCGAATTTATTTTTCGGGTAACAATAATGCTGATAATGAAGTAATTTTACAATATATTACAAACTCATACTATGAATTATGAGATTATTATTTGTAAAATTGCAGTAGAACGTCGTGTATTATAGAATTAGATTTACTATTCCATCATTATTCAGCGCTTTACACTTCTATCTGACTTAAAATTATGACAACATCTATGCTACGTTTAGAGAGAGAAGAAGGAGTTCTCCTCGTCCTGATCGTCCTCCTCGCGCTTTGGGGACTATCTTATTTCCGCCTGGGAAATAAAACCATACTGGACCGGCTTTTATGAGCCTGGCCTTTCCATAAAGCGTTCAACCATCAGATTACCGCAGAAGCTCTTTCTATTCTAATGCTGGCCTATTTCGGAAGCAGGAATAAAAAGAGCTTCTGACCTTTATTAATGACCTGCCTTTAAAGAGCTTGCCATTTGAAAATGCAATTACCCGCCCATGTAACAAGTTCACGCCAATATGTAGTTTTGAAGAGAAACGTTTATTTTGCAGTAATGCTTTGAAAAATTCAACCTGGCCAATGCTATGCGCATCTCGATATCGAAAAAGTCCCCATCGGCAACAGATTTGCCTGAAATCCTGAAACAGGAGTTTTCCAGCCAGTATGGATATAAGCTGTTCGGATTGGGTAAAATCCCGACGATTATGGTAAGCAAATCCAACTTTGTGGGTGCTCAAATCACAGTCAGAGAAAACGAGATCGACATTCAATCCACAGCCCCATCGCTGGTGATGGCCTACATGCTAACCGTTATCGAATTTTTGGGACTTATAGCCTTTTTCCCGCTATGGATCGATAATCTGCGGAAGCAAGGCCGCTTGCTCGAAAAAGAGCTGGCCACGTTTTTCAACCAGAAATACAGCTAAGCTATCTTATCCCAAAAATGCTGCTGCAAATTGGCTATCAGCGTCGCCGTCCTCAATTGATTGACAAGATGATTGCGCATTTCAACTGTAATACGAATCCTGGACTCATCGAATAAAACTGCCTCAGCAAGCTCATTCAGGGATTCGATCACCTCAGACCCGGGGTCCCGGCTAAAAAATTCTTCAAGGACACGAAGAAGCTGCTTTACTTCCGAACTCAGAATTTCAACATTTGCTTTTGAATCATCACTTGTGTTCAAAGCTTTGCACTGTTTGATTGTTATGATTAAACTCCCCCGGAGAATCTACGCCTAAGAAACTAAGAGGCTCCGGGTTTTCCTTTATGTAAAATTTGTGTTCAATTACACAAATTTTTTATTTCGATTTCTTTTGACTCACTTCTCCAAAAATCAATTTGTGGTCGGAACGCAAGCCCGAAGGGCTGATATTATTATAACAAAACAAGGCCTATCGATGGAATCAAAACCCTGAAAGGGTGACATACCGGCAGGATGCCACCTTTCAGGGTTTACAGATTTTGGATACTATCATTATGCTATAATAATTACATCCCTTCGGGATTACTTTTACTTACAGATAACTCAGCCACCACTTTTCCCGGTGGCTTTGTTTGTATGCATCAAACTGTCGGCAAAACGGGTAAAGGACCAGGATAATCCCGACCCATACAGCATATACGACGCCTAAACTAAACCCGTAATCTTTCAGATCGATATCAAATTGCGTCTGGACCATGAGCTGCCAGCCATAACCCGTCAGTTCAGCCGCGACAGCAGCCAGAGTACGGATCAGGTACAGGTGCATGATATAGTAGAAAAAAGGCACGCGACCAAAAACGCAGAAGAAATCCACCAATTTTCCTTTCCATGTCTCGGAATTGGCCAAAAACAGAAACGCGCCGGAAAGTGTTACAAGGAGGTATAAAAGTGAAGGCGGATATTTGGTGACATTCAAAAACGACATTACAGTTTGCCCAACAGTCGCGTAGTGCTTCCAGGGCGAAGGATCGCCGTACACATTGATCCAACGTACCACCACAAACAATGCAACCGCCAAAAATCCGATCGTATTGAAAAGCCGTTTTCTGGCCGATGCTTCTACGGTAAGCCTGTAAAAATTCCCAAAGTAATAGCCCAGCGACATCACACCAATCCATGGTATGATCGGGTAAATGATATTTAAAGTATGCGTATCGGACAATTCCACGTGAGAGAGCTCGTGTAGCACGCTCCACAATGCACTGCCCTCGAAATGAACCTTATCCAACAGATTATGCCCGAAAATCAGCAGACAGGATAACAATAGAATTACTCCCTTGGGCAAATGGATAACAGCTGCCAGAAAAATCATACTGATCCCCAGGCACCAGATAACGGCCAGATCAATGTTCCTGAAACGGATGTCAAAATACCAGGCGAACGCAATTACGGTTAACTCAAGAAAAACCAGCCACAACCCGCGTTTCAGCAAAAAAATCGAAAGGTCAGTTTTTGTTTTTCTTTTACCCGACAAAAAAACAGACATTCCTGCCAGGAAACTGAACGTCGGCGCACAGAAATGGGTGATCCAGCGGGTCGTGTAAACCGGAAATGTTGCATTCTCGGGATCAGTAATAGAAAGGACGCTGCTCGATTGGTAAAAGTAGTCCCTGGTATGATCAAGTACCATCAGCACCATCACCAGTCCTTTTAAAAGATCGATCGATCTTATCCGGTTTTTATCTAACGGGGTCATGTTGAGTATTTTCCTGTTACCTACATCTGAAAGGCCGACACTACACGTTATCCGGTTAAAAAATCAAGGCAGCGCCGACCAAGCATTTGCCCCACACCTACGAAAGCGGCTCCGGAGGTGGTGCTCCGCCTGCCGGGCGTGTCTTATCTTCCGGGAGCGGGATAAAGTCGTGGTCGTCATTTGGCGGCAGTACGATCCTGCCCTGTTTCCAGTCTTCCTTTGCCTGCTCTATGCGTTCTTTCCTGGACGAAACAAAATTCCACCAGATAAACCGCTCCCCCAGCGGTTCACCTCCCAGCATCATCAGGGTAGTGTTATCTTTGGCAATAATTACAGGATCAACTCCCTTGTTGAACACCAGCATTTGTCCCTGCTGATACGTATGGCCGGATACTTCAACCGACCCTTTTACAATATAAAATCCACGTTCCGAATACCCCGCAGGCACCCCGAACCTTGCCCCCCTGGTGAGAACAACATGCAAATAAAACATCGGTGAATGCGCCTGAACTCCATTTTTCAAACCGTAGGCGTCACCCGCGATCAGGCGCATCCATATCCCTTTTTCGGTAAAAACCGGCAGTTCCCCGGTCGTGTAGTTTTTAAAAGAAGGTGCAGCCTCTTCATCCTTTTCAGGCAAAGCCACCCAGGTCTGTATCATTTCCAGCCCTCCCGTCAATGCGGCAGGATCTTCAAATCTTTCGGAATGCGCAATGCCACTGCCGGCGGTCATCCAGTTTACTTCACCCGGACGGATAATTTGTTCCACACCAAGACTATCGCGATGGGTTACCTGCCCTCCAAAAAGATAACTCACTGTCGAAAGCCCGATATGCGGATGCGGCAGCACGTCCAGCGACGATGGGTTTGCAGGAATATTGGCAACAGGCCCTGCGTGATCCATAAAAATAAACGGGCCTACCATTCTCCTAAGTCGGAACGGGAGGATTCTTTTGACCATCATCGATTCGTTGATGGCGGCCTGGCGGGCTTCAATAACAATGTCAAGCATAAATATTTTAGTTACTCAAAGATTTAACCGGATCAGCCAACGCGGCTTTACCGGATTGAAAGCTTATTGTGACAAGAGCGATAGTAAACGTTATAAGGGCTGTCAAGTAAAAATACCCCCATTCCAGTTCTATCCTGAAAGCAAAACCATCAAGCCAGTTTTTTGCAATTAAATAACTCAATGGCAAGGAGATACAAATTGAAATGAATATCATTTTTATAAATTCCCCTGATAGCAACCGAATTATACTGAATACCCCGGCTCCCAGGACTTTTCTTATACCGATTTCTTTAAGCCTGCTTTCAGCAGTGAAAGCAGATAGCCCGTAAAGTCCCAGGCAAGATATTAAAATCGACAATCCGGCAAAATAACGGGCCAATACCGAGACCTGCTGTTCAGATGCGTAAAGCGCCTGGTAATCACTATCCAAAAACTTATATTCAAATGACATACCCGGATGAAACTTCTTGTACGTCGCTTCCAGGTTTTTGATGGCTTCTCGTTCCTTCCCCGGCTGCATTTTTACGACGATCGTCGATGCCCCATTGTTGTCCAGCCGGAATTTGACCGGCTGTATCTTTTCGTGGAGAGATTGAAAATGAAAGTTCTTCACCACGCCGATAATTTCAGTGTCGTTACCCTGCCCTTTGATGACCGTGCCGATTGGGTTTTCCAGCCCCATTGCCTCAGCGGCTGCTTCGTTTATGATCACCTCCGATTGATTGGAGCCAAAGCTTTTGGAAAAAGTCCGTCCCTCCCTGATTTCAATTCCCAATGTTTCTATTAGTCCATAATTAACTCCGTACGACTGAAACGGAATACCTTTTCCGTTCCATTGCAAAACGCCCTGGCGGCCAAATGTTTCATTTATGACACTTCCGATCATATTCGAAGCTCTTTCTATGCCGGGTAAATTTTGGATTTCATTCAGAAAGGCCTCTTTCCCTTCCGATTCGAAACAGACCACATTGTTTTTATCAAAACCCAGATTTTTGCTTTGTACATAATCGATCTGTTTGTAGAGCACCAGAACCGACACGATAAAAATAACGGACAGGCTGAACTGAAACACTACCAGCCCCTTTCTTGTAAATTGTTCACCTATTGAATTGGCAAGCCTGCCCTTTAAAATAGTTGCAGGCTTAAATCCAGATAAGTACAGCGCCGGATAACTGCCTGCCAAAATCCCGGTTAACAATGTAATAAAGACCACTGTCCACATCATTTCTGTACTGAAATTAACGTGTATATTTTTATGTGTGATCTCGTTAAACCCCGGCATCAGCAGGAAAACAAGAGCTATGCCAATGATCAGCGAAAGAAAACTCATCACGATCGATTCTCCCAGATACTGCAGGATCAGCACTCCCCTACCGACGCCGAGCGCCTTTTTCACACCTACCTCTTTGACTCTTTTTGCAGCTTTGGCAGTAGACAAATTCATGAAATTGATACACGAAATGGCTAGAATAAACAAAGCAATTATTGAAAAAAGCCTTACATATTCAATTCTCCCACCCGATTGCCTGCCATTTTCATAGGTGCTGTAAAGATAATTGTCAGAGAACCGCGCCAGAAAAAATCTCCGGTTCGTGAGGTTGCTTTTGGAGGCAACATACCTGCTCAATTTTTGACCGAAACCGTCAACATCTACACCATTTTTGACTGTCAGATAAGTGCTGAAAGGCTCCGGTGCCCAACCTGGCCCCATTCCCATGATATCCTTCAGATCGTCAAATGACAACACAAAGTCGAAGTGTTCGGAGCTGTTGGCGGGAATATCTTTGAAAACCCCGGTAACGATACACTGCCTTTTGATGCCTGCCATTTCCCATTCGATCGTATTTCCAACAATGTTATCACTTGATCCGAACAAAATTTTCGCCTGACTTTCAGAGATAACAATAGCGTTTTTATCCGCCAGTACAGAGACATTGGAGCCCTGAATCAAATGATATGAGAAAATTCTGAAAAAATCCCCGGTAGCAAATTTGCCATTTCCTTTAACCTTTTTGCTATTTGCAGACAGTGTAAACGCAGGAAAAAACTTATCCGGAGTAGCTGTGGCAATATACCCGACCTCCGGCATTTCCTGACCCAAAACTTCCGACAGAACATGTGGCGTCTCCTTACCGGTTTCGATCCCTTTTTCACCATCAGTGTTGGTCATCACCTGATAAAGCCGCGCGTCGTTTTCGTGATATTTATCAAAACTCCTTTCATCATTTACCCAGAAACAAATCATCAAAATACTGGCCAGCCCGCATGCAAGACCTGTCAGATTGATAAAAAAAGTACTTTTATGCCTGCTCAGATTCCTGTAAATGATAACTAAGTAGTGTTTTAACATGGCTGAATTTTTTGATTTACTTTATGAGCAAATTACATTTTTACCAATAGAATGCAAATTAAAAGGGCCGTCTCAGAAAATCTCAGACGGCCCTTTTTACTATTCAAACCTAATGAACGGCTAAGCCAGGTCAAATCTGTCAAGATTCATTACTTTGCTCCAAGCCGCTACAAAGTCACTCACAAATTTACCAGAAGCATCGGAGCTAGCGTACACCTCTGCAATAGCCCGCAATTCTGAATTGGATCCAAATACAAGATCTGCGCGGGTGGCGGTCCATTTTGGTTGACCACTGGCACGTTCGCTTCCCAGGTACAATTCCTTGTCTGCTGAAAAAGCTTTCCAAGAAGTGCCCATATCGAGCAGATTAACGAAGAAATCGTTGGTTAGCTGCCCGGGGCGCGATGTGAAAACACCATTTTTGGAACCGTCGAAATTAGCGTCCAACACCCGCAAGCCAGCCACCAGAACTGCAAGCTCAGGGCCGGTAAGGGTAAGCAGCTGCGCCTTATCGATCAGCAATGCTTCAGTGGATACAGAAACTTTCGACTTTTTGTAATTGCGGAAACCGTCAGCAACCGGTTCAAGATATCCAACTGACTCCACATCGGTCTGCTCCTGGGAAGCATCCATGCGGCCAGGGGTAAAAGGAACTGTAATTGCATGCCCAGCAGCGGTGGCTGCTTGCTCAACACCGGCGGCACCGGCCAATACGATCAGATCCGCCAGCGATACACGCTTGTCACTCAGCGATGCGGTGTTAAATTCATGCTGAATGCTTTCCAATGCTTTCAACACTTTTTGTAACTGCGCCGGGTTGTTAACCTCCCAGTCTTTCTGAGGAGACAGACGGATACGGGCACCATTAGCGCCTCCGCGTTTGTCTGAACCACGGAATGTAGAAGCCGAAGCCCATGCCGTAGAGACCAGTTCCGATACGCTTAACCCGGAAGCCAATATTTTTGCCTTGAGGGCTGCAACATCACTTTCATCTACCAGTGCATGATCCACTGCGGGAATAGGATCCTGCCATAGCAATACTTCATCCGGCACATCCGGACCAAGGTAGCGGGCACGCGGCCCCATATCGCGGTGCGTCAACTTAAACCATGCCTTTGCAAAAGCGTCAGCGAAGTCGTCAGGATTTTCGAGGAAGCGCCTGGATATTTTTTCGTAAGCAGGATCGAACTTCAAAGCAAGGTCGGTCGTCAACATCGTCGGCGCATGCTTTTTTGAACTGTCGTATGCATCAGGTATGATCCCGCCCGCATCTTTCGCAACCCACTGATGCGCACCGGCAGGGCTTTTTGTCAATTCCCACTCGAAACCGAATAGGTTTTCGAAGAAGTTGTTACTCCATTGTGTGGGCGTTGTAGTCCATATTACTTCCAGCCCGCTTGTAATCGTATCTGCACCTTTCCCGGAGCCGTAGCTGTTGCTCCAGCCCAGGCCCTGCAACTCCACGTCAGCTGCTTCCGGTTCTTTGCCGACGTGATCGGAAGGAGCAGCACCATGGGTTTTACCGAAGCTGTGGCCTCCTGCGATCAGTGCAACTGTTTCTTCGTCATTCATCGCCATACGGCCGAATGTTTCACGAATATCCCTGGCGGATGCAACCGGATCAGGATTACCGTCCGGACCTTCGGGATTCACATAGATAAGGCCCATATGCGCCGCGCCCAGCGGATTTTCGAGGTTGCGTGAATGGATGTTACGTCCCGGATCTTCATCGGATGATACGACGCCATGTCCGCCAACCCCAGCTGATCCATCCGCATAGCGATGGTCGTTGCCCAGCCACGTAGTTTCCGAACCCCAGTATACGTCTTCATCCGGCTCCCACACATCTGCACGTCCGCCCGCAAAGCCAAATGTTTTGAAACCCATGGATTCCAGGGCAACATTCCCCGTAAGGATCATCAGATCTGCCCATGAAATGTTCCGGCCATATTTCTGTTTAATTGGCCAAAGCAGCCTGCGGGCTTTATCGAGGCTCACGTTATCCGGCCAGCTGTTTAAGGGAGCAAAACGCTGCTGCCCCGCCCCTGCTCCGCCACGGCCGTCACCCACGCGATACGTTCCTGCACTATGCCATGCCATGCGGATAAAAAGGGGACCGTAATGCCCGAAATCTGCCGGCCACCAATCCTGTGAATCGGTCATGAGCGCGTGAAGGTCTCGTTTCACAGCTTCCAGGTCGAGGCTTTTGAAGGCTTCGGCATAGTTGAAATCCTCACCCATCGGATTGGACAAAGATGAATGCTGACGCAGAATACTTAGCTTCAACTGATTGGGCCACCAATCACGGTTCCTGGTGCCGCCACCGCCAACACTTTGCTTCAAACTGCCATTGTGAAACGGGCATTTACTGATGTCGTCTGATTCTTTTTCCATTTTTATAAATTCATGTATTGACCAAAAACCTGCATTGTTATTTGTGCAGGTCGATAAAGTTATAATATCGAAAGAAATAATCACAATCGATTAATTCTATATTTCGATAGCTAAAATCTATTTTGGTATAGTCGAACCAACTTACTTGCTACCTGCCCTCGCTTCACCAAGGTCGATGGATTTCGGTAACTTTCATTTCAACTTTATGAAAACATTAACTATCAGCAAAGTAATATGAATTACTTCTCTTTGACGTTCTTTTTCGCTTTTAGCCATCTTGGGAAGCGGTCACCCTTGTCACCAAAGATGTCCGTCAGAAAAACATTTTGACGTCGACAGCTAGGCACCCTCTCACTTCCTCCCCCATTAAAATTTACCAGCGAAGCTGGTTTTCTGGCCTTTTTGGCCGCTTGTCTCCTGTAATTGCTCTATCCTCTAAACCGAGCTTCGTACATATATAAATATCTATTCTTTAATATATAATTTATCTATATATTAAAGAATAGATATTCAGCACAAACCATTTTGTACAACTAATTCAAAAGTCATGATGAAAAAACCAATATTCAACTGCCTGGCGATTCTGGCACTGGTTGGATTTCAAATGCAATGCACAACCGAAAATGAAGAATCGTCCGAAGATGAAATGTACAAAAGTATTTATGTTGATGAATTTAAGTTGCTATATTTTCGGCTGCTGCTGAGGAAAAGTTATAACAATTCAGAAGCTGTCCAAGAAATACTCGCTCTAGACCACAGCGGGATCACCGAGCCCGTTTTAAGTATGGAAGACATGAAACTGATTGATAGCTTAACTACCCTAGACAATTCCATTTTGAAAGCAGATTCCGCAAATCGTATTGGTAGAGTAGCTGAAGGAGCTGAGGGCAAACAGCAGTTGGGCTATATTCTTGAAACTCTCAGCGGCGGCTGGCTGGACAGTCTGGCCAAGAAGAGATTCAGAGAACTCGAGGTAAGCTTGCCGTAATTAATCCTTTCCCTACTATTATAACAACAATGAGCAACCACACCGGTTTAGCAAAAAGCAGACGATTGGTGATATAAGGCCTGATAACCATACACCAATAAAATAACTGTCGGACAAAAAACTGACGTACTTACCTAATTGCTGGAAGTAGTTGGTTCCTTATTTTCCGCCATGAGCATAGTCACAACTAAGCACGTTCCGCCAATTTTAGTTATTGGCCTTAGGGATATTTGCAGTCAGCGTTAGCGAGTTAGTTTTTATACCTTATCTGAGCCTGAGGCCCTCGCTTAGCCATCATGATCAAATTTTGAAAAGCCAGTCCCGGTTTTGTCTTATATCCTTTCCATGTTATTCTCTCCGTCCTGTTTTCAGCCTGGGTTACGATAAAATCAATTCGATCCTGGTGCATTGGACGCAGAGACCAAACCCCTGAATAGATCGCAACGGATCCTTCATCGTTGGATTCAATTTTTATTAACGGCTTTATGTGAACGCCACCCTTAACCATTCTGGGGTCGCAACTGATCTGATTAGAGGCTTTTGCTTCTCGAACAATCCAGCCTTTTTGAGTTAACAGGCGTGAGGTGTAAATAAAAAGGCTATCTGCAGACACTGGTGAAAAAGCATAGACCTGGGTTGCCCCGCCAGGAATATCGGAAATTTCTGACCTATCAATGATTAACGAGCTTTTGCATCCACTTGCAATAAGTACAACAACCAAAAACGAAATAGTGAATTTGAGGTAAAATCCGAACATGAAACACAGAAAGATTTTTATACAATTCTACAATTTATATCCAACTTTAAAACAAATGGATCAAAAATGTACGACGAAAAACTGAATCAGCTATTCGAATTCCGATTTCGCTTCCTACCAGTGGATGAGGTTCAGGAAGTCGCCTTTCCCGATAACAATGAATGAATGACCAACTATTGGCGTGTTGCTGAAAGATTCTGACATTTCCTTTTTGTCAACATTTGTAAATAAGATTTCCATAACTAATTTTACGCCTGACACCTGTATACTTTTACTCAATGATTCAACCTGCATGAAAAAAGCGCATTCCTACCTTTCAAAAACAAAAAAATCCTATCGCAAACCTGTTCTTAACAAATTTGGAAACGTCACAAAATTGACCAAAGGGAAACAAGGGAGTTTGTATGACGATGACACTACGGAGTTGACTTACTCTCCCGACTGAGTAAATTGGCGGTTCCAATGGATATTAAGGGATTTGTCGATTTTTATAACAAGGGCTCTCATTTTCACAATTACAGAAACAATGAAGATGTAATCGTTTGGAGCAATGGTTATATAGAACTTTCAGAAGATTTAAAGTCGGTCCCCTACAATGTTTGGATTGGAGTTGAAGAAACTGATGAGGTCAGGTTGTTAGGCTCTAAAACGCCGAAAACCTTGACCTCATCTTTTGCGTTCACCCAGAAATTAAAAGAATCGTCCGCCCAGGTGGACGTTGGGATCTGGTTCGATGCGAAAAGAAATACGCTTTCAATAGCCCGGAATCTGTTCGGGATGTTTCCGTTGTATTATCTGCTCGTTCCGAATCAGTTTCTGGCGTTTGCTACCAATTTGGCGACGCTCGTTCGCATGCCGCCCGCAAGAAACTACCTGGCTTACGATATCAACCGCATACTTGGTTATGCAACTTTTCGAAATGACCAGTCCCGCGACTATTCAGAAGACACGTTTTACCGGCATATTAACGCCGCACTGCCGGGACACTTGTTAGTCATCAGCCCGGATAAAAAAAGCAATACGTCATTTGCAGAATTCAGCATTACGCAGTGGGCCGACATAAAAACACTTCCTGAGTGTGGCGACGCATTTCGGGAGTTACTGACCAAATCCGTTGACCAGAAAACAAAAAACTTCTCCGGCTTACTCGGATCACATTTAAGTGGCGGTCTGGACTCTTCTTCGGTCAGTTCAATTGCTAAAATCCTTCACCCGGAGCAGTCTCTTCATACATTTTATTACAGCACGCGGGGATATAAAGGTGATGATCATGTTTATGCGAGGAGCGTTGCAGAAAACATCGGCTCTATTCACCACGAAGTCGTTCAATCAACAGATGATTTCGCTATTACTATTTCAAATACCTCGATATTCGGCCGACCCCAGGGGGCTTTAATGTCTCCTTCGTCGGCAGCGGCCGTTTACCGCCTGGCAAGGGAAATAGGTTGTAGTATTCTCATGAATGGCAACGATGGAGATTCTGTTGTGGGAAGCGGTTTGGAGCTATTGGAGTGGCTTTACAGGGATAAACAATGGCAAATGCTGAAAAGCCTTCTTCGGAAACGAGTTGGATACTTTTCACTGGCAGATCAATATCCCCACTGGGTCAACCTGACTTGCGATGAAAAAGCCCGGATTGTAGAGCAGAATTTCCTTTACAAGCGGCTTGCTGCAAAATTTACAAAACTGGGGATTTCAGAGTGCTGTCAACTATATCAAGAAACTGCCAGCCAATTTGAAATATCGCTCCCTTATTTGCTAAAACAAAGCCTTAAGGCATTAGCTGCCAAATTAACAAAGCCTTCAATTCAACCCATGAATATACTTCGTGGCGACTTTCAGGACATATCGCTCACACAACTGAATTCTGCTCCGAAACTTTCTGAGACGTTACGCGGCGATATTCCAATGGTTTATCAGCAATGGTTCGAGGATGTTTATAATCAGCACGCAATTGCGCTTAATGAAGAGAGATTTGCATTGGGAAACTTTTACGGATTCAAAAACACATCCCCGTTTTATGATAAGGAACTGTTCGAGCTATGTGTTTCCATACCTGCCATCATGAAGTTTGGAAACGGACAGGGGCGGGTACATTTCAGAGAAGCCATGAAAGGAATATTGCCGGAGCACGTCAGGCTAAGACATCAGAAGGCGACAGTTGGTGATTTCGGCAGGCAATTTACATTACGCCTTTACGAACAATCCAGTGAGTTATTGATGGATTCCACCGAAGTCTGGAATTTTGTAGATAGGGACAAATTTCAATCAACAATAAAATTCTTGCAAACCGACGGATTGGAAGTCAACACGTATAATCGCAGCTTGTTCCATGTAACCAAAACTATCTCCCTGGCTGCCTGGTTTGAATGGCTTAGAACAGAACGCCTTTTATAGAGTTGATGATGATCCAGAAATCCGTGCGTAATTGTTATTAACTGTTTGGAAGCAGTCCTGAAATCAACCTTGAGATTCATTGCTATTGAATGAAAGAAAGGAGCCAATTAAAAAAGCATAAATTTTCGTCTGGCAGACTTAGATTAACCATAGATATTCCCGAACACCGTAATAATCCTACCCAACTTCCTATACTTTCTTATTGAATTCTGGCGCTGCAATAAAGGAAGAGTGGCCCGTTTCGAACCACGCTTGACCAGTATTACGTTATATCGTTGGGATAAAAGATAGACAGAGCTATGTAAAATAAATGTGCCAATCCAACTTCGAAACCGGTTATCCTAAATGAATCGGAACCTGACAAATATACTTCAGATCGCCGTAGAGGTTATTTAGCGGTACGTTCTCACACAAAAGGTAGCCCCGAACCGGGGCTACCTTATCGATAACACTCTCCATTTAAAACCGCCGAAAAAGGGGTTATGCAAAAATACCCGATTAACATTTTCCCGAAAAACCAGGTTAGAAAATAGGGTGTTCTTCACGACCCTCCGGGTGTTTTTCCCGTTTAATCACAGTGTCAAAATTCAAGGGTGGGAGTACTGTAATTCAGGGCAGTTATATTCCGGGGGAATGCTTCGCAATTTTGACATAATACGCGGAAGATTGGGACGACGGTTGTTTACAAATACTAAAGAAACATTCAATCCCCCCCTTCGACAGAAAATTGCGGCTTAATCTTTTGTCCTCTTTATTGTTGCAATTCCACTTATATGGCTCTAAATACAAAGAAGCCGCCCATCTCTGAGCGACTTCTTTTCTTGCTCATTGTCGTACTTCACTCTGTGACAAGAGTCTTCACTATCTCTGTAAATGCATCCGACTTTATTTTCAGTAAATAAATGCCTGGATTTAATAACATTCCAGCGATGTTGACTTCTGCATTTTCACCTGGTTTGGCATTTTGAGGGGTCTGAATAGCGTGACTCGTTCCGCTTGCATTGATCAGCTCAAAAGAAACTGGCCCGGAATGTTCTGCTGAAAGCGAAACTGTAAACTGACCTTTGATGGGGTTTGGAAAAACAATCGAAGGCTGTTTCTCCTGAACTTCTGACAAAATTACTTCCTCGCCCAAGCGTGCAGTCATGTTTGAAGTCTGGACAATGGGTGTAGTCTGAAACACGAGCTGAGGCCCCAGAGCGCCTAATTCCTTGCTGTTCACAGTTGCCGTGACACTCGTTTTGTTTGGATCGTCTAACATAAAACTTACCAGTACGTCACCAGATTGCCGCTGTGCATTGACATAACTGGTCACATCAATTTCACGATATTGGGCAACTTCATTCACGGTGGTAGACCCAAGTGACGAAGTTGAGGCGGCAGGCGCATTGTTTCCGGTAAGGGTCTCCTCTGTCCAGCTATCATCATTGACGCCATAGGCATGGATGTCAGCGCTTTCCCAATAGGTAGACGTATAGAGGCGCAGTTTGGCCGAGGTGATTTCAGCCTTTCCGACGGGGAGTTGAAATTTTATATAGGTTAAGGCATCACCGATATAGGTGGGTTCTTGGTTAAGAACCCGACGAACGTTTAGATATTTCGCAGAACCGTAATTGGTATTTCTATAAATACCCATATTTATCATACCATCGGCCACTGGTGACAAAGTTGGGCTTGCAGTCACTTCAATGGCTGAAACTCTCGGAAGGTCTGCCGCACCAGTAAGAAAATCTATGTTTAGCATGCCGTCAGTGACCATGACTGGGATTGTCAGCTGAACTGCACGCAGCGCTCCCCCAGCCTCGGCAAAAATGTCGTAATTAGTAAGCTTGCGGCTTCCTTCTATGTTAACATTAAACTGTCTGCTGCCCGCGCCGCCTTTTTTACCTGGTGCGCCAAAATAAGTCTCTGCGAAATGCAGGATCACATTCACCAGTTCATTGGTAACTGGAATGTTGTAGCTAAAAGAAGGTGAACAGCGTCCGGAGCGATAAAGCACATCATTGGTCGTGTTGAGAATATCTCCCGAGGCGATGGAGCTCGTACGGTCGATACCAGCATAATACTGATCAGCGACAAATAGTTTTTGGGTCGCAGTCGTGAAAGCCGGTCCGCCGGCATTTATGCGTAGCAGCGTTTTAGGCGTACAGGCATCGGACAACCTGACTTCCTCGTCGGTGGAGCAGCCCACAGCATTCCCTGAAATGTTGGTATCTCCTAGTTTAACCTTCTCACAAATTATCTTGATCGCACATTCGGACAAAAGTGTATTGTTAGTAATCACAATAGAATTGGCGCTTTTCAATTGCGCAAGCTCCGAAATGCTGGTTAATGCGTTATTACCCGAAATTTCAAGATATCCGTCCAAAGATTCCATCCGCGCCATCCCTTTTAGACTTTTGAGGTTTTTATTATTGCCGATGTGCAGGTACCATCTCACCTGTTTAAGTCTTCTAAGTCCATTTAGATCCCGAATAATGTCATTTTGCGCTATAGAAACTGCTCCAAATACTGCCGTCACATTGTGCAGTCCTTCCAAACTAGTCAAAGCTGGATTTGCACCGATGGACAGTGTGTTATAGATTCGGGTAACGCCACTAAGCGCAGCGATACTTGTAAGTCGTTCATTGTAAACTATCCTAATACGTTGTAACGGCCGCACCAATTTTTGCAGGCCATCGATAGTGAGCAGGTTATCATTGTCTTCAATATTAAGTGAGCCGTCCAGTTGTTCCAGGGAAGACAAACCGGCGATACTGACCAAGTTTGGATTAAAATTGATGTTTAGAGATCCGGCGATCCGTGTGACACTCCGCAGCCCGTCCAGGTTTGTTATGTTGGTCGAAACGATGCCCACATTGCCATTAAGCACCGTACATCCAGGATAGGCCGTGCTAAAATTATCAACATCAGCCTGCGTTTTGAATGCTGCGACACTGCACGTCTGCGACCAGGCTGGGGTGGTTGATAATGCGAGAAGTAAAATGAGTTGTAAAATCTTTTTCATAAGTTTAATTCGGATGAGTATTTTAATAAACGTATTGTAACTAGGAGACAATAAACCGTGCCGGATACTGCTTGTAAAGAAATAATTTTTAAAGATTCAGGAAACGGTAAAAAATGAACAACAAAAATTGCGTTCCAGTAGGCAAGTTAAATACATCACTGACACCTTCATGTTGTATAGGAATCATACCGGCAGACCGGGCATAGCACTCATTGCTTTAGTTCGCCCCATCCGACCCACAAACCGGACCGCCAATAGCAATACAATTAAAGTTAGCAGCTTCTATCAAGATGCATCCAATTTTCTTCCCGGTTTTCCACCTAATTCCAACACCCTACTAGCTGACGCTTAACCACCATCTAATTTTATCTAAAAAATCCTATGCGCTCCACAAATTTAGGACTTGATCCACAACTGACCGGTCGACACAGCTTCTCCTTGAAAAAAACTAGTCCAACTTTTATTGCAAGTAAAGCAAAAAGCACCTAGCAAATTAATGCTAAGTGCTTGACTTTCAAGAGCCCCCAGTCGGGATCGAACCAACGACCTACTGATTACAAGTCAGCGAAAAGTGGTAAATGGCAGTAAATGCCTACAAGTAAAAGTGCCCATACGAGCTAATTTCAATGTTTTTTATTTTTTAGTTTACTACTGTTTACCTATATTTATTGAAAATGTTTGCAAATTGTTTGCAAATTTTTGACGGTAAAATCTTGCAGTATGGTAGCATCAGCCCCGAAATTGGCACTCATCCTGGATAAAAGGTTTGCAAAAAAAGAAGGATTGTATCCGGTAAAACTCCGAATTACGTACCGCCGTGAATCCAAGTACTACCCGACAGGTCAGGATATGACTGAGGAAGATTTTGTAAGGCAGCGTGATTGCGAGCTTCTGCGGGCGAAAAAATACATTGGGACAAAGGAGTATGCGCAGCTTTTAGCGGTCAGCAAGGGCCTGAACAAGCACGTCACTGATGCCAATCAAATCATCTCCCAAATGAAGGTTTTTAGCTTCGATCTTTTTGAGGACCGGGCGGCTCACCGGCCTTCTACTGATTCGGACGATGTATTCGAAGCGATCGAAGAAAAGATCGCTTCATTGAAATCCGATGACAGAATAGGAACGGCGATCACCTACGAAAATGCCCTCACTAGTTTTAAGAAGTTTCACGCAAAAAAGAAGCTTTCTTTGGGAAGCATCAATGTCCGTTTTCTGCGGGCCTACGAGAAGTGGATGGTTGACAATGGGGCCACGTTGACTACGGTGGGATTTTATTTGCGGAACCTACGTGCTGTGGTCAATATTATGATCGATAGCGACAAACAAAAAATGGAGGAGTATCCATTTGGCCCTCGCCGCTATGTAATCCCTACCAAGAAGAATTCTAAACGCGCTTTGTCTAATGAAGATCTGCGTAAAATCATCAACTATCAACCTGACCAGTTCGAACAACGGTACCTGGCATACTGGCTCTTCATGTACATGGGGAACGGAATGAACCCAACCGATATGGCACGGCTTAAATATGCCAATCTTAGGTCTGATCGTGTCGTTTTTGTACGTGAAAAAACAAAAAGGACCAACCGGGAGAGTACGCTGATAGAAGTGCACTTGTTGCCTAGAATGAAACAGATTATCGAGGAATGGGGCAATGCACCTATTGATGAAAATTATATTTTCCCCGTGCTGGACGAAAGTATGGATTCATTAAAAGTGAAAAGGGCGGTGCAACAGCTCGTTAAGCAAATCAACAAATACATGCGGCGCATCGGTGAGAAGCTTAAAATTGAAAAAGAGATAACGACCTACGTGGCGCGTCACAGCTTTGTAACTAAACTGATCTCTGAAGGTGGTACACTCATGGAGATCAAATCGATGACCGGCCACAAAAGTATCACCACCACAGAGGGTTACGTGGGAAGTATTGAAGACGAACGTCTAAAAACAATCACTAGCCGCCTTTTGAATTTCTAACTATGGATATTGTTCCGGAAAGATTGGCTCTACTGGAAAACAATGGGTTTTTCCGGTTTTTCAATGACGATGATCCCAGCATTACCGAGTTTGCAACAAGCGAATGTACAGTCCTTCAAAATTGGGGCATCGAGCTGGAAGCCGTTATTAAACAACTTGGCGAGCTGCTAGTCGAATGGGCCGCATTAATTTATCTCCGGTCAGAAATCGTTGGCGGTTTTATTGCTTCCAGGAAAAGCGAACTTGCTGTGTTCTCCGAGCGCATTTCCGGAATTACTTTTTTCGGAAAGGATGACCCTGATTTTAACAGGACCGAATTACGGGAAGTCCTGTACTATGTCATCTACGGCCAGCCTGCTTCGTTTAACAATGTCTCACTATTTGATTATTGGATAGAATCCTGGCAGCTGATACTGGATCAGCTTAATCCCAAGCAAGTCAGTGAACATCTTGTTAAGCTCCGCACAGCTGAAAGCAAATTCTATCCTGTTGATGGGTATAGCAAGTACCCACGAATGGGACTTAGGTTTTGGCAACGGGCCATTGATCTTGCCCAACATACAGCCCAGCTCCAAAACATCCCGGCGACAACTTCCGCCCCTGCTACTCCCGTATATCGGCCGACTAAAAGTCCTGCAGGCGACCTGTACAGTTACCTGAAAGGCGTGGACATAGAAAGCTTCAAAGGGCAGCTCTGCCAGCGCGGCATCTTAAACAGCCGGTCTCATTTCGTCCCCAGGAAAAACACATTTCATAAACTCACCCACATCCTTGCATTACCCTACATTTTAAAGCACCTCGGTGTCATTAACGAGCGGTTCTTCGATTGCACCCAACTGGAACGGGTTGATATCTATACCGCCAGCTTTTCAATCCGGTTCGGGCGCAACATCCTATCTGACCTGGCAGTCACAGACTTTATGACCCAGCTTGAAAACAAAGACAGAAACGACGTTGCCTGGGCTTTCTACAATGAAGTGACCGCCTCGTTAGATGCTTCCAGGTTACCCGACTAATCCATTCTTTACTTCTGTTTATCAATGTCGGGTCTCTTGTCATGTCAGATGACCCATTTTGAAGCCTCTTCGAATTTCATTTGCAATTGTTTTTCAATCACTATTAACAATTGCCAAAATGAAAACTTACCCATCAAACATTACCAAAAGCACCTACCGGGAGGAAGAGACGACATTTGACGGCCTTGTCCAGAGACTTGTCGAGAAAGCACTACTCAATGTATCCGAGCCGCTGATCGAGACAGTCGTAGAGCGCGTGATCACTAGAAAGATAGCCGACGATACCGAACACCCCATGGAGATCGAGGAAGCCGCATTGCTGGTGAAAAAATCAAAGCAGACGGTCTATGCCTACTGCTCACAAGGAAAGATCCCCTTTCACAAAAGTGGCAGCCGAAATATTTTCTTCCGCAAAGAGCTGATCGAATGGCTCCGGTCAAACCGATAAACCCTCCTTGTCATGAAAGCCAGACACGAACAAGATATTGCTACTGCAATAACAAGGACCGGATACGTCCGGATTGGGACCAGCTATTACAAACTCGTTGACCGTCCAAACCTGGATGGGTCATTTGAAAGTAAATTGTCCCTTTGGTCAGTTGAATGCATCAAGGCCGATTATGGGAGGGATTTCGTTTCAGAGATCCCCAAGCTGCACGGTTTCTGCCGGTTCCCCGATCATTTCGGTTTCCAACAGGTTATCGGCAAGTTCTATAACCTTTACCACCCCTTTGAGCACGAAACGAAGGCAGGTAAATGTGAAACATGTCAAGAATTCGTGAGGCATATCTTTGGGGAACAGTACGAACTTGGGCTGGACTACCTGACGTTGCTTTTGAAAAATCCCCTTCAGAAGCTGCCCATCCTTTGTCTGGTCAGCAGGGAACGGAGCACGGGAAAAACCACCTTTCTTAATTTCCTTAAATCGATTTTCGGCCGGAATATGACCGTTAACACCAATGAAGAATTCAGCTCGAACTTCAATGATGACTGGGTATCGGCATTGATCATTGCAATCGACGAGACGTTCCTGGAACGAAAGCAGGATAGTGAAAGGATCAAAAACCTGAGTACGGCGCTTAAATATAAGTCCGAGGCAAAGGGCAAGGACCGCAACGAAGTGGAGTTCTTTGGTAAGTTCGTGCTTTGTTCCAATAATGAGGACAGTTTCGTTTTCATCGAGCCAGGTGAGACCCGGTACTGGGTAAGAAAAATCGAGCCTTTTGCAAAAGAAAACATCCGCTTGCTCGCCGAGTTGCAGTCAGAGATCCCGGCATTTCTGGATTTCTTGCTCAATCGCCCGCTTTGGAGCACCAACCAGTCCAGGATGTGGTTTGATGTCAAACAGATCCAAACACCTGCGCTCAAAAAGCTGATCAAACGCAACCGCAGCAGGGTCGAACTTGAATTAATAGAGGCACTTCAATACGTGATGGATGCCCGAGATCTTTCGAAGTTATGTTTTTGCACAGCTGACGCATTGAACTGGCTTGCCACGCGCGGAATGCGCGGTATAGATTCTACACAGATCAAGCGCGTATTGCAGACCGAGTGGGGCTTAAAGCCGAGCCCTAATTCGAATGCCTATACCAGGTACACCCTGCTTTCCGACAGCAGTGTCTTTGAAAGCCAGCACCGCGGGCGCTACTATCAAATTGACCAAGACCAGCTTGATAAACTGATGATTTGATGAAAATAGAACATAAGTAACTGGTTGTGAATACACTATCATTCATCAAATGTTCATCAGAGCTTCATCAAAATGAAAATACTATGAAGGTTTGCGGTTGAAAGGACAAAAAGTTGATGAAAATGATGAAGTCCTGATGAGCCATAACCTACTTGTTTTCAATTGCTTAAATACAATTTTCATCAGATCATCAAAAACAAGGTGCATTAACCCCGTAGAAACCGCGGTTTTTGAGATGCATTCATTCAACATCAAAACGATCACTATGACTTGTGAACAAGCCAGGGAGATTTCCATTGTCGAACTCCTGCAAAACTGCAACATCCATCCGCAACACGTCCGCGGCCAGGACTATTGGTACCTTTCGCCTTTACGCGACGAGAAGACGCCATCATTCAAGGTCAATGCAAAATTGAATCTTTACTATGACCACGGCAGCGGCCAGGGAGGCGATATCATCGACTTGGGCCGCCAGCTTTTCCAATGCGATACAAAAGCATTGCTGCAAAAACTTGGGTCTGAACATTTTTTGTTTCACCCGCAACTGTTCGCTGCAAGGGCTGCGCATATACAGAGTAGCGTTACCCCTGACACTATCCAAACGGCGATCCAGATAACTGCTACAAAGGATTTGGGAAGTAACGTTGCTATCAGCCAATACTTGCAAAAGCGCGGCATTGACCTTTCGATTGCCGGGCCTTACTGCAAGGAGGTTTACTACCAGGTTGGAGACAAGAGCTACTATGCCGCCGGCTTCGAAAACCGCTCAGGAGGTTATGAGCTCAGAAGCCAGCACTTCAAGGGCTCATCATCCCCAAAGGACATTACCCATATCAATAGCGGGCACAAGTCAGTGTGTGTATTGGAAGGCTTCATGGATTTCCTTTCTCTTTTAACACTGCGAAAACACACGCCGGTCCAAAGCTATTTTCTCGTGCTCAATTCCGTCAGTCTGGCAGACCGGAGCCTGGAAATTCTCAAAGATTACCGGACCGTTTTCATCTATCCAGACCGGGACGAAGCGGGAAAAAAGCTATTTGGAAAATATCAGGATGCAGGACTAAACTGCGTGGACGCCTCGGGCATTTATCGAAACCACAAGGATCTCAACGAGCTTCTAATGTCAAGCAAATCGCACGAAAAACAGATCAAAGAGCAGCAGACTTTCAAAAAGTCTGGCGGGCTGCATTTGTAAAAGTCATCAGAGAGCAAGTTTGTGTTTTCGCTTCGCAAAAACCCGTCCCGCTTCCGCGCGACTGGAAACTTGCCTTTTACTCCCGTTGGTCGCAAAAGGGTTAATACAGATAATGGAATGTGAGATGGAAAAGACAGAAATCAAAGACCCAAAGCCCTACAATCCCAAAGGCGGCAGGCCACCTAAAAAAGTAAAGCGGCAGAGCCAGCTTATGGTTAGGCTGACCGAGACGGAGCGTTTTCTGATTGAAGAAAAAGCCAGGGATGCAGGCATGAAACCAAGCGCCTGGTTCAGACAAGCTGCTAAGAAAGCAAAAGTAATCGCCAGGCTCAAACCCGATGACCTCAGGCATCTGCGGACACTAACCGGTATGGCTAACAACCTGAACCAGCTTACGCACCTTGCCCATAAGGAAGGTTTGACATTCATTAGGCAATGTTGCAAGGAGCTGCTTTTAGAAATCGATCTGACCTTAAAACAGCTTAGTATCGATGATCGGTAAGGTAAAGATTGGAAGCAATTTCGATGGTGTAGTCCGGTATGTGATAGAAAAGCAGGAGGCCACTCTGTTAATGGCCGAAGGTGTAAGAACAGGTGAAGTCCAAGCTATGATCCAGGATTTCAACATGCAAAGGAAAGTCAATCCGGACTTGACAAAAGCTGTCGGGCATATCTCGCTGAGCTGGAGCAAGGAAGATGCCGCTAGACTATCGCCTGACATTATGAAGCAGCGTGCTTTGGAGTACATGGAAAAGATGAAGATAATGAGCACGCAGTTTATTATTGTGGAGCACCAGGACAAAAACCATCCGCATCTACATATCATCTACAACCGGGTGAATAACGAAGGGAAGACCATCTCAGACCGGTTTCAGAAAGATAGGAACCACAAGGTCTGCAAAGAGATCACGCTCAGATACGGATATCATTGGGGTAAGGAAAAACAGCAGGTCAACCGGCAGCAGCGTAAAGGTGCAGACAAAATCAGATATGAATTGTATGATGCTATCAAATCAGCAAGCGCAACCGCTGCAAGCTGGAATGAACTGCGCGCCAGGTTGGAAAGGCAAGGCATCGAGACCATTTTCAAGTATAAATCTGGCACTAGTGAGATCCAAGGTGTCAGCTTTGCCAAAGGCGATCTGCAATTCAAAGGATCAAAGATAGATCGGAGTTTAAGCTTTGGCAGGCTAGATGCGTTGATCCGGCACAACCAGGAACTGGCGATGTCGCAGCCATTTCGGATGCAGCCGGAATATCTGCCCGACCGGCTGCAAGAAAGATCTCGGCCCGCTCCTATCTCCCTGCAAAGCACAGACGATAAAATACTGGATGACTTGCTCCGACCTGTCCCGCAATTTGAACAACAGAATCCGAATCCATCAAAAAGGAAAAAACGTAAAAAATACTTAGGACAAAGCTTATGAAAAAGATAGAAGAACAACTCGAATCCATTGAAGAAGTGCTTTCGCTTGTGATTAGGAAAAGTGCATCTATTGAGGGCCTGATCCAAACGGCGACTGAATTTCAAAACAAGACGCTTGGAGATACGCTGATGGAGCTAAAAAAGTATTTAGAACATCATTCGTCAGCTCAACATTGGGAGACCTTTTCCCAAATAAAGCAAGCACTTGTGACTACCCCGAAGGAATCACAAGTAAGGCACCACCATCATTTCGACCTTCGTTCGAAAGGCTTCATTATCTCGGCAGCAGCCTTGCTGCTCTCAACGGCCATAAGCATCGCAGTGGCTATTAGCAATTACAACGAAAGCAGCAGGCTGAAAGAAACTGATCTCAAATTCCGGATTGCCAGGCAGCTCAGCCCGGCACTTACGGCGAGAGTTGATAGTATTTATTACAAAGACCCTGACCGGGCAGAGCTTGAAACGCAGAAGCGTGAGGCACATGAGCTAACCGTAAAGGAAGCAGAAGAAGTTTTCAGTAGGCGACGAGAGGAGGCTGAGGAGGCGCAAAAACAACTAAAAAGACTTAGAAGTGAACATAAACTTTAACTTTCACTCTAATCCAGAGGGAAGGCTTAACTGCGCCATTATTTGCTTCAAATTCAAATTACTTTGTATTAGAATATTCAGCAGCCGTTACCGGCTGTAGCCACTTGACCCTTCCGTTAGCATGATTAGGTGTCACTGCCATTTGAACAAAGCTGGTTTCGGGAGAAGCACCGTGCCAATGCGGCGTTTCGGGCGGGCATTTCACTGCATCACCTTTTCGAAGGACTTGGATGGGCTTGCCTTTTTCCTGATAATAGCCAACACCATCGATAGCGATAATTCCCTGGCCACCTCCATGTGAATGCCAGTATGTCCTGGCACCTGGCTCAAAGGTCACAGAAGACACTGGAATATTGAAAGCACTATCAGCTTGGATCAATGGGTGAACCCATGCTTTTCCAGTGAAATTGCTAGCTGGAGCCAGCTGTCCTTTTGGGAAAATCGACGTGCTTGGCGACCCGGCATCTTTTACCTGGGCACTTACAAAGATATGCGTAAGCGTCAGCAGGAATGCTAATAGCAAACGGATTAGTCCTTTTGATGGCTGCATTTCGCGGGGTTTTAGATTAATTGAGATTGCTTAAAATCCTGTATTCATTTGGGGTTTGCCCGATCCGCTGTTTGAACAGGCGGCTAAAATGCTGGGGATATTTAAAGCCCAATTCAAAGGCGATCTCGTTAACGGTTTTGTCGCTACTAAATATCCTTTCCTTGGCGGCTTCAATCACCTTCATTTGAATGTATTCCTGGGCAGTCTGGCCGGTTTCTTTCTTAACCAGGTCACCAAAGTATTTTGCTGACAGGTTGAGCTCTTCGGCGCAATACGAGACAGACGGCAAGCCAATGGTCTGAGGTTTCTCTGAGCTAAAATAACTGCTCAAAAGGGTCTCAAATTTTGCCAGGATTCCCCTGTGTATGTTATCGCGCGTAATAAACTGCCTGTCGTAAAAGCGTGTGCAATAGTCCAGGAACAATTCAAGGTTAGCGACAATGAGTTTTCTGCTGTGCTTGTCAATAGCGTGTTCTAGCTCATACTTGATCTTGCCAAAACAATCCATCACAATCTGCCTTTCACGCTGGGACAAATGCAGCGCTTCATTGACCTGATAACCGAAAAACGAAAATTCATGCATCTTCCCATTGAGCGGAATACCTAAAAGCAGATCAGGATGAAAGACGAGCGCGTGGCCTTTGGGTTGATAAAGCTCCCCGTCATTTTCGACAGTGAAAACCTGTCCAGGAGACATGAAGACAAGCGTGCCCTCCTGATAATCATAATATTCTTTCCCGTAACGAAGATCGCCGCAGACGACATCCTTTAAGAAAATCCCGTAGCAGCCCATGTATTGGCTGGTCTTCTTTCTGGGACTTGCGGTTGACAAATCAATCACAGTTACCAGCGGGTGCAGTGTTTCCTGTTGGTTAAATGCATTGTATTGATTTACAGTTTCGAAACGAATGATGTCTTCCATAGTCTGAGAATTTTATATGCCCAAAGTTACCCAATTCATTACCCGGTTGAAAACCTGGAAAGTCAAATCAGGAATATTGGTAGACAAATCGGGAATCTGTATACCATTTGCTCTGAAAGCAAAGCCGAAATTTACAATCCAATTAAACTGCGGAAATATCCAAAAAATGAGAAACATACTTACAGGTTTAACTTTCATTTTAAGTTTTGGTTTGCAGGCCCAGCAAACATCACCCAACACGGATGCCAGCGCAAGTCCTACGGTGCAGACAAGCGCTGGAACTTTGCGGGGACTCACAGAAGCAGACGCTGATGTCTTTAAAGGAATACCCTATGCGGCAGCACCGGTTGGAGAATTCCGGTGGCGGCCCCCGCAGCCATTCCCGGCGTGGCAAGGGGTAAAGGATGCAACCAAATTTTGCGCAGATTGTGCGCAGGCTGGTTGGCCGCGCCAGGCGGGCAAGATCCGGGAAAATACATCGGAGGATTGTCTGTTTCTAAATATATGGAAGCCTAGTGCAGCCAAGCTGGGAGCCAAACTACCTGTCATGGTATGGATTTACGGAGGCGGGTTTGTGGGCGGTGGGAGTTCCTATCCTGAAACTTTCGGCACTCAGTTTGCCAAACAAGGCGTCATTCTGGTGAATTTCAATTATCGCCTTGGTCGGCTCGGACATTTTGCGTTCCCTGCATTAAGCGCTGAGCATCCCAATGAGCCCAAAGGAAGTTATGCCTATATGGATCAGATCGCGGCGCTTAAATGGGTGCAGCAGAATATTGCCGCATTTGGTGGTGATCCAAAGAATGTGACGATTTTCGGCGAGTCTGCGGGTGGGGTTTCAGTGCATTCACTGCTGACCATTCCATCTGCGAAAGGCCTTTTTCAAAAGGCAATTATCGAGTCGGGCGGCGGCCGTGACGGCGTTTTATCAAGCAGGCCGATCAGTAAAGAAAACGCCGATAAATACTACCCTGTTTCCGCTGAGACAATAGGTGTAAACTTTGCTGCTAAACATGGTATCCAGGGTAAGGATGCAGCAGCCTTGGACAAACTGCGCTCACTTTCTGTAGAAGATATTGTCGATAATGGACAAGAAAGCAATGGCCAGGGCGGGGCGCTGATTTACGCCGGGCCGATCCTGGACGGCAAATTGGTTGTAGAGACATTCGAGCAGGCATATAAGGCAGGCAGGCAGATCCGTGTTCCAATCATCATTGGTTCGAATAGTGCAGAAGTACCGGCTGGCTTTGTGAATGCAAGGTCAAAGGACGAATTGCTCGCACAATTTGAACCTGTACGTAAGGAAATGACTGCTGCCTATGATCCGGATGGTAAAACAGACTTCGCTCAAATGCTTTCGATGGTCAACACCGATAAAGTTTGGGCAGAGCCAGCCCGGTTTACTGCAAGTGCGGTCACAGCCAAAGGTGACAAAGCCTACGTTTATCTTTTCTCCTATGTTGCAGCTGCTATGCAACAGCGGATGCGTTTTGGTGCATCGCATGCTTCCGAAATCGCTTATGTTTTTGACAATCTGATGGAGCGCAACGGAGCTACAATTGCACCAACAGACAAACAGGTTGCTACGATGATGAACACGTATTGGGCCAATTTTGCCAAGACATCAGACCCGAATGGTAAGGGCTTACCAAAGTGGCCGGTTTATTATCCAGGGAAAAACGAAATCATCGAGTTCCGCTCTGACGGCTCAGCTATGGGCGGGCCCGACCCTAAAAAAGCACGGCTAGATGTGATGCAGAAGGCTGCGGAGAAATAGACTGAAAGCGGTTCTGGCATAGCTTTCCTGACTGGGTCTGACCCAATCTTCTACCGGGAATATTGGTAGAGAAAACGGGAATCTATATACCAAACATGCCCCTGGAAAGGCGGAACTTTGCATCATCAAAACAAAGACCACTATGGAAACAGTAAAATTAAATAACGGCGTAGAAATGCCAATTCTGGGGTTCGGGGTTTTTCAAGTGCCGGACCTGGCAGAATGTGAGAGAAGTGTATTGGACGCGATCGATACAGGTTACCGCCTGATTGATACGGCAGCGGCCTACCAGAACGAAGAAGCCGTAGGGAATGCAATAAAGAAAAGTGGCCTTGCCAGGGAAGAGCTCTTTATCACTACAAAGCTCTGGATACAATCCAACGGATACCAGGATACCAAAAAGGCATTTGAAGTATCGCTGAAAAAGTTACAGCTGGACTACCTGGACTTGTATTTGATCCACCAGCCATTCGGCGATGTGTATGGAGCGTGGAGTGCAATGCAGGAACTATATAAGGAGGGTAAAATCAGGGCAATTGGTGTAAGTAACTTCCAACCTGACAGGCTCATTGACCTGATCATCCATAACGAAATAGTGCCGGCAGTCAACCAGATTGAAACGCACCCTTTTCACCAGCAGATCCAGACACAACAGTTCCTGGAAGAAAACAATGTGCAGATCCAGTCCTGGGGGCCATTCGCAGAAGGTAAAAACGGCTTGTTTCAAAATGAGCTCTTAGCCTCGATTGGTCAAAAATATAACAAAACAATCGCGCAGGTAGTCGTCCGTTGGCTCACGCAGCGGGGGGTGATTGCAATTCCCAAATCAGTCCGTAAAGAAAGAATGGCAGAGAACCTGAGCATTTTTGATTTCCAGCTGAGCGCGCAAGATATGGACGCGATCAAATCTCTTGATACCAATGCGAGTAGCTTCTTTGATCACCGTGATCCCAATATGGCGAAATGGCTAGGTGAAAGAAAGCTCGACGACAAATAGCCTACACGAGGCCGAGAAATTAATATTTAACCTCTAAATCAACTTATTACTCATGCAATTGCATTCTCAATCATTTTTCAAATCTATTTTGGCATCTACGTTTTTAGCGCTATGCTCCGTGCTGGCAGGTACTCAATCATCACTGGCACAAGGCGCAGCTGGGCAGGAGCAGCATATCATTGACCTTTCAAAAAAGAAGTGGCAATGGATGGCTGACAAGAACGTGGACGAGCTGGCCAAGCTCTTTGATGACAAAGCAAAATTTGTCCATATGAGCGGCACCTGGAAAAAAGACGAAGAGCTGGAAATCATCAAGACCGGAAGCATCTGGTATAAAAACGCAGACGTCAAAGATGTTGCTGTCGAGATTGTGGGTAACACGGCAATCATTTGGAGCCGGATTATGCTTTCAGCGATGGTAAGGGGCAATGAAGCCAATACAGAGTTTACTGTTACAGAGGTTTATACAAAACAGGCCAGTGACTGGAAACTGTTGGCGCTTACATTCAGCAGCGTGCGCGATACGCATGTCATTAAACATTAAACCTGGGATACAATGAAATCAAACGTAGATAGAACAATCGCCAGAAATTTTACCTGCCTGATGCTTGCAGCGGGCTTGATCCTAGGATCTCAGGTAGCATTCGCGCAAGCTGAAAATAGCGCCGAGCAGAAAATCATTGCACTTTCTAAAACGAAATGGCAATGGATGGCAGACAAGAATGCAGACTCGCTTGCGGCGCTCTTTGATGAAAAGGCTGTCTTTGTTCACATGGGAGGATCATGGGGCAAACAGCAGGAAGTCAATATCATCAAGTCCGGGGGTATTCATTACAAAAAGGCAGATATCCATAAAGTATCTGTTAACATCATTGGATCAACGGCTATCCTTTTAAACAGGATTACACTGTTAGCGGTCGTTGGCGGCCGCGAAGTCACCAACGAGTTTGAAGTGACGGAAGTGTATGTGCAGCAAAAAGAAGGTTGGAAACTGGGATCACTCTCATTTACCAAGGTGGGAGGATAATAAACAGATCAGAAAACATGAAACTAACCGCTCCGTTAGCACACCTGCTGCTGGCTTTTTTGTTTTTGGTTTCGGCTTGCTCTTCTACTCAAACTGAGCGGATCGATGCTGAAACGGGCCCTGATGTGGCAGCTGGCAAGATCCTGATCGTCTATTTATCCCGCACGAAGAATACCAAGGCGGTTGCGGAAATGATCCAGAAGAACGTAGGTGGGAGACTGGTAGCGATTGAGCTGGAAAAGCCCTATCCTGAGAATTACCAGGCAACTGTCGCGCAGGTAGCCAGTGAAAACCAGTCGGGATATCTGCCGCCTTTGAAAACTAAAATTGATAGTATCGCCCAGTACGATGTGGTCTTTGTTGGCTTCCCAACCTGGGGGATGCAGCTCCCACCGCCGATGCAAAGTTTTTTAAAACAATACGATTTGAGCGGTAAGACCATCATTCCCTTCAATACGAACGGTGGCTACGGCATTGGCAGCACGTTCGAAACAGTCAGGCAGCTATGCCCGAACAGTAAAATACTGGAAGGTTATTCGACCCGGGGCGGTCTTGAAAGGGACGGGCAGCTGCTGATGATCAAGGATGAGAAAGCACGCCAGACCCAGGATGAGATCAAGCAATGGCTCGAAAAGCTTAAAATAATTTAATGCGAACAATTTGATTCAAGCGTCGCAGATTAAATGCAATAGATATGAGAAATAAAGCAATACTAAGCCTTGTATGTGTGGTATGCTCCATAGTTAGCTTGCAAGGCCAGGCACAGAAAACTAAAAGTCAGAAACCTTTAATCATCCAGGAGCAGGGCGCTTTTTCTGCTGGTGGCAGTGTAACCAAAAGTGAAGGCACGTTCGACGCGCTCAAACCCTGGAATGTAGCGCAGGGCGGACAAACCCGCCACGGGGACCATGCCGATGTGTTTTACCAGATCCCGCCAAAGGCAAAGCGACTTTCTATGGTTTTCCTGCATGGCTACGGGCAGTCGCGCCGCAGCTGGCAAACCACGGCCGATGGAAGGGAAGGCTTTGCCAATATCTTTCTAAGAAAAGGCTACGGTGTTTATCTGGTAGACCAACCCGGGCGTGGCCACGCAGGGCAAACTTCAAAACCGGGGCAGATCACGGCCATACCAGATGACCAGACTTGGTTCACCCAGTTCCGGATCGGCTTGTATCCAGATTTTAATGAGGGTGTCCAGTTCCCCAAAGACAGCGTATCGCTCAATAATTTTTTCCGGATGATGACGCCCAACACGGGCAGTGTCGATGAAGCAACGATTGTAAATGCTATGTCGGCAGTGATGGATAAATCTGGCGACGGGATCTTGTTTACCCATTCGGCCGGTGGTTCGCCGGGATGGAAGACTGCTGTTAAAAACCAGCATGTTAAAGCCGTTGTGGCCTATGAGCCGGGCGGGTTTACTTTTCCCGAAGGCCAGGAACCCGAAGGCAACCGTGGCGGTAAAGGAGTGCCGCTTGATGAGTTCAAGAAACTGACCAGGATACCCATCGTGGTTTATTTTGGTGATTTCATCCCAAAAGACGAAACGAAAGCAGCTTCACTTAATTTTTGGAGAAATGTCTTGGCTACGGCGCGCCAGTGGGCAAAAGTGGTAAACAGCCACGGGGGCGATGCTACTATTGTCCATTTGCCAGAGATAGGTATTAAAGGCAATACCCATTTTCTGATGTCGGATTTAAACAGTGAGCAAGTTGCAGGCGTGTTGGAGAAATGGTTAAAAGAAAAAGGCTTGGACAAGTAATCAGCAGACTATGGATTTAAGCAAAATTAAATTGAGAACGAGCAGGTTAAAATCATCTGCCATAATAACGGTGTTAGCGGTAATTTTGGTGGCTACTAGCGGCATGAATGCACAGAAAGTGACCAGCTCCAAAGAAGGGTTAGATTCAAAAGAGAAAAGTATCATTATTATTTCTTCCCTGACAGCACAAGGTGAGATCCCAAAGCTAAAAAAACAGCTTGAAGGGGGCCTTGATGCAGGTTTGAGTGTCAATGAGATTAAGGAAGTCCTGGTACATACCTATGCCTATTGTGGCTTTCCACGGAGCATTCGAGGCCTGCAAACATTCATGCAGGTCATTGAAGAAAGGAAAGCCAGGGGCATTAATGATAATATGGGAAAAGAAGCATCGCCTGCTGCTGCTGATAGCAACAAATATGAGCGCGGCAAAAAAATATTAGGAGAGCTGACGGGCACGCCGCAGCCCGAGCAGCCTTCGGGCTATGGGGCATTTGCGCCGGCCATAGACACATTCTTAAAGGAACATTTGTTTGCAGACATCTTTGAAAGAGATGTGCTGACCTACGGCCAAAGGGAACTGGTGACCATTTCGGTAATCAGCGCTATTGGCCAGGCAGAGCCGATGCTCAAAAGCCATTTGAACATTTCACTACGTACAGGTTGGTCGCCTGCCCAGTTAAAAGAGTTTGTCACGGTCATTGCCCCAACAATTGGCAAGCAGAAAACCACAGCGGCAAATACAGTTTTAAACGAAATATTAAGCAGCAATAAATCCGACGAAAGATAAAAAGTATCATCTCACCATCAATGTAAACACTATTCACCATGGCCAAAATCACATTAAACATCAACAAAAAGGATTACCCTTTGGAAGCTGATCCGCAAATGCCGCTCTTGTGGGCGATCCGCGATCTGGCTGATCTGAAAGGGACTAAGTATGGTTGTGGGGTCGCGCAGTGCGGGGCTTGTGTGGTGCATTTAGACGGCGAAGCAGTACGCTCTTGTGTGACCAAGGTCAGCCGGGCTGCTGGAAAAAAGGTGGTAACGATCGAGGGGTTGTCTGAAACAAATTCACACCCTGTCCAGAAAGCCTGGCAGGAAATTGACGTGCCGCAATGCGGTTATTGCCATTCCGGGCAGATTATGTCGGCTGCGGTGCTGCTGCGCGAAAAGCCTAATCCGACCGACCAGGATATTGATGATGCGATGGCGGGTAATATTTGCCGCTGTGGCACCTACCTGCGGATTCGCGAGGCAATCCACATGGCTGCCGAGATGCAGAAAAAAACAGGTACGAAGGGTTAACACCGTCCATTTTCAAACTCACCTTATGAAGCAAAAATCAGAAAATGGAATGAAACTATTTGTTCCAAAAAAGGCCGCTACCGTGCTGTCAATATTCATTTTTATCATCGCCGTCGGGGCATCTGCATTCCGAAATGATGCGCCGGTAAAACAGATTACATTCAGTACCATTAACCGTGATAGCGTAGCGTCGGTGCAAGCTTTTGAAACTGTTTACAAAACGCTGATGAGCCCGCGCTGTATGAACTGCCATCCGGCTGGTGATGTGCCATTGCAAGGTGATGACAGCCATTTGCATGCGATGGGACCCAAACGTGGCTTGGATGGCAAGGGCGTCTATGCCATGAAATGTTCTAATTGCCATCAGGAAACCAACATAGCTGGCCTTCATATGCCGCCCGGCAACCCTGAATGGCATTTGCCGCCTGCTGCCATGAAAATGGTTTTTCAAGGAAAAAGTGCGCATGAGCTAGCTAAACAGCTGGTTGACAAGAAGCAAAATGGGAACAAGGATATCAAAAAGCTGATCGAGCACGCCGATGATGGGCTTGTGCTGGCAGGCTGGGATCCGGGAGAAGGAAGGACATTGCCACCGGTAACGCATGCGGAATTCAAAAAAGCCTGGATTACCTGGCTTCAAAGTGGTGCTTACGCCCCCAAGAAGTAAGGCTTTCAATTAAGGATCATCAACGACAAAGTAAGAACACAATGGAAAAAAGACAATTAGGAAAAAGCGGGCTTGAAGTATCAGCACTTGGCCTGGGTTGCATGGGATTGAGCTTTGGCTACGGCCCGGCGACAGATAAAAATGATGCCATTGCACTAATTAGGGCTGCATTCGAGCGCGGTGTGACTTTCTTTGACACTGCCGAAGCTTACGGGCCATTTACCAATGAAGAGCTGCTGCGCGAAGCACTTGAACCTTTTCGGGATCAAGTAGTGATTGCGACAAAATTTGGTTTTGAAGGTGGCGACTCGAAAGGCGGGCTTAACAGCAAGCCTGAAAATATACGTGCATTTGTTGAAGCATCACTCAAACGCCTTAGAACAGATCGCATCGATTTGCTATATCAACACCGGGTCGATCCACAGGTGCCAATAGAAGATGTGGCCGGAGCAGTAAAAGAGTTGATCCAGGCTGGAAAAGTCAAACATTTCGGACTTTCAGAAGCAGGCGCGCAAACGATTCGCCGGGCGCATGCGGTTCAACCAGTCGCTGCGTTGCAAAGTGAATATTCATTATGGTGGCGAGAGCCAGAAAATGAGATTATCCCCACTCTTGAAGAGTTGGGGATCGGTTTTGTTCCATTCAGCCCGTTAGGCAAAGGGTTTTTGACTGGGAAGATCGACGAGAACACAAACTTTGACAAAAACGATTTCAGAAATATCGTACCCCGCTTCACCATAGAAGCACGTAAGGCAAACCAGGAAATGGTGGAATTGCTTAATCGTATTGCGCAGCAAAAAGGTGGAACAGGAATGCCTGACACAGGAATGCCTGCCACCCCGGCGCAAATTGCATTGGCCTGGTTGCTCGTGCAAAAGCCCTGGATTGTACCTATTCCAGGAACAACGAAGCTGCACAGGTTGGAAGAGAACTTAGGCGGGGCAGCTGTTCAACTTAGCGAGCAGGACCTGGCTGAAATTGAAAGTGCAGCGTCGAAAATTAAAATTGAAGGGGCGCGATATCCCGAAGCGTTGCAGAACCGGGTTGGCAAATAGCCCGTGGACGCTGCTTTATTTGCTATTGCTGATGAAAGTCTGTCCTTACAGGATTAGCCCGAAAAGATAGAAATACATGCACTTGGCCAGTTAGAGATTGAAGCAAAAAAGATTCTTAGTTAACTATTTAAAGATATCCGAACATGGACAAAGATAAAACAGCCTTGAACAGACGCTCTTTCCTAAAAGCTTCAATCCTGTCTGGTGGCGGAATGATGCTTACCGTGAGCTGGTTATCCAGCTTCAAATCTGCTGATGAGACCCAGGCGCTGGGCTTGCCTGAGCAGTGGGCAACCCTGAATGGTTACATTCATATCTTACCTGATAACAAGGTGAAGCTCATTTGTCCCAACCCTGAATTTGGTCAGAATGTAATGACTTCCCTGCCGATGATGCTGGCCGAAGAACTGGATGTGGATTGGAAAAACGTGAGCGTCGAAATGGGGCCACACGATCCGGCCAAACTCGGGGCACAGTTTACAGGCGGAAGCAATTCTGTGCGCATGTACTGGAAACCCCTTCGTGAGGCCGGGGCAGCTGCCAGGCAGATGCTGCGAGAAGCTGCCGGCCAAACCTGGAATGTGCCAGCCAGCGAAGTGAGCACCAAGGCAGGTGTCTTGTCGCATTCGAGCGGGAAATCGGCCAAGTATGGAGATATGGCCAGCAAAGCAGCCAGCGTGCCTGTACCAAAAGATTTGAAGCTGAAAGCACCAAAGGATTTTACCATTGTCAGCAAGTCCAAAAAGAACGTAGAAATAACGAAGATCACTTCCGGCCAGCCGCTTTTTGGGTTGGATTATAGTGTTGACGGAATGCTGATCGCCATGATCCAGCACCCGCCTGCTTTTGGAATGAAGCTGAAATCTTTCGATGCCGCCGAAACATTGAAAATGCCGGGTATTAAAGATGTTTTCACGCTGAAATTATACGGGGACGATTTTGAACAAGGAGGTTTTGATACGCGCACATTTAATGACCTGCTGGTTATTGTCGGAAGTAGCACCTGGGAAGTGATCAGTGCGCGTAAAAAGCTGGTCGCCAACTGGGAAGCAGCTGGTGATGTGAAAGACACAATGGGTGGAAGGGGCGGAAAAAGGGAAGTTACCGTTCCGGGAGCCCTTGAAAGTACAACTACGCAAATGCAGCAAATGCAGGAATATGCTGCCAAGCCGGCCCAGGAATTGAGACGAGATGGTGATCCGGAAGCTGCTTTCAAGAATGCAGCCCAGGTGATCGAGCGTACATACAACGGGCCCTTTTTAGCCCATAATTGTATGGAGCCAATGAATTTCTTTGCCCATGTGACAGATGAAAAGGCGTTGGTAGCGGGGCCCTTGCAAGCCCCAGGTTGGTCTGAGCCTACACTTGCAAAGCTACTGAACCTGCCTGCCGACAAGATTGAGATCCAAATGACGCGCATGGGCGGCGGCTTCGGACGCCGGGCTTACGGGCATTATCTCTACGAAGCTGCGCTGATTTCCAAGAAAGTCAAAGCACCGGTGAAGCTCATGTACACAAGGGAGGACGACATGACCTACGGTATTTACCGCCCGATGTACACAGCCACTTACCGCGCTGCTTTGGACGGCAATAAAAACCTGATTGCTTTTCATGTGAAAGGAGGCGGCATTCCCGAGCATCCAATACATGCAAACCGTTTTCCGGCCGGGGCTGTTGACAACTACCTGGCCGAAGGCTGGCAGATCGCCTCAAACATTACCATAGGTGCTTTCCGGGCTCCCCGGTCCAATTTCAACGCAGCTGCCGAACAATCGTTTCTAGATGAAGTAGCAGAAGCAGCTGGCAAAGATCCGATCGCATTCAGGCTGGAACTTTTGAAAAGGGCAAAGGAAAAGCCGGTAGGCAAAAACAACGAATATGATGCAGACCGTTACGCAGGTGTACTGGAACTGGTGCGTGATAAATCAAATTGGAATAAGCCGGGAAATGAAAAATACAACCGTGGGGTAGCCGCTTATTTTTGTCACAATTCTTATGCGGCGCATGTGGTGGATATGGTAACGCGCGATGGTCAGCCTTATGTCGAGCGCGTGTTCAGTGCAATGGACTGCGGGATTGTCATTAATCCTGATGCAGCCACCAACATGGTGCAAGGAGCGGTCGTGGATGGGATCGGTAACGCTTTTTATGGCCAGTTGACCCATAAAGACGGTGCCGCCCAGCAAAGCAACTTTCACAATTACCGGATGATCCGGATAAACGAAGTGCCCAAAAGCATTCAAGTCCATTTCGTGCAAAACGAACTGGATCCGACCGGATTGGGGGAACCTCCATTTCCACCGGTCTTTGGGGCCGTGGCGAATGCTTTATATAAGATGAAAGGCAAGCGTTATTATAACCAACCTTTCAAGGACGACACGGAAAAAGTTATTTAAAGCATCAGAAGATATGAGATAATCACTTTGACTCGACCCACAAGCTTATCGCTTCGTGGGTCTTTTCTTTCGTTAATTTAAAATCAGCGCTTTCGTGGATTTCTGATCCGTTCATATTGCACACCCAAATGTTTGCAAATTGTTTGCAAATAAAAAAGCACTTACAAGTTTTACCTTGTAAGTGCTTGATTTTCAAGAGCCCCCAGTCGGGATCGAACCAACGACCTACTGATTACAAGTCAGTTGCTCTACCAGCTGAGCTATGGAGGCCTCTCTTATTTCTGATAGCGTTTCTTATTCCGTTATCATGGTGCAAAAGTAGGCGTAAAGACTATACAGTGCAACTTATTGAGGTATTTTTTTTCAACTTTTTTTAAGTTTTTAGATAGCCTCCTGAATAATAGACAGTTGGTGTTTTAACTCTTCCAGCTGTCCTAGGGCACTATTTATCTTTCTTTCGAATTCTGCTTTCAACCTGTCCGATGTTTTAGACTTGGCAAAAAACTCGATATTATTCTGCCACAAGGCAATATCGTTTTCGAGTTGCGTAATCTTGCGACGGATATCGTTTTCTTTCCGGAAAAGGCCGCGGCTATTCTCTCCGTCCCGCACCAGTTCAACTTCACTTTCCAATACCGCCTGCTCTTTCTCTTTGCTGGTCAGCTGGCCGATTGCGCTAACGTATGTATTAATCGCAGCAATGTACCGTTTTTGTACCGCCTGCATGTCCTTTTTCGGTACAAAGCCGATGGATGACCACTCGCTCTTGAATGCGCTCAGCAAATTCAGAGAAGACTCGTCTTTGTCGGTCGCAGCAGTCTCGATGCGTTCGATAAGATCCAGCTTATTTTTAAGGTTGGTCTCGAACTCCACTTCAACTTCCTTGTTCTTCGCGCGTTTCTGATCAAAATACGCGTCGCAGGCTTTTTTGAACCGGTCATAAATGGTGTCCTTATATTTTTCGGGAACCTGGCCAACGCCTTTCCATTTTTTCTGCAGTTCAATTACTTTCTGAGTAGTAGAAGGATTGTCTTCACCTGTCGCCAAAATCGTTTCTGCTTCTACACAAAGCTGGTTTTTCAATTCGAGGTTTTGCTCTCTCTTCGATTCCAGCTGGCGGAAAAATTCACCTTTATTATTGAAGAAGGTTTTGAGCGCCGCCCAGAATTTCTTGCTCAGCTCTTTCCCCTCCTCTCTTGGCATAATACCTTTCAAGGCTACCCATTGGTCTTGAAAAGCCATGATTTCCTTCGTCTTCGCATTCCACTCCTTGATACTTCCGGAATTGTAGGACGTGAACGGAACAATCGCTTCGTAAATCTGCTGCTTCTGTTCGTAGTTCTCCTGCATGGATTTCTTCTGATCGGCAAACTGGCCGCGCTGCGCATCATATAATACATCTAACGCTTCTTTAAAGCGCTGCCACAATTTTTCCTGCTCCTCTTTGGGTGCAGGGCCCAAATGTTTGTAATCCTCAAAAATATGATTGGCTTCATTCAGGATTTCCCTGGTCATCGGACGGCTCTCCAGTGATTTGCCCAGCTCCTCTACCTTTTCGCACAATTCCGCTTTCAGCTCAGCATTACGGCGCCTGTCGAGTTCTTTTAATTCAAAATAAATATTACGGTTGCTGAAATAACGGTCGATCAGTGCATTGTAGGTAGCCCAAAGTGTGCCGTTATGAGGCGAAGCAATATTTCCCGCGAGTTTCCACTCATCCTGGATCTTCTTAAACTCTTCCCAGCTGGACTTAAGACCAGATGCGTCCGTCTCGCGGCTTCCTTCGTCGTCCAGTAAAGTACGGAGACGCTGCAAAAGAGCCGTTTTAACGTTAAAATTCTTTTCTTTTTCTTTCTCCTGACCCTGATAGTAGGAGTTCTTTAAGCCTCTTATTTCGCGGCTCAGTGAATCTATTTTCTGAGTTTCGGCATCATACTTGTATTCGAAACCGTCTTCTCCGCCGGTTTCAGCAATAAAAGTAGTCAGGGCTGATTCCCTTTCTTTTAATTTGATCTGATCCAGAACAGGCCGGATTTCTTTGACCAGCGACTCTGCCTTTTTCAGCAAAGCGGGTTTAGATCCGTCACTTTGAATTACGGAAAGTTCGTTTTCCAGCAATTTCACCAGTTGCTCCTTGGATAATTGGCTATAATCAACGTCTGGCGTTTCCTCCTCATGCTCCTCCGTCAACTCATTGTTAAGATCAATTTCAAGGGTATCAATTGTTTTTTGTGTCAGGTCTTCCTGCTCTTCGCTTTTGACCCCTTCTTGTTGTTCTTGTGCCATCGTAATTCCAGTTTCGTACGTACGTCTCTTGTAGATTACAAATCTAATAATCTTTCCTCTGAAATGGCTACTTTTGGCCCTTTAACATGAACATATTCCAAAAACAATGGATCATAACATTGGAAAAATTCGCCACGATTATACTTTAAAGGGACTTTCAAAAAAAGATCTGGATCCTGATCCGCTCAGGCAGTTCAGAATATGGTTTAATGAAGCGGTAAATAGCGGTATTACAGAGCCTAACGCAATGCTTTTAAGTACTGTCAGCAATGGCCGGCCTTCGTCCAGGATTGTACTGCTTAAAGATCTTGATGACACAGGATTTATGTTCTTTACGAATTATAAAAGCAAGAAGGGTGAGGAAATGGCAGGTAATCCTCAGGTATCACTTACCTTCTTCTGGAAGGAATTTGAAAGACAGGTAAGAATTGAAGGGAAAGTTGAGAAAACTTCCCTTCAGGAATCGGACGAATATTTCGCTTCCAGGCCACGCGGAAGTCAGATCGGGGCCTGGGTTTCCAGCCAGAGTTCAGTCATAGAAAACAGGAACGTGCTGGAAAAACTGACGCAGGAACAGGAGTCGCGTTTCGCCGGTGGCGAAGTGCCCCGTCCGCCTTACTGGGGAGGTTACCGGGTGGTTCCCGACTATATAGAGTTCTGGCAAGGCAGGCCAAGTCGGCTGCATGACCGGCTCACCTATCATAAAAATGCAGAAGGGCTTTGGTCTGTCGAAAGACTGGCACCTTAATAAAACGTTTTGCGCTGTTAACACAAAAAATGCCGCCAGTTAGTAACTGACGGCATTTTTTAAATTCCAGTGATCTTTATTTTCTCTCGCTCATCGGAACAAATTCTCTTTTCGGCGCACCTACATATACCTGGCGCGGACGACCGATCGGCTCTTTGTTTGTACGCATTTCTTTCCACTGCGCAATCCATCCCGGCAGACGGCCGATCGCAAACATGACTGTAAACATATTGGTCGGAATACCAAGCGCACGATAAATGATACCCGAGTAAAAGTCCACGTTTGGGTATAGTTTCCGTGACACGAAATATTCATCTTCAAGGGCAGCCTTTTCCAATTTCTGGGCAATTTCCAGAACCGGGTCGTTGATGCCCAATTTGTTGAGAACATCGTCTGCCGCCTTTTTAATGATGCGGGCGCGTGGGTCGAAATTCTTATAAACACGGTGACCAAAACCAAACAGGCGGAACCCGCTGGATTTATCCTTCGCCATATCAATATATTTCTGAGTATCTCCGCCGTCGTTTTTGATAGCTTCAAGCATTTCAATCACCTCCTGGTTTGCACCACCGTGAAGGGGGCCCCAAAGTGCACTGATACCGGAAGAGATGGATGAGTAGATATTTGCATGTGAAGAGCCTACCAGCCTTACTGTCGATGTAGAGCAGTTTTGCTCATGGTCGGCGTGCAGGATCAATAGTTTGTTCAAGGCCGCTGACACAACCGGATCAACTTTGTACTGGGCTACCGGAAGCGAAAACATCATATTCAGAAAATTGGAGCAATAGTCCAGATCGTTCTGCGGATAATTTACAGGATGCCCCTGCGATTTTTTATATGACCATGTAGCGATCGTCGGCAGCTTGGAAAGCAGGCGGATGATATGCAATTCCGTTATTTCTTCAGTATTCTGATCAAATGTTTCAGGGTAGAAAGCACTCATAGCGCTCACCAGCGAAGAAAGCACGCCCATCGGGTGTGCATTTACAGGAAAGCCTTCGAAGATTTTGCGCATATCTTCGTTTACGAGCGTATGCGTCCTTATTTCATGTTCAAACTCAGCGAACTGTTTTTCGGTAGGCAGTTCACCATATATCAACAGATAAGCAACTTCCAGAAATGATGATTTTTCAGCCAGATCCTCAATCGAATAACCTCTGTAATTCAGTATACCTTCTTCTCCATCCAAAAAAGTTATGGCGCTTTTTGTAGCACCTGTATTTTTGTAACCTGCATCAATCGTAATGTACCCGCTCTGGTCACGTAACTTCGCAATATCAATCGCTTTTTCATGTTCACTTCCTTCTATAACAGGGAACTCGTACTTCTTACCTTCAAGGGTTAATTCAGCTATTTGGGACATATAAATGAGAATAAATTTAAAAAGGTTAATGACTTGATAAAGCAAACCAGGCCAACTCAATCCAAAGTTTTTTGTGGTTACGGATTTACTTATCCAATAAATTAATTTTGTGTTAATCCATGCCAGGACTAACCATTTCCCGGCGAAACACAAGCCGCAATATCCTAAAAAACTGCGTAAATTCTATTATTATCCGTGTTTTATTTGTGAAAATACAAGACTCAGGCAATAATATTTCACAATTTGAAGGATTAATAATAATATTCTATCGTACAAAATATCATCCAAAAATCCCCGTCTTTAATTTCCGCTAATGCTGATTTCCTGTGCCGGCTTTACCATTTTCGCTTTCCACAGGCAAGTTTTTGGCAGCTCTATTTTTCTGAACCATTTTCTTTACAAAATACCTTCCATACAGTCCTGCGAGTATTATCGGCAGCAAATGCGCCCCATAAATAAATGCTTTTCCTGTGATCCGGTACGAAAACGTTGAGAATGTGGTATATACATAACCCAGCCATCCCAATGCAATCGCCAGCAGCACAGCATAACAAACCAATGCCACAGGGTATTTCGAAAATCGGTACAACAGTTCACAAATCAACAGCGAAATCCCGACCACCAGCAATACCGTAACCAATGCCCTTGGAAAATTCCGGATATAACTGTGCTTATACACTAAAATTCCGATTTTCCCGATCAGATTGGGATGTGCCAGTAGGTAAGCGTCGGTTACGCTTAGTACCAGTAAAAGCAAAATACTACTGATCTTCTTGTTCATTGTTAAGTACGACGTCTTTTAATTATTCTTACACTTACGTTTCAGCAATCATTTTATGCTGAAATTCCTTGTAGGCGGCCGTCACGATCCTGATCTGCTCTTCATCAGGCAGATCAAAGTCAAGCCACCGTATCTGAATGCCATCCTTTTCCATTTTTCGGAAAAAGGTCATCTGTCTTTTTGCGAAACGATGGATTTCTGTTTCAAGCTGCTTAGCCATTTCCTGGTAAGGCAGCTGGCCTGTCAGGTAATTCGTTACATACTTATATTCCAGACCATAATAGATCAGTTGTGCAGGCGTAAGGCCGCGGGCCAGAAGCGCCTCCACTTCTTCTATCAGGCCGTTTTCCAATCTAAATTTTAATCTTCTGGAAATACGCTCCCGACGCACATCCAAAGGTGGGTTTAGTCCAAAAACGATAGATTGGTATGTAGGTGAATTTCTTGTAAACTGGTTTTGTTCTTCGGGGTTTTCTTTCAAAAAAGTGGAAATTTCGATCGCGCGGATCAGTCGTTTCCTTGTGGATGTATCCGCCAGGTTCCGGTAAGACGTATCCATCTCCTGAAATCTGGCCAGCAATTCTGTCGTTGAAAGGCTTTCAAGTGCTGTTCTCAGTGTTTCACTGACAGGTATTGAAAAGTAGGCATGGCCCTGTAACACGGAATGAATGTAAAAACCGGTTCCGCCACATACAACCGGGCAATGCCCTTCTGCTGCCACCTGCAAAAATGCCAGACAAAAATCTGCCTGATATTCGCTTACATTGTATTGTTGGCCCGCGTCCAGGATATCGATCAGATGATAGGGAATGTTTTTCCCATTGATGCAGTACTCTTCCAGATCTTTGCCCGTCCCGATGGTCATGTCCCTGTAAACCTGCCGGGAGTCGGCGCTGATGATCTCGCCATTCAATTGATCCGCCACGTGCGTGGCCAGGTGTGTCTTGCCGGAAGCCGTGGGGCCCAGTATCACCAGGAGCGGGAATTGCCGGAATACCGGGTTAATTTCTGAGGTCAAGTTAGAAAATCGGATTAGTAATTGCCAGACTAGCGAAACAAGTACCAAACGTACAAAGTTGCCTCAGTTAATCCAAAACACGTATTTTTAAAAATCAGGTACTCACCGTTTTAACGTACTTCATACTCCCTGCATTAAATACCGTGGTGATGTCTTCAACGTGCTGAATGTCGGCGTCCTCTTTAAGTGGACGCTCTTTTGGTGACGTAAATCTTCTGTTACTTTTCAGATCGAGTAGAAAAGACATTGGCGGGGTTTCTGAAACGGGTTCAAATCCGAGCCTGGCATAGCTTCTGCCATCGGACCATTCGAGATCAGCATAGGTCATGATATCGTCTGGTTTTTTCTCTCCTGAAAATGCCTTAAGAAGTTTGTCAAGCCCGCCCACGACATTGGTAGCTGCTATACTTGCGAAACGTATCAACTCGTAAGATCTGAACGCCTTACCTGGCCGCTGAAAAATACGTGGATGACTAAACGTTGCAACTGCCACGAGCATTTCCTCACCCTCCCGATCGTGCTGAAAATCAGCATTGAGGATACGAAAATATCGCTTTGGCAAAAACAACCCATACTGATACTTCGATCCCACTGATCCATTCAGATGGTATTTTTCCAGAAACGCCTGCGACGTAATTTTGTCAATACGGCGCACCTGCGTCAGCCGTGCCGGTATTTTCTGGGACGTACCTAGCATCGCCAGTAGTCTCGACTTTACAATTTCCTCTCTTCCGAGCCAGTAATCTTGCCACAGTATGATGGCCGCCCTCCCCTCTTCTCTTCGATTTCTCACTTTCTCGAAGGCCTCACTAAGGTTACCCAACGACCGCCCTGTCCGCCATTCGTGCAGACTTACCAATGTAATCTTCAACAAAACCCGGTTCTCCCGGCTGATTTCAATTTCGGGAAAAAGTGTCTCGACGACGATACAATCAAATCCCCTGGACATGAACCATTTGCAAACCTCATCCGTGAAAGATTGTTCCCTATCCAAGAAACAGCTGTTTTGATTTCCTGGGCAAGGTAAGCCGGGTTCGGATAAAAACAAAAAAGCGCCCTTTGACGAGGCGCTTTTACTGATTCATTCTGACGTAATTTTACTCGCCTCCAAGACCAAAAATCACACCAACATTCACACCGCCAAATTTCGAAGTTGATTCAAAATCAATGTTACCGGCTGATCCTGTGGTCGAACTGTGATTTTTATTACCAAAAACAAAATGATATATCCCCTCTACCTGTATACCCATATTGCCGAACGCGAAGATCAGACCCGCTCTCGGCGCAGCACCGAAATTGCTGTGACGGGAAGATTCCAAAATCGTGTTTCCGTTCAACTTAGCGTCATATTTGGAAAAATATACCCCTGCGTCAGCTCCAATATAGGGTCTCAGTAAGCCGCCCTCGGTGAAATAGTAATCCAGTGTCCCTGTAACCGGTGTCAATGTTCCCGTTGAAGTCAGGTTTTGCCCCGCGAAGGTGTAGTCGCTACCGTCAGCATATATTTTACCTGCTATACCGAATGCAAACTGAGGAGAAGTGAACACCCTGAGGTTTGCGCCCCCACCGGCTACTGTTTTCGAATCCTCTACATCCGATTTTGCAATTCCACCTTGCAAACCCAGTGAAAACTGTGCATTGGCAGCCGAACCGATTGTCAAAATAAATGCCACTGCTATAAATGAGCGAACGAGATAATTTTTCATGTCTGATAAATGGTTACTGAATTGATGAATAACCAATGGTGCCAAAATCAGTCCATACATAGGCGGGTTCTGCCGAAAAACCACATTACGCTTCGCCAACAAGCTTTTTAGCTATACTTTGATTTTTTTATCGCCGAGATGACAACCGCAGTTTTGTGCAAAATATTCCTCATTGCCCCAATGTTGAAAGAAAAGGGAAAGGACAGGACTAGGCCTCCAGGCGCGCCGCTTCCCAACCAATTAATGCCTTTTTACGCAGGCTGCCCCAGCGGTATTCCCCCAGCACTCCCTCTTTGCGGATCACTCTGTGGCAGGGGATCAGGTACGCGATCGGATTGTCGCCTACTGCTGTCCCTACCGCACGCACTGCGCCTGGGTTTCCGATACTCCTGGCAATTTGCTGATAAGTTGTCACGGCTCCGTTGGGGATATTCAGCAGCGCTTCCCATACTTTGAGCTGAAAATTTGTTCCCTGTACCAGCAGCGGTAGCTTTTCAACCGAATTGCTGTCACCCTGAAAAATGCGCGCAATGTATTTGCCGGTGACCGAAACGTCAGGCTTTATGGAGGCGTAATGCCATTTTTTGGCAAGAAGTATAAGTTGTTCATCTTTTGTGGTAGCGTCTACAAATGCCATTGCACAAATCCCCCTGGCGGTGACGGCCAGGAAGCATTCACCAAAAGGTGTGTCATGAAACCCGTAGAAAATATCCAGTCCTTTTCCGGAAGTTTTGAATTCCTGCGGTGTGACAGCTTCAATGGAGATAAAATGATCATACACTCTGCTCTGACTGGAAAGCCCGGCAGATTCCGCCAGTTCGATCAGATTGGAAGTTTCCTTAATCTTCCCTTTCAGATAGCCCGTAGTGATGTATTGAAGAAACTTCTTGGGACTTACCCCGGCCCATTCCGTAAAAGTACGCTGAAAATGAAACTGGCTGATACCGACTTCTTCGGCAACTTCAAACAAAGAAGGCTGCTCCTTGGCATTGGCAACGATAAACTCGATCGCCTTTGCGATTTTCTCGTAATTATAAGTTTCCTGTGTCATTTGGATCAATAATTTGTTGAACAAAAATGGCTCTGAATCCGTCCCTGTTCAACCTGAAACTTGCTTAATATGCGCGGTGCTGTCGATACAAAATGAGCCGGAAACATATTCAGAATCTTAAAATCACGTTCTTTTTAAGTATTACTCAATTTATTCCTTTTAAAATCTTCGTTTAATGAAGCGTTTACTTACTACGATATTTCTATTTCTGTGGGGACTTTCAGCCTCCCACGCCCAGAATTTCAAATCGGATCTTAAAAAGCTGCAGGCACAGGTTGAAACAGCTTATAAAAACAAAAAAGTAACTGAAATTGAATACGGTAAGCTCAAAGATGAGCACAATATTATCAAACTGGCGATTGAAAAAGCGGAAGCTGACGATGTGGTAACGCAGGATGAAAAAAATAAGATCTACTCAAAGATCCTCCGTGCCCGGAAACGCCTGGCAAAATACAAAACCAACGCCGAAGTATATTAACCCAATGCCCTGAAATGAATTGTGATCTCCGACACCTAATCGTCAGAGATCACAATTTCAAGGGAGACTTTATACAAATCAGTAATCCTTTTTGCTATCTTTTTTCGCCTTCTTTTCTGCCCTCTTTTCTTTCAGATTTTTTTCAGGTTCCTTCTTTGTGCTTCCTTTATCAAGATTCTTGCCTTTCGCCATGACTGTCAGGATTTATTGGTTATGTTGGTAAAATAACTGAAATAGTTACATATATTGTATTCTGCCGGGCTACTTTTTTGTGATCCAGTCCATGATCAGATTGGCACGGGCCCCGGTTTCACCGGTACTCGGACTTTTTCCTTCACCACGCAGGTCGCGGACGATCTGGTCAATGAGCTGCTGCTGAACGTGGGCAGGGTAAGGAATGTTTAAAACCTCTGTACCTGTTTCGGTTTCGACTTTGATATCGAATTTCTCAAAAAACGAAAACGATATCCTGCCCTTAGAGCCGATAATCCGGGCGACGTCTTCCCGCTGTTCCTTATTGACTGTATAACACCAGCTTCCATTTCCCAGAATACCTGATTCAAACTCAAAATTGGCAACTACGATATCGTCGGCCTCGTACAGGCCCGCCTGGTTCCTGGCTATCCCTGCCGCATATTTGACAGGGCCGAACACATATTCAAGGAAATCGAACTGGTGGGAAGCCAGGTCGTGAAAATGTCCTCCGCCCGAAATCGAGGGATCTACCCGCCAGCGTGGCTTAGCATTCTCCCCTACTTCTTCATCATAAGGCTGCCACTGAAGACAGATATTTACAAACCTCACATCGCCAACTACTTTGTTATCAATCAGTTCCTTTACTTTTTGAAAGTAATCGAGCGACCTGCGGTAATATGCGACAAAAACAGGAACTCCGGTTTTTCTGCTTTCTTCATTGATCCTGTCGCACTCCGCAGCATTCCTTGCCATTGGTTTTTCAATATACACCGGTTTGCCTGCACGCATCGCTTTTATAGCAAGCTCTTCATGGGCGTCAGGCGGGGTAGCAATGTAAATTGCGTTGATTTCAGGATCGTTGATCAGGTCGTCTGCACTGCTGTACCATTTCGGAACGTTATGACGCTCGGCATAATCCGCCGCTTTTTCAGCATCGCGCCGCATAACGGCCACCAGGCCGGAATTTTCTACTTTATTAAACGCAGGCCCGCTTTTTACCTCCGTTACATTGCCACAGCCAATAATACCCCATTTTATCTGGTCCATAGGAAAGTTATATGTTTGAACTAATCATTGAATATCATAATTATTTATACTCGGAAATCTACTTTAAACTTGCAGTAACATTCGACACCCTACCATGGAAATCCAACCCAACAACCCCCTTCACGGCAAAACCCTGGAATCTATCCTTAACGAACTGGTTGATTACTACGGCTGGGAACAAATGGGCTATCATGTAAACATCAACAGTTTTCAGCATGACCCCAGCGTAAAGTCCAGCCTTAAATTTCTGAGGAAAACACCCTGGGCCCGAAAAAAAGTGGAAGATCTTTACGTCAGGATGCTGGAACGAAAGTAGATTTGCTAAAAGAGATTACATATTCTACAACCTTCAACTTATCCATTATGCCCTTTGTAGATTATTATCAAATACTTGGAGTCGATAAAAAAGCAACAGAAAAAGATATAAAAAACGCTTACAGAAAGCTGGCAAGGAAATTTCATCCCGACCTGAACCCTAATGACACAGAGGCGGAGAAAAAATTTCAGCAGCTTAACGAAGCCAATGAAGTGCTCAGTGATCCTGAAAAAAGAAAGAAGTACGATCAGTATGGACAGGATTGGCAGCATAGCGAAGAATTTGAAAAAGCACGGCAGGCACGAGGTGCACGACAGCAGCAGCAGGGAGAATGGTTCTCCGGAGACAACGGAGGGGGATTTTCAGATTTCTTTGAATCGATGTTCGGCTCCGGAAGTGGATTTGGCGGCGGCCAGCGCCAGGCAAGGTTCCGCGGGCAGGATTACCAGGCCCAGGTAACAATGAGCCTGCGGCAAGCTTACGAAACCCAAAAGCAAACGCTCACTGTAAATGGTAAAAACATCCGGATCACGGTTCCGGCCGGTGTCGAGAACGGACAGACGATCAAAATTACCGGCCATGGCGGACCTGGCTCCAACGGCGGCCCGAATGGCGACCTGTTTATCACTTTTACAGTTGAAAACGATGAAAAATTCAAACGGTCGGGCAATGACCTGCACCTTAAATTTGACCTCGATCTTTATACAGCCGTTCTGGGAGGAGATGTTGTGATCGAAACCATGAGCGGGAAAGTGAAGCTGCCGGTTAAACCTGAGACGCAAAACGGAAGTGTAGTGAGGCTGAAAGGAAAAGGTTTTCCGGTTTACAAAAAAGACGGTGAGTTCGGTGATTTGTATGTGACTTTTGAGATAAAGATCCCTACCAACCTCACAGAACGCCAGAAGGAATTATTTACCGAGTTGTCCAAATCCTAATCGATGCAAACATGGAAAATGATCAATTGATAGCTACCGAGATATTCTGCACCAACTACGGTATAGAATATTCATTTGTACAGTCGTTGCAGGAAAGCGGGTTGATTGAGACAGTCGTCATCCGCGAAACCCAGTTTCTGCCCGTTCCCCAGTTACAGAAGATCGAACGCGTAATTCGTTTGTACCATGATCTCGACATCAATATTGAAGGGATTGAGGCGATTGATACGCTTCTCAACCGGATCGATTACATGGAAAAAGAGATCATTGCACTTAAAAACAAACTCAGGTTTTACGAAGGCAACACATATTAACCCGGTCATATCGGATTACAGGCGTATCTTTGGGGATTGTTAAAAAAGCAGGTTTGCTTTCCCCAATTGATTGTCTATGAAATTTGAAGATTACCATATTGCCCCTGAGATCAAGCGCAGCCTGGAAGCGACCGGGTTCAAACGCCCCACGGATATCCAGTTTAAAGCCATTCCTGCGATAATGAAAGGAGAAGATGTGCTGGCTATTGCGCAGACTGGCACAGGTAAAACCGCTGCATTCGCCATTCCGGTGATTGATAAAATCCACAAGCAGAAATCTTCCAGCCGGACCGACGGCATCAAGTGTGTGGTAATGGTGCCTACCCGCGAGCTCGCGATACAGATCACCGGCGTTTTTGACACCATTGCCAGGCATACACGTGTAAAAGCATTCAGCGTATTTGGAGGCGTGGAACAGGGCCCGCAGATCGCCCAGCTCGAAAAAGGCATCGATGTGCTGGTCTCCACTCCCGGCCGCATGTTTGACCTCGTAAGCCAGGGTTATATACAGCTGAACAGGGTCGAAACGCTGATCCTCGATGAAGCTGACCACATGCTCGACCTGGGATTCATCAAGGACATTCAGGATCTGATCAAATTTTTGCCCAAGAACCGCCAGACGCTGTTTTTCTCCGCTACTATCAATGAAACCATCAAAAAACTTGCGTATTCGCTCGTGAGAAATGCAATCCGCATCCAGATTTCCCCGAACAATCCTGTTGCCCGGAATATCAAACATTCGGTTGCATTTATCTCCATGGACGACAAACGTTTTTTTCTGGAAAGGATCATCAAAGAGAATCCGGAAAGCAAGATCCTGGTATTTGTTCGCACCAAAGTCCGGGCGGAAAGGGTTTTTAATGCGCTGGAACGCATGGAAATAAAAAGCCTGACAATCCATGGCGACAAAGAACAGGCAGACCGGCTTGTCGCGATGAACGCATTCAAAAAAGGTGATACCAGGGTAATGATCGCCACCGACGTGAGCGCAAGGGGCATTGATATTCCCAACGTGGACTATGTCGTGAATTATGACTTGCCCGAGCAGGAAGAAAACTACGTTCACCGTGTAGGCCGGACAGGCCGGGGAACCCAGAAAGGGATTGCTGTCTCATTCTGCAGTCCGGAAGAAAAACCATTACTGGAAGCTATACAGGCTTATCTGGACAAACCCATCGATGTGCTCGATATCAGCAAAACCGAATATTCCCAAACGCTTGATTTCACTGAGGATACTACCGACGATATCGGCGCTTTGATGCGGGAAGTGGAAGAGTTTGAAAACAGGAAAAGGAAAAAGAAGAAATAATAAAGATTGTCCATAACACAAAAAAGGCTCACAAATGATTTGCGAGCCTTTTTTGTGTTATGGATTTATCTAGATCAGTCGATTTTGTCAGCTACGATCTGGCCACGGATTTCTCCGTAAATGTTTTGTGCAGTAGGCATGTTCACGTAAAGCGTTCCAGCAATAAGTACCGCCTCTTCCATCGCAGTTTTCAACTTGATAGTACCCTGAACCTGACCAGTTGGATTTTCAGCCAATGTATACAAAATGGGACCAGCTTCCCAAGCCGGGCTTGGATTATTGATAGTTACCGAAGTAGGTGTAAGATTTTGAAAAGTAATATTGTATTTCAAATCCCTGGTAGTTTTGTTGTATTCAAAAACACCGGTGCCTTGCGCGGAAGATGTAGCTTTCGGAACAGTTGGTGTACTATTGATTACTGCGGAGAACCTAACTATATCATCTTTGTGAGGTCCTTCCTCTTTGCAAGATGACACAAGTCCTAACATTACAACTCCTGTGATTAATAGTAAAAAACGTTTCATTGGCTTTTTCATACATCATTAATTTAAAAAATTTAACCCTTAAATATATACAAACTTATCACCTTACAAAAATAGTACCAGCAACAGCACTCAAATAATCCACAAATCACTTTTGCGGATGTAAACGATCCTGTTATTCCAGATCACCCTGTTCCAGTGATCCACGGAGCCCAATATCACCAGTTTGTGCCCCTTTCCGACTTTTTCTACAACCGGCGCCGCCGAAGACGGATCATCCCGTAAAAACGTATTTTCGTTTACAATAATGCACGTCTGATAAAGAGAAGGAACGTTCAAAATACCCAACAAAGCCACCAGATAAATCACGATAGATACCTTGTGAATCTGGAGAATGGGTTCTCTTCTACGCACTTTTGTAACCATAATTACAACTATATAAGTCCCCAAAGTTAGAAGCAATATTGGAATGTAATCACCATATCTTCGGTAAAATATTATAAAATAGTTGTAATCATCAAATTCATAGCCTGTTAGATTCTGCTCCGCAGCAAGTTTATCCATTTTCTCAAATAATTTCCTGGAAGGATTGATCAAGGCCAGTTTGCTGAGGTAAAATAGGCAGTCCGTGTAGTTGTTTGTCTTTTCTGCCAGGAAAGCAAGTTTCAAAAGCAGGCTCTGATTATTTTTTTCTTCTTCTTTAAAATTTTTTTTGAATAAGATCAGGGCCTCCGGATACTTCGCCATAGCAAACAGAGAATCAGCAGCTTTTAACTCCATCTTATTCGCTGAAACTGTCTCTGAAACCGGAAAAAAGGTCAGCATGAAAATCCAAAACAACAGGTATTTCTTAATTGGGGCTTGCATTATACTTTTTAGAATTCTACTTTTGCATCGCAATTACGGAAAAGGCACCGGCTAATCCAACAGATTGTAACGATTGAAAAAACGATTCCGTAGCTCAGCTGATAGAGCAATACACCGCGCGGCGTCCGCTTTTAATGTATGGGTCTTGGGCCTTCTATCTTAACTGCACAAACTGATATTGAACAGTAAATCAATAATAGGATTCCGTAGCTCAGCTGGTAGAGCAATACACCGCGGCGTCCGCTTTTAATGTATGGGTCCTGGGCCTTTTACCTTAACTGCACAAACTGATATTGAACAGTAAATCAATAATAAGATTCCGTAGCTCAGCTGGTAGAGCAATACACTTTTAATGTATGGGTCCTGGGTTCGAATCCCAGCGGGATCACTTGAAGAAATAACAAAAAGCATCAAAAGCCTGCAAATCAACAGATTAGCAGGCTTTTTTCTTTTCCGGTTATGTCAAAATATTCAGTTTTTCGCAAATTTTTGGTGCGTAATTCGGTGAGTTCGAGGATCTGCAAATTTTACTCACCAGAATCGCTGTAACTTATTGTAAAACAACCTGTTTACGCCGTAAACATCTTGTGCTAATTAGGCTTGCAAGACTACTTTTGTTCAACTTTTAAGCTAAAAAGGCTATGAAAACAAAACTGAGTCTGCTTTTCTATTTGAAGAAGCCGAAAAACTATCAAAAAGGGCCTGTGCCGATTTACCTGCGGATTACGGTTGAAAGTAAAAGAGCGGAATTTACGACCGGGCGAGAATGCGAGCCCAGCCGATGGAATGCGGTTGCGGGAAGAGTTACCGGCGCGAAGGAAACAGTGAAGTCCGTCAATGCCTATCTCGGCAATCTCGAACAGCAGTTGTTAGATGCCCAGGCTGCATTGGTTCGCGACAATGCATTAATTACAGCGGAAGCGATAAAAAACAAGTTTCTCGGCGTCGGTCCAAAGCAGCGGTTACTAATGGCAGTGATCGCTGACCATAACGAGCGGATGAAGGCATTGGTCGGGCAGGAATATGCGATTGGTACACTTAACCGCTATAAAGTTTTGGAGCGTCATACCCTGGCGTTTTTGAAGGGGAATTTCAACACCACTGAATTTGACATTAGCCGCATCGATTTTGCTTTCATCGCCGATTACGAGTTCTATCTCCGCTCGGTTCGCAAGATGGGCAACAATGCAGTGGTGAAGCACATGAAAATGTTTCGCAAGATTGTCAACATCTGCCTGGGCAATGGCTGGATGAACCTTGATCCGTATCTGAACTTCAAGGGCAAGTACAAGAAGGTTGATAAGGCGATTCTTACCAGAGCCGAACTGGACTTGATGGCTAACAAGGAGTTCGCCAGCGATCGGCTCGCCCAGGTGCGGGACACTTTTCTCTTTTGTTGTTTCACCGGCCTGGCTTATTCGGACATCCAGAAGCTACAAAGAAGCCAGATAACGCGAGGAATTGATGGTGAGCAATGGATTTTCAGCCAGCGGACAAAAACCAATATTAAATCGCATATTCCGCTTCTGCCGGAAGCACTTCAAATCATTGACAGATATAAAGACCATCCGCTATGTGAATCTCGGGGCCTAGTGTTGCCCGTGCCGAGCAACCAGAAGATGAATGATTATCTGAAAGAGATTGCCGTGATCTGCGGGATTGACAAGGTTCTTACCTCACACGTAGCCAGGCACACGTTTGCGACGACCATTACCTTGCAAAACGGCGTTCCCATTGAAAGTGTTTCGAAAATGCTAGGGCATACGAATATCCGGACAACACAGATTTATGCGAAGATCCTAGACTCGAAGGTTAGCGAAGACATGCAGGCTTTGAAAGGGCGGCTTTCCAGACGCTCTGGCACGGAAGGATAGCGCCGCACCTTCTCTCTCACGACCCCTTCGGTTTGTGAAAGGGGATCGCGAGAGAGAAGGTGAAAATCAGAAAAAATTTGTGATAAAATTGTCAACGAATGCAAGGAGCAGAATTGGGCGGAGGAATATCAATTGCTCTTTATATTTTTGTGCCCGAACGGCCTATCTACTTGGCATTCATTGAGGACACATGACAACACAGAAGCTCAATACGGTAAAGCAAACTTTTGGTTTTTTCGCAATGTCGATCGCTTGGACATCGATGAATATACTTAACTCGCTTTATCAAGTTGCAGCACACGGTGAGTCAAATGAGAGCGAGGTTGTTATTTTCTGGTCGGCACTATTCATGACACTCGCATGGGCTATATTCATAATCTACCCAACTAATAAGCTTGACCATACAAAGCGAATATTTGGGCCTAAAACCCTGCCTTTCGTTACATTATCTTACGGGGGATTCGTATATGCAATCCTCGCCGGCGGGTTATTTCGTAGTCTAGAATTAGTGACGATGTTTTTACCTCTAGCCTTAGTGGCTGGCTTTATTTTTGGAATCGCATACTCTCAGCTAATTACCTCATCAAGGCTGATCAATTTTCTAAACAATCAACCACTCTGGAAAGGTATTTTCTTTCTTTCACCTGCTTTCCCGCTTTTCTTTTTTCTTTGGTTTTTACCGACTGTCGCTCCTTCATTAGTGTTTCGGTATATGCCCGACGCGATCAGAGACGATATAATTCGCAAGACAATCCCGAAATACAAGGTTGGCGACGATTTTGAACCGTTAAGAAGAACTTTACCCGGCTACTTAACATATATGGATGATGGCAACGCAAACATAACAGCAACGATGGAGGATTTTGCGTTCGTCCTTCAAGTTCACTGTTACAAAATTGTAAGACTTGAATATGGAAAAAGTGGTAGGGAAATTAATGGAACAGTATACGGTAAGCTGCATGATGAGCCTTGTTTGTAATGTGATTTTCGCTCACGACATTCACATCATATGAGCTCGGTTTTAGTCTAAGTCGCTATTAATATTCTTTCATTCGCACGCAGATAAATTGTACTTATTCATTCATCATTTGTTGGCTTATTCCGTCCGGATTGTTAACGATTGCCTCTTAACCGCAATCGGCCAGATGTCAGATTGTATCACAATCTTATCTGGCCCGCTCAAACGCTCCGGAGTCGCTGGCGGGAGAGTTTTATAAATATTCCAAGCCAGCAAGAATAGGGACTCGTTGTAGAGGTATGCCATTTTCCTTCTTAAGGATTCTCAATTATTGCGAATCATTTGTTGATACAAAAAGTTTCGGGCGTTAATAATGAACTTTTAGTTTGAATCGTTAATTTGAGATCCAGTTTCGATTACAACAAAATATGGGATATAAACTCACCTGTTTCAAATGCAGAAAAGCATTTAACCTAATTCTGACGCTACTGTTCGTCAGAATCAGTCAGAGAAATGTCCTGAATGTGGGGAAGCTGCTGTTATTTTAAGCCACAGATTTCGCCCACCTAGACGCCATAGCATTAGTCGGTGGACGGTAGTTGAATTTCTATATGAGAATGGGTTTATTTACGAACATATCTTTGAGAATGTTAACGCGTCGAAAATTAAAGGTTATGTCGAATACCCAACAACCATGGAAGAAGCGAAGGAATTTGTAAAGCTTTATGCGAATCAATCTGAGTTATTACGAAAACCTCGATTATGATCCTTAGCTTTCTGTTCGGAAATACCTTTTCAAAAGAGGTAACCTTGCAGCATGAAATTCTCAAGTGGGAGATTTTAATAATTTCCTTACTTTTGAGCTAATTGCAAGCCAGTCACCGCAAATTGGTGAGTGACATGGTGAGTAGACGATTTAGCAGGACACAACTTATTGAAAAGCAATTTGTTACATCAAAAAGTATGATCCCAGCGGGATCACTTAAAGCGCCTCAAAGGGCGCTTTTTTCGTTTAAAAACGTCATTTTTTCACTGTTTTCGAAGATAAGCACATCATTCTGATTCAATCCAGATCAAAGCATTCGGTAACCTATTCGGTAACCTGCTTTGCTTACTAAATTAGGTTACCGAATGGACATGTTTGACAGAGGCGATTTTGACCAAGGTTTCTCAAACATCAATGTTTTTCTAACCTTAAACTGTGAGGATGATGAATTTCAAACAGAACCTGACTGTACTCTTCTGGCTGTACAGACAAAAAGCAAAAGCAGACGGCAAAGCCCCCATCTATGCCAGGATTACGATTGACGGTAAGTACACCGAAATTTCAACAGGAAAGAAAGTAAACCCGGCATCTTGGGACTCGGAGGCCAAACAAGTGGTCTGACGTGGTTCCCTTTTGGTTTACACTTTTGCGGGTTAGTAAATATTTAAAAACTTCAATTCTTATCCAGTTTGTCGGTAATATTCGGCTTCAAAAGCTGCTGGATTTAAATAGTTCAAAGAGGA
>NZ_SWFP01000014.1 GCF_005869225.1 Dyadobacter bucti | reverse complement strand
AGCCAACATTCTCGTTACTTCCTGCTTAAACTCAGCATCATAACTCTTTCGGGTTTTGCTCTCTTTCTGAACTCCCATTTTGCATCATGTTGTGCAAAAATGTGTGCCGCTTTCGGGAGCCACCTCACTATCCACCCCAAACCTCTCCAAAAGCTGAGCAATATCCTCAACCACACTCGGCCCTTTCAAATAGGTATCTAAGTATTATAAGCAATTGGTATTGCAAGGGGCAGTATTCTTGGCAATGTGATGGGCGTAGGCCCGGGCCGTAAAGTTGGCGAAAATGAGCCGGGAAAGATCAGCGTCATGCCCGCGGAATTATCGGTTCTTTTTCCAACCACCTTGGCTTCGTCAACGCTTTGCGTGGCAGTTACCCCTTTGCCAAATAGAATGACATCGCCCTGATGGACAGGTACATTAGCATTGGCACTGGATGTGTCCAGGCCGAATGGGTCAGTAAAAAGTATGGGATTATTAACAGCATATACATAGCCCGACATATTGCTGTTTTTCTCCGCCAACGCATCCACCACTCCCCATCTCCCCACCTCCGGCAAATACATTATGGCCAGTAAACTTGGCATCCACTCCAACCTCCACAATTGATTAATCGGAGGAATTCGGTTTGAGATAATTGTATACTTTTGTATCGTTAATATGGTACAACAGATGTCTTAATTCTTCACCGATGTCAAAGATTATGTCTTCAACCTCTTCTTCGGATAATTCATTTTGATAAAAATGTGGTATATGCTCGTTTATGACTTTTTTTAAGGATTCTTCAATATCAATAAGTGCATTCGCTAACGTATCAATCTGATTATCTTCTTTTGTTGATAATTTATTTAGAATAGAACTTCTTTCTAAATTGGCCATCAGAGCCCTTAATTTTTGAATGTATTCCATTGAGATTATTTTTTGGCAGGGTGATTGGCAAGCAATACAAAATCGACACTAAAATTTGTGAATAAATATTTAGCGTCGATTCGTTGACATACAGCGTGTAATTTTGTTTTTACTGCACTTAGTTATTTTTAATGTATTCTTTTAGCATATCTTCATAACCCTCGACATTCAGAGCGGCTAAATACATTTTTTTTAAATTACTTTTATCAATTGAGTTATTTACAATCATTATGTTCGATTTTTTGCTGTTAAAAAGAGATCTTGCTTTTCTATGAAGCATTTGATAGATGTTCCAAATGAGGAGATCCTCCCATTCGTTTTCAGAACTAGATTCAGCCAACTTTCGCGCCTTGAAAAGGCTTTCAGAACGAAACCCTCCCGTTTCTTCAATGATTTTTCCTTCTGATATATCAATTTCAGAAGGAAAGTATTTAATTGTTTTCTGAAATAAGTCGTTGAATTTCATATTTAGTTTCCTATGATGTTTCCGTCTTCATCAAGTGTTGTCCTTTTTCCCGATTTTTTAGAATTAGGCCCAAAATCAGTTGTCCCTTTTGGCCATACTTTCCATTGTTGACCAACATTACCAGGATTTCCATGACTCGTGTGACTCTCTTTGTATATTTCACCAGTCTTTTTATGTACCCATCCTTGATTTCCACGTAATCTAATAAATTCATCAACATCATTATCTGGAGTTGGTTTTGCATTTAATCGCCTTGGGCCTCGTAAAACCTCACTTGGTACCCCAATTTTTTCCAAAAGCTGAGCAATATCCTCAATTACCGACGGCCCTTTCAAATAGGTATCTAATGTATTATAAGCAATTGGTATTGCAAGGGGCAGCATTCTTGGCAAGGTGATGGGCGTAGGCCCGGGCCGTAAAATAGGTGAAAACGATCCGGGAAATATCAGCGTCAAGCCCGCGGAATTATCGGTTCTTTTTCCAACCACCGTGGCTTCGTCTACACTTTGCGTAGCGGTTACACCTTTGCCAAACAGGATTACATCGCCTTGGTGGACAGGGACATTAGCATTGGCACTGGATGTGTCCAAGCCGAATGGGTCTGTAAAAAGCATGGGGTTATTGACAGCGTAGGAGTAGCCGGACATATCGTTGTTTTTCTCCGCCATCGCATCCACCACGCCCCATCTCCCAACTTCCGGCATATACATCCTCGCCCCATAATCCAGATACCCGCTCCCAACCTGCAGCTCCTTCCCATTGTACAAATACCTGTTCACCCAGTTCTGGACCTGTGGCGGGGCACCGTCGCGGTTGATGGGCAGGCCGAAGTGATAATAATCCGTCTTCTGCAAGATCTTCCCCTTCTCATCGAAGACGACCCGGACGTTGCCCAGATGGTCTTTGAGGTAGTAGTCAAAACACAGGGAATCTTTGCGAAAAACGGCCTGGGCGTCGGAGAGGGCAAGCCTTTTGAAAGCATTGGCCCCGTTGTACTCGAAGCCACCGGCATATTTGACCGTCAATGTATCGGCAATGTATTGGTGTTTGGTGCCGGTGGCGTCGTAGTCGTAGCTGAAGGTCTTGGCGCCGATGGTGATGGTTTTGGGCAGGTCCAGGTAGTTGTAGGTGATGGCAGCTCCCCGGTTGCCGTCGGTGAGCATGTTGCCGTTGCCGTCGTAACCATAGCCGCTCACGCCCGCCTTCACGCCCAGTCCGCTGCCGGATCCGTCGGTGAGGGCCGAAAGCCGGTTGCCTGTGTAGGAATAGGCCAGGTTGTCGATGGTCCCCGCCGTCCCATTCCTGACCAGCGTTTTGATGTTGCCGTTTTTGTCGTAGGTGATGCCGCTTTCGGTTTCCTTATAATTAAAAAGCCCCGTGCTGCCTGTTAACCTGCCCGCATTGTCGTAAGCAAATACCAGCCCTTGGGTAAAGGTGTCCTCTGCCTTGCCCGACCATTGCATCTGGGAGATATTTCCGTTGGTGTAGCTGTTGCCGTTGGCATAATCCAGGCCGATGTTGTAAAAAGAAGAATCCGCCCCGTTTTCCTTGATCTTGTAAGCCGTTTTGGCATCGGTCAGCCAGCCCCGGATGTTGTGGGTATAGTTGGTGCGCCTGCGGAACTTGACGCCATCGCCGGAATGCTGCCATTTTTGCGAGAGCTGTCCCAAAGCATTGTAACGGCGGGCCTGGGTCACGGCCACTTTCTCCTCCCCACCGGCAGAAACCTTCTCTTTTACTTCCAGCAGCCTGTCGGCATGGTCGTAGGTAAAAGTCTGCCAATGCACCTGGGTGCCACTGGCTAGAACCTGCTCGGTTTTCTGCTCTGCCACTACGGGTGCCAGGTCATATTTATAAAGCATGGAGGCCCGTTCCATGGCCGTAGGCCCCAGCTCGTGCAGCTGCCTGACGGCCTGGACCTGCCTGTACTCTTTGTCATAATAGGTCACATTCGTCAGCCAGCCGCCCGCCCCGCCGTTGCCCGGCAGTACCCTCGCCCTGCCGCCGGTAACATGCCCTTTGACCAAATTATTGAAAGCAGGGTAATACACCGGCGAATAGGACAAACCCGCCGCTTTTGAAAAAGCATAGTCGTCATAAAAAACAATGGTCAGCAGGTTGGCCTCGGTGGCATTCAGGGGTGCTGTTTTGTTGAGGGTATAGCCTGCCAGGGTCCCGTTTGCGCGGTCTTCGTGGTGCTGGGTGCCGGCATCGACAGTGCCCGCCCAGCTTTGGCGGGTAGCCGCAGAAACTACCTCGCCGGTAACGGCCGGGCGGTTGAGCGCGTCATATTTGGTAAATGCCCACACGCCCCGGGCCAGCTGGTTGGCATCCCGGGACAAAACAGGCCGGTCGTACTGGTCGAATACCGTCTCCAAAAGTCCCGCACCGGGCAGCTTTTTGACAACTGCCCGCCCCCTGTCGTCATAACCGTAGAGAAAGGCAAAATGGGCCGCATTGGCATCGTCCTGGTACTGGGGCTGCAATACGGCCCGGAGCTGTCCCAGGTCATCGTATACATAGTAGGTGGCCAGTGTCACGGCCCCGGCAATGAGGCGGCAGACCATCTGGCCCTGCCGGTCGGTATACTCGCGGGTAACATTGCCCTGCTCGTCGGTGGTTTGTTTGCGGAAGAGCGTGCCTGCACCATAGCTGCCTTGCTGGGAAATTGTCAGCAGGATGTCGGCATTGGGGACATAGTCGTAGCGTTTGACTTCACCGGCCACATTGGAGCCCAGTACCACGGAGGCGGCAGCACTTTTGCCGCCAGGCGCCTGGCGGCCGGTGGACCTGCCCAGGGGGGATGCTTCAAAGAAGGTTTCCTGGTAGGCCCTGGAGAGGTTGTCGGCTTTCAGGCCGGCAGTGTTGGCGGTGTAGAAAAATGCCTGGGAAGCGGCCGCCCCAACCTGGAAATTCCCGCCTGCGCCAGTGACGGGATACGGCAGATACTGCCGGGGCTGGCGGCCGTGATCATCATATTCGGCGGGGGCGACCATATCCGCACCCGAAGGGCTTTGGCCTACCTGGATGGTCTGTTCGGGCCTTCCGAGCCCATCGAAGTACTGGACCTGTACCTGAACTTTGCCCACATCCTTGGCATCAGCCCCGGTTTCTTTGTAGGTGCGAGAGAGGATATAGTTCCGGTCGCCGCTCTGGGCGAAGGCGGTCTGCAATGCTGCCAGGAACAGCAGGGATTTTAGAAGAAAATGCATGTGTGTTACTTGTAAATGAAAAAGGGGCCCTCCCAGGTCGGTCGGGTGGGCTTTTCATTCAGACGTGGCCATTCAAAAAAAGTAACGGGTGCACACAAAATATTTTCGCATAGCCAGAAATTACCCGCTCTAGTATGATCGCTATGTTAACTTTTAAAAAAATAGAGCTGCAATAATAGTCTTTTCAAGAAGGCACCGAGTATCATAAAAAGACTAAACCAGCTAATATCATGGCACTTTCCCGGGCTGAAAAATTGATTAATAAACTGATCAGCAATGAACTTTCAGCTGAAGAACTGTCCGAACTGCTGGAAGGAATTACCAGTGAAGGGGATCAGCAAAAATACTCTGACATACTGGAAACCTATTTTAACAAGCTGCTCAAAGAGGAAGAAAAGCAAGAAAAATAAACGATCAGTTCACCACTAATTTCTTACAACTATATTTTTAACAACTACTCGCTTAATACAATGAAACCAAAAGCAACTCTCAAAACGGCAGCACGATGTTTGCTTGCCCTGCTGTTTTTTACCGGGCCGGATATTTCTGCGTTCGCCGTGGAAGGGAAGGGACCCGATTCTAGAGCAAAAAATAATGTGGCCGTAGCCAGGATCAGGGGTACTGTAACCTCGGCAGTGGACGGTGCTGTCATACCGGGTGTCAACGTACTGGTTAAAGGTACTTCGCTGGGTACTACTACCGACGCTTCCGGTGCTTACACAATTGATACGGACGTTAATAATGCAGTACTTGTTTTCTCCTACATCGGTTTCAATACGACCGAGGTAGCGGTTACCGGGAAAAGTGTCATCGACGTTGTTCTTGAGGAAAACGTAGCGACTTTGCAGGAAGCTGTGGTAACGGCACTTGGTATCAAAAGAGAAACACGTTCTCTTGGTTACAATGTGGGAAAAGTAGAAGGCAAGGACGTTGCCAATGTAGCCAATGAAAATGTGCTTACTTCATTGTCAGGAAGGGTTTCCGGGGTGTCTATTAACCAGACCAGCGGTATCGGTTCTTCCATCAGTATCGTAATCCGGGGAGCTGCGTCGCTAAAAAACAACCAGCCGCTTTTTGTAGTGGATGGTGTCCCTATTGCCAACAGCCTTGCGAACGTTAGTGATCAAAAAGGAAGTGGTAACAAAGTGGATTACGGTAATGCTATTTCGGACATCAATCCGGACGATATCGAAAGCATGTCTGTTTTGAAAGGACCTAGTGCGGCTGCACTTTACGGATCAAGGGCTGGTAACGGGGTTATCCTGATCACCACCAAATCGGGTAAAAAAGGAAAAGGGCTGGGTGTTTCGTTCTCTACATCCAACGTATTTGAAAAACCTTACCGGTACCTGGACCTGCATTACAAATATGCCAATGGCGAAAGGCCTTTCCAGCTGGATAATTCATCAGCTTACTGGGGTGGTTTACCCCTGGATGTGGGTAATAAAGAAGTACAATGGAATGCACCATTGGACGCAAACGGCAACCCGGTCGCTACGGAACTGAGATCCTATAAGGATAACATGAAGAACTTTCTTCAGACCGGTATTACATCTACCAATAACCTGACTGTTTCCGGTTCTACTGAAAAGTCTACCTACCGGGTTTCCTACAATAACATGATCAACAAGGGTTTGATCCCGAATTCAGATCTGTACCGTAATTCTTTCTCAATAGCGGGAACTTATGATATGGCTAAAAACCTGAAACTGAGTACAAACATGAATTTTGTCCGGTCCAGCTCAAACAGCCGTCCCCAGACGTCGGAAAGAGATGGTAACCCGTTGCAGGCAGTTTATTATTCGCCAAGCTACAATATCGATGATCTGAAAGGAGTTTGGAAGCCGGGTCTGGAACAGATCGAGCAGCTCACTGTTGCAAAAGGTGAAACAGACAACCCTTACTTCCTCGCAAAGTATCTTACCAACGCGTATACCCGCGATCGTTTGTATGGAAACCTGAAACTGGACTGGACCATTGTTCCAGGCCTGACTGCCTTTGTCCGTTATTCTCACGACATGTATGACGAAGACCGTGAAACCAAAATTCCATGGAGCTACAAAAGCATGGCAAAGGGTGGTTATTATCTGGAAAATATTGGACGGAATGAAAGCAATGCAGATTTCCTTGTTACGAAGACTATCAAAGCGGGCGATTTTGATATCAGCATTTCGGGCGGAGGTAACATCATGAGGCAGCGTGGCGCAAGCTCTGATCTTGGCGGGCGTGACCTTACGTTACCCGGCTTGTACAATATATCAAACATCCCTGTCGGAAACAGGATTGTACGTAACGGCAGCTACAAGAAAGCGATTTACAGCTTGTATGCGTTAAGCTCTATCGGTTTCAAAAACCAGCTGTATCTGGACCTTACCGCCCGTAATGACTGGTCGAGTACATTGCCTGCGGACAATCGTTCATACTTCTATCCTTCGGCTTCTCTGAGCTGGCTGGCAAGCACTACATTTAATTTGCCTGCTGCGGTTTCGTTGCTGAAAGTAAGAGGAGGCTGGGCTCAGGTTGGTAATGACACGGATCCATACCAGCTGTATAACAACCTTAACACAGGAAACTGGGGTGACCTGGTTACTGCAAATCTTGGTGACAACCTGCTTAACCCAACATTGCTGCCGGAAATTGCGACTTCTACTGAGGGCGGTATCGATCTGAATTTGTTCAACAACCGTTTTAGATTCGATATCACCTATTACGACAGGGCGAATACGAACCAGATCTTCAGCGTTCCGATGGCACCGTCGACAGGATGGGCCAGCAAGAACATCAATGCGGGGAAACTGGTGAGCAGAGGCTGGGAAATTGGCCTGGGCGGCACTCCGATCAGTAACAGAAACGGATGGAGCCTTGATGTGAATGCCAATTTCAGCCGCAACCGGGTTACAGTAAAAGAACTGGCCCCCAACTTCCCTTACTTTGAGCAATGGTCGGAAAACGGCGCAGGAGCTTACACTTTTGTAGGCGAGCAGATCGGTAATATTTACAGCCGCGGATTTGAAACGGTTCAGGATAAAAGTTCACCGTACTATCGCTGGCCTATTATTGCATATAACGGAGAAAACGGAGATATGGACTGGCAACAACTGGGTGGCCGGGAAAACAATGTTAAAGTTGGTAACTACAACCCAGACTTCCTTGTAGGTATGCAGACTACGCTGAGCTACAAGAGATTCTCCCTTGGTTTGAGTTTCGACTGGAGACAGGGTGGTGAATTCATGTCATTCACATACCGCTACGGAGAGTCTGACTGGAAATCTCAACGCCAGCTCGATAACCTGATACCAGGTAGTCTTTACACACCGGATGCCCTGGTTGCATTGCTGAAGTCGGATCCTGAAAAATACATTATCCCTCAGAACGGTAACTTCCCAAGGGTAGGCGGACATACCGCCGCGACAGGTGGTTTCGGGCCCGACGGGGACGGAGCATTTATTCCGGGTGTGTATAAAGATGATGCAGGAAACTACCATGAGTGGTTGGGTGGTGCCGGTACCAGATACCTGCCTATCACCGGCATGTATCCATGGGGTTTCAACCAGCAGGTGACCTTTGATGCTTCCTTTATCAAACTGCGTGAGGTAACTTTGTCATACAAAATCCCTAACCTGTTCGGTGTGGTACGTAATGCGAATCTCTCACTTTACACAAGGAACATCATGTTATGGACAGCTGCACAAATTGGTATCGATCCTGAGCGTGCATTCTGGGCTGACCCTAGCAAAGGAGGGTTCCGTCAGGGTATTGAAAGACAAAACGTGATGCCATGGACTATTCCTTTCGGATTTAAACTGAATTTCGATTTTTGATCATTCAAAACTGACATTCTTTTGCTCATCATATTTAATAAAAAGGCAATGAAGATTTTAAAATTTATACCCAAACTTGTTTTCATGATTGCGCTGCTGGCGGTTACTTCCTGCAAGGAAAACCTGACAGAGATCAATGAAAACCCCAATGGCGTGAACCCGGGCAACGCTAACCCGAACCTGCTCATGCCGACCGTGATGTCCGGGGTAGCGAAGCAGTATGTGGGACTTGGATACGGCCGGATAGCCGGCGTGATCCAGCATACCCAGGAGGATGCATGGAAAGATGGTTTCAACGACTATAACTGGAGTGAGGAAGACAGTGAATGGAGTGCATGGTACGGTTACCTGAGAAATAACAACCTGCTCCATAAAAGAGCAATTGAGACGGGCTCCAAGTTCCATGAGGGCGTCGCGCTGACTATGAAGTCTTTTATTTTCGGAACAATAACCGACCTGTGGGGCGACGTACCTTATACCAATGCGCTGAAAGGTGACGAAGGCGAGATGCTGCCCGAATTTGACAGCCAGGAGGTAATTTATAAGGGTATCATCGAAGACCTGAAGGCCGCATCGGCACTATTTGCGGCTGGGGGAGCTGAAAGCTACGCGCCGGGATATGATGTGTATTACAATGGCGACCCGCAAAAATGGCAGAAATTTGCCAATACTTTGCTGCTGCGTTATTACATGCGTATTTCCAGCAAATTGCCGGACATAGCCAAAGCAGGTATCGAGTCTGTATATGCTTCCGGGATTTATTTGAAAAGCTCTTCAGAGGATGCTGTGATGGAATACATCGGAACTGCCTCTGATAACTCATGGCCCAACGCGGTCGCTTACGATGTAAGCCAGTCGAACTGGAGAAGAAGAAGGCCTGCAGCGACGCTGATGAAAAATTTGCTCGCAAACAGTGATCCGCGTTTGAAAGTATGGTTTTTACCAGTCCACGTTCGCTGGGTATCTGACCCGACGCTTGCTACGGGTATGGACGAGTTCATCCGCGAAGATGGCGTGATCCTTACGGGTGTGAAGTCGCTTACCGAGCAGGAGCTGAGAACCAGAATTGCAGCCGGACACAAGTTTACACGTCATTTTAACCCTACACTTTATAAGCCCAGCCGTCCGGAACAATTCAACGGGCCGCTTAATACAGATGAATATGTAGGTGTTCCGCCGAGTATGTTGGACCCGACTTACTTTAATGAAAACCCTACCACGGGTCAGCAGGTGCAAAATCAGCATGCTTCGCAGCTGAGCTATACTTATCAAGGTGTAAAAGGTGGTATTCTGAAGGCAAGGCTTGCTTCTGCTTCCGAAACCTCATTCATTCTGGCGGAAGCCGCACAGAAAGGCTGGGCTGCCGGTGCTGCTGAGACGCATTATAACAACGCGATCAAACAGTCCCTGGAAACCTGGGGTGTGGAAGCACAGTATGATACGTTTATCAAAGGTGCCGGTGTTGCCTACAACGGAACCCAGGCGCAGATACTTCAGCAGAAGTGGGTTGCGAGCTGGACTGCCTCAACCGAAGCGTGGTTCGATTTCAGACGTACAGGCCTCCCTGTACTGACACCTGGTTTGGCGCCTGTTTCCCGCGCTTTGCCTTTGCGCTTCATTTACAGCAACAGTGAATTGAACAACAACGGTGCAAGTGTGAGAAGCGCCATCGAAAAACTGGAAGAAACCAATTTCTCCGGTCCGCGCAAAAAGAACAGCCAATGGTCTAAACCATGGCTGGTACAAGGAACCGGAAAGCCCTGGTAATAGCAGGACGGACTGCAAAGAATGCCCTCGTTTGAGCTAAAAACGGGGATTCAAGATGAAGACGCAAAGTGAATAAACCATCAGATTTATTCCTTTGCGTCTTTTTCATTTAACAGTCTGTACCGCTAAGTATTAAATTATCATTAAAACTTATAAACCAGGATTTTACAGTAGCCCAAAAATTCGATCTCATAGTATTTCCAATTGAATTACTCAGCGGCATTGTCCTGATGTCGGTCCGGCTCAACCCACATTTCCTTTCTATATCTCGATCTAAATAAAACCATCTAAACTGTAGTATGTTATGAATCAAAATTCTACTTCTGGATTAAGGCGGATACTCAGGTATTTGCTTGTGGTCGTACTCCTGTTGGAGGCTGTTTTTTTTCAGCCTTCATCCGCGCAAAACACAGATAGAACGATCAGAGGAAAAATTACAGCCAAAACCGACGGCTCGGTAATGCCTGGTGTGAATATCATCGTGAAAGGCACGCAGACAGGAACGACCTCTGATGCTTCGGGCGATTTTTCAATTAATGTCAAAGTACAAAACAACCCCATACTTGTATTTTCTTACATCGGGCACGAAACACAGGAAATCGCGGTGGGCAATCAGTCTGTGATCAATGTGGTTTTGCTTGAAAGCGCGGAGACGTTGGATGAGTATGTCGTTACCGCCGCCCTGGGTATTAAACGGGAAGCGCGGTCGCTGGGTTATTCGGTGGGCGAGCTGGATGGGAAGGAGATCAGCCGTGTAGCACAAGAAAATGTTTTGAACTCACTCTCGGGTAAAGTTCCGGGTGTGACGATCAGCTCTACAGGTAGCACAGGCTCTTCTGTCAGCATGATAATCAGGGGAGCCACATCACTCAGTAATGATAACCAGCCTCTTTTTGTGGTGGACGGGGTACCTATCGCGAATACTTTGAACAACGTGGGGCAGGTTGGCAATGATAACCGCGTCGATTATGGTAATGCCATTTCCAGTCTCAACCCGGATGATGTGGAGAGTGTGTCAATCCTGAAAGGACCGAACGCAGCTGCATTATACGGGTCAAGGGCCGGTCACGGTGTAGTCTTGATCACTACAAAAAGCGGAAGCAAAGCCAAGAAAATGACCGTTTCGGTGAATTCGAACACTGTTTTCGACAGGCCTTACCGGTACCTCAACATGCATTCAAAATTTGCTACGGGCGTTTTGCCATTTACGCCGGACAACAATCCCTATCCCGGCGGTATATTGGTGATCGAAGAGAAATCGGCCGGAGGTGTCGGGCCGGAACTGGACAAAGGATACAAAGCTATTCAATGGAACAGTCCCAGGGATGAAAATGGGAATCTGGTCCCTACGGAGCTGGTCTCTCACCCCGATAATGTCAAAAATTTCGTCAGGACAGGAATTACGACTACCAACGGCGTGTCGATTGCTAACAATACAGACTTGATCACTTACCGGCTGTCGTATTCGAATATGACCAACAGAGGTATCATACCGAATTCTGATTTGTTCCGGAATTCGTTGAATCTCAATTCGTCGGTTAAGCTTAGCAAAAAAGTGAGGGTGAGCACGAATATTGATTTCAGCCGTAATAATTCCAACAACCGGCCTGCTACCAACCGTGGCGCCAACCCGCTGCAATGGGCCTATGCAGTTTCCCCGCATATTGATATCCGTGACCTCAGAAATTACTGGGTATCAGGGCAGGAAGGTTTGCAGCAGCTGAGCCAGGGGCCGGGTGCTTTCAATAACCCATATTTTCTGGCTTATGAGGTGAACAATGCTTTTGTCCGTGACCGGGTTTTTGGGAATGTCAAGGCAGACTGGCAGATAACTTCTGAACTGAGCCTGATGGGAAGATATGCACTTGATACGTATAATGAGGAGCGGCAAACGAGAATTGGAAACAGTTATACCAATGACAGCCGGGGGGGATATGGAGTAACCAACCTGAAAAGATTTGAACGGAATGCCGATTTTCTTTTGACATATAAAAAGAATGTGGGTGATTTTAGTGTATCGGTGTCGGGAGGTGGAAATACGCGTTACCAGAAAAACTCCGATATAACCTCGGCTACCAAAAACGGGACCGGACTGATTATTCCGGGTTTGTATACGATTTCCAATATCGCGCCTGCCAACCTCAAATACGAGAACAGGCTGGCTGAGCGAGCGGTGTTCAGCGTGTACGGTTTGGCTAATTTAGGATTTAAAGACATCGTTTATCTGGATCTGACAGCACGTAACGACTGGTCGAGCACGTTGCCGAAAGAGAACCGTTCCTATTTTTATCCTTCTGCTTCTTTAAGCCTGATTGTCAGCGAATTGCTTCCGGTTTCCGAGCAGATCAGTTTGCTGAAGGTAAGGGGAGGCGTGGCGCAGGTCGGTAATGACACCGATCCGTACAGTTTGCTGGCTACACTAGATAATTCCGGGGCGTGGGACGGTATCACGCGGTTATCGAAATCGGGAAGAATTTTGCTGCCTGACCTGAAACCGGAAATTGCCACTTCTTATGAATACGGAATCGATCTGAACATGTTCCGGAACAAACTGCGGTTTGCGGCTACCTACTATCAGGTAGAAAACCGGAACCAGATCATCCCGACCAAGCTGCCGGGATCTAGCGGATTCACATCTAAAAATATCAATGCGGGATTGCTGGTAAGCAAGGGACTCGAGTTATCGCTGGGGGGAACACCAATTGATAAAAATGGGTGGAGATGGGATATCAATGCTAACTGGTCGCGCAACCGGACTACTATCAAGTCACTTTCTGATGGATTAACTTTTTATACTTTGTGGACAGATGCCAAAGGCGGTGCCTGGACTTACGTCGGAGAGCAGATCGGGGATCTTTATGATTCTGAACTCGTGACGGTTAAAGATAAAAATTCTCCTTATTACAACTATCCGATACTGGATGAAAACGGTTCATGGCAGAGTATAGCAGCCTCCAATACCCGCAACAAGATCGGTAATTTCAACCCTGATTTTATCCTGGGCATGCAAACTTCACTGTCCTACAAAGGTTTCAGCCTGAACATGACCTTCGATTGGAGAAACGGGGGTGAATTTGTGTCCCAGACCTACCGCTACGGAGAATCGGATCTTAAATCGCAGCGTTTTCTGGATAACCTGATTAATCCGAACGGGATGACCGGCGATCAGCTGCGTAATTATCTGGTGGAAAATGACAAAGTGGTCGTTCGCGGGAACAAATTCAATATTGTTGGCGGCCCTACCAAGGAGTATGGCGGGTTCCCATTCCCGTATGGTGGCAATACTTACGACTATGCTGTATTTAATCCGGGTGTAATTGCTGAATACAATTCGGAAGGAGAGATCACGGGCTATACTGAAAACCTCGGAGGGGCGGGAACTAAATATCTTCCTTACGGCGACAATTATCCCTGGGATTTTACGCGAGCGGCTACGTTTGACGCTTCTTTTATCAAGCTGCGCGAAGTTGCGCTGGGGTATGACCTGCCGGCCGGTCTGGTACAAAAACTGGGTCTGCAAAATGTGAATGTCGCAGTTTACAGCCGTAACATTATGTTATGGACCAAAGCCAAAATAGGTATCGATCCTGAGCAGGCATTTCAGCAGGAATCCAATGCGCAGGCGGGTACGCAGTTCAAGCAGGGTATCGAGCGGTACAACGTAACACCTTGGGTAATGCCGATTGGCTTCAAACTGGGTCTTACTTTCTAATTTCAATCAGATAGTATATTTAATATTAATACACTCATGAAAACATTCAGCAAAAAATCCATCCTATTCCCGCTGTTGCTCGCGTGCCTGATCTTTTCCTGTAAGGATCTCAGCGAACTGAACGAAAACCCGAACGGAGTTGCGCCGGAGACAGTCAATCCCAATCTGATCCTGCCTACTATCTTAACCGAAGCTGCCAGAGCCTATGTAAACCTGGGGTATCAGGATATTGCCGGGGTGGTTCAGCATACGCAAAAAGATGCCTGGGCGAGCGGGCATAATGATTACGACTGGGGCGGGAATCAGAACTGGAATCCTTATTATGATATCCTGAGAAATAACGACCTGCTGTATAAAAGATCGGTAGAGCTGAATCTGGAATTCCAGCAGGGCGTTTCGCTGGTCATGAAATCCTTTGTTTTCGGCCTGATCACCGATTTGTGGGGAGATGCCCCATATACCGATGCGCTGAAAGGCGAAGTTGGAGGAACAGAGAATATTTTACCCGCTTTTGATGGGCAGGATAAGATTTACGCAGGTATCATTGCCGATCTTGAAAAAGCGAATACACTTCTTTCCAAGTCCAAAGCAGATTACCCTGGAATTGTGGATAATGTAGATGTATATTATGGGGGGAATCCTGAAAAATGGAGAAAAATGGCCAATTCACTTCTCCTGCGCTACTATATGCGGCTTTCAGAAAAACAGCCGGACATTGCGAAAGCGGGAATAGAGAAAATCGTTGCCAACGCTGTCCAGTACCCGATCATTACCTCCGAAAGCGACGATGCCGCCATGTCATTTCCCGGAAATAGTGACGGCGACTCCTGGCCTGCCAATGCCGTGTATGATGCGAGCGGAAGCAATTACCGGAGAATAAAGATGTGCGCAACCTTTGTAGAAAAGCTACAGGCTCTGAAAGACCCCCGCCTGGGAATATGGGCCAATAAGGTCGAGGTACCGCTGGTAGTGGATGCGACGCTGCCTCCTAAAACGGACAAAATTGTAGATGGCAAACGCTATCTTTCACCGGATAAGGTAGGTACGGAACAAATTGATACCGATCCAGAATATGTAGGATTGCCGCCGAGCTTTTCGGCCCTGCCGTCGGCCTATAATCTCAACCCGACTCCCGGACAGACTTCATACAATCCGCATGTTTCATTTTTGAATGATATATATAAAGCAGCCAAAGGGCCATTGTTGAAAGCACGGCTGATATCAGCGGCTGAGGTGCATTTTATTCTCGCAGAGGCCGGACTGAAAGGCTGGGCGGCAGGCGTAGCCAAAGATCATTATGAAGCGGGCATTAAAGCCTCACTCAATACATGGACGGTGGGGAGTACTTACAGCGCCTATATTGCGCAGCCCGCAGTCGCTTTCAACCAAACCATCAAGCAGGTGATCGAGCAGAAATGGATCGCAGGCTGGACAGCGGCCACCGAAGCCTGGTTCGATTACAGAAGAACGGGCATACCGGAGCTGCACGCAGGGCCGGCAGCGAAAAGAGACGTGTTGCCTGTTCGCTTTTATTACATGCAGGATGAGCTGCAGATCAATAAAGCCAATGCCGAAAGTGCGGTCAGCAAGCTGGAAATCACGGTCTATTCTCAGGCGGACAAGGGAAACAGCGCCTGGTCGAAGCCGTGGGTGGTACAGGGTACGAAAAAACCTTGGTGAGTTGGTTTTGTAATATAAAACATCGAAAACGGGACTGTCTGAAATGTCCGACAGCCCCGTTTTGTTTTTGAAAAGCTGCCGTAATATTTTTAACGCATGTCAAATGAAAAATACGAAAGCCATACTGTTAACCTGCTTGTTTTGCATTTTCATTCTTCCCGTACATAGCCAGGATTTCAAGGCAGGCGCGGCTGTGCGGGTTATTACTCCGGATCCCTTGTTGCCTGTGTCCGGCGGAATAGGAACTCCCAAAAAAGCTACATCCAAAAATGGCGAACTATATGTGAGAGCGCTGGTTTTGGAAAAAGGCAATACCAGGGTGGCTATTGTGAATGTTGATAACCTAGGCTGGCCTGCGGCTCTGGGCAATAGATCGAGGGCTTTGATCAAAGGCATACCCCCGGAGAACATTCTCATCGGTGCTACCCATACCCATAGCGGTCCCGATGCTTATGGTTTTCCCAACGAAAAGGGCGAATCTTTTGCCGATCTGAAGTATCTGGACCATTGTGTGAAATTGATTGCAGAGGCTGTAAACGAAGCGGTTCAAGACCTGGAAGATGCCTCCCTAAGAACCGCAGTAGGGGAAGCAAAGGGTAAAATCGCATATAACTACTACGCCGATCAGTTGTACGACCCGCGCTGCGGAGTCATTCAAGTGCTTGCGAAAAACAAGGCACACCAGGGCAAAGCTATTGCCACACTGGTTAACTATGCGATACACCCGGAAGTAATCGGGTCTGGGCGGGGTATTTTAAGCCCCGATCTTTGCGGCCCGCTTTACGACCGGATCGAAGCAAAAGGTGGTGGCACCGCCATTTTCATGAACGGCGCGCAGGGTGGTATGGTCACGGCAGATAACCGCGTCGAAAACGGCAAGGAAGCCAATGACTGGAATGAATGCAAAAGGATCGGTGAGCTCCTGGCGGATGAAGCGCTGCGTATTGTCGCAAATGCCGGCATACAGGAAAATCCGGCTTTATTTTGCACATCGAAAAAAATACATTTCCCGGTCGATTCGGAGATTATGCGGTATATTTTAAAAAAATCCCCGATCAAAAATGAGATGGCAGGCGACAACCGGGTGGCTACGCAACTTAACCTGCTGAACATCGGAACTGCACAAATACTCACAGTTCCAGGTGAGGCTCTGCCCAATATCGGTTACTATGTAAAGCGGCACATGAAAACCAGTCAGCCCTTTCTTTTTGGGCTGACCAATGATGCTTTCGGGTATATGCTTACCAAAGTGGATTTTCAGAGTTTCAAAAGATATGACTACGTCAGCCGCACAAGCCTGGGCGAAATGACCGGTGAGATTTACATGGAGGAAGCACTTAAATTAATCAGTGAAAACCCCGGGGCTGAGGGGTACAAGTAATATGATCAACACAAACAAACCTTAGGAATATGTACCGGAATGCAATCAGACGCTCGATCACAGTAATTTTTATTCAATGCATTGGCATATTGGCAGTTAACGCTCAGAAGATCACACCCGAAACGGCACTTCACAGTTATCTTGAAAATGGCGACAAAACTTTTAAATGGGAGGTAAAAGAGACTTTTGCCAAAGACGGTCTGACGTTTTACAATCTGCTGCTCACCTCGCAAAAGTGGCGGGAGTTCACCTGGACACACCAGCTCACAGTGATTGTACCGAAAGAAAATAAACACGATGACGCGCTGCTTTTCATTACCGGCGGGTCGAATAAAAATGAGCTGCCCAACTGGAACAGCAAGCAGGATGACAAAATGTATGCGTCGCTGGGCGGCATCGCCACCACAAATCGCGCCATTGTAGCATTGTTGAAGCAGACGCCCAACCAGCCTTTTTTCGACGATCTGACCGAAGACGCACTGATTTCATATACGCTGCACAATTTCAAAAAGGATAAGGATTACAGCTGGCCTTTGCTTTTTCCGATGGTTAAGAGTGCGGTGAGGGCAATGGACGCGGTCCAGGAATTTTCCAAACAAAAGCTGAACCATACCGTAAATAGCTTTGTGGTAACCGGCGCTTCCAAGCGCGGATGGACTACCTGGCTTACAGGTGCCAGTGACAAAAGGGTACAGGCCATAGCGCCGATGGTAATTGATATTCTCAACATGCCGGTAAGTCTTGATTACCAGATCAAATCCTGGGGGGATTACAGTGTGCAGATTGAAGATTATGTGAAGCTGGGAATCCCGCAATCGACAGGTTCTCCTGATGGTCAGGCGATCACTACCATGATCGATCCTTATTCTTACCGCGCAAAACTGACGATGCCCAAAATGATTTTTATGGGTACCAATGATGAGTATTGGGTGGTGGACAATATCAAAAACTACCTGGATAAAATCCCCGGCAACAACATGCTGCATTATGTTCCGAATGCCGGCCATGATCTTGGAGGAGGTAAACAGGCTATGGAGGCGCTGAGCGCGTTTTTTGGAGCGACAATCACGAAAACGCCCTACGCTACCTGTCAGTGGACACAATCTTCCACCAAACAGAGTGTCAGTCTTGAAATAAAGGCTACCTCAGATGCTTTGGTAGATGTGATCCTGTGGTCGGCTCATTCCGCGGACCAGGATTTGCGGAATGATACCTGGACGGGTAAAAGTCTTGGCATCAGCAAAAAATCGGTCGTGAAGGTAACGGAGAATTTTCCGGCCAGTGGATTCCGGGCTTTTTATGTGGACTTGAAATACAAAACGCCTGCAGGCGATACTTATACAGAAAGTACGAGGGTCTTTTTGACCAGTAACAAAGTATTACTTTAAACAACATTATTTTTCTGTATGAATACTGGTAAGCTGCTGTCATTTATTTTACTCTTATCGATTGGTTTTAGTTCTTGTGAAAAGAAAAGTGAGCTGACATCCGGGAACGTTAAAAATGTTGTGGACGATGCCGTTACAAGGCTTTACAAAACATTGACTCCGGCTCAGCTCGACACAGTTTCTGAAAATTACCTGCTCGGTTTTTTTACAGATGAAGAAAAGGAGATCCTTGCCACGAAGTTCTGGACTTTTGACGCGAATGTGCCTGTCACTGTCTCCCTGATGCGCGATCAGGGGCAGAAATCAATGCCTTTCTGGATAAAAGAGAGTGGCTTCAAAAAGACGGGTCTAACCGTAAAAAATGAGGAATATACTTATGAAGTCTGGCAGAAGAACTTTGATAAAGGGAGTATTGGTTTAGGTATCAATGGTTTTGACAAGCACCGCCCGGTGTATTTTATTAGTGTCGCACCGCAAAAGAAACAGGATAAACTTCAGATTACCCGGGTTACACCTTCCCAATATCCGTTGGACACGATCGATACAGGTGCCTTTACCTATCACGACTGGGATGGCCTGGTGCTGACCGAGGTTCCGGACGAGTTAAAAGGCCAGGTATTGTTTACTACGGTTCGGGGCCGTGCGCGGGAAGCGCATCTGGTAAACGCATTCAGGAATACCAAAACGCCTTCTTCCTCCGTCCCCGACCAGATCATGCTCACGTGGAGCGATGATCCGAAAACTTCTGTGGACATTCAGTGGCGCACGAATGTTTCAGTTGAAAGAGGGCGAGTCAAATACTGGAAGCCCGGGACTAAGGATACGCTTTTTGCTGATGCTTCAAAATTTAAAATGGAGGATCGCCTTCTGCAAAATGACCGGTATGTGAACCGGTTTACCGCGAAGCTGAAAAATCTTTCGCCGGGGACCACATATTCCTACGCGCTGGCAACTGAAAATGAAAAATGGCTGGCGCCGGTTGCTTTTCAAACGCAACCGGACGTGAACAAAGGATTTTCGTTTATCTGGTTTGGGGATACGCATTACTCGGAAATATGGGGTGATATGGCAAAAAAATCATTAAAAAGACACCCGGAAACTGCATTCTTCTCCATTGCGGGCGATCTGGTGACCACCGGCCTCCACCGCGATGAATGGGACGGATTGTGGAATTATTCGAGTCCGGTATTTCATGGCAAACCTTTGATGCCAGTGCCGGGGAATCATGACAGCCAGGATGGGCTAGGGGCCTGGATGTACCAGGAGATGTTCAGCCTGCCTGAAAACGGTCCCGGAAATCAGCCAAAGGAAATGACCTATTCTTTCAAATACCAGGATGCACTTTTTGTGATGATCGATGCGACGCTTTCGGTGCCGGCTCAGAAGGGATGGATTGAAAAACAGCTTAAAAATTCTGACGCGAAATGGAAATTTGCGATGTTCCATTTTCCTCCATATAACCTCGAAGAGCCTTACGACGACATCAGAAAAGATTGGTGTACGCTTTTTGACAAATACCATGTGGATATGGTCATGAGCGGGCACATGCATTATTACCTCCGTACAAAGCCGATGCTAAACGGAAAAGCTATGAAAACGCCGGCAGAGGGAACGATCTATACCATGTCCATCAGCATTCCCGGCAAGCAGGAACAATGGCCGGAAGAAGATTATGCCGTGGTTCGCTATCCCGACGGTCCTTTATACCAGCACATTACAATGAAAGATAATACGCTTACATACAAATGTTACGATCCGGAGGGGAAGGTGAGGGATGAACTGGTGATCAGAAAGTAGGAGTTATTGTTCCGGGGTTTGGATAGGATCTTTGTAATCCAGCAGATCACAAAACATCAATTGCGTCCGGCCCTTGTCTTCAAATGGCCGGAGCAACTTGAAGCCGTTGTTTTTGTAAAAATCTATTTTGTTGTTATATGCATCTACTAGCATAAATCGGCAGCCGGTTCTGTTATTTGTTAAAAACATAATTTTAACAAAGTCAAGAATACCTCTTCCGTAACCCTTACCTGTGAACTTCTCACCTACACCTAATCTCCCGATTTTTACAGCGGGATAGCTTTTATGAGATTTTTTATGGGCGATTTTGGAGCGAGCTTTGTTATACTGACTTCTGCTTGGAAAATCCTCCAAAGCTATTTTGTCATTCTGGACCGAGAAGTAAGCAATTGTGTCATCCTTGTTCTCGAGAATATATGTTACAGCCAGATGTGCTTTTTGGTAGTCAATTGCGTCCTGTAAAAGGAATTCATTAAGTTCGTTATCACCGCAATCAAATGGTTTTATAACAGAATCAACCGACAATCTGACGATTCTGAATCATCTAATGCCATCAGAACGTAATCTTCGATTGAAACAACTTGAAGTTTTTCTTCATTCTATCAAGCTCTTCAGCAGACACCTTTTTGTTAAATTCCATATTCTTCCGGAATCTAATTGCGTCTGCACCTTTTAAAACCGGTGTTTCTTTTATCGGGCGTGCCATAGCGAAAGTGTGTTAAATTATTGAAAATAAGAATCTTAGTAACAATCGTTTGTTGGAAAGTTTGTAATGATACAATAATGGAACGATTGGTTTTATAATAATAATTGCGAAGTTAAATATTTATCTGCCATTGCTTAATAAAGGATGTTTAAAAAGAGGGAAGTGGCTAGTTAAATGAATTAGCATTTCTTTTTATTTCCTTTTACTCCAAGTGATATGCAATCGTTAAAACCCTCCGGCCAGCATCCTTCAAAACCGGCTTTGAGCCCCTTTCAATTCTCCGTGTGAGCTTACTGCTACTGCTGTGAGCAGCGCTATGATAGCCAGCACAAAAATTAGATTGATAAACCACCTGTTGATATTGAGGCCCCGGTCGGTAAAAGAGGGCTCGAACTTCCCGACAAGCAGACCGATAATCACCACATTGACAACATAAAGGTATTGTTCTATACGGTAAGTGCTCATAAAAGCACAGGTGATAAGGATGCTGTAAATGGTATAAACGCTAAGATTTGCCAGAAAGAATAACCTTACGGAATCAAACGAAAAGCTTAAAACGCCTCCTTTTCGTTTTTGATAATTAACATAAATAAAATAGCAGGCATATCCTGCAATCAGCAAGAGCGCAATCCACTGCACATATCGGGTAATGCCTGTTCCGTCGCCGGTTGGACTGATTTCCTGGACCGTATTCAGGATTCTTTCTGTTCCGAAGGATTGGTCCCAAACAATAAATGGGATGATCAATGTAAGAATCACGAGTGGGACAAGTATGCTGTTCTTAGGTACGCCAGCCTCCTGTTGTTCCCATTTCGAAGTGAATGTGCCGTAAGCCATCCCAATACCACCGAAAAATCCGATGGAATATTCCATCACATTCCAGAAATTGAATTTGATACCCGAAACATTTCCCATCACTTGAAGGAAATTCCCGAACGCAAACCCGAAACCCCCGCCCAGGCCGGCAAATACCGCCACGCGGATCGCCGCATATTGCCGGTTTCTGATCATAAACCAGAACATAGCCACGGTCATTCCAAAGCAGGCAGCCCAGGCCTCCGATCGGGGAGGGGTCATGAGCCAGCCCAATTCTTCAATCAGAAGGTAATAGAAGATCAAAGCACCGGCGGTCATTTCCAGGATCAGCTGGTGCCAGGCCACAGGTTTGTCTTTTGTAGAAGCCAAAACGAGCCCAAAAAGCCCGCCGCCGATCAGCCCGAACAGGCCTCCTATGACAAACAACATCAGCAATCCATAATATACATTTCCGAATTCGATCCCTCGTCCGTACCCAACCACAATCCCATAGCTGATGATGCCACCGATTCCCCAGCCTGCCGCCGACGCAAGTGCCAGATGAAAGGCTTTTGCATACCAGTCTGGTCTTTTGGCAAGAAGCACGATACTCAGTCCGCCGATCCCGCCAGCCCAGGCAGCACCCTGTTCGTGCCCGAACTGTCCGCGGATAGCCCAGGCCGTTCCCAGCGACATGCCTGCAACGAGCAGTGTAAAAAGAAGTTGTCGGTCTTTCATTCCGGTAAAATATAGAGGAGGGTTTATGAGATAAGTACTTTTTAATGTGAGAAATGGACTACAACCATTGTCCTGATTTTTTGCCAATAGCCCGAAAAATGCATTGAAAAGTATTGAGATTGAATGAATTTGATAACCGACCTTTAAGTAAAATATGTTTTATGGATCCAGTACTGGCAATAGACGGAGGAGCAAAATCGGTAACCAGGCAGTTTCCCTGGCCTGTGTATGATTCACGGGAAGTGGATGCAGTAGCCGAAATAGTCAGGAGCGGCAAATGGGGAAACCCGGATTGCGGCGATGAGGTAGCTAAGTTTGAAAAAGCGTTTGCGCGTTATTGCGGAAGCAAATATGCAATTACGTGCGTTAATGGTTCTGTTTCACTCCGCCTTGCCCTGATTGCCTGCGGCCTGAAACCCGGAGACGAGGTGATCGTTCCCCCCTATACTTTTATCACCACGGCATCGTCGGTTATCGAGTGTAACTGCGTACCGGTTTTCGTGGATATTGATCCGGATACTTATAACATCAGTCCAGCCGCCATAGAAGCCGCCATTACCGAGCGCACGAAAGTGATTATCCCGGTGCATTTCGGAGGACAGGCCTGCGATATGGAAGCCATTATGGACATTGCAGACAGGCACGGATTAAAAGTGATTGAAGATGCGGCTCACGCTCACGGGGCAGAGTATAAAGGGAAAAAACTGGGCACGATCGGTCACGTAGGCAGTTTCAGTTTTCAGTCTTCCAAAAACCTTACCTCCGGCGAGGGCGGAATCGTTATTACCGATGACGATGATCTCTACGCGATGATGCATTCGTTGCGTAATGTGGGGCGTATTGAAGGCGGCCAGTGGTATGACCATTATAATCCGGGTTGCAATTACAGGATCACGCAGATGCAGGCGGTACTGCTTTCACACCAATTGGAAAGGCTCGACGGGCAGACAAAAAAAAGAAACGAAAATGGATTGTATCTGAACGATCTGTTGAAAAATATAAAAGGGATCACACCGCTGCACAGGGGAGAGGAAATCACGCTGCATTGTTACCATATTTATATTTTCAAATATGATGCTTCTGAATTTGGCGGGCTGCCGAAAGACAAGTTCGCTGAAATGCTTGCGGCCGAAGGAATCCCTTCTTTTAAAGGTTACCCACATCCTTTGTATAAGCAGCCTCTTTTTCAGAACCGGAACTTTATGTGTTATGCTATCCCCGAAACTGTCGATTACAGCCGGGTTGTCTGTCCGGTGGCTGAGCAGGCCTGCAGTACAGACGCCGTATGGATTTTACAGCATGCCATGCTCGGGGAAAAAGAAGATATGGAAGCTTTTGCCGGGGCGATCCTGAAAATCCAGCAGGCTGTTGCGGCCATTGCAGGTAATTAGCCTGGAAATAGCTGATCAGTTTTTTGAGTTTTTTCGGGTATTTTTCAGTTCCATAAAATACTGGCGCTGTCCTTTATCCAGATGTTCAATAGCATATCTCAGTAAAGTCCGCGGCATGGTTGCGGCGTATTTATCCAGAAATTCCAGTAACCTTTCACGGTTGGATGCACCCGCAAAACGGAGCATCCAACCCGTGCCTTTGTGAACAAGGTCTTCTTTGTCGTTAACAAGTATTTCAGCAATTTTAAATGTATCGTCCAGATCGCCCTGTCTGATAAAATACGTCGTGCTGACAATGGCTGTTCTTCTTTCCCAGAGATTTTCCGAAAGTGCCAGCTGATACAAAATATCCCTGGGCTTGTTGTAAAGGTAGCTCCCGGTCATGTGGAGCGTTCCGAGGTCGACAAGGTCCCAGTTGTTGATCCTGTCGGAACGTCTGATGTAAAGGTCGAACAGTTCTTTTCTGCGGCTTTCTGGCGTCTTTTTACTGCGCGATTGTTTGTCCATAATGCTGAGTGCGCCGGCCCGTGCTTCGTGAATATCGCTTTCCAGCAATTTTTCGATCTCTTCCGGCGACATATCTATGAATGCTTTGGCCAGATCGAAAACCTGTCCCATACGTACACCGATGAACGTATCACCTTCACCGTATTCGCCTGGGCCAGATTTGAAGTAACGCTGAATTTTTACAAGTTCCTCCGGCGAACTGGCGGCTTTCAGCTTTTCGATAAAATGTGCTGCGTCGATATTGGTAGCCATAGGATCCGCATATTGATCGTTACAAAGATGCAGATGCCTGTTTTAGCTTTTGGGCCAAAACCGCATAGTCAACTTCCAGTCCATTTGTAATGGTGGCTGTTTTTCTGTCGGGGCTGGATGTGGATTTGAAAAAACCGTTGATGTCTTCCAGTTCACCGGCATTGAATATCATGAATGAGACCTTGTCCTTCGAGCAGTGGATGACACATGCATAGTGACCGTTTTTCAGATAGTGCGGCTTGCCATACTGGATCCGCTCGGCAACGTCAGGGATGGTTTCATAAATCATCTTTCGGAGCGACTCGCAAACTTTGATCTGCCATTCCGGTTGTTTTCGGATATAGGCTGTTACTTCCTCGTTCATGGTTTTGGGGTTAGCATAATGATCTTACAAATATCCAGAGATTAATCCCAATTCAAAGGTGCCGCTCACGACAACATTCAGGGGCAATTGCGACAACTGTGAAACCGTCTTTTGCACAAAAATTACTTCTCCACCCTGATCCTCACTCCCTCGCTGTGTGCAGTGAACTCAGGCGCGTACATGCATTGAATGGTGGTGATACCATTGCTGAAATCGCCGTTATGTGTTATAAAAAGAGGATATTCGAACACGTATGTCCCTTTTCGCAGATTGTTGAAAAAGAAATTAACGCTCGCGTCTTTCGTACTTTCATAGTAACCCAAACCATCCTGCCATTTGAATTGGCTCAAAACATTCACAGGTTCCAGGGACGAAGCACGCATGTCTTTCATGTGTACATACTCCATATCGCGGTCGGCGCGGAGTTCGATCCGGACTTTGATTTTATCCCCGACATGCAGCACAGCACCTTCGTTGACCGGAGAAAGTACCGGTCCGCGATCTGTATTTTTTTCGATAAACAGCTTTTTGGAGAGTTTTAACGGGGTATCTGCAAAAGTGATCTTATCAAGATCTTCGAAATACTGCCAGTAAACGGCTCCCCAGGTCGGCAGCGTGGAAGCATTTTTACTTTCGCCCGTCTCGATCCGGATGTTACCCATAGCTGCCTTTACCTCACTTCCGTCAAATGTCTTTTTAAAATAGCCTTTTCCTGTTTCGGTCTGTTCCGGCGCCGGTTGAACAACCATATTACCCAATTTGACAACAGTTGACCTTTCTTCATTCAGCCAGTCTGATCCCTTCATTAACAAAGCATAGCAGGCTTCGGCGGTAGCTTTGGTGCTCTCCCACCCATTGGTTTGCTTATTTTTAAGCAGCCATGTTTTTAGATTATCGACTGTTGCGACATCACCACTGATCTCCTGAAAAGCCTCGATCAGCAAAGCCTGCCGCTCGATAGGTGCCTCATACCACCACCAGCCTCTGCGGGCATCTTTCCAGTACATGCCCAGCTCCTCATTGTTTATGGCTGTTTCTTTTAACGATTTCAAAATAGCCGCCGGGATATTCTTGTCTCCTGAGCGGTGCACTGCCAGGGCTGTCAGTCCCTGCAGGTATTTTGACTGATCAGTCCAGTTCAGTTTGGTACGTTCCATAAAAAAGCTGTATGCCTTTTGAGAAGCGGCCGGTATTTTGTATTCCGGATAAAAGCTCCGCATGTACAGATATTGTATTGCGACTGGCGAAGGGCTGTGGGCTTTCAGGTCAGCTTTCCTTTTTACCAGCTCGTCATAATCTTCTTTGACACGCTGGTCAAGATATGGAATGGCGGCTGCAACGATTTTATTCAAAATGTCTTCGTGACCGCTTTTCACGGCACCCGATTTACGTAAATGACCAATGCCGGTGACAATGTATTGCGTCATATACCGGTCGTCGGGCCCGCCTTTGAACCATACAAAACCACCATTTGGGCTTTGCAGCTGAGTGAGTTTGTCGATGGCACTGCTCAGTTCGTTGCTCATTTTCAGAAGATCAAACAGGAGGGCGATATTCTTTTTCTGCTCCGATTCTGTTTTCGCCGCGAGTACCCAGGGTGTTTCTTCAAGTACCAGCGATTTGAGTTCCTGATTTTTTTCTAGGTTACTCTGCAAAGCAGTCGTATCCGAGGTTCGCCATTTTTCAAATACCGCGGCAATTTTGGGCGATCCGTTAACAATGGATGCGGCCAGCGAATTGGCATAATACCGGTTCCAAGTTTGTTCCGCGCAATCGTACGGGTATTCCATCAGGTAGGGCAGCGCCTGAACTGCATACCAGGCCGGGTTACTTGTATATTCAACGGTCAGCGACTGGCTGGTCAGTGTAGCGGATTTTCTGGAATTGATGAGTTTTTCCATCTTAAAATCCTTGCTGCCATTTCCGCGTGTATGCAGCGGCAGGCTTTCGGTAACGAGCATACGATTGGGCAGCACGGGCAGGGTGTTTTCTTCGGCGTCCGATATGTTCCCTGCTTTGGCAGTTACGCGCCAGGTCAGCATGTGGGTGTACCCTTTGGGGATTTCCAGGGAAAATTGAACCGCTGTGCTTTGTCCTGCCGGAATATGGAAATCGACGTTCCCGGTGGTATTTTTAAATAAATCATCCACCGGCTTATTGGTCTCTGTATCGAACATTTGGAATGAAACTGTACCATCTACCGCGTGGTCAGCAAGGTTTACTACTTTGGAAGAAAAGAGGATTTTGTCTCCTTCCCGCAGAAAGCGGGGCGGGTTGGGCTGCACCATCAGGTCTTTCTGTGTGATGATTTCTTTGCTGCTGTAACCCAGTGCCAGGTCTTTTGTATGCGCCAAAGCCTGGAATTTCCACTTGGTAAGAGCCTCAGGCATGGTAAAGGAAAATGTAATTGCACCCTCCGCATCCGTTTTAAGATCAGGGAAAAAGAAGGCGGTTTCATTGAAGTTTTTCCTGATCGCAGGCCCGGCAGCGTTATCGCCGGGGGCAGGTGGAGCGGCCTTTTGCACCCCGTAGCCCACTGTCACCACTTCTTCCAGCATAAGCCGATCTTCGCCGATCATCGGGGCTGCGAGAATCTCATCGGAATTCTGCTGTCTTAATTGAGGCCTCGCTGCTCCGCCCACTGCGCCAGTGAGCCTTGCCCGCATATTGTTTCGCATGAAGATCCGATCCCCGATCAATTGATCATATTGTTTGTCAAAATGTTTGTACGGTTCCCCTACGGTGTACCGCAGTTCCGAGGTGCCGGTCCCGAAATTCGCACGGGTGTCCCGGTAGCTAAAATCCTGCCCGGCTGGCCAGATAGAGGGCTTTGTCCATCGATGCACATAAAACTGGTCGAGCGATGCATCATACATACTTGCCAGCATTTCAGCGGCTGCCTTTTCTTTTTTGTAACCCGTGATTTTTACTTTCCATTGTTCCGCGGAGCCGGGCAATGCTTTATCCCTGAATGTCTGGTATTCGATATGCAGGTCTTTGTTTGTCCAGGGAACGTTCACAGTTTCCGCGTGCCTGTAAAACCTGTTATGTTTGACAAAGAAATATTCAACACGGTATCCGCCCCGGTCGGCTTCCGTAGCCGAGAGGTCAAAAGTCTTTTTCTGATTGTCGAGTATAGAAAATGAAAAAGTGTTACTGCCCCGCGACTTTTGTTTGCTGCCGTTGATCAGAAATACATTATCGGCGGATGTTCCGATTTTGATACTTGTCTTTTCGCCGGGCTCAATGGCGTGACTGCTTTCTGCCCAAAGGTATTGCGGGCGCGCAAGTTTGTCGTTTGCAGGGGCAGTAACCTCCATGTACCGGACGTCTTTGTTTTCCTCTCCGGTCTGGTCTTTGGTTGATATTTCAATTTTGTAAAATCCGGCTGGGACCTTTTCTGTAAGTTGAAATCTTTTACTGCTATCTGTCCGCGCTGTTTTCTCCTGCACCAACCCCTGTTCCGGCCAGCTTTCGGGCTGATTTTCCCGCGCATATTCATCATGTGGAAAGTAGCTGATAAACTCATTTTTTGATAAAACAAATAAATCCGGCACCTGCCAGAGGCGTTCGCGGATCAGTCTGTTTTCCGGTGTCAGGCGTATTATTTTAACTGTTACATCAGAGGTCACGATTTCCCCATTCATATTCTCAGTCCTGATCGACAGGCTTTTCAAACTGTCCGCCGCGATAGTCTCTGGTATTACAGCTTTGATCACCAGCGATTTATATCCGGCGGAAATGGTGGTATTGGCGCTTCTGGTCTCGCCATTGGTATCGGTAATGTCCGCATATATCATGTAATCAAATACCGGATCAAGCTTTTTATCGGTCTTCCTGTCAGGAATTGCCTCGAATGTAATCGTGAACTTTCCGGCGGCATCGGTAACAGTTTCGCCATGTTTGATTTCCAGCGGTGACGAGGGGGACCACCAGCGTTTGGACAGCCAGGGATAAATCATCCTGACATTGCGCACAACGCGGAAGGAAACTTTGGCGCCGTCGATGGCATTCCCGGCATAAGCGGTGGCCGCGCCGGTGACTGTAATCGTTTCGGTTACCTTGTAAGTTTCTTTTACAGGTTCAAAACTGGCGGCGAATTTGGGCCGCTTGTATTCTTCTACCCGAAAAGTGACTTGAAAATTATCTTCTTCGGTTTCTACCCTGATCTGAAATTGTCCATTCAAACTACCACCTTTTGGCAAAATAAAATTCCCGGAGAAACTGCCATATTCGTTCGCTGTCCGGGTTATTTTGGCTACTTCCTGATTATTTGCATCATAAAGCACAACGTCAATTTCTCGCGCCCTATCGTTGAGAACCTGTTCCCCATTTTTTACAATGCCTTTATAATAAACTGTTTGGCCGGGACGGTAAATGCTGCGATCCGTGAAAAGGTATACTGATTCGACAGGCTTTTCATTTTCTCCGATATAAAACGTCTGAAGAGGATCCTGCAAAAACAGCCGGTCGTTGCCATGTGTTATTTCGAGCAACTCACTTTCGCGCCGGTCGGGCGTTTTTCTTACCGGTTTTTTAAAATATCCATTCCCATCCGTGACCAGAAGCGGGCCTTTTTGTTTTTTGTATGTCTGATTGGTATAGTCGTAGCCGTTATCCCAGATCTGTACATTCGCCCCGGCAAGCGGCTGGCCAGTGTCCCTGTTAAGGACAAAAAAATTGTCTTTTTGCTGCAGATAGCTGATATTTGAAATGTACACAAGCCTCGCGCCGATCAGCGTCTGGTTATTGTCAAAGTCGGGACTTGTGCCAGCCAGGAGCATGTACTCGCCGACGGGCAGGGCATCTACTTTTATTTCCAGACTATGCTGCTGATAATCTTTAGTGTCAGGTAATGCCTGCTCCCAATTTCTGATGGCGGGGGCTTTTTTAAGGAGAGTCCAGGCGTCCGGAAGGTCATTTCTTCTGATGTTAATATTGACAGCGTCGGTTGATTTCACCAGCCGGAGGTAGAGCTTATCGAAGTTCTTGAATTCCAAATGGACACGGAAGGGCTTCTCCGGTACATTGACGCTTTCGGTCGTGAACCGTAAATATTTCTGACGTATACTGTTCAGCAAGTTGAAGGCATTGGTTCCTCCTTCGCTTTCCGGATTTTCAGCAATTACTTTCTGGCAGATTTCCGCGGCCCTTACTTTCTGAAAAAGGTAGCTGGTATCTTTCCCGGCATTAAACAAATTGCCCTGATCGTTTAAGAACGCGGCCTTTAAATACCAGGCCTGTGCGGCGGCAGGTGTTTTCTGATATTGGTCCGCCACATGGCTGATCGCCATAAAATAAAGTTCGTCGGTATCCGGGTGTACCGATTTTTGTTTCATATACTGAATGCGTTGAAGATCCAGATCAATCAGGGCGTCCGGCTGCGGGTCATTGATATGGAAGTCGATCAGTTTTTGGTATAACAATAAAGCCTGGTATTCCAGGGCAGTGCTGTCTTTGGTTACAAACTTGCGGTGTATGAAGTCGGCTGCCGGATCGAAAGCGGAGGCTTGGTCTATTTCAAATGCAAATGCTGGTTTTTGGATGTTTCTTTCGTCGGAGGAGAAATATTGCAGTGCTTTGTGAGCGAGCAGGTCGTACACCGTCGGCCTGAGTTTGCGCGTGGTTCCTTTAGTAATGATCGCCTCGAAAGGTTCAAGCCGCGTTTTTTTCAGCTCTGTGGGGTTGGAGATAGATTCGAGGTACAACTTTGCAATTTTCTCGTGGAAATCTTCAGGAGTCCACGTCTTAATATCTTCTTTTTTGAAGTTGGTGGTCGCAGTGCGGGAGTAAAGTTGCCAGCGGACTGCGGAATAGTAGCTGTAATAATTGGACGCCAGTAAATTTGTGAGGATAGCCCTGGCCGGGCCCTTACTTTCGGCTACTTCTTGTTCAAGCTGGCGGATGGCGTCGGTTTCGTGTTCTTCACGGTTATCGGCCTGTAGTTTGATCATATAAATGGCCGCTTTGATTACCTGGGCTTCCTGCTTGTCTTTTTTTGCCAGCTGATAAATCTTTTTTACCTCTTCCAGGGCTGATTTAGGGAGCTTTTTTTGTGTGTATTCTTCGGCAATCTTCCATTGCTGGCCATAGGTTTTGATTATATTTTGTCCGTTTGTATGCATCGGGAAATAAAAGAGAAGAAGTGTGATGAAATAGTGTAAGCAGTGAAATGTCGGTTTCATAAGGATACTGTTAGAAGTGGCCCGGTACGAATACATGTTTTTTAGGGAAAATATTCGGGGGAGATTAAATATACTGGAAAGTCAAAAAGTTTAATCTGGTATTTATCAGGCGGTGATATTTGGCTACCGTATGGTAACAAGAAATTAACAACTTTCGGAAGTATAAAAGTGATCAGTTTTCGCTTTGTACAATATGAACTATCTTTAAATAGCTGGTTTATAGAAATATAATTAATACGAATAGAAATTGCACAGAATTTAGTTTTACTATTTATGCGTACAATATTGTTGATTGGGGTGGTGATCATCGTGCTGGTAGTAGGGAAGCTTTTTGTCTTTTCAAAGACGAAATCGGACAAGCCGGAAGGTGCCAAGGGGAAGACGGAAGGAGCAGGGAAGACCGCAGGCGGAGGATCGGGAGTTCCTGTAAATGTGTTTGTTGTGGGAAGAGAATCCATCGAAAATCAAATTTTTGCCTCGGGCACGATAATCCCCAATGAAGAGGTAAACCTGATGGCTGAGATCTCAGGAAGGCTCACCAAGCTCGATATCCAGGAGGGCGCGTATGTACAGAAAGGACAGCTCATCGCGAAGATCAATGACCGGGAATTGAGGGCACAATTGCAGAAAATAGGATTTAACCAGGAGCTGGCAAAAAAAATCGAAGCCCGCCAGAAGAAGCTCTTGAATGTTGAAGCTATTAATCTGGAAGAGTATGATGTGACTTCCAATAATATTCGTTTGCTGGATGCGGAAAAAGAAGTCATCGAATCGCAGCTTGAAAAAACCGAGATCCGGGCACCTTTTAACGGAAGGATCGGGCTTAAAAATATCAGTGAAGGTGCTTACGTAGCGCCGGGTACGCCTATCGTTACGGTAGTGCAGAGTAATCCTGTCAAAATTGATTTTACGATTCCTGAAAAATATGCTCCGAGTATCAGGATCGGAAATGTGGTGAAGTTCAATCTCGATGGGGACCCGTCTACATACAATGCGAAGATCATTGCACTGGACCCGAAAGTGGACGAAAATCTTCGGACTTTGAGACTCAGGGCATTGGCTCCGAATCCGCAGGGGCGGTTTGTTCCGGGGATGTTCGTGAAAGTCCTGGCCGATCTGGAGGCCAACAGATCAGCGATGATGATCCCTACCGAAGCCATCGTGCCTGTGTTGAAAGGAAAGAAAGTATACGTTGTCAAAAATGGGAAAGCGCAGGAAGCAATGGTCGTCACAGGCTTGCGTACCGACAAGAAAATCCAGGTTATAGAAGGGTTACAGCCCGGCGATTCCCTCATTACTTCGGGGATTATCGCATTAAAGCCTAATGCAGCCGTGAAGGTGAACTGAAAAAGTACATTAATCTCCAGTTATGAGTATTTCAACTCTTTCTATCAAGCGCCCGGTTCTTGCGATAGTGATGAACCTGCTGATCATCCTCTTCGGGTTTTTGGGTTACAAATTTTTGGGAATGAGGGAGTTTCCTTCTATTGATCCGCCCGTAGTTTCCATCAGGACGAGCTATACCGGGGCCAATGCGGATATTATTGAATCCCAGATCACAGAGCCGTTGGAAAAGCAGCTCAACAGTATTGAAGGGATCAAGTCGATCAACTCCACCAGCAGCCAGGGGGCAAGCCAGATCACCGTCGAGTTTGATATCGGTGTGAACATGGAACGAGCGGCAAACGATGTAAGAGACAAGGTAGGGTCGGCTTCAAGAACCCTTCCGCTCGATATCGACGGTCCGCCGGTGGTGAGCAAAGCCGATGCCAACTCAGAGCCAATCATTGTTTTGACGTTCAAAAGCGACTCCCGCTCGCACCTGGAAGTGAGTGATTATGCAGAGAATATCATTGCCCAGCGACTGCAGACCATCGAAGGTGTGAGTGAGATACGGATATTCGGTCAGAAAAAATATGCGATGCGGATCTGGATGGATCCGATCAGGATGGCATCGCAGGGTATCACTACCCAGGACGTTAAAGTCGCTCTCGACAGGGAAAATGTGGAATTGCCCAGCGGTAGGCTGGCAGGCGATAACACAGAATTGACCGTAAATACAGTAGGACGTTTCCGTACCGAAGAGGATTTCAACGAATTGATCATCAAAAATTCTTCTACTCAGACAATCCACCTGAAAGATGTGGGTTATGCCCAGCTGGGACCCGAGAATGAAGAGACAATCCTGCGGCTCGACAATGTTCCGATGATCGGGCTGGCTATTTCACCTATGCCCGGCGCAAATTACCTGGCAATTGCAGAAGAAGTAAATAAGAGAATGGCCGATATCAAAAGGGAGCTTCCCAAAGATTACGAGCTGGACACGCTGATCGATAATACCATTTTTGTGGAAAGGTCGATAGAGGAAGTGGGAGAGACTTTACTTATCGCGATTGTACTGGTGGTACTCATCATATATCTGTTTTTCCGTGACTGGCTGATCGCCTTCCGCCCGCTGATCGACATCCCTGTGTCCCTGATAGGCACCTTCTTTGTGATGTATATCATGGGTTTTTCCATTAATGTATTAACCCTGCTGGCGATCGTTCTGGCAACCGGGCTTGTGGTTGATGACGGGATCGTGGTCACGGAGAATATTTTCAAAAAAATAGAGCAGGGGATGAGCCCTATCGAGGCTGCTATCAAAGGGGCTAATGAAATTATTTTCGCGGTGTTGTCAACTTCCATCACACTGGCCTCTGTATTCCTTCCGGTGATTTTTATGGAAGGGTTTGTCGGTAAACTTTTCAGGGAATTCGGTATCGTTATTTCAGCGGCAGTCCTTATTTCAGCTTTTGTTTCGCTGACTTTAACACCGATGCTTAATGCATACCTGGTACGTAAGACGCACAAGACAAGCTGGTTTTACGACAAAACAGAGCCATTTTTTGAAAAGATCACCAATAATTACGGAAATGCCCTCGCACAGTTTCTCAAAATGCGCTGGGTGGCAATTCCCCTGATCGGTATCACTTTGGGGATGATATGGTTTTTTGGTAAAGACCTCCAATCGGAACTGGCGCCTCTGGACGACAGAAACTGGTTCAGGATGAACATGACAGCACCGGAAGGCTCATCTTTTGAGTTTACAGACCGGTATGTACAGGAAGTTAGCCAGATGCTCATGGATTCTATGCCTGGCAGAAAAGGTTTGATGATGATCACCGCCCCCGGGAATTCAGGTCTTGGCGCAGTGAATACCGGAAGTGCGCGGATTGCGCTTGTGGATAAAAAATTGAGAAAGGAATCGCAGCAGGAAATTGCGGATTATATCAACCAGAAATTAAAACTGATGCCTGACGCTAAGTCGTTTGTAGTGCAGCAGCAGACTATTTCAGTTGATTCGCGGGGAGGTTTGCCAGTACAGTATGTGATCCAGGCCCCGGATTTTGAAAAATTGCGAGAGTACCTTCCAAAGTTCATGGAAGAAGCTTCCGCTGACCCTACTTTTGCGATCACGGACGTCAATTTGAAATTCAGCAAGCCAGAATTACGCATCACCATTGACCGGGAAAAAGCTAAATCTCTTGGTGTTTCTGTCCAGGATGTGGCCCAAACGATGCAGCTGGCGTTTGCAGGACAGCGGTTCGGGTATTTTACGATGAATGGCCGTCAATATCAGGTGATCGGACAGTACGACCGTATCAACCGTGACGAGCCGCTCGATCTTAAAAGTATGTTTGTAAAAACGAATACCGGCGCTTTGGTACAGCTGGACAATATCGTGAAAGCGGAGGAAGAAAGCAGCCCGCCACAGCTTTTTCACTTTAACAGATACATGAGTGCAACGGTGCAGGCTGCATTGGCACCAGGCAAAACGATCGGCGACGGTATTGAAGCGATGGACCGGATCAGGGATAAGCTGAACGATGAGTCGATACAAACTTCGTTAAGTGGCTCTTCCAGGGATTATGCGGAAAGCTCTTCGAACACAATGTTCTCATTTTTCCTTGCCCTGGTACTGATCTATTTCATTCTCGCGGCGCAGTTTGAAAGCTTTGTAGATCCTTTTATCATCATGATCACTGTTCCGCTGGCGATTGGAGGTGCGGTATTCTCATTGTGGTATTTTGACCAGACGCTTAATATATTCAGTCAGATCGGGATGATCATGCTGATCGGGTTAGTAACCAAAAACGGGATCTTGATCGTGGAGTTTGCCAACCAGCTCCGGGAAAAGGGACTTGGCATTGTGGAAGCAGTACACGAAGCTGCCACGCTGCGTTTCCGCCCGATCCTGATGACAAGTTTCGCGACCATACTCGGCGCCTTACCCATTGCAATGGCGCTGGGCTCGGCGGGGAAAAGCCGGATGTCGATGGGGATTGTTATTATGGGGGGACTGTTATTTTCCCTGGTGCTGACGCTTTACGTTATTCCGGCCATGTATACTTTCCTGTCGAGACCGAAGAATTTTGAAAAGATGAAAATGATAGAAAAAGTTGCTAAGGAAAGTGAGCTTCTGGATCCCGTCTGATCAGCGGGTTCCCATGTTCTTCAGCATTCTGATATGCGACCCGAGCGCGTTGGTAAAGTTGGTTTTTGCATTATAGTGCAAGCCAAATTCCATAGCTGTTTCCCGCACAATAGGCGAAAGCGCATGGTAATGGATGTGCGAAATGGAAGGAAACAAATGATGCTCGATCTGGTAATCCAGCCCGCCGATATACCAGGACAAAAATCTGTTTTTTCCGGCAAAATTGGACGTAGTCTGTAACTGATGTACCGCCCAGGCATTCTCAATGTTGCCGGAGTTGTTGGGCTCTGGCTGGTCAACTCCTTCTACCACGTGTGCCATTTGAAAAACTGTACTCAATATCATTCCAGCAGTGCAGTGCATAGCCATAAACCCGATCAGCCATTGTCCGAATGTCAGCGACGTGAAATAGAGGGGGATGACACAGATAAACAGCACGTAGGCGATTTTAGTAAGTACCAGTCGTATCAGTTCCTTTTTTGGAAATGGTTTTGTCATGCCTGATACGGACATTTTATTAAAAAGGGAAATTTCCTTAAAATCCTTCCACAGAAATGAAAGCGTCATGAGGCTATACAGCAGAAATGCATAAATGTGCTGAAACTTGTGAATGTATTTCTGTTTTTCCTGATAGGATAAACGAAGTAAAAATTTACCAGTGATATCTTCATCCACTTCATGGATATTGGTAAAGGTATGGTGGAGCCGGTTATGCTGTACTTCCCAGTTATAAGCGTTACCTCCCAGCAGGTAAATAGATGCTCCGAAAATTTTGTTAAGTACGTTGGAAGCAGCCAGAGAACCGTGAATCGCATCATGCATGACCGACATGCCCACTCCCGCAACGCCCAATCCCATTACTACGGTAAGTCCCAGCATGGCCACATTGGAAAGGTAGCCTGTAAGTATCAGTAAATAAGGGATCAGATAAAGGCTAAGCATAAAAAGAGCCTTGTAAATGATTTGGGAACCCCCGGATTTGCAGAGGTTATTGGCGGCAAAATACTGGTCAACCCGCTGCCTTAGCGTTGGAAAAAATGTGCTTTTTTCCAGATTGGTAAATTTTATCTTTTGGTACTGCATAAGCTATGGAGGGCACAATTTAGAATAGGTATAATCAAGGAACGGTCAGTACCGAATATTATTAGGGAGAGGTGATATTTTATTAAATTATACCCCCATAAATGATAGGCAAGCCGCTGATTTTTAAGGGTAAAAAAATAAGGCCAGCAATTTGCCGACCTTATCGTGTTGACTTTAAATATCTTACAAAGCAAACTTGGTTTTAATAGCGTCTACAAAGTCAAGTTTCTCCCAGGTGAAAAGTTCAACCTCTACATTTTTCTCTTCACCGTTCGCACCTTTAAAAGACTTTGTAACGATTTCATTTTTGCGACCCATATGACCATACGCAGCAGTTTCCGAGTAAATCGGGTTTCTTAATTTAAGGCGCTGTTCTATCGCATACGGGCGGAGGTCAAATACTTCGCCGATCTTCGCTGCTATTTCACCATCGTTGGCTGCAACTTTGGAAGTACCATAGGTATTGACGTACAGTCCGCAAGGCTCAGCAACACCAATCGCGTAAGAAACCTGAACGAGTACTTCGTCGCAAAGTCCGGAAGCTACCATATTTTTGGCAATGTGGCGTGTGGCATAAGCCGCGGAACGGTCTACTTTGGAGGGGTCTTTCCCCGAGAAAGCACCGCCACCATGGGCACCTTTTCCGCCGTAAGTATCAACGATGATCTTACGTCCGGTGAGACCGGTATCTCCGTGAGGCCCGCCGATCACAAATTTCCCGGTGGGGTTGATATGAAAAGTAATGTCTTCGGTAAACAGTTGCTGTAATTCCGGAGTCAGCTTTGCCTTTACACGGGGAATAACGATGCTGATCACATCACTTTTGATTTTTGCCAGCATTGATTCTTCCGTATCAAAATCATCATGCTGGGTCGAAACTACAATAGTATCGATCCGGAGCGGAACATTTTCATCGCTGTATTCGATCGTCACTTGCGACTTCGCGTCCGGGCGAAGGTAAGAGATCAGGTCTGCCTCATTATTACGGATATAAGACATCTCCTGAAGGATCTTATGTGCAAGGTCGAGAGCAAGCGGCATATAATTCTCAGTCTCGCGGGTTGCGTAGCCGAACATCATTCCCTGATCGCCTGCACCCTGGGCGTTTGCCTTATCTTCAAAGCTCCCGGAAGTTACCGCGCGGTCAACACCCTGGTTGATGTCGGCGCTCTGGTCATGGATAGCAGACAAAATCCCGCAGGAGTTTGCTTCAAACATATACTCACTCTTCGTATAGCCTATCTTTCTGATTACCTCACGCGTTATTTTCTGTACATCCAGATAGGTGTTCGTCTTAACTTCTCCGGCTAAAACAACCTGTCCGGTAGTTACCAATGTTTCGCAGGCCACCTTACTGTCGGTATCCCAGGCTAAGAAATTGTCAATTAAAGCATCTGATATTTGATCGGCTACCTTGTCCGGATGTCCTTCAGATACGGATTCCGAGGTGAATAAGTATGGCATAAAGATGAAATTGTTAGTAATTATATTCCGTTTGGAATCGTGCTATCAGTGTGTGGATGAGATAACAAAATTGAATTTTTTTGAGATATTAACCAAATAATAAATTCAGAATTAGCGGAACCTGATTACGGGATTGATCTTAAAATTTCAGCGCAGATTTAAATAAAAACCCCGCCATTTGTTGTCTGGCAGGGTTTGGCAGGATATTTACATTTGATTTCAGATCGGAACATTAACATGCCGTTCTGCATGGTAACTCGAACGAACCAGAGGGCCTGATTCTACATATTTAAGTCCACGTCTCAATCCTTCTTCCCGGTAGTTGTCGAACATCTCAGGCGTGATCCATTCGATTACCTCGTGGTGCATTTTTGTCGGCTGCAGATATTGTCCCAAAGTAAGGATATCGAGGCCATTTTCGGCCAGGTCATCCATGGCTTTATGCACTTCGTCCTGGGTTTCTCCCAGCCCCAGCATAATACCGGATTTGGTCCGCTGACCGAAGTCTTTGGTTCTTTTGATCTGCTCCAGGCTTCTTGAATATTTGGCCTGTGGACGGACCGCACGATACAGACGTTCTACGGTTTCCATATTGTGGGAAACCACTTCCTGTCCTGCCTCGATCATGTGGATCAATGCATCCCAGTTGTTTTTGACATCCGGTATCAGCGTTTCGATGGTTGTTTCAGGAGTGTTTTCTTTCACCTGTCTGACCGTCTGGTACCAGATTTCAGCACCCCTGTCCTTTAATTCGTCTCTGTTGACAGACGTAATAACCGCGTGTTTCACCTGCATCAGCTTGATCGCCTCTGCTACGCGTCTTGGTTCATCGGTGTCATATTCATTGGGACGGCCGGTGGCTACTGCACAGAAGCTACAGCTCCTGGTGCAAACATTTCCCAAAATCATAAAAGTAGCTGTTCCTGCTCCCCAGCACTCGCCCATGTTCGGGCAGCTTCCGCTTTCGCAAATCGTATGGAGCTTATAATTATCAACCAGTTGCCTTACTTTACGGAATTCGGGGCCAGCTGGTAATTTTACACGAAGCCAATCGGGTCTTTTCTTGCGTTCCGATGGAATAACCGGTAATTCAATCATATTAATCTGTAATCTCTGACCGACCGGGCTAGTCACTTCCGGAACAATCAATTAAAAATAGTAACTATCTTTTCTTGCTGCCGAAATACAGCGTAATGTAGCCGGAAGTGTAAACGCTCCTGTTTTCGGCATAAGCCATAATCTGAATTTTTCGGGTAAAGGCCTCGGCGATAAAACCTATTTCTATACCGGTAACGTTATCACGGAAAGCACTGAGTTCGAAACTCATAGCTGTCTTAAGGTGTAGGCCCGGAACGACCTTAGTTTGCCCAAACCCCTGGAAAAAGCTTCCCGCTCCGATAACAACGCCGGAGTTTTGAGATCCGCCAGAGTGTGTCGCAGGATCAAAGGGTACAGTAGTTACGCGCCCGTCGGAATTCTGAACCTGCACCATATATGGCTTTTCGAGGCCGAGTGAGGGACCGGCTGCTAAAATCCCGCTGATCGAAATCCCCTCGTCTTCGTGCCTGTTAAACAACGTAATTTCCCTTCCGTATTCCGGCCTGACCGCAAAGAGGTAGTTTTGCTTTCCGATCACCAGACGTGCGCCGGTCACGAAATCCTGCTGCGAAAGTTCTTTCGGATGTTTTACATTCACCACTTCAACTGCCAGGTACCTGTATTGGTTTTTGCCAAATAATTTGGAAGAAAGTGCCGAAGACTGACGAAAAACCGCGCCTCCCAAAATCCCAGAATTTGTATTGGTTGTGACGCCTACTGAGGTAAATGATTTATAGCTCTCCTCGTTGTCCTCAGCCTTGGCCCTACGTTGAGCGTATACATCTGTTAATAGTGCGAACAGAATAGATACCGAAAGTAAAAGTTTTACACGCATCATATTACTAGTTATTCTCTGTGATGACTGAAAGTGTCGTATGGACAGTGAAAGTACGAAATAATAGCGTAAGCTGTTGTATCCCGACATCACATTAACGGTTTTTTGTACATTTATGTTCTTTAAAATAAAAAAGGGAAGAAAAAAGCCTGCCACGCCATTGCAAGTTTGAAAAATTGCGCGATTAATATTATTTGTTATCCACTGATCATCAATTCATTGTCTAAAAATACTTACCAAATAGCCATTCGGATTTTTGCCTTTTTAATGAAGGTTGGCGCTCTGTTTAACTACAAGATCAAGTCAGGGGTGGAAGGCCGGAAAGGGCTTCTTAAAAAGCTTGAAAATGATTTTTCCGCACATACAAACGGTCGGCCTGTTGCCTGGTTTCATGCAGCATCTCTGGGGGAATTTGAGCAGGGAAGGCCGGTGATGGAAGCTTTCCGGAGCCAATACCCGGATTATTTTATCATCCTGACGTTTTTTTCTCCGTCGGGTTATGAAATCCGGAAGAATTACAACGGGGCTGATTATGTCTGTTACCTTCCCATTGACACGTCATCAAATGCCAGGAGGTTTGTTCGCGCAATCAATCCCAGGATCGTGTTTTTTATTAAATATGAGTTCTGGTTCAATTACGTCAACGAGCTGATAGCCAGGGGAGTGGGCCTGCTGGCATTCTCTTCTATCTTTCGAACCGAGCAAGTTTTCTTTCAATCCTACGGTGCTTTTTTCAGAAGAATCCTGTCGATGTTTGATCATATTTTTGTGCAGAATAAAGCATCTGTTGAACTGCTTTGGCAGGTGAACATCACAAATTGCAGCGTCGCCGGGGACACCCGGTTCGACCGTGTCAGAACAATTGCAGCCAATGCACGCGAGCTTCCGGAAATTGAGGCTTTTTCCAATGGAAAACCATGCATTGTTGCCGGGTCGGTATGGGAAGCGGATATGCAGGTTTTGATACCGGTACTCAACCGCCTTACGGGTTCCATCAAGGCGATAATTGCACCTCATGAAATAAAAAAAGAGCAGATCGAGAGCTGGCGAAAAAGTCTTAAAGGACGAACTCTACGCTATTCAGAACTCACACCGGAAACAGAAATATCTTCGTTCGATTACCTGATTATCGATAACATCGGAATGTTGTACTCTCTGTACAAATATGGTGATATGGCTTACATAGGTGGTTCTTTTGGGGCAGGGCTTCATAATATTCTTGAAGCCGCCACATTTGGTCTGCCACTGATGTTCGGCAACAAAAGTTACCAGCGGTTTCAGGAAGCCGTGGACCTGGTCGAATATGGAGGAGCATTTCCGATTGCCGATGCCGCGCAAGCCGGGGAGCTCATCGGGCAGTGGGTCCGTGATCCTGCTGCCCGCCGGGAAATCGGTGAAACAAATGAAAATTACGTGCTGTCCGGCATTGGGGCCACCGACAGGATCATGGAGAAAGTGAAAGAAATATTGGGACAATAGCCATTTCGAATTGTCCCAATGTATAAGATATCAGGAGAATTCCTTTGCAATCAAGTATTCAAACAAGTGCGCCTGTGTCCCCAGCAACCTGGCTTTGGAGCCTAATTTGGAAATATGGATGGACAAGGAATTCTTAAAATCGGAAAGGCAGTACTTATTGATCGCCTGCTCGATAGGGTTTGAGATGAATGGTCCTGCTTCTGCAAGCAAACCACCTACAATGATCACTTCCGGATTGAAAAGGTGTACAGCCGTAGCCAGACCTTTGCCCAGTTCGGTGCCTACGGTACTCAGCAGATCTATCGAAAATTCGTCCCCTGCATGAACTGCCTCAATAATGTGGCTTGTATCGAGCAAATCAAGGTTTTTATCAACAATCTGCGAAAGAATGGTAGCCCTCCCACTGTTGATACCTTCTTTGGCCTGACGGATCAGTGCGATTGCGGAAGTAATGGTGTCAAGACAGCCCACTTTCCCACAGAGGCATAAAAGTCCGTCTGGCTTCACCTGAATATGACCAAGCTCCCCGGCAAAACCTGAGGCTCCGTGGAACACTTCTCCATTGATGATAATCCCCAGACCAACACCCCAGTCGATATTAATCGTCAGTACCTGGGATTTATCCATAGCCAGCCCAAACCTGTGCTCGCCGATTGTAGTCGCTTTGGTGTCATTGAAAAGGCAAACAGGAAGTTTGAAGTGCTTTCTCAGATGCGAAACCAGCGGAATGCCGGGCGGGGTGAGGTTGGGATAGGTAAGATTGATGCCTTGAGAAGAATTAATAAGGCCCGGCATGGAAACCCCTATTCCCCATAACTTGCTGTGACTGATGTTGTTGGAGCTAAGGAATTCGTCGGTAAGCGTGAAAAGCTGTTCCAGGAAATCAGTGGAATCATCGAGCCGGATATCTACTTTTCTTTTCAGGATCAGCTGGTTATGCAGGTCGAAAATGACCAGCTGGGTATCATGGCGGTTGATGTCCATGATCAGTGTCAGGTATTTTTTTGCTTTCAATCCATACAAAACGGGAGGTCTGCCAGCCCTTGCCGGCCCTGTACCTGTCTCGGTGATCCAGCCATCGCGCATAAGCTCGTTTACAATGCCTGTCGCAGACGGGATGCTGGCGTGAAACAATCTCGCCATTTTATTGATTGAAGTGTCACCGGATTGGTATAAATGAAGCAAAAGGTTACTCCTGATACGGTTTTTGCGAATATCAATAACCGAATTCGGTTCCTCTACAATTAAGTCCATTATGCGGAGTAAGTTTTTTAAGTGTTTAGATCTTTTTAATATTCTTTAAAATAATGGATACTAATGTATGTAAAAACAATTATAATGTGCTTTAATATTAAAAAATATTATTATTTGCATGAACACGCACATGTAGGTTAATGGTATTGGTCCTGGGAAAAGTAAAGTGTTCATTAATTGTTGCCCGAAGTCGTTTCCTGTCCTTAATATCCGGCGTTATTTTTCAGAAAATATAAACAGCATGCATACAAAAAACTACTTGGCTCTTTAACCTGATTTATTTGTCTCTTCAAATAATTTGAAAATGCTGTCCTAAAATCCCGGCTAAATTCGCTATTTGCAAAAAATATTGAGGTCGTATACATGGATTTGGTAAAAGGATTGGTATTGAGATCAACTGGCTCGTGGTATGATGTGCGGGACACCAGGGATGCCCATATCTGGCAATGCAGGCTGAAAGGCAAATTCAAAGCGTTGGGATTGAAAGTGACCAATCCGATAGCGGTAGGGGATTATGTTCAATTTGAAGTAGAGGACGAAACGCAGAATTTCGGGATTATACATGAAATACTGCCCCGCGAAAATTATGTTGTGAGGCAGTCGGTCCATAAAGCCGCCTTCGCGCACCTTATCGCAGCTAATGTTGATCAGGCGATCCTGATCGCCACTCTGGTATTTCCAAGGACCTCGCTGGGGTTCATAGACCGGTTTTTGGTAGCTATTGAGTCTTTCAGGATACCCGGTGTGCTGATTTTCAACAAACAGGACCTGCTGAACGACAATATGAAAGATTTTCAGTCTGAGCTCATGGAACTCTATACGAGCCTGGGTTACACCTGCCTGGCGACAACCGCCATCGGCGGAGGCGGGCTGGAAGAGTTTGCAGACTTGCTGAAAGGGAAAGTTTCGCTGCTGTCCGGGCACTCCGGTGTCGGGAAGTCCACCCTGGTAAATGCCATAGCCCCTGATCTGGATATCAAAACGCAGGAGGTTTCCACATTTGCAAATAAAGGCGTGCATACGACCACATTTGCAGAAATGTTCGAACTGGAAAAAGATACTTTTATCATTGACTCCCCCGGGATCAAGGAATTGGGGCTTTCGGATATGAAGCCGGAGGAAATCAGCCACTATTTTCCTGAAATGCGCGACCTGCTGAACCAGTGCCGTTTTAACAATTGCCAACATATCAATGAGCCGGGCTGTGCTGTGAAAGACGCAGTTTCCGAAGGAGGGATCGCGCTGAGCCGTTATGAAAGTTACCTTAGTATGGTAGGCGGAGGCGACAACCGGAAATGAACATTTAAACCTGACTGTATGGAAAATGTAGAGCATATCGGTATTGCCGTAAAAGAGCTGGCTGCCGCAGAGCGGCTGTTTTCAAAGCTTTTCGGTGAAGGGCCTTACAAACGCGAAGAAGTTGCTTCCGAGCATGTTTCTACGTCTTTCTTTAAGGTTAATCAAACGAAAATCGAGCTCCTGGAAGCCACGAGTCCTGATAGCGCCATTGCTCGGTTCATTGAAAAAAAAGGGGAGGGCTTTCACCATATCGCTTTTGAGGTAAAGGATATTGTGGAAGAGATGGAGCGGTTAAAAAATGAGGGCTTCACCTTGTTAAGCGAAGCCCCCAAACCCGGCGCAGATAATAAGCTGGTTTGTTTTTTACATCCCAGGACCACAAACGGAATCTTGATAGAATTATGTCAGGAGATCAAAACAGCGGATAAACACGGCCTAGAACGGTAGCCCGACCGCAATGTTGAGTATCAGGTTTTCCTTTCGCCAGGCCTTGCTGCCGAAGTTGATCTCGTTGAAAACCCATGGATTTTTATACTTCACTTGGCCCTCAGGAAGGTCTGTTTCTGGCAGTTGGGTATACCAGGGTTTCCGGAAAGGTGTCGCCAGGTCGAGCCGGAATATCAGATAGGAGAAATCCAGCCGTAGCCCGATCCCGCCACCTACTGCAACCTGTTTCAAAAAACCATTTCCAATCAACGCCCGGGTATCGTAGCCAGATCTGGTACTGTCGCCGAATGACCAGATATTTCCTGCATCCACAAACACCGCACCGTTGATGATATTGGTGAATTTCATGCGCAGTTCTGTGTTCAGTTCCAGCCTGATATCGGCAAAAGACTGATAACCCAGGAGTCGGATAGACGCGGTGTCGGGCGGGTAGGCACCTGGCCCCAGCGCCCGGGCCCGGAACGCTCTGATCCCATTGCTACCTCCGCCAAAATATTGTTTGAAAAGAGGTGTCTGCGTGTTGACAGAGTTGCCATAAGGTTTGATCGCGCCGACGATCAGTCTCGTCGCCCATTTTAGTCCGGGTGTTACGGTACGGTAATACCGTACGTCACCATCTACTTTTACGTATTGGAATATAGGTACGCCAAAAAATTCCTTGGGCAGGCTATCCACTTTATTTTTGGGAGAAAACAGGCTGAGCAGGTTACCGCCATAATCGATCCCGCCGGTAACTGCAAACTGATTTCTGCTGAAAGGTCTGGGTGTCGGCCGGTAGGAGATACTATAATTGGATCCAGCGATAAAATACTTGGTTTCCAGGATCCTGAGATACCTTTCTACATCCAGTGGATTGGTATTGGCACTGAAAATGATGTCGTCCACACGCTCCCAGTTTATTCTGCTAGGCGTGATATAGTTCAGCGAGATAGGTGTAAGCGTGTGCTCTACCTCCGAATTCTTCCGCCAGACATAAGAATAGTCTCCGCGGATAGACGTGGTGGTGAAAAATCCCGTCTGGACCCGGTTTTCATAAATAAGCGATACCACGGTTTTGGGCAGCGACTGGCTTTTTTCCGGTCTTACTTTATAAAAAGGAATGATAAAACGTGGAAAAGACAAGTCGGCACGCGCCCCGTAGCGAATGTATTCGTTTCCGATTTTGTTCGGATTCACTTCTCTGTTCCCGCCCAACTGCACGTCGAATCCGAAGTAAGCATTGATGGATAGCATCTCCGCACCTTTGAACATATTCCGGTTACGCCAGGTAACGTCGAGCTGGGAGCCGCCCAGGTTGTTTGACTTGGTACTGGCGCTGATTACCGTCTGGAGAGATTTCTTTTTAAGCGGAGCCAGGTCATAATAAACATTGAGCAAAGCCGAATCCGAGCGGGGAACCAGCTCGAAGCGGTTTTTGACAAATTTGAAATTCTGGAGGTTTACCAGCCTCGAGAGCGACACATCATGCATTGTATTGGTATACATATTGCCCCTGCGGAAACCGATCGCATCGTAAAATATCCTTCTCCTGTAAAGCTTGCCCGGATCGGTGATATTAATACCCCGGCGCACCGGCCCGCGGCTTACTACCGAGTCGGCGGAAAGGTTTTCTTCTGTTCCGGTGTTGACATATATGCCATTTATAAAATACTGTTTCAGAGAAGTCTGGGCAGTTTCTGGTTTTACTTCCAGATAAAGGTTCACCTGCTGAGGAGCAAGCGTCGAGTCTGCTTTCCCGATCGTCGAATCCACTTTCATGATCAGATAATCCGGATTGAAATAGTAGTACCCTTTGCCTTTCAGCTCCTTATCTATCCTTGATCTTTCAGACGAAATAACATCCAGCCGTACCGGATCGCCTTTTTTCAGATAAGTATCTTTTTTTGACAAAACCAGGTCCCTGTTGAAAAGAGAGCTGTCTCTCACCACGTAATTGACCTCATTGATCACGTACCGCGGCATCACATAAGCTTCATATTCCGAAACAGCAGTCCTGCGTTTCTTTTTTTTGCTCTCAACCAGCTTCCCTTTTACAGAGGAGCGGTAGTACCCTTCATTGTCAAGATACGAAACCATGTTAGCGGCATTGATATCGATGACGCGCTGTGTGGCAAATTTTGGAGGTTCACCCAGTTTCTTACGGAACCAGCTCCTAAGTCCACCCTCATCTTTGGGCTCGCCGATGAAATAGTAAAACCAGACTTTGTAAGGAAATCCAAACAGCGTTTTATTAGGTGCCGGTTTCACGATGCCTTCAAGCTGGGAGTCGAGGCCCGAAACATTGGGCCGCGTAATACTATCAGGATTTACTTTGACATTATTGCCAACATACAGGCTCTGGCCGGCCGGCACATATTTATTTACGGAGCAGCTGCTCAGCAATACACATATTACCAGTACGACTGATATACTATTTCTCATTCTTTTGCTTTTGAAAAATTTCACGGAACAAATCGTAATCTGCCGTAATAATAAAACTCACACCAGTTTCAATAATGAAGCCTTCCAATATGGATTGATATTGATTTTTGCGGTAAGCACGGAACAGGTAACGGCCGTCGGGTGTGATGGAATAATCCAGTGCGATATTATCGAATACTTCGGTCGAGTTCGCAGAATTAGACTGGCTTTCAAGCTCGAAATTCTTGCCAACCGATATTTTCAGACGGTTATTCAAGAATGCTTTGCTAAGCCCGAGATTAAGGTCGGTTCTGGCGCCGGTGGTCTGGTCGGCAGTTGAATTAAGGCCGATATCGAGATCAACACCTTTGATCAGGTCGGAGGCCAGGTTATTGAGCTGGTCACTGAGCAACTGGCTTACGCTTTGCCGGGCAACTGCTTCTGCACTGGAACCCAGGTTAAAGCCTGGTGACGACTGGTCAGTTATAAATTTATTGGTGATCAGCAAAGCGAAAGCCTGCTTGTTCATTTCGGAAGGATTATTGGTCATATCATTCCAGAATGTCTGTGCAACGATCTCTCTCCGCACTTCATCCGAAATTTCGCTTCCCGGCACAATATTGAACGTGATATTCGGCGTAGTCAGGTTTCCGGTAATGATGATCTGAACCTGGATAGGTACTTTACTGCTTCCCTGAAATTTGGAAGAAATAGATCCTGGATCCACCATTACGGGATAAGACGCAGTGATGTTCAGGTCAGCTTTCATCGGGTCGCCGGTCCAGATCAGGGTGCTTCCTTTTTGTATCTGGAATTGCCTTTTGAGGATTTCCAGTGTCAGATCATAAGAACCTTCGGTCAGGTCATAGGAGCCCAAAAGGAATAATTCGCCATTCGGGGCTATACCTGTGTTGAGCTGTGCGTTTCCTTTCAGTCTGATATTGTCACCATTGAGCTCGTCGATCACCACTTTAAATTCCGACTGGTCATTGACATCGATATCCAGTGAGATCTGTGATGCGAAATCCACCATGATGTTGGCATTTTCGAGGGAATCGGCCTTAGCGACCTGGGTGGAGTCACTCATATCGACAAACTCGATCACGCCTTTTGTAGCGTCACCGGCCTCCGTTGCATCGCTCGGCAAAACCACAGTAATATTACTGCCCGAATTCACCTTCACGCTACCGTCAATGATCGATTTGGTTCCCTGGCCTTTCACAGTCAGATTGGCGTCTATGGCCGCTTTGCCGAAGAAAAGCTCATTTTGTTTTTGTGTTGAATTAAGGACGTTGAAGTTTTTGGCGCCTATGGTAAGGTTATAGCCAACATTTGGAATGTTGGCGATGCTTACATTCCCGTTTATTTTCATTTGCTGGTTCAGCGAATCAGCGATCGTGAAATTGCTAAATGTGATGTTCTGGTCTTTGAACTGGATACTCTGGTTAGCCAGCGAATACCTCGAGCCTAGCTGGGATGCATTAAAAGCCACGTTGTCGAAATTGATCGCACCGTTCAAACGGGGGCTGTCGGTGGAACCGCTGATGGCCACATTTCCGGTGAGATTCCCCTCCGCACGTTTTAACTCCCCGAAACTGAATGCTTCGATGGTCTGGGCACTGAGCTTTTTCAGTTCCATTTTAAAATCCATCGGATCGTCAGCCTTAAGATTGTAACTTCCTCCGAGCCGGATATCGTTTTGCGCACTCACCAGGGACATTCCCACTCGGATCAGGTTTTCAGTTTCGTTGGTGGACACAAGCGATAAATTACCCACAGGGATCTGAGTCACCGCCAAGCTGTCAATAGTGAGTTTTCCGGTGTATACCGGGGCAACCATATAATTGCTCAGCAGGATTTTTCCATTCAATATTCCTGTCGCCAGCGTTGAATCCCGTGTTGCGATGGCGATCATAGGCCCGATAGAAATATTAGCCATCGCAATATCAAGCGGGCTGTTTGGTTCCGTTGTAGTGGAATTGATGGTCAGGGACTGGTTGCGTTCGCGGATCACAAAATCTTTGATATACAGGCTATCCGGAGCATAAGTTATATATCCCGCAGTATCAGTTTCCCACTCGTGATAGTCAAGAAGCAGGTTGTCGCGGAGGTTGAGGCGGTATTTGCTTCCCGCAATCGCAAGGTCGCCTTTTACCGCATGCCGTTGGTCAACATTCAGGGAATCTTTTACGATAAAATCAAATTTGACATCGTTATCGACAATTTTGCTATCCAGGGATGCATTCTGAATCCTGAAACCACCGGTATTAACCAACCCGACATTCGCAATCAGGGCTGCGTTTTCTTCCACGTTGCTGAAGTTTACCGAAACGCGTTCGGTACGGATGCTATCGTAATCCACCATCGGAATACTCAGGCGGGCTACAATGGAAGAGTCTTTTTGGTTATCGACATGGGCGTGAAACTGCACCGCGTTCATTTCTCTCAGTTGCGGTACCACTACCTGGAATACCGGGTGATTGGTGACTGTCGCGTCCAGTGTAAAGTTGACGGGTTTTGTAATGGTATTGTAAGTTAATCCCGGTGCTTTAAAATGTTTTCCGACCTCGGTAAAGAGCACGTCAGCGATTTCAGTGTATACAAAATTGCCTTCCATTTTTGCCTTCAGGAATGGCGATTCAATATTTGCCTGTTTTCCGCCGGCGGAATCGGTGAGCTGCACATTGATTTCCGAAATACTCACCGGTTTGCGGTGGTGTGTCAGTACAAGGTCGTTGATATTGAATGTCCCGAGCGGGTTTTCAGGATTCGTAGAAGGCATATCCACCTTAATGTCGCCTTTGACCTGCAGAGAATCAGCATATAAATTCAAGGCGGTGAGATCAAGCTGGTCTATGGATAGATCTGCTTTTACACTTGGATATTCTTTCGACAAGTCAGCTTCCGCTGTCAGGTCTACGTCAATATTTTTGTCATTCATGCTGGCCGCTACGTGTGCCAGTCCATTGTCGACATCACCTTTGAGCGTAAGGTTTTGATAGACATATCCCTTAAGGTCAGCACTTGCTATGGTACCGTCCAGGCTGGCTTTCATGGTTTTCGGAGCGTAGCCAATTCCGTCAATATCGGTTCTGAGCGTAAGCTTGCCCATTTCTTCAGGAGGCTGCTTCATCATTTTGCCAAGATCGAAATCCTGGAAGGCAAGTGTTCCGTTGTAGCGCGCTTTCAGGCTGTCTGTTATGTTTTTAAGTGTTCCTGAAAACGTCCCGGTTCCAAAAGACGTGTTGATCGTCGTGGTCAAAGTCACGTTTTCCATTGATCCCTTCACCCTTCCGGAGATCTTGATCTGGTCGGGGAGTTCTATCGACGCAGGCACCGCGCTGTCGGGCAGCATTTTCATCAGGTCCTGTTTGGTCGATGATATTTCGTTGATGGTCATATCAGCAGCCAGCTTGTTGGCATCGGGCAGTCCTTGTATTCTTCCGTCTACACTTAGTACCGTCCCATTCAGCATGCTGAACCGCGCTTTTGATATCAGCATATCGTCCACCGAACCAGTCACTTGTCCTGATCCTTTCACGATGCCATTGGGTTCTTTGTCGAATGGAGGGGTCTTGGCAAGGTCCGGAACCAATAACAGGATATCTGCGAAAGCGATGCGGCTATCGGTAAGTCTCAGCTTGATTTTAACTTTTGCAATGTCTTTTGTAAGCTCGTCCAGACTGTTATAGCGAAGGCTCAACTCGTCTCTGAGCAGGGTATTGGGAGTTTTTACAAATAAATTTCTTAAATAGGTTTCTTTTGCACCGTAAGCAAAATTGGTACTGAATTCTTCCAGCTTAAACCCGCTCTTTTCCTGAAAGGAACCTGATTTGAGCGCACCTGCAATATTCTCGTCAGAAAAAAGAAAATCCTGCAGATCGATATTGAGGTTTTTAACATTCAAATGTGCGTAGTCCAGCCCTTTTGGCTGGGCAGGTGCGTTGAAATCATCGTAACGCAGATCATTGTTGACGAGTTTGATATCGCCCACTTTTACGTTCCAGCCTGGCGTGGCAGGTTCCGAGGAAGCTGTATCTTTCGCGACCGGAGCTTTTGCCTTTTTTGCAAACTCAGCATACAGCGACATATCTTCCAGCGATAGGTTTTTAACGTCCACGCGCTGACTGCCCATAAAGATGTTGTTAATATGCCCTTCCAGTTTTCCGACAGTCACACCGTTTTTCAGTCCGGATGTTTCATCTTCAAAAAGCCATTTGAACTGCCTGATATCGATATCGCCCAATTTTAAGTCCAGCGAATCAGCCGGATCGGAGGGAGGGCTGGGAGCGTCGGCGGTGTTCAGCGCCTGGTACATCCGCAGTTTCACCTGGCTATTGAGCAGGGCAACTTTGGTGGGATGGTACTGGGAAATGGTCGGGTTAAATTTGTCAAAACGAACCAGAGCGGAATCAATGTTAGCATCGGCATCCGTTCCCACCACCGCATCCCTGTAAGATAACCTTATATTTTTAAGAGAAATCTGATCCAGCCGCATTTCAAGCGGTTTTGAGGTAGTATCGGTGACCGTAGTGGTATCGCTGCTTGCAAAAGCATCTACGATAAACTGGAAATTAAAAACCGTATCGGGAAGCGTTCTTTTGATATTTGCCGTCACGCCTTCCATTTCTACCTTATTGATCCCGATATTTCCCTTGATGAGGCTGTACATATCGAGGTCAACATATAACCGCTTTCCGGCAACGAGCGTATCGCCAGCCTGATCTTCGAAGTAAACACCTTCCAGCAGGATCCAGTCGGGCACATCAAAGCGTACTTTCTCGATATTTACCTTGGTCTTAAGTTTTTTCCTGAGATAACTGTTAGCTTGAGTTGTCAGAAAATTCTGCCCGAAAGGAGTTTGCAGGCCCCATATCAATACACCAACCAGAATCAATACCGTAAGAATAATGATGGCCAGTACCTTTAGTGCTTTCTTCATTCGTTGCTTTTAATCCTGCCCCCGGTCCGGGAAGAGGTGAGTTATTTGTTGCCGGCTATTTTTAAAAATCCGGATGGCCAAATCTTTTGAATTTCACCATCCGGAGAAAATAGATGTCCTGTGTCTTACAGGCTATCGTTTAAATAATTCCTGATTGACCTGACCGTTTATTGTAACCGCGGATTTCACAGTGACCGGTTTTTTGTCCACACTGTTGGTTTCTACAATTTTAGCCGGATATAGTATGCCATATGTTGATTTGGTATACTCAGACAGGTCTTTCACTGTTTCCACGCCATTGGCCGTTTCCTTCTGGCGAACCAGAAGTCCGGTTTTTGCATCAAAATACAAATTGTACTTCATGCCTTTTCCCTGCAGTTCGACATGGTTAACGCTTACTCCGTTCAAAGTTTCGGTGCCAACGGTAGTTGCTATGAAACCTCTGTTTTTATAATCAATAAATGGTGCTAAGACGTCATACATTTCAAAACGCATGCTTTGTTGCTCAGCCTGGCTCAGATCCTTCACATCGGCTCTTTGTCCCAGCGGAACTTTGATCCATCCTTCGTTACCCTTCACTGTATATACAAAACTGCGTTTCATGATAGTTTTTGATTTGTGGATCGACTTGTCCGGCAGTGAAACCGTAGTATTGGAAACGTATGGGGTTGCTGACGCAGCTGAAAAGCTACGGTTCAAGTTAAATGACTTTATGGAATCCCATAGTTTCTTACCGCCGGTTGCAGTGTAATAATTGGCGAAAATAGAATCTGCAGGTAGTTTTTGGGCAAACGACATAGCCGAAACCAGCAGCAGCCCGGCTAACATTTTCAATGATCTTTTCATTTCAATTTTTATTTATTGGTTGATAACTTGTTACCGCTTTTTCTTGGATCTGCGGATTAGATCCGGCATTTAGAGCGGTAATTCCGTTTGGGGTTTAATTAAGCAAAATAAATTGACTACTGCTATTCCCCTTGATGGCAAAAACCATTCCACACTTTTCGGATACGCCGTATTCCGAAAATCTGTTGGGATACCGGTAAACGTCAGGGAGCTTTTGAGATGGCTATACTATTCTGTAGCTAACAGGCTGTAAATGAAAAAGTAGGATAAACTGAATTATCCTACTTTTTAAAAATTTCGATAAAGACCGTGATCAGGCATCGTCGCCGCTGGCGGATATTTTACCAAACCGGTACTGAAAGGTGAGGTTGATCTGCCTGTTCGTTTGCTGCCAGAGCGAATTTTGAGAATAAGTTGCGGTATTCAAATGGCTCTTATAAGCTCTCGACAAAAATATGTCCTGTACATTGAAGGAAATTGTAGCCTTTTTTTCCAGCAAATCCTTTCTGATACCCATATTGGCGATAAAAACACCGTCACGGGTTCCCTGCGCAATGGCACGCGGACCCTCATAATTTAGATATGCAGAAGCGCGGAAGTCTGCCGGCAATGTAACAAATGCATTCACATTACCCGAGTAGCTCCACGTCCGGTTGTCAATCTGGGCAATTTGGGACACAACCTCCGACCTGAATACCCGTCCGCTGCCATTAATTTTCAGAATGTCACCGATCGATTGTGAGAAATCAGTTTCTAGTCCGTAAGCCATTTCCCGGCCTACGTTATCAAACTGCGTAAGGGAAACACCTGCTTCGTTAATTGTGCGTACCCGCGTAATCGCATTGTTTGAATAATCCATAAACAGGGAAGGTCCCCATCCGCCGGAGGTTTCATAATTGGAATACCCCATTTCTGCTTTGTGCGTAAATTCCGGGCGCAGGTTTGGGTTTCCGGACTGGATGTTTCTCGGATCAGAAACATCCGTGTAAGGATTCAGCCAGTCGGCTTCCGGGCGCTGTACCCGGCGGCTATAATTCAGTTTAAGCTGGGACGATTCCCCCAGTTTGCGCGTCAGGGCCAGTGACGGTACTATCGTGAGGAAATGTACCTTGAAATCCCTGTTGATACTGATCTGATTGATATTCTGGTTATAATCTGTCAAACGCATTCCGAAGCGCATTCCCCATAAGTCTGTTTTTTGGGAGAAAGTCATGAAGCCGGTGTAGGTGGCATCTTTGTACCCGAAGATATTGCTGATGTTAGGGTCAAAAACATAGTTCCCGAGTTCCCTGTCCAGATTATAGAATGAGTTGGTATTGTCATTGGTATTGAATCTGGATCTGATCCCTACTTCCAGGGTAGCTTTTTTGGTGATCGGCCAGGTATAGTCGGAGTTCAGGTAAAGCGATTTGCGGTTATTGTTCCTGAAATTTTGCTGGTGCCGCACGAGGCTGTCGATAACGCTTTCCTGGTCATAGTAAGATTCGCCGTCGGAGTTGCCAAGCGAATAATTGGCTGTGAAATTCAGCTGATGATCTTTGTCACTGAATTTTTTCCGGTAATCAAAATTAAAGTTCAGGTTGTTACCATCGCCGGTACTTCTTGAAATCCTGTCAAAACGCTCTGAAATCACACCGTTTGGCAAGCTGGTTTCATTCAGCATATTGCTTAAGTTACGGTTCCCGTAAAGCGAGTAGTTCATGCCGACCTCAACGGAGTTCTTATCATTGATATCGTAGTTCATCCCGATGCGGCCAAAAGCATTTTTACTTTTATTTTCACCTGTCCCTGACTGGTCGAGACGCGTGGTTGTTTCGGAGATGAAATTATCCCTGCTGAGCTCCCTCTTCCAGAACATATTCCTGGTTTGTCCGCTCAGGGAAGCATTCAAACCCACTTTTCCAACTCGGTAACTCAAATTTCCCGATGCGCTGTGGGAATTTCTGTTGCCCAGGCTGGCGCGGAGGCCACCATTTGTCCCGCGGATTTTCGTCTTTTTCGTGATGATATCGATCACACCCGAAGCACCTTCTCCCTCGTATTTGGCGGACGGGGTGGTCATTACATCTATGCGCTCGATCAGGTTGGCAGGAAAGGACTGAAGAATGGTGGGCAGATCGCTGCCGTAAAGGTTGGAAGGTTTGCCGTCGATCAACACTACGACGTTACCTTTTCCCCGTACTTGCGGGTTACCGTTTTCATCCAGCGATACAGCGGGCACTTTTTCGAGAAGATCGCTCACATTGTTACTGGTAGCAAGCATGTCCTTGCCGATATTCACTATTTTTTTGTCAATATCATCAACGATCATGGTTTTCTCCCCTTTCACAATCACCTCATTCAGCTTTTGAGCTTCGGGAAGGACCACGATGGCACCCAGATCCAGCAGATTGGCTTCTGTGGCAACATTGATATTGGGCACAAACTTCGTTTGATAACCCATATTGGTAACTCTGATGATATACTTCCCCGGTTTTACATCCGGTATGGCAAACACGCCATTTTCATCGGTAACGCCCCCGGTGGATAACGTAGAATCCCGTGAGACAAGCACTGCAACAGTGGCAAAACTCACACCAATGTTACCGGGTGATTCCACCACTTTGCCTACGAGCTTTCCTCCGTCTATATGAATTATTTTAAGATCGGCGGCCTGTGCTGTAAAGGCGGCAGGGACAGAAAAAAGAAAGGTAAGAAGTGTAAAATGTACGAATAGAGATAGAGTTGCAGCTCTTTTCACAGGGCAGGGGTTTTAGATTTTTGTTAGGAATTAAGCTTGATAAATAACCTGTTCGACACAGTTTATATAACAAAATCCTGTTGATAATAAACAATCAGCGACAAAGTTACCAAGAATATTTTTAACGTCCTTTTCTTTGAATTAATTACATAAAATTATAAAAAAATAAAGATTGGTAGTATTAAAAATGGCAGAGGTTTATATTTACTTTATATACCTGCTGAATCAATTGGTTATGGAGAAGAAGAGGGTTATTACGATTTATAAGGATCAAAACGGCCCATACAGGCAGTCGTTGCTTGATGGATTAAACGAGGGGCCGGAAAAGAGGTTTGTGAAGTTTTTTGAAGAAAAAGAAAAGTTTGACTATTTCATGGGAATAAAAAAAGTCCCTTTAAAAGAACGCACTATTATTTTTCGTGACCCTACATGGATTTAGAAGACTATGATTTCCTACAGTTTACAAGATGTGCCCAGGAACAAAACCTGGAATACATGGTTGTGGGAGGATTCGCACTGTATTTACATGGGCTGAACCGGGCTACCAACGACGTTGACATCTGGATTAATCCAACTCAGGCTAACGGTGAAAGGTTGATCAGTGTTTTTCGTTGTATGGAACTGGATGAGGTTGAGCTTATAAAACTTAGTCTTTTGGATTTCACAAAACCGCAGATTTTTGGTTTTGAGGGGACACTAGACATTATGACACAAGTACATCACAGATTTGATTTTTCAGAGCTTTTTAAACGATCAAGAAAGTTCAAGAATCCTCATGGGAGTGTGATCCATTTTTTGCATTTAAATGATCTTCGCGAACTTAAAATTCTGGCGAGAGGCCGCAAGACATTCGGGATGTGATCATGATTGATGATTTACTACAAGTGAGTAAAGATCAGAGGAATTTGGATGACTTGGAAAATGGAGGATCATAAAATCCTTTTTGCCTCAAAATAAAAACTCCCTGCCCCGCCCCGCTTCATTCTAAACCTTTTATTTTTGCAGGATGTATAAATTCCTGATTTCTCCGATCCTATTTCTGTTTGATGCCGAGCGGATTCATTATTTTGTTTGTGAAGTCCTGCACATTGCTTTCAAAATCCCATTCATTCCCCAGTTGCTGAGATCTTTATACACCTATGAACATCCCGATCTCGTACAGGAAGTGGCCGGCCTCCGGTTCAGAAATCCCATAGGCCTTGCTGCCGGTTTTGATAAAAACGCAGAAATGGTCGATCAGCTGGAAGCTTTGGGCTTCGGCTTTATAGAAATCGGGACGGTAACGCCACGGCCTCAGCCCGGCAACGACAAACCCCGGCTTTTTCGGTTGAAAAGTGATAAAGCGCTTATTAACAGGATGGGTTTCAATAACAAGGGAGCAACCGTTGCCGCTGCCAAACTTGCACACCGCAAATCCAAAATCCTGGTTGGCGGGAACATTGGCAAAAACAAAGACACCCCAAACGAAAATGCGCTTAGCGACTACCTGATCTGTTTTCGGGAATTGTTTGATGTTGTGGATTATTTCGTGGTCAATGTAAGTTCGCCCAACACGCCGGGACTGCGCGATTTGCAGGAAAAAGAGCCGCTCACCGCCCTTCTCCGCGAACTTCAGACAAAAAACAAGGAGCGATTCTCCCCCAAACCTATTTTCCTGAAGATAGCGCCGGATCTGACATTCAGCCAGTTGGACGATATCATTGATATTATACAGCAGACAGGCATTGCCGGAGTGATAGCCACCAACACGACCATTAGCCGAAAAGATCTGCGCACAAGTGCCTCAGAAATAGAGAAAATAGGTGCCGGAGGGTTGAGCGGGGCTCCCCTTGCACACCGGTCGACTGAAGTAATTCGTTACCTTTGCGATAAATCCAATCATGCGTTTCCGGTTATAGGTGTCGGAGGAATCTCTTCACCAGAGAGCGCTCTGGAGAAAAGAAAAGCAGGGGCAAGTCTTCTGCAGATTTATACAGGGTTCATTTATGAAGGGCCCGGCCTTGCCAGTAAATTGTGTAAAGCATTGGTGAGCAAATAATTAAATCAAGTCAAGATACACTCACGCATTCCCCGTATTGAATAAATGTCAGTTAATAAAATAAGAGGAAACACACATCGCCAGAAAGCAGAGGAAGCCACGGGTTCGCGCTTTCGTGTGTCCCTGGACTGGGAGAACCTGTTTTCCAGTCCCAAAAACATGCTGGCCTGGGGTACTTTCTTTATAGTCGTCGGACTGATCCTTGAAGTCTCTTTTTTTTCCTACATCATTACAGGTCTCTCCGACCAGAGCGTAGTGGACGGAATGGGAAGTCAGTCGATACGGGATGCCGGACGTCAGACACGGAATTTCTTCGGGGTGCTCGGGGCTGTAGTTTCCCACTTTTTTGTGTACCGCTGGTTCGGGGTAGGCGCATTGCTGATTCCCCTGATCCCATTTATTGCTGGATGGAAAATCGCTTTTGGTAAAGAGCTGCTTCCGTTGGGCCGGGTTACCAGAGAGGTGATTTTTTTCACTCTTTGGTTAAGTGCCCTGATGGGTTATGTGGTGCTGATGAGCAACACCGAAAATAATCTGAGCTTCGTGTCCGGGGGCGTTGGTTATACGCTCAATGTTGCGCTATTCGATTGGCTCAAATGGGGGAGTGTCATCCCGATCATATTCTCACTTTTTGTTTTCGCTGTATTTTTCTACGATGCCAAATCGGCGTATGAAGCATGGCAGCTCAAAAATGCAAAGCCTGATCCTGAACAGGAAGTGGCCGCAGCACCAAATGAGGAGCCGACAGAAACTGCAGTGGTGCCGCCAGCTGTACCGGAAAGAGAATACGTATCAGTTGTAAACGATACATATGACGATGAAACAACATCAGGGGATGGGTTGGCTGAGACAACAGAGGTGATCGAAGAAGAGGAAATCGTACCTGTTACCCCGGTGAAACCTCTTGTTCCGGTAGTCGTTCCGCCGGTTGTACCGGTCGTTCCCGCAGAGGTGAAGCTTGAACTCGAAGTAGAGGTGCCTGTGGTGCCTGCTGAAACTGAATTTGAGGATGAGGACATCAATGCTTCGGTATTGAGGGAATTTGGGCAGTACGATCCGATGCTCGACCTGCCTTCTTACCAGTTCCCGAATATCGGCCTGCTGAACGAAATTGTTGAAAATCTGCATGAAAAAGTAAGCCAGGAGGAGCTGGAAAGTAACAAAACTCGGATTGTAGATACGCTTGGAAGCTATGGTATCAATATTTCCAAAATAAAAGCGACCATCGGGCCCACGGTAACACTTTATGAAATTATCCCCGAGGCTGGCGTAAGGATTTCAAAGATTAAAAACCTGGAAGGGGATATTGCCCTGAGCCTTGCCGCCCTGGGTATCAGGATCATTGCCCCTATGCCGGGACGCGGAACGATCGGTATTGAAGTTCCGAACAAGAACCGCGAAACTGTTTTTATCCGCTCGGTTTTATCCAACGAACGTTTCCAGAAATCGACCTACGACCTGCCGATTGTGTTGGGTAAAACGATATCCAATGAAATCCATATTGCCGACCTTGCCAAAATGCCCCACTTGCTGATGGCCGGTGCCACGGGGCAGGGAAAGTCCGTCGGCCTGAATGTAATCCTTGCTTCACTGATATACAAAAAGCATCCGGCGGAATTAAAATTCGTGCTCGTCGATCCTAAAAAAGTGGAGTTAACCCTCTTCAATAAACTGGAAAGGCATTTTCTGGCCAAGCTGCCAAACGCCGACGAGGCAATTATCACGGATACAAAAAAGGTGATCTTTACGCTGAACTCGCTTTGTATCGAGATGGATTCCCGGTACGACCTGCTCAAAGAAGCGGCGGTCCGAAACCTCAAAGAATACAATGCAAAGTTTGCCCAACGCAGGCTTAACCCCGAAAAAGGCCATCGTTTTTTACCTTATATAGTACTGGTAATCGATGAGCTTGCGGACCTGATGATGACTGCCGGAAAAGAGGTGGAGACACCCATCGCCCGGCTTGCGCAGCTGGCCCGTGCTGTGGGGATTCACCTTGTGGTAGCTACACAGCGTCCTTCCGTCAAGGTAATTACCGGTTTGATCAAAGCCAACTTCCCCGCACGTTTATCGTTCCGGGTAACTTCGAGCATTGACTCCCGTACGATCCTGGATATGGGCGGGGCGGAACAGCTGGTAGGGCAGGGAGATATGTTGCTGGCTATCAATTCCGAAGTAATCCGCCTGCAGTGTCCGTTCATCGACACGCGCGAGATCGAGGATGTGTGCGAATATATCGGAGGCCAGCGGGGCTATGATGATGCCTATGCATTGCCCGAGTATGAAGGAGAGGATGCGGCAGAAGGAAGAAGTGAACTCAATCCTGATGATTTTGACGGATTGCTCCCGGATGCGGCACGCCTGATCGTTACGCACCAGCAGGGAAGCACTTCATTGATCCAACGTAAAATGAAACTGGGCTATAACCGCGCAGGACGTATTATGGACCAGCTGGAAATTCTTGGGGTGGTAGGCCCTTTCACAGGCAGCAAGGCCCGCGATGTGATGTTCCACGACCTCAACGGACTGGAGGAACACCTGCGGGTAATGGGTGTGAGTTGATATGATGTTTTTAAATGATTAAACCTTCTCAATACAGGTTGGTCTAAATTTTGTAACAGTTAAAGATCAACGTTTTTATTTAACTCACTAATTTTCAATTTTTTAATATGAAAAGTTTCATGAAAAGTGCTTATTGGCTTTCGGCGGTGTTTTTTGTTGCAGGTATGGCTCAGGTTTGTGCTCAGGGGGACAAGAAATCAACTGCTATTCTGGAAGCAATGAGTAACAAATATCAGCATATCAAATCGTTCAAGGCAGCATTTACCTATACCCCGGACGGTGGAAAAGCTCTTAAAGGTGATGCCACGGTGAAAGGAACCAAATTCCGGCTTAAACTCGCAGGCCAGGAAATCTATAATGACGGAAAGCTGATGGCCACTTACATTAAGGAAACCAATGAGGTGAATCTTCAGGATTTCGACCCGACTGCTTCCGGCGACCTGGATCCTACAAGGATTTATTCTGCTTACAAGAAAGGGTTCAAATATGCTTTTTTACAAGAGAAAAAGGAGGGAAGCAAAACCTTTGAAGTGGTGGAACTGACATCAACCAACAAAGCCAGCCAGGTTAACAAGGTTGAGATCCAGGTCAACAAAGCTGACAAGTCTATCAACAGTTGGAAAATTTATCAGAAAAACGGTCAGACTGTGAAGTATCAGGTGGATCAGTTTCAGCCGGATGTGAATGTGAACGACAGCTATTTTACGTTCAATTCAAAACAATATCCCGGTGTGGAAGTGGTTGATTTAAGATAATAGCCGGCTGGGCGTCAACTGCGCTCCTGACACATAGGTAAGCCTGCAGATATAAGGCTGTGCACCATCAGAGCTGATATAAAAAAGTGGGATTGGATCATTTGGATCCAATCCCACTTTTTTATGCTATTAAACTTTTTTTATCAGTTTACAGCCTGATGCAAGTCTCTGTATTTCTTGATCAGGTTATGTGATTCAAGTAATTCAGCTTTCTGATCTGTAATGATCTGGCGGATATTCACAGGAAGATCCGTATCGGTGGCCAGTGCATCGTCATATGCTTCTTGGGCCGCATCTTCTCCATACTCGCAGCTTTCCAGCACCGAAGCCCTGTCATGGCCGGTAAAGGTTGCTTTGATGTCCATCCACACGCGGTATATTTTCCCGGAGTTGGTTGTACCCGTTGCTACCTCGCCACCCAGGCTTGCTATTTCGGCACTCAGTTCAGTTACATTTTCACGGCTTTCGTTCGCCATTTTCTGGAATATACCTTTCAGATCAACATCAATATCCTCGGTTTCTTTGATGGCTTTTTCGTATCCGTCGATCCGGTCATTGTTAATCCTCACCAGGTCATTCAACACTTCCACAAGATTTTCATTGGTTTCCATAACTCAGTGTATTTAGTTTGTGACAAATTTTTGATTCAATTACCAATGTGTTTTAAAATCCTGTGCCACGGGTTTTAACATAGAAATCCGGGATTTTGAACTATAAACGTTAATGATCGGGCTGAGTTTTAGTGGATATTGTTCAACGGGGATTTACGTATATGAATAGCAAATTCGCCAGTTTTTTAAATGTTAATTCTTTGATAATAAGTTTATTACCTGGATATGTTCTTTTTAGTCCACACAAATTAAGCAGGATTTGCGAGCAAGGCCTTCACATGTTGCTCACTGGCTGAGAAGTCCTTGAGTTCTTCGGTCTCTTTGTTGAGGATGCGCTGGATCTTGTTATTTTCGTACGCAAGAAAAACAGCCGGGTGTACATAATATTTTTTACATACTGCGCGGGTATTCCCAAGGTGTGCTGCTACAACGTCCAGGCAGGTATTCACGACCCGTGTGAACTGGCGCTGCGTTTCGTATTTTTCCTGCGAGCTCAGATATTCAAAAGCAGTTACCGTGCCCATCCACGTGCGAAAATCTTTTGCTGAAAAATTGGAGCCGGTATGTTCCCGAATGTAATTATTGACCTGGGTCGCATTCAGTGCACACTTGCTTCCACTTTCTGTGGTGTATTTGAAAAGCCGACGGCCCGGCATCTCTTTATATTGTTTCACCAGACGAGCAAGCTGGATATCACGCAATGTAATGTCCTGTTTGATCCCCTTTTTTCCCGTAAACATAAACCGGATCTTGCTGCCCGTGACGGTACAACAGCGCGCGTCCATGGTGGTGATCCCGGAAGATCCGTGTTTGATCTTGTATCGCTGATTGCCTACACGCATACAAGTTTTGTCCATCAGTTTAATGACCAGCGCAATGGATTTTTCGAGCGCAAAATCCTTTCTTTTAAGGTCATGGACCACCTGTTCACGTAACCGGGGAAGTGCTTCGGAAAAGGTCAGGAGACGGTAATATTTGGTCTGGTTGCGGATCAGGTTCCAGTGCGGATGATAACGGTATTGTTTCCTGCCGGCTTCATCAATGCCAGTGGCCTGTAAATGGGCGTTTTTATCTTTGCTGATCCATACGCCTTTCCAGGCAGGAGGCAGTACCAAAGATTTTATTCGCTGGATAACCGTCTTATCGGTGCAGCGTGCCCCTTTTTTATCCACATAATAAAACCGGGGTGATTTGCCTTTTCGAAAATATCCGGGTGCGTTTGTAGACTGGACGTAGTTCAAGCCTGCGGCTGCGGCGGTAGAGGCCGGGTCCTTTTTTAACTTCCTGATTTCCTTTGCACTGACCAGGGGGACGTCTGTTAATGTTCCAACTGCTGCGGCTGTTGACATGTTACAAAATATTAAAGTTGTAACGTCACGATATTAAATTAATACCAGCACAAAACATCAGTGCGATGAATTTATTGGGGGAAGAATCTACTCAATTTTTGATTAGGTTGATTACCCGGCAGGGAAGAATAGGGTAAAGGTTGCGCCTTGACCAGGTTCCGCGTCAGCGGTAATAAAACCGCGGTGGTTATCCATAATTTTTTTACAAATCGCCAGACCTATGCCTGTTCCCGGATATTTGTGGGAAGGATGAAGCCTTTGGAACACACCGAAAATCCGGTTTTGATATTCTTTTTCAAAACCGATCCCATTATCAGCAAAGGAGATTTGATGATACTTGCGGTCGCGGGGCAGCATTATTCCAGGCGTGTCTTCGCTGTCGGCAATCGTAGATCTGATATCAATCACCGGAGTAATGCCCTCACGGGTAAATTTTATGGCATTGGTCAGAAGATTGACAAACAACTGATGTACCTGGAAAGGAATTACATTCAGTTCCGGCAAGGGAACTCTGTTCACGATGGCCTGCTTTTCTTCAATGTTGATGCTGAGCTCTTCGAGTACATTGGAGAGAATAATATTCAGGTCCATGGTTTTAAAGACTTTTTCCATATTTCCGGTTTTGGAATACGTAAGGATGTCTTCGATGAGCATCTGCATTTTTTCAGCCGCAAAGCGCATTCTTTCCACCGAATCCTTAACCATCGCCGAGAGGTCAGGGTCTTCGCGGTCGAGTACTTTTGATGCGAAAATCTGAATCTTGCGCAGAGGTTCTTTCAGATCGTGGGTGCTGATCCAGTTGAGATTGGCAAGTTCCTTGTTAGCGGTACGCAATTCGTCATTCAGGATCCTGTTTCTATTTTCCTGGTCCAGTATAACGCGGAAATTAATGTGCTTTTGTAAAGAGTAGGTGAAAGTGCCGGCAGCGCTGATCTCGGTTTTTCGCCAGGATACACTTTTGTATTTTACCACTTCCATCCAAAGCTCGAAAGATTTGCGGGGTGAAAGCCTCAGGCCCTCTGCGTTTTCAATGACCGCTTTTTTAGGATTACCAGCCCAGTTTATGGTTTCAATTCTTTCTTTTCGCAGCCAGACGATCCCATCCGGTGTGCCCGGCGCCAGTGAATGGTATATGATCCCGGCAGCGAACTTTGATAAATTGGCATGCTCGGTGTAAGTCTTAGTCAATTCATTGGTGACCAGTCCGCTCGTTGAATAGTTGGCAGCCAGGAAGCTGAACAGCGGAATGAGCTCGTCGTCTGCCGGAACTTCTCCGTTTTTATATAATTTGTTATTATAAAAAATAACCGAACCGGATGCATTGGCAAGTGTCAGCAAAGCCGGTGACTGGTGACACGCTTCGATAAAATCCTCATGTTGGTGCAGGAGTTCCAGCGATTCGCTCAGTGATTTTTCGACCCCCTGGCTCACCTCAAACTCTTCGGCTGTTTCCCTTACCGCAATCTGAGAGGTAAGAAAATGCCCGTGCAGCAGCGCGGAAAGCCTGGTATAATGCGGGAGGATTTTCGGCGAGTAATGATGGCAGGCTATCAATCCCCAGAGCTTTTGATTCTGCAGCAAGGATATGGTCAGCGTTGCGCCCACGCCCATGTTTTTCAGGTATTCCACATGGATCGGAGAAACACTTCTCAGGATCGAGAGGCTCAGATCCAGCGACTTGTTACTTTTTTCTCCTGTATTATCCAGTGTCAGCAGAGGTACCGGCTCGTAATTGATGTCGGCAATCATCCGCAGCGGATTCTTTATATATAGTTCGCGTGCCTGTGCCGGAATGTCGGTATGCGGGTATTTCTGCCCTGAAAAAGAATCAAGATCTTGTCGCCTGCTTTCTGCGATCACCTCGCCATTATACTCGGGGTCAAATTTATAGATCATAACCCGGTCATAACCTGTTATCTGGCGCGTCTCATCGGCTATATTCTGGCACAGCTCACCCAAGTAGGTTGTTTTCTCCATATAAGAAACAAACTTCCGGGTCTGGTTGTAAAGGTTGGGCAAGTTGAGCGTTCCGTCGGGAAAGGGTTCGATTTCGAGTATCAGATGGTTGCCGCTCGGGTGTATAGTCGTGTTGAAGGATATGTCGTCAAGAGTAAAAACAAAAGGCCTGGACGAGTCAAAGGTGTCTGTCTTGATATAAGACCTGAAAGCGCCGAATGCTTCCTCAGATAAAAATGCTGTGAGGTGTTTGCCTAGAAGCGCTTCGGGGGCGAGTTTTATAAACGCAGCACTATTCGCACTGCAAAACTCGATCAGCAGACTATCATTATCCAAACCCAGCAGAAACCCGTGCGGCTGGATGCTGCCCGGGATGTGTATAGGCTCGTGTTCGCAATTTGTCAGATTGACGATATCCCGGTTTACAATATTTTTGATGTTCATTGTGTGATCAATAAGCCGCTTCGTTCAGCCAGTTATCAATGTTGGCAAATGTTTGAACTGCACTCTCAATAATTTTTTCGCTCTCATCTTTTTCAACTGCAAATCGGGTAAGTGCGGCGATGAAAGATTTCCACAGTATTCCTGTCTGAGGTCCGTATCCCCAGAAATAGCTTGCCCCGTTTTCTGCGGTGAGCCCTAAAGTCTGATGTATATGTTTGAACAACACCCTCCCTCCGAGCGTAGATCCTTCTGTTACATACATAAAACCCAAAGCTTCGGAAACTGAAGAAAAAGGGTAATCAAAAACAGGGATGGACGAGAGTTTTTCTTCGGGGTAGCCCGTTTTGGCAAGATCTTCAAGGACGTGGAGAGACTTATATCTTTGATCTAAATCAGGCACAACTCCCTCTATAACAGGAAATATGCTGTCTTCAGCGGCTTTGGTTACACCATACATTTTAACCAGATAAGTCTGATAGGCAGCTAAGGTAACATCTGGCAGGAGGATCGCTTTTGAAAGTTCGCTATCTTCCAATTTTTGGTGGCTAGCAGCCGTACTTTGTCTTAAATCAGCCAAAAATTGAAGCTTGTCATTTTCAGATACAGTCAATTCATTCATGAAGCACAGGGCAAAACTTAATTATTTGTGTTTTTGATCAAAAATTGCTCCAGATTGACCGAGCGCTCAGCAGCTGATTGTTCAAGGATGCACTTTTTCAATGTATCTACCAAAGCTGAGAAGCTCGTCGGCTTTTGAATGTACAGGTTTGCACCGGCGCTAAAGGCCGATTCAATGGGATAGTCTGCAACAGATGTGGAAAGTATCACAACCGGTACATGCAGCAGTTCGTCGGATTCCCGGATTTCTTCCAGGCACTCCAGCCCGTTCTTCACGGGCATGTTCATATCCAGAAATATGAGGTCAGGCTTTACGTCTGTCCCATTTAGAATATCCATCAATTTCATCCCGTTTTCCGCCACGATCAGTTCCGCTTGGACGGGAATCTGTTCCAGAGCCTCGCGGAACAAAAAAGTGTCATCATCGTCATCATCTGCCAGAAGGATGCAATATTGTTTAGCTAGGTTCATGTAAAATGAAGAGAGAGACCGGGTTATATGATTATGTTCCTGTGCACAAATGCCCGGTGCAGTATGGCATGGCAGCGGAAATTCAGGCGCAACAAAAATAATACAAGTTTGTTTAAAGCGAAATTTCGATAGCGCTTCTGATGGATGCTCAATTGTTGCTTGGCACGCTTTTTTAAATTATAAATATCAAATAACTACAAAAAGTGTAAATAATTATGAAAAAGATAACATTAAGCTCGCTTGCATTGGCTGCTATGCTCTCATTTGCAGCCTGTAATAGCAATAAGACAGAGGATAGTACGGAAGTGGCGGAAGAACAAAACGACGCAAAACTGGATGATACTAAAATAGAAGATGATGCCGAATTTGCGGTGGATGCCGCGGACGGAGGTATGATGGAGGTTAAACTCGGTGAACTTGCACAGACCAATGCAGCGGCGGCAGAGGTTAAAAAATTCGGAAAAACGATGAGTACGGATCATGCCAAAGCAAATGAAGAGCTCATCGCTTTGGCCCAGCAAAAAAATATCACGCTGCCAACTGCACTAAGTGATGACAAGCAAAAAAAATACGATGACCTTGCAAAAAAGACAGGCGCCGATTTTGATAAAGCTTACATCGATTTTATGGTAGAAGATCACAAAGAGGATATTAAGGAATTTGAAGAAGCGGCCAGCGATGCGAAAGACGCAGAGGTTAAAGCCTGGGCAGCCGGTAAAGTTCCTGCATTAAAACACCATCTGGAAATGGCACAGACCATCCATGACGCAATAAAATAAAGTAACAATTATTTCATTTCAGAAGCCGGGTTTCCTTTTTGGAAGCTCGGCTTTTGATTTTTTAAATGGCAACAGTGAAAAGAAATATGGCTTGTGTACTATACTGGAAAAAAGAAATAGTAAAATTGCCGGTAAATCTCATCTTAAGCTTGTTAATTACTGAGGGATAAGTTTATTTTGTCTACCAATTATATAGAGTATTAGTATGACCACGTTTGCCAGACCGTTCCGAAGTTCGTGTTTTTCTTTTATTATCGCGCTGATTGCCTCATCTGCTACATTTGCCCAGCCGGGGTCAGCCGGAAAAAGACCCAATATTATTTTTATTTTTTCCGATGATCATGCTTATCAGGCGATTGGGGCTTATGGGAATCAAATAGCCAAAACACCCAATATTGACAGAATAGCACGCGAAGGAGCCCTACTCACAAATAATCTGGTCACTAATTCGATCTGCGGTCCGAGCCGGGCCACTTTGTTAACCGGGAAATACAGTCATCTGAATGGTTACAAAAGAAACGATAACACCCGGTTCAATACCAATCAGACGCTGCTTTCCGAAGAACTGAGAAAAAGCGGTTACCAGACTGCCTGGATAGGAAAAATGCATTTGAATAGTCTCCCGGCAGGATTTGACTACTGGAATGTACTTCCCGGGCAGGGGAATTACTACAATCCGGATTTTATCGGACAACCCAATGATACCACCCGGTATACCGGCTATGTATCTGATCTGATCACAAAGTTTTCGACAGAGTGGCTGGAAAAGCGGGATAATTCGAAGCCGTTTTTCCTCATAGTAGGGCATAAAGCAACTCACCGTGAGTGGCTGCCCGATTTGCAGGATCTGGGCGCATACGATGATGTTGATTTCCCGTTGCCTTCTACATTTTATGATGACTACAACGGCAGGACCGCAGCATTGCAGCAGGATATGACGATAGATAAAACCATGCGTATGAAGCAGGACCTGAAAGTAGATGTGGATTATGAAAAAGACTGGACTTACAACCGCTTTAACCCCGAGCAGAAAAAAGTTTTCAAAGCTTATTATGATAAGGTTACGCAGGAAATAAAGGATAAGAAGTTAACGGGAAAGGCCCTGGTTGAATGGAAGTATCAGCGTTATCTGAGAGATTATTATTCCACGGCCAATTCTTTGGACAGGAATATCGGCAAATTGCTGGACTATCTGGACCAGTCGGGCCTAGCTAAAAATACGGTGGTGATTTATGCTTCGGACCAGGGATTTTATCTGGGAGAGCATGGCTGGTTCGATAAACGTTTTATTTATGAAGAATCATTGAAAACACCGTTTGTGATCCGTTATCCGGGCGTTATCACGCCGGGTAAAACTGTTAAAGATCTTGTGATGAATGTAGACTGGGCACCGACTGTGCTGAATATTGCAGGTGCCAAAATTCCGGCCGATATTCAGGGGGAATCATTTTTGCCGCTCTTGAAGGCACCCCAGACTGCCAAGACGCCGTGGAGAAAAGAAGCGTATTATCACTACTACGAATATCCGCAGCCGCACCATGTTTTCCCTCATTTCGGCATTCGGACAGACAGGTATAAGCTTGCTTATTTTTACGGAGGAGTTGATGCCTGGGAATTGTTTGATCTTGAAAAAGACCCAACCGAAGTTTCAAATATTTATGGAAAACAGGGCACAGAAAAAATTGCCGCAGACCTGAAGGCCAAACTTAAAACCCTTATGGGACAGTACAAGGATGACGAGGCGTTGAAAATATTGGCTGCCGCCAAAAAATAATGGATATCAAAAGAATGATGAAGTTTCAAAAAGAAGATTTCAGGGCTGTTTATTTGCTGATAACAGTTATGGTGCTGAGCTCCGGCTGCCAGAAAAAACAGACAGCGGCAGAGAAGACCGCTGATAGTCTGGCGCATTGCATCGCAGAGGGTATTCCTTCCCGCGCAGCGGCGATCCAGAATGCTGCCCACGTTACACAGGGCAAAGACGACACAACCGGAATGATTTGGATCGGTGGGGGAGAGTTTTTGATGGGAGCCGATGAATTTCCTGATTCGCGCCCGATGCACCGGGTTTCTGTCGATGGTTTTTACATGGATGAACACGAAGTAACAAACGCCGAATATGCGGCTTTTGTAAAAGCTACAAATTATAAGACGGTAGCGGAAAGACCATTGAATCCTGCTGATTATCCGGGTGTCCCGGCAGACAAGCTGGTTCCGGGCTCGGCGGTGTTTACCCCTACCAAAACACAGGTTTCTCTCGATAATCCTTTGCAATGGTGGAATTACGTGCCCGGGGCCGACTGGTCGCATCCCGAAGGTCCGGCAAGTTCTATTAAAGGCAGAGAAAATTACCCGGCTATCCACATTTCCTATGAAGACGCGGCGGCCTATGCCAAGTGGGCGGGAAAGCGGCTGCCTACCGAGGCAGAGTGGGAGTTCGCTGCCCAGGGCGGGAAAGGAAATCACACCTACTATTGGGGCGACCAGCTGAAACCCGGTAATAAATGGGTCGCGAACATATATCAGGGAAATTTTCCCGATAAGAACACCAACGAGGATGGTTACACGGGTGCGGCACCTGTTAAATCTTTTCCGCCAAATCCTTACGGCCTGTATGATATGGACGGCAATGTGTGGGAATGGTGCGAGGATCTCTATCGTCCGGATTATTATACCAAAAGCCCCAAGGACAATCCTAAAGGACCATCGGACAGTTATGATCCTGATGAGCTGGGGGCCGTAAAACGGGTTCAGCGCGGAGGATCGTTTCTTTGCAGCGACGACTATTGCATCCGGTACAAAGCCGGTAGCCGGGGCAAGGGAGAAGTGACAAGCGGAAGCAATAATCTTGGGTTCAGGTGCGTAAAGGATAGAAATTGAGATTATGAGCGTTCGTTTTTTAACAGTTCCGGGACTGGCAAGTTCGGGCCCGCAACATTGGCAAACCATCTGGGAAAACCAGTATCCGCACCTCTTTACGAGGGTGGAGCAGGAAAACTGGGACTGGCCTGTTAAAAATGACTGGGTGGAAAAGTTGCAGGAAAGTATCAGCTTGTTAACCGCGCCGACTGTCCTGGTAGCACACAGCCTTGGCTGTATCACGGTAGCTCATTGGGCCAATGAATACACGTCCGCAAATATAGCAGGCGCGCTTTTGGTGGCCCCGGCCGATGCTGAACTTTCCAAACGGCTCAATTTTGTAATTGGTTTTACGCCAATACCGGTCAGGCAATTTTCGTTTAAGAGCATAGTAGTGGCAAGTACCAATGATATTTATGCTACTATCAGCCGTTCAAAAATGTTTGCTACCAACTGGGGAAGTGAGTTTGTGAACATCGGGAAAAAAGGACATATCAATGCAGTGTCCGGTCTGGAAGACTGGGCGGAGGGAAAAGAGATACTGGAACGCCTCGGTAGTCTGCAGCTCGTCGGTTAGGCAACTTTTTATTTGAGGTTTGCGCAGCAGATTATTTAAAAACAGGTTTACGAATGTTAAGCTAGCTTCTTATCTTACAAAAAAATATTTCTATACTTAAACAATTGAATGACTATGAAAAAAATGTTTGTTTTTGCTTTGGCTGGTTTGTTCATTACCACTGCCTCCATTGCCAATGGTCCGGATAAATCCAAGGCAGCTGATAAAACATTAGCAGTGGATACCAAAAGTAGTACAGTCGTTTGGGGCGCGAAAAAAGTGACAGGAACACATGCCGGTACGGTGCCTCTGACCAGCGGCTCGCTGATCGTAGACAATGACAAGCTGAAAGGCGGTAATTTTGTAATAGATGTAAAATCTCTGGTAGTAACGGATGTTACTGATAAGGAGATGAACGGGAAACTGACAGGACACCTTAAAAGCGATGATTTTTTCTCGGTTGAGAAACATCCACAAGCGAAACTGGTGATCAGTTCGGTGACACCAAAAGGTGGAAATGCATACGATGTTACAGGAAAGCTGACGATAAAAGGAATTACGCAGGATGTAAAATTCCCGGCTACTGTGAAAGCTGACAGCAAAAAAGTTACTGCCAACGCAAAAGTTACTGTCGACCGTACCAAATACGACATCAAGTTCCGGTCGGCCAACTTCTTCGAAAATCTGGGGGATAAGGCAATCGACAACGATTTTACACTGGACGTCAACCTGGTTGCCAATAAATAAAAAATGCCTGTTCCTGAGTTGGCGGTAACAGGATACACAGTACCAAAAAAACGGTTTGATCGAAAGGTCAGGCCGTTTTTTATTGTCTGCCGTGCGGCGTGCTAAAAGGTATATATTTGGGATCTTGTTTGATAACTTTAATAATTTCTATGAAAAATTTTATAAAGGTTTTTATCATAACCGTGTTGCTGGCAGCGGATATTGTTCATGGACAAACAGTGAACAAGCTTCCGGACTGGACTTTTGGTGGTTTCGTGCGTCCGGCTGATGTCAATCCGGTGATCTCGCCCGATAGTACCAGCACGTTTTTTTGCCCGATGAACAAAAGGCAGGTTGACTGGGAATCGAATGACACTTTTAACCCCGCAGCTACCATTAAAAATGGGAAGATCGTGGTGCTTTATCGGGCTGAGGACAAAGCGGGCCGGGCCATCGGGAAGCGGACTTCCCGGCTGGGCTATGCAGAAAGTACAGACGGGATAACGTTCAAGCGTCGTAAAGAACCTGTTTTATATCCCGCGGAGGACAGCCAGAAAGCGATGGAATGGCCGGGAGGATGCGAAGACCCGCGTGTGGCTGTGACAGAAGACGGCTTGTATGTGATCATTTATACCCAATGGAACCAGGATAAGGCCCGGCTCGGCATCGCTACATCGAGGGATTTGCTCAAATGGGAAAAGCACGGCCCGGCGTTTAAAAATGCTTATGGCGGAAAATTCAATGAGATTTGGTCGAAATCGGGCTCGATCGTGACGAAACTCGTAAATGACAAGCAGGTGATCGCAAAAATCAATGGAAAGTACTGGCTCTATTTCGGAGAGGCGCATGTGAACGTTGCTACTTCCACGGATCTCATCAACTGGGAGCCTGTCGTGGACAAAAATCAGGACCTGGTCAACCTTATTTCTCCCCGAAAGGGGTTTTTTGACAGTAACCTCACGGAGTGCGGCCCGCCCGCGATCATTACCGACAAAGGCATCGTGCTTTTATATAATGGTAAAAACGATAAGGGCGAAGACGGTGACAAACGTTTTACGCCCAACAGCTACTGCGCGGGACAGGTTTTGTTTGATAAAAATGATCCCACCAAGGTACTGGCCCGTCTGGATGTACCATTTTTCCGGCCGATGGAATCTTTTGAAAAAAGTGGTCAGTATGTAGCCGGGACAGTATTTATAGAAGGGATGGTCTATTTTAAGAAAAAATGGCTGCTCTATTATGGCTGCGCAGATTCGAGGGTTGGCGTGGCAGTTTTTGACCCGAAAAAGAAAGGCCCGGGCGATCCTTTGCCGGTCCGATAAAAACTTTTCAATTCTTTCTTCAAACAATTCAATCCAAACAAAAATCTGCGGCGTATATCAGGGAAAATTAAACAAACTAAAAACCTATGAAAATGTCGATCAGATTTAGAAGCTTACTGGCTGTGGCTCTTTTGACCACTTTCAGTGCATTTGCTCAAAAAGAAAAAACAGTAATGGTAGGCGGTGCAGACATGTACCCTTCCAAAAACATCATCGAAAACGCCGTCAATTCCAAAGATCATACTACACTTGTAGCAGCTGTAAAAGCAGCCGGTCTTGTTGAAACGTTGTCCGGGGCGGGACCATTCACGGTGTTTGCACCAGTTAATGAAGCATTTGCAGGTTTACCGGCAGGGACAGTTGACAACTTGTTGAAACCGGAAAACAAGGCAATGTTGACATCGGTATTAACCTACCACGTAATCCCCGGGAAAGTGGATTCGAAATCGGTGGCGAAAATGATCAAGGACGGCAACGGGAAGACGATGGCCAAAACAGTTCAGGGGGAAGAGTTGACATTCTCGATGAAAGGTAAAGACCTGATCGTAACCGACTCCAAAGGAAACATGGCAAAAGTGACTATCGCCGACGTGTACCAGTCAAACGGTGTGATCCACGTGATCGACAAAGTGCTGATGCCATAACAGCATGGTTTTGTGAAGTTGGTTGGAGTGAATGTTGGTTGTTGAAAAAACGGGGAGGCGTGAGCTTCTCCGTTTTTTTGTGTGTTACCTGCAACCAGGTATGGAAGGTAAATGGCAAATTCTTTTAAGAAAATGAGGTTTGAATTGCATAATCACATAAGATTTTGAGATTTGAATTGCAAAAGTACATGGGAATGGATATTTGCAGTAGGTTCTCAATGTTCGGTGTTTTTAAAAACAAGCTTGGGAGAGGAATTTGAAAGCAGGTTAGTACAGGATGGTCGCCCCGATAATTTTAGGAATTTTTGGATATTATTTTCTTTTTTTTAAAGAGTATTGTAGTTAAGTATACCCCTTGTTGTAAGGGAACCCTTTAGTTCAGAAGTCACTAAACCAATAAATGCGATCAAAAATGAATTCCAGAATTATCAATGCCGGAGTTATGCTGGCTGTTTTACTGACCATTGGAAGCCACGTTTCAAGTGTGGCTCAGAAGAAAGAAAAAGGGTTCGTTCAAATATTTGATGGCAAAACACTGAAGGGCTGGGACGGGGATACCAAATACTGGCGGGTAGAAAACGGCCACCTGGTAGGAGAAATAACTCCTGAAACACTTCTGAAAACCAATTCCTTTATCATCTGGCGGGGTGGCGAGCCCGGAGATTTCGAATTGAAAGGTTCCGTGAAAATTGCCAAAGATGGTAACTCCGGGATCAATTACCGCAGTGAGCAGCTAACCGATGTGCCTTTTGCATTAAAAGGTTACCAGGCTGATATCGACGGGAAAAATAACTACACCGGGCAGAATTATGAGGAGCGTAAAAGAACGACGCTGGCATACCGCGGACAAAAAACTACTATCAAGCAATACACTGGTGAGAACACGCCTGAGGCCGTTCGTGCCAATGTGAAAAACAATGCCTGGACAGGTTTTGAAGTGACGGGCTCACTAGGAAGCTCGGATTCTCTGAAAACACTGATCAAAAGTGAAGACTGGAACGACTTCCATATCATTGCAAAAGGCAATCGTTTACAGCATTATGTCAACGGTGTTTTAATGAGCGATGTTACTGATAACGATACAGTTAACGGTAAAAAGAAAGGTCTGCTCGGTGTTCAGGTGCATGTTGGTCCGCCTATGAAAGTGGAATACAAAGACCTTCGCATCAAACAATAAATATTTTTATTAAGCTGTTGGCTATCGGCATTCGGCTTCGGCTGTCATGCTGCGGACCGACGGCTAAACGCTTAAACCCAATGAATAAAATAGGATTTAATGTGCTTGCCTGGACGGCGGCGGTTTCAGATGATTTGTTCCCCACAATAGACCGTCTTAAACAGATCGGTTACGACGGAGTTGAGTTTTATTTAGGCCCTCAGGATGCCGAAGCTTACAAGCGGATGGGAAATTACACCAAAGATCTTGGCCTGGAAACTACAGCAGTAATGACGCTGGGAAAAGACGACAACCCGATAAGTGAGTCAGCGGAGGTTCGGGCAAAGGCTATCGACAAGATCAAATGGGCCGTGGACCGTGCCCACGATCTGAATGCCAAAATAATTTGCGGACCTTTTCACTCGGCACATACAGTTTTTGTAAATCGCCCGGCTATTGACCAGGAATATGCGCTTGCAGGGGAAGTGCTGAACACAGCGGCGGACTATGCTGCCCAGGCGAACATCGTTTTTGGTCTAGAGGCGCTCAACCGGTTTGAATGTTACCTGTGCAATACCATGGAACAGTTGAAAAAGCTGGTGACTGCTGCGGATCACCCGAATGTGCGGGCAATGTTCGATACCCATCATTCCAATATTGAAGAAAAGAAATATTCGACGGCACTTGAGACCATAGCCCCGGTCCTGGCGCACGTTCATATCAGTGAAAATGACCGCGGTACCCCTGGTGACGGGCAGGTTCTGTGGGACGATGCATTTTCGTCTCTGGCAGCTATCAAATATTCCGGCTGGCTTACAATCGAGGCTTTTTCCAGAAATGATCCGGATTTCGCTAACGCCATCGGTGTTTGGCGGGAGTTTTCCAATCCCTGGGATATTGCCGAGAATGGCTACAAATTCATCAGGGAAATGAGCCTCAAACATGGCCTTTAACCAACATCACTTCACGTTTTCCCAAATCCTATGAAAAAGATCCTGACTGCAATGCTGCTGCTCAGTATTGCTCATTTTATGTTCAGTTTTCGAGCGCAGCCTGAAACGGTTTTGCAGACGGATGCTGATAAATACAAGGTGGTTTATAAGGGAGATAAGGGGCCGGGAGTTGGGAAAAACATCGTTTTTATTGCAACCGACCATGAATACCGGGGTGAGGAATCTCTCCCTGCACTGGCGCGGATTCTGGCCAAGCGGTATGGATTTACCTGTACTGTCGTATTCGCGCTGGACGAAAACAATGATATTCTTCCCGGTGGTTCCAATATCAAGGGACTGGAAGTGCTCGACAAAGCAGATCTGCTGGTAATGTTCATGCGCTTTGCGGATTTCCCCGACGAACAAATGAAGCATATCGACGATTACATCAAGCGAGGCGGCCCGATTATGGGTTTCAGAACATCGACTCATGCTTTCAGCAATAAAAAGAATGCAAAATGGGGTCACTATAGCTGGGATTATAATGGTCCTAAAACTGAGTGGAAGGACGGTTTTGGTGAATATGTGTTCGGGGAAACCTGGGTATCCCATTATGGAACCAATCACAAACAATCTTCCAGGATCATCATTGAAGAATCGCAGGCAAAGCATCCGATTATGCGTGGCGTGAAAGATGTGTGGGTACAGTCAGGAGGTTATACTGCTTATCCTAAAGGTACGGTACTGGCAAGAGGTCAGGTACTTAATGGTATGACGCCAACCTCCGAGCCCGACAAAACCAAGGAACTGCTCCCGGTTGCCTGGGTGCGCGATTACAAGATCGAATCCGGAAAAACGGGCCGTGCATTTGCAGTAACCCACGGGGCGTCCGAAGATATATTGAATGAAGGTTTCCGTCGCATGGTTATCAACGCCAGCTTCTGGTTGTTGGGAATGGACAAGCAGATCAAGCCTGACAATGATATTGCATTCGTAGGGCCGTACAAGCCTACTACCTTCAATTTCAGCGGATATAAGGCGCATGTAAAACCTGCCGATCTGGCTGGCTGGGATTCGCTGATCATGCCTGGCGAAATTGTAAAGAAAAAGACGAAGTAGTTTTTCTAATTAATAAAATAACAACAGTTTTTAATGTCGCAACAAATTCCATTTCGCTTTGGATCAGAGGTTTATACCTGGTTTATGAGCAATAGCGGCCAGACACATCAAGGCCGTCTGGGGCACATGATCGAAGTAATCGCAAAAGCAGGTTTTACAGGCATCCAGCCGATTTTTACCTGGATGGGAGATCTGATCGATCCGGACAAGCTGGAAGCCAAATTAAAAGAACAAGGCATTGAACTGGCTGCGCTCGCTCTGGCACTCGATTGGAACGAAGCCGAAGAAACAGACCGCGAGCGCGAAGTAGCTGATCATGCGATCAGTGTATTGCAGCGTTTTCCTGGTGCGATGCTGAATACAGTCCAGATTCCTACCGGGCGCCATAATCTCGAAGAACGCCAGAAAAGGCTCGTCAATATCGTAAACCGGGTATCTGCCCGTGCGGCTGAAAAAGGTGTGCCTTGCAGCTACCATCCCAATTCCCCGCATACTTCGATCATCAGGACCGAGGAGGATTATAAAATTGTCCTGGAAGCATTGGACCCGTCGGTTACCGGCTGGACACCCGATGTGGGACATATTATCAATGGCGGAATGGATCCGCTGGCCAAGATGAAAGAGTACCAGTCGCTGATCAATCACGTGCATTTTAAGGATTGGGACGGAAATCCTGAGTTCACTTTGATGGGCAAGGGGAAAGTAGACCTTTTGGGCGTAACCCAGTGGCTGAAAGACATTAATTACAGCGGTTGGATTATCTGCGAAGACGAAGGGGAAGAAGCCCTGGAAGATCCTGATTTTGTAACCTTGCACGACGGAAAGTGGATCCAGCAAGATCTTATCCCGGCATTGAAATAGTTTTGGCAGCCGGCTGTCAGCAGTCGGCTTTCGGTTTTCCTGCCAGATTCTTTAAAAATCAAACTAATTATTAAAAAAAGCCGACGGCCCATAGCCGAAGGCCGACCGTCTCCAAAATGCCCACGATTAAATCAAACGGAATCAATTTCTATTATGAAGAAAGAGGCAGCGGAGAACCGCTGTTGCTGATTATGGGAATAACTGCCCCCGGAGCTGTCTGGAACGTGCATGTTGCCGACTGGAAACATCATTTCAGGTGCATCATCGGGGATAACCGCGGGGTGGGGCAAACCGACAAACCGGCAGGGCCCTACTCTTCCGAGCAAATGGCAGATGACTATGCCGGTTTGCTGGATTCGCTTGGCCTGGATAGTGTGCATGTGGTAGGCTGCTCCATGGGCAGTACAATTGCTCAGCAACTGGCGATCCGTCATCCGCATAAAGTGAAATCCCTGGTGCTGATGTGCCCCTGGGCCCGGTGCGACAATTACGCAAAAGGTTTGTTCCGCCATATCATGAATGCCAAAGCCAAATTCCGTCCGGAAGAATTCAGTCTTTATATACAGCTGCTGATTTTTTCAAAATCATCGTGGGACAATGAAGAAAAACACGCCGAACTGGAAGCCGGGCGGAATCAGGATGCAGTTAATCCCTTTCCCCAACCCTTACATGGATTGGAAGGGCAGGCGGCAGCATGTATCTCTCATAATGCATTGAATGATCTGGGCAAAATAAATAAACCGACATTGGTCATAGGCGGTCGCGAAGATATTTTCACGCCGGTATGGATGGCCGAAGAAGTGGCCGGGGCTATCCCGGGTGCTGAGCTTTTTTTATACGAAAAACTGGGGCACGCGTTCCATTTTGAAAATACGGATGACTTCAATATCAGGGTTAAGAACTGGTTATCCAGTGTGCCTGCCTGACAGGTGGAAGGTGTGTTTTTTATTTCAAAGACATTAAAACCGTATACGTTAAGCCTTTTTTAGTTTTAGACATTATCAGAATAAATTACAATGGAGCGTGCGGATTCAATAAACCAGGACTGGAAAGATAAGGTATCCAATCATTTGCAAGTGGGTGGAATTGAAACATCCGTTATCGATAATGGAGCTGGCCGGGGTACCCGTATCGCTTGGATTAATACAGGTACAGGCCTTCGTTTTAAAGTAGTGATTGACCGTGCGATGGATATCGCGGATGCTTTTTATAATCAGCACAGCCTCGCCTGGCTGAGTCACGGCGGTATAACCTATCCGCAGCCTTTTTCCGACAAGGGAATTGATTGGCTGCGCACTTTCGGAGGCGGCTTGGTCACTACCTGCGGACTTACGCACGTGGGCGGCCCGGAATCTGACGAATATGGAGATCGTGGTTTGCATGGTCTGATCAGTAATTCACCAGCTGAAATAGAGTCGATCATCCAGCCTGACCCGAGGACCGGCAGGCTCGAAATGAGCATAACAGGGATTATTAAAGAAACCAAACCATTTGGCCCAAGCCTTGAACTCAGACGAACGATATCTGCAACTTTAGGACAACCTTCGATCCGTATTCATGATGAAGTGATCAACCGGGCTAATACTGCTTCACCGCACATGCTGCTGTATCATTTCAATTTCGGCTGGCCGCTGGCAGATGAGGGTACAGAGATTCTTTGGAACGGAAAATGGTTTCCGCGGCATGGAGAAGAAAATGCGAAGATCTTTAAAGAAGGAAATGATTTCAAAACCTGCCCGGCTCCGCTGGAAAGTCACTTGGGAAGCGGAGAAGAAGTGGCGCTCATCGATATTGAAGCCGATATTTTTGGAGATAGCGTCTGCGGGCTGCATAATGCAAAATTAGGTCTGGCGGTTGCATTAAAGTTTAAAAAAGAACAGTTGCCCTGGCTTGCCAATTGGCAACATTGGGGAAAAGGGGAGTACGTGACTGGTCTGGAACCAAGCACGCACCCGCTGTCGGGACAAGCCAAAGCAAGGGAAGACGGAACGCTGATTTTCATTGAACCTGGCGAAGGTCGTTCCTATGACCTGGAACTGGAAATTTTGACAGAAGAAAGGGAGATTGAGGAGTTGCTCTTGAAAGTGAAAGTTGTTTGAGGGAGGAAGGGGAGTAAGGAGGAAAGGGAGAATGGTAGGAAGGAAGAAAGGGGATGAAGAACGAAAAACATACTTTTTCTAAAAAGAGCCCAACGGGCTCCCATATCTCCGCCCCGGGCAAAGCCCGGGAGAGCAAAACTAAAATTGAAGAGTGGGGCAAAAAGAGATTTTTTAAGAAATGAATATTAGAGTTTTATCAATATTAAATTTTAACTAAACCAAATTTTTAATCAATAACAATGGGACTTTCAAGTATAGCAGAGAAGGCTTTAGAACAGGGAAAAGGAATATTGCGTTTGGCCCCAACCTGGGTGCCAAGGTCATTTTGTGTTCCCGGCCGCAGGATCAAGCTGCACCCGGACGATTACTATGTGCTTGGAGGAGAACGTGGCGGTATCGACGAGCGTTGGTTGTCATCTACGACTCCTGCGGAAAATGGGCCGCTTACAGGCGAAAATGAAGGTTTGAGCCAAATCGTTTTGGAAGATGAATCAGGGGTTCAAAAAGTCACATTGCGCGACGCGGTGGAAGAACTGAAAGGTCAGATCATAGGCGACAGACTTTGGGATCAATACAAGAGCTGGCCGATGTATTCCAAGTTTTTTGACAATATGGGGCCGCTTCCGCATCATATTCACCACAGAGATGAGCACGCCGCGATGGTTGGCCAGAACGGAAAGCCGGAAGCCTACTATTTCCCACCTCAATTGAACAACCACGGCGGTGATTTTCCATACACATTCATTGGTATCGCTCCAGGTACTACCAAAGAGCAGATCAAAGAGTGCCTGATGAACTTCACCAAGGGCGACAATAAGATTACCAATTACTCGCAGGCATTTCGTCTTGAGCCAGGAACTGGCTGGGATGTTCCTCCCGGCATGTTGCACGCGCCTGGCAGCTTGTGTACTTACGAGCCTCAAAAAGCATCTGATATTTTCGCAATGTATCAATCGCTTGTCAATGAAGCGGTTATCCCGGAAGAGCTACTTTGGAAAGGTACGCCGAAAGACAGAATCGGCGATTACGACCTTCTGATGGAAGTGATTGACTGGGATTTGAATGTGAATCCGAATCTGATGGAAAAACATTTCATGCGTCCGAAACCGGTAAAAGATGTGGCCGAGATGGAAGCGGAGGGATATAGTGAAAACTGGATTTGCTACAAAAACGAGGCTTACAGTGCCAAGGAACTGACCGTTTTCCCGGGGCAAACTGTAATCATCAAAGACGGCGGTGCATACGGAATGATCGTAATGCAGGGCCACGGCAAATTCGGTGAGTGGGATATTGAAACGCCAGCTCTGATCCGTTATGGACAACTTACTAACGATGAATTCTTTGTAAGTGAGAAGGCTGCTTTGGAAGGTGTAACAATCAGTAACCCTTCTAAAACAGATCCGATCGTAATACTGAAACATTTCGGACCAGGAAATCCGGAACTAGGATTGTAAGGGGCTATCGGCGGTCGGCCGTCGGCTATTAAAAAAGCCGAAAGCTGACCGCCGGCTGCCGAAGTTGCAAAAAAATGGCCGACAGCTGAAAGCCGACAGCCGATGTATTTAACAAATAAAAAAACATCTTAAACCATGCCTGAAAATAATTATCCAAAGCTTCACAATGCCACCTGGCCTGGTATTGTAGGCAAAGGTTCTGATTCGGAGCCTATTATTTCTTTTGATACATTGCTTGAAAAAACCGCTGCCGCGGATGTGGACGGTGTGAAATTTGACGGTGTCGATATCGGGCTTTTTGAGCCGCATGTCGGCATCTATATGAACGACGAAGGCGGAGCTGCGCGTCTGGCTGATAAGTTGGGCGGGCTTAACCTGGAAGCTGGAAGTCTGGTCGCCAATGTGTGGGCGGGATCGGCTATGGGAAGCAAGGAAGCCCGTGATGAATTTGTTGAGCAGGTCCGTATCGCATGTGTTTTTGGTAAAAAACTCCGTGATGAGGGAATCCGCAAAGGCGGGGTTATCCGCATCGATTCGGCGGCTTCGCCAGAGGCCTGGTCGGCTGATCCTGCAGGCAATACAAAACAAATTGCTGAAACATGGAGACGTGCCTGTGATGTAGCTGCGGATTTTGGTGAAAAATTAGCCGCCGAAGGCGAAATATGCTGGGGAGGTATGCATAGCTGGAAAACCATGCTGGATACACTCGAAGCAGTTGGTCGCCCGAACATTGGTTTCCAGGCAGATATGTCACATACTTTCCTTTATTTATTGGGTTATAATGCACCGGAACACCGCATTCTTCCCGTGGATTTCCAGTGGAATGACCGCGCTGCATTGGACGAAGGACTGAAAACGATGACTGCCGCGCTTCGTCCGTGGACGTTGGATTTTCACGTTGCGCAAAACGACGGAACTGTTCACGGAACTGGTTCGCATGATAAGACAGGTCGTCACTGTCTGGCTACCGATCCCAATGGAAAACTGGATATTACCCATGACGCAGGTTATTGGTTGCGGGATGAAAATGGCAATATCACAAAAGCTTTCCGGCATATCTGCTGGGATGGTTGTATGTTCCCCAACTCGGTAATGGACAGTCAGCAAACCTGGAATGATATTCTGGCAGCTTTGATCAATGTGAGAAAAGCACATGGCTGGTACCAGGAAGCTTAGTGGAAGCTGTCGGCTTTCAGCGGTCGGCAGAGGTCACTTGTTGAGAATTAATCAATCACAACATTAAACGTTCTTAAGGCACAATAAGAGTCGAAAGCTGAACGCCGACAGCCGATAGCGACAAGCTCTTAAAACTTATTCAATACCATGTCAGACAAAAAAGAAATAAGAATTGGATTAATCGGGACAGGCTTGATGGGCCGTACCCACACCAATGGATATAAAAGAATCGGCGACTTCTTTCCGGAACTGGAATATCGTCCGGTTTTGAAAGCCGTTTGTTCACGCAACGAGGAGAAAGTAAAAGCCTTTGCAGAACAATGGGGCTACGAATCGGTTGAAACCGACTGGAAAGCGATCATTGCCCGTGATGATATTGATGCGGTTGATATTTGTACACCCAATGATACCCATGCGGAAATCGCAGTGGCTGCGGCTGCGGCAGGTAAAATGATCCTTTGCGAAAAACCGCTTGCGAGGACATTGGAAGAAGCAAAAACGATGGTGGATGCGATTGAAAAGTCGGGAGTGAAAAATACGGTCTGGTATAACTACCGCCGGATCCCTGCGGTTACACTTGCCAAGCAGATCGTGGATTCCGGAAAACTGGGCCGGATTTTTCACTACCGCTCAAACTTTCTTCAGGACTGGACCATTAATCCGGATGTTCCACAGGGCGGAGCCGCTACATGGCGTCTGGATGTAGATGCGGCAGGCTCCGGCGTGACGGGCGATTTGCTCGCACACTGTATCGACACCGCGATGTGGATCAATGGAGGTATTAAAGATGTTTCCGCAGTTACCGAGACATTTATTAAAGAACGTGTACACCAGTCCAGCGGCCAGGTACAAAAAGTGGGAATTGATGACGCATGTATCTTCCACTGCCATTTTGATAACGGTTCGCTGGGGCTTTTCGAGTCCACACGTTATGCACGCGGCCACAAAGCGCTGTATACTTTCGAGATCAACGGTGAGCACGCGTCTATTCGCTGGGACCTGCATGATCTGAACCGTCTGGAGTATTTCGACCATTCGGATGAATCCATCGTTCGCGGATGGAGATCGATATTGGTTACAGATGGAGATCAGCCTTATATGAAAAGATGGTGGATTCCCGGTACGAGCATTGGTTACGAGCATTCATTCATCCATCAGGCCGCAGATTTCTTCGAAAGCCTGCAGACAGGAAAGCCTTGCCATCCTACATTCAAAGATGCCTACGAGACGCAAAAAGTCTGTGAGGCAGTTCTCGATTCCGCCTCTTCCAAAAGTTGGAAAGATACAGGCGTGGCTTGGAGCGAGAAGTGATACCACACTGGGCTTTGCCCAGTGGAGAAGTATAAGGCCCTTTCAGGGCTCTGGCGAGTCCAGCCCTGAAAGGGCCTCATACTTCAAGATAGGGCGATAGCCCTATTTTACTACATAATACACACACACATGTCACAATCACTATCAAAAATCTGCGTACACATCGTGTTCGCGACCAAGTACCGTCAGCCACTCATCGATGATAGAATAGAAAATGAGCTTCATAGCTATATAGGCGGGATCTGTAATTCGATGGGCTGTATTCCTGTCAAAGTCGGAGGTTATGTCGATCATGTTCATATTCTCTGTGTACTATCCAGAAAAATTACGGTGATGAAATTGCTGGAAGAGGTCAAGAAAAGTTCGTCCAGATGGCTGAAAACAAAGTTTCCTGAGTATAGCAACTTTTATTGGCAGGATGGTTACGGTGTATTCTCGGTTAATCCGTATGAACTTGAAATCGTAGTAAGGTATATCGCCAATCAGAAAGTACATCATCAAAAGAGAACATTTAAAGATGAATTCAGGGGCTTTTTGAAAAAATATAATGTAGAATACGATGAGCGATATGTCTGGGATTAGCAGATGTATTGTCCCAAAATAGATATGACAGACGTTATCCTCGAAGTTACCAACCTTTCTAAATCCTTCTCAGGCATTAAAGCGCTGGATGGGGTGCAGCTTGCATTGAGAAAAGGTGAGGTGCACGCACTGATGGGGGAGAACGGCGCGGGCAAATCGACCTTCATGAAAATACTGATCGGGCTACTGCAGCCTGATTCAGGAGAAATTATCTTTGAAGGAATCGGTCTGAAAAACCATGGTGTAAATGACATCCTGAAACGGGGGATTTCGATGATCCATCAGGAAATACTCATTATTCCGGAGCTTACGGTCGCACAGAATATTTTTTTGGGAAGAGAAAAGGAAATCACCGGTAAAAGTTCGGGTTGGCTTAATGATAAGGTGCTCAATGCCAGAGCTGCTGAGCTGCTGAGCCAGATGGAGGTAAGTATTGCCGCCGATATAAAAATGAAATATCTGAGTGTGGCTGAAATGCAGATGGTGGAAATTGCAAAGGCAATTTCAAACGAGGCAAAAGTGATTATCATGGACGAACCCACCTCGGCCATATCCGACAAGGAAGTAGACACACTTTTTAAGATCATCCGTAATCTGAAAGAAAAAGGGGTAGCGATCATTTATATATCTCATAAAATGGACGAGATATATAAGATTTCTGATACAATTACCGTCCTGCGTGACGGTAAATACATTGGTACCCACGCAGCATCTGCACTAAGTAACAGCAGCTTGATTTCCATGATGGTAGGAAGAGAGATTGACAGTATGTTCCCTGATTCGACATTTGTAAAAGGCGAAAAAGTGCTGTCTGTCAGGAATTTGAGGTCTGGTAAAAAGTTTTCAGAAATCAGTTTTGATGTTCACGCCGGAGAGATATTGGGTATTGCCGGTTTGATGGGAGCGGGAAGAACAGAAATTGCAAGGGCTATTTTTGGCCTCGACAAACCTGACAGCGGTGATGTGCTGATTAATGATGAGACGATATCGGTAAAATCTCCCCGAGACGCGATTAAACTTGGGTTGGGATATGTAAGTGAGGATAGAAAGGCCCTGGGTTTTGTACCTGCACTTTCTATCAGGCACAATCTCACATTGGCCAGTCTGCCCGATCACAGGAAAGGGATATTTGTAAGTGGCCCGAGCGAGAGCAAAACTGCACTTCAGATGATCAGCGATCTGCGCATAAAATCTTCCGGAATGGATCAGAAAGTGAAGTATCTCAGCGGAGGTAACCAGCAGAAAGTGGTAATCGGAAAAGTGCTTCTGGCATCTCCTTCAGTCATAATTCTTGACGAACCTACCCGGGGCGTCGATGTGGGCGCGAAATTCGAGATTTATAAATTGATCCGTGGCCTGGCGGAAAAGGGAATTGCTATCATCATGATTTCATCCGAATTACCGGAAATAGTAGGTATGAGTGACCGGATTATGGTTTTATCAAAAGGGAAACAAACTGCGATGCTTTCAAAAGAGGAAGCAACCCAGGAAACAATTATGAAATATGCGGTAGCGTAAGGCTTTCAGCTGTCGACATCGGTGAAAGCTGAGGCCGAGTTGTACTTTGGTGCCGACTATTCCCTGAGTGATAATCGAAACAACAAAAGCCCGCCAAAATATATTAATAAAAAGCCTAAAGCGGATTGCTGGCGGCCGATAGCCCAAAAATTTGCAATCGTGAACAATACATTAAATGCCCGTTTCAGGAATTTCGGCCAATATGGTATTTATCTGGCTTTTGCGGTAATCTGCCTGGCATTGGCGTTGAGTACCCCGAAGTTTTTTACAATTCCCAACCTGAAAATTATTGGAACGCAGGTTTCTATCAATGCGCTTCTGGCATTTGGAGTTACGTTCGTGATCATTACCGGAGGGATTGATCTTTCGTTGGGATCGATGGTGGCCGTCACAGGCGTAGTTACGGCTACGTTCGCACATCCTGACACTTATCCCGTATTGGTCCCTTTGCTGGCCGGATTGGGCGCAGGAGTTGTGTTCGGCGCTTTTAACGGTTTCGTTATTACAAAGAGCAAAGTGCCGCCTTTTATTGTAACATTGGGAACAATGACCATCGGCAGGGGGCTTGCGCTTATTCTGAGCAAAGGACGGCCGATTTCCAATTTGTCCGATTCGTTCAATTTCATAGGAGGAGGGAATGTTTTTGGCATTCCTTTTCCAATCGTTATTCTGATTGTCGCGTTTGTGTTATGCTCCGTACTTTTAAACAAAACCATTTTGGGCCGGTATATGTATGCCGTCGGTGGAAATGAGCCTGCGGCCATTGCCTCGGGAATCCGCGTGAACCGGGTAAAAATTTGGGTATATACGATGTGTGGGCTGCTTTCTGCACTGGGCGGCATTTTACTGACTTCACGAATTACAACGGGTCAGCCCAACGCAGGAGCAGGTTTTGAGCTGGATGCTATTGCAGCGGCGATCATAGGCGGTACCAGCACTTCGGGCGGCACCGGAACGATGACCGGCACGCTGATAGGCGCGTTGTTGATCGGAGTGATAAGTAACAGCCTGGACCTGCTGAATGTAACATCGTATTACCAGCAGGTTGTTATGGGCATCATCATCATAGGCGCCGTAGTACTGGACAGCATCGGCAAAAAACAGTAGATAAAGGATTATTCATAGTAACGCACACGTAAAGCCCGCAAGGGCAAAAAAAGGCCTGAAAGGCCCCATACCTCAACCCCGGGCAAAGCCCGCAGGACCCCAACCATACCACGAAACCCCATGAAGCACATAACCATCCTGGCCCTGGCCATCATTATCGCAAGCTGCAATCAGTCCAAAACAAGCGAATCGGAAGAATCCGGTGAAGGCAAAAAGCTCGTAATCGGCGCGACGATGCTAAGTATGCAAAATGAGTTCATCGTCAGTGTCAGCGACGAAATGGAAGCCAAAGCCAAAGAACTGGGTGTTGAACTGATTACGGTTGATGCCGAACGTTCCGCATTAAAGCAGGTGGAGCAGGTTGAAAGCTTTATTGCGCAGGGTGTAGATGCAATTGTAATGAACCCTTGCGAAGTAGAGGCAAGCTCACCTGCTATTAAGCTGGCCATGAATGCCAATATTCCGATCATTAATGTAAATTCCGAAACCAGCACAAAACCTACTGCTTTCATCGGGTCTGATGATACCGAATCGGCCAGGATAGCTATGAAATACATTGCTGAAAAGCTGGGAGGCAAGGGGAATGTAATTATGATCCATGGTTTTATGGGGCAGGCTGCACAGCTGAAAAGGGATCAGGGAGCAAAAGAAGTACTGAAAGCAAATCCGGGATTGAAGCTTCTGGCAGAACAGTCCGGCGAATGGGATCGTGCCAAAGGCATGTCTCTGACGGAGAACTGGATACAATCTTTTGGGCCGCAGATCAACGCGATCTTTGCCCAAAATGATGAAATGGGAATGGGCGCCGTAAAAGCATTGGAAGCAGCCGGACTGAAAAACAAAATTATCGTAGTAAGTGTCGACGCTATTCCCGACGCACTTCAGGCTGTTAAAAAAGGTGTGTTGGATGCTTCCGTCTTTCAGAACGCCAGGCTACAAGGAGGGACCGCCATAGAAACTGCTGTAAAAGCTGCGAAAAAAGAAGCCTTTGAAAAAGAGGTACTCATTCCTTTTCAATTGGTTACGAAAGAAAATGTAGGGGAGTTTTTGAAGTGATTCAGGCGAATCAAACAGATTTCTTGACAATATTGCTTAAATCAACCTTTTCTAAACTTTTTAAGGCCTTTTCTAATTTTGCCTGAGTAAAAGCACCCACAGAAGCGTGCTTCTGTGGAGCTTGGTTTGATTGAACCGGATTTTTGGTCGGTGTTTTCATAGTACTTCACAAGTTTTAACATTACCGCAATCCAATAACGAAAGAATCGTAAGACCGGTTCGGATGAAAAGATTCTATTTCAGATTCAATTATACCATAAATTTGAAAATACTTATTAGCCTCAGTTATTTCTCTGGCAATAATTATCCGGTAAAGCCTGGTTCTTTCGGCCGTACTTCCAATAATATAAATTAAACAGTCGGGATACTTTTTGAAAAAGTGGAACATGGTTTGAATCACTGTGGAAATGACCTTCTCCATATCCGAATTGTTACTAACACTCATATCACTTACTTCACCATTATCTAATAAATCCCCTAGTGCCAGATTAAACAGATTTGGATTGTCAGGAAAGGGCGAGTAAGCAATAATTTTCCGAATGATCTTTAAGTCGCTGATACTATTAAATTCAAATAGCAAGCAACTTTCATCACTTATGTACGAATAGAACTCTGATTTCATCCAAAATACATCATCCTGTTATAATTTATATAAGTTGAGTAAGTCGGATCCTCAAATATAAAATATTAAATTAATAAGGGTCGTCAAAAATCCCCTGGCTCGAAACAAAGTTCACCATCATCAAAGTATACCAAACCTGAAAATCTCTTTATAAAGTCGTACAGAGAAATTCGCTGTCTTATAAAATCCTGAAAACAATCATTTTGTCAATGAATAATTTCAACATCAACCGTCGTAGTTTTCTTCACGGAGCCACTGCTGCGCTTGCATTGTCTTCTTTTGGTGCCCGTGGAATGGATTTGATAAACCCTGCCAAAACGCTTCGTGTTGGTTTGATCGGTACCGGATGGTACGGAAAAAGTGATTTGTTCCGGTTGATGCAGGTGGCACCTGTGGATGTGATCGCACTTTGTGATGTAGATAAAAATCAATTGAACGAAGCGGGAAAGCTGGTAAGCCAGCGCCAGAAATCGGGCAAAACACCTAAGCTTTATGGGGATTATCAAAAGCTACTCTCCGAAAATGAGCTGGATATCGTGATCATCGGCACACCGGATCATTGGCACGCACTGCAAATGATCGATGCAGTAAAAGCCGGGGCCCATGTATATGTCCAAAAGCCGATCAGCGTGGATGTAATGGAAGGTGAGGCGATGGTGGCTGCGGCAAGGAAGTACAAAAAAGTGGTGCAGGTAGGTACTCAACGCAAAAGTACCCCTCACCTGATCGAAGCAAAGAAAAATATAGTGGACGCAGGGCTGCTCGGAAAAATTTCCCACGTGGAAATGTGTTGCTACTTTCACATGCGAAACAATGGAAATCCGCCCGTTGAAGCAGTTCCTGATTTCCTTGACTACGAAAAATGGACAGGCCCGGCACCACTTCGTCCATACGACGGACTCCCGCATATCCGCTGGTGGAGAACTTTTATGGAGTATGGAAATGGCATTACCGGTGATATGTGTGTGCACATGTTCGATACTGTGCGCTGGATGCTGAAACTTGGCTGGCCCACAAAGATCAGTTCTACCGGAGGCATTTATGTCCAGAAAGAAGGGAAATCAAATATATCTGACACACAATCGGCAATTTTTGAATATCCTGAATTGAATTGTGTGTGGCAGCACCGTACCTGGGGAACTCCTAACAACCCGGATTATCCCTGGTCGTTTACACTCTATGGTGAAAAAGGGACTTTGTGGGCGAGTACGATGGCTTACGATTTTATTCCGCAGGGAAAAGGGGAAAAAATCCATAAGGATGTGGTTTTTGAAAAAGAAAAATATCCTGAAGATTTAAAAGAAGAACGCATAGAATTGAACGCCGCACCAGCAACCCGGCTGCACATGCTCGATTTCCTCAGTGCAATCGACAACAGTACCAAGCCGGTGGCAGATATTGAGGAAGGACATATTTCGACAGCAAGCTGTATCCTGGCAAATTTGTCCATGAAAACGGGCCGGCCGATTGTATACGATCCGGTAAAACGTGAAATTGTCGGTGACCGGGAGGCCAATGCATTGCTGGCCAGGCCATACCGCGATCCCTATAAACATCCGGACTATAAAAAAGTTTAAAGTCAGTTAACAAGAATTTGTGGTCCTCGAATAAATCCCAGTACGAAGCGCGTCCGACTAAACCCGGACGCGTATTTTGTTTTAATTATTAATAAAAAATCATGAAAATACGGCCTGGTTCTATCTTTACCTTAATTCTGATCTTTATCTCAAATCTGACGCAGGCCCAGTCGGATACTTACTTGTTTTCATATTTCGTGGATAACGGGCAGGACGGCCTTCATTTTGCTTATAGCAAGGATGGTTTGAAATGGGAGGCACTCAAAAACGGGAAATCATTTCTGACACCCACCGTTGGCAAGGACAAGCTGATGCGAGATCCTTGTATCATTCAAGGCCCGGACGGAACATTCCACATGGTTTTTACAACCAGCTGGACTGATAAAAACGTCGGCTATGCATCTTCGAAGGATCTGATACACTGGTCTGAGCAAAAGGCTGTTCCGGTCATGGAGCACGAACCGGCAGCCAGAAATACCTGGGCCCCCGAGATTTTTTATGATGATAAGAAAAAGAACTTTATCATTTACTGGGCCACTACAATTCCCGGGAGGCATTCGGAAATCAAGACATCGAAAGCAGAAGATGATTACAACGACAGGATATATTATACTACGACAAAAGATTTCAAGACATTCACTCCCACAAAGATGTTCTTTAACCCGGATTTTAGCGTAATAGACACAAGCATACTGAAAAAGGGTTCGTGGTATTACATGTTTTTGAAAAATGAAAACCCTGAGCCTGCTGAAAAGAATATCCGTATCACCAAATCAAAAAATGCGGAAGGGCCATACCCTGTAAAAGTATCTCCACCTTTGACGGGAAATTACTGGGCAGAGGGCCCAACAGCAGTGGATATCAACGGAAGCGTTTATGTTTATTTCGACAAATATATGGACCACCGGTATGGTGCGATCAAGTCGGACGATATGCAAAGCTGGACAGACATTTCCGATCAGGTTTCATTTCCCAAGGGAATCCGCCATGGAACCGTTTTCAAGGTTACTGACCAGGTTTTTAAGGCTTTGCGAGCACTCGAATAGACTAAATTTTTGAACGGATATAATAAGCGTAATTGTTATTAGTTTAATAGATATTGCTGTCGGAGAATTAAACTTTTACCCTCCGAAACTGTCAGATAATTGTTAACTAAAAACTCAAACAAATATGAAAAGCATAGTGAAGTTGATGAAAACTGCCGCAGTGGTGGTTGTGGCGGGAATCTTAATGATGGCATGCAGCCAGGCACTTCAGGTAAGTTACGATTACGACTCCTCTGTTAATCTCAAACAATTCAAAACCTTCAAAGTAGAGGCAGAGCACAACATGGAAACAGATCCTTTGCTGGGTAGTGAGCTGAACAGGAGAAGATTAGGTGATGCCGTAGTGGAAGTAATGCAGTCCAAAGGATATAAGCTAGATCAGCAAAATCCTGAGATTATCGTGAGGTTTATGACGGATGTCAAAGATCGTCAGCAGGTTCGTTCCAACAACATGTACTCACCTTACATGTGGTGGTATGGCGGCGGAAATAACATTTCTACGTATAACTACCAGGAAAGCCGTTTTATCCTGAATATTTATCAGAAAAACAGCGACAGGATGATCTGGCAAGGTTGGGCGTCCGGTAAAGTAAAAGCGCCCACCAAAAAAGACGACCGTGAAAGTATGGTTAAAAATACCATGGCTGATATCCTGAGAACCTTCCCGGAAGCTACCGGCGATACTTACAGCAGGAAGTAATTCACAAAGTCTTGTAAAGCAAGAGCCCGGCTTCGGAATTGTCCCGAGCCGGGCTCTTTTTATTGTCCAACCTTTTAACCGTCTGCTAAATAATAGCTCCTTTTGCTCATTGGTTTATGATGTAGTTTGAAGTAAATGCAAAATTTGAATGTGGCTTAAAGGCCTAATTCAAATTTTTCTTACCACCTCAGATTTAAAATCAGATGAAACCACACTACAAGGTTGTCTTTGTTGCACTATTGGTGCTCGCAATTTCCGCCATTGGCTTTTGGCCAATTGTTAATGTTCATGTCCCGAGCAAGTCTGCCGGGCAAGGTCCTGTTGGCACAAAGCCCGAAGGCCGGAAAAACGATGTAATCCCCGAAAAAACAGTTTCCAGCATCCAGCAAAATTTGGCCAAAAGGGAATATAACATGTCCTTTGACGAGCAGGCCCGGTCGTTTCAAAGCCCCAACCGCAAGCATAACCTGCGGGCCTACTACAAGCCGGGAAGCTTCAAAGTCCGCAACCGTATAGATTCCACCGGTCACAACTTTCAACTGGAACTGGTCAACAAAGGTATTTTTGCCAACGGCAAACAACTTTATGCCCCACAACCCAATGCTGCCATCGAAAACCTGGACAATAAGCTGCTGATCAAACACCGGGGCTTTACCGAAGAATTCGTCAACAGCGAAGATGGTGTCCGCCAGAATTTTATCATCGGGACGGCACCGGCAGATACCAAACAATTGCAGGTACGGCTTGCCGCAAATGGGTTGAAAGTAAATGATCTGCAAACCAACGAACTGCATTTTTACACACAAAACAAAACTGGTGCGCCCGAAAAACAGCTCGTGTACAAAGACCTCAAATGCTGGGATGCCGATGGGAAAATACTCGCTGCGTCGCTCCACTATCAAAACGGGCTTGTTGTACTTTCTGTAAATGTTGAAAACGCCGCATACCCCGTCACTATCGACCCGCTCGTTATCCACGGCAACCCCGATAATGCCAAAGCCAAACTGGAAAGCAACCAGGCGGGTGCCCAGGCAGGCTACTCCGTTTCGTCGGCGGGGGATGTCAATGGCGATGGGTACAGCGATGTGATCGCGGGCGCACCTTTTTACGATAAAGGCCAGACCAACGAAGGGGCCGTGTTTATATACCACGGCTCAGCAACAGGGCTGGGGGGCAATCCGGCACTGGTACTGGAAAGCAACCAGCCAGAAGCGCAGTTTGGTACCAGTGTCTCCACAGCAGGCGATGTCAACAAGGACGGGTACAGCGATATTATAGCCGGGGCACCCATGTATGACAAAGGCGAGGCCAACGAAGGGGCCGCTTTTGTATACCACGGTTCGGCAGCCGGTATCAACGCCAATAACCCGGTGATTTTGGAAAGCAACCAGGCCGATGCCAAGTTCGGCAGGGCCGTGGACGGGGTTGGGGATGTAAATGGCGACGGGTACAGTGATGTGGCCGTTGGCGCGCCGCTTTATGACAAGGGGCAAAGCAACGAGGGCGCAGTGTTTGTGTACCAGGGTTCTGCATTGGGCATCAATGTAAATACGGCCCTGACACTCGAATCCAACCAGGCCGAAGCATCTTTCGGGCAATCGGTGGCGGGTGCGGGCGATGTGAACGGCGATGGGTTCAGTGACCTGGTGACAGGCGCTATTTTATTTGATAAGGGGCAAAACAACGAAGGGGCGGCATTTGTGTTCCACGGCAGCGCGGCAGGGGTTAATACCAATGCGGCGGTTGTGCTGGAGAACAACCAGGCCAGCGCCGCCCATGGCTGGTCAGTGGCATCGGCAGGCGATGTGAACGGCGACGGATATGGTGACCTTGTTGTGGGCAGCTATCTATACGATAACGGGCAGGTGAACGAAGGGGCGGCATTTGTATACCATGGCTCACAAGCAGGTGCTAACCCGGTAGCTGCTGTAACCCTTGAAAGTAACCAGGCCGAAGCCCGGGGCGGTATCTCTGTGGCCTGCGCCGGAGATGTGAACGGGGACGGGTACAGTGACATCCTGGTAGGAGTCTGGCAATTTGACCAGGGTGAAGCCAATGAAGGGGCAGTAATGGTCCACCAGGGGTCTGCCACAGGGATTATCAAAACACCCGTCTCTACGATGGAAGGCAACCAGGCCCATGCAGCCATGGGCTGGTCGGTAAAAAGTGCAGGGGACGTCAACGGCGACGGTTACAGCGACATCATCGCCGGTGCCAATATGTTCGACAACGGGCAAGTTGATGAAGGCGCGGCGTTTGTCTGGTGTGGTGGGGCTGAGGGGGTGAATATAGCACCTGTATTTTCTCATAAAGGCAATCAGAACGAGGCGCAATTTGGATGGAGCGTCAAAGGTGCCGGAGATGTGAATGGAGATGGGTTTGGGGATATTATCGTCGGGGCACCAGCTTACGACAATGGCCAATCTGACGAAGGCACCGCATTTATCTATCACGGTTCGGCAAACGGAATCAGCAATGTAAATGCTTATGTTGAAAGCAATCAGATAAATGCTGCAATGGGAAAATCTGTATCGGGAGCAGGAGATGTAAATGGTGATGGATACGATGATGTGATAGTCGGTGTAGCATATTATACTAACCAACAGCAATATGAAGGGGCTGCATTTGTATACTATGGTTCAGTAAATGGAATCATTACGAACGCCCCTTCCATCTTAGAAAGTAACCAGCAAAACGCTTGGATGGGAAAATCTGTATCGACAGCTGGAGACGTGAACGGCGATGGTTTTAGCGATGTCATTGTTGGAATCGATATGTACGACAATGGAGAATTGGATGAAGGAGCAGCTTTCATTTATTATGGATCTCAAATCGGTGTCTCACCAATTTCGGTAACAAAAATCGAAAGCAACAAAGCTGCTGCACATTTAGGCTATTCCGTCTCTCATGCCGGCGACGTTAATGGTGATGGCTATGGTGATGTTATTGTGGGAGCACCTTTCTACACAAACGTACAAAACACTGAAGGCGTGGCAATAGTTTTTACAGGATCTGCGTCGGGAATAAACTCTTCTATTGGTATTAGACTTGCAATTAATCAATTGGAAGCTCATTTTGGATATGCTGTTTCAAGCGCAGGAGATGTTAACGGGGACGGCTTTGGTGACGTCATAGCAGGAGCTAATGACTATGGATTCCTCTATAACGGTTCTCCTAACGGAATCGCAAATCAAGCGCCAGTCAAAATAGATAACAATCAATCTAATACAAACTTTGGGGAAAGTGTCGCATCTGCAGGCGACGTGAACGGCGATGGTTATGGCGACGTCATCATTGGCGCAATGGGCCATTACAACAGTGCTAATTGGGACGGGGCAGCTTTTTTATACTACGGGTCAAAAGTGGGTATCCTACCAGGGGCAGTTGCTGACGACACGCTTAACAGCACTTCCGGTCAGGAAAATAGCTTTTTTGGCCATTCTGTGGCCGGTGCCGGCGATATTAATGGGGATGGATTCAGCGATGTGATCGTGGGTGCACACCAATACGACAAAGGCCAAAATAACGAAGGTGCAGCATTTGTATTCTACGGCAACCAAGCCAGCCTCAAAAACAACCTCCGCCTTTACAACACCAACCTCACCACCCCGATCAATCAAACGCAATTAGCCAAAAACGATTTCGGGGCGGGGTTGTATGCTAAATCGTTTTTGGGTAAAAATAAAGGGAAGCTGGTTTGGGAAACGAAAGCGAAAGGTCAGGGATTTTCAAAAGGTGCGGACAATAGCATTACGAACAGCACCCAATCCTCAGGTTCCCAAAATATCTACACAAGCCTCGGACTGACAGGATTGGAATTGAAAAACGTGATTGCCAAACAAGGGCCGTCGACCAAAGTAAGGGTGCGGGTAAAATACGATCCTGCCCTGGCAATTACCGGCCAGGTATATGGTCCGTGGCGGTACCTGCCTTCTTACCTCGTCGGTAACGCCATCGCACCGGCCCCGGAAGAAGTAATAAATGATATGTCGCAGACTGTTAAAACAAAAGCCCAATCTTTGGAACCGACCGCCGAAAAAGTCTCAGTATACCCCAATCCGGTTTCAGAAAAGCTGTTTGTAGAAGCAAAAAATACAGACCAGATCTGCCATTTGCAGCTTTTCACGGTAAATGGAAAATCTGTTGGTAAAACAACCCGAAACGATATCGATGTCAGGAACCTGGAATCAGGAATTTATATCCTTGTCATCACCCATAAAGACGGCTCGCAAAGCTCGCAGAAGGTTGTGGTGAAAAGGTGATTTGGTTTAAAATATTAATAGCAAAAAGACCTTCCTCGGATTCGGGGAAGGTCTTTTTATTAAATGCGTTTTTAGCTCCTACAAATCCTGCCCGTTCCGCAATTCCTCGGAAGCTTTCTTCACTATGGCCTCGCCTTCATGAAGGTCTCCGAAAACTTCTACGAGCGAATCCACTACTGTTCCTCTTTTTACAGGAACCCATTCTGCCTTTTTTCCTTTGTCACGAATCACAAATACTTGCTCACTTGAACTTACTACGGAAGTGACAGGGACAAATAATGTGTTGGTTGAGCGTTCGGTGCTGAGCTTTACCTGTGCATACATCCCGGCTTTCAATTCATGTGATTTGTTTTCAACATCGAATTCAGTCATCATTGAACGGTTTTCTTCGGTTAAGGTCTTGGAGCTTCTTGCATAAATTGCTTTGTACTCTTTTTCAGGACTGGCTGATACTGTGAAGGTAATTTCGCCCTTGTCGGGAATTGCGCTGGATAAGTTTTCAGGAATAGCGAGCGTAAGACGCAGTCTGGTGTTGTCTTCCAGAATAAATAATGGCTTTGCATTGCTTTCCCCAGGGCCCACCAAAGCACCCGGACTTATATTTCTCTCTGTGATAATGCCGTCAAACGGCGCCGTCACTGTCAGGTATTTAACAAGTTCTGATTTGGTTTCCATAAACGAGCGTGCAGCCTGTACATTACCTCTGGCCATTGCGGTGGCCGAGCTGTCGGTCATGACCCGCGATTTTGCAATGTCAAGCTCATTCAGCGACACCGCTCCCTTGGTATTGTTGGTGCGGATCAGCCTGCTGTAAGTGAGGCTGCTGGTCTGAAAGCGCGTATTGATTTCATTCAATGATGCCTCTGCTGCAATAAGCTGTGCTTTTGCCTGACTCAGTTCCGACAAAACCTCCGGAGCTTCCAATACAGCCAGTACCTGCCCTTTTCTCACCATTGTCCCCCGGTCGGCATTAACAGTTCTGATGAAACCCTTTACTTTCGGATGAATGCTCACTTTGTTCCACGGCTTCAATTCACCGGGCAGGGCGATTTGCTTCGCAGGTTTCATACTTCTGACAGTCGTCAGTTCAACTGTCGCCGCGTGTTCTGCTTTTGCTTCACTTTTGCTGGTGGTTTCGGCTTCGGAGTGGCATGCTGATATCCCGAGGGTTACCGTCAGCAGGATCAACAGAGATTTAAGGGTGTTCATGGAAATGGATGTTTGAAGTTTTTTACGGAAAAAATTACTTTCGGGATCTTCGGGGTCAAGCGAAACCGAATGCACGGATGCTTTTCTCTGTACCATGGTAAATACCGCGGGCAGAATTAAAAGCGAGGCAAGCGTAGAAGCGATCAATCCTCCGATCACAGCCTGGCCGAGCGGAGCGATCTGGTCGCCGCCTTCACCAAGTCCGGAAGCCATAGGTACCATCCCTGCGATCATCGCGATACTGGTCATCAGAATAGGTCTGATCCGGCTGCCGGCCGCTAACTTCACTGCTTTGGCGGAGTCCCCCAGTTCGAGCCGGAGGTTTTCAGCATTGGTAACCATCAGGATCGCGTTTGCGACAGATACACCGACGGACATGATCAGCCCCATGTAAGACTGCAGGTTCAGAGTTGCGCCGGTCAGAAGCAATAACCCTAGCGAACCGACAACCACCGCAGGAATCGTCGAAAGTACTACCAATGATAGTTTGAAGGACTGATATGTGGCAGAAAGCAGCAGGAACATGATCACGATCGCGATCATCAATCCCACCTGAAGACTGCTCAGCGTTTCTGTCAGCAAGTTCGATTGTCCCTTGAGTTCAACCAATACGCCACGTGGAGGCTCGCCGGCATTCTTAATAGCGGTTTGGACGGCTGTTGTCGCTGCGCCCAGGTCTTTCCTGTGAATATTGGCGGTCACTGTCACAAGGCGGTTGGGGCCTGCGCGGTCATATTCTCCCGGGGCTGTTTTTTCGGAAAACGTGGCTACGTCAGCAAGTAGAGGGTTACTGGCCCCGGTTTTCAATGGTATGGTACCGATATCCTCTACGGAGGTCATCTGATATTCCGGGATCTGGACCTGCACCTGGTAGGCAAGTCCTTTGGCATCATCCAGCCAGAGGTTTTTATCCGTAAAACGACTGGACGAAGTAGCTGCGACCATAGATCTGGCAACTTGCGTAGAGGTAATACCAAGCTGTCCGGCCCGCTCGCGGTTAATTTTTACATCAAGAATGGGATACTCAAGCGGCTGGGCGATCTGGATATCACGCAAAAACGTGATATGCTGCATTTCTTTCTGGATTTTTTTTGCAAACCTTCCTGCTTCCTGCACGTCCTTGGCGGCGACGCTCACCTCGATAGGCGTGGAAGCTCCCTGGCTCATGATTTTGTCTACCAACTCAATAGGTTCGAAGGATATCTTCAAAGATGGGATTTCTTTGCCAATCCGCTCCCGCAGTTTTTCCTTCAATGCATCCATGCGGACGGGGAAATCTTCATGCAATGAAACCTGTAAAACTGCTTCATGCGGCCCGCTGTTGAACACAAAAATATTGGATGTACCATAGCTGGACGGAACCGTCCCGACGTAGGCAGAAGAAATTTCTACATGTTCTTTCCCTACTTCCGACTTGATCAGATCGAGGACTTTAAGGGTAGCTTCTTCGGTACGTTCTACCCTTGTTCCGTCAGCGACGCGTAAACGCATCTGAAACTGGTGACTGTTGGCTTTGGGTAAAATATCGGTACCGATAAGGAAAAATCCGCCGACAATCAGTGCCACTGTGCCAACGAGATAAACCGGCACTACAAATGATCCTCTACCCATAATCCTGTTCAGGACATTCAGGTATTTCAATTTGAACTTCTCAAAACCGGTTGGCGGCAGCGAAGGATGGACGCCTTCTTCAATCACATCATGTACTTCTTGAGAATCCAGCGCCAGGGTTGGCGCCTCATGTTTTGGATGGTCTTTCAGAAGCCAGTTGGCGAGTACCGGTACCAATGTCTGGGACAGCAAAAATGAAGCGATCATGGCAAAACCAACAGCCAGTGACAAAGGCAGGAACATGGAACGCGGAATACCGCTCATGACAAAGGAAGGAGCAAAAACGGCGAGGATAGCCAGCAAAATTAGGAATTCCGGAAACGCAATTTCTTTACACGCATCCCAGATCGCCTGTTCTTTCGGTTTGCCCATTTCCTGATGCTGGTGAATGTTTTCGATCGTCACCGTGGCCTGATCCACCAGTACCCCGATGGCCAGCGCAAGTCCGCTGAGTGTCATGATATTGATCGTTTGCCCAAAGAGGTTCATCAATATCACCGCCGACAGGATGGAAATTGGAATGGTGACAATGACAATGATCACACTCCGCCAGTCCCTCAGAAAAAGCAATACCATCAAACCAGTAAGCAGGGCACCGAGTATGCCTTCGGTAATAAGGCTTTTCAGAGAGTTGGTCACATATACCGACTGGTCAAATTCATAGGATATTTTTACATCTTCCGGCACAGCATTTCTCAGCTGCGGCAGAGCGGCACGGATATTGTTAACCACATCGAGCGTTGATGCATCTGATTTTTTAACAACAGGAATATATACTGCCCGCCTTCCGTTGATCAGCGCATAGCTCACGGTAACGTCGGCTCCGTCTTCAACAGTACCGATATCACGGACAAAAACAGTAGGGCCGGCACCGACACGGATGGGAATGTTGAGAAAATCTTCCGGTCTACTGATCAGTGAATTTACAGGCGTCATCAGCGTGCGGTCTCCCATGCGGATGTTACCGGCAGGTGATGGCTGATTGTTGGTGATAATGGATTTAATAATCTCTTCGGGCGTAAGATGGTAGCTTCTGATACGCTCGGGATCTACTCGGATCACGATGGTCCGCTGGTTACCACCAAAAGGCGGGGGGCTGGAAACACCTTCTATCCGGCTGAACATAGGCCGGACACGGGAAGAAGCGAAATCCTGAATTTCATTGAGCGACCGCGACGAGCTTTCAAACACCATTTGACCAATGGGCACAGAGCTTGCGTCAAACCTTACCACCTGGGGAGGAACGGTACCTTCTGGCATATAAGCCTTTGCACGGGACACGTTATTGGCGACCTCCGCGGCGGCTTGCGCCATATCTGTTCCGGGATAAAATGAAAGTTTGATCAGCGAAAGCCCCTGAATCGTTTTTACGTCCACATCCCTGATCCCCGATACATACAGAAAGTGGTCCTGGTAGCGGGTGGCAATGAAGCCGTCCATCTGGTCGGGTGCCATCCCGCCATAGGGCTGCACCACATAAATGGTAGGCAGGTCAAGGTTTGGGAAAATATCCACCGGGATCGTGCGGATCGAAAGTATGGAAAAGAAGAGGATGCCGATCACAACCACCACAATGGAAATGGGTTGCCGGAGGGCAGTTCTAATGAGTTGATACATGAAAAAATATCGGTTACGGGATGAGCAATATGTTAATTTCCTATCTGGTCGAGAAAGATGGAAAGGTCACCGGATGCAGCTGCTTTCATCAGCAATGCACGCCAGACATTACCATTGTTGATAAGCCTGTCAATCTCCGCGCGGTTAAGGGTATTTACACTTTGCGCGAGTGTGAAAAGGTCGGTTAACCCGCTTTGATATCTTGCCTCAGCCTGATTGAATGCAGTCTGGGCTGCTTCTAGCTGGACCGGGATGAGCCTGGCTTGCGCCAGTGTAAGGTCAAGCTGAATAGCCGATTCCCTTAGCTGACGGTCGACCTGGAGTTTCTGTGTCTCATATAGTTCCTTAAAACGTTCAACCTGAAACTGTTCGCTTTTGTAATCATTTCTGACCCTGGCGATGTTGGTCAGGTTCCAGCGGGTGGAAATGCCGAACATATAGTTGTAAACCTGATAACCGACCCCACTCGAAAAATCTGTGCGGAACGAATCGTCTTTGTTGGAAACACCCGATCCCCGCGCCCAGCCGGCTGCCAGAATGGAGACGGAGGGCAAAAATGACTTACGAATCGCCTGGCTTCTTGCGAGAGAAGCGTCGATCTGTGATTGGGAAAATAGCAGCGATGGATTTTTCAGAAAAGAACCGTCTCCGTCGAGGGTATTGGGCAGCTTACTATAAAATACCATGCTGTCTACCTGAATGCTGTCCTCCAATACACCGGCAAGTTCCGACAATCTCAACCGCTGTGACTTTTCGGACCGCTGACTTTCCAGCAAGAGCAGACGCGCTTTGGCGAATTCTGCTGCTGCCAGCGAACTGTCAACGCCGGGGCGCATTCCAGAACTTACGGCTGCGTCGGTTACACTTTTAAAAACGAGCGCGCGTTCCAGGTTCTGACGTTGTGCTTCAACAAGTTTCTGATTAATAAGCAGGACCAGATATGCATCCGCAATTCTCACCTGGTGCTGGAAAACCTCATTTTCATAGTCCGTCTGGCTGCGCGAGAGCTCTGCTTTGGCGGAATTAATATTGGCCTTAACCTTTCCGAAATTAAAAACCCGCCAGTCGACGACTGCCGAAGTTGAGCTTCCGAAGGTACCCGTATAAATATTCTCCGGCCGGATGCCGCCCGAAGGTGAAAGTGCACTTCCTTCATTGGGCCAGAAAGCGCCGGTCACGTTGTTATTGGTGGAAAAAGTGTACTGATCTTGTACGACCAGCGCCGGCAGATAGTCGGTTTTAACAGATTTGATCCTGTTTTCGGCGCTGTGGATTTCCGCCTGTTTGGCTTTCAGAAACGGATAATTTCGCTTTCCGTCTTCCAGAATTTGCTGCAATGTCACTTTTTGCGCAAGCCCGGCGCCAGCAGGGATGAAAAAGACCAGAAGTAAGAAAAGCTTTAAATAGGGGTTCTGGTAATGAACAGGTTTTCGAAAGTGAGGGTGAAATTCTCCTGGCGGATTTTTTTTAGAGCGCAGATGTAACATGATAATTGACAGAACAATAAGGGAATTTTCTGACGAAATTATAGGCCAATTCTGGAAACATTTGGGAATAGGAGCATGCTAAACGACTGTTTCATAAATTATTGGTTTCCTAAATGTTTCCAGTTTTCCTGCTTTAATTTTGTCCGTTATCGTCCTTTTTTAATATGAAAATACTAGTCGTGGAAGATGAAAAAGGCCTGGCGGAAAGTATCGTTGACTATCTGACTAAGGAAGGGTTCATTTGCGAGGTAGCCAATACATTCTGGCAGGCCGATGAGAAAGTGAGCCTTTACAAATATGATTGCACCATCGTCGACCTTACTTTGCCTGATGGCGAAGGTTTCGGGATTATACAAACATTGAAGAAGATTGCTGCTACGACCGGGATTATAATTATTTCGGCAAGAAACACACTCGAAGACAAGATAAAGGGCCTGGAAATCGGGTCGGACGATTACATAACAAAACCCTTCCATCTCTCGGAATTGAATGCCCGTGTGAAATCGCTGATCCGCAGGCGGCATTTTGGCGGCAATAATGATATGATATGGCGGGAAATCAGGGTGCAGCTTCCATCTCGCAAGGTTTTTATCAATGAAAAAGAGGCGCTGATATCTCGGAAGGAATACGATCTTTTGCTGTATTTTCTTTCCAACATTGATGTGGTACTGACGAAAGAATCCATTGCCGAACATCTCTGGGGGGATCACATAGATTCGTCGGATTCGCTGGATATGGTTTATTCGCATATCAAAAATCTAAGGCGAAAAATTTTGGACAAAGGGGGAAAGGATTACATTCAGTCCGTTTATGGGATAGGCTACAAATTTTCTGCTTCTTGAAACTACTCGCAAAAACCAGCCGGATTTACTTGATGGCGTCGCTCGTTACTTACCTGGCGGTGGGCCTCGCATTTTACTGGATCATCAAATATATGATCTACGACGAAGTTGAAAGCCGCCTGAAAGTTGAGAAGCGCGATTTCGAGACCTACATACGGCAGCACGATACCTGGACGAACAATTCTTATTTCGTCGAAAATAAAATCGAGGTTTATCCCATCACAGGTAACTTTAAGAATGAAGTGATTTTCAAGGATACGGTCATTACCAACCGCTATGAGGGGAATGAAGATCCTTTCCGGCAATTGACTTTTTATACGCTGATTGGTGGAATACCCTATCGTGTGGCGATCCGGAAATCCATGATCCAGTCGTACAAACTCATTGAAGCAATTTCAGCGGCTTTGATCACATTTTTAGGGCTGCTGATGGTTTGTATGTATGTGTTTCACAGGAGATTGTCTGATAAATTGTGGCAACCGTTTTACGACACACTTGTAAAAATAAAAGACTTCGACTGGACCCAAAATAAGAAGCTTGAACTGGCCAGCAGCGAAATCACGGAATTTAACGAGCTGGGCGATGTACTGGAAAAGATGTCGGGTAAGATGCAGTACGATTACAAAAGCTTGCGGGAGTTTACGGAAAATGCCTCCCACGAAATCCAGACTCCCCTGGCCTTGATCAACGCGCGCGTGGAACAGTTTATCCAGGCAAAGGATCTTGGCAAAGACCACACTTATTGGATAGAAGAAATTTACCACGCTTCCAGAAGGATGTCCAGACTGAACCAAGGGCTACTTTTACTGGCAAAAATTGAAAATCAGCAGTTTACGGATCAGGAAGAAATTGACCTGTCGGGGCAGGTGGAAAGCAAGCTCAGGGATTTCGAGGATATTCTCAGCCACAAGCAGATCAAGGTCACTATGCGGTCTCAAGGGATTTTCAGGAAGGTGATGTCACTTTCCCTGGCGGATATCTTATTGACGAACTTGCTGAACAATGCTATCAAACATAATCTCCACGGCGGTGAAATAACCATTGAAACGGGCAACCGGCATTTGCTGATCAGTAATACGGGGCATCCGCTAAAAGCTGATCCGGAGAGTCTTTTTGACCGGTTCAAAAAAGAATCGACAGGTGCGGAATCATTGGGACTAGGATTGGCAATCGTAAAGCAGATCTGCGATAATTATGGGCTTGCACTGGATTATCAGAACAGAGAAAATATTCATTCTATTAAGATCAGCTAGAGCTGGTCCGAAGCTACACGTGTTGGTTCGAAGTTCCACTTCGGACCTCTTATTCCAAGGCCTCCGGCCGTTTTTCTTATTCCAAGGCCTCCGCCGTTTTAGCACAATTTCCCGGCCAGAGGCCTTAGAATAGTGGGCACGAAGCGGAGCTTCGCGCCATTTCTACTTACCTACCGCCTTCTGCAATTCGGCATCCAACGTTTTGTTGGCGGGAAACTCTTGAGGGATCCAACGGCTTATTATTTTTCCCGCTCCGTCAGCAACCAGAAAAGGGTAGCGGATATCTATGGCGTGTTTTTCGGTCAATATTGAGATGTTTTCATCCGATGCCCACAAATGTTTTACGCCCGGCCTGTCTTTAGCATATTGTTTCCAGGTGCCCAGCGGAATCCCCGACGCGACCGAGACGTACAGGAATGTTACCTTTCCAGCATATTTATCTTCCAGGGCTTTCATCCCCGGTTCGTGCTGGCCGATGCTGAAAGCATAAACAACACAGAGTGGTTTACCGGATAATTTGCTGAATGAAACGGCAGCACTATCAGTTCCCAGCAACGTAACATCCGGTACGGGCGATCCGGGCTGCAAAGTTTCCTTGACCGCAATCAGCTTCGTAATGTAATCTGAGTAGGGCGACTGTGGAAATGTAGTTTTATAATCTTGGAGCAAGGTCTTTGCTGTTTCAAGTGTGGGTATGGCCGTTGCGGCGTAGTTGAGCCAGTAGGTTAGCAGGTACTCTTTCTGTTTCGGATTATTGGCCATTTTTTCTTTGCTGAAAGCATATACATCTTTTAATGCCTCCGGACTGATTTCATAACGTGTTTCTGCGCCCAGCGGAAATTTTCGTGTGGAAGGTATCAATGTCCAGTTGCGCAGTTCATCACGGTAAGCCTGGCTCAGCAAAGCATCATCGGGGAGGACCTTAAAATCCGTCAAAGTGAAATCTTCCAGTTCCTTGCGCTGGGCAGGATCCAGCTTTATAACCCGGTTACGGCGCATGATTTTTTCCTGGATCATTTTTCGGATCAGCGACGGCTCGGTGGCTGTGGTAGCCAGCACATAAGCTTCAAATGCAGGTGAGGCCGGATTTGCTGATTTGAATTTTTGATATGCATCCAGGCGTATTTGTTTCAAACTGTCACTTTGCTGAACCACACTCTTATTTTCGATTTGAGAAGGCTTATATCCGAATACCGGCAAATACTGATATTGATTTTCCAGAAAATAATTCTTTAAAAAAGTCTGGTAACCTGCATTTTTTCCGGTGTAGGAAACATCACCGTTCGCAGACAAATTGATAGTAAGGTCATCGCCCGGCTGGATAAAGAGCATCCAGGTTTTGCTGATACCTTTCCCAGCGTACTGAAGACGCATCATTTTGGGTTCATTCAGTTGTATAACAGTACTTTCGGTAGTTTTTTCTTTAAAATTGACAGATACTACCGTTTCCAGTTTGGTATCCGCCAGGCCAGTTCCCAGATTGGGATGAAAGTGAACATCTTCAAGCACCAGCGTAGCGGTGATATCGTCTGGGCTGGATGCAGATAGTGTGAGATTTGCCGTATTCTGAGCCTTTGCCAGCAGGCAGGGCAGGAATAGCAGCAACAGTGCCAGTTTTTTCATTTTGTGGAATTTTCGGTTTTATACCCGGTTAGTACAGTAAAAAGTATGCCAATATACGTTGCTAGCCAACGATAAAAATCAGGGAAACATATTAATTTATAATGGTTTTGGAGCATGAATCCTTTATTCTTCCCTTAAATTAGCTGTCCTAAACCTTGCCCTTTTAAGAATGAACCGCGTTTCACTGTTTAATTTCAATGGACTCCGCTCGGATTTTGAAGGGGAGTTATATTACGACGACTCCACCTTACATGCAGCCCAAAAGTCAATTTATGCAACCGATGCGTCGGTATACCAGGAAATGCCTGTGGCGGTGGCGCTGCCCAGGACTGTCGAAGATATCCGCAGGCTGATCCGGTTTGCGCATGACCAAAAGCTGACATTAATCCCCCGCGCAGCCGGAACATCCTTAGCCGGACAGGTGGTGGGAAGCGGTTTTGTAGTGGATATTTCCAAGCATTTTGGTAAAATACTGGAAGTGAATACGGAAGAAAAATGGGTACGGGTGCAACCGGGCGTAATCCGGGATGATCTGAACAAATATCTTGCTAAATACGGTTTGCTCTTTGGCCCGGAAACTTCTACGGCCAGCCGGGCGATGATCGGCGGGATGATCGGGAATAATTCTTCCGGCCTGCACTCGATCACCTGGGGCTCCACGCGGGACAATCTTCTGGAAGTTAAGGTGCTGCTATCAGATGGTTCTGAGGCGGTTTTTAACAATCTCAGTATACCGGAATACACCGGGCAATTTGCGGGTGCCGATACAAACAAGCTTAGGAAATCCATCCTGGCAGGAATGTGGGGTATGCTTTCCAATCCAGTGGATCAGGAACTGATCAAAAAGAAGTTTCCTAAACCTACAGTGACCCGTCGCAATTCCGGATATGCGCTGGATACGCTGGTAACCAATTTTGAAAAAAATAATATTAATCTCTGTAACCTTATCGCAGGTTCGGAGGGGACTTTGTGCTTTGTTACCGAGGCCAAACTGAGCCTGGTGGATGTTCCTCCTGCCGCAGTAGGCGTCGTGTGTGTACATGCCAATTCGTTGGCCGAGTCGCTGCATGCGAACCGTGTGGCCATGAAACACGATCCCAAAGCGTCCGAGCTGGTGGACCGGTACATTATGGATTTTACCAAAGACCATACCGTTTATTCGCAAAACCGGTTTTTCATGGAGGGCGACCCGGCAGCCTTGCTGATGGTGGAGTTTTGGGGGAATACAGAAGAGGAAGTACGGTTCCGGGCCGACGCACTCATTGCAGAGCTACGACTTGAAGGGCTGGGATATGCTTTTCCGCTGCTATTTGGTGACGAGGCCAATAAGGCCTGGGAAATCAGAAAAGCCGGACTCGGGTTGATCCGAAACCTTCCCGGCGATACCCAACCTGTAAATCTGATCGAAGACTGCGCCGTGGCGGTTGAGGACTTACCGGATTATATCGAAGACCTCGCCGCCCTTTTGGCTGCGCACGGGCTCCATGCTTCCTATTATGCACATGCCGGGGCGGGTGAGCTGCACGTGGAACCGATGATCAATCTGAAAACGAGTGCAGGAAAGCGACAGTTCAGGGAAGTACTTGCCGATACTGCAAAGCTGGTCAGGAAATACGATGGGGCGTTGTCGGGCGAGCATGGTGACGGTCGCCTGCGTGGGGAATTTATCCCATATATGATGGGTGAAGAGGTTTATGAGATGTTCAGGCAGGTAAAAAGGCTTTGGGACCCGAACGGAATTTTTAATGCCAATAAAATTGTGGATACCCCGCCGATGAATGAGTTTCTGAGGTACGAACAGGACAAACCGCAGCCACTGGTTTCCACGATTTTTGATTTTACCAAAGACGAAGGCATGCTGCGTCTTGCCGAGAAATGCAGTGGTTCGGGCGATTGCCGCAAAACCGAGCTTACAGGCGGTACCATGTGCCCGAGCTACATGGCAACCCGCAGCGAGCGCGACACTACCCGCGCCAGGGCCAATATCCTTAGGCAATATCTCACGCCCGACAATAAAAAGGCGGAGATATCCACAACCCAGGACATGGTGAAAGAAGTACTGGATCTTTGTTTGTCTTGCAAAGGGTGCAAATCGGAATGCCCGTCGAGCGTGGACATCGGAAAAATGAAGGCCGAGTTTACCCAGCAATACTACGAAAGCCACGGCATTCCGGTGCGCAGCCGCCTGATCGCCAATTTTTCAAAACAAATGAAACTGGCTTCTGTGGCACCCTGGGCGTTTAATGGTGTTTTCGGCACGCCTTCTCTCAGAAAAATTGCGAACAGGATGGTCGGTTTTCATCCCGAACGTTCGATGCCATACCTGCACAGCACGACTTTAAAGAGCTGGTTTTCAAACAGAAAAACGAAACCGGCCTCTCAGCCGGGTTCAAAGAAGGTATTTCTTTTTTGTGACGAGTTCACCAATTACAATGATGTAGAAATTGGTGAAAAGGCAGTTGAATTACTGGAAAAACTCGGATATGAAGTATTAATTCCCGAGCATCAGGAATCGGGCAGGTCGTATTTATCAAAAGGTTTTGTAAAAGAGGCCCAGAAACTTGCGATCGCGAATGTTGAGCTGTTGAGCGGGCTGATCGCATGCGAGACACCGCTGATCGGAATTGAGCCTTCGGCTATTTTGTCTTTCCGGGACGAATACATAGATCTTGTACCTGAGCGTTTAAAAGAAGCTGCCAGGGGTATTTCCGCACATGCATTGCTTTTTGAAGAATTTATCGCTCGGGAACTCGATGCAAAACGGATCAGTAAGGAAGTTTTTACCAAAGATACGAAGCTGATCAAACTGCACGGACATTGCCATCAAAAAGCTTTATCGACACTAAGTGCTTCTAAAAAAGCATTGTCAATTCCTGAAAATTATAAAGTTCAATTGATTCCGTCGGGTTGCTGCGGAATGGCTGGTTCTTTTGGCTACGAGGAAGAACACTATGAGGTTTCTATGAAAATCGGTGAGCTGGTTCTTTTTCCAACGGTCCGGCTGCAGCCTGATGAAGTGTTGATAGCTGCCTCCGGAACCAGTTGCCGTCATCAGATTAAAGACGGTACAGGGCGTAAATCAAAACATCCTGTCGAGATATTGTGGGATGCGCTTGTGATATGACCTATTGGGTGCCACGAACGTTTTCCATGATCGTGTCTGTGTGTATTTCCATGGCCGTATCCGAAGCAACCGAGTCAGCTGCGGGGATACTGTTTTCTGACGGGTTGTCTGATTCCTGGAAATTTTCGTCGTGGTTAAAGAAACCGCCCCAAAATGCAATCAGCATCAGTACAACACCGACACCTAAAATCCATTTCCAGACATTCTTTGTATTTTTGGTTGCCTTGGCTTCTTTATCTGTTTCTCGCCTGTCCATTGCTTCAATGATTTAGTTTGATTGTAGTTCTACCAATTTTATACCAAGGCCAAATCCGCATTTCCAGGGCTATTTATATAATATTGTGTTGATAAAATTTCCCCAAATCAAGTCTTGATCAAAAAATGTAATAAAACGGAAGGGTTTGTTGTTACCTATGGTGAAATTCATTTTAGCCCTGGAAATACTCATAAACATATTGACTCACACATGAAATTATTCCTCAGTTACTCTACTTTCCTGATTATATTATTTGTACTGGTTAACTCAGACAGTTCTGCACAGAACACCCGCAGCTTCTTTTCCGTCACCGGGGGGTATAGTCTGCCGGTCGGCGAAATGGCAAGGGAAAAGCTGGACGATCCTTTTGCCGGACTTACTGGCTCGGGGTATTTTGGGCAGGCCAACTACGATTTCAGGATCGCCCGATGGGTCGGATTGAGGTTGTCGGGAAGCATGAACCAGAATAAAACCAATTCCAAGCCGATTGTCGACAAAGCCAATTCCTACGCTGAGATCCTGGGGGAAAATTTTGCATGGCAAAGTGACGTTTCCCGCTGGAAGCTGAACGCAGTGATGGCAGGGCCGGCATTGTATATCAATATCAACCGCGTTCAGCTGGAAGCTCATGTACAGGCCGGTAAGGTCTGGGCCAACTCTCCGTCTGTGAAACTGGTGGGGACCTCGGAAGGCGGTGGGGAGCCAATCAGCGTAAATCTTCAACCTGCGTCAACCAGTGCATTCGGGCTTGCGGGTGGTGCCAGTCTCCGGCTTCCTCTGGCTGGAAACTTGTTTTTTCAGCTCAGCGGGGATGTGATCGGCGCCGAAGCGGCAATCAATGATGTCACGATCCATGCAAAAAGAGGTTCTTTTGATTTTTCGGAAAAAGTAAGTGAAAAACGATTTATCGGGGTGGTCAATGTGGGCGCAGGCCTCGGGATCGCATTCTGATTTCCTCGTATCTGTTAATATATATAAAAGAAAACAGGTCAGTTGCCGGGTGCATGCCGACCTGTTTTCTTTTATGCGGGTTTTAAAAGCCAGGGTGAAATATGGGGCGTTTGAATTGTTATATTTGCACTCAATTCAAAAAGGGGTGGCAGTGAGCCACTTATTATCTGAGTATTCGAATATAGCTTTAAATGAAGGTTCTTAAATTTGGCGGCACTTCTGTCGGTTCGGTCGACAGCATCAAAACAGTAATCAGTATTCTTGAAAAAAACCTTGAAAAAGGCGAGCGGATCGCGGTGGTTTTTTCCGCCATGGGAGGTGTCACGAACCGTCTGATCGAAATTGGCAAGATGGCCGCGGCCGGAAATGCCGAGTATCTCGAATTCCTGAAAGTTGTTGAAGAACGTCATTTTGCGGTAGTAAGAGGCCTTATTCCTGTCAAAAACCAAAGCAGTACTTTCGCGGCTGTAAGAGGTATTTTCAATGAACTGGAAGATATCCTGCGTGGAGTTTCCTGGATCAAGGAACTGTCCGAACGTACTTTGGACCTGGTGATGAGCTTCGGTGAACGCCTGTCAACGCTCGTCATCACTGAAATACTTAAAAGCAAAGGTGTAGCGGCCGAATTTTGTGACGCGCGCCAGATCATCCATACCAATGCAACGTATGGAATGGGCGATGTGAATTTTGAAATCACAAATCATCAGATCCTCGAATATTTTGCCAAAACCTCTGCGCTGCAGTGCGTAACCGGCTTTATTGCGTCCACCGCCGAAGGTATCACGACAACGTTGGGCCGCGGGGGTTCAGACTATACAGCTTCTATTATTGCAGCAGCCCTGGATGCGGACTCTATCGAAATTTGGACGGATGTGGACGGGATGATGACCGCCGACCCTCGTAAGGTTGCGAATGCGTTCACTATTCCATCGATTTCGTACTCAGAAGCAATGGAACTTTCGCATTTTGGTGCAAAAGTGATATATCCGCCCAGCTTGCAGCCCGCTTTTGCAAAAAATATAACACTTAAGGTTCTCAATACTTTCAATGTTGATTTTGAAGGTACTTACGTGCAGAAATCCGCGAACGGTAAAGAATATGCGATCACCGGGATTTCCTCGATCGATGAAATTGCGTTAGTGAACATTCAGGGCAGCGGCATGATCGGCGTGGCCGGTATTTCCGGGCGGCTTTTTACAGCCCTTTCTAATAATGCCATCAGCGTGATCCTGATTTCACAGGCTTCTTCCGAGCATTCTATCTGCTTTTCCATTGACCCGAAAAATGCGCAGCGGGCCAGCGAAGTGCTGGAAAAAGAATTTGCTGTTGAAATCGGCCTTGGATATATAGACAGTATTGTCATTGAAAAAAGCCTTTCGATCATTGCTATCGTAGGTGAAGGCATGAAAAAAAGTACTGGTGTTTCAGGAAAGCTTTTTTCTGTTTTGGGAAAAAACGGTATCAATGTTGTAGCTACGGCACAGGGTTCTTCGGAGCTGAATATATCGGTGGTAATTGCCAAAAGTGATTTGTCAAAAGCCCTGAATGCGATCCACGGCGTATTTTTCCAATCGGAAACGCGCTCGCTGAACCTTTTTATAGTAGGTGTGGGACTCATCGGCGGGACTTTGCTCGAACAGATCAGGAACCAGGCAAAGTACTTGCGGGAAGAAAAATTGCTGAACCTGAACATAGCAGGGTTATCGAATACAAAAAAAATGCTGCTTGACCCGGACGGTATCAAGCCCGACAATTGGCGCGACCGGGTGATGGACGAGGGCGTGAAAACAAGTCTGCCTGCATTTGTCCAGCGAATGATCGAATTGAACCTGCCTAACAGCGTTTTTGTCGATTGTACTTCGGATAAAGATATCGTCCAGTATTATCACATGCTGCTGGATGCCAGTATCTCTGTGGTAACGCCCAATAAAGTAGCCAATTCTGGGTCCTATTCGGAATATGTTTCTTTACAGAGAACAGCACTTCAGCGGGGCGTCAAGTTCCTTTATGAAACCAACGTGGGCGCGGGGTTACCCATCATCAATACCATCCAGGGCTTGATGGCGAGCGGGGATAAGTTTCTGAAAATTGAGGCTATTTTGTCCGGAACACTTTCTTATATCTTCAATAATTTCGGGTCTGATGTGCGTTTCGCAGATGTCGTTAAAGAGGCAAAAGCCAAGGGCTTTACCGAACCCGATCCGCGGGATGATCTGAGGGGAACGGATGTGGGACGGAAGATCCTGATCCTTGCCCGTGAAGTAGGTGTTCCCCTGGAAGCCGAGGAAGTGAAAATCACACAAATCCTGCCTGGAAACTGCCTGAATGCGCCGACTGTGGACGCATTTTTTCAGGAGCTGGAAATATCAAATCCTTATTTTGTCGATCTTCAGTCGTCGGCGGAGTCGAGGGGTGAAAAATTAAGGTATATCGCTACGCTTGAAAACGGGAAGGCCAGTATCGAGCTGAAAACTGTTGGCCCGCAGCATCCTTTTTACACGCTTTCGGGCAGTGATAACATTGTTTCTTTCACGACAGAACGTTACAAAGACCGCCCTCTGGTAATCAAAGGCCCCGGCGCAGGAGCAGAAGTTACTGCCTCCGGCGTATTCGCAGATATTATGAGCATCAGTAGCTATTTGGGGTAGAAGGGTTTCTCGATAAGAAGTTCTATATCTAACTAAAGTACTCACGTTCCATTATTGATCATTTTTATGTCAAACCATGGAGCCAAATGAAAGAAATAAGAGTTGAAGACATCCTGGCAAAAGCACTTGATTCTTTGACGCTGACACAGTATTTAATCGAAAAAAAACGATTTGAATTTGCTTTAAACCGTGCGTATTATACGATGTATCATAGTATTCAGGCCTTGCTCTTTGTGAAGAAAATCAGGATTCGGTCACTTCCAAGAACACACACTACTTTTAATCGGGAGCTGATGTTAACTGATGAATTACCTCGGGGACTTGGAAAGATTTTGAAAAAAACATTCAAAAAAAATCAGCGTGCTGAGTACAACTATGACAAAGTAGAAGAGACAGACGCAATTGAGGCATTTACCAACGCCGAAATTTTTTTTAGTGCCACCGTACAGTATTTAATAGCCAACAATCATTTACAGTGAATTACATAAAAGCTTTTGCGCCGGCTTCGGTTGCTAACGTGGCCTGCGGGTTTGATATTTTTGGTTTTGCCATTCAGGAACCGGGAGATATAGTTGAAATATGCCGTCGCGATGAACCAGGTATTGTCATTACCGATATTACTGGTGACGATGGCCGTTTACCAAGGAGCGCGGACAAAAATGCGGTGACGGTTGTGATGCTTCACTTGCTCAAACATCTCGGAATTAATGACTTCGGCTGCGAGGTTGTATTGCACAAAAATATGCCGCTCGGAAGTGGTATGGGTTCTAGCGCAGCCAGTGCGGTAGCGGGTGTAATAGCGATGAATGAATTGCTGGGTAATCCGCTAAGCCGGAAAGAATTGCTGCCGTTTGCGATGGAAGGTGAAAGAATTGCCTCCGGCTCGGCACACGCTGATAATGTCGGCCCTTCGCTTTTGGGAGGTTTTGTAGTGATAAGAAGTTACAATCCGCTGGATATTTTCACGATTCCTGTGCCGGATGATTTGTATTGCACGCTGGTTCATCCTGATATTGAGATCAATACGAAGGATGCAAGGTATATTTTGAGAAATGAAGTTTCTCTGAAAAATACGATAGCCCAAATGGGCAATGTGGCCGGGTTGGTAGCCGGACTGATGAAATCCGATTACGACCTGATCAGCCGCTCTATGGTAGATGTGATCATAGAGCCGGTAAGGTCGATATTGATTCCCGAGTTCAAAGAAGTGAAGGAAGCAGCGCTTAAAAATGGTGCCCTTGGCTGTAGTATTTCCGGCGCTGGACCATCGATGTTCGCTTTGAGCAAAGGACTGGAGAATGCGAAACAAGCAGGGGATGCCATGCAGAAAAGATTTGCTGAAGCTGGTATAGAAGCCAGTACACATGTATCTGCCATCAATATGCAGGGAGCTGCTGTATTGAATGATTAAACCAAATAATAACAATCTTGAAATCCGGGTGAACTTTCCTGATTGTTTCAGACGTTAAGGTTTTGTAATAAAAAATCAAAAGAACATGGTTACCGTAAGTGAAACTGCCAAAAATAAAATCGTAGAATTACGTAAAGCAGACGGACATCTGGATGATTATCAGATCCGTGTTGGTGTTTTGGGAGGAGGTTGTTCAGGCCTGACCTATAATCTTGAATTCAACTCCGATACGAATCCCAATGACATGGTTTTTGAGGATAAAGGTGTAAAAATCATTGTTGATAAAAAGAGTATCCTATACCTCGCTGGTACCACCCTGGATTTTTCCGATGGTTTGAATGGTAAAGGTTTTCAGTTTGTAAATCCGAATGCAACCCGCACCTGCGGATGCGGCGAAAGCTTTGCCGTATAGCTATATTTAAAATATTTTATTTTTGAAAAACGCGCTGTCAACCGACAGGGCGTTTTTTTTATAGTCGCGAATGGAGTTAATTTGCTTCCGAAACAGGCCGCATTTCCCAGGGTATAACACATCAGATCAGGGAATTCCGCGGGGGACTATTTTACACACAACGGTTCGTATCCGTTCAAAATTATTTAAATGAAACCAACACTTTTGATTTTAGCTGCCGGCATCGGCAGTCGTTACGGAGGTATCAAGCAGCTCGACCAGTTTGGTCCAAATGGAGAAACAATCATTGATTATTCATTATATGACGCAATCCGCAGTGGTTTTGGGAAAGTGGTATTTATTGTGCGGGAAGAAATAAAAGAAAGTGCGGAGGCATTATTTGCCCCCAAACTGAAAGGTAAGATCGAATATGATTTTGCGATCCAGGGAGTCCAGTCTTATTTGCCGGAGGATCTTGGTACAGTGGAAAGGGTGAAACCATGGGGCACCGGTCACGCAACTTTATGTGCCTGGGAACAAACAGACACGCCTTTTGCCGTAATCAATGCCGATGATTTCTATGGCCGGGATGCTTTTGCAACGATGGCGGAATTCCTGACGACCGACACCAATGATAACCAGCATGCCATGATCGGTTATGAATTGAAGCGAACCCTTTCCGAAAACGGCACCGTTTCCCGCGGTGTCTGCATAGAGCGTCCCGATCATAATCTGGAATCTGTGATAGAGCGTACCAAAATATTTGAAGATGACGGTGTCATTTATTTTGAGGAAAATGACGTACGCACAGCATTAGCACCCGAAACACCGGTTTCCATGAATTTCTGGGGTTTCAAACCATCCATGTTCCCGATTACAAAAGATCTTTTCGATGCTTACGCCCGCGAAAATGTAAACACACCGAAAGCTGAATTCTACATTCCAACAGTAATGACGCATATCATCAAAAGTGGGCTCGGCGACTGTCGCGTCTTCCGCAGCTCATCCGACTGGTTTGGTGTGACTTACCCTGAAGACAAGCCAACTGTGCAAGCTTCATTGTCGGCTTTGCATGAGAAAAACGAATATCCTGACAAGCTTTGGTAGAAGTTCATTCAAGTAATGGCAAAAAAGGCCTTCCCTGGATTCAGCGAAGGCCTTTTTTGTTGGCTAGATATCCCAAATCTCTACTTCTGCACCAGCGCTTCCAGCATTTTTTCTGCCAGGAATTTGTTTCCGGCGTCTGTTAAATGAACGCGGTCGGAGGTGAGAATGCCTTTTTCTTTGTTTTCAGGATTGTTTTGAACCAGGTAATCCTGGAAATATTTTCTCAGGTCGCATAACTGTAAGTTGTTGCGGGTCGCGATTTCACGGATCAGTTTGGAGTATTGGTTCAGATCTCCATCCTGCGCGTTGGAGTTATCGTTTCTCTCTCCGATCACCGTAGGCGTGCAAACAATGACGCGGATGTTCTGGGCTTTCATTTTCTTGATCAGAGCCTCGTAGAACTTCACATATTTGTCAGGGTCCGTACCGGTGCCGGAAGAGGTTTTGTGCCACACATCATTGATGCCGACATAAATAAATACCACATCAGGTTTCTTGGAAAGCACATCATCTTCCAAACGAAGGTATAGATCGTAAACTTTGTTTCCCCCAATGCCGGCCCCGATCAGCTCATACTGGCTACCCTGATTTTTAGCCTTCAGCATTTCACCTACCTGTGTAATGTATCCGGTAGGGCTTACGCCGGCCTGGGTTATCGAATCACCAAAAAAAATGACACGTAAAGGTTTATCCTGACGCATGGCCAGCATAGGCAATACAATGAAAGTGATTTGTAAAAATTTGAAAAATAGGCGCATAAGAAAATTGAAATAAGTTTTAGTGCAAAAGACAATGAACAGAAAAAGTTACCCTCGGATATCAACCCGGCCGGTTGCCATCAATGATCTGAACACCGGCTGTATTGAGCGCATAGCGGAAAGCAAAGGTAGTGCCCGGAACAAGCGTTTGAACGAAATGGACAGGCAGCCGCAGCTCACGGATTTTGCCCTGAACCAGCGCGCGAACCCGAATTTCCCCGTTTTGGATTTCGCTTGTCAGTACTTCGGCATAAAGTATCAGATCATTTGTATCGCCGGCATCGTTGAGATAAATTTCAGGAGGTGTGCCATGCTGGATCATTTTCCCATTTTCCATTACAGCAACCTTATCCGCCATCCTGAATATCTCGGCCACATCATGTGTGACGATGATCATCGTGAATTGAAACCGCCTGTGAAATTGAAGCAGCAGGTCCTGTAAATCCTTTCTCATAGTAAAATCCAGGGCTGAAAGAGGCTCATCCAGAAGCAGAAGATCCGGTTTCCGGACGAGTGCCCTGGCCAAAGCAACGCGTTGCTGCTGTCCGCCGGATAGCTGAAAAGGTTTGCGGGAGGCAAGTTGAACGAGATCTGTTGCTGCTAGCAGTTCGTCGGCGAGGTCGCTGTCTTTGCTGTCGGGAAGTGCGAAAAGCAGATTTTCCCTGACAGTCAGGTGTGGAAACAGGGCGTAATCCTGAAATACAAATCCGATGTTGCGTTGTTGAACCGGCAGTTGTTTTTTTGCCGAGCTGTCGAGCCAGGTTTTCGAGCCAAAAGTTATTTTTCCCGATTGGGGAAGCATAAGTCCGGCGATTTGTTTTAATAAAGTCGTTTTTCCGGCACCCGAAGGGCCTGTGATCGCAAGTATATTTTGCCAGGGAACCTGTATCGAAACTTCCATAGGCAACGTGCCCTGCGCCGTGTGGAGGGAATGCCGGATATGTATGTCAAGAAGATTGTCGGACACTTAATAGTCGGTTGTTAACAGAATAGACCATCAGCAAAATAACGAATGTAATTGCAAAAAGCACCATCGCGTAAAGGTTTGCAGCGGAATAGTTCAGGGCCTCCACTTCATTGTAAATGGCCACGGACGCCACTTTGGTCACACCGGGAATATTGCCCCCGATCATCAGCACCACACCAAATTCCCCGACAGTATGCGCAAAAGTGAGTACGAAGGCAGTCAGGATTGCCGGTTTGCAGTTGGGCAGGAGTATTTTATAAAAAGTTTCCCATTTGCTTTTACCCAAAGTATAAGATGCCTCTCGCAATGAAGCAGGCAATGATTGTAAGCCCGCCCGCAAGGGATAAACCATGAAGGGAAGGCTGTATAAAATGGACGCTATGACCAAGCCAGGGAAGGAAAATACCAGCCGCAAACCGAACATGCTTTCAATCCAGGAGCCGAACCAGTAGGACGGACTGAACGCCAGCAACAGATAAAAGCCGATTACAGACGGCGGTAGAACCAGGGGCATGCCAATGATCGCTTCAATGATACCCCGCCCTTTGAACTTTCCGAACGCCAGCCAATAAGCCAACGGCATAGCCAGTCCCAGCAAGATAACGGATGTTATCGTTGCGAGACGAAAAGTAAGCCAGATCGGTTGCCAGTCCATTTTAATTTTGAATGATTGAATGATTGAATGATTGAATGATTGAATGTGTGAATGGTTATTTTAGACATTTATTGTCATGGGTTGTCATTTTTAGTCATTTGTTGTAAGAAGTTATGGGGTAACAATTTATGACAATCAGTGACTATTCCTGACCAAACATGACTACGGCCTGACAACCAATGACAACCAATGACAACCAATGACAACCAATGACTACCAATGACAACACAGGGCTACCAATGACCACAAATGACAATCCCCGACCACTTCATGAGTATTTTATTTGTATCCGTACTTCCTGAAAATCTCCTTTGCTTTTTGGGAGTACAAAAAGTCGTAGAATTGTTTGCTGGATTCTTTTTTGGGGGAATTATCGCTGTGTCTGAGCAGGATTGCGGCTTGTTCGATCGGTTTGTAGGCGGCTGAATCGATGATAACGTAGCTGCCTTTTCCCTTCATCTCAGGGGATAGTACAATAGACAACGCGTTAAAGCCTGCCTCAACCGAGCCTGATGTAATATATTGGGCGGTCTGTGCGATACTTTCACCAAAAACGAGCTTTTTCTCCACTCTTTCATAGCTTCCTTCATTTTTCAGAACCTGAACCGCAGCCTCACCATAAGGCGCGGTAGCCGGATTAGGAATGGCTATTTTTTTGATTTTTTCGTCTCCTAAAATTGCCGTATTCAATTCGGTGGACGGAATGTTTTTAGACCATAATACCAGCGTGCCAAGGGCATAGATTTTCGGCTGTTCGTCGGAACCGCCGTTTTTAAAGATTTCAAGGGGATATTTGGTGTCTGCTGAAACGAAGACGTCGAAAGGGGCACCTTCGCGGATCTGCGTGGTGAGCTTGCCGGACGACCCTACGATAATTTCGATTTCCTTGCCGGATTCCTTTTCAAAAGCCGTTTTAATTTCCTTCATCACATATTGCACATTGGCGGCCGTGGCGACGACGATCTTTTCTGAAGGTTTGGTACAGCCTGCTAAAAAAACAACCAGAAAAAGGGATAGACAACGTAAGTTCATATTGCTAAGTTAAAGGAATTTTGGGCTGTATTGTTACCATTTGCCAATGCAGAGGCCTTCGGCAATTAACATAATCTGTTTTTATCGTAAATTGCGCCCCGTTTCGGCCTGGCTTTCAGGAAGGAGCGGCTGATAACTTGGAGCTAATGGCAATTGGCTTAAAATAACAACGAATAAATGATAATAGAAACCGCCCGGCGGACAAAACAAACGTCGGAATATTACTTTTCCGTAAAGCTGGCCGAAGTACGCAAACTGGTTGCCGAAGGAAATGATGTGATCAATCTGGGAATTGGAAATCCGGATATGATGCCGTCGGAAAAAACACTCAGTACTTTATCGCAGGCTGCGTTAAAGCCACAGGCCCACGGCTATCAGCCGTACATCGGAACCCAGGCTTTCCGCAATGCGATCGCAGATTTCTATTATCGTATCTATGGTGTTACATTAAATCCAAATACTGAAATATTACCGCTGATCGGTTCGAAAGAGGGTATTACACATATATCGCTTACTTTTCTGGATCCGGGCGACGAAGTGCTGGTGCCCGAGCTGGGGTATCCTGCCTACCGTGCTGTGAGCCAGATGGTGGGTGCGGTGGTGAAGGAGTATCCGCTGCTGGAAAACTTTGGCTGGCAGCCCGACTGGGAAGCGATGGAAGCCTTGGTGACGCCAAAAACCAAGATCATTTGGCTGAACTATCCGCATATGCCTACCGGCGCCCCGGCTACCAGGGAATTGTTCGAGCAGGCGGTCGCTTTTGCCGCTAAGCATAAAGTGCTGCTCTGTCACGACAATCCGTATAGTCTGATTTTGAATAAAAAAGAACCTATCAGCCTGCTGTCGGTTGATGGCGCCAAAGAGGTGGCCATCGAGCTTAATTCGATGAGTAAGTCACATAATATGGCTGGCTGGCGGCTGGGCTGGCTGGCGGGTGCGAAACCCTATATCGATGCTGTGCTGACGATCAAAAGCAATGTGGACTCCGGTATGTTCTGGGCATTGCAGGAGGCTGCTGTGGCTGCGTTGAATAACCCCACCGAGTGGCACGATGCACGAAATGCTGTTTATCAGGGCCGTTTAGAGGCTGCTGAGGCATTTTTGGCGACGATCGGCTGTACCTGGAATAAGGATCAGGAAGGTATGTTCCTCTGGGGGAAGCTGCCTGAATCGGTTGAATCTGCCGAAAAACTGGTCAACGAGCTCTTGGTTGAAAAGCATGTTTTCATTGCGCCCGGATTCATATTCGGTCCCAAAGGGCAGCGTTATATCCGTTTATCGCTTTGCATGCCGAAGGAAAGGATTTGGGAGGCGGTGGAGAGGATAAGGGGGTAGGGGAGAAAGGAGGAGAGGGACGAATGGGAGATTATTTGTTTTGATTGATTTTTTAAGATTATGGTAATCAGTATAATAGGTGTTGGGTTGCTTGGGGGATCGTTTGCCTTAAGCCTTCGTGAAAAATATCCGAATATTAAGTTTGTCGGTGTCGATAATTCGTCGGTTAATCAGAAAATTGCGCTTGCCAAAGGAATCGTGGATGATATTGTTTCCCTTGAAGAAGCATTGGCAATTTCAGAGTTGAATGTGCTGGCAACACCGGTGGATGCAATTACGGGATTAATGCCTCATCTGCTGGATATTATCCCTGCGGGACGGACGCTGATGGATCTTGGATCAACCAAAGAGCTGATCTGCAAAATAGCAGATGCACATCCGAAACGGGAGCAGTTTGTGGCGGTACATCCCATGGCGGGGACTGAAAACTCGGGGCCGGGCGCAGCTTTTAAGGAATTGCTGACATACAAAAACGTCATTATCTGCGATAAGGAAAAAAGCCACCCCGACTCGCTGGGACTGGTAGAAACGTTTCTTTTTGATGTAGGGATGAAGATACATTACATGAAGCCGGTTGAACATGATCTGCATCTTGCCTATGTGTCCCATTTGAGCCATATCAGTTCCTTTGCGCTGGGTTTGACTGTTCTGGACAAAGAGCAAGACGAGAAAGCGATTTTTGATATGGCAAGCACGGGCTTTTCTTCTACGGTGCGTCTGGCAAAAAGTTCTCCTCAGATGTGGGCACCCATTTTTGATCAGAATAAAATCAATGTTTCAAAAGCGCTCGGGGACTACATTGAGTTATTGAAAAAATTCAAGGATGCCATCGATAAAGAAGACCTCAAAACCAGTCTCAATTTTATGAGCCGCGCCAATGACATCGGTCGGGTACTTGCGGGTATTGAAAAGAAATGAGTCAATATAATGTAAATTTATAATCGACTTAAAGTTAGATAGTTACTATGTATAAAATTGCCGTTTACAAACGGTGAAACGCCTGCTCAGGAACCATTTTAGCAAAGCGAGCTGTTTATCCAGGTACCTCCTTTTAAATAAGATATAGTAGATTTTTCAATTAAACTATTCGAAATGACAAAGGCTTTGGCAGTTTATGTTGCAGTAGTAGTGGCGCTTACCGTTTCCTTCGGACTTTACCAGTTTAACTCTTCCCCATATTTTTCTTCAAACTCCAGACCGGCTGTTGCTAGGGTGGATTCTGTCGCACCAAAACCATCGTGGGTTGCCCTCTACGATTCGCTTGATCTGAAAAGCCAGGGACTTTCGCTGGCGGCTTTCAGGTGTGCGTGGTTTGGTTTTCAAAAAATGAACCTTAATAATCCGATGATGGCCATTGCAGATTTCAGCCAGTCGTCGCGGAAGAAAAGGCTTTATGTCATTGACCTGATCAGAAAGAAACTGGTGTTGAACACTTATGTTGCCCACGGCAGGAACTCGGGACAGGAGTTTGCCGAGCGTTTTTCCAATAAAAACTCTTCCTATCAGTCCAGCCTCGGATTTTACAAAACTTTGGGGACCTATCAGGGCAAGCACGGGCTTTCGCTCAGGCTTGAAGGTGTTGAGAAAGGAATCAATGACCAGGCTTTCAGCCGTGCTATTGTGATGCACGGAGCGGATTATGTAAGTGAAGATTTTATTAAAAATACGGGCAGGCTCGGTAGAAGTCAGGGATGTCCTGCCGTTTCCATCGCCGATTCTAAAAAGCTGATCAATATGTTGTACAACGGTGCGGGCCTTTTTATTTATTCTCCCGACCAGACCTACTTTAAAGCCTCCCGCTTATTGTCCGGGTTATTTTCCGATCAAGAAGATCAGACCTTGGGTAATCCTCTTTTATACACGTCTGCAAAATAAAGCAGGTCCCCTTTTTCATTACAGTCGGCACCGAGATAAAACAGGAAAACGGGTATCCGCGCTTTCAGTTTGTGCCATTTCGGCGGGATAGAGACGGTGTCCGGCTCGGTCAGAAAATCGTTATCCAGCAACTTCGTACCCGCCATGTAATTAGCAAGCTCTGTCGGGTGCTGAACCCTTACGCAGCCATGACTTCTCCATCGCTGATTGCTTTTAAACAGATACCGTGCATTGGTATCATGCAGATAAATAGCGAGGGGGTTTTTGATTTCCACTTTCAATAGTCCGAGTGAATTGTCTCCGCCCGTTTCCTGGCGAAACCTGTAAGGAAATTTTTCAGCAGTTAATTCTTCCCAATCCACATCTTCGGGGTTCACCGCTTCCCCTTTTGTATCAATGATCTCGATCCGGTTTCTGGAAAGATATTCGGGATCGCTCGCAGCTTTTGGGAATATTTCCTTGATTGCGATGCTTTTCGGCACATTCCAATAGGGGTGCGTCACAATGCTGGTTGCATAAGTGTCAATAGTGGGCGTTTGTGTGTCTTGCTTGCCTACCACTGTCCGCATAGATAACACATTCTTTCCTGCCGAATCCATAGCAGTTAGGTATGCGCCCCGGATATTGACCATCACAAAACGAGGGGACCCTTTTGACTGTCGGTGAATCCAGCGGTAAGCATTCAATGAGTTTGCAACCACGGCCGCACTGTCTTTTTTGTTTTCGGATAAAAGGCGTTTGTAATGCACTTTAAGGTGATTATACACTGGAAAAACAGGTTCCAGCTGTTCCATCACCTCTTCCACGGATTTCCCCTTTACAAGCTGGACGGCGGCCGCGCGAAGTACAACCGTATCCGCCTGGATTTTTTTCTCTGTATATCTCAGATCAGGCTTGTGCCCAAAACCGACCTCTTCCAACAGGGCAAATACTGGGGTATTCTTTTCGGTGTACGCAAATTTGGTGGTGTCGATCCCTGCATCGCGGGCAAAATCCAGGATTTTCGAGTAGTTTTTCTCTTTGCTGAGTGCTTTATAAAGCTCCTGATTGGTCATGGTATCAGGGTCTTTTTTACAGGATTGGAAAATGGCGAGCGCAAATAAAATGAGAAGAGGGATGTACTTTGATCGGCCAACGCCAGACAATATTTGCATAACAGAGGTTTTTGGTAATAACGTTTTTAAAACAATTCCCGTGCCAGCAAATGGCGCGAAGTTCAGCTTGGTCTGAGAATGGCGCGAAGCTCAGCTTTGCGCCGCCTATTCCAAGGCCTCTGGCAGGTGTCAGCTCTCCCGCCGGCCGGAGGCCTTGGAATATAGGGTACGAAGCAGAGCTTCGCACCAGCTTGTGCGCGTCATTGTGCCGGCTTAACCAACAAAATCCTTTTTGCGTAGATTCTTATCCTTTTTGCGTAGGCTGTTATCGATCTCTGTCGGCGAATTTTGCAGGGTCAAACATTTATTATTAACAGCCATGAAAATTAAAATTATTGCCTTTTTAGCCATGACAGCCGTGTTATGGAACTGTGATGACCGTGATGTAGAGACTTCTGTTTACAAGCTTGATACGGAACAATCGAATGCCCGGTGGAAGGGATATCTGAAAACAGGTTATTTCAACGAAGGAACCATTGCCGTGAAAAGTGAAAACCTGACTGTCCGCGATGGAAAAATTTCGGGCGGATCATTTACGATTCCGGTTTCTTCGATTGTCAATCTCAACCTGCCTACAGACGAGCTGAAACAGCAGCTGGTACATCACCTCCAGAGCTCCGATTTTTTCAATATGGCGCTGCATCCCGAGGTCAAATTTGAAATTACGGATGTGACAACATATACCGGCACCAGTGACGGCGACATTCCCGGGGCCAATTACCAGATCAAAGGTTCGCTGACGATCCTGGGGAAAACTAACCCGGTAAGCTTTCCTGCAAAGGTTACCCTGACGGGCGATCAGCTGATGGCGGAAGGAAAACTGAAATTTGACCGCACCCTGTGGGGAATGACTTACGCCAGTGACGAAACGCTGCCGGACGAAAACCAAATCGAGTCGCTGATCGATGTGCATCTGAAACTTTCCGGAAACAGGAAATAGTTATGATACGTAAAATATTCAAATGGACGGGGATCGCATTGCTCTCCGTCCTGTCCCTTCTGGGCATAGGATATGCGGTGGCAACTTTCAGTATCAACGGCCGTATTCGTAAAAACTACGCTTTTGCAAAGGAAAGTCTCGAAATTACTTCTGACAGCGCTACACTGGCGAGGGGTAAGCACCTGGTTGCGATCAAAGGATGTCAGGATTGTCACGGAGCCGATCTGAGCGGGAAAATTATGATCGACGACGGAGCCGTAGGCAGGCTGCCTGCTTCCAATCTTACGCGTGGTAAAGGCGGGCTTCCGGACAATTATTCAACCGCTGACTGGGTAACTGCGCTGCGCCATGGTATTGATAAAACTGGCCGCCCGCTGATCTTTATGCCTTCACACGAAACAACACTGTTATCGGCCCAGGATATGGCGGCAATTATTGCTTTTTGCCAGACAGTACCTTCTGTAGATCACGAGCTTCCGGCCATCGATTTAGGTCCTGTTGCCAAGGTAATGGGTTATCTGGACAAAATGCCTTTGCTTTCGGTAGAAAAGATCGACCATGCCAAAGCCATGGTTGCAGAAATTGATACGGCAGAAGGAGCTGTCCAGGGAAAGTATCTGGCGATTTCATGCAGTGGCTGTCACCGGGCGGATTTCAAAGGAGGCGATCCGCTGGCTCCGGGATTACCGCCGGTGCCCGATCTGTCTCTCTCCGGAAACGTTGGCAAATGGACGAAAGAACAATTTATCAATACCTTACGGACAGGAAAAACTCCATCGGGACATCAGATGAACAGCGATGACATGCCCTGGAAAATGACCGCTCAGTATGAAGACAAGGAACTATCTTCTCTCTACGCGTTTTTTCAGACCATTGAATAGCAGATTATACCAAAGGTATTTTTACGGTGAAGCTCGATGCTTTTTCAATGATCTCTACCGGGCGGGGCGAGAGGTACCTGTACAGGGATACCAGGTTGTTCAATCCCTGCCGGTTGCTGGTTTCTACAAAGTTCTTCTTGTTCACATTATTGTGGATCACGAGCATTTCATCCTCAATAAAAATGTCGATTTCCAAAGGGGAATCATAGCCCATGACATTGTGTTTGATGGCGTTCTCGATCAGGTTCTGTAATGTCACCGGCGCAATTTTAAGATGATTGGAATCTTCCGGCACATCGATATTAACCAGTAATCTTTCCCCGAAACGTGTTTTCTGAAGCTTGACATAATTCTGGGCGAACTCAAGTTCATCCGACAGGGATACCAGTTCATTTTCACGGTTTTTCAGGATATACCTGTAAGTTCTGCTAAGTTCGTCCAGAAAAGTGCTGGCCATTTTTGCATCGAGCCATATCAGGCTGTCGAGAGAGGTAAGGGAATTGAAAAGAAAATGAGGGTTGAGTTGCTGTTTCAGGCTTTCGTACATCGCCAGTACCTTTTCCTTTTCAAGCGCATTGGCCTTGTTTTGTAATGCATAAAGCTTTGCTTGCTGCCGCTGGATCGTTTTTACCCGGCTGCGAAACAGATAGTAGCCGCCGCTGCCTGAAATAAGCAAAGCCAGTATAATAAACCATGCTCTTTTCCAGATCGGAGGGGAAATTGAAAAAAGGAAAGGCTGGCGTGTTTCATTCCAGGTAATTCCGTCGAGGCTGGCAGCTACGCTGAAGCTATAGTTTCCAGGAGCAAGTGACGAAAACCGAACGCTATTGTTACGACCGTTGGCGACCCAGCTTGTATCCAGGCCCGTAAGCCGGTAGCGGTACTTTAGTTTCTGCGTGTTTTGAAAATAGGTCGTAACGTACCGGATTTCCACGGAATTCTGGTGCCAGTCTAAGGCCAATGGTTTTTCGTTCAGTGTAGGCTGACTTTTCAGAATGTTGCCGCCTTGCATTTGTCTCAGGCTTTCAGTTTTGTAAAGCTGGAACAGGGAATCATCCTGGTTGATCCGTGCACCGGTGATCAGGACATTGAGGTCCTGTCTGCGGGACTTGATCTTGAGCGGCTCAAAATAGTTAAGGCCATTATTTCCGCCCATATAAACCATGCCATTTTTCGATTCATACAAACTTCCCGGATTCAACTGCTTGTTCTGTACATTGTCCCAGATATCAAACCATTCCAGCTTTTTATCCTTCTCACTGTACCGGTACAGCCCGTCATCCGCGCCGATCCATATATTGCCTGTTTTATCCTGGTATAAAACCGTTATCTGCTGATTGTCAAGTTCGGGCAAAATCCTTTTTTTTATCAGGCCCCTGGCTGTCGTCGTTACTTCATAAATACCAACACTTCCGGCCCAGACCGTGGAATCGTTTCTGGTGAGCAGTGCGGTGACAAGCCTGCTCGGGAAAAATGTTGTATCACTTTGTACAGTCCTCAAATTCTTGTCCAGGTACAGTAGTCCTTTGAAAGTGCCGATCCAGATATGTCCCGTTTGATCCTGAGAGGCAGTCTGGCCGATATAATCTGAACCTTTAAAACTGGCTTCTCTAATCTTGTAAGTATCTTTTTCGATCAGATAGCAGGACGCATCCGCTAGTACCAGGTGATTCCCGTCGGCAAGGGTATAAATGGAATAGATGTAGTCCAGATCCGTTTTGGTCTTTAGGCGCAAACCTGTCTGCCCGGGTGGGAAAACCGGTTTCTCAAACTTCTGGGATTCAGGGCTGAATATCAATGGTCCTCCCGCACCGGGCCCGAGGATCAGATTTTTACCGTCGAAAACGAGCCCCTGAACTGTCGGAAATTGAAATGTGCTGAATGGATGACTGTCCGGATGGAACGATTTGACTTTTCCGCTACGGGGATCAAGTTGTGAAATACCGGCTGCCGTTGCAAGCCAGATGTTTCCCTCATGATCGCCCGCTATGTCCCGAATATTGTTATTCCAGCCGCTGCCTTTCGGACTGTAACTCCGGAGCCAGCTGATAGTATGCCATTGAGGGCGAAAAAAAATGATCCCCTGCTGCCCGAGCATCCACAGTATTTTGTCATTGTCGTAGTAGCTCGTATAAATTTCATTGTTGGCAAGTTCGCTGCCGTAATGGTAGAGTGTAGCTTTGGTGAAAATACCGGAGGTCCTGTTGTATTTAAAACACCCCTGGCTTGTATTGATCAGATATTCAGGATGATCGAGGGGAATGATCGTGTTGATTTCCAGGAATGGGTAAGCTAGTTTCGGAGCAAACCTGCCCATTGAGATGGGTGTTACCTTACCTGTTTTGAAGTTCAGCTCGAATATTTGCAACCGGGCATTTGTGGCCCATATAATATCGGGCGAAAATGGAGCGATCACCGAGACCGACTCGAATGCGATGCTCCTGACTCTTTTTGTTTTGGTATTATACGAAAACAATGTATGTGTGTCGCCTAAAAAGTACTCGTCGCCCAGCTTCTGGAATATTTTTCTGTAAAAAAGCTGGTTGGGAAGGCTTGCGATCACGTGATGTCTGAAAACCCCTGCTACCGGTTCGTACACAAACAGCCCTTTGCCGCTGATAATCCATACCTTATTATCGGATGATACCTGTATGACATTGAATTTTGTCGGTAAGGGCCCTTCTATCCCGATGTTTTTAAAGCCTTTATAATCATTGATATATAATCTTACCGACGATTGAGTGCTTACCCATATCCGCCCTTCCAGGTCAACTGCTATGTCGAGCAGATCTTCGCCCTGTATGTCGAAACGCTTTAAATTCTGACCGTCAAACCGCTGCAGATAACGTGGCGAAAGCAGCCACAAAAATCCCTGCCTGTCCTTCACCATTTTCAGTACGTTGGACGTACGGATTCCGTCCCCTTCGTCCAGGAGCTGGACGTTGAAGTCCGAGAGCTGAGCACGGCAGGGCTTTGGCAATAAACATAATGCGGTGATGAGGAAAAGCAGGAAGCGGATCACTTGTTCATCTACTGTTAGCTTTATCTGTCAAACCATTTTTTAAACGCCGGGGCTTTTTCACGGCTTACATCAATTTCTATTTTCAGGGGACTTTTGAGGATAACCGTCAGTTTTTGATTTTCATGCAGCCTCACGGCCTGAATTGCGTCTACATTGACGAGATACTGGCGATTGGCACGGTAAAATTGCCTTGAATTCAGGAGTTCTTCCAGTTGATCCATAGAGTCGTAGTCCAGTGCGTGCCTGTCGCCCTGGAAAGTGTGCAGGTAATAAATGTTATCTTTTGAAAAACAGGCGATGTTGCTGGTTTCGATGGGGATCCACTGATGGCGGACACTGATGATGAATTTTTCCTTGTACTTGTGTTGAGCAGCTCCGGGAAGGGCCAGAGCTTTAATCAGTTCCTGCACAGCCAATGTATTTTCAGGATTACTTCCGATCAGCCTGCGGCATTTTTCCAGAGCCTTTTTTAGCTCATTTTCGCCAACCGGTTTCAGCAGATAATCTATTCCGTTGACCTTGAAAGCACGGATCGCATATTCATCATAGGCCGTTGTAAAAATGAGTGCACATTTAAGATCATAATAATCAAAAAGCTCGAAACTGATGCCATCGCTGAGCTGGATGTCCATGAAGATCAAATCCGGTTCGGCATTTTCCATCAGCCATTTACGTGCGGTTTTCAGGCTGGGCAGGATTTCTATGACGGATATATCATTTGCCACCAGGCTTATTTTTCTTTCCAGTTGCCTGGCTACAAGATGTTCATCCTCAATAATAATTGCCTTTATCATGTCAACGGGGCAAAAACAGTATACAAGTTTATAAAAATAGCGTTGCTTATCCGCATGTCTCACAGCGGTCTGTACGGATTCTTTCCTGTTCGTGGCCTGGTACATTGTTCAGACGTAGCAATTCGTGGGAAGTAACAACAGATATGCACATTGCCCAGGCATTATGGATTTGCTGAGTCCAGTAATAATTTCCGAGTTTTTGTTGAAAGGTCCAGAGCAGAGCCTGTGCGATTTTATGGTAATCAGCAGGCCTGATATTGTGATTCTGACCAAAGACGACCAACTCGATGGCCAATTTTAGCTCTTCCGGGCGGTCGAAGCGGTTTACGGCCATACCCAGTATTTCCCTCAATTGCGTGTAATTATTTTCCATATCCGGCGAAAAAGCATTTTCCAGTTCGGGATTTTCTGAAAACAACCTGCTGTAAAATACGTCTCCGAGCATATAATCGGATACATTACGGATACTTTTCCAAGTCTGTTTTACCAGTCTGATTTGATCATTTGTAGGATTCATAAGGGGTCAGGTATTTTAATTTTTAATTTAAAATTTGTCAAAACCCTTCGCCGGGGCAACTTTTTCTTTTTGAAGCGTGGGGAAATGGATTTGAAGTGTGTAAAAGTGTTGTTTCTCCGTTTTTTCGGTTTTTTTGAAAAGGCCCGATCTATTTTCCGGAGTTTAGCGCAGTTGCCGGGGACGCAGTTGATTTATACACCGGAAATTGGATTAAATTTGAATAGGAGTCTCTAATAACATGATACACAAATGCTACCCGGCAAAGAAAACTATAAAAAATCCGACAGAGCTGAATGGATCAAACCGCTCGCATGGTCGCTTCGGTTCTGGTTGAGGTATCTGGGTCCCATTACATTTCTGATGTTGGTTGCCGCATTGGGGCGTGCCTTTCAGATGAAAGCCGCCGGTCCCGTTTCGCCATTCCTATATTGGTTTCTTGAGATGCTGGTTGCTGTTGCGCGGATATTGACGTTACTGGTAATTGGCGGTCTCGGGAGTATCAGGCAGGGCGGCCGCAATTTTATCGGCATATTGAAGATGAAAACTCAAGACTGGCGCCAGGCAGGCGCTGCGACAATGAAGACATTCAGCAATGATTGGGCAGTTTTTCTGATGAGTATCATTGTTTTCAGCTGCATCGCATTTGTGATAAACCGGAGTATCACCATGGTAGCCGCAAACGACAAATTTTTGCAAGCATTAAAAGACAACCATATCCTCGTACAATCTGCTTCCGGAATGCCCGTTGTGTTTTTCCTCAAAAACCTGACCGTAATCCCCTTTACAATGATTTTCGACGTCGCGATTGTTTTGTGGCTATGCGGGAAGTTGACGAAAAGGGTTTGAGGAGATTTTGCAGGTCTAACAGGACCGAAACGCGAAACCCGGAGAGGGTGACTTCGTTCGTCAAACTATATCACCCTTTCAGGGTTTCCGCTTTGACTACTATGCCGTTGATCTAGAATAATTTCATCCCGTTGGGATTGGCATAGGCATATGTTGGAAAGTGTCTCAACAAAAAAAGGCCAGGCAAAAAGCCTGACCTTCGGTGACCGCGACGGGAATCGAACGGCACCGGCCGCCCGGCCATATCTAGAGTTTAGGCCGGGGTCGCGCTCGACAACTCGTGTTCTATGCGCTGAACAACTTCCATTTTTATGTAAAACCTACAAAAAAAAGGCCAGGCAAAAAGCCTGACCTTCGGTGACCGCGACGGGAATCGAACGGCACCGGCCGCCCGGCCATATCTAGAGTTTAGGCCGGGGTCGCGCTCGACAACTCCTGTTCTATGCGCTGAACAACTTCCATTTTATATAAAACCTACAAAAAAAGGCCAGGCAAAAAGCCTGACCTTGTGTGACCGCGACGGGAATCGAACGGCACCGGCCGCCTAGCCATATCTAGGGTTTAGGCCGGGGTCGCGCTCGACAACTCGTGTTCTATGCTTTGAACAACTTCCATTTTATATAAAACCTACAAAAAAAAGGCCAGGCAAAAAGCCTGACCTTCGGTGACCGCGACGGGAATCGAACGGCACCGGCCGCCCGGCCATATCTAGAGTTTAGGAAACTCGCTAGGTATAAAAACAAAAAAGGCCAGGCAAAAAGCCTGACCTTCGGTGACCGCGACGGGAATCGAACCCATATCTAGAGTTTAGGAAACTCCTATTCTATCCGTTGAACTACGCAGTCCTGTATTCCCAATTTCGACTGCTGCCATATCTAGAGTTTAGGCCGGGGTCGCGTTCGACAACTCCTATTCTATCCGTTGAACTACGCAGTCGAATCGGGGTGCAAAACTGGCAAAAAATCATTTGAATTACAAATGATTATTCTTCAGTTTGTACTGCGGTATATCCTAAATCCAGCCAGTTCGGGTAAATAGAAAAGTGTTTTTCCTTCACCAATGCAAATAAGGTGTTCCTCAATTCCTCGATATTCTCTTTTTTCTCAGCAGAAATGAACACAACCTGGTCGGCTTTTTCAGCTATGTAGCTCTTTTTTAATTGCGCCAGCGTGCTTTCCTGTGATGGTGCAGGTTCTTCTTCCGGATCATCATCATTGTAGGTGGGCTTGTAAAGATCTATTTTATTGAAAACCAGAATGCTAGGCTTGTTTGCCGCGCCAATTTCCTCCAAAGTTTTGTTCACAACGTCCAGGTGCTCTTCGAAAGACGGATGCGAGATATCCACCACGTGCAGCAAAATATCCGCCTCGCGCACCTCATCCAGCGTTGACTTAAAGGATTCGATCAGTGTGGTGGGCAGCTTACGGATAAAACCGACAGTATCCGTCAAAAGAAAGGGGATATTTTCCATATTCACTTTCCGTACCGTAGAATCTACGGTAGCAAAAAGTCTGTTTTCTGCGAAGACATCGGCTTTTGAGAGTCCGCGCATCAGAGTGGACTTTCCTACATTGGTATAACCCACAATAGCGACACGCACCAGCCGATCCCGTTCCTTTCTCCTCGTTGTACTTTGGCGGTCTACTTTTTCAAGTTTTTCCTTTAAAAAAGCAATCCGGTCTTTTACAATCCTTCTATCCGTTTCAAGCTCTGTTTCCCCAGGCCCGCGCATACCTACACCCACCCCGGACTGCCGGCTTAAGTGCGTCCACAAACGGGTTAACCTTGGATACATATATTGGTACTGAGCAAGCTCCACCTGTAATTTTGATTGCGCAGTCTGTGCGCGCATCGCGAAGATATCCAGGATCAGCAAACTTCTGTCTATCACCTTGATATCCTTGAAAACCGCCTCCAGGTTCCTAACCTGCGAAGGCGTGAGGTCATCATCATAAATGATCATATCCACCGGCGTCGCAGTGACAAACGTCAGGATCTCCTCCAGCTTGCCCTTGCCGGTGTAAGTCCGTATATCGGCCCGTTCAAGATTTTGTGTGAAAGTTTTAATGGTTTCTACCCCAAGTGTCGTCGCCAGAAACGCAAGTTCGTCCAGATATTCCCTTGTTTTTTCAGCAGGTTGTTTCTGGGTGCTTACAGCTACCAAAACAGCGGTTTCAGCCTTCACGGCAGTAGAATACAGTTTTTTCTTATCAATCATGCAAAGTTGTTTATTTCAATTATTACGTCATTCAGTTCCCGTCAATCGCGCCGGAACGAACCGCAAGAAGTAGAGAGGCAACGGTTTATCCCGGTCAAAAGTTCACGCACGGTTCTGGTGAAGATACATTTACATCTCAATAAATCCATTTTTTTGCTTGAATATTAAAAAACTACTTTTGTATCTTTGCCCAAATTCTATAAGCCTATGTTGGTGCTCATCCTCGGTTAACAACCACTCCGTTTTTTTCTGATCCTTTTCCGGGTCGTTCTCTGCCGCTTTAAAGCAGCAGTTTTTCTATTTATCATTTCAATTTTATTTTATCCATGAAAAAGTGGTTTCAACTGCTTCTACAGGCTGTTCGTGGCTCTGAGGAAAGTTTTACTGACGGGAGTATCAATCGTGCCATATTTTTACTTTCTGTACCCATGATCCTTGAAATGGTCATGGAGTCTCTTTTTGCCGTAGTCGATATATTTTTTGTTTCAAAAGTAAGTACGGAGGCGGTCGCGACGGTTGGTCTTACCGAGTCTGTCATTACGCTCGTTTATTCCGTTGCGATCGGATTAAGTACTGCTGCCACCGCGACGGTCGCGAGGCGTATCGGCGAAGGGAATGCTGCGCAGGCGCGGCACGCAATAGGCCAGGTAATCCTGATCTCGCTGGTAATATCTTCAATTGTGGCCGTCACCGGGGCTGTTTTTGCCGGTGATATATTGAGAATGATGGGTGCCGATGAGAAGGTTATTGCAACCGGGACAGATTTTGCCAGAATTCAGTTTTTGAGCAGCCCCGTGGTAGTATTACTGTATTCACTGAGTGGTGCATTGCGCGGGGCCGGATCCGCCGCTACTGCCATGCGGTCGCTTATCATTGCAAACGGGCTCAATATGATCCTAGGGCCGATCCTCATTTTTGGTGTGGGGCCTTTTCCGGAGCTGGGCGTGACCGGGGCTGCGATTGCGACAGCTATGGGGCGGTCGGTAGGCGTGGGGTACCAATTGTATTCTCTGAGCCGCGTGCACAAAACATTGGGGCTGATCTGGGAGGATTTACGGCCAAACCGCGAAACGATCATCACAATTGTGAAAGTAGCCACTGGCGGGACAGTGCAGTTTCTGATCGGTTCGGCGAGCTGGATTTTCCTGACGAGGATACTTTCGGAGTTTGGAAGTGATGTCGTGGCCGGGTATACGATCGCCATCCGTGTGATTATGTTTACGCTGTTACCAGCCTGGGGACTTGCCAATGCGGCTGCAACGCTGGTTGGCCAAAACCTTGGCGCCAATAAACCTGACCGGGCAGAAAAATCAGTCTGGAGATGTGCGTTTTACAATCTGATATTCCTGGTGGGGTTGTCGGTGTTCATGTTTACGGGCGCGGAGATAATTATTGGCTGGTTCAGCACAAATAACGAAGTAGTACAAACGGGTAAAATGGCTCTGCAGGTACTTTGCCTTGGCTACGGTTTTTACGCCTATGGAATGGTCGTGATACAGTCGCTGAACGGGGCGGGGGACACCAAAACACCTACGGTTTTGAATATTATCGCTTTCTGGCTGATTGAGATTCCCGTTGCGTATGTGCTAGCCGTTATGCTGGATCTTGGCCCGGTAGGGGTATTTGCGTCGGTACCTATTGCGGAGTCAACGCTGGCGCTGATGGGGATCTGGCGGTTCAGGCTTGGGAAATGGAAGTTGGTGAAGGTCTAGGCATTTTTGGTCATGAAGTTGTCATTTGTCGTCATGTTTAGTCATGTGTTGTCATTCATTGTTCCAATACATGACCATCCGTGGCTACAAATGACCATTCATGATCATGCTGACTACAAATTATGACCATACCCGACTACAAATGACCATTCATAACCATCCCTGACTACAATGACCTGACGTGGTTCCGTTTTGGTTTACACTTTTGCGGGTTAGTAAATATTTAAAACTTCAATTCTCAGCCGGTTTGCCGATAATATTCTGCCTCGAAAGCTGCTGGATTTAGATAGTTCAATGACGA
>NZ_SWFP01000013.1 GCF_005869225.1 Dyadobacter bucti | reverse complement strand
TTCCTCTTTGAACTATTTAAATCCAGCAGCTTTTGAAGCCGAATATTACCGACAAACTGGATAAGAATTGAAGTTTTTAAATATTTACTAACCCGCAAAAGTGTAAACCAAAAGGGAACCACGTCAGATCGACTTCCGAAATTAAAATACTCGATAGTCTTGTTCACGAAGTCTCCATCATGATCTCTTAACAAATGATAAAAAAAATCAAGTGATTCATTGCTGGAAATTGAAGCCAAATATGAAGAATATTTTGACGCATTTTTACGGGGATTTGCCTCTTTAAGTGTAGTTGTCGAAAATTCTGAGATTTCTCTTTTAAGATAGTAGTTAAAGTATCGTTTAAGTTTTACATATCTATCATTCAAATTTCTAGTATTTCCATCATGCATTCCTTGAATGTCAATATAAATATTTTCGGCATCATCGATTATCCCCATTAATATAGCCCTACCAAATGTACCAACCAGCTTTTTTGCTTGTTCAAAAATGCTCAAAGCCAGAATTTCGGCCTCCTTGCCGTAAGTGCTTACGTCTATGTTCTCTATTACTAGTTTTCTTAGGCTGTCACACTCTTGTTGAATACACTGGAGAATGCGGTAATTCGGTGTATTTTGTAAATCGTAAACATAAAACCTTTCGTCCAAACCTTTATTTACCAGCTTGTCATAAAACTCTTCTCTGATTTCGTAGATCCGCTTTTCTATATCACTTAACCTCACAAAATTTGCCATCACTGGAACGTTGCTTGAAGACACGGAAATATTGCGATCAGCTTTCTCAAATCCTTCTTTTAGCTGAGCAAGCGTAAAGAACTGTGAAATATATTTGCTAAGATCAGGCTTCTTGGGCACTTGTCTAACTTCTTCAAAAAGTAGATATTTAACCTGACGATCTCGTATCAATAGATCTTTAAAAGGAAGATCTATTTTGTCTAGCTCTTCTAAAAATTCGCGAATTTTTTGGAAATCACTTTGCATCTCGGCCATTTGTATGCGTGTATGAATTAAAAGGCAGTGTTTAATCAAAATGTTAGCTGCCAAATTTATACAATTTAATCGCCCCAGGCCGCAGAGCGGCCCCCTGTTTCTAGAAAACAAACAACGTTTGCGTTAATTGGCTCCGGAGGAGCCTCCCGAAATGACACTGGCAAGGAGGCTCCTCCGGAGCCAAAAAAATTAATGATGACGCATTGTCTATAAACAGGCAGCTTCTCCGAAGCTTTCGTCTCTCTCCGAGTTAACGAAGATCTCCCCCACCCAAAAATTTGCTTCTCACCAAAATCCTGCAAATATTCGCATTCCTAAATGTACTAATTGAATGAGAAATCCAGCGAGCATTGCCCTGTTATGGTGTGGGTGTGGTGAAAGCCCCCCGGGCGTAGTACACGTCAGGACACCTAAGATGGGGCATATTTTTTAACATCCTAAATGTACTTTTTATGCACACCAACAAAGAATTCGAGTCCGACGACTCCACGTCTGCGGACTCCCTCCACCGCGCTTATGGGCGCAAAGTTCAGGAGCTGCTTTCAAGCAGCGACGCCGCTACCTGGATCGAAGATCTCTGGGAGCTGTACACTGGCTACACCTTGTTCGCGCAGGAGAGCGGGCATGATCCGAAAGGTCACAACCGCTTTATGTCCTTCCGCGATCTGGTGTTTTTCTTCCAGGATGTGGGGAATCTGAAGGTTGGGGAGTAGGGAGGATGGAGGAAAGGTTATAAGGGGGAACTCGCTAGGGCTGGTTCCCCCTTTTTTTGTGGTATGTTTTGATCGGTGAATTCGATATATCCTCATACATAGCCTTCATGTTTTATACCGTTTAATAAGTTTCTTGCCTATAAACGCGGGGTTACAAAGCGCTCATTGAAATACCGACAGTAACTTAGATTGGCACTGACCTTTTATACGAACTACTCAACGATATCACAACATATATGTCAAGATCTATACGGTGCACTCTTGCACTCGTTTTCTTCGCCTCGACGCTGCTCTCCGCCCAGCCGGCAATCCAATGGGACAAAACAATCGGCAGTCCCCTCGATGACGCACCGAGACACCTGGAACAAACCTCGGACGGTGGATATATCATGGGCGGCACAACCAACTCCGGCATCGGCGGCGACAAATCCGAATACAGTAAAGGCAGTTTAGATTACTGGATCATCAAGCTATCATCCGAAGGTTCCCTGGAATGGGAAAAAACCATCGGTGGTCCGGCAAACGACTCATTTTCGACAATTCATCAGACCGCCGACGGCGGCTATATCGTGGGAGGGTCGTCGAGCTCACCAATCGGCAGCGAAAAATCCGAAAGGAGCCGGGGGAATTCTGACTACTGGATTGTCAAGCTGGATAAGAATGGCGATAAAGTTTGGGATAAAACGATCGGAGGCCCTGGCGGAGACATCCTGAATGATGTGAGGCAAACCGATGACGGTGGCTATATTCTCGCCGGATCTTCCTCTTCAGGCATTGGCGGTGAAAAAACCGAGGCGGAACTCGGACAATTTTTTTCTGATTTCTGGATTGTAAAACTATCCGCTACCGGTACGCTGGAATGGGAACGGACGCTCGGAACCTCGGGACCCGACGGCCTGCAATGTATGACGCTGACTTCTGATGGAGGTTATGTTTTTGGCGGCAATCAGGGCTACCAGGAACAATCGAGCGGATACTATCTCATGAAGGTATCGGCGGCTGGTACCAAACAATGGGAAAAGATTATTGGAGGAGTGATCGACAGCTACGGATACATTTATGGTTACGCGGATATTAACGACGTGCAACAAACACCGGATGGCGGGTTTATCCTGGGCGGGACCTCTAATCAGGGAGCAGGCGGGCATCAGACTGAAAGTTCCCTTATTGACTACTGGATCGTGAAGCTCGACGCCGATCTGTCGGTGGAATGGGACAATGTAATTGCTACTGCATGGGATGCCGATGGGAAAGGTGGTAACTATTTTGCGAAGCTCGTCCAAAAAGCGGGCGGGGGATATACATTACTCGGTTATTCAGGCTCGTTTGCCGGCGGTGACAAAACAGAGGACAGTCACGGCAACGGCGTTCTCTTATGGAGCAGTGATTTCTGGCTCGTCAGGCTCAATGCATCCGGTACGGTGGTTTGGGACAAAACAATAGGGGGTGCAGAAGACGAAAGAGCCTATTCGATCGGCAATACCTCGGACGGCGGAATGGTTCTGATGGGCTCGTCGACCTCCAATGCCGGATTTGCAAAAACCGAAAATGGAAAAGGCGGTACGGATTTCTGGATCGTCAAGCTCGCTCCCGATGAACCCTCGCTGCCTGTCACGCTTAAAACTTTTTCTGCAAAAAAGGAAAGCACCTCCGCTGTGCTCAGCTGGCAAACAACCTCCGAAACACGCAGCAGCCACTTCGAAATCCAGCATAGCACCAACGGAAAAACGTGGACTGCATTGGGAGCGATCAATGCAAAAGGAGAAAGCAGCGAGATATGGAACTACCAATACATTCACTCCCATCCTGCAACAGGTGAAAATTTGTACCGCCTGAAAATGGTCGACACGGACGGAAGTTTTGCCTTAAGCAAGATCAACAGACTGAAGTTTGCCGGGGACTTTTCTATTCACGTTTATCCAAATCCGGCAGTTGAAACGATGACGGTTCAAGCCGGGGATTGGTCAAAGGTGAAAAGTGTGGAGGTGCTTAACAGTATAGGCAAGGCCGTTTATCATTCCGGATCAATTCCCGTACAAACGATCAATGCGAAAGAACTTCCCCGAGGTTTGTATTTCGTTAAAGTTAGTTTGAACGACGGAAGCGTCACTACCCAGAAACTGGCTGTCGTTCATTGATATTTTACATTCTCTCTCTTGACTTACTACTTAACGTTTACCGACTCATGAAAAAATGTTTGCTACAATTTTATTGGCTGTTCTTATGCCTTGGCTCCCCGGCAAGCCTGTTTGCACAGCCGGCCGTCCAGTGGGACAAGATCTTTGGCGGAGCGCAGTCCGACCTTCAGACTGCCGCACAACCTACAGCAGACGGAGGATACATTTTGGCTGGCTATTCACAATCCAATGCAACCTTCGACAAATCCGAGGACGGAAGAGGAGGAACCGATTACTGGGTTGTAAAACTGGATGCAAAAGGCGATAAAGAATGGGACAAAACCATTGGCGGAACATACTCGGACTATGTCAGTTTGATCCGGCAAACAATGGACGGCGGCTATATAGTCGGCGGATATTCCTATTCTGATGCCGGAGCGGACAAGAGCGAGAACGTGGGAGACACCGATAATCCGGAAGACCGGCAACCGGACATGTGGATTGTGAAACTTACGGCAAATGGCGCTATCCAGTGGGAAAATACGCTCGTAAGACGTGGCGAAGAAATAATCACGGAACTCAGGCAAACAGCTGACGGCGGTTACCTCGTACTTGGCAGCGGTTATCTGGCTAAGCTCTCAGCAGGTGGTACTGTTGAATGGGATAGAAATTACGTCAGTTTTTTGGGGCTCGATCAGGACGGGAAGCCTGACTCTCCCGACGGCGGGTATATCCTCGGCAATGTTACCGTGGGAAGCTATTACGTCACCAAACTGAATGCGGACGGCTCCGAGCAATGGGAAAAAGTTTACCGTGGCAATGGCCCGGGTTCACATGCCCTGACCACCGCAATCAGGATCCTGCCGGATGGGTACGTGATAGGCGGAAATACCGACTATGGCATCGGCGGCGACAAGACTGAGGCCGCCTGGGGCTCCAATGATTACTGGATCCTTAAAGTAGACGCAAACGGGAACAAAATATGGGACAAGACATTCGGCGGAAGCGCCAACGATCAATTAACATATATTGACCAGACTTCGGACAGTGGTTTCCTCCTGACAGGTACCTCGAATTCAGATATAAGTGGTGACAAATCGGAAGCGAAAAGAGGGGTTCTGGATGCATGGATGGTAAAAATTTCCGCCGATGGTACCAGGCAATGGGATAAAACCCTGGGCGGGAAATTATATGTGCAATACGGGTATAATCAAGGCGCCAGCAATCTGCAACTGCTTCATCAGAATGATGATGGCAGTTACATCCTGAAAGGCTATTCCAGCGGACAAGCCAATGAAGATAAAACAATTGACGAAAGCGGTGGCTGGCTGGTAAAACTGACAAAAGATGGTGTGAAAGTATGGGACAAAACGTTGAGTGGATATTTTATCAAACCGCCACTGCATGAAGGATATGTCTTCTTCGGTTCGTCCAATGCCCCGGCTGGCGCGACGAAGTCAGAAAATCCCAGAGGTGACTATGATTTCTGGCTGATCAAATTATCGGCAGAAGCACCTGCAAAAACACTGGCTTCGTCCGTGCCGTCCCTGTTGTTCAATTACGCCCCCGGGCTGGTGACACCGCCACAAACTATCACCATAACCGGCAGCGCCGGCGCCATCCCTGCTCTGAATTTTGTGAAGTCGGAACGCAGCAGCTGGCTGACCGTGGAACAGGGAGCGGACGGCAGCGTTTCGTTCAGTGTCAATGCCAGCGGTGTCGCGGCCGGTACACACATGGCCTATCTGTCCTTCTATGCACCGGACTACGCCAGGGTGGTGGTACCGGTAAAACTCTTTGTAATCAGCGAGGAAGCAAACAATACGGTGGTTCGGATCAATGCCGGCGGCGGCGCCTTTTCAACTCCTGAGGGCAGACAGTTTCGGGCAGACCAGTACTTTACCGGAATTGACAGTACCTTTTCAGTTCCGGAAGGCGACGTCCTGAATACCGCCGCTGATGAAATCTACCGCTCGAATCGTACCTCCCCTTCATTCAGCTACGAAATCCCTATGCCAAACGGACAGGCCATGGTTACGCTGCACTTTGCGGAGACATGGTACGGCGTGCCGGGAAAAGGCATCGGCGGAGCGGGATCAAGGCAATTCCATGTAAACATTGAGGGCAGTCGGCAGTTAACGGACTTTGATATTTTCACCGCGGCCGGAGGTGCAATGCGGGCAATACAAAGATCGATTCCGGTTACGATCACAGACGGCGTACTACATATCGACTTCCATCCGGGCGCAGCAGGTATCCCGGCTGTATCGGCAATCGAGGTGATAACGAGCAGCGTTGCCATCGGCCCCATCGCCGACGCGTATGCGGCCGATGGCGACATCGATGGCCTTGGCGGCAGTTTCCAAAATTATGGCTCGGACCCCGAGCTACAGGTAAAAAACATAACCAATTCCTGGCCGGGCCGACGATATTCTTATCTCAAATTTTCAATTGGATCGGCCCCCGCAGCCGGAAGCGCTAAACTGCGGATTTATGGGAGCAACATTGAAAATACAGATAATATCTTGCTCGATGTTTATGGCATAAATGATGATAACTGGATCGAGAACAGAATTGTGAGCGCCATGACCCCTCGCATATCCACTCCGATATTGAGTTCCGTGGCTGTGAATAATGTCGTGAAATACTATGAATTGGATGTAACCAGTTATGTGAAGGCACAGCAGCAGGAAGGTGAAACACTGGTCAGTTTTGTTTTAAACGATTCGAGATATCGAGATACGAAACTCGTCTTTAACAGCAGAGAACATGGCACCAACCCGCCACAACTCATTATCCTGCCCGACATCAATGAACCCTCACTCCCCGTCACCCTTACTACCTTCACTGCCCAAAAAGAAAATTCGACGGCGCTCTTAACCTGGCAAACCACCTCCGAAACACGCAGCGACTATTTCGAAATCCAGCACAGCCGTAACGGAAAAACCTGGAATGTACTGGGGACCGTCCAGGCAAAAGGAGAAAGCAGCGACATTCAGAACTACAGGTATGTTCACGCCAGTCCGGCCAATGGCGACAACTATTTCCGGCTGAAAATGACCGACACAGACGGCTCGTTTACTTTTTCCAAAATAGAGCGTGTCAAGTTCAAGCTCGACTTAGCAATCACAATTTACCCAAATCCTGTCGTCGAAACGATTCATTTGAGGGCCACTGACTGGTCGAAGGTTACGCGCGTGCAAATTATCAATACCCTGGGATCAGTAATTTACCACTCGGGAAACAAGCCTGTCCAGCATATCAGCGCGAGACCGTTTAAGCCGGGTGTGTACATCGTCAAAGTTACCCTCGACGACGGAACAGAAGTAACGCGAAATATCGCTATTGCATTTTAAATGCCTGCGTAACACCAACAATTTCAATTAAATCAAACAGCGGGAAGGGATGATTCCAATCACTCCTTCTCCCGCTTCATCATATACGCAAACAAGTCCCTTATTTTCTGATCGTCAAGCCCTTCCAGTAGCCTTTCGGGCATAATTGAGGTTTTCTGCGGCGTCATTTCTTTGATTTGCTCCACACTGAGGGAAATGGATTCTTCTCCAAACGGCTTGATGGTGACAGACCTGTTGTTCTGGTCAGTGACGTTACCGTCAATGGTCCGGCCGTCATTCGTGATGATATGAAAATTGACATAACCTTCTCTGATATAAGCATTGGGGTCCGCAATGTTGAGCAACAGTTCTTTATGGTTACCGCGTTCGTAGCCGGTGAGGTCAGGGCCTATGGTTCCTCCCTCGTCAAACAGCTTGTGGCAGCTTCCGCAAAGATTTGTAAAAACGATTTTCCCCTGCGCACTCGTCCCTTTTCCGGCAGACAAAGCCTTTTCAGCCCGTGCGATCTGATTATTGATTTCGGAAGAAGACGAAAATTTCACCTTTGGCCAAAGCCTTTCCACATCTGCCTGGATATTCTTGTCGTCGAGCAGCATCATACGCCGTACCAGCTGGTCGGGCACATCTTCTTTGTGGATTTTCTTGGTTTGCACTATGTCTCCGAGCAACTGGCGTGTCCAGGAAGCCCGGCTGGTGAACAAAGACAATGCCGCCACCCGTACGTCGGGATCTGCGCGAAGGCCATCGGGATAAGCTCCCAGGATTTTCTCCCCTATTTCCGGCTGGTCGTAGCGTTGCAGCGCCTGCAGGCCTGCCTGGCGAATTGCACCGGAGGATTTGCCGTTCAACACGGTCGCAAGTAGTACCGGAACCGAAGCCGACTGGTTGAGCTCACCCAATATGCGGATGTAGCCAATGCGCAGCGAGATATTTTCATTAGGATCTGCAATGACCTTGAAAGCTTTATCCAGTGCCTCCTGTTTGCCCTGCCGCAGGTCGAGCGCCAGTGCTCGCCCAGCCGCTTCGGTCTGATAGGGCTTTGCAGCCGCCAGCAGACTGGCTGGCAGATCGGTAATTTTCCTGCCTCTCAGTCCTTCTTCCAGGCCCGCCATCAGCAAGCCGCCTGCTTCTTTGGATGGCGCTATTTTCAGCAATTCTGTGCAGGCCTCAAAATCGGCAGGATCGCCAGCCATTACATATCGCTGCATGGTGCGTTTGAGCAAAGCTTCTTTGACGATTTTTTGTTCCCATACCTTTTTGTCTCGGAATAAATCCACAACAGCCTTGCGGTCGGAGCCTGCTTTTGCCTCAATAGCCCACCATGTGAGCAACGGCATATCCGGGTCTGCCGAGTCGTCGTGATGGATGATCAGGTTTCGGATCACGGGCATTGCGTCAGCTGCCGGAAGTCGTTTGGCGGTGCACACCAGCTGGCTGCGTACCTCCGCGTGTGGTTCTATAGATGCCAGTTGCGCCAAACCATTTGAAACAGCGGGAGAAACTTTTTTCCCGTCGCCGGAAAGCTTGACCGCCCAGAGACGCACATAGGGATCCTGATGTTTCAGGCTCGTAAGTAACAGATCGTCGGTAAGGCCGCCGCTTAAATGTATGGCCCAAAGCGCTTCCAGGGCCGTCTGGGCATCGCCGGATTGCAGTAAGGGTAATAATATTGAAACAGCCGAGCGGTCTTTGCGGTCCCCGAATTGTCTCAGTGCCTGCTGACGGTACCACTTGTTTGGATTGGATAAAAGAGCAGCCAGCTGGTTGTTTGAGTATTTCGAAAGATCAAATTTCGGAACAGAAACCGGAGCATTCTTGCCCTGGATTTTATAAATACGGCCGGAAGCTTTGTCCCAGGTATCCCTCGGGTCTACATGTGATAAACGGCTGTCGTACCAGTCCGAAATATACACAGCACCGTCCGGGCCCGCTTTGATCGCCACCGGACGAAACCAGTTATCATCTGTTTCTAGTATTTTCTCCCGATCCAGATTGGAAAAAGTAGAGCCATCCGATACAAAATCAGACATCTGAACATAGCGTTGCAGTGGGTTCAGGGCAATCATTTTTTCGTTGTACCTGGACGGCAATGCCGCGCCCTCATATTTGATCAATGCATGCGTAAACCGCTTATGCTCACCGGTCAATACCATATTTTCCAGGTTGCCGAATACATAGGGATTGGTATGCGGGCCATGTTTGCCCAGGGCTTTGGGATAGTAGGCACCCTGCTTGAAATTCGGGCCGCGGTCGTCGTTGTTATTTCCTGAATAAACTCGCCCTTTGCTGTCCATTTCGACATTGAACGTATTTCCACCGCCTTCTGCATATATCTCAAAAACCTGGCTTTCGGGATGGTATCTCCAGATCGCCTGCCCCTGAAAAGCGACATTTTTGGAAACAGCGGAACTGATGTTGGCCGTGGTTGTACTTCCCTGGCCGCCGTAAAGCCAGCCATCCGGCCCCCAGCACAGGCTATTGGCCACCGCGTGCGTATCCTGCAGACCAAATCCTTCCAGATGTACGCTGGGTTTGCCATCAGGTTTTCCGTCGCCGTCCGGATCGGGATAAGCCAGCAGATATGGCGGGCTCAGCACCCATATTTTACCACGGCCCAACGCGACACTGGTGGCAATGTTCAGTCCGGAAATAACGTCGGTAGATTTATCATAACGCCCGTCACCATCGGTATCTTCAAACATCGTGATTTTGTCAGCCCCCTTCACGCCAACAGGCGGAGGAAGCGGCACCTTATCAAAATTGAGCCGGATATGATTGTCAACTCCGGTAATTTTCAGGCCTTTGGGAAACGGGTATTGATTGTACTGGACCACCCACAAACGTCCCCGGTGATCAAAACTGATATCCACAGGCTGCGTGATCTGCGGCTCGGACAGTACAAGTTCAAGCCGAAGGTCGTCGGGATAACGGAAATGCCCGACCGACTTTTCAGCTGGCGTTGGGGAAGTGCCGTCTGTAAGTGCCCCTCTTCCCTGGAAAGCCTTAAGATAACCGGCTACCTCTTCGTTGACCGCGAGGTCTTCCAGAGGTGTTTTACTGTTTTTCTGGCCTTCCGGTTTCAGGCAACCATACAGAGCGGCACAAAGAACAAGCGCCACAGACAGGTATTGATATACTTTTTTCACTGTAATAGAGATCTTTATACGATATAAGGCTGGTTGGTTTGAAATTTAATCCTCTATAACATTTTCAGTATCTCCAGAACTTTTCCTTCGTACTGTTTCTGCCACTCGGGGGCCAGTATCGTCTCACAGTCCTCCTGCCCTACCCCGCTGTTGTTCAGCTGGCCGGCTGTGGGTGCATAATATAAATATCCGTTCGTATAGCCCGCTACAAAGGTGTTTGGATGGGGCGATATTTGTTTGATGTTCAGGCCGATCTGAACCGTCAGCTCGCCCGGATAAGTTACCAGTGCAAAGTCGCCGATTTTCAGGCCGACGATTTCAGCATTTACCGTGGTACGTCCTGCTGAGGCAGCCTGGTGTTTGGTCATCAGTGAAAGGTTTTCATTGATCCGGGTCAATTCTTCCATGATGTAAATGTTTTTGCGGTAGGCATCCACTTCCTGCCGGTTGACAGAATCCAGCCGGACCCAGTCATTTTTGCCCAGACTTTCATCACGCAGATAGGCCTGCATGTGATAAGATGGGTGGGCAGGTGAGTAATTATGTTTGATCAGGGCAGGCAGAAAGCTTTTGAAATTCATATTGGTCCCTCTGAGGTCACCCACCAGTTTGAGTTGATAATCTTTAAGCCGTTTGATCCGTTCTTCGAAGTTCACCCTCGGGAAATCCACCTTTTCATTGATAATTTTGATTTTACCCGAAGGCTGTTCTTTAATATTTTTGAGCGCACGCATGGTACTCAATCCCAGCATATTGCCCAGCTTTTCAGCGTCCGGAGGCGTTTCCGGGTTTTTGTATGCCACCGGATTGATGTCACCTCCGCATCCCTGAAGGAAAAGAGCGAGTGCACCCTCGTTCAGGTTTTCCTCTATCACTTTGGAAGCGAACCCGATGATATCAGCGGTATTGCCTCCATTGGGCACGCCCTGAATGGGATGTACAGCAAAGTTATAGATCACAGCCAGTGTTTTTCCGTTTTTCCGGTTCAGACGTAATATCCCGATCTGCGGATCCACAGGCCCTATCTCAGCCACCTGCTCGTCCGGCGGCATGGCATAAGCCCGGCGCATATCCGCCTGCATGCCGTTTTTCAGTTTGAACCTCCGGTTTTCCATGATCCGGTCTTCATGCCCCACCGCCATTCCAACGGTAACGGGCACCAGTAACCTGGCTGCTTCTTTCACGGCATCGATCGTCAGCTGGGCCACATCGGCGCGTACCTTTCCATGACAATGACTTGAATTGATGAGCACATTGGCAGGCTGGATGTTCATTTGGGTTTGTATGGCAGTCCGTACCTCCGCAAGGTATTCGTTTTTGACTGAGCCGATTTCTGCGATGGCAACGACGTCCAGTGTAATAATGGCCATGCGTGTGGTGCCGTCATCCAGCACCAGGGCTTTCACAAACAGCGGGTCATTTACCAGTCCGGCGCTTCTGTCGGTGATGTCAATTTTGGCTACGCCTGCCTTTATCTGTGCTGTTACCCGGTGCGTGGCCAAACAGCAGATTACAGGAAGGACCGAGAAACATATCAGGATTTTGAGTTTTTGATATTGGGAAACAAAATGGTTTTTCATGCAGGAAAATCGGCAGGTTCAGGTTGAAAATCAGGAGATAACAAAAATGTAATATTTGGAATCAATAATCAGGATTCTGAATCAATTTTTCATTTTTATTCAATTCATCTCTCATGATCGGAAAGAAATAGGCTTTGTTGAGCCAGGCCCGTTCTTCGAGTACTTCATGGAAAATAGTGGGGACAGCCGACGTTGTCTTGTCCGGTTTTAGTTTGTAGGTCACATTGGCTTTGTAAAATTTACCATAGCCTTCCGGCCCGATCACCCACCTGCGCACATCGAAAAAGCGGTGGTCTTCATACATCAGCTCAATCCTCCGTTCATTGCGGTAGCGTGCGCGCAGTGCGGCCCCGATTTCAGTTACACCAGGCAACCCTGCACGCGTCCTGACCATATTGATATACCTGCGGGCCTCTGCGTCCTCACCCAGTTCAATGCATGCCTCCGCGTAGTTCAGCAGGATTTCGGCATACCTGAAATACCTCCACGAAACCGCCTGCCATTGTCCCTGATCATAAGTTGGCAAAACGGACTCATCAACCATCTTCCGGCACAAGTACAGGGTTTGCCCGCTGTTCCAGGGATTGAAAGGACTGTTGCGGCTGTCGAGTCCCGGAACGATTTCGACGGTACCAGTCGCGGCATTCCATTTTTCCGAATAACCGACATTCACCAATCCAACCGGATCGAGACCAATTGAAAATGCTGGACGTTTCTGCCATCTGGCGCCCTCATAAAGGATATTGGCATACAGGCGCGGCTCCCGGTTCTGGTAGGGTGCGGATGCGTGCTGCGGATTGGTCCAGCTGAACTTTGTCCCGTCTTTCATTTCAAAAGCATCAACCAGATTGGCGGAGGGTGCATTATTCCCCTCAGAGTCGTAACCGTTAGGGCCGTTCATCATAGCCAGGTTCTGATCGCCTCCGGTTGTATTGGGTGTTTCAAAGCGGACCCAGATATCCTCTTCGGTTTGTTTTTTGATAAAAACATCAACATAATTCTGAACAATGTTATCCGCGGGGCCCGGTGTTGCCTTATACAGATTGTACAGGTTCATGTCAATAACCGCCTTCGCTGCATTTTTGGCGGCTGTCCAGCGGTCTGTCCGGGCACCCTGGGTGTAGCCAAGTAATTCCGGGTGAGCGTAGCCGCCGAAAACGGTAGTATTGTGCAAATCGCTGGCTGCGTACAACAGCGTCCGGGCTTTCAGGGCAAGGGCCGCGCCTTTGGTAGCACGGCCATTGTTCAGACCGGTCTGCACATCGGGCAGCGCGGATGCGGCGGCGTCACAATCGTCCACTATAAATTTCACCACTTCTTCATAACTGTTTCTCGGTGCTTTCAGGTCGTCGGTGAGCTGGTAGGATTTTGAAATAATGGGCACGCCTCCATACAAACTCGCCAGCCGGTGGTATAACCAGGCCCTTAAAAAACGGACTTCACCTATATACGAATCCTTTTCGAAATCCGCCTTCTGTATCTCGTCAAGAAACAGGTTACACCTTCTGATATTCTGGTAAAGACTTCCCCATTCTTCGTGCGCCCAGCTTGGGATCACGTCGGCCGTCAGCTGACTGCGGTTAAACGCCAGTGCGCCCGAATCATCCCTCCGGTGGCCTTCGTCGCTATACACGGCTTTCATGCGCTTCTGCAGGTTTTTGTGAAAATTCAGATAAATACCATTGATATAAGCCTGCGCGAGATCAGGATCGGTGAATACATCGGAGGAAGATATTTCATCCAGCGGCTTGGTTTCGAGAAAATCCGTATTGCAGGAGCTCAGTACCAGCATGGCCAGACAGGTTATGGTCAGGATTTTGTTTAGCTTCTTCATGATATCGTTATTTGAAGGATAGTCTCAGGCCGCAATTGTATACTTTGTTCAATGGGTAGCTGTTCCCTATGGTTTCCGGATCAAAACTTTTCGATTTTGAAAGGGTGATCAGATTCAGTCCCGTTACATAAATCGTCAGCTGGCTCATGCCCAGTTTGTCGGTGACAAGGGCGGGAAAATTGTAACCGAGCTGGAAGTTTTTAAGGCGCATGAAATTGTTGTTGATCAGCCAGTAGGTATTGTTGATACCTGAACTCCAGTATTCTCCGTTCCCGTTCCAGGTCCTGGGTTTCTTTGCATCGGGATTTTCCGGGGTCCATCTGCCGTCGGCGTACTCTGCCAGAAAATTCCCGACTTTACCCGACTCGATCACTGCATTCCGCACAGCTCCGGCAGAGCCATGTATAAAAACAGAGGCATAAAAATTCTTGTATTCCAGGTCTACCGACAACCCGCCGGTCAATGTGGGAATATCTGTCTTTTTGGATCGCACACGGTCCTGACCGTCGATGGCACCATCCTTATTGACATCCTCAAATCGGATGTCCCCTGCCCCCGCACCGTCCCAGTGCGGATAGGCATCCACGGCTCCCTGGTCCCTGAAAATACCTATGGCGTTATAGTACAGTCCGGCGTTCATCGGCTGACCGGTAGACCGCTGGTACTCAGGCACGCCCGGTGTCTCGTCCCAGAACTTGATCTTGTTCTTCGCAGACGCACCATTTAACCCGATCGAATAGTTGAGATTTCCCACATTGTCGTGGTATTCAGCCTGAAACTCAAAACCCTGATTGCTTACTTTTCCAATGTTTTCAGCGGGCAGGGTGAGACCGGAAGATATTGGCACCGATGCATTCCGGAACCAGAGTATATTCGTGCGGAGGTTGTGAAAATAGTCGGCGGAAAAAGTCAGTTTGTTTTTAAATGCCTGAACGTCAATCCCCACATTGGATTGTTCCGCCACCTCCCAGGTAACATTAGGATTAGCGATCCGGAGTTCGTTAAGGGCCTTTACTTCTACTTCCTCGTCCAGTACATAAGGCGTGGAACTGAACCCATAACTGGAGAGGTACTGGAACGGTGCAATACGGTCATTACCGGTTTTACCCCATGAACCGCGTATTTTTAAACTACTTATGGCATTGATGTTGTCCTTCCAGAACCCTTCTTCGGAGATTTTCCACCCGGCAGAGACGCCGGGGAAAAAGCCAAATCTGCCTTTTTCAGGAAATATGTAGGAACCGTCATTCCGCCAGACAAATTCGACCAGATATTTTTCCCTGAAATCATAATTGACACGCCCGAAATAGTTAAGCCGGGCTGAATGGGAAGCTGAGCCACCGTTGTTCCTTTGCTGCTCAGACCCCGCAAACAGCTGGTCTACTGCCGTGGAAATAAACCCTCTTCGAAAAGCCGAAAAATTCATCGCATCGCCTGTGATCCGTTCCGAGCCGGCCATGATCTTGAAAGTATGCTGCTCCTTCAGGCTGAACTGATAGTTAAGCAGCGCATTTAAAAGTACCCGCTGGGTCTCAACCGTCGACTGCGTCAGCTGCGGATCAGTGGAAGGTCCAAACTTCGCACCTGTTACCACAGGCTCATTGGCAGCATTCAGAGTCTTTTTATCCCAGCTATACAGATCGAATGGTTTGATCCAGCGTTTCTGATAGTTGATACCCTTATCGACCGAAGCATTGGCAACCAGCGAGAGGCCCTTTACTCCGGGTATGTCCACGATTAACTTAACATTACTTAAAAAACTGTAATTTTTGCCTTTGTCATAGCCTGGCAGATTGGTCCCCATCACTACCGGATTCAACCCGTTTATAAATCCCGAGTTGGGTAGCTGCCCGGAAAACCAGGCCAGCTCGGTAGGCCTGCCCCCGCTCCCGGCCCCGCCAGTAATAAGGCTCGAAAAGATCTGATTGGTGGTGTAAACCGGAAAGTCCCGGTTCTCCTGCCGGCCCACAAGGTCCAGGCTAAGCTGAATATGCTTGGAGATCTTTGCATCAATATTACTTCGGATATCAGCCTGCGAATATTTGGTCGCGCTGTTTTTGTAAATCCCGTCCTGGAAATTATAACCGGCAGAAATAAAATACTTCATCACTTTGGTACCGCCTTTCAAAGCAATGTTCGACTGGTTCTGGAGGGATGTTGGTTTAAATACCTCGCCGAACCAGTCCGTGTTGGGATAAAGCCATGGATCGGAGCCATCCCGGTACTTCTGAATAGCGTCCGCGGAAAAGGTCGGATCATTATGTCTGTAAGCGTCGATTTCATTGATCATTGTGGCATAGGTAGCGGCATCTGCCATTTCGGGTATCCGCGTTGGCTTGCTCCAGCCCTGATTGAAGTTGACGGTAAGTTCGGGAACACCGGTGGTGCCGCGCTTGGTGGTGATCAGGATTACGCCGTTGGCGGCTTGCGCCCCATAAATTGCAGCAGACGCGTCTTTCAGGATGGTGATGTTTTCAATGTCTGCGGGGTTAAGCCGGTTGATGTCCCGGTTTTGAATTCCGTCCACTACAATGAGCGGAGAGTTGTCGCCCAGGGTATTTGATCCCCTGATCCTTAGCATGGCATTATCCCTGCCTGGCTCACCCGAGGAAGACACAACGGTTAGTCCCGGCATCCTTCCTCCGAGGGAACCCGACAGGTTGAGAGATGGTGCCGCGGTCAGTGGTTTGCCGTTCATAGAGCTGATCGCGCCGGTGACGGTCGCCTTTTTTTGTGCGCCATAACCCACAACCACCAGCTCATCCAGTGACCTCGTGTCGGCAGCCAGCGACAGATCGATTACTTTGCGCCCGCCGGTTTCAATTTCCTGGCTCACATAGCCGACGAAGGAAAATACCAGTACTGTTTTGTCTTCGGGCACATCCAGATTATATATTCCCTCGGCATCTGTAATCGTACCTTGCTGTAAACCCTTGATGATGATGCTGACACCAGCAAGCGGCTCGCCGTTTTCATCCGTGACCTTACCCCTAACGATTACCAATAAACGCTGAGCGGCCGGAGCGGTATTTTCCGGTACCAGCGCCATCCCTGCATGGCCGACTGGCGGTGCCGGTTTGTTAACCTTGTTCTGGTCAATGATCTCCTGCAAAACCTGGATCATCTTTTCCAGTGACTTCATCCCCTTTTCATCATCCTGATAAATGATCACATACTTCATATCCAGGATTTTGTATCTGAGGCTGGTGTTTTTCAGAACACTGTTCAGGGCGTCATTTAAATTGTTATAGCGCTCAGGGTCATAGCCTTTTTTGATCCGGATGTTCTCGACCATTTCGCGGTCGTAGGTAAAATGGACGTGGTATCGCTGGTTCATGTCCCGGATAATTTTCAAAAGGCTTTCTTCCTGTAAGGCTGCATCGGCGCGGGCGGGCGCTGCTGCATAAAGCAGCAGTACTCCCCACAGCAGGAATTTTAGATATTTATTCATAATTAATAAAAGGGTTTAGGATAAGAAGCTGTATGGTTTTAAATTCTTTTAACTAATCCAAAGGCGGCGGGTTTTTCCAAAAAACGACCTCACTTTACCACGATGCTGTCCTTCGTCTCGGTAAATTCAACATGAAGCGATATTTCCAGGGCTTTCCGGATCAGGTCCCAATTGGAGTAAGGAAGTGACAGATCCATGCGCCTGGTCAGCAGGCTTTTGTTCTCGATCTTGAATTTTTTCCCATAGAGTTCCTCAAAGTGGTTCAGAATATCTCCCAGCGGCTTATTCTGAAATTCCAGCATTCCCTCCACCCAGGATGCACTTTGAGACATTGTAGAAGTTTGCTCGACGACAAGCACCTTCCTGGTGGTGTTATAGTGGACCGAATTGCCTGGTTTCATCGTAACCGAACGGTTTCCGGTTTCATCGATTTCCAGGTTCACCTTGCCCGATTCCAGGTAGACATCCGTTAATCCCCTCCGGTTGCGGACGTTGAAAACAGTGCCGAGCACTTCAACATTGACATTGCCCGACCTGACGACAAATCCCATTCCCCGTGTTTTCTTTACTTCAAAAAATGCTTCTCCTTCCAGTTTTGCCGTCCTTTTTCCGTGCTTTTCCCAATCGCTGTCCCATTCGAGCCTGCTGTTGGCGTTGAGCAGGACGGTGCTGCTGTCCGGCAGCACCAGTTTTTTGGTCTCTCCGTACAGGGTCTGGTAAGCGATCGTTTCAGGTGCCGGTTTGATCCTGGGCCAAAAGAAATAGGCCGATGTGACCAGCGCGACGGAGGCGGCGATCATCCATGAAAGCCGGATCAGTCTGGCAGAATTTCGCAGGGGCTGATGTTGTGCTTTAATCATCCGCAGGATTTCCCCCGACTCCTGCCAATCCTTTTCCGCTGCCTGGTTGAGCACATTTTCATGGCCCGGTTCGCCTATTAACCGCAGGAACTCCTCATATTCTTCGGATGACAGATCATCGTTGCGGTATTGCTCCAGCAATTGACCTAGTCGCTGTTCTATGTTACTCACAATTTTTCGCTTTAGGTGTTTGACTTTTGTTTTTGCACTTTACATTGGTCCATGTTACTTCCACACCTGCTGGTTTTAAACACTAGACGCACAAGCACGATTTGAGGACTAGTACAATCGGATATTTTTTCTTATTGCAATGGTTTATATTTTTTCATATCTTGGGTTCGCACTTTTTTATTTGGTAAATGTTTGGGTCTGCACAGAATAAATTCTAAATATCTGTGTGATGGAAACTTTTTATATTGAATACAGAGAATTCCTCTATCGCTTTTTCATAACGCATGTAAAAATTCCTGCTTTGGCAGAAGATTTTGCCCAGGATGTTTTTATCAAATTCTGGCAAAAAAAAGATCAGACCGATTTGGTGGAAAATATGGATGCCTGGCTGTATACCCTGGCCAAAAATCACCTTATGGATCATTACCGGAAACTTGCCACCGAGAAAAAGTACCAGGATATGGTGTGGGAGGAAATGGAACGTCACTCCGACAACCTGATCCAGGATATTTACAAACAGGAACTGGAAGATAAAATAGCCGTATTGCTCAAAAAACTCCCTCCGCGCCAGAAAGAGATATACGACCTCAGCCGGGAAAAAGGGATGTCCCTCGAGGAAATTGCGGAAGTATTGAATATTTCACCCAATACCGCAAAAAACCACCTGGTCCAGGCGCTGAAAGTTTTAAGAACCGGGCTTAAAACGGCCACCAGCTATTGTTTCACGATTTTTTGTTAAATGTGCGCCGGGATGGAATTCATTGGAGAGAGAGGATACTGCATGTAAAAGCGCGGACTATCTTTTCAGAATCCCTTTTTCAACACTCTCATTCAACAGCTGTTCCGCGTATTCCCAGATCGTGGCCGAACCGTGCGCGATCGCGTATTTTTTTGCATACACTTTATCATAATTCACCCCAAACTCATTCCAGGTACCACCGTTGTTTGACGTATTCTGGAGCAATGGTTCGAGGCGATCCATAGCCCTGGCGAACTTCGCATCGCTGGTTTGCTGCTCCTCAAACTCCTCCCAAAGTGTCAGCAGCTCCTCAGCCTGGTCGCCTGGCAGTATGCCAAATATCCGTTTCGCGGCTTCCCTTTCTTCCTCAGTATTATCGTGGCTTTTTTGGGCATCGTAGATGAAAGTATCACCCGCGTCAATTTCGACGATGTCGTGAATCAGGAGCATTTTCACTACCCTAAGCATGTCGATGGGCGCGTTGGCGTGTTCGGCCAGCACAATGGCCATCACCGACAGGTGCCAGCTATGCTCCGCGTCATTCTCATTCCGGTCGCTATTGATGAGCTTGGTTTTACGCAAGATGTATTTCAGCTTGTCAATTTCCTTTATAAATTCAATTTGCTTTTTTAGTTTTTCAAGATTCATATCCTGTTTTTTCAATGTCCTGTTCGCTGATCTGATATACCCAAAATTATCAAATTCCAGGAATAATGCGGCTATTGATCCCCTCTTATCAGGACCGCCTTTGTCGAATATCTTGCTGCCTATGTACCGCAATACAAACTGTATGAACGATGCCGCTTGAAAGGTAACCCGCCTCAGCTTTGAACCAGCCGCTCACTCAATTCCCAAAGCTTCTTACCCAGTCCCTTATCCCCAGCCGCCGCAGAAGTCCTGCGCGGCTTTGAGTTCACGAAATATTTCCCGGATACTCCTTCAACCTCAGGAGACGCAGCCAGATAAACACTGGTAGCAGCTCCCTGAGCGGCCGTCCTGAAAAGCGGGCGGAAGAATTTCATAAAAAACGCTGAGGCACCCGTTCCGTCGCCGGCAAAGTTACTGGCAACCGTGCCCGGATGAGCACAGTTCGAAGTAATTCCAAATGGCTGCAAACGGTCGGCCAATTCGTTAGAGAACAGAATATTGGCAAGCTTGGACCTGCCGTAAACGACCAGATCATGATACCAGGAGGGGTTTACCAATTTATTGATATCAAAAAAAGCAAAGAAATGCGCGGCCGAGGAAACATGGATGATCCGGGCTTTGTCTCCGGCTTTGAGCAGGTCTATCAGGCCGGTTATAAGTACAAACGGGCCGATGTGATTGGTAGCAAATGTCAGTTCGATACTGTCCTCAGAAAACTGTTTGTTTTGAACAATAACCCCCGCATTGCTGATCAGCACATCAATTTTAGCATACCGGGCCTTTATGACCTCCACAGCGTGTTTTACGGATGAAATGCTAGAGAGATCGCATAGAACAAAATCGGTTTTGGCGCGGTCGCCGATGACTTTTTGCAGTTCCCGCACCTTAGTTTCGTTCCGTGCAACCAATATAAGGTCGAACCGTTTTTTCGATAATTCAATGGCCGTAACATAGCCAATCCCGGACGTCGGGCCTGTAATGAGAGCAATCCTGTTATTCATTGATAATTACCGGATCCCGGCTATTTTGAACTAATGTTTTAAAATCCTGAACAGGGTCGGGGACAAGGTGCAATTTTGGGCTACGATAATCCTGAACATATCAGGATCGGAATAGCCGTTAGCCTAGAATAAAATCGCGCCGGTAGCGATTGCCAAGCTTATTCGCGGGCCGCATTTTTCTTTGGATATTCGCGATCCACCGAAGCCCCCGCGTCGCCTTGCTGCTTCATCCAGTTCCGGAGTTTCGACTCGTAAGCCTGAACCACTTTTTGGTATCTTTTGTCCTCAGCGATGTTTCTGAGTTCGTAAGGGTCGTTTTGTATGTCGTAAAATTCCACGGCAGGCCTGGTTGTGATCCGGTCGACGAGCTTCTTCGCTTCGGGCGAGGTTTCTGCCCTGGTCACCCATGTATTCCAATAGCTGTCTTTTTTTTCGGGATTCATCATATATTTGATGTAGTACGGCTGATCCGGCAAAAGGTTCAGTACCAGCTTGTAACGCAAATCACGGACAGACCTCATCGGATATGGCGTTCCCTCCGGAATATTATTGTAAATCCCGAAAGCCTCGCTTCTGTGCGTTTTGCCGGTTCCTTTCAGTACGTTTAAAAAGCTCCGTCCGTCCAGCCCGTCTACCGGCTTGCCACCGGCTATATCAACCAATGTCGGGGTGATATCTTCGTACTGCACAATGGCATCTGTTGTTGAACCGGCCTTCACCTGACCCGGCCACTTCACGATCATCGAGCTTTTCAATCCGTTGTCGTACAGGGTCCATTTTCCTCCCGGAAACTGGGGGCCCTGCTCCCCGAGAAATATGAAGATGGTATTTTTATCCTGCCCCGTTTCCTTTAATAATGCCTTGATGTCCCCAACCTGATTATCCAATCGCCTGATCTCGGCCAGGTACCTGCAATATTGTATCCTTACGTCTTCGGTATCCACCATGTGCGGGGGCAAGATTACCTTTTGAGGATCAAATTCTGCCGGATCGCCGGATACCCAGGGGACATGCGGATTGATACTCATAATAAAAAGACAAAACGGACCTGCGTCCTTTCGGGTGATGTAGGTCCTGATATCATTGAGCTCATAGTCATCATTTGGCGAAACACAATCGGGCTGAAAGCCTTTGATAAACTCAAACGGAAACACTGATTCTGGCTTGGTGCTGTGATTTTTCCCGGTCAAAGCAACAGAATAGTTTTGTGCCCTGAGATACTGGCAAACGCTTTTCAAGCCGGAATCGTAAACGGCTTTATGATTCTGAAAAGATCCATGCCGCATCGGATAAAGCCCGGTAAACAGCGATGCCCGGGTAGGAACGCAGATCGCCTCGGAGCATATCATCTGCTCAAACTTCATTCCTTCCGATGCCAGCGCATCTATATTTTTCGTCTTCAGGTTTTTGCCGCCATAGCAGCTCAGTTCCCTGCTGTCCAGGTCGTCGGCCATGACGATGACAATGTTAGGCCTGGAATCAGCGCCCGGAAGTTGTTCCGCAGGTGCTGAACCTGATCTTTTTGTGAATGACAGTGCGAGTGCGACTACTGCTACACCAGCAAGACTCCGGATATACTGCGATTTTGTGCCCATGATATCAAATGTATCCATTTTCAAAACACTAATTTCTGTAATCAGCAAATAGCCTGACCGTTGTTGCCAAAGGTTGTCGCGAATTGCTCCCTTACTGCTTGTTCTGTAATTTCACTAATATTCAAAAGTAATGATAAAATATACTTAATCGATAGATTACAGATTAATTCAACTCAGATCATCCGCTCGAAATCGGGGAAAGTCCGGAGGGCGTTTAGTTATTGATGCAGTACAACCCTGACGGATTTGAAGCAGGATAAAATCTATTCTTTCCCGAAAAAATCAAACCCGGCCGATTGCATTCAGAATGTAATGGGTTATTATTGCAGATATCTCCATTGATTTTCAAATGTCAGACAGTAAAAACGAGATTTCGGATTTATGCATCAGTTGCGGAATGTGCTGTGATGGTACATTGTTTGACAAGGCATTTGTCCGGGACGAAGCTGACCGAAAAATTGCCGATGACCTGGGAATGGAAACTTTTGAGAGTAACGGTAAATTATCCTTTCGACAGCCCTGCCATCTCTTTTCATCGTGCTGCACTGTATACTCAGTCGCACGTCCCCACACATGCTCAGCTTTTTTCTGTCCCCCTGTTAAAAGATTCAGAAGCGGGGAACAGACCTTCCCGGACACTGAGCAACAAATTGAAACGCTACGGCAGCATCGCGATAAACTGCTGAAAATAGCGTCGCAGTTTCCGGAACTCAGGGATTTGAATATCAGGGAACTAACGAATAAACTCAATGAGTATGGGGAAGACACCGAGAAGATAAGCAAATACCGCATGCTCTTTCTTATCCTTTTCATTTTCAAGGATATACAAACGAAATACTTCAAGCCTGCTCCAAAGGATACGCTGATTATCTGAGTGATCGTCAAAAACTTCCCACCTGCATGTTAAATATTCTATTCCGTTCTGAGTGATTTAACAGGGTTCAGCATTGCAACCTTGAGGCTCTGTAATCCGATCGTGAATAAGGCGATCAGCGCAGTGATGCCACCGGCTAGTACAAATACCCACCACTGAATAGTTGTACGGTAGGCAAATTCATCGAGCCAGTTCTGCATGGCATACCACGCAATGGGGGATGCAATTACTACGGCTACCAGTACCAGCTTTAGGAAATCTTTCGAGAAAAGAGTAACTAAACTTACAACAGACGCCCCCAACACTTTCCTGATACCAATCTCTTTGGTGCGTTGCTCTGCCATGAACATCGACAGACCGAATAAACCCAGACATGAAATCAGAATCGCAATACTTGCAAAAATACTGAATAGGGCCTGCTGCGTTTGCTCGCGGGCATATAGCTTATCGAAACGTTCGTCCAGGAACTGATATTCGAATGGCCGGCCGGGGAAAAAGCGCTTCAATACCGTCTCAACCTTGCTTACAGCATCTGGTATATCTCCTTTCAGTTGTATGGAAAGCCAATTGAGGTTGTGGGTATTAAGCACCATTGCAATGGCCGACATCTGCTGGTGCAGCGATTCGAAATGAAAATCCTGCGTAACCCCTATGATCTGCCCTTTGGACTGCCCATAATGAAATGTTTTTCCTATCGCCAGCTCGGGTGTCCAACCCAGTAACCTGACAGCCCTTTCATTCAGCACGACCATATTTGTGTCTGTCGAATAATTACGCGAAAAATTGCGCCCGGCAGCCATCTTAATCTGGTAGGCAGGAATGAAATCGTAGTCGATCTGTAACGACCTCAGATTAATATTGACCGGGGCCATCTTATCGCCTTTCATCGCTACGGCTTCCTGAGAATCAAGCAGCCTTCCGGAGGGGATCCGGGAGGAGCGGCCTAAGTTATTTACCGCGCCAGTCTGAATAAGTTGATGTTTCAGTGTTTCATAGTTCGTTTTCTGATCCCCGGCATCGCTGGCAATCAGCACCTGCTCTTTGGAATAGCCCAGTCTGTAATTCTGAATATATCTCATTTGACTGTATGCGATGGCTGTACTGATGATAAGCACAATAGCAATGGTGAACTGCGTGATCACCAGAATCTTCCGTAGTTTACCGCTCTTGATTGTAGAAGCGATCTCGCCCTTCAGCATATTCATAGGCCGGAAGGAAGTCAGAAAAAAAGCAGGATAACTACCTGAAACAAGACCAGTCAGAATGGTCACCACAAGCAGTATGATCAGAAAAAAAGGTTCGAACAAGTTTTGCGTCGACAGTTGCTTTTGCGTAAAGTCGTTCAGTGCGGGCAGGGAAAAAACAACCAGAAATAGCGCAATCCCCAATGCGAAAACCACAAGCAAAAACGATTCGCTCAAAAATTGACTGATAAGCTGCGTACGTTCGGCCCCCACAGCTTTACGCATGCCAACTTCTTTGGCACGGCCTGCAAACCGAGCCGTCGCCAGGTTCATGTAATTGATACATGCTATGAATAGAATGAACAGGCCGATTGCCGAGAAAAGGATAATATAGCGAATGTCGCTGGTGGGTTCGACCTCGGAATCAGTGTGCGAATGCAGATGGATGTCAGTTAGTTTCTGAAGGTTCAGCACCGACCAGGCTGAGGGTTTTTCGGTGGGTATATTTTTGTCCTGAAAGGCCGGAAAAGCAGCTTCCATGCGTTTCGGGTCCGCACCTGGTTTGAGAAGAAGATAAGTATTGAAGTTGTTTGAAACCCAGTTGTTGTTCAGCTGCTCGGCGCCATAGGCCCGCTCATCGGACAATGTACTGAACGAAACCAGGAAGCTGGGGTGGAAATGTGCCTGAATGGGCAGTGGTTCAAAAACGCCTGTAACGACCATATCAAATTGATCTTCCATACGGACCATCTTGCCAACCGGATTCTCCTTTCCGAAATATTTCTCAGCCATCGGACGCGAAAACATCACTGAGAAAGGATTGACCAATGCCTGATCCGGGTTACCGTTTAAGACATCAATGTCAAAAACCTTGAACAGATTGGGTTCAGCAAAGTACATGTTTTCATCATGGAGAACTTTGTCGCCATACCGGAACAAAGCATCATTTCCGGCCGTGCGTACCACCTCTTCCGTTTCCGGGAAGTCCTGTTTGATCGAGGGGCCGAAAGGTGCGGCCAGCTGGGCCAGTTTCAACGTAGCCACGCCTTCGGAAGAAAGGAAGGTCCGCGTCACCCGGTAGATCCGGTCAGCCTTAGTGTTATAGCGGTCGAAGCTGAGTTCATCATTTACATATAGCGCCAGCAGCAGGAAACAAGCCATCCCGACGGCAACGCCTGTGATATTGATAAAACTGAAAACTTTGTATTTCTGAAAGTTACGAAAGGCAATCAGCAGGTAGTTGCGCAACATAGTCGTTTCCATTTTGTTTTTCGTCTCATTACCAAATGCATGCTCACAAGTAAGATTTTAAATATCAGTAAGATATATCACAACTATCTGAGAAAAACGTTCGCAAACGGACATCGGTGTACATTTGCGAACGGGTTCCTGCGCCAAACAGGACAATGCAGGGTGTTCATTTAATACAAAAGCCCAGTATCATTATTTCGTTTTCACGTCATAGGGAACATAGCCCTGCCATTTCCAGGGCACACATGTATCTCCGGCAATGGTCTCCAGAAGCCCTTGAAAAATTTGCTCCCCGTTTTCACTGTTGGCCATAATGATGATCGAAATGCCTTTTTCTATGAAATTGATATTGTAATTTCTCCACGGGCCACCATTCCCCTCTTTGAAGAAAGCTTTACCATACTGGCATTCCAGAAGCCCCCAGCCCAGCCCGTAAGATAAATGTATCGCATCGTTTTCAGTTGTGGTTTCTTCGGTGATTGGCGGAAATTGCGTTTTCGAATGTATGGCGATCTGGGGCGATAACATTTCCTCGTAGCTTTTTCCGCTGATCCCTTTTTGCTGCATTACATTTTCTATAAACTTTGCATAGTCGGCAATGGTGGTCACCAAAGAACCACCTGAAACAGGCACGGTCCGTTTCCTTTTGAAGTCTATGCCGCCGTCATTCATGTGCCCTACGGCTACGTTATCATCTCCGAACGACTCATGCCATATATAGCCGGTCCTTGTCATATTCAGTGGACGGAATATGATTTCCTGAGCGAGTTGATCGGTATTTTTTTGGGTAATTTCTTCAATCGCCAGCTGTAAAAGCTTGAACCCTTCACCCGAGTAGGCATATTTTGTTCCCGGCGTAAAGTAAGTTTTAATAACGCCCAGGGAATCAAATGCCGGGGACTGTCCGGTGGGGTCGAACCATCTTACATTGGGCAGCCCCGTGGTGTGACTTAAACACATGCGACCGGTGATCATTTTCCATCTTTCGTCGTTTTTCAGGTCAGAAAAATATTTGTATTCGGAGATCGGCTTTTTCAGGTACTTATGCAAAGGCGTATCCAGGTCGATCACTTTTTCCTCCACCAGCTTCATCACCAGATATCCAAACACAGCTTTACTGAACGATGCTCCGTATACTATGGTAGCGGTGTCCAGCATTGTGTTTTGCGGTTTGTTTTTAAAGCCGTAAGATTTAATGAATACGGTTTTGTTATTGTTCAATATGGCCAGGTCCAAACCCTGCACACCGGCTTTGTCCATCACCATTGCTACGGTTCTGTCAATTTCAGCGGCTGAAATCGTACTTCCATCCAGTTTCATGACATCTTTTGTTTGTCCGGATCTGGACTTACCCCGGTCGTTATCCGTGGCCGACTTCACTTTATCTGCTTTGCTTTTGGTTCTTTTATCCGATGTAAATGAGGTAAGGGACAAGGCAAGCGCCAATGCGCAGAGAAATGCTGGGATACTTGAAATTTTCATGGCTAATAGTATTTAAAAGTTGAGTTAGGCAAATGCATTACTGATCAATAAATAGAAAAGGATATGCCAGATTCACCCGGACACGGAGAGGACTTTATGTGCGAGTATGTTCAATTATTTGATTTACAGTTGATTATAATCTTAATTACGGAGTTTAAAACCCGGCTCTGCGGATCTGACCTGTTCACTACCGAACAATTCCCCCCAAAACTGAACGATTATGAGATTTGACGCAGCCGGGCAATTCCATTTAATGTCTCAGGAAAAACTTTGGTTAGAAAAGTGCGCGAAAAGTTGGATTAGACGTCGTGGCGGGAATATATTCGTCCAGTTTTTAACAATCATTTCCGAATAGCATGCGTACCTGGAAGAGAATTCCGTTTGGAATTTTTTTTATTTTATACCTAATCTCAACAGCCTCAGCCCAAAACAAAGTTGATCTCACCAACCCTCTCTATGCGGCGCGCCTGAAAACATCGAAGGATACATCATGGCGTAAAATCGAATTCGGGGCGAATCTTAACCAGGGCTCTTTCAGCTCGAACTGGACCGGCGGCGGGGTCAATTCCGTGGCGCTGGGTGTATTCTTTAACGCCTTAAGCGAAAATAAGAAAGGCAAGGATTCCTGGCGCAACGATTTTCAGTCACAATATGGTATCGTTCGCAACAAAGGCCAGCAGAGCCGCAAGAACGCCGACCGCATTTTCTTCGATACCAAGTATAACCGTGAGCTTTCTCCGAAATGGAGCTTTTTTGCCAATCTCAACTTCCTTTCGCAGTTCGGCGCAGGTTACGAGTACTCTTCGAGCTCGGATACAATTGAAGTCAAAAAGAAAGTTTCAGGGCTCTTCTCCCCTGCCTACGTGACCGAGGCGATTGGTATCGAATACCGGCCGGCCCCGTATTTCTTCGTCGACGTTGCCCCGGGAGCGCTCCGCCAGACTATTGTCTTAGACAGGGACCTGTATGTGAATACGCCCGATCAGAAGAACTACGGTGTTCCCATTGGAAAACGGGTACGGACAGAAGCCGCGTTGATCCAGCTCGTCGCCAACTTTGATAAGGATGTGGCAAAGGGGTTCAACCTTAAATTCAGATATCTGATGTTCTCCAGTTTTGAGCATCCTATGGAGATAGATAACCGTCTGGACGCGCAACTGACTGCGAAATTCAACAAATACGTCAATGTGAATCTGGGTGCCATTGTGGTTTACGACAAAGACCAGAGCAACAGCATCCAGTTTGCCCAGGCCATGAGTATCGGGTTCCTTTTTGCTTTTTGAGAAGTGAAACCGGATTAATGATATCCAGATGCTATTTTAAAATAACATCCGTGATTTTGACCCGGAAAAGCCCGTTGGTAAATCTCGCCGCAGTCGGCATGCTGTTTCTCAGCGGCAGCAGCGAATGCTCCGTATCCTGACTGAAAGTAATGGCGAAACGACCTTCCACGATACCTGAGGCTTTGTCAAATTTCGTGATCCTGACCCAGCCCGGTTTTAATCCACGATAAACGTAACGGTTGTAAAGTCCGCCTGAATTGCCAATGTAGGACAGGCAGGCGTACTCATGTTTTAATTTTCTGCGTTTGTCAAGTTTGGAAATAGCAGTACGGCCCTTCTTCAATGGAATGTTGTAAATCACCAAGCTTTGTGTCCTGGTGCATTCAGGATCCAGGCAGCCATTACTGGTGTTCGGATTGGGACCGCTCCCCATAGCGGGATAATCGATATCCGTAAAGACGAGAAGATTGAACGCACGCACATCTTCAATTTTCTGATCCGGTTCTTTGATACGTAACACCTTGCCGGTACCATACCAGACAGAGTCGTTCAGCACACTTGTCACGTTAAAAGTACTTTTCTCCGGTAAAGAAGGCTGCCTGGCACAACCTGTACAAGCGATAAGAAAGATTACACAACCATAAAACGCTCTCATAACATTTCTTTTTATTATGAAAGCAAAAAAGCAAGCGAAAACTAATCAATTAGTTTTCTCGCGTTATCTGAATATGGAAAATCGCTTGTCCGAAAATATGAACTGCGCGTTCGAAAGTGAACATCAGTTGCAGGAAAAATCAGCCTTTCTGTCCATTCTCTGCATGGCACCATATTTTTCTGGCAAATAACCGTGATATCCATTCGCAGTAACGTATCTAAACAATTCCTCCCGGACCTGGTATGATCAGAAACTATTTTAAAATCGCTTTCAGAGGTTTTCAGAAAAATAAGGGTTACTCGCTGATCAACGTATCCGGGCTGGCCCTGGGAATGGCGATGGCAATGCTGATCTTTATGTGGGTCTCGGACGAATGGAACTACAATAAAAGCAGCGAAAATTACCAGCATGTGGGACGTGTTATGTCCCATACCGTTCAAAATGGAAATACAGTAACTTCTCCGAATATGCCTTTCCCTTTGGCCGCTGAGCTGCGGGAAAACTTCCCGGCCGATTTTGAGAATGTAGCGATATCCTGGGATACAGAGGATTACAACCTGGTTTCAGGAGAAAACAAATTCAGGAAAAAGGGCCGCTTCATGGAACCCGACGGCGCCAAAATCCTGGCACTTCAGATGGTCAGCGGGAGCATCACCGCATTAACAGACCCATCACACATACTCTTATCCGAATCTGCTGCGGTCTCTATTTTTGGCAATAACAAACCGATTGGACGTATTCTGAAGATCGATAATGAACTGGATGGACTCGTGGCCGGCGTGTACAGGGATTTCCCGGGAAACTCTGACTATCATGATCTTTCGTTTGTAGCACCCTGGAAACTTTTTACCTCTGCTAAAAGAAGACAGTGGGTCAATGAAATGAGAGACAACTGGAATGTAACGACCTTTGAAATACTTGTCCAAACCAGGAAAAACAGGTCTGTTGAAGCGGCTTCGCGAAAAATAAAGGATGTTTTGAGCAAGCATTTGAAAGCTGGCAGCAAGCCCGCAGGTCTATCACCGGTAATTTATCTGCATCCTATGAGCAAGTGGCATTTGTATGCATCCTGGGAAAACGGGATTAATACGGGAGGGCAAATTTACTATCTGAAATTATTCACAGCGATCGCAATCTTCATTCTGATGCTGGCCTGCATCAATTTCGTAAATCTGACCACAGCCCGCTCCGGGCAGCGTGCGCGGGAGGTTGGCGTTCGAAAGGCGGTCGGATCGATGCGTGCCCAGCTTGTATTTCAATTCATTTCCGAATCCTTTCTTGTTGTAGCATTTTCATTTTTGGCCGCATTGTTGCTTGTTGACCTCGCATTGCCTCTGTTCAACGCCATCACTGAGAAGAAAATTGAGCTCTTCCTTATGAATGGTTTTGCATCCAATCCTTATTTTATACCGGTTGGGATCTTATTCTGTGTACTGGTCAGCATCATCGCAGGCGGCTATCCCGCATTATATTTATCCTCTTTTAAGCCGGTCCATATTTTAAAATCAGGGTCCGGGCATGCCGGCAGGCTTTCATCCGCTCCCCGAAAAACACTGGTCGTTTTACAATTCGCGATCTCAGTTTCTCTCATCATTGGCACTGTGGGCGTATTCCGGCAAATTCAGTTTGGGAAAAACAGAAACGCCGGCTACAATAAGACCGACCTGCTGAATGTAAAAATCCCGCCGGGGAGTAAAGGTCTGGACGCTTTGAAGAATGAATTGCTTCAGTCCGGCGTAGTGACATCCGTTGCGCAGTCCTCCGGTCCAGTAACCGACCTGCTCTCCAATGCTAGGGGTTTCGACTGGGAAGGTAAATCTGCGGACGATCAGGACGAGTTTGCCGTGATTGCTGCATCACACAGCTATGGAAAAACCATTGGCTGGAAGATCACCCAGGGAAGGGATTTTTCAGAAGAATCCATTGCTGATTCTTCCGCGATCATCATCAACCAATCAGCTGCAAAGTATATGGGCCTTGTTAATCCGGTCGGTAAAAAAGTCAGGTGGAAGGACGGCACTTTTAATGACTCGGAATACCACATCGTAGGCGTAGTACAGGATATGATCATGCAGTCGCCTTACGAACCGGTGAAACAGAGCATTTATTTTATGACCTATGCTCCTAATTATCTGTATATCAAGCTAGATAAAAATGCTAAGATGCGTGATGCACTGACAACGGTTAGTACCTTGTTTGACAAACATTTACCGGGGACTTTGTTTGATTTTATATTTGCCGAAGAACAGTATGGAGCAAAATTTAACACTGAAAACAGAATCGGCAGCCTGACCTTTCTTTTCGCCGCAGTCGCTATATTTATATCATGCCTCGGACTATTCGGCCTTGCCGCTTTTACTGCCGAACAAAGACGGGGTGAAATTGGTATACGCAAAGTATTAGGTGCCTCCATAGCGAGCGTCTGGCAACTCATCGCAAAGGAGTTTGTATACCTGACATTGCTCGCTATTTTCATTGCAATCCCGGTAAGCTACTATTTTCTAAGTCAAATGCTCGCCAAATATCCATATCATACCACAATCCCCTGGTGGATATTCGGCGCATCAGGATTGGCAGCCCTCACGCTCACTTTTCTGACTGTAAGCTACCAGGCGGTGAAAGCCGCCCTGGCAAATCCTGTGAAGGCACTTCGTTCGGAATAATGACCCATTTTTAATCAAAAAACCTTTTTACCGGCTTTCAGGTCCGAGGTCAGAGATTCAAATCCGGTTTTCCGCTGAGGATCGTTGCTCTGGTTCCTGCCTTCCTCCGCCGCTTTTACAGCCTCATCTTGTTATGAAAAAATAGTAGCGCATGCAACGAGCTTATTCGAAAGGGCTTGTTTTCAAGGAGTTGCATAAAGAACATTAAACCTCCTGCTAATCATTTGATAACTCCTCTTCATCATCCAGTTGAAATAAAACCTCGACTGTTGTATTGAAAACTTTCGCCATCCGTAAAGCAAGTAATGTGGATGGGATAAATTTCCCCGTTTCAATAGAATTTAACCCCTGTCTTGATATCCCAATGTTTTTTGCAAGGTCTGCCTGCGTCCAGTTTTTTTTTGCGCGTTCAACCTTTATAGTGTTTTTCATGCCCCATATTTTTTTCTCGAAACAAACCAACCAATAAAATAAAAGAGCCAGCAATACCCTACCAGATGCGCATAGCCAAACCAGGCAGGGTTCGATATATTACACAGGCTCAGCAAAAACAAAAACATGATCAACATCGCTGTCAATGAAAAGCCGATCACAACGGCTTCCAGTTGCACCCGTTGCTGCACTTCGTCCATCACCGAAAAGGCTTTGATTAATTTAAAAATGAAGATGGCGAAGGTAATAATCGGTACCATGGCGATTATTACAGAAACAGGCAGGCTGAATGTGCGATGTTTCAACAACAATGTCGCAGGCAGATAGGTAGCTCCGTAGATCAGAGCAAAGACAACAGATTGCAGGTTCGCGGTTTTTTTAGATTGTTCCATATCTCTCATTGTTTTATCAATACAAAGATATGTAAACATTTCTTTTTGTCAAGTATTGTAGACAAAAAGTCTATAATGCTGGCACAACGCCTGATTAAAGCAGTAACATATTCAGTTGGCTTTCAGATTATACTGTAAAACGTTTGCCAGAAACCACTTCCAGGGAAGTTTTAAAGCAGCAGTGAGCCTACGACAAAGAAAATAATCACTGCCAGAATGCTGATACTGACGATTATTATTTTTCTCCACCCGTCTTCTGATTTCAGATGAAAATAGGTGCCGTCAAGGCCTTTCTGTTTGAGCATCGAACTCCGGTAAATTTCCAGGAGAGCCAGCGCAGACTCCATATTCCCTGAATTGTAAGCCTTATAAAACTCAGACTTCCATTTGTGGCTGCTTGTGCTCAAAGTGTTAGCCTTAGCCCTGCCCCTTTCCTCTTCCAGAACGATCGGATTCCATTTGTGGCCACAATTCAGGCAATATACATCAATATCCCTTGTACCATAAAATAGCGGCGGCAGACCAATTTCATCCTTAACAATGGCCCCCTCGGCTGCCTTGCCAGGGTTAAATCCCCTCCCTCTTGCCTCAATTTCAACTGATCTGCATTTCGGACATTGTACTCTTGTCGCCATAAGATATTGAATAAAAGTTAACCGCTATGATATGAGAACCGCTATGTAATTCTATCGCTTCGATCAAGAAAACAATAACAATATCATGCCATAATGCTATTTTTTAACAATATCGTCAAATTATAATCCTCAGAATTTCATTGCTCGTTTTTTTATTTTCCTCAGGATTTTTTTATCCGCACCGATCAGCACATACTGCGGATGCACGCTAATTGAGGCGCGTGTATCAGGAGCGCATCACAAACTCATTCCCCCGTCAATGTTGATATTCTGTCCGGTGATGAACCGCCCTGCGTCTGAGCAGAGGAGCACGGCCATGGCGGCGCAGTCGTCGGGAGATCCGATATTGCCGGAGGGTGTTTCCAGCCGTTTTGTAATGCGTTCATCCGATTCCGGCAAATCCTGCTCAATACGTGCCGTTCCGATCACGCCCGGGGCGATATTATTAACAGTAATCCCTTTGTCTGCGAGCTGCATCGCTACATTACGGACCATGTTCAGCACAGCCGATTTCGTGGCGGCATAAATGATCATGGCAGGATGCGGTTTGGTTTGCTGCACGCTGCCTATCGTAATGATCCTCCCCCACCCGCCGGCGATCATGTCAGGAGCAAAAACCTGCATCAGCTGCAACGTGGATCTGAAATTGGTATTCACCTGAATATCAAAGTCCTGGCTGGTAACTTCTCTCCATAATCTCGGAATCTGCACGGATGCATTGATCACCAGTATGTCCAGCCGCTTTCCTTTTTCATGGACTTGTCGGTAGATCCCGGCGGCGGAATCCACTGAAGACAAGTCCGATTCGATGACAAAAGAATCCACACCGAGACTTCGTATTTCTTCTGCCACCTGCTCGGCCTCGTCGCTGTTTTTCCGGCAGTGCAGGATCACATCGGCGCCGCTGGCTGCAAGCGCCAATGCGATCCCTTTTCCGATTCCCTGGCTTGAACCGGTTACCAGAGCGGTTTTACCCGATAATTTGAATTTTTCAGTAAGCATTTTCCAAGTTTTTTTACCTGACAACCCATCAATTCCGTGCCAGTAAAGCCCGGAAACCGAAAATGCATCACGGCAGCTGCCGGTCAGCTGAGATGTATTGCCTTGCCATTCTTCTTTCTGCTCCGGTCGGCAGCATCCATGAACCTGAATATTTCCAGCGTTTCGTCTGCGGTTACAGGAGGCTTTCCGCTTTCAAAAAAGGAAACGATCTGTTCAACCAGCGGCTCATACGTCTCAAACGGCCCAAGCTGGGCAATACCCCTGGTGCCAAATGCAGTACCTGCGATACCGGCGGTCCCCTTTCTGATCGCCCTCACCGTGCCGATAGAACCATTTTCCCAAACCCCTGTGACCAGGTCCGTGCCATCGCAGTGCACTCTCGAAACCGATTTACATCCCGGCCCCATCACAGTGAAAAGCATTTCAACCCCATGTATCGCATACCAGGCCAGGTCCAGATGGTGCGGTTCAATTTCCGCAGGAGCATACACATCTGCGCCGGTTACCTCCCCTATTGCTCCCTGAACAACCCGCTGAACGTTTTTTTCAAACCGCAGGGCCGATGACGAGAATACAGGAGTATTGAACTCCGCAGCCATTTTAAAAATTTCCCGGGCCTCTCCCAGATTTGCTGCCAGCGGTTTATCTATAAAAATCCTCTTCCCGGCTTTGAGCACCGGAACGGCCTGTTCCAGGTGAATCCGCCCGTCGTTGCTTTCCAGCAGCACTACGTCAACCTTCTGCAGTAATTCGGTTATGGATCCGACGATCTCCACGTCCATTTCTTTTACAGCTTTGATGATGCCGGGCTTCATTTCCAGAGCGGAAGGAATATCCCTGCTGCCTTCTGTATAAGCAGCCACCACTTTGAAACCCTTGCTGGCGGCACGGTTTCCATTGATCAGCCGCGTGAAAACTTCACTGTGACTGGTATCCAAACCGATAATACCTACCCGCTTTCCTTCTTCCGCCTGATGATCTCTTGCCACCGCCCAGCCCGAGGCCAACATACCCGTAGCGATCAACGCCGATGTTTTTACAAAATCCCTTCTTTCCATGTTTTCTATCAATATGCGTTTTGTTTTATACCATGTTCTACTGCGGCTTCACGCCATATTCCAGACTTTCCGTTACCACTATTTCATAGTCAGGATGCGGATCAATCACCCTTACTTCCACCTTATGTCGGCCTTTTGTGAGGTTATACCTCCAGAATAATTCTGTACGCCGCTGCGTGGCGAGTGTGGGGAAATTTGCTTCTTCCACCTTCACATCGTCCACATAGAGTGCTGCACGTATCACGGTATCAGGTATACGCGGCCCCTTTCTCCTGACGTGCCCGCGGATTACGAACCCGATCCCGTCGACATGCAGCACAATTTTCTCCCCGCTGACCTGATTGACAGGCACTTTCGATTTGGGATAATGCCCGGCAAAGCTTTCTTCAAAACGAACAGCCTGCACTGCCTGCTTCGGAATGCTTACCTGCTCGCCGTCCACCAGGCCGCCGTTGGCCTTTATATTCTGCAAAGCATGCTTAAAGCTCAGTTCATATACCTTGTTCAGTGAAAGATCCGTGAAGCTGAAATGATTATTTTCCGCCTTTTTGATCGGATTAAGCCAGTAGTCAGGAATTTTGCTGTAACCGATCATGGTGCCAAGTACCCCGCCGGCGGTAGAAGGGTTGCAATCCGAATCCTGCCCGGCCCGGGTGCTGAGCTCCATTGTTTTGGTAAAATCGCCATTGCCGTACAACAGCCCGAGCACTACATACGCCGCATTCAATTTGGCATCAATGTCCAGCGGATGAAATACCCCGTCGGGACAGCCCACTTCTTCTGCCCATTTTACCTGGATTTCAAACCAGGTCTTTTTCCAGTCGTCCGGGTACTTCCGATGCCATTTTACGACATCAGCAATACACTGGTAAAATTTGCTCTGAGGCGGGATTGCCTTCAATGCTTCCGTTACCACCACTTTCACATCATCGTTTTTAAAGGCCTGCGCATACATATTGGCCACAAAAACACCTCCGTACCAGCCATCGCCATAATTCATAATATGCCCGATGCGGTCGCAAATGTCAGACGCTGCATTCGGCATGGCCGGGCTCATTAACCCTGCAAAATCGGCCTCGATCTGAAAATCGATATCATCTGCATGCGGATTATTGAGCCAGTGCCCCGACTCCGGCGCACGCATGCCCTGAAGTACGTTATAGCGACCAGCCTGATTGGCATGCCATAATTCGTACCCCCGATGCGCATAATCATTGGCAAAGGAATCCGCTGGGGCATTCAGCCCGAGACGTTCGAAGGTATTGACAAAGGTAAGGTCCATGTAAATATCATCGAACAGGCCGGGAAAAACCCGCATGGCCTCGCTGACATAGTCGTCATGCCATTTGATCTTCTGGTAATCCTGGATAAAAGTACCCATATACACAAATTCCGTCGGCCAGCCGAATGTAACCCCTATGGTCTGCCCTGCCCATCCGCCTTTGATTTTGTCTAACAGTGCTTGTTTTGAAATACTGAGCCCCCGCTCGTTTTCGGAAAGTTTTTCGCTTTTCTGCGCCAGGGATTTGTTGGGGAAAAGATTGCTTACAGTAAGCATCAGGATCATTGCCGGTACGTACAAGTAGCGTCGGCTTCCGGGAAGAACGGTCATTTGAAATACAAAAAGGTTTAGAAATTGAAATATTGAACTCACACCAAAATAGAGGGCTGGTCTGCATCCGCACACCGTACCCTACCTTTACAAGTGCAGAAAAGAATGAGCTGGTAGTAGGTGAAAATGGAAAAAGATTAACAATACGTTAATCTTCTTATTGAAAATTTTTGCAATAACTTGCAGGGCAATCGTTTATTCTGTTTTTTGGGAGACGGATAAAGTCTGCGTGAACCGCTCCACTATTTGTTTTGTCGTGATAAATTCCCTGAATAACAAAAAGCAGCTTACTGGCACCCCTGATTCCCTCCTGCTCAGCATGATCAATGAAGGAAACGAGCTGGCCCTGACGGAGCTGTACGACAGATATTGGGAATCACTCTTTTTATATGTAGTAAAAGTATTAAAAGATCAGGACGAGGCGAGCGACGTTGTACAGGAAACATTCATCGCTTTATGGCAAAAACGGGGAGAATTGTTGAACATTCAGTCATTGAAGGCTTACATCTTTTCCATAGCCCGCTATAAATCCCTCCGGTGCATCAGCCTCAGTATGTCGCTGGAAAGACATAAAAGCTCCTTTCTCGAATTCTTCCGGGATTATGATCAATCCCCGGAAGTGGATCTGATCGCTTCCGAAATGGAGGCATTCCTCGAAGCCCACATCCAGCGCCTGCCCGAACGCATGCGCGAGGTATTTCTCCTGAGCCGCAAGGAACACCTTTCCTACGCCGAAATTGCAGCAAGACTGAATATCTCCGACAAAACGGTCAAAAAACAAATTCATAACTCCCTGAAATTCCTGCGATCAAAACTTGACGAGCAGCACATGTGGGCTACTATCCTGCTTTTTACGGTTTCCAAAATGTAATTCTCAGAAAAAACTGAATTTTTTTTCAGGTGGGATACTACCTGCCCATTGTTTTTGACTCTTACCTCAAAGAGACATCAAACACGCGTCCCGGAAAGCGGAAAAAGTGAAAAAACAAATGGATGAAGCAGCATTAAAAGACCTTTTGAAGCGCTACCGTGAAGGTAACTGTACCGAAGAGGAGAAAGAATCGGTTGAACTATGGTTTGATATCACCTCCGCCGGCACGGATTGGAATTGGGAAAGCGGCGCACAGAAGGAAAATCTCCGGGCCAATATGCTGCAAAACATACACGCCGGAATGAGGACCCCGGAACACCGGCCTGTCCGGTTATGGCCTTATATCGGTGTGGCAGCTTCGGTCATGATCATGCTGTTTGCAGGCTGGTACTTCTATTTTTCAGATAAAAATCAACATACACCCAAAGAATATCAGCAGGTTGCGGTCGCACCGGGAAGCAATCAGGCGATGCTTACGCTCAGCGACGGCTCGGAAGTACTTGTCGACGGTGCCACCGACGGACTGCTGGCCAGCGACGGTCCGGTACGTGTTGTGAAAAGGCAGGATGGAGCTCTTCAGTATGAAAATACTGGTAAAACAGACGACATAACTGGAAATCCTGCTGCAAGAAACACACTTTCCGTACCCCGCGGGGGCACTTTCCAGGTCACACTGCCCGATGGTACCAGAGCCTGGCTGAACTCCGCTACGACCATGACCTACCCTGCCGGAAATTCCGGTGCAGAAAGACTCATCGAGCTAAGCGGCGAGGCTTATTTCGAGGTAAGTCCCGACAAGCAAAGACCTTTCAAAGTGCGCTCGAACGGAACAGAAGTAAAAGTTACCGGGACGCATTTCAACGTGACGGCATACAGCGACGACCGTCAGGTGACCACCACCCTGGCCGAGGGATCGGTGATCGTGTCGCGCAATGATCAATCGAAAACCCTGAAACCCGGTCAGCAGGCTGTCAGCGGCGCGGCGGAAACAATCGACGTATATGCAGTGGACGTTGAGAGTGCTCTGGCGTGGAAAGACGGTTATTTTGTGTTTGAGGACCAGGATCTCCAGTCGGTTATGAAAATGGTGGCGCGCTGGTACGATGTGGAAGTGGAATATCAGGGAACAATGCCTCAACAGCGGTTTGGAGGCACATTTTCCAAGTCCAAGGGACTGGATGGATTACTGAGCTATTTGGAACAGTTAAGTAATATTCACTTTAAACAACAAGGCAAAAAAATAACCATCATGAAATAACGCTCCCTCCCACAGGGCCGAAAAAAAACCGAAAGTGCTAGGAACACTTCCGGTGAGACAGCTTGGGAAAGCTGTGCTAGGCCACCATTCGAAAATGCAGTGAACAATTTCAAGTCAAGGATAACCTATTGTAACAAATGTACAAAGAAAGGCTATTACCCGGACGCCGAAAAACGCTTTCGGCCTGGGTGAAATTAATTTTCATTATGAAACTATGCGTCGTCATGATCCTTTGCGGGGTCCTGGAAGTGACAGCGGCAGCGGTCTACGGACAAAATGCCAGCATTAAGGTCAAAAATGCTTCGGTTAAAGAGGTATTCAGGCTCCTGAAAAAGCAGGTAGGTGTGGATATCCTTTATGTCTCCGATGATCTTAAGAATGCAAAAAATGTGACGATCAACGCAGTGAACGCACCTTTGACCAGCATACTGGATGCGTGCCTGGAAGGTCAGCCGCTTTATTATACCGTGGATAAATCGACCATCCTGATCCGCAAAAAACCGGAGGTAAAGCCTGCGCTGAAACCGGAAGCCAATGCTGCAAGCATGGTATTGCCGATTTCGGGCAAAATTTCAGACGCGGAAGGCAACCCGCTGGTCGGCGCGTCCATATTGATCAAAAACAGCCAGGGCCTCGGTACCACGAGCGATGCAAAAGGTAGCTTTTCCCTGCAGGCTGACGAAGGAAATGTACTGGTGATATCCTACATCGGGTACATCACCCAGGAAGTGACCGTCAGGAAAAGCAACCAGATCAACATAATACTCCAGCTGGAAAACAAGTCCCTGAGTGATGTGATCGTGCTCGGGTACGGGGCTACAACGAAGCAAACCCTTGTTTCGTCCGTTGTACAGGTTAGCGCCGCAGAGCTGAAAACCGCGCCGACGGCCAATTTATCTTCGATGCTGCAAGGGCGGTTACCGGGATTAATTACCAGGCAGTCGAGCGGACAACCCGGCTCTGACGGTGCATCGCTGCTTGTCCGGGGGATGAATACCCTCAGCGGAACTGCCCCTCTCATCATCGTGGACGGGATAGAACGCGGTTTTCCTTCTATCAATCCCGATGAAATTGAATCCATCACAGTGTTAAAAGACGCTGCGTCTGCGGCGGTATATGGTGCACGGGCTTCCAACGGGGTTATTTTGGTAACCACCAAACGCGGTACCGTTCAGAAACCGACCATTACCTTCAACTCCTCGCTTGCATTGAGCTCAAACACCCGTTTTCCTGAATTTCTGGACGGCCCGGGTTACGCAAAATGGTATAATAAAGCGCAGGAAATGGATGGTATTGCCGAAGCTGCAAGACGTTTTACCCCCGAAGAAATGAACCGCATCACCAACGGCGACCCGGAAGGTGTTTTCAGCAATACCGACTGGTTCGATATGCTTTTCAAGAGTTCTGCGCCGGTTTATACCAATAACCTTTCCCTGAACGGAGGCTCCGATAAATTCAAATATTTTGTGTCGCTGGGATCGTATAATCAGCAAGGTATCATTGCCCGGACGAGCAACAACCGGTATAATTTCCGAACCAATATAGACGCGCAGGTTTCCGACCGTTTCAAGGCTTCTTTTGGCATAGCCGTTCGCGATGAGACCACCAATCAGCCGGGGCTTGGGGCCGGGCTCGGCAATTCGTATGCGTCCATTTTCAGCCAGGCCATGATGTCCTATCCGTTTCTGCCCGCTACAAACGCAGCCGGCATGCCGATAGGGAGCTTCAATGCCAGCAACGGAAACCAGAACCCGCTGGCAGCAAGGGACCTGTCAGGAAAGCAGGATACCAAGGCCACCAGCCTCCAGGGAAATGCATCGCTGAGCTACGACGTGCCTGGCGTGGAGGGCCTGTTCCTGAAAGTGAACGGAGCCATGGACAAAGGTTACAGCATGCGGAAATCCGGCCTTTTGCCTTACATGCTATCCGTTTACAATAACGCCACTCGCAACTTTACCGAAACATACGCAAGACATGCGCTGACCGGCAATGCAACCATTAACCAGTGGTTTGCAGATTCCTGGCAGACGACCATTCAGCCGTCAATTAACTACAGCCGCACATTTGGTCCGCATAAGGTAGGCGGCATGTTCCTCTATGAGTACATCCGCAACACGGGCAGCTCCCTTTCCGGCGGCCGCCGCGGTTTCCCGATCACCGATATCATGGACCTGAATTATGGAGAAGAAGTAATCAACGATCTCGTGAAAGGCGGACATTCCATGTTTCACCGCGCGGGTTACGTTTCCAGGCTGACGTATGATTACAAAGGAAAATACCTGATGGAATTTACGGGAAGATACGACGGATCTACCCGCCTGCCCTCCAAAAACAGATGGGGGCTTTTCCCTGCGGTAGCACTGGGCTGGCGGATTTCGGATGAAGACTTCTTCAAGCAAAACGTAAACTTCGTCAATGACCTTAAAATCCGCGCTTCGTCGGGGCGCCTCGGTAATGATGCCGTGGGTGACTACGCCTATTTACGGACGATGGAAATGGGCGCCAATCCCGTGGCGATGATCGGTGACAAACTGGTACGTTCACTGAATGTGAAAGGCGTTCCCAACGCAAATATCAAATGGGAAACGACCACTACCTACAATGTCGGTTTTGAAAGTACGCTCTGGAACGGGCTGCTCGGACTGGAAGCAGATGCTTTTTACAATGTTACCAAAGATATCCTGCAAGACCAGGGTGGCCTGATGCCTCCTTCAATGGGCGGATATTTTCCGGCAAAAGTTAACTCCGGAATTGTCGATAACCGCGGTTTTGAATTGATCCTTACCCACCGCAAGAGCCTCGGCGATTTTTATTACAATGTCCGCGGAAATGTTTCCTGGGCGCGTAACCGGGTGATCGAAACCACCGAAAACGCCAATGTTCCTGACTACCTCAGACGTACGGGCCGTCAGATCGGCATGAAATACGGATTTGTGGCAGACGGGCTTTTCCAGAGCGAAGAAGAAATCGCGAACAGTGCCCTTTTCGGCCCTTCACGCGTAGGAGAAGTAAAGCTGAAAGACCTCAACGGAGACGGGAAAATAACCTGGGACCAGGACTGGACAGTGATCGGACGCAGCAGCACGCCAGAAATGATGTTCGGTCTGAATGTCGGCGGCGGCTACAAGGCGCTTGACTTCAACCTGTTCTTCCAGGGCGCTGCAATGGCCGATGTGGCACTTTCAGGGCTGTACTCATCGAGTGGCGTATATGACAATACATTTTACACCATGGCATTTTATCAGGACGGAAATGCTCCTAAATATCTGGCAGAGGGTGCCTGGACGCCCGAAAATACCAATGCAAAATATCCCCGCCTGAGCACCATCTCAGCCCAGAGCGGCGGCAAATTCTCGTCCTGGTGGATCCGTGACGCATCCTATGTACGTCTGAAAAGCGCGCAGATCGGCTACACGCTGCCTGCCAGCATCACCCGCAAGCTCAAAATTGAAAACCTTCGTGTGCATGTCTCCGGCAGTAACCTGTTCACACTGAGCGGACTGGATTACCTGGATCCCGAAATGCCTGACGTTAACCAGGGTTACTATCCCCAGCAAAAGCTGCTGGAAGCAGGTCTGAGTTTGTCATTCTAAGCATTACAACTTTTCAAAATCATGAAACTGATTAATAAATTTAACATACTGATAGCCTGCTGCATCGCAGTGCTGTCGGGTTGCAGCATTGACCCCGAGCTGACCGATGTTTATGGTGAAGAAGTAGCATGGTCCAGCGAAGCCAACCTGGAACTTTCGCTGAACAAATTCTACCCGCTGATCGGCCAGACTTATTATACTTCCCATATCAATCAGGACGCATTCGCTGATATTCTGAAGAAAAATACGCCTTCCGAGAGTTCCAACCTGTTTACCCTCGGCTCGTCTTTCATCACCCCCGGAGAAAATCCGCTAGGCAACTGGGACTGGGGCTATACCTGGATCCGTAACTGCAATGAGTTTCTGGACGGTATGCAAACCAATGGCGGAAAATTGTCCGAAGAGGTCAAATTACAGGCAGAAGCAGAAGTTCGGTTTTTCAGGGCTTATGTCAATTTGGAATTGGCAAAAAGGTATGGAGCAAGCATTATCATTTTCGACAGGCTGCCCGACGGCTCCCAGCGTACCCGCAACGAACCCGAAGAAGTATGGAATTTCATTGCAGCCGATCTTGATTTCGCTGCGGCCAACTTACCGGTAACTGTACCTTCCACCAAAACGGGAAAGCTCACCAAAGGAGCTGCGCTTGGCTTTAAGGCGAGAACAATGCTTTATGCAAAACGCTGGTCAGCGGCTACCGATGCCATCACTGAACTGGAAGGTCTCGGCATTTACGATCTTTATCCGGACTATGAAAAACTGTTTCAGATGAAACGTGCACAACATCTTGAAAACAAGGAAAGCATCCTGGAATTCGGCTATTCGTCCCCCAATTTCGGTTACTCTTTCGATTATTTCTTTTGCCCTCCCGGCGACAAAGGTTACGCACAGGTAAGCCCCACCGAAAACTTGGTATCAGCCTATCAGATGGCCGACGGCACCAATTTCAGCTGGTCGGACACCGCCAAAGCTGCGAGACCGTATGAAGGCCGTGAAAAGAGGTTCTATGCCTCCATATTGTATCATGGCGCTTCCTGGAAAGGCCGTACCATCGCTACCAACGAAGGCGCGGTAGACGGTTATGCCATTGGAGGCGGCACCACGAGCACAGGCTATTATCTGCGCAAATTTTTCGATGGTTCCGTAAAAACGCAGGACGAAGGTTTTCAGCCGGGTGAATTCACATTTTACTTTATGCGCTATGCCGAAGTTCTTCTGATCAAAGCGGAAGCAATGGCCGAACAGGGTAATTTGGCGGGGGCACTGGAAGCATTGAACAAAGTGCGTAAAAGAGCAGGTTTTGCAGAAAATGTACTGGCCGGAAGCAAGGAGGATTTTATGAAACTCCTGCGCCACGAACGTATGATAGAGCTGGCTTTTGAGGGTCACCGCTACTGGGACCTGCGAAGATGGGACCTTGCCAGAACCGTCCTGAACGGCACAAACCTGACCGGCCGCGTACCGGTTCCTGGCACCGGAGGCACTTTCACTTACCGTGAGGTAGATGCGGACAATGGTAAAAAACGGGTTTATCTGCCCAAATACAATCGTTTTCCGATCCCTTCCACCGAATTGCAGCGAAATGCGCTTATCGAACAATTCGACGAGTGGAAATAACACAGGCACCGCATTATTTTTTATCCCAAAAGAAAAATAAATGAAACGATCATACATATATCAGGCGGGCTGCTGGATGCTCAGCCTCCTCTGCCTCCTCTCCTGCGAGCAGGTGGACCTCAACAAAGGAGTAACCGCCAGAAAAGGGCTTCTGAACTTCTCCATAGCCATTCCAAACCAGGCTACCGAGTATCCCGCCACGGTCGCAGGGCCTTATGCCGACGGCGATACAATTTATATCAATGTACCGTCAACGGAAGAGAGCCCGCTGGACCTGAAAAGCCTGAAGCCTTACGCCAGCCTGGATCACAACAGCACTATTCAGCCTGCATTGGGCGGAACGATGGATTTTTCCTCCCCGCTCACCATCCGGGTTACCGATGGGGCCGGGGCGGTTGCCAGGTATGTGGTAAAGGTTGTCCCCAGCCTGCCCAAAACCGTTTTTTCCAAACTGTGGTTTAAAACATCCGATGTGCTGGGTATCAAACGTACCAACATTTCAGGGCTGGCAGTTGCCGGGGACTATTTGCTTGTGGCCGATTTTAACGGTGGAAATACCACTGTGGATGATGGTATCCGTGTTTTGAATAAAAACACAGGCGAGCTCGTCAAATCCATTGCCCCGCCCACCACATTTTGTATGCAGGTCAATTCGGATGATGCCGGACACTTCATCGTCAACCGGTACAATGTGTACTCGGCCGGGTTCGTGGTTTATTACTACGATGACATCGACAGCGTACCGAAACAAATCCTGAATTACACTGCGGCGGCGGGATGCCCTGTGAACCTGGGACGAAAAGTGAGCGTGATCGGTAATCTCAAAAGCGGCAAAGCTTTCATCTATGCCACTACCAACGGAAACAACAGCATTCATTACTGGGAGTTTGAAGACGGCGTTGCTTTAAAAAATGAGCCTACCATAATCCGGTACGCAGGAGCTGAGGCCTGGACATTTGCCGCCGTTCAGCGCAAGTCACTGGATCCATTGTCGGATCATTATTTCACTTACTGCAATTATAACACCTCCGATCCGAACCTCACCCAGGGAAGCCGGTTTGTATCGTTCACCCCGGATATGGAAGTAACGGCCATGGCTACAAGAAACCATTATTACAAAATTCTGGGCTTCAACACTTTCAAGGTGCAGGGAGAGGAATTTACCGCCATGCTAACCCAGGGATATTATGCCTGGGACGCCACACATCTGAAAGTTTTTGAAACAAACGATCCTTCCAGATTCAATCTCGTGCCCGGCGGTGCAGGCTATTCGGATTTTATGCTCTTTGAATCCGAGGCTTACGGCGGTACCAACTACAACCGCTCCGGCGACATTGTTGCTGATGTAAGGGGTAACGAGGTATATTTCTACGCAACCATGGCCACCAACGCAGCCTCGACTTCAGGGGTAATGGTTTATAAAATGAAATACAATAAGTAGGCTGTCGGCCAGCAGCGGTCGGCCGTCAGCAGTCTGCTTCGACTGCCGATAGCCGACCGCCAAAAGCCGACCGATAATAGCCTAAGTCATTCATAATGATTACTTTACATTCCAAGCCCCGATATCGTTCCGGCATCTGGTGGACGCTTATTTTTACCTTTTTTGCGCTTACAGCCACGGCGCAACAATATGTTGCGCCGGCATTGAGCGACAAAAATTCCTGGTCGGTCATCATTGTGCCCGATCCGCAGGGCTACACCAAGTTTAAACGAAACCAGCCACTGCTGGACCTGATGGTCACCTGGATCGATGATAACCTGCAGAAACTGAACATAGGTATGGTACTGTGTACAGGTGATCTGGTGGAGCAAAATTATATCACTGAGCTGCCCAAAGAAAACGGAGACCAGCTCAGTACTTCTCAATGGCAATGTGTGGCCAATGCTTTCGGGAAACTCGATGGCAAGGTGCCCTATATTCTTTGTACCGGAAACCACGACTATGGCACCAGTGCTACCGAAAACCGATATTCTCAGTTTAACAGCTATTTTCCACCCGGGAAAAACCCGTTGAACAAGAATATACTGGTTGAAATGGCCCCGAATGGAGAGGGCGTAAAAACGCTGGAAAATGCTTGTTATGAGTTGAAACCGCCGTTTGGTCAGCCGATGCTGGTGTTTTCACTGGAATTTGCGCCGCGTAAAAATACCCTAGCGTGGGCCAAAGAAGTGGCAGCACGACCGGAATACAAAAACCATACAGGCATGGTGCTCACGCACAGCTACATGCGATCTACGGTGCGGCATAACGAACACATTGTGAAAGAGGATTATCCGCCCGGGTTCACAGATGCCACGCTAGGGAGAGAGATTTTCGAACAACTGGTTCAGCCTGCTTCCAATATCAAAATGGTGGTTTGCGGCCATGTGATCGATCAGCCTAGTCATGCTGGCCATGTCGGTTTTCGTACCGACAAAAATGCTGGCGGGAAAACTGTCAATCAAATGCTATTCAATGCGCAGAACGAGGGCGGCAACTGGAAAGGCAACGGAGGCGACGGCTGGATCAGGATACTTGAATTTTTACCGGATCAAAAAACTGTGAAGGTCAGGACATTCTCCCCATTGTTTGCCATTTCACCTGCTACCAGGCACCTGGCCTGGCGTACCGAGTCTTTTGACCAATACGAATTCCATCTGGACTGAAACCGACTATTCCTGAACCCATTAAAAATCGACACCGAGCGACCGGTGACAGCCTCGAAGCCGCTTGGCCTGACATCCAAAACAACATTAACAATACATCATGACCTTTTCAAAAAGTGCCCTTTTCCTGATCCTGACCCTTCTTTTGCACTCTTTTTTATCCAAAGCAATAAACCCGGCAAACAGCAGCAGGGAAAATGACACCGGTAAAAAAACGCTCAAAATCATGTCCTATAACATCAGGATCGCCAGCCCGCCGTCCAAAGGATGGGGATTTACGGATCTGGCGGCAACTGCGGAAGTAATCCGTAAACAAGCACCCGACCTGGTGGCTTTGCAGGAAGTAGACGCCTTCACCGACCGGTCGGGAAAGGGCTCGCACCAGGCGAAAAAGCTGGCCGAGCTTACGGGAATGTATTATCATTTTGCCAAAGCAGTCGACCGGAGCAATGGTGAATATGGGGTTGCGATCCTTTCAAGATTTCCGATTAAAAAAACCGAAAGTTATCGTCTGACGGTGGTTTCGGATCATCCCGACAGCGAAATACGGGCGGTAGCGCTGGTGACTGTAAAGACTGAAATCGGAAAACTAGTGTTTTTATCTGCCCATCTGGACCATCTCAGTAACAAAGACCGCGCGCATCAGATCTTGCAGCTGAACAAGATCATCGGGAAACATAGCGGGTTGCCCGTTATCCTCGGCGCCGATCTGAACACCACACCGGACAATCCGACGATCCAAAACCTGGCCGAACACCTGCAAATCCCCTGCACCGATTGCCAACATACTTTTCCGGCTGATGCACCGGTGAAAACCCTCGACTATCTCATGCTGAACCGCAAAGCCGTAAAAAAGTACAGGCGGATTTCGTATGAAACTGTGAACGAGACCTATGCCTCCGACCACCTGCCGCTGGTTATGGTGATCGGCCCAAAATAATCACAAGTCCATTCGTCAATTTAAATACAAAAAACCTTGACAACACGTCAATTTTGTACAGCAACCTGGCTCGTACTCGCTTCTGTTTTTTGTCAGAAAGCCCACAGCCAGTCAGCTCCCGACTCCACCCGCTTTACTTACAGTACACTCGCCTCCGGTTTTGATGAACCCATGCAGATGGCTATTCTGCCCGATCAAAGCATATTGGTGGCGGAAAGAAAAGGCGCTTTGCGATTATATGACGCCAAAGCGAAAAAACTGGGCACAGTTGCCCATCTGAACGTATTCAGCGGGATTGAAGATGGGCTGCTGGGTGTAGCCATTGATCCCGGTTATGAGAAAAACAACTGGATCTACCTCTATTACGGTCTCGGTGGCGAACGGCACATCAGCGAACTGGCGAGGTTTGAGTATAAAAACGGAACATTGGATATGTCATCCAAAAAAGTACTGCTCGAAGTTCCGACCCAGCGAACATATTGCTGCCATTCAGCCGGTTACCTTACTTTTGATTCCAAAGGGCTGCTATACCTCTCCATCGGCGACAATACCAATGCCGAAGAAATTGAAGGCCACAATCCTACCGACGAGCGTCCGGGAAGGCAGCTTTCCGACGGACAGGGCACCTCGGCCAACACCAACGACCTGCGCGGGAAAATCCTGCGTATCAAGCCCGAAGCAAACGGAACCTACGCTATTCCGGATGGTAACCTTTTCCCGAAAAACGGTGAGGAGGGCCGTCCGGAAATATATGTAATGGGGTGCCGAAACCCTTTCCGTATGTCGGTAGATGCCAAAAACGGTTTTGTATACTGGGGAGACGTCGGCCCCGACACGGAGGTACCCGCGGAGGAAGGCCGGCTGAGCTATGATGAGATCAACCAGGCGCGTAAGCCGGGCTTTTTTGGGTATCCTTACTTTTTGGGTGCCAATGAAGTTTTTCCAAAATATGATTTTGAAACAAAAAAAGAAGGCCCCGGCCAGGACCCGGCGCATCCTGTAAACAATTCGCCCAATAACACAGGTATCAAAAACCTGCCACCCGCCCAGCCGGCCTGGATATGGTATGGAAAAGGCCCGTCCAAACGCTGGCCGCTGGTCGGCAAAGGCGGAGCGAGCGCGATGGCCGGCCCGGTTTATTACAGTGATCTTTACCAGGATGCACCTTACAAATTGCCGGAGTACTACAACGGAAAGCTGCTTATCTATGATTGGATCCGAAAATGGATGATGGCTGTGACGTTGGATGAACAAGGGAATTATGTTAGTATGGAGCCTTTTCTGCCACAGCTCAAAGTGGTGGCGCCGATGGATATGCAGATCGCAAAGGACGGGGCCGTTTACATACTTGCCTACGGGACAAACTGGTTTGCAAAAAACACCGATTCAGGCATCATAAGAGTAGAATACAGCGAAGGAAACCGCCGTCCGATCGCAGTTGCGCATGTATCCGAAACGGTCGGTGCGGTACCTATGAAAATAACATTGTCGGCAAACGGTTCAAAGGATTTTGACCAGAACGACAAGCTGACTTACACCTGGACAATCGGCAAGACAAAATTGAAAGGTAAAGAATCCGCATATACTTTTACAAAACCCGGCACCTACGACATTTTGCTTACTGTAACTGATTCCCAGGGTGCTCAGGGCACCACCACCTCCCAGGTAAAAGTAGGAAATGCTCCTCCGAAAGTGGGACTAACAACTCTTTCCAACCAGAGCTTTTACTGGGATGATCAGGAATTCGACTACAAAGTATCCATCACGGACAAAGAAGATAAACCCATTGTAAAAGAAAGGGTTAAAGTTTCGTTTCACTACCTGCCTTTCGGGAAGGACCTGGCCAGCGTGCTGTCTTCCGGGGATGAAGACGCCCGGTTTGCCAATACCAAAAAATTCTATTCCACACTGGACTGCAAGGCCTGCCATACTATGGAGACCCGCTCTATCGGCCCGGCCCTGAATGAAATCGCGACACGTTACGCAGGACAAAAAGATGCCAAAACAAAGCTTGCCGAAAAGATCATAACCGGCGGCAGCGGCAGTTGGGGAAGCTATCCCATGCCCCCGCATCCCGACCTTTCGCCTGAAAAAGCTGAGGAAATCACAGATTATATATTGAGCCTGAACCAAAAACATAATTCTCTTCCTCTGCAGGGAAAACAATTGCTGGGCAGCCACAAAGGCAAGGGGACCGAAGGTGCGTATGTATTGCAGGCATCCTACACCGACGGCGGCACCAAAACCGCTTCCCCGATCCGGACCAGCAAACATGTGGTATTGCGAGATCCTCAGATCGAAATGGAAGACTATTCGGACGGGAACGTGGGTGTGGTGATCGCAACGCTGAACACCGGCTACGTTTCGTACATCTCCAATATCAGGAATGGAAAGTATGTGCGCTACGATGATATTGATCTAAACCAGATCAGGTCGATAAAACTGAGATTGCAGGAACACGGTGCTGGCGGAATTATTGAAGTGCGTACCGGTGGCAAAGATGGCCCCCTCATAGGATCTCTGAATGTTAACCCCGGTAAGCTTGACGACCTGAAAACTGGCTGGAAAGATGTAGCCATTTCACTGAAACCGACCAAAGGAAAACACGATCTGTATTTTGTTTTCAAGAACCCGGCATCGCCTTACCCTCTTTTTCATATTGACAAAATGCTGTTCGGCAAATAGCTATTAAACCACGCAATCAGCACGATTAGATCCTGGCCCCGCAGACCGGTCGTCGCATTTGAAGATTTTCTATCACTGTTAGATAAATATAACACCATATAGATTACCGTTCATAGCCGCCCCCAGCAACAATCCGGATGGTTTTTATTTTTATACTATTTAAAATTCCTGCCTGCCGGAAAAATCTCCGTTTGGATTGTTCTGGCAGCTTTTTCCTTTTTGACCCTGCCGGATGGGATTTCGCCATCGTTTTCGTCGGCACGAGAAAGGGTGAGCACATCCGGGTCCTTTTCTTCGAAAATATTCAGCTCCCGCATGAGGCCGGATACATCATAGCATCGCCTCACCACGATGTGGATCACCTTCCCTTCCCTTTGCAGCTTGCCTTCCACCATCAGCAACCGGGAGCGCAGAATTTCCTTGCGGTATTGGTCAAACAGTTTTTTAAATACCACCAGATTGGCCACACCGGTTTCGTCCTCAATCGTAATAAAACAGATCCCGCTGGCTGTTCCCGGCCTCTGCCTGACCAGTATCAGTCCCGCGACTTTGAGTATGGCACCGTCTCTACAATTTTTTAGATCCTGCGCCCGCACCACACGTTTTGCAGACAGCTTATTACGCACAAAACTTACGGGATGGTCTTTGATTGACAATCCCGTGGAAGCATAATCCTGAAAAACATGCCCGGACGGGGTCATTTCAGGCAATTCTACCTGGGGTTCAAAACTGCTTTGCGAAGCATGGCCGGTAAACAATCCCATAGGCCGGTCGGCCATAGCGGACGCTTCCCACATCGCTTTGCGCCTGTCCATACCCATTGACCTGAAAGCATCAGCATCGGCCAACTTTTCCAGTGTGGTTTGAGAAACCCCCATATCCCTCAAAACATGGATACCACTGTAAGGTTGCGTCCTGCCCTCTACCAGCATCTGCACCTCACTTTCCTGCAAGCCTTTTACCTGCCTGAAACCCAGGCGTATGGGGCAGGAATCGCCAATCTTTTCTTCCAGCGTATTGTCCCAAAAAGAGTAATTGACATCCACAGGCCTCACTTCCACCCCATGTTTCCGGGCATCGATAATAATCTGCGCGGGCTGGTAAAAACCCATCGGCATGCTGTTCAGCAGAGCAGTTGCGAAAACATCGGGATGATAATGCTTGATCCAGCTCGACACATATACCAGCAAGGCAAAACTGGCCGCATGACTTTCCGGGAAACCGTAGCTCCCAAAACCTTCAAGTTGCTTAAACACCCTTCTCGCAAATTCCTCCTCATATCCATTGGCGACCATTCCATTCACCAGCTTGGTTTCATACTGGGTTACTAGTCCTTTGGCTTTGAAGGTAGCCATGCTTCTTCTTAACCCGTCTGCTTCAGCCGGTGTAAAACCGGCTGCGACAATGGCTATTTCCATCGCCTGCTCCTGGAATAAGGGTACACCCAGCGTCCGGCCCAGTATGTTTTCCAATTCCTTGGACGGATATTTTATTTCTTCTTCCCCGTTTCGGCGTCGCAGGTAAGGATGCACCATATCCCCTTGTATGGGTCCGGGCCGCACGATCGCTACTTCTATGACCAGGTCATAAAATTCTTTCGGTTTCAAACGCGGCAGCATGGACATCTGCGCACGACTTTCGATCTGGAAAACACCGATAGTATCCGCTTCGCTGATCATTTCATATACATTAGCATCATCCTGTGGTATATTGGCCAATGTCAGGTTTTTGTCGTAATGTTTTTTGGCCAGATCAAAAGCCTTGCGGATGCATGTAAGCATGCCCAGTGCCAATACATCCACTTTTAAAAACCCCAGCGTCTCGATATCATCCTTGTTCCATTCAATACAGGTACGGTCTTCCATACGGGCATTGAGGATCGGACACAGGTCGGACAGCTTACCGCGGGTGATCACAAAACCTCCGGTATGCTGCCCGAGCTGCCGCGGAAAGCGTACAAATTGCTCTGTCAGCTGCAATACTTTGATCAGGTGTGGATCATTGGCATCAAAACCATGCTCGGAAACCTGTTTTCCTTCCAGCCACTCTTCGTTGAACTCATAGAGGGATTTTGAAAGCTGGTTGATCGCATCCACAGACAGCCCCATGGCCTTTCCTACATCCCTGACAGCCCCTTTCCGGTGCAGCTGGGTTACGGTAGCTACGATAGCAGCGCGGTCGCGGCCATATTTATTAAAAATATACTGGATCACTTCCTCCCGGCGCTCATGCTCAAAATCCACGTCGATATCAGGCGGTTCGTCCCGGGCGTCGGACATAAATCTTGCAAAAAGCAGTTTGATCTTGGTTGGATCAACTGCCGTAATCCCCAGACAATAACATACAACGGAGTTCGCAGCCGAGCCCCTTCCCTGGCACAGAATATTCTGGCTTCTGGCAAAACGCACAAAATCATAAACTGTGAGGAAATAGGACGCGTAGTTTTTGCGCTCCATAAAATCCAGCTCTTCATGGATCCTTTTGCTGATTTCTTCCGGAATATTTCCATTGAATCTTTCTTCCGCACCTTCCCAGGTCAGATAGATAAGCTCCTCCTGCGGGGTTCTGCCTTGGCTCGTGATTTCTTCCGGATACACATATTCCAGGCTGTCGAGCGAAAACTGGCAGGCTTCGGCTATTTCCTGTGTGCGCTGTATGGCATCCGGGTACTGCCTGAACAGCCGGTTCATTTCCTTGGTCGATTTCAGATGCCGCTCTGCATTCTGGTGCAAAAGAAAACCAGCATTATAAATCGTACATTTTTCACGGACACAAGTAACAATATCCTGCAACTGCCTGCGCTCCGGATGATGATAATACACATCGTTGGTGGCCACCATAGGGATATCGAGGCGCTTTGCCATCTCAGAAAGCCGGAAGAGTTTTTTTCCGTCGTCCCCAAGATAGGATCGGTGCGAACCCAGGTACAAGTCCTCCCCCAGCGCTTCCCTGTATTCTTTTAATACTTTTTCAAAAACCGGGTCAAAGTCAAAGTTTTTATCCAGCGAACCGGGAGGCAGTGCGATAAACTTTATTCCTTCTGCATGCGCATACACATCGGCTTTGTAGAGATCACATTTACCCTTTTCCGTTCTGAGATTGCCGGTTGAAAGCAGGGCCGAAAGCCTCGCATAGGCTTCTCTGCAGGTCGGGTAGGCAAGAAGGCTGGGGCCATCCAGCAGATTAAGCTGGCAGGCGGGGATGATCCTGATGCCTGTTTTTCTCGCGGCAGCATGTGCCCGCACAATTCCAGCCAGTGTATTATGGTCGGTGATGGCTATTTCTTTATAACCCATATTAAATGCCTGAACCACCATCTCCTCAGGATGTGAAGCCCCTCTCAGAAAACTGAAATTCGTGGTTACCTGCAGTTCGGTATACGGGATTTTCTCTATTTTTTCTTCTTTCATTTTTTTCAGGCAAAAAATCCATGAATGAACCACTCCGGCATGTCTTCCTTGTCTTCATTATAATGCCCCAACCTGAAAATCCAGTACCGTGCGCCCTTCATATCTTCCACACAATAATAATCCCTGTGCAAACCCTCCTCTATCCACCATTCCTGCTCGATCCGTTCCGGGCCATCGGCTTTTCTGATATGGTAAACTTTACCCTGGTGCCGGAAAACCGCGGGCGGGTAATCCGGTTGCAGTGCTGCAACTTCAATTCTTTCCGGTTTTGGCAAGAGACTGACCGGCCTGGGCTTGTCCGTACGCCACTCGATCTGGGGTTTTTCCTGGATAGAAACAGCCTCCTTGACAGACCTTTCCGGCCAGTAATGCGCGTCGGGCAGGTACCGGTGCACAATCTGCATACCGCCTCTGCCTGTCAGCCTGTCGAGAAGCTCGGTGATCTCGGACTGGTTATTGTTACCAGTTATATTCCAGAGGGTTTCCTGCATCTGATCCAGCTCTTCAACGACCGGAGCTTCCAGGATAAACAGTTCTATACCCAATGCAGGCTCAATTGAAGACACTTTCAGCTCAAAAAGCCGGAACAAATGCTCCACATGGCAAGACGCACTATTGGTGCCGATCTCGATCTGTTCGATCTTCCCATCCATGCGGTATCCCATAAAAACCCCTTTCCGCAAACCTTTTCCTTCTTTTGACAATCTTCCGCAAAGCGCTTCCAGCAGTTTCCTGAGTGCAATGTTGATTCCCGTAGCAGTCCTGATCGGTTCCAGCGACGATAACCGTTCCTGGTAAGGCTCCACCGGCCGGATCGGATCAATAAGTTCTTCCTCAGCACCCAATGCCTGATCCATTCTGTACAAAAGATGCGGCCCGAACCGCCTTCTCAGAACAGAGCGGGGGATATTCATAAAATTACGGATCTGATAAAAGCCCAGCTTCTGCATTCTTTCGAGCGTATCCGCTTCAAGCCGTAAAGCTGCCGGCGGCAGGGCTGAAAGCGCAGCCTGCTCTCCTTCAGGCGGAATCAGGGGTGTAACAGTTCCAAAACGGCAAACCGCCCACGCGGTACCAATGGTATCGGCGATCGCTGCGCGCACATCATAGCCCGCACCCCGGATACGGTTAACAATATCTTTCAGATAAGCCCGCTCGCCTCCCCACAGATGCGTGCAGCCCGTAATATCCAGAATCAGCCCATCAGGCGGGTCTACACTCACGATCGGAGTGAAACGGATACACCAGGTCCCAAATGCCAGCAGCAGCTTTTCAGCAAAACCGGGCTTATAGTCGAACACCAGCAGGGCGGGCAGCACCGCCCTGGCATCCGCTACCACCATCCCGTTTTCAATGCCCATTACTTCGGCACGCACATTCACAGCCTTGATCACCATTCTGCCGCGTTCCGGGGCCGCCAGCACGAAAGGTACATCTTTCAGCTCCGGCTGGCTGACGATCCATCTGTCCGTCGTCAGGTGACGGAACCATACCGACATATACCGCTTTTCCATAGTTATGCAATATTCATCAGGTCCGGTTCGGGCTTTGTCACTTTGTACCGGATCACATGTTCGAACCTTCCGGCGGACCATTGCAGCTTCCAGCTACCCGGTTCGCCATTGCGTACTTTCAGCAGTTCCACATGCCAGCGGGAAAAGCCAACCCCGGGCATGCCTTTTTCTGTTTCGCTCGGAAGCTGAGAGATTTTCCAGCGTGCCACCGAAGCAATGGTATGGGTGTTTTTGGGATTAAAACGGTGCAGAAAACCAGTCACACGGCTCTGCTCCACAGCCAGCTGCAACCGCCTTGATTCCGTCAGGCTGATTTCCTTTAACTCTCCTACCACAGCCGACAATGCCTGACATTTCAATGCTTCTTCCACCATCCACAGCAGGTCTTTTTCATTTTGTACATCAATAAATATGATCTTGTCGGGTTCGATACCAAAAAATTTCAGCGCCGGCGGAAACAAGGTACGTTTGTTACTGATCCATAAGCATATACCACCCTTTTGCATGATACTCCCCAGCAGGCCTGCCACAAAACCGGTAGTAGCGGCGGCATTTTCACGGGTATCGCTCAGCAATTCATGGATTGCGCCTGTCGGGAAAATCCTGTTAGGAAATGCATTCTCAATAGCTCCCAGGCCAAAACTGATACGCTGGCCCTCTGCCGGAACCCTGAAACCCTGCAGAGAAAGGATATCTTTCTGCAGTTTTTCAACCATATCGTTATGAATAGCCCGCTGGTACATAATTTATAAAATAAAATCCTATATTTGTTGTTATCAACAACAAATAAATGTTGTCAATTATAACATTTAAGTATGACAACCGCAAGGATTTTTTTTCACAGCAACATCCGTTTTCTCAGAAAAAGAAAAAAACTTACGCAGGAGGACATTGCGCAAGCACTTGGTTTATTGAGAAATAAGCTTCAGCCTCTTGAAACAGGAGTGGTCAAAAATCCTTCGATCGAGGATGTAATAAAATTTTCGGAGTACTTTAAGATCAGCGTGGACAGTCTTTTGAAAGTGGACCTGTCCAAACTGTCGGAACTGAAACTGCGTGAACTGGAATCCGGCAATGATGTATACATGACGGGTACCCATATCCGGGTGCTGGCCATTACCGTGAATGATAATAACCGGGAAAATGTGGAGTATGTGCCTGTAAAAGCGAAAGCAGGCTATCGGAGCAGTTACGCTGACCCGGAATTCCTGGCTACTCTACCCAGGTTTTCAATGCCTAATCTACCCCAGGGAACACATCGTATCTTCCCCATCTCCGGGGATTCCATGCTGCCTATTCCGGACGGCAGCGATGTTACCACACATTATGCCGAAGACTGGAAAAATATAAAACCCGGTACACCCTGCATTGTTATTCTCAAAGGTGACCAGGATTTTGTGTTTAAAATGGTGACTGTCATGCAGGATGAACTGCTGCTCAAATCCCTTAACACTGCCTATGAACCTTATACGGTACCGGTGTCGGAAGTACTGGAAATATGGCAGTTCCATAGTTACCAGACCAGGGAATTTCCTGAATCACAAACTGACCTGCAGTCGCTGGCCAGGGCGGTCAGGGATGTGCAGGAAGAACTGAAAATCATGCGTTCAACGGGAAGTCAAAAAGCAAAATAGAGGAAAGTTTTACATAGCCTTACGAGACTGTGGCATTCCCTCAACGATGTCACCCCTCACGGGGTTTCCCGCTTTTATTATATATCGTTTTTCCGCAAAAATTACATCCCTACGGGATTGGCATGTTGCATTTTTAGAGACATTTAGAAGCCCTGGGGGCTGAAATTTTATAAGGAGACAAGCATATCCGATAATCTCCAACCGCGACAGGGGTGACATAGCAGCAAGCAGTACAAAACAAAAAATGCCGCCTTCTAACAGGCAGCATTTTAGAAACAATTATTCAGGCATTCCTGGTTTCAGAGCAGTTAAAACCTATTTAACCAAAGGAATAGCCCAGAACAAACTTGCCTGGATGACACTGTTCTTGAAATCAGGGTCAATATTCTGCCCTGAAAAATCACCCACTTTGGAAAGTCCTGCAATGTACCTTACACCCACGCCCAGGCCGATCGGTGACTGATATCCAATCCCGGCCCCTGCCGCAAGATCCAGATTCTTCGCAAAATTATTGATAGTCTGATCCGGGATATCGGAAGATGACCTGAACCCAACCTGAGGGCCGAATTCAACATAGAAACCACCGTTCGACTTGAATTTCAGCATGACAGGAATTGTTACATAGCTGATCTTGAAATCAGATTTCGTTCCGTTATTCTGCACCTTTGCGCCTTGTGTGGAAAAAAGAACCTCCGGCTGTATCGAAAAAACATTCCCAAAACCATAATTTACTATCCCACCCAGATGGTACCCCATCAAAGCATCCGACTCTATGTTCCCGCCGGTATAATTACTAATATTAAGACCAGCTTTCGGGCCAATGCTAAATGTTTGAGCCTCTGCAAAATGAGCAGACACAAACAAGACAAACGCAACTAATAATTTTTTCATATTTAAGAAGATTAATGTATTAACCTTATGAATAAAATTATCGTACCAAGGTGCGCGGTGTTGTCAAATGGACTTGAGTGCATCTATCATCGGTTTTAAGTCAAAATACATCGATCTGTATCCATCTTTTGGAGGTAACTCCTCTTCGGGATCTACAAACCTGAACCCAATTTTTTCATAAAACCCGGATGCGTCATAATTCGCATCGATATCATAAAGTGCATCAACAGTTAAAAATCGAATCCCAAGCTTACCCGACAAATCAGATGAAACATACTCAATTGCCCATTCAACCAACCTGGTGCCCGATTTGGAAGCTCTCTGATCAGCTGCCAGCCAACCTATTTTAACTGCTGGAAACGTGCTGTAGTTTACCAATTCGTCCATCAGAATAGGAGAACCCATACTTAATTTATCGGCAAGTAAAGTGATGTAAGCCGCTAATCCCTGGTCGCACTGGATAATCCAACATCTGGTGATGTGGGAATTTATTTCATTGATGATTTTGCCCTTTCTTATAAAAGCAACAAATTCACCCCTGCTACAACGAAAACCCCCACCAAGATTTTCCTGGTCGGGGTTTAGCTCTATCACTTCGTGGGAAGTAAAATCGATTCCATCAAATTTAGAGACCGGCATTACTTATCTCTATTTTGCCTCTCAGTTTTAACCCTTTCCGCAATTTTACGGATGGTCTCAAGTGCCTGACTATTGGCGACAAAACCGCCTGTTTTAATAGCCTGGGAAAGCGCCTCAGCTTCTTTGCCCACTACTGGTTTGGATATAGTGTTTCCTGTGTATTTCATCTTAATTGTTATGTATAGCTTCTTATTTAGGGTGTAGAACCGGCAACACTAAGCCTGTTTTAAGTTCTTTTTGATCAAAGATAAAAATTTCCGGTTTAAACGAATCCCGTTGATAAAATTTTAACCTTTGAACCGTACCATTCCCCCCACTACCGTATCCCCTTCAACTCCTTCCCCGCAATATCTTCCCAACGATAAAGATGAAACGTTTTGTCGTCGCTCATGGCGATGAAGAGGCCTTTGGGAAAGTCCTTATTAAGAGGAATGGATACTGTCTCCGAACCGTCACTTTTGTTGGCTGCAACTTTTATTTTTTTGACAAGTGGATGGTTGTGCGGATTTGTACCATTGCCTTCGCGGGGAAATATCTGGAAAGAATTAGCCCCCTGATCTGAAACTAGGATATAGCCCGTCGTGTCCGTCAGCTGGTAAACCGAGATGCCTTCGTGGTCTTCGGTAAAGCCTGTTGTCCCAAAAAGCGCAAGCTCTTTATTTCCTTTCTCGGGGTCCGCATAATATTTCCGCACTCCTTTTCCTTCATCCGAGTAATACACATAACCCAGCCTGTCGTCCACTGCGATAGCCTCTATTTCTTTCAGACCACTGTACGCACCAAATTTGCGGATCATTTTTGCCGAAACTTTCCCCTGTCCGTTGTCTTCCAGGAGGTACTGCCAAAGGTAAGTGCCATCCGTCGGGCCCGACTTGCGTCCCACAATAGCATATATCCTTCCCTCCTGATTTTTGTACAACGCTATCCCCATCAGGTCCCTTTCATTTACACCTTTTTCTCCGGCAAAAACCTCAATACCGCCGCCGTCAACGGGTTTCATATCAGGTAAAGAATAAATCCGCAGCTTATGTGAAAAACGTTCGGTCGTCACTGCGATGTCGGTGGGCTTTCCATTGAGCATCAGTCCGTATTCTACATCCACATTGTCCGGCCGCTGCAAACCGCGAACGGTTTTGTCTTTCTGTATTTTACCGTTCAGATCAAATACATACAAACCGCCATCCTGGTCTTTGTCCGTGCCGATGATCAGGCTCGCAGCCGGATCGGCAGGATTTATCCATACGGCAGGATCGTCGGTGTCATGCGCGACCGTATCAGTGACGTACAAAGGTTTTACAACCACATTGGTATCAGTTACGGCATCAGCGCCTACCGTGCTTGCAGCCTCCTGCTTTTTTTCAGAACATGAAAAAAGCAGGACTGCAAGGCTTAAAGAAAAGAGAACGTATCGTTTCACAAAAATTAGAGATATAAATGAGGTGCTTCCGGAGCAGGGCAATTATTTTGTCCCCAAAGCCCCGGCATAATTCGCAGGCGCAGGCGATTTGTAAGTGACGCCATTCACCACTAAACCGTCAGCGTACAAACGGGTAAAGTCGGTTTTCCCTCTTCCGATTGCGGGTGATCCTGCCTGCAGATGGAAATCCCATTTTGTATCAAAAGCAGCGTTATTGGTGGCTGTTGTCAAAGGATAGTTTACAAACTTGGGATCGTTTTCGCCCGCTTTGGCAGAAAGAAGATCGTTAACCCCTTTCACGATTTCAGCAGAAGGCTGGAACTGGTCTGTTGTTGTCTGATCGGCACCGTAGTAAAAAGTATTGCTGATCACAGAACGGTCGTCTTCTGCGTCGCCCGCGTTTCTTTTAATTCCAAAACGGTCGTTGGCCAAGAGATTATTATACAGGTCGGCGCGTACCCGGGCTTCCAGCCAGATCGAGCCGCCTTTGGTAGTTGGCCGTCTCCAACCCGCATTGATAATGGTATTGTTGTAACCTACCACATAAGCCTGCGGACTGCGCTCACCGGAATTGGACAATTTCAACGCATTGGTATTGGGGCTGTAAATCACGTTGAAAGCCACATCAGCCTGCACGCCCGACTTGATATTGATCGCGTCACCGCCCGACACGCCGGTCGTATAAAACATGTTGTTGGCAATGATCACCTTACCGCCTTCAATGTAAAAACCATCTTCATTAAAATTGCGGATAATGCTGTTGACGACAATAAACTTGCCCGCGATATTCAGGAAATAAGCCACCGGCACGTGTTCCCCGGCCTCTGCCTTGTACAACCCTGCCTTTACGGAAGGAGACTCTTCGGTTGTCACGGCGCCTCCGTATTCCAGGATGGTATGGCTCAACACAAATTCGGTACAGTTAGGTCCTGCAATAAGTCCGCCCCAAAGATTGCCAAACTGGTTGGCAACTGTTTTCCAGGCGTCGGGCACGGTAAATTTCACCGGTGCTTCGGAAGTACCCAGACTGTACAGATTGCCTTTCACCACCACTTCCGGTTTCACCACCGAATCGCTGAAAAGGACGGTTACTCCCTCTTCAATGGTCAGGGATTTCCCTTCGGGTATCTGTATGTGACCTGTCACTTTGTAAGTTCCTCCCTTGGTCCAGGTACCCGATACTTCACCGGATACGGATTCTTCCACCGGTGGTACTACTTCCGGCCCGGGCTCATTTTTATCATCGCTACATCCCGCCAAAGCAAAAATAGCCAGGGAAGCGATTACAAACAGATTCTTCATTTTCAGGTTGTTCATGTTTATTTGTTTTTGTTTAAAATTTGTATCGTATACCCAGCAGGTAGCTCCGCTGGTAATAGTCCCGCCGCATCAGCGTAGTGTTTCCATCTTTCTGACCGGGCGCGTTTTCGTTGGCCGGGCTGCGGTTTTTCATGTACACTTCCATAGGGGTGTTCAACAGATTGTTTGCTTTCAGAAAAATGCCCAGGCCGCTGGTAAAGTTTTTTTCGAGGGATGCATCCAATTGTACAAAGCCTTTCTGCCAAAGGTCATTGTTTAAAAACTGGGACACGGTATTGATACGGTCACCTGTATACGACCCCGCCAGCTGCGCGTCAATTCCCTGTTTTGCATTTTTATACAATACCGAAAGATTACCTACATGCGCCGACTGCCCGTAAAGCGGTCGTGACTGGTCGGTGTTGATCGTTTCCAGGTCGCCGCCTGCATTGCGGATACGTCTGGACTTCGGAGTCGTAATTTTGGAATGCGTGTAGGTATAGTTGGCCTTGATCCCGATCACCCTGAAATATTTGATATAATCCAGTTCCAGGCCGTAATTGGTGGCATTACCAAAGTTCCCCGGCGCATAGTACACGTCCTGCCCTCGGTTGGCGTCTCTTTGCAAGGTATATTCGATCGGGTCTTGTATATGTTTGTAAAAAACACCCATCATCAATTGTTCCGAGGGCTTCGGAAAAAGCTCATAACGAAGGTCAATGTTGTCGGCAATCGCCCGTTTCAAATCCGCATTGCCGCGTTCCTGATATTCCTCCTGTACAATACGGTAAGGCACGATTTCGAAAAACCCAGGGCGGTTCAACGACCGGAAATAGGAAGCGCGCAGGTTTACATTTTCCTCGGGTTTGTATTTCAAATGCAGGCTTGGCAGAAGATCGGTATATACCTGGCTGGCTTCCGGCCTGTCCTCCCCGATCGGGAAAAGCATTTTGTAGCCCTGATCCGTCGCTTCAGCCCGTATGCCGCCCAGAATTTCCAACTGCTCCGAAGTCACTTTGAACTGTGCATACCCGGCAATAATTTTTTCAGTAGCATCATAGTTCAGCGCCGACGCCACCGAGCCTCTGGGGTTCTGCACCACCCAACCGATCTGCGCATATTCTGTAAAATCGATACCGTACTGGTCAAACGGGCGCGACGGTCTGAGCTGGTAATTATTGTAAAAGTTGCTTCTCGATTTGTCCCGGTACAGCCCGCCTGCGGTCCATTCCACCTGTATATCTCCGATCGGCATGGTGTAAGAAAGGTTCAGATAACCCGCCAGGTCACGGTCCGAATTGTGTTCCCACCGGCGGGAGCCATCGCCCACGGTGGTCCGGGTTTCCACAAAATTCCTGCGTATTCCCAGCAGAGGCACGGTAGTATTGTCGGGCACTTCATTGGTTGCTTTGGAATACACCGCCGACCATTGTACTGCAAACTTACCGGTGAGCTGATGTTTCCCCTGAAGTGTACTGTTAAAGATCTGCTGTTTAGTAAGCCTCGAACGGGTCGTATAATCAAGAGTTGCATTGCCGAGCGCAGGATCGTACCCTCCTATCGTCAGCTGGGTTGATTTTACATCCCTTACCTGTACATTGGTCAGGCTCATAAATGCATTATAAAACTGGATCTTATGTTTTTCATTGATCCTGTAATCCATTTTCGCATGCAAACCATATCTTGTCTGCTGCTCGGAATACTGGCGTTCGTTCATTTTCGTCAGCGTTTCTCCCCGGAGCGTATCTACAGTTTGGGAGTCAAAAAACAGACTGTTGCTGCCACGGAAAGTGTTTTGATAGCTGCCTGCGAGTAATACGCCCAGCTTGTTGTTCAGGTATCTGTTACCAATAGCCAGGCTTCCAAGCAGATTGGGCAGCGGGGATTTTGACGTATAATCGACAGCCGGTTTTGTAAAATCCGAAGGGGTAGCGTTGTACTGATTCCCGTTGGTCTCGTAGGGAGACTCTTGTCTTACACTCCGGTGATCGTAGCCCATGAATTTGCGTTCCATAAACAATTCATTGTAGCCTGTGGAAACATTGGCGGAGAAAGTAAAACGGTCGGGCGCATCCTTCATCACCATATTGATCGCGCCTCCGATGGCGTCGCCCTCCATAGCCGGCGTGAGGGCCTTGTATACTTCAAGCCTGTCCAGCAAGTCGGAAGGAAATATGTCCAGCGGCACATACCGGTACTTGTTATCCGGGCTGGGTATTTTCACACCGTTCACGAGCGTGTAATTGTACCTTTTGTCCATACCGCGCAAAATGGCGTGCTGGCCGTCACCATTGCTGTTCCTTTCAATGCTCACACCCGAAACCCTTTGAATCACATTCGCCACGGTTAGGTCGGGGGATATCTGGATGGCTTTACCGGAAACGATGTTCATAACCTGACTTGCGTTCCGCTCCATCGACCGTGCTGTATGGTCCGATGCACCGTCCTTTTTACCCAAAACAGCTACTTCGTTCAATTTAAGATTCTCGGCAGTTTCCAGCGAAAGTTCCAGCTGGACAGTTTCATTGGCACCAATCGTAAACTCTTTTTGTAAAACGGTATAAGAAATATGCCGGGTTACGAGCCTGTATGATCCGGTTTTCAGATTGGGGATCACAAAGGTCCCGTCCATTCCCGATACACCATGATAATCTGTTCCCTCAATGCTGATCACCACACCCAATGCCGGTTCGCCGCTGGCTGCTTCCAGCAATTTACCTTTAATTGTGCCTGCATTCAGCGATAAAGAGACGAGCAGAAATACTGCCAGGTATATGTATTTTTTATAAATCATTTTTCAAATCAGGGACGTTTGTTTTGTTAGTCGGTACTTTTTGGAGGTGTTCCCCAATGGTGAAGCGAAGTGATAAAACAATGACGAACCATGCAAATGGCGGGCGTTACAAAAAAGCAACGACGTCAGGAGCAGCGTTACAGGAAGGCAACAAAAGATATTTTTTGTATTTAAAATGCTTTAAATCAAATACTTATAAATACCTAAACAGCCATTAACATTGTGTTACGGCAATGTTAAGAAACTGTTAAGAGCCTAAATCGACTGGATATATGCAGAAATATTATCGCCTTGCTGAAGGTTGAGTTTTTTGCGGAGGCGGTGCCGCATTACCCGAAGGCTGTCCTGCGACACGCCGAGCAACGTCGCCATATCGGCGGAGGTAAGGTTCATTTTGATGAGTGCCACGAGGCGAAGGTCATTGGAGGTAAGTGCTTCCGATTGCTGCTGCAACCTATCAAAAAAAGATTGGTGGACCTGCTCAAATATCGTACGGAATTCTTCCCAGTGCTGGTCGTCGTTCAGCCCCAGGCGGATTTGCTCTGACAGTTGACGGATCTGTTTTTTCTGGTCTCTTTTATCTTCTTTGCCCAGCTCTTCCAGGCGTGTCTGAAGGTCTTCCAGCAGCTGGTTTTTGCGGATCACATGCAAGGTATAACTGGTGAGTTCTTTCGTTTTGATCTCCAGTTGCTGTTTCAGGTTTTCTTCCTGCAGTTTTTTATTCTGCAGTTCTGCTTCCATGAGCTGGTTCTGCGTTTCGTATACTTGCATGCTCTGGGCGTGCAGCTTTTGCTCGTTGCGCAATTTCAGCTTCTGCCTGCTGATGATCAGCCCGGCGATAAAAATGACGAGCAAAACCACGACGCCGGTTCCAATGGATATCAAAAGATCCGTTTTCCGGGCCTGAGTGAGTTTTTCGATCTCGTTATCCTTTTTTTCAATGTCATAAAGCGTTTTCAGCAACGCAAGCTGTTTGTTGCTTTCCTGCGAATAAATCGCACTCAGGTATTCGCGGCTTTGTGCGAGATAAAAAAAGGCGCTGTCGTTTTTATTGAGGAAATTATAACCTTTGGCAATATCATTAAATGCACTCGACAGCTGGTAAAAATCGCCCTGCCGCCTTGCCAGATCCATGGCCTGAAAGCTGAAAACGAGGCCCTGACGGTACTTTCCGGTTTTTCTTAACACATCACCCAGGTTATTAATCACTTCAATCTGCGCCCGATCATTTCCCTGTATTTTATTAAGGACATAAGCCCGGTTGAAATTGGAATAAGCCGAATCGTAGTGCATCTGGTCCTCGTAAATACTGCCCAGGTTTTCGTAAATCTTGGCAAGACCCTCCCGGTGGTTGACATGCTGATATGCCTGCAAAGCCTTGTGCTGAAAATAAAATGCACTGTCATAAAGCTGTCTTTTTTCGTACAAATGACCGATACGGCCGTAAATTTCAGCTTTTCCGGATTCGTTTTTCAATTCTTCATAATACCGCAGCGCCTCGTCATATTGTTTACGGGCAAGCGGTATCTGCCTGTTCCGGTAGAAAAGCTCACCCAGCGTCCCCAGGTTTCCGGCCAGCAGGTTTTTGTCGTCCTTGTCACGAAAAATTTTGTCGGCTTTTAAAAGGTAATCCAGCGACTGAGGGTAATGCCCGGAAAAGAACAGTATCCTCCCCATTTCCTGCAAATAACCAGCCGCTTCCAGATCAGCATTGCGCTGCGCAGCCTGGTTGTATTTCGCCCGGGTGGCCAGAAGCATGGAGTCGGGTCGGGAAAAACTGCTGATAATACGTTCGCTGCTGCTTTCAGGGTCATAAAAGGAATTTTCAGTTTGAGCATGAACATATAGCACTGATATACAGATAAATAGCAGCAACAAAAAGCACACCCTGACCTTCATCTATTTTTTATATTTCCTGAAAATATCAAGAATCTTGGTATAAATCTCTGTGTTTTCATACACGCCCCGGAAATCCAGCGAATGCGGCCCATAGGCAAAAACTGGTACCATCACAGCTGTATGGTCATTCGTACTGAAATGCCCGTCCACATAACCTTTCCTGAGGTCGCCGTCCAGCAAAGTAAGGCCACCGGTTTCATGATCGGCAGTGACGATCACCAGCGTTCTTCCGTTTGAATCAGCCAGGCGCATCGCCTCGCCCACCAGCCGGTCGAAATCCAGCATCTCGCTGACCACATACGAAACGATGTTGGCATGTCCGCCATAATCGATCTGCGCGCCCTCAGCCATGATAAACGTACCTTTTTTGCCAGATTGCAACGCCTCAAAAGTTTTGGTAAAAGCGGGGATCAGAAACTCGCCCCTGCCCTTTTCAACTGAAACCGTTTTGGAATCATCCAGCATCACAAAAGGCGCCTTCATTTTGGGCAGATCTGCCCATTTTTCGGAATACATAATACCTTTTAATTGCAATGAATCCGCGATTTTACCCTGTCTGAAATAGCGCGAACCACCGCCGATCAGAACATCCACCGATGAACTCAGGTAATCACGGGCAATTTCCTTTTCCATTTCACGGTAAGGCTGATGTCCGTAAAATGCAGCCGGCGTGGCATCTGTAACGCTTCCCGCCGAAATAATGCCGGTTTTGACGCCCATCGGTTTCAGCTTGTCGGCGAGGCTGGGCACGGCCACAAAATTGCTGTCAACGCCGATAGCCCGGTTCCTGGTTTTTTGTCCGGTGGCCATGGCGGTGCCGCCTGCCGCCGAATCGGTAATATAGCTGTCCGAAGCGCTGGTTTTTGAAAATCCGATGTTGAGAAATTGCGTCAGGTTCAGGTGCCCACGGTTGGCAGTGATCCCGGAATAGATCTGCGCAAGGCCCATGCCGTCCCCGATCAGCAGAATAACATGGTCCACCTGCGAGCGGCTGTCGTTGTTGCGATAGGTCGGCTTGTATGGAAGATAGGCTTCTTTGGAAGTAAACTCTGCGTTTTTGCGACCGTTAAGATAACTGCCCAGCTCCTGCACTTTGTCCGTGTTGATATAATCAATGCCCAGGTTCATCAGCATTTTCCAGGCGTTGATATGATCGGGAGTCGCCCAGAACCTGATTTTTTTACCTTTGTCATGCACCTCTGCGATCACTTTTTCGATCTTCGCCTTTTCATCTTTCGTCAAAACACCTTTACCGTTCCAGCGTGTATAATTTGCAAAAGCCTGGCTGATAAGCCCTACCCTTTGCAGCTGCGAAGGCGTATAGCTGATCCCGGGCCGGCCGTCGTAAAAAATGTAATCCGGATAATTTTCAAATTCCGCCGGTGCAGGCGTATTTCCGCTCAGTACCACTTTTACCGGCCCTTTCGGAGCGAGTATGGCTTCAAATTTTTTCAATTCCGCAACCAGCGCAGGCATTGTCCGGGCGGCGGAGGTTTTGAGGTCGATCAATAGCTGCATGGACTGGTCGCTGTCAGCAAAAAGCTTCCCTTTGTTTTCTCCGATCATCTCAGCCAAGGGTTTAAGGTACAGACTGGTCAGAGTGCGGGAAGGTTTCATATCGGCGGCTGCATGTGCCACAAAAAGTGTGTCATTTTTGAGGAAAACATCTGCCTCCACCGAACCAAAGTGCTGATAATAAGCTAAGTAAAAAGGTATTTTCTGCTCGTAATCGTTATGGGAATGTGCCTGGGCAGTCGTGTATCCGGGTGTATTCTGAGCTGATGTTGAGAGGGCAAAAACCGTAAAAAAAGTAATTAATAATAAAGGCTTGATCATTTTTCAAATTTCATTTTTAAAACACAGGCCCCAAAATATCAAAATATTCCGGGGCCTGCACCTGAACCAACTTAATATTTTACCACGCCGGTGTCTGTTTGTAAACCTCGCCGGAGCCTAAATTTCATCCGGATTGATCGGCCGGCCACATGCAAGTTCCGACGCAGCAAATGTCCGCTTTTTCACAAAAACAGCAGAGCATGTATAAACATTGATAACAATTATTTAATCCAGACCACCCATAACCCTGCCTACCGCTTCTTGAACGAAAATAAACTACATGATGCTTTGCCAAACAAACCTCGGCTCACAATACTTGTTGCGCTATGATCGCGGGCAATTGGTATGATATCTTGTCTGAATTCACCTGATAAGGTCAGCCTTCTCCATTTCATTCCTGTCGAAACGGAAAAGAATGTTGACAGCCGATCATATCCGAATGCATCCGCATTTATAAATCTTCCCTGGCTAACCTGACTTTTCCTCCGGTGAATATGGACGATTCAACGGTCCCCGCCCCCGGTAACCCAGGGTTTCAACCCTGGGTTACCGGAACGTCAACACAAAAGTAGCGCCCTGGTTCGGTTTGCTGTCCAGAGTGATGTTCCCGCCCAGACTGGTTATCTGGCTGTGAACAAGGTAAAGACCGATCCCCTTGGCGTCGATATGGTTGTGAAAAGTCTGGTTCAGCCCAAAAACCCTGTCCTTGACGGCTTCGAGGTTAAAACCGATCCCCTCATCAGAGAAAATAAGCTGTCTGGCCCCGTCAATCAGTTTGGTGCGGACGTATATAACCGGGTAATGCTGCGGGATCACATATTTGATGGAGTTGGTGATCAGGTTCAGGAAAATACTCTCCATATAAGCTGCATTAAACTGCACCGTATCAAATGCGGAGAAATCCACATGGATAGTGGCTTTTGAGTTTTCTATCAGTGATCGTAACGAAAGACGCACCTTGTCGAGCGATTTGGACAAACTGATTTCTTCCTTCCTGACCGTCAGAAGGTCCTTTTGTACCAGGATATCTACGTACTGGTTGAGCGAATCTTTGAGGCTTTCCGTAGCTGACTTTAAAATCGATATGAATTCGAGCGTCTCCGCATCTTCGATCTTGGATGTATCCAGCAAACTGAAAACCGACAGCAGGTTGCTCACCGGCGAGCGCAAATCGTGGGATGTCGTGTAAGTCAGCTGTTTTAAGTCCTGATTGATTTTGGTGAGGTTGGTCAGTAATTCGTTCCGGTCCTTTTCCAGTATTTTGGTGTGGGTGACATTTTTAGCGATGGCAAAAACCTGCCGTTCCTTGTCTCTCGGGATAGATGTCCAAGACAGCCACACCACTTCTCCGCTTTTTGTAACATATCTGTTTTCATAGTTCAGAAGCGGAATGCTTTGTCTGAGCTTTTCGCGGTATATGGACGTTAAACTACGGTCGTCGGGATAAATGAATGAATCAATCGGCTCCGAAAGAAGCTCTTCATGCGTGTACCCCAGCAACTTGGAGAACGCTGGATTCACCAGTTTAAAGTATCCGTCGTATCCGGCAATACAAAGGAGATCATGTGATATTTCAAAAAAAAGCTCTTTGTTCAGCAAGGCCGCAGGGTTCCGGGTGCAGGATTGATCGATCATACATAATACGTCAAAAGATGTAGTATTTCTTCTAAATTACGAAAAGTCGCATGATATACCAGAATTGTAACAGTATTAAGAATCGGGATACTTCTATTTCCTCTTTACTGGGTTCAATAGTCGGTATTTTTCGAGTTTTTCGTAAAAATATCCTTTGCGTTTCATGGCATCGGACAAGGAAACATCTTCCAGATCTTCGCCTGAAACTTTGGGCTCGGCGATCCGCTGCGCACCGTAAATGCCGGAATGCCCGCTAAAAAAATACGCCGTAAAACAAGCCACCGCAAACAACAGCACATGCTCGCCGCCAAACAGCTCTACACCCATAAATGTACAAGCTACCGGCGTATTGGTTGATCCTGCAAAAACAGCGATAAATCCGAGCGCTGCAAAAAGGCTTACCGGCGCATTCAACAATTCGGATAAAGTATTGCCGAGGGTGGCCCCAATGTAGAAAAGCGGGGTTACTTCGCCGCCTTTAAAGCCGCTGCCAAGCGTGACAACCGTAAAGACCGTCTTCCAGAGCCAGCTCCATACATCCGCCCCGCCCGCCTGAAACGCGGACTGGATGGTAACCGCCCCCTGATATTCCGGTTCCACGCCGAGGCTCAGGTAATCAGGTTTGCCTGCCAGAAAAGTCAATACAATCACCGCCACACCTCCCGCCGCGGGGATCAGCCAGCCTTGTTTGAAGATTTTAAGTAAAAAAGATTTGATATCGTGAACCAGGGCTGCAAAAAGAAAGGCAGCCAGACCAAAAGCAGCGGACGCCAGTATCACTTTTCCGAGCAGCAGAACATCCGTCCTGAAAAAACCAGACATGAAATAAGGTGACGCGGCAATGTTATCGATATGGTAATGTGTATGCGGGACCTGCCACGCGCCTACCGTCATATCCCCGATGACGGCCGCGATGAGTGCGGGTAGCAGGGAATCGTACCGGATGCGACCGACAGTGAGGACTTCCATTGCAAAAATGGCCCCTGTCACCGGCGTCCCGAAAACAGCGCCGAATCCCGCGGCGATCCCCGCGGTGAGGATCATCCGCATATCCCTGCCTTTTAAACCGAACCATCCGCCGAACATGGCCGCGATACTCCCCCCGATCTGAACGGCAGTACCCTCCCTTCCAGCCGAACCTCCAAACAGATGGGTAAGGACAGTAGTAACCAGGATCACAGGTGCCATCCTTTTCGGAACGTCCCCACTTTCCGCAAGGATCTGCTCGATGATCAGGTTATTCCCTTTTTCGGCGGATTTGCCTATGGATTGATATATAAAATGGATCAAAACCCCGGCCAGCGGCAGCAGGTAGAGCAGCCAGGTATGTCCAAACCGGAATTGGATCGCAAGCCTCAGAAGCCAGAGGAACAGCGCGACCATGGAGCCTATCCCTGTTGCGACTGGAACGATAAGGATAGTCCACCTTAGCAGATACCGTATAATTGTAAATGTTTCAGATTTTTTCACGTACAAAGATATCCGTGTGCTTTGAAAACATAGCGTTATATTTCTGGTGTTTTTCTCCCGGTTTCGGGCATAACTATAACACATCATACATATCATGAAAAAACTTTCCTTTTTTATCCTGCTGAATTGCGCTTTGTCCTTTGCATCCGCACAGGCCGTGCAATCAGAAAATGTCGTAATTGTAACGCTGGACGGTTTCCGCTGGCAGGAAGTTTTCACGGGCGCCGACAGCCTGCTATCGTTCGACAGCACCGCCAGGTACAGCACCAAGTACATTGCGAATAAGTTCTGGTCAGCCACCGCAAATGAGAGAAGACAAAAGTTACTGCCTTTTCTCTGGACGGAACTGGTCCCGAAAGGAATTCTGACCGGTAACCGCAATGCCGGCAATATGGTCAGCACGGCCAATCCGCACTGGTTCTCTTACCCGGGCTATAATGAAATCTTCACCGGTTTTCCCGATTCGACGATCAATTCAAATGCCAAGGTTCCTAACAAGAATGAAAATGTATTTGAATTCCTCAACAAACTGCCGGACTTCAAAGGAAAAGTGGCCTCATTTGGATCCTGGGACGTTTTTGCGTCCATATTAAATGAAAAACGCAGCGGGTTCCTGGTGAACGACGGCTTCCGGGACGTTCCTGGCAAACTCAATGAAAAACAAATCGCCCTTAACAAACTCCAGCATGAACTGCCGGACCTGTTTCACGGTGGCGAGCGGCTCGATGTCGCTACTTTTCATATCGGGATGGAATATATGAAAGCCAACCAGCCCAGACTGATCCATTTCGGTTTTGGCGACACGGACGAATTTGCCCACGCCGGACAGTATGATTACTATCTGGACGCGGCACAAAAGACGGACGCCTGGATCCGGGAGCTTTGGAATTACATCCAGTCAAATCCATATTATGCCAATAAAACAACGCTTATCATCACCACCGACCACGGACGCGGCGCAGCAAAAGGCGGTGCATGGAGAGACCATGGCAGCGAAATTCCCGGAGCAGACGGGATATGGATCGCCGCAATAGGACCATCCATTAAGCCGGTGGGAGAAAGTACCGCCAAGGCCCAGTATTACCAGGGACAGATTGCCTCGAGCATCGCACGTCTGGTCGGCAAAGAATTTAAAACCAGTCACCCGGTTATGCCGCCGCTGCCATTTATCAGCAAATAAAAATTATAGCCTATTTCGGTCTGGACAAAACATCACGAACGCCCTCCCAATGGATTTCCGGGTAGCGATTATTGTCAAGCGGGTGCAACTTAGGCCGCCCGCCGAGCATATTATGCAAGTACTGCATGCCCTGCCAGGCCGGAAAAACTTCATTTTTCTGAGGGAATAAGGTTCGCGTGACACTAATCATCGCTTTAAGAACACCAAGGCCGCCGACTCTCAGCAGCCGGAATTTATCTCCGGTTGCATCCTCGGCGGCCTGTTTCAATCCTTTTGGCGTTGCCACCTCTCCGGCAATCCGCAGATACCGGGGTGTAAAAGAATCGAGTGCGGCGGCGGCAGTGAAGGCAGCCGTGTCGGACATGGTTGTAAAATCCAGCGGCTGGTCTGCGTTTCCCCAAAAAACGACCAGTTTGGGGCCGGTAAGGATCAGGGGCGCTTCTCCGGCGAGCAGGTCTGTAAACATTCCGTTCAGCACCGAAGTAGCCATAACAGGGAGTCTATCCAGCCTGTCATTGAACTCACGGCGCAAATCCAGATTCCGGTTCGAGCCTGGCGGGAGGTTTGTATAATCAATACAATAATCGGAAGGGATAAAACGCGGAACACCGGCCTTCACAGCAGCTTCCAGCAATCTCGACTGTGCATCCACAATAACATCCCGCAAACCTGATAAAGCCGAAACCACACAGGCAGCTCCCATGCAGGCCTCCGCCAGTTCGGGAACATTATCAAAATCCACTTGCCCCACCACAGCACCGGCTCCGCTGAGTTCTCCGGTCTTGTCTGCGGAAGTACCCCTTCGCACCAGCGCTTTCACAGATGCACCACGCAGGATCAGAAAATGCACGATAAGTCCGCCCAATTTACCGGTAGCACCGGCCACAACAATTGTTTTTATGTCTGCGGACGTTTGGTCATTGAATTCGTTTTCCTTCTCAATAATAGATTCCATAATATGATTCGCAATGTTACCAGCCGCCTTGATGCGGTTGTCATATCATGCTATAATTATTGTTCCCGGCTCATCGGGCCGAACAGGTCTCTTATCGTTTTCATTGGAAGAAACATCCTTGTGCTGGTCGCCAGCTCTATAAACGCGTATTTCCGGTAGAATTTGCGGGCCTGCTCATCGATCGGGTGTGTGTCAGAGCCTCCTTGAGCTGCTTTCCGGGAGCAGGCGGATTCAATATAGTTTCGATAAAAATCTTTTTATCCTCCACCGACTGAAGAAATTGATCATGCTCTTTAATGATCCTTTTTGCCTCGGTATTCATGCAAAACACGATAAATTCAGACAAATTTTTAAACCCGCTTATTTTCGATGCATACTTAATGAGCTCCTTATGTTCTTTGCTGATCCGAACATCAATACGGTCGTTGACAGTTGTTTTCATTTGCATTTACCTTATAATCTTCGGATTATATGTACGGAAAAAATACGTACAAATCGCACTTGATCTTCTATTTGATCAAATCCTCAATCTCAGCATCGCTTAACCTGGCTTTACCTTTGGACTCTATTTCTTCATTGCTTAAAACCTTGCCGGTACCCGATTTCTTGAACAGTATATACACCACCTTTTTATCGGTACCTCCCCGTTTCGGATTACTGACGATACCGAGTTTTTCGGCGAGAAAAACAGAGCCTTCGCCGATCTTGTTCGCCGGGCCGGTATCCGCAAATATGGCATAACATCTTTTACCGTTCTTTTTATTCACAACCAGCGCTATATCGCCCAGCTTGAAGCTGGCGGAGAATTTCGGCGGAATCGCGATATAAGGAACCCCGGAAGAGTTCACATACCTGCTCGGGTCTGTCGTCTTTTTTGCCCCGTTTGCCAGTGAAGTCATTGAAATATAATAGCCCGGCGCAGGATCACCGGAGCTTTGTGTTACCGGTTGTCCATCCCGCTTGCCGGTGTCGGTCACCAATGCCCACCAATTACCGGGTTTGCCCGCATTGGCCAGAAAGTCCAGGGCCATCCGATTGTCTTTATGATAGGCTTTCGGTGCCCCGTCAGCGTCGATCATCATGCCGCTTTCAAAAATATAAAGGTTTTTATCCGCGACCTCAAAAACGGCTTTTCCACCTATTGTTTTAAACAGTTTTTTACCGGACTGGCAGAAAGCTATTTCTGTAACCAGCAGAGCTAATAATAATCCAAATGTTTTCATGTCCGTTGCTTAGCGTTACCTACCCGAATATACGCACGTCGAAAACCAAGTTGCATTTGAGGAAACATAACCTTATTGAACGGTCAGATCATAACCCGCTCCTGACCTTTTCCCGGTGCATCCTGCCCCATTCATCCAGCGCTTTCAGTACACTTTCAAGCGTTTGGCTGTATTCTGTCAGCTCGTATGCTATCACCACGGGATAACCTGTGTCAATGTTCCTTTTTACAAAACCGTTCAGCTCCATATCCTTCAGCTCATTGGAAAGCACCCGGGCCGAAATACCGCCAATTTCGCGCTGGAGGTCATTAAACCGCTTGTTCCCCGAAGACAACGCAGCGATGATCCTGAGTTTCCACTTGCCGCCGATCGCATACAATGCATCCCCCACAGCGTTGAGACTGGCGTTGCATTCGTGCTGTGTGATTACTTTTTTTTCTAATTCTAACTCCATAAATATCTGAACTATCATCGATAACAGCAGCTAACCTTTACGTTACTGCTAATAAAAGGTAAGTAAATATACAATAGTTTTGTCAGGTCAAATAACCCTGTCAAATAATTATGAAAGCTAAAAAAATTATCACTATTGCTATTACTGTTTTTGCCGCCGCCATGCCGGTCATGAGCGGTGTCATGAAGCTGATGAAAAGCCCTGAGGTCGTAGAAAAACTGACTGCTTTCGGCGTAGGCGAATATCTTGATTACCTGGGCATCATGGAAATCGTATTCGCCGGTCTTTTTATTTATCCCAAAACCATGAAGCTGGGTTTTATTCTTTTGTCATGCTATTTCGCGGGTGCCATGGCGACCGACCTTTCTCATGGCAGCAGTTTTTTTAATGCCATGATTCCGCTTGTATTGATCTGGATCGCTGCTTTTCTGAGGGATCCAAGTATTTTCCTACTATCTGCGGAGCCGAAATTGTAGTGTAAATTGTCAAGCTGGGCGGAGTCATTTTCCTTTCACCCAAACTCCGTTCAGCATTACTTTTTCAATGTTCCTGAACGCACTGATATCTTTGAGCGGATCGCCTTTTACTAAAATCAAGTCGGCGATCTTGCCTTTTTCAATGCTGCCAAGGCGGTCGTCGATCCTGAAAAACCGGGCGTTTTCCATGGTTGCGGCGGAGATTACCTGTGCCGGGCTCAGCCCGCTGTCCACGAGGAGCTCCATTTCCCGTTGGTAGGCCCAGCCCATTTCCGCGTATGTGATCATCGAATGCGAACCCACCACGATTTTGACTCCGTCCTTTTTCAATTTTCCCGTAAAAGCCTTCATCTGCCCGAACCCCGCCAGCCTTACCGTATCCGTTTCGCCTTCCGCAGGCGACTGGTATTCAAAAGCCCCGAGTGTAGGACTCACAAATGTGCCTTTTCGCACAAGGAATTTTGAAAGGGAATCGGCCTTCTGACCATTGACATCGAGCTTTTTCCATACATCGTATCGTCCTTGCTTTCTCGCATTGTTATCAGCCAAAACCGCCTGCCGGTATTTTTCGCCTTCGATCTGCGGCTGAAGGGATAATCCGAAAGATGTGATGTGCTCAATACCGTCTAGGCCCGCTTCAATTGCTTCCATCGCTTCCGTTACTTCGAGATGGCCGGTAACCGGAAGCCCGCGTTTGTGCGCAGCATTGCAAACTTCCCGGATAATCCCGGAAGGAAGCCGGAAGTAAACCTTGATCACCGATGCACCCCTATCAGCCATTTTATTAACCTGATAAACAGCCTCATCGGCATCCCTGACCACATAAGCATCTTTGGGATATGCCGGCGGGAACATATCCAGATGCGGGTCTGCCAGAAACAGCCGGGGAATCGGTTTGCCGGACTGCCGTTCTCCGTCATAAGCTTCGATCCAGGCGCCCGGATCGCGGAGTGAGGTCACGCCATGCTGAAGAAATAACGCGGGAAGGTCTTTCACCCCGTCGAGATGAAAATGAGAGTCGATCAGCCCTGGCAGTAACGCCCGGCCTTTGGCATCTACTACCTGTGCACCTTCCGGGATTTTCACCACGCCATTTTTCCCTACGTCGACGATCTTGCCGTCGGTCACAATCACGCAGCCATCATAGACAGGCTCCCCGCCGTTTCCGTCAATGATCGTCGCGCCGGTTATGGCGACGGTATTTTTGCCGGTCCCGATCTCTTTTTCATTCACCGCCCTTATCGCCTGACTTTCTTTCCCGGTCGTTTTTTTTGAATTACATCCAGCCGCCAGCAGGACGATGCCGATGTAAAAACCAGCAATTTTTATTTTTTGCAAATTCAAACCCAACGTATTCAGTAGTAACATAACGGTCAGAATATATTTAAAATATGACTGATAAGTTTTATCAATAAAAGGACTAAAAAACGTAAACTACCTGTAAACCAGAGGTGTTATGATATCTTCCACTGCATGGGGGTCGCCGGCAACCGGACCATACCAGATGTCTCCTCCAGAGGTAACAATGAATATTTTCGCGCGATCGCGTTATTGGTAGTCAGGGTTGGTCATTTGTTGTCATGAAATGGTCAGGGGTGGTCAACCGGTTCGACTCCACTCACCATGACATTCACTCATTCAGTCATTCCCCGTTTCACGGCGGCTCATTCAATCATTCCCCGTTCCACGGCGGCTCATTCACTCATTCATTCATTCACTCATTCCCCATTCCACGGCGGCTCATTCAATCACCTCCCCTGCCCCTCCAGACACTACTTCCAAACGTATTGATAAAAATCTCGCCGGGGTCGTGCTGGTTGATTGTGATCCGTTGTCCCCAGTGGAAATCATATCCTTTGATCTTGTTCCAGGTTTTACCAAAATCATCGCTCCGGTAGGCCGCGCTGTTGAACGTATTGCAGTACAGTCTTCCCGGATGATAGGGATCCACCGTCACGTCGTACACATATTGTTTATTGTCGAATATTGATTTCCAGGTCGTCCCACCATCTTCCGACAGAAAAATCCCTCCCGGCATTTTGAGTTTCTCATTTCCACCCGTGCTTCGCGCCAGCCCGCCACCGATCAGGTCACTGAGGTCGATATCGGCCCAGCATGCAAGGTAAAGCCGGTCAGGGTTTTTGCGGTCATAATCCATGCCGTGCGGAAAAAGCAGGCTATTGGAAACATTCAGTTTCGTCCAGCTTTCCGCCCCGTCGGTCGACCGGTATACCGCGCCCGAATAAAATTCCCTGCCCGGTTTTCCGTCTTTGTGCATGGGCGTAGCGCTCACCGTCAGGAAAAGTGTTCCGTTGCCCGTGCGGGTAAGCTCGAATGCACAGGTATTGTCGCCTATGCCCTTGTTTTTCAGCTGCCAGGTTTTGCCGTCGTCGGTAGATTTGAACACACCTTTGGAATACACACTGGCGTACAAAGTCCGGTTGCCAGCCGGTGATTCCGGATCCATGACGATAGAAGTAGCCGGGGCGTCCATGCCCATACCATCGTTACTGGGTTTCCAGGTTTTCCCTCCGTCCGAAGAAACACATACGCCACCTTTTGCTTTTTGCTTCCACAAAGGGTTACGGGTCATTTTTCCGCGGGGGTAATCGTGCATTCCCGACCACACCGACCATACTTTGCCCTTCACTTTCGGATCAAATTCAAGCCAGTAACAGGTATTGACCCATTCAGCAGGCACACCTTCGGCCGACCGCGCCCAGGTTTTGCCGCCGTCATAAGAATGATGGTAACCTATGTCTGTATAACTGATGGCGATATGATTTCGGTCAAAAGGATCAAAATGAACGCCATAGGTAGTTGTTACGTCCAAGCCCCTGGTCTTGAAAGTCCCGCCGGGCTGCGGTTCACTGTAAATTTCCCGCCAGGTTTTGCCACCGTCCACGGTTTTCATGGAACGGTACCAGTCCGTCACAATCGCTACATTGCCGTCAGTGGGCGACACGCCCACGTCCATAAGCCTGATATACTCGCCCCCAAACGCTTTTTCTGCCCAGGCATCTTTCAGGTTCGCAACACCGACTCCGTCTTTCACCCCGTATTGCCCCGATCCGCCCCCGCCTTTCCATACCCATTCCCACTTCTGCCCCGCGTCGGCCGTTTTCAAAGCACCATACCAGTAGATAAGTCCTTTACCTTTTTTTTCTTCAAAACGATTCGTGACCAAATATACCTGCCGGGCATTGAACTCCGAACAAGCTATCATCGAGTAACTCGGCTTTACGCCTGCTTTTTTATTGGTAATGAATTCATTAACATCATGCGTCCAGGTTACACCCCGGTCTTCGGACATCCACACTTCACTGTGTCCGAACTCTTCGTCGATCTCCTGAGTGGTATCGTGGTGAAGGGCGTAGAATATTTCGCGGCCGCCTTTGGATTCGCTGCCTGCTGTAAAAGAAAATGCGGGACTCATTTCTTTGGGGAATCGCCTTGCGGTGAGTTCCGCTGACGATTTATTAAAAACAAAAACCGAGCTGTCTGTAAAAATGACCAGCTCATCTTTCAGGCCGGCACTATTGCTGTACAGATAATCAATTTTCTGACCTACATCCTTTTTGGCAAAAGTTTTTCCTTTGTCCTGCGAATAGAAGAGGAAGGGCCCCATGCTGAAAAACAAACCTGACGGATTTGCGGGATCTACCCGGACATTGCCGATCCTTTCCTCCCCTGGCTCATACAGGGATCCGGATCTGGCCCCGATCGAATAACTGGCGTGGTCTCCCGAATAGCTTTCCGAGACAATGTCCTGCTTCGCTGGGAAAATCCTTGTCCAGGTTTTCCCTCCGTCGGTACTTCGGCTCAGGTAATTGGAGCCAATGTAAATGGTTTGGGGATCGGCCGGATCGTACGCAAACGATGCTGCGCCGTTGGGAAAATTGGTCTGCCGATACGACTCTCCGCCATTTTTGGTGTGGTAAGAGCCTGTCATATCGCAGCGTAGCAGGAAGTCCAGGGGGTTATGGTAAGAAAAGGTCGGAATAAAAGTAGCACCCCCGCCCCCTGGCCCGATCTTCTCCCAGGTTGGTTCCGGTATGCTTTTTTCTTCCTTTTTGTCATCCTTTCCGCATCCGGTGACACCCGCCAGGACGCAGAAAAAAAACAATTGTTTTGTGAATGTATTGAAATGCATAAACCTTTCCCTGAATTGTGATCCCTGCCGGCCTGTTCCGTAACAATAGGAGCATAAAAAGGCGATTTTCTCACTAGAAAATCGCCTTTTTATTTTGGGAAAATGTACAAAGATTTTAATTGAATTTCTTCTTCAGTCCCCTGACCAGCTTTTTCACGGCAGCGGACTGGGAATTAAAGCCGTTCGAACCGTTCGGACTGGCTTTGTAATACTCCGACTGCCAGATTTCCCCATCATTTTTATCACGCATGGAAGCACTCAGGGCTACCGATTTTCCGCCCCAGGAAGTCCAGGTAACTCCTCCTGAGATCTTCGTGTCCAGTTTCAGTATAAAGTCAGCGTCCTTTTTTGAAGAAGCTACTTTCCAGTAATCCCAGTCCCGGAGCGCTGCCTGCAGTTCGCCTGCCGCACTTTTCCCGATATCACTTTTGGGTGCCTCAATATATACCGAATTACCTCTTTTTAAGCTGGCCTCCTGGGCGAACCCGATGGCGGACTGAAGTAAGAATATCAGCAAAATGATCTTTTTCATAGCCTGTTTGGTTTGGTGAAACGCAAATTTCCGCATCCGGCCAAACAAAAACCATCCCTGATTTCAGCCATATTTCATATCCCTGAAATTGGCTGAAATCAGGGATACCGCGGCTTTTTTCTTTGGACGAACTTTGCAACCATCCTGATTCACATCAAAACATAAACCTTAAATCTTCTAACCATGAAAAAGCCACTCGTCTTAGTTTTCCTTTTATTAACCCTTTATCATACCCCTGCCAGAGCCCAGCAAAGCTCGTTTTTTATAGGAGGCTCGGGAGGCGCAAACCTGTCCATGTACGGCTATACTTCTGATTACGCCGATATCTGGACGACTTCCAGGGTGAATCCGGGCCTCAACGGAGGGTTGGTATTTGGGATGGAGTTCAATAAAATGGCGATCGTTTCGGGTGTGAGCTACATCCAGAAAGGTACACGTTCTGAAACGGACAACTACAATCTGGAAGGCGGTAACGTAGGTTATATCAAGGCCCGGGAAAACACGTCGTTCATCAATATCCCGCTGCTTTTCCGCTATCGTTTTTTAGGTGAAAAATTCGGCCTTACCCTGGCGGCAGGTCCGTCTTTCAATATCGGGCTGTCCGGAAACTTAAAACTGGAACTTCAGGCAGCCAACGGGGGAAGCCGCAGCGAGTCGTCGACCGTCCGCTTCGGCAACGGCATCACGGATTCTTACCGCAGGTTCCAGCCCGCATTTGTGATCAGTCCGGGCGTACAGATGCCGGTGGGCGAACGCGGCAAACTGGGACTGAACATCGTCTGGGACCTGGGCGGAAACGCAGTCAACAAACGCAGCAGCTCTGCCCTGGGCGCCGACGGGAAGATCATCAATATCTCAACCATCCTGAGTGTAAGCTATACGCACCACTTCGTTTTCGGAGACAAATACTGACTTCCAACCAAACCCGGATGCCATGCAAGTATGCAACAACTGCGGCTATGCCCATGCAGACGACGTTACCGCCTGCGAAAACTGCCGGATGCAGAATGGATTTACCTATCATGCGGATGCAGTCGACGGAAAAACTGCCATGGAAACCATGCAGTGCATCAACTGCGGCAGCCAGATCGGCACCCATTTCATGAAATGTCCCGACTGCCGGTTTCCGGTGCGGATCAAAACACCTTTCAAGACAATCCATATCGATCATGGCAAGAAACAGGGAACCTCAGATCTTTAATATCTCTTTCCTGGACGTGATTTGCGGAGCGCTGGGCGCGGTCATATTCCTTTTCATTGCCGTACCCAAAGGTGGCTCCTCCCCGTCCAAAAGACAGCAGGTGACCATGTCCTACGACACTGTGCACCAGCAGCTGTTCGCAACCATCAGCGACAGCCTTCAAAACAAACGACCGGGCGATACCCTCCTCGTGGTACTGGCTGATTACAGAGAGGTGCCGGGCCTCGCCGAGTGCCCGCAGTGCCCCGACTGCCCGAAGGATAGTCAGACAGCCGAAAACAACATAGCCGCATCGGTGAGGAGTGTGAGTAAAACAGACTTACCGAAACCAGACTCCGCCCGGAAAACTGTGCCCGAAACGCCTCCCAAACCGGAGGACCTCAAAAAAAGCAAATACCTGGGCGACCCGCCGGGTGTTCCCTGCAAGGTATCGTTCGAAATCAGCTGGAACGATATAGGCGACAATGTGGACCTGTTTGTCTGCAAGAATAACAAATGTGTGTCCGGCGGTGCGCGGGAGATCAGGGATATCGGGCAATGGGATAGCGGTAAGGCCAAAACGAAGTTTTTCGGCAGCGATCTGCGTACCACCCAGGAGGCTGTCAGGCAGTTTGAAAAGATTATCCCCGGCGAGTACAAGCTCTATGCAAGGTTTAAGGAGAGTGTCAAGAACAATGCTTCTGTGAGCATAAGGGGGCTGGTATATTCCCGGAATGACGCCGGGGAGGAAAAAGGCGAGCCGTTTTCAGCTGCGCTCACCCTGAACGCGCCGGAACGTACTTTGATCGGGACTATAACCCTCACAGAAAACGGTGAATTTCAGCTTGTAAAGAATTAATCATCAGATTTTAATTTTAAAAACTTCCAGACAATGATGTCAAATAAAAGACTTTATCATATTGCGATCAGCCTCGTGGTGGCGGTGATGATCTGGTTCTCCCTGATCTTGCTTTCCTCCCTCACAAGCGCGCCGGCCCTGAAAAGATTTTTTGAAGCTTTCGGCGGATCTTTTGGCGGGTATGTGCACGCAGTCATTTACACGGCTTTTATTTTTGGCTTACTAGAAATAATTGATTATCAAAAATTTATCAAAAAACAGAACGAGGGTTTCAAGTTGAACCTGCTGCCTGTTCAGGATCAGCTGGTGTTGTCGCCGGACGAGGTCGCAAAGATCAAACTCAATGTGATCGATCTTGAAAAACACGGTTTCAGCTTCCTGCTAACGGATTTTGTAAAAAGGGCCTGCACACAGTACCGAAACAATCAATCGATCAGCGAAACGCTGCAGGTGTTGCACGCGCAGATCGACAACAGCAAAACCGAACTGGAAGGCAGGCTTGAAATTGCACGTTTCCTGATCAACGCCATTGCCTCCCTGGGATTTATCGGCACGATCCTGCACCTGGCGGGTTCTATCGGTTTGTTCCATCTTGCCAAAACGGAAGAAGGTATGCCCCTGATCACCCAAAGCCTGAATGTATCGTTTGACACAACATTCATTGCACTTTTCCTCGGGCTGATCCTCAGCTACTTCTACCATCGTTACCTGGAAGACCTGGACATTTTTTATTCCCGGACCAAATCCTACATCATCGATAATCTCATCAGCCGCATCTACAAACCTCAATGAACGCTTATCATGAAACTACTCAGAAAAATATGCCTGATACTTGCCGGAGGTACATTGCTTTTTTCGACTTCGTGCCTCGAAGACAAAATCAGAACGATCGATCCGGTAACGGGAGACAAGTCCGGTGTGAACGACTGGATTTATAATATGATGAACGACGCCTACTTCTGGTATGACCAGATGCCTGCTAAAAACAAAACTGACAACGATCTGGCACCGAAGGATTATTTCGAAAAACTGGTATACCAGCGGCAAACCCGCGACCGGTTCTCAATGCTGACCGACGATATCAATGCATTGCAGCAACAGTTTAACGGGATTACCAAAACCTTCGGTCTGCATAACGTATTCGCATATATTGACGGCGGGAAATCCAATGTAGCTGCTTTTGTGAGCCATGTTGCCAAGGGAAGCCCGGCTGATGCGGCAGGGCTGAAACGCGGAGACATCATTACCAAAGTGAACGGAACACAGCTCACCAAAGACAATTACGCCCAGCTGATCGGCGGCCCGGAAACGATCCGGGTTAACCTCGGTACGGTAAACGGTAATGTGATAACAACCGATGATTCAAGGACAATTTCACTGACCAAGGCGGTGGTAACGGAAGATCCGGTTGCCTATGCAGGTGTCATTCCAAGGAAAAACGTGCGACTAGGCTATCTGGTTTACACCCAGTTTGTACCCGGAACGGATTCGGACAAGGAGAGATATGACAATGAATTGCGTGCAGTTTTTGCCGGATTTAAAACTGCCGGGGTCAATGAGCTGGTACTCGATCTGCGCCTGAACGGTGGTGGATTTATGAGCTCGGCGGTGACGCTGGCTTCGCTGATCGTCAGTAATAACTCGTCGGGCAAGGTCTTTTATGAGGAACAATGGAATGACAAGTACATCAAATACTGGAAGGAAAAGAACGGTGCCGATGCCTTGACATATAAATTCAAACAGGAAAAAGATAATATCGGCAGTCGTCTCAACCGGGTTTTTGTTCTCACCTCCCAGGGCACTGCATCAGCCAGCGAGCTGATCATCAATGGGTTGAAACCCTACATGCAAGTCATCACCATCGGCGACCACACGGCTGGCAAGAACCTTTTCGGGTCGCTCGTTGGTGATGAGAAAAAGAGATGGAACTACGGATTGTATATGATGCTGGGCCAAACGACCAATGCAGACGGGCAGTCGGACTACGGAACTGTGAACGGTATACCTGCATCGCGGCAAGTGGAAGACTTTTCCATTCCTTACAAACCTTTCGGGGACGAAACGGAAACTTTGCTGAACGCCGCCATGCGGGAAATAGGCATCGCCCCTGCGGCAAATGCCAGGCTGGGAACAGCTATGAACGTAAAACCGGTCAGCTCTGGGGCGGTACGCGATACACCCGGCGCGTGGGATCAGCTCATGATCAGGGAATTACAACCCAGGTAGCGGGTTTTGATATATAAAAATGATATGACAAGATATCTGGTATTATTTATTGCTGCACTATGCACTTACCAAAGCCGGGGGCAAAATATCGTCCCCGGCAATACTTATACGGACAGTCTGCTGGCTGTTCTGAAACAAAAAATACCCGATGAAAAACGTGTCTACGTTTTACTGGAACTGTCGGACCACTGGAGTGAAAGAGACACCGCCAGGTCGCTGGATTATGTGCGGCAGGCCGGGAAACTCAGCAAACCAAACTCCTACCAGGCTGCGCTCGTGGAATTTTACAGGGCAGGTGCTTATTTTGATACCGATGTACCCAAAAGTGAAACCCACTATCTGAAAGCAGAAAAACTCCTGAGGAAATTCCGGGACAAGGAGGCACTGGTGTACCGGTCCCGCGCCTGGCATAATTACGGTGCTCTTCAGCAAAGAAAAGACAATGAAAAAAAATATGCGGAAATCCTGATCAATCAGGCGATCCCGCTGGCGATGAAGGCCGGGGACAGTGCCAGGGTAGCCAAGAATTACCAGAACCTGGCGCTGATCTTTTCCAATCAGGTAGATTATACCAAAGCAGAAAAGTATTTCAATTCGGCCATTTCCATCCTGCAAAAAGTAGCACCAAGGTCGCTTAGCATGGTGGAAGCCTATATTTTCGGGGCTAAAAATTACATTTACCTCAAAGAATACCCGCCCGTAAAACCCATGCTGGATAGCGCAATAGCCATTTTGGCACCCGATCCTGCGTCCACTTACCTTCCTGATTATTACATGGTAGAAGGCATGTATTATTCGCGTCTGCGGCAGTTTGACAAAGCCATGCAAAGTTTTGACAAAGGCCTTACTCTGGCTGTCAGCCTGAAAAGACCTTATGATTATCAGGGAATCATGCTGCAAAAGTACTTTACCTACAAGGCGATGGAAAAATATCCGGAGGCACTGAAGATCATCAGAACCCTTGCTACTGAAAAGGAGATCCTGCCTTTTTCCAAAAACCGGATGCTGTATTATTATGAACTGTCGCTGGTCCATGCGCATATCGGCAACATGACGGATGCCTACGAATGGCTGCATAAATATGCGTTGCTGGCCGACAGTACCAATGAAGAGCGGATCAAAACGGATATTGCGGCTTTGGAAGCCAAGTACCAGTCGTCCGAAAAAGAAAAGAAAATATACCAGCTTCAGGCCAGAAACGAAAAGGCAGTGCTCACGATCAAAAATAACCGGCTCCTGAGCTGGCTACTGGCTGTAGTATGCACGTTCCTGCTCGCTGTAACTGTGCTGGTTTTGTTGTTTTACCGAAACAATAAAAGACTCTGGACGCAGCAAAAGCAGCTTCACGAACTGGAATTGCAGAAAATAAAACAGGACCACCGTATTTCAATGCTGTCGGCCATGCTTGAAGGCCAGGAACAGGAGCGTACCCGCCTCGCCCGCGACCTGCACGATGGCCTGGGCGGATTACTGAGCAGCATCAAAATAGAACTTTCACAGATCGCCGGGCAGGAAGATACCAGGCTGAGAACCGGGCTCGACAGAACGCTTTCGCATCTGGACGATGCCGTGAACGAGCTCCGGCGCATCGCACGGAGCCTCATGCCCGAGATCCTGATGAAGTACGGACTCGCCGAAGCCACCCGGGAATTTTGCAAAACATTGAAAGAGACGGGTATCAATCTGGTGTGCCAGGTATTCAATTACAAGGATTCACTGGCGAAGGAAAAGCAGGTTGTTCTTTACCGGATTATTCAGGAACTTGTCAACAACGCCGTGAAACACGCCGCGGCTTCGCAGATCCTGGTCATTATCCAGCAAAGCGGGGACACTCTTTTTGTGACGGTTGAAGACGATGGTAAGGGTTTTGATATGGAAAAAACGAACAGTAAAGCCGGTGCCGGGCTTTCCAATATCAAGGCGCGGGCGGATTTCCTGAACGCAAAATTCGAAGTCCAGTCGGCGCCGCAAAAGGGTACTTCGGTGGTGGTGGAATGTAATATCTGAGCTATGAAAGTATTTATTATCGATGATCACCCGATCGTGCTCGAAGGCCTGCAGAAACTGCTGGAAAGCCGGGAGAATATAGAAGTGACCGGAATTTATTACGAAGGGGAAGCCGCACTGGCTGCATTGGACGCGCAGGTGCCGGACGCTATGCTGATGGACATTAATCTCCCCGATATCAATGGAATCCTGCTGTGCCAGAAAGTGAGGCAAAAATGTCCGTCGGTAAAGATCATAGCATTGAGTGTGCACAACGAACGGACAGTGATCATGGGCATACTGCAAAGCGGTGCCAGCGGCTACGTGCTAAAAAACGCGATCGGCGAGGATATCATATCGGCCCTGCATGCAGCGATGGATGGCCAGATCTACCTTTGCAGGGGAACACAGAAAGTCCTTAACAGTGGAGAAAGCAGTGATTTAAAGGAAGTTCCGCGACTTACGAGGCGGGAAAAAGAGATCCTAGAACTGATCGGAAGAGGTTACACGACCCAGCAAATTGCGGGTGAACTTTTTATCAGCACCCATACCGTGGAGAGCCACCGCAAAAACCTGATGGAAAAGTTTGGGGTGCCCAATACCGCGACCGTCATCAAGATGGCCACGGATTTCGGGCTGATGAATTAATAGGCTACGTAATCGATTTCAAGAAAATCTGTGACATATTCCAACCAGAACTGCTCGATAAAAGCGACGTGATCGGCATGGGCGGAATAGGCATCATACGCTTCCTGATTGTTGAAATCCATGGAAAGTCCGTAATCGAACTGGTTTTTCGGGCTCACTTGTTTCAGTACTTTGAAATTCTGCACACCCGGAATTTCAGATAATTTCGCGGCGGCTTCTATAAATCTGGTTTCTTCCGAAGAGCCTTTCGGGTATTTCAATTTTAAAATAACGGAATGGTGGATCATTTTTTACAAATTAAATGGGTAGTGCTTTCTTTACTTTCATGCCTTTTTGCAAACCATATTGTCTGCAGGCACCAAACAAAGGCAGTACTGAAATAATATTACTATACGCAGAAGTTACTTTTCTGGAATGTCATCATTTCGGATCCACCGAGCGATAGGCGGCCAGCGCAGCCAGATCGCCGTTTTTCCCGGGTTTGCTGATCCCGTGTTCCATACCCATAAAGCCGCGGTAACCTTTGTCGTACACATGCTGCAACACGTTCACGAAATTGATCTCACCTGAAGCAGGCTCATTCCTGCCGGGCGTATCGCCGATCTGCATGTAGCCGATCTCATCCCATGCATAGTCCAGCGTAGGAATGATATTTCCCTCCTGGATCTGTACGTGGTAAAAATCGAAGAGTATTTTCAGGCTCGGGCTCCCTACCGCTTTCGCCATCGCATACGCCTGAGGGATCGTATGCAGGAACATACCGGGGTGGTTGATCTTATGGTTCATTGTTTCCATCACCATCACAATGCCATGGGGCTCATAAATGGCGGCACACCGTTTCAGCAGCTCAATGGCATTGGCCATCTGAAAATCCCAGGGCAACTTCGGATCGGCCATGCCTAATACATTGTGTATGTATTTGGTATTCATTCTTTTGGCTATCTCAACAGAATCACGCACCTCTTTGAGAACATGGTCCCTGATCGCCTGATCGCGGCTGGCAAAAGTGGGTTCCTTGAAATTCATTGTACCTACAAACTGCCCGAATTCCATACCCAGCTGTTGTACCGTTTTGCTGATCCGCTCCTGCTCATCCACAGGCCTCCTTGCCAGCCAGGTATTTTCCCAGGCTCGGAACCCCTGGTCATATCCCCATTTGATCTGCTCAACAAGATCCTTACCGACCACCTCTTTGAAAATCCCGAATTCCGGCGAAAACTTCATATTGAAGGCTTTTTCCTTTTTCCGTGGCAAGCGCTGCGCGGCCAGCGGGTTGGCCTCACCTGCTACTAGTGCGGCGCCGGCGAGCAGACTGTTCTTAATAAAAATATTTCTGTTCATGATATGGACCGGGTTTATTCGGTTTTGCTGTTTTTAAGAAAAGCTATGAGATCCGCCATTTTCTGGTGATCGATCTGGCTTGCCAAAACCGGCATTACCGACAAATTGAGGACTTTTAAAGATTTGATATCCTGCCTGTTGATTGTTTTATCAATACCGGGCGCCGTACGGAGATTGATAGCGGCAGAAGTTTCGCTCATGATCATACCCTGTACCGGATCGCCATCTTTCAGTTCCACTTCCCAAAGATCAAAACCGGGTGCAATGGACAGGCTCGGATCCAGTATGTTGGCCATGAGATCTTTGGAGAGCCAGTTGTGCACCGTTCCCAGATCGGGGCCGTAAGATACGCCGATGCCTCCTCTTACCTGGTGACAAAGGGCGCAGTTCTGCATGTATACCAGTTTTCCTTTGCTTGCGTCCCCGGTCAGTTCGAGTGCCTTCTGGTAATCTTTGTTTACTTTATCTTTATCATTTTTAGCAAGGAGCGTCCGCGCTTTGTCCCTCAGTTTTTCATCCGAGTGGCTCATCAGCTGTACACTTCTCGGCCAGCCCACACTTTCAGGCTTCACTTTTTTGGTTTCGATTGCGGTCAATAACTGGGTAACCCTTTCCGGGCTGGTCATAAAGGTGTTCATGGCAGCGTCGCGAACATCGGGAGTTAAGGCATCCCATTGCTTCAACACATAATTGGTCACTGTGAGATCGGGTACCAGGGCCAGGATCTTCAGAGCGGCGAGCTGCACGGCGGGCTGTTCCTGCGGAACGATCAATTGTTGAAGTGTTCCTGCATACGGCGCAGGGTAGCCTAATGCCATGAAATTGAGCGCCTCTGCCCGTTTTTCATCACCGAGTTTTTTGTTTTGGGCAATGGACATGGCCTTTTCTATTTCTTTCGCCAAGTAAAGGCTGTCCCTAACGCCCGTCACTTTCAGAACCTGCAGAGAAGCTTTTCTCACGGCTGCCTGCGGATTGTTAAACGCGCTGCTAATCAGCTGTTTTTGCTCATTTTCCAAAACTGCAAAATCTATTTTCTTGCGTTTCAAACCGTCCGTCAGACCAGCCAGTACGGCGGGCTGCCAGCCGGATTTTTTGTCTGAAACCGGAGTGATCGCCCTCTTTATCAACGCTTTGATCGGCCCCGGATCGCTACCGGCGCCCACGATTGTTGTCAACCGTTGTACCAGAGACGCGTAAGCCGGGTTATCCGACCGGTAGGCAGTCATCACAGTTTTTAACAAAGGGGCAGTTTGGGACGAATTGGCAGAAAGCGCAGCAATTTGCACCCAATCGTCGTTCAGGTCGCGGAAGAGCAGTTGCTGACGAGCGGCTCCGGCTTCGGGCGTACTGCTGTAACCTAATGTGCACAGCAACTGAAACCTCACTTTCGGGTCTTTATCATTCACCATGGCCAGCAGGTTTGCCGACAATCCCGGAAAATCTTTCCTATGAAGTTCGGCGAGCCGGATCGCATTTTCACGGATACCCGGAACTTGGTCTTTCAGCGCCCGTGCGACCAGGTCGGCTGTAAGCGATTTCATTCCCTCCAATGTCCACAAAGCATGCAGCCGCCCCATAGGTGAGGCCGGATTTTCACTCATTTTGATCAGCGCCGGTATTGCTTTTTGATCGGCACGGTCTACCAGCAAACGCTGCGCATTCAGTCTCCACCAGCTATTGGGATCTTCCAGGTATGTGACCAGCTGTTCGCTGGTAGCGTCCCCGAGTTTAAGGCCCTTTGTCCATTCCGGTTTTTTGAAATTGGTGGGTGTGATCCGGTAAATCCGCCCCATATCGTGGCCATTGTACAAGCCGCCCGCCGCCACTGCTTCATCCGACATCCATTCCGGGTGTTCGATCGTCTGACGGTAATAGTCGAGTACATAAAGTGCTCCGTCGGGCCCCACGTACATGTTCACCGGCCGCGACCATGAGTCTTTCGACGCCAGAAATTCCTTATCAGGATGCTGACGGGTTGCCGTAAAAGTGGCGCCGCTGTCTTTCACAATGTCAACGTGTACGAGGTTACTCACCGATTCCGCGACAAAAGTTACGGTACCGTCATAGGGAGGCGGAAAGGCGCCACCCAAATAGGCCGTAAGCCCGCTGGAAGACGTAGTAACACCTACCGGGGTAAAGAGCTGGCGATCCGGGTTTTTAGTGATCTGAAAAACTTCCGCGGATTTTCCGTGATCCGAAATCACCTGGGTGGCATCCGAAATCAGCAGGTCGGGGTTGCGCGCCAGGTAAGACGCTCCGATCACTTCCTGATAAATGTGGTTTTGATTATGTGTAAAAAAATGGTGTCCCCACTGGTCAAAAGTATGTCCGAACTGCGATTTGCCGGAGGCTAATTCCAGCTCGTGCGACTCCGGCCGGAACCGGACATTGCGACTGTCGGCATTTTTGGGAAGGCGGGGGCCGTCGGGCTGGCCTGGAAAATGGATTTCGCTGCCCAGGTCGCCAAATTCGGTCCCATATTTACGTGTTCCGATCGCCCCCAGATGCGAAAGATGGATCCAGTTGTCAATTCCATAAACAGGATTATTGACATTCACATGCGGGTTTGATAGTGAAAAACCGGTCAGCAAAGTATCTCTCACATCCGCTTTTCCGTCGCCATCGGTATCTTCCAGATAGAGTACATTCGGAGCATCTGTGATCATAATGCCTTTTTTCCACCGCAGGATACCGTTGGGCAAAATCAAGTCTTCTGCGAAAACCGTGCTTTTGTCCATCACCCCGTCCCCATCCGAATCGGAAAGTAGTTTAATGCGGCCAGTCCCGCTTTTATCCAGCGGATAACCCGGCATTTCAACCACATAAAACCTGCCGTACTCATCTATTTCCATGTCCACCGGGCTGGCTACCATGGGCTCACTCGCCAATAGTTCCATCTTAAACCCAGGCTCCAGCTCAAAGGTAGCTATCGCCTTATCCGGCGGAGTGGAACCTTCCCTGGACCCTGTTTCTTCTTTTTTCCGGCAGCCTGTCAAAATAACGCACCAAGTGAGGAATAGCGTTGTGTAAAAGATTAAGGAAAAGTGATCCTGGTTTGTTTTTTTCATACAATGAATACGATTCAAAAAATTAATGTCGGAAAACGGAACGCCCTCTGAACAGGGCATCGGATTTATTCAGCCGAGGGCCAGAACCCATTGATAATTTCAACGGTACGGTCCACCAGCACCTGGCCACCCTCAGCGCCTACCACGTTGCTCTGACAAACGGCGCTATACCCCCCGCCTGCCACAGCTTTGGCAGAAGGCAGATAAGTGCCCGGGCCCGTCAACTGTATCACGAAAGTCTGTACGGCTTTGCTGCGTGCCTGTATCCTGATCCCATAGTCTGTAAACAGTTCAAATTGATTGGTACAAACAGCCACATCCCCGATCCTCAGCACATGGATCTCACTCTCATACATCGGGTTTTTCTTACCTTTTTGCGCCTCATAACGTTTAAGTACATCACCGAACCATGTCATTTTTGCATACAGGTCGCCACTCTTTTTAGGATCGGCTGCGATCTGTGCGGCGCAATCCTGCTGTACTTTTTTGGATTCGTTGAATTCGGCTTCTGTAATGATACGCATCGGCAGGTCCAGTTTTTCCGTTCTGTGCGCAAATGCAATATCCGAATGCCGGTCATCCTTTACAATGTCGTAAGTTTCTTCTGCTGCCCGCACGACCCGCGCAACAATATCGTCCATCCGGGTTTTGTTTGAGAGCTTTTGCATACGGGCTTCTCCGGCTTTGCGGTACATGCTGTGAGGCGACTGGTCACCAGCCGCACCGATCCAGCCCATCACATTGAGCTGCGGTCCAAAACGCTTTTGTAAAGCCTGACGTACCGGATGCCAGTAGTCTGCATTCACACTGGTCCGGTGTTCAAACTCCTGTGCAGGGCAGGCAACATCTATGCTCATAGCGATAAGTTTCCCCTTTGAATCCCAGAAAAACAGTGAATTCACATCATGGTCTTCATATCCTTCGAGATTTTGAAAATCGGCACGGTTTGTTTTCCCGTACATCACGGTAGTCCCGTCTTTATAAACCGCACGGCGGTTGTAGCCCACTGCGGCACGGTTCTGGCCCCAGGTGACACTCCCTTTGCCCCGGCTGGTCCATGCTTTTGCGATGGCATCAGCCACTCTTCTTGCAAACAGATCCCGGTAAGTTTTTACCTTCGGCACGTTGGCAGGGATCGGATATACGAACGAAGACTTTTCCTCATCGTCTTCGAGCACTGGCGCGGTATGCGTGTGTGTAGCGCTGATGATGATCTTATTGGCATTAAAACCCGGCAGCAGCTTTTTAACCTCCGCACGCAATTCTTCCCTTAAAATCGCAGGGATCAAAATCAGGTCGCAGGAAACGAAGACTGCAGTGTCGAGCGACTTATTTCCTTCTTTGGACTCCATGACGACGACACCGGCGTACAGCGGAGTTTCAGCGGTTTCAGCGACCCGGAGATTAAACTGTCCCATTAATGCCACCGGGAGTTTGGGACTGATATCAGCAGTTGCCGAACCGACATAGATCTCCGAAGCATTGGCAGCTCCTGCGCAACAGCACAGAAAGAGATAGCCCGCGACCAGAATTTTTCTGAAATGGCGGAGAAACCCTGCGTTACAAGGCAAGTTGGTCTGATGCATATGATTGGGTTTAGGATTAGTGATTATTTATTTCTTGAGTGTATTCCCCGTATCCCGGGAAAGGCTATTTGATCTCATTAAAAAGTTTCAGGATCTCGGCAACAATTTTCCTGGATGCTTCCTTTTCTACCCGGTTGGTACCAGGCCAGGTTTCATAACCGCCGAGCAAATGCTGCTCCGGTGTCGGCAGATATCCGTAGCACCCGTTGGCAAGTTCTATCGTAAATGTTGGTTTAAAAGGACTTTTTGCCTTGATCTCCAATCCAATCTCCGTGAAAACTTCAAACGGAATGGCTGCAATACCGACCTCTCCAATTTGGAAGGTCTGCATGGTCGCATTGACAAAATCCGGCCATAATTCGTGCATTTGTATGGTGCGTTCCGCGTAGGTTTTTTCCAGCGGATGATCGGGTTTGATGTTGTCGGGCCTGGCGTTGATGCTTCTGGCACGGGCCAGCATCTGTGCGGATGGTTTTCTGACTGCCAGTTTCAGCTGCGACGCTGCGGCTTTGAGGGGCACCCAGTCTTTATATTGAACCTTGTTGTATACACGCAGTACTTCGTTGGCAACATCATTGGCAACAATTTTCATTTTTGCATAAGCCGGATGATTTTCGGCAGGCCCCCTGAAATTAATGTTATTGACATCTCCCGACGTACCGTTGGTCATCATGGCCACAAAAGGGACTTCCTGCCTGTCGGCTTTCAGTAATTCCTGAAGCCGGTCGGCAAATACTGCAAAATAGTCTGCGGAAATGTGGTCCTTGGGTACCCCGCCAACATAATGCAATGAGTAATTAGCCAAAACTGCCAGCGGCCGGCCACCTGCCGACTGAACCGAGAGAAATGAAACCTCGGGATCTGTGGGACCGGCGGGTTCCTTTTTATTGGCATTATTTACACCCGGATTAAACTGCACCTGATCCATTTCTCCGAAAGGATTAGGTACTTTTTCTTTCATAATCCACCTGCGGTTGAACACATGCTGCGGAACACTGCCCACGCCCCAGCCAATACGGGCAGGTTCAAGGTTATGAATGGCAATGCGCACACCGTCGGCCATCCGTCTGGCGATAAACTGCTGATAGGCATCGAGCGGTTTCTCCAGGCCGGGTTTTCTTTCGTTGAAATCACCGCTTGCGCTTATTCCGGAATGGGTATGGGTGGATGACATCAGGATGTTGGCCAACGGGATTTTTGTTTCCTCGTGCACCATTCGCCGGGCATGGTCGAAAACCTCGTGGGTGATGCCCACATTATCTGAGATCACAAACGCTAGACGGGTCTGGCCGTCGTCCAGGACAAGACTGCGGGTGTGCAAATCGTCGTGTACATACATGGCCGGAGGTGGATTCCCAAAATTCCCGACGATACCTTCGCCCAGCGGAGGCGTGATATTTGTCACGGATGCGCCCGCCTTAAAAACCTTTCCCTGGCCGTTACCGGAAGTTGAAAAAAGGCACAAAAACAATGTCAGCAATGCGCCGGCATACAGTTTAAAAAACGCAGTAGTTTGTTTTAAAGCCATCGCTCATGATGAATTTTTATGTAAGTATGGGACCGGATTTTCAGGCAGCTGTTACGGATAAAAACCGTTGATCAATTCCACGGTCCTGTCTACCAGCACCTGCCCGCCCTGCGGACCAATCAGCGAACTGTGGATCACAGCACTATATGCCCCGCCGCGCACTGCTTTTTCCGTCGGCAGATAAGCGCCCCAGGCGGGACTTCCGGCCAGCTGTATGACGAATGTCTGCAATGCTTTGCTGCGCGACTGAATGCGGATGCCGTAGTCCGAAAAAAGCTCAAACTCATTGGTACAGATCGCCACATCCCCCAGCCTGATCACGTGTAATTCCATGTCATAAACTGGCTTCAGATTGGTCTGCTGTTTTTTATGTCTGTCCAGGGTTGCTTCCTGCCATTTCATCATACGATACAGATTATCAGCCGCTTTCGGATCGGCGGCAATCTGTTTTTGTGCATTTGTAACAAAAGCATTTGCCTCGGTATAATCCTTCTGGGTTACAAGCCTTTCCGGCAAAGGCAGCATTTCGGTCTTGTGTTCCAGAAGCAAGGCTGAATGCCTGTCATCCTTAACAGCAGCATACGCCTCTTCCACCGACAGAACGATGCGGCGCGCTATTTCCTCTGTTCTGCTCAACTTCCTGAGCTCGCGCATGCGGTCGTCGGCGGCCTGACGATAGCGGATATGCGGGGTAAGGTCGCCGGCCGCGCCAAGCCACGCTACCACGCAGACCTCCTTTCCAAACCGTTTCTTCATCCCTTCCCGAACGTCATGCCAATAATCTGCATTGACCGCATAACGTCCTTCCACTTCCTGAGAAGGACTGGCAACACCGATCACAGTAGCAATGATCTTTCCTTTTTTATCCCAAAAAAACAGGGTATTGATATCGTGGTCCTCCGATCCTTCCAGATTCTGAAACTCGGGGAGATCGGTTTTACTGCTCATGCCGGAAGTACCGTCGGAATAGGAGATGCGTCGGTTATACCCGGCTACTGCATAGCTGAACCCCCACGCCACACTTCCTTCTGCCCGGTTGTTCCAGGCTGCGGCAATTCCGGCTGAAACCTGTTTTACAAAAAAAGAACGATAGTCGCGTACCTGTGTCACACCTTCTTTGGGAATCGAATATTCACCTTCATCGGCCAGCACCGGCGCAGTGTGTGTATGGGTTGCATTGAGAATAATTTTGCTGATATCCATGTCAGGGATCCTCTTTTTCACTTCCTGCCGCACTTCCCGGATCAGGTCTGTAGGGATATACAAAAGATCGCAGGAAACCATTATGGCGAGGTCGGCAATTTGTTTGTTCCTCCGGGTTTCTAGTACCAGTACGCTGACAATGATCGGGGTTTCGGCCTTTTCTGCGATACGCAGGTTAAACTGCCCGGTTACGGCAACGGGCAATGCCGGGGTGATATCGACAGTCGCCTGCCCTATATACAGCAGATCGTTCGCCTGCGATTTTGATGAAAAATGAATGTAACAAAAAAGGATCAGGGTTAATTTAAAAAAGCATTTCATTACGTCAGGGCCAAAGTTTGTTAATCATTTGTACTGTCCGGTCGGTCAGGAGCTGTCCGCCCTCGGGGCCGACACGGTTGCTCTGGATGATGGCTGAATAATGTCCTCCCCGTACCGCTTCTTTTGTAGGTACATAGGTACCGGGGCCAGCCAGCTGCAGAACAAAGGTTTGCAGCGCCTTGCTCCGGGATTTCATTTGTATGCCAAATTCTGTAAATAACTCAAAAGGATTGGTACACAAAACAATATCCCCGATCCGCACCACGTGTACTTCTGCCGTATACATCGGCCGGGGATTTTTTTTCTGGTTATCAAACCTTGTCATCACCTCTTCATTCCACGCAATGCGCCTGCTGAGCTGAATTGCCTTTGCAGCATCATTTTTATCTTCATCCCGCATTTTCTTTGCGGTCTCATATTCGTCAGCAGTTACAATTCTGGCCGGAAGTTCAAGATCCTCCACACTATGGCTGATGAGCGGAGATTTGTGACGTTCATTCTTTACTGCTGTATAAGTGTCCCTTACCGAGTTAACTACCCGTCGTGCCACTTCATTCATGTAATCATCACTTGAAAGATCCGTCTTTCTGTATTCATGATCCACTTTTCTGTCGCCCTTAATCAATTCCATCATTCTGGCTTCCGCTGCCTGGCTGTACATGGGGCGGGGCGTCTGGTCGCCCGCAGCACCGATCCATCCCAGTACGCAGAGATCCTTTCCATATAGTTTCCTGAGTGAAACGCGGACCGGATGCCAGTAATCCGCATTGATCGTGGAGCGGGATTCCGCCACCTGCGCCGGGCTGGCGATATTAATACAAGCGCCGATCAGTTTTCCCGATTCGTCCGAAAAAAAGAGTGTATTGATACTCTGGTCTTCATACCCTTCAATTCCTTTGAATTCCGGGCTATCGGTGTTTCCATACATTTTGGCGGTACCGTCGCGATACACCGCCCGGCGGTTATAGGCAACCTTGGCGTAACCCAATCCCCAGCTTACCGTTCCCGGCTTCCTGCCGGCCCATGCTTTTTTAACTGCGCCGGCTATCTGTCCTGCGATAAAATGCTGATAGCTTTTTACCTGTGTAACTTCCTTTGGCAATGTATACCATCCATCCCGGACAACCGCTGCCGTGTGCGTATGGGTAGCATTGATGATGATCTTGCGGGTATCTAACCCGGTTATTTTTGCGGCCACGGATTGTCTGATCATATCCCTTAACTCAGCAGGGATCGCCACCAGGTCGCATGAAATCAGTACGGTACTGCTGACCGACTTTCCTTTGTCCTGAGAATCCATTACAATGATATTAGCGGTAAGCGGTGTTTCCACCACGGTCGCGATCCGGACGTTCATCTGACCATCCAGCGCAGCAGGCAGTGCTGGTGTAATGTCCACCGAAGCCGTTCCAATGTACAAGTCGGCGGCTGGGATTTCAGCGACTGGAAAACCAGCCGCTGAAGTACTTTTGCCCGTGAGAATTACCAGTGCGGTGATGATTGGGAAAAGAGCTTTCTTTATCATTTTTTGGTTAATCGTTGAAGCGATCGCCAGCCGAGCCCTACCAGCCCGGGTTCTGGGTTAATTTCGGGTTCAGTGCTATTTCTTGTGTCGGCAAGGGATACAGGTACAATTTATCCACCCATTTTCTTGTAAAACCCGGATACAGAACGCGGTTGCTTCCTGTTGCAGGGTCGCGTGCGCCCTGATATGTTTTTACGTTGTCAAGTAATTTACCTGCTTTCCATCGCACAAGGTCGTCCCACCTTTTGCCTTCTGCTGCAAGTTCAAGGCGTCGTTCCCGTCGGATTTCGTTGATCAGCGGACTCACAGCCACCTCCCATTTCGGCCAGGCCGGATCTACAAAGCCTACTTCCACTTTCATGGCGGGCATTCCTACCCTTGCCCTGATCAGATTGACCGATTTATCCAATATGGCTTGCGTAGCTTCTCCCAGCTCTGCCTTTGCCTCTGCATAGCTCAGCAGAATTTCGGCATAGCGGAACACAAAGTCATCCACGATACACTGAAGTTGCAGTCTGTCGCGCTCGTAAGGAGAATAGCCTTTGAGGATATAGTAGCTTGTGGGCGAATAGTTGTTATCGAACTCGGGCATCGGACGGAATTCCTTTGAGCCATTTTCATAGATCCGGTACACCCTGTTCTGCTGATAAACAGACTGCTCCATGCGGGGATCGCGGTTCGTAAATTCCACTCCGAACGTAGCATCTCCTTTGTACAACGGGCTCAGGGAGATGGGCAGCCCGTCTGTACAGAGGTACGATTCCACAAAATCTTTGGTAAACCCGGTATGCGGTTCGCCAAGCTGACGAACGTTGTTATGCATACGTTTATCGGCAAGGAAACGCTGTATCATGATTCCTTCCTTATTTCCTTTCAGTTCATATTGAACAAAAAGGTCGAAGTAATCACTTTTAGGATTTCCCGTAGAATACAACGCGAACATGCCGGAATTGATAATGGTTTCGGAGGCCGTAACTGCGTCTCTAAGCAAAGCCTCATGGCCTGCAATCTTGTGGTACTTTCTGAAAGTACCTTCATAAAGGCATACTTCCACTTTGAATGCCAGGGCCGCGAATTTTGTAAGACGGTCGGCTGCGGATGTTTCCGGAAGGTTGGCAATGGCAGCATCCAGGTCTTTCAGGATATTGGCAGTAACTGTTTCGCGGGAGTCGCGGGCATAAAACAATTCTTCGGAATCAATCTGCAGCACATGTTCCAGCCAGGGCACGTCACCGTAGCGTTTTACTTTTGCAAAATAGTAGAAAGCCCTGAAAAACCTGATCTCTGCCTCGGCGGTCGCCAGCGCGGCGTCCTTGGTCATGGTAGCGATATAGTCGAGCGCATAGTTACAACTGCGTATCCCAAGCCAGTCGCTCTTTGCCCAGCCTCCGCCAGTCGCAGGAACCGTGTATTCGTTCCAGGCATAGGCTTCCCGTGCACCAGGTCCCTGATTGTCGGTGATGTTGTCCCTTTGCCAAATGTAGTTGGGGTCTTTCAGTACCGTATAAAACTGATTGGCATACATCTCCACGTCAGCGGCCGATTTCCAGTAGCTGGCGTCATTTATCCTGTCCTGCGGATACTTTTCCAGGAAATCGTCATTGCATCCCATCACCATGAAGAGAGAGGCTAGCATTACAAATGAGTACTTTATATTTTTCATCTTGACAGGCGTTTTTTATAAAATAATTTAGAACCCAATATTTGCACCTACTGAAAATGCCCGGTTCAAAGGATAGGACATTGCGCTCGATTGCTCCGGATCTGAGATCCTGATCATTTTGGTGGTTTCCCACATATTATTTCCTGAGAAATACACCTGTACCCTTTTTGCTCCCACTTTCTGAGTGATGATGGTCGGTATGGTGTAGCTAAATGTGAGTTGTTTCAGCCTCAGATAGGCTGCATTCTGCATGTATCGGGTCTGGGCGGTCGTTACGTCCGTACCTCCGGTAATAAGCGGACGCGGGAAGTAAGCGTCGCGGTTCTCCGGTGACCACCAGTCTGTTCCGATTTTACCCTGCACACCCCATTCGTCGTTATATTGGTTTACAAAATAGTTTCCTGAAATGATCATGTCACGTTTTGCTACTCCCTGAAAGAACAGGTCCAGATCGAAACCCTTCCAGGAAACATTGGACCTGAACCCGTAACTGTAACGCGGCGTATTGTTACCGATCACCAGCATATCGCCATGATCGTCAAGCGTTTGCTTGCCTCTTGTAATTTTGCCATCACCATCCTGATCTACAAAAAACAGGTCACCTGCTTCACGTTTTCTCCCGCTGATCTGTGTCTGGTCCAGCGTCAGCGCTTCCTCATCGGACTGGAATATGCCTCCTGTTTCAAGTCCCCAAATCTCGCCGACGTTCCTGCCTACATAGTTATCAGAAATGATCCCTGACGGGTTGCTGAACTTGGTGATCTTTGCTGAGTAATCCGACAGTAAAAGTGTTATGCCGTATTTAACCTGGTTTATATTATGGTTCCACGAAACGGTAAAATCGAACCCGGTCGTTTTCATATTGGCAGCATTGGCCTGCGGCTCGTTCACTGCCAGAACAGAAGGCAGGGTCTGCGATCTCGTCAGCATATTCTTGGTATCGCGGCGGTACACGTCAAACGACCCGCTCAGCTTGTTCCCAAGAAGAGAGAAGTCCAGTCCAAGATCCTGCTGAATCACCGTTTCCCAGGTAAGTGTAGGACTCACAAGGCCCGGTGCGGTCACAGTCATCGGATTTTCGCCATTCAAGAGGTATCCCGCCAGTCTCGTTGAGTAAGTTGCGATATACGGATAATATCCCGATACGTTCTGGTTGCCAAGATTACCGTATGAGGCCCTTATTTTCAGCATATTAACGGTATTTCTGAGGGATTTGAAAAATCCTTCGTTATCCACGCGCCAGCCCACCGATACCGATGGGAAAAATGCAAAACGGTCCTTTTTGGGGAACTTGGAACTTCCGTCGTAACGTCCGTTGAATTCGATCAGGTAGCGGTCGTCGTAGCTATAGTTCAGACGGGAAAACGCGCCTCTGATGGAATATTCGGACAATGAATCGGCGGCAAACCTTTCACCGTAGGCCAGGTTCATAAATGGCATACTTCCGACGATCAGTTTTTCACGTGATGCCGAGAAAAATCCGTAGGTCGCATTTTCCTGGTTGAACCCTGCCATTGCCTTCACATAATGCTTGCCGCTGAACGTGTTTTCATAATCCGCGTAAGCATTAAAAACCGAATATCTGGTATTGTAATTGCTGCGGGTCACTGAGCTTGGGTTGGTATAGGGATAATAACCGGCAATTCCTTTCCTGTCAAACATGGGAAGCTGCCTGCGATAATCCAGCTCTTTGGTATCCTTGATGTTGAAGGAATAATCCATGTTAAAAGTCATGTGCCTGACGGGCGTCAGCTTTACCGTACCCGTAAGCCAGGAATCCATGATATCGCGCTGGCGGTAGCCACCTTCCCTGTGCATCTGCAGCACGTTAGGCACAGACCCTATGGATGCATAGTTTCCATCGGGCAGATAAGCCGGCCAGTTTGCCCAGGAATGCACCTGGAACATGTTCCGGCTTTCGTCGAAGTTATTGCTCCTGTCGTTGGGAGGGTACACTTTCTTGCTGTTGTTAACGGAAATCTTACTCCCTATCCGGATCCACTTGGCGACATCATAGTTAAGGTTCGTCATCACGTTGTAGCGTGTATATCGCTCATCAAAATTCTTGGGGATACCGTCGGCCCGGAAGTAAGCAACTGAGGTGTAATAGTCGAACTTATCCGAACCGCCTGATACTGTGGCGTTGTACTGCTGCATGGGATAGCTGTCCCTCAGGAGCAATCTCGGCCAGTCCGTATTGGCTGAAAACGCGTAAACGTTCGGGGATTCGTTGGGGTGCTGGAATGTTTCCGGCTGGCTTGGATCGTTATAATGGGCAATGATCGCTTTTTCATAAAATTCATCAAACTGATAGTAAGGCCTGCCATTGACGCGCATATTCGCCGTGTTCATATAGGTCATCCGTTCCATTGCATCCATCGTCTCAAACTTCACGACTGGCTTGTTCGTAGAGTAGTTCATAGACAATGTTACCTGCGGCCTCATCGATTTTTTACCGCTTTTCGTAGTAATCAGCACCACACCATAAGCGGCACGCGCACCATAAATCGCGGCAGAGGCAGCATCTTTAAGCACCGTCACATTTTCGATATCATTGGGATTGATCAGGTTAACATCCATAGGGATATTATTGACGAGTATCAGAGGCCCTCCGCCGCTGATGGAAGTATTGCCGCGGATGTTAAAGGAAGCGCCGCTACCCAATGCACCGCTGCTCTGGGTGATGTTCAGGTTTGAAACGGTTCCCTGCAATGCCTGGCCCACGTTAGCAACCGGCCGGCTCTCGATGACTTCGGAACCCACATTAGCAACCGCACCTGTCAGGTTGATTTTCTTCTGCGTACCATAACCAACGACCACGAATTCTTCCAAAGCTTTTGTATCGCTGCTCAGGGAAATGTCCACCACGGTTTTCGAGCCAATCAGAATTTCCTGGCTGATGTACCCGACGAAAGAATAAACCAGGCTCACTGCGCCATCGGGTATATTGATCGAATAGTTTCCCTTCACGTCCGTCACCGCCCCAACGGTGCTTCCTTTGATGAGTATGTTCACCCCGGGCAGCGCCTCCCCTTTTTCCGATTCGGTTATTCTTCCGGTTATAACCCTGTCCGGCACTACTGTGCCCGCAACTGCGGCGGTTACCTTCACAGCGGAAGCAAGACGATCAGAGAGGTCAAAGCCCTTTAGTTCAATTTTTGGCAAACCGGATTCGTCCAGAGCGGACTGCTTCTTTTCTTTTTTCTCTGAATCCTTCTTTTTTGTAATAATGAAACCTCCGGTGCTTGTTTTCTTATATTTAAGACCAAGCGGTTTCAGTAAATTCCCCAGGCTTTGCTCCACACTCGGATCCAGCACCACTGCGTCAGAAGATACTCTGTAACCTTCCACCAGATGATCAAAATAAAGTATATCTACTTTATAATGCGTTTTGAAATCCTGCAGGACATCTTTCAGGCTTTTGAAAGAAGGCTGGATACTTACCGGACGCGGCTCTTTCTGAACACTGGCGATGAGCTGAGAAAATCCCGGCTGAATGCTACAGCATAAAAACGCCATCAATACAAATGATTGTATCGTTTTTTTCATAAGTGATTAAAGGTTTTAAATAAGAGGTTTAGGAATATTGGAATACGCGTACTTAAAAAGACAAAATTATCGCCTGGCCATCTTCGGATTTCTCGTAACTAAGGCCTGAATCTTCCGTGAGGATTTCGAGGAGTTCCTCTGCATTGAGAGCAGTAAAAGAGCCCGAAATTGTCAGCTGAGCAAGATTGGTATCCGGTATCTGTACCTGCAGCCCGAAATTATCTTCGAACAAATGGCACACTTCCCGTAAGGTTGTTTTTTCAAAAATAAAGCGGTGGGCCTTCCAGGCGGTGAATTTTTGAGGGTTTTTCGTTTTCTGGAGATTAGGGCGGCCGTTTACATCCATCGTCACAAAATCCCCCGGTCTCATGGTCAGCATTTTTTTGGCACTGCCCTCCTGGTAACGCAATTGTACTTTCCCCTTGTTCAGCATCACTTTTGTCCCTCTCGGTCGGGCATATACGTTGAACTCCGTCCCCAGCACCACTATGTCAACATCCTTGCCGGTTTTCACCACGAATTTCTGGTGATCGGTGGTGTGCACGATATCAAAATCCGCCTCTCCGTAGAGGAGTACCTTTCTGGTTTTGGTACCGAATCCGAAACGGGGGACACGCAGGGAAGAATTTGAATTGAGCACCACCTTGCTTCCGTCTGCCAGCTCTATCCTTCTCGTTTCGTTGTAATCCGTTTGATGCACCTGATACTGTACATGATCCCTGAAAAACCAAAGGAGCGAAAAAAAGCTGACCAATACGGAGGCTGCAACCAGCCAGTTAACCTTGCTAAAAATTGACTTTTTGTTTTTCCGGTCAGATTCATGGACATCATCCGCGTGAAACCCGCCGGTATGCTCCTCCTGGTACAGGCGCTGCCAGTGCCGGGCGATACCGTTGTCCACATCGGCATAATACTGTAAATTCTCCTGCTCCCATTCCTGCAGCCAGACAAAGAACTGTTCGCGGCTTGACGCTTCTGCAACCCATTCTTCTATCATCTTTTTCTGAAAAGCCGTAGCCCTTCCCGAAAAGTAAGTAAAAATAAGTGCCTTGTTTATTTCTGTGTTCATCTTGAATCCTCTATTAATGAGCCCGCCGAATCGTGACGGCCTTGATTTGATAAGTCTGTGTGTACTGTCACTCCATAAAGGCAAGCAGCAGGACAAACCATTTGTCCCGGATGATCGACCTCACCTGATGCAATGCCTGGAACATCTGAGCTTCTACGGTACGGAGTGACAAATTGAGCTCGGCGGCAATTTCCTGATACTTTTTACCTTCAAAGCGATGCATTACAAAAATTCTCCGGCGCTTGAGAGGAAGGCTGTTTACCGCATTTTCGACATCGTTATATAAGTCTTCGTACTGGGTGATATGATCGGGCTGCTGGTCGGGCTGGATCGGGATGAATTCGGCAAATTGCATGGAAGTGCTTCTTTTGAGCTCCACGCGGACGTAGTCAAAAGCACGGTGGCGGACCGACGTAAAAAGATAGGCCCTGAAAGACGTCTTCACATCCAGGAAAGTCTGCTCGGAATGAAACTTAAAAAAGACGTCCGAAACGATGTCTTCCGCAATTTCCTTCGAAGAGACATAACGCACAGCGTGGCTGCAGAGCGAGCGGTAATAATACCGGAACAGCAGCTCGATACCCTGATTACTGTTGGTTTCAAATGCCTTTTTGATCAGCACTTCCGAATCAAGGTTAAACCCTTTTCCGCGCAATGCTGTCGCGTCCTCATGAGTCCGCAATGGAACGCCTTCGGGCACTTCGCCATAGTTAAAATTGCCTGCTTTCTCCATACTGAGTTATCCATGTTATGTGATCGGCCGCTTAGGAATATCTTTCTATTAAGAGAGACGTTCACGTCCAGAAAAACACCTATGTAAAAATTAATTTATTTTTCAATATTATTGAATCCGGGAAACAGGAATAAAGGGAAGAAGGGGAAGAAGGGGTGTCAGGGGTTGTCATTAGTTGTCATTAGTTGTCATTAGATATTTACAATACTTGCCCACATTCACTCATTCACTCATTCACTCATTCACTCATTCACTCATTCACTCATTCACTCATTCACTCATTCACTCCCCGTTCCACGGCGGCTCATTCAAAATTCCCCCTCACTATGAACGAACCAACAACCATCGCACAGCTCGACCAATGGATGACAGCGAATTGTTACCCGGACTCCTACGCAATCGCGAACAGGGTCATTCATGAAGGCTACGGCCTTACTATGAAAGAGAATGTCTGGTGCTGGTATTACACCGAACGAGGCGTTGCGGACTATCTGAAACATTTTGCTTCTGAGCAGGAAGCCGTAGCGTACGCCTTCCCGATCATCCGGGACGATGCTTACGGAAAAAGGCACCTGCTCGGTTTTCTGAAAGACAAGGATTCAGAGAAACGGTTGATCCAAGAGCTGTCCAACCGAAAAATACCCTTCCAAAAAGACAGTATTCCCTACGGAGGCCCCGCCGACCCGCGTACACGGATTTTTGTATTTGGCTGTGATATCAACAGGGTTCGGGATTTGGTTGAAAAGTGGTTTTGAGGTTGGGAGGAGGGGGTGATGCGCGATCATTTGTGGTCAGGTGTAGTCATGGCAACCATCTCCCTCAAATTCACCCATTGCCATTGTAAGCTCTTTTTTGTAATTTACTTGATCACACACGCTAAATATTGATATGGATTTTGTGATCGACAAACTTACCAATTCGATCAAGTACCAATCCGTTTATTTTCCTCTTTTTCATCAATAAAGGCCAGTTTAAGGTCGCATACCTAGGGTGACGTTCATGTCGTAATCATACTCTTCTCCGTCACCCGTAAATTGCCTTTGCTTTCTGTGGAGTCAAAGCTAATTTTCAGATAAGCTTCCGCGATGTCAATGGCTTCATCAGTTTCGATCTGAAACAGTGCGGGTTGTCATGACGACGGATGACAACATATGACTATCAAGTCAACATCACTCACTCAGTCATTCAAAATTCAAAATCAGCAATATCCCTCCCGGTGACTTTTTCCCTACTCCATCGAATTCGAGTGTAGTACGAATAATGCTGCGACTATACCATTTTTATCCAATCCTGACACTATTATGATAAATTTTAATAATTTCTTACTTTTTTACTATTTGCAAAGTGGAAGTGTTTTTTTATATTCATATATTTATACTTATTAGCCGTTAGTTACCATATACTGATACAAAAAAAAACAGGAATAAACTTGTAGCCGTTTTGTGTAACCTATGATTATGTCAAATTTTAAAAGTGTCTTTTAAACATTTAATCAATCAGTAAAATGGAGAAAAAGCTACAATTCCTTTACCGTCTAAAAGGACATTGGTTACTCGGGGTGATGGCCCTGATGTGGATGCCTCTCGATTATGTTTCTGCCTCAACCATTGCCGACCAGCAGGTAGTCGGAAAAGTGACAACTGAGGACGGAGACATATTGCCCGGTGTTAATGTTACACTCAAGGGAACCAGCATCGGAACAACTACGGATACCAAAGGAGAATATTCACTCAATGTGCCATCTGAAAAAAGCATCCTCGTATTCAGTTTCATAGGCTATGCCAAACAGGAGTTTACGGTAGGAAACCGCGCCCGGATCGACATCCAGATGATCCCGGAAAACCAGGCTCTGGAAGAAATGGTCGTGATCGGTTACGGTTCTCAAAAGAAATCGTCGCTGACCGGCGCGGTTTCATCGGTTTCTCCGAAGGAACTCACGGCACTTCCCGTCATCAGCGCGGAACAGGCCCTGCAGGGGCGTGTTCCGGGGGTCCGTGTGGTGAACAACGGTAGCCCGGGGCAGACGCCGATCGTTCGTATAAGGGGTATCGGTTCTATCAATTATGCTTCCGGCCCGCTGTATGTGATCGACGGAATTCCTGCGGGAGACCTCAACAATCTGGACCCCAAAGACATTGAATCGCTGGAAGTACTTAAAGATGCGAGCTCGGCTGCCATTTACGGCTCCCGGGCTTCAAACGGTGTGATCATTATTACCACCAAAAAAGGATCGAAAGATGGCAAACTGCACGTCAATCTGGACACGTATTTTGGTACGCAGGCGGCCTGGAATAAACTGGACGTGCTGAACACAGACCAGTATATTCAATATGCAACCGCTTTGCTGGGAAATGCCGGAATTGCCCTGCCCGGCCGTTTTTCCAATATGGACCAGCCTGTTTACCAAGGTGCCAGCCAAACCTTCGCTCAAACCCAGACCAACTGGCAGGATGTGATGTTCCGCAGCGCTCCTGTGCAGCAGCACCAGGTATCCGTATCCGGCGGTAACGCGTTTTCACGTTTCTTCACCTCTGCGGGTTATTTCGATCAGGAAGGTATTCTGATCGGTACCAATTATAAAAGGGCAAATGTCCGGCTCAATTCTGACCACCAGGTCAGGAAATGGTTAAACATCGGCCAGACGCTGACAGTATCTTATGATAAAGCGCGGGGCGAACAGGGTTTTGGCGGAGGAAGGACGGCTGTGATGCAGATGATCCGTAACCTCCCGTACTGGCCGGTGAGCGATCCCACCAAAGTTGGCGGTTACAGCTCCCCTACCGCAGCTGATGGCAGCGACCCCGACAATCCGGTGCGGATCGCATTGCAGGACGTTACACGAAATCAGCGTTTCAAAGTGCTGGGCTCCATTTTTGCGGATGTGAAAATTACAAACTTTCTGAACTACCGTTTCAGCTTCGGAGCCGATGTTGTGTCAGCGACGACTTCCAATCAGTTCCCGATCTATAATGACGGGTTCAAATCACGCATTCAGTACGAGATCCGTGACAGCCGCACCAGCTTTTTTTCTCCTGTTATTACCAATCAGCTTACGTTTGATAAAACTTTCGGAAAACATCAGCTGAATGTAACCGCGATCGTGGACAAACAAACTTTCCGGACAAATACACTGAACGGTTCGGGATACAGGCCAAACAATGACATTGACCAGATGCAGGGAATTTCCAACCCGAATGCATCGAGTACGCTGGATGAAAGTTCTCTGATTTCGTATGTTGGCAGGTTAAACTATGAATATGCAGGCAAGTACCTGTTAAGCGGCTCTATCCGCCGCGACGGTTCTTCACGTTTCGCACCGGGAAACAAATGGGGTACTTTCCCTTCCCTGTCACTCGGCTGGCGAATCAGCGAAGAAGAATTCCTGAAAGCTGTGCCTGCCATTTCCGAACTGAAAATCCGCGCCAGCTACGGGCAGACTGGCTTTAACGGCATCGGAAGTTATGCGTGGCAGTCGCTCGTGGCCGCCGATAACTCCAATTACGTGTTTGGCGGAAACAAAGTTCTTGGCTCCTATTTCGGTGCATTGGGCAACACCCAGCTGAAATGGGAAAGCACAACCATGACCAACCTGGGGATCGACCTCGCGCTTTTCAATAACAGCGTTACTTTCACTGCTGAAACATACAACCGCAAAACCGACGGGCTGCTTTTGCAAGTACCGATCCCCAATTCTCTGGGCTACTCATCTTCTCCGCTTTCCAACATTGGAAGCATGAAAAACTGGGGCTATGAATTCCAGCTGGGTTACAGCAAAAATGACGGTGATTTCAAATGGAATGCTTCTGTTAACCTGGATATTACCCGTAACAAAGTGCTGAGCCTCGCCACTGCCAACGCCACCTTATTCTCCGGATTAAATGCGGATTTCGGCGGATTTGATATCACCAAAACAGAAGTCGGGCAACCTATCCAATCGTTCTACGGATGGAAAGTGGACGGCATTTTCCAAAATCAGGCGGAAATTGACAGATACAATGCGTTGGACGGAGACGATAAAACCAAATACCAGGACCAGGCGGCCCCGGGCGATATCCGTTTTAAGGACATAAACGGGGATGGCAAGATCGATGACAGGGACAGAGATTATTTCGGAAGTTTTATCCCTAAATTCAGCTACGGAGGAAACTTTGGCGGCAGCTACAAAAACTTCGATTTTACGGTCTATCTGCAGGGGGTTCAGGGTAACAAAATTTACAACGGAACGAAGGTGATCGAACAGGGAATGCTTCGTTTGTTTAATGCAGGTACCGCTGTCCTCGACGCATGGACGCCGACCAATACCGATACGGATGTCCCAAGGGCAATCAGCGGTGACCCGAATAATAACAGCCGTACCAGCGACCGTTTTGTTGAAAATGGCTCTTATATGCGTATCAAAAACCTGAGCATCGGATACACTATTCCTTCCAAGGCACTTGCGGCCCTCACGCGTGATGCCATTACAAAAGCCCGGATCTATGTGGCTGCGACCAACTTGCTGACTTTCACTAAATATTCGGGACTCGATCCGGAAATCGGTGTGAACGGTTCATCCAATGATACGGCCACGCAGCTCATCAACGGAATTGACTATGGTATGTATCCGCAACCAAGGACTTTGCAGGTGGGATTGAGTGTTGGTTTTTAGGCTGAAAATTTCTTCAAAAGAAAAATATTGAATGGAAATGAAAAAGAAACTTATCATCATATACGCGCTTCTGCTTGGCATCGCCTTTGCCTGCAACGACGACTCCCTGGAAAAGGTAAACCCCAATGGCGTTACCGTAGATGGATTTTATAAAAACGGAGCGGAGCTTTCGAGCGGGGTCACCAGTGTGTATTCCATGCTGAAATCCAATAACCTTGTGGCCCGTGAATGGTTTTTTAACCACGACTTGCGGAGCGACGATGTGGCTGCCGGTGGCGGGCAGTTGGAAACACCCCGTAACCAGTTGCTGCTCGGAACACACGATACAGGAAACGGGGTGATGGGTACCGTTTGGCTCGCCTATTACCGCCTGATCCATCGTGCCAATTCGGTTGTCGATAATTCCGAAAAGGTCACCGACCTGGCAGACGCGGATAAAGGCAGACTGCTCGCCGAAGCCCGTTTCCTCAGAGCTTTTGCATATTACGAGCTGGCTGCCATGTGGGGCGATGTGCCTTTGTATAAGAATTACGTTTTGACAGTCGACGGAAGCTTACCGCGCACACCGGTTGACGAAGTGTATGCCTATGTGATCTCTGAACTTCAGGCTGTACAGGCCCTGCTTCCCGCTACCTATGACGCCGCCAATCAGGGCAGGGCTACCAAAGGTGCTGCGCAGATGTTGCTCGCCAGGGTGTATCTTCAGAAAGGCGATTATGCCAATGCCAAAACCGAACTTATGAAGATATACGATTCAAAAGTATATGCGCTGGTAGACAACTACAATGACAACTTCCTGGAAGAGACAGAGTTCAACAAAGAATCTATTTTCGAGGTTAATTTCTTCCCGTCCGGCGGTGTGTACAACTGGGACGGGGACGGAAACGGCGCAACAGCCGGAACGGAGACCGTAAGAACCCAGGAATATTCGGCTATTGGCTGGCGGAACGTAATTCCTTCAAACAGCCTGCTCGCAGAATTTGAAAAAACAACAAAAGGCGATGCCAAAACAGATCCGCGCTATGACGACTCTTTCTACTTTTCAGGAGAGAAATACAACAACGGCGCGAGTACTCTGACCGACGGCCAACAAAACGGAAACTCATCTGTAGTGGACGGGGTCACCATGAAAGTAAGCTGGCAGAAATATTCGCTCATGTACAAAATGAACGAGTCGTTCCTGACCGGCGGGATCAACCAGCGGATTATGCGTTATGCGGAAACACTCCTTGCCCTGGCTGAGGTGGAAAACGAGGCTGGCAATATTGCCGAGGCGGTGAAATATCTGAACATGGTCCGCGCACGGAAAAGCGTAAGCATGCCGCCGTACCCGACTGCAAAATTCCCGGTTACTACCAAAGACCAGGTTTTTGCGGCCATAGTGCATGAAAAGCGCGTAGAGCAAAGCGGCGAACAAATCCGCAACCGGGATATTTTACGGTGGAGAAAGCTTGGAAAGCTGAAAGTGGAACCACTGGCATATTTCCAGGCCAACAAACATGAGCTGTTACCGATCCCGCAGCAGGAAGTTGACAACAACCCTAAAATAGAGCCCGGCGACCAAAACCCCGGATACTGATCATTTCGATTGTAATATGACTATAAATGACATTACCGATTGGTGTCATTTATAGTCATATTTACGTAAATACAACTTTTTACCCCCATGAAAATAATCCGGCTTCCTGGCTTTCTGATTTTGGTCGTTGCTTTTTTTTCAGGATGTGGCGAAAAAAAGGACCATCTTTTCATCGCCCGTAATTCAGGAGAAACGAAGATCAGCTTTGCCAATACATTAACCCCGAACGATTCCATCAATCCGTTCACTTTTACCAATTTTTACAATGGCGGAGGTGTCGGAATCGGTGATGTGAACAATGATGGGAAACCGGATATTTTCTTCGGAGGTAACCAGGTCAGCAGCAGGCTATATGTCAGCCACATAGACACGCTGGCCCAAAAGTGGGAATTCGAAGACGTTACAGAACAGGCAGGAGTGCAAACCAGTCGCTGGTGCACCGGCATTTCAATGGTGGACATCAACCAGGACGGACTGCTGGATATTTATGTGAGTGTGGCAAAACACCAGCGCATGGCCAATTCCGAAAATCTGCTGTTCATCAACCAGGGATTGGATCAAAATAAAAAACCGGTGTTCCGCGAAATGGCAGCGGCATACGGGCTGAACGACAACGCTTTCACCGTTCAGACTGCCTTTTTCGACGCGGACCTGGACGGCGACCTGGATGCCTATCTGATGAATACCGCTCCTGATCTCCAGAATCCAAACTATCTGCGCAAAACCTATGACGACGGATCGTACCCGAGCACTGGCAGGCTTTATATGAATGAAGGCATTGGAAACAATGGCCTTCCGGTATATACCAATATTTCAAAAGAGGCAGGTGTACGGTTTGAAGGACTTGGGCTCGGGCTGGCGGTCAGTGACCTCAATAAAGATGGTTTTCCAGATATCTATTGCTCCAATGACTTCATCAGCAGCGATATCCTTTACCTCAATACAGCATCAAAAAACAATCACAAACCTGCTTTCGACAATGTGATCAGGGAGGCTACCGCACACACCAGCCTTTACGGCATGGGACTCGACATTGCCGATATCAATAACGATACTTACCCGGATATTTTCCAACTGGACATGCTTCCCGAAGACAACTACCGGCAAAAGAAAATGCTGGCGGGCCAGGATTATGACCGGAAACAAATGAGCATTTCGGACCAGTACGGATACCAGCTGCAATACATGCGCAATATGCTGCAACTGAACCTGGGAGTGCATTCGGGGGAGCAAAAGACCGGTGCACCTATGTTCAGCGAGATCGGGTTACTGGCCGGTGTCGCTAAAACGGACTGGAGTTGGGCGCCGCTGATCGCAGATTATGACAACGACGGCCTGAAGGATATTTTTATCACAAATGGGTATCGCCGCGACGTTACCGATCGTGATTTCATTCAGTTCAAAGAGGACTTTTCAAATTTTGGCACCAATAATTTCAAACAGCAAAATGCGCTCGAACTGATCGAAAAAGTACCGGAGGTGAAAATCGCCAATTATGCATACAAAAATTCCGGTGATCTCACTTTTTCAGATGCCTCCAAAAACTGGGGACTGGATGTACTTGCCTACTCCAACGGCGCTGCTTACGCGGACCTGGACGGCGACGGCGATCTTGACCTGGTAGTCAACAACATTGATTCAGAAGCATTTGTATACCAAAATACCAGCAAAGAAAAAGATCAGACCAATGCGCTCAGCATCATACTTGAGGGTGACAAGGGAAATTTACAGGGCATCGGCAGTAAAGTTACGATCTGGACCGGCGGCGCGGCGCAATATGCGGAAATGAGTGTGATCCGGGGTTTTCAATCTTCTGTAGACCCGGTGCTGCATTTTGGCACAGGAAACAAAAAAGAGATCGATAGCCTGGAAGTGGTATGGCCGGGAGGGTTAACCCAGAAACTCTTTAAAGTTGCGGCGAACAAGCGGCTTGTACTTTCGCAAAAAGACGCAGCAAATGGCGTCAGACAACCGTTGAAACCCGCCAATGAGGGATACTTTACCGATATTTCGGATGAGATTAATCTGGGATTCCTGCACGCGGAATCCAGTTATGTTGATTTCAAAACCACTGCCACTTTGCATAAAATGCTCTCAAAGGGCGGTTTCCCGATTGCCGTCGCCGATGTTAACAGCGACGGCCTGGACGACATTTTTGCGGGAGGTAGTTACAAGGCGGGCAAGCCGACGCTTCTTTTGCAGCAACCCTCCGGCCGGTTCGAAAAACGTGCGGTTTCCGCCGATTCCCTGCATGAAAATATTGCTGCCACATTCTTTGACGCAGATGGTGACAAGGATCCGGACCTGATCATTGTCAATGGGGGCAATGAAGAGCCAGCCGCGGATAAATCGTTTTACGCCGTCCAGCTTTATATCAACGACGGCGCGGGCAATTTTGCCCTTTCATCTTCCGGTACCCTGCCTGATATCTCAGTAAGCGGCTCGTGTGTGGTTGCCAATGATTTTGATAAAGACGGGGACCAGGATCTTTTTGTCGGCGGCCGGCTTATTCCCGGAAAATATCCGCTTCCAGCCAGGAGCTACCTCCTGCGGAACGATTCAAAAGCAGGGAAACCGGTATTTACGGATGTTACCCAACAATTTTCGCCGGGTCTGATGCATGCCGGGATGGTTTGTGCGGCCTTGTGGGCAGATACCAACAAGGATGGGTTCGACGACCTCGTACTGGCAGGGGAATGGATGCCGGTGCAGGTGTATGAAAATAAAAATGGCAGATCCTTTCATCCTCAGAAAAAAGAAAACGGCTTAAACCAGCACACCGGCTGGTGGAACAGTCTCGCTGCCGGAGATTTTGACAATGATGGTGATATCGATTTCATTGCTGGTAACGAAGGATTAAATACCTTTTACAGGGCTTCGGAAAAAGAACCTATCCGTATTCTTGCAAAAGACTTTAACAGTGACGGCACGTTTGACCCGCTGATGGGCTATTACATACAAGGGACCCGCTACCCAAGCGTTCCCCGGGACGCACTCAACCAGCAGGTGATCCAGTTCAGAAGGAAATTTCAACACTACTCAGACTATGCCCAGGTGAGGTATGATGATCTTTTGAACAGTGAAGAAAAGAAAGACGCCTATGCAGCCGAAGTCACCCGTTTACAGACTTCTTACATCGAAAACCTGGGCGACGGCAATTTCAAAATGCATAGTTTGCCCGTAGAAGCCCAGAAAGCGCCTGTCTTCGGAATTGTGACCCTGGACGTCAATGAAGATGGGCACACCGATCTCGTCCTGAGCGGAAACTTCTTCCCGAACGAAGTCAATATGGGCAGGCAGGATGCATCAGTAGGGTTACTGCTGCTCGGTAATGGCAAAGGCGGTTTTTCCCCTGTCAGCTGCGCGCAGAGCGGACTGATACTGCGTGGCGACGCGCGTAAAAGTATTTTGATGAGGGGAAACGAAAATCAGCAGTGGTTGCTAACGGCGATCAATTCAAGCGGGATCAGCATCAACAGATTTAATCAAAAAAGCAGTGTAGACCCTAAGCGCAAACTTGTAGCCAGCAGCGCGGATCAAAGATGAGCCTGTAAAATGATGTGAACTAATTCGCGTATTCGATATTCCGTTCGTGTAGCAGTGGCAAACGCCGCCACAGGTCATACCTGATTTTGATCTCCACAATTTGGGGAACAATTCACAGCAGGTGGGGAATATTGCCTGATGCCGTAATTGTTTTTTCTCACAAAGAGAAAAAAATATGATTAAACTGCCAGTTATATAAGACAAAAATCGCAAAATCACCTGCCCGGCATAAGAGGAATTTTGCCCGTCTTATTATTGAATTTGTCCGTTTTGCATGAGCAGCCTCAAAAAACCGGCGTTTTTTGACGATTTTTAACAAAAAGTTATACGGGTGGAGTCCGCTGATTTTCCGGGGAACAGTTTTAATTCCTTTGATAAATAGGAATTAGAGACGAAAAACCGGGATGAATTGGAATGCAGTTGTATGGCTGAACTCTCATCAGTGTTATAAAATAGAACCCTCAATAGTAACAGTTGCACTATGCTATGAACAGCAAGGGCAGAATGAAGCCCGTGCCCGATAGTTTCATAGTGATGATGCAGGCTTAAACAATTGAGAAGAATTGTAATAATTGTTTCTTTTTCTATTGATAAACCTAGGATCGTATACTGTCAAACGTTATAAAAAAAGCAGTTTACCAAAAGCTAATTTCCTTATTTCTCAACTTTATTATTTATGAAAAAGTCAAACATTTTTGTCTACATCGAACTGTCCAAATTTACCAATAGCCTGACGACAAACCTGGCACTTTGCAAGCAATATCTTAAATCACAAGCCAGTTATTTTCAGGTAATTCCGTCAAAATATTTTTCAATAGATCTCTCAGAGGAATGGGACAGTATCTGTGAGCTTGTTGTTAAAAAAGGCCCGAGGCTTGACGAAGACGGACAAATAATCAGAAGCGCAGCGGTAAATACAATTGATCAGATGTCTGAACAGGAGTGCCTTGCGGTGTCCAACCGGATTTTTAAACTTCACGAAAAAGTTAAGCAGGAATTTTCCCAATTCGATGTGGCTTAGTGAAAGTTTTGAACAGGATAAAAACATTGGAGAAAGAATTGAAATGAAAAGCTTAGTCCGGCCTAATCTAAAAAGAGTTGGCTTTTATAGTTTGACCAATCCGGAATCCGGATTACAAAAGTTTTTGAGTAAACCCCTTCATTTCTTAACATTAGCTTTGAATATGAATAAGGATGCTTCAAGCCATTTCTTTCCTGAATTCCGTCATCCCTCTCCGGAATTAATACGATTTTTGCAAGCCGACAAGCTCTTTACGATTTTACTGAAAGACGGGAGTGTCATCCATTTCGAGCCGTCCAACACCCGGGATTTCAAAAAGTGGCTGCTGTGCCATAAAATAGAGGATGTAAAAGATTCTGCGCGGAAAACACGCTCCGCCGATACATTGTAACAAACGGACACTTCGTTCACCAAAGCGGAACAGCTTATATCAGGCCTGTTCCGCTTTTTTTGCGTCCAATCTCAAAAATACATCGAAAATACTTCTCCAGCGAGCCGCAAAAATCAAACGGCCGGATTAAAATAAATAGATGAAATCCGCCCCAGCTATGCCGGATTTTCGTTTATTTCCGGGAATAATTGACATCCCAAATGTTTATGCTATTTAAGAATAAATTGCTGCAGTTAACAGGTCTGATTGCAGTAACATTGATTTCAGTAAAGTCGGCTCAGAGCCAGACCGTTTCTGTGGCAGATTTTGGTATCATGCCCGATACTTATGAAAATGTAACCCTAGGAATTCAAAATGTTATTGATTACGCCTTAAAGCATAACCAGCCAAGACTCGTTTTCCCCAAAGGACGTTACGATTTCTGGCCGGAAGGCGCAACCCGTGCAAAGTACTTCGTTTCCAATACTTCTACCGAGCAGGAGGATTCTTCCAAGGTGAAAACCATCGGTATGCTGTTTAAAAATGCCAGAAACCTGTCAGTTGACGGAAATGGTTCCCTCTTTGTTTTTCATGGAAAAATGACGACGGTTGTCCTGGATCATTGTGAAAATGTGACGCTGCAAAACATTGAGGTGGATTTCGAACGTCCTACCATGTCGGAAATGCGTTATGTAAAAAGTCAGGAAGGAACAGACATTGAGATCCATCCCGATTCCAGATACTCGGTTGTTGACGGCAAACTGATATGGCATGGCGAAGGGTGGAAAACCAGCCATTTCCATGCCGTTGAATTTGACACTACGCTAAAAACCATGCGTTACGCTGACTGGGGCACTTTTAATAAAAGCAAAGCAACTGAAATCCGCCCCAACCTGATCCATTTTGACACCCCCGAATCATTCAAAACCAAACCCGGCAATGTCCTCACTGTTCGCGACATCATTCGCGATCAGGTCGGGATGTTCATTCTTGAAAGTAAAAATGTCAATCTGGAAAATGTAGGGATGCACTACATGCATGGGCTCGGTATCGTGAGCCAGTACACCGAAAACATCACCATGCGCCGGGTTACATGTGCGCCCAGGCCCGACTCCAAACGGATAGTAGCGTCCTCGGCTGATTTTATGCATTTTTCAGGTTGCCGCGGGAAAGTCACTATTGAAAATTGCCGGTTTTCAGGTGCGCACGATGATCCCATCAACGTACACGGGACCAATTTGCGCATGACTGAGAAATTAAGTAACAACAAGTTAAAGTTGCGGTTTATGCACGGCCAGAGCTATGGTTTCAATGCATTTTTCCCCGGAGATACTGTGGCTTTTGTTCACGCGGCGTCAATGATCCGGTTTGAAAAAGGCCGGGTAAAATCGGTAGAGAGACTTAGCGACAGGGAAATTGCGGTAACATTTGAAAACAACGTTCCCGACGGCTTGGAAGCGCACGACTGCGTTGAAAATATGACCTGGACACCGGAAGTGCTGATCCGGGGCAATCATTTTACCCGTACCAACACCCGTGGCGTTTTGCTTACGACACCCAGAAAAGCGATCGTGGAAAACAACACATTTTTCCGGACGGGCATGAGCGCGATCCTGATCGAAGCCGATGCCGAAGGCTGGTACGAATCCGGGCCCGTGCGCGATGTGACCATCCGAAACAATGAGTTTGTGGATTGTGCCTACCAGGGCGGGCCAGGCAATACGATCATTGCCATACATCCGTCGAACAAGATAGCAGATGTAAAAAAGCCGGTCCATTTCAATATTAGAATTGAAAACAATGTCTTCAAAACTTTTGACTATCCTGTTTTGTATGCAAAAAGCACGCAGGGGTTGATTTTCAATAATAATACGATTGTCCGCACGCATGATCTGGCCCCTCAGTCGGAAAATAAAGGGATGTTTTATCTCAACGGCTGCTCCGACGTTCAGATCTCAGGAACCAAACTGGAGGGAGATGTACTTGGCAAAAACGTTCGCCTGGAGAATATGCGGAAGAGTGACTTTAAACTTAGTGGCCCAGACAAGATTATTTTGGAGTGATGCTCCCACGGATGCACGGATTTTCACGAATTTTTTTTATCCGGATCGGGCGCATAATTTTGACTTTTATATACAAAACCTGCATTATGAACATTTGCTTGACAAGACTTTTCACAGTACTATGTCTACTTTCCCTGACCGATCGGGTTCTGGCTCAGAAAGAACCGCTAAGACTTTGGTATAATTCTCCGGCAAAGGACTGGATGACCGAGGCGCTCCCCATAGGAAACGGTCACATTGGCGCCATGTTCTTCGGCGATCCTGACGAAGAACGCATACAATTTTCGGAAGGAAGCTTGTGGGCAGGCGGAAAAAATGCGAACGCCGAATATAATTTTGGTATCAAAGAAGGGGCATATCAATACCTTCCGAAAGTCAGAGAGCTGCTGGCGGCCGGTAAAACGGAGGAAGCGCACAAACTGGCCAACAAGGAAATGACCGGGGCTATTCATGAAAAAAAGGAGAATACACCCAGCAGCGATTTTGGGGCACAACAAACCGCGGGAGATTTATTTGTAAAAGTGTCCCACACAGGCCCCATCAAAAAATTCCACCGGGAACTGAACATATCGGATGCTGTCGGAAAAGTTACCTATGAGGCCGGTACCGGAAAGTTTACGAGGACATTCTTTGGCAATTATCCGTCCAAAGTGATGGTGTACAAATTCACATCGACCGCCCCGGAAACTTATACGATCCGTTTTGTTTCTCCGCATCAAAAAGATTATGAGCAGTTTACAAAAAATCAGTACACCTTCGGAGGAAGCCTGAAAGACAATCATCAGGAATTTGAAACAACTTATCGAATTGATACCGATGGGAAACCTGGTTTTAATGACGGGATACTAACCATAACCGGTGCCAAAAAAGTGACGTTAATACACACCATTGCAACCGATTACCTGATGCAATTTCCAGCTTACAAGGGGAACGATTACAAAAAAGCCAACAAAACCGTCATGGCCGCGGCGGCGGGCAAAACTTTCGAAAAGCTGCTGGCCGAGCAACAAAAAGATTACCATAATCTCTTTAACCGGGTATCACTGAGCCTTGGAAAACCCGCGCTAAAAAGCATTCCGACAGACCAAAGGCAAAAGGCTTACTATGCCGGGCAGGCTGACTCGGGCCTGGAAGAGTTGTATTTCCAGTACGGGCGTTATCTGATGATATCTTCGACGCGACCCGGCACAATGCCCATGAGCTTGCAGGGAAAATGGAACGACAGCACCAACCCGCCGTGGGCGAACGATTATCACACCAACATTAACGTGCAAATGCTCTACTGGCCAGCTGAGGTAACCAACCTTTCGGAATGTCACCTGCCGCTGATTGATTTTACAAAATCTATTGTAGAGCCCGGCAAGCTTGCGGCAAAAGAGTTTTTCGATACCAGAGGATGGATCGTCAATACTATGCTGAACGCCTACGGTTATACCGCTCCGGGCTGGGATTTCCCCTGGGGATTTTTTCCAGGAGGAGCTGCCTGGTTGTCGCAGCATTTGTGGGAACATTATGCTTTCACGGGCGACAAAACTTATCTTAAAAACACCGCCTACCCTATCATGAAAGAAGCATCCCTGTTCTGGATGGATTACCTGACCGACGACGGCAAAGGAAACCTGGTGTCCGCCCCCTCGTACTCTCCCGAGCAAGGCGGCATATCTACAGGCGCAACCATGGACCACGAAATCGCCTGGGATATACTGACCAACACCATTGATGCAGCCGCAGTGCTCGGCACGGACGCCGATTTTGCCCAAAAAGCAAAAACTATCCGGGATAAAATTTTACCGCTCCAGATCGGAAAATGGAAGCAACTCCAGGAATGGCGGGAAGACGTGGACGATTCAACAAACAAACATCGTCACGTTTCGCACCTTTTTGCACTACATCCGGGAAAACAGATTTCACTAACTCAAACACCAACCGAAGCACAAGCTGCAAAAGTCAGTCTGAATGCGCGTGGCGATGATGGTACCGGTTGGTCGCTGGCGTGGAAAGTTAATTTCTGGGCGCGGTTGCAGGATGGAAACAGGGCGCATAAGCTCTTTAAAAGTGTAATGCGGCCGGTAAGCAACAAGGGCACAAATATGTCCGACGGCGGCGGTTCTTATGCCAACCTGCTGTGCGCACACCCCCCATTTCAGCTGGATGGTAACATGGGCTCCACTGCCGGCGTAGCCGAAATGCTCCTGCAGTCACAAACCGGCGTTATAGAACTGCTTCCTGCATTACCGGAAGCCTGGCCGACAGGACAGGTTAAGGGTCTTAAAGCCAGAGGAAATGTAACCGTAGACGAAACCTGGGAAGCCGGAAAACTCAGTACGGTAACGCTTTTATCCCAAACGACCCAGGAAAAGACCATCCAATACGGCTCCAAAATAACCAAAGTCTCACTGGTAAAAGGGCAGGCTAAGACTCTGAAGGCAGAGGATCTTAATTAGGAGAAAGGATAAAGCGGACGAAAGGGGACGAAACGGAGAAAAGGGAGAAAGCAATTTTCTCCATCCTCCCCTTCCTCCTTCCTCCCCAATTCATTCATTCAACCTTCAAACTCTTTACCGGATCCAGTAAGGCAGCTCTAATGGCCTGATAACTTACTGTCAACACAGTAATTAAGAGAGCTCCGGCGATGGAAGATGCGTATATCCACCAGGAAATTTCTGTACGGTATTCATATTTCTGCAACCATCCGCTCAGGAAATGATAAGCGATTGGTATGGAAACAACACAGGATATCATTACCAGCAACACGAAATCGCGGGACAGCAAGGCCCAAAGATTAGCGACCGACGCACCGAGCACTTTGCGGATCCCGATCTCTTTGGTACGCTGCTCGGCAGTAAACGATGCAAGTCCGAACAGTCCAAGGCAGCTGATCAGGATTGCCAGCAATGCAAATGCCGATGCCAGTCTCGCAATGCGCTCTTCTGTCGCAAATTTCCGTGCATACTGCTCATCCGAAAACTTGTAATCGAACGGGCTTCCGGGGTTAAATCTTCTGAAAACTGCTGCTACCTTGTCCAGAGATTCCCGCGCCGGCAAAGCCGGGTTCAGTTTGATATTGATCACATTTGCCCAGCCGTAATTGACCATAAAAACAGTTGGAAACACAGGGTTAAAAGGCGAATCCATGATCATGTCCTTCACCACACCGACCACATTATACGGTACATCATGCCACTTCACGGTTTTGCCAATGATATCCTCCGGCTTGTGTTTTCCCATGTACCTCAGAGCCGATTCATTCAGCACCATACCCAGAGAATCCGTCGTAAACTGCCTTGAAACATCCCGTCCGCCTACAAATTGCCAGCCAATCGTTTTACCGAAATCATGGCTCATACCAATTGTACCGAAAGATTCTTTAAAATCGGGGGCTTTTCCCTCCCAGTCGAACCCGCCATTCGTAGAATTCAAATCAGTGGCGGGAGTGGACGAGGTCGACATTTCCAGTGCGCCGCCGCTTTTCAGCAGTTCTTCGCGCAAAGCATTGTAGTGGCCGTACAGCTCAGGTGTATTCATGTTCACCGTTATGAGACCGTTGCGGTCATAGCCGATCGGCCGGTTTTTGGCATGCTCTATCTGCCTGTAAACAATGATTGTACCGATGATCAGCGTCACCGAAACTGTAAACTGGAGCACGACCAGCACCTTCCGCGGCACACCAGCAAAACGGCCTACATTGAAAGTGCCTTTTAATACTTTTACCGGCTGAAAAGACGACAGATACAAAGCAGGATAACTGCCGGAGATCACTCCCGTTATCACGCAAAAACCTACACTGAGCAGCCAGAAACCCGGACTTGCCCACGGGAAAGACATTTTTTTGTCGGCGACTTCGTTAAAAACCGGTAGCATCAGCACCACCAGTAAAAGTGATACCGCAAAAGCCATCGCAACCACCATCAGCGATTCACTCAGAAACTGGCCTATGAGTTGCGTCCGCATCGAACCAATCGCTTTGCGTATACCTACTTCCCTCGCCCGCTTTTCCGATCTTGCGGTACTCAAATTCATGAAATTGATAGAAGCCAAAAGCAACACAAACGTACCTATGATCCCGAAAAGCCACACATATTGAATACGCCCTTCGAGGTTTCCGGATTTGTCCCAGCCTGAATACAGATGCCATTGTTCCATAGGATGCAGGAACATAACCGGTTTAAAAAAAGCGGTTTCAGGAGCACGTTCCAGCTTGATATTTTTTATTTTATCCGAAACAACACCGAAATCCGAATTGGGGCTGATCTGTACCAGCGTCTGCCAGGAATTATTGTTCCACTCCACATTGTCCAGCGCAGTTTTCACCCAGTTCTGAGTAGCCACATACAAATTCCAGGGCGCAATAAAAGTCAAGTCCCTGAACTCGGTATTGTAAGGCAGATCTTCATAAACTCCCGTCACTTTCAGATCCATACGGTTGTCCATCCTGACAATCTTGTCCATCGGATTTTCAGGTCCGAACAATGCCTTTGCAACAGATTCTGACAACATGATCGACGATTGGTCTTTCAGGCCGGCACGTGTGCCACGAAGCATTTTCAGCGTCAGCATATCGGGCGCTTCCTCGCTCAGGTAATTTCCTTTTTTTGTAAACTTTCTGTCACCATAGGCCAGGATATGCTCCCCGGTCCACGACGACATTACAACATACTTGAAATCCGCCCCGAAGTTTGTTTTCAGCTCATTGCCGATCGGTGCAGGCATGTATTCACCCTTGAATTTTTCACCGTTAAACTCTCCGCTTTGCATCAATTTCGCGATCCTGCCATAATTTTTATGGTACTTGTCGTATGAAAATTCATCGAGTATCCATAAACCGATCAGTATGGTTACAGCCATTCCCGCTGCCAGGCCACCAATATTGATGGCTGAGTACCCTGTATTTTTCAAAAGGTTACGGAAAGCGATTTTGAGATAATTAGTTAACATATATCAGAGCTTATTAGAGTGCCACTAATGATTTTATGCGATTGTCGAAGCGAATTTCCGTGTAGACTTCAAATAGTTTGCCAAAAGAAAAAAATCTTATATGTCACTAATTTACAATACATTAAAAAAGATAAATCACACAAACAATGTCCGCTATCGGACACCATTCGTGCGATTTAAACTTCCAGGTTTTAAACCAGCCCTGCAAATATTTCTAGGCAGCAGCTTCCGTATATTTTTTAAAATTATCAAGAATAGCCTGCCACCCTGCCTTCTGAAAATCAGCGGGATGTGTATTTTCCGGATCAAAAGTTTCAACCACCTTTGTGGTGTCCCCGTCGCCGGAGAATGAGACTTTCACTTTCCGCCCGTCTTCCATTGTGTAAGCGATCAGGCTGTGTTCCGTTACGTCGGTATAAGTACCCCCAAAATCAAAGCTGAAGCTGCCATCCTTTGCCGCCATGGTTGTCTTGAATTTACCATCCTTACGAAGATCGTTATCTGCGTAAGGTGCATGCCAGTCGTCCGACGCAAAGGTCCAGCCGGTGATGTGGTCCGGCTCAGTCCAGCATTTCCACACCTTTTCTACTGGTGCATTCACTGTTGTTTCTACTGTAATGGCTGTTTTTTCTGATGTTTCCATGATCGTTATTTTCGTGATTTGTTAATTCAACCTTAGATGCAAATTTATGTGGCGCCTTCAAAAGCGAGAATGGGTGAATACGACATTGTTGGAGGCGTATTGCGACAATACTGTCACGGACACCTTTTTCAGCCCGTCTCCGGGATTTATTATCCGTTTTCCATTGTATTAAAAGATAAATTACCAGAATTATATCAGTCGAATACAAAATAAAATAGCATGGAGTTAGGAATAAGTACCTTCGGAGAAGTGCAGCCCGACGGATTGCCGGGGAAGGCAGTAAATGCCCGCCAGCGTATGAAAGAATTGCTGGAAGAAGTAAAACTGGCAGATGAAGTCGGCCTGGATGTATATGCATTCGGCGAACATCACCGGCCCGACTTTGTCATATCTGCCCCGGAAGTGATCCTGGCCGCCGCCGCGGCTGTTACCAAAAACATAAGATTATCGAGCTCGGTGACCGTTCTCAGTTCAGCCGATCCGGTGCGGGTTTTTCAGAATTTTGCCACTGTGGACCTCCTCTCGGACGGACGTGCGGAAATCATGGCCGGTCGCGGTTCTTTTATTGAATCCTTCCCCCTTTTTGGTTACGATCTCAGCGATTACGACGCACTGTTCACAGAAAAACTCGACCTGCTGCTTAAAATCAATCAATCCGAAACTATTACCTGGAATGGAAAATTCCGGGCACCAATCCCTGGCAGAGGCATATATCCCCGTCCGATCCAGGAGTCCATCCCGGTGTGGCTGGCTGTGGGAGGCACACCTGCATCGGCAGTACGCGCCGGGAGAATGAACCTTCCTATGGCCCTGGCGATTCTTGGAGGCCGTGCCGACCAGTTCGTGCCGTTTGTGGATTTGTACCGGGAGTCAGCACAAAAAGCCGGCCATGATCCCTCAAAGCTAGAACTGGCCGTCAGTTCCCAGTTTTACGTTGCCGACAACTCCGACCAGGCGGCCGACGAGTTCTATCCATCCTACGAAATACTCATGAACCGGGTGGGCCGCGAACGCGGGTGGGAACCGCTTAACCGCTCCAAGTTTGAATACAACCGCAATTATGGCCCCCTCATGGTGGGCAATGTCGAAGAAGTTACGGAGAAAATCTTGCATCAGCACGAGCTGTTCGGGAACACAAGATTCCTTGCGCAGCTGGTGACAGGTTACATTCCGCACGCGAAAGTACTTCGGGCAATAGAATTATTTGGAACAAAAGTGGCGCCTGCCGTTCGGAAAGAATTAGGCGTAACCCATCTGTAAATGATCAGGTTCGGTCATTTTTCGCCCTTTAAGGTATGCCGGGGCTACATTTATTATTCAGAAAAAAGTAATTTTTTTCTTCTTTGGAGTTGCATCTTAAATTTCAAAAATCTACTTTTGCACCACCATCAGCAATGACGGAATTTAAATCAATAAGAAAGTTAATTACATCGCCGTAAGGCATTGATATACAATCTTATAAAGCAATAAATGTGGTTGGCAACAATTACAAATAGCACTAACAGTTGGCAGTTTTGTTTGGCTATTCAATTTAAATTTCGACCTGTGTTTAAAAGCAGGTAACAGCCAAAAACGATTCCGTAGCTCAGCTGGTAGAGCAATACACCGCGCGGCGTCCGCTTTTAATGTATGGGCCCTGGGCCTTTTACCTTAACTGCACAAACTGATATTGAACAGTAAATCAATAATAGGATTCCGTAGCTCAGCTGGTAGAGCAATACACCGCGCGGCGTCCGCTTTTAATGTATGGGCCCTGGGCCTTTTACCTTAACTGCACAAACTGATATTGAACAGTAAATCAATAATAGGATTCCGTAGCTCAGCTGGTAGAGCAATACACTTTTAATGTATGGGTCCTGGGTTCGAATCCCAGCGGGATCACTTGAAGAAATAACAAAAAGCATCAAAAGCCTGCAAATCAACAGATTAGCAGGCTTTTTTCTTTTCCGGATGTGCCAAAATATTCAATTTTTCACAAATTTTTGGTGAGTAATTCGGTGAGTTCGGAGATCTGCAAATTTTACTCACCAGAATCGCTGTAACTCATTGTATGCGAAGATGTTTACGGCGTAAACATCTTGTGCTGATTAGGCTTGCAAGACTACTTTTGTTCAACTTTTAACCTGAAAAAGGTATGAAAACAAAGATCAGTCTGCTTTTCTATTTGAAGAAGCCGAAGAATTATCAAAAAGGGCCTGTACCAATTTACTTGCGGATTACGGTTGAAAGTAAAAGGGTGGAATTTACCACCGGACGAGAATGTGAGCCCAGCCGGTGGAATGCGGTTGCTGGCAGAGTGACTGGCGCGAAAGAGGCCGTGAAGTCTGTTAATGCCTATCTCGGTAATCTCGAACAGCAATTGTTAGATGCCCACGCCGCCCTGGTTCGTGACGATGCTTTGATAACCGCGGAGACAATCAAAAACAAATTTCTTGGCGTGGGTCCTAAGCAGCGGTTACTGATGACAGTGATCGCTGACCATAACGAGCGAATGAAGGCGTTGGTCGGCCAAGAATATGCGATAGGCACATTCAACCGCTATAAGGTTTTGCAGCGCCATACATTGGCATTTTTGAAAGAGAACTTCAATACCACTGAATTTGACATCAGCCGTATCGATTTCGCTTTCATCGCAAATTACGAGTTCTACCTGCGCTCTGTCCGCCAGATGGGCAATAATGCAGTGGTGAAGCACATGAAAATGTTCCGCAAGATCGTAAACCTTTGCCTCGGCAATGGCTGGATGAACCTTGATCCGTATTTGAACTTCAAAGGCAAGTACAAGAAAGTCGATAAGGCGATCCTGACCAGAGCCGAGCTAGATTTAATGGCCACTAAGGAATTCGCGAGCGATCGGCTCACTCAGGTTCGAGACACTTTTCTCTTTTGTTGTTTCACCGGCCTGGCTTATCGGATGTTCAGAAACTCGAAAAAGGTCAGATAGTAAGGGGAATTGATGGCGAGCAATGGATTTTCACCCAGCGGAAGAAAACGAACGTCAAATCGCATATTCCACTACTGCCGGAAGCGCTTCAAATCATCTACCGATACAAAGACCATCCGCTCTGTGAATCTCGCGGCCTCGTGTTGCCTGTACCGAGCAATCAGAAGATGAACGACTACCTAAAAGAAATCGCCATAATCTGCGGGATTGACAAGGTTCTTACTTCACACGTCGCCAGGCATACTTTCGCGACGACTGTTACCTTCCAAAATGGTGTTCCGATTGAGAGTGTTTCTAAAATTCTTGGACATACTAACATTCGTACATCACAGATCTATGCGAAGATCCTGGATACCAAGGTTAGTGAAGATATGCAGGCTTTAAAGGGACGGCTTTCCAAGCGATCTGGCACGGAAGGTTAGCGCTGCACCTTCTCTCTCACGACCCCTCCTAATTGTGAAAGGGGATCGCGAGAGAGAAAGTGAAAATAGCAAGGCGAAAAGATAATTCGCGGGACTATTTCGTGTTTCAGGAAATTGGTAGACCTTTCCTGCCATCAGCCTCTTATCACTGACGTTATCATCTGACGGTGAATCAACCTATTGCAAACCGTTAGTAATAATCAACAGACAAGAGCTCCGACCTTATCTGTTCGGCTCCATTTATTGCGTCGGTAAAGCCAATAATTCTTCCAGGGGTCGCGCTAAAACGATAAAATTTTCCGTCTTGGAACACAATTGTATACAACGGTAAAAATGACAAGATTGGTCTAATTGTCTTCAAATCCTCTTTTCGATACCGAATCTCACCTCGAACATTAACAATAACTATGTTCGAATGGTCGTACTTTACACCTGAGAATGCAAAGATTAAATACATCCACAATAGCAAGGATGACGTAAGAAAGATGAATACCCATGTGTCACTGTTGTCGCAGATAGCCGAGACAAATAGCCAAAAGAAAATTATGCATATCACTATCAGAATCAATCTGATCTGCAATACTGAGCCTTTTGCGCCAATATATTTATACACCTTATTTCAGTTTTCGTAAGTGCAATTTAATCAAGATACATCATTTTACATAGTTTAGATTGAATCTCATATCCATCATTCCCTGAACGAGCTTATAACTTTTCCTTTGTGTGTTTGCCAAGTAGATTCACAGCTTTTAAAGTATCGATTGCCTCTTAACCGCAATCGGCCAGATGTCAGATTGTGTCACAATCTAATCTGGCCCGCCCAAACGCTCCGGAGTCGCTGGCGGGAGAATTTTATAAATATTCTGAGATCAGGAAAATAAACTTTGCGAATGTATCACTCAATTGAGAGATTTTTGCTTAGTTACAACAAACACAATTATGTTGAATATGGGTTTCGTAAAAAGCATTCTGGGCATAAAAGGCAAGCCAATCCAAAACTGTTCAGACTTCTGGAAATGGTTTGCAGAAAATGAGAGGAAATTTTTCAAAGAAGTTCAAAGTGGCCAGAATATAGAAAAATATTTTTTCAACAAACTCTCGGAGAAACTGGAAGAACTGCGGGATGGATACTTTTATCTAGCGGGCATGTATGACGATAATACTGCGGAGCTCATTTTGACAGCCGATGGGAATGTAAAAAATATAGTGTTTGTAGAAGAGCTTGTTCAGTCCGCCCCTCAGTTAGCTGGATGGAAATTTACAGCCTTAAAACCCGCTACGGACATCGAGAATGTTTCCATTTCAATGGCCGACTTAGAATTTCATTCAGATAATTTATTCTTTTATGCCAACGACCACAGCGACTATCCGGATGAAATTGATGTTTGCATCGTCCATAGTGATATGACAGATGAAAATCGTGAGCAGATAATCAGGGGAATCTATATCTTTTTGGAAAACTATTTAGGAGAACTTGACTTTGTAAACAATATTGACAATCTGCAAGTCATTGCTAAAAATGAAGCACAAGGAGAGTTGTTTCCTATTGGCAAGTTGAAAGACTTTTTAGGTTGGAGAGCAAAAGAATTTGTGGAGAAATATGAGGGCACCAGATATGATACAAATGAAGATGAGTATTCAATTTTGGAAGCTGAATTAGAGAATGGTAGCCCCCTCTTAGCAGTGATCAATTCAAAGTTGCTTGCGTGGGATAGGCAAGCTTCGCATCCTTGGTTAGCCATTGTGACGATAAATTATGATGGAAGTGAAAGCAATGGTCTGCCGAACAGTGTCGACTATGCGTTAATGAATGAGATTGAGGATGAAATTATGACGTATCTAATTGATAGCGAGGGATTTTTGAATGTCGGAAGGCAAACTGCGAAAAATGAGAGAGATATTTATTTCGCTTGCAAAGATTTCAGAAGGCCATCCAAGATATTTGATGAGATTCAACGTAAGCATCACAATAGCTTTGAAATCCAATATGACATTTTTAAGGACAAATATTGGCAAACATTTGAGCGATTTAGACAAAATTAGTTGACCAGCTTAGTTGTCAAGCATACCTGATCCAAATTCCATCCTGACCTTAGCTAGGTAGTTTTAATAATTCCTATCTTTACAACAATTGCAAGCCAGTCACTGCAAGTTGGTGAGTGACAAGGTGAGTATAAGATTTAGCCGGAGGTAAGTACTTGATAAATAATTTGTTATCTCAAAAACTATGATCCCAGCGGGATCACCAAATTGACACTATTTCATAAAGAATTAGTTCAGAGTATTCGAAGAGGCCTTTCTAAGCAATTAGAAGGGCCTTTTTTTATTTTTTTGCCGTTTGGTAACTCGCGCCTGCCGGTGAATAATCATGATAATCGTGCAAAAGATAGATCGTGAACTGACTGGTATTATAAGAGGTACTGAACTATCTATCAACCAATTAATACCTTTTTCTACACCGCTATGCTTAAAAAACATATCCCTCTCAGAATTAATTTCCGGCCTAAAAAACAGGTAAAAGGAAACAACGCATTCATTTATTGCCGCATCAAACTGAACGGCGTGGACGCTACCGATTTTTCAACCCACATCCGGCATACCGACCACTGGGACCAGGCCAGCCAGCATTTCAATTGCAAGGAATACCAGTTCGAGAATGATCAGCTTTCTGAAATTATCGATGACATCAAGCTCATCTACAAGGAACTGAAAAGAAGTAAAGACGATATCACAGCGCATCATCTGCGAAACACGTATTGCAGGCGATCAGAAAAACGAACATTACTGAACTGCTACGATCACCACCTCACAGTATTCTCAAAAAGACTGGGAGCCGAGGCTACAATGGCGGAACGAGGAAGGGCCACAAGAGCATGGATCGTATTATCAGGAATTATCTTGCCTACCTCAAACGAAAAGATATCGACCTCCTTGAAATCCGCCTGGCGTTTGGGAAAGGGTTTGTCAGCTTCTAAAGGATGAAAAGCAGTACTCGCAAAATTACATCGTACGAAACGCAAGCCACCTGAAACGAATACTTGACCAGGCGCAGGCTGACGGCTACTTGTCGACAAACCCCCTATCTCAATTGAATGAAGAAAGGGAGGAACCGGGGCAGATCCTATTTTATACGGAGCATGAACTGGCACTGATGACGGACAACCCTCTTCTGACCCACCATCTCGAGAGAGTGGTAGACGCTACCCTATTCCAATGCTACACCGGCCTGGCCTATTGTGATCTCAAACGCTTTGATGCCAGGAAGCATATTGTACAGTTACAGGGCCGCGACATCATCCAGTTCACCCGCCAGAAAGGGGATGCACCGTTTACGATCCCCGTTCTGCCGCAAGCCCAGCGGCTATTGAGCAAATACACCGGCCAAATTCCAATCATCTCCAACCAGAAAATGAATGAGTACCTGTTCTTCTGATCGAAGTGTACATTTTTAAGTGCCCTTCGACGAGTTTATTGAACAAAAAAGTGCCTATGAATTAATCACAGGCACTTTTTTATAATCACGACCAATTAAGAACAGTTCATTTCAACCACCGAATTTCTGAAATCCTCCAAGTGGTGACATAAGAGTTGAAAAGAAAAACACAAATGCTTTACTTTCCCATAACTTTATTCCAATCGTATTTTTCTTTTGCCGCAGTGTTTCGATTGGACAATTCTGAAAGCATTTTGGATATCGAGGATTTATCAAGCCATTGTCCATTTACGACAACTCCGGCAATTCGCTTTGTATTTTTTATGTCTTCGAGCGGATTAGCATCAAGTAAGACAAGATCCGCGCGTTTACCTTTTTCAACCGTTCCAATTTCGCCTTCTAGTCCAAGCCAGATCGCGGGAAGGCTTGTTGCCGAACACAACACCTCTTCCGGAGTCAAGCCAGCTTCTACTAATTGCTCCATTTCATCATGCATTGAAAAGCCAGCCACAACTCCTGAAACTCCTGTGTCGGTTCCTGTTACAATCGGCACACCCATGCGTTTAAATACGCGAACCAGCCTTTTATTAAAATCAACCATTTTCTTAAAATAATCCCGGCGCTCTGAGGTGGTATCCCGATGGTAGTTATTAGCGGTCAACCATTTGCTCTGCAAGAGCGGGTGTACATATTGAAGCGTCGGTAACGAGCGAAGCTCCTCAAGAGAACGAACCTGGCTTGAAATCCATGATAAGGCTGTTAAGGTTGGAGTCAGCCAGGTTCCATTCTCTTTTGCCATCACTGCAAATTGCTGGGCGTCTTGTTCACTAAAATCTTTCGAGTGCTTGGCGAATTCCTCAGCATGCGCTACCATTCCAAAGTAAGGAACGAAAGCCCGTTTCAACTTTCCTTGAAATGCGTCAGGAATATGCCCGATGGTTTTTAATCCCTGGGCGTGGGCCTCATCGATAATTGCTTGATAAGTGTCAACATTTAGGGCTGAATACACTTTTATAAATTCGTATCCTTCGGCCTTTGCACTGCGGACAGCCTGACGCCCATCACTGGCAGTATTTACCTTTCTTCCCGTCCCCTGCCCCCCGTCAATGAGGGCAGCAAAAGCCATTCTAGGTCCAGTAACATTACCCCTGGCAATCGCATTTCTCTGGGAAAAAGAGCCCGTAGTTGCGTTTAGGTTGAATATTGTGGTAACGCCATTAGCTATAAAAGGCGTCATGAGATCTTGAATATCGAAGAAAACAGAGGCTTCTTGCGTAGGAAGCTTTGCACCAATATGAAAGTCTGTGGGTACATGTACATGCATATCTATAAAACCTGGAACAAGCCATTTACCTTTGCCTTGAACAATCTCCACCCCTTGTGGAATCTGTCCATTTATAGATTCTATTCTATTATCCCTAATTACCACAGTAGCACTATGAATAACCTCGTTCTTCCCAGTCATCGGAATAATATTTACATTCTTGATGGCATATGTTGCCTTATTCCTCCTGGTTCCCTGGATGCCATGAAGCTTTATAGGTAAGGCACCACACAACATGGTGACCAAGAAAAAACTTACCGAAATACTATAAAAATGTTTGTTGCTCATTTCTAATTGGATCAGATTATTAGAGACAAACTTACTATTTATTTAGTTTTCTGATATTCAAATGGTTATAGTCAACTTACTATAGTGCCATTGTTAGATCTTCTCTTGAAATTTGATGGCCAAAGAAATTCGATTATGAACGGAATAGATCTTTAAAAAAGCACAATAGATATGCTCAAAATCTAGTCGAATGAAACGTGAAGAGATTCTGGTGCCTAGAAGTACAGAAAAACCACCGAATAATTGGCCGACTCATTCCAATAAACAGAATCCATACATGCAGTTTTTCCTCTATTTGTGCATGTCTCATCTATTTGGGGAACTTCTGATATTGAGACATTGATTTGTGAGACCGCAATCAAAGAATGTTTGTTCCCGTTACAAATGGACAGAAAATATCGGTTTGGGATTATTCCTTTTTCTTAGCCAAGTAATTATACACTGTTCCATAAGCAACTCCGAACTGTCAACTGGGGCTGCTGCCGTTTATGGAGACCTCGCAAAGCTCTTTTGTAGATTGCGAAACGATTCAGGTAAGCGGGTCGGCCATTGTTCAGAAGTGATGGGTTGGTGTCTGGGTCAGGTTTATTCAGCACAAAATAGCGTAGTCACTTCCGGCATTCTTACTGATATGCGCCGACACAGGAGAAAAAGACGCTCAACCGGATGGGTAGCACAGTAAGTAGTAAAGCCGGTTGCGGTACCAATTTAACATCCCTGTTCTGACGGTTCATAGCCAACTTTTCTCGTTTCGGTGAGCAAGCAGTTGGGTCGATGACACAAGTAGGTAAGCTTTGTACCCATCCCGTCGGCAGCGATAGCCGTTCCCGCATCGGTTACTCCTCTTTTTTTAACCAAGATATGGCCATGAAAATTACCGGCCTTGTACTGGTCATCATCGTGTTATTGCTGGCCGGCTTCAGTGCCTACCGAACTGGTCGATCTGGATAAATTGCACCCCGAGCGTACCATGGGATACTACGGTGCTGTCGGATCGTGAGGTGGGGGCTATCTACGACCCATCCAGCCTGCTTTCAGACAAGGGATATAGTTACCCGGAACTCGCGCCCGTCATCTTCGATGATAGGTGCGGGCAGGTTGAGCATCTGGTACTTGGTCAGTATGTTGCTTAGGCCCACGCCGTTGGACATATCCCGATGGGGCTTGCGTTGCAGGTTGTTGCTGACCGTCAGGCGCTGTTGTTCGGTGGTGCTAAGCGTAATAGTCAGGGGCTCTTCAGGCAGGATGACGTTATGCTTCACGGCATTTTCAATAAGCAGTTGCAGCGTTAAGGGCGGCAGATGCAAGGCCTTCAAACCGGGCTGGATGTGCGTAACGAGCGTTACTCCATCGCCGTGACGGGTCTTCAACAGATGATAGTACGAGTTTATAAACTCTAGTTCATTAGTCAGCGGCACTAGGGCTGTCTCATTGCTTCGGAGAAGATACCGATAGACTGAACTTAGCTCATAGCAGAAGATTTCTGCTTTTTGAGGGTCTTCGCCAATCAAAGTCGTGAGGGTGTTGAGACTGTTGAAGAGGAAGTGGGGGTTCACCTGCTGGCGAAGGGCGTCCAGCTGGGCCTGTAGCTGCGCCTTGCTGAGCGTTTCTACCTCCTGACGTGATTGCTGCCAGTAGCCAAAATTGTAGATGTTTTCATAGGATACCGTAACAACAGCATCTGCGAGTAGCGTGAACAGTACGCAGAACATCAGCCGAAGAGGGTCGGGTACGAAACCGGGCAGGTCGATCCATTGATAAATAAAGTAGGCAAGGCCGAAGTGCAGACACGAACACGTGGCAGTACTCATATACTGCCTGATCGTTTTGGTCAAGTATTGGGCTGGTTCGGGGCTACTTTCACGCAGTCTGGGGACGATAAACCCGTTGACCATGAAGTTACTGATGGAAAGGATCACGATAATGCTTGATGCCAGGCCGAATGTGCGCCAGTTTTGCCAATAAACCGTACCAATAAGTATCCAGTTTATAAGGCCGCAGCAGAGCGGGATGATAGCGACTTGCAGGAGTATAAAATACCGGGAGTTAGCGGGCGATTTCATCGAAATGTCGAAAGATTCAGGTAGTCAAAGCTACTGAACGCTGCCTGAATAACCAATTACTGTTCGTCCGACACCAGCCGGTAAACCTGTTCAAAGCCGCTTCGCCAGCGGCTTTGAACGTTTCATCGGGTTACTCGTTGATGCCTGAAAAACAACAGGCCAATTTTGGGCCATTGACTTACCTATTACTCACAAAATCAAAACACAAGTACGATGGACTTTACATACCCACATGGCAATTATGACTCTCACGAGACGTCAGTTTTTTGCGATCGGCGATAGCTGTACCCGAACCTTCTTGAAAGGCCAAAAAAGTGTATCGTTTCGATATTTCAGAAATTAATGTGAAATTTTCAACTTGCAAATATTCCTAATGTCAGTCAAATATTGCATTCCCCCGAGAACCGACATTTGGACGGTTTCATAGGGATTTTGAATTTTATTCATCAAGGGTAAGTCAAGGCCAAAAATATGCACTCCATTGGCTTTTATTCCCGTTTCATCCTTCCGGTCATTCAATGCTTGAGCACGCTTTTTCACTTTTGTCCCGGGCCACACAATTGTGGGCCCGATTGCATCTACTGGCCATCTTTATTTATCAAGCACATGAAAAAAGTTTTGAAAGTTCTTGGAATCATTCTAGGTAGCCTTGTGCTATTGGCGGGTTCCTTTTGTACGTATGTAGCCATCGTGGGGGTACCTACCTACGACAAACCCAACGTACCTGTCGTTTCAGTCGAAGTAACGCCCGAACGGGTGTCACGAGGTGAAATAATCTCCCAAATCCAGTGCATGGGGTGCCACTCGGATAACAACAACCAGCTGACAGGCAAATATATGGGCGAAGTACCCGCCCTGTTCGGTAAAATCTATTCTAAAAACATCACCCAGGATAAAGAGAATGGGATCGGCCAATGGACCGACGGTCAACTGATTTATTTCCTGCGTACGGGCCTCCGGGCGGATGGCTCCTACGCTCCAGTGATGCCTCAATACCCCAACCTCTCAGATGAAGATTTGAACGCGGTGGTAGCCTGGTTGCGATCAGACCGTTTTCCGGTACAGGCCACTTCGAAAGAACCCCGGTCGTCGGAGTTCAGCATCTTTACAAAATTATTGACCCATCTTGTGATGAAACCCTTACCCTATCCCCAGCATTTCGTTGCCCCTCCGGATAGCACCAACTCGCTGGCTTTGGGCAAATATACGGCCGATGCGCTCGGTGATTGTTTCGGTTGCCATTCGGCCGACTTCGCGGATCAGGACAAAATACATACCGAACGCACGAAGGGCTATTACGGCGGTGGCAACGAGATGGTAGGCATAGACGGACAAAAGGTGCTTACAGCAAATTTGACCTTCGACGAACAAACCGGGATCGGACGAAAATATACCAGAGAGCAATTTATAAAAGCCGTCAAATTGGGCGTTAGGCCCGACGGTAGTATCCTTAAATACCCTATGACCCCCAAGATGGGACTTTCTGATCGGGAGGTAGGGGCGATCTACGACTACCTGAAAACTATCCCGAAGATCAAGAATGACATTGACAGCAAGAATGCTGAACTGTAAATGATAAAAAAATGATCTCCGGAGAAGGTATAGGCAATTTACACTTGCCAGGTGGGTCTGACGGCCCGCCAATCCGGCTTGTTGGAGGTGTTATGCCGGGCGAGATCCGGCATAACATTTGCCAATCATGCACAGTGGATAACTGCTAAAAATCGCATCTATATCGCAGATGGGCACCCGGCAGCCCAGTTCACTGCGATCCGCATCACGTAGGAGAGCTTACCATAGCAGCCGGAACCCTATTAGTTAAATAGCCCACGTCCATTAGTCCGTTTCAACGGCAAATTATACCGGTTCAAGAAACAACTCGCTGGGCAGGTCAGGGGAAGGCCGCAATTTTGGGCTATCAAAACAACCCAAAAAAGCCATGAAAAAATCATTAAACCTTTTGCTCGGCCTTTCACTGGCCATCCTGTGTTTCTGCTGCGATGCCGACAAAGAACCCGTAACGCCCACCGCGCCGGCCACTGGTACCATCACTCCCGTGGGTACTCCCGAAGGGCCCGTCCAGACCGCCTCCATCGGTCCGGCTGGAGGTACGATCCAATCTGCCGACCAGAGACTCACAATTTCCATCCCTGCCGGAGCCTTGACCCAATCCAAGACCATCTCAATACAGCCAATTGGAAACCATTGCCCGGCTGGGGCAGGCAAAGCTTTTCGGCTCACTCCTCATGGCCTTACATTCGCCAAAGCCGCTCTTATTACCTTCCAATACAATGAACATGACGTAAACGGTTCTGCCCCTGAGGCATTGCAAGTGGCGTACCAAACCGACAAAGGACACTGGCAGGCACCTGTCGTGAAGGGGCTGGACACCACTAATCACGCCGTAACCGTAGAGACGACCCATTTCAGTGACTGGGCTTTGTTTAAAAGGATGTTTATCAATCCCCTGACCGCCATTGTAGACCCTGGAAGCAAGGTTCAACTGGATGTTTTTGAAACCGTAGCCCAAACCAGCACCGATGATGAGCTAGTTTTGCACCTACCCGTAAGGACTGATGCCAAACACCTCGATCGCTGGCAATTAGCCGGTGAAGGCACGCTGACACCTAATAAGACCTCCGCTGACTACCAGGCTCCCAACTCCATACCCGCCACCAACCCAGCCGCTGTTTCGGTATTCCTGAAAGGATCGGTTACGATTGAAGGCAGGGAATACAAAGACATCCGGCTGATCTCCAACGTATATGTAGCACCGGAAGGGATTTCAGTGCAGATCGATGGCGGGGACTGGCGGACCTTCCCAGGCGGGGCAAACATCAATGCAACCCATAATGTCGTGACCGGAAAAATCGGTTCCGAATCGGCCTCTGTTATATGGAAAGGTGCACCAAACGGCACTTACCACTGGACTAAAAGCACCGATGTAGCCTTCAATCTGCTAGCAGGCCCTATGATCTACCAGCATATTTATGGCACTCAGGCAACAGTCAGCGGTGGCTCGCTAAAGGTGGACGACTCGCACCCCGATTGGGCACTGGGTACCTTTATTCTAAATCCCGCCGGTTGGATCAGAACCTCTACGCCACTGGATCCGATGGGTACCGCCAACATTAAAGGCGTTTTTCGCATGAAGCGGGTACAATAGAATTGACAAAAAATAGCAATTCCAACCTATGAAAATCATAATAATCTTGTTGGGGCTGTTCGTCCTGGGGGTACTTTCAGTCCAAGCTCAATCGCTACGGGTAGGCTACTACGGTGAAACCGTGACCCATTACGGCCTTAAAGTAGCCGCTGAGTGGTCGTTAAAAAGCTATATTAAAGAGCGCAATCAGGCGCGCAAAGAATTTCTGGTCGGTCCAGCCCTGGCTACGTATCGCCACCCGCAGAACCATATTGGACTGGTACTCTTTCCCGAACTGACCTACCGTCGGACGAGTCGGCGCGGAGGGATTTTTGAGGTTGGCCTGGCCCCGGCATATGCTTACTATTTTCTGGAAGGAGCTACCTACACCCCCGACGAGTCGGGGGGACTCCGCAGGGTGCGTTGGGCGGGTCAAGACGCCTTTTTGCCTACGGTTTTTGTCGGCGTAGGAAAGGATTTATCACTTCGGCGGCAGGTACCTGTCGCGTGGTTTACACGCTTGAACGTGATGCAACAACGCCCCTATAATACCTCGACACTCATACGATTCAGCCTGGAAGCGGGCATCAACTTTTCTCTCAAAAAACGATGAAATCTATGTATAGTTACCTCGCTCTTGCCAGCTTGCTGATGCTGCTGGCGTGTGGAGACCGCGACCCACAACCCATTGAAAATAACACACTGTTTCTACGCAACAAAGGAGCCGATATGCCCATTTGGGTCAAAGGAAAACGGCAATCCAAAAAGATAATTCTGTATGTACACGGCGGGCCGGGCGACTGCGCCATGTGTTACCGCTATTATCTGAAGGGACTGGAAACCGAAACGATGGTAGCCTACTGGGATCAGCGCGTAGCCGGGGCATCCTCCGGAAAAGTTGACGAAAGTACCCTGCGTTACGCCCAGTTCAGCGAGGACCTTGGGTATGTGGTGCAACTTTTAAAAACACAGTATCCAGATGCAGAAGTCTACCTGTTGGCCCACAGCTTCGGCGTCGAGCTTTCCTGGCAGTACCTGACGACGGGTACTAACCAACAAAAGATTGCAGGGTTAATCGTGGTAAACGGCATGTTTTCGTTTGCTAACTGGCTGGCGGCGGTGCGGGACTGGGCGTTGCGCGAAGCGAAGCAGCAGAAAAAGACAGAAGCCGAAACTTACCTGCTGGCCAACCCGGTCACACCCGAAAACGCTGCCACCATCGAGTGGGAACCTATCTACCGCTGGATGTACAAGCTGGGCGGAAATCCGGTATCGCTCTATAAAGATGGTAAGTACCTCCTGAATTACAGCTTCAACTCTCCTAACACCGCGCTGGCGCAATTTACGCACGCAAAAGCATACACTTATTACGGAAACGTCGAGAGTCGCAGGTTCGAGAAAGGACCATTGCTGAAAGATATCCGTATACCGGTGGGCTTGTTTTGGGGCGTAAAGGATGGTGTAGTGCCGGTTGAGGTGGGCGACGCCACGAAGAAAGTGCTGACCAATGCCTCGGTTACGGAAGCACGTTTCAGCGAATCCTGGCATGAACCTTTCATTACCGAAACCGAGAAATTCAATCGGGCAGTGCTGGATTTTGTACAATGAACGAGAAAGCTTGGTTTTGCAAAAAGTGACAATTTCTGTCGTTTCATCACACCATTTTTACGCTCCATGTGGCTTCCTCCTGACCATTCTAAGGCGAGCTCCTACTTTTGAAAAACAAAAAAACAAAAACCCAATAACTAACTCGGGACCATCCCGAATAACTCCAATATTAGCCATGAAAACAAAATACCCAACTACCCAACCCATTCGCGTGCAACCCGCGTTCATCTCTACCCTGTCCCCTACCCTTCGCATCAGGCTACTGATCCTGCTTACGGGGCTTTTCCTGGCCACTGCCTGTAAGGAAAAATCAGAAGAAGTTGCACCTTCCGCGGCCGTAACGGCTAAGGCCGGGACCGACCAGACGGTGCAGGTAGGTCAACTGGTTACGCTCGACGGCTCGGGCTCGACCGACAGTGAGAGCAAGCCGCTCACCTACCAATGGGCGGTGCTACGCAAGCCTGCCAAAAGCTCCGTTACACTTTCCGAAGCTGCCTCGTTCAAACCTACCTTCAAACCCGATGAAGTGGGTGAGTACGAACTGGAACTCACCGTCGCCAGTCCCAATGGGAAGGCCACCGATAAGGTACTGGTAACCGCCAATGTCGCCGAACCGCTGGCTATAAGCGCCAATATCACGGTCAAGACCACCTTGGCAGATCGGATTGCCCACCCCGACCTGCCCGACTACATCGTGACCCAGAATATCGATGTGAGTCACGAGCTGACGATCAATCCTGGCGTGGTGATTGCCTTTGAGCGCGATGTGCGTATGAATGTCAACGACAACGGCGGTTTGTTGATCGCCAGAGGCGAAGCCGCCAACAAGATCAAGTTTGTGGGCGTGCAGAGAACCAAGGCATATTGGGTTGGGATCGCCCACTATTCGGGCAGCAACGCCAACATCCTGGAGCATGTAGAGGTAAGCCACGCAGGAAGTCGTCCCATATACAGCACCACTAAGTCGGCTTTGTATTTCTCGGGGGGAAGCAAAGCACAGATGACGATCAAGAACACTGCTTTTACCGACAATGATGGCTATGGAATATATGTTTACGAGGGAGGGATACTGCGCGAGTTCACCGAGAATGGTTTTCGGAACAATACGCAGGCAGGTATTTTGCTCGACGCGGCCAACGTAGAGAAACTGGATTACAATTCGACCTTTAAAGGAAACAACGGCAGCAATGTGGTAGAGGTAACACCCTCTAACCTTAAAACCGGTACCGAAATAACCTGGCCGGGCTTCGCGGATAAAGCTCCGTACCGAATCAACGGCGAACTGAACGTCAATACAGGCTGGAAACTCAAGCCAGGCGTTACGATGGAAATGAACCGCGACGCGGTGATCCGTATCAATACCAGCGGCTACCTTTCGGCCATAGGCACCACGAACGACAAAGTTATTTTTACTAGCGCCGACGGCTCATCGGCCTACTGGCGTGGTATTATCTGCTACTCGGCCGATCCTAAGACGTTCCTTGAAAACACTGAGGTTCGCAACGCAGGCGGCAATATCATTGTATCCGGCAAAAAAGCCAACATCGCCATCTGGGGAACCAAGGCTACGATGAACATCAAAAATACCAAAATAAGCGGCAGCGGAGGTTACGGGGTAATGGTAGGGCACGGTTCATCTACCAATACCGATCTCACCACCGCCAATATTTTCGAGTCTAACGTACAAGAAAATGTGCTGATTGAAAAATAAGGTTATGAAGTATTGGAGAGCCGGGGTAACAGCATAAAGCATATGCTTTATCCTGGCCTTTTCAGAATCAAAAAGCCGCTTGACCGGTGGCTTTTTACGGTTCATCAAGTCAGGTATCAAATTCGATTATATACGCGACGACCTTTGCTGGTAATTTAAATTCATCTTTTATGAAAACCAATCCATCATTCACCATCATCGGCGGGGGCATCGCCGGACTCACCACTGCCATTGCCCTCTCCAGACTTGGCCTGAATGCCACCGTTTTTGAAGCCGCACCTCATGTTCGTCCGTTGGGTGCGGGGCTGGCCCTTGCAGCAAATGCCATCCAGGCATTCGAACGGCTGGGCGTCTCTGACGCGGTCATCCAACGCGGACGTCAACTCCATGCGCTCTCGATTTATGACGAATCGGGAAGGGTGGTGACCCGCACCGACAGCCTGGCTATCAGTAAACGTTACGGTATCGACAATTTTGCCATTCACAGGGCAGAGCTACATCAGGTATTGCTTGATCATCTACCTTCCTCCAGTGTTTTTACAAGTAAAAAGGCAATCCGGATGGAACAGCAACCCGAAGCCGTAACTGTTTTCTTCGAGGATGGTACCAGCCACCAAACCGATTATCTGCTGGTAGCTGATGGCATTCATTCGCCCATTCGTAGGCAGTTACTGCCCGAGTCGGCCCCGCGGTATGCAGGTTACACCTGCTGGCGCGGCGTGGCGCACCGGCCCGATCTACCCCTGACCGAAGCCTCGGAAACCTGGGGTCGCCGTGGCCGGGTCGGCATCGTGCCACTAACAGGGGAGCGGGTTTATTGGTTTGCGTGTATCAATGCTTCACCTCAAAACCAGCAGATGGGCTTACTGACGAGTCGCAATCTGGCCGATCATTTCAGGCACTATCACGCACCCATTTCCGATCTTCTGGCCGGTACACCGGACGAAAACCTGCTCTGGAACGACATCATCGACCTCAAGCCTCTGAAGCGCTTCGCCTTCGGGAGAATCCTGTTATTGGGTGATGCTGCCCACGCCACCACACCCAACCTGGGTCAGGGTGCCTGCCAGGCGATTGAGGATGCCGCAGTACTTGCCGACACAATGGCGAAGAACGTTTCGTTCGAAACCGCCTTTCGTGACTTTGAGCAACGACGCCTTGCGCGCACCCGGACCATTACCAACACTTCCTGGCGTATCGGGCAAGTGGCGCAGTGGAGTAATCCGCTCCTGACCCGGACAAGGAACTACCTGTTCCGGCGAGTACCCTCCTCTCTGAGTGAGCGGCAATTGGAAATGCTCTATACGGTTGATTTCTAATATTCCCCCAGCGATTTATGGCATTTTACCTTTTCGACTGCTAAATTTATTTGTAGTAAATCCATTGGATGAAAAAATTCTTCACGCTTGACCACAATGACTTTCTAGTGATGCTGGCGAGTTCCCCGGTCAGCAACATCCTGGCCAAATACGCCATGCTGGGCCAGTCAATGCCGCAGATCAGGAGTTGGACGGGCAGTTTGTCGTGGCTCTACCTTTGATTCCGGCGGCTTACTAGCTGCGTTGCCAATCTTGCTTTATTCTAAAAGCCGCTTCATCAGTGGCTTTTTCCGTTTCAGGGAATCCATCGTTGGGGGCCAGCCAATCTAAGCCCAAATTTGGCAATCGGAATCCGGTCTGTAGACCTGAACTTTAAAAAAACAAAAAACAGTCATGAAAAATCTGAATATCCTTTTCGCTACCATGCCCATGGACGGGCATTTTAGTCCGCTCACCAGTTTGGCGGTCCATCTTAAGGCTCAGGGCTGCGACGTACGCTGGTACGTGGGCGGAGCCTACGGTGAAAAAGTTAAAAAGTTGGAGCTTGCACACTATCCTTACACCAAAGCCCAGGACTTAAACCAGGAAAATCTAGACAAACTCTTTCCCGAAGCTTCGAAAATAAGGGGAACTGCAGCCCGTATACGCTTCGATATCAACCGGGTGTTTCTGCATCCGGTACCCAATTTTATCGAAGACCTGACAGCAATTTATGCAGAGTGGCCATTTGATCTGATCGTACACGACGTCTTGTTCCTGGGCGGCTCCATGATCCGTGAAATCCTCCCCGTAAAATCCGTGGCGGTAGGTGTGTCACCGTTGTTCGAGTCGGACAACAACCTCCCGCCAATGGGCTTGGGGAAGATCCCAGCCCGGAGTTGGCCGGGACGTCTGGCGCAAAAGGTGTTGAACTACTTGGTTCAGGATATCCTGTTTAAGCCCTGTGACGACCTGCACAATAAAATCCGGGTACAACATGGCCTGGCCCCCACATCGGACTCTCTTTTCGATTATGCGGTCCGTTCGGCCGATCTATACCTACAAAGTGGCGTGCCATCGTTTGAATACCCACGCCAGCACATTAGCCCTAATGTACGTTTTGTGGGTGCCATGCTGCCTCACCATCGAGGTGTCAAACAACGTTTTGAACACGCCGACAAAGCCCTGGTGGCCAAAAGAGTGATACTTGTGACCCAGGGAACCGTAGAAAAAGATGTAGAAAAAATTCTCGCCCCCACCCTGCAAGCATTTGCTGATGACCCCGGCACACTGGTAATTGCCACAACGGGCGGCTCATGCACGGCTGAACTACGCAAACGTTTCCCACAGGAACATTTTATCATCGAAGATTTTATTGATTTCCACTCCGTGATGAATTTCGCCAGCGTATACGTGACCAACGGTGGCTATGGTGGAGTGATGCTAGGTCTACAGCATAACCTGCCCATTGTGGCAGCGGGCGTACATGAGGGCAAGAGCGAAATCGCTGCCCGCGTAGGCTACTGCGGGGTAGGAGTCAATTTGAAAACCGAAACGCCGAAGCCCAGACAAATCCGTCAGGCGGTGGATCAGGTACTAAACGACGTTAGCTACCGTCGAAACATACGGAAAATGAGCCTGGAATTCTCCGAATACAACGCCAACGAATTGGCCATGCAGTATATCCAAGATCTGGTTGCAAAGCCGCTCGAACCAATAATCACGAAACCGGCCTCTCTGTCGGCCATGGGATAAACGTGGCAACATGCTGATTCAGGCGATGGGTATCGTGTTTTTTGGGTTAGTCCCCCAAACAGCAGCCCGGTTCGGGATCGGTCCGAAATCATAACAAACAACATAAATTTCGAATAGAAATGGCAAAAACCTTTGTGCCTACGATTGTAGCTGCAATGCTGCTTGGTGCTGTAATGACTCTTTTCTCATGCACGCAGTCAGCCACCCAAGAAGTCAGTCCCGATCCCGGTCGGCCACAAAAAGGCATCGTTTCGGGAAGCGCCACTGATGCGGCAGGTAAGCCGCTGCCCAATGCCACGATCGTGGTCAACAACACACAGTTTTACAACCACAACGTTCTGGGAGAAACCGACGCTAAGGGAAAGTACAGCCTGTCCCTCACACCCGGTTCGTGGTATGTGCGGGGAACTACTAAAATCCGGTTTGACAACAAGAACTACGTCCTCGATCTGCATCCCGATTCCGACACCCCCTTCGCTGGAACAGAGGGTGCAGTGCGTAATTTGAGCCTGAGAATAGCGGGCGAACGCACGGGGCAGTTTGGCAACGATGGCTTTTATGGAGGCCAGATAGAAGTATTTGCCTGGGGCTTGCCCACTGAGCAAATTATGCTAAACCTTCAACCAGTCGGCAATCTGCTGGATGGCTCAACTGGAAAACCAATCACCGCCAAACCCCAACAGTCGTACCTGGACAACGTGCCGCTGGGTAAGTACACGGTCAAGGCCAGCATCGGTGGACAATTCTTACGGGTGCGGGTACGCAATACCGGACAAGAATACGGTGCCGCAGTCACGGCGAGCTTCGATCCGGCGTACACTGGAGCCGAAGGACGATACAAACTGAGTATTGAAGTTAGTGAATGAGAAAATACGGGTCATAGCAGTAAAGTGCAGCTCCGTTTCCGGCCGTTCCGGTTTCATCGGGACCCCGATGATAAAGTTTCGCGAAAATAGCCTATACTTAACTGCACGATTTTAGACCGCCTTACCTTACTTTGTTTTGGACCGATTGAACGATAAATGGCTGCGTATCTTTGGCATTGCCTTGCTACTGGCTATCAGCATCTCTGTAACTGACTATTATGATCAACCATTCAGGCCCCGGATGGCACTCAAAGCCGTGGTTACCCTGATTTCTATCATTGTGTTCTGGCAGGTGATGCGGGCATGTATTTTTTATTTCCGACGCCAATACCCTCATAAAACACATACCGTCCAGCGACTGGCCTTTACGTTTGTGTCGGGCAGCATCGCGACTACGCTGGTGATTTGGCTGTTTAGTGCTTTGCAGCAGTGGGTCACCAGCGGGTCGCCGGCCATTTACCGGATCGGTGATGAAATTGGGAGCATAACGATCAGTAACCGGAAAATTGCCCTCAGTATGTACGAATTCGATTTCGTCCAGGCTGTCACTACTTTCATCTTCTTCCAGACCATTTACGAAATCATGTTCTTCATCCATGACTCCTCTGTTCGGGAAAAGCGGCTCATACAGTCAGAACAGGAACGGGAAAAACTCCGGGTTGCCAACCTGCAAAGCCAGCTCGACGCATTGAAACAGCAGGTCAATCCCCACTTCCTGTTCAACAGCTTGAATGTATTGGATTCGCTCATCGAGGACGATCCCAGGCAGGCCCGTGTGTTTTTGGAAGAACTCAGCACGGTGTATCGCTACCTGTTACGCTCCAACGAGCACCACCTAACCGAACTGAACAAGGAGCTGGACTTTATCCAGTCGTACTATCACCTGCTAAAAACCCGACTGGGCGACGGGCTACGGATGAATGTTAAAATAGATGAGCAATACCAGCACCATAAAATCCCGCCACTTACCCTGCAACTGCTGATTGAAAATGCATTTAAGCACAATATCGTGCTGCCCGATCAGCCGCTGATAATCGATATCATTACCAATAAGGATGGATATTTGCTGGTTAGCAATAATGTGCAGCGCAAGAATGTCCGGGTGTCGTCCAACGGAGTGGGCTTATCCAACATCCTCAATAAGTATGAAATTCTGAACCAACCCGCCCCGATGATTCAGGATGATGACGGGCAGTTCACAGTAACGCTTCCGTTAATTGAGGCAGCGCGTTAATTTTTTCAAAATTATTTCCCCATCCACTTCTTGAACTCGGTAGCCCGCTCGCGGCTCACCAGCACCTCGTCGTCAGTGCCGGGTTTAAGCGTCAGTTTTAGCTTGTTATTGAAATAAGGATGAATCTGCTGTACTGCACCGATATTCACAATGTACTGCCGGTTGGCACGGAAAAACTGAGTTGGGTCGAGCATCGGATCCAATTCGTCAAGCGTGTAGTCTAGTGTAAATTTCTGGTTAGTGCGGGTACGAAACAGACTGACACCCGCCTCGCTATGAAAATAGGCGATCTCGCCCACTTCAACGGGTACCCACTGCGCTAGGTGCCGCACCAGAAAGCGGCGACGGTAGTCAGGTGGGGCCACCTGCTGGCGGAGTTGCTGCACCAGAGCGTCGATAGCCACAGCGGGGGCAGGGTTTTTACTCAATTTTCGGTGCTTTTCCAAGCTAGCTTGCAGTTCCTGTAGCTTGATGGGCTTGAGCAGATAGTCGATACTATTTACCTTGAAAGCCCGCAGGGCGTATTCGTCGTAGGAGGTGGTGAAGATGACAGGGGCAGTGACGGTGGTCTGCTCGAAGATCTCGAAACTCTGCCCGTCGGCCAGCTCGATGTCCATCAGAATCAGGTCCGGGGCGTCGGGCTGGCCGGGGGCGTGGCTTTCGAGCCACTTCACCGAGGCCCGCACACTAGGGGTTGTTTCCACCACGTTGAGAGAGGGGTCCGCTTCTTTGAGCAAGCGGGTCAGTTTACGAACGGCTAGCTCTTCGTCTTCGATGATTAATACGTTCATTTTGGAGATGCTTTGGGACTGATTAGGAAAGCAGTAAAAATATTTCCTTTCGGTCAGTGTAGCAATCACTTACCTCACAAATCCGTCAAAAAGTGATTTCAAACGGAAATAGCTCAACCTGAAACAGCATCAGAACGATTTTTGGATAGCTCCCCAAGGTTGGTATCGACTATTTTAAGTCAATTGATAAGCGCCTGTATCTGCCTTTTGTATCGAAATCTGAAAGTCTTATCGACCTAAGGTATCAAACCAATTATAACGATTGTCAGCTCATTTAGCGATTAAACAATTCCTTTTTATCAACTAACTTGTTGAATTTCAAATCGAAAGCTATTTTCAAAACTGATCCCAAATCAGGATTCTGGGGAGTCGTAACAATTATTTTCTACAAATAAACACAATCCGGCATCTGTAAACCTTTTGAAAAGCATCGTTACGGACAATACGCGTCATAAGGCCATAGCCCACATCCATAATTTGGAACTTGCAAAACCTACCAACAAAGCTGCATATCGACTGTAAATCTCAGAAAAGGCATTGCCATCGTCTTTTTTTAAATGATCGATCAATTGCAAATCGGTTAAGGTTGAATATGTCGACATGTATTGTTCCTTGTTGCCGGCTCAGCGGCTTACACCTTGTATTTTCTATAAGTGGCTACTTGTAAATCAGTTAGACAGCCGTTCGACCAAACCCAGAGTCGCCATCAACTCCCGAGCCGCCACCAACCCGGCGCGGTTGGCTCCAATAGTGGACGCGGACGGACCGTATCCTGGTAAATGAATGCGGGGTTCTTTTGAGACCATGGTTGCCAACCGGCCGGACATGATGATGCCACCGGTTTCTTCCCTGGGTAAAACGGATTTCAAATGATCCAGCGCCCCTCGAAAGCCGGTGTTCCAGAGGATGACATCGGCTTTTTCTTCCCTGCCATCTTCCCATTTAACACCGTTTCGGGTGATCTCGCTGAACATCGGAAAGCGGTTCAGTACGCCTCTACGTTTCATGTCTACAACTTCCGGCGAAAAAGGCAGCCCGGTTACGGAAACGACAGAGGAAGGTATCAGACCGTTTCTCACCCTTTCTTCCACCATCGCCACGGCGTTATGGCCGGCAACATCGTCAAAAGGACCTTCTCTAAAAACGGGCACGCGGCGGGTGACCCAGATAGTAGTGGTCACTTTTGAAATCTGGTCGAGCAATTGGATGGCAGATATACCAGCGCCAACCACAACCACGCGCTTTCCCTTGAAATAATCGGCTGTTTTAAAATCTTTTGTGTGCAACTGTTCACCCATGAACAAGTCTGCTCCCGGATAAGAAGGAATGTACGGGTTTTCCCATGTACCGGTGGCGTTAATGATCCCCAATGCTGAAAACAACGTTTTCGAAGAATCAATGTAGAACCGATCGTTGTGAAGGTACACATTCTCTACTTTCACCGGGCGAAATACCCGGATACCGAATTTTTGCTCGTAAAGCTCGTAGTAATGGGGTACAGCAATGCTCGCTTGCACGCTCGGGCTGGCTTTATCCAGGGTTTCTTCGAAAGCCATTCCGGGTAAATCATGTATCTTGTTCACAATACTAAGCGTAAGCGACGGCCAACGATATTGCCACGCACCACCCGCTGACGGAGCCGCGTCTAGTACGATGAAGTCAGGTCCAATCTCCAATCCGAATTTCTTTAAATGATAAGCTGCCGACAGGCCGGCCTGCCCGGCACCGATGACCATAATCTTTGTCTTATATCGAATTCTATCTGTCATCTCTAACTTTTATGCGTCGTGCTAATTATAATCACTTAATCCGGAAGAATGAAATGCAGATTTTGCCGTTAACGCGTACATTCATAGATTATCCTACATAAACCACGTTGGTTGAAAACTAGATCACTCATATTATCGCAGTAAAAACAGTTTTGGTTCGACATTATTGATACGTGGACTGACGGCTATTTACTAATCCCTGAAATCCGCGATGGCCAAACAGAAGAAATCTTCGAGCTGAATATGTCTAATTTTTACATACTGATGGGCAAGCGCCCCTACACGGATAATCTCTTCTTTCCACTAAAACCTTTGAAGATGCTTCAATTTTGTGTATCTTCTAAACAACAAATCGATGCACTAAAATGTGTCAATACTGGCTAAAAGAATCGATTATCATTTTGGTTACCTATTTTGGAAGGAATTACAAGTAATTAACATACAAGCGTCTTCAGGAATTAAATTGTTCTCATCGGGATCAATTGAAGAAATAACAAAAAGCATCAAAAGAACAGATTAGCAGGCTTTTTTCTTTTCCAATTCTGCCAAAATATTAAACTTCGGGCAGAATTCTGCCATGCGATGATGTCATTACCCATTGTCTTTGAGTGGAAGAAAGACGAATATCATCAATCAGTTTGTGCAGGATAACGGCATCGTCAAATGAAGGGACTGAACTTGTTCCATGCAAAATGTCGCTGGCGATTCTGTTGTATATTTCTCCGACATTGGTATGGGGTCCAAAGCGATCATCTGCACTAGCAATGTTGATCAGCGCTGGCTGCTGGCCTGACGGTATATAATGGTGAATTGTGAAATCTGCCATTTGGGTGTGCCCGGTTTGGGCTTTAAGAACAATTTTACCCTTTGACCCTTCTATTTCCCAAATAAAAGGATCGCCATATTCCGGATGACCACCCTGGAAATAAATTGAAAGCGGGGCGCCATTACTGAGGTTTGCAATTACCGAAATGTAATCAGGAGCGTCAGCATCAATCACCTTGCCGGTGTCAAGCGCTTTAACTTTTAGATATCGTGTGTGAACTATCGCGGACAAATGCCTGATATCTCCCAAGACATCGCAGGCTGCCGCAAGTGTGTGAGCGAACGGAATTGTTAACAGATCAGCACCACTCTGCTCTTTCCTTAAATATTCCTCATTTTTTGTATTACTGATCGTATCCCCCCAGGGAGTTGCCCACCCCCGTATGCTGCTTGACAGGATAGAGCCGATAAGATCATTCTTAATCAGGTGGGCCACCTTACGCAAGGCCACAGAAACACGGGCTTGCGTCCCTGCAACAGCAACCAGGGATCTTCCACGTGCCAGTGCTGCTAATTCTTCTGCTTCGGCCAGGGTGCGCCCAAGTGGCCACTCGCAATAAACATGCTTTCCGTGCGAAAGTATCGTCTTGACAGCATCGTAGTGCAGTGGGACCCGGACCGTCACAACAATCAAATCCACTTGGTTCGATGAAGCCATTTCTTCAACGCTGCCGAAAGCCCATGGAATTCGGCAAGCTTCGGCAGCAGCGCGCGAACTTTCCAGACTGGAATTCACGACACCCACTATCTCATACTGGTCACTCAATTGACGAAGAGCGGGCAGATGTGCAACGGCAGCCCAGCTACTGCCTGCTTGCAGGCCAACAATTCCTACCCTTATTTTTGAATGATTTTGCATTGTTCTTTTTGCTTACAAAGTTGGCGTCGGTGTAGAAGGATTGCAATAAGAGGGATAATGTTCCTCCGGGGATAATTTTGTCCCCTGTATGCCAGGTCTGGATCTATGCTTACTTTTGTATACAATACAAAAAAGAAAATGTACGAAAAAAAGATACCCCTGCCGCTCGAATGCGGCCTGGTGATGACAAGAGAAATCCTGGGTGGCAAGTGGAAACCAAATTTGTTACTTGCCATATCGGAGGGCATCAATCGCCCAAGCCTGTTACACCGTGCCATCCCGCAGTCAACCAAACGGGTTTTAAATCTGCAGTTGAAGGAACTGGAAGAATTCGAAGTGATTGAAAAGAAAATCTATCACCAGCTACCGCCCAAGGTAGAATACCGGCTTACCGAACGCGGTGAAACATTGATGCCTCTTTTGAGGCAGATGAACGAATGGGGAGAAAAAAATCGCCCATTCATTAAGAGTGTCATCTTAAACCGAACAAAAACAACTGAATAACCATTGGACTCTTGCCTGGACGAAAAGTATTCCCAACGCTAATGTCGAAGGTACAAGAGTTGGCGAAATGTTCCTGCCCATCCATTTTGTCCATTTCCCCATATTTCAGCCTCTGAATTTTGCATCAGTTTAGGGACGTGGTTCAATGCAGCCCCTGTCATGTTAACTTGATGCGAATGAAAAGACAATACGGGCGGTACGCCAATTCCTGGCTTGCTTTGCCGGACCAACAGGGATAAATTGATCCCTATATGAATCGTAAATCCGTACTTGTCATTAATACGTATTGTGCTGAATTTTGTCTTAAACGTATCTCGCCTACGATTTAGGCAGGCGTTTTCAATTTCATTTCAGTACAAAAACCATTTTTCAAATAACACAAACATTCATGATCATGAAACTTCCTGAAAACATAGCAGGCTTTATTAAAGCGCAGAATGAAATGGACAGCACGGCATTTGCAAATTACTTTACAGAACATGCAACCGTTTCCGATGAAGGATCTTCCTATTCGGGTAGAGAGGAAATCAAGCAATGGATACAATCGGCGACTGAAAAGTATAACATGCAGTTGACCCCCGTTGACTTTATGCAAAGCGGCTCAAAAGGAAAACTCACCGTAGAAGTAAGCGGCACATTTCCGGGCAGTCCGGCCGTAATGGATTATCACCTTGAACTGGATGGTTCGTCTATTGGTTCGTTGAAGATTACGGATTAATACTTTAATGTTCAAATTTGCAGGAATGCTTTGAGACAATCTGCGACAAGCCTTCCTGCAAAACCTTTTTCATTTCAAATATCGAAAACATTTATGATCAGAAATTTGGGGTTCAAATTATCGGTTGCAGCTTTTTTAACGCTGTTTTATCCAGCTTTTATTTTTGCACAAAAGTCGAATTCCTCCCTTCAGAAAGATCCTTCTCAACGCATACAAATTGCGCCTGAAAGTGTTTTTAAAAGTTTCCGCGAGGCTGGTATGAAGCCGGTTAACCATGCATTGACTCCAACTGAAAAAGACAAAGTGACTCACGCTTTTACGCTATTGCCGCCACTGCATCAGCGCATTTTGAAACAACATCTGCAAAGCATCAGCTTCATGGACAACATGCCGAACACGGCATTGACCTCACCCGTTGACACAGCTGGCGCAACAAAAATGTTCAACATCACTTTTCGGGCCAGCTTATTCGACGAGAACATATCTCAGTGGGCGACATGGAAAGAAAATACTTGTTTCAAGCAGGAGGCAGATTCAAATTACAGCGTGCGCGTCGAAGGAGGTAAGATGGACGGGATCGTTTATGTGCTGTTGCATGAGGCCACGCATATTATTGATGTGGTGACAAACATTACCCCGCACCAGACCGAAGCCAAGGCAGCCATGCAACCGACCGCGTTTACAAAAGACATTTGGCGCCTGATGAATGTGCCTGCCGAACCATACATTGATTCTCTGCTGGAACAAACCCGTTTCCGGAGCGGAAAGCCAGTACCGATCAGCCTGGCGCCTGGTGTTTATAGCCGGCTCTCAAAAACACCGTTTCCTTCTTTGTATGCAATGGCCGCGTGGTCCGAGGATATCGCCGAGCTTGCCACCATTTACCACCTCACCACTAAGTTAAAGCAGCCATTTTATATTGTGGTTACCCAAAACAATATGGAGCTGGCCCGGTTTGAACCCATGAAAAATGCGCTGGTCAGGCAGCGACTGGATCAGCTTTCGATATTCTACAAGCCATAATTTCACCAGTCGGAAAAATTGAGCCGATTGCTACCTGCCCCGGGCGGCGACTTCTTTTTAGCATAAATGCTGCCAGCCGTTAGCGGTCACGGAGCCTTGAAAATTTTTACCCCGGTGACCGGAAAAAAAATTCCCGGGGCCTTTGTGAAAAATTCGGTCCTTTTTTATTTTCGCGGCATCATGTCATGCAAAATCTTGACGAAGAATTTGCAGCCATTCTTTTATAAATAAAGCTTAGTGATAACTTTTGTTTGTAAGATCATGTCCGTTTTTCACCCAATTTCAAAAAAGACCAGTATTTGCTCTTTTTGCGGTTTACTTTTTCTGATCGGATCCACCGCAAATGTACAATCCCAAACAACCCAAAAATCCGACGAAAAATCCTCTTTCAAAACCTCCTTGTTTAATCTGGAGTCAACTGGCAACGAGGCATTTAGGTATTCAGCAACGCTTCAAAATGGCTCAGGAGAATCCAGGTATTACGCATTGAATGCGAAGCTCCCGCCCGGATGGTTTATCACCTTTAAAACATTAGGCAGCCAAATCACAGCAGTACAGGTCGACCCTGGAAAAACCCAGGAAGTGTCCATAGAGATTGCCGCCAGCCCATATGCCAAGCCTCATAAGTATGAAATCCCTGTCACGGCTGTTTCGGCGAAAGACACCCTTAGGCTCAATCTGGAAGCGGTACTAAAAGGATCTTACGGTATCCAGCTCACTACCCCAACGGGGAGGCTTAGTGAAAATGTTACCGAAGGCAGTGTGGAACAGATCATATGCACGATTAAAAATACCGGTACCCTACCCCTTGAAAATGTAGAGCTGACGTCCCAGACGCCCCCAAAATGGGAAGTTACATTTGAACCTTCCAAGATAGAACGTATAGACCCTGCCGGATCGATAGATGTGACCGCTAAAATCAAGGTTCCGGATAAAACAATCGCCGGCGACTATGTCTCTACTTTTACGGCAAAAAATCAGAATACTCATTCCGACACCACTTTCAGGATTACCGTAAAGACTTCTGTACTGTCGGGCTGGTTCGGAATAATGGTCATTTTGCTGGCGATCGGGCTCGTTTACAGATTAATCAAAAAGTACGGTAGACGATAAAAAGCATGGAAAATCCTGTCATTGATCTGCAGGGGCTGACAAAATGCTACGGACCTCTGCGGGCAGTTGATAACCTAAACCTGGCCATCGGCAAGGGCGAGATATTCGGTTTGTTGGGGCCGAATGGGGCGGGAAAAACGACGGCCATCCTGATGATGCTGGGACTTACCGAGCCTACTTCCGGAAAGGCCATGGTCTGTGGCATGAATGCAACCACAAATCCTATCCCGGTGAAACGCAAAGTAGGTTACATGCCCGATAGCGTAGGCTTTTACGATAACATGTCAGCCATAGAAAACCTGGTGTACACCGGCAAGCTGAACGGGATCCAGGCGACCGAGGCTAACAAACGTGCCACGGAACTGATGAACGCGATCGGATTGGGCGATGCAATGCATAAAAAAACTTCCGTTTTTTCCCGAGGGATGAAACAAAGACTTGGCCTGGCAGAAGTACTGATCAAGCGGCCTGAGGTAATTATCCTGGATGAACCAACGCTGGGGATCGATCCCGCGGGCGTCAGGGAATTTCTTGCCCTGATCCGCCAACTGAGCTGTGAGCAAGGATTGACGGTTTTGCTGTCGTCGCACCATTTGCATCAGGTACAGCAGGTTTGCGACCGCTTTGGAATTTTTGCGGCCGGCAAAATGCAATTGGAAGGGAATCTCGAAACGCTCTCAAAAAATCTTTTTGCCGAAGATCCTTACTCGGTAAATATCATCCTCAGGAACCAATTCCCTGAACCCTGGGAACACGCGGCGGAACTGTTAAGTATCCATGGTGCCCGAAAATTAGACATTCATGAAAACGTCGCCACAATTGCTTGTTCTTCCGATATCACGCCCGACATTGTCCGCTTTTTTGTAACAAAGGGCCTCGACGTGACAGGCGTTCACCAGAAAGAATTCGGGCTTGATGAGATCTATCAAAAATATTTTGATAACAATTAGTCGAATACAAAACCAATGAAAAGTCTGGGGATACTTTATAAAGGAATTTTGACCAGGGATAGAGGCGCTGAAACTGCCTCTGGCCCTTTTGAGGTGATGGTGGCTAAAGAAGTGGCCGATCAAATCCGCAGCTGGCGGTTCATCGTATTGCTGGCCCTGATTGTGCTCACATTTCTGGGGTCTTTGTACGTTTCGCTGGGAAATATTAAAAACGCAGTTACAATTGAACAGGATCCGGACGGAACGTTTGTTTACCTGAAACTACTTACGATAACGGACGGCAGTATGCCCCCGTTTCATGTGTTTCTGAACTTCCTGGGGCCTTTACTGGGAATTGCCCTCGGTTTTGATGCCATCAATTCGGAGCAGAGCAACGGTACCCTGATACGCCTGATGGCCCAGCCAGTGTACCGGGACAATCTCATCCTGGCTAAATTTGTGAGCGCATTAATCATCATAAGCCACCTCTTCATTGCCCTGGCTCTGCTGATGATTGGCGCCGGATTAATTATCACCGGCGCTAATATGGAACCGATAGAGGTACTTCGAATTTTTAGTTTTATCTTCATTAGCATCATTTATGTCGGTTTTTGGTTAAGTCTGTCCATCGTGTTCTCAATTGGTTTTAAACAGACAGCCACCTCAGCCATAGCGGGGGTAGGCGTGTGGTTATTTTTCACGGTGTTTTATCCGATTGTCGTCAATATGGCCATGAAGATGTTCATTCCTGAACAGGCGATGCTGACCCAGCCCGATGCCATCAAGTACAATGATATGATTTTAAATCTTCTTCGTTTAGCGCCAAGCCAGCTATTTTCCGATGCAACAACAACATTGCTGATGCCATCGGTGAGAAGCCTGGGTCCCATGAGCATGGAACAAATGGCAGGGGCTATTCCCTCACCGCTGCCTTTTAAAGAAAGTCTAATGGTAGTCTGGCCACAGGTAAGCGGGCTTTTAGCCGCCACCCTTTTTTGCTTTGCCTGTTCATATTACCTTTTTATGCGAAGGGAAATCAGAAGTTGATTCAGCTTAGCATCGTACAATGACTGACACAACTTGCGAGAAATACACTTTATAATGCTCATCGGATGCACTGGGTCTGTTTTGAAATCTGTTTGATGATCTGATCAAATTCAACGGCGGATTTTAGGAAAAGATCCAGGATTACACTTTTCTCTATATCTGAATTGGGATAGTTTTTGATCAGGTCAACAAGCCCCAAAACAATCCGGTGCTTATAACTGCCGGCACCGAACAACAGGTTCCCGGTAACCAGCTTCTCTACGGCAGCCTGCATTTTTGGTATCTCAACCACAGGACGAAGATCGCTAAGGTTAAGGTTTAAGAATATTTCGATGCAATTTGCACCGTTGAGCCGATGATGGTGGAATATGCCATTTACTGAGTCGATACCAGAGTATTTTGATTTATTGAACCGCTATCCCGGTTGGGGTTTCCCAATAATGGGCAATAGGTCTACACAAATATCAATTTTGATACAAATCATTGTATTTAATTTAGATCAATTCCGAATAAAGGAAATTTGCTGACGCGGGATTGCTATTTATTCCCTTTCCCACTCACCTGCGGCATAATTGGTTCTGGATTGTGTCGCGCTGGATTATTAATTGTAGGGATAAGAATACAACTACAAACCCCGACAGTGAATAAAAATGGAGTCATTATTGTGATCGAGGACGACCTGGACGATCAATTTTTTTTCGAAGAAGCTTTTAAAGAGCTTGAAATACCAAATCAAAGAATCTACTTACCTGATAGCCACGCTGCACTTCACTATCTGGGCGGACCAAGTAAACCGTCCTTTCTGATTTTATCAGACATAAGTTTGCCAAAACTTAGCGGAATTGAATTACGGGCAGAATTGCGAAAAAATGCGGATATAGCCTTGAAATGTGTCCCCCATCTTTACCTGACAACGGCGATATATCTCCAGCATGTGATCGACGCGTACTGCGAATCAGCTCAGGGATTTTTCGTGAAGCCAACGGAATTTAATGAGTTGAAGGATTTGCTGGATTTGATTACTCGGTACTGGAAAACATCGGCCGCTTCCAATTGATGTGACAAAGCTTGCCGCTTGTTTATCCATTTTGGCATTGGTTTGCCGGCTGGATAACCTTGCTCAATTGTCATTTTCTTACACCAATTATGATACAGCACAACCTCATCGGGAGTATTATGAAACTGACCAGTTCTATAGTATGGAAGACCATGCAAAAGGCGACTATATAATCGCTTTTTACATGGTCTTTCTTCATTTTTGAGCGGTGACATCCCACAGAGAAGATCTATAGGATGCCTCTGCTAAGTGCATGTGATAATATTAAAGTTTGGTAATAACCAGATGCGCGGAAACCGGGCGTGTACCTCCGGCAAGCGGAGTGATTGTTAATGCTGTCGCATTTCCTGCTGGGTTCCTGACAGTGAGGATTGAATTGATTACAGTGGTGGTAACCAATGCTATCCCTACAATTTGCGAAGTGCCAGTTGCCCGTCCGACAACCGTGTAGTGTAGATCGGCCCCATTGAGAGTCAGGATCAGCTGGCCAGCCTCAGAGATACTGACCTGAAACGATACCTGATAGGTACCCGTCTCAGCTAGATTGAAAGTGCTTGGCCCGGTGCGTGAGATCACGCTTGCACTCGTCGGGCCATCCTGGGGAAAACTTACGTCGGTGCCCGGCGCAACCGTTGCTGCATTGTCAGGAGGCATTAGTGCGAAAAAATCCGCGAACCCTAAGGAGCTGGCTGGTGCTGTATTTTTTGCATAAAGAGCATAAGGTACGCTCAGTAATTCTGTGGTCCCGGTAATGGTATAAGCTGTGCCTCCGATCGGATCGGTTTCTGTTTTGATAAAATACGGCCCACTGCCCCAGTTGATAGCGGCAAATGTGCCGGAAACAATTGTCCCTGTCCCGATGGCCAGGCTTACGAGCCCATTGGCATTGGTAACCGCTGCATGCGTTTCCACATAAGAGGCCGTCCCGTCGTTTGATCCCTGCAATATGCTTATCCTGATGCCGACGTTTT
>NZ_SWFP01000012.1 GCF_005869225.1 Dyadobacter bucti | reverse complement strand
CATTTTCTGGTCAACACTCAAAACAGGTGGATTGTCAAATCGTTGCCGAGCTTCTGAGGTCAGGTATTCTTTTCTTGGCATGAGGAGATTTTGTTGTACAAAAAAACGCTGCTCAGAATGTACAAACCAGGTGAGCATTTTAGAGCTGAAAAAATTACCAGAATCCGGTCATATTTTATCAAATTAGTAAAATAAACTTGTCTACCAATCAAAGTATATTTAATTTACACTCATAGATGGAATAAAGTATACAAAAGTGAAAATAGGCTATGCCCGGGTGTCCACTCAGGATCAAAATTTAGAAATGCAGCTTGATGCACTGCAAAAGGCAGGTTGCGAAAAAATATTTCAGGAAAAGGCTTCCGGAATAAAATCAGACAGGCCCCAGCTTGCTGCCATGCAGCAGATCCTTCGTGAAGGGGATGTGATTTACATTTACAAGCTGGACCGGTTAGGCCGATCTTTAAAACATCTGCTTGAAATGACATCTGATTTTGAAAAGCGGGGGATTGGCATGGTATCGATCAATGACCATATTGATACAACCACCGCTCAGGGCAGGTTGATCTTTAATATTTTTGCTTCACTGGCCGAGTTTGAAAGAGATCTTATCAGGGAAAGGACTAAATCCGGTTTAGATGCGGCCCGCGCACGTGGTCGGAAAGGCGGACGTAGCCGGGGACTTTCCAAAGAAGCAGAAAAAACCGCTATGCTCGCCCAAACATTATACAATGAGCGTAAGTTGGGAGTAAATGAAATTGCAGCGGATTTGAAAATCTCTAAAATGACATTGTATAAATACCTAAGACATCGTGGAGTCATGATTAGCAGCAAAAGGTAAAACGAGAATTTTTGTAATCTACAATAGTCTGCTTACACTCCGGGCTAATACGCTTTTCTCAATTTGGGAAATATTAAAAAATCTGGTAGCGGCGACCGCAAAAAACGAGCCGGCAAAGTGACTGTAAGGTTGTATTATCAATGCACTACAAAGTAACAGATGTTACTATAACGTGCCCCTCTCGCTCAAAAGTGCAAATCGCTGCTTTTTGATCTTTCGCCAGTGCAAGCTTAGGATATTGACCATTGCCTAATGATGACGTCTTTAAACCATCCGGGCTTCTAAATTGTATGGAATTTTCCTGCTGCCAGGCAATAGCATTGCCCTTGGCTGTTTGAAGTATTACAGGTGTCCGGCCATTGCCTAATTTCATTTCAGTTTTGCCAGGCTGCGCAAGATAAACTTCCATTTGACGACGCCAGACTGTGGAAGCTTCACCTCTTAAATTAACCGTCAAATCTCCGCCATCCATCGGGCATGCATTGATCATATAATCTCCGGTACCTTGTTTTTGAGCTTTCCCAAAATGTTCTCCTTTGTCTGTTGAAGAAATCAGATACATATTACGGGCACCATCCAGTTTGTTTCGGAACATGACAGAAATTTGTCCTGTTTGACTGATGTAAACTGACGGCTTGCAGCAGTCGCATATGCCATTTTGCTCTCCTTTGTAAATCAATTGATTTTTCCCCCAGGTTAGCCCGCCATCCCTCGAGAGCGCGCCATATAGATTATTATTTCCAAGCCGGGTATCAAGCCAGGCAGTATAGACCAGGTTATCCTGCCAGCGCTAATACCAGACAATGCTTCTTTGGCAGTAGTGTCCGTGTCATTAACACGTACAGGCTTAGACCATTGATTTGTTGCATTCGAAGAGCGCATTGCATACAAGTTACCATGATGATCACCGACTGTGACTACCGTGTAATCTTTTGTTGTGGTAAATTGCGGCCCCCTTCCCATCCCAAGGCCCATCTGGGAAAAGTTGCCTAATAGCGCAGGCTTGGAATATGACTTGCCCCCGTCACCCGAAAATATATAGTACAAGTCACGTTCATTGGCATTCTTGACACCGTACACGATGTGTATAATGCCTTCCCGGTCAACACTTATTTCCGGCTGGCTGCCTGCTGCCAGCTTTTTTTCAAATTTAAAATTGTTATCAGGATGGCCTGCCAGGAAAATAAAGCAAGTGAAGACGGCGGTTAGAAATTTCAACAACATCATATAGCTTATTCAAAAAAAGGTTCTGCACACTTTTAAAAGTCCTGAACCTTACAATTTACCTTTGGAATGTCGGGATTCCATAATTATGCAACGCGGCATGGTAATTGTGTAGAAATAAACTAGAACAAAACGCAATCTTTGTATTGCGTAGAACCGTACGTATTAATATGAAAGGTTGTGTTTTCTTACTGCTGATAATGATTTGCCTGCTGGTGCCAGTAGGTATAAGTCAGGCATGCGGTAGCAAGCACGCTCCAATTAAAAGAGAAGTAAAGCATGCGGCTGCCCATAAAAAAGCTTGCTGCGCCAGGCATCGAAACCATAGATCATCAGACAGTAATAAGAAATGCAGCCATAGCTGTAATGAATCTGGCTGTGATTGCGCCCACTCTCTACCCGTTTTTGCGTTAAAGGTCCAGCCGATAGGGTTAACCCAAAAAGCCCTTGCTGCTGTTGATAATTCTCCCTCCTGGTTCTTCCGGGAAACCTCACCAAAGCCAGTGTATCTTTCACTGTGGATGCCCCCCAATATAGGTTAATAAGTTCCCTGTAGCCACAGGTATGCCCTCTCGGAGCTCTCTGCTTCGGACGAAACTTATTTAAAATCCAAAATTCCATCCCGATGAAATCAATTAAATTATTGATGGCAACATTGCTCTTGCTATCTACTCTTTTATCCTATGCGGATATCAAAAATGTCACCACCGAGAATGTAAAAATTGCCGGATCATGCGCCCAATGCAAACAAGGCATTGAAGCCGCTGCATTCGAGAAAAACATTTCCAAAGCAGACTGGGATAAAGAAACCAGGGTTGCCGCAGTCACTTACGATAGTAAAAAGACCTCTCTGGATGCAATCCTGAAAAAAATTGCATTGGCCGGTTACGATAACAAAAGCTACTTGGCGCCCGACGATGCTTATGCCAAATTGGAAGAATGCTGCCGTTACGAGCGCATAGGAAAAAATGAAGTGGTGGCCCAAAAGAAAATGAGTGGCCATGAGCACGATGCTGCAACAACGCAGACAGCTGCAAAGGCTGAATCAGCTGACGCTGACCCACTAAAACCGGTTTTGGATGCTTATTATGCAGTAAAGGATGCCTTGGTTAGTTCTGATGGAAATGCCACTTCTGCAAAAGCAACCAGCCTGGTAAAAGCACTTAAAGCTGTAAAGATGGACGAGCTGGGAAGTGAACAACATATGGTTTGGATGAAAGTCATGAAAGACTTGAATTTTGATGCCGAACACATTGAAGAAACCAAAGACCTGGGTCACCAAAGGGATCATTTCTCTTCCCTTTCTGAGAATATGTATAAGCTCATCAAGTCGGCAAAACCTTCTCAAGCGGTTTATTATCAGCATTGCCCAATGGCCAAAGAAGGGAAAGGTGCCAACTGGCTAAGCCAGATATCGGATATTAAGAACCCTTACTATGGCGCGCAAATGCTGAACTGCGGCAAAACCACTGAAACACTCAAATAGTAACGACTGTCCTGATGGCAACGTAAACATTACCTGAACCAGGTTAATGACTTATGCTGATCAGGACAGCGTTCTCTTCTTTATTTAAATAATAACACATGATGGATTTTCTTAAAATCCCAATATTTAGAGCTCTTGCTGCGCTGGCAATCATCATTTCTATTTCTGGGCAGACTTATAGTCAAAAAATAGTACGGTATGATCTATACGTTAAAGATACAACCGTAAATTTTACCGGGACGCCTAAGCGTGCCATTGCAGTAAACGGGCAGATCCCCATGCCTACCCTGACTTTTACAGAAGGGGACACTGCCGAAATATATGTACACAATGAGCTGGACGAAGAAACTTCCCTGCACTGGCATGGGCTGTTCTTGCCCAATAAATATGACGGGGTACCCAATCTAACCCAGATGCCCATTAAGCCTCATACTACACACCTATACAGGTTTGCAATTATTCAGCATGGCACGCACTGGTACCATAGCCATACCGAGTTGCAGGAACAGATCGGCATGTATGGATCGATGATCCTGAACAAGAAAAAAGAGCCAGACATTCCTACTGTTCCAATCATATTGAGCGAGTGGACGGATATGAAACCGAAAAATGTCCACAGGATGCTTCACAATGCAAGTGATTGGTTTGCCATTAAAAAAGGCGCAACCCAAAGTTATTCGGAGGCTATCAGCCAGGGCTATTTGAAGACCAAGGTTGGAAACGAGTGGAAGCGGATGACAGCAATGGATGTCAGCGACGTTTATTACGACCGCTTCCTGATCAACGGAAAGAATGAAAGCCAGCTTTCCCAGTTTAAACCGGGTGATAAAGTCCGTCTAAGGATTTCAAATGGCGGGGCTTCTACTTATTTCTGGCTCACTTATGCAGGCGGCAAAATGACTGTTGTCGCTAACGACGGGAACGACGTAGAGCCCGTAGATGTAGACAGGCTGATCATAGCAGTTTCAGAAACCTATGATGTAATTGTTACCATTCCAGCTGTTAAACCCGGATCTGCCCCTACTGCTTATGAGTTTTTGGCTACATCGGAAGACCGGACCAAATCTACTTCCCTGTTCCTTGGTGAAGGGGTTAAACAACTGGCATCACCGCTACCCAGGCTTAAATATTTTGAGGGGATGAAGATGATGAATGGCATGATGAAAATGAATGGTGATTTGGATGATATGGGCATGAATATGAGCCTGAACCAGATGGATATGAACGTGGTCATGTACCCGGAAATTACCGGCGCTTTAAAAAGTAAAAAGAAGGATACAGGCAAAGCAATGGAGATGGGAAACATGAAAATGGATGATACCCAGAACGCGGGGGGACATGCTGGTCATAACATGTACAACAGTAATGCATTGTCTTCGATTAAGACGCTAAATTATGCCATGCTTCAATCGCCTGAAAATACATCTTTACCTAAAAATGCACCAGTAAAAGAGCTCCGTTTTGTATTGACTGGCAACATGAACCGGTACGTATGGAGCATGGACAATAAAGTGGTTTCAGAGCGTGACAAAATCCTGATCAAAAAAGGGGAAAACGTCCGTATGGTCATTTACAATAATTCCATGATGCGGCACCCCATGCACCTTCATGGCCACGATTTTCGGGTGCTCAATGGAAAGGGAGTGAATGCACCTCTGAAAAACATCATTGACATCATGCCCATGGAAACTGACACACTTGAATTTGCTGCAACTGAAAGTGGTGACTGGTTTTTTCATTGCCATATCCTTTACCATATGATGAGCGGCATGGGCGCAGTTTTCTCCTATGAGAATTCCCCGGCAAATCCTGAGATCCCTAACCCCCGGTTAGCACAACGCAAACTGTTTGCCGATGACCGGGAGTTTCATTTTATGGCCGAAAACGATATTGCCACCAACGGCAACGATGGTGAAGCGATGATACAAAATACACGGTGGAGTATTGGCAGTGAGTGGCGACTGGGCTACCACGACCACCACGGTTATGAAGTCGAAACACACCTGGGGCGTTACATTGGGAAAATGCAGTGGCTGATGCCATTTATTGGCTTTGACTGGCGGTACCGAAAAATGGGGATGGATGAAGTAGAAAGCAATCTTTTTGGCCAGCGAAACACCAAGGATCAAAGATCCGTGTTTAGCGCGGGAGTAAACTACATGTTGCCCATGCTGGTTACGGCGCAAGCTGAAATATTCACCGATGGCAACCTGCGTTTTCAATTGGAACGGATGGATATACCAGTTTCCAAACGTCTGCGGATGAACCTGATGGTCAATACGGACAAGGAGTACATGGCCGCCCTTCGGTATATCTTTACCAGGTATGTAGGTGCCACAGCCCATTATGACAGCGACATGGGTTTTGGTGTCGGGCTGACCTTGAATTACTAGCCAATAGATCTCACTTACATAGTACCACATAAACAGTGACAAATGGAAAATCACCACCACCACGGGCATCATCCGGAAAAGCAACCCGAAGCCGTGCACGGAATGAAAGGCGTTGAACATGAGCATCATGGTCACGGCGGGCACACCGATGAAGACAGTAGCCATGACAAGCACGCAGGCCACCATACCGAGGATTTTTTAAAGCGCTTCTGGATTTGCATGGTCATTACTTTGCCAATCCTTTTGCTATCCCATATGATCCAGCAATGGATTGGTTTTACCTGGACCTTCCCAGGTGATCAATATATGCTTTTGGCACTAAGCACGATCATATACTTCTATGGGGGCTGGCCGTTTCTGACGGGCCTTGTCCGGGAGCTAAAAAGCAAAACCCTGGGTATGATGACCCTGGTGGCGGTTGCGATTACTACTGCGTATGTGTATAGCGTGGCCGTGGTTTTTGGGCTGGAAGGGATGGACTTCTTTTGGGAGCTTGCTACCCTGATTGATATTATGCTCATTGGGCATTGGCTGGAAATGAAATCGCAGATGGCCGCCTCAAAAGCCCTGGAATCCCTGGTTGCTTTACTTCCGTCCGTGGTTCATGTAGAAAAGGACAATCAGGTAACCGATATACCTTTAAAAGACCTTCGCACAGGGAATTTGTTACTTGTCAAGCCAGGTGAAAAGGTGCCTGCCGACGGATTGGTCACAGATGGACGTTCTTATGTGAACGAAAGCATGCTCACTGGCGAAAGTGTGCCAGTTCAAAAGCAGAAAGACGATAAGGTTATTGCCGGTGCTATCAACGGTGATGGTGTCCTCAAAGTCAAGGTTACCGGGGCGGGCAATGATAGCTACCTGCAAAAGGTCATCAACATGGTCAAGACTGCCCAGGGTGCTAAATCCAGTACCCAAAACCTGGCAGATAAGGTAGCCGGATGGCTAACCATTGTTTCCATTACAGTTGGGGTTGCGACTTTCATCATCTGGTACACTGGTGGTCAAAGCCTGGCATTTGCCTTAGAAAGAATGGTTACTGTTATGGTAACATCATGTCCGCACGCCTTGGGGGTCGCTATCCCTTTGGTTATTGCCATTTCGACAACCATTTCTGCAACGCATGGGCTGTTGATCCGCAACCGCACTGCCTTTGAGAATGCGCGAAAATTGACTACAATCATTTTCGATAAAACCGGCACACTTACCAAAGGCTCTCATGAAGTCCAACAGATAATACCCATTGACGAGCAGCTGTCACCAGACCAGATTTTACAGTATGCAGCGGCTGTACAACAAAACTCCGAGCACCATATCGCCCAAGGCGTAATCAGGAAATTGAAAGAAAAAGGATTGCAGCTTTACAAGTCCACCGATTTCAACTATATGCAAGGCATTGGGGTAACCGGTACCGTAGATGGCAAGAAAATAGTAGCGGCCGGACCTAATTATTTCACACAGGAAAATAAACCGGTGCCCCCCATTCCCGACCAGGTTGACCAAGCCACTGACACGGTGAACTTTATCCTGGTCGATGGCAAGCTGGTTGGCTTGATCACTTTTGCCGATACCGTCCGGGAAAATGCAGCTCAGGCAATCGCTGAATTGAAAAAGATGAACATCAAATCGTTCCTTTTGACCGGCGACAATGCCAAGATTGCAGAAGCAGTCTGCAAAAAGCTGGACATGGACGGTTACCTGGCGGGCGTGCTGCCACATCAAAAACAGGATAAGGTCAAGGAGTTTCAGGATAAAGGAGAAATAGTTGCTATGACGGGCGACGGGGTCAATGATGCGCCTGCGCTTGCGCAAGCAGATGTAGGTATTGCTGTTGGCTCCGGAACTGACGTAGCAGCTGAAACAGCCGATATTATCCTGGTAAACAGTGATCCAATGGACGTAGTGCAAATGATCACATTCGGCAGGGCTACATACCGGAAAATGGTTCAGAACCTGGCTTGGGCTATCGGCTACAATGTAATAGCTATTCCACTGGCCGCAGGTGTTTTATACCCTTCCTTCATGTTAAGCCCGGCAATGGGGGCAGTCCTGATGAGCGCATCCACCATTGTAGTTGCTATTAACGCCAAGCTGCTAAAAGTTAACTAAGGAGATTTTTAAAACATAATGGCATAAATATTTTAAAAGCATCCCACTGAATTTCAGCAAAATAAACCACTTATTTAAACAACAACCACATGAAACCGACGTACAAAATTTTAGGACTCGCTGCATTGATAGCCTTTTCTACCGCCTGTTCGGATGATGACGATAACAATCAAATTTCCATTCAAGCTCATGATGAAAATCAAATGATGACAATTATGCATGAGATGATGGATGAAATGCATACCATGAAAGTGACACAGGATCCTGATATCGATTATGCGGGCATGATGAGAATGCACCACATGGGTGCTATCGACATGGCAGAGCTGGAATTGAAGTCCGGAACTAATAGCGAAATGAAGGCCAAAGCCCAGGCGATCATTGATGCCCAGCAGAAAGAAATAGCAGAATTTGATTCTTTCCTGGCCAATGCCAAGCCTACAACCATGAACATGGACTTTCATATGAAAATGATGGAAGGGATGGACCGGATGGGCAAGCAATCTGATCTTCAAATCATCAATGGGAACATAGACCAGGACTTTGCCACGCTAATGATCGAGCATCACCAGAGTGCTACCGAAATGGCACAAATGCACTTAGTAATGGGTAAGGATGCTGGTTTGAAAGAAATGTCTTCTATGATCATCCAGGAGCAGAACAAAGAAATAGCCGATTTCCAAACCTGGTTACTGGCCAACAGAAATAACTAACCACCAATCTAACTTAATTTTTATGGCACATCAACAATTTAAAGAATGTATCGATGCCTGCGTGGCATGTGCGATCGCTTGCAGCCACTGCGCAACTGAATGCTTGAAAGAAGAGAAGGTAGGACATCTGGCAAAGTGCATCCAGCTGGATTTAGAGTGCGCCGCGATCTGCCGAAGTGCTGCCGAAGTGATGAGCCTTGGCAGCAGTTTCAGTGCACACATATGCCGTGTTTGTGCAGACGCTTGTAATGCGTGTGCCGATGAATGTGAAAAACACGCCGAAATGGGTATGGATCATTGCCGCCAATGTGCAGAAGCTTGCCGTAATTGCGCAAAAATATGTGAAGAAATGGCAACGCCCGTTTAATAGAAGATCCCGGGTTAACACAATTGAAGGGTAATCATCTTGGTTACCCTTTTTCAATGGCCACCTGAAACAAACCCGGTTTACCTGATTACAAGCACCTGGATATGTGACCCTTATCATGTTTGCTCAGCGCTATTGAAGGTAAATTTGATAAATTATAAAAACAGGTAGTCAAATGAAAAAGCACCAATTTATCTTCCTCATAGCATTTCTTGTATTTGCGGTTGGAAATGTATATTCCCAAAACTACAAACAGCCAATACCCGCTATTGATGCCCAGGGTAAGGTTACTGATGCGAAAGGAAAGCATATTGGCTGGGTTACCAGTGATGGAACTATCAAAGATGCTGCCGGAGTGAAAATTGCCCACATCGATGATCAGGGAAATGCCGTTGATGCCGCCACCGGTAAGTCCATGGGTAAAGCCGCAAAAAATGGCACATACCTTTACCATGTCCAAAGCGGGGCCGCTGATAGCTTAACGGTATCTAATCCTATGAATGGAACTTGTGAAGTCAAAGACAAAAATGGCAACACAGTTCTTTCAGTTCATGAAAACTACAAGCAGTACGGTGCCTGCGCGCTACATTGCCTTCAAATGAAAAACGAGCATAAGGATATGAAAATGAAATGATTTTTGCAATTTCGGTGATGTAGGATTTGCGACAACCAAATTGAATTCATTTTGTCAAATATTTTGGGTTGTGTGTTGGCTGACAATTGAACGTACCGTACTATACCAGGAGAAAAACCGTACGCGGAAGTCGTGACGGTTTTTCTCCCTTTCTTTAGTTTACCCCTACCAAGGAAACATTACACTTATATCTTTTTTGCTGTTATTACCAATATTGGCGATTGCACAAGAAAATCCAATGGAGAAGCTTGGTCGGATCAAAGGGGAAGTATTGCGCATCCAGACCGACATCCAACGCAAAAATGACACAATATCAACATTGAAGGCTCAAATCGAACTTCTAGAAAATCAAGTTTTCATTTCAAAATCACAGATTCACGGTAGGAAAATAACTTTCCCTGCCACAGTCAAAATGGACGGTAAGGTCAGGAGTTCCAACGACCCATTTTCTGATATATTGGCAAATGTCTACAAAGGAGATACTGTAAGGTTGACAGGTTATCAAGATGGTTACTGGATCACTAGTAAAAACAATCTTCTTGGATACCTGTCTGAGCTATATATCACTGACACAGACGAAACGAAAATTCTAAAAAAAGAGCTTCAAAAACAGTACGAGTCACAACGAGATAGCGTCAGAAAGGCAACCCCTAAGGACTACGAACTGTCCGATCGAGAGCGTCAAGCGATTAAGGAAAAATTTGAACAGGAAATAAAAGAAGCTGTGATTGAAAAATATGGTCATATTACAGCGCAACAACTATTTAGCCACTTTTATTGGATAGGGATGACCTCGGATATGGCCCAAATTAGCCTGGGAACGCCAACTACCATAAACCGATCAGTCGGTAGTTGGGGAAAAAACGAACAATGGGTCTATGAAAATTTGTATTTGTACTTTGAGAATGGAAAGCTAACGAGTTACCAAAAATCGAAATGAGCAAAAGGCTTCACCATAAGTCAATCAATTGAAGGTGTTTGCGAGCATATCCCAGGACAAGCCAAACTCGTAACTGACAATAAAGTGCCGAAAAATGCATTTTTCATGTCCATAGCCAAAAAGTATGCGCTTTTCCATAAAAGTATGTACTTTTCAGGATTATGGAAAATAATAAGCCATTTTCGCAAAAAGTAACTATTTTTCACGATCGGAGACTCCCTGAACCTGGTTTACTGGTAGGGTATGCAGCGCTCATACATGCCAATGATCTAATCGTGCCCTTGCCTGATGTACTTTCATTCATAAGTGAAAAACACAAAAGGTCGAGTGAAAATGAATGGAAAATTTTCGGACCAAGGTATCTTCCAGAGGATACACTGTTAGGAAATATAACATTTGCCTTCAAGTACGAAGGGATTGAGTTATTAGTACTAAACCGCCTGTTTAAGAAACTTGAACAAAGCACGGTACTTAGGACAATCGAGTCTGAACCAAACGGACAATACAGCAGACGTTTGTGGTTTCTGTACGAATGGCTTACAGGCCGCAAACTCGAAATACCAGATTTACAATTTGGCAATTACGTAAATTTAGTGGACGACGAGCTTCAATACAGTAGTAACAACGCCGTCGAAAACTCAACAAGGCATCGAGTCAGAAATAATCTTCCCGGAGTCCGAGATTTCTGTCCAATGATACGTAAAACTAAACTGTTAGCTGACTATGAAAGTAAGCATCTTTCCAAAGATATAGAGGGCATCATAGAAAAAATTCACCCGGACGTCGTAGCACGCGCCGCGGCATTTTTACTACTGAAGGATTCCAAAGCATCATACGCCATCGAAGGTGAGCAGGCACCAAGCACCCGACTAGCCCGCTGGGGCCGTGCCGTTCAGAGAGCAGGGAAATTTCCGATCACCAAGGAAGAACTAGCCGGCCTGCAATCAATCGTGCTCGACAACAGCAAGTTTACAAAAATGGGATATCGTCAGCAGGAAGGATTTATAGGAGAACATGACCGCAGGATCGGCACACCCATTCCAGAACATATTTCCGCTCGATGGAAAGATGTAGGATCACTAATGTCCGGCTTACTAGAAACGTCTGAGAAGCTAGAAAACGATGAACAATTTGATGCAGTAATTGCAACAGCAATTATTGCGTTCGGATTTGTCTTTATTCATCCATTCGTAGATGGGAACGGAAGGGTACACAGATACCTGTTTCACCATGTCCTTGCAAGGAAAAAATATGTACCTACCGGAGTAATTTTTCCAATATCAGCAATCATTCTCGAACGACTTGATGAATACAGAATAGTACTAGAAGCATATTCACAATCCAGACTTGAATTCATAGAATGGAGTCCAGCAGCTGACCACAACATCCAAATTGAAAATGAAACAGCGGATTTATACCGATATTTCGATGCAACAAAACAAGCAGAGTTTTTATACTCATGCATCAAACAAGCCTTGGAGGTGACTATTCCAGAAGAAGTCAACTATCTTCAAAAATATGACCAATTTAAAAAATTCATCGACGATTTTATTCCAATGCCAGACTCCACGGTTTCTTTACTTGTAAGATTCCTTGTTCAAGGTAATGGGATATTATCAGCCAGAGCACTCAAAAAGGAGTTCGCACCATTAACAAACGAAGAAACCGCACGAATACAAAATAAATTTAGTGAAGTATTTCATGACAAAAGCTAATCCACTATAAGTAACTAAATATTCTCTTTAATTCTTCGACAATTTCGGACTGAATGACAAATATATCTCATAGGTATTTCGAAAGTTGTCCGTATCAAAAATCGTTGAGACTGCTATGTTCAATTCGGGATTTTCATAAAATTTGAAAATTCTAGTTCCTGCTCCTCGTTCCACCGTTCTGACCAATTTATACCCGAAGCTAGAAATTTGATTCTTTATCTTTGAAAACTTCTCCGGACTAGTCATGGTGTAACCAATGGATGTTATACTAAATTCCGGTATTGCCTCAATCTCTAAATCCGGTATTGCTTCAATCTCTGAGAAGGATTGTACGTTAAAAGTTATCACTTCTAATTCTTTTGCAACCCCCTTATGGTAGAAATAACTTTTCAAAGCCTCCGTAGAATCATCTTTAACTTGGTCAAACTCAAACCCATCCCTTAAAACTGCGGTTTCAAAATCGTCATATTCTGTAAATACAAATTCAGACAATTGCTTTAAAGTAAATGTTTGCCCAACAGCATTAACGCTAGCCAACGCTGATAATACCAACAAATATAGAAGCCTCATATTCAAAGGATTGTGAAATTGGATAATAGTATATCTACAAGCATGCTAGAGTTAGAAAAAGTGGCTAATCTAGTGTGCCAGTACACACTGGGAGCGTTTATTCGATCACAACTTTCCAGTCCCTGCCCTTTAGACTCGGCAACAGGTAAAACTATTGGTACCGTGGCCACTAACACAGCACATGAAGTTAGCTCATTCAAAGGAAAATTCCTTAAAAAAGCAGCGAAGGACATGTATTCCGTGTTTCTTTAGAAAGTGTTACTTTTGAGACTACACCCAACTCTTTCCGTGACCATTTATGAAAATTTTCTTCATATTACTTACCCTATCCACCTTCATCCTTGGCTGCAAGAAAAAAAACAGCCAAATAGACCCCCAGAGTCAATGCCTCACTCCAACTGAGGTTAAGATACAACATATTTCAGGACAAGAGGTTAGCTTCTCCCTAGTGGGCACAGACAGCACATCAGTAGGCAAGGTATCATGGACGATAATCAGCGAAGAGAAGACAATCCAAATAGAAACTACCGGAAAAACCGGGGTAACCCAAAACTTTTCAAAGAGCGGTCAATTTCGGGTAACGGCGGTGGTCTCTACTACATGTCAATCAAAGATCACATTAACAAGGAGTGAAAGTATTAAAATTGAACAATACTCGCTACAATGGGCCACTGATATAGGTTCATTTATTGATACAACATCTTGGGTTCTGGCAGAGTCTCCAAATGGAGGCTGCATTGCCGTTGGAAGTGGCGCATCATACCCAACGATAATTAACCTTAATAAAGAAGGAAATATCCTTTGGAAAACGGAGTTAAGAGAAGACAGTTATGAACGAATTTACTCGGTCGTCAACGCCGATGACGGTGGGTACATTCTAGGAGGTCAATGGTATAACGGTGAAGCGAGGTACGGAATAACGAAAATTTCACCTTCGGGAGAAAAAGTTTGGGCGAAAACCTTCGCAGGGATAGGCAATCCTTATAGCGGCCAAACCTGGGACCGCCTAACCAAGGTGATAAACGCGTCCGATGGTGGGTACGTATTGGCCGGATACTCGTCCTCACTAAAAGGAAATGACAAGTCCGATGCTCCAAAGAATGATAACGCCCCAAGAAATTATACACTTACCGATTACTGGATCATCAAAGTAGATGCACAGGGCAACAAAGTATGGGACAAGACAATTGGAGGAAAAGACCCAGAAGCCCTAATAAACATAATAGCAACCTCGGATGGTGGCTATTTGCTATCTGGCTGGTCGTCCTCTCAGGTCTCAGGCGATAAAACAAACGACGTGGACGGAGCATCTGATTTATGGTTTGTGAAAATTAGTAAAACTGGCACGATTGAGTGGGACAGGTCAACTTCTTATCCATCCGGATGGGGAAGCTCAATAGCCACCGATGATTCTATGATTGGACTGACCTACAATGGAATAAATCGTATCGGAATTAGAAAAGTCGACAATCAAGGAACGACTATATGGGAGAAGGAAATTCAAGGCACCTACGCAACGTTACTACCGGCGGAAGATGGAGGTTTTATGATGATTGGAAAGTTAGATCAAGATAACTTCATCAAATTTTCAAAAGATGGGAATATCGAACAAAGAAAGAAAATTGATTTTGGAGACCGGTATTTATCAGGGTGGGGCAATGGGGCAAATAAATCAACTTCGGGAGGATTTTATGGTCTTTTGTATTCCGGAAAAAATCAGTCTATCTTCTATGTAAAATAGCAATTGCGTGGATTGCTGGACTATCCCACAGATTCTCGACATAAAATATCCAAAATAATGAGCGTAACTTACTACTTAGGTGCCGGAGCCAGCGCAAAGAAAATTCCTTGCGTAGTGGATCTTTCGAAGGAAATACGTAAAATCGGGAACTTTATAATTGAAAATGCTAACACTGAAGATTGTGCATATTATATAAATAAAGAAAAGTATAACATTTATTCAAATAAAGATCTTATACTAATTAGGAAAAAGATTGATGAATTCTGCATAGAGTTAGAGGGCCAACTATCTATTGATACGTTGGCTAGAATCTATTGGATTCAAAATGATACATACAAGCTTAACCTACTAAAATCTATTCTATTTGCAAGTATCATCTACTGGGAAAGAAGGGGCATTGATGACCGTTATCTTAACTTTTGGGCAACCATCACATCATTAAGTACCACATTAGATAATGTTCGATCATTTATTGATTATCCAGGAAACATTAATATTATTTCTTGGAATTACGACTGCCAATTAGAGCGAGCATTTAAACAGGTATTTCCAAACACAAATCCTATCTTTAACGATACCGGTGACAACGAAAAACAAATATTTAAGCATAATGGGGTAAATTTCAAAAAACTTAATGGATCCGCACAGTTATCGGGCAGCTTTCTAATTGATTCCAAAAATACATCAGCGAAGGGTCTATATAATATGACTGATTCACAAATCGCAAATTTCTTATATGAAATTATTACTGATGAAACTGGAAAACTAAGGAGTCACACGGAAAATGTCAAGTTCTGCTGGGAGCATTATAGTAGCACAAACTATGAAGATACTGCCTTCAAAGATAAATATTATAAAATTGACAGTACCGAAACTCTTGTGGTAATTGGTTATACGTTTCCATCTATAAACCATTCGTTAGATTATCGCTTATTGAAAATCATGACGAATTTGAAAAAGGTGTATTTTCAAGGCAAAGATCGCACCGACGCGGAAAAAATAAAAGACTATTTTCAAGCTGTTTTTCCTGATACAGATAAGAAAATAAACCTTATTGCAATAGATTCTACCGGCTTTTTCATTCCACCAGAAGCCACATCTGAAATATGGGGCTAATCAATTTCGCGAAAAATACACTATGCTGATTTTCAAGTTATTACGAATGAATGTAACGCTATTTCAGGGTAATACAGTTTGTTGTATAACTTTCATTATGTTAAATAGAATTTGTAAATCTAGGAGCTGAATTCCTAGGTTTGCAGTTTTCAATGCATGGCGAGTTATTTCCCTCCAAGGAGCTTTAGTCCCCCTTCTTGTGCTTGTGCGGTTTCAGCGAAGGTGTGTTACCCGGAGACTCCTTATTGTCGCGTTGACGTTTGTCCGGCTTGCCTGTTGAATCAGCAATTCTTTTCGGGCCTGGCTTTATTCCCATAGCTATTGGATATTAATTTCTGACTAAATCGTTCTTAACACCGGGTACAAAAAGAATGCCATAAAAGTCCACGCATGAAACTAGACGTTAAGTTTACCGTGAATTAAGGGTATTACTCCTTCGAACCGCGATCGGCAATAGCTGCTATTACGCCTTCCAAATCTTCTATGCTGACAGGCTTTACCAGGTGCCCGTCAAAACCTGCCTGCTGCGCCCGCTGCTTATCTTCACGCTGGCCATAACCTGATAACGCGACCAGAGCAACCCTTGCCCCCCAGTTGCCTTCGCGAATCAGCCTTGCTGTCTGGTATCCGTCTAAAACAGGCATACCTATATCGCAGAACACCACCTCTGGTTTCAATGCTTCCACTGCTTCGGCTCCCGTTCTGCCGTTATGACGGATATCGACACGGTAACCTTTCAGCTTCAAAAGCATTGAGGTCATCTTGGCCAAATCCTCCATATCATCAATCAAAAGCACATGAAGGCCTAAGGATTTCTCCAAAACCGCATTCTGTTCAGCTGCGGCGGTCGAAGGTGACTCTAAAAGCGGTAGGTATATCAAAAACTCGCTGCCCTGCCCGATACCCGGACTTTTTGCCACTGCCCTACCGCTGTGCATTTCAACAAGCTGCCGGACAAGCGTCAAACCGATTCCGAGTCCGCCCTGCGTCCGCGCTAGAGAATTATCTGCCTGTACAAACAAATCAAAAACAGAAGTTTGCTGCTCTGCCGTCAGTCCTATCCCGTTGTCTTTGACAGAAATCACTGCTTCATTGTCTTTCGTCGTCAGACTCACCCATACCCGCCCGTCATCGCCGGTGTATCTGAGACTGTTTGTCAAAAGGTTAGTGATAACCTGCGAAAGCCGCGTCGAATCGCCCTGAACGAAAAGGTCATGGGAAAACGACGACGTATGAAGTGCCTTCCGGCGATTTTCGAACTGCGGCCGGATCGCCCTGACCGCATTTCCTATAAGGGTGTCGATTTCGAGCCGCTCCATTTTTAGCTCGATCTTGCCTTGCGTGACCCGGCTTACATCCAAAAGGTCATCAATCATCCGTACCAAATGCGTCGCCTGGGCATCCATCATCGCTACGATTTCCGAAGCCTGTGGATCTGACTGCTGGGTAATTTGTAAAATAGAAAGCCCGTTTCGGACAGTGGAAAGCGGGTTGCGCAGCTCATGGGCTAGCATGGCTAGGAACTCATCTTTGCGCCTGCTGGCTTGCAGAAGGTCTGCTTCTAGTCGTTTAAGATCGTGTATGTCGCTGGCAACGCCATACATTTTTACTACCCGGCCTATTTCATCTAGTAAGGGCGATACATTGACAGCAAACCAGCGGTACTGGCCATCGCGACGACGTTATCCGATGTTCTTGTCGCAATAACTTGCCCGCTTCCACAGCCTGGTTATAGCGCATAGCCGAACCTTCCCGGTCGTCCGGGTGAATGGCGTCCGTCCAACCCCAGCCGATTGCCTCTTCCAAAGTTTGTCCGGTGTATTCCAGCCACCGGTCATTATACCAGTTTGTGGCGCCATCTGGTTCGCTATCCCAAAGAAGGTCGGGGACTAGGTTGGCGATGGATTGGAAGCGCTTTTTAGATTCCAGTAGCGCTTCTTCGGCGCGGGCGCGCTCAATGCGCGGGAAAACGCGCTCGGCGATGTTCCTCACCAGCGCGATTTCATCCGCTCGCCAGTTGCGCGGCGCGACATCAGTCATAGTAATAAAAGCTTTCCACTGTCCATTGCGGTGAAAAGGCACACTTACCCATGCGCCGACGTTCACAGCAGCGTAAGCATCCCCGCTCACTCGCTTGTCGGTTGCGGGGTCGCGGACGACGGATATTTCTCCTGCCCGCATGTCGCGCATAAAATCTTCGGTCAGATAATCAACCAGGCGATACGTCTGATTCCGCAAGTTTAGTTCGCCCTCTTTGTCCCAGCCGTGATGTACGACAGCTTCGCCGCGTGCCTCGTCCACGTCCACAAAAACCACCACCCCGAGGTTCAAGCACCTACCAAGCCGCGCTCCAACGGCCTGCATAATCTCGTCCGGCGCGGACAGTATCGATAAATCCTTGCCGATTTCGTCCAGCAAAGCGGTATTCAATTCGCGTCGTTTGCGCTCGGTGATGTCGTCGAAGACTACACCAATAAGCGGACTGCCTGCCTCACCGATACGTGAATACTGATATGCAATCCAGCGATTTAGATCAGCTGTAAAGTCTTCGTTGCGCAGCGGCTCGCCTGTCTTGAATACCTGTGTCAAAGCATTGAGCCAGTTTTGTTCCAGATTGGGAAGATACTCGCTTGCCTTCTTCCCAACTACATCTTTCATTCCTGAGAGGTTTTCAAAAGCTCTGTTACTTTCCCGCCAAATCACGTCAGTAACATTTCCATTTTTATCTGTAACAACCTCCTGTATCGCAAACCCTTCATCAATGGAATTAAACAATGTCCGGAATTTTTCTTCCGACTCCCGCAGCGCTTCTTCGGCGCGCTTTTTCTCGGTGATGTCGGCGCAAAATCCGACGAAGCGGTTTTCATTCAGCGGATGTCCCGTAGTGAGCAGCCAGCGATATTCGCCGTCGGCACGGCGCAGACGACATTCGTAAGAATATGACTCCCCGCGCTCGAACGCTTTTCGGTAAGCGGCGGTATAAGCTTCAACATCGTCCGGGTGCAGAGACTTCGCCCAGCCCATTCCGCGGACTTCTTCGAAAGAAACACCGAAAAAGTCTGTGTAATGCCGGTTGCAGGAGATCAGGCCGCTTTCGTCGGTTTCCCAGATCAGAACCGGCACATTGTCCGTCATCGCGCGATACCGCTCGTCGGCGTGGCGCAAAGTTTCTTCTGATTTGGCGTGCTCGATAGCCGCCCAGGTGCGTTCGGCAACCGCTTCGACAAGAGCGATTTCGCCCGCTGTCCAACTCCTCGGACGCGAATTGATGGCGACCATCGACCAGAGCGGTTTATTTTCTTTATGCAATGTTGCCGCCACCATCGCGCGCATTCCGAGATTTCCGCTGTTGCGCCTTTCTGCTTCCGACAAACCTTGTCTTTCCAATTCGTCATCGATAACGAGCGTTTTGTCGAACGTGGACTTAAAGGCTTCGGGATAATCGGACAAGACGAAATATTCGGGCAGCGGCAGCACCGTGTCGTTGCCGATTTGATAATCGAGACGAGCGCGGTCTTCGTCCAAATAGTAAGTCGTGATATAGCTGCGATCGAGCCGCAATTCCTCGACGAGCATTTCCAGGGCACGGTTTGCCACCGCATGCGCTCCTTGTTCACTGCGCAAAGCATCGGAGAATTTGAGGAGAAATTCCTGCTGCCTTTCGCGCTGTTTGCGCTCGGTGATGTCTTCAAAGACTGCGGCGATGCGGCTGTCTTGCCCGCCGACTTTGGAAACGTGAACTCTATACCAACGGTCGGTGTCTTGGTGGTAATTCTCGACGCTCTCAGGCGTGCCGGTATGCGCAACACGGTCGAAGGTTTCGAGCCAGAATTTTTCCGTCTTCGGTGCATACTCGCTGTTGAGCTTGCCGATCATCTCTCTTCCTAGCCCGGTCTGGCGGGTGAATGCCGGATTGACTTCCATCAACCGGAAGTCAATCGCCTGCCCAGACTCATCCCGAATCATCTCGTGAATTAAGAATCCTTCGTCAATCGAATGGAACAGCGTGCGGAACTTTTCTTCGGATTCGCGCAACGCTTCTTCGGCTCTTGCTTTCTCAAGACGGGGAAAAATGCGGTTTGAGATTTCCTCTATCAGCTCTACTTCGTCTTTACGCCAGTCGCGAACCTGCGAGTGGCAAACCGCAATGTAGTGGGTCCATTTACCCTGATTATGAAAAGGAACTGTAACAAAGGAATACATGCTCAATGCCGCATACCCGGCAGCATCGGTCCTCGGGTCTGTTTGTGTGTCGCGAATAACAACCGTTTCGCCTGCATGGCTCGTCCGTACAAACCCTTCATCGAGGTATTGCGACAGCCGGAAAGTATCTACCGTGCTCGGAACGGACGCATCGCTCCACCCATAATGCACTCTTACCTTGTCTTCCGCTTCATTCACATCGGTGAAGTTGACAGTGGTGATTTGCAAATAGGCGCCCAGCTTTTCTCCAACCGTTTGCATGATTTCGTCGGGGTTGGAAAGATTGGCAAAAACGTTCGTGACTTCCGCTAGGAACGCCAGACGCATTTCACGCCGTTTTCGTTCTGTGATGTCCTGAAAAACAATTGCCACTTTGAGACTGCCCGCGCCGCCCACTCTGGAAGCATGAGCAGACAACCAGCGATCAATTTCGTTGAGATGATATTCGATGAAAGCAGGCTCACCCGATATAGCGACGTTACCAAAAAATTCAGCCCATTCCGGTTCCCGGTTTGGCACGATCTGACTGGTACGTTTGCCCAATATATCTTTTGTCAATCCGGTATGTTTTTCATAGGCAGGGTTCATTTCCAGAAATACCTCATCAACCGGTTTGCCATCGTCATTGAGAATCACTTCAACCAGACAATAGCCTTCTTCAATTGCGTTAAAAATCGAGCGATATTTGTCTTCAGTTTTTTGTGCAATCTCATCTTTGAGGCGAATGATTTCCGCTTCGGCGTTCTTGCGGCTCGTGATATCGGCGGTTGTGGCGGTCACCCCGTCATTTAGCTTGACAACCGATTGATGAAACCAGCCGTCGAACTGCTCGTGCACATAATGCTTTTCGTACTGCTGGGCCTCACCAGTTTCCACCACTCGTTTAAAGGCGTCGAAAATACCTTCTTCCACCACACCGGGTTGTAATTGCAGCAGCCTCTTACCCACTACATCACCATAGATTTTTTCAGATGCATGGTTATTTAATTTCCAGATAAAATCGGTGATGGCGCCCTGGTCATCGCGTACCGCTTCAAAAACCTGGATCATATCCGTAGAAGCGTCCAGCGTCGCCCTGAGCAGGTTCCGGGCAGCTTCTAGCTCATTGGTCTGGTGCTCCGGGTCGCTGTTGGACTTTGAAGGGGACGACATATTGTATAGCGTATAAGTGATTGATCATCAAAGTAATAAACGATTACTCATGAAAAAAGGGCTCCTATTATGATATATTGCTCTTAATAATAGAGAGCAGCTAATGATCACTAAAATGATGCCATTGTATATGTCATAATATTGTTTCCTAAGCAAACACCAATCCATACATGTGGCTAAACTGCAAGAAAGTGGCCAAGCAATTTACGGGCTGGCTGTTCCCAAGTTGCTTTTGCCGTTCAGTCATTTAAACCTGACATATGGGTACCAATTAGTGCTTCTATTTCCTTTTCCCCGAGGTACTGGGCTCACTTACTTCCGGCTAAACGTAATAGGCGCGTATCGATTTGGAGGCGGCATTTTCTCCGTATTGGTAATAAGCATTGATAGTCGCTAAATACCAGCTACGGGCGAATTCCAACCGGCCACCGTTAGTAATGCGGTGATAGTACGCGTTCTGCTCGGAACTTCGTTGAAACACATCCATTGTGATGGTCGTGAGTGTGATGGTATTTGTGAGCTTGTGTTTGAAGTGGTGGACAAACAGGTATTTATAGGTGTGCGAAGCAACCGGCGAATAGGCCTGGTTAAATGCCTTGCCATATGGATGGGTAAATGTTATCGTTAAATCGGTTTCCAATTTTCTTTATACAAGAATCGGATCCCTTCATGCGCGCGGCTTTGCTGATAAAGCCTGCCTGCCTATCCTGGCAGAAATATATTTGGTGATTTTGGGCTCCGCGTACAGCTCGAAAAAGTTAACACCGCATACTTTCGAAAACTGCCCAGGCGCTGTCCATACGTGGATTTCCTGAGCTGAGCCGTGCCAACGCAGCCAACCTGTTTTGTAGGTAATGCTAAGCCGGTTACGCTGTGTGACATACATTTCAGGCATCACCGTGTCCGCAGGCGTCCACATAAAATTATCCCGATATTCGGCCCGTGGCCTGGCTTCAAAATCAATTGTCATTTCTCGACGCAAAGTGTCCACTGGCTGCGCAAATGATAAATCCGGTTGCATGGCCTGAAACCAGCATCGCCACAAAGCAGAGAATGTAATATTTGTATGATCGTCGAAGCACGTTATGTAATAAGTTGTTTAGTTTATCTGCGCAAATTTTGTTTGCAAGGCAAAGGACTGAACTTATTACACTATCTATATAGTAAGCAGAGTATTGTAATTTGTGGGAAAATACTAGTCCAGCGACAAGCTAACCGAAACTTACTTTCGGTTCTTCTTGCGTTTGAAAACTTCAATCGCATATCTAAGGCCGGTAGCCAGCGCATATGTTTCATCTTCGCCGTCTTGCAAAAGGGCTTTGGCAATCTCCACAGCCTTTTGGCGGACTGTCTCTGGCTGATTCCAAAAAGAGGACGGGTATCCATTACTTGTCCAAGGCATCCTGTGCAATTTTAATTATGAACTATAATTTCGAGCCCAATCAGCTACATCATTTCACAATTTAGCGAGCATTAAACCGCGATGGCTTCCGGCCACAAGATGACCTGATTGAATTCTTTCTACATCTGCATTTCCCTTTCCAGCAAGATTTTATACATATTGCCCACGAATCCTCAACCACCAGACAAATTACTCAACGGTTAGAGCATGCTAAAAGAGGTATGCCCAGGATGATCATGGAACAAATTTCGATTTACGATCTGATTGCAATGTATGACTGCGTAAGCCACAAACTTGGCGGCATCAAAATCAACGATGTACAAATAACTTGGAATCAGTGGTTACAGAGCGCGACCCTATGTGATGTAGATCAAATCGTCCAATACATGCTCGACCCTGTGACCAGAATGATTCACGTAGAGTTTCCTGGTTTTGATTCTCCACTCAGTTTGTCTTAACCCTTTGGTAATTTAATTCCAGCTGAACAAGCAGAACCGCCATCCGAAGCCGGATGGCCGTTGGATAATACATCCTCTATACGATTGGATAACTCACCTTACAAATTCACATTATTACGCCAAATTCCCGCGTTCGCAGGACTGATAGCAATTGCTTACCTGCCATTAACACCGATTGATCTAGTCTTTCACCAGCTCATCCTTTACCAACTCGTAAACCCTGCTGACAAAACTATCATAGTCTATAAACACATCGGGCTTCAACAAGAATTCACGGGCACCCATGCGCTGGCATTTCTCGCGCGTGGCCGGGATAAAAGAAGTTGAAGTCGCAATCACCTGGATTTGCGGGTAATGTGCCGCCACTTCGCAGATCACATCATATCCGTTTTTTCCTGGCATATTAAGGTCCGTAACGATTAGCTGCGGTAGCACTTGCGGCGCATTTGCCAGCCAGTCGAACAACTGGTCACCATTGCCGAATTCGCCTATAAGCTCGAAGGTGCCTGCACCGCCAAATGATTGTACCATAAAAAAGCGTTCGTCCTCGTCATTTTCAACGATCGCCACTTTAATCTTATTCATGGGATTCAACATTGCTTGAACCATTCAAAGGTAGGATAATTTGAAAACTTGCGCCCTGGTCGGGTTGGGATTCGGCCCATATTTTTCCCTTATGGCGCTCAACAACTTTTTTACAAATCGAAAGGCCGATGCCTGTGCCAGGATATTGACTGGGGAAATGCAGCCTTCGAAATACACCAAACACTTTTTCAAGTTGGCCTTCCGGAATGCCGATCCCGTTGTCAGCAACCTGGATGCGGATCTGGTCGCCTTCGTACCAAGAGCATATTGTTACAGTAGGGCTAGGGGCTTCGTTAAATTTGAGCGCGTTGCTGATCAGGTTTTGAAACAGTTGGATAATCTGGACCTGATCTGCTAGCAGATCATCGGCACTGATTTCAGTACGTATGGTGCCATTGCTTTGCCGGATAGCTTCCTGCAAATTCTGCTGGACCTGGGCTATAATTCCGCTTAGGCTGAGCGCCTGATATTTGAGGTCCGTCTTGCTCACCTGGGTATAGTTGAGCAAATTGTCGATCAGCTCTTGCATGCGCTGCGTTCCCCGAATGCCTTTGTCCACACTTACAAGGGCCTGTTGCAAATTGCTTTGTCTAAGTTGCTGGTCAGCCAGGCGTAGAAAGCTTTTAATGGTTCTTACAGGTTCCTTCAAATCATGTGAGACAACGGCGGTAAACTCTTCAAGCTCCCGGTTGACGGCGGTCAGTTGGCGGTTTGTACTCCAAAGGTCTTGCACAAGCTGCCGGTATTTATTAGAGCTCTCCTGGAGCTTTTGCTCCGCCATCTTTCGCTCGGTCAGATCACGCGTCACTTTTGAAAAACCGGTAAGCCGGTGATCCTGGTCATAAACGGCCGTAATGACGATACTAGCCCAGAAGGGGCTCCCGTCTTTTCGAAGGCGCCAGCCTTCTTCCTCATATTTCCCGGTCGCACGGGCGATCCGCAATTCCCGCGGGGGCTTGCCACTTACGATGTCTTCTTCCGGGTAAAAGATAGAGAAGTATTTTCCAATCACCTCGTCGGCAGTATATCCTTTGATGCGCTTGGCACCCTCATTCCAGCTCACGATCCGCCCTTTTGTATCGAGCATAAAAATGCCATAGTCGGCAACCTGCTCGACGAGTGACCGGTACCGTGCCTCGCTATTTCGTAGATGGGCTTCTGATTGAAGGCGATCCGTTAAATCCCTTGTTACTTTCGAGAATCCTACAAACTTGTTTTGCTCGTTAAAAAGCGCGGTCATCACCACACTAGCCCAGAACAGTGATCCCCCTTTTTTAACACGCCACCCCTCTTCAAGGTAGGTCCCGGTGGCTCTGGCAATTTCCAGCCCCCGTTCAGGTTTTTTATCCAGTAAATCATCTGCGGTGTAAAACATCGAAAAATGCCGGCCCAGGACCTCGCTTTCAATGTACCCCTGGATCAATGTACCACCTTCGTTCCAGGTCAAAATGTGCCCTTCAGGGTCAAGCATAAAGATGGAATAGTCCCTGACTGCTTCCACCATCAAACGGTACTGCTCCTGGCTTTGCAACAGTTGCAGCTCGATCTGCTTCCGCTCTGTCACATCGCGTAGCAAAACCAGAAACCCAGAGTGCACGCTTTCATTAAAAATGGCCGTATATGTGGCCTCACACCAAAAGCGAGTGCCGTCCTTCTTACTCTTCCAACCTTCGACTATTAGTTTTTTTTCTTGGAGTGCCCGATCGAGCTCGTACTGGTATTTGATGCTATCCAAATCCGCTCCGCCCAACAAGCTGAACGGCTGGTGCTCCAATTCAGTAAACAAGTAGCCACTGATCTTGCTTGCAGCGGTATTGCAATTCAGGATTTTACCGGTCGGATCAAGGATTAGAAAACCTTCGCCAAGCTGCTCGAAAGCGGTTTCATGCGTTATGGGCATTGTAGGATTTTAATGTGTAGTGAATTTGTAACAATTGTAGACTATGTGTTCAAGACGCTGGTCAGCATATTTCAAACCACAATTTTGGTAAAATTTTTCAGATTGAAATACGGGAAGCACCCTGCGGAATAGCTGCGGACCGTAGGAATTGTGCCCAAGCGCGGTCAGCAACGGTTTTCTGCCAACAGCGAGACATTCGTCATTGGTTCTGGTCTAATTCTTTTGCCAACAAGCTAACTAGACTCACTATAATTTCCCTGGTATGACAAAAGCGCTATGCTGCATCTTGATTGATGATGACACCGATGAACATGAACTGTTCGGGATGGCCATCGCCGATACCACTCACGAGGTATCTTGCCGTTATTTTCATTGGTGCGAGCAAGCAATTCATTTTTTGACACAGCGCGGCGTAACCGCACCAGATTTCATCTTCGTAGACTTGCTCCTGGCGCATGCCAGCGGCCAGGACTGCCTCACTAACCTGCTTAAACTGCCAGCGCTTCAAGCTGCCAAAATTTATGTCTACTCAGGGATGCAACAGGACGAATCTGAAAAGTATATTAAAAGCTTGCAGGTAGCGGGGTTTCTGCAAAAGCAGCCTTCTGTGAAGCTGCTCTCAGAAGCGTTGCAAGCCCTGTTTGAAAAGGCCAATCCGTAGTCACCGCTGTTGAAACCGTACTCAGACCGGCCCTTTCCAAGTTATCAGGCAATCAAGCTATTACGCCCTATTGCCTTGTTGACAGGGCAAATGCCCGTCGTGGCCCGGGTGAAAAGAAAACCACTAGCTGCGGTAAGGCCATTACCAAGCAGCGTATTTTTCTTTTTTACGGCATAAACGGCCAGCAGCGCCGCGGCAACGCCCGAAATGATGCGCTCGGTCTTGCCCAGATTTTGATTTTTAGCTGCAAGCTGGGTTACCTCTTGCGCTTTCTCTTTGATCTTCTCAGTTGTAGTTTGCATGGTGTTTTGTAAAAGTTCTAGGCTGCTTTATCAATAACCATACCACCGGGCGATGCAGGCATGCATCATAGGGGCTCGGATACAAGCAGGGCAACGGTAATCAAAAATCGCCGGATCCGTTGCATTATACCCCAAATTGGCTTATTTTAGGATGAAAAAAAGTTAAATTCATCGTTAGAATCAACCTTTTTTCAGTGGCATAGAAGTGGTGACCCATCCCCTACCAAGCAGTGGTAGCAAGTGTGCTTTTTTTAACCTAACCTTCAAGCCTTATGAACATCATAACTTTAACTCATGGCAAATCAGCCCGGAAAATATTGGTCGACAAAGAGCAAATTCTGGCGCTGGACTCAGTGACCGACTCTATCACGCGGATCTATATGCGAGGTGGACTTTTTCGCGATGTTACCGGGTCTGTCAATACCATCAAAAGGCTTGTACAACGAATCTCATCCAATGGAGCGTAATGATCCTGCATTCGTACACTGAGTGCCAGCTTACCCGCTTACCTATGAGCGTATATAATGCGGCGATGAGCCGTATATTTGTATACTAAGTTTACCCTGCATGGACCTCTCCGATAAAATTTTACTGATTGACGACGACGATGATGACCGCTTCCTGATCGGTGAAGCATTTAAGTTGACTGGCTTTGATATCCAGATAACCGAAGCTACCACCGGAAACGATGGCATTGAAATGATCCGGTCTTTAAAGCCCCTACCCTCTTTGATCGTAGTCGACATGAACATGCCCGGCATGGGCGGCATAGAAACAATCCAGCAGATTCGTCTCTTGCAATCTACTGTACCTGTCGTCTTGCTGACAACATCGTTGACCAGCCAGCTGGCTAATGACGCGATCAACCAAGGTGCCAACGGAAGCTTTAACAAACCTATCCAGTTCGAGGATATGTGTAGTTTAGCGCACCAGCTTTGCAGGCGATTTTTGCAAAATTGACCATTCTGATAGCCCCGTAACCCTATTTTTGATACGCTCATTTTTCAGGCCAGGCATCAAGCGATCCAATGCCTGTGCCAGTTGATCATAAGTTCTTTTCCCTTCCAGTTTAATCCCTTTGCCCTGGTGTGTAAACGTAACTGTTGGCAAAGTGTGAATCCGGTTGATGTGACATTTTTTTAGGTCTTCGCCAAGCGAACGGGCTGCTTCTTTGCTGGTAAGCCCGGTAACAAAGCGGCTATAATCCAAAACGCTTGGATTTTTCTGCGCCAGGCTACGGGCAATCAGTACCATCTGATTCATAGAAGACAAATCCTTGCCTTCATCGAAAATAGCTTCCCCGAGCCGGGCCAGATAGACGCCGGCCGCACGCGCCGACTGTAAAGCCGCCGCTTTAACCGACAACGTCAGCTGAGAATATTTGGCAATGTTTGCCGATGTGTCGCCCCCGGGAAGCTGTCCTATACAAATCTTGAATTGGGCCAGGCCTTGGTAGTCAGCACAGAATTGAAGCCAATCCTGATGCATTTGCCTGCTTGTAGCGCATAAGGGATGCGTATAAAAAATCGCCTTGATGCCCACCGGTTTTTGGGAAAAGATGTCCATAGTGGCTTAGATGTAACAATGTATTTTTAATACTTCAAGCTTTTTCTCACATTCAAAAACTGTTCCTGTGCAGCACTTTGCTGCATTCGGTTCCATTGCCGCAGGCCAAAGCCTATTGCCCGGGCATAAATTTAGCTTCATACGCAAGAAAGACTTTTCTCCATTTCACTATGAAAGACAAACTCAACCGCATCTTCGAGCAAATGGCTAATCTGGTGACATGCTGGGCAGGTAGCTCGGCCGCATTTTTGACCGCGTTTATTGTTGTACTTATCTGGGCCGCCACAGGCCCTGTCTTCGGTTATTCTGAAACCTGGCAACTGGTGATCAATACCGGCACCACTATCGTTACGTTTCTGATGGTATTTATCATTCAGAAATCCCAGAATAAAGAATCCAAAGCGATCCAGCTGAAACTCAATGAGCTGATCGCCGCCAGCCGCTTTGCCAGCAACCGGATGGTTGATATCGAGGATTTGACTGAAGATGAGCTTAATGTGCTGCATAAATTCTATAAGCGGCTTTCAGACCAGTCCGAACTTGACCAGGATATTCATAAATCCCACTCTATTGACGCGGCCGAAGACCTTCAAAAAGAAAAAGAACAGGTCAGGGCGCAAAGAAACATTGACCCAGACCCGAGCTAGTGGGTGGTGCCGGTAAAGAGATTCACCACTAAAACGCCAAACCCTAAGTTTGGCGTTTTGCGTGTTTGCGCACCCGTAACGGTTTCGTATCTCAAAGAGCAAATACAGGGCCCTGGCACGGCATTTTACAGCAGCGGCGCCAACTAGAAATTTGCTCAATGAGAAAACAAGATATAGCTGCTGGCGACTTTTACAGGATACTTTTTGGGGAAACACCGGAGATCTTTTTACTGGAAGTGTTGCTGCGCACACTTTTCATGTATGTGGCTCTTCTGGTCGTGGTCAGACTAATGGGGAAACGCATGGGTGGCCAGCTGACAATTTCAGAGCTGGCGGTGATGGTCACCCTTGGCGCAATTGTTTCACCTGGCATGCAAATGCCGCAAACCGGGCTGCTGTTGTGTCTGGTAATTCTGTTGTGTGCCTTGATCTTTCAAAGGGGCACTAACTGGTTAGAATTTCGCTTCCGCAAATTTGAAGAGTTAAGCCAGGGAAAGAATACAACGCTAATCGAAGACGGTGTCCTGCAACTCGCCCAGATGCAAAAGACCAAAGTATCCAGGCAACAGATTTTCGCGGTCTTACGCAGCAAACATATTTACAATCTTGGTCAGGTTGAGCGCCTCTACCTGGAAGCCTGCGGATTGTTCAGCGTATATACCCGGTCGGAGCCGGCTGCCGGCTTACTGTTATTCCCACCATCCGATCAAAGCGTCAACACTTTCGGACAGCAATCTGCGGCCGGCATGTCCGCTTGCGCCAACTGCGGCAAAACGGCTGAGCGCACGCCAGGTCCCGGCGGCTGCCCTATCTGTGGCGCCCACCAGTGGGGACAGGCAAGTATTGCCATCCAGGAAAAACAGAACCGGGCATCATGAAGAAAGAAGATATTCACTTTGGCGACTGGCTCCGGATGTTTGCCGGGGATGTGCCACCCGGCTTTTACTGGGAGGTTGTGCTCAGGATCGCCATTATTTATCTGTTATTGATGGTCTCCATGCGTTTGATAGGAAAACGGATGGCCTCCCAGCTAAGCCGACGGTGATGACAGTAACCACTCATGGAACTGCGGCGTAGAAGGGCCAACGGATGATCCCGTCATCGCCGCATTCCGGGACAAACAAAAACGGAATCTATTGACCACCCTACTTCTTTCCCAAGGAGTACCCATGCTATTGGCAGGGGACGAACTGGGCCGCACCCAACAGGGTAACAACAATGCATACTGCCAGGATAACCCGGTATCCTGGGTTGATTGGGCACAGAAAGATCAAGAGCTCCTGGCATTTACAAAGCACTTGATCAGCTTCGTCAAAAGCCACGCTTCCTTTCAGCGCAGACGCTGGTTCCAGGACCTTCCCGTGGATGGTTCTTTGGACGAAGACATCATCTGGCTGGGACCAGACGGCCAGAGAATACCGCAGGACCAATGGGAAACAGTTGCCACGAAATCTTTTGGGGTGTTTTTGAATGGGCTGGGCATCCGCTGCGTGGGAGAGCAAGGCGAAAAAATCTTTGATGACGGCTTTTACATCATCTTCAATACCTCTGATCAGCCCGTTGAATTCAAACTTCCCGCCCAGCAGTGCGGCTCAGGTTGGCAACTTGTCATTGACAGCGCGGCTGGTCTTACGCGCCAGGCGATCCCCCACATGACCCAGGCAGCAGCCTGCTTGTGGCGGCCTGGTCTATCAAGGTATTACAATGTCCGCTAGAAAATATTTGATCAACCTAACTACCGGTAAAGCCGGCGGGCAGCTCGCCACCATGAAAGTAATCGATAATTGCCCTTAAGTGCGCTTTCAAAGATTCATAGCTGGAACGCTTGGTCATAAGCCCGGCGGCACCCATCTGCTGCGCGGTTAGCTTTTCCTTTTCATGGGCAGATGTCGAAAACATGACAACGGGAACTGAGCTGAGCGCTGGATCCTGTTTGAGCAGCGTCAGACAGTCCCATCCGCTGACGATCGGCATATTGATGTCCAGGAATATGATGTCTGGTAAACTTGTCGTCATAGCATTTAGCTTTTCCAGCGCATTGCTCGCCGACCAAGCAGTTTCAACAATAATTGATGAGCCAATGTCATAGACCGCTTCGCCAAAAATCTCGCGATCATCTGAGTCATCATCAATAAGCATAATTTTCATCTGTAAGAGAGTGTCTAGGTTGTTTTAAAGGAAGGGTTATGATGAAGGTTGTACCGGCATCAATCGCACTTTCTACCTTAATGCTTCCATGGTGGCGCTCGACGATTTTCCTACAAAGAGACAGGCCGAGCCCGGTACCTTCATAGTCATCTTTGGCGTTTAAGCGTGCAAATGGTTCAAAAATATGGCTGGCATACTGTTGGTCAAACCCTATTCCGTTGTCGGCTACCGTCAGTTGAATACCACCGGCCGGTAGCGATGAATAGTCAACTAATATAACGGGTGGGACTTGGGCTTTTGAGAATTTGAGCGAGTTATTTACCAGATTGTAAAACAATTGATATAACAACACAGGCCAGCCCTCAACAACGGGAAGTCGAGCTGATGAAATTGTAGCCTCTTTCTGATTGATCAGTATTTCAAGGTCTGTTTCGATGCCTGTGAGCAGCTCATTCAGATCAACTGGTTGCGGCTGGTCCTGTCTGGCATTCAACGAGGAGTACAAAAGCACACCATCGATCATAGCAAACATCCGGTCGGTCGATTGCTGGATCTTGCCCAAAAAACCTAGTGCTTTCTCTGGGAGTATACTGGCGTACTCTGTTTGCAGACGGCCGCTGAACAGTTTGATTTTTCTGACCGGTTCTTTCAAATCATGACTGGTGACGTGGGCGAACTGTTGCAGATCTTGGTTAGACCTTTGCAGTTCGATTGTCCGCTGATCGACTTGCAAGCTCAGCTGCTGGGAGAACTCTTTTTGCTCTGTGATATCCTGGACAACACCCAGAAGGGTGAGCGGACTGCTGTTGACATCGTAAATAACCTTACCCTTGATTTTCACCCAGCGCACAGTGCCTTCGCCCGCATTGATACGCGCTTCGTAATCGAGCGCTCCGGTTTGCTGCGCCTTTGCATGTGCTTGTTGCCGGACCTGGCGATCACTTTCGTGGATGCGTTCTGCAAGCTCAGCGCGGCTGACACCATCTGCCACTCCCCAAATTTGGTTAAACCGTGGTGAAGTGTGCATTTTGTCAGTGGCCAGATCAATCTCGTAGGTCCCAAGGTCTGCCGACTCGATAGCCAGGCGGGCTTTCTCTTCGGCATCTTCGATCTTTTGGCGGGCCCTGACCTGATCTGTTATTTCTATGGCTACCGCGGTGATGCCGGAAATCGTCCCGTCATTTTCCCTTAAAGCTTGATAGACGAAGTTAACATATGCCTTCTCCAAATTTCCATTTCGCAAAAGGGTGATAGGCCGCTCGAAAGCAGCATACCGCTCCCCGGTAGTGTAAACATTTAATAATATATCTTCGAAACCTTGCCCTTTGATTTCCGGCAGTCCTTCAAAAATAGATTTGCCCAAGACCTGATCTTGGGTCTTGCCCCAAAAAGCCAGCATTTGGGTGTTGGCCGTTTCGACCACAAATTCCTGCCCACGGAAAATGCACATCGGTACTGGCGCCTGGGTGATGATGCTTCTCAGCCTTTGTTCGCTTTCCCTGATGGCGTGCTGTGCAAGCACCTGAGTGGTCACATCGACGGCAAAATTGATTACCCCCTGAATATTACCTCGTAAATCATACCAGGGCTGATAAGTCAGGTTGAAAAAGTGCCGCTCTTCCTTGCCATCTTTGTTGATGAATGTGACAGGCATCTCTTGCTTGGCAATCGTTACACCGGTGTGAAACACCCTGTCAAGCATCTCTATTATACCCTGGCTCTCCACCTCAGGGAGCGCATCTACCAGCTTTTGCCCGGTAAAGTCCACTTCTCCGAAAATGAGCCTGTTTTGTGGGTGAAAAACCTCATAGACATGCTCGCGCCCTTTGAAGACGTTGATAATTGCAGGTGCTTGCAAAAACAACTGGTAGAACTGCTTCTCGGTGTCAAGCCGGATTTTAATGATACGGATCAGGTTTTCTACCCGCACCAGCAGCTCCTTGGCAGAGAATGGCTTGACCAGATAGTCATCAGCTCCCGATTTCAGCCCCTCTACTTTCGCCTCATCCCCTGCCCTGGCCGAAAGCAGGATAATGGGGACCGACCGCAGCGCCGCATGCGAACGAACAGCCGCAACAAAGCCAAACCCGTCCAGTCCCGGCATCATAACATCGGAAATCACCAGCTCGGGCTTTCGGTCCAGCATCTGCAACATCGCCTTGTTACCGTCTGTGGCGGTGACGACTTCGAACTTTTCGGAAAGCAGCCTTTGGATATATTCAAGCATATCGCTGTTGTCGTCTGTTATCAGAACAGTTGGCCGGTCGCCAGCTTGCTTGGCCGAGACAGCAACAGCGTTCGCATGTGAGCTCTGATCACCAGCAGCCAGCGCGAGCGCCTCGATGCTATACGCATTTTCCGATGGCGTAATCCCAGTTGAAATCTCACTGACAATATTCTCCTGGGGCAGGTGGTCTTTGCCGGCCGGAAACGAAACCAAGAACGTAGTCCCTTGGCCGGCCTCACTTGTAACGCTTATTTCCCCTTTGTGCAGTCGCACCAGCTCTTTAACCAATGCCAGCCCGATTCCTGTACCCTCCTGGCTACGCCCACTGGCTTCTATTCTATGAAACCGCTCAAACAACCGGTCCAGTTGATCATGGGGTATCCCACACCCGGTATCGCTCACCGCTACTTCGATTGAATTGCCGACTTGCGTTGACCTGAATGGCGATACGGCCATGTTGGGTAAACTTGAATGCATTGGAGATCAAGTTCAGGATTATCTTTTCCCACATGTCAACATCAACATACACATCCGATTCAACCGGGGAAATGGAAATATCAAGTACCAATCCAGCAGTCTCGATAGCGGATCGAAAGGTGCTGGCAAGGTCCCGCGTCAAGGCGCCAATGTCCACCCGGGTGAAGTTAGCCTGCACCCGGCCTGCTTCGATCCGGGAAAATTCGAGCAGGTTGTTGACCAGCTTCTGCATCCTGAGTGCATTTCGGTAGACCGTTTCCAGCTGTTTTCCGGCTAAACCCTTGATCGAAGCGTTGGCCATAAGCTCTTCCACCGGTCCGAGCAGCAAAGTCAGAGGCGTCCTGAATTCATGGCTGATGTTGGTAAAAAAAGTGGTCTTTGCCTGATCGAGCTGCATGAGCTCCTCCGATCTTTTTCTCTCAAATTCCAAGGCTTCAATGTTTTGGGCTACCGTAGAAACCGCGCCGGCAACACTTTCCAAAAAGATTTTGTAATCCTGATCGTAGCGTAACCTGGGGCTCAAAAGGCAAAACATAAAGCCGTTGATCATGCCTGCACTATCTCTGATTGGCACCAAAACTGCTTCGGTTACCGGCTCTGGCCAAAACCCTGGGGGAATAAAAGATAAGTATTCGCATGGCTCAGTAAGATAAACGCAGCCAGCAGTAGCTGTTAACTCGGAAACAGGAAGGGCTTTTAGCAGCAGCCCTTGTGACGGAAGCGCAACGGTCGATGCCACTGCAACCGGTGCTGTATTACCCTCGAGCTTGTAGAGCACGCAGAACGGAATGTCCTGGGGATATTTTTTGATGAACTCTGCCGCCAGTTCAAAAGCATTCGAAGCGTTAGCGGCCTGGGCAAGTTGTATGGGAAGCTCCTTCAACAAAGTGGTGCGCCGCTCGCTGATCACCCGGTAAGTCGTTTCAATCACGGCATTAAACACGCCTTCTACCCTGCCCTTCTCTCCATAAATGGGTGTAAAAGTAAAGTCGAAGTAGCATTCTTCGGTATACCCGTGCCGTCTCATCGGAAGTAAGGCGTCTTTGGCGCCGCCTGGCTGTCCTGAAAACGCTTTCTCGAATTGGGGCTGGATCTCATTCCAGATTTCCGGCCAAACTTCTTTGGCAGAAAGCCCCAAGGCCGCCGGATGCTTGTGGCCGGGGATAGATTTCCATGCGTCATTATAAAGCAGGTGAAGGTCCTTGCCCCAATAGATGGCAATCGGAAAATTGGAATTCAGGCAAATACTTAATGCCGAGCGTAAACTTCGTGGCCACCAGTCAACAGCGCCAAGCGGCGTGCGTGACCAATCAAATCCTCGGATCAGCTCCCCGAGCTCTGCCCCACCGGATAGAAAACCAAAATCCTTATTTGTATGATCTGATAAAGCGCTACCCATTTATACCTACTTGTTTGAAGCTAATTTAGAAAATAAACCAAGACAAACCCTCAGGCGAATGAGTGTCAGTGAATGGTTGGCTATCCGCAAATAATGTTTTGCTAACGCGTTTGGTGAGAATAAAAAAAGCTGACAGAACTTACCTGCCAGCTTTCGCTCTCTCCACAACCACTAACACTTATTCTGTCGCTGCCTGCTCGTTGACATAAGTCTCGGCAAGCTCTGTCAGCAGGTGGTCTGTCTCCCCTTCCTGGTCTAATGTCTGTTGCAGCAAAGTCGCGGCCTGTTCGTAGCCAAGCGTCCGTGCAATGTTGCGGAGCGTGCCGTAAGAGCCAATTTCATAGTGCTCTACTTTCTGGGCAGCCATGATCAACCCGCAGTCGCGGACCATCGTGCCTTTTTCGGTGCTTTCCAATATCTCTTCCGCTTCCGCGATCAGGCCTTCCATTGCTTCGCATTTTTTTGCCTGCGCCTTTTCACCGATGATCTCAAAGACCTGCTCGACAGTGGCCACATGGCCTTCGGTTTGGCTGGCGTGAAGCTCGAACGCTGATTTAAGCTCGTCCGAGGTCGCATTCTTGGATAGTTTGGTCAACGCCTTAACGAGGTTCTTCTCAGCCCAGTAAATGTCTTTAAGCCCATCTACTAAAAGTTCTTTCAGTTTCTCTCCGTCTTGCGGGGTAATTTTCTTTTTTGCACGTGTGGTTTTTGTAGCCATGGTATGTGATTGTTGATTTTGGCCGCTTTTATGTCAAAATCGTGCCAGCTCTAATGTTGTAGGAAGATAGTGGCCGGGTATAATTGTTGAGAAGGGCTTGGCCAAATTAAAATCCAGCAAAATGTACTTAATGCAAATATTTATTCCCACCACTGATCATCAGCGCCAGCAGTATGACCGGCAGCAATTCACAAGTCTAAAACAGGAATTGACTGACAAGTTCACAGGGGTAACTATCTATGCGCGCGCACCAGCACACGGGTTGTGGAAGCCTGGCCCCGGAGTTGTCCAAACAGACAACGTAGTCATTTATGAAGTCTTGACCCCGTACATCGACCTGTCTTATTGGAATGAGTTGAAGTCAAGGCTGGAAAACGTGCTCGGGCAGCAGCAGATCTTGATGCGGTATTTTAGTGTCTCAATAGTCTAGCAAATTCTGATCAATGTACAGACGATGATCTGGTAAGCAGATCCTAATAATCGATGGCCAAACTTAGCCATCGATTATAATTACTCAACGTTATGCGCTTTCACTAAACAGCAGCGCATCATACAATGTAGTGGTATATCCAAGATTTTACAAACTTGGTGGCATTCTGGCGGCTTGAAGAAAGTAGCGAGTCCGCTTTTCATTCCAGAAACAGGCGCTTGATATCGGCAGCAATCAGAAGGAAACCGTCCGGATCAACTGGTTTGGAGTAGAATGCGTCTGCTCCTGCCTGATAGGCAAGGTCCAGGTTGAACCGGTTACTGGAAAAAAGCACGACGGGCACATTACTTAAATCATTCGTTGTTTTCAGCCTGGCAAGCACGTCGATTCCATCAAAACAAGGCATGATCATATCGACGATAAATATTTTAGGGATTACCACTATTTCAGAAATCAGGCTCAACAATTCTTTCGCGCCCGGCACCTGAATAACCGGGTTTTGATTAAAAAGTACTTTACTAAACGCCTCTGCCATCATCACACTATCATCCTGATCATCGTCAGCAATTACTATCGGGCTGTTTTCCATCGTTGAGATTCGTTTATGATAATATTGTATATAGGTGGTAATTGTCCGTAATTTCTGTCACTCGCGATTGTGCAGACGCATATTCCGTCAGAGCTAAAAAGATTAAGCCAATGTAGCCAAAATAAGAATTTCAGGCTACTAAAGCTGGGTATGAGATCTTGTTTACTCGTTAAAGTGATAATGCCAACCCGTTTACAGTTCGAGGCGAGCCTCTGCTATGGTCAAGATCGTATACTTGGCCCCTTTGACTCCATCACCTGACCAGTGATGACCTCACCGACCAGCAAACCAAAGTTCTGCTTTTGTGAATCATCAAAGAAGGGCGCAAGGATATAAGCGGGCATATCCAAAGAGATGAGCTATGGCGTCCCTGATTGAGGCGCTGCACCGAGCTTAGGCATATGTGTTGACCAGTCATATCGCGCTTCACGTTGAAACCACTTGGCCGCGCTTCGCAGGCCGGAAGCGCATATTTCAATATGACAACTTTTGTCTCTTCCGAATGTTGGCTGTTTGATCGCGCCAGAAATGAAACTCTGTTCATTACCGCCACTGGTAACGTGATAACGATCGCTATCATGGTAGCGGTAACCGGTTTGCTGTATGATTTAGAAAAACTTTCTAGCTCTACAACCGTGCGTAAGCCCCCAGACGATGCTTAGCCGGTTCTATGCGAACGCGGCAAAAGCGCTGTTACTACATGCGCCTTTAATCTGCTGTCCATATAAGTGTCACCTCGCATGACAGCGTCGATTGCAACGAAATGTTCATCGGCAGAAGCGTCTATTGACAGAAAACCGTTGATACCTAGTTTTAGTAAATCAAGGGCTACGTCTTCCATCTGGAGCAAACGACCGTACAATAGCAGCGGGGTACGCCCGGAAACAAAGCGGATGTCAGAGATTAGCTCCATGTTAATGTCTTTTACATCCACGTTGACATAGATTACTAAGGAAGCATGATGCAAAATCAATGATTCAACTGCAAATCTGGAATCTACGACCCGGACACTAACTTTGGCAAAGTGCCTTGTAACTAAGGCTCTCAGCGTGTTTTGCGCAATTGTGCTTCCATCGATAATCAATACCTCTCCCATCTGAGCTGCGTTGCTGGCATCACTGCATCAATTAGCATACCAGTTACTCGTCCGCTAAGTCATATAGACCTGCTATCGTACTTAACAATGAAAAGATTGAGCGGAAAGCCAAGCCTTTGCACTGGCAGAATTATTTTGCTATGTGTTGCTGGCAATCTTTCTACCGCAGAAAGAGGGCCCGGAATGAGAACCCGGGACGGCCCAGACAAAGGGGCTGGCAAATAAGCGGCAACAATTTACTTTACCATGATTGTAAACTATACCGAGAATGGCTGGTCCATTATCACCCAGCAGTCACATGGCCTGTTGGCTGCACAGATTTGTGGGCGTTGGAAAAAAGACCGCCAGCCACAGCGCTGGATCGAGACACTTATTGCCACCGCGGAGCATGACGACGGTAAGGACGAGCTGGCCCGACCCGAGCTGATTCATAAAAACGGCGGCCCAAAGAATTTTAAAATGGAGCCTTTCGATAAGGGGTACTGTGAGCAATTACTGAACAAGGCCATGGCGAAAGGGCGCTATATCGGGATATTAGTCTCAATGCATATCCGGTTCCTCTATGGTGCAGATCCTCACGCAAAGGCCTACTGCTCTTCGCTGGCAAAGCAAGAACAAAGCTGGATTAAACAGGCTAATACGACCACAGGCCAAGTTAAAGCCAGCTACGAGCTGCTGGAATTTTGTGACGCATTTTCCCTTCTCATCTGTCAGCAGCTGGCCCAGCCCGAAGGGCGGAGCATGGAAATAAGCAATGGGCCGGACGGCACCGCCTACCAGCTCAGCATGTCAGATGACGGCCATCTGATTGTCAGTCCGTGGCCGTTTGAAGAGAAATCTTTTGCGGTCAATTACGAAAGCCGGACAATTCCGGAGCTTACTTTCAAAAGCAGCGATGCATTTCGTCGGAAGTTTGAAAAGACAGTGCCCGTAGGCCACCAGTTAATCATCTGTGAAGAGCATTAAATGTTCGATATATGCAGCGCAGTAATCAAAAAATCAAGCGCTGCTTACACAGTATAGATAAAAGGCAGAATACGACCCAAACTCATAAAACGGCATAACGAGGCAGAGTCGCTGCGTGAAACTTAACTTTGGCATCCTTTTTGACGTATCAAGGCAATTCAAACGGGAACTGCCTTGATATGTCTACTTCGAAGAAAAGAAAAGTTATCTGGATCATTACTGGTTTGCTATTGCTGATCATCGCTTTCCGAATAGCATTACCCTACATCGTCTTACACTATGCTAACAAAAGCTTGGCCGAAATGAAAGGTTATTATGGGCACGTCCAGGACATCGACCTGGCATTGATCCGAGGCGCTTACCGGGTTGATAGTATTTATCTTAACAAATCCGATACCGTTTCAGGCAAGCAGACGCCCTTCTTTGCCTGTTCAGCGATAGATCTTTCGATCGAATGGAAAGCTTTATTTAAAGGATCGATCGTTGGGGAGGTTACTTTTGAGAAACCATTGGTCGTTTTTACAAAAGACAAGGTGGAGCCCAAACAGATTGCAAAAGACTCGGCCGACTTCAAAAAAGTCCTTGACGATTTTATGCCATTAAGTATTAACCGCTGTGAGGTCAAAGGTGGCGTAGTTCGCTTCAAAGACACCAGCACTACTCCCAAGGTTGATATTCAAATGGATAACCTGCACGTGCTCGCGCAAAACTTGCGTAACAGCTATGATTCGACAACCTTGCTACCCGCAACGGTAAATGCTTCTGCTCAGGTTTACGAAGGTACACTGACTTTGGACGCAAAACTCAATCCGCTCGCCGACAACCCTACCTTCGATATGAGTGCAGAACTAAAAAACACAAACCTTGTCAAGCTCAATGACTTTTTTCAGGCATACGCAAAGATAGATGTTAACAAAGGCCGTTTCGGACTCTACACCGAAGTGGCTGCAAAAAACAACCGCTTTGCAGGATATGTTAAACCATTGATCAAAGACCTGGATATCTTAGGCAAAGAAGACCGGAAGGACAATCTATTTCAGAAGCTTTGGGAAGCAGTCGCCGGTGGCGTCGGCCAATTGCTTCGAAACCATCCCAAAGACCAGGTAGCTACAAAAATCCCCTTCGAAGGCAAGCTTGATGATCCACAGACCAACATCTGGTATGCGTTAAGCCATATTCTTCAGAATGCATTTATTCATGCCATACAGCCAACCATTGATGGTGAGATTAGCATTGCCTCTGTAGATAATCCCAAAGAGGAAAAGAAAACCTTTTTACAGAAAATTTTCTCGAAGGATACAAAAGACAAGAAAGATGAAAAAAGCAAAAAGTGATATTGGCTGCCTGTCCGAACACTATTAAGATCCCAGATTAATCCAACATAGAAAGAATGGTAGCGTTCCCGCGCTGCCTTTCGTTAGTGTAATATGCTAACAAACCGGTTTTGAATATATTGCCAATTCTTGTAAAAGACTGTAATCCATGTCATTATAAAGTAATGTCAGGCTATTTCAGGGCAATACCGCTTGTTGTATAAGTTATCTTATGTTAAATAGAAATTATTGATACCTAGTCTACTCTGTCAATTCGATCGCAAGCTTAAAATCTGCGTTTCTGTCCATCCAACTTTGGGATGCTGGAATATATTTCTAAATCCGTTTGTATTACAAGGCATAGTTTTTGATTGCTTCCAAGAAACAATCGAACACTACACATGGGAATTATCACGTGGATTATTATCGGCCTGATTGCAGGGGCAATCGCCAAGGCAATCCATCCAGGGAAGGATCCAGGAGGGTTTATCGTTACAATTATTATCGGAATTGTCGGCGCCATCGTTGGAGGCTGGATTTCATCATTGCTGGGTTATGGAACTGTGGACGGCTTTAACTTTGGTAGTCTTTTTGTAGCTGTATTAGGTTCGGTGCTACTTCTGTTCATTTACAGAAAGTTTGCTACGGGACAGAATCGGTCGTAAAAGTTTACCATATCTACCATTTTAATAAAAGCGTCACCACCACTACGCTGGGGACGCTTTTGTCCACTCTTTCTAGCAATTTCCCCTCTCAATAGAAACAATTCAAATATAAAAAGAGCTGGCAGAGTCCTACCAGCTCTTCACTTCACCACAATTCATTACTACTTATTCGCTCGCAGCTTGCTCATTGACGTAGGTCTCAGCGAGCTCCGTCAAAAGATGGTCTGTTTCACCTTCCTGATCCAAGGTCTGTTGCAGTAAGGTAGCTGCCTGCTCATAGCCAAGTGTCCTGGCAATATTGCGAAGTGTACCGTAGGAGCCAATTTCATAGTGCTCGACTTTCTGGGCAGCCATAATCAGTCCGCAGTCACGTACCATCGTTCCTTTTTCGGTGCTTTCGATAATTTCGTCTGCCTCGGCGATCAAGCCCTCCATCGCGACGCATTTCTTGGCCTGCGCTTTCTCTCCGACAATCTCAAAGACCTGCTCCACGGCGGCCACATGGCCTTCGGTTTGGATTGCATGCAGCTCGAAGGCTGATTTCAATTCTTCAGAGGTCGCGTTCTTTGAAAGTTTATTTAGTGCTTTAACCAGGTTTTTTTCCGCCCAGTAAATATCTTTTAGTCCGTCGACAAATAGCTCTTTTAGTTTCTCGCCATCCTGGGGGGTAATTTGCTTTTTGGTTCTTGTGGATTCAGTTGCCATGATATGATGAAAGTTTAATGATGGAGCTAACATGCTTCAAAACCGTGCCAATATTTCTGCACAAGGAAAGCGTTACCGGCACGATTTCTTTCCAGTCGATGGTCGATCAGAATTAACCGCTTATGTATTTGATGCAAATATTCATTCCGACCGCAGGCCAGGATGGCAGCAAGTTTGCTGAGCAGCCGTTCACGGATTTGAAACAGGAACTAACCGGCTTTTTCGGCGGCGTCACCATTTACGCCCGCGGTCCAGTGAAGGGTATATGGAAACCATCTCCCGGCCAGGAAGAAACCGATGATATGATCATTTATGAAGTACTTGTCCAACATCCGGACATGTCGTATTGGTCTTCATTGAAAGGTAGGCTTGAACGCACGTTCGGTCAACAAGAAATACTGATGCGTTATTTCAACATCGAAGTCGTTAAATGAGCTACAATTTTCCAGGCCGATCATACCTAATTATCAAAATCGATCGCCCAAAGGACCATCGATTCCAAGGCTAAAACACTTTTCTCCTTTCAGCTGAATTTTTGGATGTCAGCCGTAACCTGTTCGATTTCTTTTTTCGTCCCACTTATGCGCAGGATCTCGCCATACACTGATGCCGTAATAAAGGAACCGTTAGCATTTAGCCTTTTTATCACTTTTCCGATTTCTAGTTTCTGAGATTCTGTTAGCAGCAACTCGGCGGTCATGTTTATATGGTTCAGTGGTTACCAGTTGATAGTACTTAATACAATTTAAGGTTTTTCAACTACAAGTTCGATGAACTATATTTCCCATTCGAGCTTCCGATCAAATACGCTACGCAGAGCCATAAAAAAGCCCTCGCAAATGCGAGGGCTCTGTTTTTATTTTATAGATCAAGTCCTGACCGTCGAAGTCTTTCTTCGTCTGTCAGATCCTGCACATCGACCTGAGTGTTTCTGAGCGTATCATGAATAACCTCTTCGTGCTGCTCAACAGTCTTGTTTAGACTGACCTCTTCAACTACCCGCGCCTGCTTGCTGACTACCGGGATTTCCGCAGTTTCCGTCATTTCAATCGTTCCTTCTACGAAAGTATCCAGTTCTCCCTGGGCTGCTACACGGTCAACCGGCGTACGCGTAACGGTAACCTGTTCCTGCCGCAGGCGAATACTCTCTTGGACGGGGCGTTCCACGATTCTACTTCTGAGCCGAACGCCTCCCGTTTGGACTTGTTGCTTGCCCACCAACAGCTCTTCTTCAATAACCGGCAGAGATGCACTCCGCTCGCCAGCATCGTAGTCATTGTCAGCGAACGGGGCCTGGTCGGTGAATGCAGTTGAATCCTCTGTCAGTGCCGGATCAGCAACCGGTACCGAGCCTGTTGCGACTGCGGTATACGGTTGGTTACCAGTGGGAAAGCCGGTAAAGCTCTCATCGTTTACGTCCACTGCACCGAATTGGTCAAGAATTTCAGCCGCTGCCTGTGCTTCGGCTGCATCCAGTGCATGCACCGTTACGATCGTCCCTCTTCTACCTGCGTCGGTATACCGGCTGGTTTCTTTCTCATCTCCGTCGAAAAGATCCCTGAAAAAGTTACCTATCCGGTCTGAAACATCGCGATCATCGGAAACCTGGTTGTCCTCTGACTTGTAGGATGCTGTTTTGATATCAACATTGCCGTCGGCATAGCCATTTGCGAGTAAATAATTCTGCGCCTCTTGCGCGTCGCTCTCGTATTCGAAAATCCCTACAACTGTATTTGCCATGATTACTTTCAAATTTGGTTTTTGTGTAATTGGCAGCCCCTTGCTAAATATCCGTGCCGGGGACGTCCCTGCTAACGGTCACTTGTTCCTTTCGCAGTGTATGGGATACAATATTTTCGTAGTGGCTCGACTGCCTGGTGACGTGCAGCTCCTCAACAAGCATCAATTTCTTTTCAACTACTAACACTTCTTTGATCACCGAAATGATCGTCACCTCGCCCTCTTGTCTTACGGCTGGGGGAGCCGTTTCCACATATTGGTTGATAAGCTTGCGCTCCACGGACACATTTGCGTGGGTCACACCGGCATCCACCGACACAGTTTCCTCTGTGACGTGCTTCGAAATAATCACTTTACCTGTCTCAACTCCCGTCTTGCCTGTCACCAGAATTTCTTCGATGACAGGCAAGATCAGCTTTTGCTTGCCTGTGGGGCTCTCCCCACCGGATTTCGACTCTGGTTCAGTCATCAGATCAAACCCTTCTTTGATATTTGTCCACGGACTGGTTGCCCGGTTCGGTCAGATCCTCGACTGTCCCTTTCGCCGTGCCCGTTACACTATCGACGGCACTTTTTGCTTGTTCAGCCACTGAACCGAGTTTTTCCCTGGCGGCATTAACTGCATCACTGGCTTTTTCCTTTGTATTCTCCCATTGATTGGAAAGGTTTTGCTTCTGCTGATCAGCAAGGTCTTTGAGTTGTCCCCGCGTTTGCTCGCCAGACTTGGGCGCATAAAGGATTGCTGCAACAGCTCCCACGGCTGCCCCGGCTAAAAATCCCAGCAAAAAGCTGCTATCTGATCCCTGGTTTTCGAATGCTTCGTATTTCGAGCTCATATCAGTTGTTGTTAAGTGAAACTTTTTATGTTCGAAAAACGTGCCAGCAATTCGCCCTGACAATAGGATGAATGTCCGCGGCCACCAGAATCAGGCACAGATTTTTGCTAAATGCCCCCCATTGAACCTACTACTCACAGCAATGGAAAATAAGACGCTTCTAGTGATGATTGACGACGACACAGACGAGCACGAAATCTTTAATATGGCTATTGAAGACATAAACCAACCAATGGATTGCTTGTATTTCACAGATTGCGAATCTGCAATCGCATACTTCTCCCAACCGGGCGTAACACCTCCCTCGCACGTGTTCATGGACCTGAAACTGCCCCGGCTACAAGGTGATCAGTGCCTCGAAAAGTTACAGCAGCTTCGTCAGTTTGATCATCCGTTCTTGGTCATATACTCTTCGTCCATTTCTGACGAGATGCAGCAGAAACTACTTAATTCAGAAATCGGCCAAGTGATTCAAAAAACGGATTCGATCCCAGAGCTCACAGAAACAATCCGGCAGGTCGTGCTGATGCCTTAGGATTGAACGTGCGCGCGTAATGGCAGCTTACTGCTCGCTTTTCTTGTGTTTGAAGTACTCCCTCGCATTTTTCAGCCCGGTTGCGATGGCAACACCTTCATCTGCTCCGTCCGATAGAAGGGCGTTTGCGATTTCGACCGCTTTTTCGCGGATCTTCTTTGGCTGGTTTTTGTAGGATGGCGGATAGTCCCCGTTGTTCCAAGGCATAAAAATCCAGGTTAAGGTTGAAACTAATTTCATTCGCCCATCAGCTCGATCCAGGCCGGCGCGTGGTCACTGGCCCTTTCCCACCCTCTGACGTGCCGGTCAACGCCGGCGGCGATCAGCCGCGGCGTAATCTGCGGACTTAGCAAAAGGTGGTCGAGCCGAAGGCCGGCGTCGCGGCCATAGGCATTGCGCAGGTAATCCCAGAAAGTGTAAATCCTTTCATCCGGGTGAAGGTGACGGATCGCGTCCGTCCATCCCTGCCCCACCAGCTCTTTGTATGCTTTGCGGGCCTGTGGGAAATATAAAGCGTTATCCTCCCAACGCTCGGGCTTGTATACATCCAGCGCTGTTGGGATTACGTTATAGTCGCCTGCCAGCACGACCGGCACCTGTTCTGAAAGTAGATACTTCGCATGCTTCTTTAACCTTTTAAGCCAGGCCAGTTTATAGTCGAACTTCGGCCCCGGCGCAGGGTTCCCATTGGGAAGATAAAGGCAACAGATTAGCATCCGGCTTACGATCGCTTCGATGTACCGGCTGTGGTCGTCATCCGCGTCACCTGGCAGTGTGTTGCGGACTTCTTGTAGCTCCAAACCTCTGGCCAGGATCGCTACCCCATTCCACATTTTCTGCCCGTGCCAGACGGCGTTATAGCCCAGTTCTAGTAGCTCGCGCTGTGGAAACTTGTCACTCGGCGCTTTCAGCTCTTGAATGCAGACAATGTCCGGCCGCTGCTCTTCAAGCCAACGCGCAAGCACTGGAAATCTTCCGTTAATACCGTTGATATTGAATGTCGCAATCTTCATTTACAGCGTAGTATTTCTCACAGCAGGCCTTTAAAATCATGCCCTACGTTTTTAGATCGCTTCTAAGTTGAGAGTCAGCAGGTCACCAGGCACGGATTTGACACAGAAAGCCTGCAAAATACTTTCCACCATATGAAAAAGTTAAACGGCCTATTTGAGCGCATGGCCAATCAAATCACCGCTTGGACCGGAAGCTCACCCGCGTTTCTCACCGCGTTTGTCATCGTTTTGATCTGGGCCGCGACAGGGCCGCTGTTCGGCTACTCGGCAACCTGGCAGCTGGTGATCAACACCGGCACCACAATCGTAACCTTCCTGATGGTGTTCATCATTCAGAAATCGCAAAATAAAGAATCAAAGGCTATCCAGCTCAAACTAAATGAATTGATAGCCGCCAGCCGCTTTGCCAGTAACCGGATGGTGGACATTGAAGATCTGACGGAAGAAGAGCTTAACGTGCTACATAAATTTTATCAGAAGCTCTCAGACGAATCCGAGAAGGATCAGGACATCCACAAATCACACTCGATTGACGCAGCTGACCACATGCAAAAAGAAAAACAACGAATTCAGCAGCAGAAGGGGGATAGCGATCAAAACAATGAAGAGAATTGATGTAGGTTGTCGGCCAGTCTTGGAGTGCAGACTGGATATACAATTCGGAAACGTGCATAAAAGCCAATGGCTGCTCCCACTTTGAAAGCAGCCAAAAGCGGTTAATTTTCACATGGAAGCAGGATCACATCGTTTGTAAAATAGATTTTAATTTCTGCCAGTGGAAAATCTGTGTAGGGAATTTGCTTTGAGCAAAGCACCCGGCCGTTCCCATCATCGCAGGTAAGTACCCCGGTTGTTTCATTGAGGTCTACTTTAAGCGTCCAAACCTGGAATTCTTCATTTTTCACCCTTGGATGATGCTGCTGGAAAGCTATTTCGTCGATAAGCCAGTATGCTGCGGCTTTGAGCATCAAGTGCCTAATCCCATCGGTGTACAAGATGCGTTTTACGACCGGATGACGGTACCAATTGTCAGTGCCGGTAAATCCTGCGAGGTCTTGGAGTGTCAATTGCTGGGCTTCCATGTTTTTTGCTGTTTGTCGCCTCCACCGTTGGAGAACAATGCCCTTCAGCACCCGGCAAAGTCTGAAAAGGCAACACCCACACGGGAGCGCAGCGAATGGAGCGGGCCGCGTGATTGACGTTCAGACTGTCAGGTGCACTTTGCGTTGTTTCTCTCAGGGGCAGGCTACGCTGGAAAAATATGAAAGCAAGTCCTCTGAATTGATGGTTAGGGATTTTGGATGCGCCTTCCTACCGGTCAACCCACTAGCAGACTATTCCGACCGATCGCCTTATTTAACGGGCAGAAGCCGGTCGTCGCCCTGGTAAGCAAAAAGCCACTTACAGCCGTGAGTCCTTTTCCGAGCAGCGAATCCTTTTTCTTCACCGCATAAGCGCCAATTGCTACCGCTGCGATACCGGAGATAATGCGCTCGGTCATTCCAACATTTTGATTGTCCTTCACAGTCTGTGCGGCCGCCTGGGCCTCTTCTTTGATCTTTTCAGTTGTGCTTTGCATAATATTGTGTAGTAAGTCCGTTGCCCAGGCAACAATAATTATACCATACAATTCAATTCGCCTCGCGCGGGTCATTTTAATGTGACTCTGAAACTTACAAGAAATTTTGGTACCTTAATATCAAGCGCCTGTCGTGACTCGTTTAGCAGAACGTCGGGCCCGTACCGTAAACCAACCCCCTCGACGTTAATTATGATCGAAAATATAAGCCCTGACCTGGGCTCGGATGCGGTTAAGATCATCGAGTTGTGCCTGACAAAGCTAAGGCCTATACAATTGGAGCATCTGGACTCCCTTATAAAGAGATACCCTGCACTGGTGCGCGGGAATTTTTACCTTCAGATACTTTCTCATGAAAAATCTTCTCGCACCCGGCCTTTTTTAGTGCATCAAATTGTAAGTCCTGATTTTGCTCATTCTTCGAAACTCTTACGTAGCCAAAAATCATCTCAAATTACATTTTAACCCCTGTGGTTGCAATATACTGTAATTAGATTTCATGTACCACTAAAATGAACTCTCGTTAGGCTGTTTTTGGCATAAAAATGAACACTTCCAACAAAGTCGGAAGAGTACAGAAATACGACCGTTTTTGCATACGCCTGTTAATGACAAATGGGCGAAAGAAATACGGACCCTAGTTTACTGCTGGCCAATACAAAATCTGGAGAAAAATGTACCTGTAAGAGCAGAGAAGTTTTTTTCTTATAGTTAGCCAAGAAAATCCCACTGAATGTTCAAATCAAACCTTCACAGTTAAACCTGAGAAAGACTCTTTTAAAGCGATTTGTTATTAGCTTCTTACGTCTGTAATAATTCGCTCGATCAATCTTTCGATCCTTTTCCAGCCGTCTTCCGAATGCAAGTCGACGTCAATCATTTTTTGCCGGTAGTCGGCCGAGATGGTCACAAAATAAATACTGGCCGTTAGAAAGGCGACCAGTGCACTGGTGTCATTGTAGCGGGGCAAATCCCCAATCTTACTCATAATGCGTTCTGCAACCTGGTTCTGGGTATCAGAAAGCATCGATTTGCCGTTACCTATTTCCCACCTAATCAAATCGCGGGTGGCCTTGCTCTCACGTAGGTCGTTGATAAATTTGTGCATTAAGCTATTTAACGCTTTCCCTCTTTCATCGGGGCCGGGGGCGGGAATGCTGTCGATGTAGTCCGCACAGATTGTCGATGTGTAATTTCTAGATTTTACATACTGTTTCATCAGCCCCTCCACACTTTCAAAATAACGGTAGATAAGAACCTTGTTTACTCCGGCGGTACGAGCAATGAGGTTTACGCCAACTTTTGCAATTCCGTGTTGCTCCATCACGTCACCGACCGCCTTAAGAATTTTACTCTTAGTGCGGTCGCGATCGCGCTTTTTGACTATGTCGGTTTTCATCTGTGTGCTTATTTAGGCTAACAGAGTAAATGTAATATTTCGTCTAGAATTTTATAGAACTGAAATATAATAAGTTACCAACTTTGTGTGTTCCAACCTAAGCTTTTATACCTTGTTACTTCGTTCAAACCAAATCCTTACCAAAGACACTTTAGTAGTTTGTTCCAGTCCGGTCTTAAATACGTTGAAGACGTTTTCTATAGTTGTAATCTGATTTTCTTCTGCGGGCACATTGTCTATCTAAATTCTTTTTTGCAAACATCGGCTTTGCACAACACCGCATTACCGTACTGGGCATTTAGCGAACTATGAAAATGTCAGTGACAAGAGGTTGGCTAATATAGCGCTCCGCCGGTTAGTAAAAACGGACCTCCCTGATAAAGGCTACGGTGTTACGTCTGAGTACAATTGGATACTTGAGCGTTTTGAAACCAGTGCTGTTCAGCTTCATATCAAGCGTTAATTGCCACTTACGCCTGACAATAACTTAAAGATATTTAGATGTTACCGCGCCCCACATTTCAAGCAGGCCTTCAAACGAATTAGGCTTGACAATAAAAGTAGAAGCGCCCGCCTGGTATGCTTGCTCAATGAGTGAGGGGCTCTCAGAGGTTGAATACATAACAACGGGAATGCTTGAAATCAAAATAAGCGATCTAATCCGTTAAGAGTTTCCAAGCCATTCATGCCTGGCATATTAACATCAAGGATAATCAACGAGGGGACGCTAACTTTGTTAACATCAAGAATCTCAAAGAAGTGGTGCCCGTTGATGGCCTCAATAATATTGTCTTGGGGACGCACCAACGTAAAGGCCTCACAGACCAGGTACCGGTCATCAGGATCATCATCAATTAAGTAAACATGCTTAGGCTGCTCCAAAGAAAAAGTTGATTATCCATGGCACGTAAGATGCTCATTTCAAGGTAAAGGTATGCATGTTATTTTCAATTGGTGTCACTTTCATCTATTAAGTAACTTCTGTACCATTTAATCAAAACTCCGAACTGCCAGGCAGATCGGAGTTTTCTATTGTGACTAGATGCTGCTATCATCTGGATTTTCATCCGTTTTAAGTTGCTGGCCCTTTCGTAAAGCAAGCTCTTCCACTTCAACTTCTGTACTGCGCACAGTGTCTTTAATGACTTCTTCACGTTCAGTGACATCTTTGGTCAGTGATATTTCTTCGACTACAATAGCAGTTTTTGATACGACCGGCACTTCTGCATGCTCGATCAGCTCAACACTCCCTTCCTTAAATGTATCCAGCTCACCAGGCGTGACCAGGCGGTCAACAGGCGTGCGATCTACATGGACATGCTCGGTTTTAAGGGTCACGTTCTCTTGAACTGCTTGCTCCTTGATGCTGCTGGTTAGCCGCACCCCGCCGGTCTGCACCTGCCTTTTGGATATATTGATATCTTCTTCAATGATAGGAATACTTTGATTGCTTCCAGAAATGCTTTTGTCACTGGATGCAGTCCTGGAACCATAGAACTGCTTGTCATCAAAATGTTCGTGCTTGTAAAATCCCTCCGGATGGCTTTCATAAGTAGCAGCCCCAGCGGCGGCCGCAGCTGCAAGTCCTGTGAATGTACTGCGGATCTGCGATTCAGTTGCAGGTGTGATCATGCCTTTTTCATAACCCGGCAAAGAACCCAGTTTTTGGCTGGTCAGCTCGCTCAGAATTACTTCATCTTCTTTCTCATCCAGTGTGGCTAGTCCAATCGGGACCAGCACTTTTTTAGAATCCAATCCCAAGTTGTTATCATCAAGGTCTACAATAATATACAGCACTTTTTGGGTTTGGGTATCAAAGATCAGCTCATCAACCTCTCCAAGTTCGTTCCCTGCTGTATCCCTTACATCCCAACCTTTAATGTTAGGCTGCCCATCGACTATTTCGTAACCGCTGCCGCCAAGCTCTTGCATGCGGTCAGTATCATTTGAATTTGCCATAATCTTTGTTTTAAATAATAATCATTTGCTGAACACTTACTTCGCTTTGGCGACAATTTCAACTCTGCGGTTCATATGCCTTCCAGAAGCCGTTTGGTTAGTAGCTACCGGATCAGTTTCGCCCTTGGACATAACTGTAATCATGTCAGCAGAAAAGCCTGCGTTCTTTACCAGCCATTGTTTTACTGATTCGGCACGCTCTTTACCCAGTTCTTTATTGAGCCCAGCTGAGCCCGTCGAATCCGTGTTACCATAAACGGCCAGCGCAACACCTTTGAAACGCTTTTCAAGTGAAGCGCTTATTTGTTTTAACTGCTTTTCGGCGCTCTGCTGAACCTGATTTTCACCGCTAGCAAAAAGGATATTCTCGCCCAATCCGTAGATCGTGTAGTTGTCATCGCCTTTCACGGCAATGGATGTATCGGTAATTTCCTCATAGTGCGCTTCGGATGCATTAAAATTGACATTGTCCCACTCGGGCAGGGTAACTGCTTTTACATCAGCAGTACTATCGGTTGAACCTGTAACCGAATTATCATCTTTGTTGCAGCCGCGCAGAAGCGCAATCAGACCAATAACGATAAGTGCAAGTAGAAGCCATATCCACCAGGGACGGCTTTGTTTTGGTTGGACATCTAATTCTGCCATAGTTGATTTAAAGTTTAGTTATAGGTTAATTAAAAGTGTGTGCCTGAAATGACTATCTCATTCTGCTTAGTATGTAATCTATTAGACGGCCGAGTGCACGGGACGGTCATACCTGTTGTAGTCATCCTTTGAATCGGTTCCTTTTTTAGCGCCAAAACCAGCAGCAGCGACACCGATCAATAGCCCTAAGAATGTAAAGATTGCGGCTTTCGAAGCCGCCGATGCCGCATCATCTGCCGCTTGACGGGCTTTCACTTCTGCCCCGTTGCCCGTAGCTGTGTTGATCAGATAAAATGTTGGTTTCCATTTGATTTTAGTTTGTCAGTGAAAAATAGATGTTGAAAAGATAGGCGATGTGCCGAGTTTGGTGCTTGGCTAAGCACAAGTCTTGTAGCTTGCCTGGGGCATACTAAGAAACATCCATGCCATGCAAGGTCTTAATTATTAATTGCCAATAACATGCTATGGTACCTGTTTTCAAAAAGCGGCCCTGCATCAATTGCAAATATGGGGACAGCCTTGCCGTTAATGGGGCACCAGGATACAGTAGACCAAAGGGCGGCTTGCATTTATCCGATCCTTTGATTTGACTGAAAATAACCCGGATGTGGCCATTCTTCAATAAGCTGAATTGAAACCATAATGGCCTGTTAACTGGCATAGTTTTAAACCAAACGTGCCCCGAAGCTCAATCTCAACAATCTATGACAACCCACGAGTTATTTACCTCCGAACTACGCCAGATGCACTGGTTTGAAAATGCATGGGTGTCCATGTTAGGCCAGCTCGGCAGGTCAACTTGCCTGCCTGAATTAGGAAGCGCTTTAAAGAATGAGCGGGCTTATACCCAGGAGCATGTCAACCGTTTGAGGCAAATATTCGTTTCTATTAATGAGCCTGCGGAAGATAAAGAAAGTGCAGCACTCACCGGCCTGATATCAGATCTTAAAGACGCGTGCACATTCTTTACAGATGACGACAACTCATGTGACATCTCATTTATTTTGGCAGTTATTAAAGCCGCTAATTATCAAATCGGGGCTTATTCAGGGATGCTTATGCTTGCCAGCGCATTGCAGTACGAACAGGCGCAAGGAATGATTCAGGATATTGTTAATGAGGAAGAACAAACGGTCCTGGATTTGAAGGCCCTGTTATCCCGGCATAACTTGTAACTAAGATCAGGTGAATAAAAAAAAGGCACCAGTAATGGCGCCTTTTAATCTTGCTGATTGTGTCTATTAAAGATCCAAACCTGATCTTCTAAGCTTTTCTTCATCTGTGAGGTTTTCAACTTCGACCTCGGTATTGCGCAAGGTTTCGTTGATCGTCTCTTCGCGCTCATCTACGGTTTTGCTTAAACTTACCTCTTCAACTATTCGCGCTTCTTTATTTACAACAGGGACTTCTGCATATTCTTTCATTTCAATAGTCCCTTCTTGGAAAGTATTGAAATCTGACTCGGATGCAACCCTGTCAACAGGTGTCCTATTAACATTGACCTGCTCCTGGCGAAGACGGATGCTTTCCTGAACAGGGCGCTCAATAATCCGGCTTTTAAGGCGTACACCGCCTGTTTCGACCTCACGCTTTCCAACCTGCAATTCTTCCTTAATCACTGGCAGCGAATCTGTCTGAGCATCCGAAACAAACGACTGATCTGAATCAATATCAATTGCCTTATTGGTATAAGGATCAATGGAAGTATCATTGTATGTACCTACCGTAGCATCCGTTACCGAGCTGCCAAGCCCTTGGCTTGCACTGTAACTGCCAGCGGTTTCGTTGACGTCCACTGCGCCATACTGGTCCAGGATATCCGCCGCAGTTTCTGCCAACTCAGCATCGGCCGCGTGCACCGTCACAATTGTGCCCCGTCGTCCTGCCTCAGAATAACGCCGTGTTTCATCTTCATCCCCATCAAAGAGGTCTTTGAAGAAGTTTCCGATGCGGTCACCAAAATCTTCATCATCTTTATTAACAGTTGATACTGTCGCATCCGAATTATATGATGACGTTGTAATATCCACGTCGCTGGCTGAGAACCCATTAGCTAGTAAATAACTTTGAGCCTCTTGCGCATCATTCGTGTTTTCGAAAATTCCAACTACTGTATTGGCCATGATTATTGATTTAAAAGGTTTTAGTTTGTTGAATTACGACCGGCTATCAAATATCTATGCCAGGACCGCTTCTTGAAATGGTTACTTCTTCCTTTCGCAGCGTTTCGGTAAAGGTCTTTTGATCGTGGTGATGACGCCTTGTGATATGCATCTCTTCTACAAGCATCAGGCGTTTTTCGACAACCAATACCTCCTTTACAACCGAGACAATGGTTACGTCCCCTTCTTGGCGGACAGCGGCCGGGGCCGTCTGTACATACTCGTTGATCTCTTTCCTCTCCACTATCAATTCCTCGCTCGTGATTTCACCAGTAAAGGTTGCCTCCTGCTGAAAAACCTGTTTAGAAACCAGGATGCGGCCTGTTTCAACATTTTCAGTGGTGACGACCAGTTTTTCTTCCATCACAAGCATTGTTTGGGCTTCAATGGTAGACGAATCCATACCAGCATCTGCCGGTTGCTGCCTGGGGCTTGACATTAATAACGCTTTTGAAATTTGTCCACCGTCGCTTTGGTACCGTCGGCCAGGTGGTCAACCGTTCCTTTGGCTTTATCGGCATACGTATCCACTGCCTCTTTGGTTTGGTCAGCAACTGTGTTGAGTTTTTCTTTTGCCTGATCAACCGCTATGGCTGCATTAATCTTAGTGTCTTCCCACTGGTTTCGCAGTTTGTCTTTTTGCTGGTTTGCCAAATCTTTCAGCTGTTGACGGGTTTCTTGGCCTGCTTTGGGCGCAAATAGAATTGCAGCCAATGCACCTATGGTAGCGCCAACGAAAAGTCCAAGCACAAAGCCTCCGTTAGAATCATCCCTTTCCTCATAATTATTTTTCCAGCTCATCTTATATGTTTTTTGTTGAGCAGTACGATGAACTAAAAATGTGCCAGTGTCAATATCTTGATCTTGAACCACCCTGTTAATCCTCCGCATAAGCCATACTAGATCCAACAATCGTTATTCAATGGACTAGATATGAATTTTGCCGCGCCCAGCCGTGAAAAAAATCATCCATTACAAATGGATAGAGTGGCCAGGCACCTTTTCAAGTTTATCAATCTGCCTGAGAAATTAGACCCTGTCGTGTGCAGAAATTGTAACATAAGCCTCAGGTAGGCCAACCCGGTTATTATTGAAACGGTCTATTCACGCTGGTCTATATACGTGAATTGATTACACAGGTGCTGATCCATAAAGAATCAACACCTGCAAAATCTCTTATTATTACTCAGCGCTAGCCTGTTCATTAACATAGGTTTCGGCCAAGCCGGTCAAAATATGATCGGTTTCACCTTCCTGATCCAAGGTTTGTTGCAAAAGGTCGGCAGCTTCCGAGTAACCCAAAGTGCGGACAATATTTCTCAGGGTCCCATATGATGCAATCTCATAATGCTCTACTTTCTGGGCGGCCATGATCAAACCACAGTCACGTACCATCGTGCCTTTGTCTGTACTTTCGATGATTTCTTCTGCTTCTTCAATGAGGCCTTCCATCGCTGCACATTTCTTGGCTTTGGCCTTTTCGTCAACGATTTCGAATACCTGCTCTAATGTAGCGGCGTGTTGTTTGGTTTGCTCGGTATGTAGGTCAAAGGCTGATTTTAGCTCTTCTGAGGTGGTGTTTTTAGCCATTTTTACCAGTGCCTTGGCAAGGTGCTGCTCTGCCCAGTAAATATCTTTCAAACCATCTACAAATAGTTCTTTCAATTTTTCACCATCCGCTTCATTAAGGATATTGCTCTTTTTGTTTTTACTTGTTTTCATGATCAGTTGATATGTTCGTGTTTCATCAAATCCTAAAATACTATATCAACGTAATTGCATATACGGGAAGTGGCCTATTTGAACTTATGAGCATCCCGTCAATCAAAGATGCAGAATGAACGTCCGTTTTTAGAACGAGTCATTGTCATAAAGTACAGTTTAAGGTGGAACCATTTTCAATTAGTGAACCCAATAGGGCTCTTGCGGCCCATGTGACCCATTTATTACTGATATTTCCATGCAGATGAATTCGCAAAAAAACCACGGTTTCTGCGCACTCTATGTCCGCTTTTTGCATGCGAAGAGACAATTTCAACTTCAACTTGTTAACGTGGATCAGCTGCTACCAGGGAAGCGGTCGACTTTCTGGAAAACCTTACATGTAGTATTCGCGACAACCAAATTGTTCAACCAATGCAACTCTACTGACCATCCCCATTATACAGCTCTGTTATGCAGCTTAAATGCATCCTGAGTCTATACAACTCCGACAGACTTTACATGTAGCATTCTCGACAACCGAAATCGCTCACATGAAATTTGATTAGATGCTGCCTGTATATTACTCAATCAGCTTGCAAGCCTCCCAATGATACTGCTCCCCATTTGATATGACATGGGCCATTAGGTGCCCGTCCTCAAAGGTTAGCTCAATGTTGGTCTTTTCATCTGGCGCAATACCAGTGTTAGCAGTTAGAAAAGAGTGAATATTCTTTTGGTAGTGCTTTATAACTCTCGATTGCCAATCTCCTTCTTTAAACTTGCTAACAAAAACAACATACCTAGGGTCATTGAAGAGCTTGCTAAACTTATCATGCTCAGTACGCACGTCCAGCATTCGCCCTTCTTGGGCAGTCAGCTTCGTTGCGTGTTTTTGCGCGGCGTTCCGATCTTGATAAGGAGTCGCTATAAAAGCCTGGCCTTTTGGCAAGCCAGACCAATTAAAGCGTTGTAGGACGATAAAGTATTTTCCGCTTCTAAGCAGCGCTTTGAGATAAGGCATATCCAGTACTAAAAATGGGTTATAAGATGCAGTCATACACTGGTCTGTTTATTTGAAATTCCGCCCCGATGGGAAGATTTCCAGTTGGACGTCTTTCTTTCTTACCTGCGTTTTTTTGTTTACTGCCGCAGATGCGTATTCATCTTTTTCATCTGCACGTGAAAGTGTTTGCACGTCGGGATCTGCGCCGCTGGCCGCATTGAGCTCGCGAAGCAGTGGTGATGCATCATAGCAGTGACGAACGATCACATGCACGACTTCACCTTCGATCTGCAACTTGCCTTCGACCATCAAAAGTCGCGCACGCAAAATCTCTTTGCGGTACTTTTCAAAAAGGTGTTGAAAGACGACCAAATTGGCTACTCCGGTCTCGTCCTCGATGGTGATGAAGCAAACCCCGCCCGCTGTCCCCGGTCTCTGCCTGACGAGCACCAAGCCTGCTACCCGGACAATGGTGCCCGCTTTGCGGCTGTAAAGATCCTGGGTTGCAACCACGCGTTTGGCGGAAAGCTGCTGCCGCACGAAGCTTACCGGGTGCGCTTTAAGCGAAAGTGAAGTGGAAGCATAATCCTGGACAACATGCTCAGCAGGCGTCAGCTTAGGAAGCTCGACCGGTTGCTCAAATGCGCTTTGCGACTGCTGACCAGTAAAAAGCCCAAACGGCCGGTCTGCAAGCGCAGTCGCTTCCCACATCGCCCGCCTGCGGTCAAGCCCCATGGTACCGAATGCATCCGCATCAGCAAGCTTTTCAATGGCACTTTGGGAGACGCCAGCATCACGGACCAGATGGATAGATGCATAAGGGTGAGATCTTGCCGCAACAAGCAGTTCCATTTCATCTTGCCTGATTCCTTTTACCTGCCGGAAGCCAAGCCTGATCACTTTGTATTTCCCTTCGGCTACTTCCAGCATGTTGTCCCAAAAAGACAAATTCACGTCAACCGGCTTTACAACGACCCCATGCTTTCGGGCATCAATAATAATTTGGGCAGGCTGATAAAAACCCATGGGCATACTATTCAGCAGCGCAGCAGCAAAAACATCTGGGTAATAGCATTTAAGCCAGCAGGAAACATATACAAGAAGGGCGAAACTGGCCGCATGGCTTTCAGGAAACCCGTAGCTTCCAAAGCCTTCGAGCTGCCGGAAGATCCTTTTAGCATAATCTTCCGAGTAGCCGCGTGAAGTCATACCATCGATCAGCTTCTTTTCAAATTGCGACACCATCCCGGATAGTTTAAAAGTTGCCATGCTGCGCCGTAGCTTGTCGGCTTCTGCCGGCGTAAAGCCGGCGGCAACGATGGCGATTTTCATCGCCTGCTCCTGGAACAGCGGTACGCCCAACGTTCGGCCCAGGATTGCTTCCAGCTCTTTGGAAGGATACTCGACAGCTTCTTCACCATTCCGGCGTCGCAAATACGGGTGCACCATATCCCCTTGAATGGGCCCTGGCCTAACAATGGCGACCTCAATGACCAGGTCATAAAAATCTTTGGGCTTCATGCGTGGTAGCATCGACTGCTGCGCGCGGCTTTCGATCTGGAACACGCCAATCGTATCTGCGTGACCGATCATATCATATACTACCGGATCATCCTGCGGCACATTAGCTAGTGTTAGCGAAAGGCCGTAATGCTCCTTGGCCAAATCAAACGCTTTCCGGATGCAGGTCAGCATCCCTAGCGCCAAGACATCAATTTTCAGAAAACCAAGCGTATCGATATCGTCCTTGTTCCATTCAATGTTGGTACGGCCCGGCATTCGAGCGTTTAGGATCGGGCAAAGATCTGTGATCTTTCCTTGGGTGATCACAAAGCCGCCCGTATGTTGGCCCAGCTGGCGCGGAAAGCCCATAAACTGACGTGTTAAGTCCAGCACTTTGACAAGATGCGGGTCGTCGGCATTAAAGCCCTGCTCAGTGATGCGCTTACCTTCAAACCATTCGTCGGTAAACTCCCAAATTGAGCCAGAGAGCCGGTTAATGGCATCGACAGACATACCCATCGCTTTGGCCACATCACGGATCGCCCCTTTCTGGTGCTGCTGGGTCACAGTGGCGACGATCGCAGACCGGTCCCGTCCATACTTTTCATAAATGTACTGGATGACTTCTTCGCGCCGCTCATGCTCAAAGTCTACGTCGATATCTGGGGGCTCATTCCGCGCCGATGATATAAACCGCTCAAACAACAAATCAAATTTGGTCGGATCAACACTGGTAATGCCCAAACAGAAACAGACCGTCGAATTGGCAGCCGAGCCCCGCCCCTGGCATAATATACCTTTCTGCCGCGCAAACCGCACAATATCATATACAGTCAAAAAATAGGCCGCATAATCCATCTCTTTAATAAATTTCATTTCATGGTTAATGGCATTTACTACTTTTTCGGGCAGTGGATCACCGTAGAAATCCCTGGCACCTTTCCATGCCAGATAGGTGAGTTCTTCTTGTGGGCTTCGGCCTTCACTGGTGATCTCTTCCGGATATACGTATTTCAAACTATCAAGCGTAAACTGGCAGGCATCAGCAATCTGCTGGCTACGGCGTACTGCATCGGGATATGCCCTGAACAGGCGCAACATCTCTTTCTCTGGTTTTAGGTACCGCTCAGCATTTTGGTGCAGCAAAAAGCCAGCGTTATAGATCGTACACTTTTCACGGATACAGGTCAAAATATCCTGTAACTGCCGCCGCTCGGAATGGTGATAGTGCACATCGTTAGTGGCTACAAGCGGGATACCAAGCCGGTCAGCGATTTGTGAAAGGCGGTAAAGTTTTTTGGCATCATTGCCCAGGTAACCCCGGCTGGCCGAAATGTAAAGCTGATCACCCAGGGCATCCCGATAATCTTTAAGCGCCCTTTCAAAGCCAGGTTCAAAATCAAATTCTGTATTGAGCTCATCTGGTGCAACAGCAATGAAAATGATCCCTTCGCTATGCGCGTATACATCCCTTCGGAAAAGTGCGCATTTGCCTTTCTCGGTCCGCAGGTTCCCCGTTGAAAGAAGCCCCGACAGGCGCCCGTAAGCGCCCTTATCTGTTGGGTATGCAAGAAGGCTTGGGCCGTCGATCAAATCAAGCCGCGCTGCAGGGATGATCTGAATATCCTTTCCACGCGCCGCAGCATGTGCACGCACGATCCCAGCCAACGTGTTGCGGTCGGTGATGGCTATTTTCTTGTAGCCAATTGCGCATGCATACTCCACAAGTTCCTCAGGATGTGAGCCACCCCTGAGAAAACTGAAATTTGTCGTTACCTGTAATTCGGTATAAGCCATGCCTGGATTTGTTTAAGACTTATGCAAAATATCCGTGTATGAACCACTCGGGCTTGTTGTCATCCTGGTAGTGGCCGAGCCGGAATATCCAGAACCTGGCCCCTGCTTCATCTTCGACTGTATAGTAATCGCGGTGCAAACCTTCCTGTATCCACCATTCCTGTTCAATTCGCTCGGGACCATCTGCCCTTTTTATCTTGTGGACTTCTCCCTGATAGCGGAAAAGCATGGGCGGGTAATCCGGAACGGGGGCTGAGACTTCTACCCTCTGGGGTTCTGGTAGCAAATGCACGGGCCGGGGCCGGTCAATGCGCCAGGGAGTCTGCGGTTGCTCTTTTAAAGTGGCCGCTTCAATGGTGCAGCGCTCTGGCCAGTAGTGCTGGGCGGGTAGGTAGCGATGGCTGATGTCAGGGCCCGCCCTTGCAACAAGGCGGTCAAGGAGCTCTGCAATTTCCACCCATTTGTTTGCCGCACCTAAATTAAAGAGCTGGTCTTGCTGCTCTCCAAGCGGTTCTACTATCGGTGCCTCCAATACAAAAAGCTCAATGCCCAATGCCGGTTCAATGGTTGGGATTTTTAACTCAAAGAGTTTGAACAAGTGTCCTGCACTGCAACTGGCAAAGCTGGTGCCAATCTCCACCTGCTGCATTTCACCGTCAATCCGGTAGCATTTCAGTACTGCTTTGCGTACCCCCTGCCCTTCTTTGGCAAGCCGGCTGCACAGCATTTCCAGCAGCTTTTGCATGGCAATCTCGATGCCCGGTGCGGTGCGAATGGGTTCCAGGCAAGGCAATCGCTCAGTAAATGGCTCAGGTGGTTGGATTGGCTCGAAGGCTTCATGGACATGGCCAAGCGCCTGCCCTAGCCGGTCTAAAAGCGCCTGCCCAAAACGCCGTCTAAGCACAGATGGCGCTATATACACAAAGCTTTTTATCTGATAAAACCCAAGCTTATACATCTTTTCGATGGTAATCTGCTCTAAGCGCAGCGCCATAGGCGGTAAGGCTTGTAGTGCATCAAGCTGTGCGCCAGGCGCAACGATACGCTCGGATTTACCGTACCGGCAAACAGCCCACGCGGTGGCTATCGTATCTGCCATGGCCGCGCGCGCATCATAACCACTGCCTTTCAAGCGGGCGACGATATCTTTCAGGTAAGCCATCTCACCACCCCATAAATGCGTGCAGCCGGTTGCATCTAAAATCAAACCGTCATCAAGATCAATCCCTGCAAGTGGCGTGTAGCGTAGCGTCCATTTTGCAAGTGCATTCAGAAGTTTTTCTGCCAGCTCTGCATCGTCTTCGATCACCTCCAACGAGGGCAGAACAGCACGGGCATCTGCCACAACCATGCCTTCCATGATTCCGCAGCCCCGGGCCTGTGCGCTAGCTGCTTTCACTACAACACGTCCGCGGCTGGGCGCAGCCAAAACAAAAGGAGTACCTGCCAGCTCAGGCCGTTTTAACACAAGCCGGTCTGTGGTTAAATGAGGGAACCATATGGATACATAGCGCGCCATACCTACCCTACTTGAAGCAGCTCGCCCTTATCCTGGCTATCCTGCGTTATAATGGATTTCAAATTCTGATTTTGCCATTCTACCTGCCAGCTGCCTGGCTGGCCGTTGCGGATTTTTAGCAGCTGCACATTCCAGCGGGGATGCCCGACACCTGGAAGCTCGTTTTGCCCCTCTGTCGGGAGTGGGCTAATTTGCCACCGGCAGACGGCGGCAACTGGATTCATACTGCGTGGATTTATCCTATGCAAAAGGCCGGTCACCCTACTCTGCTCACAGGCAAGTTGAAGCCGTCGGGATGCGGTTAGCCCAATTTCCTGTACCTGGCCAACTACTGCTGAAAGTGCCTGGCAACGAAGCCCTTCCTCAATCATCCAGAGCAAGTCACGCTCCTTTTTGACGTCAATAAATATGACCCTTTCCGGTGCTAGCCCAAAGAAGCTTAAAGCTGGTGGAAAAACAGTCCTTTGCATCCCGACCCAAAGGCAGATACCATCCTGCTTCATTAGGAAACCTGCAAGCGCAGCCATAAAACCGCTCGTTGCTGCGGATTGTCCCTGGTCCGTACTGATAAATTCATGCATAGCCCCAACTGGAAATGCCCCCTGGGGAAACGCATCCTGGATTGGCCCCAATCCTGTCCCCATCTGTTTATGGTGTGAAGCCACACGCATGCCCTGCAAGGAAAGGATTTCAGCTCTCAGCCTGGTTATCAGCTCATTCTTATCAGTTGCAGTTTCCATATCATAGCATTTATTATTAGCTTTGATATTATTAATAACAAAGTTGTGATTTCAATAATAACATTATGCCATGACAAGCGCAAAACTTTTTTTCCACACTAACATCCGTTTCCTGCGTGACCGCAAGCGGTTGACCCAGGAAGATTTTTCACAAAAGCTTGGTTTAACCCGTGTTAAACTGGCTTCCCTTGAAGCAGGAAGGACAGAAAACCCGACCGCAGCTGACCTGATGAAATTTTCAGATTTCTTTCATATCAGCATTGACACGCTTTTCCGGGTTGACCTTACGAAAATCTCAGAGTTGAAGCTTCGAGAATTGGAGTCTGGAAGTGATGTTTACATTACCGGCAGCAATTTGCGGGTACTGGCTATTTCAACTGATCAGACAAGTAAAGAAAATGTCGAGTATGTACCCATCAAGGCCAAGGCGGGCTATCGTCATGGGTATGCTGACCCAGACTTCATTGCCAAGCTACCCAAGTTTTCTATGCCTAACCTTCCTGCTGGCGGCACCTTCCGGATGTTTCCTACGATTGGTGATTCCATGCTGCCACTTCCGGAAGGATCTGATGTGATTTGTAAGTTTGTGGAAGACTGGACACAGTTAAAACCAGGCATACTATGCATTGCCATGCTGCGCGGGGAGCAGGATTTTGTCTTCAAAAGGCTCACTGTTGATCCGGTTAATAAAACAGTGCTTTTAGAATCACTCAACCCATTGTATGAGCCTTATCAGGTTGTGGCCAGTGACGTGTTGGAAATCTGGAAATACCATAGCTATCAGTCCAAAGACCTGCCAGAGCCTGTTTCACAAATGCACCACATTGCCCAGACAGTTAACGAAATATTGGAGCGAATGAAGGTTGTGGAAGAAAAAGTTGGAAGCTCTTTATGAAAGTCATAAGTGAATATGGCCCTATCAATTTGAAGCAGCCTCATTTGCCCCGTGAACTTACATGTAGTATTCCCGACAACCGAATTTCGGTATCATATCTAACATTCAAAGATTAATCTATGGAAAGCAGCCTCTGCTTTGATAAGCCAACTCTCATGATATGCAAGTAGATTTCTAACATGTCATATCATACTCTTAGTTGACATTATGTTCTGTAACGATCGCTTTAAATTCATGATACAGGTCATCCGGCACTTTCTTGTTTGCAGCGTACAAATCGCAAATTCTGTTACATGTAAATAAATCCTTTACACTTAGAATAATGATGCCATTGTAATGATTTCGGATAGCGGAGAAGGCTAAAAACTGTTCTCCGTGAGTGATTTGAGTATTCATGTCTACTTCATCGGTTTTACGTCTGAGTATGAAACATAACCATTCTTCCTGTTAACGTTAGAAAAATATACCCATACAGAATCATTTTTTTCTCCCGCACCCCAAAAGGGTAGCGAGTTCTCTATCTTCCAAACTTCACCATCAACATTTTTATAAATCAATAGAAACTGCTCATCACTAAGTTTTGTTTTAGGAATGTGGATTTTTTCTAAAATAGCCGCCTTTACACTATCTGATTTAACAATAGAAAGTGGCGCATTGCTAATCATTTGCCCAATGGGTATTGGTTTAACCAAAGTCTTAGAATTTAACAGCTCAGTTACTAATACAAAGGCTAGGGCTAGTAGCATAAGTGAATACAAAATGGTTTTCATATTTAATTTCCGTTTAAGTCGCGCTCAAATTCTTCAAGTGTGTAATGGTTCTTGACATTCAATCTCGCATTCTCTTTTATAGTAGTTAGAATCCGGATCATGGATTTTTCAGCCCTCTCAATACTTTCATTAAGATTAGATTCTGCACCAGAAACAAGTTGACCAATGCTTTTCTCATGAGAGTTGGTTATACCTTGTAAATTTTCTCTTGTCAAATCCATATTCTTCAACAGGCTACTTAACGTTTCAATATCGGTTTGTATCTGCTCGCTAACTTGTTGGCTCTTAGCGGATTCTTTGTAGTATGTATTCAAATGCTTTAAAAATCGCTTGTATTCCTCATTAAAATCTTCCAGATGCATGGTGCTGTAGGCAAAATCCTTACGCAGCAAGTCCACCGCCTTGCCAAGCTCCTGAATTTGAATACCATTTCTATTCGCAATCCGAAGCAAATCTTGAAGGTTAGACCTTATCTCATCAGGAAAATCATTCTTTCTCATCTGAATAATGATGAAAAGCATGACGACCACAAGTAAAATAATTTTAGATGATAGTAACATGGCTATCTAATTTTTTGTGACTCATTATTAACTGCAGCAAACTGAGTAACTATAGCCATTATACGTTTCGTAAGGGTAATGCAGATTTTAGGATCTGTATTTTGTATCAAGGTGAGAGTAGTTGGGGAAAAGCTTCTCGACAGGCTTGCAATTTCGTAATATATCTTACCACAAAACAATTTGTCGTCTTATAAGGGGATCGCATAAAAAAGTAAGTTAAATTATAAAATGTAAATCTAATATTTCATAATTTAACTTACAAATTTCCTGATGTATTTAGAGGATGTAGGTGGTTCGCCTAAATTGTAATAATACAGTTCGGCTCTATGATGTATGGTGAAAATAGAAAATGTGCATACAAACCAAGCTGCTTCGATACTTGGTTCAGCAATTAAAGGTTGTCGTAAAAAGCTTTCATAATAAAAAGTCGATAATCAAAATCTAATCCGAACCATTCCTTGGTCGTAAAATAAAGTCTCATTTTAGGAACAAGCTCTAAACTGGATCCCCTACTATTTAAAATATTAGGTTCAAAAGCATCGCTGCCAAACTTTAATAATATGCTTTCAACAGAATAAGAAGGGATTGAGATTCGATCATTTTCAATTGTATTTACACAGTTCAAGGACCGAAAATGTTTCGTTGCATTTTGAATTGCAGGTTCCATAAGAGTAAAGTAGGAAATATTGGTGGCTGAAAGTACTTCGTCAAAATTGGTAGAAAACTTCTTCTGTGACAATACGAAAAAAGTCTAATTTGATATTTTTTTTGAAATATTTTTAAACAAAAATGGTACGTCTTAAGACGTACCATATAAGACAAATACCGAAATGGATGAAAAAAGTACAGTTTTGTGTCTAATTCTCTAATTTATGGATCAACTCAAGTCTGTTTTTAACAAGTACCTTTCTGAAGGTATTTTCTAAATGTTTCTTGACTGTACCCACCTGAATATTCAGTGAATTTCCTATCTCTTCGTTAGTATAGCCCAATTTTAAAAGCCTAACGACTTCCTTCTCCTTAGTAGTAAGACCAAATTCATTCATATTCATTTCTAATCTCATCCCTGGATCATACGAATCATTAACTACGACCGCTTCTTCTTCGTATGCAAATTCCAGCGGCATAACCACAGCTTTATTTTCTTCCAATGACACAGCAGGCAAAGCTTCTTCAGCTTTGTCGATTTCTTTTAATCTTTCGAGATCGGTTCGTACATCACGAATTGACTGCCTCACAAATAAAAGTGTAATGATAGCAAACCCACCATTGGTTAATAATGCTTCGTTCACCTGCTCAATTCGAAAGTATGCAAGAAAGGCAAGGGTTGCATAAGGTATCACTGCAAAGTAAACTCCGATGATTTGAAGGTAATCCTTCCTTTCTACATTTTTGTACTTCTCGCGGATAGACCTAAACAGAACGTACCCTAATATGATCCCATAAATTGCGGGTATGATCAGGCCATTATCAATGGCCTGATCAATATTCTTATTCAATAAGTATGTTACCCCGGCTACCAACAAAAACGGAAGATGCAAAAAGAAGTAAATCCCTCTTGTTGCATGCCATTTTAACTCACTGATGTCATACGCTTTATAAAAATAAAACGGAAAATATGAAGCCATAATAAACCCAGCCCCGTACGTTAATATGTATTGAACGCCAATGGGAATAAAATTTATTCTTGGGTCTGGAAAGAAACCCATTGCAACATTTTTAACTATCAATAATATGAGGAGTATTAAATAATACTTCCGCATCTTTTCTCTTTTCGCCAGATATAAAGGCAACTGGAACAACAACATTATAATTTCAAAAACTATAAAGATTGCAGTTACCACATGCATATCTGTATTAGATATTGTCATTTGTCTTATTACTGATTAAATATAGTGTATATCCAAAATCTAGCTCTTTGTAGATTTTCAGTCCGTACCTTTCATACCAAGGAATATTCTTTACTGTAGATGTTTCCAAGAAAATTGGACGGTGTTCAATTTTGGAATCTTCAATAATCTCCGTTAATAGCTTTCCTCCTACTCCCTTGGACTGCGCTTGCGGTTTTACGCCTATGAACCACAAGTAGTAAATCGGTCTGTCTGGGTAATTAGCAGAAATTGCTTTTTCTCTTTTCATAGCTTTGAGAGCATTTTTTAATCCGATCCCAAAAAGGACCAGCCGAACTTCATTTAATAGTCCAGAAAGTGTCGTTTTCTTTTTTTCAGGAGCTGAAACCAATGCGCATGCTTGTTCATCATCGGAGAGAAGTACTTTACCACTTGCCATACACACCTCGAATGAGTACGCCATTAGCTCTGAAATTCTGCTCAAACGTTTTGAATCATTCGGAATAAGGTAATTGATACTTTTATTGTCTTGAAATGAGTCAGTTAGTATTTTTACAATGAGATCCTTGTCACTACGCTTCGCTAATTTCATAATTTATAAATGTTTAATTTTCAAATAATGATATACGTCGAAAGACGCATTTTAACGGAAAAACGGAAAAAAAGCCACAAATCTTCCTTTTTCCTCGCTTAATAGGCCTATTTAAAATAGCAACTCACAATGTAAAAAAGTGAGCCACTTAAAGAAAGCCAACGTACTGGTCAGCCCTTTTTACAGGCACAAGGAATGAGATTTTAATTTTCCCACTAGGAAAAATTTGTCGTTAAAGTGACAGCCTGTCACTTATTCAGAGCTCCTTGAAGCGGTGTGATAGACTATCGGAATCGTGGCTATCAAGGCTAGAAACGAACGAAATAACCTCTTTCAATCTTCTAGCATTTCGTCGATAGTCTTCTAACTCGGTCTTAACCCGTTCAAGAGACAATTTGAGACTTGCTATAACCTGAGTGTTATTTGGATATTGGCGAACAGCATACATAAAGGCTTTACTCCCACTACCAACTATTCCCTGATCAATGATTTGATTCAAGATATTGACAACATCTTCGTTTTCTTCTTTGTCAAGATGCTCAACAACGATCGTTTTGAATTCTTTAGACATAAACTATAAGAGGTTTATTAAAGCGGCCTGTCAACCGTTTTGATAGAATAAAGATATAAAAAAATACCAACTATTACAATATATTGTAATAGTTGGTATAGAATTAAGTTTTTTCCCCACTTGTTCCAATTATCTGGACTCGAAATTTTAAGTTACATTCCCCTGCGGATGAAGGATCTATTTCTGAATTGTGATTCATCCCCCGGTGGAGTATCCACTTTCCCATTTAAGGGAATAATTTTTTCGGTCTCAGTTTCTTTCATTCCATTTTCCTTACCGGCATTTTGCTCCTTATCCTTATTTGGATTAAGGCTCTCAGTCAGGCGCTTCTCAATGACTACAAGGCTATCCTTCAACTCCTTCAACTTTTCTTCTTTTGGCCAAGCTTTGGACAAAACATCTTTGGTCATTTCCATGTCCTTGATGTAACTGGCCTTTCGTTCTTCCATTCCCTTAATTAACTTTTCAAAGGTTTCTGGGGAAACAGATTTATTTACCCACTCCCCTGCTGTTTTTACCTTATCACTTTGCAGATATCCCGAATTGTGTTTGTAGCCAATGTCGTTAGACGATCTCAGTTCCCATCGATGTGACATTTTCTGAGTGCCTGCATCGATGTCTACAATAGAAGCTTGAAAAGTGTCTAGGGTAAGATCAAAGCCTTTTATATGGCTAATCAACTTTGTGCCGTGCTTCTTGTTTGTCATTTCAGCTTGTAACATTAGCCGACCTAGATCTTCCACTTTGTCCATATCGACAAATGGGATTAGTTTACCATCCTTATCATATCGAACAACGGCTTTTTGATCCGCTTTAACTTTGGAAATATTTTCTTCTGTCTTCTCCAATGATACACCCATTTGTAAGTAAACTGCCCTTTGATATGATATGTCTTTGCCAAAGATTTTTTTCTCCGCCTCCAAACCTGTTATTTGCTTTTCAATTTTAGTTTTTTCAAGTAAATCTTTGTTTCCAGAAAGCAGGGCTACATATTCGGCATAATTCATACCATTGCTTTCATCAGCACTACCTTCGTCAATTCTACGAATGTTAATGTTTTGGTTCTTAATTTGGGATATAAACAGAGACTTATTTTGTACCAAATTAAACATGAAGTTATCAAGGGTTTTTTCGACCGCATAGACATAATTTTGAACTTCATTTCCAAAATGATTTTTAGCAACTTCATTACCTGCTCTTGATCCACGTCCTACACGCTGTTCCAGGTCACTTGGTTTCCAGGGCACATCTAAATGATGAAGAGCCACAATGCGCTGCTGTGCATTTACACCGGTTCCCAACTTTTCAGTCGAGCCGATTAATACACGAATTGAGCCTTCATTAGTTTCTTTTATTATCTGTTGCCTTTGCTTATCATTATTCGCATCGTGAATAAATCGAATCTGCTTTTCAGGAATACCAAATTCCGTTATGAGCTTGATTTTCAGTGCATCGTATACATTAAAATTTGAGTTAGCCGAAGGAGTACCTAAATCGCAAAATACCATCTGCGTTCCCTTATAAGAATTTGACTCCTTGTAATGTTTTGCAATGATGTCTGCGCATACACTTACCTTGGAGTTGGGCTGATCAGAAAGATCCGGATTAATAAGGCGCATATCTAATGCAGCCTTTTTTGAGTAGTTAGTTGCAATCAGCATTTTAGCAGTCTCTTCGGATTTGCTTAACGGCGCTCGTCCCAACAACATACCATTTCCTGTCTGAGCAAATTCAATTAGCTTATCTGTAAAAGCTGCTTGATCCTCCGTCGGCTTCATATTCACCAATTTATGTGCCGCTTTCGGTCTGTCAACCCCTACCATTTCCGCGGTGCGATAGTCAGTGATCTGACTATACATCAAAGCGAGTTCCGGTACTTTTATAAAATTCTTAAACCTTGATTTCTCAATAAGCTGATTGGTTACAGAAAACTCGTAGTCAGTCGTTTTCTTAGCAAAAACAGATAACCATGAATCAAAATTTTCGATTTTTCTTCTCTCTAATTCCTTTGGCCGTAAGTACTTGAAGAGAAGGTACAACTCCGTTAAAGAATTGGAAATTGGTGTTCCTGAAAAAAATGTAACGCCACTATCGCTTCCCCTTTTCTCTTGAATTGTGCGAACTGCAAAAAGCATATTTAAAGCCCTTTGCGATCCAATAGGATTACCCAAGCCAGCAACACGGTCATGCCTTGTCGTAAACATCAGATTCTTGAACTTATGGCTTTCATCGACCATCAGGGAATCAATTCCCATTTTCTCAAAATCTATCACATTGTCCTTTTTGTCTTTAAGTTGGGTTACAACTTCGTTCAAGTTATTCGATAGAGAAACTTTCCTTTTTTCCAGCCCCTTCATCAATGAAGTGCCAACAGACAAACCCGATTTTTCCAGTTCGCGCAAGTCCTTTTCAAGGTTATCAACTTCTTTATCCAAAATTCTTCTCTGAACATTCAAACTTTGTGGGATTTTAGAAAATTGATCATGAGTTAAAATGATTGCATCCCAATTTTCATTGGCGATAGAGCTGAACAATTTCTCCCTGTTAGGCTTTGCAAAATCGTTTTCATTGGGTGATAGTACTTTTGCATCAGGATACACTGCTCTAAATGTATCTGCAATCGCTCCTACATTAGCTTTTAAGCCAATTAACATTGGTTTAGCTGCCAAACCTAGGCGCTTCATTTCGTAAGCAGTTACGATCATTGTTAAGGTTTTCCCTGTTCCAACTTCATGATCTACTATACCTCCTGCATTTTGCAACAACATCCAAGATGTGTCTTTTTGAGAATCGTATAATTTTTCAAGACCAACATTTTGAAGCTTTAAGCCTGGGAAAGTCATATGAGAACCATCATACTTAGGCTTAGTTTCAGCGTTGAAAAGATTGTTGTACGTACTCTCAATGCCCTGCTTGTCTTTTTCGGGAAGATTTTGAATCCAATCAGAGAAACCATTTCTAATCAAATCAATTTTTTGCGAAGCTAACCTTACATTTTCAGCATCCCTTACCTTTACATCTTTTCCATCCGGACCTTCAACTGTTTTTGTGATATCCGGAACATTATCTAGTAGCGCATATCTTAGTAGATCAACCCCTGTGTAAGTACGACGATCTGTTTGAACCGCATATTCTGTGCCAATTTTAGAATTGTATCCAAAAGACTTAATAGCATAATCATCAATTGCCGGTGAATAGTTTACTTCGACGTCAGAAGAAAAAAAGTTGGTAGCAAACCGAGAATAGATTTTTGGATCGATCCACCTTTCACCCAAATTAAAATCTAACAAGTCAAAAGGAACTGGCTCAGGTTTAACAGTATCCAAAAATGCCAAAGTCCTTTGAATTTCTGGATCATTGTGATTAGCCAGATCTTTTATGTTCTCTATTTTCTGCAAAATGTTTCCTGAACCTAGAACATCTTTGACCTGGTATTCGTCGTCTAATGGTGAGAAATACAGTTTATCACTCAATTCCTTTTTGAGATGGTCTGTGTCGAGTCCGGAAACACTACCCATGTAATCAAAATTCACTCGACCAAACAGATTCAAAGACGCGGCTAGTGATTCATTAGGAGTAAAAACATCAATTTTGGCCGAAGCAATGTGTACCGGCTCAAAGAAAATATCTGTCTTTACATAATCATTTCTATCCTTATCAAATTTTTCCAATGAAAGCAACTCTCTTCCGGCAGGGTCGAGAAGGATCGTATCCATGTTGCTTTTATGCTTTAAAGGGCCATAAAAAGTTGTGAATAGGTCATACGACTCATTTAACTTCTGTCGTGACTCCCTATCTTCAATTTGATTATCCCTCTCACTTTTAAGAAGCCCAAAATAAGCATCACGAATATCAATTAGTGCCTCCCATTGCTTGGTTTGCTTTGGTGATAATTGAAAATCTTCAACCAGGGGATTGCCATTATCGTCTTTACTTACCTTACCTATCCTACCGCCTTGCGACACAATACTATCATCACTTATATGGTCAAACAATTTGCCGGTAAATGGCAAAGGGTTAGGTTTTCTTACTTCAACCTCTGGTGATTGAGCAAACAGATCAAGTTGTGGAGCAAAAAGATCAAGCTGGCCAGTTGAGACTGAGTTTTTGCGTGGAAGCTTACTAATCTTGCCATATGCTTCACTATCAAAGTTGATTTGAATATCATTTGCGAGGATTCCATGCAGGGTTTTCCCTATTTCTTCTGCACCTCCATCGTGTTTATATATAAATGCAGGTTTTCCATACTGGTTAGTATCGACAACTTTACTTGTGTGAATTATACTTTTAGGGTTGCTATCAAAGTAGTCGTTTGATAAGACATCGTTGCCATTGCTCAGGCTGGCCAAGTCAGAGGCATGTGAAGTAGTCTCCAAAAACGCTTTTTCAGTTTTACTATAAACATTGGTTGGCTTGCTCCGCTTTTGGATAACAATCAAATCGGAGCCTGCTTGCGTACCAGCTGATTCAAATAAATTTTGTGGGAGTCTGACCGCTGAAACAAGCTTTCCCTGCTGCAATAAACTTTCTCTAAAATCCCTGTTGGATCCCGAATCAGCAAAATTACTAGTGGTTATAAAGGCTACTAATCCACCTGGTTTAGCTTGTTCAAGCGATTTCAAAAAGAAATAATTATGAATCTGATTTACTGCTCGCGCTTCAACGTGCCCTTTCTTTTGAAAAGCAGGATCATATACCGATATTGCTCCAAAAGGAATATTGGAAGTAACTAAGTCAAAATGATTTTGATACCTCCCACCAATATTTTCAAAGCCTTCAACCCTAGTTCTGTCATTAGATTTTACGGAAAGTACAAGGCCAGTAAGCAAATCCTTCTCAAACATGACAACATCATTAGGACAATGGCTTTTTCTCAAACGGTCAACAAACAATCCGCTCCCTGCGGAAGGGTCAAGAATAGATTTAATATTGACCTGATTGTCTTTAAGTGCGTTTGAAATAGCATCTACAATGGGAACCGGCGTATAAAAACTTGTTAAGACGCTGTTCTTAACAGAATCAACATATCGCTTCTTTTCGTTGGGTCTGTATTGCTCAATTAAATCGTATATTTCCTGAACGTATGGCTGTACACGATGCTTTTTTCCAGTCCATAACTGGTCAATTTTTGGATCTAATAAAATCTCAGTTATTGAGCCGAAACCAGAATAACCAGATAGAACTTCGCGTTCTTCTGCGTTTGCTTTACGTCCTTGTTTTGATAATTCAAAAGCAGTCGATAAAGCCGCTATATTATTAGTTAATACGTCGAACTTATTCATTAAACAAATGGGAAATGGAAACTGATTAGTTTCGTTGGAGAAGTGTCAGAGAAATTTTCCGGAGTAAGTGAGCCTTAGCGTCGCTTACGTCACTCGGATTTGTAGAAAATTCCACAGTTTCGATTTCCGTTTGAACAAGTGGCAGTAACTTCAATAGAAGTTCTCTATCAGACGCATCTGATATTCCGGTTAGTTGTTGGATGGTATCCTCATTCTCGATAATAAAATCACGAAGAGTTCCTATTGGTGATGATATGCTTTCAAGTGTCCTGGCTAACGATTGTTCAATAGCCTCTGTGCTTTGGAAGCCTTCCTTTTCAAGAGTAAGAACATGATCTATTGTATCCTCGGACCAGGCTTTAATCTTTTCTTCAAAATCATCTCCTTTATCAAGCAGGTCGGGATGATACTGCTGGATATAATTTCTTATACGATTCTGAAAGTAGCCGTTTTCGGCTTCGAAATTATTTTCATTTATAGTATCCATACAATAAAGTTTAAATTATAATATATCAAATATATAATTTAAACTTTATCAAATTACTAAAACTTAGGAAATTAAAACTCAAAAACTGATTGTAGCTCATGTTACGTGAATTTTCCTAGTGAAAACATAACCTAAATGTTTCTTATTAAAGAAATCTGATACAATCATTGTCCAAACCCGGAGCCAAAGGCTCCGGTCGGCAAAATTAGAGTAAGTGGCGCTAGCCACTTACTCAGTAAAAATTAACAGCTTAAAACTTGCCTTGCTACACTTTTGCAATAGTTGTAACCTTCGAGGTTCAAAATTTTAGCGCTACCAAACATGCCACTCTCATCAGCGCCTTTCAATACATGGGTGGTGTAATGAGTAACTCCGCCGAAAAGTCCGTAAAGATTGAAGCCAATGTCTTCCATTTCACTACTTAGACTCTCATCAATTGAAGTCATAATATTTCTTTTGCGCGTGCTGACCTCCTTGTCTCCTAGAATTTCTTCATTGCTCAAATTGGCTAGACGCGCAATCAGACTTTGCTTTATTTCGTCTGAAACTTCAACTTTTGAGAATTCATCTAACGTTTTGTAATAACCTGACAATTCTCTTTTATAACTTTCAAACCCTGATAAAATCTGATTTACTCCGTTATGTAAACTGCTACAATGTCTAACTTTTAGCATTCTGAATTGCTGGGCAAAACGATTATTGCATCGAACCATAATGTTAGAATTCCCGACAAAAAATCCTGTGCTGCCATCATGGGAATTGCCTAACATGAGATAGTCTTTAAACTCAAAGCCACCAACTTCAAAGGTTTCCGTACATCTAAGATACCCTAGCATTTTTTTGCCTCTATCCACTTCATAAATAGCTTCGACCGGGAAGTTGGTAACACTTGCAAACCTTTCTACTGCATCAATAAATTGTGCGTTCGTTTGTGGGGTGTAACTGTTTTTGCAAACATTCAATAAGTCTCCATTGTCACCACGAAGAATCGTTTTGTAGTCAGACAAACCAACTACTGAATCTTGGAATTTCGTGTCCAAAGTTGATGTAACAATGTCCCAGTCAGATAATGTTGTAAGAACCGAAGAACTGATTAAATTTTCCATAAAATGTTTATTTTAAGAGGTTTATAATGACGGTCTGTCAACCGTTTCAACATTCTAAAGATACGGAAAAGAGTTAATTAATACAATATATTGTAATAGTAAACCTTTCTTCCCATCTGTTCTTTTCAAATTTTTCACAAATCATAAAAAGCTAGCGTTCCACTACCTGGCCGCCAGCTGCTTTGGATAAATCATTAAGGTTTTTGGTGAAGATCTTCGACCAGGATAAGGATTTTCTTAGGTGAGTAATCAGTGATCAGTCCAGGTGCTAACAAATGCGATTGTCAAAAGCTTAGTGTTTAAGAATGCACTTACATGTAGTATTCTCGACAACCCAAAATACAAAGAAAGCGTATAATGCCCTCTTGCATTCAGTCAACAACTCATTAATCTTAAAGTGGCTTCTCATCCGACATGCAACATTATCGATGACTTATGCGAACACTAATAAACAGGACCTACAACTCATTTGATGATAAAAAAACTACTGATAGTCATATTGCATGTATTGCTAATAAGTTGCCCGCTTGCTGGAATGCAAAGCGCATTTGGCCAGCAGCTGCCACTTACAAGTGAAGCAGTTTCGTCCAGCCAAGACAAACAAAAAACTTTTGTTACCGATGTAGGCAAAAAATATCTGGTTTTAAATAAAGCGCCAAGAATTGGAAAATTCCGTCGCTACCGGTTCATAGCAGGGCAAGAGGTAAACTTCAAGGTTAAAAATGAGAGAAAGCGTTTTAAAACAAAAATTCTTAGCATTTCTGACTCGTCCTTTACAATCGACAATGACTTAGCCGCAAGTATTGAACCTAGAGAAATCATGCTTAGTGAATTAAGGCTATTCAAGATTTCAAGGCGCATTCCCTTCGTAAGTGAAGCGGCTTACTATTTTCCAATTGGCGGTTTACTTTACATAGGAGCAGATTTTTTTAACAAGGGCATCGATGATAAGCGTTTTACAACGGATGCTTCTGCTTTCATTGTTGGCGGGACATTGATGCTAGCCGGTCTGATTTGCCATAAATTGTCATCTCATACTATTAAAATCAACAATAAGAATACGCTCAGGGTATTATCAAGCGATTGAGGCTGAACTGTGAAGTAAAGCTTATTATCCAATCTACTTTCCCATCACTAAAAGTACATAAATGCCTATTTTGCAACACGTTAGAAACAAGGAGACATTTCAGATTCTTACAATATATCTTCGATATTTGATTGGTGGAGCATTTGTATTTTCCGGTATTGGAAAACTAATGGGGGGTAGATTCATTCCAGCAGGCTCTATGCAGATTCCGATTGAGGGTATGGCATTAGATGTCTTCTTTGAGACTTTATTTAGGACAGGTATTTGGTGGCGCTTCCTAGGATTCGGACAAGTCTTTGCCGGCTTGCTGCTAGTTACCCAGCGGTGGAGTACATTAGGTGCTATTCTGTTCTTTCCAATATCTTTAAATATATTCTTTATCACCATTTCAATGGATTTTCGAGGTACGCCGATAGTAACCGGTTTAGTTCTACTTGGCAATATATGGTTGCTATTTTGGGATCATACGAGGCTAAAAGTGCTGCTCTATCCGAACCGAGACGTCGAGATTACCATTGTTGAGACATCGGACCAACTTGGTGTGCCCCGGATTTGGGAAACCCTGGGCTTACTTATCTTTATAATTTCCATTTCCTTTGGTAATCGAGAAAAATTTTCACTGTGGAGCATATTGTGCCTGCTCAGTGGCCTTGTCGGTCTATTTGTATTTAAAATGTATGTGTCTAAACAAAAAGTTAAATAATCTCTCAGAACTTAGAGACGTCTGATAATACTACCATTTATCAACGTATCCTAGTTTCAAAATTACTTACATGTAGTATTCCCGACAACCTAACTGCGATAACATTCTCAACCACTGTAGCATTTTCTTACTTAGTATGGAATGTTTGATAACATTCTCAACCACTGTAGCATTATAAAATTATTCTCATTTGGTATGAAGTATTATCATAACTTCTGAACATTTCTTTTGATCAAATAGTAACTGCAGAATTGTTACATGTAGTATTCCGGACAACCTTAAACGCTGTAAAAGTGACAGCGTGTCACTTTTACAGCATCGCATTATTTATACCATGAAGAAGGAATTCGAGGGCTTCTCGGTCTGGCGGAAACAGGTTTAGTCAGTTTGGGATTATTAAGCTGAATCATCCTTTTTATCACAATGTCTGGAACACCTTGGTCTTTTAAATCAATCAGGTCGTCCGGAGCCGTTGTAAAGCATCGACAACAATTATTGTTTATTGATGATAGCATAACATCCGTACTCACCCTATTTCGGCTCATGTGCATAACATCGGTATTTGATAAACACTTGGAGACAGTATGTGGGATAACGCTTGCGCTGCATGACATTAGACAAGCTAACGTCATGCAATATACGAGACTCTTCATATCAGATTAAATCAATTCGATCAACTGAAATGTTTACAGAAACTTTCGCTTCCCCATCTTTATCCGTGAATGTAGAGAAATCCGGTCTTCCTGATATATGAAGCTTTTTTCCTTTTGTCAAGTGCTCCAATAGTGCAAGATTTGAAGTTCGACAGTTGTACCATTGCGTCATGGATTCGCCAGCTTTATTTTTCCGAGTGCAAGCAACTGAGAAAGCAAGGAACGGTTTCCTATCTTTCAAATCCACCTGTTTGGCATCATCACCTAGATTTCCGATAATTGTTAGATTTTGCATGATTTTTGAAGTTAAACAGTTAAAAATTAGAGGTTTATGTTGTGGTCTGTCAACCGTTTCAACACAATAAAGATATAAAATAAAATTGAGTATTACAATATATTGTAATATATCAACACAGATATACCTTTTTTCCCAAATGTTCGATTAAAAGGCATTATGCCTTGACTGGAAACTTCCTTTCAAACTCTATTTCTAATTTTCCATCTTTAAGTACGACAAAGGCTTCGTAGGGCTTACCCTCTTTCGAATGAAAAGTCAGCTTTTTGGTTTTCCCTTTTAAAACCAAATCTTCGACATTTACATAAGTTAGGGTGCGGCCTCTAAATTCCTTCCAGATTACATATTTGCAAGCTCCGCTCTTGTATTCGGTACAGCCAAAACCTTTTTGATTTTCTGTTAAAGATCCCTTCTTGCAAGCAGGACATAAAACTTTCTCCTTATCCGTCTGAGAAGTCATAGAGATAGTATTAGGATCTACCTCATTCGTATAAACAGATAATACAGAAGTTGCAGCTAATGAAGCAATCTCATTAATGAATGTAAAATAGCTATACTCACCGGAAGCAATCAATTTTAACTTTTCTTCAAACTTCGCTGTTAGTTTGATCTTTCCAATCAACTCATTATGCGTCAACTTATACACACTTAAACCAGCCTGGGTAGGAATAAGCTTTTTGCCTTCCCTTTTTATGAAAAACCGTTTAAGAATTGTTTCAATAATGTTAGCTCTGGTTGCCGGCGTGCCAATGCCAAATTTTTCTTCAGTATCGTCCAGCGTGTCACTTGCATTTTCCATTTGCTTTAACAAGCTAGCTTCTGTAAATAATTGCGGGGGTGTTGTAAACCCTTTATGAACTTCCTTCTTCTCTACGAAACAAATATCCCCTTCTTTCACATCGGGTAAAGGCGTGTTTTCATCGTCCGGGATCAAATCATCTTCATCCACTGCAACTTTACCAAGAAGATTTATTGCCTTCCAGCCATTTTGGATAACGACTTTTCCTCCAACTCTAAACAATCCATCTAAGCCAACCTTAAAAGATAGTACTGTCTTACTTTCAATACATTCATCGGAAAAAGTTTGAATAAAGCGCTCAACAACCGACAGGAATATGAGCTGCTGCTCCTTGGTCATTTTGCCGAGATCAGGCTTCACACCGGTTGGAATTATTGCATGGTGATCAGTAACCTTGCTATTATCGAAAGGCGCTCTGTTAAGCTTTTTTGAAAGAATTGAGGTTACGGGGCCAGAAAGAGAACCAAGTGTTTTTAAAAACTGAAAAGATTTAATTACATCATCTTCCATGTCGTCCGACAAGTAATTGCTATCAGTACGCGGATATGTCACATACTTTGCCTCATATAAGCTTTGAAGTGTGTCAAGCGTAGACTGGGCAGAAATAGAAAACTTTTTGTTCGCATGCTGTTGCAGGTGTGTTAAGCTAAAAAGCTTGGGAGGTGCTGTTTTTACAATTGACTTATCAACGCCTGTACATACAATTGATCCAGCAACAGACTTTAAAACAGCTTCTGCTTCTTCGTTAGTTGCCAATTGTTTGTGATACTTTACAGGAAACTTCCCGTGCTCGTGTTTTAGCAACAATGTGGGAATGAAAAAAGCGGTCTTTTTAAAGTTTACATTGTCTAAATATCGCTGACAAATAAGATTTAATGTTGGCGTCTGAACCCGGCCTATGGAAACCACTTTAATGTCGTTATTTGCGTATTTTACGGTGTAAACGCGAGTCAGATTAATACCTAAGATCCAATCACTTTCACTTCTTCCTTTGGCAGCGTAATAAAGATTATCATAGTCTCGTCCTGGCTTCAAATTACTAAACCCTTTTTGAAATGCTTCGTTTGTTAAGGAAGAGATCCAAAGTCGCTTAAATGGTGTCCGAGATCCCGTAAGGGCGTATATGTAGCGAAATATTAACTCTCCCTCCTGCCCTGCGTCTGTTGCAACTATAATTTCATTAGCAGACTCAAAAAGAGATTTGATTTTGAAATACTGGTTTCTTAATCCGGGATCTTTTGAACAATCAAGTTTGAAGGGCGTGGGAATATATGGAAGTCGCTGTATGGAAGATGCCCAAGTTTGTTTTTGTCCATTTACTTCTCCGAAACCGCGATATGTATCTAATTCGGCAAGAGATACAAGATGACCGATTGCCCAGGTTACTCGATACCCGTTACCCTCGAAGTATCCATCCATTTTATTTGTTGCTTCTAAAAACTCAGCAATAGAGCGAGCAACAGAAGGTTTTTCTGCGATTACAGTTTTCATGACTAATAAATAAGATAAGAATTGGATTAAATTCTCTGCTTCTTGATTGGGGTTGGAGCTTCGGGAGTAGCTGCTTTCATAGCTGGCTCATTAAATGAAGCTTTCGGAGAAACCGATGGTGATGGAGCGATACTGTTATTTTGACTTTGCTCATTCTTTTGAGCAAAGTCACTTAACAAAGGAATACGAGATAGGGACAAATTACTTGACTCAGGCAATGGTTGACCCTTGCGGTCTTTTAAAACATCATTGAAATCATTTTGAACCGATGATGGTCTAAGAATAGCAATTAGCGGCTTTCCGTCTTTCAAAGTGATCTCCTTTGCTAAATAATCCAATGCAGAACTTAGCATTTTGGATATGTTAGGAAATTTAATCTCATAGGAACTGGAAAATGCCGAAGGTTTTTCAACAATCTTTCTACTCAAAAACGACTCCTTCGCTAATTTGGAATCATCTGTTGAATGCACATTGATAGCCGCTACCAAACGATCAATGATTGAGTCGCTTGATTTCTTAGCATTGTCTTGGCCATCCACCTTGGGGTGATTGATCTCAACTTTCAAAATGTTGTATCCAATGTCCTTTTGTGCTTTGTCTTCGACTTTTGATTTTGTAGGATTTATGTAGGAAATGTTAGGTACAATACTATTGTTTACATCCCTAAGTGGGTGATCTACTGCTAGATAGTTGATTGCAAATCTGTTACCGGGTGCATTTCCATCCATCCCTATTACAAACTGAGCCTGCGGATTGGAGGAAATTAGGTTTGAGATGTGCATTTTTTGTTCCCTTGAAGGGTTTCCGGCTGGCGATATATACTGCCTGTATTCGCCTGCTTTCGGAGGGGATAGTTGGTGATAAGACAGTGAGTCTATTGGAGACTCAGAGATAATAATCCGATTAGCTGGGATTTTCTCAAATTGATGCTTGTCTTTATCAACTACCAAGGAAATTGGACCATGAACTGCATGATCAGTATGAAAAGAAGCTACTCCGGCAGATCTGCTTAAAGTACCAATAGTGCCCTTTTCAAGTTGAACTGCCTTGTCCTTAAATGTGAATTCTGAATCTTTCAGCAATACAGCATGATCGTTTGTTTTCCAGACTCCATCCCATTTGCCGCCGACCGGCAAAGCTTTATAATCCTTATTTCGGATGTCAAATGAAAGAATATTTCCTTTTTGAGACGTTAAAGGAAAAGCTATATTTTCAAACTCGCTATTCTTCTTTACACTTAAAATTTGATGCTTAAATTCAGGAGCCAAAACAGTTTTAATATCTAACTGTCTCTCGTTCACTAAATACCCTGCCCTTTTTTCTCCAATATGGGTTGCGTTATATTCTTTTAGGATATCTGCTTGACGTAACTTCTCGTCATTTAAAAATTGGCCTGGGGTGGCCGGCTTCATTGGCAGTATTTGAGATACAGATTGCTTGTAAGTTGGATTGCCAAGCATTGAATCCATTACAGGGAATGCTTCTTTGTATCCACCTTCTTTGAATTTAACAAATTCAATTGAGTCTCCTCTAAAATTTGTATTGTTCAAATCAACGTACATTTTATAATCCCCTTTTGGATTATTCATTACGGCTAGACGCTGGCTATCTCCTTCGATACCTGACTTATAAACGCGGTAAACGTCATTAGGCTTTGATTTATCACTTAAAGAGTACCCGTAGTGGTTTAGTACCAGCTCTAAATCCAAATCCTTTCTCAGCTGCGCGAAATCTCGCTTTTCGTATTTAGGAACAAACTCCTTTGGCTTATCTTCATGCCCAGGGTAGGATATATAAGATTTTTTAGTTGCCATATTTGTTCGATTAGAATCTAAATATAATAAAGGATCAATGATATCAAGCTCCTGGCCTTGTTTTTTGAGATCGACCATCGTCTTGTGTAGCACTTTTAAATTGTATTCTTTGGCTTGGCTTTGAGTACTTCCAACATTATGGAACAGATCCTGCAAGGACATGTGGTTTATGGGAAGCTGCTCTTTTTTAGAATCAGGATATAGTGGAGTACGGTTTTGTTCAGCTCCTTGAACAAGTACACTCCGATCATGGATTTTTTGAAATTCTTCTGATTTAAAGCCATTGATGGAAGGGTAAAAATCAATTCCAAAAGATTGAGAAGTACTTTTGTCAAGTTCACTTTTAATTGGACGTTTTATATCCGGATCAAAGTTTGTCGTAATTCTATCCTTTCCAGATTCTTTAAGTGCTTCATTAAGTTTGTTAATATTTTCGGTTGAAGGTTCAACCCAAACTTTAATTGACCCTACACTTCTTGCTTGCTCATAAGCGTCAACAGCAAAGCTTCCGAAGGCAACATACTTGACACCTTTTGCATTCATGTTATTAAACACTTCAACCTGCTCGTCGTTAACCAAATTAACTGGCTTTATAGGTGGCCGCACTACCGAATTTGCCCTGACAATCTCGCTGTCATAAACAACACCATTATCATGGATATGGGCATTTGCACCAAGAGCTGCACCTGTACCAACAGATGAATTTGACCCTGTTATAACGCTCGACCCAATGGTTGCATTCGTTCCGATAATGCTTTCTTTACCGATACTTGCATGGCTATCAATTACAGAACTAGAACCAATGGAAGACCTTGCACCAATGTCAGAATCTTGCTTAATTAGGACCCTATCCCCTATTCTTGCTGATTCAAAAACAGTTGAATTATCACCAAACCGGCAATCAGACCCGATCTTAACGTTCTTTTCGACAACTATATCATCTCCGAATGTAGTATTTGAACCAACACTAGATCCGGACCGGATTATTGTTCTCTCACCTACGGCTATATTATTACCAAGCCTAACTTCAGTACCGATACTTGCGTTGGGTGCTATGGTAATCTTCCTTTTTTCAAATTCGCCTTTCAAGTCAGATAACTTTTCATAGCTATGAGCAACCTCCTGGTTGTTTTCAGATTGTAAATAGATAGTTTTTGACATCTGATTATATTTATTGAAATTTCATAATGAAAATTTGTGTAACAAACAGTCTAAATTCTTGTGGGAGAAGGCTCCAATCTTCATAAGACATATCTCCCCGGATCTTCGGAATAAATATGTCTTCTCCATCGTCTTCCCGTGAAGGAATAAATTGGGGTTCGAGCGCATCAGGCCCGTATGTTTCGAAAATATAATCCAGTGTTAAAATGTTTTTGGCTTTCATCGGTGTTGTGGATTAGTTCAAAGTCTTTGTTTGACAGCAGGCTTTTCCGGCGTGTCAATGGTCTTTTTGGCCTGCTCAGGTGTTTTATAACTTTCGGAGGCAGTGCTGTTTAAAAGTGATTTTTTGGCGTCTATATTATTCCCTTTCGGAAGCTCAATTCCACTTGCTTTATCCGATTCTCCTACTTTTCCACTTAGTAAATTCAGGTTCACCGTTGCTGAGTATGGCTTGTCGAGCTTTGGGTCTTTTAGACCAGACAATTCGATAGGATTGCCTATCAGTAGATTATGAACTTGTTTTTCTGTTAACTGAACACCTTTATATTTGATTGGTAGATCAGTTACCGGAATCTCATGTTTTCGTTTGTGAATTCCCCCAGGTGCGCCATTCTCTCCTATTAGTGCAACCTTCTGTTTTTGTTCAAGCACGAATAGTTTTCCAGATTCATCCAAAAATTGCTTCTTTCCCTTTGGATCATTGGATAAGTAGTAGTCACCAACGTTATTTAACTGTTGATTAACCTTGTGCGCTTTCTGCGTAGAAGTAGCATTGGATGATAGTGTATCTTTGATCTCCCTGACCAGCTCCTTAGTCTGGCCATCATTTGTGTGTGTCTTTTCTTTTAACAGGCTTGACAACTTAATATCAAATCGAGGATCTACTACTAAGGAGTGACTCAATCCCTTCTTGCTCTCTGACAGATTTACAGAATCGAAAGTGGAAAATCCCAACTTTAAAACAGGAATATTCGAATTAATCTGCTTATCCAGTTGGAAAAGCTTAACACCAAAAAAATGTCGCGGTTTGCCTTCCCCGTCTCTCGAAACATTCTTCACTTGTACAACTTCTCCTTGCATCAAGTTTTGATACACATTCTTCTGAGAAAGGATTTGAAGGGATTGCTTGTCCTGAGCAAGATCGTTCATGGCCTGGGAAAGGTCAACACCTTTATACATTTGTGCTATCCTAGCGATATCAATCTGAGTTTTGCTGATTTCGGCCTTTACAGTACCCGCAGACTGAATGTCTCTGGCATGCTCAATGCGGTCGTTGATAATAACACCGTCATTTGCTGCCATTCCTTTTGACGGAGCTAAACTTTCCGCTTCCTCTCTTGTAATAGGTCTTTTTGAGTCGTTTTGCTGACTAATATTCTTTTGCATGGTTATGAAAGTTATAAATTACATATTAGCAAATATTAAATTATAAATTTATAAATTTGTTTAGACATAAAAAAATTAGCCTTGAATAAGATTATTCGATTTTGTAGCTTTTTGATAGCGATGTGCCTTTCATTGTCCGGAAAAGGGCAAGAAAAAATTTTTATTGACCAGGAAGACGGACATTATGAAAATCAGCAGAATGATTCAGTCGATTATAAAAGTGCGGTTATTAACCTATTGAGAGACGAGCTTAATTTGAAGGAGATATTAGAATCATACATTTATCTAGGCATTGTAGACAGCACATATTTAACTGCAATACCAAGCATAAATCCTATTGAGATAAATGAAAAGCCATTTATTACAAGCCTTTATGGCCATAGAATTCATCCCATCAAAAAAAGATACATTAAACATGAAGGAATTGACCTTGCCTGTCGAAAAGGCTTTCAATTTATCTATGCGACCGCAGATGGAATTGTAAGTCAGTCTGGGTACAATGGTGGCCTAGGATTGAGTGTCTCAATAAAGCATCCAAGTGGTTTTGAAACTATCTACGGCCATTTGAGCGGATTATATGTTCGTAGCGGCTCAGAAGTAAGAATTGGAACTGTAATCGGTGTAATGGGAGAAACTGGCCTTGCAAAGGGCATCCATTTACATTACGCTGTGAAAAAAAATGGAGTACTAATTAACCCACTACCCTATCTAACACTTTATCAGGAATTTAAACAAAAAAAAGACGCTTTAAAGGCGTCTCTTTCCAAATCTGTGGGTAGGTAGCATTACTTTTTAGGCTTTATGTCTAAACCCAAACCATTCATAACACGATTCTTATTTTTAATCTTTTCAAGCTCATCTGATACAACCTTTATCACTTTCTCAGAATAAAGGATCTTGTCAAAGCTATACCCTAATCTATCCACTGTCCTTTTTAAAGTCAGCATGTTAGGACCAGTTCCTTTCGCATCCTTCAAAGCTCTGTATTGTAGATATGATAACCCATAAGGCTCCATTAGGTTTTTCTCGCTGGGTTTTTTAGACTGTTGGTCAAATTCTTCCTGGGTCAATTCACCATTTTCGAATTTATGCAATACTATTAATTTAAGGCACATTGAGAATACTATCTTGTAGTAATATCTAAGTGCTTCGGGTTCTTCATAAATAGCATCAAGCTTTTCAAAAATTTCAGGATTCATATTGTCGTTTTGGTGATCGAGTGTTATAAAAGAAAAGTATTCTTCTAATACATCATTTTGATCAATTGTCGGTGAACTAAGATAATAATTTGTCATAAAATTATATAATTTATGTTGAATGCTGCAGTTACAGATTTAAATTTTATAGAAACACTAAGAAAACACGGTAAAAAGCTATCAAACGGGAGGTTAAAAGCTATAAAAATCACTTTCGATAGCCAATATTTCGGATTGAGCTTATTAAAAGCCTAAGAAAGAATTAGAAGATAAGTGGTTCGTTAGGCTGGCGTAGCTGCTCTTTCTTTGGGAAATTCTAGACTTTCAATTCTCACGAGTTCCCTCACTTCATTTTTGATATTCATATAATTATCCTCCAAAAGCTTTTTCTTCCAGTCTTGCTTGGACATCGTAGCGTAGTTAGCGCCGGGGTAATAACTAGCAACTAACTTTTCTATGTCTTTAATTACTGGTGGCTTTTTATGAATGTTTTTCATCCCATCCTGATCAACTGTAATTAGGGCGTTAAATGTTTTAAGCTCAGTTTCTTCACCAAAGTTGTCAGCAAACTGGCCTACAAATGTGCCTTGGGATAAGGTTGAAATTTTTGATGGTGGTATCGTATCATTGAGCTGTGTAGACAATGTTACAGTTGTATCCTCTCTGCCAAAAGCAATGCTTTCCTGTTCTTGTTGAGTTTTCCCAAAACGTTCTGAAAGTTTTTTCGCAGATTCAAAAACGAGTTGACCAGAAAAGACATTACCAGGCATGTTCATTACAACCTTTGCTGCCTTTTCGCCATATGCACTGGTAAGTTGTTCAAAATCCTGAAAACCAAGCCAAGTAGCTACTTTATTAGAACGAGCTGTCGCTATAAGCGTATCTATTCCTTTCAGGAACATTGTTGGTAATTCATCCCAAAAAAGGGCTGACTTCAACTTACCTTGCTTGTTAACCATTTTAATCATCTTGGAAGTATACAATGAGAATACCGCCCCATAGACTTCTTGTCTCTCCGGATTATTTCCTGTGCACAAAATCTTTGGATCGTCCGGATTGTTGATATCCAAGCCGAAGTCATTACCTGACATGATCCAGTATAAAGTTTCAGATGAAAGCCTAGCAAGAGGTATTCGAACCGAGGCAATTTGTCCTTCAAGCTGTTCAGCTGCCCCATTTAGCGCAGCGCTAGCAAAAGGCCGCACATAGGCTTCTAGTGCCGGATAAGATGCCATAATCCGAAACATCTCTTCGTAATCTTTCTGGCAGGCAAATTCTAAAATATGAGGAAAAGTGCATACGTTTCGAAAGCGCTTGTATAGCGCAAGGTTCTCAGCATTTTGAGACGCAGGTGATTTCGCTAGCTCGACGTTATACAATTTTGTGTACTTATCACTTACCATTTTCATATACCAAATGACCGATGCAAGAAAATTAATTGCCGACTCAACGAAGAAGTCTCCTTGTTTATCTACCCAAGTTCTGTTAAGGTTGAGCATAATTGTGGAAGCACTCTGATAACCATCCAAGATTTCGGTCATTGTCGATGGAAGCAAGGGATTGCATCTGTGAGAATATTCAATGTCATCAAAATTGATCACACAGAATTTGGGGATTAGCAACTCGCCGTTCGGCTTCCTGCCCCACGCCGTTGGATTTTCATTTAAGGTTTTTTGATAAGCATTATAAGCTTCAATAGTTAACGTGGGATATTTGAAGTCATAAACGTAGAGACAATACCCTTTCCAAGTTGATTGCCAAATAGCCGGATTAAGTATGGTAAAAGACTTACCAGATCCGGGAGTACCTAAGATCATATTGGCCCTAAATGGATTTATGATATTAATCCAGCCAGTTCTCCATTTTTTGTTGAAGTAGTACGAGGTTTTGTAGTGGATAGAATAATCGTTCTCCATATATTCTTCATTCTGCGGGAACGTTTCATTCTCATTGTTAAAAATGTCATTGTTATTCTTGAAGAACATTATGCGTGAAGCATATTGTCCTGCTTTAATAACCCAGAAAATACCCAAGGATGTACTGAACAAGTATAAAAAGTCTCCTATATAGCCTGGAAATAAACTTTTTGTATAGAGAATAAAGATGTTGCCGAAAAAAATGATTGTTCCAAGCGCCCCGTATTTGTATACATCTTTTACTGTTATGCTTGGATCAATCCGACCTTTTGACCCAATTGAATAGATTATCAGAAGGAAATAGACAGTTATTTTAGTAATGAGTGGATGAAAAAACAGGCTATATCTTTCATTATGCCTAAGCAATATTTTTGAAAAAAACTCAGTTGGGTTAATTCCTCCAATTGACGGAATTTGCGAAAAGAATGAAAAATTGTACCAGTAATGATGTAAGAAAACCAAAAAGAGTGCAAGGGTGAGCACGAGTTCAACACCCTTAGCACGCCCTTCCTTTTCAGAATTAGTAGCGCTCATAGCTAAAAGAATTATATATTATAAATTATATATTTTCAAATCTATAATTTTTATTTTACATTTAAAATGTCAATTATTTTAAAAATTTAAACAGCTTGAATTACAGCTATGAAACAAACACGAAAACGGGTATGGGTTTTTCTTTTACTCGCAGCATCAATTCCCTTTGCAGCACATGCACAAGAGGAAAAACTTACCGGGAAGGAGATTGAAAGTAATGTCGTCCGAAATTATTTCGCAGATAATAGACAAGAGGTCGAAAGTAATCGCCTCGATTACGTGATCCCAGAATCTTATAAAAAATCTTATCCGGCCAGCCTGGGATATGATCTTGAAGTTTTCGCAAAAGTGAAGATTTTAAGAAGCTACTTTCTTTTAGAATACATGCCCGATCCAGCTCCGGAAGTTCCAGAACAATTTCAGTACCAGAAAATTATTAGTGGTGCAGAACAGGAAAGAATGATAGAGGAAGAGTCTGCGGCCAAATTGTACAAAGAACAGTCTGATCCGATGTATTTCGAGAAATCAAGAAAATCCTTCAAGGAGGAATTTAACAGGAGAATGCAAGAAAGGAATCTCAAAAACTAAAAAAAGGGGGCTGAATATCAGCCCCCTTTTTTAAATAATAAACCCCTCTATATAATTGTAACTTACCTTTTCTGATATTTCGTGCCGTTAATTTCTAACACGTTGTTTTCAATAAGTATAGGAGTAGCACCAAATCCAGTTACAGCAGAGTAATAATTTCCTTCTTTCTCAAATTTAAGAGGGTACTTGTCTCCTTTGCTATATTTAAGAAATAGTCCATTATTCTCTTCATAGATTGTAAGTGTGCTTGCTTTCCCTTTCATCTTATCCCATTCGCCTAAGTATTTATCTTTCACGCTGTCACCCTCAGAGTTCCCTGAACAGGAGATCATAAAAAGTCCCAATAGTATGATCAATATTTGTTTCATCTTTAAATTCTTTAAGTTTTACAATCAAAGCATTAAATAAATAAAAAATATTGATTTACACGCAGAGAAATTTTTAAAAGTGACAGCGTGTCACTTTAATCCCTTAGACTTAGAAGCTCTCCTGCTTTATTAATGATTTGAATTAGAACATCCTTAGATAGGTGTTGCTCGAAGAGTTGCTTTAAATCTCCCTCTATCTCTTCTACTGTTAAGACAGGCTCAGCTTCCTGAATATCAGCAGATTCCGAATTTCCGATTAGCGTAGATTGCTGTGAATCGTCTTTAAATTCATCTAAATTGAAAGCATCAAGTTGATTCGGCTCTGCTTGAATTGCACTTATGCTATCTTCTGAGTCTACATAATTAGAGAATGTACTATCAACCAGTTCATCGACCTTTTGTACGGATTGCAGATTTTGCTCAACATTTTGTTCTGCCTCCTGCTCTTTTAGGAGTTGCAGCACACCTTCCATCGAGTCTATTGGCGCATCAGGATTGACCGATTTTAACGCTTGAACGTCTTTTTTTGCCAACTTAGATTTTCCAGAAAGAACATCCTTCTTAAATTCGGGTGTTAATTTGTCCATTCCTTCGGCAAATTCACCATCTCTTTTTATAGTTCTGGGAGTTACATCAAACTCCTGAGCAAGTTCTTCTGCAACATTTATTTTTTCTTTAACTGATTTTCCAGATGCCTTACCTGCTTTTTTTAGCTCATTATATTTTAATCCACGTAAATAAGAAATCTGTTCTGGTGTAAGATTTCTGCGGCCAAGTTGATAATCTATCATATAATCCTTCACTTCGGAAAGACCATTGAAGTTCATTTTGTTAACCTTAAAATCTAAATTTCGCTCCTTTGCTATTCCATATCTATTGTGGCCATCAAAAAGGACATATACGGTCGAATCATTATCTAAGTTTGCAAACAGCTCATGGGATGGGCTATTTGCCTCTAATCCATTAAGAACCGTTATTACATCAGTTTCCCAAACAGAAAGTGGGTCTTTGATACCATATTTGATTAAGTTTTCCTCTAATTGCTTGGATTCGTCTTCTGCCAGGGCCGGAATCAAGTCCTTTAACTCAGGAAGAATAATTATTTCAGATTTAATAAGAGATTCAGTTACAAATGCAGATGGTTTAACATCGCTTGTCTTTTCCTTGAATTTATCCATTGGATTAACTTTGACCTTTGCCATAATATCTTGATTATAAGTTAATTAATTCTTTTGCTAGGCTTACATACTGGTTCCAAGGAGCGCTCTGCGGGCTATACTTAAACAAATCTTCTTTCGCTACCTGACTTTCTTTGATTGCAGTTGACTGAGTAATAACTGTTTCAAATGTATGGATACCCTTAAATGACTCTTTAATGTAGTCCATCATATTTGAGTGTATCTTAGTTCGTTTATCTACCATAGTGAAGACAAAGCCTTTCAGAGATAAATTTGTATTTGAATGCTCCCGTATTTCTGAAATCAATGTTATCAAGTTATTTACTCCATGATAAGCTGATGCTTCAGGCTGAATCGGTACAATACAAGATGCAGACGCAATAAGCGAACTTGTTGTTAAAATATTTAGCGATGGTGGACAGTCAATTAAAATGTAATCGTAGTCACCCTTTAAAGCATCCAACTTTCTCGAAAGTCTAGTCTCGGCTCCGACTGCACTAACCAAATCTTTCTCTTTTTCAGCCAAGCGTATATCAGATGGCGTTAGAAACAAATTTTCGTCAATTCTTAATATAGGTAGGGGAGTCCTTCCTAATAAGCTATCAATAACTTGCTCTTTTGGTTCTCCTATATTAAAGCACTGCGATAGATTTCCTTGTCCATCCATGTCCACCATTAATACCTTAAACCCTTCCAAGCTTAACGCTTTCGCTAGATTAATTACAGTTGTAGTTTTACCAACTCCTCCTTTATGGTTAACTACTGAAATGATGTTTGCATTCTTTTTCCTTTGTTCATCGCTGTACCCATATTTAGCCAATGCAGCTTCGATAGCCTCTAAGTGCTTTGAAGGAATTTCTATTGGATCAGCAATCATTGCTTTTGCAATAGTCTTAGCAGGTACTTTGGCATCCTTTTCAATTTTTGATACATTAAGACCGTCCCTAGATCGAATGAACGCAACTATTTTTTCTGAGGTCACCATAAAAAGATATATTTGGTTCTAAATATTATACTCAAATGTATAAAAAGAACTACATAGTACCAAATTATAGATTTAATATTTTATATATACTTTGTATTGATTTGTTTCCCCTTTGTTATTTTGTCATAAAGTGACAGCGTGTCACTTTTAGAGCTTGTTTTTCTTCTTGGGTTTTGCCCGAAGATTCTTCTTCTTTTCTTCTTTCATTTCTTCCAGTCCTCGTGTTCCAAACTCATTATCATAACCAGAAGCATTTCGTTTTACTTCTGCTGCAATTTTTCCACGTGATTTAGCTGAATCGGCTTCAATTTGTCCTGCATTATTGCTGGTTAGCAATCGTTCAATTGTATAGTCTAATCCTAGGCTTCCCGCGCTACTGGAAGTTTCAAGGGCAGATTTATTCGGTTTGTTAATCAGTGGCTTTTCGCTTTCAGGTTTGACGTTAGATTTCGTAATTGGAGAACCGTGTCCGATATCGTTCCAGGTTCCCTTATTAATGTTGTCATCGATGACAGAATATTTGAATTCAGGCCCAAGCTGCGCTCCCGTGATCATTTTCGAATTCCTGGTTGGCAGATCAGCTTTGCTTTCATCAGGGATACTGAAATTTTTTGTAAAGAGAATACTTGTAAAAGGTTTCCCCGACTTTTTATTAATCATGTCTTTCGTTTGAACGCCATAACCTTCCTTGTTTAATGCAGTCACAAAATCTCGGAATGTTTTAGAAACAGGCGCTGTACTTTTAATCAACTGTTTCAATTTATCCTTTTCAGTGGTTTTGGGGTTATCGACACCAAACTTATCATCGGGCAGATAGCTTCCAGCTATCCTTTTTTCAAGGTTGAGCTTAGAATACTCTCGTCCTAAATCAGATCCCTTAATAATAACACCTGACGACTTCTGAATAAATGTAATGCCGTTGCCTACCTTGGTCTTAAAACCCTTTTGTAGAAGCTTCACACGTAGGGATTCTAAGTCTTCTGATTCGGGAATCATCTTATCAATATGGTTTCTCAGCTGCGCATGGATCGGGTTGCTTTTCCTTTCTGTTTTGCCATCAATCAATAAACTATCCATTTGTTTAGTGGATTGAAGGCCATACTTATTCTCCATTTTTCTGGAAAAATGGCCCATATCTAAAAAATCATAACTGGTTGAAACAGTATTCTTTCCCAGCTCATTTATCTTGTTTGCTATAATATGTATGTGCTCGTGTTCTTTGTCAACATGTTTATAAGCAACAAGTCCATTCTCTTTTAAGCCAAATTCCTTTGCGTAATCTTTCACAATATTTTGCAAAACTTCATTGGATGGGCTTTCACCTGGCGGGAAAGAAAAGCTAACATGCGCAACAGGGCTTTTTGTCCTGGTGTTCTGGTCTGCCACAGCATGAAGTTCATCAGCGATGTAACTTAGGTCTATGTCTGGACCATACAATTCTAATGCGGTGATGTTTTGAAAATAAACCAGCTCACCCCTGATTTTTAAATCCCCGTTTTCATCAACGCTGCTTCGATCATACTTACAGTATATCATAGCGTTTAGAAAGTCACCACCAGATTTACCAATATTTCCAATCATTTTAAATCACTGGTAACATTATACATATCAGTAAATGAGTGCAGCTTTTCCCTGATTTTTTGTAGCAGTAGATCAATCTCGGCCACCGGCTCTAAGTCTCTGTCTAGCTTATTGACCAATTTTTCAATTTTGATAAATAAGGAAGCAATACTGGCAATCAGACTTTGGCTTAGAACCATTTCATTGATCGAAAAATCTGCCCTTTGAACCATGCGTTTTAGACCAGCCGCCATGTTTCGAAACTCATCCGAAATTACGGTGTCGGCAGATGTATTTTTTGCAAGCAAAAGCACACTTCCTGCCATACGAAGAATGTTGGTCATTTCAGCTTTGACATCCTCCGGAATTGGCCGGCGCAATATCTTAGATTCTCGGTTAAGCAGTTTCTCTCTGCAAAAAACAGTGAAGTCAACCATGGATCCTTCCTGCTCAGCTTTCAACTTAGCGATCTCATCAGGCGTTAGCATCAGGGTCACTTTTACTCTCACCTGGTTTGCGGCGAGCTTAGGTCTCCCCGCTTTTTTAGCTCTTTCTTTCTTTTCCATTTTTCTACAATGAGCCGGAGGGCGAATTGACTCCCAGGGGGCAAGCGGTTTTCGGAGGGTAAAATAAACGAAGTAATATTTTAACCGGGTGAAAACATAGCTTGCTATTACGACTCTAAAAAGTTTAAGCAAAAGTACCTTAAAAAAGGTCTTCGATTAACACCTCTTGTAATAAAATATCCTTCTTCTGATAGAATGTGACTCAAAAAATTGTACAAAAATAAGTAATGAAGCTCGGCAGGTTGATCAAACCCCTTTTCGCATAATAAACAATGATATATGCCGGTACTTTACGAGTATTATGCGTGTACTATAATTTAAGAAGAAGAAAAATTACTCACAATATTCTTCAAAATGCGTAGATGCATGTACTATACATGTACCATGCATGTACCATGCGTGTACTTTAAATTAACACAATGACCTCCTTGCATTATTTCAATAATCATCGAAACAAAAATATTTGTTTTTATAAATTATAAATTTAATATTTGATAAATAAATTTATGGTTTATGAATGCACAAGAGTTAGACTCAATTAAGAAGAGCCATTTACGAAATATGATCTTGAATGGTCAGAGAAAAGATCTCTATAAATTATTTGTAGAAGTTTATGGTGATATCATCTGTCACGGATCTATAATTTCTGCTGCTGAAATAATCAGTGTCGACATAGGAGTAAAAGTTAGCGTAAACACGATCAGAAAAATTCGCGAGAAAAAATTGATACAAAATCAATTTAAAAGAATCGAAGGGGATAAAAGTGCCGATGAATTGACAATATCAAGAGTGACTAAAGAGCCAGACCAAGCCGAGAACTCCAAAGAGTTCGACAAAAAAATGGAATATCTCAAAAACTGGAAACCCATCGAACCTAGTGAATCGGAAAAAGAAGTTCGAGTATCGGGTTTAAGATTCTAATAATTAATAACCAATTTTTATCAAAGAAAATGAAACAGTTCAACTTTATTATCCAATCAAAAGGAGGAGTAGGAAAATCATTCTTTACTTACCTAATCGGAATTAAACATGAAGAAATTAAGGAGACACTTTTCCTTGATGTGGATGGCTCTACAAAAACCAGTACCAACCAATTGAAATTCCTCTGGGAAGAAAGGAGAATAGGATCTATCCATCTGTTAGATGCACAACAACGTATTGCGAGAGACTTACTGTTTGGAAGTATCGAAGAAACAGCAACCTTGCCTTACACTAAATTTATCCTTGACTTCGGCGCACCAGAGTCGGAACAGCTCCCCGCACTCTTTTCAAGAGATATCCAAGAAAATGATTTAAAGGGATTTGCTGATTATTTAGAAAGTGAATTTATTTTCCATGTAATCATAGCTGGTGGGACTGCATATGCAGCATGCACAGACTATTTAAAGCAGATTGTTAAAGTAATTGGAACAGAGTTCAAGATTGTTGCATGGGTAAACGAAAATACATTTTTGAATTATTCAAACCAGATACAGGACCTGGAAGAAGCTTCCAAGGTGTTGCAGTTTGAAATTCAAAGATTTGGGAATATTCTTTCTGGAAGCGTGTTTGACACAAAAGTTGGCACAAACATTAAGGATGGACTTGGCAGCGAAGGGATTAAGAAGTCCGGATACATGATTAAAACGCAGATGGATCGGTTAATCTCTGAAATCAATATCTAATGGAAAGTATCTCCAAAGACGAAATCAAAAGAATACAGGGGTACTATCTTCAAAAATATGGTGAATCCATAGACCCTACTACTGCAATGCTCCTGAATGAGGTTCAAGAGATAAAAAAAAGCTCATTAGTCGAAAGAGACATGACCCTTGAGAAGATTAACAACGATATTGAATCCATTAAAGACTTATATAAACCCTTTCTTACAAATCAAAGTAAGATTGCGTTTCTGTATGGGCTGGGCAAATTCGCATGGACTTGGGTAGCCGCAATTGCCTTGTTATTAGGTGTATTATTACATCATACAAGAGAATCAACAACGTCTGAGTATAGGCAAGCCAGTAGTGTGTTAGACCGCTATCCAAATGTAGTAGCCTTTGAGCACCTCATTAAAAATGGTCGCGTCGTGGAAAATAAACGAGGTCTCTTCTTGGAGATAAAACCTGCTACAACGAAACTTTTACTTGGTAATACATATGTTCAAGATCCTGATAGGGCTATGAACAAGGAAGCATCAAAAATCTTAATTCCACTTTCATTTAAGTAAGTTATAATAAAAAAAATTTGCAATTAAATATAAATTATAGATTTTATATTTAATACCTTTGACAAAATATCAATTTAATATTTTCACCTCACAAACTATGCTAGCTATCGTTATCAGTAATTCGATTTACATAATTCTGTGTTTTGTATTGTTCATCGGATATGTATTTGCCTATACTTCATTAAATGGGCTGCTATCTAAGAATCAGAACAAGTTAAGCGAGAAACCGACGGCTGAGTCATTCAATTCACTAAAAAGCGGTAGGGGAGGCCCCATCTCAGAAGCTGACCGTAGGAACATTGAAATGGCAAAGAATGGAGGTCATGAAGAGAACAATGAAGGATTCATGTTTGATGAAAATGCAAGGATAGGAGGGAACCAGCCTGCCGAACTACCTGAACAGCAAACCTCTGAGACGATTGTAGATATTGAAGATTACGAAAAAAAAAAGCTCTTAACGGGTCAACAGCTTCCTAATGGATCTAAAAATAATTTAGAAGAAGGCAAAGAACAAGGTGGGGAAGAAAATATTGGCGTAACCGATAATTCAGAGGAAGATGAAGGCGATGGTTTTGATCCTGTGATCCATAACGAAGATGATGAAGATGAATCTCAGCCTATCAGCATTGAAGAAAAATTCATTGGAGAAATGTCATCAGAGGATTTGATTCTTCATAGTTCATTAAAAATTCAGATGCACGAAAGTGAAGAAATAAGAATAGCTCTAACCCAGGAATGCATTCAAGTCAATGATACGGTCAACAAACTCGAAGCTGACACAGGTAATCGTATAGAGCTTATCGTTAGCAAACTTCTTACCTCTCGCGAACGAGTCGTTTTTAATTTATTCCCCCAATTTCAATATGAACAAGCTGCATAAACTAAACTTCGAATTAGCCCTTGGTGTACTCCTTGGAGCACTATTGATCTTTTATGTTGGATTCAAAGGCTCCCTATCTCTTGTCACAATTGAAGAAACATTTTTCTATTGTGTCTTCTCCACCATTGGAATTTTAATAGGGTGCTGGGGGTATAAACAGTTCAAAAAAACCGTGTCCTAAAAGTCAAACAAGCATTTTAACAGTTCATTTTATATATTTTTTAACAATTCAAAAACAGATTTATGAAACAGATTTTTAAAAAGGTGACTGCTGCATCAGCAATGGTTTTGGTTGGAATGGGTAGTGTTTTAGCCCAGGGTAATGCAGGTATTCAGGCCGGAGCTGCTGCAATTCAGCAAGCAACAACTGATTTGCAGGCATACTTTGAGCCGGTGACAACTCTGATCTATGTAATTGCCGCCTTGGTAGGTTTGTTTGGAGGTTTCCGCATTTACTCTAAATGGCAAAATGGAGATCAAGATGTACAAAAACATGCAATTGGCTGGGTTGGTGCTGTTTTATTCCTTCTTGCAATCGCAGCTGTATTGCAGGCAGTATTCTTCACCTAAGAAAGTAAAGTAATTAACAGAACAATTACATGCCAAATGGTTAATAGCCATTTGGCATTCTTAACCTTACAAATTATAAACCATCAAAGTTATGAAAAGTATGCCGGGCCAAATTTTAGTTCAAATGCAACATTACGTTGGAACAGGAGAAGGTGCTATTGATGGGTCAATAATTGACAGATACGTAACAAACCCTATATCAGATAATTTACAGCTCTTCACAACATTTGTTTACGTAATCTGCGGATTTATGGGTTTGCTTGGCGGCTTTAAGATCTATTCGAAGTGGATGAATGGCGATGATGATATTAAAGGATATGGGTTTAGATGGGTTGGTGCAATCATCGCAGTACTCCTTGTAGGAACATTGTTGCAAAGAATTGCTTCACAACAAAAAGCCATGTCGGGTGATTCGAATGTTCAAAACTTTATAAATGAATAGCTATGTCAATGAGTGGTGCATGGGTAATGGCAAAAATTATAGCACTGACTATTATTGCTGTTGCCGGATTAATAGCAGGGCTGCGCATTTTCCAAAATATGCAAAAGGGAGAAGAGTTTGAAGGTCCAATAATTAGATGGGGAGCGGGACTGGTGGGAGCATCTGCACTTGTATATGCTGTGGAAGCTTTCATTTATACTGATAGCGCTGGGTGGGCAAGTTCAGGTACTGCCCCACACTTAGTAGCAATAAGCTACGGAGCGGAAGCTCATCAAGCTGCTCTATACTTAGGAATTCTATTTTCAATTATCGGTCTTATCCGTATATATAAGAAGGTTCGGGACGGAGATGATGATGTTTATGACTACGGACTCAAATGGTTTGGCTCATTGATGTTCCTATTTATGATGGGATGGATCATTGACAGCATACTCAATTAGGTGACAATCTGTTACTTAACTCAATAATTTCGAAATCAACACCAAAGGTATTAAGTGACAGTGTGTCACTTTAACATAACCATCTATTAGCCATGAAAAAATATACCATTTATCGAGGAATCGACAACGAGATCGAGTTCAAAGGTCTCAAAGGACAGTTCTTCTATTATGCAGCAATTGGAGCTGTTATAACGATCATGCTGACTTTGTTTTTCCATATTGTTGGACTGCCGATCATTATCAGCATTGTCTTTCTTGTTGGCGGTTTAGCTACCTCTTTTTTTGTACCCCAGCACTACAACAAATCTCATGGAAAATGGGGGTTTAGCAAGTTGCCTGTTGTTACCATGCAACCCAAGTTTATAGTAAGACGAAAAGCCGCGCGTAATGTCGTAAAACTTAGAGCAGTTAAAAGAAATTAGTTATGTCAATGAAAATCAAGGAGGAAGAAAGTATCTTCCCAATTCTCGCAATAGATTCACACACAGATGTTATGGTATCAGCTAATGCTGACATTACCCTTGCATTTGAGCTAACACATCCAGAAGTATTTACAGCTTCGGATGGTGAAATTGATATTCTTTCTGACGCATACGTTAATGCGATTAAAACACTCCCTGTCGGATATATTGTTCATAAGCAAGACTGGTATGTTGAAGCTGAATATACTGCTGACTTTAACAATCCAACCATTAAAAACGGAAACTACCTTGCTCATGCAAACGAAAAGCATTTTGGTGAAAGACCTCACGTAATACATAAATGTTACATATATGTAACCCGGCCCTCAATGGATGCAAAAACAAGATCGAGCAAGAACTCATCTTTGTTAAAAAGGCATCTTGTCCCAAAAGAAATGTTACAGCAAAGCACATGGGATGCTTTCATGGATTCATGCGCACAATTCGAATATCTTCTGAATGGATCTGGTAAAATTAAGGCTCGGAGATTATCACCATCAGAAATTTTAGGTACTGAAAAAGAAACCGGACTGCTTGATAACTACCGCAGCCTAAGCTATGAAGACAGAAGTTTATTAGAAACGGAAACATCAAAAGATGGCTCGTTAAAAATTGGTAACAAATGGGTATACATGTACGTAATATCCGAATTGAATGACTTTCCACCAGCTGTAACCAATTCTATAACCTACGAGCCGTATTCCTCTGATAGATACCAAATACCAGTAAGCACTGGTGCAGTCCTAGGTATTGGAATGCCCTACAATCATATCTTCAATCAAGTAATAATGATTGAAGATCGTGGGAGTATCAACAAAAACCTTGTGAAGGAAATTAAAAGACACAACTCCTTTTCTGAGTGGGAAAAAGGGAATCAGGTATCAATGGCATACAAAGATGATTTTCTTCTAGAAATGGAAAAAAATGGAAGGGTTCCTGTAAAGGCGCATTTTAATGTCATGATTTGGGCAAATGACAGAGAAACTGCGGAAGCATATAAATCAACTACGGCTTCTTCTATTGCAAACTTGGGGTTCACCCCACGACAAGCTAGACACGACATATCTACAATATATTGGAGTTGCATACCGGGTAACATTGCAGAAATCGGAATAGACAATTTGCTAACATCATTTGTTGACGAAGCCGTTAGTTTACTGGCGATGGAAACAAACTACAATGACGCTGGATATTCTCCCTCCGGGATACGAATGACAGATAGGTTTGGCTATCCATTAATGGTTGATCTGTATGATGCCCCTTTGAAGAAAGGTGCGATCGCTAATAGAAATACATTTATTGTGGGTCCATCTGGATCAGGAAAATCCTTTTTCACAAATAACATGGTCTATTACATGCTTACAGCCAAGATGCATGTAAGTATTGTAGATGTTGGGCACAGTTACAAAAAATTATGTGAAACAATGGGTGGTAGATATATCACCTATTCACAAGATGATCCAATCGCCTTTAATCCATTCTTCTTTAAAACACTCAATCCATCAGAGGAAGATGAAGACGCTCTGTCTGAATTGCTATTAAGCCTTTGGAAAACAGATAATGAGCGAGTAACAAATGCTGAACTAACAACTATCAGAGATATTGTTCACTCATATTATGTGTTCCTAAGAGTTAAAAGATTATCTGGAGAGAAGTACTATCCTTGTTTCGATACTTTTTACGACTATACAAAAGTTGAGTTTCCCGCAGTATTCCATAAAAACGGCGGCAGAGAAGATGTCGAGTTTGACTTAAAAAATTTCCTTTACGTATTGAAGCCATACTATGATGATGGGCAATACGGTTTCCTGCTCAATTCCAGGAAGAACATTGATTTGATGGATCTCCCTTTTGTGATCTACGAGTTGGACAACATTAAAGACCATCCTGTATTGTTTCCGGTGACAACAATCATGATTATGAATACTTATGTACGTAAGTTATTCAACGTAAAGGGAACAATTAAGGCTCTAATTATTGAAGAAGCCTGGAAAGCTTTGACGAAAGAAAAATTTGCAAACTTCCTGCGTTGGGCATCTAAAACAGTTAGAAAGCATGATGGTTCCTTGATAGTTGTTACCCAGGAACTTGATGATCTTATCGGTAGTGAAGTTGTAAAAGATGCAATTATCAATAACTCTGATATTAAAATCCTTTTAGATCAGAAAAATTACGAAAACAGATTTAAAGAGATTGAAGGCTTACTCGGATTAAGTGAAAAACAGGCTTCCATTGTACAATCTGTCAACAGATCCATTGATCATAAAAGGCCACCTTACAGAGAAGTGTGTATCCTTTTAAAGGACTACGCCAAAGTGTATGGTATTGAAGTAAGCCCAACCGCGTATGCTGCCTTTACTACTAGAAAAGATGAAGTGGAAGAAATACATAGACTTGCCAAAGAGGTTTATCATAATGATATGACCAGAGCTACAACTGCTTGGGCAGATGGAGAACGGCCACTCCCGCAATTAGCAACAAGCAACAACTAAAAGTCAATTCCACTTTAAATCATAGCAATCATGAAACTTAAAAAACACGTTTTTGCAGCATTACTATTTTTCTTCTTATCGGGCGGTGCGTATTCACAAATGATTACGAACGATCCTATCCACACTGTAATTACAACCATTATCAAGTTCTTCCAAGAACCCAGCTTTGTACAATTGGTAGGTAATGTGAAGAAATTGGTTCAAATCAGTAAGTTCATACGTCAAGTTGGAAGGGGTGTAAGCTTGGCTCAGGAAGCGACGACTACGTTAAAGCTGATCAATAACTATGGAGCTGCGCTTGCTGCTGATAAGCACATATTATCATCAGAATATAGCGTGATATCGAAAGACTTTACAAGTTTTTCTAAGGAAGTAGCAAATATCACTAAGGATTTGGCCGAAGTGGTGCAACAGAAAAACTCTACGATGGATGATGGTTCAAGACTTGAGGGAGTGAACAAAGCTTCCGAAAGACTGCGCAACTTGAATTCGGAAATTAAGTCATACGTCGGAAAGATAAACTATATCTCACAACGAAGGGCATTCGGTATGGACGATAAAAGTGCCACTGCCCGTCTTTACAAGATTGCCAGTAATGTATCAGGAGAAGGTGGAAGTGGCTTTTCCGGTGTTGATGAGTTCCCAGGTTATACATTCGGAAACGAATATGATAATGAAGAAGTCGATTTTGACATTGAAAAAAAGATGGCTCAGGAGGCTGCCATGATTCAACAGCAACTTTATCAGGAGTTTAATAATAAACTTCAAATTGCCGAATTAGAGGCTCAATCACTTGCAAACATGCGAATACCAAAAACAACTGAGAACGGCTTCTATGCAATAAAAATGAGAGAGGGAGCCTGTCCAATGGTTCCTACTCCAACTGGAAACGGTACATTTTTCGGGACGACCATGCATTATGATTCAACGTCCGGAGTAACGGTAACTACTCAATATGAAGACAAAGGGAAAGATGATTTCAAGAAAGCTATGGCAGATTGGGAATACCAAATGGAAGAAATATGCGGGCCACTTTGGGAAGCTTACGAGAAAGGAATTGATATGCAGCGCAACATGCTTGTGCAGGAAACGGTAGCTCCGCTCAGAGATCAGTACACAAAAGAAATGAACGAGAAAATGACCGCAGCCGAAGCCGCGATTGCAGAGAAATATAAAGGGCAGTCCACGACAAAAATTAAAGAGAAAGAATAGCCCTTTCTCTAACATACACAATTAACATTGATCATATGAGCACATTTATGCTACTGGCTGACAGTTTCGGCAGCGCCGATCTATTGAGAGTAATAGATTTAATGTATACGAAGCAGGTAGCTGACAATACTTATGGTAGTGCTATTGGTACTGAGCTAATGGCCGCATCCAAGGGAATTGCCGGAATCGCTGGCCTATTTTACATTGGTTCAAAAATATCCGGTCAGATTGTAAGGAACGAAGGAATCAATTTTATCCCCCTACTCAGGCCATTTGCCTTAATGATCTTAATAGGCTTGATTCCAGAGATTACTAATCTAATAGATGCAACGTTTAAGAAAGTTGCTGTTGCTGCGCAAGCGGACAGTGAGTCAGTTAAGCAAAGAGTTGCTGAATTACAGAAAAAAAGGGAACAAGCTGTTAAAAAGAAGTGGCAGCAAATAGAAGAAAATGAAGATGCATATAACATGGAATTTGGGGAGCCAGAAGACGATATGTTTAAATCAGTCAGCAAGGCTTTTAATATTGCAACTGGAAAAATGGCAGATGATTTCAAATCAGCTTTATATGACTTCACACAAGCCATACTCGCATTACTGGGAGATATTGCATACATAATCCTGTATTTGATCTCAGCAATATATCGTATAATACTAAGAGTTATTGCTCCATTAGCCATTGCTTTTGCCATTTTCGATGGTTTATCCAACAACGTAATTGAATGGTTTGGCAAATACATTAACTATGCCCTTTTGCCGATGGTGGCTGGAATATATCAAAATATCGCTGTCACTCTAAACATGGGGTTTCTGGATGAAATGATGATTTCTGGTGATATGTCTTCCACGCTTCCAGGACAAGATCCATTTGCCTTTGGGTTAGTTTATACCGGAGTCCTTATTATCCTTTTAGTACTCTACACACAAATACCATCCATTACAAACATGATAATGGTTGTCGGTGGATCATCCGGGATGATTCAGGGACTTACGGGAAAAGCTGCTGCTGGTGGTATGGCTGCAAAACGGTTCGGAGGTATGAGAATGGGCGGTGGTTCAATGGGTGCTGCTAGTATGGGTGGAGCTGGACCAATGGGATCAGTTGTACAGCAAGCAGGAGCATCACGCGGTATGGGTAATATAATGGGATCAAAAAATAATGATAGTGGTAGCCAAAATGGTGGCGGCTATCCATCAGGAAGATCCGGATCTTTTTCGGCCAAGCCAGCACCAAAAACAGCAACAGTTAGCTAATGAAAAAACCATCATTATACCAATCGTATCTCCGAGTGCAACTGGAAGCGATAATTATTACAATTCTTGCTTTCACCTTGACTATCGGATGTTTAGCCTGGTGCTACAAATATTATGCAGACGAAACAGCAGTGTTCTATGTGCATAACCGAGGTGTCACTATACAGGTGTACGACGAGACAAAAAATAGAACTGAGATCATCATTCCAAACATCAAAAAAATAAAAAAATGAATGAGCTATTAAATATGGAGAAGGGGCATCAACGGAACAGACTACTGGTAATTACAGTGATCGTTGGTTGCATATTAATTTGCATTGTTTCGGTAGTGCTCGCTTTTAAACAAGTTCATGATTCAAGTAATCGGATATATGTGATTAACAGAGGTGTTGCACTAGAAGCGTTTAGCGCAAATGTATTAGAAAACCGACCTGCAGAAGCAAAATTCCATGTAACTCGCTTTCACGAGCTGTTTTTCACTTGTCCGCCTGACGCAAGGTCAATTGAAGCGAATTTTGTTAAAGCTTCCTTTCTAGCAGACGAATCTGCAAAGCGAACGTTTGACAGATTAAAGGAAGATCAATTTTATCAAAAGTTGATTCAATCAAATACAAATCAGAAAGTTACAGTTGAAAGCGTCGATGTAGACTTGAAAAAATATCCTTACACGGTAAGGACAATTTTTAAAATAACCCAAGAACGAGCAACCAATAGAAGTACCCGCATATTGGCCTCAGAAGCAACCTTGGTTGACGTTACACGATCAGAGGTGAATCCCCAAGGTTTCCTTTTAAGAAACTTTACAATTACTCACAGAAGTGATCCTAAGGAAGAAAATGTGGGAGCTGTCAGGTAAAAAAATGTCTTCAAAAATTAACCCTGGTTGAACAATGATTCTCAACAATTTTAAAAGAAAAGATAAAAAACCGGCAGACGAGAAACAACTATCTGGTTATCAGTTAGGTTCGACTATCCGTGAAAAGATAGATGCCCAATTCCAGATAACAGGAAACAAGCTAAATTCTTGGCAGGACATAATTGGAAAAAAAACGACAAGTGGAATTGTCATTTTCTTGTGGGTTACCTCCTTCTGCTACTTCTTATATTCTATTTTATCAGTAATAATCAAACACTAAAATGGCAGCAACTACCGAAATAAAGGCTGAAAAAGCTAAGGCTCTTTCGAAGCCATCGAAGCACTTATTCATGATACTCCTACCCCTTCCTTTTCTAGTTGGAATAGGTATTGTCGGCAACCAGCAAGGATGGATTGGAGGCCCTAAACAAGAAGTAAACAAAGAAGTAGGTCTGGATCTGGCCATACCGGATGCAAAAGTTAAAGAGTTGAAGAAAGACCAGAAGTATGATGCAGCAGCCAGTTTACCGGGAGATATGCAGCCGGTTTCTGGCCTGGGAATAACGCTAGATGACAATGCGAACATCAATTCCCGCATGATGGCAGGTGATAATAATAACGTTAGTGGATTGGAACCGAATACCAAAAGTGATGTCGAAAATTTTGCAAAATCAATTGGGGCAGCAAATAAAGGGACTGGCACTTTGAGTTCAGAGGATATGAAATTGACCAGCCAGCAAAGAAAAAACAAGGTGAGACAAAGCAGTATCGCGCAGCAAAATGCCTACAATCGAGATGTTAACCGGACAGTTAACAATATGTATAATAATCCTGCTGCTGAGCGAGAAGAAAGAGCTGAGAAGGCACGAGCGATCAGAGAAGAAGAACAACGACTTAAAGCAAATGACAAACTGCTGGCCATGCTAGATAAGCAAATGAACCAACAAAACCAGCCGGTGCAGCGGCCTATGAATGTTTCCCAAAACGCAGTTCCAAGAAATTATTCTCCTGGAAGAAATAAAGGACAGAATACTCAAAGCAGTGATGAATATAGCGTAGAAGTTAACACTTCTTCAATCGGAACAAATGGGAGAGAAGGTGGGAATGGATTTTACGGATTGAACGGCAGTAAGGTGAAAAACAATCGACCATCAAAAGTTAAAGGATCTATCCGGGCCGTAGTACATGGTGACGGAGATGGGATTATAGTAACAAATGGTTCATCAGTTTCTATCCGGATGCAGGATGAAACCAAAATTATGATAGAAGGAGAACCACTAATCCTGCCACAAAATACTTTGGTATACGGAATTGCCCGAATTACCGGAGATCGTATAGATATATCCGTTAGCACAATTAGAGTGAATAACTTCATCTACAATGTAAGCCTTGTAGCTTATGATTTGGATGGCCGCAAGGGTTTGTACGTTCCTGATATGAGAATTAAGCAACAAGTAAATAACTCACTTGCACAAAGCTCGACGCAGATGATGTCTCCTTCATATGTAATGGGCGGGTCGGTCGCACAACAAGTTGGAGGTCAGCTCGCCAGTCAGGGCGTTAATATGGTGATGCAAACAGGTAGAAATGTGCTTCAAAGAAAGATGCAGCAGCCAAAGGCTCAGGTAAGACCCAACTACCAGATTCTGTTAAGAGCGGGTAAAAATAACGAAGAATCTGAGACAGAAGAAGAAACTGATTCTGAGATCATTGAATAAAAAAACATCAAAAATTTACCAAAATAGAAATCAATAGTCATGAAAAAAATACTTTCAATTGTACTAATGCTAGTTTTGAGTAAAAGCGTAGTTGCTCAGGATAATGCGCAGATAGTGAGCGATTCACTAGATTCACTGATACCAAACAGTTTATCAAAAAAGAGTAACTTAAAACCAATAGTAATTGACCCCCACCCTTTCATCTTGCCGATTGCAAAAGCATCGGTAAGAGGGAGCTACCCTGTCGAGCTATCATTTAACAAAACCACTCACATAGTGTTTCCTAGTAAAATAAAAGATTTCGATGCCGGAAGTGACGTTGTAATTGCTACTGTTCCGGAAGCTGTGCTCAATGTTCTTCGTGTTAAAAGTGATGTAAAGGGCTTTGTGGAAGAAACAAATATGACTGTTCTAACAGAGGATGGAGGACTTTACAGTTTTTTAGTGCGTTATAATGAAAACCCAGCGGTGTTCAACATTAATATTTCAAACAATATAATCGCTGATTATGAAGCAACGAAGGCATTAGGAATAGGTGCTGGTTCGAATAGTTCTCCAAACACTTATGTACTTGCGGAAGGCAATTATGTAGAAGAAGCATTGAAGGCTTCCTCTCAAAAAGTTGTAGATAAGAAGAATTTCATCCGGCATGTGGGGGCCAAAAAGGACAATTTTGAAGCTCTCGTAAAGGGTTTATACCTAGACAATAATAATGTCCTGTTCATGAAGCTTCAACTCCGGAACAAAAGCTATATGCCTTATAAAATTGATTTTATCAAGGTGTTTGTCAGAGATAAAAACTACGTCAAGAGAATGGCTGTACAAGAGGAAGAAATTAAAACTTTAATGTCTTATCCAATTACTCCTGACCAGCTAAACGGCTACTCAGACATTGATAAAGTGATCTCATTCCCCTATTACACACTCGCGGATGGTAAAATACTAGAAATTGAAGTCTATGAAAAAGCCGGTGGCCGCCATGTAAAGTTCCAGTTGGACAATCAGACATTACTTCAGGTAAAAAATCTATGATCATGAAATTGATAAAATTCACAATATTATTTTTGTGCCTTTCGGTTACTTATTCTTTTTCCCAGGTACATGTTAAAGGCAGTAGATTCTTTGACATTGCAGCTGGTACTGTTGATGGCATTGATCATAACCTTAAAAATGACAACTCAGGTTTTTGGGTATCACTTGGCACAGGTAGATATAACAAATTTGAAAATTCTTGGAGGTGGAACTTAGACTACTTGCAGAAGACGTATCTGTTCAGCCCTGATGGACTTAATACAGGAACAATCCCGGTACGTCATTACAGTGTTCAATTTGGACATGGCTTCAAGCTTATCAAAAGCAAAAGAAGAGTCTTTTATCTCAATGCCATTCCACAGTTACTTGCTGGTTATGAAAGTATTAATAACAATGTTAGCGTAGCCGGTAATTACCACATAAACAACAAGAATAAATTTCTGATTGGTGGAATGGTCGGAATAGAAATTGAAATAGAACACTTCACAATCAAGGCAAAACAGCGCTGGCTCCCTAAGTCAAGTACAAAGATATTCCACACCCAGCTGGGAATCGGTTACCGTTTCAATAGATAGTGTAAACAATAATTAGAGCTATGAAAAATTTAAAATATATGTTCGCAATGTTCTTCGGAATAGCGATACTGACAGGATGCGAAGGACAATTAAGCCTAACGCCTATGGAAGATTACGGTGCAACGCCAGGCTTTCCTGAATACAACTTTTCTTTTCGGGCAATGGATGCGAAGCTGGGCCGGGATACAAGCTATGTCGTAATACCAACAGATACAATTAGCAAAAGTAGAGTTACCTTCCTTGAACTGTACTTAAAACAGCTTACTTTCAGCAAAAATGTAAATTATAAAATAACCTATCAAGTCGATGAAGGTACTGACGCTAGCTTGGTATACAGGTCGCAAGAAATAAGAGCGAATGACTGGCTCAACGTGACAACATCGAATTTTGCCAAAGACAAACTATATATTCGATTCATTCCCATAACCCTTGGGCAGACATCAGCAAGCATTACCTGTACTGACGATGCAAAGAAGTCAAAGACCTTTAAAAAGAGCTTTTTTATAGTCAAATAAAGACCTAATTTTGACTTACGAATGTTAAATTTTAAGAGGTTTAATTTTTCGCGCCCCAATACCCTGTCAGGTTTGGGGCACTTTATAATCTCCCCTACCCTACTTAATTTGCTAGTGTTTTGTGCGCCGGCACCAGGTGTGGCCAGCTGAAAACCTTAGAGAAATTGACAAGATTTTTGAGCAGGATTAGAATTTTCTTAGGCGCTGATTCACTGATCAGGCCGGGAGCTAGGGAAGTTGATTAGCAAAAGCTTAGGCTTTTTAAGAAAGGTTACATGTAGTATTCCCGACAACGGGTATTGCGTTGCAGGGCTTCGGACCAAGTGCTGCAAAAAAATGAAGTTTTACCTCTATAAACAGCTATATCACGGCGATCATCATGTATTAACCTTCCAAAAGCCGCCAGAATCAGACTTTGAAAATGAATTACATGTAGTATTTGCGACAACCCTCCTAAAATTAGGATAGGTAATAAATTAATATGAAACAGCTGAACCGGATCAATAACCAGATTGAAATTTTTCAAGTAAAAACAATGAAACGTTTCTCGCTAAGGATCAAAGGTTAGCATCTTATAAAACGGGTTACATGTAGTATTTCGGACAACCCATTCTTCTTCTAACATTGTGGTTAGTATGGATCACATCAGGAGCCGATGCTCGCTTAGGAGCAATGGACATCATCTTCTTAAAAGCTTACATGTAGTATTTCGGACAACCTATACACTGCATTTCCGTCTAAAACCCATCCAAACATAACGCTAAGATTTGCGTACAGAAGGATCATGCTTTAGAAAAATATTTTATTGAAATCTGCTTAGCATTAAAAACTTCTAAAAGTCAGAGATCTCAATTATCATCTTAATATTTACAGCCGATTTTATCGTCTGCACCGGGCTTTACGTGTTTAAGGTTGAAATCTATATCATATTTGATTGCAAATGTCACCAGAGCGACAATATGAGCCTTTAAAAACAACATAGGATCGTAAGACAGATCCAGTATTAGCAAACTGATCCACATGCAACTTAAAAATCCGGCTGATATCCAACTTAAAACAAAAATGCATCGGCCTCCGGCGTCTATTTTCCTTTCCATGATACAAGTTTTAAAATTCAACTAAATCTAATACAATGAAACGTAATATACAATATATTGTATTACCGAATTTTAGCTTATTTTAAAATTATACTCTTTGGTAAGTTTTGCTGCTGAAAAAAAAATCAACCAACTATGTTATTAGTTCGAAAGGTTTCACATTTCTTTTCCCCATTTGTTCAAATAATTAAATCATGAGCGTTAGCGAATACCGCTTTTCTTCTTTCTTTTTATAATTTTTATAATTTTAATATAATATTGATGTAGTATTCTGGACATACCCCCCGCTCAATTCGCTGGAAACGCAATAAATTGAGGTTTCTTACATGTAGTATTCTCGACAACGGATCTGCGATTTTACCTTACATGTAGCATTCTCGACAGCCGGCAAAATTTACATGTACTATTCTCGACAGCCAAAATTGATTACACGTAGCATTCCCGACAACCTACTTACTCTACATGTAGTATTTCTGACAACCGATTTTCGCTTTTTTGTGGATAACTTTGAAAAATAAGCACTTACATGTAGTATACCCGACAACCTAAGACGAAAGCGCGATTTCAGGCGAATGCAGACCTCAGTCCAGGGGTAAAGGCATTTTAAACAAAAAGGGAGGTGTAAACTAGTTACATCTCCCTACTAAGAATGACGATGCACTTAATTTAAGATGCTATGAGCCTTAATTGAAGTATTTGACATTTTTAAGTCAGCATCCCAAATGGAAATATGCTTTTTATAAGCTAATAAATAACAATTCATGAATACACTTCTTTTTATGGCCCAATCAGCACGAGGATTTGTTACCCATCTTTGGAAAGGATCTGATTCGTCCTCGTTGAAATTCAAGACTCTTTTCCCATAAAGGTTTGAGAATTCTGTTTTTAAATCAGCGGACAGTATGCTATGAAAATGATGATCGGCCTTGGTTTCTCTTAATTGGACTACACCTTCTGGCATAAAGTCCACTTTAATCCAAAACCCACGTATATGCTTATCGTCACTTCCGTGTTTTATCACAAATTCATAGGCAATCTTCAATCCTCCCTTTTCAATCAAATTATTGAGATACTTTGTGATTAGGCGCTTACGTTCAGCAGGTTCCGAAAAATGAACATCGCAGATCTTACAAAGAAAATCCACAGAATACCATGAATATTTTACCCTATCACTGATATTTTGATGCATTGCCTTGGATAGCATGAGGTACAATGTCTTCCGGCCATCTCCCCCCTTCCCTTTTCCAACTTTTGGATATCCCGTTACCTCGAAGGTGTAGTATCTACTTATAAATCCATTTAAAAAGTCTTCACTTAATCTGATATCATAGACTTTGCTATTACCATTTTTAGTATCCGTTGTGATCTTTAATTGTTTAATAATTTGGATACCTTCCATTTCAACTGTCCTACCTTGGTTAAGGTAGGAATATGCTTTGGAAAAGATGAGATTTCGACTCTGTAAGAGGTGCAATACGTAATCAAATACAGAAATGAACTGGTGGCCTTTGTATTCAATAATTTCCGCACTCTTGTCAGTAAGATAAGAATGCTTTGAAGATAGCTCACGTCTATCTCGACCGACAACTTTAATGAAGTCTGACATCGTGAATCTTGTGAATCCAAACATATCAGTTTTCAGACTAGTACTAATAAATATGATAAAGTCCCTGGCGATTTCATGATCCCTTCCGTAGGTCTTTTTAAGCGCATCAAGGTTATCCGCTATTGCTCTGTCGATTCTACTTATGACACGAGTATCAGTAAGAGGCAGCGTCAAAGCTAAAGATTGTTCGTTCATTGCTTATCAGATAGTTGTGAATAGGTATCAATCGAGTTTGCAAAAATCGTGGTAATAGATTCAAGGCTAACATTTAAGAATTTAGACAAGGCTATAAACTCGCTAAGTTTAAAAGACTCAGGATTATTAGACTTGTAATTAGTAAAGCTTGTGGGATTTTGATTTAAAGCCCGCGCGATATCAGCTTTTGATACCTGCTCGTAAAGATCATTGAGATTATTGATCTTCCCGTGACTTATCAAATGTGAAACTTTTGTGATATCCTTCATGAGTATAATTCTAAAAATCCTTTAAAGATATACATTTTTCTATATATGTATATATATTTTTATATACTATCGACATTTTTTGTAGACACATCTGCTACCGTCAGCTGAACACCCAAAGCAGCTAAGTATCTGAACAGAAATTTGGACGTATAATTATTATTTACCTTCGGATCACCTTCTATCGAGCTAACCTGTTCAGGACGAATTTTTGCCTTTTTAGAAGCCGCATATACCGTCCAACCAAAATCCTCTCGAATACCTTTAAGCACCTCTGAAAGATCCTTTTGAGCTTTTGCAGCTATATCCTCAATTTGTAATTCGTTATTCTCGACAGTAGGACTTTCAGTTTCTAAACTTGCGTAGAATTCCCTAAGCGACCTTAAAAGCTTAATTTTAATCTTTTTCTGTTCTTCCTCAGGAAGACTAGCAATAAGCTTATTTAAGTCCAGTTCGTCTATGTTACTCATTTTAGATCTTTTTTAGCAGAACGCTTAAAAAAAGAAAGAACAATATCTCTCATGAGCATAGCAATAAAACCTAAAACAGCAGATCCCATCGCTATTAAGATTGCATTTTGTATTATTTCATTCCAGTCTCTCATATCAAAACCTAATTAATTATGATGAATTTTACTATAGCATCAAACCTCCTTTGTACTCCCATGAATGATTCATTACTCCGCTCCCTGCTACTTTAAAAGATTTGTTATCAATTCGTTTACCGTCTTTATAAACATTAATAACAAACTCTGCCATTTCACCTGAGTCTTCTTTGGGTTCAGTATTAAATGTAACTTTTAACAGTTCCAATTTTTTAGATGACACAAACACATACTTTCTGTTGATTAACGCAGCTTCACTTAAAATAGGACCGGTTTCAACTGCTGTACCTTCATAAAACAAGGGCTGGCTAAACCCAATCTCTTTTTTATAGTCTTCATAACTTCCAGACTGAATGTATTCAACTTTAAATATAGAGCCAAGTTCAGGCGTAACAGTTTCAGAATCATCAGAACATGAAAGAAATAAAATGGAAGCCGACAACATTAAAAAGTATTTTCTCATAAGATAGTTATAGATGTTATAAATGCAAATTTATATTTTTTAAATAAAGATAATGCCTATTCTGGCTTCATAAATCTTAAACATCTTACTACCCAGCAATAGAATTACGATCTTCTAAGACATCTATGATAAATTAATTTTAAGGGTTTATCAACGCCGGCTTGTCAACCAGGACACTGCTAAAAATATGAAAATAATCAAATATTACAATATATTGTAGTACTTGGTTATAAATGTGCTGTGGATAAACAAGTAGACGTATATACGTTACGTTACCTGAGTTGTAAGTTAGCCGCTACGAACAAATCACTACGGATTTCGTTCGAGACCTTCCCACCAGGTGAAGTCTTACTTAGTTGATCAGTGTGATCAGACAGAGATAGTGAAGGTGACACTCAAAAAGCTTATAGTTCTAACTCCCATTTACATGTATGATTTACGGCAACCGAATAAGTGACATCGTGTCACTTATTCCAATAAAAATTCAGCTTATGCGTAGGTAAGACTGGTTGCAGGTTGGCACCTCAGTAAATGGTGTCATTCACGCATATGCAAGAAAACATTTTACATTGGTATATATTGCAAGTCAAATTTCACAAATACAAATCAAGATGGCATCAAAAGACATCCGGTTTTTCTTACCAGAAGAAAACCAGCCAAAAACAAAAGAGAAAGTCAAAGCAAAGGCGCTGCCGACTGGCTACATTTCCAACGCAGGCAAAATCATATTCCCAGCAGCTTCGATTGAAGAACTCGGGATTGAGCCCGATAGTACAAAATTTCAGGTTGGGACTGATCAGGGGAAACGTAAGATCAAAAATCTTTATTTGATCCCCACAGATCAGGAAAATGCTTTTTCCATCGTCCGGACCGGGCGCGGGTATTCCCTTCCTTTAGAGCTCATACTTTCCAAAGGAGGCATTGATTACAACGCTGTTAAATATACGTTTACTGCCTCGATCTTCGACCATGAAGGTAAAGCCGCTTACGCTTTGGCGATATCACCTGAGACGATCGTTGCAAAAGCACCATATACTGGTAAGCCACGGGGCCGCAAGCCAAGAACAGAGTTAGAAACTGATAATTGATCCGGAAGAACTATTAGACGGTAAGCGAATTTAAGAAAGTGACCAGGTCACTGCAACAGCGTATCATGCAACAACAGACCGCATATCTGAGCGAGTGGGGAAACAACACACTGGATTTTTCTAAAAAGACACCTTCTGGATTACCTGCTACTACCCATTTTATTGTATCGGCAATTATCCCGGCAAACCCGGGTGCACCAGAGTTACAAACAATTCTGGAAGCAGTCAGCCAACGCCATTTCAATGGTGGCCGCATAGATTCCGAGGTGGTCGGAAACGATCACAACAAGCGGAAAGAGATATTGGAAGATCTTGACGAAATTGATTTCAGAATATTTGCGCTGATCCTGGATAAGCGCCAGTTAAGCGGCCAGGGTCTCAGGTTTAAAGGTTCGCTTTTTAAATTCATGCATGGGCTTGTCGACCGCGAACTTTTCAATATCTATCCGGATCTGGAAATGATCGCCAGTCAGCCCGCTGATGAAGGCTTTTTAAAAGGGTTCATTGGTTACGTTCAGCAGAGCCACATCCCGAATCTTTTTAATGAATCAGCCTTTGGTTTTACCCAGCTGCAAGATAGCTTACTGGTACAAACGGCAGGGTTTATCGCGGGTAGCCTTGCCAGGTGTTATGATGAAACGGTCATCACCGATCAGCGCACAGCGTTCATAGAAGTTCTTAAAAGAAAACTGTTAACAATTAAGTTCTGGCCAGACGCTTTTGAGCACAACCTGGCTAACCCGCCAGTGCCCGGCCCCGCCTATGATCCGCTGCTCGCGGAACTGAGCGTAAAACTTGCCAACAGTTTTCTGCAGCGGAAGTCTTCTGACCGTGCACTGCAAAGCATCGACCAGGTAAGTTGTCTGGGTTATCTGCTATTCCATTTCCGGCACATCAACCCCACCAGGTATATTACCAGTTTCGAGCTGATGGAACATGTGGGGGCGAGAAGGGGAAAAAATGTTTCCTTGGATTACTTTCAGACAAAAGTGATAGCGCCTTTGCGCGATGCCGGCGTGCTCGTTGCCAGCAGTTCACGTGGTTATAAGCTTCCAGCAAGCCATCAGGACCTTTATGATTTTGTCAGTCATAGCAACACGATCATCGAGCCCATGCTTTCGCGGGTTAAAAAATTTCGAGACCAGATCGTAATTGCCACAGACGGAAAGTTGGATATTTTAGCGGCTGATGAATACGCCTTGATCCGGAAGGTGGTTGATTAGAAAACAATAAATAATGGTTGACTTAAATCTTCAAACGATCATTTATGGGCTTATTGACCAGCTTTCAACAGGGGATGTTCATTGTATGATCTATGGGGAATATAATTTCCTTTATTACGGTCAAATGATTCATTACGCCCCGATCTACTTATCTCAGGATACTGTTGAAATGATCGAGATTACCGAAGACGGTCTTAAAATTTCCATTTTACTGACTGGACGAAAATTGGAAGAAAGGCTTAATATCCGTCTTCGATTTGATAAAATCATCAAAATATGTAGTTACAAAACAGCAAATTTTTGTGGGGAACAAGTGCTTTTTGTTAAGTAATTTGCAAAAATCAACAGCAACCTGAACTACCTACATCCGGGGAGATATTCTGCCACTTCTGACTTTATTCCTGGTATTCGTTGAGCATATCACCAACACTTTAGACTTGCGACTTGCCGTCAATATATACCTTAAAATCACCCGAGGTAGCTTCTCCAAATGCCTTTTTATACTCCACTACCGAAATTTGACCCCAATCTTCACTAAATGCCTTTAAATCAATCCTGTCGCCAGGTTTCGAAAGATCGTATTCACGATGTTCTATAACTGGATCCGCGTTTAGGGAATTTATGACTTCGCAAACCGGCGGAGTTGCATTAGCCATTAAATGGGCATAATGGTAAATGCCATCCCGTTGCAATTTCCTAAAATACTGATCTTGATTATTCATAATTATTTACATCAAAAATCATCTGCATATATATTATGGCTGAATTACAGAAAACAACCTGCTTGATGGTCGAAATTTAACCATTTGACCATTTTAATGATTTCTTCTCCAAAGATAAGGCCACTATAAGGATTCTTTATCAGAGTCTCTCTTTTCCTTATCCTTGAAAAATAATCTTGCTTGCTTCAGGCCAGTAGCTATGGCCACTCCTTCATCAGCCCCGTCTTCCAGCAAAGCATTTGCAATTTCGACCGCCTTTTCCCTTAAATTAACTGGCTGGTTTTTATACGATGGTGGGTAATTTCCGTTGTACCAGGGCATAATTTTCAAATTTTGATAAACACTTAATTTATAAATCTTTGATTTCGATCCAGGTTGGTGCGTGGTCACTGGATTTCTCCCAACCCCTGACATGCGCGTCAACACCGCCAGCGGTAAGTCTACCAGAGATCTGAGGGCTAAGTAGAAAATGATCAAGTCTTAAACCAGCATTTCGGCCGTAAGCGTTCCGCAGATAATCCCAGAATGTATAGATCCGCTCGTTTGGATGCAGGTGCCGGATCGCATCAATCCACCCCTGTTTCACAAGCTCCTTGTATGCTTTGCGCGACTCTGGAAAATAAAGCGCGTTATCCATCCAGCGTTCGGGATTGTAAACGTCCAGCTCAGTTGGGATCACATTATAATCTCCGGCCAGCACGACTGGTACCTGTTCTGACAGCAAATACTTAGCATGTTTTTTTAACCTTTTAAACCAGGCGAGCTTATAATCGAATTTTGGTCCGGGTGCAGGGTTTCCGTTCGGGAGGTAAAGACAGCAGATCAGCATTTGATCCACAATCGCCTCTATATAGCGGCTGTGATCATCCAGGTCATCACCCGGAAGCGCGTTTCGGACCTCTATCAATTCTTTGCCTCTTGCCAGGATCGCAACGCCGTTCCACATCTTCTGCCCGTGCCAGATGGCATTGTATCCCGCATCCAAAAGGGCCTTCTGAGGAAATTTGTCTTGCGGGGCTTTCAGCTCCTGAAGACAAACAATGTCAGGCCGCGCTTCTTCAAGCCACCTGAGCAGCACGGCTAACCGGCCATTGATCCCGTTGATGTTATAGGTCGCGATTTTCATATTAGTCCGCTCCCACGATCTGGTGCAAATCAATCCCTTCCCCCAATACCGGTTTGAAAAGATCCCCTTGCTTTTTCAGCCGCTCCATCGCATTGAAGATCGCAAAATCTGACATTTTTAGGCCCGGTTTCACTTCTTCCCAATGGAGTGGCATCGATACCGTCGCGCCTGGCTTAGGCCGGACCGAGTAAGGTGCAGCAAGCGTTGCACCAGGACGGTTTTGAAGAAAGTCCAGATACATCTTCCCGTTCCTGGATTTGATCGCCCTTTCCAGACTAGTGAATTCCGGGATCTGGTCATGCACGAGGGTCACAACGATTCTTGCAAATTCCTTGGACTGCTCATAGGTATACTTGCCGCCAAACGGAATATAGATATGGATGCCCGTGGAACCGCTCGTCTTTGGGTATGAGGGAACGCCCAGTTCATCTAAAACACTCTTTGTTACCTGCGCGGCCTGGATCACCTGATCAAAGGTTGTCTTATCAGCTGGATCCAGATCGATGATGCACCAGGTCGGATTGTCCGGGTTTTCAGTTGTCGAGCTCCAGGGGTTAATTTCAATAGCACCCAGGTTGGCCATATATAGCAATGTTGCTTCCTCATTGGCTACCAGATAGTTCTTGTCTTCGGGCTCATCATTGCTATGGTAGCGGTAAGTGCTCATCCATTCGGGCACTTTTCCGGTTACATCTTTCTGATAGAAGCTCGGCCCCTTAATTCCGCCCGGATGCCGGTTCATCGATTCAGGCCTGTCTTTCAGGTAAGGCAGAATGAAGGGTGCAACCTGATAATAATAATTAAGCATATCCCGCTTGGTGATTTTCTCATCTGGCCAATAGATCTTATCCAGGTTGGTGAATTTGAGCTCATGACCCTGGAGCTTTTTGCACTGTGTTTTCTCCTTGGGGTTAAGAAGTGTTTTCCCTTCCAGCTTTTCTGGTGGTTTGACGACATCTTTAAGATCTGTGTCTTTGGGCTTTTCAACAACTTCTTCTGTTTCAGATGCTGTTTCAATAATTACATCTTTCGCATTCTTGTCTTCCCTCATAGCCAGAAACGACGGGTGCCGAAAAACGCCTTCGTCGGTAATCTCGGTAAAATTAATTTCACAGACTAGCTCCGGTTTCAGCCAGGTCGCTGTCGCATGTGGCGGGTTGCGCCGGAAGCGTGACGGTTTATTATAGTCCGGGGTTTCTTCAAATGGCGCTTTGTCAATAATCAGCGGTTTGAATTGGCTGATCATTTCTTTCTGCTGCTTGTCATTGAACCCTGTTCCTACTTTTCCGACATATTGCAGGCGGCCATCTTTGTATGCACCTAAAAGCAGCGCGCTGAAAAGTTTCGGAGAATCATCATTTTTAGTGTACCCGGCAATGATCACTTCCTGGCGTTTCTGCACCTTGATTTTCAGCCAATCTTTCGAGCGGTCACCAGTCAGATAAGTGCTACTGGATCTTTTGGCGATAATTCCTTCAAGCCCCATATCCTTTGCTACTTCGAAAAACTCGGTACCCCTTGCTTCTACACTGAAACCGCTGCGGATGATGCCATTTTCCGGGACCAGGGTCAGAAGGACCGCGCTCCGCTCCTTCTGCGTAAGCCCCATCAGGTTTTTACCATCCAGCCAAAGGATATCAAAGACATAAAACAGCAGCTCTCCATCGGCTTCGCTTCGCCAGTTTTGCAATGAGTTGAAATTGGAAATCCCTTTATCATTGACCACCACAACCTCCCCATCTATGATCGCATTCAGGTTCCACGCTTTGATCGCCGCCAGGACCGGGTAAAACTTATCGTTAAAGGATTTGTTATTGCGTGATTTCAGCTCAGCCTCACCCTTGTTCATAAATGCAAGTGCCCGGTAGCCATCCCACTTCACCTCGTATTGCCAACCGGCATCATCGAAAGGTGCGTCCACCAATGTGGCCAGCATAGGCGTGATACTAGTATCAAACTTACCTTTTGGGGCTTTCTTTAAAATAGCGTTTACATCCAGCTCGACCTTAGGAACATCGGTATCATCCGGATCCACTTGGTTCTCAAGGGCTCTCTTAACTACCTTTTTTGAAGCAGGTTTACTTTTCTCTTTTGGCTGCTGCCCATAAATATTCTCGCCGGTCTGGGCGATCTGCTCCAAATCCTGCCCTGAAATCACAGATTTGTCTTCCAGTGTAATGTCTTCTTTTGTCGCATACTCGTCTTCCAGTTTCATCAGTAGCCAGGCGTTCTCCCCTCTCCCATGCGCTTTTACCAATGCAAACTGGCCTTGAAGCTTCTGCCCACTCATCACAAACTTGATCTTGCCGCTGTAAAGCTGGTGCAAAAGGCTTTTCTCATTGGCCTTCTTGTCTTTACCTGGATCTTCTGCCGGCATGTAGATGCCTTCGTCCCAAACCATCACGGTGCCGCCCCCATACTCCCCTTGGGGTATGATACCTTCGAAAGTCCGGTAGTCGTACGGGTGGTCTTCCACCATCATGGCCAAACGTTTTACTTCCGGATCCATCGACGGCCCCTTGGGGACAGCCCAGCTTTTAAGAACACCTTCCATTTCCAGCCGGAAGTCGTAGTGCAGATGTGATGCTGCGTGTTTTTGGATCACAAACCGAAGCACATTTTTATCCGGCTTACCGCCAAACGGTTCAGGGGTTTTATGGGTAGACCGTTTTTCTTTTGACAAGGCTCATCTTTCTGTATGTAATAGCATTTAAAGGTGAGCAAAACACATCAAAGCACGTGCCAGCCCTGTCGGGTATGGATTTTTATGTAAAATGGTATCAACCAAACCATTACAGACATGGCAGACGACAAAACCAAACAAGGACCTGCTGACAGCAGCCGTATTAATTTAAGCGAAGATTATGAAGTTGCTTATTGGACTCAGGCTCTGGGTATCACCAAAGAAAAATTAACCGAAGCCGTCAAAGAAGTGGGGAGTTCGGCAAAGGCAGTGAGGGATTATTTAGGAAAGTAATAGTATACCTGGTTAGCACTGCCGGTATCATGCACATGGAACTCGACTGGCCTCATTGACTGATTAGATAATCCTCTATATAATTATATGTTAAGTTTAAAAAATTGAAATATGTTGTTTCAGGCCGATGACTTTGAGGTAGAATTCGAAGGAATGATGGTTGCCATCAAAGTGATGGATATGGCAGGTAGAACTGTTTTCAAGCTGGACTTTCCTGATGGAAGAAAATCATTGATGATCAGCAGATCAAGAGTTTTTGACGGCAGTAAGGTTTGGATGTCAATCCCCGAAGGAAGACAACCGGAAGCAATCCCAATTGGCGCGAAAATTGTTGAGCATTTTAAAAACACTAAAACCCAGTAAGCATGTGCTATTACAATGGTCAAAAAGTGACAAAAGCCGAATTCATACAGTTAATGCAACTCGAAAAAGCTGTTAAAGATTACGAATTTCTAAACCGCAATGTTACGCATGCATTCGAATTTGGAAACATCGCTGTCTTAAAACCGCGATACACACGCGACAACTTTGATATTGTCCAGATGGAATGGGGTTTTTTACCTAAATACGTAAAGAACCGCTCTCAGGTTGAAAAGTTCAGGAAAGGCTATAAGAAAAAAGATGGAACCTGGCAGAAGGGTTACGATACCCAGAATGCCAAGGGGGAAGAGCTTTTGTTCCCTGATAAAATTTACCGTGAAGCCGCCCTTGAGCGCAGATGCCTTATCTTATCCTCAGGTTTCTATGAATGGAGACATGAGTACGGAGTCAATAAACGCACCGGCGAGAAGAAAAAAACAGCCGATAAATATCCTCATTATATTGGTGTGAAGGACCAACCTTACTTTTACGTTGCAGGTATCTGGCAACCATGGACAGATCAGGATACTGGTGAAACAGTTGAAACGGTAAGTCTGGTAACTACCGAGGCAAATCCACTAATGGCAAAAATCCACAATTCCAAGAAGAGAATGCCAACCATACTGCCCGACAATTTATCGTGGGAATGGATGATGGACGACTTGCCGGAAGACCGGATTACCGAGCTTGCAACTTTCCAGCTCCCCCAGGACTTAATGGAAGCATGTAGCGTTCAAAAAGACTTTTTAAAAGCCGAAGATCCCACTGTTCCATTTATTTACGATGAGCTGGTTGCATTGGACAATCCCACTCCACCAACGCAGCCATCACTTTTTTAGTAAATCTAAACAGTTGAAACGTTGTGGAATTATGAAAAGCTGCTCCCAAATTGGAGCAGCTTGACCTGGTCAATATTCGCCAGGTAGTAAAATCACATTATTGGTAAAGTAGATTATTATATGTCCTGGGTTCTTACCCGATCACCTTGCACCGCAGGTCGGAAATGACCTCTGCCATGAACTGTATTAGTTGAGACTTAATCTGACAGTTAGTCTCATACGCCTTGCATTTTATAAATACGCTTCCTACTACTGTGGAAGACCTGCAAATCCATAAAATTCAAACGTCTATGACCAATTCAAATCATAAATGCCGCCCAAGAATTATCCAACAGGTCGTGGGGATCTGAAAATATTAATCCAATACAAGCGTCAGTTTTAATTGTCGTTATTGATACCCAACATCAAAAGCCCCTTCTGTTATAATTACTGTGCCTTTGGTTCCAGCTATGGCAGGTAGACTGCCTTTGAATGTACCGCTTACCTTTTTATTCTCAGGGTCGAAGGTTGTAATGATAACCGTTGAAGTGCCGTTTGCAGTTTTGCTACCCCAGGTTTTGAAACCGATAGTGCCATCATAGGCCGATACGTAACGGATTAATGATTTGGAAACTGCATCACAGACATATTTGCCAGTGCCGGTTACTGCGTCCAATTGTATGGTAAGTTCAAAGGCTTTATAACCCAATTGACCATACTTACCTTCAGACCTGAACTTCACTATGGTCAGCGTCTGATTTTTATATTGGGCTCTGGTTGAGAAGCCGCTTTTAAAGCTAATCGGTATGTCGGGCGTAGTGATAAGGTCTGTACTAAAAAAAAGGGCTACTGCGCTTTCTTGTTCTGCTTTGATCTCGATAGCCTGGTTGGCGGTGGGCATGTAACCTGTTACGGGCTCACCCATCACGGCATATGTTCCTGGTTTCAGCCTGGAAAAACTAAATCTACCGGTATTTGCGTCAGGTACGGTTTGCTGTATTTTATCTACCGGGTCACCATCCCTAAGAATAATTACTGTTGACGCCGAACCAATGGGCGAAACGGTTCCGCTAATGCTGCCGGTTTTTTCGTCTGCTTGGGGTAAGATGTTTTTCTTACGACAAGCGCCAAGGCAGGCGCTGCATAATAGCATGATAATAAGTACCTTCTTCATCATGCCAACAAAAATATCCTCCGATTTGAAAGTACACAATACCGCAAATTGCGGGATTTATCGGTTTAGCCACTTGTTTAGCCCGGCAGCTTTCAATGCATCTGCCTTACTATTTACTGCAAGTTTCTGGTAGATGTTCTTGATATGAGTGCGGACAGTTTCTTTGCTGATAAAAAGGTCAATGGCGATCCTGGAATAAGTTTTTCCTTGGGCTATACCCTGTAATACTTCTTTTTCCCTTTCAGAGAGCGGCGAGTCCTGCGGCTGGTTAAAAGATTGTACTACCATACGTGCAATGTTTAAACTCATTGGTGCACCGCCTGCAAAAGCTTCCGCAATGCTTTTAACAATATCGTCCGTGTCAGAATTTTTTACAATATAACCGCCGGCACCAGCGCATAACGAACGGAAAACCTTATCGCTATCTTCCAATACAGTAATAATTAGTACTATACATTTCGGTCTTCGTTTTTTGATCTGCATTGTGCCTTCTATACCGTTCATACCAGGCAGGTCAATATCCATTAGTACAAGCCCTGGTTCATCCTTTTCCAAATTTTGCAGCGCCTGTTCGCAATTGCCATATTGGCCTGCTACCAAGTACTCGGGGGTTATCGGAGTGGACGACTGGGTATTAAAAAAGGGCAGAACCTATGGTACAATCCTAGTGGACCTACATCAGAATAGGGTTATCGACTTATGGGAGGGACGTAGTGCTGAAGCGCTTGAAGCTTGGCTTAAACAACATCCGGAGGTGCATACCGTGGCCAGGGACAGGGCATCGGCCTATGCATCAGGTATTCGTAAGGGTGCCCCGCAAGCCAGGCAGGTAGCCGACCGCTTTCATTTGCTGGTTAACCTCAGAGAAGCACTCGACAGAGCAATGCAAAGACAAAGCGAAGCGATCAAAAAATGTTTCGTAGCCTTTCATGACAAGCAAAATGCACATAATCAATCCATTCCTTTTAACCATGAAACCGCATCTGGCAAGCGCACGCAAACTGAAAATTCCGAATTATTTACGGGAAATGTTAGTCCCCGTAGGCAGTTTAAATTTGAGCAAACCAAGAAACTCTATGCTCAGGGGCATAGTATCAACGCCATAGCCGCTCACCTGAAATCAAACAGGAAATCCATAAGGAGATATATCCATTTGGATGTCTTGCCAGCTCGGAATACCCCAACCATCTCCGAGCATTCGACCAATTTCGATCACTTCATTCCATACATCCAACAGAATTATGGGCCACAGACGACTTATAAGCAGCTTCTTGCGGACATGATAGCACAAGGCTTTAACGGCAAATACACCAGCTTTTGCGAAAGAATGAACCGGCTTGTAGCGCAAAATTTAGTGGGGCAGCCCCTGGATAAACCCCAAGCACTTGCCAGACAGCAAACCTGTTCAAGCACCAAGCTCGCCTTCATTGCCCTCACAGACACATCCTTATTGCCAGCTAAGGATCTGGAATTCTTTACTTTTCTCTGCCAGCAAAGTGCACCAATTCAGAAGGCCGCCGAGCTTGCCCGACAATTCAAAGCACTCTTGGGAAAACAGCACCACGGCAGTCTTGACGAATGGCTGAAAAGTGCCTCGCACCCCGAGTCGCTTTTGAAAAACTTTGCAAAAGGCATCAAGAATGACCATCACGCCGTTGAACAAGCGATTAATTCCGATATCTCAAGCGGTAAAGTAGAAGGCCACATTAATAAGCTGAAAACAATCAAGAGATCTATGTACGGAAGGGCCGGAATTGACCTGCTTACAAAAATGTTACTGGCTAAAAACAGATAGCCCCACCATCAAAAGTGAAGAAGAGCCCGATATTGACCACTGTGATTCGGTTTAGACTGACCATGCTATTTCAGACTGAATTGACCATGATATTGTCCTCGCTAACAGAAAGTTAACAAAAAGTCCAATAGTTTCTATGAGTGGTCATTTTGACACGGAATTAGGTGGTCTGACGTCCCGTATTCTCCAATCTGTGGTCGAAATTTGTGACGGATTTTCTCCTTTCTTTTAATTTAACCCCCTAGCGAAATCGGGTAAAGCAGATCCGGAAGATACCCTTCCCTCAGCCTGACTTGCCCTGGTTGGAAGCAAAGTTTGTAGCTCGGGCAAGTTTAGACAGGATCTGCTCGTACACCGCGGCAACCTCCGATCAATTATGAATTGCGGCTGACAATCAGCGCCAGGATACTTTCGCTACCGCAGCAAGAATGCAACTCTGTTATGATTTTTGCCAATTGTATTTACAATCAACTTCTCACCTTTGTATATTTTTGTAATTACCTTATTATCCTCTCCGAGTTCCAGTTGTATTGACACAATGGAGTCACCGAGGTGGAGATTACTGAGCGCCAATTTTGGCAATTGCTGGCTTAGTTGCGGAGTGATGTTAAATGAGGAGTATCCGGTTTGTTCAAGTCCCAGCACGCCTTCCAGAAAGATCCTGCAATACAATGCACTCTCCGCAGACAAATGCCGCATATCGTTTTCTGGATAAGCTTCGACAGCATACGGTACATGATCGCCTAAAAGCCGTGTCCGAGAGAATGCGACCAGCTTTTCAAGGGATTTGTCAAGGATACCTGCTTTGAATAGCCCGCGAAACATGTACAGGGTACCCCGGTCCCAGAACACATCCTGGCCTTTTTTGTCCGGGTCGAGTTCCACCAGGATGCCATTTTCTGTCCACAGTTTATCGAGCAGGGCTATTGCGGTCGCCTTGGCGCGGGTGTTGATCCCCACGGCCAAAGGCAGGCAGATCCAATGTCTGAGCCGCTCGCTCCCGTCATAGTACCGGTAAGTATCAAGTCCCTCAATAGTATAACCGAAATGACTTTCAATGCTTTTTTCCAGATCCCGCCGACGCTGCTCATACTGTTTTGACAAGCTCTTGTATCCCAGCTCTTTTGCCAAGACTGCGCCATATTCTAAGCCTCCATAATAGAGCGAACTGGTCGCCAGATTGGCATCTCCCGTAGGAATTCTTCCCTCCATTTCGTCTGTTTGTGAGCGTACAACTCCTTGTTCGTTCAGCTTGTTGTGACAGTAAGCAAGCGACCATTCAATTAGCGGCCACAATTCTTTTGCTGCCTCCCGGTCTCCCGTGCGCAGCAGATATAGCGATGTTCCGTATGCTATCATAGCCGCGTCACCCCGATCTTTATTGGAAGACTGGATATCGCCTTCGATCTCGAAAGAATAGGGAATCGGATTACTTCCTGCCGGTATATTTTGCAAGAATTTCCGATAGGCATTCCGAGCAGCAACAATGCCTTTCTCATATCCTAAAAAAGGAAAAAAAGGGCCGCTGTACTCAACCTGATCATTCGCCCAAACTCCGAGGTAGTAATTGCCGCCGCCCGGCGAATGCACAATCCCCATTTTGGAATTAAAAATATTTTCGGCAGCCCGGATTTTTGAAAAATAAAATAGTCTGTCGAGTACAGGATTACCAGTTTCCAGAACAAGGTTTTCGCGCATCGATTGAAGAAACTCGTCCCGTTCCATCACAGCCTTTTTGTAGCTTAACCCTTCGGTCGTCTCGTCGTCGATGGCCGCTGCAAAGTATAACCCAAAGCTGTACGATTTGCCCGCCGCTAAATCAACATGCTCGCTGGCATCGCTGTAAACGTGCTTTTGATAAGTGCCTTTGTATCCGTCGAGGGTCGTTTTATAGGCTGTGTTGCCCGTTTTTAATCGCTTATCATCTCTACCAACATTCGTTAGTGTCCATTGTTCAACAAACAGCCTTTCCGTCATCGAAGGGAGCAATGTCCGGGTAAGCCTGATATCGTTGACGGGTGTGTGATAAATAATCAGTTTCCCTTGTATTCCTAGCGAGTCAACTTCTTCAAATACAATCGTTTGCTGGCCATCGGTAATACTTGGCTCAATTTCTGATCCGTAGGTTTGACGGAGGTAAGCCCGGTACTTTTGCCAGCTTACACCATTGGTCCTGTCGTACGTCCGCAACTGCGGGTAAATAATATCGCGTTGAAGGGTAAGCTGACGCCTTTTATTGATCGTATAATGGATAATTCCGGAAACATTGCTTCCCGACATTTCTATATGATCACCATGGGGAAGCCGCTGCTCGTTGCTTACATTCCAGACAATACCGCCGTCAGCCGCTATTTTCCAGAAATCGGAGGCGGGCGGCGATTGTGCAAATCCCGGGATAGAGGCGATATACGGTACAAATAATATCGCGATGCTTCTGATAGATTTAATCATCACCAGTTTTTCAGTTTTTTGATATAAGGGAGTAAAGCATCTGCCATTTGCTGATGTTCTTTCAGGTTCTGGTGCCAATCGCTGCCATTGGCGTCAACGGTGCCGAAATCAAGATAATGTACTCTCTTGTCGGTATTCTTAAATTGAGCCTGAACCGAGCGCACATACGATTGAAAGGCCAAACTACGATCACCCGGCAAGTTGGGGCCGGCTGCACAAATGATATCGGTTTCAGGATATTGGCTCCGTAGCTTTTTTACAAAAGCAATGTAAGTATTGACAAAAAGAGCACTATCAAGCGTTTTAACAAGATCATTCGCTCCAAGCTCGATGACAACTATATCGGGCTGATTAGCTGAATAATCCCATTGCGCATTGCTCCCAGCTACAATCTCGTCGTACAATTTCGGCTGAACGATACCTTTATTACCATCATACGATTGGAGCATTCCAATGCCTGATCTGCATATAGCCACGTAATTTGCATCCAACTTTCTGGCTACCAGCGCACCATAAACCAGGTCCGCATTTTGAGTTTCATATTTGAAATGTTCTTCCCGGCTTTTGCCTTCGTTTCCATAGCCGCAAGTCAATGAGTTGCCTATGAACTCAATCGTCCTGGTAAGTCGCGGCAATGGATACAATGTTTTTCCAGAATCAATAATAAATCCGTCAAAAGTGGTATTGCCGCCGTGTGACTCTGTACGCCGGGTGATTGTAATGCGATGCGCTTTGTCGGGAAGGTTGCGGGCAAGCAGGTAAATGCCGGAAGAATCCGCTGATTCAAATTTGAAAAGCTGATCGTCAATCCGGACGTTGAACCAATTTCGCAAACTGTCGTCTTTCATTTTAATAGCAATGGAAGTCCCGGTAAAACCGGCACCGATCGTACAACCGGAATACATAAAGCGTGGCTTAGCCCGATCCGAAAAATCAAACCTTCCCGTATAGCTGATCGATTTGTCGTCGGCGCGGACCAGCTGTATAGGTTCTGCACAATATTGAAGGAACAGCGGAAATAGAAAGAGCAGGATCATTACTGATGTACATTAAGAAAATTAGCGTTTAGTTTAGCTTTTTTACCCAGATATTACGAACGGAAACCTTCGTAATTGCTTCTATTTCAATTCCAAAATATCCTGCTTCATTGTTGGACGACTTTGGATCATCGTCGATCATTACAGCCATCAGCTGCCCATTCACAATATGAAGGAACATGCCGCCACGCGCAATTACCGTGTACTGATTCCAGTCGTTTGGTTTGACCAGCTTTACCAGCGTTTCACTACTTGCTATGGTCCCCATCAGGCGTTTTCGTTTGTCTGCAAAACCTTCCACAACCTGCCCTCGCCAGGCCAGTATCCGCATCGGTGTATTTTCCGAATAAAACTGTCCCGTCCAGGGTTCACTGGGCCAGAAATCCGCCTGCGGGCCGGTCAGCATCCAGTCCAGGTTTACCGGCCCGACGTTTTTTGTCACCTCGGGCGATATGGAAGCCAGCCACGGCACACCTGATTTGCTGCGATATTGCATCCCGCTTCCCCCATTGCCGGCCACCTTGATCTCAAATTTCAGGGTAAAATCTTTGGCCTTCATTCCCCGGTACACAATGTAATTGTTGCCACTTGGGTTTTCGGGTGTCGATTCACCCACGATGGAACCTTCCTCCACCCGCCAGAATTTCGGGTTGCCGTCCCAGTCTTCCAGATCCTTTCCATTAAAAATCGATACATAGCCTTTATGGTCATTGAAATCAATGGGAGCTGGTTGTGTAAAACCCCATTGAGCCCCGATTTCAGCATCAGATTTGATTTGCTGACCGAAAGCAGCGCCGAGCGGCAGCAGTAATAGCATTGATAATACAGTTCGCATAAGAGGTTTTTAAACATTGATATAAAAAATAAATACATTCTGACGTGTACGGTCATCGGATTATCTTTCAGTTCCCGAAGGGTAATTTGGTTGGTAATTGTCGATATGAATCACGGGAGGAAAATTTTCTTTCCACCAAAAATTTTCCCTTGTTGTCCCTTTCGGAAATGCACCTAAATAGTTGCCGGCTGCATCCCTTGCTGGAGAATCTTCTTTCAGCCTGAAATCACCTTCTTCCGGATTTTCAAAGTGTGGATCAGCAAGGATTGCATGGGTGCCGGTCGTGGAGTAAACGCTGTCTTTTAGCCAGGCATGCAGGTAAATCGGGAATTCGGATTTATTAGTATCCTGGATCAAATTGCGACTGATATCAATTTGCTGCTGGCTCGCCCACCTATCAACCATCTTGCTCGTATGCCCTATTTCAAAAGGAAAGTTCCGGGCGAAAATGTTATTCTGGATGCGCAGGTTTTTAAGTTTGGTCGAATACAAATAACAGCCTCCGCTCAGCCAGTACTGTGGATCGCCGGCAAAGTTCTTGCCCCAGCCATTCCGATAGAACGTATTGTTATATACGTCCACTTCTTCACGCAAATTGTCCGCGCCCCATTTGGAAAAGAAAATCCCGGTAGCGCGATTATTATAAATCAGGTTATGATGGATTTTAAGATTTTTGGTATTAGGCCCGTCCTCGGATGAAACGGCAATGCCGGATTCACAGCCGTGCACCACATTCCTGTACATTTCGATGTGCTCGAGCTGACCGAACCACGCGTCAATATATAACCCCTGGCGCTTGCAATCGTGTACATAATTATGGTGGACCGTGCCAAAAGCAGCAGTTTCTTTTACATCTATGCCTTCTTTTACACAGTTGTATACATGGTTCCAAGCTACCTCGAAGTGGTGCGAGCCGGCTACACTAATTGCCTCATGCGGCGCTTCGTGCCCCTTATAAGGCGTCCAGCTCATTTTCATATCATTAGCGTTGATAACCGTATTACCCAAAATACGAATGTATTCACAGCGCTGCCAAGAGGCGATCCCCGGGGACAGACTGTTTTCGGAAGTACAATTGATCACGTCGATGTACCGGCTTTCCTGAATATTGATCCCCGAACGGTGCGAGTTGCGCACATGAACATTAATTAGTCTGATATGAGCTGCATTCTCGATCTGGATCAAACCATTGTTGCGCGGATAAATGCCGCTGTCTGGAATATTGATTTTTAATCCGTCAAGAACGACTTTGGCGCCTTTATCTCCACGAATCGTAACCCAGCGTTCTGCGCTGCCTTTGGCCGTAATTGTAACAGGTGCTGTCAGATTGTACAAACCGTCAAGCAAGGTAACTGTCTTGCCTGGTCCCAGCCCGTCGACCGCTTTTTGAATAGAACGCAGCGGCTTGTTTCTTGTTCCGGCGTTGGAGTCACTGCCCGAAGGTGAAACAAATACCTCCTGGGGCGGGGCAGTGGCTTTAAGCCTGGAAGCGGTTAATGTTGTTATTAAAAATAGGATAGCAATCAGGCGTGGTATATACATAGGATCATTTCAATTAAAATAAACATCACTTGCGCTTCGTTTCCCGGTAACCGACGACGGTTTGCCAGGCAAGTCTTTGCAGGATAGCGGCCATTTTACTGGACAGTTTCACAAAAGGCCGGCCATCCAGGTGCTGCAATTCTCCGGGAAGTCCGACCGGACTTTTTTCAAATAAAACAGCGTAATGTATGCAGGCGGCAAAATAGCGTAAGGTGTCGTTTACATGGATGTCGTCCGTAAACATCTCTTTGATGGAACCAATGCCCGGCACATCCCCCCTGTCAATAGCATCCGACAGCAGGCCCAGGCCCTGGCCCACCGGAATGAGTTGCATGCGCTGCCGGGGGTTCTTGCTATTGAACTGGTTGACGACAGATTCCCACATAGGCAGATCATTTTTCAACCGCTTACGGAATGGGGCCGCATCCTTGTCATGCGCGCAGCCGGTAGGCGTGCCGCTATTGATACAATGCCAAACCTCATACAGATACGGTTTGATTTCCGGGTTGTATTTCCGGGCATATTGATAAATACTATCCACATACGGATACGTATGCTGCACGACATTCCCCCAGCCTTCACTATAATAGCGCGGGACGCTTTCGGTCATTACCAAATGCGTGTATCGACCTGAGGGAAGCCCGTCCCGCTGATCAAAAAACGGGCCTAAATGAGCGCTTTTGTCAATATCAGCATTGTTAAATATCCGCATCATTTCCAGATCGGTATGCTCTGATAAATCCCGGCCTTCGCTCACTACGAACTGATTCCACTGGTGTCGTAACGGAGCACCACTGCTGCGTTGATGTGTAAAGCTGAAAGTGTCTGCGCGGGTACTTTTGGCCATTCCCCATAACATCTCAGGAATACCGTCGCTCAGGCTGTGACCCAGGTATGCAGCCTTGATCACCTTTTTCTTCGGTGGATCGGAATGGGCTATGGATGACATCCCGAAGAATGGCACCCATAATAGAAGAATTATTTTATTCATAACCTGGATTGTTACCGGCTGCTACCATCAGCGGATTGGTATTCATTTCCCGCTGTGGAATCGGAAATAGTAAATGCCTGGGTAGCTGAAACTCAAAGTTCGCTTCATCATAATTATAGCCAAAGTCGCGGGCAGTCCAGGTCGAAAGATCTATGAAGCTAGCCGCATGCCAGCTCCGCAGGTCTGTCCAACGGATACCTTCCTCGGCAGCAAGTTCAACAAATCGTTCATTCATAATGTTCTGCATGGTGATAGCCGTGCGATTGGCTGGCGCGGTCGACACTTTACCATCTTCTGTGGAGCGCCGTGCGCGGGCACGAATGTCGTTTACCTGTACAAGGGCCGCAGCTGCATTGCCAGTCTGCAAGTAAGCCTCAGCGGCCAGAAGCTTAATATCAGCATAACGGATCAGGCGGGTGTTGTTGGTAGATGATATACCCCAGATCTTCTCAAACCAGCATCGACCGGGATACACATATTTCATCAACTGATAACCATCGAACTTATCCCAGGCAGGCGCCTTCACCTCTGTATTGCCCGAGACATTCGTGGTAAAATTGGCAAAAGTGTACTCTTTTCTTGGATCACCGTTGTCATATGCGTTCATTAATTTTTTTGTAGGACCGTAAATGCCCGAAACGTAGTTACCCCAGTGGCTTGTGCTATAATGGTACATCGCGCCCATCTGCCCGGCCCCGCCGCCAAAATTATTATCAAGCCACGCATTGTCCTGGTCAGTCGCATGGCTTGCCTGCAGTTCGAAGAGCGACTCGGCATTGTTCTCATGCTTGTAATCAAAGTTTTCCGCGAAATGCACCAGCTGGCGGGTTGTTATTTTCTCAAACGCTGCAATTGCTTTCTGGTAGTCGCCCGCATTGGCCTTGTTGTACCTGGCGCGCAGCGTGTAGCATTTTACCAGAAGCCCGTACGCGCTTTCATTAAAGACCCTGCCTCGCTCCGTTTCTGTTTTCCAGTATGATGCGTCAGGCAGCAGTGTAGCGGCCAGTTCCAGATCTTCGATCGCTTTGTCAAGCATTTCAAATTCCTGAGTAGGCGGCAGTATCGCGTCCGCAATGGTACGGATACGCGTGTCCTGGAGCGGCGCCTTTCTGAAAAAATCCCACAAACGATGGAACGCCCATGCACGCAGAAAAAGCACCTCTCCCCTGTTGACTTCGTTTAAGCCAGACGTACGATAAACGGCCTTCACAGGTTCCTCTTCTAGTTTTTCCAGCATAAAATTGCAACGGTAAATGATCTGGTACAGCCGCGTCCAAAGCATGTTCACTTCGCCGTTTGCGCTATTGAGCCCCGCAAATGCTTCCATCGCCCCGCGACCGGCATCCTGATGGGTAATGTCATCCCCTGGCAAAAGCAGAATTTGGTGAGAGCCGCCGCCGTCGTTGAGCAGCGGACCGTACAGATTGTAAAATCCGGCGTAACAAGCGCCTACACCTTCCTGAACACGAAGTTCAGATTCGAAATACTCGCTTTCCAATTCGGCCGTAGGCTTGATGTCAAGCTGGTTTGCGCACGAGTTCAACAGCAGAAGCAGTAGTGCCGCGACGATCAGGGTCAGGTTATAATGTTTATATCGTGTCATCATGATATCATTCTGTTAAGGTTTAAAACTTCACTGTCAATCCGACAAAAAAAGTACGCGGCACCGGGTAGTTATTGTTTTCCGGATCCAGTCCCGTGTAAGGTGTCATCGTGAAAAGATTTGACGCCCCTGCATAAATCCGGGCTGTCTGGAAGTATTTCTTCCCCGCATCAGAACCTAACTGGGGGATCGTATAGCCCAGCTGCACATTTTGAAGCCGCAGATAAGCAGCGCTTTCAAAGAAAAAATCGGAGCTGCGAAGGTTCTGTACAGGATCACCGAAGACCAGCCGCGGATGTGTTGTAGAGCGGTTTTCTGGTGTCCAGGCGTTATACACCTCGCGCGTGACGTTATCTCCTTCGGTAGCCATAAAAGTCCCGGCTTTGATTCCATTATATTTCACTACATCACCAACGCCCGTAAACTGTATGTTGAAGTCGAAACCCTTATAACTGGCGTTCCCATTAATCCCGTAGAAAAATCCGGGAATCGATTTGCCTACATATACCATATCATAAGAATCGATCCGTCCGTCGGCGCCTTCTGAGTAAAATTCATTTTCATTTTTGGGAGCACCTCTGAGATCCTGAAAATAAAAGTCACCTGCGCCCACGCGTGACCGTTGATAGTTTACGTCCTCATAACGCGAGAGCCACTGCTGTGCTTCCTCGTCGCTCTGGAAAACCCCACCTACCTTGTATGCGCGGTGGTAAAACATCGAGTAACCCTGCTCAACAGTCCCTCCGGAAGTTGGGATTCCCTTGTAAGTTTCCAACACGCGGTTGGCTGTCGTGGTAAGGTTACCACCTACGCCATAGCGAAAATTACCCAATTGCTGCTGCCAGTTCAGGTTGAATTCAAAGCCCTGGTTTTCTACTTTCGCCACGTTGGCTACCGGCGTTTCAATCACACCCACACTGGAAGGAAGGTCAATGGCCTGCAAAATGCCGTGGGTTTTCTTATAGTAGTATTCCGCAGAAAATTCTAGCCCCTTAAATAGTTGTGCATCAAAACCGATGTTGAATGTTTCTGTCCGTTCCCAGGTAAGGTCGCGGTTTGGTATACCGAAGATGGTCGCCCCCTCGTAGAAAACGCCGGAGGAAGGACGGTCGGGCTGGCTGCTGTTACCCATTGCATAATGGGGATTTCGGGAAATAGCTGACAGATACGCCATATCGCGGACCTCCTGATTACCCAACTGTCCCCAGCCTGCGCGCAGCTTCAAATCAGATAGCCAGGAAACAGATTCTAAAAAAGATTCACTTTTAAGTCGCCAGGCGGCCGAAACAGAAGGAAACGTTCCCCACCGGTTTTCAGGCGCAAAGCGGGCACTTCCATCGCGACGCACTGTCGCATCGAGGTAATACTTGGATGCGTAATTGTAACTCGCGCGGAACAGGTAACCCTGCAATGCCCATCGCATTTGTTCGCTTCCTACGGAAGTATAGGCGCGCTCTCCTCCTAGTACCCGCAAATAATCCTTTTTGGTGGTCATGTACTCACTGCCAGCAAATTTATACATCGCATCGTACTTCTGGTCAGAGAAATTGAAAAGCAAATCCAGGTTATGGTCGCCGAAGGAGTTGGCATAGTTGACCATCAGCTCCTTCATCAGATTATTGTTGATCACATCCCGCTCCTGGTAAGAGCCCACTGACTTCCCTCCTCCCCTGGCCCGCGGATCTCCAGCAGTATAATCGAACACATTGGCGTCGTAGTCCGAAAACTGGGAGCGCGTAGTAACGTACCGATCAAGGCTTAGGGTTCCTTTTACGGTGAGGTGTTTCAAAGGGGTCAGCTCTACGTACATGTTACCGATGTTGCGCCATGAGTCGTAAGAAACATCATTGGAATTCATGCGGCCCACTTCATTGATACGGGTTCCCTGCCCGTACAATTTCTGGTTTGAATAGGTGCCGTCCTGCTGGATCCCTCCTACTACGTTCGCATATCCATTGTAGCTGGGAATGCCAGGCCCTGCATAAATAGGCTGCCAGGGAGCACTCCTGATCACATCGAAATAGCTATAAACCCCATCACGCCCGGATGCATTCACAAGGCGGTAGTTAATGCCAGTTTTCAGCCAGTCTTTGATCTTTGAGTTTAACTTAAACGAGCCGGAATAGCGTTTCAACTGATTGATCAGAATCGTACCCTGTGTATTTGCATAACCCACCGAAACATTATAGTCCGTATTTTCATTGCCACCCGAAACCCGAACCGAATAATCCTGGATCGCTGCGTTTTTGTTCCGAACGGCATCTTGCCAATTGTAAGTCGGCGAATTACCCAGGTACCTGTCGCTGGCCGGATCAAAGCGGCCAATATTATCTTCCATTGGCAGGCGGTCCGGGTCCGTCGCAAAAATGCCTTGAACGAAGGATGTATATTCTGGCGTGGTAAGCAAGTCAAATTCCTGAGTCAGGTTTTGTACCCCTAGTCTGGTGCTGAAATCAACCGACATGGTCCCTTTCCTTCCTGTTTTCGTAGTGATCAGAACAACGCCATTCGCAGCGCGCACCCCATAAATAGCGGCAGCAGATGCATCTTTCAACACAGAAATGGATTCAATGTCGTTGGGATTGATCATTGACATAATATTGATGGGACCGCGAACATCAGCGATACGGGCATTTTCACCTTCAATACCGGCCCCCATTTCGGTAACTGGAATACCATCAATCACAAAAAGTGGATCAGAGACGCCCCAGGTATTAGTACCACGAATACGGATCGTCGGACGCATCATGGGGTCACCAGAATTACCCGACACCTGAACGCCGCTCATAGTACCCTGCATAGCCATCTCGGGTGTCATCGACACCGATTTATCAATGGTTTCCGCACTAATACGCGAGATAGCGGTGGTAACATCTTTTGCAGAACGCGATCCATATCCGATTACAACCACTTCGCTCAGCTCGCTGGTGGAGGCGGCCATGGTAACGTCGATGATGCTCGCTGCGCCAATTTCCTTTTCCTGAGGCGAATAGCCGACCATTGTAAATGCAAGCACCGTTGTACCGTCAGGCACACTGAGGCTGTATTTTCCATTCACATCCGTAGCTGCTCCCGCCGAAGTTCCCTTTGCTAGCACAGTTACACCAGGCAAAGCGCCGCCTTCCGCATCAGTCACGGTGCCGGAAACATTCCGCTCTGTTGGGGCGATGGGCTGTACTTCCACGGGCAAATTTACAGGTACCCGGCGAAGTGATTCAAGCCTTGGACTTATTAAAATCGTCTTGTCTTCGATTTTATATGTAAAAGGCTGGTTTGAAAAAAGTCTGGAAAGAAATTGCTCCAAAGGCATATTCTTGGCGGCGACCGTAACTGGTCCGCTTTTCCGAAGCTCTTTATAATTGTAGAGCACCACATAGCCGCTTTGCTGCTCGATAGAGCGAAAAACATCTACGATCGAAGCACCTTTCGCGTTTAACGTGATGCTTTGTGAATAGCTGTGGGCATGCAACTTCAGGCATGCGAGCAATAGAATACAAAATACCTTCATCATCATAAAGGTGCGCCACGATAGGGTTGTACGGGTGGATAACCGGCCGGACAGGCCGTAGCTTTCCAGCCTTCGTTTTTTATTCATAACTTTGAAAAACTAAGGTTTACATTTTGTGAATGGTACGATGTTCGCGATGGGGACCAGCGGTATGTGGCAGGGTAAGTGGTTTCGACACTTCCCTGCTTTTTTTTACCGTCTCAGGTCAAGGATTAAAAAGACGTTTTGCTCATCATGATGCTGCGGTTAAGTTGATAATTACAATTTTCTATCCTTCGGTATATGCAATACAAGTGTGCGGTCAGGCCGGATTTCTGATTTGATTTGAAAATCTTTTTCCAAAAATTCAAGAAACGTCGCTAACCGGACGCCCCGGCTCATTTTACCTCCCAGGTATGCCGTAGGCTTGGGACCTTCGTAAGTCACCTTCACATCATACCACCTTTCGATCTGCTTCATCGCTTCTTCTATATTCAAGCCATGGAAGTCAAAAAGCCCATTTTTCCAGGCGATGGCAGTCGTAGGGTCAACTTGAAAAACAGCGACTGTACGACCGTTGTCCCCGATAACGCTTTGCTGACCTGGCTCCAATACCTTTTCATTTCGTGAGACGACATCGTCGGACTTGACATTGACACGCACCGATCCGGTCAGCAGGGTCGTTTTACTAAGATTTTCATTGGTGTAGGCATTAATATTGAACGATGTGCCCAGAACCGTTACACGCTGAATTTCTGTATTGACGATAAATGGTTTGGCGGCATCTTTAGTAACCTCGAAGTATGCCTCTCCGCGAAGCGTAACCTCGCGCTTGCCGCCACTGAATGCGCCAGGATATGTAATAGAACTCGAAGCGTTCAGCCAAACCCGGCTTCCATCAGGCAGCATGACTTGATATTGTCCGCCATTTGGCGTGGCAAGTGTGAGAAGCTCAATATTAGAAGAGTACGTTTTGTCGGTTTCAGTCGAATCCAGGACTTCGGTACCGTCCAGGTAACGAATGTGTTTGCCGACGGTAATGCCCTGCTGACTATTACTCAAATCGAGCTTGCGGCCGTCGGCCAGGGTAAGCGTTGCCCGGTTTCCTCCCGCCAGGATTTGTCTTGCGGTAACATTTGCTATCTCTTTTCTGGGTTTGTTTGCCTGCCGGAAATGGTCACCTAACCATAGGACCAGCAGGATACCCGCAGCAGCGGCCGCAGCGGCCGTTCTCCACCAAACCCAGTGAACGGTTGGCTTTGAAACCTCGTCAGGCTGATCATCTTCGTATGAGGATGCGCGAACCTTCGACAGCAGTGAAGGATATAACTGATCCACACGGATGTCTACAAATTCGGAGTTCAGCAGGTTCGAATCCTTTCCTAATGCCTCAATCACCGCATCCCTGAACTCCGTATCATCAAGCGTAGAGAGCGCGGCAAGCAATTTGTCGAATTCTTCCCGGCTTGTCCTGTCCAAAAGGTAAGCATTCAGCAGCCTTTCTATATCTTCGCGATTGCCCAAATAGCGTTACAATTATGTTCGTTTTAGGGCTTATACGAACGTTCGGCGGAAACACACTATCGGTTAAAGGCAGTTTTTCAATAAAAGAATACAAATTTAGATATCCTGAAAAATGGACATGAATAAAATGATTGAGGAAGATTGCCGTCCAGCCGCCCGGATTACGTACGCTTTAATTTCTTTGATCGCTTTCACCAGCTGGTTGCTGACTGTGGAAACTGATATCCCCATCAGGTTGGCAACCTCCTGATAGCTCCTGTCCTCTAGCTTGCAAAAAATGAGGATCTGCTTACGTTTGGGAGGTAATTGATCTATTGCATCTGATATGAGCTGATAATCATCTTTTGCAATAAAAACGTCTTCCGACGGAAGACAAAAACTGATATAACTTGCCCAGAGCTCTTGCTGAAGATTTTTGTCACGGCTGATTTTTCGAAAGGCATCAATAGCCCGGTTGTCGGCCATCCGATACAAGTAAGTGCGAAAGCCACGGTCGGGTTCGATTCGCGTACGATGCTCCCAAAGCTTCAGGAATACATCTTGCAGAATTTCTTCTGTAATGGCAACATTTTTTAATAAGCGTAGTAGCCTATGATAAAGTCCTGGTGCGCACAGCCGGTAAATAGCAGCGAACGCAGCCTCGTCTCCTTCCCTCAAACCTTGAAGTAAATCGGCATCTATCTCCGGCAGCGAACCTGTCATAATTATAACTTTTTCTCAAAATTATATATTTTTTATTTCTCTGGCAGCTTTTTCATAGAGAAGGTATGTTGCAAAAAATTATCATTGTACCACAGTACATCTGAGTACCGCAGCCCCCTATCGGGGTTGTTGCGTTTATTTAAAAGATAGCACCAAAATCACTTACCAAAGCAACATATCATATTGGTATAAACACGGTCATAGTCCTATATAGCTCCCTGTTCCGGCATGCGAGTTGACCTGCCAAGCTGACTTACCATAGCAATTGGTTGTCGGGAATGCTACATGTAAGGTGTATTAAGACAGTACTTATTCCGATTTAAAAGTCGTTACCTTGTTGCCCTTTTAAAAATGTAGCGAAAGTACGCCATCATCAAACTGATATTTGACCAACTTGTTCAGGTTGTAAGACTCGCTGCCCACATGGATAAATTCGTGGCCAAAAGCAAATTTCTCACTTTCCCAAACAAGTTTGTTGTCAATAAACCTGCTTATCTGAACTTTAAGAACTTGTTTGCCGGATATCAATTCCTGAAGCACTTCTGCAACCCCTTTACCGTAATTGTCCATTATTCAAAAAACTCAATAGCAATATTCGCTGCCGCAATATTATTATAAATATTGGTTGATAGGGAAAAGCGGCCAGAATAGTCCCTCGAAATAAACCAAACGGTAGGCTTTAAAAACGACAGTGAGCTCATCGCCGGTCCAAAGAGAACTGCTGCTTTGCGGCGAGCTCGGTCAGTAATGGTGTGAACATCTGCTGAATTTCAACTAAAAGGCTTGATCTTGGCTGCTCGTCCCGCAATGTTGCGTAAAACCATCTAAGCGCCCTAAGGTAATTACGCTGCATGTTCACAATTTCCTTCCCACTAGCCTGCAAAGATAGGTCTGCCGACTCAGCATTCGCTATTTCCTTCATAAGCGCAGCACACATGTCCACCCAGTTCAACCCCTGTAAACGGGAGATGGCCTTGTTCAAATCAAATAAGTTTCTTGCTGTTGAGTAATCGATTTTCATGTCAAGCATCTGGGACGATATTTCACCAAAGATGATTTTCCTCAGATTTCTAATCAATGACTACGACATAAGAGCGTGTTTGGGAATTGTTAGGAAAGGGGATCGTACCATCTTTGCAGTGACCAAACGTTAAAGAGTTGATTAAACAGTACAGTAGACTGACGGCACGGGTCGCCCCGCGATCCCCAGTGGGCTGCAATTTCGAGGTTTTTAGATTTAAAAAGAAAGAGAAAGCATGATTTAAGGACGATAATGGATGCTCTGTTATACATTGTTCGCACAGGCTGTCACGGGGTCGCCCGGCGATGGAGAAATCTACCACCTTGCTTTCCCAAATGGCAGTCGGTTTATTGGTACTTTAACCAGTGGAAAAGGAATAATGTGCTTGCCGAAATCAACGTTTTCCTAAATCAATTGGATAGAATGGCAAATAAGAAAGATAGGAATCCATCTGCCTTTTGCATTGACAGCCAGAGTGTTAAACTTTCTCCTATGGTTTTTGAAAAGCGAGGGCTCGATGCAAACAAAAAAGTGAACGGTCCCAAAAGACAACTACTGGTCGACACAGATGGCAGAATATGGTTTGTTCACGTCCATGCTGCAAACGAGGCTGATGGTAATGCTGCTTTGAATTTCTCGGCGGATATCCTGTGCCAGAACGAAAGCCTGGAAAAGATATACGGTGATCAGGCTTACAACGGAGTCTTTGCCCGGAAAATGAAAGAATTCAATATTAAATTTGAGAAAGCCTCTCGCCCAGAATCTGCAAAGGGGTTTGTACCAGTAGCCAAAAGGTGGGTTGTCGAACGATCAATTGCATGGACTAACTTTTTCCGTAGAATCGTGAAAGATTACGAATATACAGTATCTTCTTCGGTCGCATGGATCATTCTTGCCAACATTCAACTGATGTTACAACGAACATCGCTTGCTGTCAAAATATAATTCCCAAACACATTCTAAAGCGAATTACGGTGATCAACAGCTACGAATTTTCCACATTATTACCAATCATGTATTAGATAACCGATTGCCATTTATTTAACCTGGTCAATTTAAGCCGAAATGATTTGTCTTTAATTTCCGAATTGCAGATCCCGCAAGGGAGAGTGCGGAAACGTTGCAATTTCCCGAACTTGTTAACGTATAACTAGTCCATATCGAAAGGCCTCATTGATTTTTCGTTTAAGGCTCAGATATTAAATGTAATGTTTCACAAAGTTTATTTAGTAAAAATCGCCACAAACGTTTATCGAGCCACGTCGATAATGCAGGATTCAATTGAAGCACGCCGCCAACTTTAAATGCGTGGCAAAAATCAATTGATTGCTTCAATCACGCGGAAAATTCCATTCGCGTTTCATAGCCCAACCAGATAGTTTTGACCCAGTCGAATGAGCAAATTCCATTCGGTAAGCTTAAAAAAACCAAAACATCAAAAGTTATGAAAGATTCACTGACTCCCGTAACGACACTTGTCTTCGGCTGCTTACTCCTATTGTTCTCCTGCAACAATGATAATCAAGCAGTCAATCCTGCCGCTTCCAACTTCGCCAAAGAAAATCAGGTTCAAAAAAACCTCAAAACCAACGCATCGCTTGCCTTCGATATAACGGCATGTAATATGCTTATTAAGCTTTTCAATCCACCAGCATATGCAAGGTACGTGATAAGTAACGGTTTTTTTGGAACGAATTTTCGAACATTCGGAGTTCGACATAATAACGTTCCAGACTACAATTTCGTTGATATTGTGAATTTCGAATACTCTGGCAAAAATTTTGGGAAAGGGGGTGTAGCGAAGCTTTACCGAATCAGAAGAAGCGACGGGTTGTTCTTAACGCAGTATGACTACGCAAACCTAAGTTATAAACCAAGAAGCACATCTACTACGTCCGAAAAATCACAACTATGGATCATACGCGATCTTGGGAATAAGAAATACAAATTAATCTTGCCAACTTTAGCAACTGGATGCGAAGTCGCCGGAGTAAATCATGACGGTGATACGTACAGATTCGTGTCTATACCATCCAACCTGACATACGCAGATCAAGCATTCGGTTTAGAACCGTACCTTAAACTTCCCACGAATCCGAATTAAACCCTAGGTGGGTCAGTCATCCATAATATTATGGTGCCTATTAGGTGATCCAATACCTTATTCTTGAATCTCCATCATTCTCATTTATCACAATTTAGTCATTTTTGTCATGGCAACAATTTCAAATTTAGTCTTGAACATAGAACGGCGTAACGACCCCAGCGCTCAAAGCAAGCGGACTGCCGAAGTGTCCTTTACCATCAATTTCGATGTTTATGAGCAACTGGCCGATGCTTATTTTAAGGTCGAGGCAGGTATGCTAACCACCACTGGCGCTCCCGGACATGCAATTGGTAGTTTACGGATTGTCCGTGCGACTCAACCAAATGTCCAAATGACCTTCATTAAACAATTTACTAGATCACAGTTGGACGAAGATCGGGACTTTAGGATTGAGAACGGGGGCCCGGTATTTGACGAAGATTTGGACGAATGGAAAGCCCGTGTCAAAGTTACTCCATTCGTATTCTCCGCAATAGAGGCATTTTCCGCCCCTGAAATAGGAAGTTGGGGATTAAAAGGCAGCGACTAATAACCGTTTGCCTCAAAAGTTTAGGGCAAATGTAATTTTTAAAAAATCAATGAGGAATTTAGTAGAGCCTTGCAGTTGGAGCTGCCAGGCTCTACTTCGCGATGAACAATATGCTCCTCAAAATTCTTGGTGGTTCATTGAGCATTTCGCTAAATGAACCGGAATGTTAGAAATTGTAAAAAAACGGATGGACTTGACCAAGGATTGGCGCTTAGGAAGTCAGGTACTTTCGATCAGCTTTTCCTACTCACTTCATCATAAATCCAACGACATTCTAAGGCCTAGATGGGTCAACCAATGCTAGCGTGAGCTACCCATCACTTACCAAAGCAACATAACGTATTGTTATACAACAAAATATTATTTGGTCGATATGCTATATTGCTCATAAATCCAAACCCATGGCACTATATCTAGTTACCTTACTTGTTTCACAGAAAGTGTCAATACTCAATTTTGAGGGCTGCACAGGCACTTATAATCAATTATATAATCATGAAATCTCTCACCATGAGTCAATCGACCGCCGATCGGTGCAGAAACAAATGCATTCCAATTTTGAGAGGGGATTCCGCAATACGCATATTCTTTTGTTTCTAAGCCGTAACGGTCTGAAACCATTTCTGCAATGACGAAATAATTATTGTTCATTTGATATATTTTGACTGATCTAAGCCAATCTGTACCCGGCATATCGATTGACACTAAAGTGGCTTTAAATGAACCTCGTGATTTAATCATAACTAAAAGATTATCACATGACATAAGATCGGAAGCATTGGAAAGTTCCAACTCTTGATTAGCACGTCGCAATTGCTCTTCACTTCTCCTATTCATTTCCAAGAGAATTTGCAGCTCTCTGTCCTTTTGTTTTCTTAAAGCCTCATAGTCGACTCGAGGCATAGTTGCTCTCATCAACGCACTGCTGCTATTATAGTTTTTCTTTGTTTGGGCGTGACCCAGATATGGTATAGCTAGACAAGAAATTAGTAAAAGTAGCTTCATAAGAAAGTTTACAGGTAATAAATGTACTTCAGTTTAGCAATACATATAATATTTATCCCTTATCATAGAAGCACAATCTTGGTTGCCCCTACTTTTTTGAGCGATGTTTCAACAAACTCCAGACTAACCGCAAAGATTGCTTCATTTCCCATACGGGGTTAAATTAAAAGTTAGTACAAAAAGCGCCACGGGTTTCGCGTAGCAAAATTGACAGGGTATAGATGAGCTGTATTAAAATTCTCAGCGCCATCTTGGGTTAGATTAAAAGATTGTACGGCAGCGGCCGCCGCATAAATGACCACCAGCCTTGTCCTGTTTGATTTTTTCTTTTTCATCAGCTCCTATCTTCACGTTCAAACATTAATAAAAAGTCTTTCAAAAACCTGGACCGACTTTGGAGGGGAAGGCCAGATCGGGTGCACAGCAACCGGCGATTGTTTAACAATTGTACTTGGATAGTGCCCAAACACAGGTTGGCCATTTCGGATGGGCTTATTCCCTATATCTTTTGTACCGGTACGGGGCACAATGGCAAGAATCTGGCTTTTATGCTGCCAAAGTCATCCAGGCCTTTCCACATTTGAAAGAGCAAGTCCCTTCGCCCTATTTCCCTGCACTTTCTCTGGAACCAGAATCGTATCTATCGATGGCGGTTCATAGAGCATTTTGCAGTATGGTTCGGGTTGGTGGAGCTTAATAGTCAAAAAACGACAGGCATTGATCACCCTTTGATGCTACGAAAGTCACCTATTTTCGACCAGCTATTTTATATCAATTTACCATCAATACCCATAAGATCGACATAGCGTCTGTTATTTCAGACAAAAAATACGTTACCTGTATTCTTTTCTTCCCTTTGGTCCACTTGTCAACCTTTCCCGCTCGTGACTGCCAGAAGTGTCAAAAGGCACCAACGTTTCGTGCGACTACAATTGACCCGATCCGTCCTGAAAGTGTTGGCGCATAAGATTTGAATTAACTTCAGATTGTTATATGTAGTCAAACTAACTGAGACAAAAGCTAAGAGTTTTACTTGAAAAATCCTTCCGGTTGTTTGAACAGGAGAACAGCCCCGCCGCCCGTTCAAACCACTCCGAACCCCGCCTTTTCTGCCGGCCATTTCGCCTAACCAATTTGCATGTTCCATCGATTTGAAAAAGATTTATTGCTAGCTGCTAATTAATCTTCTCGTTATCTGATTATTAACAAATTTTTAACCTATCTCCCGTAGTTTGCGGGCTCAATTAGTCGATAACTTTTTAGCACTTATGACTCGGACATTATTTCTTTTCGCCTTCCTGATCGGATATTCGCTCACCAGCGATGCACAACGGAAAAACACCGGCACGGACTTTAATATCGCAGACTATGGCGCAATCGGTGACGGTAAAACGCTGAACACTCGGGCGATAAACAAAACGATCGAAGCGTGCTCCAAAAGTGGCGGCGGTACAGTGCACGTTCCGGCCGGCAGGTTTTTGACCGGGACTGTACATTTAAAAAGCAATATCACTTTGCATCTTGAACATGATGCAACGATCATCGGAACGGCGGATCTGCAGCATTATCAGGGATCAAATTTAAAAAAAGAAGATCCGGAAAAACCGATCAATATCGACGTCAAAGACATTTACAGCTGGACCCGCGCACTGATCATGCTGGAAAACGCTGAGAATGTTACCATCGCGGGAACAGGAACAATTGACGGCGCGCTAGTCCCAAAGCCCGAGCGGAATGTGCATGGCATTATGATTATCAGCTCCAAAAATGTCACGATTTCGGATATCCGTGTAACCAGGGCTGCCAACTGGAGTATTGTGGGGCTTTATGTGGAGGAATTTAAAGTTACCAATGTAACCATCACCGACGGTTACGACGGCATCCATGTGCGTCACGGCAAAAACCTGGTGATCGACAATTGTAAATTTTATTGCCGGGACGATGCGATAGCTGGCGGATACTGGGAAAATACACTCATTACAGAATGTCTGATTAACAGCGCCTGCAACGGGATCCGCATCATTTTACCTACAACAAACCTGGAAATAAAGGCGTGTGATATCATTGGGCCGGGTGTATTCGGCCATTTTCGTGGTTCGGTCAATAATCCCCTGACAACGAATACACTTACGGGTATTATTTTTCAGCCGGGTGCCTGGGGACTTGGTAAAGGGAAGTCGGAAAAGATCTATATCCATGACATTAAAATAAAGGACGTGCAAACTGCGATGACGTTTGTTTTAAATGAGGGGAACACTGCAAATGACATCCTGGTCGAACGTGTGAAAGCATCGGGGATCTATAACAATGCCTGTTCGGTGGAGACCTGGGCGAAAGGAAGCAGCTATGAAAATATCAGGTTTAAAGACATTGATATATCATATAAGGTTACCGCTCCGGAGTTTATAAATGTCAAAAACTTTGAGCGTCCGCGCACCGAATCAAGGCCGCTGCCTTACTGGGGTTTTTATATCCGCAATGTAAACAACATCGGGTTCGAGAATGTGAAACTGGATTACAGCGGCGCAGAAGCCCGGCCTGCGTTTGGTTTTGATCAGGTGAAAACAGCGGTTTTGAAAAATGTAAAATACAAAGCAGTTCCCGGTGTAGAACCGCTAAAATATACTGAAACCACTTCCGTAAAACTGATCGGTTCGGGGCCAATGTAAGCTTAATTATCAGGTGTTGTTTTGGAGCAGCCGGATTGTACGTTGTGTACGATCCGGCTATTTTTATGATGATTCCGGGAACAGAATGGACGGAAAAGCGGATCCTGACAGGCGCCTTCATCACATTACCCGATCTGAAATTGTACTTAAAAATAAATTTATTGTCTTTTTAAGTTATAGTTAATCAGCCGTTTGTGAAATAATTTCTTAAAATTTTCATGTATTCACCCTTTTTTAACTTTTTATTAACTGCCCCAAAAGTATCCTTACACCGAAATTCTCGAACCTGAGAATGCATCAAAGTAACCCAATTTATCAGCTATGCATCCATACAACCTGCCTCCATGAACTGACAAGTTTTCGCAATGCCCTTATCCCAACTACTACTTATGATCCAAGATTTACTGACAGATCTTATGAAAAAAATGAGATACTTATTTTTAATTTTTGCCCTTTTTCCGTTGAGCTTGTTTGCCCAGCAAATCAGTATCAATGGCAAAGTGACCGACTCGGCCGACGGCAGCCCATTGCCGGGTGTGACGGTTGCGGTGATCTCGCCCGATGGCGAAAAACCGCTGACTGCAACGAACGGCGACGGAGAATTTTCAGTACTAGTGCCTGCAAACAGCACCGATCTGGTTTTCACGTCGCTTGGAATGGAAAATCTGACTGAAAAAATTTCCGGCCGAACCGTCATTAATGTCTCCATGAACGCTGGCGAAGGCAGCGCGCTCAATGAGATTGTCGTGGTAGGTTATGGAACCGCCACCAAACAGACATTGACCGGCGCCGTGAGCTCGATCCGGTCTCAGGAAATACAGACGGCGACCGTGACGAGCCTGGCGCAAAAACTGCAGGGAAAGATTGCCGGTTTGAACATCCGGCAGCAGTCGGGACAACCGGGCCAGTTTGATAACGCGATACAGGTCAGGGGTTTTGGTAACCCAATGTATGTGATCGACGGCATTATCCGTAACGATCCGGGCGCATTTCAAAGGATCAACCCGCAGGACATTGAAAGCGTAAGTGTGCTCAAAGATGCTTCCGCGGCGATCTATGGCATTGGTGCTGCCAATGGTGTGGTGATTGTGACCACCAAACAAGGTGTAAAAGGCAAAACAAGTTTCAGCTACAATGTCGTGACCGGTATTTCACAGCCGACCAACCGGGTAAAAGCCGCTACTTCCAAAGAATATGTGACCATGCTCAATGAGGCGGGGCTTTATTCCAATCCGGGCCGGGTAGCTGCGCCAAGTTTCTCCAAAGAGGAATATGACAAATGGCAACTGGGTACATCACCGGGTTACGAAGGTACCGACTGGTGGGACGTGGTGATGAAGGACTACTCTACCCAGATCCAGCACAATTTATCGGCAACCGGCGGATCGGACAAGATCACTTACTACTTGGGTATGGAATACCTGAAAGACAACGGGTTGCTGAGAAGTAATGACCTGGGTTACCAGCGCGTTAATGTGAGAAGCAATGTTACGGCGCAGCTTACCAATAGCCTGCGGGCGAGGGTGAACATCGCGGGACTTCTCGACAAAGGTTACCAGCCGGGAGAAAGTTTCACGCTCATTGCCAGAAACACGATCGTGACCCTGCCGACCCAGTATCCGTATGCCAATAATAATCCGCAATATCCCGGACTGACAAGTTTGGGAATAACGCCGTTTGCAGCTTCTGAAAAGGATCTTACCGGCTATAATGAAGACGAAAGCAGGAACCTGCAGACCAGCATGGAGTTGAAGTTCGATGTTCCTTTTGTAAAAAACCTGAGCCTGACGGGTACCGGTTCTTACGACATGAACAATTACCTGAACAAAAACCTGCGGAAAGGATTTTACGCGTATACCTTCGATTCGGCGACCGAAACCTACCGGCCGCAATTCCAGCGCCCGGATCAGAATATATTCAACCGCTCGGACGTCAACAACGTGTATATGTTGCGGCTGGCAGCTGATTACAATTTCACGATCGGCACGAAACATGATATCAAGGCAATGCTGGTGGCTGAGCAATACAAAGGCTGGGGCCGCAGCCTGAACGGCAGACGCTATTACGGTGAATTTTTTACCAATGACCAGATACGGTTTGGTAATGAGGCTAATCAGACGGTTTACGGGGACGAAAATGAGAATTCAAGGATCAGCTACATTGGCCGCCTGAACTACGATTACGCCCGCAAATATCTTCTGGACTTTGCATTCAACTACAACGGCTCCTACCGTTATCACCCCGATAACCGCTTCGGATTTTTCCCGACTGTATCTGCAGCCTGGCGGATCTCAGAGGAAAATTTCATTAAAGATCACGTCCCTGCGGTGAGCGATCTGAAACTGAGGGCTTCTTATGGAGTACTGGGTACAGATGCCGGAAATGCTTTCCAGTATATCCCGGGCTTTACGTTTGGCGGCAACTCATTCTGGGAATTTGTGAACGGGTCGCAGTCGAACGGGCTGGCGGCACCCGCACTGGCGAATAATTTCCTGACCTGGTCGACCAACCATACGGCCGACATTGGTATTGATGTAAGTTTATGGAACGGAAAACTGGACATTACGGCGGATGTGTACAACCGGGAACGCAAAGGCTTGCTCGGAACACGGGCCGTTTCGCTGCCGAATACTTTTGGTACGGATATCGCCCAGGAAAACCTCAACAGTGATCGCCAGACAGGTTTTGAATTAACGGTGGGCCACCGGAACAATATCAACGGTTTCAGGTACGGCATCACCGGAAACATGAATTACGCCCGCACAATGAGCCGCTATACCGAGCGCGCGCCGTTCCAGAGCCAGTACGACCGATGGCTCAACGACAATACCGACCGCTGGATGAACAGACAAACGGGCTACCAGACGGCGGGACAGTTTACGAGCTTCGAGCAGATCAACAATGCGCCGCTGCAGGGACAATTTTACAGCGTGCGTGAGCTGCCGGGAGATTACCGGTTCCAGGACATCAACAACGACGGGATCATTAACGCCGACGACTCGCGGGTACCTTATGCCAGGGGCTCATCACCATTGCTAAACTTCGGAACGACCATTAATCTTGGTTACAAAAACTTTGACCTGAACATTTTGTTTCAGGGAGCTGCCGGATACACGGTCCGTTACACGGAGACGCTTTCTGAGTGGTTCTGGTTTTCGGGTAGTACACCGGGATATTTTATGGACAGATGGCACCAGGCAGATCCATACAACCCCGATAGCCCCTGGATAGCAGGAGAATGGCCTGCCCCCCGCCCCAATGGTACTCAAACGATGCAGCTGCAATCCGAAAGTAACCTCTGGAGAAGGAACGCCTCGTATGTGCGACTGAAAAACGTGGAGCTGGGCTATACTTTCAAGGCGGCGCTGCTGCAAAAAATCGGCATCAAAAATGCCCGCGTATATGCCAATGGGTTTAACCTGATCACCTGGACTGCCGACCCGCTGATCAAATTTATGGATCCCGAAAAAACATCCGGCCAGCTGATGAGCAATGGAGAATACGCCACAACCGGCGGTAACAGTTATCCGTTGACGAAGAATTATAATGTCGGTGTAAGTCTCGGTTTTTAACCAAAAAACAGATCACAAATTATCAGTATGAAAAAAATTAATATATATAAATCGAGATTCGTGCTCGCGTTATCCCTGCTGCTTACGCTGGGCTGCAAAGACGTTCTGGACCTGGAACCACAGGATAAGCTGCCGATTGAAGCTGTATTCAGCGATCCGGCCGGGGTGAAACTGTACATGGCAAACCTGTACTACCAGATGCCCCTCGAAGATTTTAAATACGGAGAAGAAAGCTGGAACGGAAACACCAATGGAGGCCGGAACAGGGCCATGTACACCGATGAAGCCATGCATACCGAATGGATCGGCAACTATGGCGTAGGCAAAGACGGAGAAATGGCGCCCAATTACTGGGTACAGGGGTACCGTCTTATCAGAGAAGTAAACCTCCTGCTCGACGCCGTTCCGGGACTGGATATCGTGCAAACCGAGAAAGACAAACTGGTTGGAGAGGGCCTTTTCATCCGTGCTTATGCTTACTATGGGCTGGCTATGCGGTATGGCGGCGTTCCGTTGATCAAGAAGAGTCAGGAATTCGACTCAGGTAATGTAGGGGCACTGAAAGTGCCGCGCAGTACCGAAAAGGAAACATTTAAATTCATCCTGGCAGAACTCGATGCCGCCACCGCGACACTGCCCAGCAGCTGGGACGGCCAAAGGCGTGCTACAAAACTCGTTGCACAGGCATTGAAGTCAAGAGTAGGATTGTATGCCGGCTCGCTCGCCAAATACTGGCGCCTGGCACCATTGCAGGGTGAAGCTGTCCAGCAAAAGCTGATCGGCATGGACCCGGCGGATGCAAACGAGTTTTTTGCAGAGAGTATCAAGGCCTCGGAAACGGTGATCAACTCAGGCGCATTCTCTTTATACGCCCCAACTCCTGCAACGCCGGAAGAGGCCACAGAAAATTACATTAAGATGTTCCGCGACCCGAATATCGCCACTACCGAAGCGATATTCGTGAGAGGCTACACCATTGCAGGAAGAGGTCACAACTACGACCTGTGGTTCAGCCCGGCCCAGGCACGCGACGGATGGGCCCACCCCGGCCGTATGAACCCGACTATTGAGAGTGTGGATCTTTTTGAAGAATACACCCATCCCGGCGAAAGTGCCCCATTGAAAACCACCACGGCCGCAAATGATTTTGGGTTTGAAGGTTACAGCAGGACGAAATCATACCTGCATTTCCAGGACCCTACCGAGATCTTCAAAGACAAAGACGCGCGTTTGCATGCTTATATCGTGGTGCCCGGCAGTGTGATGAAGGGGAAAAAGATCGTGATCCAGGCCGGATTAATTGCACCCGACGGAACGCCAATGATCAAAACCGGCACCAATGTCACTGTAAACGGCGTGACCTATTATGCCTGGGGAGCGCCGACTGTTGAGGAATATTCAGGTTTCAATTCTACTTCCAGCGTTGCCAGCCGTAATACTAAAACCGGGTTCTTGCTGAGGAAGTTTTTGCAGGAAACCAGCACAGGACAGCAAAATGCTTCCACATCTGACTGGATGGACCTCAGATACGCTGAAATCCTGCTGAACTACGCCGAAGCAGTGGTGGAAAGTGGCCTGGGCGATCCGGTAAAAGCCGCGGCTGGTTTGAATGCCATCAGAAGACGCGCCGCTTTCACGACACCGGTCCCGTTGACACTGGCGAATGTGATCCGGGAAAGAAAAGTGGAGCTTTTATTCGAAAACAAAAGGGATGCAGATATGAAACGCAGGAGAGAACACCACGTTTATTTCAGCAACAGATATGCATTCTCCTTCATGCCTGTGCTGGACTTGAGGGTGACGCCGGCCAAGTACATTTTCGTCCGCGATCTGCTGCATGCTGCTGTGCCCAGAACTTTCCCGCTGCAATGGTATTACTACCAGATCCCAGGTGCGGCAGGCAATGGCGTGGTACAAAACCCGCCGCATCCTGCGGAGTAAAAAGGACCTTGATAAAGTGTTTGAAATCTTAATTTACAACAACATGAACAACATAAGATTCTTCCTATTGCTTATTATCGCGGGCATCATGTCATCATGCGAGGTGGACAATTACGAACCGCCAAGTGCCGAACTTCATGGGTCGTTTATTGACCAGGATACCAAAGAACCGGTGCCCAGCGCCATCGTAAACGGCACGCTGATCCAGCTGATCGAACAGGGCTGGGTAGAAAACCAGACGAACATTACCCAGACGCTGGTGGTTAGAAATGATGGAAGCTACCAGAATTCAATGGTATTTCCGGGCAAGTACAAAATAGCGGTCGTGAATGGTAATTTTCAGCCCATTGCGCCCATTGAACTGACTGAGATCAACGGCAGTACCAAGCTCGATTTCACAGTAAGGCCTTACCTGAGAGTAAAGGATGCCGCGATCGCGAAAAATGGCAGCAAAGTAACAGCGACTTTCAAAGTGGAAAAAACCGCAGCCGACAGTCTCGTGAATATTGGCCTGTTTTCCCACCCGAATATGTCCGTAAGTGCAAATGTGAGTGTGGTGAGCGCAACCCAGCCGGTCGCCACTGCAACAACCGCAGCCAAGGTGCATACCCTCGAAATTGATCTGTCAAATGCCAATTTTATAGCAGGCCGCACTTACCATTTCAGGATCGGTGCGTTGAGCAGTGCACCGGGAGCGGGTTACAATTATGGTCCAACCATCGCCATCACAAAGTAAGCTAATGGTCGGGCATGTTCAGAAAATGGAGAGCAGGAAATTAAGATTTGCGGTATTGGGATGTGGCTTTTGGTCAAGGTTTCAGATTGCGGCCTGGCGGGAGATCGATGGGGTCGAGCTGGTTGCGGTTTACAACAGGACCATCGATAAGGCGCGAAAGACCGCCGAAGAATTCAATGTGCCGGGATATTACAATGACATAAACAAATTATTCGAAAATGAAAAGATAGACTTTGTGGATATTATCACAGACGTGGACACCCATTTTCAATTTGTTCAAATGGCATTCAAAAGGCGGATAGCCGTCATTTGCCAAAAACCGCTGACCGCTGATCTGGCGAGTGCCCGGCAACTCGTTTCGGAGAGCAACGAAGCCAATATCCCTTTTTTTATCCACGAAAATTTCAGGTGGCAGGCACCGATTCAACGCTTAAAAAAAGCAATGGACACCAATGTTGTCGGAAAAATCTTCAAAGCGCGCGTTTCATTTTGCTCCGCATTTCCGGTTTTTGAGAATCAGCCTGCCTTAGCGATATCAGAGCGGTTTATTCTCATGGATATCGGTACGCACATTCTAGATGTAGTCAGATTTCTTTTCGGTGAAGCCAAAACTATATTTTGCCTTACAAAAACGGTGAACAGTAAAATCTGTGGCGAGGATGTGGCCAATGCGTTACTGGAAATGCATAGCGGCGTGCACTGCTACGCCGAAATGTCGTATGCCAGCGTCCTTGAAAAGGAAGTTTTCCCGCAGACGTTAGTACTGATCGAGGGGGAACACGGCTCAATAGAACTTGCAGCTGATTTTAATTTCAAAATAACAACCAGAGAACGAACTACCTGTGAAACGGTGACGCCTCGGTCTTATTCCTGGGCTGATCCGGCGTACGCGGTTTCACACTCGAGTATCGTGGATATCAACAGAAATTTCAGAGACGCTTTAATGTCCGGAGTTCAGGCCGCGACATCGGCCGCAGATAACTTAAAAACACTCCAGCTGGTATTTGCTGCATATGATTCTGCGGCATCGGGAGAAGTAATCAAATTGAAATAAAGGCAAGTACCAGACATGGACAAACAATTTATTCGCGCAAAATATCTGATAGAAACAAGGCATCCGCTCGAGGCAGCTGCCGGGATGATGGCGGGCGAACAATCGTGTGGAACTTTTGTAAGGGTGCCGGGCGAAACGGATGAATTAAGGGCACGGTTTTCGGCACGGGTCGATTCGATAACTGAACGTGAAACGGTTGACAAACCAGCTTTGTCCGGTGCCAAAGGCCCAAAATCAAAAGACGCTCCTATCCGCCGGGCGATCGTGGATCTGTCGTGGCCGTTTGAAAATGTGGGCGCCAATCTGCCCAATTTAATGGCTACCGTGGCTGGAAACCTTTATGAATTGAACCCGTTTTCAGGTCTCAAACTCCTGGATTTGGAGATTCCGGAAGCGTTCGGACAGAAATACCCCGGACCGCAGTTTGGCATTAGAGGCACACGAGAGTTGACGGGCGTATCTGACCGGCCGATCATTGGAACGATCATTAAACCCAGCGTTGGACTCACGCCGGAAGCAACAGCCGAACAAACCAAAACACTGATCGAAGCCGGTCTCGATTTCCTGAAAGACGATGAACTGATGGGTAACCCTCCTCACTCTCCATTTGAAAAACGCGTAGAAATGGTAATGAATGTGATCAATGCCGAAGCCGAAAAAACGGGCAGAAAAGCCATGTTCGCGTTCAATATCAGCGGTGACGTGGACGAGATGCTGTATATGCACGATATCGTTCTGGCCAGAGGCGGGACTTGCGTGATGGTCAGTATCAATCATGTGGGACTGTCGGGCATAGCGAAGTTGCGGACACACAGCCAGTTGCCGATTCACGGGCACCGTAATTTCTGGGGTGCAGTGAGCCGAAGCGAGGTGTTGGGGATCGACTTTCAGGCTTATCAGAAAATCTGGCGCCTGGCCGGTATTGATCATTTGCATACGAATGGCATCCGAAACAAGTTCTGCGAATCAGACGAATCGGTGATCAGATCCATTAAAGCGTGCCTGACACCCATGCTCGGCGGCTACGAGATCATGCCCGTCATTTCATCCGGTCAGTGGGCGGGGCAAGCCGTCGATACCTTCCAGGCAATCCGGACAACGGACGTCATGTATGTATGCGGCGGGGGTATTGTGGCGCATCCCGGCGGCATTGCTGCGGGTGTCAGAAGTGTGCAACAGGGCTGGGAAGCCGCCATGTCCGGAGAGTCGTTGACCAGCTATGCCGAGCGGCACATTGAATTGAAACAGGCGATCGAAGCTTATGGATAGAGAGATGTTACTGACCTTTTACGGCGACGATTTTACCGGGTCAACGGACGTGATGGAAGCTTTAACGCTGAACGGCATTCCATCCGCTTTGTTTTTAAATGCGCCATCTGTTGCAGAGGTCGAGGATTTTCGTTTAAAAAACAATTTTTATGCTGCCGATCGGCGGATCGCGGCGTTTGGCGTTGCAGGTATCAGCCGCACCATGAATGCGGATCAGATGCAGAAACAGCTGCCGCCCATTTTTGAAAAAATCAGTAAGGTTTCTTCGCGTTTTTTCCATTACAAGGTTTGCTCCACTTTCGACTCATCGCCGGACATCGGGAATATTGGCTTGGGGGTTGAAATAGCACTTCGGTATTTTCCTTCCAAATGGATCCCGCTGATCGTGGGCGCCCCGGCACTGAACCGGTTTTGTGTTTTCGGCAACCTCTTCGCGAGGGTAAATGACATTACCTACCGGCTGGACAGGCACCCGACGATGTCCCGGCACCCGATTACGCCCATGCTGGAAAGTGATTTAAAAGTCCATTTGGCTGCACAGACTGAAAGGGAGATTTCTCTGATGGATCTGCTGACATTACGGGCAAATGAACGTAGACAAACCGAAAAGCTTCAAAAATTTATGGATGCAGAAGGTGGCTATGTGCTGTTTGATGTATTGGAAGACCAGGATCTGGTGGCAGCGGGAAAGTTAATCAGTGATTTTGGTTCAAAAACAGGGCAATTAATCGTCGGCTCTTCCGGTGTTGAGCATGCGTTATGCCATTATTTGAAAAACGTCACTCATAACAGGAAAACAGAGGCATATCGACCGGAAAAAGCGAAACGGGTCATTGCCGTTACCGGCAGCTGCTCACCTACTACGCAGTTACAAATTGAATGGGCCCTTGCGGCAGGTTTTGAAGGAATACGTATCAATACCATGCTGCTGGCCGATGCAGACACACGCCAACATGAATTTGACAGGATCATTTCGATAGCCTCACAAGCACTTGATGCTGACAAACACCTTGTTATTTACACGGCGCTCGGGCCGGAAGACGAGGCGATCAGCATCACGAAAAATACATTAGGCCAACATTCAGCAGAAGCATCGATCGGGAAATTTCAGGGCGAGCTACTGGTAACATTGCTGCTGCTATATATCGGGACCAGGGTTATCGTGGCGGGCGGAGATACCTCCGGTCATGTGACGCGGGCACTGGACATTTATGCCCTGGAATTGCTCGCACCCGTCGCACCCGGTGCCCCACTTTGCCTGGCGCATTCACACAATCCGGCTTTTGACGGGATGGAAATCACATTAAAAGGCGGTCAGAATGGCGATGAAAAGTACTTCAACAAAATACTCAACGGTTTGGCATATTAAATTTCAGGTAAATGAGGGAAGAGAAAAACAAGCGTGAAGGACGCAAAATTAAGATAGGCATTGAAGGGATCAGCAAGGCGTTTCCCGGCGTGAAAGCTTTGTCGGATGTAAATCTTGACATTTACGAAGGCGAAGTACATGCGCTATGCGGTGAAAATGGAGCAGGAAAAAGTACGTTGATGAAGATACTGACCGGCAACTACCTGCCGGATCAGGGCCGCATTTTATTAAATGACAAGCCGGTCGTGATCCGCAATCAGGCCCATGCGCAGGAGCTGGGTATCTCCATTGTTTACCAGGAAAGAAGTCTCTCCGGAAACCTGACCGTGGCTGAAAACATTTTCACCAACCAGCAACCGCATAACAAATGGGGTTTTATCAATAAGAAAAAGCTTTGGGAACAGACTCGTTTATTACTGCAAACCCTTGATCTCGCTATCGAACCCAATGTGAAAGTGGCCGACCTGTCGTCCGGCTTGCAGCAAATGATTGAGATCGCAAAAGCCTTATCCCGGAACCCGGGCATTCTGATCCTCGACGAACCCACCGCCTCGATCACTGAATCGGAGACCATGGTTTTATTTAAAGTAATCCGGGAGCTGCAAAAAAAAGGTACTTCGGTTTTCTACATATCGCACCGGATGGAAGAGATATTCCAAATCGCCGACCGGATTTCCGTATTGAAAGACGGCTGTTATCAGGGAACATTTACCAAACAAGATACCAGCATCGACGAGATCATCCGCCTCATGGTCAGACGCGAACTGAAACAAGCCCGCTTTTTATCCCAGGCAAAAGATGAGGTTGTATTTGAAGCCAGGGAACTGACCGGAAAAGGTTTCTCTGACGTCAGTTTTCAGGTTTTCCGGGGCGAGATCCTGGCATTTGCCGGCCTGGTAGGTGCCGGGCGCACGGAGGTGGCTAGGGCAATTTTTGGGGCCGATCCGGCTTTTTTCGGCAGCATAAGTATGAACGGAAAAGACTTGAAGATCGGCAACCCTTCGCAGGCGATCAGGGCAGGGATCGGATACCTGCCGGAAGAAAGAAAAGAGCAGGGATTGTTCATGAATATGAGCATAGAATCCAATATAATAGCGGGTACGCTCGACGCGGCGGCGGTGCGCAGCTGGATCCATAACAGCAAGATTTCCAAAATCGCGCAGATTTATACAAACAAGCTGGGAATCAAATCTTCAACAGTAAAACAAAAAGTTAACGAGCTCAGCGGCGGCAACCAGCAAAAGGTTGTTCTGGCAAAATGGCTGTTACTAAATCCTTCCCTTTTGATTGTAGACGAGCCCACACACGGAGTTGACGTCGGGGCCAAAATGGAGATCTATCACATCCTCCACGAACTGGCAAAAGCCGGGACGACCATCATTCTTATTTCTTCCGAATTACCCGAAATACTTACCCTGAGCGACCGCATACTGGTGATGCGCAATGGTCGGATCGCAACGGAGCTCAACAAACGGGAAACCACCGAACAGGAAATACTTGCCTATGCATCAGGAATATACCAAAATACTAAAACTGAAAAGCTCCTAACCAACTAGCACAGAAATATGAAACGACTGCTACGTGACCGAGAGGTCTCCTTATCCTTGTCCATCGTTGCCATTTGTATCGTCGCCAGCGTTACCTGGCCCAATATCTTCCCAACTTTTGATAACATTTCCCAACTGCTCCTGAACCTTTCCATCGACTCCATCGTGGCAGTCGGAATGATGATATTGCTGATATCAGGCTCGTTTGATCTTTCGGTGGGTTCGGTGGTGGCATTTTGTGGCGGGCTTACTGCCTATCTTCTCTATTATCAGGGGATGTTTCCGCTGCCGGCGATTTTGATCGGCCTTGCGGCTGCCGGGCTAGTTGGATTACTCAACGGTTACCTGGTAGCAAAGGCTGGCATTAATCCAATGATCCAGACCCTGGCAATGATGGGGATCATCCGGGGCGCTGCTTTGATGATCAGCGGGTCGGGTATACAGAATTTACCTCCTGATTTCAATGTATTCGGCCAATCGAAATTCCTGGCTATCCAGTCGCCCGTCTGGATCATGTTTGTGGTGGTGCTGATTTTCCATTTGCTGGTTTCCCGAAACATTATGTTCAGGAAATACTACTACATCGGCGGAAATGAAAAAGCTGCTGTTCTCTCAGGTATTAATGTTAAAAAGCTTAAAATCATAGCTTTCGTCCTGACTTCCCTGCTCGCCGGGCTTGCGGGAATACTACTGGCTTCCAGACTTGGCGCAGCCCTCGGCACGTCCGGGCGGGGTATGGAGCTGCGGGTCATCACAGCGGTGATACTGGGCGGCGCAAGCTTATCCGGCGGGGAAGGAAAGGTGGTCGGTGCTTTACTTGGAACCGTTTTCATTGGTGTAGTGAGCAACATCATGATCATCGCCCGGGTGTCGGGCTACTGGCAGGATATTGTGCTCGGCATTATCCTGATCGCCGCCGTGGGGATGGATATTGCATTTAACAGACCTGCAGGAATATCTTTAAAAACCTATCTGAGAAATTTAACAATCAGCTGATTCTATGAAGTTTTCAATCAAGCATAGCCTGTCATTTTTTTATTTATTAATACTGATCCTGAACTTCCTAACGAGCTGCGACAGGAACCGTATTGTCGAAAAAGAGGCCAGGCAGGAAGAGTCGGCGGTGAACCCGGATGAAGAATATATCATGGTCACCACGGCTGTCAATTTTCCAATGTATGTAAACCATGATCAGGCTGCCTTCAAGCGGTGGGGCAAAAGACGCGGGATTAAAACCTCTATTCTGGGTCCGTCAGACTGGGACGTGGCGGCACAAATCGCTGTGATCGAACAAATTATCAGTACAAAACCAGCGGGGCTGCTCATCAATGGTACCGATCCCGGCATTGCCCAGGTAATCAATAAAGCAGTGGATGCAGGTATTCCGACGGTCGTATATGATTCGGATATTCCGGGCGGTAAACACCACGCTTTTCTGGGTACCGACTGGTATGAGATTGGCAAACTGCAGGGAGAAGCGATGGCGAAACTCCTGAACGGAAAAGGCAAAGTAGCCTACCTGGGGATTCTGGGTATGACCAATATGGAGCAGGGTTTCAAAGGGTTACAGGATGCTTTTGCCAAATATCCCGGAATACAGATCATCGGCCGGTACGACGACAAGGCCAATGTGGAAGAGGCCGCACATATCACGTCCGATCTGCTCGGAACACATCCCGACCTCGCTGGAATCTGCGGTTTTGATGCCATGAGTGGCCCTGGTATCGGTCTGGCTATTCGCGAAGCAAACAAAGCCGGAAAAGTAAAGGTGACGGCCGTCGACTGGGAACCGGAACACCTTCAGCTCGTAAAAGACGGGATCATACAGCATTTAGTAGGTCAAAAACGGGAGCTTTTCACCTGGTATGGCGCCCAATTTCTGTTCGATATGCGCCATACGGTCAATTCCCTCTCTATCGACGACATACAGGCCGGGGTTGTTGCTGTTCCACGCAAAGTGGACACCGGCTTAATTGAGATTAATCAGTCGAATGTCGCGCAGTTTTTAAAATAACCTGAGAAATCACTACAATGGAAAAAATAGTTTTGGTTGGTGCCGGCGGTAAAATGGGTGGTCGCATCACAGCAAATTTGAAAGGGTCAGACTATGAGATTACCTATCTCGAAGTGAGCCCGGCAGGCATTGAGAAGCTGGCAGCGCAGGATATCAGCGTATCCCGGGCGGAGGAGGTGCTGCCTTATGCCGATATTGTCATTCTCGCGGTTCCCGACATTTATATCAAAAAAGTGGCTTCAGATGTAGTTCCGCTACTTAAACCGGGGGCTATGGCCGTGTGTCTGGACCCCGCTGCACCGCTTGCAGGTTCACTCCCCGAACGTGAGGATGTCAGCTATTTCGCCGCACACCCGGCTCACCCGTCTATCTTCAATTACGAAGCGACGCCCGCGGATCATTTCGATTATTTTGGTGGTATCACGGCCAAGCAAGCCATTGTATGCGCGCTCATTCAGGGGCCGGAGGCGGATTATGAACGCGGCGAAACGCTGGCTAAAAAGATGTATGCGCCAGTTTTCAGGTCGCATCGGATCACGATCGAACAAATGGGGCTGCTGGAACCGGCACTTTCCGAGACTTTCACAGCGTGCTGCCTCGCGATCATGAAAGAAGGACTCGACGAAGTGATTAAAAAAGGAGTGCCAAAAGACGCAGCTCGCGACTTCTTTTTAGGGCACATGAATATCCTCGCAGCCGTACTTTTCGAGGAAATCCAGGGCGTATTTTCTGATGCCTGCAACAAAGCCATTGAAATAGGTAAGCCCATGATATTCAAGGACGACTGGAAAAAAGTATTTGATCCGGAATGTGTAAAAGCGCAGATTAAAGCTATTACATAAATGCAAACTCCTTCAATTTTATCCGAGAACACATTGCTTTATGGTACCGATGCACCGCTGCCCGCGCAGCGGCTGCTGGTAGCGGGTCCGATGACGGTTACGTACGAAAACGGCGCTTTGCGTTACCTGCGTATCGGCGGCACGGAAGCTGTCAGAATGATCTATTCGGCAGTCCGTGATCAGAACTGGGATATCATTGAGCCGGAAATCCGGGAAGAATTGATTGAAGAAAGGGAGGATTCTTTTTCGGTCAAATTAAAGGTTGCATACGAAAAAGGGAACATTCATTTTCTTGCCGACTATGTGATAACAGGCACAGCTGATGGTAGTATCCGTTTTGCAATGGACGGGGAATGTATGTCGGCCTTCCTGAAAAACAGAATTGGTTTTTGCGTTTTACACCCCATTGCAAGCTGCGCGGGTAAGATGTGCACGATTACCGAACCAGACGGGGAGACAAAGCAGCTGGAATTTCCATCGCTGATCAGCCCGCGTCAGCCATTTACAAACATCAAAACCATGTCCTGGTCGCCGGAAGAAGGATTGACTGCCAGCCTGAAATTCGACGGCGATATATTTGAAACGGAAGACCAGCGTAACTGGACAGACGCTTCATATAAAACCTATTGCACGCCGCTGGAAAAACCATTTCCGGTGAATGTGGTGGCTGGGCAAAAGTTCAGACAGATTATTGATTTTGAAATAACAGGAAAAATTGAAATATCAGACGCACGGCAGGACATTTACAGACTGTTTATCAACCACGACCAGACTACGCCTCTGCCGGAAATCGGTGTAGGAGGATCTTTGGATATCCCGGATTTATTGGACAAAGATATCCTGGAAATCAGATCATTGAATTTCAAACATTATCGGATTGATGTAAAACTGGCTCACGACGACTGGGAGAAAAGGCTGCGAATTTCACTTTCAACTGCTTCGACATTTAGCATTCCCCTTTTCATTGCATTGCATACAGGCGGTGTTGAGAATGAATACTTTTCAAAATTTACCGATCTTGTCCAAACTTCGGGATGCAAGGTAAGTGCGATTTTGCTTCTTCAAGCCGGTTCTAAAACAACGCCGGCGGAAGTGATAATTCGATGGTATCCAATGCTGAAAAGGACATTCCCACAAGCTAAAATCGGTGCAGGCACAGACGCTTACTTTGCCGAACTGAACCGCGCACCGGTTAACACCGAAAACCTTGATTTTGTAAGTTTCAGCATTAATCCGCAGGTACATGCTTTCGATCATCAATCATTGATTGAAAGCATTGATGCTCAGACGGATACTATCAAATCAGCAAAGGCGATTTTTCCCGGTAAACTTGTGGCCGTGTCGCCTGTTACCTTAAAACCAAGGTTTAATCCGAATGCCATTGAAACAGGTGGTTCCATTGAAAATCAGCCCGGTACCGATCCCAGACAAGCATCGCTTTTTGCGGTAGGCTGGACCCTGGGAAGTATTAATGCCCTGGCAGAGGCGGATTATATCACTTATTACCAAGCCACCGGCCCATGCGGATTTATACATTCTGAAAATGCCCCGCAAACGTCGAGCCTTCCGTTTCCGTCGGGATATTGTTTTCCAATGCTAATGATATTCAAGCTTTTGGCGCAATTAAAAGGAAATATCCAAGTTAAAAAGGTTACCAACAACAACCCACTTTCATTTTCAGCGCTGGTAGTCGGTGATGAAAGCGAAGAAATAATGTTGATCGCGAGTCACAAAAATGTGTCCATTATAATTGAAGTAAGTCCGGTCAATGATAAATCGTCCTGTAAATATTTGAATGCCAATATGCTCCGGCATTTGGACTGGCCGGATAGATTTGAGAACGCGTCGGCTATTGCGTTGAGCATCACGGACAATACAACTTCTGTAACGCTCGATCCGCTGGCACTGGTTTTGATCAAAAGAGCAAAGTAAGGCTTGTTACAAGAAAAGAAAGACAACCGGGAAGCGCTTAATTATTGTTTTTAGACTCAAATCAAGTATTACAATGCAAAAAAGCGCTTTTTCTTCATGTTGGGTCTCTATTTTACAAGTCTTCGGCAGGTACCCGATTTAATTCTGCAGCGCATTTATGAGGTCAAGGTATTCGGGATTTTTAATGGCGCTTTGGTTTATCTTGCTTTTCGGCGGGCGTGACGGCCATGCCCAATCTTACGGTCTCGGTTTTGCCAGTCACGATGTAGTTTCCGATCACCGCACCGGACTAATTTTGGGAAACGAAAAGGAATTTTGTTTCGACAAAAGCTTCGAACTTTCTTTCCAGCTTTCCTTCCTGGCTAATCAAAATGACTATTTCGGATATATTTTCAGGATAGTCGACAAGGAGAACGCGAACCTCGATTTTTTGTATGAAAAAGATGCCGTGGATCATTTCAAGATTATCCTCGGAAACAAGTTTTCCAGGATCGCCTTCAATCTCAGCCGTGACAGCCTGTATAATTCCTGGACAAAATTCAGTATCAAATTCAATGTTGACCAACAGAATATTACATTCCGGGTCAATGAAAAAGTGTACACGGAACCTCTGAAAGTGAAGCCCGGCAGTTGTTTTAAAGTGTTTTTTGGCGCGAACGATTACGGTGTTTTTAAAGCCAAGGACATTCCGCCAATGAAACTGCGGGACATTAATGTTTACAAGGATTCCAGGCTGAAATATACCTGGAAACTCGACGAAAAAGAGGGCAAGGTTGCGCACGAAAGTATTGCCGGAAATGACGGCACTGCCACCAATCCCATCTGGACCAAAAAATTGCATAGCGAATGGGAACTGCTCCGGACTGTCAAAGCGGGCGGCGCTGCCAGCGTGGCTTTCAACGATCAGAGGGAAGAGCTTTACATCGTTTCGCGCGATACGCTGATCACCTATAAAGTGCCTACACGCGAGCTGAACCGCATTGCCTATGCATCCGGCACGCATTTGCTGCACCGTGGCAATCAGTCCATATACCTGCCCGATCAGCAGCGGCTGTTCAATTATTACATTGATCAGAACCGGGTTACTAACTTCAATTTTCTGGACAATAGCTGGAACAGCAATTATAAATCCGATACGATCACTGATTACTGGCATGCTAATAAATTTTATTCCCCGCTCGATTCGTCGCTATATATTTTGGGCGGCTACGGGCATTACCGGTACAAAAACCGCATTCAGAAGTATCATATCGCATCTAAAAGCTGGACTGATATTGCGCCGGGCGGCGAAACGTTCATACCGCGCTACCTATTTGCGGTAGGCGGAGTTAAAAACGGCGCGTACATACTTGGAGGCCACGGCAGCGAAACGGGCCAGCAGCTTTTGAGTCCGAAAAGCCTGTACGATCTGCTTTATTTCGATGCGAAAACGCAGCAGATCAAAAAGCTTTTCGAGTTGAAGACAGCGGGAGAAGAATTTGTTTTTGCCGCCTCCATGATCGTAGACGAAGCGACAAATACCTATTATGCACTGACATTTCCACACTATAAATTCAATTCGAGCTTACAGTTGATCAGAGGATCATTGGACAAACCCGAGTTTGAAAAACTGGGCAACACCGTACCCTATCTTTTTCATGATATCCGCTCCTTTTCCGATCTGTTTTACAGTCCGGCCAGCAAGCAGTTTATTGCGGTCACTTTGCTGCGGACCGAGGATAATCAGACAGAGGTAAATATTTATTCCATCAACAATCCACCCCACCCGCAAACGGAAGACAATGTAGCCGGCACTGGTGCATTTTTTGAGAATTACCTGATCTATGTTTTAGGAGGGATCGTAGTACTGCTTGGTGTATTTTTGATTTTCAGGAAAAGGAGGAGAAAAAGTAGCCCGGTACCCACACAAGGGAGCGAACTTTTTGCCCCATTCACTGCCATTATAGTTCAGGATCAGCAAGTTAATGAGGACTTACCTGTCATCGAGACGAGCGATGAACGCGTAGTTCCGATGATAGAAAGCCCAGTTATCCGGGAGGAACCGGCCGAGCAGGTGAGAAGCAGTATTTTCACATTTGGCGATATGCAGCTTTTTAATGATGAATCGGAAGAGCTGACCAAATATTTTACGCCCCTCATTAAGGAGCTCTACCTCGTGATATTGCTGTATACGATCCGCTGGGGCCGCGGAATCAGTTCCGAAAAATTGAAAGAATTGCTCTGGAATGACAAGAGCACGCAAAGGGCGAGAAACAACCGGTCCGTGAATATGGGCAAGCTGAAAAGCATTCTTGACAAAATGGAGCATTGCCAAATCGTAAAGGAAACGGGCTATTGGAAAGTAGCGATCGATTTCGACAAAATTTATGTCGATTACCACGATTATTTGAGCATTGTGAAGGACAAAAGCCGGATTGACAAGCAAAAAATAATAGCGCTCAGCAAGATCACCCAGCGCGGTGGATTTCTCTCGAATGTGGATTATGAATGGCTGGACACAATGAAGGAGGAGGTTTCGAATGACATCATCAATACCTACCATTTTTTCGCAAACTCCATTAAAGTATCCGACGATCCTGAATTTCTGATCCAGGTCGCAAACTATATATTCTATTTCGACACGGTAAATGAGGACGCCATGAGCCTGAAATGCCGGGCGCTGTCCTATTTGGGCAAACATTCGATGGCAAAAAGCACTTACGAGAACTTTTGCAAGGAGTACCGGCTGATTTACGATCTGGAATTTAAGCGGGATTTTCACTCGGTATTGGTAAACACATCACTGGCAGAGAGTTAATGTTGGTCATAAACTCTGAATATTGTTAAAATAAATCAACCTTTCTTCCTAAATAACCGAATATTAACTTCTTTTTAACGCTTCGCGGTTTAATTTACGGTTAAGCAACCTGGCAATGCGCTCAATGAAAGGGGGCGGCGGGACCAGCGCTATCAAACCAATTAAACCTTTATGAAAATAAAAATCTGCACCCTTGCGGTCATTGTAACATTACTTTCCACATCCTTTAAAGCTGATGATGGCTGGACAGCTCTTTTGGACCAAAAACTAAGTAAATGGGAAATGTACCTGAGCTTCCGGCACCAGCCCGGCTACAACGGACAGCCGCCGAAAAACGCGAAGGGCGAGCTTGTACAACCAGTTGGTTTTAACAAGAATGAAGGCAATGTGTTTTCGATGATCCAAGAAAATGGCAAGCCGGTTCTGAAAATAACCGGTGAGATATACGGTTGCCTGTATACGAAGCAGGATTTCGAGAATTATCACTTAAAACTCATGGTAAAGTTCGGCACTAAAAAGTGGCCGCCGCGACTAGACGAACCGATGGACTCGGGATTGCTTTATCACTCGGTTGGCAAGCCCGGCGTGGACTATTGGCGGTCCTGGATGCTGGCGCACGAATTTCAGATCATGGAAGGCGGATTTGGGGATTACTGGTGTGTATCGCAAACGGGCGCGTACATTAAAATGTACAATCCGGAGTCGCGTCGTGATATGGGGATTTACAGTATCGATGGCCAGGAAACACGGATGGGCTCGGGCGGAAATCGCACTGGATTTGTGCGGCACAATGAAAACATGGAAAAGCCGGGTGAATGGAACAGCGTCGAGCTCATTTGTTTCGGTGATAAAAGCATTCACATCGTCAACGGGAAAGTGGTTATGGCGGTCGGAAAGTCGTATTATAAAGATGGGGACGCATTTAAGCCGCTGACGAAAGGCAAGATCCAGCTTCAATGTGAGGCTGCGGAGGTTTATTATAAAGATGTTTTTATCAAAAACCTAGGCCGTGTACCCGCGCAATACGCGCAATATTTTAACTAAAAACCACCTGAAACAGTACTGATTTTCACGATGAAAGCAAAAAACATCTTTATACTATTATTCCTTTTCCAGCACAGCTTATTCGCCCAGGACAAACCGGGCTCGCTTCCTTCCGAGCCAGACCAAATACCGGTTAAAAGCCGTGTCTTTGTATTGACAGACATTTCTAATGAGCCTGACGATGAGGAATCTATGGTCCGTTTTCTGGTGTATGCCAATCAATTCGATGTGGAAGGTCTGGTCGCCACCACATCCATGTATTTGAAAAATGAAACCAGGGAAGACCTGATCCGCAGGCAGATTGCTGCTTACGGGGAAGTAAGAAAAAATCTCAGCATTCACGAACCTGGTTTTCCGGAAAAAGAACAATTGCTGGAAGTGACTGCCTCTGGTCAGCCAGGGTTTGGCATGTCGGCAGTGGGAAAAGGAAAAGCGACCGCAGGGTCGCGGCTTTTGGAAAAAGCATTGACCAAACAAGATGGCAGGCCACTTTGGGTGTGCGCCTGGGGCGGAGTGAACACGCTGGCGCAGGCATTATCCGACCTGAAAGACAGCAATTCGGAAGCAGCATTCAGCAAAATTACTTCCAGGATAAGACTTTATGCGATCACCGATCAGGACGATGCGGGCGTATGGCTGCGAAAAGAATTTCCTGCCCTTTTTTACATTGTTTCACCTGCTATCGATCACCACGAATATTACAAAGGAACCTGGACCGGGATCAGTGGTGACAAACGTTATGGAAATGCACCTTACTACAAATTTGAGCTGGTTGAAAATGCATGGTTAAAGAAACACGTGATCAAAAACCACGGCCCGCTGGGCGCTTTATATCCGCCGCATTTATACATCATGGAAGGTGATACGCCTTCGTTTTTGGGATTGATCAACAATGGATTGGGCTGGGCAGCGAGCCCGTCGTATGGCGGCTGGGGCGGCAGGTATTCCCTCTATCGTTCCTATGCAGAAACACGTCCGATATGGACCAACAACGAACATAGTCGCGATAAGGTAACCCTCGAAAACGGGCGGATTGAAATCAGTGATCCGGCCACTATCTGGCGTTGGCGCGAACATTATCAGAACGATTTCGCCGCACGTATGGACTGGTGTGTTACCGGTGTTTTTTCCAAAGCCAACCATAATCCGGTAGCTGTTCTGAACAAGGATCAATCGAAGGAAGTGATTCGTATTACTGCTAAAAGCGGTGAAACGGTAACATTATCCGCAGATGGTTCCAAAGACCCTGACAACAATAAAATTGACATGAACTGGCTGGTTTACAAGGAAGCCGGCACGTACGACGGCGAAATTAACCTGAGCAGCACATCCGGAAAAACGGTGACATTTACTGCGCCACAGGTAAAAAAGCCCGCAAGCATTCACATTGTTTTACAGCTCAAAGACGATGGTGTACCGAGTCTGGTTTCTTACCGAAGAGCGGTGATCCAGGTTGCTCCTTGATGATTTTGAATTAACTTATTGATATTAATATGATAAAAATGAAAAGTCTGTTTTCCTTATCCATATTACTGTTTTGCCTCTCCGCGAACGTTTTTGCCCAATCAAGTCCAGCAGAGAGAATCTTTAATGTGCGTGATTTTGGTGCCACGGGCGATGGAAAAACACTGGATACCGAAGCAATCAACAAAGCAATTGTTACTTGCGCAGAGTCGGGCGGCGGGCGTGTGGTGGTGCCGGAAGGAAATTATTTAACCGGAACGATCCTTCTCAAAAGCAACATTACCCTCTATCTGGAAGAAAACGCCACGATCGTCGGAACGCTGGATATTAAGCAATACAAGGGTTTTCTTGACAATAAGGACCACAAAATCGTAAGTAAGCTAAACCTGCCGCAAAATCGGATGGGATACATCTGGCACCGTGCGCTGGTATTGCTCGACAGCGTGCAAAATGTGACCATCACCGGAAAAGGTACCATCGACGGATCATCTTCTACCGACCCGGAGGGGGAAGAAAAGATACGCGGCCCGCACGGCATTCTGATCGGCCAGAGCAAAAATGTGACCATAACAGACATCCGAATTGCACGGGCAGGAAACTACAATGTCATGTGCGAATATGTGGAGAATGTCAAGTTCAGTAACCTGAGCATATTGGAAGGCTACGACGGGATCCACGTCCGGGGCGGCAAAGATATGATCATTGAACATTGTAAAATTTACAGTCGCGACGATGCCATTGCAGGGGGATACTGGGAAAATATGCTAATCAAAAACTGCCTTCTGAACAGTTCCTGCAATGGTTTAAGGCTGATAATGCCTGCAACCAATCTCGAAATGAAAGATTGCGAAATATGGGGGCCGGGGATTTTCGGGCATCGCCGGGGAAAGCCAGTAAATCCGTTTGTTACCAAAAGTCTGGCCGCATTTAACATTCAACCCGGAGCCTGGGGCGCCACGCAGGGCACGCTGAAAGATATTTACATTCATGATATCCGTATACGGGACTTGAACACGGCTTTCATGTTCAATCTGTTCGAAGGCAATACCGGCACATCGATACGCGTGGAAAGGGTGAGGGCGACGGGTATTATTGGCACCGCATCGTCCGTGGAGGCGTGGCCCGATGGCAGCGTTTATCATCAGATCACATTTAAAGATGTGTCGATCGAACATATCGGAAGTACTGATCTGGCAAATAAGGATATCAAACTGCGCCCTCCCGGCAATGAGGCGCGGGTTACGCCTTCCTGGGGATGGTACATTCGCAATGTGAAAAATATCGGGTTTGAAAATGTGACGATGACATTCATTGGAAGAGAGGTTCGGCCGATGATGCTTGTTGAGAAAACGGATTACATCAATTTTAAAAATGTCAATTATACCAAAGTCCCCGAAATTGAGCAGATCAAGGTGATTGGCAAAACCAGTATTACAGGAAAGTAAAGTCTTATGATTGATTTAAAACAACTAAAAATGGTGCGCGCCCTGACTGCCAAAATGTTAAGATTCGTGATGATAATGTTGCTGACAAGTATGTCAGGCCAATATCTCGCAGCCCAAAATAATGAAACAGATCCGTTTGCAGCCTATCTGAAAAGCATACCTCCGATTCTCAAAACAATCTCATCGGATACGGTCGGATCTGATCAATCAGCTATTGTTACGCGAAAAATGCTGATCGGTTCCAGGGATCAAACCAATTCGCTATATGCAATTATATCGGGTCCGGCTGGGCAGGGAACATATCCGGCTATCCTTATACTACATGGCGGCGGCGGAAACGGGCAGGGGTTGCAGCCATTGGTCGAATCTTACGCGAAACGCGGCTATGTTGCTCTTACCCTCGATATTCCAGGTATCTGCGGACTGGATAACACACCCCGATCCACCGGTCCGTGGAAATCAAAACCCTGGGGAGAAGCGCCCCGGTTCGACGTCTCTGCTGATCCCAAAAACAGTACCTTGGCAGATGCCGGGATTGCGGGTCTGGAAGCTTTTAATCTGCTTGCGTCACAACCGCAAGTGGACAAGAGCAGGATCGGCATTACTGGGTTTTCGTGGGGCGGCTATGCTACTACCCTGCTTGCGGGGCTATTGGGAGATCGCGTAAAGGCGGCTTACTCGGTCTGGGGATCGGGGTTTTATGAAAAAGGCTCGTTCTGGCAACAGATCATTGCCGATCTCCCAGAAAAAGACAGGGAGATCTGGCTCGCTACATTCGACGCCGGCAGGCGGGCGCAACACATCAAAGCTTCCTATTTTGTAGAAGCTGCTGCCAACGATACTTACTTCTGGCCGGACGCCGTCGGCGCCACGCTGGACGCGATTCCCGGTGATAAGGGTCACGTCTGGGGCCCGAACATCAACCATAAACGCATTCCGCAGGGGGAAAAAATGCAGGAAGTATTTTTTGATTATCACCTGAAAAAGGAAGGAAAAGCATTTGGCAACGTAAACATTCCCGCAGTCAAAGACAATAGCGACGGCAGCAAAACTATAACCGTTAAGGTGAAAATTCCCGCCGGCATCGTCGCAGATACGGTAAAGCTTTATTACAGCAAAACGGGTAAGGACTGGATTTCAAGAAAATGGCTCTCCATTGATGGAAATCCGGGCAAACGGAATCGCTATAGTTTTCAAATCCCTTCGAATATCGCAGCTAAAAAAACAGATTATTTCATCTATGTTGCCGATTCGCGAGGCGTGAAAATATCGGGCGAAATGTATTCTACCTGGAGTAAGGTAACCTCGTACATTCTGATCCCTAATTAGTAGCATATGCACTTTCCTTAATGGTTTTAAAATTTAGCGTTAAGATTTCCATTGCTTGAATAAGAGGTTCTCGTTACAAATGGACGAAAAATAGCGGTTTGAAATTATTCATTGCTCTTAGCCAAATAATTATGCAAAGCATTGTTCATAAATAAGTCCAGATCGGATGCATTCTGGGATAACAACGTTT
>NZ_SWFP01000011.1 GCF_005869225.1 Dyadobacter bucti | reverse complement strand
GAACTATCTAAATCCAGCAGCTTTCGAGGCAGAATATTATCGGCAAACCGGCTGAGAATTGAAGTTTTAAATATTTACTAACCCGCAAAAGTGTAAACCAAAACGGAACCACGTCAGGTAGCCCCGACGGGGCAAGATTAAGGGGTAGCCCCTCCGGGGCATATGCATCTTCATCACCGCCACAGTCGTTAGCAATGGGTTGCCCCGACGGGGCATGTTTGGCGTCGTGGCTGCGTGAGATAGCAATGAATGCTCCTCCCAGGATAGGCCTTTCATCACCTTTGCAAGTTGTATTCTGTGGCCCTAGCAGGCGCAAGTGCGTTACAGTTCTTATAGCAATGGGTTGCCCCAACGGGGGATGTTTGGCGTCGTGGGCTGTGTGCGATAGCAATGAGTGTCCCTAACATAGGGGCTTTCATCATCTTTGTCAGTTGTCTTCCGTCGCCCCCGCAGGTCCACGTGCGTTACAGTCGTAATTAGTAATGGGTTGCCCCGACGGGGCATGTTTGGTGCTGTGGGCTGTTTGCGATAGCAATGAATGTTCCCAGTCGTAATTAGTAATGGGCTGCCCGACGGGCCAAAGCCAACCCTGTGCCGTAGGCACTACCCCCTACTAGGATATATGTTGGAGGTTTTTTTTGCCCCGGAGGGGCTACCCATATTGGATAACAGTTACAGTTTCGGATTGTCGGGTTTGTTTGGTTTATCCCAGTTATTCGCCCCGCGGACGTTCAGTTTTCGTTTAAAAACCTTATCATCGGCGGTCACATAAATCGTATCAAAACCCTTCCCGCCAAATGCCACATTGGACGCGAAGCCATTGGGTGTCGGCAAAATAGCATTAACGCGCCCCGTCTGGTCCAGGATCTGGATTCCTGACCGGGTAGCCACATAAACCCTACCGTCGCGGTCGCAGGTCAGCCCGTCGGCTCCGGCATTTTCATCTGTGTCCCGTACATGCAGCCAGCCAAATTTCTGCTTATGGCTCAACGTACCGTCGGGCTGAATCTGAAACGACCAAATCCAGTGGGAGGCCGATTCAGCCACGTATAAAATCGTCTGATCGGGAGAAAGCGCCACGCCATTCGCATACAAAAGCCCCTGATCAACTACAGTTTTCGAGCCGTCGGGCCTGATCAGAAAAACGGTGCTTGGCTTTTCTCTCCCGTCTGGAACAGTCACATAAGCATTGCCGCTGTATGTTAGCGTGATATCATTTCCTGCTATCCTTGTTGCTACATCCTGCCTTTTTTGCTGTGCATCGTAACGAACAATTGAAACTGTGCTTTTTGCCACCTCGTACCTGTTGCCGTTTCTGTCAAACTCAGTCCCGCCTGCATTCTGCGAATTCTGGCTTACGTTGCTCACCTTACCATCAGTGCCAACTTTGTATGTTTTGGCATTGGGAATATCCTGATAATATAACTCTCCAGCCTGATTAGCCGCGGCTCCTTCCGTAAACCGATATCCGTCGCCAACCAGCTCCCAGCTCTGACCGGTAACTAATATACCTGACAGCGTCTGATTTTGCGACTGGCCGGCTTTCACTGGCTTGGGCCAGTCTTTCCACAAAAAACGCATCGCATCCGGAAATATGGCTGTCCCTTGCTTTCCATTGTGCCCGCCTTCACCCCAATGATGTTTTACTTCATAACCCGAAAATGTCAACGCCCGAAGCATTGTCTGGTTGGCCATCCACCAGTCACCGGCATATATATTCAGGTCATTGGCGCCGTCCTGCATAAATATACGCAAAGGTTTTGGCTCATATTTCCTGACAAGCGTCGGGTACCGCTCCGCCCCACGCAGACCTACATACGTTCCTATCGCGCTAAAAACCCGTGAAAACGCGTCAGGACGTTCCCAAGCCGCCGTAAATGCACAAACTGCACCGCTGCTCGATCCGCCGATCGCCCGGTCATTCGCATTTTTTGACAATCTGATCGGCCTTCCATCGCTGGATTTCCGTTTTTCGACATCCGGTAAGAGTTCATCAACTATAAAACGTGCGTATGCATCGCCGAGGCCATCATATTCAAAACTCCGGTTAAAACGGTCGTTTGCCTCCGAGGCATTCGCTGACCGTACTTTTCCGTGCATGACAAAAACGCCAATCGTTACCGGCATCTCATTTTTGTGGATCAGGTTATCAAACACAGTCGGGGCTTTCCACTGAATGCCATCCTGATTCACATACACACAGGCCGGCTTTTCGGGCTTGTACTGCGCTGGTATGTACACCCAATATTCCCGCCACGTACCGGGGAATATTTCGGAACGATCAAAGGCGAATTTCAAAACTTCCCCCTTTGGCACACCCGGCTGCTCCTCGGACGCAGGATCGACAGCATAGTTTTCCTCGGGTGCCTGCGCACTGAGCTGGTTGATAAAAAAACTGAAAACGAAAAGTAGAATGTACTTCATAAAATATGTTTTACGATTATGCGAAAACAGCGATTAAAGATAGCTCAGCCACCATTTTCTTTCTCTTTCCTTATACCCGCCATACCATTTTGAAGGTAAATACAGTAAAGCCACAATAAAGATCCAGATCAGGTAAACCCAACTCAGTTCGTAGCCAAACTCAGACGGTCTGAATTTAAAAAACAGCTTCGGATCCGTAGCCTGTGCCCAGCTGTAACCGCTTGCTAAACCAGCTATGGCGCAGAAAATGTGTATCAGAAAAAAATGCACAGTAAAATAAAAGAAAGGCACTTTTCCATATACCGTAAAAACCCTGGTGAGCGGATTATCGGTACGTTCCGTGAGTGCCAGGAGAATCAGCACGGGGCCCTGAGTAGCAAGTGTAAAAAGAAGGGATGGAGGATATTTTGTAAAATTGAAAAACGAAAGAAACGTACGGAAACTGGTTTCCTGGTCAGTCCAGTGCACTGGGTCTCCATACTGATTGATAAATCGAAGCACGAAGAAAAGCAGTATAGCGACAAAGCCGCTGGCTAAAAGGATCTTTCTCCTTTTTGCAACTGCAACGGAGCTCCTGAACAATTCCCCCAACCCATACCCTGTAAGCATAATCCCTGCCCAAGGCAGAATTACATATAGAAAAGCGAGCGTTACACCGCCCAGAGGATAAAATCTGCCTCCGCCGGTCAGGAAAATGCTCAGGATGATATCCAGGGAAGAATTTTCCTGCACCTTGATATAATCCAGCAAATTGTGCCCGAAAATCAGCAGCAGGCCAATCACCAGGACAGCCTTCGGCGAAAAAAAACGGACTGCCAATCCAAGCGAAATCATACTCGTACCCAATGCCCAGAACACCGCCAGAAATATGGTTTTATAACTCGGATCAAACGATAAAAAGAAAGTCATCACAACTATTTCCATCAAAATGAGCCAGAAACCACGCTTTAACAAAAATGATGAAGTTTCAGCAGCAGACCTTTTCTGACCGGCGAGGTATGCCGAAATCCCCGACAACAGCATGAAGGTGGGTGCACAGTAATGCGTGATCCATCTTGTAAAAAAAAGTGCGCCCGTAGTACTTTGAGGATCAAGCGGATCGGCCGTAAATGCCGATATATGAAAAAAATCACGGACATGGTCCAATGCCATAATGATCATGATCGCCCCCCTGATGGTGTCGATGGATCTGATGCGAAGCCTTGGTTCTGTGGATATCATGCGGATCCGGTATTATCCTTTTTCAGATGTAGTTGATTTTACTAAGAAGTTTGTTAAATGCCTGGTTTACTGATTAAAGCATGTTCTTTACGGTATGCGCTAAATTGTGATCAAAAAAGAAGGGACGATAACGCGTCCCTTCTTTTTTACAAAATAATTTTATCAGCATTACTTGTCTTCCCTGATTCCTTTCAGTCCTTTTGACCATTTTGCCAGTTCGTCCAGCATTTTTTTTGCAGCCTTTTTAGAGGTTTCGTTCACCACGAATTCACCCTGCTCGTTGATGTTCTGCGTAAAAAACGGGAAATTCACCGCTTCCGGCAAGGCTACGGTTTTAAATGTGGCAAGGTCATTTTTCAGGCTGTTGGCCGCCCGTGTCCCCGCCGAAACTCCCCCGTAGCTAACAATACCTGCGGCTTTATAACCCCATTCGTGTACGAGATACTCCAGCGCATTTCGCAGCGGCGCCGGATAATTATGGTCGTATTCGGCAGTAACAAAAATAAACGCGTCCGCTTCGTCTATGGAGGCACTCCATTTTTTTGTATGGTCATGTTCATACTGACGCAACGACGGATGCTTTGGCTCGTTCATCATGGGTAGATTGATCTCACCAAGATCGAGCAATTCCACGTCGAAACTGCCATGTGCTCTTGCCGTCTCAAGTATCCACGCCGACACTACGGGCCCCTTTCGTCCCGGCCTTACTGTTGATGAAATGATTTTTAATTTATACATATACTAATTAAACTGGTTTAATCTTGCGGGCCAAACTCTCCGTCGGCAATGATCGTTACTTCTTCGCTCAGCATTGGAGCGGGGAATTTCGGGCCGATGCCAAAGTCTGCCCTCTTTACAGTTCCGATTGCACGGAAACCCGCTACCGGTTTCTTACTTTGTGGGTTAGTAATGGTTCCGCGGTAAGTCAGATCCAGGGTAACAGGCTTGGTAACCCCGTGCATGGTGAGGTCACCTGAAAGTTTGTATTTGTCCTTCCCCGCACTTTTCAGAGAGGTACTTTTGAAAGTCAGCTCGGGATTTGCCGCAGCATCAAAGAAATCTGCCGATTTAAGGTGATCGTTTCTTTTCTCCACATGGGTTTCGATAGATGCTGTTTTTGCGGTAAGGTTAAAAGTAGCATCGCTGAAGTCCGGCTTGGCTGCAGTGATCGTTGCGTCAAATTCCGTAAATGCCCCTGAAATCGTAGATACACCGAGGTGGGTAATATCAAATTTTAATTGCGAATGCGGCTTGTCGTTTTTCCAGGTTTTCTGCGCAGATACAGCAAATGCACAAACGGACAAAAAAACCAGAAGAGATAGCTTTTTCATACAGATTGATTCGTTTAAATTGATAAATAAAAGATGAATATGCAGTTCATAAAAAATCCTGACTTTCCGAGACTATATTGACGATCAAACGGAAAATCAGGATTTTTTCAACAGGTCTTTGTGCTACAGCAGCGCGGCGCCGAAAACACCGGCACTATCACCCAGCTTTGGTTTTAAAATGGGTGTCGTGACAATCCCTTTATTAAAAATATATTTCCTGATCCGCTCGTAACCCTTGGTATAAAGTAATTCCACGTTTCCAACCCCGCCCCCTATCACAATAAGCCCCGGATCCAATACATTGATAAGGGTCGAAATTGCCCTGCCATAATACTCAAGCAGTCGCTCGATAGTCGCCTGGGCATGCTCGTCTTTGCCTCCATTGTACTTTTCAAGAATCGTTTTCATGGACAATTTTTCGCCGCTGACCTGCTCATAATAGCGCTCCAGAGCGGGACCGGAAATCACCTGCTCCACACAGCCCGACTTTCCACAATAGCACGGTTCTCCGTTTTCCTCTAAAATATTATGCCCCCATTCGCCGCCAATTCCGTGGTGACCGGCAATAATTTTATTGTTAACAACCAAACCGCCGCCAACGCCCGTACCCATAATAACCCCAAAAACAACCTCGGCCCTGGGATAATCCTTACCCGCGCCGATTAGCGCCTCAGCCAATGCGAAACAATTGGCATCATTCGCAAGCTGGACCGGTATACCCAGTATTTTTTCAAGATCTGCTTTCAGCGGCTGGCCGTTCAGACAGATCGTATTGGAATTCTTCATCAACTGAGAATCCGGTTCAAGCACGCCCGGTGTGGCAAAACCTATTTTTGAAGGTCTCTCGCCTACCTGCTCCGCAACCATATCGATCAGTTTTTTGATTTGGGACAAAATATGGTCATAACCATTTGCAGATTCTGTCGGCAGCCGCATCCTTACTACCACCTCCAGATTATGTTCCGGATCTAATACCGCGCACTCAATTTTAGTACCTCCTAAGTCAATTCCCCAGAGTTTCATATTTAATGGGCTGATAACTGCTGGCTTTCGGCTGTCAGCTATCGGCATTCTTTTTTTTGTTTATTAATTAAAACAACTATTAACTTATTGATTTACAGAGTAAAAACCTTTTAAAGTACTTTATAGAATTTGTAACCAAAAAAGAAAATTACTGTGTAGCAAATAATTGGCAGGTAGTAGGCTGATGCTACGTCATGCTCTGCAACTGCCCCCATTGCAAACGGGAAAAAAGCACCTCCGACTACACCCATGGATATAAATGAAGAAGCCTGCTGCGTATGCGCGCCCAAATTTTTCAATCCCAGACTAAAAATGGTCGGGAACATGATACTGAAAAAGAAATTGAGCATAAGTAGCGCGATAAAAGAAGGCCAGCCGAAGCTCTGAGCGACGATGAGGCACATTACGATATTACATGCGGCAAATATGGCCAGCAAAGTATGCGGTGCAATGAAGCGCATCAGGAAAGTCCCTACGAAGCGGCCTGTCAGCATCAGCACAAAAAACAGGATCATATAATTACCTGCAACTGCATCCGTAAAGCCCATTTTTTCATGTCCGTAATTAATGAAAAAGGCCCAGGTGCCACTTTGCGCAGCCACATTGAAAAACTGTGCGATCACAGCCCATTTGAAATGCCGGTGCTGAAAAAGTTTTCTTTCAGGATGCGTGTCCACATTTGCAGCCTCAGGATCTACTGCTGTCACATGGGGATCAATCAGCGCAGGTACTTTTACAAAAGAGAACAGTACCGCGATAGTCGCGATCACACTTCCGATGACGATGTACAGTGTTTTTACCGAGGTAAGGTCTGTACTGCCTTCCACATTGTTTCTTAAAAGAAAATAAGAGCCGACAGCCGGCCCGATAATCGTGCCGAGCGCGTTGAATGCCTGCGCAAAATTGATGCGCATATCGCTGGTCCGCTGGTCGCCCAGGGAAGCAACGAAAGGGTGAGCAACGGTTTCCAACGTCGAAATACCGCATCCCAGAATGAACAATGCAATTCCAAAAAACGGAAAAGAAGCTGCCGCAGCGGCAGGAACGAACAAAAATGAGCCGGTAGCAAACAGGGTAAGCCCAAAAAGCACACCGTTCTTATATCCGAAACGTTTCATAAACAGCCCCGCGGGAATGCCCATAACGCCATAAGCACCAAAAATCGCAAATTGCACAAACGCGGACTGGGTTTTGGTGAGGCTCAGCACATGTTGAAAATGTTTGTTGAGAACGTCCCCCATCGTGATGGCGATTCCCCAGAACATAAACAGGGACGTTACAAAAATGAGGGTTACCAGGTATTTATTTTCAGTGAACCGGGCGGCTGTATTTTTAACAGGCGGGGAAAAGGTGCTCATTTAGCTGAATAGTAAAATTAAATGTAAGGTATATTCAATTGTTGCAAATGTAAATCAGAGAAATTTAATAACTGTATGCAAGCATAGAATTTAACATCACGATTGCCACGCTCCATTTAAAACCCGGCGATCCCGTTAAAACAAAGCTGTGTTCGCCATGAATACTATTTCCTACTAAAAAAATTACTCATAAAAAGCAGCTGGTATTGAACCGCATTCGTCCAGTAAGGCCAATTGTGCCCGCCTGGCCGGGTAAGGTAGTCGTGCGGGATGTTTCTGTAAAGCAATTCCTGGTGCAGGTTTTCATTGACTTTAAAAAAGAAATCTTCCGTTCCGCAATCGATGATCAGCGCGAGTGATTTTGGTGTGAGTAAATGCAGCATGTTGAAAACTGTATTTTTCTCCCATCTTTCAGGCTGCTCTGCATAAGTGCCCAGGCGCTTGGCCATATCCCAGTTATCCGGAAACGGTCGGATATCCACGCCCCCGCTCATGCTGCCGGCTGCACCAAATATATCCTGGTGTTTCAGTGCGAGGTATAGTGCTCCGTGCCCGCCCATGCTCAGCCCCGTAATGGCGCGTCCGTTTTTGTTTTTGATGGTCTTGTAATGATCGTCCACCCAGCTTGTGAGTTCTTTGGCCACATAGGTCTCATACTGTGACTGCGGGTCCACGGGACTATCCCAGTACCAGCTGCTGAAACCTCCGTCGGGGCAAACGATGATCATGTTATGTTTATCGACGGCTTTTTGAAAACCGACGGCCTTGGTAATCCAGTCGGCGTGATTTCCGCTGTACCCATGCAGCAGGTACACCACCGGTAGTTCCTGGGCAGCATTGTAGTTATCGGGCCTGATTACGACGGCTTTCAGGTTCTTTTTCATAACTGTACTGTAAACCGAAACAGTATCAACAATGGCTGCCCGGGAGGCCGAAGAAAGGACTGTTAAAACAAGAGTGGCAATGACAAGCGTTTTTTTCATTTCAAAAATGCGGATGTATATGTTAAATAAAGCAAGGTTTTAATTTGAGAAAATTTTCTACAACTTACAGCGATAAAGATTAACAAATTCCGAAATAGTGTAGAATGCGGGGAATTACCTGCCTAAATGGGATCAATTGCACGCTGGCATTCAAATTGATATAGTTCTATTGTATCTAAATTAACTCTAACTCAAAATTTTTTTAAAATGGGCAATCTACTTTATACAATAGCTGTCATATTGGTGATATTATGGCTAATCGGCTATTTTGGCTTTGCAAGCTTCGGAATGGGTAATATCATTCACATCTTGCTTGTGATTGCGGTTGTTGCAGTAATACTACGCTTAATACGCGGGGACAGGGTTGTTTAGAAGTAAATCATGATATAAAGAAAGCCCGGACAGGATGTGTTTAACATGTCGTCCGGGCTTTTTTTTGGCATAATTGTTTCTTTTGTGTGTTTAAAAAATCGGCAAATTCACACCGTAGGGGCAGAAAAAAAGTTCTCGTATGACGCATGAAAAGATATTTAAACGAAAGGACGGGAGTCAGGTTAAAGTATCTGTATGGTTATATGTGCATCAGATGCAGTGTAATTGGGGGTACATTATTCTGGTTCAGGAACCCGACTCCGACAGGTGGTTCGACCCTTTCAGCGACAGGGATTACATTACGCGAATCGTCAAACCAAAAAACAGAGAAAACGGCCTGAAACTCGACACATTCGACAATTACGTTACCAAGAAAGAAATTCTTCAGACAAAAATGGAATTATGGGAAATGATCCGTCCTTCTTGAAAAGGTGAATGTTCACAGCAGATCTTTGATCCGGACCCACACATTCTCGGCAAGGATCTTGTGTCCCTCGGCAGTCGGATGGATCCCATCGGGCAAATTGAGCCTGGCGTCACCGCCTACTCCTTCAAGCAGAAAGGGAATGAGGGTAATGTTGTTTTTATCGGCGATTTCGGCATACACTGCTTTAAATTCCGAAGCATATTTTTGGCCCATACTGGGCGGGATCTGCATACCGGCCAGCACGAGTTTGGCATCGGGATACTTGGCCTTTACCTTATCCAGGATCGCCTGAAGGTTCTTTTTGGTTTCCGTAACCGGTATACCTCTCAAACCATCATTGCCGCCGAGTTCGAGGACAAATATGTCGAGAGGCTGTTTCAAAAGCCAGTCGATACGGCTGTTTCCACCGGAGGTTGTTTCGCCGCTGACACCGGCATTGATCACTTTGTAATTTAAACCTAGCGAATCGATGCGTTTTTGGATCAGACCGGAAAATGCCTGGTTAGGATCGTCCAGACCATAACCTGCCGTGAGGCTGTTGCCGAAAAAAACAATGGTTCTTTTCTTAGCAGCAGGTGCTTTTGCAGCGGTGCCTAGTGAATCCTGCCGACTGGAAGCGCCGTCCTTTTTATCCCCGGCACAGGAAATAAATAGTAAACTCAAAATAAGAGCTTTCACAAACAAAACTGAGCGACTTATCATAATTATAAAAAATGTCTGACCAATATACTTAAACTCCCGGGGCTGTAAACCGCTCATTTACTTTTAAACGCCGTTTACACTATATTTATACGCGTCGCACACCGAAAAGAAGCAATTTAGAATAAAACAAGCTGCCTGAACTTACAAACACCGGGCGAATATAAAAATATAACAATTGATGGATACCATACTCGATCTGCAGCAGGTAAGCAAAATATATAAAAGTGGGGACCGTTCCCTGACCGTTTTAGATAACATTAATTTTTCGATAACAGCGGGTTCAACCATGTCAATAGTGGGTCCTTCGGGAAGCGGCAAGACTACTTTGCTCGGCCTGTGTGCAGGTCTTGACAGGGCAACCTCCGGAACCGTTGAGCTGCACGGAACGAAACTGAACGGAATGAGCGAAGACCAGCTCGCATCGGTCAGAAACCAATATGTTGGCTTTATTTTTCAGAACTTCCAGTTGCTGCCTACACTCACTGCCCTGGAAAACGTAATGGTCCCGCTGGAATTGCGGGGCGAAAAAAACATCAAACCAAGGGCACTGGACCTTCTGGACAAAGTAGGGCTTGCCGAAAGAAGCCACCACTACCCTACCCAGCTCAGCGGTGGTGAGCAGCAGCGGGTTTCGCTGGCAAGGGCATTTTCCAATCAGCCACAAATCCTTTTTGCCGACGAACCGACGGGTAACCTTGATGCTGAAACCAGCGAGAAAGTGGTAAAACTCCTTTTTGACCTTAACAAAGAAGCTGGCACTACCCTCGTTCTCGTCACCCACGACCTTGACCTAGCTGCCAAAACCCAAAGAATTGTCCGTATCAAAGGCGGAAAACTGATTTCCGATGACCTTACTTATGTTGCCTGACCGGGTTTCCGTTGATACAAAACACTTGAATTCTCATTTGAAAAATGAATAACGATTCCATTAATTTCCCCTGGTTGCTGAAAATGGCCTGGCGCGACAGCCGGAAAAACCGTTCGAGGCTGCTGCTGTTTATCTCCTCGATCGTGCTCGGTATAGCGGCACTTGTGGCTATTTATTCTCTCGGCGATAACCTTCGGCAGAACATCGACAGCCAGGCTGCCACCCTCATCGGTGCGGACCTGGCGCTGACGGGTAACAAAGCTGTGAGCGGGAAAGTGAAAACCATGGTGGATTCGATGGGAACTGCACGGTCCGAAGAAAGGAGCTTTGCTTCTATGGTTTATTTTCAAAAAAATGGCGGAAACAGACTTGCGCAGGTGAAAGCTTTACAGGGCGACTTTCCTTATTACGGAAAATTCGAAACCATTCCGGTCACTGCAGAACAGACTTTCCGCTCGAAACGGGAAGCATTGGTAGATCAGACGCTCATGCTACAGTATCAGGCTCATGTAGGTGATTCTATCAAAATCGGGGAAGTCACTTTTGCCATAGCGGGCATATTGGAAAAAGCTCCCGGCTCAACAGGACTGACCAGCACGGTAGCACCTACAATTTACATCCCGATGCGTTATCTGGCGCAAACCGGACTCATGCAAAAAGGCAGCCGGGTAGCGTACCGCTATTATATTAAATTTCCTCAAAAAACAGACGTCGAAAAACTTGCAAAAACGCTGGAACCTCGTTTTGAAGCGGCCGACCTGGATTATAAAACCGTACAGGCACAAAAAGAAGACACAGGCAGGTCATTCCGCGATCTGACCCGTTTTCTGGCCTTAGTAGGGTTTGTAGCATTGCTCCTTGGATGCATAGGTGTGGCAAGTGCCATTCATATTTATATCAAAGAAAAGCTGAATTCCATTGCCATTTTAAGATGTCTCGGTGTAAAAGCAACACAGGCTTTTCTGATTTACCTGATCCAGATCGTAGGAATAGGCATACTGGGATCTGTACTTGGGGCAATCCTGGGAACTACAATCCAGCAGTTTCTGCCCATTGTCATTAAAGATTTCCTTCCGTTCGAGCTGGTCACGGAAATATCGTGGCTGGCTATCGGGCAGGGATTGGCAATAGGGATATTGATCTCAATCCTTTTTGCTTTGCCGCCCCTGGTCTCCATCCGGAAAGTGTCGCCATTGAACGTACTCCGGGTTTCCCTGGACTCCCAGAAGCTGGACAAAGATCCGCTGACGTGGATCCTGTACGGTCTGATCATCCTCTTTATTTTCGGCTTTTCGTTTCTTCAGATGCGGACCTGGATAGAAGCTCTGATCTTTACCGGAAGTATCCTCGGTTCATTTCTGGTACTATATGCCACTGCCACTTCGCTCACCTGGCTGGTACGCCGGTTTTTCCCGGTTTCGTGGAGCTATTTATGGAGGCAGGGACTGGCCAATCTGTACCGTCCCAACAACCAGACATCGATCCTGATCGTATCCATTGGCCTCGGTACCTCGCTGATCTGCACGCTCTTCTTTGTGCAGACCATATTGCTTACCCGCGTTAATTTATCGACCAGCGGGAACCAGCCGAATATTGTGCTTTTTGATATACAAGCCAGTCAGAAAGAAGGCGTTCTTGCCATTGCAAAAGCGCAGCATGTACCTGTCAACCAGAGCGTTCCCATTGTAAATATGCGACTGGAGGAGGTTAACGGGAAAAATGCTTCGGATTTTGAAGGAGATACAACAGCCGAACAGTCCCGGCGGATCTTCGGGCGGGAATACCGGGTTACGTTCCGTGACTCGATCACCTCTACCGAAAAAATCACAAAAGGAAAATGGCAGGGCATTTATAATAAATCATCTGATCTGATCCCTATTTCGCTGGAACAGGGCTTCGCCGACCGGAGCCGGATCGAGCTGGGTGATACGATGGTTTTCAATGTTCAGGGAACGATGATGTCGACGGTAGTGTCCAGTTTCCGGGATGTGAACTGGGGTGAAGTACAGACCAATTTCCTCGTTGTTTTCCCAAAAGGAGTCCTTGAAGAAGCACCACAATTTCATGTAATGCTGACCCACGTTCCCGATCCTGTAACATCCGCCCGTTTTCAGCAGGCTATTGTGAGGCAATACCCTAATATATCGATTATTGACCTGCAGCTTGTACTCAGGGTCCTGGATGAAATTTTCAATAAAATCGGGTTTGTGATCCGCTTTATGGCCGGTTTCAGTATTCTTACCGGTCTGATCGTCCTCATTGCGTCCGTGCTGATCAGTAAATACCAGCGGCTACAGGAGAGCATCCTACTGCGTACTTTGGGCGCCAGCAGAAAACAGATTTTCGCAATTACTTCTCTGGAATATTTCTTTCTGGGTTCCCTGGCGGCACTTACGGGAATATTGCTTTCGCTTGTGGGAAGCTTTTTACTGGCAAAATTCAGTTTTGAAGCAGAATTCAAACCCGAGATCCTGCCGATTGTAGCAGTTTTCCTTTTTGTATCCGGCATGACGGTTTTTATCGGGCTCATCAACAGCCGCGGTATCCTTTCACGTCCTCCATTGGAAGTTTTACGGCAGGATGTTTAGGATGGGTGGTTAACTAAGCACGTGTCCACCATTTCCGAAAATTTGGTCATTTTAAATCAGCTTAAAGGATAATTAAGATGACAACTTTCACTATTGATACTGAAGATCCGGAGATCTTAAAAGCTGTAAAGGCGCTCTTAAAGGTTTCAAGGTACCTTTAAAGAAAAAATAGAAAAACCGTATGACCCGGAATTTCTGGCTATGATCAAAGAAAGTGAGCAACAGGTTAAGGACGGGAAAACGGTCAAATTAGAATCTATAAGCGATCTATGTGATCTGGCAGGTACCAAATAATTTTCACTCATATCATAGATCATTTGCGATTCTGGCATAAATCAGGTCAAAAAAGCATAATGCGAAGGATTGAACAACTTTTAGAATCGATCAGCATCGATCCTGCGTTGGCAAACCCAAAATGTTGAAACACGAAATGGCCGGTAAGTGTTTACGACTCGACCAAATTCTACTCATCCATTTTCCGGATTTTCGCATTCTTAACAATTTCTTAAAAACCGAATATAACCTTTTTCCAACCTTAAAAGGCGGTTTTTACTTGGAATGACCCGCAACCTCCATTAATTTCATCCTATTAATTCTTCATATTTTTTCAAACGTTTGCATAAAATTTCAAACGTTTGCATTTGTTATGAGGTATTTTCAATTAATTATATTAAAAATACAATTTGTAATCTTGTATAGAAGACCCTCAATACTCCTGTTTTTTTAATACTAAGCTTAATTTAATCTCTATTCACTTTTCAGTCCAAAACACATAATTCACCAATTATGAGAAAAACTTTGACCCTATCAGTCAGGAACGGGATCATTCGAAACTGCTTTTTACAACTCACGGCCTTATGTGGCATTTATGTGACGGCAGTAGCGGAAATACCCGCCCGGGAACGCCAGGCTATGCATGTTCAGAAGAACATGAATATATTGAAAGAAATAACATTATCCGGTAAAGTACTTACAGAAGGCTCCGGGGAAGGAATACCCGGTGTAATCGTAGTCATTTCTCAGCCCGACGGAAGCAACAAACAAGGGACCACTACCAATGAGTCGGGTTTGTTCACATTCGCAAACCTGCAGACCGACACGAAATACAATCTTGAATTCAGCTACATCGGGTTTGAAAAACAATCCCTCACCGATTTTGTGCTCACAGAAACCAATAACAATTCCATTGAAATAAAACTGAAGGAATCTACTTCAAACCTCAGTGAGGTGGTGGTGGTTGGTTATGGAAGCACAACGAAAAAGGATATTACGGGGTCGGTAAAATCCCTGAAAAGTTCCGATTTCAATGCGGGGATCATCAACTCACCCGAACAATTATTCCAGGGTAAAGTAGCGGGGGTGAATGTAACATCTGCCACCGGCGAGCCGGGAGCGGCATTGGGGATCGCCATTCGAGGTCCGGGGAGCGTGCGCTCTGGGAGCACTCCCTTGTTCGTAGTGGACGGAATGGCGCTTGATAACTCTTCGACCGGCGGCGCGATGAACCCCATGAGTTTTCTGAACCCACAGGACATTGAGTCAATTGACGTGTTGAAAGATGCCTCTGCCACTGCCATTTATGGTTCAAGAGGTGCAAACGGGGTGATTCTGATCACGACGAAAAAAGGGAAGTCCGGCAGGTCGATGGTGACTTACTCCGGTAACATTGGTTTTTCAAAGATGGCCAGGCCGCTCGACATTTTGTCTGCGGATGAGTTCCGCTCAGAGGTTCCAAAGCTCGGCGGGGCACTGGTGGACAGAGGAGCAAATACCGACTGGCAAAAAGAAGTTTCGCGTGTGGCACAAACCCAGAACCACAATATTTCCATGGCTGGCGGAACCGATAAGCTGAGCTATTTCGGGTCGTTCGGTGCTCAGAAACAGGAGGGAATCCTAAAAAACAATCAGCTGAACCGCTACACCGGACGGATCAATCTTAACCAGAAATTACTGGACGACCGTGTAAGCGTGGACGTGAACCTGAATGCAACCAATATCAGGAATGAGCGTCCGCCCATTCAAAGCCTTATCGGCGGGTCGGTTTCGGCGAACCCTACCTATCCTGCACGGGACGATAACGGCAATCCATTTAAATACCAGGACGGGACCAATCCTCTGATCACACTCGGTCTTGAAAAGGACATTACAACCACCAACCGGGTACTGGGAAATATTTCACCTTCGGTAAAGATCATTAAAGGGCTGGTTTACAAGCTGAATTTCGGTATTGATAACACGACTTCTACCCAGGATCTGCAATCGTTGGGAAATCTCGAACCACAACAGGACGGACGGCTCGAAACTATTAACAAAAACAATAGTAACAGGCTGATCGAGAACTACCTTACTTATACGTTCGAAAAAAACAAGCACAATTTTTCCGCACTGGCGGGGCATTCCTACCAGAAGTTCTTTATCCAGACCAGGACTTCGAGTATCAACAAATTCCCGATCTCCGACCTGGAACCGATTTACAATCCCGGACTTGGACAGGACCTGACATTGCTTAACAACAAACCCACCGGGAGCGCGACGAGAAATGAGCTGCAATCTTTCTTTTCCCGTATCAACTACCAGTACAATGATAAATATCTGCTGACAGCAACGGTGCGGGTGGACGGTTCGTCCAAGTTTGGTAGCAACAACAAATACGGAGTTTTTCCTTCATTCTCAGCAGGATGGAGAATATCCGAGGAGAATTTCCTTAAATCCTCTGTTTTCAATGACCTGAAACTCCGCGCGGGATGGGGAAGCACGGGTAACCAGGAAATCCCTTCCAAAATTACCCAGGCGCTGTTTTCTTCTTCTGTTTCGGCAGGAACCTCCTATCCGATTTTTAATAATGATACCTACCCGGCAGGTACAACTTATTCCCGTCTGGCGAACCCCAATATCCAGTGGGAAGTATCCTCACAAACGGACATAGGTCTTGATTTTGCCTTGTTCAGAGGTGCATTGAGCGGTGCGGTGGATTATTTCAACAAAGTTTCAAAAGATATTCTGCTGGAAGTGATCCCTTCCGATCCGGTTCAGCCGGCGGGTACTTACTGGACCAATGTGGAAAACATGAAAATCACCAACCAGGGAACCGAAGTGGAGCTTAACTTCCGCAAGGTACTGGCCAACGGGCTTCGTTACGAGATCGGCGGTAACGTTACATTTATCAAAAATGATGTGCAAAATTCCCCTTACTCGGTTATTCCATCGGGTTCTGCTCAGGGTTCGGGCCTTACTTCGGCTACTGTTAACGGTTATATCAACGGTCAGCCCATCGGCACTTTTTTCCTGAAAGAATTCACGGGATTTGACGAAAACGGTATCAGCACTTTCCGCGACGTGGACGGGGACGGCATCATTACCGACAAGGACCGTATCAGTGCCGGCACTGCCCTGCCGACAAGAATGTTCAGCGTGAACGGAAACATCGCGTTCAAAGGTTTTGACCTTACTGCCAACTTCAATGGTGTAGCGGGCAACAAGGTTTATGACAATACTGCCAACTCCAATTTTTATAAGTTAAGATTGTCAAAAGGTCTGAATGTTACAAAAGAGGCGTTTGCAGAAGCAAGAGAATCGACGAATAACTCTGCACCTGTTTCTACCCGTTACCTGAAAAGCGGCTCTTATTTCCGACTCAACAACCTTGCGCTTGGATACAATCTGAACACAACTGCACTGGGAATCAACAAATGGGTGCAGAGTGTGCGGCTTTCGGTTACCGGACAAAACCTGTTCGTGATCACCAAATACAACGGATACGATCCGGAAGTTAATAACGACAGACAAATCAACGGCATTTCTTCGTACGGGATCGATTACCTGAGCTACCCGAAAGCTAAGTCCGTGATTTTTGGTTTAACAATCGGTTTATAATTTTATAACAATGAAAAAGAAATTACATATTCTGCTGACCCTGGTCGGCATGCTGTTGATAAATAATGCGTGTACGGACCTGAAAGAGGAGGTATTGGACGAAACATTAGGTAAAACCCTGACTGACCAGGAGGCTGCCGACGGCATTATCGCTCCTGTTTATGCACTTCTGCCAAACATTTTCCAGCATACAACGTACTTCGCATTGCAGGAAATCTCGACAGATGAGGCTATTCTCCCCTATCGAGGCGGAACCGACTGGGGTGACAATGGTATTTACCTTGCTCTTCATGCACATAATACAACCAGTACCGATCCCAATGTAAGGAATACCTGGGACAACCTGGTTCAGTCCATTTCCAGGTCAATTACAGCAATTAATACCCTGCCTACGCTCAACAATGCCAATGCTCCGCTTTACTTGGCCGAGGCAAGGGGCATGCGGGCTTACTACTCGATGCTGACGCTTGATTTGTTCGGGGTTGTTTTTGTGAAAGATGATCCGGGTTCGCCTTCAAAAATTATCCGTGGAGATGAAGCGGTCAAGTACATTGAAAGCGAACTACTGGCAATAGAGCCTTTGGTACAACCTAAAACAGCAGTTGGCCCGGGCCGTCTGAACCAGGCTGCGGTTTGGGGGTTATTGTCAAGATTATATCTCAATGCCGCGGTGTACCGGAATATTTACGGAGCCACTTTTGATTTCAAAGCGGAGGATATGGACAAAGTGATCCAGTACACCGACAAGATCATTGCTTCCGGCCAGGCACAACTTTCGAGCGATTATTTTGCGGTTTTTGGCAACAACAACCATACAAACCCCGAACTGATCTTCGCAGTAGACCAGCGGCCGGAGCTGAATGGCCATAACCGTATGGCTTACTTTTCGATCTCGGGAGACCAGTTTCCACTAGCCCAGTTCCCGGGCGCCAACGGAACCGATGGACCAGGTATCACTTCCGATTTTTACAAAACCTGGGTAGATGCCTACGGTGCAGTTGATCCGAAAAGAGATCCGAGATTTTACAAAGAAAACATGTCCGTTTACTCCAATCCGGCTGATACCTGTTTAAATGATGCAGATTACAAAATCAACCGCGGGATTCTCAGAGGTCAGCAGTACGGTGCTTTGCGGGTGAATGGTGCGTTTTTAAGATGTCCCGACGGAAAATTAAAAGTCGGAAAACTGGGCTATGTGACCAGAAGCAAACCGGAACTTGCAGTAAACTTTACAGAGCTGATTGATTTCACAACAGCCGGAAGCAACTACAACTCAGGTTACCGGGTTGAAAAGTACGAGTTCAGCAGCGTTTCCAACACAGGCCGGAACAAGGGTGAAGCGGATATTGTGATACTCCGTCTGGCAGATATCTACATGATGCGTGCCGAAGCCAAATTGCGTAAAGGCGATGCAGCCAGTGCGCTGGCCGACGTAAATCTTGTGCGTGCTTCCCGCACTGCAACGCTGCCTCCTCCTGCGTTAACGACCATGAACCTCGACCTGCTTTTCCGTGAAAGGGGATTTGAGTTCTACTGGGAAATGCTTCGCAGAAGTGATATGATCCGCTTTGGAAAATACGAAGGTAAGTGGACAGAAAAGACAAATACAGATGTCCACAAACGCATCTTCCCGATCCCGCAAACTGCTATCGACGGGGCATCGAATCTGCCGGGGTATATGCAGCAGAATGAAGGATATTAGGAGTTAACAAGACAGGGTAACTAAGTTAAAAATCCCGTCAGGTGTTTGCCTGGCGGGATTTTTTTGATTGCATGTATAATTGCTTTATACTATCGGCTACTGATTGCCTGATCGTTACTTTTCTGATGCCCGTTCATTGATCGTTAAACTTCAAACATTTACTCCTCTGAGCTCGGTTCCAACACCCTGGCACTTTCGAAAGTATTCACAAATGTCTGACGGACTCGCACCGATTTGTTCAAATACGGTATCCAGATCGCAGACTGAATAATTTGCCTGAAGACCTGGTTCAACTGAGAATCATAATTGTTGCCTGAAACGCCGTAAAGAAAATATGCCGCCGCAGTATCCGCTATAACAAATAGCAGGTTTCCTCCCATATAAACAGAATATAGCATAGGAAAAGAATCTCGCTTTTTGAAAAACAGAAAATTCAGCAACACAGAAAAGCAAACCATCATTACGTTAAAAAACATTTCAAAGAGCAGCAGCACCCTATATCCCAAAATCATCATTCCTGACCTGTCATTCAGTACATCCCAGCCGGATTTGGTATAATAAATTGATCCTGACTGATTCAGCATAGTGAATAAAATAACGAAAGGTTGAAGAGCAATCGAAATGCCGATTAGCGCAACCCATCCGCCTATTGGAATAGCAGGCTCATTTTCCTGACCGGCCAGGGGCGAGTATCTATACAGTCTGCGAAAGAAAAAGGCTGAACCACAGACAGTCAACAAAGAAAATATGACCGTCCCCCAATTCACATTACTTTTGCTGATGTCTCCAAGGTCAGCTGTGGTTAATTGATAATTAAGATTATCAGCCAGCTTCTCCATATCCGACCGGAACTGTCCTGCCAGGGCAACCGGCACATGATCCTGCCTTGTTTCATATTCGTAGGTAAGCTCCCAGACATTTTCATCATTTAAAAACTCGGATTTAAAATGTATAAGATAAGCCGCTCTTTCAATATTCCATGAATCGTGTGGTACTAACCGGGTTCCGCCTGTATGGACACGTATGGTGTAGGTATTGTGGTAGGGATATTTCAGAAAAACAGGATCCTTCCTTTTTCGGTTAGGGAGTATAGTCAGCTGATCGTAAAGTATTTTTCCCAAAATATTAAAATAATACTTTTTTCGGGTGCTGTCGTACTGCCACGCATTCTTCATCGTATACCGCTCGAAGAGCGAAAAATTGCTGGCCTCCCGCTGGTCATAAAATTCAAGAGTGTCGGACAATTCAAACTCTGCATGTTTGTACGTATCCCGATAGTAATTCAAATAACTTTCCTCTGTTTCAGAAATAACACTCTGCTGAAAGAAAGACCGGAAATCGTCAGCCTGGCCTTCAAAATAGATTGTTTTCACCTCTACACGGCCATTCGCGGCGGTGTCGCCCTCTTCCGGAAGGTAAATATCTTCCGTTACAGTCAGGTATCCCGGGTTTTGTATTGGTAGTGCAATGGGTCTCTTTTGCCCTTTCTTAAGAAGCAGACCCTGCCCGTATGGGGGGAAATTTAGTTTGGACAAAGCCCCGCCCTGCAAGGAAATAGTAGCATCGACAAAGATAATAGCATCCTGGGCATTCAGGTAAGGCCCCTCGTCCCTAAGCCGCATACGCACCACGACGTGATTGAAGTTATTAGGGGAAGGCAAATAGTCCGACAAAGATGCTCTTTTGTAAGTGTCCACCAGCAATGGATCACATTCAATATCGTTTGCCTTTAAGATGGCGCATAGTAAAAAGGCTTTGTCCTTGCAGTCTCCATAGCGTTGTTTAAATACACTGGCCGGATCATGCGGACGATGCGAATTTTCTCCAGTCTCAATCCCCATGTAACGTATATCATCCTGAACAAATCTAACCGCCGTTTCGATAAATTGAATAGTGCTTATACTGGACTTTTTCCATTCGTCAACCTTATCTTTCAATGCACCTGTGATAGCTGGCACTTGATAAAAATTCAGTCCCCAGTCGACCACTTCTTTCCAGCTTTTGTATTCTGTTACCTGTACAAAAGGCTGCTTATTGTACCAAAACGGCACATTGTCATCGTACGGAATATTCTTAACATTTTTCAAGTCCCACTCGTGAGCCTCCCCTTCTTGCGTGACTTTGATGGTTTTTACGGGAGGTTTATTAAAGTCTTTGAACAAAATCTCCCTACCCTTTTTTGCAATAATAGCATAATGGATGTGCGATGTGTAATCATAGGTATAGAAACTCAGATTGCGGGAGTACTTATTTTGAAAGACTGGGTTCCAGCCTTTACGGGAAAAAGAAACTTCTATCCTGTCCCCCTTCCTGATGTCTTTCAGAATCACAGACGCAGAATAGTATCCGTTGTAAATGAATCGCTGCCGGTCCGTTTCCAACGGTAAAATATTGAAATTTGATCGATTCAACTGCGGGATAGCCTGCCCGTTGCGCCAAATTATGATGTTATGAAAAGTCAAATTTTCATACATGGGGTCAAACGTTACCGAAACCTCGGACCCGTTCTGGATACCGCTTTCATTTACAATTTGCCGGATAAACCGCTCATAGGTTGTCTTTTTATCCAGATTTACCTGCGTGTCGGAAAAAGACAGGTAATAACCGCCCGAAAACTCTTTTAGAGAAGGGGCCTTACCTCCCGGAATTACGGGAACCACCCAGGAAGGAGCAGGAGAAATTTGAATAGCGGGGACTGCAAACGCTCGGGTCACTGCAAAAACGAAAGCCAGAAATACAATCCATCGAACTTTAACGAAGGTAGAGGTAATGGTCAATTTATAAGGGTATAGATGAAGGATTTTCTAATGTAAAGATATTTTTGTTAACGACCAGCGAGGAAGTTTCAAATTTCAATCTGGATCCTAACCTTTCCCCCAAGCCCCTTTTCAACTATTTCAAAAAGTGTTTTCAACGTAAGATTGCTGCCATCGTTTTCAACCCTGGATATGTATTCTCTTTTTTTCGAAACAATTTCAGCGAGTTCCGATTGTGTAAGATTTTTATCTTCCCTTGCCTTTTTCAAAAGCAGCCCGATCTTGAAACCTTCAAAATCTCTTTCAAGGTCCTTTCTCCGGGTGGTTCCTTTGGCACCATATACACGATCTTTAATTTCGGACCAGCTTGTCGTATCGATCTTATCTGCTTTTTTGTTCATAGTATGCATTCATTAAAAAGGTTGCTTTATCTATTTCGCTTTTCGGTGTCTTTTGTGTTTTCTTCTGAAATCCATTGAGCAAAATCACAAGTTTGTCATGATCGAAAAAACAGAAAACCCTCCAGATGTTCGAACCAAGTTGTATTCTGGCCTCATACAGGCCTTTCGATTCCTGTATATGTTTCAAGTAACCGGAAGGAACTCTCTGCAATGTTTCGATTGCATCAATTATCTTGAAAATTTTATCCTGAACCTTTTGAGGCTGATCTAACAAAAACTCTTCGAAATAGTTCTGGAATGCAATTACGTCTCTTATTTTTAACGCCAAAAAGGTAACTTAAAAGTTACTAAGTTCACCTCTACTTAGACGTTTGCCTTACCAAATGTTCACATTTTTAAAAATCAAATCCGCAATGAACTTTCCCTTATAATCAGCTCGGAAGGCAACACGATATTTTCGTGAACGAAATCACCGGAGCCGTTTACCTGGTTCAGAAACAGCCTCGAAGCCTCCATACCAATTTTCCGTCCTGGCCTGCTGACGGTGGTAAGAGAAGGAAATGTGTATGCGGATATCGGTGAATTGTCGAACCCGACCAGGCCCATGTCCTGCGGTATTCGCAAGCCTCTGTCTTTTACAACCCGCATCGCCCCGATTGCAACCTGGTCGTTGGCCCCGAAAATCGCATCGGGAGGCGATGCCATGTCCAGCAGCCGTTTGGTGGGTACAATGGCACTTTCCACTTTGAAATTGGTATTGATGATCAACTCTTCCTGCACCGGCATGTCATACTTTTTCAGGCAATCCACATAGCCTTTGAAACGCTGCTCGGAAACAGTCAGCCCGTTTGGCCCTTTCAGGTGTGCGATCTTCTTGTACCCAATGCTGATCAGATGCTCGACGGCCGCAAAAGCACCGTGGTAGTCGTCAACCGTAGCCCGGCTGGTTTCAAAATCCTCATATTCGCGATCGATGAATATCAGCGGTGTTTTCCGCTGGATCACATTTTCCAGATGCTCGTAATAGCCCGAATCATAAGTTTCCTGGGAGACAGATAAAAATATCCCTTCTGTCCTGTTCGACAGCAGTTTGGAGAGATACTCTTTTTCCAGAAGATAGTTTTCGTTGGTCACGCAAATGTTCAACGTATAGCCCATAGGTTGCAGCACGGTGTGCAGCCCTTCGATCACCGCAGTTTCATAATAATTGCTGATCGTAGGCACGACCACACCCAGGGAAGCGGTTTTTTTATTGAGCAGGCTCAATGACACCTCATTCCGCTGATAACCTACTTCACGGGCATATTCCTGGATGTTTTTCCGGGTATCCTCATTGATCGCGGGATGGTCGTTCAACGCTCTGGAGACCGTGGAAGGAGAGCAGCGAAAGCGGCGCGCAATGTCTTTAATAGTTACCGGACGAGAAGAATTCATTTGATGTATAATAACAATTAAAACTTATAAATTTTTTCAAACGTTTGCATTCATTATTAACATATTTACATTTTGTGTTTAATTTATACAACACTATCATTGTACAAATGTAATTGAAATGCACAATGAGCGACCTGCTAGTTAAACCCAAAGCTGACCAAAAAACCTACCATTCCCTCACCAGTCAGCAAGCGGGCTGGACTTATTTAAACTTTGAAGCGAAAATACTCGATGTGAATGAACAATTGTCCGCCAACACCGGTGAATATGAATACTGCATCGTGTTGCTGGGCGGCAATTTTAAAGTTGAGGCCGCCGGACAGACCTGGGAAACACGCAACGGTCGCAAAAATGTTTTCAGCGGGATCGGGCATGCTATGTACTTATCCAGGAATACTGATTTTACTTTAACCGCTCTGTCACCAGATACGGACATTGCGATATGCCGGGTTGCGTCGGACGAAGACCATCCGCCGAGAATGAAACGTCCCGAAGAAGCTGCTATTGAATACCGGGGTGGGGATAATGCCAACCGCCAGATCAACAGTCTGCTGGAACCGGGATTTGACTGCCACAAAATTGTTTGCGTGGAAGTGTACACACCTTCCGGCAACTGGAGTTCTTTCCCCGCACACAAACACGATGAACGAAAAACAGATGCGGAAGGAAACCTGACGGAGGCTAATCTCGAAGAAATTTATTTTTACAAGATAGACAAACCGCAAGGCTACGCCATCCAGCAGGTTTATACTGAGGACCGCTCACTGGACGAGATCGTGCGTGTGAAAAATAACGAGGCCGTACTCGTACCAAGAGGCTATCACCCAGTGGTGGCAGGGCACGGGTACAATGTATATTATCTCAATTTTCTCGCCGGCAGCGATCAGTCCCTGGCAAATACGTCCGATCCCGACCACGACTGGATCTACGGCACCTGGAAAGGATCTGATCCGAGATTACCGATTGTGACTGCAGAAATGAATGGGTAGGGAGCAGAAGCCTTCGACCGTCGGCTTTCGGCAAATCATGACAACAAATGACCACTCATGACAGTCCCTGACCATGCATGACCAAAAATGACGACCAATAACAATACCCGGCAGTCCATAATTTAAAAGCATCCACACCCAAACCGACGGCTGACCGCCGAAAGCCGAAAGTCTCCAGATATGAAAAAATACGATTTACTGACCCTGGGCCGCTCGTCTATTGATCTTTACTCAGCGAATGTCGGCAGCCCTTTTGAAAAAATTGAGGCATTCAATGCTTTTGTAGGGGGTTGTCCGCTGAATATTGCGACAGGCAGCCAGCGACTGGGTTTACAAACGGCCATTCTTACCGGAATTGGCAATGATCAGGTCGGGAATTTTATCAAGTACTTCCTTGATCAGGAAGGAATCAGCACGGAGTGGGTACCTACGATCGAAGGTACCAGAAGTTCTGCCGTCGTACTGGGTATAGAGCCTCCAGATCGGTTTCCGTTGGTCTATTATCGTGAAAATTGCGCCGATATCAACCTGAATATCGATCACGTAGACGCGATACCGTTCCAGGATTTCAAGGCAGCGGCGTTTTCAGGAACCGCGTTCAGTAAAGACCCGAGCCGGACCGCCATGTTCTACGCTTTGGAACTTGCCAAAAAACATCAGGTTACCCGTATCCTGGACATCGATTTTCGGGCAGACCAGTGGTTTGACCCACGTGCGTTTGGTGTGACTTTGCGCGCTTCCCTGCCCAGTTTCAATATTGTAGTAGGCACTGAAGAAGAAATCCTTGCGACTTTCCTGACGGACAAGGAACAGCTGCTGATCAAGCACCAGCAGATCTCGGCCCCTGAAATCCGCGGAAATATCGAGAATGCTATCGGTGAAATCTTGCAGTCAGGGGTGGAAACGTTGGTCGTGAAACGCGGAAAAGACGGCGCATCTATTTTTCAGCCGGGAAAAGATGAGGTGAAGGTCCCCGGATTCCCGGTTGAAGTACTGAATGTGCTCGGTGCCGGAGATGCTTTCTGCGCCGGATTTTCATTCGGATTGCTCAGCGGGTGGGATTTGTATAAAAGTGTCAGAATGGGAAATGCCTGCGGAGCGATTATCGTAACCCGAGAAGGCTGCGCGAATTTTATGCCCACGCATGAAGAAGTAATGGACTTTGTGTCCGGCTACGGCGGGCTTTAACAATTAATATTTATCAGGTCTCAGATCAGCATATGCCGAGACCACATTTACCAAATACATGGAAAAACTAAAAAATTATATCAACGGACAATGGGTAGACAGCCATTCTACCCATTTTGTAAACGTAGTCAACCCGGCCAGCCAGGAAGTACTTGCGCAGGTCCCTTACGGAACGGAACAGGACGTCGCCGATGCAGCAGAAGCTGCGCAGCAGGGTTTTCAGGAATGGAGAAATACGCCGGTCTCCAAACGGGTTCAGTATTTATTTAAACTGAAAACCATTCTCGAAGACAACCTGGACGATATCTCCCGTACCATCGTGCTGGAATCCGGCAAAACATACCTGGAAGCCAGGGCTGAAATTGTCAGGGCTATTGAAAACGTAGAAAACGCCTGCGGAACGCCCACACTGATGCAGGGCGAGTTTTCGGAAGACATTGCAAAAGGTATCGACGAATACATGATCCGCCAGCCGCTCGGCATTTGCGCCTGTATCGCCCCTTTCAATTTCCCGGGGATGATTACTTTCTGGTTTTTACCTTACGCGTTGGCTTGCGGCAACAGTTATATCATCAAGCCGTCCGAAAAAGTACCGCTCACAATGACCAAAATCGTCGGCCTGATGGATCAGCTGGATTTACCAAAAGGTGTCCTGAACCTTGTACAGGGAGCACGTGAAGTGGTTGACGGAATCCTGGAACATCCGGATATCAAAGGCATCAGCTTTGTAGGCTCGTCGAATGTGGCCCGCTATGTTTATTCCAAAGGTGCAGCTTACGGAAAACGTGTACAGGCACAAGGCGGGGCCAAAAACCCTGTGATCGTGTTACCCGACGCGGACATTGAAATGACATCCCAGATCGTGATCGACAGTGTATATGGATGTGCCGGACAACGTTGCCTCGCTGCTTCTACGATTATCACGGTGGGTGACCATAAGGATATTACCGAAAGCCTGGTTGAGTCGGCAAAAACACGCAAAACAGGTTTCGGGCTGGAAAGCGACGTATTGATGGGACCTGTAATCACACCTGAAAGCAAACGCCGCGTGCAGGGCCTGATTGAACAGGGTGTTAACGAAGGAGGCAGGCTGCTGGTCGATGGAAGAAACCCTGATGTCAACGGTTTCGAACAAGGTAATTTCATTGGCCCGACCATCATCGAGGACATTCCTTTGGACGGCGAGCTGGCAACAACAGAGATTTTCGGGCCGGTACTGAGCCTGGTTCACATCAATACAATCGACGAAGCGATACGTTTTATCAACTCCGGGAAATATGGAAACATGGCCTGTATATTCACCAGCAGTGGGTTGAACGCGCGTAAATTCCGCCACGAAGCCGAAGCCGGGAACATCGGGATCAATATTGGTGTCGCGGCCCCGGTTGCACAGTTTCCTTTTTCAGGATGGAAAGAAAGTTTTTACGGCGACCTCCACGGACAAGGCAAGCATGCCATTGAATTTTTTACCCAGACCAAAGTGGTCATCGAACGGTGGCTGAAAGAATGGAACAGAAAGTTTTAACCGCTTTCGACCGGCGGCTGTCAGCCATCGGCCTTGACCAGCTTTTTGAAATTTTTGATTATTTATAAACAACAACAACGAGCCAAACATCGCCGAAAGCTGAGAGCCGACGGCCGAAAGCTCTAAATAATCCTAACCCAATGACAAGAAAACTTAAAACCGGTGTAATCGGACTAGGAAGGATCGGTCAGATCCATCTCAGCAACCTAGTCCACCATATGCCCGATGCGGAGGTAATTATTGCCTCGGATCTTTCACCTGCGTCGCATGCCTTTGCCCATGGCATCGGTGTCTCGAACGTCACTACCGATGCCTACGATGTGATCAACCACCCGGATGTGGAGGCAGTGATCATCTGCTCGCCCACTCCTTTTCACGTGCCCTACACAGTTGCGGCAGCGAAGCAGAAAAAGCATGTGTTTTGTGAAAAACCCCTTGATGTGACGCTGGATGCCATTCAGGCTGCAGAAAAAGCTGTGAGCGAGAACAACGTCAAATTAATGCTGGGTTTTAACCGACGCTTCGATGCCAATTTCAGTAATGTACGCAGCCTCGTGGAAGCGGATAAAATCGGGGATCCGCATATCCTGCGCATTACCAGCCGAGATCCGGCGCCGCCGCCTGTAGAATACCTTAAAATTTCCGGCGGGATTTTTCTGGACATGTCTATCCATGATTTTGATATGGCCCGGTATATTGTGGGCAGCGAGGTGAAAGAGGTGTTTGTAAAAGGCGATGCGCTCATTCATCCGGAAATCAGAGAATTCGGGGATATAGACACAGCCGTTATCGTACTGACGTTCGAAAACGGGGCTATCGGTGTGATCGACAACAGCCGGAAAGCAGTATATGGCTACGATCAGCGACTGGAGATATTCGGGTCAAAAGGGATGGCAAAAGCAGAAAACAATACGTCCGATACGCTTGTGCACTTTGACAGCAACGGCGGGCATATTTCGCTGCCGCTGCATTTCTTCCTCGAACGTTATGAAACCGCCTATCGTGTTTGCCTGAAATCATTTATCGACTGTGTCCTGAACGATACACCGTCCCCGGTCGATGCCCACGACGGACTCATGGCAACCGCTATCGGTATCGCAGCCATGAAATCACTAACCGAAGGAAGAAGTGTGAAACTCGATGAGGTTTTGCAGCATGGGTATTTGGTGATGTAGCAGGAAAAAGCTGTCATTTATGGCCAGGTGTGGTCATTCGTTGTCATTTATGGTCATTTGTAGTCATTGATTGTAACGTTTAGTCATGGATGGGAAGAGGTAAAAGTATTGGGAAAGTTTATAAGTTTGGCGCGAAAATAAACCCCGAAACACCACAAAAAATGACTACAAATGACAATCCCTGACTATAAATGACCATCCATGACCACAAATGACCACCCACGACAGCAAATGACCACGAATGACAATAAATGACCAAAAAATGACAATAATTTCCCAAGAAATACCCTTTTCCATTCACTAACTCCGCATCAGAATGTCCAATACCGGTTTGCAATCGCTGGATTACGTAGTATTTTTTATTTATTTGATAGGCGTCTCTGCTTATGGCTATTGGATTTACAAGAAAAAAAGCGCGAAGGAAGTCAGCTCAACTGACTACTTCCTGGCAGAAGGCTCTTTGACATTCTGGGCAATCGGTGCATCGATTATTGCCTCCAATATCTCCGCTGAGCACTTTATTGGCATGTCGGGCTCAGGGTTTGCGATCGGGCTGGCTATTTCTTCCTATGAATGGATGGCCGCTGCTTCGCTTATTGTCGTAGCGTTGTTTATCCTGCCGGTTTATCTCAAAAATAAGATCTATACCATGCCCCAATTCCTGAGGCAACGGTATAATCCTACAGTAGCTACAATCATGGCGGTATTCTGGCTGCTGCTATACGTTTTCGTAAACCTGACTTCGATCCTGTACCTCGGAGCATTGGCTTTGGAAGTAACCGCCGGGCTCGACTTTACGTATGGCATCATCGGCCTCGGCGTATTTGCTGTGATCATCACCATCGGAGGCATGAAAGTGATCGGCTATACCGATGTGGTTCAGGTAATTGTACTGGTATTGGGCGGACTGGCCACAACCTATCTCGCATTGGACCTTGTTTCCACGCATTTCAATAAACCCGGGATTTTTAATGCGCTGGGGTTGCTGAAAGACCAGGCCGATTCACATTTCCACATGATCCTGCCCAAAGAAAATCCTTTCTACAAGGACCTTCCGGGCTTGTCGGTCATCATTGGAGCAATGTGGATCAACAATCTGGCTTATTTCGGATGCAACCAATATATTATACAGAGAAGCCTGGGTGCGGATTTATCCACTGCCAGAAAGGGGATTCTGTTTGCCGCTCTTCTGAAACTGCTCATTCCGATCATCGTGGTAATACCCGGAATCGCGGCATTTGTATTATACCAAAACGGCATGTTCCAGCAGGAAATGCTCGATGCGGGCGGTGTGGTTAAGCCGGATCATGCATACCCTGTTCTGCTGAATCTGTTACCGGCGGGGCTGAAAGGAATGGCCTTCGCCGCTTTGACAGCCGCCATAGTAGCTTCTCTTGCGGGAAAAGCCAACAGTATTTCCACCATTTTCACCCTGGATATTTACAAACAATATATCGCCCCGCAAGCCAGCGAAAAACAGCTTGTAAGGATCGGAAGGTATACAATATGGGTGGCGATGGCGATTGGTGTGCTGATCGCCCCGCAATTAAGGGTACTGGATCAGGCATATCAGTTTATTCAGGAATACAGCAGTTTTATTACACCCGGCGTATTTGCTATATTCATTTTCGGGATGTTCTGGAAAAGAACCACGTCGGCAGCGGCCCTCACAGCGGCTTTGCTGACCATACCGCTTTCAACCGCAGGTAAATTCTTGTGGCCAAATATTCCATTCCTGGATCGTATGGGCATTATTTTCCTGATATTATCTGCTATTATCATCATCATGACCGTAGCGGACCCAAAGAGTAAAACCAATCCGAAAGGACTGGAAATCGACGGCTCCATGTTCAGCCCTGGCAAAAGCTTTGTCATCGGATCCATCATGATTTGCGGAGTACTGGCTGCGTTGTATACGGTGTTTTGGTAAGGAGGCGGTCGGCTTTCGGCATGCGGGGAGCTTGATGGAGAAAATATTGTAAATTTTATAAACAAAAAACGTCGGCCGATAGCTGAAAGCCGACAGCCTAAAACGAGGCCGACAGCCGACAGCTCAAAGCCGATAGCCCAAATAATGCTTCTAACAACCAAACAACTCTTCCAGAAATGCTACGGCCGTTATGCAATTCCGGCGGTGAATGTGTTTTTTATGGAAGAAATACATGGACTTTTTGCTGCGGCACAGGAAGCTGAATCTCCCTTCATTGTGCAGACAACACCTTTTGCCCGTGATTATGCCCATGCAGATATGTTGCTGTCCATGATACAGTCGGCGGCGCGAATATATCCGGACGTAACCTTCGCGGTGCATATGGACCACGGCTATGAAGAGCACATTTTTGATGCCATTGAAAAAGGCGGATACACGTCAGTCATGATCGATGCGTCACATGATGATTTTGATAAAAATGTGGCCCGTACACGGGAAGTAGTCGCCCGGGCCCATGCCAAAAACATCAGCGTAGAGGCCGAGCTCGGCGTTCTGGCAGGTGTGGAGGACGACCTTACTGTGGATGCTTCCCATTCATTTTACACCAACCCGCAGGAAGTGGAGGATTTTGTGAAAGCAACTGATTGTGATAGCCTGGCCATTGCGGTCGGTACCAGCCACGGAGCGTATAAATTTTCAGGGGGACAGGGTCTTCAGTTTCACATTCTGGAAGAGATCCAGAACCGCTTACCAGGATTCCCGCTGGTACTTCATGGCGGCTCCAACGTAGTACCCGAAGTAGTGGAACGCATTAACGCAGCCGGCGGCAACCTGAAAACAGACGCAAAGGGCGTGCAGGAGGAAGAGATCAGAAAGGCGATCCCGCTGGGTATTTGCAAAATAAATATAGCAACCGATACCCGATTGCTATGGACGATGGTCAACCGGGAATTTTTTCGAGACAAACCAGATGAATTTGCCCCTACCACGCCTGGAAAGATCTTTATGGAAGAATACAGGAAGTTTATGTTAAAGAAATTTGAATTGTTCGGATCGGCAGGAAAAGCCGGTGAATTTCAATCCGCTGAGTACGCAGTAAAGTCTTAAAGGAAAAATCAGATGACCAGACGACTAACCGTAGCCCAGGCTACCATAACATTTTTAAAAAACCAGTATATCGAACGCGATGGTGTTGAGGCACCTTACTTCGGCGGGTGTTTCGGTATTTTCGGCCACGGAAACGTAGCGGGTCTGGGGCAGGCATTGCAGGAAAATCCCGATTTTCGCTACTACCAGTGCCGGAACGAACAATCAATGGTGCATACAGCCGTTGCCTATGCCAAGGTAAAAAACCGCCTTGGAGCATTTGTTTGTACCACTTCCATAGGCCCCGGAGCAACAAATATGATCACCGGCGCAGCACTCGCGACCATAAACCGGCTTCCGGTGTTGCTTTTGCCCGGTGACATTTTTGCTACCCGCGAACCCAATCCGGTTTTACAGCAACTCGAAAGCGCGTCCACCCAGGATATATCCGTAAATGACTGTTTCAAGCCTGTTTCCAAGTATTGGGACAGGATTAACCGTCCTGAGCAGTTGATTTATTCCTTGCCCGAGGTAATGCGGGTGCTTACGTCACAGGCAGAAACCGGCGCCGTAACATTATCCATGCCGCAAGATGTGCAAACACATGCATACGATTTCCCGGAGGACCTTTTCAGAAAAAGAGTATGGCATGTTGGGCGGCCAAGACCCGATCTTCCAACCCTCAGACAGGCGGCAGAATGGATCAAGTCTGCCAAAAAACCTGTGATCGTAGCCGGCGGCGGGGCTATTTACAGCGGTGCTTGTGATGTGCTTCACGATTTTGCCGCCAAAACCGGTATTCCGGTTGGCGAAACTTTTGCCGGGAAAGGGGCAGTACGTTATGATGCTCCTTACAGCGTCGGGGGTTTGGGTGCAACCGGTACAAAATACGCCATAGACATAGCCAATGAAGCTGATATCGTCATCGGTATCGGAACCAGGTACAGTGATTTCACAACTGCCTCCAAATCGATTTTTAAAAACCCGGGAGTCAGGTTTATCAATATCAATATCAGTGAATTTGATGCTTTTAAACACGCGGCATTGCCGGTGATCGGAGATGCAAAAGTGATACTGGAAGAGCTGGCTGATCTTTTAGGAGATTATGAAGTTGATAAAAACTACCGCGAAAAAATCAAGGACATCAACACAGCCTGGGATGACGAAGTTACGCAGATCTACGCGGAAGGAAACAGCACGGTACCTCCTATTGACCAGGCAGTTGTGATCGGGACGCTGAACAGCTTTATGGATGACAGGGATGTCATGATCAATGCATCCGGCAGCGCGCCAGGCGACCTGCACAAATTGTGGCGGGCAACGGACCCCAAGAACTTTCATCTCGAATATGGCTTTTCCTGCATGGGCTACGAAATCGCGGCAGGACTGGGCGCGAAAATGGCGGACCCGAGCCGGGAAATATATGTGATCTGCGGGGACGGAGGCTACCTGATGAACAACCATGAAATTGTAACATCGATTCAGGAAGGCGTGAAATTTACCATCCTGCTTTTAAACAATAACGGTTACGCAAGTATCGGAGGCCTTTCGGAAAGCATTGGCAGTGAACGTTTCGGGACAATGTATAAATACCGGGATGAAAAGTCAGGACAATTGTCCGGGAGCTTCCTACCAGTTGATCTGGCCAAAAATGCGGAAAGCCTGGGAGCGATAGTGATTAAGGCTACCGATCGCGCGTCTCTTGAAGCAGCCCTTGCCCAATCCAAAACCAGCGACCGAACGACTGTTATTTACATTGAAACCAGCTTGTACCGTACTGTGAAGGGTTACCACGCATGGTGGGAAGTACCAATTGCAGAAGTATCCACCTCGGCAACAGTACAAAAAGCATTCGAAACCTATCAGGAAAACAAAAAAGAACAAAGGATATTTTTATGATGGAGGAAATGGAGGAAGGAGGAAAGGGACGAAAGGTAAAAGCCCCCTCCTCCATCCTCCCCTTCCTCCCCTTCCTCCCCTTCATCCCTTTAAAAAAATGAACTTCGAAAATATAAAACTTGGAGTTGCTCCTATCAACTGGACCAACGATGATATGCCCGAGCTGGGCGGCGAGAATACATTTGAACAATGTATCAGCGAAATGGCGCTCGCCGGATTTACCGGCTGCGAGGTAGGAAACAAATTCCCGCGCGACACCAACGTGCTTCGGAAAGCGCTGGAATTAAGAGGTCTGCAGATATGCAATCAATGGAACAGCTATGAGTTGACAACCAAAACCTTTGCCGAAAACAGGAAAAACTTCACTGAACTTCTGGATTTCCTGGAAACCATGGGCGCGAAAGTGATTGGTGGTGGCGAAACGGGAAACAGCTGCCAGGGGCAAATGAACGTCCCGGTTTTCGAAGGTAAGGGTATGCTGGACAGCAAGGCAGAATGGGACAGCTTTACCTTTGGACTGAACGAACTTGGCAAAATTGCCCGTGACCGTGGCATGAAACTGGCTTTCCATCATCATATGGGTACCTGTATCCAGACAATCGAAGAAACGGACCGGCTGCTGAATGAAACGGATCCCGAAAATGTATTTCTGAACTACGACTGCGGACACTTCTATTTCGCCGGCGAAGATCCTGTCACGGCTTTGCAAAAGTATATTGGCAGAACAGCCCATATCCATTTGAAAGACGTTCGTCCGGATGTTTTACAAAGGGTGCACGATGAAAAGCTCAGCTTTCTGACGGCGGTGAAACAGGGTGTTTTTACGGTTCCCGGCGATCCGGAGGGCTGTATTGATTTTTCATCACTTTTTGCGGTCATCAAAGAAAGTGACTATCAGGGATGGATCGTATTGGAAGCAGAACAGGACCCCGCAAAGGCCAACCCGCTGGAATACGCTATTATAGCAAGGAATTTCTTTAAAGGACTCACAGGAATCTGATGGACTATATTTAATTTTTAACTAAATCGAACTTGTAATTTTTAAAGCGGCCGGATCTTTCCGGCTGCTTTTTTGTTTTGCCGCAACACTTCCGAGAGCAGGTACGTATTAACGGGTAAATACATTGAGCGGATCATTTCAATTTTCACCTGGCCTATGCTGCATCAGTTTACTTGTTTAACAAACTGATTTAATATGTTACATTTCAAAAAACGCTCACTACTGATTGTTCTCGCGGGGGCAATATGGATGTCGGGATGCAAAGACGAAGATGTTGCACCCGTCGACACCGCTCTGGCGTCGGATTCTCTCTCGGCTTACAAGTCCGTCAATACATGGTTGTATGAACTCATGGACGACGCCTATTTCTGGTACAAGAATATGCCCGCCCAGTCCAGCCTCGACGGTACCGTCAGCCCGTACCAGTATTTCGAAAAACTGGTTTACAACAGAGCAACCGTCGACCGTTTTTCGGGAATTACGGATGATGTGGATGCCATGCAAAACGAGTTCGATGGTATCAGCAAAATTTTCGGGATCAGCTATACCCTGTCCTATATTGATGAAGGCAATTCCAATATCGGCGCTTTTCTGAACTACGTGGTGAAAGGCAGCCCCGCTGAGGCGGCAGGATTAAAAAGAGGGGATATCCTTTTGAAAGTCAATGGATCTCAGCTTACAGCCGACAATTACACTTCCCTGCTTGGGAGCAATGAAACGGCTACCTTTACACTCGGCACATTGAACGGTTCCGAAATTGTGGCAAGCTCTTCGACAGTAACGATTACCAAGGCCGAAGTCAGCGAAGATCCGGTTGTATTTTCCAGCATAATCCGGAAACCTGCCTATGGAAAAACAATCGGCTACCTCGTTTATTCACAGTTCGTACCCGGTTCTTCCACCGATGCTGAAAAATATGACAATGAGCTGCGCCAGGCTTTTGCGAATTTCAAGAGCCAGGGTGTGAATGAACTGGTGCTTGATCTCAGGCTCAATTCCGGCGGGTATATCAGCTCGGCAGAGACGCTGGCCTCTCTGATCGGGAAAAATATATCCAGTTCAAAAACCTTTTATACGGAACAATGGAACGACAAATACATGGCCTACTGGAACCGGACAAATGGTACCAGTGCCCTGACATACAAATTTCTGGACGAAGCCAGCAACATTGGCAGCAATCTCAGCCGGGTATTTGTGCTGACATCGAACGGAACTGCGTCAGCCAGCGAACTGGTGATCAACGGTCTGAAGCCTTATATGGAGGTAATTACAGTCGGAGAAAATACTGCCGGGAAAAATTTGTTCGGGAAACTCATCGGCGACGACCTGAACCGCTGGAAATGGGGAGCCTATATCATGCTCGGGCAAACCGCAAACGCCAACGGCCAGTCGGATTATGGAACTGTCAACGGCATCACTCCCACTTATAACGTGGAAGATTCCAGCATTCCATACAAAGCTTTCGGTGACGAAAATGAAACTTTGCTAAGAAAAGCGCTGGACGTAATGGGCATTCCCGCACCGGTGAATTTAAGAGCGGAGGCGACAAAAAATGTAGCGACGTTCCGGAAGTTTTTCCGTGACGATTTGCGGGTACGCCCCGATCTGATGATAAAAAAAGGTGTAATTAAGGTCGAAAACCTGTAATCCTCTGCCGGTGAATTTAATGCAAAAGGGACCCTTAAAACGGGGTCCTCTTTTTGTATTTTTTTATAAATATCAAAAACTATAAAATGAGTGACAGATTTGTGTAATTTTATCTAAAAAAGACGAATACCCTCAATATCGCTCACGTCCCAGCATGAATCCGGCTTCCGGCCTTTGTATGAAATCAAGTTTACTTTTTGTATTAATCTTCTTCTCTACTCTGGTTTGCGCTCTTGCCCAGACGATCAATCACACCTACCGTTTCGAAAATAATTTTGAAGTACAGAAACTGCAATGCGCGCCGAATCTGGCATCGGTTCAGGCCGCAGGAAACTGTACGGATAGCCCTATATCCGGTGATTTCGTTGACGAAATCCTTTCATGCAGCCGAAACAGAAAGGTATATCACACCAACCTGAACTGGGGACTGATGTACCCGAATACCGAGGGCATCGTAGACGAGACTTACACCATTCAGATGTATGTCAAAATTACGGACTGGGGGCCGGCGCAATGGGCACGTATCCTTGACTTCTCGGACGGGCAGCTGGACGAAGGTATTTATTTCAAAAGTACCGATGATACCGAAGACCGTTGCCTGGACTTTAATCCCTACGGAACAGCAGGCATTTGCCCGGCATTTAAAAAATCAACATATTACCTGCTGACCTTCACCCGTAACGGGGCCCGTAATATACTGGACGTTTATGTGGACAACACCCTGTTTATTTCTTACAATGACTCGGAAAAACGATATGTTGGCAAGCCTGGTGTCCCTCTGTACTTTTTCAGGGACGATGCTGCAACTACCTGCGAGTCGGCTGCGGCCAATTTTGCATACCTTTCGCTCACCAACAAATATTTCAGCAGAAACGAGGTGGTCAGAAGCTATGCTTCTATTTGCACAACGATCAACTATTCCACGGCGGCCGATTTTTCAATTGCACCCAACCCTACCTGCGGCTACCCTGAAAAAGTAGAGATCAAATATACCGGTAGCATACCCGATCCGGGAACAGGATATACTTTCGAGTGGGGATGGGACGGCGGAACTGTCATTTCAGGTTCGGGAATGGGGCCTTATGTGGTTACCTGGGACGGAGGCGGCACCAAACATATCTCGCTGACAGTGAACAACGTCGACTGTAACAACCCGTTCGTGAATATCAAAGAACTTACCCTGAGTGATCTCGACCTAACAACGGCCCTCGAACCCGGCACCTGCGAAAAAAGTGAAGAAGGAACACTAACATTAACGGGGTCAGGCGGAATTCCGCCATTTCAATATTCGATTGATTCTGTGAATTATACACCGGATAACATCTTTAAGCTAATGCCCGCGACCTACCGGGTGTTTGTGAAAGATGCCAACAATTGTACGGTCAGGAAAATAGTAAAAGTGGAATTCTCAAGTAATATCACGCTGGAAACACTGAAAGACACTACAATTTGTGCCGGTCAGTCGGTAGTGCTGTTGACGAACAGCAACAGCCAGACATTTTCGTGGTCACCGCAAGCCGGGCTGGACAATCCGGCGGGCAAAGACCCGACGGCCGCTCCTGCTGCGACAACCCGCTACATCGTCACCGCGACCCAGGGCGTATGCTCACAATCAGACACTGTCCATGTGCGGGTAGCGCCAAAGATTGATGTATTGGTAACGCCGGATGCAACCATAGAAAGTAATGTGCCATTTCAGCTTTCTGCTTCGTCCCCCCAGGTACCCAACGCCAGTGATGCCCTTTTTATCTGGTCGCCGCCGAACGGCCTAAACGACCCTTTGAGCCCAACGCCACTGGCAACTTTACTAACCGACCAGACCTACTCTGTTGCAGTCACTTCGCCGGAGGGCTGCACCGTTTCGGCCGAGGTCAATCTGCGCGTACAAAGAGGTGACCGCGTGAATGTGCCGACAGCCTTCACCCCCAACGGCGACGGCAAAAATGAAATGCTGATGCCCATCGTTTCGGGTATCACGGGGATCAGTTATTTTAAAGTCTACAATCGCTGGGGAGAGGTTGTATTTTACACGAATGAGCTCGACAAAGGCTGGGACGGACAGTTTAAGGGCACCAAACCTGTCGCGGGAACGTATGTATGGATATTTGAGGGCACATCGGTGGACGGAAACATTATCCGTAAAAAAGGTACCGTGATGCTTCTTCAATAAGATTTTGGCATAAAAAAACCTCCAACCAAAAAGGAAAGAGGACGTTATAAAATTCAGTTGCTGTGAGCGTACGCTCAATTGATCCAGCTGAATTCATAGCTGAGTTCAGGTATTCTCGTGCGTTCTGCAATACGCCTCAATCTTGCCGGCAACGCCATGAGATAATCCCGTGCTTTTTCGGCCTGCTGGTTAATATCCCTCACAGAACCAATTTCCCATTCCAAAAGCAGAGAATCGAGGATTTCGATGTAATCGTGGGTGGTATATACACCAAGACGCTGGGCTGCATCCGAAAAGTGAGAAAAAGTATCCCCCATTTTCACGCCGGTTTCTCTCATAAAATGAGCAGGCATCACTATTTTTTTCTTCATCATGTCTTCCAGGGCCAGCAGCAGCTGAGACGGGTCAACTTCCAGAATACGGCTCACGAAGGCTTTATATGCCTTGGCGTGGCGCATTTCGTCCGAAGCGATCACACCGCAGATTTTCGACAAATGCGGATTTCCGAATTTTTTTGCCAAAGTTGCCGTCCGGCGGTGGGAAACATTCGTAGCCAGTTCCTGAAACGAGGTATATATAAAGTTCCGGTATGGGTCACGATCGGTTCCGATATCAAAACCATCAGCGATCAGGAACTGGGTTGACACTTCCATGGCCCGCATATTCACACGGCCCGATAAATACAGGTATTTATTGAGCAGGTCGCCATGACGGTTTTCCTCAGCAGTCCAGGCACGAACCCATTTCGACCAGCCCGAAGGATTATCCACCTGATCCACCCCGATCACATCCATCAGCCAGGATTCGTAGGTAGGCAATGCTTCTTCAGTAATCGTATCACCGATCAGAACAGCTATGTAATCATACGGCAGGTCGCGGCAACTTTCCTGCAGCAACTTCACTTCACTAAAAAAATTATCGTTGCTGGAATCCGGCAAAAAATCAGTAGGCTGCCAATTCTCCTCAATGGGCTTCAGGTATTCAGCCATCAGCGCATCCAGATCTTTTCCTACATGTTGCATGACTTCAAGTCTTTCTGCTGAAAGTGCGGTTTCCATTATCAATTCAGTTTAAACACAAAATACTATTTCACAAATTACGTAAATTAAAAGTAAGTTTTGAATGATAAATATCATTTCCTGCCCTACAAATTAGAATAAGCAAACCAGTTTTAAACTATTTTTGCACAAAAAATACGAATGAAAAAAATCCTCGATTACATCCTCAGTATTATTTATCTTGTTCATTTTGGTGTGACTTTGCTCGTGTTCCATGTTATCCAGGTTGTCGCATTTAATGTATTTGGCAAAAAAGTCCATAAAGTTTGTGTCGACTACCTGAACTTCTTTTTAACCTACGGCCTGTACCTCACAGGTTCCCGCATATCTTTTCATAATTTCTCGGTAATTCCTGAAAACCGACCCGTTATTTTCGTTGCCAATCATCAGAGTACCTTCGATATCCCGGCAATCATCTGGTTTTTGAGAAAATATCATCCGCGCTTTGTATCCAAAATAGAACTAGCAAAAGGAGTGCCCAGCATATCATACAACCTGCGCAAAAGCGGGGCCGCGCTGATCAACAGAAAAGACGGCAAGCAGGCTGTTGCCGAAATTCTAAGATTGGGGAAAATGATCCATGAAGAGAAAACCTCGGCGATCATTTTCCCGGAAGGCACCCGCACCGCCAGCGGTATCATGAAACCATTCGTGCCCGGCGGCGTGGCAACATTGCTAAAACGGGCTCCTGACGCACTTATCGTGCCGGTAGCGATCAACGGAACCGGGTCATTCAATCCCAAAGGTATTTTCCCTCTGACCTCATTTTCCGATCTTTCATGGACAGCCTTGCCTGCTATCGAGCCTGATGGAAGAAAAGTAGATGAAATACTAACCGAAGCGCAGGAAGCTATAAAGAATGTACTGACTGCCGGCAAGTAGAACATATCCCAACTCTACAATATGTTAAACAAATGCGTCAATTGTAGCGCGGTGCCCGCCGCTGCTCTCGGGGAGAAATCTGTATTAACAATCAAAAACCAGTTTGGCATTGTTCTCAATTACGCCAAACTGTGCTAGCCAATAACGCCCCTCAACGGTAACGTCCATTGACCATTTCCCTTTAACAAATCATTAACAAAGTGGCTTTAAACCCGGATATCCCGATGCGCTCTAACCGATGAACTTTAAAATTTATTAGTCATGAAAAACATACTTTTGGCCATCGGGATTTTAGCATTAGGATTTACAACCGCATCAGCCCAATACGGCCCGCGCTACGATAGCCGTGGCGGATACCAGGGTGAATACCGCCGGGAAAGGCCGTCGGAGATCAACCATTTGCAAAGAGAAGCCCGCCAGCAAATCGCAACGGGGATACAGAGGGGAAGATTATCATCCCGCGAAGCCAACGCTTTAATGAGCCAGTACGAACGTATCGAAGCAAAAGAAAGGAAGTTCAGCCGTCATGGCAGACTTTCGCCCAGAGAAACAAGAATGCTGCGTGACGACCTGCATCGCCTCATGGCCGACACCCGCAGGCTCAGCGACCGCCGCGGTGATAACTGGGCGCGCGGCCGCAGATATTAAGATAGTTGAAGGTTTAGGGTAATGTGGGAAATCATCCTGTCGCTGACGGGATGATTTTTTTACTTTACGTCATTTTTGAAATAGCGGACCAGCTTTACATGTGATTTTTCAAAGCCTTCGCGCTGATAAAACCGGTGGGCGTTTTCGCGGGTGCTTCGCGACGTCACCTCCATTTGTACCGCGCCCATACTTTTGGCAAACCCCACTACATGTTCCATCAGTGCTTTCCCTATCTGCTGTGAACGGAATTCATCTTTCACGTACATTTCCTGGATTTCCGAAACCAACGCGGCGTGGTGAAGCAAGGGCTGAATATGGCAGCTGACCATTCCGGCATCTTCGCCGGCATAACTGGCGATAAAGTAGCGGATGTTCGGACTGATCAGGTTTTTTTGAAAAACAAAGTCAAAACCATGCCGGTCCATTTCCATATTTTCCAGTCCGCATATCATTTTGTAAATCACATCCATGTCATCCAGGCCCGCTTCCCGGATCGATAATTGTCCCTCGTCCATTATGTCAGTAAGCCTGTAAATCTGCCGAATTATGTATAAATATTCCTTTTTCCTGTTTCTGGGCCAGGACTACCATAGCCCTGGCAACTTTTGCAGAATCAATTGCCTTGTATTTTTTCAGGCTGCCAGACATCAGCGGTCCCAGGAGTTTTGCAAGAACCTCTCCGACCTTCTCCCCTAGTCGACGCTCCTCCCGCTCGCCCAAAAGCAGCGAAGGCTGCAAAATATGAAGGGAATCAAAATTGAACGATGCCAGTTTATCCTGGACTTCACCCTTGACACGGTTATAGAAGAACACGGATTTTGAATCGGCGCCCATGGAGGACACGATCAGATATTTTTCAGCACCGTTGATCTTCGCAAGAGACGCAATTTTCAAAGGATATTCCAAGTCAACTTTTCTGAAAGCTTCCTGTGATCCGGCCTTTTTTATAGTAGTTCCCAGACAGCAGAAAATGTCGTCAGCCTTCACAGCGGCCTTATCCGGGCTGTCAAAATCAAAAATGATTTCTGCTAATTTCGGATGCCGGATGTTCAGGGATTTTCTCGTGAGTGCTCTCACTTCGCCGTAGTCAGGTGATTCCAGCAGGTTCTGAAGCACCTGTTTGCCTATAAGGCCCGTCGCACCAATCAGTAGTGCGGTTTTTGTATTCTTTTCAGACATGATGAACAGGAAATTTCAAATCAAAAGATACGAAATAGTCCTGACTAACGTCTCCATAATAACGTTTCGGGTATTTTATACGGGAAAAATACGGTATTTTAAAAGGCATTTTCAGCGTAGATGTCCGGTAAGCGTAAAGCTATTTTTGTAAAAATATACTTCATCAACATTTTTTACAACCTTCACGCTATACACGCACACAGCGTTTGAGTCGCACTATTTGAAGAGTGGTTCATTCAGCGGGTATAAGTGAAGGTTTTTTTATACCCGGCCGTCAAAGCTCCAACAGGTAAAATCCGGACAAGCACTCGAGATCCGATCAAGACAACATCCTCCCTAAGAGATATCTGCTTTCCAATATAACGTATATACACAAGGGTCACCTCTACTTCATGTATTCTCCGGCCCCTCAGGTTCTTCATTCTTCCAAACAAACCACCTGATTAGCCAGAAAGGGATTGCAGATACTGAAATTTCTTACGCAGGGTTACAGTAACAAAGCATTGCTGAAACCTTATTTATCAGTTTCAAAACCGTCAACCCTCCGCGAGAACATCATGCAAAAATACACTACCCTATTTTCATCGCTGCTGGTGACAATGGTAGCTTATGCCCAGGTGACCTTTGAAAGCACGATAGCGCCGGGAGATATGGAAATTTTAAAGACCATTGATGAAAACTTTCACGGTATCTCAGCCATAGAATATCTTCCCGGCACCGGCGACTGGTACCTGGGCGGCGACCGCGGACATTTCTTCAAGTTTAATAATTGCAGCAGAATCCAGGATTTCACGGGTAAAAATCTGGCTGCTGAGTTCAACACAGGATATTATTACGAGAGTATCCGCTACGATGCCGTCAACAGGATCTATTATTTTTCTGAGGAAAAAGAATCCTATACTGCCGTTTACCGGGTACGTGAAAATCTGAAATCTCAACCTTCCCAGTTACTTCAGATGACCCTTCCATCAGAAAATAAAGGAATTGAGGCACTCGCGGTCACTCCTTCCGGTGCCCTCTGGATTGCCCCGGAAGCCGGTTGGAAAAATGAGACGGCGATGGAGAAGGACACCATTCACTTTCTTCGTTATAAAAATCCTGCACCCGGAACCGGCATTCCCGACTCCGAACGTTTTAAGTTTCCGATCATGAGGTTCAGGGCTGCGTTGAAAAGTGACAAACCGGGCGGAATCTCCGAGATACTCGCAGTGGACGAAACGCACCTGCTGGTACTTGAAAGAGCGTACCATAATACGACCGACCAGGTCAGGGCATTTCTGTGGAATGTGACCGTTGATGAAAAAAATATGGAACTGGTAAAAGGAACGCTGGCCTTTGACTTTGGTAACATGAATAACCTTTGCAACATCGAAGGAATGTGCTGGGGCGACGCTGACAAGAAAAGCCTGTTTATCATTGCAGACGATAATTTCTACAATGACAAAAAAATTCCCGGTACCGATCGCTATGAAAAGCCTACACTCAGAAGCCAGATGATCGTGCTGAGAAGAAAATAAAGTCCATTCGACAGATCTGATTTGATAAACTGGCAACCAACGGTTACAAGTTTTGTATTAAATTTGAATATCTCATCAACCCGACAGATGTATGAAACATATTCTGCCAATTCTCCTTTTCCTGTTGTCCTTTTCATCATCAGCGCAAATCAGCTTTCTGGAATCTCAGACATCATGGGAACTGCTTTCTGAAAAGGCAAAAAAAGAAAACAAACTGATCTTCATTCACCTGGAAGACGACCAATGCGGGCAATGCAACTCGGTAGCCTCTCAGGGATTTGGGAGCAGCATTCTTAAAGAGAAATTCGAACAAAACTTCATATCGCTCAGAGTTAATGTTGACACGAACAATGGAAAGAGTCTGAAAGGAAAGTTTGACATAAAAGGAGCACTTATTTCTCTGTTCGTTGATGCAGACGGTAACATTCTGCACCGTTACAACGGTTCCACCAGCGCGGGGTTTATCTATGCTGAACAGGCGGATATTGCAATCAGCCGGAAATCCAGAAAAACCCTCGGCGACTATGAAAAAGAGTATGCGGCCGGAGAAAGGTCTGCCAGGTTTCTCGAAGAGTATATCGAAAGAAGGCGGGAAGTTTCCATGCCCACAGCTGATCTGCTCGACCACTACTTCGGCCAGCTGCCCGTGGACTCGCTGAATAATTCCAGGATCATCAAATTCATTTTTACCCAGGGACCGACCATTGATAGCAGAGTATACAAAACGATCATGGCGGCTACACGAAGAAGCGTTATTGACAGCGTATACAAAGTCAGCCCGATGCCCGAGGCGGTTGCGATGAACAATGCTATTATAGGAAACTCGTTCCGGAAGGCTGTCGAAAACAAAGACGCCGACCTGGCGAGCCAACTAGGTAGTTTTATCCAGAATTCATATGGACAGGATTTCCTCAAAGGATCAATAGCCAACAACCGAAATATGATCCGCTATTACCAGGCGGTCAAGGATACGGTCCAGTTTCTGGACATGGCCCGGAATTTCCTTGAATTTACGCATGTGCGTTTCTCCATAGATTCTCTCAAAAAATGGGACGAGCAGGACATGAAAAAAAATGCATCCCCGATCCATTCGCCTGGTGTACCGGTACCGATGAGTGTTTCAAAATTCACACCGTCGTCCCAGTTTTTTTACCACGAGCTAAATGAGTTTGCGTGGAACTTCTATCAAATGAGCGATAATTTAGGAGATCTGGAAAAGGCATTGGGATGGTCAAAAAAATCCATGGAATGGTTTGATGAACTCACAAAAGGCAAAGGGCATCCTATGTCGCTGGGTAACCCCGCCTATATCGACACCTATGCTCACCTTTTGTATAAACTCGGCAGGAGAGAAGAGGCTGTTCAATGGCAAACAAAAGCTGTGGAAGCGCAGAAAATAACAGGCGCTCCCGCCAGCTCATTTGAAGCGACGCTTGAAAAGATGAAAACGGGAAAGCTGTAAGTCATTTTCCGTTTTCAGACGTATATCGAAAAATTGAAGTTATGATCAGACAAAGGCGCTTTCGCCGGTTATCGCCCTCCCGACAATCAGCGAATTGATTTCCTTGGTGCCTTCATAGGAATATATGGCTTCGGCATCGGCGACAAAACGGGCGATATCATATTCCAGTAAAATCCCGTTTCCACCGAAAAGCTCCCGGGCATGGTCTACGATCGAGCGCATACGCAAGGTGCAGAATACTTTCGCCAGGGATGCATGCTCATCGGTAAGTACGCCGCCATCCTGTAACTGGGACAAGCGGTAAACCATCGTTTGCATAGCCGTAAGATCGCCGAGCATGGTGACCAGCAAATCCTGCACGAGCTGGAATCCGGCTATCGGACGTCCGAACTGCTTTCTTTCCATGGTGTATTTCAGTGCGAGTTCATAGGCTCCGCGCCCGCATCCTACTGCCTGCCAGGCCACTCCGGCACGTGTCATCCGCAACACATTGGCGGTGTCTTTAAATGAATTGGCATTCTGCAAACGGTCAGCTTCCGGAACGCGGCAGTCTGTTAAGGTGATCAACGCATTCTGAACCGTCCTCAGGGCCATTTTATCCTCCATTTTTTCCGCCTTGAAGCCCGGATTGTCTTTTTTCACAATAAAACCTTTCACCTGATTGTCGTCCAGATTTCTTGCCCAGATGATCGTAATGTCGGAAAAAGTAGCATTCCCGATCCATTTTTTCTGACCGTTGATCACCCACTCGTCCCCTACCCGCTGGCAGGTGGTGGTAAGCCCGCCCGCAACACCCGATCCTACTTCAGGCTCCGTCAGCCCGAAAGCGCCGATGATGTCCATTTTCTGCATGATCGGCAGCCATTGTTGTTTCTGCTCTTCAGAGCCGCACAAATAAATGGATCCCATTGCCAGCCCGCTGTGAACGCCGAAAAAAGTGGAAATGGAGGAATCGACACGCGCCATTTCCATGGCAATAAAACCCTCGAGTAATGCGGAGCGGCCGGCACAGCCGTAACCTTTGTAGGTTAGCCCGCAGATATCCAGTTTCGCCATCAGCGGTATGATGTGCATCGGGAAATGTGCTTTATTCCAGTATTCATTGGCAATCGGACGAATCTGCGTTTCCATAAAATCCCGAACTCTCAGCTGGATCTCCCGGTCCTCGCCGGTAAGGGTAGCACTCAGTTCGTAAAAGTCACCATTTACCACCGGCGGCGCCTTTTTCTTGCCGGAACCGGACTGCATGAATTTTAACATCTTGCCCAGGTCCTCTTCGCTCATTTTGGATACGACGCCCATAAGCTGGTTGAGATCCACTTTTTGGGAAAGCTTACTGATAGCCCCTAAATCTATATTTTTAATCAGTGAACGTAACTGGGAGAATGATTGAAAAAAACTCATAATTCAGATTTTCAGATGAGAAGAAAAAACCATTTTTATACAAAGGCTCATGAAGGGCTAATCTATTCCGCGTATCCGTAAAGATCATTCCCAAATTACCAAAGTGTAGAATTAAAGGAACAGCCCATCTGAATTTCATAGCGGCAGCCCGGTATTTCAACGTATAGGCAACGGGAACAGAAATTGATCAATGAACTGAAAACATCAGATCATAATGAAAACGCAAGCAAAAAAAGAAGACGTGGAAGGTGGATCACCGTCGCAGGGCGGGGATAAGGACAAAAACAAACACCAGGACGACAGTCAGAAACCTTCCAAAGTCCTGAAAAAAGAGTCCGTCAAAGAATCCGAAAGCGAAAATATGACAGGCAAAAAAGGCTACAATGAAACGCCGCCAACCGTCCCGGTAAAATCTACGAAGCAATAGGTCATTTTTTTTCCATCAACGCTTCGATCGCGGCAGAAAGGTAAACCATCGGCGCATTCCAGTTGATGGCTATTTCGTTCGACGCGTAGGAGCAATCATCGTCGGTAAACGACTCGTCCGCGATTTTGCTGGTATAGGTCGTGCATTTATCCTGCTGTGCGGGGTTGGGGCCGCCCGACAAAAGGCCGGGAACCGGGTCGGCGATCCCATCAGCTATGGATGGCCTGTGGTGCGGGTGCATGACTCTCTTCGATCCGAAGCCTGTCAGAAAACTGTAACCCGTGGCATTTCTGCCTAGCAGATAATCCAGATTTCCCAATGCAGCCAGCAGATATTTCCGGTCATTGGTAAGTTTGAAAGCGTAAATCAGGGCTATGCCCTGGTTGGCCGCCACAGAGCTGCTGCCCCAGCTGTAATCTTTGGCAGTTTTCCCCATCACTGTATGGTAAGGCTGTTTTTCAAGATCGGTCAGAAGATCATCGGAGAACTTGACAATGTTTTGCCTGATCGGTTGCGAAAACTGCTTCTCGATTTTAAGATCTTCCGAAAATCTTGCGATAGTATAATAGCCAAGTGTTTTCACCTGGCTCCATGTTGGCAACGGCAGCGGCTTTTCTGTTTCAAAAGAAATATTCTTGAGATAGTCTGTTTTGGATGTCAACGCATACATTTCTGCTGCGGCCCATATCCATTCATCAGATGAGGACCGGTCTCCATAAGCACCTGTCACTACATCCGGATCGAACTTCTTGTTCATTTCCTCCTGGTTATAGGTAACCGAAGGGTTCTTTTTTGCCCACTCCCACCCTTTCACTGCCGCAGTGATACATGAGTCGGACAGGCCGGGGAACTTGTTTTCGAAAGCTTTCAGAATACGTCCCGACTGAGCTGTAACCGCCACAAAGTCAAGGGTTGCTATTGTGTTTTTCTGCACAACATAGCGTGGATTTTTCGCTGCATCGGGCATCACCATTCCGTCGAATCTGGGATTGGTGAGCTTGTGGTACACGCCTCCGTCAGCCGGATCCTGCATAGTGAGCATCCAGCGCAGGTTCCATATCACCTCGTCCAGAAGGTCCGGTACACCATTGTTGCTTTCAGGAATATTGGTATTGAAATTCTCGAAATAGGATGGAAAATCTTCATAGAGCGACAACAATGTTCCCATCGTAATGCCCGAATTGACCACATACTTGTTGTAGTCGCCCGCGTCATACCAGCCACGGGGCGAACTTATCACCGAATTTTCGGGCCTGCCCTCAGAAACTGCCGAAGCATGGATCAGAATTTTATCATCCGGGTGTCCCGCGGGACGGGCCCATTTTCCGGCAAATTTTTCCGGCAGATCAATAGAGGCCCGTTGGTAATAAAACCCTTTCAATGCAGCCTGGGCCACCTCACGGTGTATCTTTTCCCCGATCTCAAATTCAGCCGACCTCCCGAGACCGGGCACTTCGATCACGTACTTTCCACTTTTTTTAAAACCTGTAAAATCGGCAATAAAACTCATCTTGCCTGAATGCTGATTGGTTCTCGGCCCCGCCGGTTTGCCTTTAAAAACAACCTTGCCCGTGCCAGCATCCTTTATTTCGAAAGACATACTTTTTTCTGCCAGGATCACAGCGGTTTTTGGGGCATTCGGGTAAAAACCGATCTGGTTCAGCCGGATGGCGGCTGAGAGTTGCTGCGCGGAAACAGGATTGAGCAATCCACACAGTACCATAAGGAGCAAGCCACCAAAGCTGCGGAAAACCGTTTGAGTCATGAGATGAAATTTTTGGTAAGAGAAGTTTTAACTTACCGTCAACCCACAAAGGCAGAAACCCGCCCTCTTTACTACTCAAAGATATCCATGATCTCTTCTATCATTTTCTCATAACTCTCAAACCGGCTTTCGTCATAACAACCAAGCGGGTCGGTCAGCACATGTGCAAGGCATTTGTTACAGTAAGTACAGGGCTTCGGCGCCCGGTCGTTTCCCGCGGCAAACATCAGCGGTAAGGTCGGGTTTGCGATCAGGGGGCGTGCAATTGTCACGGCATCACAAAAGTTATTCTCTAGGGCGGTCCTGATAATGGAGGCTGTCTGAAACCCGCCCGTGCAAAGTACTGGTATACTGACCTCATTCTTGATGGCCTTGCATACTTCAAGATTGATACCTTCCGAAATTGTGGGCTGTTTACGGGCCCATAACCACTTCACAACAGGTCGGAAAAGTCTGTAACGGAAAGACAAATAATTCACAAAAGACAACCTGCCGCTATCGATCATTGATGTATATGTGCCGGCAGCACTTTCTACAGGAAGCGGGCCTATTGGGTTACGGGGATGCGGGAACTGGCTTCCGACTGAGATATGCAGTGCGTCCACTCCTGCCTGTTCGAGCCACCGCGCAACCTGAATACCTTCCTGAAGCGTATTTCCTTTGCCAAAATTCAGGAAATAATCATCATGGTAATCAGCTGCATTGATCTTAATCTGTAAATGATAATCGTTTCCAACCTCCGAACGAATTGCCTCTACCACTTCCAGCAGGAAACGGGCCCGGTTTTCAAGAGATCCGCCATAGTCATCGGTACGCTTGTTAATGGCCGAGCTCAAAAATTGCGTAAAAAGATAACCGTTGGAAGCATGCAGCTCAATCCCGTCCATTCCGGCTGAACGCGCGCGAACGGATGCACGGGCGAAGCTGCCGACTGCCTCGGAGATTTGCGTTCGTGTCATAGCTTTCCCGATAATGCCGTGAAAGTGCTCCGGACCGTTTATCGGGCTAAGTGGCTTTAAATATTTGTTCTCAACTCCTTTGATATCTTGCTGCAGACCCGACATGGATAATTGTCCGATAAACACACAGTCAAACTCGTGAACAGATTTTACGACTTCCTTCCAAAACGGTATGCGTTCATCACGATCGATCATGGCATAGTTTGGGAGAATCCTTTGCGAACGCTCCACCGGAATGTGGGAACTGATAATGGCACCAACCCCTCCGGCAGCAAATTTTTTCTCCCAATTGATCCGGGCAGGAGTTCCGGAACCGTCATAGTTGTCTATTCTCCCGGAAATGCTGGACCGGAATAATCTGTTCTTAACATACAGGTTCCGGAACTTCAGTGGCTCAAAAATGATGTCTTTCATAAAGGCATTCCAAAACTGTGGTCCGGTGCAATCCCGAAACCCAGGTGGGCGAACCGGTCTGCAAGTCTGCTGATAAATTCCGCCTGGTCGAGTGTAGGATTGCCAATGCTGAAATTCCCCTTATAGCCTGCTTTTGCCAGTAACATCGTTTCGGCAAGGCATGCAAATGAGATTCCTGGCGGCAATCCGAGGCGCCCTATTTTATTGGTTTTTAAATGTGTGATCTTCACCAGTCCGCCATCGATGACGGTAACATCCGGTCTCTGTTTTAGAAGAACCGGATCGCTGTTCCTGGGCTGGGTATCGTCCAATACTATCGCATTGGCCTTAAGGTGGCCTGCATGTAAAATGCAATCCGCGGAGCTTGTCAGCAGCACAACAATATCCGCGTGGATAACTTCTTGCATACTCATTGACACCACCGAAACCACTTTATCATTTATTGTCTTCATCTCATCCGCCAGTTTCCTCAGACGACGTTCGTTGCGTGCCACAAGTATATAGTCAGCCTCCGCATGATGCCTCGCCAGCAGCAAACATACCAGCGCGCCGACGCTGCCCGTTGCTCCAACCAAGGCTACTACCGGACGTCCTGGCACTTTTTTGATCAAATTGACGATTTTGGTGTGTGTAATGACGGAAGTGTAGGCATTCCCATTTGTGACCGACAAATGTGGATTATCCGCTATGAGCTTTCCACCCATTGTAATTGAAGAACTAAGCGCCCCCAAGCCCATTATTCCGGCCCCTTTGGAAGCAGCAAGCTCCATGGCTTGCCTTACGCGCGGCAGCATTGTTTTTTGCTGTTCAAGCAATTGTCTTCCACTGTACGGAAGCATGATAATATATCCTTCAGGCTCGGTTGAGTCTTTTGTCAGCGTTACGTTACTCCAGACAATAGGAGGCAAGGGGCGGTTACGAAGCGCGTAACGATAGGCGGAATCCGGAATCCATCCGAGGGGCGGCACCACCCTTCCAAGATCTTTGGCATAACTGCGCAGATGTACCAGGAAAGCGAACTTTTGCATAATGTTGAATCAAAAAGTGTGTTATAAACAAGAAAGATGCAGCTCTTCCTCCGCCCAAATAATAAAAATGGCGAGAGATCAGCTGCATCCTTTTAGGGAAGGGCAGGTTTTACTTAGTGAATGGAGAGATTGGCCGTGCTGGTATTTGTATGCAACCGTTAACGGGATTCAGAAGGAATTTCTGCTTTGATACCCTGCCCCGTGATCACCGAGCGATGGTATTCGCCCCATTTTCTTAGTTCTTCGATCAACACATCCAGGGTCCGGCTGTGTTCGGTACGGTGGTATTCTACCGTCACCGGGAACGAATCAAAAACCTTCCGTTCAACCAGCTTGTTCACTTCCAGCTCTTTCAGTTCTTTGGACAACATTCTGGGAGTGATATTAGGAATGGCGTTCTGAAGTTCCATAAAACGCTTGTTCCCAAGCCCCATCGCTATCAAAATCGAAACTTTCCATTTTCCGCTGATCACATCCAGCGCATCCCGCACAGGTAGGATCATTTCCCGGCATTCAGGATGCGAATCTTTGAAACTCATATGCACTTACCTTTAGGTTATCACTATACTTTAATATATCGCTTACAAATGTATAGCAAATATACCGATCTTTGTAGTACAATTTAAATGAATCAGTACGAAGTTTAAAATTGATATAATCATGAAAAACAGGTCAATAGAAAAAGTAGTGTTTGCTCAGGAACATGCAATGGGCGATATGTATGTGAAGCAGCCCTTGCCTTCCCGCCAGGTAAATTACCTGGACCCCTTTGTACTTCTGCACCATGCCAAATACGAAATAGAAGAAGACCATCCACTGGAATTTGCCGGGGTCGGCCCACACCCTCACAGGGGCTTTGCACCGGTTACTTTTGTTTTTGAAGGTGGTGTAAGCCACCAGGATAGCCGTGGAAACGTTGGCACTGTTTACAAAGGTGGTGTTCAATGGATGAACGCTGGAATGGGGATCATCCACAGCGAAAGACCGGCGGTAAGCGGAACGCACGAGATCATTCAAATGTGGGTTAATACCCCGGCCAGAAATAAAATGGACCAGCCGACTTACCACCCCTTGAAGGCAGAAGAAGCCGGTAACTTTGTGAGCAATGACAAGCTGGTACATGTTGCCGTAGCCAGCGGAGAATTGCTGAACGTCAAAGGTTCCATACCCACATTGAGCCTGGTCAATTCCGCCATGATCAGGGCGCAAAAAGGCGGTAGCTTGTTTATTCCGTTTGGTGAAAGTCACAATGCCTTCCTGTATGTTCTGGGCGGAAAAGTGAAAATCGACGGACAGGTGATCAACAAACACCACATGGTTGTTTTCGCCCATGACGGCGAAGGTTTTGAGCTGGAAATACTGGAAGATACAAAGGCGCTCTTTATGAGCGGCGAGCCCATTGGCGAAGAGATCGTTTCTCAGGGGCCTTTTGTAATGAACAGCCAGGTAGAGATTATGGAAGCTTATCGGGATTTCAGAAAAGGGAAAATGGGGGTGTTGATTGAGTAGCGGCTGTCGGCTGACGGCTTTCGGCTTCCGCTTTCGGCTGTCATCGGGTGGAGGATTTTTACTTGTATGTCAAATTCTCAAAAAAGCCGATGCCCGAAAGCTGAAGGCAGAAAGCCTACTCCACCTTCTTCGGCCCGACCGAATCATAAACAACCATTTTTTCCCATAAATGAGAATATTCCTCGATAAAAGCCAGGTGTATCGGATGTGTCTGATAGATTTCTTCTTCGATGATATTTTTGAAAAAACACATCCAGGAAAACGTATAATCGTTAACAATAACCGGACGACCCGTGGGAGCAGGTTTACCAATGTGCGCATACTGAATGATGGGTAGTTTGGCCAGCTTTTTCAGACCTTCCAGAAGCCTGGCTTCATCCTGCGCATTATTAGGATCTTTTAGATAAAAATATACGTGGTGAATGAACAGCTCCTTCGTTCTTTCAGGCTCTGCGGCCAGGGGGGAAATTGAAGCGAGGGTAGCCAGTCCGGCATTTTGTAAAAACTGGCGTCGGGTTTTGTCTTTCATATTGCGGTTAAATAAATTTCAAATTAGTTACTACATCAGTCAGCTCATTTCCTCGGCGAGTCTTACCAGTTCGTTTACCGTTTTCCAGTTCCTGGTGGTGGCCGTCGCCTTGAATTTACTTTCAAAAAAATTGTTATGCAGCTTCGTTTGCCCATAGCCGGTCGGACAAAACAAGTAAATTGATTTCTCCTTCACTATAAATTCATCCGGCAGGTACTTTGCTGCTTCAATCTTAACAATAACGTCTTGGGCAGGACTTTGCGATAAAAATGTAACGTGCAGCTTGCCGACGTCCTTTTCCGGATCTTTGGCAAATGGATTCTCAATAAGTACTTTCCCCATTTCGGCCTTTGATAAAACAATCACCGGAACTTCAAATCCGAATGTTTTCAGGATGCCCTCATGAATGAGTTTCCCCAGATCCTGATCATCCGTTTTGGCATGATGAAAAATTACATTACCACTCTGGATATAGGTTTGAACGTCACTGAATCCGAGGTCTTCAAACATCTTTTTGAGCAACGGCATTTTTATCATCTTTTGCCCGCTGACATTGATCCCCCGCAAAATAGCGATGTAAGTCTCATTTTTCATACCTGCCGATCTCCGTTTAAAAATTCATGGTCAACTATCATGGTCTCTGTAAAGGTAAACTTACAAAATCACGTCATAGATAGTGATCCTTTTTCCCTTAACTCAATCCAGATTTCGATGATGATTACCAAAAGAGATATGATAGTCGCCGGTTTGGCCGCTTGTTTGACCATGACGGGCATGATAGCCGGCTCCAAAGTGGCTGTTATGGATTCCGCCATTTTTTCCTGGGATGACATTCCGGTCAAAACGACCAAAACTGGCGCGGTAAGAACGTTTTTTCGGTCGCAGACTGCTACGCTCGATGAGCTCGAATGCCACGTCACTACCCTGAACCCCGGACAGGAATCGCACCCGCCGCATAAGCACCCAGAAGAAGAAATCCTGATCATCAAGGAAGGTATGGCCGAAGCTCTGGTAAACGGGCAAATGCAGAAAGTCGGGCCGGGATCAGTTATTTTTCAGGCTGCCAATCAGATGCATTCAATCCGTAACGCAGGCGATGTCCCAACTACCTACCACGTTTTCAGCTGGCATTCGCCGGGTACGATGAAAAAATAACGGTTTCGGTAAGGTAATATAAACAGCAAAGCCGCAGACGAACCTGCGGCTTTGCTGTTTATCAACTCTGACAAAATGCTTTTATTTTGTTTTACCAAAATCAGCAGCTATTGTATTCAGCGCACTGTCTGACAAATGCTCGGAAGCAATCACCATACGGTATCTGAAAGTGGTCGACTCGCCTTTTTTCAGTTTGAAATTCAACACTTCCTTGCCATCACTGAACGCCTTCTGTCCCAGCGGATTTACTGCAAACAAACCGTAACCCCTTGCATGCCAGTAGGAAGGGTATCCTACGTTTTTGGGATGGTCGATCATGGCGATGCTGATGTTTTCATCCTTGATTTTTCCAGTCAGGTTACACCAGATCGCGCGTTTAGCCCATACTGCCTCTCCTTCTATTCCGTTGCTGTTCCGATAGTTGCCTGTAATTCCGGTGTTGTTCATCACAGGAACTTTGGTCGCGATCCCGGCGGCGTCGGTGAAGATCTCCGGCTTGTTGGAAGGCAATTCAAGCTCCCGTGCTACGCGGATCGCATACATGCCGTCTTTGATATCGGGCATTGCTGCATCGATAACCGCCGTCAATGTAGTGGAGCGGTCGATGAAACGCGTATCGCCTTTCGCACTGAAAACATAGGTGGTTGTTTCTTTCAACGTCAGGGTTCTGTCTTTATCGACCCAGTCTGCCGTCACAGTAAGCTCCCCTTTGTTTTTCCCGCTTTTAAGAGATGTGATCCCGGTATGCACAATCGTTCCGTATGCACGTTTGGCGTGGTCGACGGCGTCTGAATTATTCCAGTAATCGTTTCCGTTCACATCTTCATAATTCAGCCAGATGCCCACATGGTGCGGATGGTCCACCCGCTCGCCCGGACGCGGGTCCAGAGGCCAGCCACGTGTCACAAGCGTACCTTTTGCAGTCATCACCGGGTACAGTACCGCTTTTTTCAAAACATCTTCACCGGGATAGAAATAAGAGGTAAAAGGTTTTCCGTCAATACTGACTTCCACTTTTTTCTCTTTTTCATTTTTGACCAAATCAACTTTCTGCGCCTGCAACTGTCCCGACATCACTGCAAAGGAAAAAGTAGCAATTGCTATGCTGGTATGTTTAAAATTCACTTTTCTTAGCTTTAAATTTTAATAATTCACCATCCTCCCTTTCCTCCTTTCTCCCTTTCTCCTTCAAAAAAATTAACTCAAAACAATCTCCTTCTTGCCCGGATCCCAGCTCACACGTTTTCCGGTGTGCAGCGCCTGGGTAGCCATCATATTGGCAACAGAGTGATTGAACCCAACTTTCGCCGGTGCATTGGTTTCCTTCCGGCTGCGGATACATTCCATCCAGTTACGCATATGCAGGGAAGTCATCGGATCCGAACCAGTGTTGGCATCCGTCGATATTTTCTCACCTGTTTTCAGCGACATTTCGGGAAGCAAATTTGCTTCAAGACCCATCGACTTGGCGTCCTTGGCCTGCAAGCCGCCTTCCGGTGTAATTTTATTGGTATCCAGGTTGATCATCCCGCCGTTGGAATAGTAATATTCTTTTACGCCGCCCGCTTCATTATTGAACCGGGAAGAATAGATCACCTGAAAACCTTTTTCTTTATTGTCGAAAGGACCGTATTCGAACGCAGCACTGAACGTATCGGCATTGGTACGGCCGTCCTTCCAGGTGTAAACTCCTCCGTTGGCTACTACATTACGGGGAGCATCCAGGCCTGAGAACCAGTGTACGGTATCGATCTGGTGCGCCATCCATTGTCCAGGTATGCCTGAAGAATAGGGGTAAAACAAACGGAATTCAAGATAAAAACGCGGGTTCCATTCCACTTTCGGACGGTTCATCAGGAAGCGGTCCCAATCGGTATCCTCTTTTCTGATCTGAGAAACAAGGTCTTTGCGTCTCCAGCGACCGGGCTGGTTTACGTTCCAGGTCATTTCTACGGTTGTGATATCCCCGAATTTTCCCGATTTGATATAATCATAAGCAGCATGATAGTTGGGGGCACTCCGGCGCTGTGATCCAACCTGCACGATCTGTTTCGAGCTTTCTACTGCGCTCAGGGCAGTTTTTGCGTCTTCCAGCGATTCTGCAAATGGTTTTTCGACATACACATCGCGGCCGGACTTCACAGCTTCCGCGCAGTGCAGTGCATGCTGGAAATCAGCAGTACTGATGATCACCGCGTCCACATCTTTGCGGGCAAGGAGTTCATCGTTATTGCGGGCTTTCACAAATTCGCTTGCTACGTTCGGTTTGCCTTTGAAAAAGGTTGCGGCCTCGTCACGACGACGGTTCCAAAGATCCGAAACGCCCATAAATTCAAAATTCAATTCTTTCGCATGCTCGGCAAAGCTGGGAGCCAGCGAGCTGCGGAAACGGTCTGAAAAACCGATGATCCCTACCCGTACACGATCATTTGCACCCAATATCCGGCGATAGCTGGCCGCACTGAAAGCATTGGTACCTACGGCAATTCCGGCAGAAGCCATTGCAGCATTTTTTATAAAATCCCTTCTGGTAGTCATGATTTTTTTAGAATAAAGCGGTTATTATTTATCTTAAATTATCTTTTTCCATTCAATTTTAAATAGCTCTTCCAGCTATTATCTACTGTAAATTATTCCCTTTTTTGGGAAGCCGCTGCCCTTTACTTCATCTCCTTTACCTTAAGACTGCGAAAAGAAACGTTGTCGCCGTGATCCTGCAAAAGCAGGTTGCCTTTTTCAGAAAGCCCGAATCCCGGGAATCCTTTAAACTTTGATCCTGCAACCAGCTCTTTGAATTCCTGCGAACCGCGCACATACTCTACCACTTTATATCCGTTCAGGAAGTGCGTTACCGTCCCGTTTTTCTCCACTACTATCCTGCCCTGGTTCCACTCGCCGATTTTCTTAACCGAGTTTTTTGGCCTGTCGGCAGGTTTTACATCATAAAAAGAAGCGATAGTCCTGTTTCCATTCTTGCCCAGCTTGGCGTCCGGATGCTTTTCATCGTCGAGCACCTGGTATTCACATCCTATTCCCGATTTTCCGCCCGAGTTGAATTTTTGATCTACAAAATATTTCACCCCGCTGTTGGCACCTTCCGTCAGTTTGAAATCAAATTCAAACTCGAAAGCCGGGCCGTACAATTTGCGTGTAATGATATCATTCCCGGTTTCTGATCCGTCTGATTTTGAGATCGTAATAGTTCCGTCATTGTGGCTCCAGCGTTTGGAAGGAAAGTCATTTCCGCCATAGGATTTCCACTGATCCACTGATTTTCCATCATACAAAAGTGACCAGCCCTGTGCTTTTTCAGCCGGTGCTAATGCGTTGGGGATCAGGTTGACGATGCGGATATTGGCAGCAGGACTTGGTTTAAGATTGGAAGTCTGGATGCGGACGTTTTTCCAGCTCACCTGGGTTCCTTCGAGATCTTTATTACCGATAGCATGTACCTGCAGGCAGATAAACCCGCTGGGCGTCATATCATCGATCACATGTGCCACAGGTACGCCATTTAAAAACGTCCTGATCGACGTTCCGATCGCTTCAATACGGTATTTGTTCCATTGTTCTTTCTTAAAAGCTTTTTTAGCTTCGGGGTTCAGGTCCAGCGGATAAAGCCATCCGCGGCGGGCCTCGTCATACAAACCGGCTGAATAAGCGCGGTCACTCGGATCGATCTCTACCTGATAACCATGTACGCGGCCATTCTGGTATTCCGGTGTGGAAAGGCTTCTGATCTGAATACCGGAATTCAGCTTGTTATCCACTTTCACATCACATTCAAAAATAAAATCTCCGTAATTTTTTTCTGTGGTGAGAAAAGAATTGGGTGTTCCCATGACAGAAGTACCTACTATGGCACCGTCCTTTACTTCATAAGTGGCCTTGCCGTTCAACTGCTTCCAGCCTGTAAGATCTTTACCATTGAACAAGTCCTGCCACCCGTCTTTTGATTTCTGGGCATAGGCTGTGTAGATGCATGTTAATAATAGGAGACAAGAAAGGGATAATCTGTATTTCTTCATTTCGCTGAAAGTGATTTGTATTTTGTACCAGGTTAAAATCTGTGATCCGGTCCCGGCACCGGACTTATCACATACATAACGAAGTATTGCTGTAAATACCCCTACAAATCTTGTTTGGGCTATCAATTTAGTTTCGATAAAACCGTTTTATCCTCCCATCAAATCAATACTGCCAGCGAAATGACTTCCGGCCGGCAGTATTGATAGATCAGTTATATTTCAGTGTAAGGGAAATCAATAACCCGGATTCTGTGGGAAGGCCGACGCCCCTCCTTCTGTACGGTCAATCTGGGTTTGCGGGATCGGGCGCAAAAGGTGGATCGCTTTCACGTTCGGTGCTGCCTGCGGATTGTATTTCTGAACGCGGTCTACCAGGTTACCCCATCTTTTGAGATCCATCCAGCGGGTCTGCTCGCCCAGCAGCTCACGTCCTCTTTCTTCGATCAGCATTTCCATGTTCATCTGCGCCTCGGTAATTTCCATTGCGGCGGTTTTCCCGGGAAACGCAGCCCGGCGACGGACCATGTTGATCGCCTCCGTTGCCTCCTTGATTTTTCCCGTCATGAGCCTGGCTTCGGCGAGCATCAGATAAGTGTCCGCCAGCCTGAAACACATATAATCCCGGCTCCCTGGTTCGTAAGTCCTGTCGGGGCGGAGCGGATCTAGGAATTTCTTCAGTGTCGGGAAAAGCGCTTCGTCATAGCGGCTTGGCACCAGTACCTGATAAGGTTTTTTGGCCCGCTCCGCCAAGGGCATTTCATAGCCGGGAATGAATATGGCTGTATCGCCGACTTTGAAATTCACCTCCGTCTTAGAATTGTCAAACACATTCGTAAACTTGCCTGCCGTGTTCACGATCCAGGTATCCTTGAAAGTTTTTTTGTATCTCGAGTCATTCACACGGTCCTTGAACACCGTTTCGAGGCAATACTTGGTCGGGCGGAGCCTCTTGAAAGGGCGACCGTTGAGAACGTCCCGCACCATGCCGGCCTGCACGTCATACTGCATCCCGAAATACAGGTGAAGACTATTCCCTCCGCCATTGGTAAGCGGATCAGAAGTGTATTGTACCGCGAAAACGACTTCGTCATGCACCTGATTTCCCTGATCAAAAACGCTTTCAAAATCCGGCAGGAGCTTAAAGGTATAGTTATTGATCACATTGGACGCATAGGTTGCCGCTTTTTCATAATCATCCGCCGCCTTTGAGGTCGAATTTCCTTTGGCAAGATAAACGAGTGCAAGCAAATGCTCGGCCGCAGGCTTGGTTGCCCGGCCATAATCCGCTGACCTGGCCTTGTTTTCCAGATCCGGCAAGGCAGCTTCCAGATCTGAAATAATGGTTTTATAGATCTCGGATTCGGGTGCGCGGGAAGTTACTTTGGTTGGCAGGATAGTTTCCGTCAAACGTAAGTCGACTCCGCCAAACTGCTGCATCAAAAGGAAATAATAATGGGCACGCAGATATTTCATTTCAGCAACCCGCTGCTTCTTGATTCCATCAGCAACCGTTGCCGCAGGCGCACGCTCGATCACCGCATTACATACGTTGATACCACGGTAGGTTTCATCCCATATCAACGCCAGATAGTCGACCGTGGGCTGCAATTGTGCATCATAAAAATGGAACCCCTTGTATCCACCGTCCGCACCTGTTGCATACAGGTCCGTTCCATATTCGGTAATCGTAAGTCCCTGCTGGGTGCCGTAGTAGTTTCTTAATGAAGAATATGCTGCTTTTGCGGCGTCTTCAAAACCCTTGGGCGTATTGATGTAATCATTGCTGATGCTGGAAACCACTTTTTCGTCGAGCAAATCGCTGCACGACTGGCTTACCAGCAAAAACGCCAGCAGGCTTATTGTTTTGAGAGATTTTTTCAGATATATCAAATTCATTTCTGTAAAATTTAAATGTTGTTTTACCGGATTTCCGAAGATCAGAACTTCACGTTGATACCGATGGTCGAGACGCGGGTTGCTGGTGTAACGCCCGAGCCGATGGTCGTGTCCGAAGTTTCAGGATCCACACCATTGTACTTGGACCTGTATTTCGACCAGATTTTCGGCTGCTGGATGCTTGCAAACACACGCAATGATTCGAGTCCCAGTTTCTTAGTCAGGTTATTGCTGAAAGTATATCCGAAATTGACGTTACGGATTTTGACAAATGAACCATCATAGTAGATGATCGCCGAATTGTTTACCGGGAACTCCTGGTCCTTGTTGGGCTGCGGGAATTCATTGGTCGGATTGTTCGGCGTCCAGTAATCCACATACATTTGCTGATATCTTCCCGCCAGGGCATTGTTGTCGCGGTGGAAACCGCTGATGATCATCTGGCCGATTCTTGCATAAATAAAGAAGGAAAGGTCAAATCCCTTGAAATTGAAACGGTTGGTAATACCGCCGCTCCAGTCCGGTACGTCGGAACCCAGTTTTTGCCTGTCGTCTGCATTGATGATACCGTCAGGTTTGCCTGTCAGCTGCCCGTCGGGTCCTCTTCCGTTCACGTCCTCTACTTTGATCTGCCCTACACGGCTTCCGTATGCTTTTGCCTGATCCGCCTCGTTAAGCTGCCAGATACCCGCTTTTTTATAATCAAAATACTCCGACAACGGATAGCCTATAAACCATTTGTTGCCAAGATCATCAATAGGACCATTGTAAAGCGAAATAATAGCTTCTGTATTTTTTGTGAACATAAAATCGGTAGTCCATTTGAAACCGTTCTTGGTACTTACGTTGACCGTCGAAACGCCCAGCTCAATACCTCTGTTCCGGGTTTCCCCCACATTGCGGGTAACCGCGCTGAAACCGATCGATCCCGGCAGCTGGTCGGATAGCAGCAAGTCGGTGGTATTGGTTTCATACAGTTCCAGTGAACCTTGTACCCTGCCTTTGAATAAACTGAAATCGATACCGACGTTTTTGGTCGCCGACGACTCCCATCTCAAATCCGGGTTTCCGATTGTAGCCGGACGAAAACCGTATGCCGGTGTGTTGTTCCAGGCATATATACTCCTTCCCAGTAGCCCCTGTGTCTGATAAGGTGCAACCCCCTGGTTACCCACCGACCCGTAGCTCGCCCTAATTTTCAGAAGATCAAGCCAGGTAGTGCCTTTCAGGAACGGTTCGTTGGAAAGGTTCCATCCCAGGGCAACTCCGGGAAATGTACCGTATTTGGTATTCTCCCCGAACCGGCTCGAACCATCGCGACGGGCTGTGACCGTTACCAGATATTTATCGTTGTAGTCATAGTTGATACGCATCATGTAGGAGTTCAAAGTCCAGGGAATCAGCACGCTTCCTACTCCGAGCACTGCATTGGCGTTTCCTACTGCATAAAACTGCTGCGTTTCGGCAGCTACCCCCTGAACGGAAATCGTGTTCGCCTCAAAATTCTCACGCTGGATCGAATGAAGAGCGGTAATGCCGAGATTGTGTTTAGCCCCGAATGTTTTGTTGTAAGTCAGCAGGTTTTCAAGTGTCCAGTTGAAACCATACTGGTTGTATATTGCAGCCTGTGCTTCCCCTCCTTTTCGGGCGTTGGTCTGTGCACCGATAAACCTTCCGCCACGCTCCACTGCAAAGTCAGGACCAAAATTTACCCGGTACTTTAATCCTTCCAAAATCTTCACCTCGGTGTAAATACTATTGAATATCCGGTATTTTTTACGTTCATCAATCTGCGCGCCCGGCACGATTTCGGCCAGCGGGTTAGTCAGCAATGCATCGTTTGTAGGGGCAAAAATAAGGTTGCCGGCATCATCATAAGCTTTTCCGAGCGGATTTTGGTTCAATGTAAAAGCATACGGGTTAAGATCTTTCCCATTCCTGACCGAATACATAATGTAGGAAGAGATGCCGACTTTCAGCCTGTTGTTGATGTTATGATCAATGTTGGCCCGCAGAGAGGTGCGGGTATAGTCAAGGCCCTCAGAAATACCCTTGTCCCTGAAAAAACCTCCTGAGATATAAAACTGCGTTTTCTCATTTCCACCCTGCACACCCAGCGAATGGTTTTGCTGGAAACCCTGGCGCAGTATCATATCCTGGTAATCTGTAGTTCGGTTATTTTTGATACCGTCGAGCTCAACTGCCTCAAACAGTTTGGAATCTGCAAAAGCATTGATCTGCCCGCTTGGTACCGGGTTGCCCGCTTCGTCTTTGTAGAGGCTCCCGGAAGCGATCCCTCTCCGTGACTCACGCATATATTCTGCAAATTCCGGGCCGGTGAAAAGCCTGATCTTATCCAATGCGTCCGTAACGCCCACATACGTATCATAGCTGATCGTGGTCTTCCCTTTTGCCGACTCTCCACGCTTGGTGGTGATCAGTACCACGCCATTTGCACCCCTTGCCCCGTATATGGCAGTTGCGGTAGCATCTTTCAGGATTTCCATCGATGCCACATCGTTAGGGTTCATATCCTCATATCCCCCCGAAACGAAATCGAAAGGCCTGTTGGCCGCAGCCATTAACTCATTCCGATCGCCGGCCAGCGGAATACCATCCACTACATACAGCGGGTTATTTCCTGCATTGAACGAACGCCTTCCGCGAATCAGGATCTTGGGCGTGGAGCCCGGCTTGCTTCCCGACTGGGACACATCCACCCCTGCAACCCGGCCCTGCATGGCCTGTCCGATGTTGGTGATAGGCATTTCATTGATCTGTTTGGCGGAAACAGAAGAAATCGCGCCTGTCAGCTGGCTTTTTTTCTGACTACCGTACCCCACTACCACAACCTCGCTGAGTGTTTTCAAATCACTTACCAGGGACACGTTAATCACGCTTTGCGCTCCGACATTGATCTCCTGGGTTACAAAACCTACCGCAGAAAATACCAGGATACCCGAATTGTCGGGTACATCTATTTTAAACAAACCTTCAGCGTCGGTGTTGGTACCACTGCGGCTTCCTTTCAGTACTACGGAAACACCGGGTACCGGGGTGTTGTCATCCGAGGCGACCACCTTGCCGGATACCGCTTTGTCAATTCCTGCCTCGATGTTTCCGCTGGAGCCCGGCAGCGTTGCATACGCCGGGACTTTCAGTCCGATAACACCCGCCAATGCACAACATATCAAATGCCGGCTGATTTTAGTAAAGTCTTTTTTCATATTTACCTGTATTTATTTTAATAAAAATTCTTGAAATAAACTACTTGACGACAGAATATACCCGCACCCCTACCGGAAATGTATTATTTACTATATAAATAATATTACTTTATAAAATTACGGTTACTTAAAACGGCAAGAGGACCTGGGGAAAGCCGGCCGCGCTTCTGTTGGTTTAACGAGGGGGTGTTGGATTAATCTAATTTGAACAAAACCAATAAGATCAATTTTTTGTGTCTTTTGTACAAATAATCCTGAAGATGAGATTAAGTATTTGGAAAGAAAATCGGAAACAACCAGGCAATTTTATTTATGCACACGTTATCGGGAACGTTGCCAGGATAGGGACAATCTAATATTATTTTGCAGAAAAGCAATATTATCATGCATTTCAAAATGCCGGATAATTGCTATATGGTAATTTCATTTTGTATTTTACCAATAATAAATAAATAACGTGATGTAGTTGCCAACGGTTTGGAGGCACTGAATTTACTGGTACGAAACGGAGGGAATTATCTTGTCGAGGAAAATAAAAAAAAGTACAGCATCATCAGTACGGCCATTGAAATAATGCCAAGAATGATACTTTTGGTATTGAGCCTGGACCGGAGCAGGCCGCTTGATGCTTCGCCCGGCTCTCTTTCAGCTCTGATGTCCAGGCTGTTAATGATCCTGTCCCAGATGGAATTCACTTCCTGCCCGGAGAGCATTTCTGGTTTCCAATCGGAGGCGGTCAATACAATTTCGCGGGCGTTTGCTACGGTTTCCCTCATAGCCGGATATTTCAGAATCCAGTTTTCCCAGAATGAACGTATAGGTGGATCGTCAGGAAACCGAACCCATCTGATGAACAGGTTTTCCATCGCTAACTCTTCAGCCGATAACTCCGAAAACGGTTTCATTTTTACACATTTAATTGTCAAAAAAGAACACGTCAAGGAAAAGTACAATAGGCTGTTCTATTCTTTATTTCCGGTGTCCCTTTAAGATAAAAAAGAACTCCCCGATAGGTTTATACTCACTCCCGAAAACTAAGACGAAAGCCTGCTGGCACCTCCTGAAACAAGATCCGCCACGCTTTGCATAAATATTTCCGGATTCAATGAAACTAATCGAATTTTTCCCACTCTGGTTCTTCTCCGTTTACCGTTAGCATATTGATTCCCAGCCGTAGGGTAATTGCTTTCGTCTCAGGCGAAACTTTGGAGCTAAAATTACCCGGTAATTTATAAAATGGCTTCACAGCTAAAAAAATCACTTCGCAAAAATGAAAACAATGAAGGAAAATTTTTACCCTAGGATCAGCAAGTCTGCAGTTCTTATCTCATCAGTGCTACTGATTTTCTGGTACGCGCGTAATGTGTGGACACATGCCATGATGAAACACCGGAAACCCGCTGAAATTGCCGGTGATGTGGGCACAAAACCGGATGTCATTTCCGACAGTACCAGGTCTTCCATTTATCAGACGATCGCTAACCGCGAGTACAACATTACGGAGGACAAAAAACAGGGTGTTCTGCAAAGCCCCAACCGGAAGCAAAACCTGCGAGCGTATTACGAGCCCGGCAAACTGACTGTCCGGAACCGGGTTGATTCCGCAGGCCACAATTTCAGGCTGACATTAAAAAACGCCGGGGTTTTCGCAGATGGAAAAAAGCTCTTCGCGCCCCAGCCAACCGCCGCAAAAGAAACTTCCGACAGCAAACTTCTGCTGCGGCACGAGGGTTTCACGGAAGAATTCATCAATACCGAAGCAGGTATCCGGCAAAATTTCATTATTCAGCAAGCCCCCAAAAATACCAAAAGCCTACAGGTACGTCTGGAAGCAAAAGGTCTTAAAGTCAAAGATCAGGGGAAAAACAGACTGGCATTTTATGATAAAGACGATCGGGGGCTATCCGGTAATTGGCTGACATACGACGGCCTGAAATGCTGGGACGCAAACGGAAAACATTTGGATGCTACCCTGGCATATCAGCATGGGCAAATCATAATTGACGTTAATACCGCAAATGCAACCTATCCCGTCACCATTGATCCGATCATTGCGAATGGAAGTGTTAATGATGCGAATGCTTTGTTGCAGGGATTTCAGGCTGAGGCCAGATTTGGATTTTCGGTCGCCAGTGCCGGGGATGTAAATGGGGACGGATACAGCGACGTAATTGTTGGTGCCCCAGGCTACGACGACAATCAGCCCGACCAAGGCGCGGCATTTTTGTTTACGGGTTCTTCTACCGGGCTTAGCCCACTAGGGTTTCCGTACTTTGGTGATGCGATTGAAGGTGCTGAATTCGGGTGGTCGGTATCTTCTGCGGGCGATGTAAATGGTGACGGGTATAGTGATGTGGTGGTTGGTTCTCGTTTGTACACTAATGGCGAAGTAAATGAAGGAGCAGTTTATATATTCTATGGTTCAGCAGTTGGACTATCCAACGTCTCAACCAAAATTGAGTCCAATCAGGCAGGAGCACTTTTTGGCGGATCGGCAGCATCAGCAGGCGATATCAACGGAGACGGATATAGTGACGTTATCGTTGGCTCACCCTATTACAACCTACCTCCCAACACTGACTCTGACGGTGCTGCGTTTATTCTTTTTGGCTCAGCAAATGGCATAGGCCCGGTTGCCTCAGATACGATTGCAGTAGCAAGTCCCAATATAGGAGGTGGAGAATTCGGATCAAGCGCTTCAAGCGCGGGAGATGTAAACGGGGATGGCTTCAGCGACGTAATTGTTAGTTCCGAATATTATTATGTTAACGGTTCGAATTTCGCAGGTGCTGCTTTCATTTATCATGGCTCTCAAATCGGCTTACCTGCATCCCCAACACTTATGTTGCCAGGAAAAACTTTAGATAATCCTTTCGCAGATTATGTTTCATCTGCCGGTGATCTCAACGCAGACGGATACAGCGACGTTCTTGTGGGTGACGGCACATCAGTATATGTATATTATGGAGCCACTGACGGTTCAGGCATAAGCCTCCAAAGCGAAAAAATATTAGGTTACACAAACACCAGCATAGCCTGTGCCGGTGATGTAAATGCGGACGGTTATAGTGATTTAGTTATTGCAGATCATTATTTTGACAATAACTCCGGCCGCGCGCTCGTCTTTCACGGATCAAAAACTGGGGTGGTCACCACTCCCAAATCAACTATCAATGGCGATCAGGCAATCGGCCGCCTTGGCATGTCGGTTGCCAGCGCAGGGGATGTTAATGGCGACGGGGCCAGTGATATCATCATCGGTGCCTCTGAATACGACAAAATGGCCGCGGATGCAAATGATGGCATCGCCGTCATCTACCACGGCTCCGCAGCCTCGGTATCCGCATTTCCTGCTGCCCAAGTTCAGGCTGGACAATTAGATGCAGATGTAGGTTATTCCGTATCCGATGCGGGTGATGTTAATGGCGACGGTTATGCGGACGTGATAATAGGTGCTCCGTTTTATGACAATGGTCAAGTCAACGAAGGTGTTGCTTATCTGGGCTACGGAGCTTCTAACGGCACGATAAACAACCTGACATTGATAGAAATGAACCAGGCAAACGCGCATTTCGGCTACTCTGTCAGCGGTGCCGGGGATACAAATGGAGATGGTTATGATGATGTTATTATTGGCGCTAACCTTTACGACATGGGAGGAAACCTTGACGCTGGTGCTGGTTTTGTATTCTATGGGTCGTCTTCGGGAATTCAGTTGGGACTCACAAATGCCGTATCCCTCCCACAGGCCAATGCCCATGCGGGAAATTCGGTGAGCAGCGCGGGAGATATTAACGCAGACGGTTTCGATGACATAGTTGTAGGAGCTCCACTTTACGATAACGCACAGAATAATGCCGGTGCAGCGATCGTGTCGCTAGGCTCCGCCGCCGGTATCGCTACCGGGGGTGGGACGGTTATACAAGGTATACAAACCGCGGCGGAATTCGGAAATGCTGTTTCGAAAGCGGGAGATGTCAATGGCGACGGTTACGGCGATATCATCGTGGGCGCTTTCCATTCTGAAAATAACTCTAATACGTTGGATGAAGGTGGCGTTTTTGTTTACCATGGTTCAAAAACCGGAATCGAAACCGTGTCAAAAGCCCTGCTGGAACTAAACATCACAGGTGCATGGCTTGGCTATTCGGTTTCAGATGCGGGTGATGTGAATGGAGATGGTTTTGACGATGTCGTGGCTGGTGCAATTTATTATGCTAATGGTCAAGCCAATGAGGGTGCGGTAGCAGTTTACCATGGTTCAGCCTCCGGAGTGGTTCAAAACGCGGCAGCGGTTATTGAATACAATCAGGCAAATGCACTGCTCGGAAGCTCAGTTTCTTCGGCGGACCTGAACGGAGATGGGTACAGTGATATTATTGCAGGCGCACCATTTTATAGTGGGAACCAGGCCAGTGAAGGTGCAGTCCTGGTTTACTCTGGTTCCGAAACCGGCATCATTACTTCCGCCCCGACTGTTACAATGGAAGGAAACCAGGCAAACTGTCAAATGGGTTATTCGGCCTCCCTGGCGGGTGACATTAACGGCGACGGGTATGATGATCTCATTGCAGGGGCTATTAAGTACACCACCGGCGGCAGGGCACTGATCTACCATGGAAACGGCGACAATGGCGCACCAAACTATGAAAGGATAAAGGGTAATATCCGACTTTATCAAGATGATCTCACAACTTTAATAAATCAAACGAACGTGGATCAGGCGACCGTCGGCGTGGGATTGCATACCAAATCATTTCTGGGCCGCAACCGGGCCAAACTTGTGTGGGAAACCAGGAGCCAAGGTCAGCAGTTTTCGCACGCCAGCCCCATTACCAACAGCACGCAGTTTACCGGGGAGGGAAGTTTTGTGAATATCCAGTCCGGAAACACAGAATTGAAAAATGCAGTCGTCAAACCCGGCATTGCCACCAGGATCCGTGTCCGCGTAAAATACGATCCCGTGCTGGCAATCACCGGACAGGTATATGGCCCCTGGCGCTATGTAAATGATCCTGTGATCACCGATCCGGATGCTTTGCCGGTAGAACTTATTTCCTTCAAAGCCTCAGTCATCGAAAACCAGGTGCAACTTTCATGGGCTACGGCAACGGAGGTTAACAGCAATTATTTTGAAATTCAGCGGAGTAACAATGGAAAAGCCTGGGAGAAAATCGGGGAAGTTCCGGCTTTGCAAAACAGCAGTTCAAACCATCACTACACTTTCTCCGATGCCAATCCGCTGAAAGGGACAAGCTACTACCGGCTCAAAATGGTCGATCTGGACCAGACATTTGCATACAGCAAACTGCAATCCGTAAAAATCAAAAGCCTGACGACGGTTTACCCCAATCCGGTGGTCAACCAGCTGAAAATTGACTCAAAAGAAATTATCAGGAAGGTCAACGTTTTTAATTCATCAGGTATAAAAGTAATGTCAGTTGAAAACAGCCAGGGGATCGGGAGCATCGATTTGGGCGGATTGCCGCAGGGATTGTACCTGATACAAAGCCAGGATGAGACCTTCAAGGTCATGAAGAAGTAATTTTCTGTTCTCAATAATTGCCAAAAGGATCAGGCCGGTTTGTACCAGCCTGATCCTTTTGTTTTCAGAAAATACCGAAAAAAAACTACATCAAGGCCTATCGATAACTCGATACTGCCGCCTGACATGATTTGCTGTAATATCACTGACAATTATGCCCTTCCGCCTCATCCGGTAAAGTCAGTTTATACTCAATTATTATCAGTAACATTATGGAAAGGAAAACACACGTCCTCATTTTATGCCTCGCCAGTACTCTGCTTGCCGTGATATTGTACCGCAATGCAAAATTCCCGTACAGTCATCACACCAAGAAACCTGCTACTTCCAATAAAATTATCTCACCACAAACCGAAATCCCGGACAATTTCAAGGCATTGTATCAAAAAAATATTGCGCAAAGGGAATACCATATCACCTGGGACAAGGAAAAAGAATGCCTGCAAAGCCCCAACCGCAAACAGAACCTGCGCGCATATTATCAGCCCGGGGTGTTGAAAGTTCAAAACAGGGTTGATTCAGCAGGCAATAATTTCCAACTTACGCTCACCACCGAGGGTATTTATGCCGACGGCAAAAAACTGCACACCCCTTCAAAAAACAGCCCCTCCGAAATCTCGGACAACAGGCTCCTGCTTAAACACCCAGGTTTTACAGAAGAATATATCAACAATGAGCAGGGGATCCGTCAAAACTTCATTGTAGAATCGGCCCCTTCAGGCACCAGAAAATTGCAGGTACGCTTGTCGCCCTCAGGAATGCATGTCGATAAACTCTCCGATAATACCCTGGAATTTTATTCCGAAAAAGCTGGTCGAAAAACCAACCAGCTCACTTACGACAGCCTCAAATGCTGGGATGCGAATGGCAAAAACCTGGCAGCCACCCTGGCTTTTCAAAACGGACAAATCCACATCGACGTGGATGTGCATAAGGCGGCTTATCCGGTGACTATTGATCCGATTATGACAAGTGGCAACCCTGCCAATCCCGGCAATGCAGACCTGGTACTGGAGGGCTTCCAGGCAGGCGCCCAATTCGGGACATCCGTTTCCAGTGCAGGTGATGTGAATGGTGACGGGTTCAGTGACGTCATTGTAGGGGCACCATATTATTTTGATAACGAAGTAAACCAGGGTGCTTTTTTCCTATTTCTGGGTTCATCCGACGGTTTACAAACCAACGGTTACCCCTTCGCCGGACCAGCCGTTCAGGATGCTTATTTTGGAAAATCTGTATCGACTGCGGGTGACGTTAACGGCGATGGGTTCAGCGATGTGATTATCGGAGCGCCTGGCAGCAAAGCAGCCTACGTTTACTATGGTTCGGCAAGCGGCCTTGTTTTGGTACCGTTAAAAATTGACATCGCTCAAACCACGGCCGGGTTCGGAGGTGCAGTGAATGTCGCAGGCGATATCGACAACGATGGGTTCAGCGACGTAGTGGTTGGGGCCAAGAGTTTTTCAAATGGCCAAGCCATTACAGGTGCCGCATTCATTTTCAAAGGATCACAGGCGGGGCTCGGTACAATACCGTCCGACACCCTGCTATGCAACGATCCAGGGGCAGAATTTGGTCATGCCGTTGCGAGCGCGGGCGATATAAACGGGGATGGTTACAGTGACCTGATCATAGGAGCCCCTTACTACCACACGCAGCCAAATGTTAATGCAGGCGGCGTATTTATTTACAACGGATCATCTTCCGGCATCGTCCACACACCGGCAACTACACTTCCAGGCAAACATGCATTGTCTCGGTTTGGATTTTCCGTATCGTCCGCAGGGGATTACAATGGAGATGGATTCAGTGATATACTGGTGGGGTCAAACACCTACAAAGATTTTTTTCAAAATGAAGGAGCCATTTTCTTATACCTGGCAAATGGTAATGGGTATGGTATTGATCCTCAAAAAGAACATATAGTGAAGGGTGGTCAGGAATTCGGCCAACGGGGGGAATCCGTCGCCTGCGCCGGAGATATAAACGGAGACGGTTATAGCGATGTACTTTACGGAACGAGATTTGCTAACACAGGCAGCCTCAATGATCCGTTGGTAGGTTCTGGCAGGGTTAGCTGTTTCCACGGCACCAGACCTGGTTACATAGCTGGCGGCGACGGAGAACTTATCAAAGAATTATTGCATGCTGGTGCAGAACTTGGTACGTCTGTGGCCAGCGCGGGCGATGTAAATGGAGACGGATATAGTGATATCATAGCCGGAGCGCCAATGTTTGACAGAACCGGAGTGAACGACGGTGCGGTTCTTTTCTATTACGGGTTACCTGCTTTGACGATCACGAAAGCCAATATCTCGTTTGAAGGCGATCAGGAAAACGGAAATATGGGCTCGTCCCTCAGCAGCGCGGGTGATATCAATGGAGACGGTTTCGACGACCTGATCATAGGAGCCCCATACTACGACAACGGTCAGCAAGATGAAGGAATGTGCTTTCTTTATTACGGCTCAGCCAATGGAATCGATCCTGACAATGCAATTTTAATAGAAATGAATCAGACGAATGCCACTTTTGGATATTCGTTGAGTGGTGCCGGAGATGTGAATGGCGATGGTTATGACGATATTATTATCGGTGCACGTAGTTATACCATGCCAGGGTTTCAATTTTCCGGAGCGGCTTTTGTTTTTTATGGTTCATCTGCTGGAATTCAGCTAGGCGCGACGAATGTTGTGTATATACCCAAGGCCGCCGCAGGGGCAGGTCAGTCCGTCAGCGGGGCTGGCGATATTAATGGAGACGGTTACGACGATGTGATCGTTGGGGCATCCAACTATACCGGCGACAAGCAACAAGAAGGAGCGATCATGGTGGCTTTGGGTTCGGCTAGTGGCATACAATCAGGTTCCGGAACTATAATAGAAAGCAACCAGGCGCACAGTGATTTTGGAGTTTCCATGTCGGGAGCAGGAGATGTAAACGGGGATGGGTACGCAGACATTATCGTAGGGGCACCGGGATTTGCAATTAATGCGAATGCAGACGAGGGTGCCTGTTTTGTATATTATGGAACTAAAACAGGCATAAATACCAACCAGTATAAAATACTCTCACTCCCCCAGAATTCAGATGATTTCGGGACTTCGGTCAGTAAAGCGGGGGATGTGAACGGAGATGGTTACAGTGATATTGTGGTCGGAGCACCTGAGTATTCAACTCAGATGGGTGATGGAGCAGTGGCAATATATTACGGTGCGAGTATCGGCCTGTCCGAAGCCAACTCGACAATCCTGACAAGTAATCAACAGGACTCCGATCTTGGAAACAGTGTAGCAGGTGCTGATATGAATGGTGACGGTTACAGTGATATTCTGGCGGGCTCCCAGGGATACGACAATCCCGCTATTAATCAAGGTGCAGTTTTCATCTACCCGGGATCAGAAAATGGCGCTGGCAGCGAACCCATAATGCTAGAAAGAATAGGCGCCGTTGTTTTCGGCACAGAAGTTGCCTCTGCGGGTGATATTAATGGTGATGGTTATCAGGACCTTATACTAAGTGCGGCTTACGAAAAACAGGCCAATTTCGATAATGGCGTTATTTATGTTTTCTATGGAAACGCCGACCGTCTTGCATACAATCATGAAAAACTCCGTAACAATGTAAATCTTTATAATTCAAATCTCACTTCGAACTTGACGCAAACCAATACAGCCGATAGCAAAGTCGGAATAGGGCTTTCCGGAAAATCGTTTTTGGGCAGAAACAAATCCAAAATGGTTTGGGAGATACGGGAGCCTGGACAGAGTTTTTCACACAATAGCCCCATTACCAACAGCACACAGTTTACCGGCGAAGGCAATTTTACTGGTAGCCAGTTTCAAGGACAGGAACTCAAAACAGACGTTGACAAAGGCGAACCTTTTATAAAGCTTCGGGCACGTATCAAATTTCATCCAACGCTCGCTATCACCGGGCAAGTTTATGGCCCCTGGCGATATGCAGACCGTACGATCATCACCAATGAACAAGTTTTCCCGGTCGAGCTGATATCATTTTCCGCAGAAGTTATCGAAAATCAGGTGCAACTCTCGTGGGCCACGGCAACGGAGGTTAACAGTAATTATTTTGAAATTCAGCGGAGTAACAATGGAAAAGCCTGGGAGAAAATCGGCGAAGTCCCGGCTTTGCAAAACAGCAGTTCAAACCATCACTACACTTTCTCCGATGCCAATCCCCTGAAAGGGACAAGCTACTACCGGCTCAAAATAGTCGATCTGGATGCAACGTTTGCATACAGCCATATCGATTCCGTGAATATCAAAAGCAAACTGACCTTTTACCCCAATCCCACCTCCGGGCCGCTACAGATAGAGGCAGACGAACCGGTGATCGAAATTTCCGTTTACGATAGTTCGGGAATTAAAGTAATGTCATTGCAAAATGTCCAGGGCCTCAAAAGTGTGAACCTCGGGCAGTTGCCGGCTGGCAAATATCTTGTCCAGGTGAATGGCCGGGTGGTACACATAGTCAAGAAGTAGACGCAATTAATTTTTGCTGAACGAACAAGGAATCAGGCAGGTCATTGCTGACTTTACCTGATTCTTTGTTCGTTTTTCTTTACATTTGCGGGAATTTTCACGGAGATATAAGTACCTAAATATATACAATGACCTCGCATCAAATACGTCAGGCTTTTCTTGATTTTTTCCGCAGCAAACAACATTTAATTGTCCCCTCGGCACCATTGGTTGCCAAAAATGACCCGACCCTGATGTTCAATAACTCAGGTATGGCGCAGTTCAAGGACTTTTTCCTGGGTAACGGCACACCTCCGTCACGCCGGATCGCGGATACGCAAAAATGCCTGCGGGTGTCGGGGAAACACAATGATTTAGAGGACGTTGGATTCGACACCTATCACCACACCATGTTCGAAATGCTGGGAAACTGGTCATTTGGTGATTATTTCAAAAAGGAAGCTATCACATGGGCGTGGGAATTGCTGACGGAGGTTTACAAGCTACCGAAAGACCGGCTGTATGTTTCTGTCTTTGAAGGTGACTCCAAAGACGGTGTTCCTTTCGATCAGGAAGCCTGGGATTTGTGGAAACCGATTGTCGGAGAAGACCGGATTATTTTGGGGAATAAAAAAGACAATTTCTGGGAAATGGGCGATACAGGCCCATGCGGCCCCTGCTCGGAAATTCATATCGATCTGCGTTCCGCTGCGGAAGTGGCAGAAATATCGGGAAAATCACTTGTGAACAATGACCATCCGCAGGTTGTAGAGATCTGGAACCTGGTATTCATGCAGTTTGAACGCAAGGCCGATGCATCTCTTGTACCGCTTCCATCCACACACGTAGATACCGGAATGGGTTTTGAACGTCTTTGTATGGCCGTTCAAAACAAAACATCCAACTATGATACCGACGTTTTCCAGAACACGATTCAGGTTCTCGAAACTTTATCCGCAAAAACTTACGGATCTGGTAACGAACCATTTGCGGATATCGCAATGCGGGTAATCTCGGATCATATCAGGGCAGTGGCTTTTGCTATCACTGACGGCCAGCTTCCCTCCAACAACAAGGCAGGGTATGTGATCCGCCGGATTTTGCGCCGCGCAGTACGTTACGGTTATTCTTATCTGGGATTTCAGGAGCCATTTTTTTACAAACTTGTGCCTGTTCTGGCTGAGCAGTTCAAGGACGTTTTTACAGAATTAAAGGCGCAGGAAGACTTTGTAACCCGCGTGATCCTGGAAGAAGAAAAGAGCTTTTTACGGACACTCGAATCCGGCCTGAAACGCCTGGATACGATCACTACCACTTTGAAACAAAAGGAAATCAATGTAATCGCAGGCGACGAAGTGTTTGAGTTGAGCGATACTTTTGGATTTCCCGTCGACCTCACTGCCCTGATTGCCCGGGAAAAAGGTTTTATCATAGATGAAGCCGGTTTTCAGGAGGCCTTGCTGCAACAAAAGACCCGCTCCCGTCAGGATGCTGCCAAAGAGGCTACGGACTGGATCGAATTGAGAGAATCTGAGGGCACCGAGTTCCTGGGATACGACTTTGAAGAGACGCACAGCCATATTGTCAAATACCGGAAAGTGAAAACAAAAACGGGTGACGAATACCATATCGTACTCGACCGCACACCATTTTATGCCGAAATGGGCGGGCAGGTTGGCGATACCGGCTCACTTTTCCTCAGCAATGTAACATCCGGTGAAGAGGGGCAGGTCGTTCAAATTGTTGATACAAAAAAAGAAAATGACCTTTTTGTACATGTATCGAGGGATAAAAACCTGGATGAGGCTTTGCAGCACGCCGGGATAATCGTCGCAAAAATTGACAAAAACCGCAGGGACAAAATCAAAGCCAACCATACGGCAACGCACCTGATGTTATCTTCTATGCGGGAAGTTCTCGGAACGCACATCGGACAAAAGGGTTCTTTCCTGAATGATGAAGTGCTGCGCTTCGACTTTTCACACTTTTCCAAAGTAACCGACGAAGAACTGCGCCAGATCGAAGACCGCGTGAATTCGAGAATACGGGAGGATATCGTGCTGGAAGAAAGACGTAATGTACCTATTCAGCAGGCACTTGATCTGGGGGCGACCGCTACTTTTGGTGAGAAATACGGTGATTTTGTCCGGCTGATCATTTTTGATCCCAACTTCTCATTTGAACTTTGCGGCGGAACGCACGTTTCCTCGACCGGGCATATCGGTATGTTCAAGTTCATTTCAGAAGGTTCGGTATCTGCGGGTATACGCCGGGTGGAAGCAGTAACGGGCAAAAAGGCGCTGGAATTGATGCGTCAGCAGGAAGAAACTTTGAACAAACTCAAAGACCTGCTGAAAAATCCGACCGATCTGGTCAAAGCAGTGGAAAATCTGCTGGAAGAACGCGGTTCACTTCAGAAAAAAATCGTGCAGCTGGAAAATGAAAAGATCCAGACACTTAAAGTGCAGTTGCAGGATAAAATCAAAAAATACCAGACTTTCAGCCTGCTGGTGGAAAAAGTGGACGTACCCAGTGCAGATTCCCTGAAACAACTTTCTTATGAGCTCAGAGACCAGGTGGAGAACCTCATCGCAGTTTTTGGGGCTGATATTGCAGGAAAACCTCAGATCTCGGTTTTTATTGCTGAAAATCTGGTGCAGGAAACCGGCCTGAACGCAGGTAAAATTGTAAAAGACCTGGCAAAGGAAATCCGTGGTGGCGGTGGCGGCCAGCCGTTTTTTGCAACAGCCGGAGGATCCGACGTTAGCGGTCTGGATAGTGCGTTGGAAAAAGCGAAGGGATTGTTTTGATATAAATTGCTTACATACAAAAAGAGCGGAGCCCAAAAGCTCCGCTCTTTTTATTGCAGTTCACATATCCTACTCCTCGGCTTTTAACTGTCCTCTGATCTCCCCGTTGGGATATTTGGCAGAGTGAATATTCACATAATATAAGCCTGCTTTCAAATCTGCCACCTGCGCTTCTGTTAAAGTGTCTTTAAATGCGAAAGGTGAGGTAAATGTAGTCCCAAAATTGATAACTACGGCACCGGTTGAATCAGCAGGACCTTTGTGAATGTGCCATGCTGTTGGCGTAAAAGTGGAATCACCTGAAGTTGAATCCGACGCCGCCGAATCACTGTACATAATGTTCAAACTTAGTATTCTGCTTTCCTGATCCAATAATCCATCTACCGAACCCGTGGCCGTCGATGCATTAGCTGGCACTTCGTTTGCCCCTGAAAGCGTTGTACTTACCTTCAGTTCAGGTAAAACGGGAATCGGATCTGTAATCTCATCGTCATCACTACATCCCGCCGCCGCAACGATCAAAAACATACCCATGAATGCTAATTTCCTCATAATGTTGTGTTTTGGTAAAAAATTGGTTTGGCTGGTACAGATTCAAATATAAGCCCTTTCAAACCAAAGCACGACATTACATTGACTTTCAATCCTTTAATGATTTTTCGATTTTTCTATTATTGGGGAATCAGACATACCCTTTGCGGAATTATACAACATTTTCCGGCTTATGTACCGGACAGGAGGGCTGGTACCCGAATTTCCAGCGGTTATGCGACCAGAGCCACCATTCCGGCTGCCTCCGGATCGTAGTTTCCAGAGCCTCGTAATACGATTTCATAATCGCATTTTCATCGCTAAGAACTGCATTGGACGTGATCAGCCTGAAAGTGAATTTATATTTATTCCTCCCGTCTTTTTCAACATCCGCGTAAACCACTGCGCAGTTTCTTCGGACCGCAATCCGCGCCGCACCTTGCTGGATATACGTTGTTCGCCCAAAGAAATTCACGGCTTGTTTAGCAGCTTTCGGAGGACGCTGGTCTGCTATGGTAATAAAAATGGTCGGTTCGTCACCCCTCCGGTTAAGTGCTGTCCGGTACCATTCCGATTTAGGGACCAGTTTGATCCCAAAACGGCTTCTGATGGATTTCAGTTTTTTATCAATATACCCATTCGATACCGGCGAATAGGCTGCCAGCACCGTGCAGTCGGCGACCAGCGGCAACTGAAAAAGATACTCCCAGTTTCCGTAATGTGACGCGATCAGGACAATGTCCTTTTTTTGATTTATCAGCTGATGTATCAAAGAAGAATTTTCGTAACTGACGAGCTTCCTCAGATCATCGTTTTCCAGGTTAGCCAGCAGCAGCGTTTCCACAATGAGATCGCTGATATGCCGGTAGTAGCGCAAACTCAGGCTCTTGATATCACCATCTGATAATTCCGGAAAGCAGGCTTCCAGGTTTTTCCGAATTATTTTTTTACGATAGGGCCAGATGTGGGCAAATACCAGGAATATCAGATGGGACAGCCAGCGCGCCAAAGTGACGGCAGCGCCGGTAACGGGCTGTACAGTATTCATTAAAGAATAAGCTGCAAACCCGCATTGAAGCCCGCATACACACCCCGGAAGTCCTTGGAACCGTCGTTTTTCCAGATATATTTTTTGACAAAATTATAATCATCCTCCCGCGCATAGTTCACGTAATTGAAGGTTGGGCCGGCAAAAATTTCCAGCTTCGGGCCGATCCGATAGGCAGGTATGATCCGCAGCGAATTTTTAAAATAATTACCTCCCTTGAAATCGGACAATGTGTGCGAGATTGCTTCAAGATTAATCCTGAATTTATTCACCACCGGAATATGTGCCCCTAAACCCGCTTCTACGGCATACATATCTTTTTTGGTGTCTTTGAAATTAAAACCCACCCCAGCGATTCCATACATCACCTTTCCTCCCGAACGGAAAGAAGCAATTCCTGTCATGGTTTCATCCCAGGTCAGGGCTATTGATTTCTCCCCGTTTTTGATGAAGTTAAAAAGTGCGATCGGGTAGTCCGAGCTGTCGGCAATATTGATCAACCCGGCCAGCTGAACGCCTTTTACGTTGCGGGCAATGTTGGCAAAACCGGATACCTGTGCATTTACATTTCCGGCTTTATTTAAAAACCCTGCTAATTGAAGTCCCTTCACGTTTTGCCGTGCAATGTTGGTAAAACCCGCAATCTGTGCGGCCCCCGCACTTCCGGTAAGGTTCATAAAACCGGCGATCTGGGCTCCTTTTGCTTCATTTTTTACAACATTGGCAAAACCCGCCACCTGTGCCCCGCTGGCCGAATTCCCTACCACGTTCGCAGCACCCGCGATCTGCCCGCCACTGGCTGCATTTCCGACCACATTTACCGCACCGGCAATCTGAACCCCGGCGGCATTCTGCCTGATCACATTAGCCACGCCCGATAACGCAAAAGCTGTTTCATTTTTTGATAAACCTGCGATCGCATGCAGCGAAAAACGGTTGGTATAAGAAGCCGCGCTCTTGCCATTCGAACTGACCGGATATATAAAACCAATGTGAACAGCAGCTGTAGTATCCTGAGCGGAAGAAGAAAGAGTGCACGCAAAAAGAAAAAGTGCTGTAAAAAACGCCTTGTATGAATGGAATGACTGATTTTTCATGGGATTGTATTTAAAATAAAATGTCTTTAAATACATACCGGGTGGGAATACTCAATTGCAGGCCTTCAATCGTGCTCCTTCGCCGTATGTACAGTACCGACAACGACGTCAGGCTTTACCCTAATTTTTATTTAAATAATGTTGAAGAAATTTTGAATTCACTAGTCCGCTTTTGCGTAGCGGAAGCTCAGGCCGCCCTGCCAGCCAAACCAGCTGCTGAGCTTGCTTCCCATGTCGAAGCCGGGGTATTTGTTGAGAGGAAAGGATTTATAACCCTCCTTAACTTCATGCTGATCAGCTTGATACACTGAAAACGTAGGGCCGGCAAAAAGGATAAGCCGCCTGCTCAGTTTGAGGTTCAGCGCGGTTTGAAAGCGGTATATTGAAGGTATTTGCTCCCAACTTCCGAGATAGATATTCTGGCTGGTAATTTCTGTGAAAAGATCCAGGTTTTTGTTGATCCGGAATTCACGCCCGATTCCTGCCCCGAACGTGTAGGCTTTATGCTGGCTCCCGGTAGTAGTGCCGCCGATTAGCATGCTGTAAAACTTTCGCGTACCCATTTTCCAGGCCAGATTTATCGGCACAATTTCATTGGCATACACAGAAACATTGGAATTGCTTTTTTTGATAATATTGATCAGCCCCAGGCTCAGCCCCGCCGAACTATCAGCTACATTCACAATTCCAAGCTGAACACCTTTTAGTCTTTTTGCATAATTCATAAAGCCAAGCTGAAAACCTTTCACTTCCGTTTTTCCGATGTTTGCTACCCCTGAAAGCTGCATACCATCCATTTCGTTTTTTGCAAAATTGACGCCGCCCGTGATCTGTACTCCGTGGAAAGTGTCGGCAGCATGATTATAGGCTCCCGAAACCTGAACACCATCTCCTTCCCCGCCCACAATGCCCGCCGCACCGGAAACCTGGATCCCATGCAATGCAGCCGCGCTTCGACTTAGAAAACCGCTTACCTGCACACCATGAACAGCTTTTTTTACATTACCGCTAAATCCGGAAACCTGCACACCCTGCAGAGAATCGAGTACGTGATTGAGAAAACCTGCGATCTGCACACCCTTCACATAGCCCGAAACCACGTTAAAGGCGCCCGCAATCTGTACATATTGCACGTCTTTTTTTGACATATTGAAGCCGCCCGCCAACTCAACACCATTTACACCGGCAGTATAGCCTCCCAGTAAATTGAGGGAAAACTTATTGACCACCTGCGAACTCATACGCCCGTGCGTGCCAAGCCCCGGACTCAATGAGGCCTGATAGGGCAGCGCCACAAAAAACTTGCTGATATTGCGGCTTTGTGCACGCAGCCTCGCAGAAAGAAAAAGCCGGCCCAGCCAGGTGGAAGCACCTTCTGAATACCGGACAATTAAAGGATCAAGGTCGACCGCTCGTGTGGATATATTAATTTTCAGATCGTGGCTTTCTTCGGCTTGCACGACAATTGTTGTGTCGCCATACCCCACTTTGCTGACGGTAAGACTTACCGGAAAACTTCCTTTTACCCGCATCCGGAAACGGCCGTCATCATCGGTCAGGTCAGAAATGAGCAACTGCCGGGAGTAAACACTGGCATAGTCGGCGGGAGCATTGGTTTCTATATCAAAAACGCGTCCGCTGATATAGGATGTTTTCTCCTTCGGCGCTGGCAGGATAATCAGGTATTCACCCTTTTCCTTATACTGGTAATTGTTTTTGAATAAAATATCAAGTACTTGTTTGACAGGACTTTCACGCAGGTTCAGGGTCACGAGGCTGTCGCCGGGAATGATGTTGCTGTTATAGGAAAAATAAAACTTCCCCTGCTCGCTCACGGTTTTCAGCACGGAAGAAACGGGCTGTCTGCTGACGTGTACGGATACCGTTTTATTCAGAATGTTTTGGGTACGGGCAATGAATGGAATTACAATCAGGATTGCAGCCAGTTTTATGCCCCTAGATAAAGTAAAAGTCCAAATCATTCCGAAAGATAAGCCCTATTTCAAAATGATCTGCTGTCCCTGGTGTTCAACTTTCAATGTCAGAGTTTCACTAATCAGGTCAAGTATGTTGTTCAAAGGTTGGTGATCATAGGTGGAATTGATCGGCAGATCTCTCAATTTCTCATTTCCAATCACAATGTCCGCGTCGTAGACTTCATTCAGAATTTCGACAAGCCTCCACAGAGGTGTTCCTTCGCAAACCAGCTTTTGGGTCCGGTAATATTTATAAAAATCGTCCTCGGTATTTTGCTTCACCAAGTCCGGTTCAGATTTCAGCGCGGTTGCTTTTTGTTTGGGTACCAGCCGGACTTTCTCATGCTTTCTGGTTACTTCCACGAGGCCGGTTTCCACAATCACCTCCGTTTTTTTATCATTATCCTTCACATTGAAAGAGGTACCAACGACCTTCACCGTAACGTCATTGACCGAAATGATAAACGGCTTGCTCTTATCCGGCTCCACCTGAAAAAAAGCTTCGCCCGTCATCGCCACCTGGCGGGTATTTCCTCGGAAATCCCGCGGATAGGAAATGGTTGATTTTTTATTGAGCACAACCACCGATCCGTCCGGCAATGTATCAGTCAAAGTTTCAGCTCCCGAAGCGACTACAATCTGATCTTTACCGGTAAACTGAGCAGTATAAAAATAGGCCAGCCAGGCCGCACCCAGCAAGAAAACAAGCGTCGCCGCGACTCTGAACAGCGGGAATGCCGGTTTTTGATACAAAGGAATCACTGGCGTCTCCTCCTCGGGCTGCCGCGTCCTTTTCCGGAATCGCTGCCATGCCGCTTCCTCATCAATCTGGCTGTGCAAAGCCAGTTGTTTGCTTTGCGTCCAGATCAGCTCGAAATGTTCGAAATACCGCTGGTTATCTTCACTGTCGGCCAACCATTGGTTGATCTCGATCTGCTCAGCAACCGTCGCTTCATCCAGCAGGGACTTGACGAGCAGCTCATCTATGTTGTGGTTATAGTTCAATTCCTTTTTCATGATCCTGATTAGCTGAGGAAAAACAATAAAATTGACGCGGGTAGAAAGTTGACCAGCTTGATCCGCAAAAGCCGCAGCGCTTTTCCCATCTGGTTTTCAATGGTTTTGACCGGTAACTGAAGTCGGTCTGCTATTTCCTGGTATTTCAGTTCTTCAAACCGGCTCATCTGAAATATGGTCCTGCATTTTTCGGGCAGTTCCTTCAAGGCGTTTTCCAGCCTGTATTCCAGTTCGTGCAGTTCAAGATTGTGTGATGTATTGTTGCTATGTTCCATGTTGTTGACCGCATAATTCTGATAAGCCTCCCGGACTTTCAGGTGTTTGAGATAATTTAGGCTTTCGTGGTAAACAGACCTGTACAAATAGCCGCTTACCGATTCCCGTATCTCTATCTGTTCTGTTTTTTCCCAAAGTCGGCAAAAAACGTTCTGTACCATTTCCTCGGCCATGATATCATCTCTCACGATGGTACGGGCATAGGCATGCAGGCTTTTGAAATGTGCCTTGAAAACCTTTTCAAATTCCTCTTCCCTATCCTTATTTAAATAGGTTACATGTTCCGATACGGCTATGTCCATTGCAATGACACGGTTACTGAATACAAAAAAATAAGTGCCCGACTTGGGTTGTACATTGGAATGACAACCAGCCGGGCACCTACCCTAATTTTTTCAAGAAAAAATTTCCTGCAACTTAATTCGGTTTTTTAGCAGCCTTTTCTGCATCCGTAGTTTTGTTGGCTTTGTAGCGTTTATCAGGCGTTCCGTCCTTTTTCAGGTTTTTGTTTTCGCTATACCGTTTGTCCGGTGTTCCGTCTTTTTTTAGCTTCTGATTTTCACTATAACGTCTGTCCGGCGTTCCGTCGGCTTTGGTTTTGACAGTCACCGAAGTAGCCGTTTTTTCTTTTCCGGTGGTCTTTGTGGTAACTGTTGTTTTATTCGTCGGTTTGGCCGGGGTGGTCGTCTGCGCGAATACGGATGCACTCAGGGCGAGAAATGCGAGGACGAATAGGGATTTTAGGTGTTTCATTTTGGTTGAATTTTGAATGATTGAATGATTGAATGACGGAATTTTTGTTTGGTAAAGATGTTTTGGGTATTGCAAATACCAGACCAGGTTTCTTATTAAAAGGAAAATTAATAGCAATTTAATACAAGGACTTAATCAACTATCATTGATTTTTAGTGAAGGTTTTAAATTAATAATCAATTAAAATGATGGCTTTATATATTTGCATAAACAGAATCTATTATTACCCTACCTTCAATGAATATCCAGCAGCTGGAATATATAGTCGCCGTTGATAATTACCGCCATTTTGTTCAGGCAGCGGAGCATTGTAATGTAACACAACCTACCTTGTCAATGATGATCCGTAAGCTGGAAGACGAGCTTTCGGTAAAAATCTTCGACCGTACCAAGCAGCCTATTGTACCCACCAGCATCGGCAGGGAAATCATCGACCAGGCAAAAACAATTTTGAGGGAAGCCGGGAGAATGAACGAGATCGCCAGGCACTTTAACGGCGACTTGTCCGGTGAGATGCGCGTCGGTATTATTCCTACTATTGCCCCGTACCTGCTGCCCCATTTTGTCAATCCGTTTATCGCCAACTATCCTGATATCCGTCTGCACGTCTCCGAGATGATCACGGAACGCATCATCACCGAGCTGAAACTCGGGAATCTGGACGCCGGGATCGTCGCATCGGTTTCGGAAGAAAACAGCCTGCATGAAATCCCTTTGTACAAGGAGCGTTTTTATGCTTATTTGTCTGAAAATACGGACTTGTATGCCAAACAGTACATTTTGCCGACGGATATCGAACCCAACGAACTGTGGCTCCTGGAAGAAGGACATTGCTTCCGGACGCAGATCCAGCGCTTGTGTGAACTGAGCCGCAATAGCCAGTTTGGGAGCAGTTTCAGTTACCGGTCGGGCAGTATTGAAACGCTGATCCGAATGGTGGAACGCAACGGGGGCATCACAATCCTGCCCGAAATGGCAGTTATGGAGCTGTCCGAAGAGCGCAGGAAACATATCCGCAATTTCAAATTCCCCGAACCCGCCCGGGAAGTATGCCTGGTCGTCAACCGCGAACAAATGAAAACCCGCCTGATCGAAGCCCTGAAAACAGGGATTGTCGCCTATTTGCCCCAGGAGATTTTTGAGAAGAAAAGTGAGATCAGGGTTTTGTAAGGAAAAAATTAGCAATCTGTTTTAGCGCAAATTGCCACCCCATATATATCCATCAAAAAGCTTGACCGGGTGACGTCCGATTACATAAGATTGCGCAATATCAAGATTTTTGGCCAATGATTCTGTATTCTTAAGGTCGGCTTCCGTGGCTGTTTCCTTCACTTCAAAACATTGCTCTTTATTGACAATAAAATCAATTTCTCTCCCCGATTTTAACTGATAATATGCCACCTCACCTTTATGCATTAATTGATTAAACACCGCGTTTTCGAATTTTGCGCCACTACCGAGCTCTCCGGACAAAGAAGCAATGCCGTTGTCCAAAAAATATGCTTTCCTTGCTTTCACAATTTCCCTGTCGGGACTAGACGAAAGTACGGGTATCGTTTTGACCAAATAGCTTTTTTCCAGGAGGTCGATATAATTTTCAACGGTTTGACGGGCTAATCCCATAAGGCTGGTCAGTTTGGAAATATCCAGCTTTGTCCCGATCCGCACAGACAATAACTTGATGAGCTTAAACAGATTAGTGGGATTACGGATGTCCGAAAGCAGAGTAAGGTCAAAATTGATATAGGAACTCAGTATATCGCTGATTAAATCCTTTTTCTCAGCAACGGAATCCGCGAGCACAACTTCGGGAAATCCGCCATAATTAATGTAGCTGTCGTAAAGCATTTTCAGCCGCTCATATTCGGACTGCACAAATGTACCGGCGGTCTTAAAATCAGTTGAACTGGCAGGTATTTCCTTGAATGACAGCAATTCGCCAAAGTGGAGCGGATATATTTCAAATATCTTTTTTCTACCCGCCAATGATTCTGAAAACAGGTTTTTCATATAATAAGCGTTGGATCCGGTCACTATGAATTTGATATCATAGGTATCGTAGAGATACTTGAGAACACTTGGAAGATTCGGAACCAGCTGGATTTCATCTATGGCTATCAGCACTTTTTTACTAAAATCTGTCCCTTGCTGGGTGAGCGCGTAGACGATCGTCTCGTAATTAGGCTCGGCAAAAAGCGACCTGATGTCAATTCTCTCGAGATCAAAGTAATGCTTTTGAGCGATATCCGATTCAGCGATCAGTTGCTTGACAAGCGTAGTTTTACCCGTTCTGCGCATGCCGGTCAGGACAGTAATTTGCTTTCTGGGAAGGTGTTCAAGAAGGCTCGAAAATATATCTCTGGTGTAAAACATCCTTACTATTTTATAAGTGCACTGTAAAAATAGTAATACTATTTTATAAGTACACTACGAAAATAGTAATGATAAGAGGTGAGAAGTTAGCTATCTCAAAATCTTTTTACCCAAATACGCCTCCATTTCTTCCAGAGACAACGCATTAAAAGTCATGGATTTGGTCAAACCACCTTTGCGGGCAACGGCTACTCCGTAGTGCATGTCCAGGTAACCTTCTTTGGAATGTGCGTCCGGATTGATGCTCAGCAGTACGTCCTTTTCAATACAATAGGAAATCCATCGCCAGTCCAGATCGAGGCGCCAGGGGGAGGCGTTGATTTCCACTACTACTTTATGTTCTGCGCAGGCATCGATAATAACCTTATGATCGATCGGATAACCTTCTCTTGATAACAACAGGCGTCCCGTCGGATGCCCGAGAATGGTCGTATATGGGTTTTCAATAGCCTTCAGAAGCCGGGCTGTGGCCTTCTCCTGCGACATGGTCAGGTTACTGTGCACCGAAGCAACGATGTAGTCGAATGTAGCAAGGACTTCGGCCGGGTAATCCAGCGAACCGTCGCCGAGGATATCCGACTCAATTCCTTTGAGGATCTTGAAAGGTTTTTCAGGATTTTCAGCTGCGAACCTCGCGTTAAGCCGCACAATTTCCTCATGCTGGCGGATCACATCTTCCACTTTTAAACCCTGGGCATAAGTGGCAGTTTGCGAGTGGTCCGCTATTCCCAGATATTCAAAACCCAATTCCCGGCAATACAGCGCCATTTGTTCCAGTGTATGCTGCCCATCGGAATAGGTACTGTGATTGTGCAGGATACCTTTGAGATCATCCCAGGTCACCAGCTGGTCGTTGCCGTGTTTTTCAGCCCATTCAAATTCCCCGGCCCCTTCCCTCATTTCAGGAACAATATAAGGCAGCCCGGATTTCACATAAATACTTTCTTCGTTTTCGACCGGCTCGTAAACAGCGTTTTTCCAGATCGTACTACCCGAAGTTGTAGGATAACCCAGGTGGTCTGCGGTAGCTGTTTCCAAAAAGAGCTCATTCACCATGCGCTCAGGTTTCACGGCTATCACCTCAATACTCACTGCTACCTCCTGCACATTTCCTCTCCATATAAACGGCGACGATATTTTTTCATCCTGCACCAGGAATTCAATCCCGCCTAGTATGTTCTGCAGCAAAGCCGGAGATTCCGTTTTGACCAGGATTTTGATTGCATCCACAATTTCCGCCTTCCGCCTGATATCCCCCGCGACTACCACTTCTTCAAAATTCTTTTTCAGTTCATTGACAATCAAGCCAGCCACATTCTCGGCTTTGTCCATCCGCAGCTTGCCAGCCTGGTCTTTCAGGAATGCGAGAGATTCCAGGATCTTTTGCTGAATGCTTCCGCCAAAACCTTTGAGTTTGGAAACGCTGCCATTGAGGCACGCAAGTTCGAGTTCGTGGAGGTTGTCGATACCCAGTTCACGCCAGAGCAACGCAATTTTCTTTGGCCCTATTCCTTTGATATTGAACATCTCCATGACACCCAGGGGCGTATTGCTGAGGAGCTCTTCCAGCTCCGGGAATGTCCCTGTTTTGGCAATCTGGACTATCTTCCCAGCCGTACTTTTCCCGATTCCCTGGAGTTTGGTCAGTTCCTGTTCTGTCATATACTGCAGTTCACCGTCTTTGTATTTATCCAGATAAAATGCCGCAATGGAGTAGCCTTTTATTTTGAAAGGGTCGGCATCGTGCAATTCCAGCAACTTGGCGGTTAATTCCAGTATCTCGACAATTTCAGGATTGCTCATATATATCAAAAAGGTTAAAGAGAATTATCTGCGAATTACGAAGTATGTCTCAGCATTTGCAAGCCCGGCGCCTTACCAGCTGCATTTATAAGTTTCAAGTAGTTAATATAGTCCGTTGTCTTAAATAGCAAAAGCCGGAAGCAGGGAGAAAAAGCATAATATTCCTGATAAAAATATTTATAATGATAAAAGCAAGATGAGATAGCCAATAATACTGATGTCGGCGTAATACACATACAGCGTACCTGACGGCACGCAGATGATCCTGGGGATAACATGGGCTAATAATGTGGCATCCCTAGCGGGATGCTTGGCGATGTCACTCTAAATTGTAGAAGCACCATCAAGATGTCCCCATAGGGACAACATATGGGTAACAAGCGTACCTGACGGCACGCGGATGACCCTAGGGATGTGACGCTGGGCTGGGAATGTGGCATCCCTAGCGCGGTGCTTGGCGATGTCACTCTAAATTGTAGAAGCACCACCAAAATGTCCCAATAGGAACAACATATGGGTAACAAGCGTACCTGACGGCACGCGGATGATCATGGGGATGTGACGCTCGGCTGGGAATGTGGCATCCCTAGTGGGATGCTGGAAATAGCACTGTTAAAATGTAGCAGCATAATCTAAATGTCCCGATAGGGACTACATATGGGTAACAAGCGTACCTGACGGCACGCAGATGATCCTGGGGATGTGACGCTTGGCTGGGAATGTGGCATACCTAGCGGGATGCTGGAAATAGCACTGTTAAATTGTAGAAGCACGATCAAAATGTCCTGATAGGGACTACATGTGGGTAACAAGCGTACCTGACGGCACGCGGATGATCCTGGGGATGTGACGCTGGGCTGGGAATGTGGCATACCTAGCGGGATGCTTGGCGATGTCACTCTAAATTGTAGAAGCACCATCAAGATGTCCCGATAGGGACAACATATGGGTAACAAGCGTACCTGACGGAACGCGGATGATCCTAGGGATGTGAAGCTCGGCTGGGAATGTGGCATCCCGAGGGGGATGCTTGGCGATGTCACTCTAAATTGTAGAAGCACTACACATGTCCCTTAGGGACAACATATCGGTAACCAAGTAACAACTGGGTGTGCTGTCCGGTGCCGTAGGTACCGCATATAAAAAGCAGTAACGCGCAAATTTTTGAATCCTTTATTTAACAATAAACTATAATATATTCCCTAATGAGCCTTGACCAACTTAAAAATTACCGCCAGGAAATTCACAATCATTTAACAACACAACTCCTGCCTTTCTGGGAAAATCGTTGTGTGGATAAAGACAATGGCGGATTTATAACACATTTCGACAATGCCGGAAATGATTCGGGAGCAGATGAAAAGTCCCTGATCGCGCAGACCAGAACAGTTTATACTTTTTCATCTGCCCACCGCGCGGGCTACGGCGACGGACGTTATGCAGCCATCGCAAGTCACGGGGTCGATTTTCTTATTGATAAGATGTGGGACAATGAAAACGGCGGATTTTACTGGCTGATGGATCGCAAGGGCAATGTTAAGATCGATGAAAAAATAGTTTACGGACATAGTTTCGCCATTTATAGCCTCGCAGAGTATACCCTTGCTACGGGCGATCCGAGAGGTTTGGAATATGCGGAAAAAGTTTTTGACCTGCTGCAAAAATATGGTGCAGATACTTACTATGGAGGATATTTTGAAATGTTCCATAAAAACTGGGAACTGAAAGGCAAAGGCCCTGCAGGTGGCGACCGTAAAACGCTTGATGCCCACATGCACCTCATGGAGGCTTTTACTACGTTATATGAAGCGAGCCAGAAACAAGTGCACAAGCGCAAGCTGCTGGAAATAATCCAGCTGCTGATCAACAAGATCATGCACCCGCAATACAAAACGGGTATTCCGCAGTTCTGGGCTGACTGGACTGTTGCCCCTCAGATCAAGTTTGATATTATCTGGGGATGGGACAGGTTTACCGAAGACGGCCTGAAAAGTTCGGCGGAAGACAACACCAGCTACGGACATAACGTAGAATTTGCATGGCTGCTGATGCACGCGCTGGACATCGCCGGTGTTCCATACGATGCCTACCACGACCAACTGCTCGCATCGTATAACCACGCTGTCGAAAACGGGATCGACTGGGAGTACGGCGGTGTATATGTGGAGGGCTCGCACGCAGGAGAAGTATATGACCGGGAAAAAGAGTTCTGGCAACAGGCCGAGGTGATTATCGGGATGCTCGACGCATACCGGGTTTACGGGGATGAAAAATATCTTAAAGCCTACGACGCCACGCACCGTTTTGTTTTCGACCACATGATCCATTCGGAAGTAGGAGAATGGTTGCCGCTGCTTACCCGCCAGGGAGAGCCGATCTGGAAACACATGAGCCATTCCTGGAAAGTCAATTACCACTCGGTACGCTCCATGGTTCAGGGAATTGTGCGGCTCGACAAGCTGATTGCGACAGCCTAGCCCGTTCAATCTTTTATTAATTATATCAATGTGTAATTATATCCTGTTTTCTGGCAGGATATAATACACTTTCGGGAAAAAAATTTCTCAACTTTCAGCTCTGAAAACACCCTGGTAGCCTAATCTGCGCGGGAATGATTATTTAACATGGCTATTTAAACAGATGCTTATACAAGCATGATTTATTAATTTAAATAGCAAATGTTATGAGTGCTTTCACGCAACAAATTAAAGGGAACTGGAACGAACTAAAAGGAAAGTTCAAACAGCAATATGCAGATTTAACTGACGACGACCTGTTATACGAAGATGGAAAAGAAGACGAGCTTCTTGGAAAAATTCAGAAAAAACTAGGTAAGACCCGCGAAGAAGTGGAAACAGAGGTAGCAAGCTGGTCGAGATAACAAAAATGAATGAAAGCCCCGGAATCCGACGATTCCGGGGCTTTTTTTGTAGTAGGAAGCCGGATTTAATTTCTTTCATTTCTTTTAACATCACTCATTTAAAGCGTCTTCTGAATGATCAATACAAATGAAATACCGGTCGGAATAGTGGGTTTGGGATTAATGGGCTGCAGTATCGTAACATGCCTGCTGATCGCCGGACATCCTGTAATAGCAGTGGCCCCCGTGAGTGCAGATCTTTTACATGCTGAAAACCGGATCAGGAAGCATTTTGAGAATTCCGTTGAAAAAGGCCTCATTCCAAACAAACCTGAGTTTTATCTTCAAAATTTGACGATCACAGAAGACTACGGCTTACTGAAAAACTGCCAACTCGTCAATGAATGTACGATTGAAGATATTGATGTAAAAAACGCTGTATTACAAAAAATAGAAGCTGTTATCGCACCTGACGCGCTTCTGACGAGCAATACTTCCGCGATCCCGATCAGCAAACTGCAGAAACTCACGCAACATCCAGAAAGATTTCTGGGCCTCCACTGGACCGAACCTGCCCACACCACCCGGTTTCTGGAAGTAATCTGCGGAGATGATACGGATATCAAAAACGGGGAATATCTGTATGAACTTTCTCACCAATGGGGAAAAGAGCCGATTTTGGTACGGAAAGATATTGCGGGTTTCATTACCAACCGGCTCATGTACGCGATGTACCGTGAAGCAATCAGTCTTGTCGAAAACGGGTATGCGACTATTGAGGATGTGGACCGTTCCTGCCGGAATAACGCGGGCTACTTCATGACTTTCGTGGGTGTATTCCGCTGGATGGATCTCACTGGCGTTCCTGCGTATCACACGGTGATGCAAAATTTACTTCCTACACTAAATAATAGCACGGAAGTCCCGGAACTGATCGACAAAGTGGTGCGGGAAGGTGGAAGGGGCGTCGCCAATGCCCACGGATTTTACGACTATGCGCCCGGTGAAGCGAAAATGTGGGAAGAAACCTTCAAAGAATTCAGCTACGAGATCAGGGAACTGGCATTGAAATACCCTGTCGATATTGTAAAGAAAAAACTTGCTGAAAAGGAGGGAAATAGCTCCGAACAAAGTAGCTAGAAGGAAACTCCGGGGATGGAATTGGCTAATGTAAAACGATTTTCAGTCACTGGTTCCATCCCATTTCCTTTTTGAACTGTTCGTAAGTGATTGTATCTCCTTTTTCACATTCCTTAATTATTTCCAAAATAAGGATGTCTTCGTCCAGCTGATTCTCTACACCAAATAATTTGTCATTTCCCCTTGGTGTTTCATCATTTTCCTTCGCTCCGGGCATATTTATTTTTTTGAGGAGTAATATTTATACAAATCATTCAGACTGATAACTTGGCTATTCCTTAATCAAAAACCTGCTCGAACCTGAAATTCCGTTCTGATCCTTAAAATAGAAAAATGCATATTTATATCCTTCCTTTGGTTTAAGCGTGGATATGGTTTTGTTTTTGAGATCGATTTTCGCTTCCTGCTTTGTCCAGGTACGCTGCTCGTTGGTGGAAGTAAGATCGTTGGTATAATAAAATTCCGCCATTGAAACTGAATTGGGGTTGAAAGTCTCATACATAAGTTCCAGCTCATTTTCTTTGTCCACAATAAACTTGACGTTAATAGGTCTCGGCCCTTCATTCACAATTCCATCAACAAAAAACTTGATCTCTTTCGGTTCCCAGCCCGCTTCGTGGCTGTGCCTCATCTCCGGAATGATACATACTTCCCCACGAGCTTTGACCAGTGAGTAGGTCTTGTGATAGGGAATTACATTGTAATGCTTGTCCTTGTTACCATTGATAAAAAAGAATGGGCTGCTGGCATAAGGCAAGTAAACCGAAGGATCGAAGAATTTCATCCACCGCTTTTTGCTATCCATGGAAAGCTTGTCCAGCGGCACTTTGAAAACGTCGGACTCATCATAAAATCCGCAGCCGTATACCGGAACCGCAGCTTTGAACCGGTTGTCGAGACTCCCGACAATGCAGGTAAGGTAACCTCCCCAGCTGATCCCTGTCACTGCTGTCCGGTTTTTATCAATTTCAGGCAGACTGAGTAACAGGGAATGTGCAAGGATACCGCTGGCCACTGCATGGTAAGTCCATACATCCCTGATGTTAGCTGTTTCTATTTTTTCAAACTTGTTTTCATTGGATTGGTCCGGGCCGGGACGTTCAATCTTTTTGCCGTCAGGCCCGTTTCCGGACAAATCCATGGCAATAGCTGCATAACCCTCGTTCGCCCATTTTTCAACCCACTCTTTGAAAGCCTTCCCTCCGCCCCCATGGATCAAGACCATCCCGGGAAATTTCTGTCCGCTCTTTTTGCCTGATACAATATCCGGGTTCGAATAATATGCAAAAACCTCGGTCGGTTTTCCTTCGTAATCCACACTTTTATAAAGCAACGTACGCACCGGCCCGTCCGCAGTGGTCCACTTCACTTCCGGCGCAATGCTCAGGACTTTCAAGTCCCACAGCAAACTGTCGATCTTGAAAGGTTTGGTATTGATAGCAGGCACCTGAGTTTTCTGTGCATACCCGAAAGTCGTGAGAAATAATAAGAGAACAGACAGTTTTTTCATGTTGGGACAAAGGCTGGATTCAGGAAAAAAGGTTATGCAAAAAAATGGATTTTGCGGATCATTTTGTCAATAAAGGTGGTTCTTCTGAAAGGACTTCACTAGCTTTGGCCTACTCCTGAACCATCAATTTTTGACCTTTTGAAATACATTTAATTTTTCAGTAACACCGTTTCAAATGGACGATTTCATTGCCGCAAGATCACAAATGGCCCTTTCCCTGGGCTTCCACATCATATTTTCATGTATCGGAATGGTGATGCCTTTTTTTATGGCCGTCGCACATTACTACTGGCTCAGGACCAATAATATAGTTTACAAAAACGTAACCAAGGCATGGAGCAAGGGCGTGGCGATATTTTTTGCGACCGGGGCCGTTTCGGGTACCGTACTTTCATTCGAGCTAGGACTTTTATGGCCCGGATTTATGAAACATGCCGGACCGATCTTCGGGATGCCGTTCTCGCTGGAGGGTACCGCATTTTTTATAGAGGCGATCGCACTTGGCTTTTTCCTTTACGGCTGGGGCCGGTTCAACAAATGGTTCCACTGGTTCACGGGGGTGATCGTAGGCGTTAGCGGGCTGGCTTCGGGGATACTGGTGGTGGCAGCCAATGCCTGGATGAACAGTCCGGCCGGGTTTGATTTTGTCAACGGTCAGTATATTAACATTGATCCCATAGAGGCGATGTTCAACGACGCGTGGTTTTCACAAGCCCTGCACATGACCATCGCCGCATTTGTCGCTACTGGTTTTGCCGTCGCGGGCGTACATGCACTGATGATCCTGAAAGGCAAAAATGTCCTTTTTCATACCAAATCATTTACTATTGCCGCTATTTTCGGTTGTGTAGCAGCGATTTTGCAGCCACTTAGCGGCGATATTTCTGCGAAAGATGTAGCGATCAGGCAGCCCGCGAAACTGGCCGCCATGGAAGCGCACTTTGAAACCGAAAAGTCTGCCTCGCTGATCGTGGGCGGTATCCCGGACGAAAAAAATAAGAAGGTTGACTATGCCATTAAACTGCCCGGTTTTTTGAGTTTTCTGGCGCACGGTGATTTCGAATCAGAAGTAACGGGCCTCGACCAGATCCCCAAAAAAAACCACCCGCCCGTTGCCATCACACATTATGCTTTTCAGATCATGGTGGGAGCTGGTATGGCCATGATGCTGATCGCCATTCTTTATTTTCTTGCATTATGGAAAAAACAAACCTGGCTGCGAAGCCAGTGGCTGCTTAAACTTTTCGTTGCCGCCACGCCCCTGGGATTCATCGCCGTGGAAGCCGGCTGGACGGTCACCGAAGTTGGCCGCCAGCCCTGGATAATCTACAATATCATGCGCACCGCCGACGCCGTAACCCCCATGCCCGGCATTGCATACTCATTTTACCTGTTCTCCGCCGTATATGTTTCACTAGCCATAATCGTCATTTTCATGCTATACCGACAGATTAAGATGGTCGGGAAGCTGTATGATCATTCGTAAGTCAGGTTAATAAAGTCATTTGTAGTCATTAATTTTCATTGGGTCATTGGTTGTCATAGATAGTCATTAGGTCATTTATGGTCAAAAGGTCATTCATTGTTCCAAATCCTCATTCAGTCATTCAGTCATTCCCCGTTCCACGGCGGCTCATTCAGTCATTCCCCGTTCCACGGCGGCTCATTCACTCATTCAATCATTAAAAAATGCTCTACATCGTCATCACCTTCCTCTGGACCTCCATTCTCCTCTACCTGCTACTGGGCGGGGCGGATTATGGTGCGGGGATCATTGAGCTTTTTACCTCCAAAAGAAATAAAGAGGTTACCCGTAAAACTCTATATTCCGCCATCGGCCCGATCTGGGAAGCAAACCACATGTGGCTGATCATCGCCATAGTAATTCTTTTTGTGGGCTTTCCGGTTATTTATTCCACCATGTCCGTCAATTTGCATATTCCGCTGACGATCATGCTTTTAGGGATCATTGCAAGAGGCACTGCTTTTACGTTCCGGCATTACGACGCCGTCGTGGACGATATGCAAAATCTCTACAATCCGATTTTCGCCTATTCCAGTTTTATCACACCTCTATTTCTGGGTATCATCGCCGGAAGTGCGGTTTCCGGGCATATTGACCCGCAGGCGGATACTTTTCTTTCCGCATATATTTTCAGCTGGCTGCACTGGTTTTCTGTTTCAGTAGGATTGTTTACCGTCGCCATTTGCGGTTTTCTTGCATCTGTATATCTCATCGGAGAGACCAATGAAGAAACCGAGCGTCTCCGTTTTGCACACAAAGCCCAATTTTTCAATATTGCCGCCGTCATCTGCGGAGCGCTGGTGTTTATAGCAGCCTATGTTGAAAAAATCCCTCTGATAGAATGGGTATTCGGGAACTGGGTTGGCCGGATCGCCATTTTGTCCGCTACGTTGTCCCTTGTTCTGATGTGGTACCAGTTGTATCAGGGCAAGATAGGCCTGCTCCGGCCTCTGGCCGGTTTTCAGGTTACTATGATCCTGCTTACGACAACTTACCGCCATTTTCCCAAAATCGTCATCCTCAAAGACGGCGGCTATCTTTCGCTGCTGGAACATGGCGGACAGGAAAAAACGATGCAGGCACTGGGCGTTGCGCTGCTGGCCGGAAGCATTTTCATTCTTCCAGCGCTCTTTTATCTCATTTACAGTTTCCAGAAAAAACCGCTGGGATATAGTGACATCCAGAATCATTAGAACCGCCTTTAAATAATTGCGGCAATCCGCTGGTAAAGTGCATCGGGCTAACACGTAATAAATTCAATACTTTACGAGACTTCAAACACACTAATGGAGTTTTCGTATGATAAAGGTTTTAATTATCGATGATGAAGCCAAAGCCCGCAATGTGCTTTTTCACTACATACACAACTACATTCCCGAGGTAATCGAAATTAAGCAGGCGGCTTCCGTGGAAGAAGCTCAGAAAATCCTGCTCAACTATCGCCCCGGTATTGTTTTTCTTGACATTGAGATGCCGGGTCAAAGTGGGTTCGATTTCCTGCAAACGATCGATGATCCTGCGTTTGACATCATTTTCACTACCTCCTACAATCAGTACGCCATTCAGGCTATCCGTTTCAGCGCACTTGATTATCTGATGAAACCTATTGATCCGGGTGAACTGATTCTGTCCATTCGCAGGCATCTCAACAAACAAGACATGATCCGGCAAAGGCGGCTGCTCTTCCATAATCTGCTGAGTAACCTGGGGAAAGACTCCGCCAATGAATTTCGTTTGTCTATTGCCTGTTCAGACGGCATATTTTTCTTTGGTGTGAGCGAAATACTCCGCCTCGAAGCCAACAGAAATTACACGGCCATACATCTGGTGGGCAGAAAACCGTTCATTGCCAGCAAAACATTGAAGCATTTCGAAGACATGCTGGCGGATTTCAGATTTCTCCGCACCCACAAATCGCACCTCGTCAACGCCGACCACATTATACGCATCACCAACAACAGCGAATATGTGATCCTGACCGACGGTTCGCGGATCGAGATATCAAGAAGAAAAAAGGAAGAAGTGCAGCGGTTTATGAATATTCGGTGAGGGGGGGGTCAGAAATAACTAGATTCTTACTTTTCCCAAGGTTTAATCTTCACGATTTCGTCGCCCCTCATCACAACAAGCGCAGTGTCTTTTTGTTTTTTTAGCGCAATAACAGTTTCCCGGGTTTTTTGGAGCCCGAAAAGGATTTTTTCCTGTAATTCCAATTGCTTTTTAATATTAGCCATAATAGTTTCTTATTTGATCGTATTTGTCGTTTTGAATAATCTCTAAGTCAGAGCTAACTGTCTTCCTTGCTACCAATTCTTCCTTTTCAAAAGAGTTATCAATTAAAAAGGCATAATCAACAATTGGTAAATAAATATCAAATAGGTTCTTAATACCTTTAATATATCTCCTTTCAATTACATCCGGCTCAATGTTGTGGCCTCCCTCCGAAACTCTCATTTTGACACGTTCTTTTGCCAACTCGACATTTTTCAACCAGAAGAAAATCAACGTTATTGTAAATCCTTTTTTCTTTGCTTCCTCTATTTTTTGCCTATAGCTTCTGGTCGACAATGTTGTTTCGAATGCAAAGCTGTTTTCACTGTTTAATAGCTCATTAATCCTGTTCAGCATAATACGCCCCGCCTCTAACGCAACCTTTTCCGGCTGAAATGGAGATACTCCTTTTGCAATTTCATCGGCATTTACAAATTCTTTACATTCCAGAATTTCAGGCAATATTGCAAACGAGGCAGCAGTTTTTCCTGCTCCATTGCAGCCTGCGATTATGTAAAGGTCTTTATCCGCCATGAGATGAGTTGCAAGTATAGTATCAGAGTATACTTTAAAGTTTTCTATTTATCTCCCCCAATCAACCGCTCCAACCGCCCCATCATCTCATCTTTCTCCTTCAGCATCCGCTCATACAAAGCAATTTTCTCCTCGTGGAGTTGAATGATTTTGTCGATGGGATTGATGTGCTGAATGTTCACACCGTTATTGTTTACAGCGTTGTCTGCGAAGTTGCAGGATATGTTATAAATCGCTTTCTCTTCATCAAAGCTTCGGATCGCTTCAGCCGGTATTTTAAGTATGGCCGACACTTGTTCCAATATGTCGGAATCGATTTTTTCTCTTTGTTCCAATAAGGAAACTTTCTGCTGGTTCCACTCGCTGCCGAGCTCGAAAGCCAGGAATTCTTGTTTGATCCCCAGAAGTTCGCGGAAGCGTTTCAGATTGCGGCCTTCGTGGATGCTGGGATTGGAGGTAGTATGTGTCATGCGGAAAGGTAGTTTCGTTGAAAAGGCAATTTATATAAATCCGGCGGGAAGTCTCGGGATAATTTACAGGCACTTGAATGTAATTTACCGGGCCGACATATTCGGCAAAGTCTGAACAAAAGCCTCGCGGTAACTTTGCGGGCTTTGGCCTGTAACCGCTTTAAACCGCCTGTGAAAGCAGCTGAAATTCATAAAACCGCTTTCAAAACAAAGCTGCTTGATACTGATATCCCGTTCCATCAGCAGCTTGCAGGAATACCCTACCCTTATTTCCATCAGGAACTGCGAATACGTTTTCCCTGTCCTCGATTTGAAATATCTGCAAAAGGAATTGGGTACCATACCGGCAATCTCGGCGATTTCTTCCAGGGTGACCTTCCGGTGAAAATGGCTTAATGTGTAATTGTAGATCGCATTGATCCTGTCGCTGTCCGATTCCGAAAGATCCCGCTGATAACCCATGGACGACAGTAACGTATATTGACTGGACCGGGAGATCAGCCACAGCATTTCCAGCAGGGTAATGATACGGTCGGGACCTTCGGCATACAGTATCTTTTCCATGAGCCCGGCTACCTGCTGCCGCAGCTGCCCCGAAAGCAGCAGGCCCCGCTGCGCCTTTTCCAGTACCTGTTTGATCGGTTTGTTTTCCATCAGATCCAGAAAACGGCTGCCCCAGAAATCAGGCGCAAAGTGAATAACCGTTGAATAGGGCTGGCTTCGGTCAGGATCCTGCATATCGTCATCGTCCCGCCAGTAATGCGGCAAACCGCTTCCCACCAGCACGATGTCGTCTTTGGCAAAACGTTTGATATCGTCGCCTACAAACTGGGTGCCTGAGCCCCGGTGAAAATGAATGAGCTCGATTTCCGGATGGTAATGCCAGCGGTTATTGAGATTGGGGACTTTGTCGAGACGTACACTGAAAGAGTAAGACGGGGCTGTGGGAACCTTTAATAGACGGGGTTTCATGGTGAAATTTATACACGATCGATCAGATCATTTTCAAAAAGATGTTAAAATATCTCATTACTTGGATAAATAGTCGGCATATCTTCATTATAAAATATAATTCCTTTGCATTGTTTAATTTTACCAGAACTGTTTCCGGAACCCTTAACTGCTAAAACACTATGACAGATCGTAAGACGCGGCTGGCTATCATTCTTATTACCTCTCTGTTCTTTCTCTGGGGATTTGCATTAAACCTGAACCCGATACTAATTCCCCACCTGAAAAAAGCATGTCAGCTCAGTGATTTTCAATCTGCCCTGATCGACTCGGCCTCCTACATCGCCTACTTCCTGATCGCATTGCCCGCAGGTCTTTTCATGAAAAAATACGGTTACAAAGCCGGTATTACGCTCGGATTGCTGCTTTTTGCCTTCGGTACTTTCCTTTTTTACCCGGCGGCGGAGCTGAGGCAGTTCAGCTTTTTCCTGGTAGCATTGTTCATCATTGCCAGCGGGCTTACTTTGCTGGAAACCGCTGCCAATCCTTACATCACTGTTTTGGGAGACGCGGATTCAGCCACGCAGCGGCTCAATTTTGCTCAGTCTTTCAACGGCCTTGCGGCATTTCTGGCACCGCTCATGGGTGGTACTTTTATCCTTTCCGGCGTTAATTTATCGGAGCAGGAACAACAATCGATGTCGGCCAGCCAGCTGAATGAATACCTGACGGCAGAGGCATCTTCTGTACAAATGCCCTTTATTGTGATCGGAATTGTGGTTCTCCTGGTTGCTTTGCTGATCTGGCGCACACCGCTTCCGGAAATTCAGGAGGAAAAAGATGCGCCTGGAAAAGTAAAAGGTTCTATACTTTCTGAGAAAAACCTGGTTCTGGGTATTGCAGCCCAGTTTTTCTATGTAGGCGCACAGGTTTGTATCAGCAGTTTCTTCATCCGTTTTTCCGATAAAGTGGCAGGAATCGACGAAAAAACCGCAGCTTACCTGCTGTCCGGCGCGTTTCTTAGCTTTATGATCGGACGTTTTATAGGTACTTATCTGATGCGTTTTATTGCTCCTCCGCGTTTGCTGGCTATTTACAGCGTCATCAATGTCGCGTTACTTGTGATCGCAGTGATCACGCAGGGAATGGTGTCGGTGTATGCGTTGGTGGCCGTTCAGTTTTTCATGTCGATCATGTTCCCGACCATTTTTGCGCTGAGCATCAGAGGATTGGGCGAGAAGACCAAAATCGGGTCGTCGCTGGTGATTATGTCCATCGTTGGCGGGGCGGTTTTTCCGGTCATCATGGGCCAGGTTTCGGATGTCTCTTCTATTCAGACGGCTTATATTGTCCCGGCAGTGTGTTTTCTGGTCGTTCTGTATTTTGCGATCAAAAATAATTCTATCAAAAATGTAACCCTCGGGGCGTCTCACTAGCCGCCTTTGGCGTATTAATACCAATCATTATCAATTCAGTTTATTATGGATTTACAGCTTCAAAATAAAGTAATAATCGTTACCGGCGGCGCAAAAGGCATTGGCGAGGGAATTGTACAGGTTTTGGCAGGAGAAGGTGCGATACCTGTGATCGTGGGCAGGAATGCTGTGGATAACCAGAAAGTGGTGGATGATCTGGCCGGTAAAGGTTTCAAATCGTTCCAGGTCGAAGCAGAGCTTACCCAGCCCGAAGCATCCGAAAAAGCAGTCAATGCTGTTTTGAAGGAATTTGGCCGGATCGACGGCCTGGTGAATAATGCAGGTGCCAATGACGGCGTCGGGCTTGAAAGCGGCGATTACGAGCGCTTCATGCATTCGCTCCACAAAAACATGGTACATTATTACCTGATGGTACATTATGCGCTTCCTGCTTTGAAAGAATCGAAGGGTGCAATTGTCAATATCAGCTCCAAAACAGCTGATACCGGACAAGGCGGAACGTCGGCGTACGCAGCGGCCAATGGTGGCAGGAATGCACTGACGCGGGAATGGGCGGTTGAATTGCTGAAATATGGCATCCGCGTTAACTCGGTGATCGTGGCAGAATGCTGGACACCGCTTTACGAACGTTGGATCAATACCTTACCGAACCCAAAAGAAACATTGGAATCCATTGTAGAGAAAATCCCTTTCGAAAACCGCATGACAACGGCTGAGGAAATTGCCAATATGACTGTTTTCCTGCTTTCGCAACGTTCCAGCCATACAACAGGTCAGCTGATTTATGTAGACGGCGGTTATGTGCACCTCGACAGGGCACTGGCCAATTCGTGATCAATATGGAAACACTGGTTTGTACCACACCGGGTCAGTTTGAATATCGGAAGGCTGAAAAGCCAGTTTTGACGCCAGACCATACCATTATCAAAATCAAACGGGTTGGTGTCTGCGGAACCGACCTGCATGCTTTTGAAGGGACCCAGCCTTTTTTTAATTACCCCAGAATACTCGGACATGAGCTGGCCGGTGAAATTGTGGAAACAGATGGTGCACCGGATTTCACGGTCGGGGAAGCGGTTACTTTTATTCCCTATTTCAATTGCGGAAAGTGCATCGCGTGCAGGCAGGGGAAACCCAACTGCTGTACCACGCTGAAAGTTTCCGGTGTGCATATCGACGGAGGTATGCTCGAATACATATCGGTCCCCTCCTATTCGCTTGTTCACGGCGACGGTCTCAGTTTTGACGAACTCGCGCTTGTGGAGCCGCTGGCCATCGGAGCCCACGGAATCCGGCGGGCAGATATCATTGCGGGTGAACACGTACTGGTAGTTGGTGCCGGGCCGATTGGTCTGGGTGTAATGGAATTTGCAAGAATAGCGGGCGGGAAAGTGATTGCGCTGGATATCAACGATTCAAGACTGGAATTTTGCCGGGAGAAACTGAACGTATCCGCGACCGTCAATGGCTTGACCGATAATGTGGCCGAAAAATTAGCTGAGATTACCGGAGGAGATATGCCTACGGCTATCATTGATGCTACGGGCAGCCTGCGGGCAATCAATACTGCCTTCAGTTACCTTGCCCATGGTGGCAGGTATGTGCTGGTAGGTTTGCAAAAAGGCGATATCAGTTTCAGCCACCCTGAGTTTCATAAGCGTGAGGCCACACTTATGAGCAGCCGCAATGCTACAAGGGCCGATTTCGAACATGTGATTAAGAGTATGAAAAACGGGTTGATCGACCCGAAAACTTATATTACGCATCGGGTGGCTTTTGGGGAGGTGAAGGATCGGTTTGAGAGTTGGCTGGATCCGGCTAGTGGGGTTATTAAGGCTATGGTTTCTTTGGAGTAGTTGTGCTTGTGCCGATTGGAAATCGGCGACATATTGGCACCGATTTGGAAATCGGCGCCAGCTGCTAGTTCGTTTTTTTGTAGTTCAAAACAGCCCAGCCGTTTAAAAATACGGCCATGGCGGACACAGCTGCCAGATGCGGCAGGATATCGCGGAAACCACTGCCTTTTAGTATTACCATCCGCATCACTTCTATCATATAACGGACCGGATTAAACCGCGTGATCAGCTTTGCCCAATCCGGCATGCTGTCGATGGACGTGAACAATCCGCCCAGCAATATGAATATCATCATGAAAAAGAACATGATAAACATAGCCTGCTGCTGCGTATCGCAGAAGGTTGACACCAGCAGCCCGAATCCCAGTACGGTAAGGAGGTAAATGGCTATGAAAATATACAGTACCAGCAAACTGCCAATTGGTACAATGCCATAGATCAGGCGGGCTAGTATCAGGCCGATGGTGAATACAATATTGGCTAGCACCCAGAACGGGATCAGTTTGCCGAGGATAAAAATATGTTTTTTGATCGGCGTCACATTGATCTGCTCTATCGTACCGATTTCCTTTTCTTTTACAATATTAAGTGCAGCCAGAAAACCTCCGATCATTGTTACCAGGATGGCAAGAATACCTGGCACGATGAATACTTTGTAATTTAAGACTGGATTAAACCAGTTGGAAGCAACAATTTCGATCACCGGAAACTGGCTGAACCTCGGCTGTTGCACCAGCTGCATCCGGATATCCGCGTTGAAATCCCCGATAATACTTCCAAGATAGGCCCCGCCCAGATTGGCTTTTGTCCCATTGATCGCATTGACGGCCAGAAACAGTTTTTGTTTATCCTCGCGGATCAGGTTCCGCTCAAAACCATGCGGTATTTCAAGGATCAGGTCTGCTTTATCGGCTTCAATGAGTTTAAAAGCATCTTTGTAAGAATCATTGTAGCCTGTCAATTTGAAGTAACCAGAAGCTATTACTTTGGATATCAGTTTTTGGGAATAAGGAGAATGATCATTGTCCACCACGGCGAGATTGATGTTTCTCACCTCATAGTCGGCGGCCAGCGGCATCACTAAAAACTGCATCACAGGCATCACGAATATCAGGGTCACAATCGCCCGGTTCCGGAAAATCTGCCGGAATTCTTTTTGTAGTAAAAATCTGAGAGTTCTCATTCCAGACGTATTTTGAAGCTTTTTAAACTGATGATCAACAGGAACATAGTCATTCCAATGAGTATGACCGTCTCTTTCCACAACGCAGCAATCCCCAGTCCTTTGATCATAATGGATTTGACAATGATGTAAAACCATTTTGAAGGAATGATATTGGAAACGACCTGCAAAGGATACGGCATGTTTTCGATCGGGAACAAAAACCCGCTGAACATCATGGTCGGCAGAAGCATTCCCATCAATGAAATCAGCATCGCGATCTGCTGGGAATTTGTTTTGATCGAGATAAATATTCCCAGCGACAAACAGGTGATAATAAACAAAGTACTCTCCGCAAACAGTAAGACGAGGCTGCCTTTCACCGGCAGTTCCAGGGCAAAAACGCTCAGAAACAGGATCGCAGACACATTGATCAGCGACAATATCAGATAGGGAAATGCCTTCGCAAATATCACCAGTATCGGCTTGAATGGCGAAACCAGCAGAATTTCCATGGTACCCGTTTCCTTTTCTTTCACAATGGAGATCGCCGTCATCATTACCGACACCAGCATCAGTACCAGCGCCATTACGCCAGGCACAAAACCATGCGCGCCTTTGAGCTGCGGATTGTAAAGCATCCGCGTTTCCGGGATGATCTGGTAGGGAATGGAAAGGTTTTCGTTCACGTCGTTTTGATAATCCGTGATGATCGCCGTGAGGTAATTGGTGATCATATTGGCGGTATTGATGTCGGTAGCATCGGTGATGACCTGAACTTTCGCTTTATTATTATGCAAAAGATCATTATTGAAGTCAGCCGGAAATACCAGTACCGCCTTAATTTTGCCTTCCTGAAAAGTAGACAGGATATCTTTATGGCTCATCGCCTCCTTGCATACCTCAAAATACCGGCTCGCTTCTACCCTGTCGATAATATGTCTTGAGGCATCGTCCCTTGCATAGTCCACCACCAGTATCTGCGAATCCTTCACCTCATTGGATAGCGCAAAACCGAATATCAGGATCTGCGCGATGGGCATCCCGAAAAGGATCAGTAAAGTCCTTTTGTCGCGCAGGACATGGTAAAATTCCTTTCTTACAAATGCTATAAACTGCTTCATGTTGCTTTCGGTTAGTCGCCTCTTTTCGCGCTTCTTGCCAGCTGGTAAAATACCTCGTCCATCGACTCAGCATTGAATTGCTTTTTCAGATTACCCGGCGTGTCCAGCACTTCTATTTTTCCGTCCACCATGATGGATATACGGTTGCAATATTCGGCCTCGTCCATATAATGCGTGGTCACAAAAACGGTGATGCCACGGTCGGCGGCGGCATAGATCAGGTTCCAGAACTGCCGCCGGGTTACCGGGTCCACGCCGCCAGTAGGTTCGTCCAGAAAAACGATTTTCGGTTCGTGTAAAACGGCCACCGAAAACGACAGTTTTTGTTTCCAGCCCAGCGGAAGCGATCCGACAAGCTTTTTTGTTTCATTTTCCAGTCCCAATGTGGTGATCAATTCTTTCGTTTTGCTGTCGATCTGCTGATTGGTAAGGCCGTATATTCCCCCGAAAAACCGGATATTTTCCATTACGGTCAGGTCTTCGTAAAGCGAAAATTTCTGGCTCATGTAGCCGACGTTCCTTTTGATCTGCTCGGGCTCTTTGTAAATATCATAGCCCGCTATCGCGGCCGAACCCGAAGACGGGGCCGACAATCCGCAAAGCATGCGCATAGCCGTGGTTTTGCCCGCGCCGTTCGCGCCAAGAAACCCGAATATTTCGCCTTTTTTTACCTCAAAAGAAATCTCGTTGGTCGCTATAAAATCGCCGAAACGCTTGGTAAGCTTTTCGCAGACGATCACCTTTTCAATTTCTGCCATATTCAACCGGCAATGCCGTTTTTTTAATGTAACAACCGGATAAAAGAATCCTCGATAGTGGCCTCAATGTCTTTGATTTCGATGCCTGAAAGACCTTTCGAACTCAGGTAATTATCCAGCTCAGACACGTCGTTATTTTTAAAAGTCGCATGCGCATATTCGCCAAAAGCGTAACTATTGCTGGTGTCGGGATACGATTCCAGCGTTTTCAGCAGCAGGTACATTTCATTGGCTTTTATAGCGTACAACCGGTCTGGGTAAGTGTTTACGATGTTATCAGGCGTGTCCACAGACAGTATTTTCCCTCCCTGGATCAGCGCGATCCGGTCGCAGAGCGAAGCCTCGTCCATGTAGGGCGTGGACACCATGATCGTGATGCCCTGTTCTTTGAGCCGCCGCAGCATTTCCCAGAATTCCTTCCGCGATACCGGATCGACACCCGTAGTAGGTTCGTCCAGAAAAAGTGTAGTCGGCTTGTGTATCAGTGCGCAGCAAAGCGCTAACTTCTGTTTCATGCCGCCCGACAATTTACCCGCCCGCCGTTTTTTAAATGGCTCTATCTGAACGTAAATGTCTTTGATCAGGTGATAATTCTGTTCCACGGTTGTATCAAAAACCGTCGCGAAAAAATTCAGGTTTTCTTCAATGGTAAGGTCCTGGTACAAAGAGAATTTACCCGGCATATAACCGACAGAATTCCGGATTTGCCTAAAATCCTTTACTACATCAAATCCATCTACGGTGGCAGTTCCTTTATCCGGCAAAAGCAAGGTAGTAAGCATTCTGAAAATGCTGGTTTTCCCTGCGCCGTCCGGCCCTATCAGCCCAAACAACTCTCCCTTCCCGACCGAAAACGATACATCGTCCACAGCCTTCACCTTTCCCTCGTTGTAGGTTTTGGTAATATGGTTAACCCTGATCGCCTCCATCGTTACAAAACCACTTCGCCGTACATACCGATTTTCAGGAACCCGTCATTCTTTACCCTGATTTTGAGTGCATACACCAGATTGGCGCGTTCGTCTTTTGTTTGAATGGTTTTGGGCGTAAATTCCGCCTTGCTGCTGATCCATTCTATTTCACCGCCAAGCTCGCGGTATTTGTCATCTGCATCATCCACAAGTACTTTTACGTTCTGGTTCAGCTTGATTTTTGCGAGCTGACCTCCCGTCACATAAGCTCTCAATATGATCGTTGAAAGATCAGCCACTTTGTAAAGCGGCTTGCCGGAAACCGCCATTTCGTTGGTTTCCGCATATTTGGAAAGTACCGTCCCGTTTACCTCGTTCACAATTTTAGATTTCGCCAGCTGATCATTGATCTGTTCGATCTGAACATATAGGGGCAACACGTCGGCTCTTAGCCCGGAAGTCTGCGTTTTCAGTACCGAAGCCTGGGCTGCATCCTGCTTGCGGATTACATCGAGTTGTTTCTGCAGTTCTTTGATCTGCGCGGTGATATCATCCAATTGTTTGGGCGTGGCGGCGTCTGCTTTTAGGAGGTTCTGGATGCGTTTTTGTTCGTACAACAGATTGTCGAGCCGCACCTGCGTTACCGCCTGCTGCTGCTTGTAAACATTCGTTTGCGCCACAATATCAGGTAGCCTGCTGCCCGTCGCTCTGATCTGCGCTTCCAACTGTTTCTTTTTCAGGTACAGCTGCACACTATCGATGTACCCCACATTCTGGCCGACTTTGAGGAGCTGGCCTTCTTCAATGTTAAGTGCCACGATGCGGCCGGTTGCCTCGGCCGAAACAATGGTTTCCACCGCTTCAAAAGTACCCGATGCATCATATACGTTGTCCTTGTTTTTACAAGCCGCCACAGAAATGGCCATTATGATCAAAAATAGGTTTGATTTCATTTTGTTTTATTTTTCATCTAATTGTTGTTATTCCAAAGACCTTCCCAGCGTCGTCTGCAGGTTATACTGGGAAGTCAGGAGCTGGATTTCATGCACGATCTTGCTAAGCCTGGCCTGGTCTCCGGCGTTTACCTCCCTCAGGTAATCATTCGTATTGATCACCCCGTTTTCCAGCTGGGCAGCTGCGGTAGTTTTGATATTGTCGCGCAATGCAATGATATCATCATCGGTAGCCAGCAATTTTTGCAGTCTGGTAACATCCGTATTTTGCTGTTTTAAAATCAGATTGGTGTTGTATAAAAATGTTTCCCGCTGAACCTGAATACTTTGCCTGTTATTGGCGATCAATGCTCGGTCATTTTTCAATGTATACAAGCCTGATAAAGCCCAGTTAAGGCGGATACCGGTTATATAGTAGGGATCAAAACCATTGTTGAGAATATTCAGCGCAGGCCTTCCCGCCCCTCCCTGGAAAAAGAAGTTCAGTTTGGGCTTATTGCGAACATTGAGCAGCCTGTTTTGTATATCCAGACTCTGAGTCTGATAATCGTATAATCGCAATTCCGGACGGTTGATCTGGGCCGGCACAGCTGATGCGGCAGGTTTGACAATCACGGTGGCGTCGTCGAGGTTTTCATTGATAAAAAGGCCTAGCATATCCAGATATGCGCGCCGGTTTGACTCCAGTTCGTTAGTGCGCTGCTCGGTTTTCAACAGCTCCGCCTGCAATGTATAGCCGTTGCTTTTGAACGCGGTACCATTGCTGATCAGAGCATGAACTTTGCTGATACCGAGCTCGATATCCTTTTTCAAAAGTGCATTTTGTTTGATCTGCTCGTCGAGCATCAGTATCCCGAAAAAAATCTGGTTAAGGCGTTCGTTCAGCTTGTAAAGTTCGACTTCCAGCTTTTCATCTTCTACCACGGCATTCATTTCGTGCACCTGCTTTTGCGTCCGGATTGCCCCCCCGTCGTAAATGCTCTGGTTGACCTCTGCGTAGACTTTATACTGGTCTTTGCTGATCGTTGGGAATTCCACGCCGGGCAGGGAAACCGGCAATCTGAATTCGGTTACAGCCGACTGGTAAGTAGCCTGTCCCAAAACGCTGATCTGCGGCAAATAGCCTTTTTCAGCGTTTTGAATAGAATAATCCTTCGCTTTGCTGATCAGTTCGCGCTGCCGGATCACCGGATAATTTTTCCGCGCGAGCTGGTACGATTCTTCGATGCTGAGTGTTTTCGGCTGGGCTTCAACTTGTATGATGCATAGCCAGAAACAGAGCCCCAGCGGCCGTATGTCAGGTAATTTAATCATTACATTTAGTCGTTTAGTTTAATCATTTGATTAATTAACGTGTAAAAAAAATCGCTATTCGTCTAGCATGCCGACAATCCATTTCGGGATCAGTCTCTTTCTTTCTTCCATCAGATTATTAAAATCACTGTCATTCCCGATAGCCGCTTGTAAAACAGGTTTTCCGATAAAGGGGAAAACGGTCATTCCCAGGAGGTTCATCAGAAAATGCAGCGGGTTAATATCAGGTTTTCTTTCCCGGAGCTGTTTAATGAAAACCGACTGGGTAAGGATTGCCTTCACCTGCAGTTTGTGAGAAAACTGCTCCGGATTGTTACGGATTTCGCTCAGCACAAAAATCGGCAGTTCCGGATGTTCTGTCAGCATGTTAATGTAATTTTCAGCGATCGTTGCCAATTTCTCGTCCAAAGTCGTCGAGCCGTCGTTCAATACAGGAAACAGCACGCCGAACATTTTTTGTATCCGTTCCATCATCACGATCGCAAAAAGCTTTTCCTTGCTGCGGAAATAGTAATTCAGCAGAGCAAGATTGATCCCAGCCTCTTCGGCGATATCACGTGTACGGGCATTCCCATACCCTTTTTTTGTAAAAACAATAACCGCAGCTTCCTTGATCTTCTGCTCCGTTGTCAGGTCTAATTCCCCCTTCTCGATCTTCGCCATTCCTTTCAAATTCTTTTTAATATGACAAAGCTAAGTGCGATTTTTGAGTTACACAAATTATTTAATCAAATGATTAAATAATTTGTGTAAAAAACTGCCTGTGTCTCGTTAGCTCTGTTACACGCCACTATTTCCTTTTAGTTTGCGGTTCCAAAAAGAAAAGCTGTTGAAATATTAATTACCCTCTTAATTTTGTATTTGCTTTGGCCCCAACTGTTTAAAATCAAAGCGTCTGAATTGTAACTGCTTCATGAATAAAATTCGTAATTTTTGTATCATTGCCCACATTGATCATGGGAAAAGCACACTCGCCGACCGTCTGCTGGAATTCACCAAAACAGTGACGCACAGGGAGATGCAGGCCCAACTTTTGGACAATATGGATCTGGAAAGAGAACGTGGCATCACGATCAAAAGCCACGCGATCCAGATGAACTATATCTATAAAGGTGAAGAGTACATTCTCAACCTGATAGATACTCCGGGACACGTCGATTTTTCTTATGAAGTTTCCCGCTCAATCGCGGCCTGCGAAGGTGCACTCTTATTGGTAGACGCCTCCCAGGGAACCGAAGCCCAGACTATTTCTAACTTGTATTTGGCTATCAACCACGACCTGGTGATTATTCCCGTTTTGAATAAGATAGACCTGCCAGGTGCGATGCCCGAAGAGATCAAAGACGAAATGGTGGATCTTCTGGACTGCAAACGTGAAGATATTATCCCCGCCAGCGGAAAAGAAGGAATAGGTATTGAGGCCATATTAAGTGCGATTATCGAACGTATCCCCGCACCTGTAGGCGACCCGAACGGGCCTTTGCAGGCATTGATATTCGATTCTGTTTTCAATTCTTACAGAGGTATCGAAGTAATTTTCCGGGTTAAAAACGGCAGTATCAAAAAAGGTGACCGCGTAAAATTCATGGCCACCGGCAAGGAATATAACGCGGACGAGATCGGCACGCTGGGCCTCGCCCAGATCCCGAAAGAAGTGGTGGAATGCGGCGACGTAGGTTATCTGATCTCGGGTATTAAAGTAGCTAAAGAAGTAAAAGTAGGTGATACAGTTACCCACCTCCACAGGCCTGCCAGCGAAGCTATTGTAGGGTTTTCAGAGGTAAAACCAATGGTTTTTGCAGGGATTTACCCGGTTGATACCAGTGAATTCGAAGAGCTGCGTGAAGCTATGGAAAAGCTTCAGTTGAACGATGCAGCACTGGTTTGGGAGCCGGAAACTTCGGCTGCGCTCGGTTTTGGGTTCCGCTGCGGCTTCCTCGGGATGCTCCACATGGAGATTGTGCAGGAAAGGCTGGAACGTGAGTTTGATATGACCGTGATCACGACCGTACCTTCGGTGCAGTTCCGGATCACCAATACAAAAAATCAGCTGATCAATATCAGTGCACCTTCGGAAATGCCTGATCCAAACTATATCAAGTCGATCGAAGAGCCTTTCATCAACGCTCAGATCATTACAAAAGCGGATTACATCGGCCCGATCCTGAATTTGTGTATGGATAAACGCGGTATCCTGAAAAACCAGGTATACCTGACCGCCGAACGCGTGGAACTGCAATTCCTGATCCCGCTGGCGGAAGTTGTTTTCGACTTTTTTGATAAGCTTAAAACGATTTCAAGGGGATATGCTTCCCTGGATTACGAACTGGCGGGTTATCAGGAATCGGATATGGTGAAGCTGGATGTGATGCTCAATGGAGAACCTGTGGATGCGCTTTCTGCAATCGTTCACAGATCCAAATCCTATGAATGGGGCAAGAAGCTTTGTGAAAAATTGCGCGAGCTGATCCCGAGACAAATGTTTGAAATTGCGATCCAGGCTGCAATCGGACAGAAGATTATTGCCCGTGAAACTGTAAAAGCGATGCGTAAAGACGTGATTGCGAAATGTTACGGTGGTGATATTTCCCGTAAACGTAAACTGCTCGAAAAACAGAAAAAAGGCAAGAAACGGATGCGCCAGGTAGGTAATGTAGAAATACCGCAGGAAGCATTCATGGCTGTCCTAAAGATCAATTAAGCCGCATATTACAAAAGGCAGGCTACTACAATCCTCTAAGAGATTGCAGTAGCCTGCCTTTTTCTTTTCCTGCACTTCGACAGCTTCCGCAATAGCTCCTGCGCGAAAAAGGTATATATTTGATAATCAATACAAAGTATACCAGAAAATTTACCCCCGACCGCCCGGGAGGCCGTTTTGGTCAATTTTATGGAGTGAAAGACCCTACCTATTCACCTTTTATTGTAATTTTGACTAAAATCTGAGTTTAGACTAAGAAACTAAAATACCTTAACAAGCGATATGGCTGAAGTAGTTCGTATGCCCAAGATGAGCGACACCATGGAAGAAGGTGTTATCGCAGAATGGCACAAAAAAGTAGGTGATAAAATCAAGTCCGGTGAAATTATTGCTGAGGTCGAAACCGATAAGGCAACAATGGACCTGGAATCTTATTATGACGGTACACTTCTTTACATTGGTGTCAATAAAGGCGATGCAGTTCCGATAGATGGCATTATGGCTGTGGTTGGGGCCGAAGGAGAAGATTATAAATCACTTCTGGAAGATGGAGGCGGCAACGGAGCCGCCAAATCCGCAGCCAGCGAAGAACCGGCAAAAGAAGAACCGAAAGCTTCCGCCGCAGTGGACAGTGCCCCGGCGGTGGAAACTGCTACACCTGAGCCTGCAAAGAAAGCTGCCAAATCGACCGAGAAAATTAATGCGGTGGTCGTTCGTATGCCGAAAATGAGCGATACTATGGAAGAAGGGACTTTGGTTTCGTGGCAGAAAAAAGTAGGTGACAAAATAAAATCCGGTGATATACTGGCCGACGTCGAAACCGACAAAGCTACGATGGAACTGGAAGCGTACGAGGACGGTACACTTTTGTATATAGGTATTAAAGATGGTGAGGCCGTACCGGTAGATGGTATCATTGCCGTGATCGGTGAGGAAGGAGCCAATGTAGAAGCTTTGCTTGCACGTGAAAACGGAGAAGCAGGTGACGAAGTAGAAAATATAGATGCAGCGGATGAAGGGAAATCAGAAAAAGCAGCAGCTTCCAGCCAGAATGGCTCGGAAAAAGCGGTTTCAGTAGCTGATGCCGGTGACCGTGTAAAAGCATCGCCTCTGGCCAAACGCCTAGCCGATGAAAAAGGTATCAACCTCAGCCAGATAGAGGGCAGCGGAGACAATGGCCGGATCGTGAAACGAGATGTTGATGAGTTCAAGCCGGCTGCCAAAACAGAAGCGGCACCTCAGGCGACAGCACCTGCTCCAAGCCACGCTCCAAAAGCAGAACCGGCAACAAGCGCACCGGCAACAGGAGATTTTGTGGATACCCCTGTTTCTCAAATGCGTAAGACAATCGCCAGGAGATTGAGCGACAGCTTATTTACGGCGCCGCATTTCTATGTAACCATGGAAATCGTGATGGACAAAGCAATGGCTTTGCGCCCGCAACTGAACGAGGTAAGCCCAGCGAAGATCTCTTTCAATGACATGGTGATCAAAGCCTGCGCCGTTGCTTTGAAACAGCATCCTGCCGTAAATTCTGCATGGTTGGGAGATAAAATCAGAAGATATAATTACGTGAATATAGGTGTTGCGGTAGCCGTGGACGAAGGTTTGCTCGTTCCAGTGGTTCGTGACGCTGACAAGAAAACTTTGTCTACGATTTCGGCTGAGGTTAAAGACTTTGCCGGAAAAGCAAAAGATAAAAAACTGCAGCCAAAGGACTGGGAAGGCAATACTTTCTCGATCTCCAACCTGGGAATGTTCGGGGTAGATGAATTTACAGCTATCATTAACCCACCCGATTCTTGTATCCTGGCTATCGGTACCATTAAGAAAGTGGCTGCATTCAAGGAAGACGGAACTGTTTATCCGACCAACATCATGAAAGTGACGCTCTCTGCTGATCACCGCGTAGTTGATGGTGCATTAGGAGCATCTTTCCTGCAAACTGTTAAAAAGCTTTTGGAAGAACCAATGAGCATGCTAGTTTAAAATCAATATGAGATTAACACACTATATGACCCCAGATAAGAGATTGGACCAGATCGAGCCGGTTCTTGCCGAGCTTTTGTTAAGGCAGGATAAAATAGAACAGAAAGTTGATCAACTTACGGATATTGTAGTCAGGACAATGAAAATTGTCGAAAAGCAAACGGAAAACATTGATTTCCTGCTGCAAAGTCAACTACTGCTTTCCAATAAGATGACCCAGTTCGAAACTCGCCTCGACCGTGTTGAGAAAAGGCTTGATAAGGTTGAAGGCAGACTTGATAAAATCGAGTACAGAATTGAAAAAATCGAGTACAGGCTTGACAAAATCGAAGATAAGATCGACAAAATCGAAGACAAAATCGATAAAATCGAAACCAGGGTTGACAAAATTGAGCTGAGACTGGACAAGATTGAAAGTAAGGTCGATCACATTGATATCAAGCTGGATGACATTGATACCAGGCTGGATGGAATGGATGCCCGGTTTGATCAAATGGATGCCCGGTTTGACAAAATGAATGGCCAGTTTGACAAAATGGATGGCCAGTTTGACAAAACGGATGGCAGACTGAACCAAATGGACAATCGTTTCGACAAAATGGAAACTGCCTTCGACGAAATGAAGGAAATGCAAAAGACAATGCTATCGATCCTTTTGAAAAAATAGGTTACAGCTATCGTTTTTATAAATACTGTACAAAGTGTCAGGTTTCCATGCCTGGCACTTTTGTTTTGTAGCCTTTGGGCATAAGCAAGTAAACATGCTTGCGGGACATTATCTGAATTTAAAATATTTGTATGGAAAAAATACACGCCACAACTGTTCTAGGAGTGCTTCATAACGGAACTGTGTCACTGGGCGCCGACGGACAGGCTACAATGGGAAATACGGTTGCAAAAAGTAATGTAAAAAAAATCAGAACTTTAATGGGTGGAAAGATCCTCGTAGGATTTGCCGGCTCCACGGCTGATGCCTTTACATTACTTGAAAAATTCGAAGAAAAACTGAATGCTTACGGAGGCAATATGAAGCGGGCCGCCATTGAACTGGCAAAAGACTGGCGGACAGATCGTTATCTGCGAAAGCTTGAAGCTATGATGATCACCGCCAACAAGGAAGAAATTCTGGTAATATCCGGCACCGGCGATGTGCTGGAACCTGAAAACGGGATCGCAGCTATCGGATCGGGAGGCAATTATGCGCTGTCAGCAGCACAGGCCCTGAAAAAACACGCTGCGCATTTATCAGCCGAAGAAATTGTAAGGGAAGGACTGACGGTTGCGGCAGATCTTTGCATTTACACCAATCATAACCTTGTTATTGAGAAGGTTCAGTAACATTAAAATAATTACGAACTGGTAGCCGGGGCTTCGTGCCCCGGCTTTTTGTATTTACAGCTCGGCCATTAAAGCCATAAGCCTTACCAATTCATCGGTCATGATCCGGTTGCTACCAGGCATGTATTTGTTCGCGATAATGGAAAAACTGAGCAACGTACCCGATCTGGAAGTGACATAACCTGCATAAGCCCTTGTCCCTTCAATAGATCCGCTTTTTACACGGACGTTTCCGGCAGCACGTGTTCCTTTCCCAAGGTTCCTAACAGTGCCGTTCACTCCAAGTATGCCTATACTTTTGTAAAAATCAGGAAAAGTTGCTTCCTTGTTTACGGCATTCAAAATATCCGTGAGATTACCGGTAGTCACCGAACCTGATGGAGAAAGCCCACTCCCATCCTTGATATAAAAACCACGCATATCAGCGTTTCTAGCCGACCAAAAAGCGGACATCGCGAGAGACGCCTCATCATAGCCAGACTTCCCGGTTAACCTTTTTCCCACCTGTTTTAAAAATGCATCTGCATATAAGTTAATGCTCCAGAAATTGGTTTGCTGGCACAGCTCACGCAGGGGCGGAGATTTGTATTCATCCAAAACTTTCTTAGTACCGGATAAAGAGGCGGGAATATTGGCGATGTCACTACTGTCTATGACAGCAATGGAAACACTCCTCAGTTTTTCTTTTAAAGCAAAAACCACATACTCAGCAGCATCGGGAATTGAGCCTTTCACAGAAAAACTCGAAAAACCGGTCGGAACCGTTCCCGTTAGCACCACATTGTTTCCAAGCGGACTGCTGTAAACGATAGTCTGATCGCCGGAACCTTTATCGCCGGTTGTAACCTGGTTCACAAAAGACAAATAAGGAATTGCTGGCTCAATGCCCAAAAACGAAGAAGGGTCACCCGGCTCTGCACCAGGCTTAAACTTGATTTTGTACTGATTTTCATTGAAATTAAGGCCCTGTACCCCTGCCCCGTAGTAATTCCCGATATCTCCCCATATCCAAGTGCTTGCGAGCGGCTGATTGTCAAAAAACGAAGCATCTCCCAATATTTTGCCTTTGATGTAGCGGATACCAGCCTTTTGGATAGCAGCCGCCCAGCGGCTAAGTAACTCCGCGCTGCCGGGATACCCCTTGAACCGGTCGCTCCCCAGGGACGGGTCGCCGGTTCCGTGGATATATAGATTCCCTACAAGTGTGTCCTTTCTGATAACCCCGTCATATTCAAGAAATGTCTGAAACCGGTAATCTCCCCCAAACACCGACAGTGCCGTAGCAGTGGACACCAGTTTCAATGTAGACGCAGAAGGCAGCGACCGTTCCTGATTTACAGAAAAGATATGTTTCCCGTCCTTTACCGTTTTGAGGCTGACCGCCAATGAGCCGTTGCGCAATAATTCGCTATTTTGCAGCTCAAGAACCGCGTCGCGAAAATTATTCAACGCGAGGGAGTCAATATTCTGGGCAAGACAAATCTGGCAGAAAAGGAGGTTAAAGAGCGCTATACTGAATTTCATAATGATCAAACCGGTGACCTTCCCGGAAAAAGTTGATATTCCAAATCTAATCTAGGAAGTAATCGCCTATTCTCAGTGTGTTTTTTGGTACTTTTGTAAGGTATTAACCCAAATAAAACTAATTCAGGATTCCATAGTGATATTGGTTTTTCCGGCAGAGTGAAAAATCATAATATAGAAATTCACCCCATTTTTAAGTATGAAATTGACATTTTGGGGAGCTGCGCAACAGGTTACAGGTAGTATGTTTCTTTTAGAATCGGACGATTACCGGATTTTGATTGATTGTGGTTCCGATTTTGATTTGGATGAAATAGGCAGGAAAACAAGATATGAGGAACAAAAAAGTGTCTTTCCATTTGACGCAAGTCTGATCAACACGGTGCTTTTAACACATGCCCACATTGATCATTCCGGCAATATTCCCAATTTATATAAAGAAGGTTTTGAAGGCAGGGTTGTTTGTACCGAGCCTACACTTGCGCTTACCTCACTTCTTCTGAAAGACGCCGCCAATTTGCATCAGAAACGTCTCAATGCCCGCAACGGCTCCAAAAAGAAGGGGAAGAAGAAAAAAGAAGTGCCTATGGATTATTTTGTTGAGAAACATGTGATCGAGGCACTTGATAATTTCGTTCCCGTTGCCTTTGGCCAGCGCTACCGTATCGCCGACAATATTACCATTGTTTTTTATGGTGCGGGGCATTTGCTTGGCGCTTCGCATATCGTAGTGGAGGTTTACGAAGACGGCCAAAAGAAAAGAATCTGCTTTTCGGGAGATATCGGCCGCAGCAACTACCCGCTCCTGACCGACCCGCAGGAAATCCCTCAGGTTGACTATCTCATTTGCGAGTCCACTTACGGCAACCGCTTGCACGAAGATCAGGGGTCGCCGGTCGAAGCATTGGCCGACGTCATCAAACGCACTTGTATCGACATTCCCGGAAGGCTTATTATCCCTTCTTTCAGCGTGGGCCGTACACAGGCTTTGCTTTATACGCTGAACAAGATCTACATGGACCGTTCATTTCCCTATCTGAAGGTCTTCTCAGATAGTCCTCTGGCCCATAGCAGCACCAAAGTGTACCAGCGGCATGTACGGTTGCTCAACAAGGAGGCCCGGAGTTTCCAGGAAGATAATGATATGCTCTTTGATTTCGAGAACCTGATCTATCTCGAAAGCTCGGATGCAAGCCGGGCGGTATCCAATTACAATGAACCTTGTATCATTATTTCGTCCTCGGGTATGGTCCAGGGCGGGCGTGTCGAACAACATGTGGAGGCAAATATCGGCAACCCTTATGCTACCATCCTGATGATCGGTTACGCCTCGGAAGGAACGCTCGGGTGGAGGCTGTTAAATGGACAGGATACCATTTCCATTCGTGGAAAGCAATTGCCGGTCTTGGCTAATATTGAAAAAATTGACGTATTTAGCGGCCACGGAGATCAGAATGATCTGCTGAAATTTGTAAAAATGCAGGATCCGGAAAAACTCAAAGGCGTTTTCCTGGTACACGGAGAGCAGCAGAGTATGGCCGATTTCCAAAGTATAATTGAACAAAATGGCTACAAATCGGTGGAAATACCGACCAGGGGACAAACTTACGAACTCTGATTTTTAGTGATAGCCTACGAAAAGAACGTAAATATGAGAACATACCTGGACTTTGAAAAACCTATGGCCGAGCTCGAACGTAAGCTCGAAGAAATGAAAACATTGGCAAAAGAGAATAATGTTGATTTTTCTGATGCCATTTCCTTACTGGAAAATAATATTACAGATCTTCGAAAAGAAATATTTGAAAATCTTACGCGCTGGCAGCGCGTACAGCTTTCACGCCACCCCGACCGTCCTTACACCCAGGATTACGTGGAACTGATCTGCGACGAGTTCATCGAACTGCACGGCGATCGCCAGGTGAGGGATGATCCGGCAATTATCGGCGGACTGGCCAATGTAGGCGGACAATCGTTTATGTTGATAGGTCAGCAAAAAGGCCGGAATACCAAGCAGCGGCAACACCGTAACTTCGGTATGCCCAACCCGGAGGGTTACCGCAAGGCACTCCGCCTGATGAAGCTCGCCGAAAAGTTCAACAAGCCGATCGTTACTTTGATCGATACCCCGGGTGCATTTCCCGGGATGGAGGCGGAGGAACGCGGGCAGGGCGAAGCAATTGCAAGGAACCTGAAAGAAATGTTCATGCTGAAAGTACCCGTGATCTGTATCGTGATCGGTGAAGGAGCTTCCGGCGGGGCACTGGGTATTGCGATTGGCGACAGGGTGCTGATGCTGGAAAATACCTGGTATTCGGTTATTTCCCCTGAAAACTGTTCGGCGATCCTGTGGAGAAGCTGGGATTTCAAGGAGCAGGCAGCCGAGGCGATGAAGATCACTGCCAAGGATATGAAGAAAAACAAGCTGATCGACGATATTATCCCTGAACCATTGGGCGGCGCACACCTGGACCATCAGTGGATGGCAGAAACATTAAAAAAGGTGATCCTGGAAAACATTGCCGAACTATCGACCATCAGCGACGAAGACAGAATCGAACAGAGGATAGAGAAATTCTGTGCGATGGGCGTGGTGGTTGAATAAGACAAAGCAGGATAAAAACATATTTTCCGAAGCCGAAAGCCAATAGCCCCGCTCATGAAAAACAGTAAAATCAAGAATATCATTTTTGATCTTGGTGATGTTATTCTCAACATAGACGTCCCCATCGCCTCCCGCTCTTTTGCAGCACTCAGTGGCAGGGAACAGGAGGAAATTTTACATATTTTTAAAGAAAACGCCCTTTTTCGTCAATTTGAAACCGGGCAGCTGGATGAAAAAGGATTTCGTAACTACGTCAGGGAGATCCTCGATTTTTTGGACCTTTCAGATGAAGCCATAGACACGGCATGGAACAGTTTGCTGCTCGACCTTCCTCCTGAAAGGGTGGAGCTGCTTCAGAAACTGAGCAAAAATTACCGGTTGTTCCTCCTCAGCAATACAAGTTCCATCCATATTACCGAGGTCAACAAAATCCTGAAAGCTTCCACCGGCATAGAAAAGCTCGACGATCTTTTCGAAACCGTATTTCTTTCCTACGAAATGGGACTGATGAAACCCGATCCCCAGATCTATCAGCAAGTGCTGGAACTGGCTGGCCTGAATGCTGAGGAAACACTCTTTTTGGACGACAATCCTGACAATATTACCGCAGCTTCAAAATTGGGCATAGACACGATCCTCGTCCAAAAACCATCAACCATACTGGAATATCTTAAAGACTATGCAGTCTAACACGCGTACCTACGTCATCCAGGCCACTCTTTTTATCGTTACCATCATTACGACAACAATGGCCGGGGCCGAGTGGATGTATGGAAGCTTTTTCACTTTTGTTATCGATATCGTCAAATTCCTGGCAGGGTCTGCCGACGCAATTCCTTCTTCCGTCAAACGCCTGGGCTGGGCAGAGTTTGTGCAGGGATTTCATTTTTCCCTACCATTTATCGCCATACTGACGATCCACGAATTCGGGCATTATTTTATGGCCAGGTATCATCAGGTACGAGTTACATTACCTTATTACATCCCGCTCTGGTTCGCGGTATCCCAGAGTATTGGGACGATGGGCGCCTTCATCCGTATCAAATCGCAGGTTCACTCGCGGTTAAAATTTTTTGATATTGGTATTGCAGGCCCGCTGGCAGGATTCATTGCTGCGGTAGCTTTGTTATGGTACGGATTTACGCACCTGCCCCCTGCTGATTATATTTTCACGATCCATCCCGAATACGCCCGGTTTGGTTCCAGCTACCCGCAGTTTGTCTACGAAAATGCCCGCGGGAATCTAGCATTGGGCGACAATATCCTTTTCTGGTTTTTTAAAACCTACGTTGCCGACCCTGCACGTCTTCCACACGCTTACGAAATGACCCATTACCCCTACATTTTTGCAGGATATCTCGCGCTTTTCTTTACATCCCTCAATCTTATCCCGATCGGACAGCTGGATGGTGGCCATATTTTGTACGGGCTGATCGGTAAGAAAAAATTTGATATAGTGGCGCCCGCACTGTTTACGATATTTGCTTTTTACGCCGGTCTGGGGATTTTCAGGGCCGATTCGTTTGCAATCGGAAACGATGCCCTTTTTTATGAAAGGCTCTTTTACCTCGCCATTTATATTTATTTCCTGTATATCTGTTTCAAAAGGGCTACCGACAATCCGTCAACCGGCTTAATGCTCAGTCTGATAGTCGTGGTATGCCAGTTTGCGGTTTCCTATGTGCACCCCGACTGGGAAGGAGCTCGGGGCTTTCTGGCTTTTGTTTTTATCCTGGGCCGTTTTCTGGGAATCAGACATCCAGAAACAGAGGAAAATAAACCGCTCGACCTCCCCCGCATAATCCTCGGTATTTTCGCACTGATTATCTTTATCATAACGTTCAGTCCTCAGCCGTTTACAGAGGTTTAGAACCGAAAAGAAATATAGGTATGCAGCATTCTTATTGTATTTCCCGAAACCAGTTCATCAGACTCTGCACCTTTTTGCCATTCGCTATACCCGATTTCCGCGTTGATGAAGACTTTATTTTAACGGTTAAAGGAAAAATAAAACCATCGGAGTTGGGTAGTACACTCATCCATGAGCATGTACTGGTGGATTTTATAGGAGCTGACAAGATCACAGCCGATCGCTGGAACCACGATGACGTGATCAAAAAAGTCCTGCCTTATCTCTTGGAACTAAAGGCCAGAGGTATCAAAAGCATGGTGGAATGTACCCCGGCGTACATAGGGCGGGACGTGAAGTTGCTTCAAAAACTAGCTGACCTATCCGGATTAAATATTCTGACAAACACCGGTTTCTACGGAGCTTCCGACAATAAGTACCTGCCGGCCCTGGCGTTTACAGAAACCGCCGAACAACTTTCCAGCCGCTGGACTGCCGAATTTGAAAACGGGATCGACGGCACTTCAATCAAACCCGGATTTATCAAAACCGGTGTCAATAGCGGCCCGCTTTCAGATATTCATCAGAAACTGATCAGGGCAGCGGCGCTGACGCATTTAAAAACAGGCCTTACCATTTGCTCCCACACAGGACCTGCTCTGCCCGCACTTCAGGAAATAGGAATATTAAAAACTTTAGGGGTAAGTCCGGCGGCATTTGTCTGGGTTCATGCGAGCGGAAGTAATGATGATTTTCTTAAAACTGGAAAAACGGGCTGCTGGATCAGCCTGGACGGGATCAGTGAAGGTAGTCTCGCTAAGAACGCTGACCTCATCCTGTTCCTGAAAAAAAATGGATTTCTCAAACAAATCCTGATCTCGCACGATGCAGGCTGGTACCGACCAGGCGAACCAAATGGCGGCGATTTCCGTGGCTACACTGCGATCTCTGACAAATTACTACCGCTATTGAAAGAAAAGGGCCTGAAAGACTCCGAAATCCGACAACTAATGCTCGTTAACCCTGCCAATGCTTTTAAAATCGGTATCCGGAAAATTTAATTACCGAATTATCTAGTCAGTCCAATCCTGAAAACAGTCCAGCCATCCGTGCCGGTTTCCAGCGAAAAATCAAACCCGTGGTTGAGGAGAATCTCCCTTGTCAGTGTCAGACCGATTCCTTGCCCGTCGCTTTTGGTACTAAAAAACGGGTTGAAAAGTTTCACACCTGTTTCCGGGCTGATAGGCTTGCCATTGTTGCGAACCAGTATTTCCCCGTGAGTCAGTCCCAAAATGATCCTGCCATCCTTTTCGCAGGCCTCAATGGCATTTTTGATCACATTTACCAAAACCTGCTCGATCTGTCCTGTATCGATCATTTTGAACACATCAGTTTCCGGCAAATCCGTTTCAATATGTATACCGCTCTGCGAAGCAGCCGATTCCATAAAAACAGCCACATCCTTCATCAGTTTTTTTAAATCGGTACTTTCCCTGCTCGGTACCGGCAACCTCACCACATCCGCAAAATTCCTCATAAACCGGGTCAGCCGCCGGTTTCGCTCGGAAGCCACCTGCAACGCCTCTCTCAGATCTGAAAATGAATCGTCGCAAAGAAGCTGTGTGGTAGTCTGAAGAATCGAATCTGTCGCGCCAAGGGTATTGTTCACCTCATGCGCCATCATTCTGATCACTTTTCCGTAGGCATTCTTCTCGGATTCCAGGATTTCATTTGTAAGCTCCTCGATCATCAGGAAAGAACGTCTGAATCCCTGGTCCATAAAATGTGACCGCTGGACCTTAAACGTAACGATACCATTGGTTTTAACAACCCGCGATTCTCCGTCCAGCATATTTTCGAGTTCCGTCAGCAATGAGTGCTCCGTTTCTGCAAGCCTTTTCCCTTCTAACTCACTAAGATCACACTTAAACTGCTCCCTGGCCTTGATATTCAGACCAGAGATCCTGTCGTCAAAATCGAGGATCACAATCGAAATCGGGGATGCTTCGATCAGCTTTTCCAGAAAAAAATGCTGCTCATGTAACTTTGTCCGCTCTTCGCGCAACTGATCAATCATCAGATTATATACTTCGATCAGCGTATCTACCTCACCTTTGCCGGTAGGGACGAATTTGATCGAAAAATCCTTGTCCTTAATAGCTTCAATCCCGGATCTCACAAATTGGATAGGTTGCATAAAATTTCTGTAAATCTGTATGGAAACAATGGTGGAAAACAGCAGAAAAACTTCCGATCCAATGAACAGGAGCTTGTCCTGAAAAAGGATTTTATACACCAGAAAAACCAGTATGACATGCAAAACCAGAATGTAGAGAATGTATTTCGCTTTTGTAGATATCCTCATATTTCCTCTGAATCATAAGAGATTCCGTATTTTTCAAGCCGGCGGTAAAGGGCAAAACGCGTGATACCCAATGATCTCGCCACTTTGCTGACCTTATTCTGATGAAACTGCATCGCCCTGGTAATCATCTGAAATTCCATCTCGTCAAGCGTAATGGTGCCTACCTCGGGCAATGCTTTTGAGCCCGAAGGCTGAGGATTGCCGCTGAGGTTTTTTTGAAAATCAGCAATGTCCAGCACATCATTGCCTGATAGCAGAACAGTTCTTTCAACCAGGTTTTTCAGCTGTCTGATATTTCCTTGTAATTGCAGCGTTCTAAGCCACTTCGTTGCCGCCGTACTTAACTGCAGGTTTGGGCGGTTATAAATGGTTTTGAGGTTATTAACAAAAAAGCCGGATAGTAACGGAATATCATCGGGCCGCTCCCGCAATGCAGGAAGCTTCACTGTGATGAGATTGATACGGTAATACAAGTCCTCCCGGAATGTGCCCTGCGCCACCATTTCTTCAAGGTTCCGGTTTGTGGCGCAGATCACGCGGACATCCACCGTCCTGCTTTTGCTGCTTCCCAATGGTTCAAAAGTTCGTTCCTGCAATACGCGCAGCAGTTTCACCTGGCTTGAGAGATCAAGTTCCCCTATTTCATCCAAAAATATAGAGCCGCGGTTTGCCATTTCAAAACGCCCGGCGCGATCCGTCTTGGCGTCGGTAAACGCCCCCCGCACATGCCCGAACAGCTCGCTTTCAAATAACGTGGACGAAATACCGCCCAGATTGACCTTCACAAATGGCCTTACCCTACGTTTGCTGTTCAAATGGATTGCTTCTGCGATCAGCTCTTTACCTGTGCCGCTCTCACCGGTAATCAGTACAGGTGCATCGGTAGACGCCACCCGACCGACAGTTTCCAGGATATCCAGTAGCTTCGCGTCCTGCCCGACAATGTTGTCAAACTGATATTGCTGATCCAGTTTGCGACGGCTGGGGGACTGCGGTGTTTGTCTTGCCAGGTTCAGAATAGTATCTACAGATTGCAGCAGATGGTCATTTTGCCAGGGTTTTGTGATAAAATCCGCAGCTCCCTCCTTCATACCTTTCACTGCAAGATCAATCGTACCCCAGCCGGTAATCAGGATCACGGGCACCGCAGGATAACTTGTTTTAATGCGCTGCAACAGTTGCATCCCCTCGGCCCCCGAAGTCTCTATGGAGAAATTCAGGTCAAGCAGGATCAGTTCGGGTGTTTCTTTTTTTAGTATTTCAAAAGTTTCTTCCGGTGAAGCAGCACCCTTTACATCAAACCCCTCCTTTTTCAGCAGCAGGATCAGTGAAGCACGTATCGCCAGGTCATCGTCAACGATTAAAAGCATTTGGAAACTATTTTTCCCTGTTAAAAAATTGTTCGAACTCCGACATACTCATGACCTGCACAGGTGGGAATTTCATTTTCTTTACAGCCGTAAAGTGTTTGTCTTCAGTAATCAGGCAAACCGCGCCGGCAGCGATATAACAATCCACAAACTTAGCGTCATCCGGATCAGCCTTCACTGCAAACCAGCGATAATAACGTGTGATGTATTTGATGTTTTGTCAGGTTATCAAAGGCACTTAAGACTCCGCCCGAAACGCCAGGTCCCAGCTTCCGGTCAATGATTTCAGCGTATTCTTCCAGGATGTCGTGATTGAATTTCCATGGCGTTCAAACATTAAAATAAAATACCAGAATGAATTGTATTAACAAAGCATATCCGGTAAACAAATTTCATTCAATGCAAGTTACATAATAGTTGTGTTCGAAGGCTCTACTCTTCATGCAAAGCTACTGCCGGATGTATCCGCGATGCTTGTTTACTCGGAAACCAGGCACAAAGTGTTACAATCAAGTAAATAACCGCCACTGCGGCCAGAATCGCGATGATATAAATGCTGCTTTCGATATCAAAGACCTTCATGATCGGAAACTGCACCGCGAAAAGAAGTCCTACAACCATACTCAAAGTGGCCAAAACCCAGATTTCCCCCAAAAACTGGAAAGTTATCTTGGCCTCTGTCGCACCCATGGCCCTGCGTAAGCCTATTTCATTTTTCCTCCTGCTGATGCTCAGGTTAAGGACACCGAACAGACCAAGCGCTACGTTGGTCAGCAAAAATCCGCTGACGATCAGAAAAATCGCTACCGGCACAAAAGTCAATTTGTGGCGGTTGGCAAGTGTCTCAGTCAGATAACTTACTTCAATTCCCCAGCCAGGCAACATAACGGCTATGTCCTTTACAAGTCTTGCCTCAAATTCCGCATCTGTGCCCGGTTTTGTTTTGATCAGCACATTCGAATTCCAGGAATCATCTTTCCCAATCATCTGGAAAAAAGCTGGATCGTTGGACATAAACTCTCCTTTCGCCTTAAAATTGTCAACCGTCCCGATGACTTTATAAGATACCTTATCGTCCAGCTTTATCACTTTTCCCAAAGGGTTTTCATCGAGGAACAGCTTTTCCCTCATTTTGCCATTGATGACAATCGGTATAAATCTGGCAACCAAATCACTTTCTTTATACCACCGCCCCGAGTACATCGGAAGATCAATTGTTTTGCTCAGTTCCTGATCCGAATAATAATGGTCTGCAAGTACATTTATTTTATTATAAGTAACCGAATTATTCATCTGATTAGCGGAAAACGGCGTATTACTGCTCATCCTTGAAGCAGACGCCACCTCAGGATACGACCTGATCCGTTGCATAGCTCGTTCCAGCTTTGCCGCTACCTCCACAGTGTCCTGATTGTTAGTCAGCCCCACATTCCAGACTTGCGCGTACGAAAACCCAATCGGTTCAAGGTAATTGCGCACATTGTACACAATGAGCGAAAGCACACCAAAAAGCACCATAAAAGAAGCCCATATCTCAACAATCAGCAGCGAGTGGGCCCCTTTTTTATTCCATATTAATTTGAACAAGTGACGTAGCATGGGGTTTAATTTTGAATGAGTGAATGACTGAATGAGTGAATGTTCAATTTTGAATGAGTGAATGACTGAATGTTTTAAATGTTGAATTTTTAATGACTGAATAGTTAATTTTTTGCTAAGTGGGCTCGTGATTAATCACTTGATTATTAATGAACAAAGTGAATTATTGAAAACTAATTTGCTAAGTGAATTATTGAAAATTAAAACATCATTCACTCATTCAATCATTCAATCATTCACTCATTCATTCATTCACTCACTCATTCACTCATTCACTCACTCACTCACTCATTCAATCATTGCCTCAAAGCGTCTGCGATTTTTAGTTTTGACATTCTGTAAGCGGGTAGGACACCGGATAACAGGCCGAATACCAGACAAACCAATATACTGATCAGAAATACGCTGACATTGATCGTGAGATCCGCGTAAGGGATCCAGCCACTGGAATTGATCATCTGGATGATCATAAATGACAAAGACAATGCAATGAACCCGCCGATGAATGTGATAAAAATATTTTCAATGATAAATTGCCAAAGCAGGGCTTTTGACGGTGCTCCGAATGCTTTCCTCACCCCTATTTCCGAAGCTCTTTCGAGTATGCGGCTTACGTTTACATTGACCAGATTGATGGCGGGTAGGCCCATGAACATGAGTACGACCAAAAAGGAAATTGTATAGAAAAAGAATTTCTGGGCGGGATTTCTGGTAAACGCATCCAGAAAATGATCAAAATATTTCTCTGCCCTTACTATCAGAATCGAATACTTTTGTCCCTCCTGAATTTCTGCCAATGGTATCCGGCCGATGTTACCATCAAACTCTGACTGGATCGCAGCAAAATCCGACGGGCTTTTGGCAAGAACCATTGCGATAAAGCTGCCTCTTATACCCTTGTTTTCATAATTGCTTTTGGGCGCGGTGTAGGGAAAGTATACGTCGCTGTAAGTGTAAACCCGCGTAGCCGGACTACCCTTCACAACCCCGATCACCTTATAGTTTATATTTTCGATCTCGATATTCCTGCCTACAACCGTCTTGCCGTCATCTTCAAAATACTGTTTTTTAAGTGCATCCGTAATAACCGCCACATGGTCTCCGCTTTTTATATTCAAGTCATTGTAGGGTTTGCCTTCCAGAAAAACAAAATCGGTCACTTCCCAGAAGTCGGCGTCCGTGTATTTGGTGTTGAGCTTGATTCTTTTGCCATTTACATAGGTATTGGAAAAACTGAAATTGGAAAGGATCGCAACCCGTTCAGGCGTTTTCATGGATTTCGCATATTTTTTCAGGAAATTGAAAGTGGCAGGGCCCATAGATCTTGACTCCCGGGCAGAGTCCGTCTGAGTAACGGTAGCAATGTAAAGCATCCTGTGCCGCTTGCCCTCCGGATAATGTGTACCAAAAAGATGGTCCAGAAAAGACGTCAGCACCATCAATACAGTTAATGTCAGACTTATGCCAAACAAGGTGATAAACGTATAGAAAGGATGCCGCAGCAGTACCTTCCAGGCGATTTTTATATAGTTTGAGAGCATTTTTAATGAGTGAATGAGCCGCCGTGGAACGGGGAATGAGTGAATGACTGAATGACTGAATGACTGAATGTTAATTTTGAATGAGTGAATGAGGGATAATTTAAGTGATTGAATGAGCCCGCCTTCGAACGAAAATGAGCTTAGAATTTGAATCGACAATTATCAAACTTCCCATTTTGAACCCTCCCCTCCTATTCATTTACTAATTCAAAATTCCCTCACTGGCTCATTCACACATTCACACATTCAATCATTCAATCATTCAATCATTCAAAGGACCTGCGTTCCGTCAAAGAGCCTCACCAGCCGGTGGGTACGTTTGGCCATGGCATCATCATGCGTAACCATCACAATGGTCGTCCCGTCGTCGTTCAGTTTCTGCAGAATGTTCAGGATCTCGTTGCCCATGGCACTGTCCAGGTTTCCGGTTGGTTCATCGGCCAGGATAATTTCCGGCTTTCCTACTATCGCCCTGGCGATAGCGACGCGTTGTTTTTGCCCTCCCGATAATTGTTTCGGAAAATGCTTTGTGCGGTTGCTCAGACCCACTTTTTCCAACGCCTCCTGTGCTAAGTCCCTGCGCTGTTTGGATGAACTATTCCGGTAAAGCAGCGGGATCTCCACGTTGTCTATCACCGTAAGGTCATTGATCAGGTGAAAACTCTGGAATATAAAACCCAGCTTCTGGTTGCGTAAATGCGCAAGTTCTTTGTCCCTGTACGTTTCCACTTTGCTTCCGTCGATCTCGATATAACCTTTTGAGGGGACATCGAGCAAACCCATGATGTTGAGCAGCGTACTTTTCCCACAGCCCGAGGGCCCCATGATGGATACAAACTCACCTTTTTTGACATTCAGGTTAATGTTATTGAGAGCCAGCGTCTCTATTGAACTGGTCCGGTATACTTTTTCGACATTTTGGAGTTTGATCATGACTAATTTTGAATTTTGAATGAGTGAATCTTAATTTTGAATGACTGAATGACTGAATGAGTGAATGAGTGAATGACTACAAATGACCCAATGACCACAAATGACCCAATGACTACACATGACTCAATGACTACAATGACCACAAATGACCCAATGACTACACATGACTCAATGACTACAATGACCACAAATGACCCAATGACAACACATGACTCAATGACTACAATGACCACATATGACCCAATGACAACACATGACTCAATGACTACAATGACCACAAATGACCCAATGACTACACATGACTCAATGACCACAATGACCACAAATGACCTAATACCCGATCTTCCTATTTTGTTCAAAGTCATACAATGTCAATAATCTGAGGCTGTAATAGGATTGCCAGTAATCCCGGAGCGCGAGGATGTAGTCCCGGCGGGCGATGTCTTTTTCCTGGGTGGCAATACCGAGGTCCGTCACGCTGAGATCGCTCAAAATGAACCGTTCCTTTGCAATCTGGTAACGTTCTGCTGCAATATGATCCGCCAGATTCGTCAGTTTGACCTGCTTTTGTAACATTTGCAAAAGCGTCACTTGCGTAAAAATCTCCTGCTCAAAAGTAAGCTTGTCCTGCTCCACGGCCTGCTGCATAAATTCTCTGTTGGCTTTTGCCACTTCGGTTCTCGCCTTGTTTCTTCCCCAGGTCATAATCGGCAACGTAAACTGCAATTCCACAAACTCCCTGTCCTGCGGGTTGGCATAGACATCCCGCGGACGCGGGCCTTGGTTGGTCAGACCGAAAGTGGCATTCAGCGATGCATTCAGACCATTTTCTTTTTTGGCAAACTGTACATCACGTTCCGCCTCAAGCAGCTTGCGCTGAAAACCGATTGCGTCTGCGCGGTTTGCAAATGCCTCGTCCAGGGCAATCTGCGTGTTGATAGCAAATTCTGAGGCTTCCAGTGGAATTTCCAGTTCCAGGTCCCGCTCATCCCGGGAACTCAGGAACATTTTCAGTTTCAACGAAGCCACTGCTGCTGCCTGCTGAGCCGAAGCAAGGTCTTTCTGCGCAGTCAGCAAGCCCATTTGTAATTGCAGGAGATCATTCTGAGAGATCTTGCCCAATTCCAGCTTGTGCTGCGCTATCTTATAAAGGGTATCATTATTGCTCCTGTTCTTCTCCGCGATCTGAAGGTTAACCTGCGCCACAAGCAGTTCAAAATAAAAACCCGTGGCATCGAGCGCAACCTGTTCCAGCGAAGCTATAAACTGCTGGTTTCCCTCCTGGTATTGCAGGGGCTGAATCTTTCTCGCCCATTTCATCGGGTTAAAACGAAACAGCGGCTGATCAATCCCGATCGCAAAAGGTATTCCGTTGTAACGTGTATTGTTTCTTGCAAAATCGTCGAACCGCTGCAATTGCTGCTGCACGAACACGGTACCCCCTGTGAACGCTATGCTTTGGCTTAATGACAAATTCAGCATCGAGTTGTTGTTGGAAACATTCTGAAATGCCACCGTACCATCTGGCTGCACCACTTCTATATATGACCTTGTGAAGCCTGGTACAGTTCCGTTCAGACTCAGCTGTGGCTTATAATCTGCCAGAAATGACCGGTACTGCCAGAAATTGGTCTTCTTTTTGGTAGCCGCTTGCTTGGAAGCGATGGATTGGGACTTGGCCGTCTCAACCACCTCCCGCAGGTTCATGGTCTGCACCTGGCTCAAAACCGGGCTGCTTACCAATAAAATAAGTACGGAGAGATATTTCATGTAAAAAGTCATTGAATTGAAATCTCTTCCAGGTGCTCATAATCATTCATATCCGTGAGAACAACCTTCTCCCCGGGCTGTAAACCGCTTTTGATCTCGACATAATCGAAGTTCGAGAGACCAGTCTCTATTTCCCTGCGGTACGCAGTTTTGTCTTTCAGAACATATACAAACTGCTTCCTTTTTCCGGTAAAAGCCGGGCCGTTGGCGACGCGGAGCGTTTTTGGACTGTTGCTCGTGATCACATAAACTTCCACTTTCATATTGGGGCGTAACGATTCATTTTGAGCGTTATCAAGCTGAATCACGAACTCTACAATTCCGTCCTTTACCGCAGGCTTCACCTGTGTGATGATTCCCCGCAACACCACGTCATTCAGTTTAATGATAACTGAAAGGCCCGCTCTCACCTGGTCTGTATATACATCAGAACAGCTTCCGTCGACCCTGAAACTCCCAAGATCAGCCACCTTGGCCAGCATCTCGCCTTCATTTACTGAAGACCCTATATTTTCATTTACCCAGGTCAGGACTCCTTTCCTGTCGGCTACGATATCCGCCCTGGTGAGCTTATGCTGTAATTCCTGCAAGTTTTTGCTTTCAATCTGTGCGCCTAGCTCCGTTTCCCTGAGGCTCGCGTGCATCGACTCACGGTTGTAGCTAAGGTCATTTTCAAGCTGCTTTTTCTCCAGTTCAGCAATTTTCAACGCATTTTCTGCCCTGGTAACATCCTCCGCGGTGCCTCCCCCTACTTTTTGCAGACGTTTGGCATCATCATAGTCTGCACGCAGTTTATTGATATTCAAAGACTTGATCTTGTCACTGATTTCAGCGTCAAACAAATTTTTGTTCAGCTTCATGCGCAACTGCTCAATACTGTTCTGTTTCAGTTCAAGCTGGTCTTTGTAGCGTTCAAATTCAATCTGGGTTAAAGACTTATCGAGTTCAACGATCGGCTGGCCAGGCTGCACCCTGGTTCCCGGCGTGAGCAAAATCCGCTTGATACTGGCACGTATCGGACTCGTGAAGATCTGTTCATAGGCCGGGATCACCACACCTGAGGCACTAAGTGTATTCTCGACATCGCCGGTTTCAACAATGCCGGTCCGGATACGCGCGCTTTCCAGCGTGCTTCCCAGAGATCTTCTGAAAAGGTAAAGAATGCCGCCCAGGGCAATGATAGCAGCGGCTATCAAGAGCCACCGCCGGTTTCGGGATGTTTTAATATAGTCTGGTGCAACTTCCCGGTCCATGGGCGTAATCAATAGGAGGTGTAAATTTCATTTCATGGCTAATCCTCCATTTATAATCTATTTTCATGCCATGATACAACACACTGTATTACAGATATTTATATATTTTATATAAACAAAAAACCGTGCGGTAGCGCACGGTTTGTGTGATTTGGAACGGAATCACTCATGGAATAAAAATGCACCAAAATCAGGTCTTCATTTTTTTCTTTTTAGCCGCCGGGAACAGGATATTATTGAGTATCAGTCGGTATCCGGCTGAATTTGGATGCAGGTTCAGATCTGTCGGCTCTTCACCTACTCTATGCTGATAATCTTCCGGATCGTGGCCCCCGTAAAATGTAAAAAAGCCTTTTCCGTGCGTACTGTGTATGTATCTTGCTTCTTTCGCCGACTTGTTTTCAGCCAGCACAATCACTTCCGGCTTGATCAGACGGTTTTTAAAAGCAGTTGTCTGCCCTAAAAATCCTTTGATGATCGTTTGATGGTTCTGGGTCAGCATGCTGGGTACGGGATCCCATTTGGCTGAAAACTGGAACAGCGAAAAGAAATCGTTCGCCTCGTTCAGCCCACGCTCTTCCGGCTGGTTATCGATATCCGAGAACTCGATCTCATAAGGGTATGGAATAGTCTTGAAATCCCTGAACGCGAAAGTGTTATCATAATTCAGCTTACCGTTCGCAGTAGGATCGGCTGGCGTGCCGTCATACATAGCCTCCACGATATCGAGGCCGTCGGCTGCCAGGGTAATATCAAAAGTGTCGGTTGCATTGCACATGGCAAACATATATCCGCCGCCGGAAACAAATTCAGAGATCTTTTTCGCTACCGCCAGCTTCATCTGCGGCACGTTGGCAAACTGGAATTTTGCGGCTGTTTCCTCTGCTTCACGCTTTTGCTCGCGGTACCAGGGATAATCTTTGTACTGAAAAAATTTACCAAACTGACCTGTGAAATCTTCATGGTGCAAATGCAGCCAGTCGTACTCTGGAAGCTTGGTATTCAGCACTTCATCATCATAAATCACGTCGTAAGGAATCTCTGCATAGGTCAGCACGAGCGTTACGGCATCATCCCACGGAAGCTTGGATTTGGGCGAATAGACGGCGATTTTAGGCGCTTTTTGCAATTTCACTGCGTCCATATTCACATCCGGCGCACTGATCTGACTCAGTATTTGTCCGGCCTGCCCCTCGGAAATCACCTCAAAACTCACCCCGCGTACCGTCATTTCGGAAGCAAACTGCTGATTATAAGCTACCATAAAACTTCCTCCCCTGTAATTCAGCAGCCAATCCATCTCCATTTCGTAATTTTTCAGGATCCAGTAAGAAATGCCGTAAGCCTTCAGATGGTTTTTCTGGGTGTCGTCCATCGGAACCAGAAGCCGGTTTCCGAGGCTGTTTAGGGCAATACCTAAAAAAATGATAAGCGGGATAAACAGGCGTGTCACTGGTTTGATTCTTTCACGTTTCATGTGCAGCTTTACAGAAAGTATTTTGGTCAAAAAGTCATCAGATCCTCTCATTTTGCACCAATTGCTCGGTTTCTTTCAGAAGATCGGAAATTGTAATTTTATTAAATATATCAACAATTCAGCACGATCCGAAATTTAAGACAGGGCGCCAACTATTTTATAATAGGGATACCGTCCCAGTTTAACGTAATAAAAGCCATTATGGTGCACAATCAATATTCATCATGAACATACGCGAAAATGTAGATGAAGGACTTCGCTCCATCCAGTCTAATCTGCTGAGGACTGTGCTCACAGCCATGATCATCGCCATTGGCATTACTTCTCTGGTCGGCATTCTTACAGCCATTGAAGGCATACAGAATTCGGTGAACAGCAGCTTTGCGGATCTGGGGGCCAATACTTTTACAGTACGGAACCGCTCCAATGATAATTTCCGGCGCGGAGGCCGCAGAAGCAAACAGTACCCTCCGGTCTCTTATCGCCAGGCTGTAAATTTTGCAGGCCAGTTTCGGGAAAAATATAACGCCACCGCGTCGCTTTCCGCCGATATCGGAGGTGCTGTGCAGGTTAATTATCAATCAAAAAAAACGAATCCGAACAGCAATGTTGTCGGTTCCGACGAGCAGTACCTCGGCATTAACGGGTACAAAGTTGGCTTGGGACGCAATCTGGATAAAAATGATACCGAGAATTCGCTGAATGTTGCAGTGCTCGGCCAGGAAATTGCCCGCAAGCTCTTCGAAAGGGTTGATCCGATCAACAGGGAAATCACTTTCATGGGGAGCAGATACAAGGTTGTAGGTGTTTTGGAAAAGAAAGGTTCTCTCGGCGGAAACAATGATGCCGATCGCCTCATCCTTATCCCGCTTGCAAATGGTCGCGGGCTCGCTGCCAACCGGACATTGACTTACAATATTACCGCCGCCGCTCCCAATGTTACCGACGGCGACTATATTGTGGAAGAGGCCCGCGGCATCATGCGCAGGATCAGGAACGACGAACTCGGGAAAGAAGATTCATTCGAGATAGACCGTGCCGATGCCATGGCCAAGGATTTTGAAAATATCACGGGCTATCTGCGGTTGGGAGGTTTTGGCATCGGGATCATTACGCTTCTTGGGGCATCTATTGCATTGATGAACATTATGCTTGTATCGGTGACCGAACGGACGAGGGAAATTGGCATACGTAAATCGCTGGGTGCAACTCCACAGGTCATACGTTTCCAGTTTCTGATAGAAGCGATCGTCGTCTGCATTATCGGTGGGGTCGGCGGGCTTTTTCTGGGGATTATTATCGGAAATGTGATTTCAAATTCCATCAGTTCTGAAAGTTCTTTTGTCGTTCCGTGGCTCTGGATGGCGCTGGGTATTGCAGTTTGTATTGTTGTTGGCGTACTTTCGGGCATTTACCCTGCGATCAAAGCTTCCCGGCTCGATCCTATCGAAGCGTTACGATATGAATGACAGCCAAAAACACACCCGAATGCCGCAATAACTATTTTGCTATATTTTTTCAGTCTTAGGCTTGCTTAATATATTTTTCTGTCTACTTTTGCACTCCCAACAAGAGAGATCAATGCCCAGATGGCGGAATTGGTAGACGCGTTGGTCTCAAACACCAATGAGGTTACACTCGTGCCGGTTCGACTCCGGCTCTGGGTACAAAAGCCCCTCGGCGCAAGCTGAGGGGCTTTTTTTGTGTTTAGGAGTAAAAAAATACAATTTCAACTCGATTTCGCATTATTCTATCGACATTTTGGTTCGACTCCGGTGGTGGGGACTAAATTGAACTTTTTATGCGACCCTTAAAACAATAAGTCGTGGTCGTCGATGTAGTCGTCGATAAGTTACAAGTAGTGATTTTTCCCATGAAGCACTTTTTAAAAAAGCATTTCGGAAGCATCAATGGAACCCATCAATTCATTGGCGCCGTCTGTCGGCCTTCTTATAAAATGCTCGAATGTGAAACACTCATTTCGTGACTTTGGGGTAGCCCTGCAACTAACCGGTGAGTAATTAGCAGGATATGAGGCGTAAAGGTTGGTTTCAGAAGTACCGCACCGGATATTTTTGCTTCTGAACCAATACCAGCAGTATAATCCCAAAGATTAACGCTTGACTTTAATACCATCCCATCACAAGGATGTATTAACTTCATTTCATTTAAACTAATCAAACAGTTATGGTAAAATTGGCAATTCTGGCAAGGCTTGAAGCTAAGCCAGGTAAAGAACAAGACGTCGCGGACTTTCTCAAAGGTGCCTTGCCTTTGGCGATGGAGGAAGCAGGTACCATCAACTGGTTTGCCCTGCAAATAGGCCCTTCCACATTCGGAATTTTCGATACATTCGAAACTCAGGAAGGCAGGGCGGCACATTTGGGAGGCGAGATCGCCAAAGCATTGATGGCAAATGCGCCGGACCTGCTTGCAGTTGATCCGGTCCTTGAAATGGTCGACTTACTGGCAGTCAAGTAAACATTGAGTACTACTACCCTTCATAATAATTGTGTTTAGCCTCTTCATAGAAAATTCAGATGCGGCAGTGATCCTATTTTCAAAAAAATAATTTATAAGCATGGCCACTTTCAAGAATCTGTTAATCCTTGCTACACTCCTCTCTGGCGGTCTCGTTCACGCACAATCCAATTTTACAAGTAAATCCATCGGAGTCGGCGTAGTGGTAGCAGACATGCAACGCTCGTTGGATTTCTATATAAAAGGGGAGCTGATTGGGCCCATGTAATCGTGAAGTTTTTTTGCCTCCAAATTGTGCATTGATTAGCCCGAAGACCGTCATTAAGAAGCTATATACTAAACCACTTTCAAATCAAGATTTAAAGGAAATTCTTATTTCTAATGAAATGCCTTAATTTATGACATCGTTAACATGATTGGAAAATAACGTGTCGTCGACCACCTACCTTTAATACGTCGATCGAAAAATTCCTTATCTGAAAACGTGCCTTCGGCTCTCAAACATCACTAGCAATGGGAAAGTAGCTATAGTTCGTTTCAACGACTGTCTTAGCTTGCTCTCATCAATTGCCGTCACAAGTATATTATTCTCATTTTCAAATAGTTAGTTTCGATATTGATTTTAAATCATCAAGCAACCGGTTGGACATTTGTTCGGTTGCGGGTACAAAAGCCCTTCAACGCAAGTTGATGGGCTTTTTTCGTTAAAATTCCTAGAAAAACTAAAATGCAGTCGTATTTTGGGATAATCAGCGACACATTTGGTTGTTCTACTCCTGTTGCGTTCGACAGAACGGAACTTATGAAAAAATATGCAGAAGCTTAAATATTTTAGAGCACTGGCCGAAATTTCCAACCAGCTGAAATCATCTTCTATTGTCGCCGAATTTGACCGTTTGTCTTCTCTTCCCCTCACCGGTTCGTCTACCAGCAAATCGATTGCCGTCACACGTTTCGATTATAAGTCCACTTACGTGGCAGTTGCACAAATGTAAGCTGAGGCACACAAAAGATAACGTAGTAGGCTATTTCCCAAAAGACAATATCATGTCTGGAGATTGCCTAATAAAATACTTGGATGCAGGAAAGTGATATTTGGGAGATGCTAATATTACAGAATGGTCGCCGACAGTTGAAAAAGTCAAAAAATGGTAACCTAATGTAAAATCGTGGTTCCAGGTCACGGCGACCTGGGCAATAGCAAATTGCTTGATTATACAATCAAATTATTCGGCACTCATTGAAAAGGCCAGCGCTTATATGTATGTTGCCCTATTTCAACGTTACTTCTCCGTCTTTGGTAATTGCAGAATCTGAATTGATCCTCCCGCGCTGTATCCTGAGAGTTGAATAAATAGATGATCACCTTCTTTTCTACGAACGGCATAAACTTTCACCACATTGTTGGTATAATCGATCGAACCTTCTTCACCGAAATAGGTAGCTTCGTCTTTGATACGGTCGAGTTCCTTCTGCGGTACTTTTGCCTGATATAACAGAATGCCTCCCGCCGCTGTGATCACGTCTTTGTAGCTCTTTTCAAAATACGGCAAAGACCACTCTTTACCGGTGACACTCGTTAAAAACGCTTTGTAAACCTTTCCTTCCAAAGGAATCATCCCCTCTCGCGTTGGGAAAAACAACCGGTCGAAATCGCGGGTAAGGGGCTTATTCAGAGGGACTATATCAGACGGAGGGCTAAAAACGGGAAATGCGGCCAGCTCCTTTTCGCTGAACGGAAGTTTGCTCAGATCAATAGAGTCTGGAACGAGATTTCTGACTGTTTCCTGTGCAGTTGAAGCAGTATCAGCTTGAAAAATAGGCTTTTCATGAATGGTATCTGCTTTACCGGACTTATTAAATGCAAAAAACAAACTGGTCAGAATTATGGAAATTAAAACTGTTTTACTTTTCATTTAGATTAGCTGTTTTGTAGTGGGCAAGTTGGTAAATTACACCCGCCTGTGCAAAGAATTCCTGTTAAAATAGTGCAAAACAAGTCTAAAATTCAAATGTTTCGGAAGGTCTATGCTGTAAATTAATAACACGACCGTTCTCTGCCACCAACGTCTGAACACCATTTCATCTGCCATCAGTATAGTGGCTATTGCGGTAATTACCAGCAGCCCGGAATTTGTGCAGAATGACGGTTACTGATGTATAGTATAAAATGGGAAGCAAGTAAAAAAGAACATTTTAAAGCTCTAACTTCTGTTTATCTTTAAAAGCTGCTCTCTCAACTTCTCATAATCCAAATCCTGCTTTGACAAAATCTTCAAAAACCTGCTCCGCCGCGTGCGGTTCAAATATCCACATCGTACGTTCAGTCCCATCCATTGCAGGTGTCCCCTGACCTTTGTTGCCATACTCCTCCTTTTTCTGCCATTTCCATGCTCCGGGTTTGTCGTAATGCAGGTATAAGCGGTGGTAAAGCTCCCTGGCCAGACCGCCGATCACTGATTTGTCACCTGTATCCGTAAAACCCAGCCCACTTGCGGACAACCCGCCCAGGTGCTTGTCAGGGGAAACGACGAGCACGGTTTTTCCAGACTTGCTAACCTGGACCGCAGCAGTTATCGCCGCAGAAGTTCCTCCGTAAATAATCACGTCCGCGGATTGTGTTTTTTGTTTTTGGGAAAAGCTTGCATTGCTGCACATCAAAATCAGCGCAGCTATATACATTAACTGTTTTTTCATTTCTATCAATAATGGGTTCAATCTCTACTCCTGGATTTTCCTGAAAATAATCGCATCAACCAGCACCTGCCCTTCCGAACCTTCGCTGACAATATCCACATACCCGTCCATTCCTTCCAGGAACTCAAATTTCCCAATGGAGAGGGACGCAGTTGGCTTTACCCAGATTTCCTGTTCGCCTCTTTTGGAATAAACCTTCACTTTAAACCTCGGTACCGCATTCAGTTTACCATCAACCGGGTATTTTTTCCCATTTGCAGTTGCGCGGAGTTGCGGGTCAAAAGGGGTTTGCTCTGAGAACAAAAGCTCGTAAGTACCTGCCGCCAGATCCGGCCTGAACCTCACAAATTCGCCTTCCGCAGCCCTGCCGCCATTGGTCAGGTATAGATCACCGACCCCTTTTTCCTTCCATCTTTTAAACTGCGGCGCAACCCAAAAGTAAGGCGTACTGTAAAACCGGTTTTCACGCACATCCGCATTGTCGACGATCTCGCGTTTGAGGTTTCCGGTTTCATTGTGCGCTGGAGGATAAGTCGGGATCGTCAGGTTTACCATAATATATTGCACTGCATTCACGCTGCCCGGAACCTCCACGCGTATACGAGCGCTGTAAACGCCGGCACCCAGACCAGTCGCATTGACGAAAACCTTCAATTTCTGCTCATTCCCCTGCCCTTCCGCTTCCAGATTTAGCCAGCCTTTTCCGCTCAGGTACTCAATCTTTGGCGCATTGACTTTCTCAAATACACCTTTGCCAATATTCACCAGCGCGACCGTTTTTGCATTAGGCTGCGGCCTCGTTGGCCGGGCTAGAAAGTGAAGTGAATTTGGGATAAATTTTCTATCCAATGCATACACATCCATGACATGCGCCGGGCGGATTCTGAACGAAGGCTCTTCCCCGCAGGCCCATGCCAATGCAGGGGTTACTTTTGACGCAGAATTTCCATTCGGGCCATCAATCGTGATATGCTGCGTAAAGCTGCTGCGGGCAACGCCGTCGTCTACCAAAAGCGTCACCGGATAAATGCCAGGATTTACGAAAACGTGCTTTGGATTCTTTTCGATTGCCGTGCCGCCATCGCCGAATGTCCAGTAGTACAACAGCTCCCGGCCAGCAGTTTTGTATTCATTGCGCGATTTTTCACCAATAAACGAAACCCCTGCCCCTGTCTTCCCCGGACGTAGCGGACCGATGATCGCTTTGGTTTCACCGGCCCGCTCGCGGTTATCTTCAAAAGTCTGCCAGAACAAAATCCACGGATCGAGCAAAATCTCCGACTCATTTTCTGTTGTTTTGACCCGAAATACAAAGTGCGAATGGTTGTTATTACCTACATGCACCCCCGCCCCGTCCGAATAATACACGCCTGCGCCAATGGGCGTATGCTCCGGGATGCGAAGGTTGAGCATGTGGTGATTCTGAATGCTCCACTGATCACCGTTTTCCCAGGTATGAATGCCTCGCCACCGGTTGTTGTTATCGCCCTTTTCCAGACTGAAAACAAAGAAATGGTCATCGATCGGAAACGGCGTAAAGTGTGGGGTACCCGAAGGATTGTTCAGATCCAGGCCGCCGTGCAGCTCAAACCCGTTGTAAGCACCCATCCAGCAATCGTCGCCGTTGTAGCTGTTTGAGATACGCAGGAAATTTTCGCTGCTGGGAAACATCGGGTAAAGTTTCGATGGCGCAATGCGGCTGGTCATGTCAGTCACCGCAAAACGCGCGTGTTTGTGCGGCACGGATTCGCTGCTTTTTCCGCCGTGCTCGTCCTTGATAATCTGCCCGATCGTGTTCACCCCGTCGAACCAGATCCGCATTCCATTGATCACATAAGGCTCATAAAAGCTTTCCTGCGAACCTACATAACGCTCCATTTTCATCAGATGCCCGTCGATCAGAACCTGACAGGTAAAATGGTAAAGCGTGGCGCCGCCCGGCTGGTCTTCCCTGAGTTTGCCGAGGTTGGTAATGATGACGTCCGACGAAATTTCCTTCAATACCATCGTCCGGGTTTCGCCATTGCGGAGGGTAAATTTCAGCGTATCCTCCTTGTTCATTTCCACCGGCGTCAGCGTAGCTTTGGCCTTGCGGATTATGGTTTCGCCGCTAGCCGGGCTTCCGCAAATCGACAAGAAAAGAATGGCTGCTAAATAAAACCGGAAGTTTGGCATCAAAGGATATCGTCGTTGTTTATGCATCATTATTTGGTCTTTACTACTCGCTATCAATGGATTGATTCACTTATTTGTTGACCGCCGTAGGCTCGAAAAGGTTTGGCAAAGGATTGGGGGTACTTGCATTGGAGTTGATCTCATTTTGCCCGTAGAAGAACCTTTCAGGCAAACGGTTGCCTGTGGAAGGCGTGAGTTTGATACCAATTCCTTCTTTACGCGTTCTTCTGATATCATTGAAACCGATCAGCCTAACAAAGAAAGTGACATACCGTTCTTCCAAAACCTCTTCCAAAAGTGCCCGCGTTTTGTCAAGACTGGCCGGATTCGCAATCCCGCCGGCAGTGAAATCTGCCTCTGCATAAGCGTCATATTTAAGGCTGTACCTCGACCGGTACGTAGCGTCAATGTATCCGCCCGAGCTCATAAACTCGCGGAAATTATTCAGGTGCGTTAATGCCAGAGTAAAGTCAGGCTTTCTGGCCGCAGCCTCTGCCAGGGTCAGCAGGTTTTCTTCGTAGGTAACCATCGGCGAAGATGCATTCATTGCAATAGCCCCATTCAATGAATCGCCGCGGCCTACGGAAAGGTAATTGGGCTCTATTTCGCCGGTAATGCCTTTAGTACCCAGATTGACATAGTAAAAATTAAACCGCGCCGTCTCATCCGTTTTCGCGTTACCCCGGTATGTCTTTGCAGCTGGATCAAGAATGGTTGTCAGATAGGCATTTCTGGCGCTCACATCGCCCGCGCGTTCTTCCACATTATGCAGATAATAGCGGTTGCGCGTTCCTGCAGTTGCCGTGTGCGGACTCAGCAAAGAACCGGCCGGACTTACAATGCCTTTTAATGCTTCACTATAAGCCTTATCGTACTCCCTTGTTTCCATATAAAGCCTCGCTTTCAATGAATGCGCTACTGCAATCCATTTGGCAGCATCGCCATTAAAGAAAATGTCGGCCTTGTTTGTCACCGCACCTTTTCCCGATTCCAGCGCCACAATTCCTTCATCGAGCAGCTTTTGAACACCCGCATACACACTCGCCTGCGGATCGAAAACAGGATTGGGAAATTGCTGCGGATTACCAAACTGAGAGAATGGAATATCGCCATAAAGCGCTGCTCCCGAACCCATTACATAAGCCTGAACCACTCTTGCAATGCCGATACCGCGCTGATTATCCGCCTCCCTGTATTTGCCGATTGCTTTTTCGAGCTGAATGTAGGTTTGATTATAAATGTAAGTCCAGGCATCTTCGGTTTCCACCGCCGTGTACTGGTAGTTCTGATAATTCAGGTACTGCCTTTGAATCCCTGTCATGTAACCCGACCACATATTGGAAATGATCGCGATCCGTGACCCATTGAAGTTAATGGACGCCACCTGCGCACCTGTGAGCATCATATCCGCCGGCGCATCGGTTACATTATTCGGGTCCACATTCATGTCCTTTACAAAATTGGAACACGAGGTTGTAAAAACAAAAACGGTCGTTATAGCAAAATGAAACAGTCTTTTCATGAGGTAACTAATTAATAGTTAATGAGTAAAGAAAACAGGTAGGATCTCGTGCCGGGGTTATCAAAGTAATCCAGACCTCTTCCCAGAGAAACCTGCGTATGATTGGAATCAGGATCTATCCCGCGCACGCCAGTCCACAGAAAAAGGTTGCGGCCCGACAGTCTGAACTCGACAGACCGCAGCTTGGTCGCCTTTCTGAAAGCTTCGGATTGCAAAGTATAACCCAGCGAAAGCTCCCGCAGCCTGGTCCAGCTTCCGTCGACGACGAACTGTTCTTTCAAGCCGCTGAAACCGCCGCCCAAAGTCGTGTAATACGATTCGTCCAGCAGCACTTCCCCTGCTCCCAGGTCGGATATGTTGCCCCTTACCGTAGTCCCGGCTGGGATCAATGTGCCTTTGAAATTTTTCAGGTCTTTGTTCAGAGTCACCTCTTTTCCTACGTCTTCATGCGTTCCGTGCGAGTACATGACGCCTCGGGTTCCTTCGAAAAAGTCGCCGCCCTGGAAAGTTTCAAACAACAATCCGAGTGAGAAAGACTTGTAGGAAAGATTGGCTCCAAACCCGCCTCGCCAGTCGGGGTTCGGATCGCCGATCTTGGCATTGGCTGCATTGACAGTAGGAAAACCGTTTGCATCAAAAATCTTGTTACCCTGGTCGTCGCGGGCATAATGTCCGCCCATTAATACGCCCACCGGCTGACCTTCCAGCGCATTGATCGTCATATAACCGCTGATACCACCCACCTGCACGGCCGTCGCTCCGGCAAGATCATTTACCAGACTGCGGTTTCTGTTGAGGTTAAAATTGAGCGAAAGTGTCAGGTCTTTCTTTCTGAAAACATCATAGTTCAGATCAAAATCCACGCCCTTGTTCTGCATCGTTCCGGCATTCTGATATGCGCTTGAAAAACCAGTTGAATTAGGTGTTGGCACAGACAGCAGCAGGTCGGTTGTTTTGTTTTGATAGTAGGTAATCTCGGTTCTCAGCCTGTTCCCTAAAAACCTCAGATCCGCACCCGCTTCGTATTCCGTTTTCCTTTCGGGCCGCAGTTGGTCATTTCCAAAATTGGCGCTTTGCAGGTAAGATCCGTTTCCGTAAAGTGAGTTACCGGGTACGAACAAAGTCCTCGTCCGGTAAGGCGCAGGCTGCACACCCACCACCCCGTAAGATGCTCTCAGCTTTCCGAAATTCAGCCAATTGGCCTTTTGGAACAGTTTCAACTTCGAAAATTGCCAGGCAACATCGCCGGAAGGATAGTAAAAAGTATTGTCAGAAGCTTCTCCGAAAGTTGACGCGGCTTCACCGGCGAAAGAAAAATTAAAGAACAAAGCATCGTAAACCGACAAGCCAAGTACCGAATAGGCCCGGGCGCTGCGGATATAGGTTTTGCTGTTATTGGGATTCTTGTTGACCGTCAGTGCATTTGAAAAATTCCAGGGCCCGTCGGCAATCAAAAAATCGGACATTTCTCCGCCCAGCTCAGCATATTTCCGATCGTTTAAATTAAAACCCGCGATCAGGTTTGCCGAGAAATTGCGGTTGAACTGGTGACTATACCTTCCGATCAGATCGTAATTGAGCTGATTTTCAAGGATATTCACTTCACCATACCGTCCATTCAAATTCACCGCATCTGCCTGCGCGGAATTGACAGGAAAATACGTTTGGCGAACGTCCGAAGAGTTATCAATACCAAACCGGTTGATGATATCCAATCCTTTTATTGGCGTAATGGTCAGCTCTGCGCTACCGATAAACCGGTTCACAGAATTTGGGTTTTTCTGCTCGATCATCGTCCACAACGGGTTGTTATACACCGGGTTGGAGCTGTTTCCCAGATAATTCCGGTACGAGCGCTGCCTGTTTACAACCGGCGCTGCATTGGGGCCGCTGTAATAGTTGCCTTTGTAATCGGTGATGTCAAAATCGGGCGTCATCCGGTAATAACCCAGCAGCATACCGGCCGTATTGTTAGACCGCTGAACGCGCTCGGACCGGATCATCGCATAAGATGCGTGCGTGGAAAGTTTGATGATCTCGCTGAGCTTGCTTTCGATATTCAGCCTGATGGTGCTCCTCCTGTAATCACTGTTTTGTCTGAAAACGCCCTTTTGATACACGTCGCTCAGGCTGAACAGGTAGTTGGAGTTAGTCCCGCCACCACTCAAACTGAGGCTGTTATCGACCGCATATCCGTTTCTGAAAATCGAATTAAACTGATCATCGGCAAAAACATCGCGCGAATTCTTCTTGATAATGGGATAGTATCGTTTTCCAGTCTGGTAACCTTCAAAAAACTCACCCGCAGTATTCACCTCATCGGGACCGCCTGCCCTGGCTTCGATCTTGTCGCCCCAGGCATTTCCCGAAGCAGGATTGAATTTCCCCTGGTCGCCCTGGCCAAATGCAGTTTGCCTCTGGTGGTAGCGGTTGATTTCATCCATTGAATAGCTGGATTTGAATGAAATGCGCATTTTGTCATTGAATGAGCCATTTTTGGTAGTAATCACGATCACACCGTTAGCAGCCCGCGATCCCCATAGTGCGGCAGCCGAAGCGCCTTTCAATACCTGAATGGAAGCGATATCGTCGGGATTAATGTCATTGACGCGCGATTGCTGCACGACGCCACGAATGTTGGTGCCGCCATGAACCGAGCTGTTAATAGGCACACCGTCAACAATATACAGCGGCTGCGACGAACCCGACAAGGTACTCGCACCCCTGATCTGCACAAAGGAGCCGCCGCCCGGGTCGCTGCCGGAAGACCTGCCGATGAAGACGCCGGAGGCCTTTCCAGCCATTTTATTCAGCAGACTCGTTTCGCCGGAAGCCGCGATGCTCTTATCGGTAATTTTCGAGCTTGTAGATCCAAGCTTATCAGCAGATTCTTTAAATCCGAGCGCAGTAACCACTACCGCGTCCAGCATTTTAACATCCGATTCCAAAACAATGTTAAAAGTAGTCTGGTCTCCGACGAGGATTTCCTTGTTGACGTAGCCAACGTAAGAGAGAATTAGCGTCGCATTTTCGTCGGGAACGCTAATTTCGAAGGCGCCGTCCGTGTTGGTAAGTGTACCGCGTTGCGAGCCTTTCAGCATCACGCTTACGCCCGGAAGCACCTCGCCTCGATCATCTTTGACAGTTCCCCGGATATTTCTATCCTGACGGGCATCGCTTTCCGGCAGGTTGGTCTGCTCGTCGCTTTCACGTCTGGATTGATTGACAGCCTTTTGCAGGATAATCTGCTTTCCCTGCAACTTGTACCGGATCCCGGCTTTAAGCAGCATCTCGTCGAGCACGCTGGACAATGCTTGCTGGTGCGCACGCACGGTCACCTTCTGATCGGGTGAAATCAGGTTTGAGGTATAGGTAAAATGCACATCGGCCAGCTTCTGTATCTGGTTCAGAACGCTGCGTAATCCTTCATTTTCTGCGTGAATGGATATTTTCTGGTTCAATGCATTCTGGGCATCGGCCGGTCGGGCGAGGCTCACTCCTGCGAACAGAAAAACCAACAAAAGCTGATGTATTGATATTTTCATAATTGTACGTGCCAGCCAAAGCGCTTGTCTTTGTTTTTTCATAAATTTGATCGTTTTGTCATAGACTTGATTAGGGTTGAAGGCAAAAGAATCCCGTTCATCTTCCTGGAAGATTGGCATACGTACGAGGGTACAATGTTGACGGGAGCAGGCTGGTGGTGGCTCAAACACCATCAGCCTTTTTTCTGGAAAAGGTTTAGGTCATAGGCAGGTTTTTTAGATGTATGCTGTCCCTCAACGGCATCCCTCTCCCAGAATCACAATCCCGCCATTCTCAGGCTCATAATGTGCTTCTATGGCTTCGCAAATGCTGTTTATTCTTTCGGTGAGTGTTTCTCCGCGGAACGAGGTAATGATCCGGCAGCTGGCAAAAGTGTGTTTGTCGAATGCAATTTCAATTCCATACAGATTTTCCAGTTCTTTAAATACCTCAGCCACAGGCGTATCGACAAAAACCTGCTCGCGCAAATCGGTATCCTGCGTAATGATTTCCAGGTTTTTGAGTTGGGATTTTTCCAATAGCAGGTCATTTCTGTCAAATACGGCCTGCTGATGCATGGTAAGCATGATACCGGGCGCGGGCTTACTCGCTGCACTGGCCGGAAGTTCAAATTCGCTTGACTTGTGGACAGATACCTTCCCGCTTTTCACGCTGACCTTAACAAGATCGTCTTTCGGAAATGCAGTGACCCGGAAACGCGTTCCCCATACCTGAGTGATGGTTTCGCCCGCATACACCAGGAATGGCTTGGCACCGTGGGATACCTCAAAAAAAGCATCGCCACTCAGCGTAACCTTCCGACTTTCGCCGGCGAATGTTCCCGGAAATTGCAGCGTACTTCCCGGAAAGAGGGTAACAATGCTACTGTCACTGAGAATGAGCGTCTGATTATGGTGTGTATCATTTTTCCGGGCAACAAGTGCATTCGACACCTGAGTAGCTTGTTCTGGAACAGTTTGGCTGACTTGTGGTTTTAACGAATCCTGAAGATTCCATAAAAGAAAACCCAAGGAAGCAACGAAAACCGCCGCCACCCGCCACCAGTAATGAAAAAGGAAAGGCTTTTGGGTAGGAGGTACCGAGTCGATTTCGTCCAGCCTGCCGATGATCTGTCCGACCCTATTCGCCACTTCCTCCGTTGGAAGCCGGGCATTATAACGTTGGTCGAGAGTAAAGACAATGATGCGCGCCTTTTGGTAGCGGTCGCGATGGTCGGGACGGGCTGCGGTCCACGCTTGCCAGAATGCGGTTGATTCCCTGTCGGGATGGAGCATGGAAGTCCGGAAATAATCATCCCGGGCTAAATCTTCAATGGTGTAATCGTTGTAATTGTGCATGGGTGCAGCAGCCTGTGAACTGCTTTAATGGACATTTTTAAGTGACCCAATGCGTCCGTACGATCAGAGTCAACCTATAGTCCCATTTGCTGCATTACATACCCACAACGATTCAATTATTTTTTGAAATAATTACACTAACAAATAAAGACCTGGTTTACAAGATATTATCTATTAAAAAAATATAAGAAAACAGGAATAAACAGAGCGACTACCCAACTATCCTTGATTTTTTTGAGTGTACGGTGAAGCAGATTGGCCACGCTCTGTCGCGTCAATCCCATGATCCGGGCGATTTCGTCGAATTCAAGATTTTGGTAGAAACGCAGATAAACGATTTCCTGCTGACGCTTGGGGAGCGTATCCAAAACCGCATTCAAATGCCTGATCTGAGCTGTTTCTTCTTCTTTTAAAACAATGTAAGATTCTATTGAAACATCCGATTCTACAGCAAAAGGCACGTCCAGCGGCTCCTTGAAGCGTTTCAGCCGAATGCTTTCCTTGAAGATTTTATTGCGCAGCGCCCGGAGCAAGTAAGTTTTTACAAAATCAGTTTTTGACAGGAAAGAGCGGCGCTCCCAAAGTTCGAGAAACAACTCCTGAATGCAGTCGGAAATGAAATCCTCATCACTGTTCAGCCTGAGTCCGTAGTTGTATAATAATTGGTAGTAATGGAGTGCGAGTTGTCCAAAGGCCTGCTTGTCGCCAGCCCGGAACCTGTCCCACAATACCTCGTGCGAAACCTGATAAGATATGTTCGTAGTATCGTTCAAAGGTTTCTGAATAAGGTTTGTTTTACGCCGTCACATTTCCCACCATTTCCAGCTTGGTCTTCACCAGTTCCGTGATTTTGCAGGTCGCCCTTGGAAACACTTTCCGAAGGTCAATATCCTCATTGTAAGCCAGTTCAAATTTGAGCGACTCCATGAAAATGTTCTTAATCTCGGTCGCAAGGTTCACTTTACAGATTCCATTTGAAATCGCCTGCTGCACCTGCGAGTGGGGTACGCCTGAGCTGCCGTGCAACACCAGTGTGGCAGCGGTTTTGTCAGCGATTTTGCGGAGCAGATCGATATCCAGCTTAGGTTCTTCTTTATAAAATCCGTGGGCTGTGCCAATGGCTACCGCAAGTGCATCCACGCCTGTTTCCCCTACAAAAGCAGCGGCTTCGTCTGGCTGGGTAAAGCCTGTGGTATGATGCGACTGGCCTAGTTTGGCCACGTAACCCAGTTCTGCTTCCACGTGTGCGCCGTAGCTCTTGGCGCGTTCCACAACCTCGCGGGTCAGCTTTACATTCTCTTCAAAAGGCAGCTCGCTCCCGTCGATCATTACCGAATCAAAACCCGCGTCCAGGCAGCGTTGTACCAAATCCAGCGACCCGCCATGATCCAAATGGATCCAGCCTTCCACGCCAAATTCTTCCAGTCCGTTTCGCCCGAGGTTCACCGCCGTTTTCAGGCCCATGTAGTCAATGGAGCTTTGGGTAAGTTGCAGGATAACAGGCTGTTTGGTTTCGGCGGCAGCTTGCAGCACCCCGTGAAGCGTTTCCAGATCGTAGTAATTGGTAGCCAGTAAGCCTTTTTTCAGCTGTGTTAATTCGCGTAGTTTTTCCTTTAATTTCATGACAGGCTTAATTCGATTCCCCAGAAGTCTTTTATGTTTTCGCTGATCTTGTTCAGGTTGCAGAATGCACCTGTGCCGCCCGCAGCAGTGGTATTGAGTGCGCCCATCAGGTTACCTTCCCGCAGGCAGTCTTCCAGAGATGCCCCGGAAATGTATTTTTGAATAAATCCTGCGTTAAAGGAATCTCCCGCGCCGATCGCATCCACAAAATGCTCCACTTCGAAAGCGGGCACTGCCACTTGCTGGTCGCCGGAAATGCCCACACTGCCGTTTCTGCCCATTTTCAAAGCCAGGGTATTCAGGTGCGGACGGATCTTTTCGATACCGCCCTCTACGGAATCCGCTTTGGTAAGCGCCAGCAATTCCGACGCATTGGGCATGAAAACATCCACATAAGGCAGGCAGCGCACATAGTCGAATGCCCATTGCTCGGTCGGGTCCCATTGCAGGTCCAGCGAGGTGGTCATGCCTGCGGTTTTTGCATTTTTGAAAATGTGCTCAATGTCATGCTGGATTCCTTTTTGCAGAAATAAACTCGACACGTGCAAATGCTGATAAAGGGAGGGTTCACTAAAAGGTATATTATGGATCGTCAGCGCATCCATCGCACCAGGATAGGTTACGTTCGCACGATCCTGCCCGAAATTCAAGATCATCGTACAGCCCGTCTTATGTTCCCGAAGCCTTGTAACATGCAGGCAGCTGACAGACTTACGTTCTAATGCATTCAAAATAAAATCACCGAAGTAATCCTCTCCCACCACGCCACAGAAAGTAGTATCTACGCCCATTGCAGCACTATTTGCCGCCATAATGGCCGCAGAACTGCCCAGGCACATGTTCATTTCATCGGCGATCATCTCCTTGCCTACCTGAGGAAATGAATGGATTTTATTCAAAATCAGGTCGACATTCAGCTCGCCCACAACCAATAATTTCGGAGTCAACATACGCGGTTCACCTTTTTATTCTGTATAAATATTCACTCCCTGCACCACTCTGCTGATAGATCCGGATGATGATGGACTATCGGGGTTAATACCCGAATGCACCGCGCTGTAATAGCCCAACAACTGTCCAACCAGCGTCACAGGGATCATTTGGTATTGGTTTTCCGTATCAATACTCCATGCTATGTTACTGCTATTTGACAAAACAAGTCCATCGCCCCCACCTACTTGCAGCGAATAAATTGACCGCGCATCACGGGAAATATCTTCGGCCAGATCCCGCTCGTAGCGCATGATGTGCGGATTTCTTGAAAACAGGTAAACGACGAGCGTACTCGCATTCACAAAAGCCCTCGGGCCATGGCGGAAAGCCAGAAATGAATCTGACATTACCACCTGCTTTCCGTCCGTGAGTTCGAGTAATTTCAAGTGACATTCTTTTGCGATACCCAGGTTTTCGCCAGAGCCCAGAAACACCACCCGCTCAAAGCAGGTCATGGCCAGGTTTTCGAGCAGTATTTGTTTATCCAGGATCGCATTTCCCTGCTCCACAATGCGTTGAATTTTCGGAAATTCCTCTTCAATCGAATCCACGCGGGCAACCAGCAGCACACTAAGCAGCATGCAGGTAAAACTGCTTGTCATCGCCAGACTCTTATCGTTCGTCCGCTCCGGCAAAACGAGGCAGAATACATTTTCAGAAGCTGCTGCATGCATATTCGCCAGCGCACCTTCACCATTGCAGGTGATAATGAAATGGTAAATTTCATCACAACAATGGTTGGCTAACCTGGCAGCTTCCACACTTTCGGGGCTATTTCCCGAACGTGCAAATGAGATCAAAAGCGTGGGAACCGCCCGAAGAAAAATGGAATCCGGCTGGATTACTATTTCAGTTGTCGGTACCGCCTGAACTGGTCTGCGCCACAACTTTTGTAACGTCCCTTGCGCGGCATCGCCGATGTAGCCCGAGGTACCGGCACCCGTAAGCAGTATTCTCAGATTTTCCTTTTGCAAAACCGGCGTCAAAAAGTTGCTGATTTCGGCATTTTGCTTTTTTATTAAATGATATACCTCTTGCCAAAGCTCCGGTTGCGATAGGATTTCCCGTTGCGTGTGTGCTTCCGCACCGCTTTCAAGCTCCGTTATTTCATTTTTCTGCATTATTCTCGCGGTCGATTAGAAGACGGTTGTTGGTGACATTTGGATAACCCTGTCACCACAATTCAAATTAAACATCATAAAACGAAAGTAAAAAATATTATTAAACCTTTCTTTTAATTTATTTATGCTTACTCATATATTGCGGATAAATATTAGTGAATTGTAGCAGGCAACTTGTCATTTCAAGACATATCTTGCAAAAATAATCACTGTCTGAACCCACTTTTATGATTTCAAAGGATGTAAAAGCCTCACCGCGGGGACTTTTGATAGATGATTTACGCAGGATCAGAAAAGTCGGCTCGCCTCTGCTTTCTCCTGTCAGCTACGACCTCGCTTATCAGGTTTCGGCCGCAGATATAGAAGAGAATGAACGTGATGATTTGATTGTACTTCTTACTACTGAAACAGCCGGGAAAACAATTTTAGGAAGAGGTACCGCGCATGCATGGTCGCCCGATGGCAGTAGACTTCTTTATGAAAATGAGTATGGAGAGCTGCATATCTATATAATAGCGAGTGCGGCAAGCCAATTTTTGGTCCAGCGCCACGAGTCTTCGTACTTCATCAATCATCTCGCAGAAAATAACTGTATCTGGTCGCCGGATGGAAAGCACATTGCCTATCTCAGCGCCGACATGCCTGGTCCGAAAGAAGAACAACACCACGGAATACGCGTTTTTGACGATCTGCTTTACAAAACTAAAGGTGGGCGCGACAGGCCAGTCTACTCCGACCGAGCCTATACGCACATTTACCTGATCGCGGCTGAAGGAGGATCGCCGACACTGCTTACCCCGGGCAATTTCAACGAGCACTCCATTACCTGGTCGCCGGACAGTCGCCACATCGCATTCATCAGCAACAGAACCGCCAGGCCTGACGATATTCAGCAAAGTGATGTTTGGAAGGTGGATATCCAAACACTGGAAATCACGAGATTAACTGAACATACGGGTCTGGCATACCAGCCGAAATGGTCGCCGGATGGTGCGCATATTGCATTTTTGGCAACTTCCGGGAGCATCGGGACGAATGACAGCCCTGCCGAGGATACGCATATTGCATTGATTTCTTCCAGTGGAGGCAGTTTTCAGTATCTGACCAAATCCCTCGACAGGCGGATCGAGCACATTCGCTGGCACCCGTCGGGGAATTATATTTACTTTACCGCAGGTGACCGCGGGGATACTTCTATTTATGGGGTGAGTGTTGAGAATAAAAAGGTCGAAATGGTCCTGGGTGGTTCGGGCTGCATTTCGGAATTTTGTCTTGATGGTTACCGAGGTGATTTTGTGTTTGTAAAATCTGACACAAATCGGCCTTCGGAGCTCTTTAAAAGCAAAAATCAAGGCGCTGTCATTGAGCAGATCACGCAGGAAAATTCTGAGTTGTTCCAAGACAAAACACTTCAAGAAGCTGAAACATTCTGGTTCGAAAGTTTCGATCATACAAATGTCCAAGGCTGGTTAATGCCCCCGGTTGATTTTGTACAAACGCAAAAATATCCACTCATTCTGCTGATCCACGGCGGGCCGCACAATATGTTCGGTCATGATTTTGACGAGCGCATGCATCTGCTTTCCGCGGCGGGTTATGCGGTGGTTTACGTCAATCCGAGAGGCAGCCACGGCTACGGACAAGCATTTTCGAACGGCACGCTCATGAACTGGGGCGGCGGTGATTATCAGGATTTAATGGCGGGTGTCGACTTTATTTTGGATAAAAATTCCTGGCTGGATCCCGAAAAATTAGGCGTAACTGGTCAGAGCTACGGCGGCTACATGACCAACTGGATCGTTTCGCAAACTTCCCGTTTCAAAGCGGCTGTAAGCGACGGCGGATTGAGCAATCTGGTAAGTTTTGCTGGCACTTCATTATATCATTCTTTAATGGAATCGGAATTCGGCGGTCGGGCGTTTGGTCGCTTTGACGAGCTTTGGAAATGGTCACCGCTGCGTAATGTGGCACAAGCGACTACGCCGACGCTTATCTTGCATGGCGAAACCGACAACGAAGTTCCTTTCTCGCAAGCAGAAGAAATGTACGTTGCGCTTAAAAAACTGGGGGTACAAACCAGACTCGTGCAGTACAAAGGCGAAGGCCACGGCTGGCGACCCGAACTAAGTCCGAGCAACAAAGCCGACCTGAATGCGAGGATGATCCAATGGTTTGACACCTATGTAAAAACAACATCTAATGAGCAGTAAAACAAACAGTTGGCTGATATATGTGATCATTCATGTTCTATTCATCGGAGTATGGGGCGCAGTCATTGAAATACCCGAAAAGAACGGTTTTCCCGCGACATTAGGGTACGTTGTCTGGGCGCTTACGATGGTGCCAGCCGCATTGGCCGCACTGAAAATCAAAGGCTGGAAACTGGATTTCAACAAACGCGCCATGCTCTGGGGCGGTGCAGCGGGGTTGCTGGGTGCTGGAGGTCAGCTCGTTCTATTTTTTGTACTGCGTATTGCACCGGCTTATTTGGTCTTTCCGTTGCTTTCATTAACTCCCGTAGTCACTATCTTGATGGCGGTTTTTCTGCTTCATGAGAAAACGGGCAAATTGGGCTGGATTGGCGTTGGGATCGCGCTCGCTTCCATTTTTATGCTTTCCTACCAGCCGGCTGGCGGCACGCAGGTCAGCGGCTACACGTGGTTGTTACTTACCGCCATTCCCCTACTGGCTTGGGGCACGCAAGGGTACATTATGAGATTTGCCAATGAGATCATGTCTGCCGAGAGCCTGTATTTTTATATGATGGCCACGTCGGTGATGCTCATTCCGTTTGCATTGTATCTCACTGATTTTAGCCAGCCGATCGAATGGAGTTTTAAGGGTCCGTACCTGTCAGCAATTATCCAATCGCTCAATGCATTTGGTGCTTTGTGTCTGGTATATGCATTCCGCTACGGAAAAGCGATCATCATTGCACCTATTACTACGGCACTTTCGCCGGTCCTTACGGTCGCATTGTCACTGGCTTTGTACCAGACCATACCGCATCCCGTCATCATTGCCGGCATTGCACTAGCGATTGTCTCGGCGATATTGATGGGTTTCGAGGAAGTTAAAAGTTAAAATGAAATTTAAAAGAAAGATTTCGAAAGAAATTATACTTCATAATACATAAAATCGATTCTATTTTTTACATTAGCGTAAATAAATATTTACCTAAACCTTTAACCTTTGACACGTATAATACAACTCTGGCTGTGTTTGATGTGCGCAGCCACCGCCTTCGCCCAGAAAACGGACAAAAACGTCGCCTTTATTGAATACCCTGATTTCCCCGAAGCGCATTCCACCTGGGGTTCGATCGGCTACAATGCAGCTTCCAACACGGTGCATATCGGCGTTACCAACCATGCAAACAACATTGGTTTGTACACGTTTGACGCCACGACCAATGCAATGAAACTCAACGGATTCATCAAGGATCTAGCGCATTTGCGGCCTTATCAGTGGCAGGGCAAAGTACATTCCAAGATCGTAGCCGCACCCGACGGTTCTATCTTTTTTTCCACCGACGGCGGTGAGTCGCGGGAGGAGTATCTCATGGAACATCCACAGGGTTATGCAGGTGGTTTTTTCATGAAATGGAATCCAAAAACCGGACTGCAAAACCTGGGAATTGGGATGCAGTATGAGAGTATCAAGGACGTCGATATCGATCCAAAAACCGGGACGATTTACGGAATAACTTATCCGCAAGCCCACTTTCTGGTCTATAATCCCGAAAAAAATCAAGTGCGCGACCTCGGTCGTCTGGCCAGCTCGCACGTGCCGCGTGTATTGTTTACCGACTGGTGGGGAAACTGCTACTATGTTGACTGGCGGCAGCGACTGGTCAAGTATGAAAAAGACAGCGATTCATTGGTTTTTGCACGTGAAAGTCTGCCTGCATTCCCTGGGACGCCCGGCTCCAAAATCATCACAGGCATAACTGCTTACGCCAAAGACGAAGCCAAAGGAATCATCTACCTGATCACGTACGGCGCAAAACTCATCGCATTTCATCCTGAAAAGAACGGAATCGGCAAAGTCGAAGACCTGGGAGGCGTGATCGAGACAGACAAAGCGAACGCCTGGGGACCTTATGTGCCTAATCTGAACATTGGTAAAAATGGAAAGCTGTATTACATCATTGGTGGTCATGGTAATTATGTATTGAAAGACAAGACCGTGCTGGTGGAATACAATCCCGCAACCCACAAAAAGACCATTTTGCGCGAATATCCGATCACAGAGATCACCGAAGCGACCGGCTGCGACATCCGGGATAAGGACGGAAATCTGTATTTCGCCGCCCGCCGCAATCCTTCGGGCCTAGGGGATTCTACCCGCCCTTTTATGATCCAGTTCAATCCTGAAAAAGAACTCCGGAAATGAGAAATCTGACTAAAAAAATACTTTTCCCAGCCTTATACCTCGCCTGCTCTGCCCCGTTGCTGGCTCAATACACATTTTTTACGCCCAAGGATGCATTTGTAATAGAAGTTTCCCTGCCTAACAGCGCCGAGAAACGTCTGCCCATGTACCGCAATGCAATTACTTCTCTTACGGTGCAGGGCGATCGGATTTTGGGTGGCACCACAGCAAAAGAAGGTTTGTCCCCCTACCTTTTTGTAGCATCGATTTCGGGCCGGAAAGTGACGGCTTTGAAAGACTTGCAGGATATTATTCCCGGACAAAAAAGCATTGCGACCGGCTTTTGCAAAGGTGCGGGTAACCATCTGTTCGCGGGAACAATGGGACAGAAAAACCAGCCAGCGGGCCATTTGTTGCAGGTAAGTATCGGAAACGAAAATGCCATTGAAGTAAAAGATTTGGGCGTTCCTGTCGCCGGAGAAGGCATTTTCACATTGCTCAGCAACAAACAAGGCACCGAGCTGTACGGGATCAGTTACCCGGGCGGGCGGTTTTTCACCTACAACATTGCGACTAAAAAGACACAGGTATTTGACCAGGTCGCACCCAAAGAAAAGCACCTGAAAGACGCGCATGATTTTGCGATCGGGCCGGAGGTTTATCTCTGCAAAGCGCTCGTTCAGGACAATGCAGGATTGGTTTACGGCAGTACGGCGGGCAACCGGGTATTTGCATTTGATCCGGCAAAAAAGAGCTTCCAATTCCTCGAAACGCCGCTGCCGGCCGTTTGGGGACGCGAGGTTCTGGGACAGGTAGAAGCCTGGGCCAAAGCGCCGGACGGAAAACTGTACGGCGGCAATGCGGGTGACGGTCAGCTGTTTGTACTAAATTCTGTTACTAAAAAGATCAAAAACCTGGGTAAACCTATGATGATGGGCCGGTTACAGGCGCTGGCTTTTGCCCGCGATGGCAAGTTGTACGGACTCGCTGGTGGCGCTCCGGGTTACTCGCATTTGTTTTCATATGATGAAAATGCTGGTTTTGTCGATCTGGGTAACCCTGAATTTAAAATGGTGGAACCGGGTATTGAACAGGGCATTTTGTGGCGTGGCTTTCAGCTGAGTACGCTGGCTGCTTCGGCGGATGGAAAATATGTGGTTATGGGCGAAGATGAGGCATTGAGCCAGTTGATGATTTTTCCCGTCGGCCAATAGCCGAACACCCACATTGTTGAACTACCTTCACTATGATCAGATTTACAAAATTCATCCTCTGTCTTCTCGCGCTGAATGCATTCAGCTTTGGAACGAAAATGTACGCGGCAGACCCTTGGCGGCTGCGGGCATTACCTTCCTCCGTCCGGCTCGATCCGGTTACAAATGAAATTATAGAGCACCGGTTTAAAGGTGTTCCTGCCAATCAAGCCGGAAAAGGAAATCTTTTGGACAAAAACTGGCTGTTCGACGGCAAACAGGTTTCGCTGCATGGCGCGCGGGGCGAATATGTATCGTTTCAACTCGTGCTTTCCAATGAATCAGACGCGGAACTGACCGGTATCAAGCTGGATATGACGCCTTTCAAAAACGGCAGCGCCGAGCTAAACGTCAAGCCTGAGCTTTTTCTGGAATGGTCTGTCAATGTGCAGAGTACGAGTACGGGTTACCCCAAATCCACCCTCGGCAAAGGCTGGTATCCGGATGCATTGATCCCATTTAAATACATCCAAACCGACTCTGCCAAAATACGCGGCCGCTGGGTGTACCCGTTCACATTGCCCGATTTCAACAACCGGATCAGCGGCCAGCGTTCACAAGTCATTTGGGTAGATCAGTTTATCCCGCTCGACGTGCAAAAGGCAAAACCCGGCACATACCAAAGTGTAATTACGGTTACCATTGGCGGGCAAAGCAAACAAATGCCGGTCAGCCTGACTATCTGGGACTTTGAACTGCCGAATGAAAACGCTTTCAAAGCCAGCCTGCAGCACGAGGGTTTTTTGAGCAGAATGGACGAAAAGCAGGAACTAGCTGTTTACCAGCTTTTTAAACGCAACCGCATTTCGTTAATGGACCCGACTTACGATCCGGAGATTGAAGTTAAAATCGGTAAAGTTGAAATTCAGTGGGACAAGTTCGACAAGCGATTGAAAAAATACCTGACCGGGCAAGCTTTCACCAAAGAACACGGTTATGCCGACGGTCCCGGCTACGGCGAGCCGCTGGAAACTTTCGCGCTCCCATTCGATGTGTACGGAAAGCATGGTACTGCCGGCTGGCCGGATATTGGCAAACCCGAAGTGGAACGCAATGCGGCCAATCAGGCGATTTACACGAGCAGCATCCGGCAGGTCCGACAGCATTTGCTACCGATGGTGAATCCTAAAAAGACGCTTTTGACGGTCTATCTGAATGGTCTGGATGAATCGTATTTCCCGGAAGCCTGGTCACGGATGGTGTTTTATGGTAACCTTTTCAAAAAAGAATATCCGGAAGCCAAGTTCCGCGTGGACGGGGCTTATACCAAACAAGCAATGGACGTGATCGGCAAATCCATCACCGATTGGGCCTCACACACAATCAATTACAATATTGATACCGTAAAGTACTACCAAAAAATGGGCATTAAAGACTGGCTTTACGGGCCGACGCTATACGAACAAAAGCTGAACAGCTGGGTAGGAAGCTCTACGTTTATCGACTTGCCGCTCGTCAATGACCGTGCGATCAGCTGGTCTTGCTGGAAATACAAAACCTACTCCTGGATCAGCTGGGGCGTGGGCGCGGGCTGGGAAAGAGGCTGGTACGATCCAGAATCGTGGAAAGACTTTTACAAAGAAGCCTCCGAAGCTGACGCGGAATTCACTTACCGGCAATTCAATGGAAACGGCTCGGTCATTTACAAGCCCGGAATGGTACCTAATGTGTCGGAACCTTGTCCGTCTATCCGCCTGAAAACGATGCGAGACGGAGTGCAGGATTACGAGTATCTGCGCCTGCTCGCAAAACTTGATGGAAATTCGAAACGTGCGGATGCGCTTGTTAATCAGCTCATTAAAGAACCATTCGGCGATAAATCCATTGGTAACCTCGATGTTTGGAGCTACGATCAGGAGCAATGGCACAAAGTACGCATGGAACTTGCGGAGGTTATTTTAAAAAGCAAAAAATAGGAATTTTATGTCGCCATTGTTCGCGAGAATATTTACGCCAATGCTGCCAATGGTGGTGGTGTCACCAGCATTGCTGATGCTGATGTTGTCACCAGCAGCCCAAGCCCAAAAAGCCAGCATTACAGAGAAAGCACAACCCTTCAAAACTTATCCTTATTCCGACCCAAACCCAATTCCCGTGATGGGCGTCGGCAAAAAAGTCTCGCCGTTTTATCCGTATTACGTTTTCGACGGCTATACCAACAAAAGCACGACGAAAAACTGGAAAGTGGTAGAGCTGGAAAATCCTTACATTAAGGTACAAGTGCTGCCCGAGGTAGGCGGAAAAGTGATGGGCGCTACCGAAAAATCGACCGGTGAGGAATTCGTGTACACCAACCACGTAATGAAATTTCGCGCGATCGGTATCCGCGGCCCTTGGACGAGCGGCGGCATTGAGCACAACTTCGGGCTAGATCTCGGCCACGCACCCTGGGCAGCCGCGCCGGTGGATTATGTGCTGCAAAACAACCCGGACGGAAGTGTTACCTGCGTGGTAGGCGGCCTCGATCTGGCTTCCCGAACGCAATGGCGCGTCAAAATCGTACTCCCGAAAGACAAGGCGTATTTCGAAACGCAAAGCCTTTGGTACAATCCCCTACCCTTGCATGACGCCTATCTTTCGTGGGAAAATGCGGCGTTCCGGGCGTCGGAGGATATGCAGTTCTTTTTCCCGGGCACGCACCATGTCGGTCACGATGGAAACGCCAGCCCCTGGCCGATTGACGAGCATGGTGTCGATTTATCTTATTACAAAAATGTGAATTCCGGTGGGGATAAGTCCTACCACGTAATGGGCACGCATACGAATTGGTTTGGCGGGTATTGGCATAACAAAAAATTTGGGTTCGGTCACTGGGCTCCGTACTCGGATGCCCCGGGTAAGAAACTATGGATCTGGTCGCGGGCGAGAGAAGGTGCAATTTGGGAGGATTTACTCACCGACAATGACGGACAATACATTGAAGCACAGTCTGGTGTGACATTCAACCAGGCGGCTGAACGGAGCGGATTTCACAGTCCGTTTAATCAAAAGTCGTTGGGACCATTTTATTCCGAAACGAAAACGGAATACTGGTTTCCGGTAAAGGCGGCTGGTGGAATGGTGGACGCTTCGCCTTATGGCACACTCAATGTAGCGGCGCAAGGCGATAGTTTGAAGATCATTTTCAATCCGATTTCTCCAATTCAGGATACGCTGAAGGTGACTTTGGCCGGGAAAACGATTTATCAATCGCCGCTTCAACTGAAACCCATGGAGGTTTATACCAAAACAGTTTTCTTAACAGCGGCTGATCAAAAATCTGTTCGGGTGAGCATTGGTAAGGATCTGCTCGTGTATGCTTCTCAGCCTGAAAAAATTCTCGACCGTCCTGTTCTTTCCGCCGAAAAACAGGATCCTCATTCCGCAGAGCGCCTTTTTGAGTTGGGAGAAGATGAAAATGCCATGCGCAATTGGGAAGGCGCGCGGCTTCGTTACCTGGAATGTCTTAAAAAGGAAGCGACTCACTGCGGCGCATTGATCCGGCTTGCCGAATATCATTACCGGAATGGTGAATATGCAAAAGGGCTGGATTTTGCCCGAAAAGTATTGGCGGAAAATACCTATCACGGCGGCGCCAATTATCTGTACGGCGCGCTTTACCGTAAGCTTGGCGACTTGACCAAAGCAGAAGAAGCTTTGTCGGTAGCAACCTGGACGATGGAATACAAATCCGGCGCGTACACGCAGCTGGCGGGCATAGCATTGCAAAAACAGGACTTCGAAAAGGCCGAAAGTGATGCAGGAAAAGCACTCGGTTACAACCGTAATAATCTGGTAGCATACCAATTACTGGGCACTGCACTTCGAAAATTAAACAAACCTGATGAGGCGGCGCAGGTTTGGAAAGAGCTGCTGAATGTGGACCCGCTTAATCATTATGCGCATTTCGAGCAGTATTTGCTCCAAGCAAATGCAGCGAACAAAGCCATTTTCCAGCAGGCAATCCGCAACGAGCTGCCGCATGAAACCTACCTGGAACTGGCGATCGATTTTGTGAATCAGGGACAAAATCAGGAGGCAAAGCAAGTACTCGCATTGGCTCACGCCTACCCTACCGTTTCCTATTGGCTGGCCTATCTTAACCGGGATTCAGCACCGGCGGAAAGTAGAAAGCAACTGCAAAACGCCCTTGAAATGTCTCCTGAGCTGGTTTTCCCTTTTCGACTCGAAACAATTCCTGTTTTAAAGTGGGCTGTAAAACAAAGTTCATCCTGGAAAAACTGCTACTATCTGGGATTGATCTATTGGCACATTGGCGACAAAGAAAACGCCAGAATGCAATTCGCAGCCTGTAAGGACGAGCCGGATTATGCCCCATTTTACATCGCAAGAGGTATTCTTTTCCAAAACGAGGCTGGCAGCACAGCACAGGCTGATGTTGCAAAAGCCAATCAGCTCAACCCAAAGGACTGGCGTAGCTGGCATTATCTGACGGCATATTTCAATGACCAAAAGTTGCAGGATAAAGGACTTGACAATGCCCAAACAGCTTTCAAGCAGTTTGCTGACAACCCCGTTATCGGCATTGATTATGCCAAGTCGCTGCTAAATGCGGGTAGCTTTGCAGCTTGCTTAAAAGTGTTGGAGAAAATACAAGTTCTACCACAGGAAGGAGCGCGGGAAGGTCACACTCTATATGTGGTAGCGAATCTCGGAACTGCGCTCGCTTTGGCAGAAAACAAGAAATACCGCGAGGCATTAAAAGCACTTGAAAAAGCACGATTATGGCCGGAAAATCTGGGCACAGGCAAACCGCACGAACCAGATACGCGGCTGATGGATTACCTTGCAGCCTATTGTGAAGCCCAGCTCGGCAATGCGCAGAAAGCCACTCGGTATGCTGAGAATATTTCGGAATATACCCTCAACGCGAGCAAGGAAAGCAACCGGAATGCGCTCAATAATTACCTCGGTGTGCATTTGCTTGAAAGAGCAGGCAAGCAGGAAAAGGCCGCCGGGTTTCTGAACAATTGGAAAGCAGAACAGGATTCACTGCGAAATTGGGAAATTACAAGTGGCTCCGATGCGCCGGAAGTGCAATGGGTTTTGGCCACGTCGCAAAATGATCAGGCGCTTTCCGTAAAGCTGAAACAAAAGTTGATAGCGACTAAAAATTACAGCCTTACCACCCTGTTTTTCAAGATACTTGACCTGGTAGAAGCGCGTAAAAAGGAAGATTAATAGTACATCATGAAGCAGCAAAAAAAATTGACCGGTTTTTATAAAAACAAGGAACGTTGCCTGACAAGGCTGCTGGCTGCGCTGATGTTGTTCGCGGCAGCATCAAACGTTTATGCCCAGCCGTCTCGGCCGAAAGGCATCATTGAAGACGGGCAGCATTTTAGCGAAGTATTCAGGGAAAACCGACATTTCCGACTGATCCTGCCAGCCGATTACCACCGGCATCCCGAGCGGCGGTACCCTGTGATCTACTATTTTCATGGCAATGCGGGGCGGTATAATGGTCCAGCCGAGGGTGAAGTTTCCCGATCGGGTGAGGCGCGTTATTATGATGAGTTTAATGGAAATTACGAACGTACAGGCCCGGATTCGCTGGATAATTTTGTTAGCTATGTAGCTGACAATGACCTGATCATCGCCAAATGGGATGGCTATGTGCCCGCCCAATACCCGCGCCCGTACGACATTGCGCCGGTGAAGGAAGACAGGCAGTTTGCCGACTACTTTCCGGAATTTGTAAAGTACATTGACGCGCATTACCGCACCAAACCTACCCGCGAATCCCGCGCGGTTTCCGGCCTGAGTATGGGTGGATTTATGTCCATGCTCATCGCTTCTAAATACCCGCATTTGCTGTCGAGCGCCTCGTTTTTTTGTCCGTCGGCTTCCTTCACGGTTGGACCTAAAGCTTTGCAGATTTTTATGCCATTTAAAGAGATGGGGCGGAATTTTGTTGGGTTGCCTATTCGAATGCATTTGGGTAGCAAGGATTTTTTGCGGCAGCACGATCAGGAGATTGACGACGCTTACAAAACATTGGAATTGAACTACGAAAGCTGGCATTATGGCATCGGCTATTTCAGAGGGTTCCACAATGCGGTGAATATTAAAGGGCAATTTGATTTCCACATGAAGTACTTCCGGATGCCGCTGCCGAGACCTGAGAAATGGCATCACATTGATGTATATCCTAATTTTTCAGTCTGGAATTATGACATTCGTACCGACCGGAAAATGCCAGGATTTACTGTGCTTGACAATGTGCGGCAGGAAGGATTTAGTATACAAACCAAACAATGGCTACCCGACGGCCCGGCCGTTCCGAACCTTAATGTACAGATTTCAACAGATAGCAGTTACACGCCAAATACCGGATTTGAGCTGATTAACTTGGATGTACAAACCCGCAAAATTGAGCGTAAAAGAGTTATCAGCGACTCAAAAGGCCGCATTCAATATCAGGGGACGGGCCAGCACAGCAACATTGGCTTGTACCGGGCCGGCGATCCCGGTCACATTACGATGGCCTCCTACTCACTCGATAAAAGGATGCCAGGCGTGGGAGATATAGTTTTGCTGAGTCCTTTGTTATTCAACAAAGGCGGCGCTGCCGTGGACTCTGTTCGCATCGAGCTGATTGCCCAGGATGAAGAAGTAGAAGTACTGGATCCAGCAATCACGATTGGGAAGATGGCTCAGGCAGGTTTGTTTGAAAAAACTGGTTTCCGGATTCGCTCGCGACACGCAGAGCTGGACCAGGCGAAGCTTAAATTGATGGTAAGTTACAATGGTAAAAAAGACCAATTTTTACTGGAAGTGCCTTTTTATTCCCCCGAAAAAACCCTGACAAAATTCGAAATTGCTGACGGCCGGAATGTAAATCTGGAAGTAGAAAATCAGACACGTGTGGGAGAAGGTAATGGAAACGGAATCGCCAATCCGGGTGAATGGATCAGTATTTTTACGAAATCTGACCTTGATTCGCTGCATGATTTTGGTCTGCAACTTTTTACCGAAGATCCGTATGTGGATATGGATAGTCGAAAAATGCTTTTTCTTGCACGGGCAGACTGGTCGGGGGCGCAGCGGCTGACTTCGCAGGTGAAAATAAAACCTGATTGTCCGGACGGGCATGAGATCTCTTTTTATGGCATTTATGAGTATCCTAAAACAGGCAACACCCGGCGTGACAGCCACGGGGCGCATTCATTTATCCATGAAACGAAGCGGGTCTCGTTCAAAGTGAAAGTCAAAAAATAGTGGAAATGGAAAATGGATTGGCCGATTCGAGCCGGATATCGGTCTACGTCAGCGACACAAATAATGTGTTGAGCAGGCTTTTGCAGGTGTTTGGGAAGAGCCGGTTTGAGGTTACTTACATGCAGGTTTTTGACACAGAAGATGAAAACCTGAAACTGATTGTACTGGAAGCTTCTTTCCCAAAAGAAATGCTGAATCTGATCCTCGAACGCATTGAAAAGATAGTCGAGGTGCACCGCGCTTTCCCGCAGCAGGACGAAGCCCAGAATCTCGCGGCTGTGCGAAACGCTTAGTTCTGATTTTTACAAAAGCATTTCCCCGGATGTTGCTACCTTTACGGCCTGGCGTGAGCGCCCGGGGCCCACGTTCAAAAGACTTTAATTTAATAAGAATAATAGCATAAAAGGTTTGATATCATGAAAAAGACCGCGCAGCGTCGTTCGCTGATATTGCAAAAACTCGATGAGTTGGGCGAAGTGAATGTGAATGATTTGAGTGAGATGCTGGAAGTGAGTGAGGTGACGATCCGCAACGATCTGGACAAGCTCGAAAACAGCAATCTGCTCGTGAGGGCTCACGGTGGCGCTTTTAAAACCAATAACATTGCCCTGACTGTCACTGAAAAGCGGAAGATCAACCATGATATCAAGCGGCTGATCGGGAAAAAGGCAGTATCGCTTATCAACGAAGACGACAGCATTATCCTCGATTCGGGCACGACAACTTTTGAAATATCGAACAACCTCGAAAAATTCAAAAACCTGACCGTGATCAGTAACGCGCTGGACATTGTCAATAACCTCGCGCAATACGAAAATCTGCAGGTGTACATGCCTGGCGGATACCTCAAAGAATTCTCCATGTCATTGGTGGGGCCCATGGCGGAGCGGAATTTCAAACAGCTTTACTGCAACAAACTTTTCCTGGGAATCGACGGAATGAAGGCCAATGCAGGCTTTTTCACGCACTACATGGAGGAAGCGCATCTGAACCAAATTATGATCGATATCGCCGAAGAAGTGATCGTAGTTACCGACTCGTCAAAGTTCAAAAAATCCGGTCTGGCGTTTATTTGTGGTTTTGACAAGATTAATAAAGTGGTGACCGATGACAAGATTGAGGAGGCTGATCTGAAGATGCTGAAACAGCATAATATTGAGGTGATTATTGCAGAGGGATAGGATTGTAACCAATTCGCGAAAAGGTTCGAAATGCATTTGTAAACCATAAAATTTACCTAACAATGTACAGCGAGCATAACTTAGAAATTAGCTCGCATCCGCATTCAATTCGTAAATATTCTTTTTGGTCAATAAATAGAGCGCCATAACGAAAAACGTCCAGATAGTTACAAGCTTTGGTGAGCCCAAAACCCAATATTCAGCGAGAATTCTTTTCTCAACCAATGTGTTCATTATTCCTAAAACAACCAGAACATCAATTAGAATTGGTATCAGGAGAAACAAAACGAACCACGCAATTTTTCTTCTGTTTTCGATTAATTTGAAAGCCTTCCACAAGGGATAAATTGAAAGCAGCAATACCAACGAAAAGTCAAATGCCCAGGATAGTGATTTGTTGTTCAGAATGCTATTTAGGCCCCAAACTTCATCTCCGCTTCCCAACGCGGTACCCAGAATACGGGCGAATGGTAAGTTGGCGAAAATGAGCGAAAACCCCATTGCTTTCTGCTGAGCTGGTTTGTCTGGATTTATCAAAAATGCACCAAGCCAAATGACAAGGAATGTGAATAATGGTCCGGCGAAAGTTGCGAGTACAATAATTGGTTTTTGATCAGCACAGCCCTCGCAGACACCCCAAACATTAAAATCCCTTCGTCCCCAGCAGCCGCAAACCAAGCGACCGACGCCGGTATGGGCTATTTCGTGCGCCTCATGCAACACAAAAACCAATGCTAAAAAAGTAACTGCAAACCGCGGGGTTATTCTCAACTTCATTGTTGTAATACAAAAAATGGCATAATATGATGGAAAAAATAATCAAATGTCGGGGATTAACAAACGACTCTACTGCCAACTGACGGATTTTCCAAATTCGGAATGGTATGACGAGAAAGTCCGAAATTTCAGGCAGGATCTGAGCAGGCAGTATGAGATCAGAACGAACCAGCATTGGCTTAGCAGCTATTGCGCTCTCAGCGGATCTGTTGCAGATGGTGAATTCCAGTTCCTATGCGAACTTGACCGAAGGGGAATTTGAAAGCAAGTGGCTGGCCGGATAACCCTAACGATTTTGACCCATATAACTATGTGGATATTTCCCATACTCCCTTTGAAATTGCTTAAAAACCTCCGTTACCTTTCTTTTTAATCTTACAACATTATTTTTTTCTTACGAAAAGATTTAATTTTCAATAAAAACATTATATTTGTTTCGATACCTTTCGATTACTTTATTTCTAGACCACTAACCTTCCATTTGTATGGGAAACAAAATGTTTACTGTAAGTTATAGTCGTTTCCGCACGACTTCCGGAGTGCCGCTGCGAATGCTCTTTGCGGCATTATTTCTGTTCTTTTGTTGCATTGCCAGCCAAGCCCAGACTTCCGGCCGGGCGAATCAAGTCACTGTACGTGGCCAGGTTACCGAAAAAGCAACCGGGCAGCCGCTTGTCGGTGTATCTGTGCGCGTGAAGAATAGCAGCGACGGTGTCGTTTCGGACGCGGATGGAAATTACCAGATCCAGGTGCCTGCTACCAGCACGTTATTGTTTACGTATATTGGTTACAGTGAATTGGAGGAAGTGGTAGGAAACCGCTCCACCATTTCCCCCCAACTCGAAAACAGCGACCGGGCATTGAACGAAGTTGTGGTCGTAGGTTACGGAAGCCAGTCGAGGCGGGAAATTACCGGTTCGGTGGCATCTGTTGGCGCAAAACAGATACAGGATCGTCCCGTTGTTTCCTTTGGTGAAGCGTTGGCCGGACAGGTGGCCGGGGTGCAGGTACAGCAAACCTCCGCTGCGCCCGGCGGTGGTATTTCGCTGAAAATCAGAGGAACAGGCTCCATAACAGCGGGTAACCAGCCTTTATATGTGATCGACGGCGTGCCGCTGGACAATTCCGTTGCAAATGCATCGGCACAGGGCGGCGGCATCGGCAGCCAGTCTCCGGTGAACCCGCTGGCAAGCATTAACCCCGGTGATATTCAATCAATTGATGTGTTGAAAGATGCGGCTGCAACTTCTATCTACGGATCTCGCGGAGCGAATGGTGTGGTTTTAATCACGACCAAAACCGGCGCGGCAGGCAAGTCGCAGATCAGCATTAACGCAAGCTATGGTTTTCAGAAAATTGTGAAAAGAGTGGGATTGATGACCAACGAGGAATATGCGCGTCGCCAAATCGATATCAGGAATAACGACTGGGTTCGTGCAGGCGGAAAAGCAACTGACCCTAACTCAGTGCGCAGCGGCCCTGCATTTAAAATTCCTGATGAATTCAAAAATCCATCAGCATATCCGTACACGGACTGGCAGGACGAACTTTATCGCAGCGCTCCGATGCAAAACTATCAGATCGCAGCCTCGGGCGGAACGGAAAATGCGCGGTATTACGTAAGTGGCAACTACCAGAATCAGGAGGGGATCATTATCAATTCGGGCTTCAAGAAATATGCATTTCGTCTGAATGTGGATGCAAAAGTTACCGACAGGATCAGGGTTGGCGCGCGCGTGGCACCTTCTTATACCAACAACCGCATTGCCACATCCGGCGGGATCCAGGATTACGGCGCGGTGCCCGTTACGTTGATGTCGACACCCGGTTTTTATCCCGTGAGAAACGCAGACGGCTCGTATTCGAGGTCATTTACCCTGAATTTCGACGATGGTACCACGCAGAATATCATTTACAACAACGCGCTGGCTTTTGGTGAGGGTATTCAGAATACCATGAACCAGTTCAGCACGGTCGGAAGTTTGTTTACGACGATTGACATTGCAAAAAACCTGCAATTCAAAACAAGTATCAATGCAGATGTAAACACGTTCAGCAATAACCGGTTTTCACCTTCTTATATTAGTGTAAGTCCATCGAATGGTCGCTCGTTTTCGTCGGCTAACATCAGCTGGATCAATGAAAATACGCTCACCTATGACAAATCGTTTGCCGAAAAGCACAATGTGAATGTGCTGGTGGGTTTGACGGAACAAAAATCGTCTTTCAACTCAACCACCGTCAGCGCCAACTCTTTTCCGAACGACCTGGTACCTACTTTGAATGCAGGTATTGTTACCGGCGGAAGTTCCAGCCGCTCCCAATGGACACTCGTTTCGTTGCTAAGCCGGGCGACTTATAATTTTGACGAAAAATACTTTTTAACAGCCACTTTCCGCCGAGACGGTTCGTCCCGTTTTGGCTCTGATAATAAATGGGGAAACTTCCCGTCAGCCTCGGCCGGATGGAGGATCAGTCAGGAGAAATTTATGGCTGATGCACGCGCTGTGAGCGAGTTGAAACTGCGCGCGAGTTATGGTTTTATTGGAAACAACCAGATCCCTGACTATGCTTCGGTAGGATTGATCAACAGCGCTAACTATATCCTGGGTACCGGCGACGGCGCAATCATTAACGGTCTGGCGCAAGGTTCTCTGGGCAATCCGATTTTGGGTTGGGAAAAAGCGAAGGAATTTGATTTAGGAATTGACCTCGGGCTTTTCCAGAACCGCCTTTTTCTGAATTTTGACTACTATAATAAGCTGACCTCCGACCTACTTCTCAACGTTCCTGTGCCGCTTTCGACGGGCTACGAAACTGCATTGCGAAACCTGGGAAGTCTGCGTAACAAAGGAGTTGAAATCGCTTTGGAAAGCAGAAATTTCGCACGGAAAAATTTCACTTGGGCTACCAACGCGAACATTTCGTTTAACACCAATACCGTAGAATCCCTGGGAGCAGGCGGCGCGCCGATTATCGTAGCAAACCGTGCGCAAGAAAACTCCTTAACCCACATTACGCAGATCGGCAAACCGCTGGGAAGTTATTATGGCCTAATTTTCGATGGTATTTACAACACCCAGGCGGAAATAGACGGTTCTGCGCATTTGGCAAACACCTTTCCGGGTGATGTCCGGTTCAGGGACCTGAACGGCGACGGACTGATTAATGATTCCGACAGGACCATTATCGGCAATAACCTGCCGAAGTTCACCTACGGCATCACGAACAGCTTCAACCTGGGCAATTTCGACTTCGGTGTTTCGCTACAAGGCGTGCAGGATGTGGATGTGCTTAACCTGACCAAGCGCAGCGTTTATCGCAACAATGCGTCCATATCCAACAACTACTGGCGCTCGCCGGAGGAGCCTGGCGATGGCAAAACGTGGGGAGCAAACAACTCAGCCAACAACCGGAACATTTCATCGTATTACGTGGAAGACGCGTCTTTCCTTCGCATCAGAAACGTAACAATCGGCTATCGTTTTGACAAAATATTTGGTGGAAAAATCCTCAAAAACGCAAGGGCCTACGTGAACATCCAGAACTTGCACACCTTTACCAACTACACCGGCTATAACCCCGAAGTGAACACCACCGAGGGCGATCCATGGATTTCCTCTGCGCTCACGCCTGGTATCGACTATGGTACTTACCCCGTGGCAAGAACAATCATTCTTGGCCTTAACCTTGGTTTCTAACTAAACCCGGCTCAACCTTTAACATTGATTGATTATGATCTCAAAAAATATCAAAATAGCTGTCGCACTGGTTATCCTGGCATTTTCAGGAACATCCTGTGAAGATTTCCTCGCCTCAAAACCAATTTCCCAGATCGGCGAAACCGACTTTTTCAAAACGGAATCCGATTTCCGCCAGGCCGTAGTGGGCGCTTATAATGCGCTTGGACAAGTGTATTCCGGAAATGGATATTACTCGTTGCTGGTAGATTTACGTTCCGATAATACCACCGAACTTGGCCCCGGCGGAGGTGGTAATGATGCGAAAAGGAATATCGACGAATTCAGGGAAACAACAGATAATGAACATCTTACAGCATTCTGGCAAACGAGTTATGTCCTGATCGCAAGAACAAACAGTATTCTGGCACGCATTGATGCTTCCCCGGTTGCCGACAATCTGAAAAAGCAGTTTACCGGCGAGGCGCTTTCGCTGAGGGCATTGGCTTATTTTAATCTGGTAAGGTTGTGGGGCGGCGTTCCGTTGGTGACTGAGCCGGTTTCGGACATAGATGCCAGCTACCAAGTGGGCCGTGCGTCTGTTGCCGAAGTGTACGCGCAAATCGAGGCTGATCTGGTGAAAGCAGGTGGCATGCTTCCTGCTACGTACCCTGCGGCAGAAGCTGGAAAAATCACCAAAGGTGCTGCGGAAAGTCTGCTGGGACAGGTTTATCTAACCCAGAAAAAATACGCGGAAGCAGTTGCCGAATTTAAGAAAGTAGTAACGGCGGGTACTTTCAGTTTGCTACCTGCGTATGCAAACCTTTACAAAGCCAGCCAGCAGGGAAATGCGGAGGCAGTTTTGCAGGTGCAGTACAGAACAATGTCAAACGGTCTGGGTTCAAACCTTCCGAACCACTTTGCGCCAACCGGTTCGCAGGGGATCGTCGTTCCTACCGGCGGTGCTTTTGGATTTAACCAACCGACCGAAGATATCGCCGCTGCCTACACGACTGGTGACGTTCGCCGGACCAATATCGCCGACGGCTTTACGCAGGCGGGAAATTTTGTCGCGGCCAAATACATCCGCGGCTATGTGGAGCGCGAAACCGGCGGCGGTAATGCCGACTCGGGCGCGGACTGGTACGTGATCCGTTACGCGGACGTGCTTCTGAACTACGCTGAGGCAATTAATGAAGCCAACAAAGCGCCAAATGCGGATGCTTATGCGGCGATTAACCTGGTACGCAAACGTGCAGGACTGGCTGATCTGAGCGGGCTTAATTATGAAACGTTCAAAACGGCGGTCTACAACGAAGAGCGACTTGAATCACCATTTGAAGGACACCGCTGGTTTGATTTGCTGCGTACCGGCAGGGCGATGGAAGTGATGAATGCAAAACTATCCGGCCCGGGTAAACCGACCGTGGGTGTTTCCACGCCGATTAAGGAATACCAGCTTTTGTACCCGATTCCCGCTATTGCGGTGATTACCAGCAGCCCGGCAATTGTTCAGAATCAGGGGTATTGATGATTAGAAGCTGGATTGCGTCACTTTAATACTATTGTGGACTTTGTACAGATATTGAGAGTAATCGGCTCGCGCCGATTACTCTTTTAGTTAACCTAAAAATCTTTTCCCTTGAAGACGACTACCATTTACCGGAAAGCCTTTTTAACCATTTTCTGCTGCTTTTTCATTGGATTTGCGACTTATGCACAGGTCACGGCTTCACAAAAATCACCGTCGGGAAACAGTCCCGCCGGTTCTGGCTTGCTGCCGGTTCCGCAGGAAATGAAATTGACTGAGCAAAAGTTTCCGATCGGTAAAAACTGGAAAATCGTCGCCGCCCCTGCCCTTGCCAAAGGACAGGCGGTGATCAGTTTGCAGCAGGGAATGAAGGAAGTCAATCTTTCACTGAATGTAGTTGGTAATAAAGCTGCTAAGTCTCCCGCTATTCAATTAATCGTCAAAAAAGGCGCTGTCGAAATTGGTGCGAGTGTTGATACAAACCGCGTGGCGCTCGCAAACCAGGCATACCGGCTGACTTTAAAACCCGCGCTCATCACCATCACAGCCAATGCGCCGCAGGGATTGTATTACGGCGTCCAGACTTTTTTACAGTTACTTAAAGAGCAGGCGCAGCTTCCCCAGGGCGAAATCACTGACTGGCCGAATGTAGATCTCCGGATGATTTACTGGGACGATGCCCATCATCTGGAAAAACTGGATGCATTAAAAAGAATTATCAAGCAGGCTTCGACTTACAAGATCAATGCATTTTCAATCAAACTGGAGGGGCATTTTCAATACAAATCCGCATCTGCGATTGTAGAACCTTACGCATTGACGCCGCAGGAATACCAGGAGCTGGCGGATGTTGCAAAAGCGCATTACATCGACCTCGTACCTTTTCTGGACGCCCCGGCACACGTTTCCTTTATCCTCAAACATCCCGAATACCGCAAGCTTCGACTCATTGACGACATCAATTACCAGTTTTCTGTTACCAACCCCGAGACTTTCAAACTGCTGGACAATATGTTCGGCGAGCTGATCAATGCGAGCAAAGGCAGCAGGTACATTTTGCTTTCCAATGACGAGGCGTACTATACCGGCAAGGCACCGTCGGAAAAGGCGATGGCGGATAGTCTGGGCGGAAACGGGCGGTTACTGGCGTGGTTTATCAAAAAGCTGGCCGACAGGCTGCACGAGCAGGGACGTACCGTTTTTTTCTGGGGTGAATTTCCGTTGAGACGCGAAGATATCACTGCATTGCCATCGCATTTGGTCAACGGGGTGTATAACAAATCAATTGCGGCCGATTACAAAAAACACGGGATCAGGCAAACGGTGTACACGGCCACACAAGGCGCGGAGCCTATTTTCCCAAACTATTATCCATTGCACACCAAAACGGCCGTGATGGCAGATGGAAGCGACCGCTCGTCGGGGCGCGTCGGGGGTATGATGAGGGAAATAAAGACAGCATTCGACGCAAATCTGTCGTCTTTCATGGGCGTGATCATTGCAGGCTGGGCGGACGCCGGTCTACATCCTGAAACATTCTGGCTGGGTTATGCCACAGGCACGGCGGCTGGCTGGAACAACAAAAACGTTGCGCCGGCGGATGCTTCTGCCCGGTTTATGACCTCATTTTATGGCCCGAAACAAAAGGATGTAGACAGCATTTACCATGTCCTCAGCGAGCAGGCCGAATTTCATACCAACAGCTGGGACTGGATCCCGTCGACCTGGCGACCTATGATCAAGGGAAATTCCGACAGCCTTTTTGTTCACCCGGAAAGAGACCAGACCCTACCCCTGTTGCCTGTGCCACAATCTGGTACACTGGCTATTTCAGACAAAACTTATCCCGTAAATGCCGCGCGCTTTGAAGCAGCACAATCCATGCTCACGCGCAATCAATACGCGGTTCACCTTCTTCAAAAGAATAAATCACTTGCCGGAAAGCAGCTTTATAACCTCGAAGTGCTCGAATCAGTAGCAGCGATCTGCGGGCAAAATCTGCGCATGCTGGTTACACTAAATCAGGTAACCGATCTTCTGCAAAAAGCGTCGGCGGCTGCTGCGAATCATCCTTTATCTGCTGTCAAGCAACTGGACGCTGCCATGGAAATGGTCAGCAAGCTGAAAACCCAGCGCGACAGTACATTTGCGTTCGTTGAAAACATTTGGTTTAAAGAATGGCACCCGCTCGTTAAAGAAGCGAATGGACGCAAGTTTTTGCAGCAAGTGGACGATATCAAAGATCACCAGCCCGTCCGCACCATTGACCTCAGCTACCTGATTTACCGGGAACTGCATTATCCACTCGACCAATGGTGGAGCGATGTGCTGAAAGTGCGGAATGATTTTGCGCAGAAGCATCAGTTGCCCTTAAAAGACAAAACACTTGATTGGCAACGGTATAAGTAGCGCACTTTTTTCCTTAATCAGCAACGGCAGACCGCTTACATTGTCCTGATTTTTAGATAACTAATCCTGATATCAATTTTAAATCATCCAGCAACCGGTTCGATATTTGTTCGTTGCGGGTACGGAAGCCCTTCAACGCAAGTTGAGGGGCTTTTTAGCGACCGGTAATTTTTCCAGGCTGTCCTTTCTGACATCCTGCCTGGTGATAAGCTGACGGTCATAAAACCGCATGCAATTCGGGATGGAACAGCAGGGTAATTGAATGCCAACCACGTCTGTAAATCCGAATCTGTAAAAATGGTAGGTAAACCTGTAAATTGTATAAGTGCAGATTATCAGCGATGTATGACCTTTGTGCAGAGATAATTTTAGCAGACCATCCTAAAAATTATGGGTACATTCATCAAAAACATTTTTATTTTTCTGTCAGCCTCAATCCTGATCTGGATGACCGGCTGCAGTGTCAAAAACCAACAGAGAACCATGTCAGAGCAAACAAATTCTTCTATTTTTCCCAAGGGCAACCCGCTGCCGACCTCCTATTTCACTGGCGGTGCATTTTTGTATACCCTGGCTTCCAGAGACAAAAACAATGAGTTCGCGCTCGGTAGTGTGACCTTCGAACCGGGTGCCCGCACGCACTGGCATACACACCCAAAGGGGCAGGTGCTGATCGTTACGGATGGAAATGGGTTTTATCAAGAAAAAGGTAAACCTGCACAAGCCCTGAAAAAAGGAGACGTGGTGAATATCCCGGAAGATACCGAGCACTGGCATGGGGCGTCTGCGACCAGCGAATTTGTCCACATCGCCATCACTAATTTCAAGAATGAACAGAATGTGATCTGGCTTGGGCCAGTGACAGAACAGGAATATACCCAAGTCAATCAAAAATAATAGGAACTATAATCCATCCCGGATTTTCGAAATGGATTGTAACAGGAATAATTCTGCTCATTGCAATGGATGTAAACGCGCAAAATAATGATGGCCTGTCGTTGGACGCCCGGCAGCAAAGTTTAGTGGCGATTTCCGCCGCCACAGCGACCGGGGATCGTCGATCAATGCGCAGCCGAGCCGGAAATCAAGGCGGATACAACCGACAAATACGAGAAAGGCCGAAAGGTTCTTGAATTACTGACAAAAGTGCCTCAGGCAAAGCCTGCGCCGGGTTTTGGCGAGTTTGCCCCACTCTAAAAACTACCATCCGAATTCGCTTTTACTTACTGACTTTCAAATAATGTTACAACGAACATCGCGTCAAGCCTGAATGTAGCTCCCAATCACGTTCTTAGCGATTAAATTCGCCAAGCCGCCAACAGTTCCGGCGGCGAAAAAGGAGCTTACTTCTTCAAAATCTTCAACTAGTTGAACTTTTTTATAGCTGAGGCGGGTGACCTTTGGGCTATGTAAAATATTAAAAACAGAGAAGAAATCATGACAGACGAACAAAACCGTATCACCCGTTTTATAGGCTTTTTTTAAACATGAGAATGGTAACAATCCCGGACACCGTGCCAGGCACAGGACCGATTCTGATGCTGAATATGCTTAAATTTGCAGACCGCCGCCTGTACATCGAAGAATACCTGCCCGCATTTAACAGTGTAATGGCACTTTTGGGGATGGAAGCCAAAGTCAATCTGCTGAGTGATGTTTTAGCCAGCATAGTGGCTGACGAAGGAGAGGCCTGGGACGCGATTCTAATTGTGGAATATCCTAGCGCGGAAGCATTTTTAACCGTAGCGCAAAGCGATGCATACCGCAACATAGCTGAACCTTTGCGCCTCTCCGCTTTGGCCGATCTGAAACTGTACATGACGCGCCAGTTTGCTTTGTGATACTTATCTTAGTAAATGCACCAGCTGATCCTCAATAATTTTGCCATGCATATAGCGCTTGCCCCACTTGAACAGGAGCAGGCGCTTGCTTTCTTTCGTCTCAAAGAAATCAAGAAGCGAATCTGGCTGCTTCATGCGGGAGAAACCGACCGTCACATTTATTTTGTGAAGCGTGGCTGCCTGCGCATGTTTTATACCGATAAGACTGGCGAAGACCACATCATCGGCTTTTACCCGGAAAACTGGTGGGCCTGCGATATTGTGAGCTTTTTTAATGCAAAACCTGCGGTAAATTCCATTCAGGCACTGGAAGACAGCGAAGTATATTATATTTCGTTACAACAGCTTGAGAAACTGTTTGAAATCATCCCGAAGTTTGAACGTTTTTTCCGCATCCTTAACCAAAATGGCTTTGAGCTTGACCAGCGTCGCATAACTTCGCAACTTTACAAAACCGCCGAAGAACGCTACTTAGAATTCCGTAAACGCCATCCCGGGCTGGAACAGCGCATTGCCCAAAAACATATCGCCAGTTATCTGGGCATTACCCCGGCGTTCTTAAGCATGATGCGAAAGGAAAGCGGCTTGTGAGTTCGACAAAGGAACCATGATCATGCACGGTTACCTGCTCGTCTTTTAATCCAATCCATAAGATCGCCGCTCACTTCGGAATTTATCTTGCAGCTCTGCAATCGCTTTCTTTTTGTTCTGCCTGATCTGGGTTAGCAATGGTTTGGGGCCACCGTCCGGGTTGTACCTGGATCCCCGGTCCAGTACCTCCACCATGACCGGCACCAGCTTGTTAATTTCCAACCACCCCCATTGAGCTTTCTCTTTCTTTTGTATTCAAAAATAGTGATATTGCTTTTCCTTGTGGCTGACCAATAGTCTGGCAAACCGTTTGATCAATGATTAAGCCGGGGACGTTTGGCGGTTGTCGCTGCAAAGATGGCACGATGTCTATTTTTCGCTATTCCCAAACACTTTCTTGTGGAGTTGAGCAAGCCTTCATTCCTCGGAAAACGCCAGCAGCATCTATTCTTGAACAACCTAAACACAACTTGATTTGTCGCCGAAATCCGAAAAAGAAAAGACGTCCGGTCTGTTCTCCAGGATGAGTTGCATATATCTTTTTTGAGTAAATCAATAAAACGGAAAGCTTATGTTGTCGCTGGTCAAAATCTGAAACATGGAAGAAATGTGGCGTTGCTATCCGAAATATCCGTGCCTGACGCTTCCAGGTCGATCAACTGTAAATATTCCTGCTTCATTTAACTCCCTGAAAGACAGCGGTAGTGATCTAATTTTAAAATAAATAATTTATAAGCATGTCCACTTTCAAGAATCTGTTAATCATTACTGCGCTCCTCTTTGGCGGTCTCGTTCACGCACAATCCAATTTTACAAGTAAATCCATCGGCGTCGGCGTCGTGGTAGCTGACATGCAGCGCTCATTGGATTTTTATGTAAAAGGAATCGGTATGGTCAAAACCGGCAATTTCACGATCAATGCAGAATTCGGTAAACGAGGCGGTTTAACAGGTGGTGAAGCGGTCGAAGTAAACATTCTTAAACTGGAAAACAGCCCCGAAGGCACCGATTGGAAACTGATGAGCTTTGGCAAAAAGGCAGATCATCCAAAGTCAAAATTCATTCAGGACGATACAGGTCCGCAGTACATCACCATTCAGGTCAAATCCTTACAGCCCATCCTTGACAGGCTGAAAGAGCAGAACGTGACTTTCCTCGGCAGCACACCCACCCCTCTGACAAAAGATTCACACTTCGTGCTGGTCCAGGATCCGGACGGAACATTTGTGGAGCTCATCGGGCCCATGTAATTGTGAAGTTTTCTTTCGATATTAGCAGACGGTCAGTCGCCGGCCCGGTATCCATCCTGCAACATATCTCGACATCGTGATCCGATCGAAAATGTCCAGGATACCCTTCTAGCAATTGACGGCCTCCCTGGAAAAAATGTCAGAAAATTCGGGCCTGACCTGTAATCCGCAAAACACAAGCAACTCAGATGATATCATTTAAGCGTAAATAAATGTATTGCACTGGTTCCAATTTCGATTGAGTGACATTCCGGCTTTTTGAGAAAGATGTAATTAGTGGCAGTGAAAGGTAATCGACAACAAACTGCTTTGTGGGATTTGGGCAGAATATTGAGCTCTTTGGTTTGAAATCTTCACCATCTTAAAGCCGGAGATTGTTATGTACGAGTTTGAAGAGCATGGCGAAAACAATCGAAATATGAAAGAAGATAAACAAGACTTCAATCATGTGTTTTTCCAACAGGCCTCAAGACTGGCTAAAATCGGAAGTTGGGAAATTGATGTGGTGAATGACAAAATTTACTGGTCAGCTATGGTACACGAACTGCACGAAACGAACCCAAAAACTTTCATCCCTGATTTAAAAACAGCCCTTGGTTTTTACCGGAATGATTATCAATCAATGGTAAATGAGGTTATAGTAAAAAGTATTGAGACGGGTGCTGAATTTGACTTTGAAGCTGTAATCATCACTAAAAAAAAGAAAGAACGATGGATTCGGGCCATTGGAAATGTTGAAATGGTTCAAGGCGAATGCCGGCGAGTATATGGCAGTTTTCAGGATATTCACAGTTCCAAGTTGCTGGAACTTCAGATGCGTGAGATATTGGAAAGTATATCTGACGCTTTTTATGCAGTGGATAAAAACTGGAAATTTACTTATTTTAATAAAGAAGCTGAGAACCTGCTCTTAAAGAAGGCTGAAGATGTTTTGGGCAAAAACATTTGGGAACTATTCCCGGCAAGTGCATTTACCGTTATTCGGAAAATTTACAAGAGAGTTGCCCGGTCAAAAAAGAAGGAATCCTTTGATTACTATTATCCGGGGAATGGGAAATGGTATGAAATAAATGCATATCCATCACATGGTGGCATATCAGCATACTTCAAGAATATAGATGAACGTAAGCAGGCCGTAGAAAAACTTGATAAAGCCTATCAGGAAAAAATTAATATACTGGAAAGTATCGGAGATGCTTTCTTCACTGTAAACAAAGACTGGGTACTAACCTATTTAAACAAGGAAACCGAAAAGGTTTTACACAGGAAGAGGGAAACCCTTATTGGCAAAAACCTGTGGGACGAATATCCTGATGCAATAGACACCGACTTTTATCGCCAATATCACAAAGCTGCGGATACCCAGGAAAATTTGACTTTTGAAGAGTTTTATCCAGCATTGAAGGTGTGGCTCGAAGTGTCGGTATATCCTTCAAGTGCCGGACTGTCCGTGTATTTTAAAGACATTACACTGAGGAAAGAGTCCGACATACGCTTGCTTCACTCCAATGAACGCTTTGAAAAAGTCGCCGAAGCTACCCATGATGCGATATGGGATTGGAATATTTTAGAGGATACACTTTATTGGGGTGCTGGTTTCAATAATCTGTTTGGATACCAAGTTGAAAAGATCACTCCGACATTGGAGTCCTGGACAGATCACATCCATCCTGAGGATCGGGATCGGGTATTGCAAAGCATTTATGAAACACTTGAGAATCCCAGCCAATCCAACTGGATCTCCGAGTACCGTTATCAGAAAAATGACGACACTTTTGCCAATGTGATCGATAGGGGTATTGTGATCAGAGATGTCAAAGGGAATCCGGTTCGGATGGTAGGAGCTATGAATGATATCTCGGAACGAAAAAAATTTGAAATAAGCAGAATAGAATATGTCAGACAAATTGAAGCACAGAATGAAAAACTGAAAAGTATTGCCTGGACACAGTCACATATCGTAAGGGCACCCCTTGCGAGAATGCTAACAATTATGAATGCTATTGATGATAACAATAAAAATCTGGATGATACTTTAATGTGGTTAAAACATTTAAGAGATTCGGCTGACGAATTGGACGAAATAATAAAGGACCTGGTTGAAAAGGCGCAACATTTAACTTAAAAAAAATGAATAAAACTGTTGTTATCGTAGATGATGATTTAATTGTTAGATTAGTCACCCAAAGAATGGTGCATAACATTGATAGCTCAATTAATTGCCATCAATGCGATAATGGAGAGGTTGGTTTATCGACAATAGAAAATCTACAGAACGGAACCGATTATGTTGTCGTGCTTTTAGACATCAATATGCCCGTTTTAAACGGATGGCAATTTTTAGACAGATTGCAGCAAATGAATATCGTTGCCAGTGATAAATTCCACCTGTACATGATCACATCCTCCACAGATGCAAGCGATAGGATCAAAGCTCGATCTTATCCGGTGATTAAGAAGCTCTATCATAAACCGCTTTCAAACCAAGATTTAAAGGAGATTTTATTTTCCAATGAAATGCCTTAAATGGTTGGACTCCGGTTTGGCGACTAAACCGGAGTCCAACCAATAACCTGAACCTGTCGGTCCCGATGCACCCTTTGATGGATAGCCGGGTTTGCAAGCAGACCATCCCCAATTTTCCGACCCAAAGCACTGAAATTCAGACTAACACCTTTATGTAAGAAGTACTCGGGACTCCCTGCAATATTTCCAGGTAAATAAAATCAATAGCATTGTGAGAGCTGTGAAGATCAGATCCAGATGATCATTTGCCAGTAGAAATCCTCCGGCCAATGCTCCGAAAGCCGAACCCGCGTCCCGGAAAGTAGCATTAATTGAGACTGCACGGGTTACATCGGTTTTTCCGGAAGATGCCGCTCCCGCGGCCAGCGAAGCATTGATGTTATAAAACGTAAAAACAAGTATCAATCCCGTCAGCACCCAACCGTTTGCTGCGAGTATCAGGCCCAGGCAAATTAGCAGAATAGAGCCCGAATAAATGTTGGCCAAACCGTACCGATCTGCCGACCATCCCGCGAAAGGAGAAATCAAAAGGGAGCATATCCTTCGAAAACTGAGGAAGCCCGCGGCTGCGGCCGTAATTTCCACCGCTGTCCAAGTTGGCTGTGCATCTACCAAGAGCGAGCCGATCAGTACGACGAGCATTCCCTCGACCGCAAAAGCACTTAAAAATGCTAACCGGTTAAAGATCGAAGGAAACGACATTTTGAAACTGAGTGGCCTGGCTGAAGTGCGACCCCTCTCTTCAAGCTTTAAGGCAAAATAAATTCCCGGGGTCGAAAGGAGCGCGATTATGAAAAATGTCAATCTGGGACTGACTACGTCGAAAAGTACCGGGCCGACCAATAGCGCCAGCAATGGTCCTGACTCAATAATACTTTGACTTACCCCGAGGGCAAGGCCTTTTTTGGGATAATCCATTGCATAAGTGATTGCCCCGACACGAAGAACCGAATACGATATGCCCCATAATATCCTGAGCAACACCATTACTGCTATGCCAAAACCTGCACCGTAACCAGCTGTGGCAACTACGGAAACAACTGCGGCAACGATCACGGGAAGACGAAACCCTACACGACTAAAAACACGCAGAATCAGTGGATTTAGCAAAATGCGTGTAAAGCGGTTGATCGATAAAATAGTTCCTATCCAAATGATTGGGACATGGATACTCAATGCATTTACCGGAAGAAAAGAATATAAAAAGGCATCACCCATCAAAGCAAACGTCAGGCTAAAAGACGCGTACATGGGCAATTTCATTTCAGTGACGTGCTTTCGCATTCTTGATATCTTATAGAAGCGCTATTTTCATTTTCCCAGGCGCAATGATTCTGCATAGGCATTTGGTAAGATACAATCTTCCACGGCATGCGCCGCTTTTTCAACATCATATTCGAAGCGTATAAATTCTACCGTAATGCTTTCCTTGCTTGATGTGGATGCATCCGCATCGATATGCAGGATCACATAGCCTCCCCTTGGGTCCCCATCCTTTGGTTTTCCTACCGATCCGATATTGATCGCATGCCGGAAATGATCTGCACCGTCTTGGCGGGCTTCGCCCAGGATGCGGTGGTAAGGTTTGTGGGTATGCCCGAAAAGCATGACATCTGCACCGGCCTGCTCCATAATCCGTAGCATGCTTTTTTCATCGCGATCTTCAAACAGGTATTCGTTGATCCTGCGGGGGCTGCCATGCACCAGAAGAACCGAAAGCGGTTTATCATCCAACTGGAAATCCAGACGGATGTGTGCCGGCAGCGTTCTTAGATAGGCCCGCTGATCGTCCTTTATGATTTCATTTGTAAAGGCAATCGACACTTTGCCATTTTCTTTTTCATCGTCCGTTTTATAAGCGCAGCCGCAATCGTCGCTGTTTCTTCCGATCCCAAAGTCATAATTGCCAGCGATGGTCGGGATACCACGCTTTCGGATTTGGTCAATTACCTCATTGGGCCAGATGTTATAACCTACCAGATCTCCCAAACAATAAATCGCGTCGGTGTCCCTGGATTCCACATCATTAAAAAATGCCTCCAACGCCGGAAGATTAGCGTGAATGTCTGAAAAAAAGGCAATTCTCATTTTAATAAATAGTTAATTGGAAAATTTGTGTTGCTGTTTGAGTGCGAAATTGACCATCAGGATCAATACGGGGACTTCAATCAGCGGGCCGATCACCGCAGCGAACGCCGCACCCGAATCAATCCCGAAAACGGCGATGGCAACCGCAATCCCTAACTCAAAATTATTACCCGCGGCTGTAAACGCCAGAGATGTAGATTTGGCATAATCCGCCCCGGCCCGTTTGGACAGGTAAAAAGCGGAGAAAAACATAATTGCAAAATAAATCGTCAGCGGCAGCGCAATGCGAAGCACGTCAAATGGTATGCTTACAATCAATTGCCCTTTCAAACTGAACATGACCACAATCGTAAAGAGCAGTGCGATCAGCGTAATCGGACTGATGAACGGGAGGAATTTTTTCTCGTACCACTCACTGCTGAACAATCTTGTCAATACGACCCTGGAAATAATTCCGGCTAAAAACGGAATGCCCAGATAGATAAAAACGCTTTGCGCGACCTGACCTATTGTGATGTTAACTATAAACCCCTTCAAGCCGAAAACAGGAGGCAAAATTGTTATAAATACATACGCATACACCGAATAAAATAATACCTGAAAAATGCTGTTGAATGCCACCAGACCGGCTGCATACAGGCGGTCGCCATTAGCAAGATCATTCCAGACGATGACCATCGCAATGCAGCGGGCAATGCCGATCATGATCAGACCGGTCATGTACCCGGGTTTATCGGGAAGGAAAATAACGGCCAGGCCAAACATGAGCAGCGGACCGATGATCCAGTTTTGAAGCAGGGAAAGCCCCAGTATCCTGGTATTGTTGAAAACCTTTGGCAGCTCACCATAACGAACCTTGGCCAATGGCGGATACATCATCAGCACCAAGCCAATGGCCAGCGGAACGTTTAAGGCCGATTCGGGCGAACCAGCATTAAATTGGTTTATGAAATCAGGGGCTCCTGGCAAAAAATAGCCTATTGACACGCCGGTCAGCATAGCCAGAAAGATCCATAATGTAAGATATCGGTCTAAAAAAGAAAGCCGGGTGCTATTCATGCTGTTTGTTTCATTTAATTTCTTTTTATGACGACGACCGGTGAAGGGCCCGCTACTTGTGCTCATGGCTTACTGCCGCAAAGCCATACTGGTCGAAGTAATGGTCTGTGATCAGATATATTGCGTGCAATGCCTGTTTACCGGCACCTCCCGGAGGCTGATCCACTAACTGACGGGCAATACCATTACCCCGGCAAATAAGAAGGTGTATGTAGTTGACTAGCAGCATCCAGCGCCTGGCTGGCAGCTGTCACCATCAGCGGTAACCAGTTCTGATTCCTCGTTCACAGGGGCGGGCGCGCAGCATGAAACTTCCGCCGATGATGTGCCGCAGCTCTGAGCGCGGGTAAGTGCCTTGCATTGGGTAAAGTCCGGCACCAGGTTGACTGTGAATGTTTCACCATCGACAACAAACTCCCCGGGGTACATCTGGCGTGTGTCGAACTTTGAGTTGCCAAACTCTATCTTAAGGGTTGCATTGGGGTTCAGGGGAAGCGATTTTTCAACCAGTTCAACAATTTTCAGCGCTTTGCCAACTTTCATGGAACGTTCAGCTTCTTTCACCGACGGTTCCCAGAGCTGCACGATTACTTCTGTCCAACTGTTCATCACCCCACCGCAGTCAACTGAAACGATCGGCGCCTGTTTGATCTCGGTAATGTGAAAAGAACTGTCCACAAACCTGCCTTCTTCATATTGAAATTGCAGGTGCAGATCAGGGTTTTGTGTGAGGGTGTTCTTGAAATCACCCCAGGTCATCGGACCGCTGGCCGCGGAATTCAATTGTTCCATGGTTTCTATTGGTTAAATGTAATATTACGATTGATTCGAATAAAAAAAGGTGCTAGTTACAACAGGTCGCGGACACAATAAACGTGTCAAGCATCGCTCCAAATGCGCGCTGTGCTTCTTCCCATACGACCGGGTTGATGCAGTAGCAAACACGTGGCGGGTTGATTTCTCCGTGGATAATCCCGATCCGTTTTAATTCTTTCAGATGCTGGGAAACGGTGGCCTGCGCAAGTTCGAGCTCATCGACCAGATCACCACAGACACAAGCTTTTTTGGCAATCAGCAATTGCAGGATCGCGACTCTGGCAGGATGCGAAAATGCCTTGGCCAGATCCGCAATACGGTTTTGCTGCCCGGTGAATATTTCAGTCTTGGTTACTCCCATGACACAAATATAATCTGTGTTTTATTAATTGCAATATTACGATGAATATTTTTCCTGGCATCATACACTTTGCAGCAGATAAGCGATCAGCAAAATGCTAATCAGTAAAATAACGCCGGTCAGAAGGGTCGTCAACAAAGTTGTCGGTTTATAAGTCCCGGTTTTGAGTTGACTTTCAGTCCGGCGGTATTGTAAAAAAGCAAATAAAATAGCCAGCGTTCCCAAAGCGACCAGAATAATCCCGATAATGGATGAATATCCGTGAGAAGGGGCAGCAACCTTTGTTTGAAGCACAAAACCGATCTGTTTGACAAACAGTGAGAACTTTACAACCACAAAGCCAAAGGCCATGATACCAATTCCGGTCCTGACCCAGGCCAGGTAAGTCCGTTCGTTGGCAAGATGGTCGTTGGGTTTCAAAGGCGATGGATGAATGTCTTTATCTGAGCTCATGCCTTTCTTATCAAAAATTTGTGCCTGCTTAATTCATGGCAACCTGCGCCCCATTTCTCATATCATTCCGGGGGTTGACAATGATCTGGTCGCCATCCCGCAGCGCGCCAAAAACCTCTGTCATCTCCTCGGACTGCATTCCTTTGCGCACTTCAACAAACTCTGCTTTTCCTTGACTGACCCTGATCACATACTGTCCTTCCGTTGACACGACGACCGCCGAGCTCGGCACGGTTAGTGAACCCTGAGTTGCTTCCGGGGCAAAGACGACTTCGGCAAACATGCCCGGCATGATTCCGCCCTTGGTATTGACTACATCAATTTCTACGGTTTCCGAGCGGAACTTCTGGTTCATATTTCCGGAGCGGCGACTGATCCTGCCTTTAAATTGCTTGCCGGGCATTGCATTGACTGTGAATGTTACATCTTTCCCCTGCTTTAACCCAACACTGTAAGTTTCCGGCACGTCCACGACCAGCCTGAGCCGGTTTTGCTGCTGCAACATCAGCATCGGCCCTTGCAAACGCAAGCCGGAGCCGACCAGCGCGCCTGGGTCTATCAGGCTGCCTGCATTGTCCCTGGCAAACTAGTAAGCTGCTTTCGGCCAACCCGTTTAAGACGCAGCCGGTGGTTAAACGATTCTCAGGACTTGAATTAATTCCTCGTTCAATTTAAACTTCTGAATTCATTAGGCGTAACCCCGGTTTTTTGTTTAAAAAGCCTCGTAAAATGCTGCTGGTATTTAAAACCCAATTGGTAGGCAATCTCGCCAATCGACGTGTTGGCTTCAAATATTTTCACTTTCGCTTCCTCAATCAGCCTGGAATGGATGAAATCCAAAGCGGTGTTGCCGGTTTCTTTTTTAATGAGGTCGCCAAAGTAATTGGGGGATAAAAAGAGGCATTCAGCGCAGTAAGCTACGCTTGGCAGACCTAATGTCTGTGCTTTCCCGGATTTGAAGTAATCATTGAGCAACTCTTCGAACCGTACCAGAATGTCTTTGTTCGCATTGCTGCGCGTAATAAACTGCCGGTCATAAAACCGCATGCAGTAGTTGAGAAACAATTCGATGTTGGAAACAATCAACGTCTTACTGTGCTTGTCGATATTTTGACCGATCTCGGCGCGGATCTTTTCAAAACAGTCAACAATGGTCTCCCTTTCCTTTTTTGATAAATGCAGTGCTTCGTTGACCTCATAGGAAAAGAACGAATAGTCCTTGATCATTTTACCTAAATGAGTGCCCGCAAGCAGATCCGGATGAAAAACCAGTGCATAGCCAGAGGGCTTTATGGATTTTCCTTTGCTGTCAATCCCATACACCTGCCCTGGCGCGACAAAAACCAGTGTTCCGTCCTCATAGTCGTAAGGCTGGCAGCCATAGATCATATCCCCGCACCTGATATTTTTGAGGAACACGGCGTAAACGCCCATGTAACGCCGGAAATGCTGCACAGTTGGTATTTCATTGAAATTGACCACACTGACCAAAGGGTTAAGTGTATTGGCGCCCACCCAATTATTGTACTGCTTTACAGTATCTATCCTTTCTACTTGTTCCATATCTCATTGATTTACAGGTCAAATATAATAACGCGATCACGTAGAAATTCTGGTGAAAGGCCAAATCCGTAAAACTGGTAAGTAAACCAGTAACCTGTATAAAAATGGAACGGGTATTGTGACCGACCTTTGTTTTACAAATTGAAGAACAAATCTTAATGCAATGAAACGTATCACCAAATCATGTATTTGCGCATTGCTGATTGGAGCCATGCTACCATTCTCAGTATGCGGCCAAACTAAGAGTTCGCCGCAGGGGCAGATGATGGTCCGCCTTTCTGAAATCGAAATCCTGCCGGAGTTCCTGACTGAATACAACGCGATCCTGAAAGAAGAAGCGGCAGCTTCGGTCGAAAAGGAGCCGGGCGTCATCGCCATTTTTCCCATGAGCATCAGAGAGCAGCCAACCCAGATCAGGATTATAGAAATATATGCTGACAGTGCTGCCTATCAGTCACATTTAAAAACGCCGCATTTCCAGCATTACAAAACAACGACGCTCAAAATGGTGAAAGCATTGAAGCTCGTGGACATGACTGCACTTGACAAACAAACCATGTCAGAAATTTTTAAAAAACTAAAACAATGAAAAAGGCATCAAGAAGACAATTCATTCAGCAAACGGCTATGACAACAACAGGTCTGTTAATGACATACCCTACGCGGCTTTTTTCACAAACCAGCCAGACGAGTATGAGTAACCCTGTTAAATCGAAAGGATATGCAGGGAAGGACAAACTGGGCAAACTACAACTTTGGAGTTTTGAGCGGCGTCCCCTCGGAGATCATGACGTTCTGATCGATATTAAATATTCGGGTATCTGCCATTCGGACATTCACACCATTAATTGTCGTGAAAAGTGCCGATGATCTCAAACCCTGGTTTGGAAAGCTGGACTTCATGATTTCCACTGTTCCCTATGCATATGATATGTCCAATTACATTTCCTGCGTGAAACCATACGGCTATTTTACCCAGGTTGGCCAGCCGGTAAATGGTGAATTGACGATCAATAACTTCAATATGATTTTCAACAGGGTAAATTTCAACGGTTCCCTTATTGGAGGCATTCCCGAAACCCAGGAGGTAATGGACTATTGTGCGAAGAACAAAATCTACCCGCAAATACAAATCATCAAAGCCGAAGAGATCAATGATGCCTGGCAGCAGGTCATGGATAAAAAAGCCCGCTACCGGTTTGTGATCGATACCGCCACCATTTAAACTGATTTTTAATGAAGGAAATGAAAAATTCCCTGATTCTCATCTTTGGACTCGGCATGCTGTTAACTGGAAGTTTGGCCTGCAAAACGGATGACGTTATACTTACCGATACGAATATGGAAACCAACGACAGCACTCATAAGGATACGCTGAGTAATCAGCTTAAAATCAGGATCGGTTCTAAAACATTCACAGCGACGCTGCTTAACAATGTTACGGTGACTGCTTTTAAAGCGAAGTTGCCTATGACCGTTTCGATGAGTGAGTTAAATGGCAATGAAAAGCTGTACCGGTTTCCGGAAAACCTACCAACCAATGCGTCAAATCCCCGAAACATCCACCTGGGTGACCTGATGATCTACGGGTCTAACACGCTGGTGCTTTTTTACCAATCGTTTCCGACACCTTACAGTTACACAAAACTCGGCCGAATCAATGATCCGGCTGGACTTGCGGCCGCAGTTGCAGCATCGGCTGACGGTTCCGGAAGCGTAACAGTCACCTTTGAATTAGAGCAAATTTGATGGATATGAATAGTCAGATAACAGGGAAAGATATTTTTGGCAGAATGAGAGCAGGTGAAGCTATCCGGAAAGATGATCCTGAATACGATCAATTTCAGCAGGCCGTGGCCAGGACGATCCGGTTATCCGCCGCCCTGAATACTTCCGCAGACATCGACCAGGTGCGCCAGCGGCTGAGCGAAATTACCGGTAAAGACATCGACGGATCGACAACCATATTCCCTCCTTTCCATACCAATTTTGGCAGGTTCATAACTTTGGGTAAAAACGTATTTATCAACCACGCCTGCTCTTTTTTGGATATGGGCGGAATTACCATTGAGGACGATGTCATGATCGGCCCCAGGGTTAACTTGACCTCGGAAACGCATCCCCTAGATCCCGCCAATCGCGGGACAGTGATTCCCAAACCGATTGTAATCCGGCGAAACGCCTGGATCGGTGCGGCGGCTACGATCTTACCCGGTGTTACAATTGGTGAAAACGCTATTGTCGCAGCTGGTGCAGTAGTCAGCCGGGATGTTCCCGCTAATGCAATAGTCGCAGGTATCCCTGCAAAAGTTGTAAAAACCGTCTAAGCATTTCATTACTTATAACCTCATTCCGATTATTACGCCTGCAATATATGGCTCATAATTAGCCAATTAATTTCACCAACTTCTTTAAGTCTATCCGTAACCGGTTCGACATTTACTGGCTCTGAGTACAGAAGCACCCTCCATCATTCACTTCAAATAGCAATTTACTTCTCTACGAGATCGCAATCCGTAACCAAGCCGTCGGAGGTCAGATGGACGAGTATATAGGTATCGGGTTGATCGGACTTCAATTGGTACGTTACTATTTCGCTTACGTCGCTTTCATGACGTTTAATTCCACGGCCTGCGACGTTTTCTGAATGAATAAAAGTTAAGGATTTCAATGTTTCCGGCTCCCGCATTCCCCCTGCAAAATCGCGTTTGGCCCCCGAAGTAAGGCCTGATGCTTCTTCCAATGTCTTACCCCCTTTTACTATCGCCTGCAAAGCCGCCATGATTTTGGGCGCGCGCGACGGGTCAGGATCGGCATGGGTTTGATGGGCATGCGCAAGCGGCCCGATACGTGGTACTGTTCGCTCATAGCCTTGGTCTTTGTCTTGAAGTGTGAAGCCAGTCACATTTCCATTGGAGTCGTCAGTGAAGGTCACAGAAACATTGCGGTCAGTCGATGTAAACGTATTATTGCCGACGGGCACAAATTCTTCATCAACAAAACCATCTTCCAGGGTGAAGAGTCGCTGATTCTCAGCCTCAAAAGTGACAATTCGATTATTAAATAATTCATATCGACCTTCGAAAGCCGTTAAAGTGTGGGGATCCACACTCACCGCGGCCGGTTTAATCTTTACAGGAAATCCATCCCAGTGATAATAGTCAGTGATAAAATCAACGATCCTGCCCATCATATGCGAGTTATCATTCGCATTGATCATGATCACAATGCCTTGTCCCTTGTCCGCACTGGCGGTCAGTAACGCATCAAAACCCTCGTCGCGCCCGTTGTGACCGAAGCGGAGCGTAGTACTGTCACCCTGCAAAAATACACCCAGTCCATCCCTGTTTTTCTGATCTGTCAACATCTGGCGGGTCATGGATTGGGATAATACACTTCCTGATTTTCCGGCATAAGCATGCTGAATACTAATCGCGAACCGAGCCAGATCGGAGGGCGTGGTCCACAATCCCGCCGCTGCCATCTCAGGATAAATGTGCCAGCGACCTTCTACTAAACTTCGATCGCTGTAGTGACCGGTTGCCGTCAATTTTGCCAATTCCGGAGGTAAAGGTTGTTGGTATGTACTGTTTTTCATTCCCAATGGCGAAAGCACATTGTTTTTCATGAACTCCGGGAATTCAGCTCCGGTCACATCCTCCATCAGTTGCTGCATAACCGTATAACCGCCACCTGAATACCGCCAACGGGAGCCCGGAACAAAGTCCACGCGGACCGGTGGCGTATTGGCCGGGGCTGTCCCATCCAGAATCTGAACGACCGAAGGGATCTTTGCGCCCACAGCATATCCCGGGAATCCATGCACCGTAAGACCGGTAGTATGACTGAGTATCCCGCGCAGTGTGACCTTTTTATCTTTTGTAAACTCATTATCAGGAACTTTCCAACTTTTCAGTTTTATGTTAACATCCTCATCCAAAAGAAGTTTATTCTGTTCAACCAAATACAGAGCGCCCATAGCCGCAACCGATTTACTCACCGAGCCTGCCTGAAATAAGGTGTTCGCCGTAACAGGTACTTTTCCATCCTTATCAATGAATCCATATGACTGAGCTTTCAGGATTTTCCCATCCTGAATGATAGCCAGGGACAAACCGGGGATACCGCGCTTCCGCATTTGGCTCCGGATAAATTCGTCCAGATCATCCGCCTGGACTTGCAATACAACTAATAAAAAGGAAAGAATCAGAAAAAGGCGTTGGTTTTTCATGGATGGTTCGGTCGGTTTTGTTTTCAAGGATTTTAACCGCCGCAAAGCTAAAAGTTGTTATCCTGGCATCTGTTAATGACCGGTAAAAGAAAGTTAACGAAATGTTAAAGTTGCCGCCTCGGCGGTCCGACGTTTCGGCGCAGGGCGGCCTGTGCCGTCCGACCAAGCGGCAACTTTTACGACTGCTATGGATTTTAGCTCCTAAAAAGCAAATAACTGCCTTCATCCAGTCATTGCAGTTTAAAAATTAAACCCAAAATGAAGGCCCGGCTGTCCGAAGAAGAATCTCGACCATCTATCGTCTACCTGTTTAAAAGAATCAGGCATTGTTGATTGATAGGGACGATGGGTTATTGCAATTGAAGGTTGAAAAAAAAGCCTGTCTTTGAAAAATTTAATGTGATAACCAATGGAATAAGTGTTAAAGATCTGAAAGCCATTGTCAATCTTATTACCGTTATCATTTACAAAAGTTTGAAAAGCAGGCATCACGTCAACTTGGGCAAAAAGTCCTTTCCATAAAAACCTGTAATATGAAAGTGAAACCCCGTATTCACGGATATAACCTGGAAACCCTTCTCCTTCTGCTTCAAACGATTTTCCAAAAGGAATGCCAATTGGCCAGGCATATTTCCAGGTTTTAAATTCCAGTGATATTGCATCCTTTCCTGTAATGCGATAACCTAAGTTCAGATAAACCATTGTAGGCTTATTATTATCAGGTACTAGATTAGCCAGCATAAATAAGGTACTTGACGTGGTTCCGTTTTGGTTTACACTTTTGCGGGTTAGTAAATATTTAACTTCTCAATTCTCACCCAGTTTGCCGATAGTATTCTGCCTCGAAGGCAGCAGGATTCAGATAGTTTAA
>NZ_SWFP01000010.1 GCF_005869225.1 Dyadobacter bucti | reverse complement strand
AACGAGCATTCTGATCATTTCTTCCTTGAACTCAGCGTCGTAGCTCCGACGACTTTTTACAGATTTTTGGTCTTTCATTTTGCATCATGTTGTGCAAAAATGTGTGCCGCTTTTCGGAACCACCTCAACGAACCTTTCGGTTTTCACAACGACATACAACCCAATAATCCATACTCAGCATTTTAGATACAAAAAAATATACAAAATACTCATTATCAATTATTTACATAAACTCCCGCAATGTATGACAATACCAAATACACACCTCTGGTCGTTGTGAGGCATTCACATTCGCTAAAAATGGGTTTTAACCGCTACAAATGAATGCGCAGGTCCTGAATATTAACGGTTTCAGTTAGATATTGAAAATCCTATTTTTAAAAGATCAGGTGAGACATCCGGATGAGCCGCATGAATCAGTAATTAATGTTTCCGGGATCTGATTCCGCATATTATGGTAGTTGCATAAAGCTTGCACCGATCACTTTCAACCCATCATCAAAGCGTTTCCAAACTCTAAAATATCTAAATTTACCCTCCAATGGTGTTCCCATCATTTTCCCTTTCGCTGTCATTGTAACGATTGAAAGTGCGGTGTCGCCAAATATTTTAATGTCATCAATTTTTGTTGAAGCGTCTTCAATAATCATGGTTTTTGCTTTATGTGAATCCAAGTCCATTTTTTTGGTCAGAACTTGTCCTGTCGGCGCAACTGCAATTAGATCATCGTGTAACAATTGGTCAAGAATGTCAACGTTGCTCACAAGTTGAGCCGAAAAAAGTTTGTTTTCAGCTTCGACAACGTCTTGTTTGGTAATTTCTATTTTTTCCATATTTCTATTTTTAAGAACAAATCTTGTTGGTAAGCCGGCAAGAATATTCAGGGTATAGGTTGATAGTGCGTGGATCAGCGAAAGAGTAAATCGTTCGTTGGACCGGTCAAAAATAAGACGGCTTGTTAGCAATGGATGTCGGTAAAACTTGAGATTATATGTGATTTGCTTGAGACGGTACCCTATCGCCTACCTGCCCGGATCTGCCCCAATTTCCGGACGTTTCGTGAGACAGATCCTAACGTGATGACCGCCGTTCTATGGTTCGACAATTTCTAATTCAGATCTTAATTTGAGAAGCAACACCCCCTACTCCTTCGGATAAGCAAAAACAGCCCTGGTAGCAACCTTTTCCCCGACCTGTTTCGAAGCAATGATCTGGTCAGGCGCTTTCGACTGTTCTACCCAGTCTATAATAAGGCTGACCCAGTCTACCCTGTCGCAGCCTGGGCCGCCGCCGCAGTGCAGAACACCCGGAAGAAGGAACAGTCTTGCAAAAGACTGTGCGTCTTTGTCAGTTTTTAAAATGCCATTGTAATGCTCAATGGTTGCGTTTGCCGAGAGTGCAGCGTCATTCCATCCGTGAAAAAAAATGATTTTGCCATTTCGTTTTTTGAACCCGCTGTAATCGGTACTGGTGGCATCCAGGTAAGATGAAGCATACGCAGTTCCAAGGCGAAATTTTGGAAGTTGTACTTCGTATAGTTAAATGTAGAATCGTTGAAGATGAGATACTTAAAAATGTTTGTAGCAAACATATAATGCAGGCTGGGCTCTTTTTGCCGGGCGGAAACTGCCGCAGTAATCCACGGGTCCCAGGAACCGCCCTCGGCTTCTCCGCCAAATGGAAAACCGGGATAAATTTGGTTGCCATTGGCAACCAAAGGACTGTAAATCGACTTGATTGCCACGAGCTGGGCTTTTGTAAGACATGCGTTTCCCGGTTTTTGGTTAGCGCAAACAGGTAATTTAGAAAAATCAAACCTGCATTTACCTGGGTTGTTGATGATCCCGTCACCCGTCCCATCGAGTTGGTCACATTGTTTCAGAACTTCCTTGTGTAAAAGTTTGAGATTATCGGTAGTAATGACCGGGTTCGGATCTTTCGGATTCGGATAATTGAATTGGCTGTGCTGCAAAAACTTAGCAGCAATTGCCGGCCAGGCGAATGCTGGTGCCCCGGCCACGATCCCGTCAAAATCCTCGGGATAATATTGAGCCTCCACCATCGCCTGCCCGCCCCCACGCGAGCAGCCTACAAAATACGATTTGGAAGGTGCTGCACCGTAATAATTTTGCATAATGGCTTTCGAAACCACGGCGGTACGATGGATGGCAAGCCGCCCGAAGTTGAGCTGTCGCTCCATGTTGTTTTACGCCCATTTGGCATCGCCACCTCCCTCGTGGCCGGTGTCGGTGCCTGCGGTTGCAAATCCTTCGTCTATCTTAGACTTAAAATCATTTTGAATGTTTCCAACAAAACCGCCTCCTCCTGACATCAGAAAACGCGTATTGCCTTCGTCAGGCAAAAGGAGTTCAAAATTAATTTCCCGGCTTATCCTGCCCAGTACGCGACAGAAAGACTTCCTGATAACGATAGTTCCGCGCCATGGTTCCTCCGAATTCCTAATCGTATCCCCGGCATTGGACTCCGCGGCCAGAATCGTAACATCAGGAAATTGCAGGTTTTTCAACTCCGCTCAGGGCTTGCAAGGTTTTACAGTTTGGGCCGAGACAAGGCCGACAAACAAAATGAGGGCGAAGGAAACATAAAATTTTCTCATATATGAAAGGTTTTATAAGGTCGTCTCGCATTTCGTTAATAAAGCAAGATGAATTGACTTTATCCCCATTCACGCCTTGGCTGTTTTGAAAGTACCGGATGAGGCAATTCGAAATTTTTGAGGACAAAGCCGTGAACATTATTTCAAATACATTTCAGGGAAGCTCATTGTTAAATGCAGAAAATACGAACATTCAACATTCATCCCGTCAAAGAAATCAGAAAGTTACACGACAAAAAAATGGCACTTTATGAGCGGGTGTTGAAAGAAAATGATGAGATATGGGCAAGCATTAAACAATATTACAGCGTCGTAATATGAAGCGTTGACGTCCTGACATAGTCCTGAGAACCTTATTTGTTCAATTTACCTACCCAAATCATTTCGATGAAATCAATACACCGGTATCATTTTTTCCAGGGAAAATACGGCAAAGAGTTATTGGTAGACCTTGTTAGTATTTCGGACATTAACAAATACATTGAAGTTGCTCCTACCCACAGGTTAACATATTATGATATCACTTTTATAACAGATGGCAGGGAAAAAATTATTGTAAATCAGCACAAACTGTCTGTCCAACCTGGTGATGTTATCTGTTCAATTCCGGGAGAGGTATGGAGTTGGCCAAAACAAACAGTGCTTCAAGGTTATGCTTTGCTTTTTGAAGAAGCATTTCTTCTCTCGTTCTTCAATGGATAAAGGGCTTTTAAAAAAATTTCAATATTTAAAAAATGACAGCCTATTTTCAGTGCATAGACCGGGTGAGCAACTGTTCACTAAAATCCTAAATTATCTAGATCAAATCAAGAATGAACTCCAAATCGGTATAGATAGATGGAGACTGAATGTAACGGGTTAAAAATCAATAAAAGCTAGGTATTGAAATATACTTTTTAGTACATTTGTGTCGAAGTAAGATTTATATCCAGAGACATGCTTACCAAAGCGGAAAAGACCAAACAATTCATATTAGAAACAGCAGCACCCCTTTACAATGAAAAAGGTATATCAGGTGTAAATATCGATGACGTTCTGGCAGCGACCCAGTTGACGAAGGGTTGTTTATATGGGCATTTTGAAAACAAGGAAGACCTTTCCGGACAAGTAATTGATTTGTTATTGAAGAAAATATCTGACAAAATCCACTCGGCAGTAACCGAAAAGAAAACGTCAAAAGCAAAAATTTTCGCATTTCTGGATTTTTACAAAGACCCAATTGATACCTATATATCAGGAGGTTGCCCAATTTTTAACACTGCCGTGGATGCAGATGATAATTACCCGCTTATCAAAAAGAAGATAGCCGGCGTGTTCAGAGCCGGCCAGCAGGATCTTATAAATATACTTACAGAAGGAATCAGTAAAGGAGAATTCTCTTCAAATCTCGATGCTCCAGTGTTTGCTTTTAAATTGATGGCATCCATAGAAGGTGGTATCGTTATGTGCAGAACTATGGATACTGCAAAGCCAATGCAGTCACTGATCAAAAGCCTGAAGGCTGAACTAGAACAATACGGAACCTAATTTTTTTTGATACAAAATATACTAAAAAGTATATTTTGTATCAAAAAGTATAAGTTAAATTCATTAACAGCTCGCACCCAACAATCTCAAAATTTCAGTACTATGAATTTGAATAACAAAACAATCCTGATTACCGGTGGAGCTTGAAGCAAAAAAGATCAATACTTAATGCAAACGATAGGAAACAGACCATTTTTTAACAGCTGTATCGTGAGCGTTTGGGCTGTTGACGACAACTATGCTTCATGAAAGTACCTGCAACGCTCTTAGCACAAGCCGTAACCCTGGGAAGTATCAATATCATTTTAATAAAAACACCTAACGAATGAAAGCGTTTCAAATCAAAAAATATGATAAAAAAGAAGGGCTTCTTCTTGCAGAAGTCCCTAAGCCGTCTGTCAAAGACAATGAAGTTCTGGTAGAGGTACACGCCAGTGGTTTGAACCTTCTGGACTCAAAGATCAAGTCAGGTGAGTTTAAAATGATACTACCGTACCAGTTTCCATTAACCCTTGGGCATGATGCCGCCGGGAAAGTGGTCCAGGTTGGTAAAAATGTCAAACACTTCAAAGTCGGGGATCCGGTTTATGCTCGTCCGGCCGATTTTCACATCGGCACATTTGCCCAATACATTGCCATCAATGAAAACGACGTGGCCTTAAAACCAAAGAACATATCAATGGAAGAAGCGGCATCCATCCCACTCGTCGCGTTAACCGTCTGGCAGGCACTGGTAGAAATAGGCAATGTACAGAAAGGTCAGAAAGTATTTATCCAGGCAGGATCCGGAGGGGTTGGAACGATTGCTATTCAGCTGGCTAAATATCTCGGAGCAACAGTGGCGACAACAGCCAGTGAAAAAAGCTTTGACACACTAAAAAGTCTTGGTGCGGATGTACTGATCAACTATAAAAAACAGGATTTTGAAAATGTATTGCAAGATTATGATCTCGTACTTAACAGCCAGGACACGGCCACACTTAAAAAATCTCTCAATGTACTCAAACCTGGAGGCAAGCTCATCTCAATATCCGGGCCGCCAACACCCGATTTTGCAAGAGCCATCGGCGCTCCCTGGTACATAAAAATGATCCTCTCCCTAATCAGTTCAAGCGTACGGAAAAAAGCAGATAAACTCGGCGTACAGTATTCGTTCTTATTTATGAGAGCCAATGGTAAACAGCTGCACGAGATAACAAAACTGATCGAGTCGGGAGATATCAGACCTGTTGTGGACAAGGTCTTTCCATTCGCCCAAACCAATGAGGCGCTTGCCTATGTAGAGAGCGGGCGCGCGAAAGGGAAAGTTGTAGTCAAGGTCAGGTAAAGGCGTGGCACTACCATGGCATTTCTGAATGGAGGGAAACATTATAAACACTCGCTCAATCAAAAAACCAAACCATAAAAGTAAAGTTTATTTGTCTTTTAGATAAACAAAGTGTACTTTTAGACCATCGAACTTACAAAGCTATGACTAGGATATTTAAAGCTCTGGGTGTATTATTTGTTCTCGCCGGTGTTGCGATATTTTTTATTGACGAATCAACAGGTTCTGAAATACCTTTGCTGGTGGGGCTGTTTATGATATTTGTAAGCAAAGAAAAAATAGAAGACGAACGTGTCAAAATGTTAAAATCCTCTTCTGCATATACTGCACTGATTGTGGGGTACGGATTCAAGCTGATTAGTACGAATCTTCATGAACACCAAGCAATTTCGTTCCAGCTGACCGATATTAATCACTTCCTCCTACTCGTATTCGCTTTGGCTATTTGTATTTACTATTTACGATTATACCTTTCTTGGGAATAGCGGTTTAAACATGAAAAATTCCCTCAAAGTCGAACGTGCAAAACAGAATATAACGCAAGCCGAACTGGCTGAAAAAGTAGGTGTTTCACGGCAAACCATCAATTCTATCGAGATTGGAAAGTTTGTTCCATCAACGCTACTCGCCTTAAAGATTGCTTTCGTTTTCGGGACAACGGTCGACGAAATATTTGCCCTGGCAGAAACAGACTGGACTTAGCGCTGCGGATTATTTATCGCACGTTTTAAGACAAACTCATTCATCTCAATCATTCCCTGATATTACCCCCTCCCATACAGTAAAACGACTCCTATCCAGAGAAATCCTGTCAACCACATAACCCATTTTTTGCGGCGCTTCGGCCACTGTCGGATGGTAAAATAGAGAATTGTATTCACAGCGAGGGATGCCACAGCTGCTAGTGCATAATATCGAAATGGCAGTCTTTCAATTGGAATATTCCCTTTGATAAAAACATAAAATATCTGATACAAAAAAATCCCAATAATTATAAACCGCCAGGGGTCTTGTCGCATTTCGTTACGGGTATGCTCATCCATGGTATTTAAAATAACTGATGCCTGTGCCTATCGCTGCTAAACTTAAAGAAAGGCTTTTTGTATTACAATTTAAATGTCAGAAGCTTATTGTCAGTAATACCGCTATGAGAATCATATCGCCTAGGGAATTTCGGGAAAAGAATAAGAAATCAGTTTTACTGGCGCCAATCGATGAAAGTACTGAAACTGATGTCTTTTTCGGACCAGCAAGTGTTAAGTTCTCTTTAAAAGAGAGTATTGAGAACGTGAAAACTGGAAGAGTGACTTCTATCCGCGACCTCAAAACATGTGGACAGATATTCTGTAGCCTTCCCCGACAAACTTTCACCTTTACCTACTTTCAAAGTTAATGGGCAATGTATGCCTGGTAGCCACTTTTTTACCTTTTTTTACTGCGGGATCCCAGGCGCCACTCGTTTTCCTCACCAAGTCCATTACCTGCCGATCCACATTTTTGGTTACACCCCTATCCAGCGAATAGTCGCTCAGTTTTCCATTCTCGTGCACAACAAAAGAAACCAGAAGTTTGCCCCTTGGAATGCCGTTTGCAGGATTTATGGAAGGAAAGATATCGACATGCTCATTCAGTAGTTTTACAAACTCCTTTGGCCCCCCACGAAACTGCGGCGGGATTTCATCAACCGTGTATTCCGTTGGCTGCTTACCTGGATTTCGCACGCCTTTCAGTAATATTCCATCCTGATAATCTTCTTCGTAAACCAGATCATTGATGGAATGCCGACCAACCCAATGGCCTGTTTTTAAACCATTTACAACGAGTCCCTCTTCGTAAACCATTTCTCCATCATAAATTCCAGCCTGAATTCTGGCCGTTCCGGCCCCCTCTTTTACCAGAATTGTTCCGTCCATATCCCAGTTTTCAATCACTGAAACCTTCTTCTTGTTGTCCAACAGTATCACATTTCCAAGCTGGCCGTTCTCGTACCAGCTGGTGACCTGTGTGAGACTGTCTGCTGTAATTCTTTCTTCCCGCAACATTCCGTCCCTGTAATAGGATTTACTTACTGACGGTAGTTTCCCACTCCCCGGGTAGGCAACAAACGAGAGAAGCCGTCCGTCGGCCTGGGTTACTATTTCTTCCGAAGGACTTTCCCAATTGCCCATGTTGGCAGAAATACGGTAAGCCTGCACGGAATCCAGTTTGACCGGACCGGATAGCTTTACCCAGATCTCATCCTTCTGAAAAGGGAAGCTTTTCACTGTTTTCCATTCTCCACTTCTTTTTTCCTGAAACAGAATATCCGCACGTACATCCCCGTAGCGGTTTACTGGAATTACATTTCTGAATTTGAATTTTTTCTCGTCAGTAATCATCGTATGATTTTTGTCAAAATATTCAATCATTGCACTTTGCGTGCTGTCATAAGATTGAATGGGAGGCGTCCGGAAAACGACCGGGTACACAACAGCCTGCCTTACCGGCTGGCCTTTTAACATGGCAGGTTTCCAGGCTTTGTACAAACTCACGACCCGCAGCGCTTCGATATCGCACAAGCTATCCAGCGACCGCGCAATCCCGATGGCAGTCATTGTTCCGTCCGTTTCCACGACACCTTTGATCAGCACCCGTGAATTAAGTCCTTTTGCAGCGGCATGGATCGGAATCCTCAGGTTGGCCACGACGAAACGGTTGAAGAGTGCAAGCCCGCCACCAGGCTCTGCAACTTTTTCAACTTCGTTGGCCTGGTAAACTGTTTGTGCAAATGTTGAAAAACTAATCAGACAGAACAGTGCTACTATATTTTTCAATGACTAATTGTTTGATTATAGAAAGATAGAACTAGAATATTTCAATATCGCAAACATAACCAAATGTGTTATGAACTCAATGAATTCACGCTACAAACGTTGCGCATCCAGACCTATTTACACGAATGTGCCTTTCCGGTAGCCAAAGGATGCGGCATCCTTTTATACGCGCCGTCCAGATAAATCAACTTCACATGAACAGACCGGCATGGCATTCGAAGCAAAATATCATTTTTAAACAGATAGAAACATGGCCCAAAACAAACCGAGGGAATTCTCATTGGACTGGCGGAAGACGAGTGAAAAAAAAGATATAGTAGTTAGAACATTACGGCAGACATGCACTCATTTCAAAAAATAGCCGTTTTTCCGTAAAATGTATTTGTAATAGATACTCTTGCCGAGTTGAAAAGCTTTTACAAAACGATTCGCGTGAGGGAACATCCAATTAACAAATAACCTGTGATTATGAAATCGGTAACGTGCTGTTTTTCGGTAGCCTAAGTCTTTCCTGTCCGCTTCATTCGTTCGAATTGCGCCTGTCGGCATTTTAACCTCTCCCGGATTCGGAACCTCGATGCCTAAACTGATCAACAATGAACAACCGTAATCAAAAAGATCTTCCTTTTTCTCTGAAACGGCCAAATTTCTTGCCTCCTGCCAATATGTGCCCGTTGCCGTTTTATTGATCGTGGCAACATCAATAATCCAGTTAAGATTATCCCTGTTTTTAGATTCAATGGCATGGATCACAAGCATAAATATTTCGTACGCCAATTGCGGTTTTCTTGCATTCGGGATGAGCGGATAGTCATCCAAATGATCCCATAAATCTTTGGTAAAAGAAAAAGAACAGTGAGAACCTATGCGCCAATGCAAATCCAGTTGGCTGTCGTTCTTGGTATGAACACAAGAAATAGCATGATTGAAATACTGAAAAACATCCCTCCTTTTATCAAAATATTGAGCCAGTTTTTCAACAATTTTGAAATCATGAGCATGAATTATCTTCATAGCCCTGTCCAAGTCTGAGGGGTGGATCAGTAAATCAAAATCTGCCATAGGCCTGAGTTCACCAAGATCATAGAATGTTTTAAGGGAAGCTCCTTTGATTACAACACTCTCTATGCCCACATCCGCAAAGGCACTATGTATTACTCTTAATTGATTGGATAAATGCTGATTTTTTAGCCACCAGTATTTATATACGATCTTCAGACGCTTATCGTGGCTGGTAGTGATCCCATATTGTTCATTGCCATGATAAAAAAGTGGGAGTAGACGAAAACAGCCATAATCCAGTTCATCCATCACGACCTCTTTCTCCCACAAACGCACGAGATATTCACGCTCATCTTTGGTTTTTGCCAAACATGCCTTCACCATTAAAAGTTGGATGGATGTGAGGTTATCCACTGTGCTAAAAGTCTCTGATTTCATCTGCTACACGCTCAAAACCTGATTGATGACTAATGATAATAACAATCGCCTCAGCCTTGATGTTGACAATTTCGCGCTCAATCTCTTGAATAACATACTCGTCCAGGTGATTGAGAGGTTCGTCCAGAATCAGTATTTCTGACGATCGCAGAAGTTCCCGAATGAATGCTATCCGTTTTGATTCTCCGCCCGAAAGCCCTTCTCCCCTTTCGCCAACCCTTCGTCCTCCTTCCTGATGTAAGCCCGGCAGTAACCTGTACAGCCAGCTGGTTTGTAAGCTTTCCCATGCCAGCTGCGGCTCCGGATGTCCGAATAATGCATTTTCTTTGATATCGCCCATAAAAATAGGCGAGTCCTGATTCAGATAGGCAAATCGGTTTCGCAAGGACTTCAGTGTAACCCAGTCGGCCGGTTGATCATTGATTTCTAACCTGCCTTGCCCGGGCTCGATCAGTCCCATTAAAATATGTGCAACTGTCGTTTTACCGCTTCCATTGGCACCTCGCCAAAGATAGATGTTACCGGCATGTAGATCTAAGTCAACATGTTCAACCACCCATGTATCCTGGTAGCCGTATGATAAATCCCGAATGGAAATTTTTGTTATTGCCGGAAATTCCGTGAAAGAATCAGGGTCCGGGACCTTCTCTTCCTTTAAACCCAGAAACAGGGAAATGGTTTTCAGGGACTCCTGCGCTTCCATAATGTTACCCATGCCGCCAGTAACCTGACTGATATTTCCCTGTACTATGCTCACTATCAACAGGGTCAACAACAAGGCGTCCAAACCAATGAACCCCACCTTTACCCAGTAGATCCCGATTATGAATACAGCTACACGAACCATATTCGCCACGAACTGATTAATATTCCGCCAACGGGCCTGCGTCAGCAATAGTTGACTGTTAACGGCTACAAATTCGCCGGTCTTTGTCTGGTGCGCGTCGAATGACTCTGCATAGGCGCGATCCATTTTGAGCAGATCAAATTGATCCACACATTTCGCGATCCAATGATGCTGCACGCGCCAGGCTTCATGAAATTGTTTCATAAATGGCCTGGTTTGAACGGTAGCAAGTATATGGGCCGATCCCATGATCACTAAACCAGCCAGGCAGACAAAAAACAATGGTAAACTGACAAAACCAATAAAGATGCTTAAAATGCCGGCAATGAGGGCGTTGACAACAATTGATTCCAAAATGGCCACCAAACCATTCCTAACCCGCCAGGTTTCAATCAAAAGCATATCAAAATAATAAACGCGATTTTTGCCGTGGAATGTCAGCCAGTCAAGGGCATTCATTTTCTTCCAGATCCGGCTGCTTAGCTCTACCGTAAATTCACTCAGGACCGCAATGTTTATTCTTGATTGAAAATGGTGGGAAACAGCAGCGAGCAGCAGCATGAACAGCACCACCATGATATTGAAAAGGATCGCCGTGTCCGATGCAATTCCTATTTGCTTTAAAGACCGGTACAAAAATATGGGCCAGACTGCCGAAGCAAGTATGCGGAGGATACCCAGAGAAAATGACCCGACTACAGGTAGTTTGGGAATGGACTTAAAAAAAGAAATCCAAAATTTAAACAGGTTATCAAATTTCGGGGGATTTGCCTCAGGAATTTTCTCTCTTTGCATCCAAGTGCGTCTTTAACAGCTTCAAAAATACATTTTTGGAAATATTCCGTGTGGTGTTGTTTTCATGGATCCTACGGAAAGCCAATACTTGATCCAGCATAGTAAAGGGAACCTCCGCTCTGACGACCCGACTGAACCAATCCACGAAATCGCCGATCGCAACGGTTTCATCAAATAATCCGAACCGGTCAAAAACAGATCTTTTTCCCAGGAAAGAAATTTTTGAAAAACCTTTCAATGGTTCTTTCCGGGCCCGGTAGGATTGGCTGGCATTTTCTGGTAATGTTTCAAATTCCTGAACCATACAAAAACAAACATCATTTGCACTATTTGCCAAAGCTTCCATCTGCACTGCCAGCTTTTTGACATTCCATAAATCATCCGCATCCAAAAATGCGATGTACCGGGCGGACGAATATTTAATCGCGGCATTCAATGTCGCCGAAACACCTTGGTGGGGAAGGGCCTGTATGCTGATCCGATTATCGGACTTTGACATTGCGGTCACAATATTCAGCGTTTGATCCGCCGAACCATCATCCGCTACGATGATATTGAGATCTTTCCAGGTTTGATTTTGGACGGAAGCAATCGCCTCTTCAATGAATTTTTCGCCATTATAAACGGCAATAATCACGTCTATTTCAGAACCTTTCATCGCCCTTTGATTTGACGGTGCAACAAACCCAGAATCTCCTTTTTCATTAATGGTTTATTTAAACTGGCATTCTCTCCATGATACCATTTTTTCAATAACAGTTTATCTACATTGGCTTCCTTGCAACGGGCTGTACGCAGCCTGCGTATCAAATCAAAGTCACTGCTTACTTCCAGCGATTGATCAAACATATTGACACTGAGCAATGCCTGTTTTCTGATGAGTAAAGCACTTGGTACCAGAGACCGGTGCTCTTCAAATAATTTTTCACTAAAATTGGCCGGCAAGGTCACTCCCTCGTTACAGATAAATATTTGGTTACAGGTAACAAAAGAACAATAAGGATCTTTTTTCAACACGTCCCACTGATCCCGCAATTTAGACGGAGCCCATTCATCATCCTGATCCAAAAAAGCGACAATTTCTCCCGCTGTATGCCTTATACCGGTATTTCTGGCGGCAGCCACTCCGGCATTTTTCTGACAGATCACCTTTACGTCAGGATAATTGTTTTCAATGTAAGATGCCCCGCCATCCGTAGATCCGTCGTCTACGACGATTAACTCCCAGTTGGTGAATGTCTGACTCAATACGCCATCAATTGATTTTTTAACAAGGTCTTTCCCGTTGTAGAGCGGCAGGATAATACTGATCAACGGATCGGGCTGATCCACCCTGAAATCTTTAATCTGCGGCATGAATTCACTGGATTGATTTGCCTTTCTGCGTTGGACCGATTTGTGCAATATTTTTAGCAACTGCAGTTCTCCGATATTTTTATTCACCGACATATTATTCCCGTGAACATGGTAAAACAATGTGGTTGCTTCGTCAATGACAATGTTGATATTTTTTTCCCTTAATCTAAACCACCAATCCACATCTTCACTAAATGTCAATGTTTCATCGAACAGAAGCCCCTGCTCAAATATAGATTTCCTGGCCAGCAACGTACCCAAATGGACATGCGTAATGCGATTTTGCTCATCCTCAAATTTCATATTCAATTCAGGTTGGCCTTCCTGAACTATATATTGAATTTTCCCTGCTGCGACATCAATGCTGTTATCGTTGAAATAGGGTAACAAGATACTCACCTTATTGAATGGCCATTGATCGTCAGCATCTAAAAACCCTATAAACTCTCCATCCGCAGCACATATACCTGCATTCCTTGCCGCAGCCGGACCCGATTGAACGGAAGTATTTAAAAGTCTGCATTGTTCGAAATGAAGCGTCAGTTGAGTCAATTGATCCTTGAACTCTTCATCAGAAGCATCATTGACGATCAGGATTTCGACGGTGCAATCCTGAACATCCAAAGCGTCCTGCGCCAGAATACTTTCAATAGCTCTTCTTAATTCAATTCCATTATTGTGCGTAGGAACAATGACACTAATTTTAGGACAGTTCATTGGCTAAAAAATGATCAAATGATTCAACAAACTGATCCCGATTACGGCCTAAATGCCAATGGTATACCGGTAATAAAGAGGCTGCTTTCATCAGCTTACGGTAGGAATTTGGGCGGTGATGGGGTAAATGGTGCAGCGTGGTTGGCGCCATCGCCATCAGTGCCTGGGTAGGATTAGCCTTTTCAAAACGCGTGTGTTCCTGATGTGCTACCTTCGGCAATAGGATTGCCTGGACAGGAGAAACCAAAATTCCTGCTTTTGGATACATATCAGTAACATGAAAAATTGCCTTCTGCTCCTTGTAACTGGCTTTATTTCGGAGGTAAGGTTCCCATTCCGGGAATCTCGTCAGGAAATTATGGGGTTCCACTTTTGCAGTTTGATAGAGCGTATACACTTTAATTTCCTCGGCCAGTTCAACCCACACATAATCATCGCCCAGATAATCATAACCAGCGCGAAGCAAATTAAGGCACGACGTGGATTTCCCTGAGCCACTTTGTCCCGGAATCAGCACCCCGCGACCATTCTTTGCCATCGTACCTGCATGCACCAGCTGGGCAGGGAGATCCCTGGTCCATAAATGAAATAGTGCGCGAAAAGAAAAGGTGCATTCCCACCAGGGGACCTGCTCCACCTTCTGTACCCAGTAAATACCAATGGACTTACTCCTGGAATATAGAAATATCTGGGTTTGCCAGGGTTGAAAAAAGATCTGAATGTCTTCCTGATCAAGATCAGGGTGATAACCCTGGGCATTGAACCCTTCCAGCGGCGGGGCCTTCATGGCATGCGCAAGAGAATTATCATCGGCATACCAAATCGTCAACGCAGGTTTAATCTCCTCTTTTGCGTCCAGAAGATGTGCCAACGCCGGCAAAAACCGTTCTCGCAGAGGCAAGGACGGTGTACGTAAGTGAACAGTCCTGTTGGCCAGTTTTAACTGGTCCGTTTGCACATAAGGAAGTGAATCAAACAACGAAAGCACATTGTTGAAATAAGTACTTAAATCCAAATTGACTAAAATTTAGCTATTGTTACTTTGGACCGTCCATCCGTTTTCATCCACATCGTGAATCGGATCCAACATCAGCAAATCCTGCATATCCGCGTAACGATTAAACCGCCCCGGGATATAGGCATTGGGAGCGATACATTCTGGGCCGCTTTCCAACAAAATATTCTCGTCCCGCCTGATAATGTCCTGACTTACCAATTCCTTAAAAATGGAAGTCAATTCTTCTTTGATAACCTCAGTTTGTTCTGGAAATGCCTGTGAAACGACAGTAATAACCTGATTTTCACTGGAAAATGGAAGAGAATGGAGAAGGGAAACTGCGGCGCCCTGGACACTGTAATAAAGACCGGTATCTAAATTGGCGATAATATACTCGCCATCAAAAACATCGGCAGCCAAACGTTGGTTTAAGAAATACATCTATCAATAATGTTATAAGAAATTCCAGGGTTATGGGATTAGTTTGTAATCAATTAAAAATCCAACTGACAAAACTTTGATCCCCAATAGACATCATGAAGTAATGATCACATAAACTCATATAAGTTTATATCAAAGTTATTCTACCCAACAAAAGCCGAATCTACCGTTGCCGGACTAATTGCACCGGGCTATGTTTTCGCCAGCAGCGCTATTTCTTCACAAAAAAGAACCCTTTGTCATACCCGGCTTTAACATGATCGATTTCCATTTCCTGCTCACCTTCGACATAGGAAACAAACTGTGTTTTAATTTCATAATCCTGAAAGTACCCGAGAAACTTTTCCTCATTGAAAAACCAGGCGGGATAACGCGCTTCGTAAATTTCGGGGGGTACGATCTGAAGTGTAAGCCGGTCGGGTTGATTGTCATTAATAAATGCCGTCCTGTCTACGATAATGTATTTGAAATCGTACTTCATAATTTCCAGCAGGAACTCGTGTGGTTTTTCAAGATACTGCAGTACGCTCGAAAGCAGCAAAACATCAGCCCTTTTTGACGCCAGGCTTTCCAAAATAGTGAAGTGGAATTTCAAAATTTCGTCCTCAAACGATTGCTGCCCGCACCGGACATAGTTTTCCTGCTCTACAACGCTCCAGTGAATGTTTACACCAGCCGGAATAAGATCCCTTACCTGAAAATAGGTACTCCCCAAAGAACCACCGAAATCAATGACATTCAATGTCTTGTCACATTCAATAGCAGTGTAAAGAAGCGCCGAGATCACTGCATGGGGGTATATCTTCTTGTCGAATAAAACTGAGTCCCGCTCGTATACGGCCTGTCCGTTTTTGACTTTCAGCAATGCTTTTTTTGTGATATCCAGGATATTACCCGATTCATATCCGCCGGAAATGGACGTTAACGCTTCCCAGCTACTATAATTACCAAACCAGCCGTACTGGTTTCTGACGTCCTTCCTGCGCTTGAAAAATGACATTTTCTTTTGATAGAGTATAGCGCAATTTAGCTTATTGAATGAAAACAGCATTGGATTCGCGATATATCTTTGATATTTGTATTTCAAAGAATCCTTCCTCTTACGAACATTTTGCAAATGCAGAATTTTTGCACGCTTTTCAATTCATTCTACCTTTCGCGTGGATTGGCACTTTACAATTCGCTATCGAAACAAGACATTGATTTTCACCTGTATATCTTCGCATTTGACGACGCTTGCTACCATGTTCTGCGCCGGTTGGATCTATCAAATGCAACGATTATCCCGCTCGCCGAATTTGAGACACCGGAACTGCTTTCGGTGAAAGCCGGCCGTACCGCCGCAGAATATTGCTGGACATGCACTTCTTTTACCATCTGGCATAGCATCCATACCTACTCGCTCGATCACTGCACTTACGTGGATGCCGATCTGCTGTTCTTCGCAGATCCTCATGTGCTTACAGACGAAATGAGGGATAAATCTGTGCTGATTACCGAACACCGGTACAGCCGGGAATACGACCAGACCGCTTTGAGCGGCATTTACTGTGTGCAATTCGTAACCTTCAAAAATACCCAGGAAGGCCTCGCGGTGCTCGATTGGTGGATGAAATCATGCCTTGACTGGTGCTATGCGCGATTTGAAGACGGAAAGTTCGGCGACCAGAAATACCTCGACGACTGGACCGACCGGTTCAAGGGAGTACATGTACTGGAACACCCGGGCGGAGGCATCGCGCCGTGGAATTCCAAGGACTACACCTATGAAATTCAGTCGGATAAAGTGTATCTCAGGTCCCGCGACGGTGAAAAAGCGCCGCTTGTATTTTACCATTTTCACGACTTCCGATATTGTGTCGGGAAAAGCTTCCGGTTGACCGCAGAACAATATACACTTGGAAATGATGTGATAACGGTTGTTTATAATGCTTACCTCAAAGCCCTCGCTAATGCGGAATCACAAGTCCGGGCGATCGAACCGTCCGCTGTTTTCCATGAGAACCCTATGTCATTAAAATGGATAAAAGTAAGTTTGTCGCGTCGCATACAATTCATGTTTAAAGGACATTACAAAAATTACATGAAGAAAAACGCACTCTCCTAATTACCGGCTATGTCCCCGCCCCTACCAAAAATCACTGTGGTGACCCCTTCCCTTAACCAGGCGCGTTACCTGGAAGAAACCATCTGTTCCGTGTTGAACCAGGGATACCCCAACCTGGAATACATGATCATTGACGGAGGAAGCACAGACGGTTCGGTTGAGATTATCCGCAAATACGAAGGGCAGTTGACTTACTGGACGAGCGAAAAGGACAGCGGTTTGTACGATGCAATACAAAAGGGTTTTGCCAGGTCAACAGGCGAAATCATGACATGGATTAACGCCGACGATATGTATCACAGGCAGTGCCTCTTCACTGTGGCTGAAATTTTTCAGCAATTTCCTCCGGTGAAGTGGCTGATGGGCGCGAATACTTTCTTCAATGAGGCCGGCCAGTGTTTTCTCTATGAAGACCTGCCCTATTCCCAGCGGTGGTCGCGGTTGCGACTAAGATTGTTTGACGGGAAGTTCATCCAGCAGGAATCCGTATTCTGGCGGCGCGGGCTTTGGGAAGAAGCGGGCGGCTATATTGAACAAAACTATTCACTGGCCGCCGATTTCGAGTTATGGCTGCGGTTTTCGCGGTATCAGCCGTTGTATACGACATCGTTTATCCTGGGTGGGTTTCGGTTCAGGTCCGAAAATCAGAAGAGTTACGAACAGCGTGACCAGTATCTGCAACAAGTCACCGAATTATTGGCAAGAGAAAACAGAGGTGCCCTTCCCCTCCTGTTTTACCGCCTTCTGATTGGCCTCGCGAAAGCCGTCCCGAAAAGGAAATGGAGAAATAAATTACTGGCCGGCATTCTGGATCTGCCGCCTAAAATTACCTTCGACCGGGAGCACGGAATGGTATTTAGCAGGAAAAATGATTTTTAGTGACCCGATAGCCGTTCTTTGATCTTCTTGAACTGAAATCGAAGATATACCGGCAAGCCGAAACACTGCAGGATCAGTCTGCTTTTCTCCTTTTCGAAAACAAGGTCTTTCTGCAATGATGAGACACCCTTGTCGTTGAAAATCGCTATATCGTAATCCCTGAATGTAAAGCGGTAATCCTGCATTTTGTTGCATTCCATGTTAAGCACATGATCGGCAGAAATAGCGTAGCGCGTATCATACCTCCGCCCACGAAAAAAACCCGCCGGGTAGATAATGGCCTGGTGATTGATGCCGGTCTTGGCTTGTCGGTAAGGTGAAAGCTCGCCCAGGTATTTTTTTCCGGATTTTATCACGCTTCCGTAGTAGATCGAATGCGGGTCCTTCAATTCCTCCGCGAGCGCCGAAAATGCGGGCAGCAATATATCGTCGGCACCAATGAAGTACACCCATCCTCCTTTAACGTGATCCAGGGCTTTGTTCATGGCGTCGTATATCCCGCTATCCTTCTCACTTTTCCAAAAGGCAAACCTCGCTGAATTCTGACGGAGAATCTCCAGCGTATTATCTGTGCTTGCCCCATCCACTACGATGATCTCAATGTATGGATATTGTTGGGCATAGATACTGTCCAAACATTTTTGTAAATACCTGTCCGCATTGTATGTGACCAAAATGACGGATATCAGCTGATTACGCTCCATACCCCTCAAACAGCCAGCGCACTTTCAATCTGAACAACGGGCGCAAAACCACCCAGATACTGATTCAGCCCCTGAGTGCAATACACTGACTTATGCAACATACTATCCAAAAGAAGCCCATCCGTCTCCCGAAAGCGAGTCCGGTCTGCTTCCGGATGAAAAATATGGAAAACCACCCCGCCAAACTTAATTGCACGTTTTTTCAGCCCGGAATTGAGCAGCCTCACGGCAATCTCATTATCCTCCCGGCCCCATGCATGGAACACCTCGTTATAACCATTGACACGCACGAGATCTTCCTTCCAGAAAGCCATGTTGCAGCCCCTTAAGGTATAGATGTCCTGATTCCTGTACCGGTCAGCCATATACCTGCTCAGCCAGCGTATGCTGAAACGGTTGCAAATGTTCGTAAGCCCCGATTGGAAAATAGCTACACTTGGTTTTTGCAAATGCACCAGCTTATCGGACAATTGCTTATTCATCAGCACCCTGCTCCCGGCCACAAAGGTCCCGCGCTTTCGCAAGGCCAGATGATCCTTGATAAAATGCCTGTGCAACAGCAGGTCTCCGTCAATCTGGATAACATAGTCATAAGAGCATATAGCGATGGCTTTATTCCGGATCTTCGAAAGTCGGAAGCCTTCGTCCTCCTGCCAGATGTGGATAAGCTTTACGGGAAAAGTCTGACGAATGGCCTCGATAAGCTCCGCGGTTTGCGCAGTCGATCCATCGTCGGCCACTATCACTTCGCCCGGCAAAACCGACTGTTCTTTCACGCTAAGCAGGCAAAGCCGTAGCGCTTCAGGCCAATTGTAGGTAGAAATAATAAGTGAGCTAGAGAAGGTCTTCATATCCATTAGTGCATCTTTTAACTTTTGTAACCAGCGTTTCTTCAATGATTTGCCTGTGAAAAGGCTCGTTCGGTTTTGGCAATTCGTTATGATGTAGGTGAAACTGAACCGCGGCCAATTTCACGATCTTTTTCCCGATGCTGTTATTGATGAATCGGGCTGCCAGTTCCTCGTCCTCATGGCCCCACCCGTTCAGGTCATTATTGTAGCCATTGACCTGCACAAAATCCGCCTTCCAAAAAGCCAGATTACTGCCACGGACACTGCGGCTTTTCATTTCCTTCCGATGCCCAAGCCACCACAGCAAAGGCAAACGCAGTGCATTCAGACGGTTGTAAACACCGGACGAATAAAAATGGAGATTTGAACCGGGCTTTTGAAGCAAGGTTTCAGTCCTGCGCGAAGTAAGCCTTGCACGGGTCCCGCGGATAAAAACACCCGGTTCCGCCGCCGCGATATGGTCGGCTACAAACGACGGGTGCAACAGTACATCCCCATCAACCTGGATCAGGTAACTTCCGGTGCTGCGCGCGATCGCTTTATTAAGTATCCGGCTCTTCCGGAAACCCATATCTTCATGCCAGACATGCACAATAGGAACAGGGAACGCTTCCCGCATCTGGTCGATTACAGCGCGCGTTCTTCCATCCGAACCATCGTCGGCAATAATCACTTCTTTTGGTAAAACCTTTTGGGCTGCGACACTCAATAGGTTACAATGCAGTGCTTCGGACCAGTTATAAGTAGCTGTAACAAGCGAAGTCGGCGGAGCGACGTCCATCAAAAAATTTGGTCGTTTACTTGATACACTTTAATGCCAGATACCCTGTTTCACGGACATTTTCAGTCCGGTAGAGCAACGAGAGTCAAGAAAAAAGGAAATAAAATTAAAGAAGGAACAAGCGGTTACTTGTGTTGATATACGTTTGCAGGTTTTGAAGTTGTTTTTGAGATAAAAGACAGAGAGGTACAGTGCTGATAGCGGCCATTGATTTACGTTTGTTAGGGATTGAATATTTTTAGCATTGGTACAATTTAAGAACCGGAAATGAAATTTATCAAGCCTTGTGCAATATTTATTTTTACAAATTATGTAACCATTGCACTACATTAGTTAATTCCCCATAGCCTTGATAATGCATAAGAGATCAACAAGGCTCAAAAGGTTGTAGCCGTTCTGAAATTTATTTTATTCCTGAAGCAATACTTGAATAACCGCATAGCACCGGGTTGAAAGTAGTTTCCCAAAGGACATCCATAGCATTTGTAAACTTACTGTTTTCTAGCTTTGCAGGATGTTAAAAGAGAAAGTTCAAACCAAGAGATAATGAGTAACGATACATCAAAAAACAACCCGCTTTTGTGTGATCCTGAAACCGGTACGTGTGAAATACCTGAATTCAAAAGCAACGAAGCTGCAACGAGCAGCGCCCAATCAAAAGAAAAACCTGTCAAGGTCATTTATTTCACTGATCCGATTTGTTCCTCCTGCTGGGGCATTGAACCGCAATTCAAAAAGCTAAAACTGGAATACGGCAATCATATAGATATAGAATACCGGATGGGTGGTTTGCTGCCAGATTGGGGTTACAACAGCGGTGGTATCAGCAAGCCCTCAGATGTGGCGCATCATTGGGATGAGGTGAGCGGGCACTACGATATGCCTATTGACGGGGATGTTTGGTTGGAAGATCCCTTACATTCCTCCTATCCGCCTTCCGTCGCATTTAAAGCCGCCCAAATGCAGCATAAGGACAAAGCGATCCTGTTTTTAAGAGCAATCAGGGAAATGGTTTTTCTGCAGAAAAAGAATATTACCAAATGGGAGAACCTGGCTTTGGCGGCCGAAAAAGTCGGTTTGGACGCGGAGCAGTTAAAGTACGACTTTGAGAACCAGGCAAACACACTCTTTGAGGAAGATTTAAAACTGGCTCGTGAATTTGGCGTAAGAGGATTCCCGACAATGCTCTTTTTCGACAGTTCAGGCAACAAAGAGACGGTATATGGTTCAAAGCCTTATGCCTATTACGAAATGGCAATCCTGAAACTCAGCCCTGATGCCGTAAAAAGCGAATACAACAAAGACTGGGAAACACTTTTCTCCAAGTATCATTCGTTGACGGCAAAAGAATTTTCCGAACTTTCCGGGATACCGAGGAATGAAAGTGAAACGCTGTTAAATGAACTTTCAGATAAACTAAGATTGAAAAAACTGACAACCAAGAATGGGGCCATCTGGTTGAAATAAAGAAAACAGGCATAAAAAAATATTCCGTCCGGTCAATTGTTTCCGAGGCAACCTGACGGAAATTTTTGCGCACAATACCGATGTCAATTTACAAAGCTCGTGTTTTGCTTTGGAAGACTTGTTAGCCTGTCGAGCTTGGTTGTAAGTTTCGCACCGTCCGTATTCTTTACATAGCCGGCACATTGTAAGCCGCGGCGATGTCTGCAAATTCCCGGGGATGAAAATACAACATCCGATTTTTACGCCTCTTCAATGTAATCCTGCAAAGGAAAAGGTACCGGCTCAATGGAATGTTCTCAAAGAACTTATTACAAAGACCACTTCGTCACAGAAGCGAGCGAAGGCTGTTTTTTATCAAGATAATGTAACCTCAGAAACCCTGCCAGCATCAGACTGGTGCCCAGCTTGGATTCATAATATGGATCATTGGGCTCCCTTACAAAAAGCTTTCCGCTCCAAAGTTTTTTGATCCCTATATCCGCCAGCTGCCTGGCACGCTGGTACATTTTTTCGTTACCAAGGATTTCGTAGGCATCCAGCGAAAATTGAAGGTTCGAAGCAAGGCTGTTGATCACAAACTTGTCCGGCCACTGGTGGTTTTCCACCGCATCCGCCACTTTTTTTACCATCCCGAGATAGGCTTTATCCCCGGTAGTTTTGTAAAAATATGCCGCTATGCTTCCGAAAAGCAACATATCAGCCTCGCTGTACCCCGTCGAAACCATAGGGATCATGTCAGTGCCGTCTGGTTTTCCGTCCGGTTTCACCAGCAGATAGTAACCTTTGCCGGCAGCGTTCCAGGAATATTTCTCAGCGGCTTTCAGCATGGTTTCCGCCTGCGCCTTGAAATGTCCGAACTCCGGATTGAGCTCCCAGGATTTCAGCAGATAATAGCTTAGCAGGGCAGTCCCGTTCAGCGAAGAGAACATACCACTCGGACGCGGGTCATCGATGCAGCCTACCGTCAGATCGGTTTCAGGATTGCGGTATTTCCAGAACAAGTTTCCTGCACCTTCCGCCCATCTTTTCCATTCCGGATTCCGGGTTTTGGTATACAAAAACGTAAAAGAATATGCCTGAAGACCGGAATGCTTGATCCAGGCCTGGCCACCGTCCTGGTACTGCTCCAGTCCGCGGTACTCAGGTTTTTCAATTTTATTCCAGCGGGCATGCCGGTTAAACAAAAAACTCTGTGTAACCGGTGAACGGAAATGCCCTCTTACCCCCGTGATCGCCCTGTTTACCCTTGCCGAATCCATTCCCCAGAGATAATCCCAGGGCGGAGTGTTTTCTATAAACTCATGGGTAAAGAACGTCCCGGGTTTTTCGAGATCTCCCTCCATGATTTTCTCATTGAAGAAATTGTAATACAGGTGTTCCCCCCAGCCCAAAAGTCCCGTATATGGATTCTGGCAAAGGGTCAGAAAATCACGTGTATAGTCCGTCGCGGCCTGTTTGTATTTGGCATCACCGGTCAGTTTCGTCAGGTTTTCTAACAGCCTGATGGTTTCCACATCATGGTAATAATTGCTCCCCCCGACAGCCCTGTCCGATTCCCGCGTTCCTTCCGTAGGTGGAACGCGGGATTTTGGAACGCTCATATCCCGCGAATCGATCACGGAGGCGAGCATGCTGGATTGCTGAGTACCGTATACATCTTTGCCATGGAGGATCAGGTTGTCGCAATGTGTTTTTACATAAAACAGATAATCCTTGTTCTGCGCAAAAGCTCCGGTTGCCGACAACCCAAAGACCAGGGATAATGTGACCAGGTATTTCATAGATGCACTTTGAAATTGGTTAGCAATATGATGTTACTTGTCCCACCATACGTGCGTTTTGTAATTATCAGCACCCTGGCGGGCCACCGACTCATTGTAATTGTCTGCATTTAAAACAGGCTCATCGTCGGGATAGCGCAGGCGCCGCGGATATGTGCCGCCGGTCTCATTGTCGGGATAGTTCACGGGAACCAGTTTGGGATATCCCGAGCGACGGACATTGGCAAACGATTCATAACCGTTCAGGAACGTAGCCACCCAGTATTCCGAATTGATCTGCTCAAATGCCTTTTCCTTGTCTGCAACGCCAACAAATGGAAATGCAGTGAGGTATGCAGTAATATCTGCATCCGGTATAGTGGCGGAAACATCATATTGCGCCAGCGTTTTCATAGCACCTGTTACCCCGTTGCGGTAAAACTGGGCAGCGTCCCCGGTGATCCAGCCCCTTACTGCTGCCTCTGCCAGCATAAACTGAACTTCTCCATAGGTAAGAAGCATTCTTGGGCCGTCGAGTTTGGCGAAAACGTCCCTGTTCACGCCAGAAAACTGGTGTTCCTGACCCGGTACATTAGGATCGTAACTCGGGCTGCTGGGCAGGGTAATGCGGTCCAGTCCGTTCGGCATCCCCTTTTGGACAGCCGGGTCGGTGTTTTTGGTAGCTACATTGGTGGGATCGGTATACACCGCAACCGTGTATTTCAGCCTTGGATCATTGTGGCTTTTCATATAGTCAAAAAACGTCTTGGCGATCTTTCCCGGGCTCCTTCCTGACACGGCTAATGTCCAGCTCTGACCGTTGGTCAGTACTTCCTGGGTACCGGCCTTGTCAGTTCCTTTGATAAAAAGATTGTCATCGACCGAAGAGAAAACACCGCCGGCATAAGCCTTTTTTACCCAGGCCTCGGCAGCCGCAGGGTCCACCTTGGACATGCGCATCCCGAGACGGAGCATCATTGAGTAGCCGAATCTTTTCCACTTCGCAATGTTACCCGCATAAACGATATCCGGTGAAGCAAAAACAGTCTGCCCTGCGTCCAGCTTCGCGGTAGCATCCTCCAGCTCCGACAGCATATTGGCATATATGTCTTTTTGGGCATCATACTTGGGTTTGTAGATCTGTTTGTAATAACCCTGGTTTGCCTCGAAGTAGGGGATATCACCATACATATCAGTCAAGCGGTGGAAAATGACCGTTTTCCAGATCCGCGCCATATGATACAGGTTGTGGTACTGAGGTTTGTCCTTGGCCAGCGTGATCACATCCTCGATGAGTTTGGAGGAGCCTGAAACGGCATTGTATGTAGCCTTCCAGAGTTGCTCGTTGTTCCCTTTGTGATACACATATTTATCCCCCTGAAAATCAAAAATCCCTACGTTGCTGAGCGAGGCCATGTGTTGTACAAACGGCTCGGCATAATTGAGGCTGTTGCTTTCATCTCCCTTGGCAGTGTTGTACTGGCCGGTTGTAAAAAGATAGGCGGGATTAAACCGGTCGGCGGTAACAGCATTAGGATCTTTGTTCAGTTCTTCAAAACCATTGTCGCAGGAAGCCAGCAATAAGAGGCCGCTGGCGAAGCATATATAAAATATCTTTTTCATCTCCATTAAATTTAACCTTTGCATGACTAGAATTTCAGATTTACGTTGAACCCGTAGCTCCTCGTCGGAGGTAAAGCAGTCGACTCTATTCCCTGGTCATTTCCTGCGGATATGTTCGTTTCAGGATCGAGGCCGGGCGTATGTTTCATCAGGATCTGAAGGTTTCTTCCCACCAGAGATACACTTGCGCCTTTCACAAAGCCGATCTTTTCATACAATGCTTTTGGCAGATTATAGGTCAGCGACACATAACGCAGTTTGATAAAACTGGCATCATAAATATAGTCGTCCAATGCATCTCTTCGTCTTACAATGATCGCCCGGTTGTTTACCCTGCTGGCCGAAACCAGCACCTTGTTTTCCTCTCCCTTTTCGGTAACACCCGGAAGTACTGCACCCGAGGCACGCCCGATCAGCGAATGCGGCGACATACCCCGGTGGTCGAGGCTGTAATTGGTCTCAGAGTAAATCTTGCCGCCAAACTTCCCGTCTACCTGAGCAGAAAGCGTGAAAGCCTTGTAAGAGAAGTTGTTGATAATCCCGGCAGTATACTTGTTGATCCCCGACCCGAAAGAAACCACGGACGCCGGAACAATAGGCAGACCGGTTGTATCAATGATGTCGCGGCCTTCTTCATTTCTGAGGATCGTACGTCCTACGATCTGCGAGTACTCCTGCCCTTCCACATGCTTGATAAATGCTTTGGTAGATGTGGCCAGGATCAGTTCTTTGGACGTATTTGATATTTTCATCACCTTGCTTTTGTTGTAGGCAACGTTCAGAGAAACATCCCAGCTGAAATTTTTGGTGGATACTGGTTTTACGGTTGCCAGGAATTCAATACCCCTGTTGCGGATTTCACCGACATTTACAGACACCCCGGAATAACCGGTGGTAGAAGAGATCGTTTCAACCGCAATATCATTGGTAGTCAGCTTATTGTAAGCCGCAATGTCAAAACTCAGTTTATTGTGGAACAACCGCAGGTCCAGACCTGCTTCAAACTCGTTCACGCTCAGTGGCCGCAGGCTGCTGTTCGGGACTGTAAACTGGTTGATGGTTCCGAGCGAGCGGCCATCATAGTTATACGGCAGCAAACCATAGGTCAGGTTCAGGAGATACGGATCTGTATCGCCGCCCACAGCCGCATAAGCCACGCGCAATTTACCAAAGCTGATAGCTTCCGGCATTTCAATCGCCTGTGAGAACACAAAGCTCACACCCGCCGACGGATAAAAGAAGTTATTCGATTTCGGGTTCAGCGTAGAAAACCAGTCGTTTCTTCCGGTCAGGTTCAGATACAGGTAGTTTCTGTAGCTCAGCTCTGCGGTAGCAAACACGGAATTGATCTTTTTATCATACGTAGCCGTCGTGGTATTCCTGGTGGATGTGTTGTTGATCACATGGAGCTGTGGCACCACAATCCCTGAACCCACGATGGTGGTCGTATACCGGTGCTGCGACATCAGGTTGCCGCCGAGGTTTACCGCCAGGTCAAAATCCTTGCTCAGACTTTTGTTCAGCCCGATCATACCTTCATAGTTACGTTCCCAGAAGTTTTGCTGCGTCTGGTCGATCTGTCCTCCGGGACGGTAACCAGTCCCTTCCGGAACGATCTTGTTGGTCATGAAACTGTAATAGTCCTGCCCCACTTTTCCCTGAACAAAAAGCCAGTCGAAAATATTGTAACGCAGGTTAACGGTGGATATAAACCTGTCCTTGCCAGTACGGTTTTTGATCCTGTTCAGGGTATAATAAGGGTTTGTAGCGTTCAAATCCGTTCCCAGGACTTTTTCCTTGAAGGTAGTTTCATCATAACCCGGCGACAGGGCGCTGGTAGGCATGTTGCTGTTGACATACAGAATAGTGCCCGCGCTGTTTCCCTGGTTGCCTGTAAATACATAGCGGTTATCCACACGCTCGTTGATGTAATCGACATTGGCCGAAAGCGTCAGGTTTTTGGAGATGTTCTGATTAAGGCCCAGGCTGATATTATCCCTTCTCATCGTCGCATTCGGAATGATACCTTTGTTGCGCATGTCGGTGATCCCCAGGCGAAAGCTGCCTTTCTCATTGCCTCCGGAGAAAGAAATGCTGTTACTGCTGGTATGTCCGGTTCCATAAAAATCTTCCAGTACCTGGTCTTTCACGTAAGAATAAGGTCTCTGAACCCCGTCGAGCTGAATGGTCGAACTTCCGTCATACAGCGCGCCCCAGTGGTTTTGTCCGTGGTTGGCAGCATCCTGCTGGCTCGCAGGCTTCACCCCGCCATAACCCTGACCGTATTCCTTTTGTAAGTCCCAGATAAAAAACGGGACTTCGAAAGTATTGTTGGTATTGAACTCAACACCCAGCCCCTTGTTGCCCTTCCCCGACTTGGTGGTGATCACGATCGCGCCGTTTTTGGCACGTGAACCATATAAGGCTGCCGCGGTGGCTCCCTTCAGTACGGTGATATCTTCAACGTCATCCGGGTTGATACTCGAAATATTATCTCCAAAGTCCGGGTTATCGCCTTTCGGACCGCCAAACTGCGTATTGTCCATCGGCAAACCATTGATGATATACAGTGGCTGGTTATTACCTGAAATAGAGGTATTCCCACGGATCGTAACCCGGCTGGAACCCGCAGGACCCGTAGCGGCCGGACTGATGTTAACCCCTGCCACTTTGCCGTTCAGCGAGTTGGCGAAGTTGGTTTCTCTCGTTTTGGTAAAATTATCCCCGGCTATTTTGGTTACCGAATAACCCAGAGATTTGGTTTCCCGCCGGATACCCAGTGCGGTAACCACCACTTCATCGAGCGCTTTGCTTTCTGTAACCAGCTTTATTTCCAGCGTTGTCCTGCTTCCTACCTGCACTTCCTGGGCGGTGTAACCTACGAAGGAAAATACCAGGACAGCGCCGGATGAAGGCACATCAATGGAGAAATTCCCCGATGCATCCGAAGAGGTACCCTGTTGCGTGCCTTTCAGCAGGATGCTTACGCCGGGAAGGGCATCGCCTTTCTCGTCCGTTACTTTCCCTTTGATGTTCTCAACCGCCTTGGACAGACTGCGCGTCAGCCTTACGTTCGTTGTTTTCATTTCCGGAACATTCGGAAAGGTGGGCATTTCTGCCTGGGCTGTGGCCGATAGGACTGCAATAGCAGCAAGTATGGTACACCGCTTGCAGAAAATCGCTAAGTGGGTACCATTGTCTGGTAATGTTTTCTCTTTCATGCAATGTAAATGGGTTTTGGAATAATCGTTACAGATTTTGAACAGAAATCCTACACGTAAATCTGGTATTTACTTTACGCCGGAAGCCTCATATCGTACTACGTTTATTTCTATTAAATGAAAATAAACTGCAAATTTTTTCAGACTAAGTTGAAAAGGGTATTTTACTGCGCCAGCGCTCCTTTTTGCATCGTGGTATCTTACCGCACCAGGCAGTTTTGCCCCCTGCCAAAAACAAAAAAATAGTCATGTCCGGAAGCGTACTAATTGTATAATTCAGAGTAAATATTTTACTAAAACAAAATCCCTGAACCTTTAAATTTTAAACAAAGTGAGTTATCCAATTTCGAGACGAACGTTTTTAGAACAGCTGACGCCAGCAGCGATCGGCCTGGCTGCCGGAGCCGGAGCGCTTACCTCCCATGCCGCCGACCACATGAAACCGGTTGAAAAGAAGTTTGTACCTGTAATGGTCACACCTTTCAAAAGCGATTTGAAAATTGATTATGACAAATTATCGCTGCTTACCGATTTTTATCTCGCTGCCGGCGCAAAAGGCTTTTTTGCCAATTGCCTCAGCAGCGAAATGTTTTTCATGAACGATCAGGAACGCATTGACCTGACACGGCACGTGGTGAACTACGTTGCCGGTAAGGTTCCGGTAGTATCCACGGGTTCATTTGGCGATACCATTGAAAACAAGGCGGTTTTTGCCAAACAAATCCAGGACACAGGTGCCAGCGGCGTTATTCTTATTACTGGCCATTTTGCAGCCGCCAGTGAAAGTGACACAGTTTTGCTGCAGAATTTGGAGAAATTCCTTTCCCTCACCGGCGACATGAAAGTGGGGACTTACGAATGCCCCGTGCCCTACAAACGGCTTATTTCACCGGCGGTATTCAAATCGCTCGTTTCCAACCGTCGTTTTATCTACCACAAAGACACCTCGGAAGACATTAAAAATATTGAGGTTAAATTGAAAATCGCTCAAGGCACACAATTGGAATTTTATAATGCACATACTGCCACCGCCGTGGAATCCCTCCGGAAAGGTGGCAGGGGAATGTCGCCGATATCCGGTAATTTCTATCCGGAAATCCACACCTGGCTCTGCAGGTATGCGGACGACCCTTCCAAATCAGCCGATGCGGCCTGGATTCAATCGGAGATCGCCCGCACAGAACCAGTCATTTCAAAGTATTACCCGCTTAGTTCAAAATACTTTTTGAAAAAAAGAGGATTACCCATAGAACTGGTAAGCAGGTCAAAAGCGAAATCGATCCCTGCAGAGCAGATGAAGGTACTTGACGATACATACAATGTTTTTCTGGGCTGGTGCGACAGGCTGGGTATCAAGGCAGTAAATGCCCGTCAGTAACCAGGATTCTGGGTCAGCACGGAACTCTTGTTGATCTCATCCTGCGGTACCGGCAGCAGGTACATGTGCTCAGGCAGGGCAAACTGAATGACCGGCGTAAAGGAATAAGTCTTTTTGCCTGCCGCCAGTGCAACATTCATTTTCATCAATGAAGTATTGGCCGGTACCTTCAGCTTCCACCGCCGCATATCGAAAAAACGGTGTTCTTCCAGATATAGCTCCACTCTCCGCTCATTCCGGATGCGCCCGAGCAATCCGGCACCGGTATCAGTGACGGGGGGCATCTGCACACTTTGCCGCGCTCTTACCTGGTTCAGAAAAAGTCGCGCGTTTGCCTCGTCGCCCAGCTGGTAAAGTGCCTCTGCATAGTTCAGAAGGATCTCCGCATAACGTGCGTAGGGCCAGTTGGGGCTCGATGAGTTGGTACTGCCCGGACCGTTGATCGCCTCGTTTACAAACTTCCGGGTGTAGTATCCGGTATAGCTCGCATTCCAGCCCTCGTTACCCTGGTTGGAGTCCGCGCCATTGGGCAGAAAGACTTCAATCTTACGTCCTTTCCAGGGTGCACCGTCGTACAATATGGTTTCATAATAACGGGGATCACGGTTTTCCCAGAACTTTTCGAGGCTGTATGTGGGGTCATCTTTCGGAAGCAGGCCATTTTTGGTTTCGTAGGCGTCTGCCTGCTCGTGTGTAGGCACTGTCACGGCATGCCCCCCGCTGCCATTCGGAAAAAAATATCTCTCGATGGTTTCCTGCCTGAGCACATCGTTATTCATTACTTTTTCCCAGATCATCTCACTGTTGAACGGCTCTGTGAATACTTTGCTGTATTGCGGATGCAGTGAATACAACTTCAGGTCGATAACCGCTCTTGCCGCATCAGCAGCTTTTTGCCATTTGACTTTATCATTTGCAGGATTATTCAGCGCGCTGGCGGCATACAATAATGCCCTCGATTTAATAGCCATACATGCCCCTTTTGTAATCCTGCCTTTATGCGCCGGTTCGTGGGTAAGGGGTAGCAATGCCGCAGCCTCATCCAGTTCCCTGACCACAAAATCCATGACTGCATCATAAGAACTTCTTTCAACTTTAAATTCATCGTCCAGCCCAAATACATTCTCCACCAGCGGAACACCTCCGAAAAATGATGCAAGCCGGAAATATGAAAACGCCCGCAGAAATTTCATCTCCCCGGTCATCCGGTTTACGCTTTTCTCATCAATCGATTTTAGAAGTTCAAGATTCTGCCCCTGCAGTTTGTCAAAAAAGATATTGGCCTTTGTGATGATCGTATAGTAGTGTCCCCAGGTCCAGTTGAGATGGCCAAGGTTGGACGGCGTGAGCTGTCCGCGCTGGATGAGGTGGGCGCCATCCCTTTCGCGCGCAAATGATTCATCGGATGTTACACTCAAAGAACTGTGGTTAGGCCAGCCTGTCCGCATGGTTGCATAAGTTTCATTCACAAATGCCTCGACCAAAGGCACATCTGTCCATACAACCAGATCAGAAACGGCATTCAGGGGCTCTTTCTCAAGAAAATCGTTGCATGATGACGATGACATCACCAGCAGGATGCCGGCAAAAAAATGAACCGGTCGGAAATTGATAATGCTTTTCATATCCGTTGTTTTATAAGGTAATGTTAAAGCCTGCATTGAAAATTCTGTTCTGGGGATAAAAAGACCCTCTGTCCGCATCTCCTTCAGGATCAAACCATTTTAGCTTATCCAGCGTAAAAATGTTGAAACCGTTGACATAAAACCGGACGCCGTTGAGGTGAATTTTCTTTAAAAGACCGGTCGGCAGCGCATATCCGATCTCCACAGTTTTGAGACGGATAAATGAAGCATCCTTCAGCCAGAACTCCGATGTAAGGGCACTAACCTGTGCCGCATCGTAAGTCAGGTTAGGGTATTTGGAATCCGGGTTTTCTGCACTGGGACGGTTATCGGCCATTTCCTGCAGTACATTACCGAACAGCCCCTGCGGAAACCAGTAATACCGCCATGCGTTACTCTGTCCCTGGAGTAATATACCCACGTCGAAACTCTTGTAGCCCAGTGAAATCTGAGTTCCGTAAATGATCTCCGGTGTACTCGATTTGTCCAGCCTCACCCGGTCCAGGTTATCGATTTTCCCGTCATCGTTCACATCTTTATACTGGAGATCATTGACGATCGTATTGGGCACATGAGCTGAGCCGTCAATGGCTTCCTGCGTCCGGTAAATGCCCAGCGGTATCAGGTAAAGACCACTGTTGATGTTGTACCCCGTCCGTCTCTGCCATTGCGGTACGTTTTCCGGTTCATCGATATCTATAACCTTGTTTCTCGCAAAAGACATATTGGGACGGATGCTGTAATTGAGTTGCCCGAAAGTTTTCCGGTGCGACAATTCAATTTCAAAACCTTTGTTCTCGACAATACCGATGTTTTCAAGTGGCAGCTTCAATCCTGTATAGATCGGGATCGAAGCGTCACGGGCTGTAAGGATATTGCTTCGCCTGGTCTTGAACACATCAAGTGTGACGCCCAGCAAGCCATTCCAGAGTTCAGCGTTCAAACCAAGGTTGGTGGTGTTGGCTACTTCCCATGTGATATTGGGGTTGGGCGCAACATTCTGGTTCAGGCCCTTATTGAGGCTTTTGGCATCTCCCAGAAAATACCCGTTCGTAAAGCTGTATGTTGACAAATACTGAAAAGGATCAATGGCATCATTACCCATTTTTCCCCACGAAAAGCGGAATTTCAGATGATCTACCACATCATTTTTCAGGAAGTCCTCGCTGGAAGCCAGCCAGCCCAGGGATATTCCGGGAAAAAGGCCCCAGCGTTTGTCTTTCGGAAATGCAGATGAACCGTCATAACGGACATTCAGATCGACGAGATACTTCCCTTTAAAATCGTAATTGATCCGGCCGAAGAAATTCTTTCGTGTGAATTCGAGTGCACTGCCGTCCGTCAGCTGATTGGTTTCTCCCCCGGCATAGAGCTGGTCTATTGCCGTCGAAATAAATCCCCGCCGCTGGGCAGAAAAATAATTGGACCGCGTGTCCGCCAGCTCCATGGCCACAAACGAGTTGATTCTATGGTTGTTAAATCCCCTGACATATTTCAGTTTAAGGTGGCCTATCAGGTTCGATCTGTAATTGAGGCGCTCGGTCAGCTGCGGCTGGCTAAAAAACCTGGCAGGATTTTGCTGATAGGTATTGGTCTGGGCATTGTAGGAATAAACCGAATATGGTTTGTTGAATTCCTTGATCTGTTCACTGTTCTTGTCATAAGCTACAAAACCGTCCACTCCCAGGCCGATCACTTTTTCAATATTCAGGTCGAAAGAAAGCCTGGTCTGATAAATATCGGTTTTTGACTTTCTGTAACCCGCTTTATCCGAAGCCATAACAGTTGGATTATCCCCTCTTTCCACACCGTCGCCAGGCAGGCCGTTAGGGTAAAAATCGACCAGATAAGGATAATTCCGCCACATTGCTTTCACAATATCTGCGGTTGATACTCCCGGGAAAGTCCGGTTTTGCTCTTGCAAAGAAAGGTCCAGCGAAACTTTCAGGTTCGAACTGATCGACGCATCGATGTTGGAGCGGCCGCCAAGCACGTTGTAATTGTTGATGCCATTTTTAAATATACCTTCCTGATTGGCGTAGTTGCCTGACACAAAATATTTAACGATCTCGTTTCCTCCCCGGACCGACAGGCTGTGCCGGCTCTGGGTACTTACATTTTTCAACGTGGCTTTGGCCCAGTCCGTATTGGGGTAATTCAGCGGATCGGAACCGTCACGGAATTTCTGGATCTGATCCGGCGTATACCGGATATTTTGTCCCTGCGCCTGCAACTGATCATTCTGAAACCGCGCCAATGTTTCGGAATCCGCATAGTCCGGCACCCGGGTAAGTGTGGTGATCCCCTGGTTAAAACTGTAGTTGATCGAAGGTTTCCCGGAACTTCCCCTTTTGGTGGTAATAATAATGACACCATTCGCTGCACGCGCCCCATAAATAGACGCGGAAGCATCTTTCAAGATAGAAATGCTCTCCACATCCCTAGGATCGATCTGATCGAAACCCTCCCGGCCAGGTACCCCGTCGATCACGATGAGCGGCGCAGTGGAACCCAGTGTACTTTTCCCGCGGATCAGCAACTGGGCCACATCATTGCCCGGCTCGCCCGAACGGTTCAGCGCCTGAAGGCCCGGTAAACGCCCGGCAAAGGAATTGGAAAGATTCACCGCCGGGTTCTGTTCAAGTGTTTTTCCCTGCACCGTGACGATTGAACCCGTGACGGTCTTTTTTTCCTGCGCCCCATACCCTACCACCACCACCTCTCCCAGTGATTTTACATCCGGGCTCAGCTCAACATCTATTTCAGATCTGCCGCTTACCTTAACATACTCTGTTAAAAAACCTACGTAACTGAAGACCAGCTCCGCGTCTTTCGGAACCCTGATCGAGTACTGCCCGTCAGTGTCCGTGATCGCAGCATTGTTCGTTCCTTTTTCCAGGATATTTACGCCCGGCAAGCCTCCGTCGCTGGAAGTAACTTTACCGGTTACAGTGTTGGTCTGTGCGCTGGCCAGACCTGCGGAAATCGCCTGCAGAAGCAGGGCATACAGCAAATAAGTGCTTGCTTTCTTTGCTGAAGCAATCGGATTAATGTAACACTTTTGCATAGTTGAATTGGTTTGTGAATAGTTTTTCTTGACATAATTCAATTCAAAAATTAAAATAGAGATCCTGTTTGTGACGAATGACCGTCACAACCGGGCGAAAGCAAAAAATCTGGTCATAACAACCCCGGGTACACTTTCACGCAGCTACGGATGAAAGTGCACCGGAGGCAAAATTGGGATACTTAAAAAAGTCTCTTCGGGAGGGGGAATTTAATTTTTCAGGATGCGTAAATAATCCTGGTATGCGCTATTAATGTCGGTTTTGGCGCCTTTGGGTTTGCAATAGATCAGCACACCGTAACCCAGGTGAAATTGTTCTCCCTTTTTGACGGTCAATGCACTTTTTTCGCCTTGTTTCATAGCCTCCCGGCCAAAAGCATTCGCAGCCATCAGGCCATAGTCGCGGGTATGGAACCAGCTTTGACGGAAATTTGCGGGATCGGGCATGATCGTCACACCCACATTTTTATCGTCCACCAAACCGCTGTAATCGACCCAGTTGGACGCTTTACCCCAGGTTCCTTCTCCTTCTTTCAGGCCCTCGGCATTGGTAATATGCCCTTTTCCATACTGCACCGAAAATTTGGTATTAACCCGCACGCCGAGCCCCATTTCCTCCTGATCGCCAAAAACAAAATCGCCGGTTTCCGAAGAAAACGTGCTGTTTGTCAATAACAAAGTCCCCGCCGGCCTTACCAGGATCGTGTATTTGACCAGCTCGGCAAGTACCCTGTCCTTTCCATCGGCACTCATATAGTAGTTTCTGACCGTAAAAGATCCGGCGCCCGGGCCACCTTTCGGCTGCTCTACAAACATTTCGTGCTCCACTCTGGATTTGAGCCTCCAGTAATCGTTCCCGCTGATATCGCCGAAACTATGCCATATTCCAGGATGAAACGTCGCATGGTCTTTGGGATCGCCTTCCTGGGGCGGGTAATTGCGCGTTACCTGGATCCCGCAGGAGGATTTGACATGTGCAAAATACGGCCTGCTGATCTTCTCGTCCTCGTAAACGTAGCTTGCAAACGGTTTTCCACCTATGGAGATCATCAATTCCCCCGGTTTTTGTTCAAAAGTAACGGATGGCTGGCCGGAGGTTTTCTTAGCATCCTGCGCAACAACCTGCTGATTTACAACAACAAACAGAATAGCACATGTACAGGCAAGCCTTTTTAAAAGGTTATTCAGGATCGTTTTTTTATTCATAATGTCAAGAGTTTAAGTTTAGTGATCTTCAGGTATTGTTATCCTTTATAAGGAAGCTCGTAGCCTTTTCTGTATTCCCGGCCCAGCAGGGCAGTCGCCTTTGCGTCGAATCCTGGGCATTTAACAGTCGCTTTGATCGGGTCGTACTCAATCGAAGACGCTCCCAGGCGGGTAACGATGTTGGCAAGAAATGCCATATTGGTCGCTATGGCCCCTTTTTCGATCGGCGCATTCAGCTTGGCGGGATTATTCTCCCTTACTGCGGTAAGGAAATTCGCCATAATGGGTTCTACCTCATGGGGCGATTCAATTTTAATCTGTTCTTTACCTTTCGTTACCACCACCCCGGCCCTGCCAAACTCCATCTTGCCGTCGGTACCATAGGCAACATTGCCATTGTCATGTCCTTCCAGGTTATAGGGTGTCCAGAGCCGCATTTCCCAGATGATCTGGGTATCGTCATACTCAAAAATGGTCGTCTGGGTATCAGGTGTCTGGTGGTCGTCATTGTAATAATACTGTCCTCCCGACGAAATAATCCGCTTCGGATACCTGTCTCCCAGTGCCCAGACCGCCACATCGATCTGATGCACACCGTCGTTGGCCGCGTCCCCGTTTCCATATTCCCAAAACCACCTCCAGTTGTAATGCCAGCGGTTTTTGGTAAAAGGCACTTTCGGCGCGGGGCCAAGCCACAAATCATAATCCACACCTTCCGGGACCGGCTCAGCCTGCGCCCGACCAATGGCTTCACGATGCTGATGATCAATGGCTTTGATGGTATGCACTTTGCCGATGATACCGTTCTGAAGTTGTTTCATTCCTTCGATGTGCGCGCCGTTGCTGCGGCGCTGGGTTCCGTGCTGCACACATTTGTTAAAAGCTTTTGCAGCTTTCACCAGCAGATTTGTTTCACGGATATTATGGCTGCAGGGTTTTTCCACATACACATGCTTTCCTGCCATGAGCGCGGCCAGTGCGATAGGCGTATGCCAATGGTCGGGAGAGGCGATGGACACCGTATCGATTGACTTGTCTTTCAGCAACTCCCGGAAATCAGCATATTTCTTGATCTTGTCCGCATTCGGCAGATCCTTTACAGCCTTTGCGAGCTGCTGCGGGTCCACATCACAGAGCGCAACCAGGTCGCAGCCTTTGATGCTACTTAATGTCTTGACATGGTTCCGTCCCATGCCGCCCGTACCAATGACCGCATGCCTGATCTGGTCGCTCGGAGGTGTCTGCGCCCACGCACTCTTAGCTATATACGGCGCCGCAATCGCCCCGATCCCGGCAGACTTGATAAAGCTGCGACGGGTAAGCTCCGGGGAGGTCGTCTTTTCTGAATTTGTTTTCATTGGATCTTATTTTTTGCAATGGATTATTTTATATACTGTCGATTGATGTACAAGAGGCTAGACTATTACTTTCATTTCAAACTCCGCCCGTTTGTATAATCCCAGATTGAACCGGGCCATACATAACTTCCAGGCTTTAAAGTCAGGAAGATATCGTTTCTCTCCGAGGTCCGCATCCGTATGGATCCGGGTCCAAGCTCGTTAACAGGGTAAAAACGGGTATAATGCAACCGCTGGATGATCGAATACGAAGTCGATCCGCCCTCAATGATCAGTTCGTCAATTTTTGTCGCACGCATAACATTTTCCACGACCCCGGCTATCAATTCCCTGATCTTTACAGAAAGATCGGATACTTCGTCCCTGCATGCAATGGTATCAATAGCCATGATCACCTTATTCCTGCTCCGGATGCAGTCCACAATGTCAGTTGTCCATTGTTCGATGAGATCTTTGTCTCCGCCGTCCTTACAGAATAATTTCTCCGGCATATAAATGACACCCTGCCCTGCCTCCCGGGCGGCTTTGACAAGGGCACGGCTGTTGATAAAGGCACTTCCGCATACATACAATGCTTTCTCGCCCAGTTGCAAAGGATTGGAATATTCTTTTTCCGAACCCTGAATGCCTTTCAGGATAGCATCAAAAAATCCGGACCCTCCCGCTGGAATTGTACGCGCATCAATTTTCCCGGCCCATTTCTTCAGGTCACCGGTATCTGAAGTATTGCCGATGGCCAGTCCTTTTTCAGGCAGATCGTCCGCGGTGGAAATTACCGAAGTATCAGCGTGTGTACTTTTGCCGATCAGGTCCAGCACCTCGGAAGACGTCCTTTTATTGGCCTGTCCGTTTGTAAAATCGAATTCGTTCAACGGTACGCCGTCATAGTAATAAGTGCCGTTCCGGATCGTCCGCTTCAGTGCAGGATTCGCCGGGATCAGCAGTGCACGGTCTTTTCCCGATACATCCATTTGCGCCAGCAGCTCTTCGGCGACATTTCCCCTTAGTATGGAATCAATTTTTTTATATATAAAATCCGGGCGGAGGTCCAGAAGGTCACAGGTGATCTTTTTGATCAGAACCGCGGCTCGCCCCGGATCCTGCGATCGCGTATCCGTGGCTATGATCAGAATGTCCGTTTTTACGTCCCTGTTCACTTTTGTATCAATCACAACCTGAAAACCGTTGCGTATGGCTACGCCGCCAATTTCCGCTGCACCCGTAAAATCATCTGCAATGACTGCTATCATGCGTAAAAAAGCTTAAATCCTGTTATTATGAAGCTTAACGGCATACTCAATCGCCAATACCATGGCGTCGGGACTGGCAATTCCCTTTCCTGCAATTTCCATAGCCGTCCCGTGGTCCACCGACGTCCTGATGATCGGCAGCCCCAACGTGATATTCACTCCTTTGACACTGTTCATTTTTTGAGTCTTGTTATCCCAGGTGAACCCAACCATCTTGAAAGGGATATGTCCCTGATCGTGATACATGACCACACAGCCGTCGTAGCTCCCTCCTATTGCTTTCGGGAAAAGCGTATCCCCTGGAATGGGGCCGTCGACCTGGTAACCACGGCTGAGCGCTTCTTCGATAGCCGGGATGATCTCCGTTTTTTCTTCCCATCCGAAAATCCCCCCGTCACCTGCATGAGGATTTAAACCGGACACTGCAATTCTGGGATTGTCGGTACCGAGCTGCCTGCAAGCCTGGTGCATGAGCTCAATCGTGTCCAGAATACGGTCCTTTTTGACAAGATCACAAGCCTCTCTCAGTGAAACATGGGTGGAAACGTGGATCACACGGAGGTCATTTTCAACCAGCAGCATTGCGTACTTTTTGGTACCGGTATAATGCGCGTAGATTTCTGTATGCCCTGAAAACCGGTGCCCGGCCATGTGGATCGATTCTTTGTTGATAGGCCCCGTAACCGTTCCGTCGATCTCGCCTTTCATCGCCAGGTTAATGGTCTCCACCACTGTTTTGAACGCTACGTCGCCAGCCATTGCCGACATTTCCCCTTTTTTGAGCTCTTCGAAATCGACATTTTCAAGATCATACACATCTATCTGTCCAAAAAGGAACCGGCCTTCGCCCACAGTTTTGACCGGGTTCACTTTGAGGTCCAGGCCACAAAATCCGATGGCATCTGCAATCACCCTGGCATCGCCAACTAGCAGCGGGCGACAGGAATTGTATATTTCTTTGTTGGCAAAAGCTTTCACGGCAACCTCCGGCCCTATGCTTGCCGGGTCGCCCATGGTGATGCCTAAAATCGGTCTCGGATCATTCATGCTAATTCAATACTGTTTATTTGGGTCAGATCACCGAACTGAGTTATTGTTAAATTTCTGATAGCCTGTTCTTCGGCAGGCGTCACCGGATACAATGGCGGGACCATGTACGTCTGGCATAAACCATAGGCAGCCATCATAGCCTTCAATACCGGAAGTGCCTGGCTCAGCAGCCTGCCTTTTTGATAGATCTCCGAAATACCGTCTGCTTTTTGCTGCGCGCTTTCGCCGGCCGCCATATTGTTTTCGGCCGCTGCTTTGCAAATAGCATCATAAACCCCGGGCGCTATATTTCCTGTGCTGGGAATAATCCCGTCGGCACCCAGTTTCATGGCATGTTGCGACTGTGCTGCCCACCCCGTCAGAAAAGAAAAATCTGTCCGGTTTTTCCAAAGGGATATACAGGTTTCCAGTCTTTCCACACTTCTTTCCGAGTCTTTAAAACCGGCGATATTGGGGTGCCGGCTCAATTCGTCAACTACTTCAACAGGTATGGATAAATGCGTCGTGCCCGGAATATTATAGATGATCAGCGGTGCGGGGATTTGGTCGGCCAGCATTGTAAAATAGCGCAGCATCTGTTCGGAACCGGCAGGATAATAACTGGGCATTGTCGCCACAAACACGTCGGCACCGAGGTCGTGGTAGTGTCTGGCATCCTCAATGGAATCCATGATCGAGTTGCCTGAAATACCCGCATAAACCACACTTTGGCCCGCCGCCGCCTTTACTGCAGTCTCTACCAGCGTTTTCTTTTCCGCCCGCCCGATCGACGCCGACTCTCCGGTAGTCCCCAAAATAAAAGGTGATGCCCCATGGCTGACAACATGGTTTACAAGCCGCTCAGCAGACGCTACATCAATCGTAAAATCGGCCCGGACAGGCGTGACCATCGGAACGACGACACTACTAAATTTTTTCTTCATATTCCTGTATTTCTGCGTTAAAAGCCCGGGTGTATATCGTTTCCGCATCACTGAGGCTTATTTCACGCGGATTGTTTTTCAGTAAACGTTGGATTTGCATCGCATTGGCGGCCAATTTTTCCACCGCCGCAAAAGGGATATCCATTTCTCCGAGACTGGTCGGAAGCCCGCACTTTTTGATCAGACCTTTAATGATCCTGACAGCCGATCTGGCAATGTCTTTCTGAGAACCAGTCTCCTGGCTTCCCAGCGCCACCGCCACCGCCGCATAACGATCGGGAGCAGTATCCAGATTAAACTCCATCACATAAGGCAGCAGTAATGCCACTGACAAACCATGTGAAATGTGGAAATCCGTACTGAGCGGGTATGCCAGCGCGTGTACCGCGGCAGTATTTACCGGTCCCAGGCACATGCCTCCGTACATGCTTCCCAGCGCCACTTTTGCCCGTGCCTCTTCATCTTCGCCATTTTGATAGGCTCTCAGTAAATACGTCCCGATCAGTTTCACGCCCTCCAGCGCAAACAGGTCTGCAACCGGATGCGCGTGCTTGTTCGTATATGCTTCCATACAGTGCGCCAGGGCGTCTATGCCAGTCGCGGCAGTTACGGACGGAGGCACGGAGACGGTCAATGCGGGATCAACGTATGCAGCGTCGGGGACAAGCTCCGGACTGATCACCCCTACTTTCGCACCTTTTGAATTTACAAAAATGGCATTGGGCGAAACCTCACTGCCGGTACCTGATGTAGTAGGAATACAGGCCAGAAAAGTACCCCGTTTCTTTGTAAAACCATTATCTAGCACGTCGTCGACTGTCTGGCCGCTATATAGCTGGGCAGCGACCAGTTTGGCCGTATCCATTACACTTCCTCCTCCTATTCCCGCCACACTGTCGGCACGAAAAGCAGCTGCTTCCAGAACAAGCCTTTCAAAATCGTCAAATGTTGGCTCACCTGCTATGCTTGTGTTGATACAAATCCTTATCCCGGCTAATTCAAGCTGTTTCAGTTGGCTGTCCAGGCTGTCTGCCACCTGCGGAATGGTGACCAGGTACAATCTCTGATGTGGGGTTTTGAGATAATCATTCACAAACTGATCGAGGCTACCGGCCCCAAAAACCACTTTTCCCGGATTTAGTAATTGAATCCTGTTCATGCTACTCACGCTTTTATGCTAATGTAATCGTTTACATTTATGTTCAAAAAAATAGTCGTTCCTCCTGTTATGCCATTTTAAGCTTGTATCCGCACGAATTCCGGACAATGAGCTCTGTTTTGAGCACAATACTGACATACGGTCTCGCCGGGTCAGCGATGCGCTGATGCAGAAGCTCAATGGTAATCCTGCCGATTTCAAAGCCTGACTGACGTACAGCGGTCAGCGGCGGGTTCAGGGACATGGACCAGTACATATCATCAAAACCGACAATGGCCACTTGTTCCGGGATCTTAAGTCCCCTGGTATGAATGGTTTCCAAAGCACCCAGGGTGAGCAGATTGTTGGAAGTAAAGATCGCACTGGGCGGATTGGGTATGTCGAGCAGCCGGGCCGAAAGTTCGACACCGCTTTGATGGTCCGAATTCCTGCCAATAACAATTTCCCTGTCAATGGGGATACCGTATTTGTTAAGCGCCGCCTCGTACCCCGAAATCCTCTCCATTGTTGTGGGGATCAATGCGTTACCGGATATGTGCGCGATACGGGTATGCCCGACTTTGATGAGGTGTTCGACCGCATTAAACGCCCCCTGGAAATTATCCACCTTCACTACGTCCAGGTCCACATTGGCAAGGCCTCTGTCGATACAAACCACTGCATAACCCTCTTCGACCAGCTCCTTGACATAGTCGTTCATACCCGGGAACGGCGCTACGATAAACGCATCCACCGATTCGGATTTCAGTATTTCAATATAAAATTTCTGCCGTTCTTCATTCTGGGAGAAGTTGCCGATCACAATTGCAAAATTCCTTGCATAGGCATACTGTTCGATGCCTCGTATAATATCTACGTAAAAAGGGTTCTGAATATCAGGGATGAGAAGACCTATGAGTTTGCTGGCTCCGCGCGTAGTCCGTAGACGCTGGGCAACCCTGTTGGGCCGGTAGCCAAGCTGCTTGATCACCTTCTGCACCCGCAGCTCAGTCTCGCCTTTCACGACCGTCTTGGAATTGATCACCCGCGACACAGTTGCAGTAGACACACCTGCCTTGTCTGCTACTTCTTTCAGGCTAACACCCTTCTGATTTGCCATGGACGATTTATTCAATGTAAACGATTGCAACAATATTAGACGGAAATATTTTAATTAAAAAATAAAATCTTATTTTTTCTGTCATTTATACCAATCAACTACGCTCCTTTTTGATTTAAGCGTGGTATATTCTGAATATTTTATGTAAAATATTTTGTTAATTATGTAAACGTTTACATTTTTACATCCCATAATACCAAAATAACCACCCTGGCCCCATCCTGATCCCTTAACCTTCATTATTCTGTATGAGCTCACCGTTACATGTGCTGGATTACTGCATCATTCTTGCGTTCCTGATCGTAAGCCTTGCTTTTGGGCTGGTATTCGCGAAAAGCCAGAAAACCACCCAGAATTATTTTCTGGCCAAGGGTAAAATACCTTCCTGGGCACTGGGCATTTCCCTGCTCGCAACGCTGATTAGCAGCGTTACGTTTCTGGCTTACCCAGGTACAGGCTTTTCTTCCAACTGGATCCTGCTGGTGCAGGGATTAATGGTGCCGGTAGTACTTCTGGTGGTGATCTGGTTTATTGTTCCGCTTTTCAGAAAGGTCATCAATCTGAGCACGTACGAATATTTCGAGAGGCGGTTTGGTCCGTTTGCCCGTTATTACAGTTCAATCGCTTTCGTCCTCAGGCAGTTTTCCGGAATGGGCACGGTGTTTTTTCTCCTGGCAATTTCTCTCGAAAAAATGACCAACATCGACACCGTTACCATAATCCTGGTGGTAGGTTCGATCATTATTTTCATCAATCTGATGGGCGGCATAGAGGCAGTTATCTGGCTGGATGTATTTCAGGGTTTTATGCTTTTTGCCAGCGGGATTATATGCATCAGTGCACTGTTGTTTTCGGTAGAAGGAGGCCCGGCGGCTGTCTGGGAAATTGCGTCAGAAAACGGACGGACCGGTTTTGGGCCTTACGAATGGGACCTGACCAAACTGACTTTCGTCGTGATGGCGATCAACGGCGCCTTTTATGCTATACAAAAATATGCTACCGACCAGACCGTAGTCCAACGCTATCTGACCGCCAAAACCGACAAATCTGCAATTAATGCGTCGCTGTTGGGCATTTTGCTGACAGTACCGGTCTGGACACTTTTTATGCTGATCGGTACGGCTCTGTTTGTTTTTTATAAACAAAATCCCCTGCCGTCCGATCTGCGTGCCGATGCCGTTTTTCCCTATTTTATCATGACACAATTGCCAACCGGCGTCGTGGGACTGATCCTCTCGGCCATGATATCGGCGGCCATATGCAGCCTCAGCGCGGACTTGAATTCACTGGCAGCCGTGGGCGTGGAGGATTACTACAAGAAAATCAGTCCAGGAAAAACCGACAAACAATACCTTCTTGCGTCCAAGGTGATCGTCGTTTTATCAGGGTTGATCTCGGTCGGCATTGCAATGCTTTACCTCAACGCCGGGGACGAAGGAGTACTCGGCATCGTTTTTACGTTGTATGCCATTTTCTCAGGCGGGATCGTCGGCATATTTCTGCTAGGATTGTTCAGTTCGAGGGCCAATAACCAGGGTATTAACATCGCGATTGTCACCTGCATTATTTTCACGGCCTACGCTTTCCTGACCTCCACCCCTATCGGGATCGGGGAAAACAAAAAGCTGCTGCTGGATCTGGGTGCGCTCAATTTCACGCATCACAAGCTGATGCTGGGCGTTTACAGTCACCTGATCGTGATCGGCGTCGGCTATGCCGCCAGCCTGTTTTTTCCAAAACCTGAGCTGGATCAAAGGCTGCTTTACAAAGGCTGGCGTGAAATCCGCAGGGCTACGGAACGGCTGATTGAATCCACACCTTGAAAACGGTCCTTTTCACCAACCCATAAAAACCATCCCGGCACCGCATACGAAAATGGTAAATCCGGCCAGGGCGTGCATGTATTTTTCCATCCAGCCGGTCCGGAACATGGCTATTCCGTTGAGGCCCAACACGACCATGAAAAGCATGGTAGCCAGGGTAACAATCGTGTATATGACGATCATGAGCACCATGGCAGACCAGGAATGCTGCGCGGCTGGAAAATACAGCAGGGGGATCATCGGCTCGCAGGGACCGAGCAGAAATATGATGAACATGACCCAGGGCGTCACTTTGTGCTTTTCACCACCGCGAACCGCACTGCCGTGCCGGTGTTCGTACACATACATTTCGCCTTCGTCGCCCATATCAAAATGTTTGTGCGCCTTGTCCCGAAAAGCATTGGTTAGCCCCCAGATGCCATATAATATACCAAAACCGAGCAGCATCCAGCCCGCTATGCCGCCACGAACGCCTTCCAGAAATTCGACCTTGCTCAGCGACCAGCCGATGGCCGCGCCACCCAATGCCAGCAAAACCGAACTCCACACATGCCCGCAGCCGCAGATAACGGTCCACCAGATGGTCTTCGAAAAATTCCATCCCCTTGCTTTGGATAAGGCAATAAAAGGCACATAATGGTCGGGGCCGCTGAATGTGTGCAGACAGGCAATGGTAATGGTCGCTGTCAGCAGAACCTGTAATTCGGTAAGCATAAGTTATTTTCCGTTATCAATAGATCTGAAACTATCTTTAAACATTCGATCAGTTGCTCTGATTTGTTCCCCAATATCCGCATCTGAATCCCTGACGCAGGTCCTTTTGTGATACCAAAAATGATGTCCGTCTGTGTTTCCAGCAGTTCGCAGGCCGCGCTGATCGTGGCTTCGGAAGCCGTTTCTCCTCCATGGAAAATCAGTCCTGCCTGATGCGTAAATCCTTCCAGCATACCCATGCCGTGTAAATTTCCAGCTTCGGGTTTCAGCAGGACATTTTCCTTAATAATCAATTTATTATTCAAAAAAACTTCCGTTTTGGAATGATACTTTGAAAACCTGAAAAGTTCGCCGTTCAGCTTTCGGCCGCAGGTGATGACCTCTCCCCAGATCAGGGTGGCTCCTGCGGAAAGGAATATTTTATTATATGCATTGAAAATTGAGTTTTCCTGTGGCACGCACGGATGTGGCAAATAAACAAATGAAGCCCCTTTCCCCACATGCACTTCCATTTCCTGTCTCGCCCCGTCAACCATGCTGAACAGCCTTTGATAAGATTGGGTATGCAGCTGCAAGTGGCAATCGTCCTCCACTTCGACCTTGATATGGTACCGGTCGCCGTCCAGTATACCGGGCGAGGAGCTCATCTGCATGATGTGCAGAAACGGGTCTCGGCGGTTTTCGGTCACATCGGCGAGTTTGAAAGGGGGCGAAAAAAACATTTTTTTCGGAAAAGTATTTTCTCCCCGGCGCGCTGCCTGTATGTGCAGGGACGCGATCATCGGAGCAGGGCCGGCTCTTCGGTTTCTTCCAGTACCGCATATTTTTTGATCCAGCCGATCACCTGGTCCAGGCCCTGCAGGCTCATCAGATTGGTAAAAACAAAAGGCCGGCCGTTCCGCATCTTGCGCGAATCGCGCTCCATTACTTCCAGGTTTGCGTGGACATAAGGAGCAAGGTCAATTTTATTGATCACCAGCAGATCGCTCCTGGTGATGCCGGGGCCGCCTTTCCGCGGGATTTTATCACCTTCCGCCACGTCGATCACGAAAATGCTGACGTCCGCCAGGTCCGGACTGAAAGTGGCGGAAAGATTATCGCCCCCGCTTTCTATAAAAATGATCTCGATATCCGGAAACCTGCGCGCCATTTCGTCCACAGCTTCCAGGTTCATACTTGCATCCTCGCGAATGGCCGTGTGAGGGCACCCGCCGGTTTCCACACCAATGATCCGGTCCTCGGGAAGCAGGCTGTTTTGTGTCAAAAAAGCTGCGTCTTCTTTGGTATAAATATCATTGGTGATCACCCCGACGCTGTATTCCTGCGCCATGTGCCGCGTCAGTCTTTCAATCAGGGCAGTTTTTCCGGAGCCAACAGGCCCTGCCACACCGATCTTGATATAATTTCTTTCCATGGTTTTTTCAGTTTATTAAAGCCTGGTTATGACATATACAAGCGCGAATACAGGTTTTCGTGCTGGACTGCGCGGATATCAAATCCCGGGCAGCACAAGCCCAGCAGGTCCGGGTCGGGGTCAATGGTATCGTCTGCCAACTGACTGAGAAGGGGCTGGAGGGAAAATAACAGTTCCTGCCCGTCCTGCTGGCCGAGCGGTACCAGCTTTACGCAGTTGGTGACAAAACCCACACATGCATTGTAATAAAAGCCGGTCAGCATTTCCTTTTTGGCGATCCCCAGCACCTGCGCGTACAACCCGAATGCAATGGCATAATGCCCGAAAACATCGCCATTCCTGGTATCTTCCTGGTATTTACCCGAAAATGAATGCTTGCACAACGGCTGAAAAACCTTCATCAAACGGATACCCAGTTTCTGGCTTGCCTCTCTTATTTCCCGGGGCATTTTGAGCGCGGTACATTCTTCGTCAAGCCTTTGCAATGCGCCATGATCAAGATCCTGCGCCGCATTGTAGGCCAATGAAGCAAAGGCTGCATCTCCGTATTTTAAATTTTGCGAAAGCATCTGATTAATAAAATGCCTGGCTGTAACGACATTTTTCACTCCGCCTTGCTGCACATATGTTTCCAGCCCCGACGAATGCGCGTACCCTCCTATCGGCAAAGTAGGGTCGCTCAGCTGCAACAAACTCAACAGGTGCGTAGACATAGGCTCGGTCAGGTGGTCAGCTGCATGATTTTGGAAAACAAACTTGTATTTTCCTGGTCGGCATGCGGTGAAACGGTTGTTTTCAACGGATGCAGCAGTTTCCGCTGCGCCCGCGAAACCTGGTATCCCTGTGCGGTAAGCTGCCGGAACAGCGGTGCTTCGTAAGGCACCAGAAAATCCCCTTCATCCCAGAAAAGCGGCGCATGTTTGTTGCCGATTTCATAACAAAGCGAAGCAGTTTCAAACATATTCCCGGTTTTAATAACCATGCAGTCGCAAGGCATTATTTCCACCGCCACGACCACGAACTCATTTTGAAACAGAATATCATCCTGCAAAATCTCCGCCGATTCGGTCAGGAATTTCAGGGCTATCTCCTGGCCTGCCCGGCTTTTTTTCCGCAAGATCCGTTTTCTGGTTTCAAACCATTCCAGTTCCAGCCAGTCTATATGCCTGCCTTTCAGATCGTAAAGGCTGAGATTGCCGAGTTTTTCTTTGATGATCATTGCAAAAAACTGCGTTCATTTTTAAAATAAAAAATAACGTTGAGCTAATGGGGCTACTGCGATCGGCTCACAGGTAATATGTTCACCATCCACCCTGACCTGGTAATTTTCAGGGTTTACGTCTATCTGAGGCGTCGCGTCATTGTGTATCAGGTCCTTCTTGGAAATATTCCGGCAATTTTTCACCGGCAGGATCATTTTTTGCAAACCGTATTGCTGCACTACATTCCTGTCCAGTGAAAGCTGGGAAACAAAAGTTGCGCACGTATTGAAAAGCGCTTTTCCGAAAGCGCCGAACATGTGCCTGTAAATCACGGGCTGAGGCGTGGGTATGGATGCATTGGGGTCGCCCATTCTGCTGCCGATGATCATACCTCCTTTGATGATCATTTCCGGTTTTACGCCGAAAAACGCTGGTTTCCACAAAATGATATCCGCCATTTTTTCCGGTTCCACGGAGCCTACATAATCAGAAATTCCGTGTGTGATGGCGGGGTTGATCGTGTATTTGGCCACATACCTTTTGGCCCTGAAATTATCATTTCCATTGGCGCGGTCCTCTTCCAGCGGGCCTCTCTGTTTTTTCATTTTATCTGCCGTCTGCCAGGTCCTGATGATCACCTCGCTCACCCGCCCCATAGCCTGCGAGTCGGAGCTCATCATGCTGAAAACACCCATATCGTGCAGGATATCCTCCGCCGCGATCGTTTCCGGTCTGATCCTGGAATCGGCAAAAGCTACATCCTCGGGAACCGATTTGTTCAGATGGTGGCATACCATGAGCATGTCCAGGTGTTCATCAATGGTATTGACCGTAAATGGGCGGGTCGGATTGGTGGACGAGGGCAGAATATGCGGGTACATGGCCGCCTTGATAATGTCAGGCGCATGCCCGCCACCGGCCCCTTCGGTATGATAGGTATGGATCACCCGGCCGTCAATCGCCGCCATCGTGCTTTCCAGAAAACCCGATTCATTCAGCGTGTCTGTATGTATAGCGATTTGAATGTCATGTTTATCAGCCATTTTCAGCGAGGCATCGATCACCGCCGGGGTCGCGCCCCAGTCTTCGTGGATCTTTAAACCGATCACGCCTGCCTCGATCTGCTCTTCCAGCGGTGCCAGCGTGGCGCAGTTTCCTTTTCCCAGAAAACCCAGGTTCATCGGAAATGCTTCTGCTGCTTCAAGCATCTTGCGGATGTTCCAGGCACCGGGCGTTACGGTGGTGGCATTGGTGCCGTCAGCCGGGCCTGTCCCGCCGCCGAGCATGGTAGTAATGCCGCTGAAAAGCGCGTGATCGATCTGCTGCGGGCAAATGAAATGAATGTGTGTATCAATTCCGCCGGCGGTCGCGATCAGTCCCGCGCCGCTGTGTACTTCCGTGGAAGCGCCTATGACCATGTTGGCGTCGACGCCGTCGGTGGTATCCGGGTTACCGGCTTTTCCGACACCGACGATCTTACCGTTTTTGATGCCGATATCTCCTTTTACAATGCCCCAATGGTCGATCACTACCGCGCCGGTGATCACAAAATCGAGCACACCTTCGTCCCGTGTGGCGGTAGCCGACTGCGCCATGCCGTCGCGGATGGTTTTGCCGCCGCCGAATTTGGATTCTTCCCCATAACCTTCCGCACTGCCGACCGACAAGTCTTTTTCGATTTCAATAACAATGTTCGTGTCCCCCAGCCGGACTTTGTCGCCGGTGGTGGGGCCGTACATATTTGCATACCTGATCCGGTTGATCCTCACGCTCATCTTTCAGTGTCTTTAAAGTTTCCGGAATGTGCCTTTTCGAGGGCCATGGCTTTCATTTTGTCCAGATCACCGTCCACGAGATTGTTGAACCCGGCAATCTTTTTTGATCCGCCGAATTCCACCAGCGTCACATTTTTTTCTTCTCCCGGCTCAAACCGCACTGCCGTTCCCGATGCAATGTTGAGCCGCATGCCATACGCTTTTTCGCGATGGAACAAAAGCAGCCGGTTTACCTCAAAAAAATGAAAATGGGAGCCGATCTGAACCGGCCGGTCGCCTGTGTTGACCACCGTCATGGAATCTGTGCGTTTTCCGACGTTGATCACAATGTCATCTTCCGGCAAAAAATATTCTCCTGGTATCATGTCTGGTCAGCGGATAGGTTGGTGAACGGTTACCAGCTTGGTACCGTCGGGGAAGGTGGCTTCGATCTGAATGTCGTGGATCATTTCCGGCACGCCTTCCATCACATCTTCCCGGAAAAGGATCGTGGCGCCGTAATGCATGAGCTCAGCCACCGACTGTCCGTCCCGTGCGGCTTCCTGCAACCGGCTGCTGATGAGCGCAATCGCTTCGGGATAGTTGAGTTTCAGGCCACGCGCCTTTCGTTTTTCAGCCAGTTCTCCGGCCAAAAATAAAAGCAGTTTTTCCTGCTCGCGAGGAGTTAAGTGCATCAGATTTTGGTGTTATACCTAAGTATTTACTACGTACGTAAATATCGGCTGGATTTTTGAACAATCCAAACACTTTTCAAGAAATCAGTTTAATAAAAGTGCAGTTTTTGCAGTTTCAACCGCTTCCTCGATCGTACTGACCTGGAATTTGCGGAGGATGTTCAGCCGGTGCGCCTCAATGGTTCGGATGCTGATTTGCAGGGAGTCTGCAATTTCTTTGTTGCTCACACCCTGATGTATCATCCTGATAATCTGCTGCTCACGTTTTGAAAGCGATATTTCGGAAGGCTGGGCGGACTGCAGTTTGCCTGACGAATTTTTCTGCTCATGGTATCTCCGTACAAGTGTATCGGTCACTTCCCCGATAAAATAAAACTGTCCGAGATGTACCGTCCGGATCGCATGCAGGAAAATCTTGTTGCTGGTATCTTTCAGAATATAACCACTCGCGCCCATATCCAGGGCCGTAAGCACGTAATCCGGATTATCGAAAAGGCTGAAGAAAAGCAGTTTGGCTTTCTGATTGTTTTTCAGGACTGATTTGCCCGTATCCAGGCCGCCGATCCCTGGCATACGGATATCCATGATGATGACATCCACAGTGGTTTTACCAAGCATCTCAATGGCATCTTCGCCGGTAGAAGCCTCTCCCACCACTTCCATATCCTGCTCGTTGCTGATCAGCTGCTTTAATCCGTTGCGAAAAATTTCGTGATCATCGACCAGAAATACTGCTATTTTCTTCATTTCAAAAATGTAATATTGATTGTGTGCCTTTAAAAAGGGTTTATACCAAAATTTTACGCAAAGGTAATTCAAGTTGTACCATAGTGCCTTGTCCGGGTGCGGAACTGATGTTGAGTGTACCGTTCAGCAAGTCGGCCCGCTCCTTCATTCCTCTCAAACCATGCGCCTTTGGAAATTTTTCGCGCGAATAAATATATTGATTGTCAAAATAAAAGCCCTTGCCATTGTCCTGGACAATGATATTCAAAAACTCAGAATCGCTGTCTACGTGAACTTCTATGTTCTTTGCCTGGGCGTGTTTGATGGCATTATTGAGCGCTTCCTGCAAAATCCTGAATACACCGATCTCGATCTCCCGTGAAAAAGAGTCGGCCTGTATGTTCTCTTCCAGATGAAAATGCACGGACGTAGCGGTTTCACGGCACATTTTCACAAGTTCACGGACCGCTGAACGCAGCCCGAAATCTTCCAGCACGCTGGGCAGCAAGTCGGCACAGATGCGCTTGGTTTCAAAAATAATCCCGGCCAGCAGCTCATTCACTTTCTGGATTTCAGGATCCTTATGGTGCATACGGTCATCCACCTGTTCCAGCTTCATCCGCAGGCTGGTCAGCATTTGCCCGATGCCGTCGTGGATCTCTGCCGCCACCCTTTCACGCTCCTTTTCCTGGCCTGTAATGATCGAAAAAGACCGGATATGCTGCTCTGTTTCCTGCCTGCGCATTTTTTCTTCCGTCAGCAGCCACAGTTCTTTTTCGGTATTCTTGCGTTTGGTGATGTCATTGCATACCACGAGATATTGGTACAGGCTACCGTTGTTGTCGATGATAGGCATCATGGTAACATCCAGCCAGAACCCGGCCCCGTCCGAAGCTGTATCGAAAACCTCTCCCTGCCAAACCTCCGTCCTGCGCTGCGGATTACGGATGTGATCGTAAATCACACTTTCTTTTCCGCCCTGATTATTGTAAAAAAGGGGTCTCCCACGCAGTTCCGAAAGATTGTATTTGGTGACGTGGCAATATTTATCATTGGCATAAATGATATGCCCCTCACTGTCGGTTTTGACAAGATAAGTCGCCTTTTCGAGGGCGAAATTAGTCTCTTTAAGCTCTTTATGCGATTTTTCAATGGATTTGCTGCTTTCCTGCAACTGGTCGGCCAGCTTTTTCGACCGGTTTTCGGAGTCGATCAAGCCGGTCATGGTTTGCCGGATCCGGACCGAGAGGGGAAAAAAGATAAGCCCTGCTTCCAGCAAAAGCGTGAACAGGACCACACCGAGCAGAATGTACTCGATTTCTTTGAGCGTACGTACTTTTTGCCGCCAGAAACGGTCGTAATCAAAAACGATCAGCTCCATACCGAGCAGGTACGACTTCTCATATTCCAGGATCTTTTTAACATATGGCTTAATATCCAAAGAATCAGCGGGCTGCTTTTTTTCCAGCTCCGTGACCATCATATTGGCGGCCCGCAGTATTTCCTGATAAGGTTCCTTCACCATATCGTACATCATGGCGATCTCCTTCCGGTTGTTGGGAGGCAGATTAAGAAACGAATTGCCCCCGATCAGCGCCTGATGGGCTTTTTGCCATTGTTTCAGCGTATTGAGAAATTCCTTCTGATTGGATTCCAGATCCCGGCCCGACTCGATCAGCAGGGCCGTTTTGCTGAGCGTCTGACTGTACGTACGCAGGCGGCCTGCATAGTTGATGATATGCGAGTCGTCGCGCTGTGCGGTCAGGTATCGCTGGATCAGTATCTGGCTGAGCACAGAAATGACGGCGACAATCAAAAGGGCAGAAACATACAACCAGGTAAAGTACAGAAACGTCTTTCTTTCCTGGGGCTCATCCTGAACGGTTTCTTTCTGTAACATAGGAGTGATCTGATTCGGCCTAAATATACGTAGGTATTGCCGGAAAAATCACAGGGAAATATGATTCTGGAGTTCTTCCATCGACATTTCGTCTGAACTGCCCTCCGAAACCACCACACCCCGGTTCATAAAGTAGAAATAATCGGTAACCGGCCGCGCAAAATCGATTTTCTGTTCTACCAGCAAAACCGATATGCCTTGTTCTCTCGCCAGCCTCTTTAAAATGATACCGATCTCCTGGGAAATTGACGGCTGAATGCCTTCGGTAGGTTCATCGAGCAGAAGCAGGGACGGCCTGCCGGTAAGTGCCCTGGCGATAGCGAGCTGCTGCTGCTGTCCGCCGCTGAGGTTGCCGCCCAGCCTTTTCCTGAAATCTTTCAGAATCGGGAACATCGCATATATTTCTTCTTCGGGGATCCTGGCTTTTTTGTCCGCAACCGCTTCGAGGCCGAGTTTCAGGTTTTCGTAAACGGTCAGTTTCGGGATAATTTCCCTGCCCTGGGGCACGTAAGCAATACCCATGCGCGATTTTTTGAAAGCCGGCAAACCGGTAACATCTTCTCCGTTGTACTCGACCATTCCCGAAACGGCGGGAACAAGACCCATGATGGTTTTCAGCAAAGTGGTTTTGCCCACACCGTTACGCCCCATGACCGTAGTCACAGTCCCTTTTTTCACTTCGAGCGAAGTGCCCCACAAGATCGTGCTTTGACCATAGGCCGACATCAGGGAATTGACTTTTAATATGGATTTGCCCATGGTTCAGAAGTTTTCAAGTTGAACATTTGCGCGGCCCAGGTAGCTGTCGATCACCCGCTGATCGTTGCGTATCTCGTCAAAAGAACCTTCTACCAGCAGTTTGCCCCGAACCAGCACCGTTACCAGTTCTTTCGCGATCTGCTCCACGAATTTCATGTCATGCTCGATCACAATAATGCCGTGATGTCTGGCGAGCTGCATGAGCAACTCCCCTGTTTTCTCCGTTTCTTCATCCGACATACCGGCCGCTGGCTCGTCGATGAGCATCAGTTTCGGGTCCTGTAAAACGACAATAGCGATTTCGAGCCATTGTTTCTGGCCGTGCGAAAGTTCTCCGGCTACTTTTTTTAGCTCGGTGATCAAACCCACTTTCACCGCTACCTCCCTGATCCGGGTATCGATTTCTTCCGTTGGCTTGAAAAACAGGGATGCCAGGATGCTTTTTTTCATTTTAAAGGCCAGCAGCATATTGTCGTACACCGTCAGGCTGGGAAAAACGGACGGTTTCTGAAATTTCCTGCCGATGCCGAGATTGGCAATTTCGACTTCTGTTTTACCCAGAACCGGTGTTTCATTGAAAAGCACTTTACCGGAATCGGGTTTGGTTTTCCCGCATAGAATATCCAGGAAAGTAGACTTGCCCGCACCGTTGGGGCCGATAATGACGCGGAGTTCCTTATCCCGCAAGGTAAAATGGCTCAGGTTCAATGCATGAACACCGCCAAAGGAAACTGAAAGATCTTGAACGCTCAGTAACATTGCAATGGAATTTTTAGGTTAATAAAACCGGATATCTGCCTTCAATTTGATGTCAGGACTGCAATGTTTCCGTCTCAGCCACCGGACGTGCGGCGGGCTTGTTTTTACGGAATTTCGCACCCAGCATTTCGAGCGCACCCAAAAAACCTTTATCGAAATAAAGTACCGTGATCACAAACAGGAAGCCCAGAATAAACAGCCAGGAATCGGGGAAAAGACTGGTACAGATGCTGTAAAGAAAATTGACCGTGAGCGCTCCGAGAATCGCGCCTTTCAGTTTTCCTCTTCCGCCCAGCGCCACCCACATGACCATTTCCACGGAGGCTTTGACATCCATCCGTCCCGGCGTAATGATCCCCGTCTGGGGCGCGTAGAGCATGCCTGCCAAAGCTGCCAGCAATGCGCTGATCATGAAAATGGCAAGCTTGTAATCCAGTACTCGGTAAGCCGTGTAGCTCGTCCGGGACTCGCTGTCGCGAATCGCCTGCAGCACTTTCCCGAACTTGGAACCCACCAGTTTTTTACTCAAAAAATAAGCCCCGCAGAGTACCAGCAGCGATAATACATACATGCCGAGTTTCACATTGCCCGAAGAAAGACTGAGGCCGAGCAGGTTTTTGAAGTCAGTAAGACCATTGGTACCGCCCAGCATGGTTTCGTTTCGCAGGAAAAGCAGCCACATTGCCAGCGCCAGTGCCTGGGTGATGATCGCCATATAAACGCCTTTGATCCGGCTCCTGAAAATGAAGTAACCAAAAACGAATGCGAATGCGGCGGGGATCAGCAGCCCGAGCAGGATCGCCAGGCCGAAAGACTGGAATGGTACCCAGAAAAACGGCAGCGTATCAACCTGGTTCCAGGTCATGAAATCGGGTACGCCCGAGCCTCCCGACGCTGCGGCACCAGCCGATACGATGTGCATCGCAACAGCATATCCGCCCAGGCAGAAAAAGAAAGCCTGGCACATCGACAGTATCCCGGTGTAGCCCCAGATGAGGTCCACGCCCAGCGCGACGATCGCAAAGCAGAAGTATCGGCCCCACAGCGAAATGGTGTTGGTGGACACGAAACCAAGGAGGTTACCCACGGGCAGCAGTATCAGGAAGAATACCACAAAAGCGAGATACAGACGATAGTCTTTTGTTTTTTCCATGGTTGGTTTTGAAATGATTTGTGCAAAAATTTGATGCAGGAATGTCAGTCCTCGGCAATCCGGCCCTTGTCGGGAAATAGCCCCCTGGGCTTGAATTGAAGGAATATGATGATGAGCGCGAGAATGAGCACTTTGCCGTACACAGCTTCATAAAACGATTCCAAAACTTTTGTCAGGAAGCCGATGCCCAGCCCGGAAACGATCGCGCCGGCGATTTTCCCTACGCCACCCGTCACCACTACCAAAAACGAATCGACAATGTAGGTTTGTCCCATATCGGGTACCACGTTACCGATGAGCGTCATGGCGCAGCCCGCCAGCCCTGCCAGCCCGGAGCCGAGAAAAAAGGTAATGGCGTCCACTTTGCGGGTTTCCACCCCGAGGCACGAGCTCATACTGCGGTTCTGGGTCACAGCCCTGATGCGGATGCCCAGCCGGCTTCTGTATAACATGAGGTATGTCAACGACACCACTACGATCGTCAGCCCGATGATAAAAAGCCGGTTAAATGGCAGGATCAGGTGTGGCATCACTTGCCAGCCGCCTGCCAGAAACGACGGTGCTTTCACAGCCGTAAGATCCCCGAAAATGCTTCTTGCCAATTGTACCAGAATGAGGCTCACACCCCAGGTCGCCAGCAGACTTTCCAGCGGACGAGAATACAAATGCCTGATTACCAGCTTTTCCAGTATCAACCCAAAAACTCCGGCTATCAAAAACGATACAGGCAGCGACACAAAAAAGAACATATCCGAATTGATGCCGAGCGTATCGATAAAAAGAGATTGCATGCAAAAAGTGGCATAAGCGCCGATCATCATAAATTCGCCGTGGGCCATATTGATAATACCGGCCAGGCCGTATACAATGGCCAGCCCCAATGCGATCAGGATGAGGATACTTCCCAGGCTGATCCCGCTGAAAAGGTTCTGTGCTTTCTCGATCCGGCTTTGAAGCGTTTCCAGGGCTGTTACTTTCCCGGCTGCGTAGGCTTTGGCTGCGGGCAGTTTTGCGGAAGCCGCATAATCCTGCAAAATATTGGTCACGTTTTCGCCCCAGTTGCTGTCCAGGCTGTCGATATAAGCCTGCGCTTCGGTTTCAGATAATGAGGCATTGAGCTTCATCTGGAATAATATCTCTTTGCCCGCGGTCAATGCATCCTTGTCTTTTTCCAGTTGCAGGGCTTCCGCCAGGATGTTCATTTTGGAAGAATCCGAAGTTGTCAGCAACTGTCCGTAAGCAATGATCCTCTTTTTCGGATCGGGATTGGCGAGGTTGAGATAGGCCAGGACCGGACCGAGCGAAAGGCGGTCGGTACGCGAAATATCCACTTTTTGCAAAGACCCGGCTTCGGCGGCAACCGGTTTTCCGGATGCATCGGTTACAGGGGTATTTTCAGGATAAAGGTTATACAATGGGAAAATGCCGCTGTCCTCGCCTGTTTCTTCTCCCGTGGTTACGGGTTTCCCTTCACGTACGTAGATCTTCTTGTCGTTAACAGCCCCGAGAAACGGGAATGAGGATGCATCCCGAAGCGCTACGAGCTTGTGCAAAGCCATGCTCCTGGCCGAATCATGGGGCGGATCGAGCACCTGACTGATGAGAATACCGATGCTATCCGACTGCGCAGCAGCATTTTTCCCCATCAGCAGGCACAGAGCAATCCCTGCCCACACTTTGATCGTGTAGTTCATAACTTGAAAATTTAGGAGAAATAGCTAGTTCCGGGCTACCGTATACGTTCCGCCATGGGCAACATGGTCGCAGTCTTTATCGGGCGACGTCAGTTTCGACCAGGGTTCCGGATTTACAAGTCCCGTCGATTTCCAGATGATATCAAATTGTCCGTCGGGCTTGATCTCCCCGATCATCACAGGCTTCGCGAGGTGGTGATTTTTGGTATCCATTTTTACCAGTCCGTCGGGCGAGGCAAATTCCAGACCATATAAAGCCGGGCGTACTTTGGAAACTTCGAAAGAACCTGCTTTTTCAGCTGCTTTCGCCCAAAGGTACACACCTGTGTAAGCCCAGCAGATCGGATCGTCCGTTACACGCTTGTCGCCGCCGGGCAGGTTGTTTTTCTTGCAGAATGCCCTGAAATCCTCTACAAATTTCTTGTTCTCCGCCGATTCCATCGACTGGAAATAATTCCACGCCGCCAGGTGGCCTACCAGGAATTCCGTATCCGTTGCACGCAGTTCATCTTCCGCAACCGAGAATGCCATGATCGGGCAAGTAGCCGCTGAAAGGCCCTGATTGGCGAATTCTTTGTAAAAAGGCACATTGGAATCACCGTTGATCGTCGAAAGCACGCAAGCTTTTCCGCCCGCCGCAAACTGTTTTACTTTTGAAACGATCGTCTGATAATCCTGGTGATGGAATGGCGTATACTCTTCCACGATGTTTTCGGCAGGCACTCCTTTGGAAAGCAGAAACGCTTTCAGGATCTTGTTGGCTGTGCGCGGGAAAACGTAGTCGGTACCCAGCAGATAGAATTTTTTATAGCCGCCGCCTTCTTCGCTCATCATATATTCGGCAGCAGGGATCAACTGCTGGTTGGGCGTAGCACCCGTGTAAATCACACTGGTAGAGCACTCTTCGCCTTCATATTGTACCGGATAAAAAAGCAGCCCGTTGTTTTCCTCGAACACCGGCAGCACCGATTTGCGGGAAACAGAAGTCCAGCAACCGAAAACGGCAGATACTTTTTTATCCAGCAGCAGTTCTTTTGATTTTTCAGCAAAAAGGTCCCAATCCGAAGCCGGATCGACGATCACAGGCTCTATTTTTTTGCCCAGTACCCCACCTTTTGCATTGATCTCGTCAACGGCCATGAGCACCACATCTTTCAGGGAAACTTCGGAAATAGCCATCGTTCCGCTCAGAGAATGCAGGATACCGATCTTTACCGTTTCCTGCTCGCTGTCTTTCTGCTCGCCCGAGCCGCTGCCGCCGCATCCTGAAAGTATCATCACCAGCGCAAGCAATGCCACACTCCATTGATGGATTTTTATTGTTTTCATGAGTTAGTATTTTAAATAGTGATTGAGTGAAAATTTTTGTAATCCTGTTCCCTATATGTGCTGCATTTTGTCAAAATATGAAAAACTGAACCTGCAACCAAAACTGGCCGTAGGATTTGCTGGAATAATCGCCCGAAGCGTTGGCGAAATTGTGCTGGCGGGCTACGTACGATAAACGCAGATTGGTAGTGCTGCCCGCGAAAAAGTAGTTGAGCCCTCCCCCGAAAACCTTGCTGGAATGTGCCTTGTCAAAATCCTCGACCAGCTCCGAGCCTACCTGCTCCTTTTTGGCCGAAATGTTCTGATTTTCATACCTTACCCATGGTTGCAGGCGCGATTTGGTGAAATAATATCCCAATTCCAGGAACTGGACGGTCTGGCGGGGAATCAACCCTGCAAAAGAATATTTGGAATTCACATTGGTACCACCCGTCATATACTGAAATGCGGCATTTAACGTCACAGAGCCTGCGCTTCCGGCTTTTTTATCGATAAAAACATCCGTTCCGAAATTGCTGTAAGAACCCTGCGCGTCAAATCCGGCGCCCCAGGCGAATGTGTTTCCGGCGCCGAGCTTGGTACCGGCATAGTAATAATCTTTTTCAGGGTCAAGGAAATTGTAAGCAACGCGACCCACTATACGCAGCGGAGCCTGACCGTCCAGGTTTCTGCCGGTGAATGCGCCCAGGCGATATTCGAGCTTGTTTTTCAGGAGAAAACCCCTTGCATTGACACCCAGGTCACGACCAAAATTTCCCTGCAAAGGACTGTCGGCGAACATATTGTAAGGGTATTGGAAGTAAGTGAAATCATTGGCCATCAAACCGGCCGCGCCCTGCAGACCATTGCGGTTATTGGAAACCAGCTGCATGCCCGCCACCAGCTGAAATTCATTTGAAAACGCATATTCATACTGCGCATCGAGCAAAATAGGCGCTACTTTCACGTTTTTGGTGTTCTCGCCCAATTGTATCCCGATGGGCGAAGGAAGGTCCGTTTCCATAAAGAAGCTGCCTTTCTTGGAGAGCTGCCCGCCTACCAGTACCCTGGCGCGATAAAGCGAAAAGCCTTTGTTCCAGTCCTTTGCATCGGCGCTGGCCGAACCGCCGAATGCCGACTGCTCGGCGGAAGCAAACATGTGCACGATCGCACCCACGTGGATGGAGGGTTTGAATTCCTCCGGCTCAGCTGCGTTCATGCCCGCAGAATCGGGCTGTGCGGCGGCGTTTGCAAATTCGCGCAGCAACCGGGCTTTCCGGGCTGATTTCTTGTCGCTTTCGTCAGGCACGTCGGCAGCAGAAGCCAGATTGTGCATGGAAGCGAGCAGTACACTTACACATAGAATGAATCTTCTCATGTCGTTATAAGTTTTTATTACGTAAGTATTTATACAACATTAATGAACAATTACGTATGTAACAACTTATTTAAACGAATTTTTGAAAATCATGGAAAAGATTACAATTAATATTATAATTATGATATTAATCTCAATATTAGTGGTTTATGAGATGAACAGATGTGATACTTTGATAAAACAATTGAAGCTTGGAGGATTCTGATTTTACTTAGTTACCAAATGCAAAGCGACCAATACCTAAGTATAAAACTAGGTATTGGCCGCGATTTTGGTAAAAACTGCCAGCGTTATTTATCCGGCGGGAAAAGCTGGAATTCGTTGATGCCAAAATACCCATGATACTCGTGTATAACCAGCCTGAATTTCTGTGCTGTCACGGGAGTAAAGGTCTTCTCCCATGTACCCATTCTGGTATCCTCTGCCAGCTTCACCCACTTGCCCGCCGACTGGTACTGCACTTCGAATTTCTTGATCTCCGAATTACTGCTTTTTGTCTCGCCCAGCTTGATTTTCCCGACGGTCGCCGGCGCGCCCAGATCTGTTTCCAGCCAGCCCGAAGGTTCGTACAACGACATCACTTCCTCCGAGAGGTAATGTATATTTTTGCCATAATACTGATTGAAATCAACGTCTTTCCTCCGCCCTATTTTCCATACCGTTCTGGGATTATCGTCAAATGCAGCGGCAGGATCGTGGTAAAACTGCCCGACCGAACTCGACGCGGTAGCGTTTTTAGCATAACCCATCGATTTTGATTTTGAAAACGGAATAATCGGCGTCAGTCCAGCCAGATCCCGGTCTGTCGTCAGTACAGCAATGGTCGCAACGGAATCGATTTTATCTTTGGGAAAATTCAGCTTAACGCCCTTGTCGGTCTGGGTAAAAGTGATCTTTGTTCCGTCAACAAGGGCTGCACTTTTGACTCTTGCCTGCATACCCGGCAATTCCAGATCATTGCGCGAGGAATTCAGCAAATGAACATACAGTTTATCGCCTTTGAACGAGCTGACATAATCGTCGGAGGGTGTGTAGACGCCGCCTTTGGTACCATAGATAGCTGGTTCGTTTTTAGTGATCCAGCTTCCCATTTCACGCGCTCTTGCCGCAAAATCAGCCGGAAAAATCCCGGAGCTGTCAGGGCCGATGTTAAACAGCAGGTTACCATTCCCGCCTACACAACGCAGCAGCGTGTGCACCGATTCTTTCAGGCTGCGGGGCTTGTCATTGAACTTCCACGCCCACTGGTGGCCCATATTGGTGCAGGTTTCCCAGGCAGTTTTTCCATATCCCGCCACAAAGCCTTCGGGAGTGGCATAGTCTGCATACTTGCCGATATAGCCGTGTGACTCGTCCGGCGTAAAGGGTTCGAGACGGTTGTTGATGATGATTCCGGGCTGTAATTTCCTGGCCAGGTCATAGACTTTTTTGGGCTGTACCGGACTCGGCCAGCCTTCAAAATCGATCCATAAAAGGCTAATTTTTCCGTAGCTGGTGAGCAATTCCTGCACCTGTTTCAACACCCTTTCTGAAAAAACATCATTGGTTTGCGGGTTACGGCAATCCGGATCTTTCCAGTCGGCGACCGAAAAATACCAGCAGATCGGCATATTGGCCTCGTGCGCTGCCTCCGCCAGTTCTTTGCAGACATCCCGGCCGAAGGGCGTATTCATGATGTTGTAACCGGTGGTTTTGGTATCAAAAAGACAAAAACCATCATGGTGCTTCGCCGTAAGCACGATATATTTCATGCCCGAAGCTTTCGCCAGCGCTACCCAGGCTTTCGCATCAAATTTTTTGGGATTAAACCGCATGTAAAGGGAATCATACTTCGCTTTCCCGTAACCTTCCCGTGACCAGCTGATCTCCTTACCTATCAGCGAAACAGGCCCCCAGTGTATAAAGAGGCCCATTTTGGAATCCTGCCACCATTTCAGTCGCTGTGAAAGGGGCATTTCATTTTGAGAAAAACCCTGGAAACCAAAGGTTAACAAAAGGATTGCAAGAATGTATTTTTTCATAAAAAAGTGGGTTTAGGAATTTTTATCTTTAATGGGTTGAGGATGCGGGTACGGGCGACACCACGTGCCCGGCTCTCGCATAATAGATCAGGTAAGCATAGCAGATCACCGGGATCACAAAAGCCGGTTTGATGCCGAATGAGTCTGAAAGCAGCCCCATCACCGGCGGTACCACCGCCCCGCCCACAATGCTCATGATGATCAGGGATGAACCTGGTTTGGTATAAATGCCAAGGTCTTTGATACTCAGCGTGAAAAGGATAGGATACATGACGGAAGTAAAAAGGCCCACAAAAGAAAGGGCATATACCGACACATAACCGCTGCTCAGCATCGACAGGAAGATCAAGCCGGCGGCAGCAGCTGAACATGTGGCCAGCATGGCAGACGGGTTCAATTTGCGGAGCCAGTATGCGCCGGCCAGCCGCCCAAGCAGCACCAGAGCCATATAAAAAGTGATAAAAAGCGCAGCGTCCTGTTCTGTCAATCCGATGATCCCGGACGATTTTGCATACCGGATCATAAAACTGACGATGCCTACTTCCGCACCCAGATAACAGAATACACCCAATGCCCCCAGTACCGTATGCCGGAACTGAAACACGGACCGGATGCTTCCGGCTCTCTCCCCGCCCTCCTGGATTTTGGGAAGTTTTATAAAATACAGCAATGCGCCAATCACCAAAAACAGCCCTCCTAGGCTCAGATAGGGCGTTTTCACCAGATGTGCTTCGGCATTGAGATATTGTTCAAGCTGACCGGGATCAAACTGTGCAACCACCGAAGGCGGGACTTCCGTGGCATGCAGCAAAAAACGGCTGCCGACAAACGGACCGATCGTTGCCCCGAGCGATCCTACCGCAGAAGCCAGGCTCAGCCTGCTCGACGCCCGGTCGGGGTCGCCAAGGACTGAAATGTAAGGAGTAGCCGTAACTTCCAGAAAGGTAAAACCGGCGGCCATGATAAAAAGCGCGCCCAGAAAAAGCGGATAGTAGCGGGTATCGGCGGCCGGAAAAAACAGAAACGCACCGGCAGCGGCCGTCAGCAGCCCGGCAACCATTCCTGCCTTATAGCCATATTTGCTGATAAACTGCCCTACCGGCAAAGCCAGCAGAAAGTACCCGCCAAAAAATGCAGACTGGATCAGAGAAGACTGAAAGTCGGTCAGCTGACACGCCCTTTTCAGGTGCGGGATCAAAATATCGTTGATGTTACGGCTGAGATTCCAGATAAACATCAGGCTCATCACAACCAGTAAAGGAACAATTACTGCCTTGCTTTTCATTGTATGCAATCATTTAATAAAAACACAGGTTTCATCTCCGCCCAATGTTCGCCCGGCTGCGCTTCCGGGAGTATTTTCTGGAAGCCGTGCATAAGTGTCCCCCACTCCGGCTGCCTGGGAAATGTCCCCATTTTTTCGAAAGCGGCACTCAGGCTGGTGTTTTCGTCGTAGTCAACGATCATAAACAGCCGGGTCCCGATGCGGTAAATCTGCATGTCCGCAATACCTGCCTCCCGGATACCCACTGGAATTTCCGGCCATATCTGCTCTGGGCGATGGTATTGCTCATAAGTAGCGATCAGGTTTTCGTCATCGACAAGGTCCAGTGCGAGGCAACTTCGTTTCAAAGCCATAACATCCTATTTTTTATATCCCAATTCGGCACCGCCGCTCACCGGCATAATGCAGCCCGTGATAAACCTGGCGGCATCGGAAATCAGAAACAATGCTGCATCGGCCACCACGTCCCCCTCCGGACAATAACCCAGCGCATGGATGTTATCGAGGTATTTTTCAATGCCGGAAGGATCGGGCTGTTCAGCCGCCCACTTTCTGAGCATGGGCGTCCAGACGCCCGCCGGGCATACTGCATTGACCCGTATCCCAAAAGGTGCATAATCCAGCGCCATGGCTTTTGTGAGCGCGTTCATCCCACCCTTGGTAGCCACGTAAGCGGCATGGTTGTCCTGCCCGATCTCCCCGACCATACTGCTTGTGTTGAGAATGCAGCCTTTGGTCTTCTTTAAGGAAGCAATGCCATAGCGCGTTGTCCAGAACACACTTTTCAGGTTGACTGAAAACAGATTGTCCCACTCCTCCTCTGTTGTTTCGTCCAAAGGTTTGGAAGGGCTTGCGATACCCGCGTTGTTATGGATCGCATGGATATCGCCGAATATGCCAATGGTTTCCTCAAGAGCCCGCTTCACATCTTTTTCCGCCCTGACATCCCCGGAAAATGTTACCAGCGAGGCGGGACCGAATTCGTCAGCAAGATCGCTCAGTGCCGCATCGTCTTTGTCCATCACCGCCACCCTGGCACCTGCCCTGATATACGTTCCTGCGCATACCCTGCCGATGCCCGCAGCACCTCCCGTCAAAAAAATCGTTTTATCCGTTAATTCATTCATCATCCGTTTCTATCACATTATTTGGGCTAAAAGACTTTACAAAGTCCCTAATTCTTTAAATCGCTGCTGCTGCCTGCTACCTGGGGTATCTGGTAATATGCGTCGACGATCCGGGCCGGGTTTACAAAGTATTGCTGCAGGTGAGGTATGTGTTCCAGAAACAAATGTTCATGGTTCATACCAATATGATTAAAAAGCACCAGATGCTGATGGATCTGCCCCATATCGCCCACGTGCGGCACCACAGGAATCCCCATACTTTTGGAAAGCAGGCTGATGGTAAGGAATTCCGAGACCCCTCCCACCCGTACGGCATCCACCTGGCAAAAATCCATGGCTTTTGCCTGAAAAAAGTTCTTAAAAATAACCTTGTTCGGAATATGTTCCCCCGTTGCAACTTTTAGCGGGGATATGGCCTTTGCGATGGTCTGATGCCCCAGTACATCGTCGGGGTGTGTCGGTTCTTCTATCCAGAAAGGGTTTATTTCCCCCAATCTTCTGCAGATATCCAGAGCCTGTGGTACATTCCATTTCTGATTGGCATCCACCATTATGGTCGCTTCTTCTCCGGCGGTCTTCCGGATGAGCCCAGCCCGGCGAATGTCGCGCACCGGATCGTCGGAGCCCACTTTCAGTTTCAGGGCGGTGAAGCCGCTGTCCATCGCCTTTTTTGTATTGGCAACTATTTTTTCATCCGAAAAATTAAACCAGCCCACCGAAGTATCGTAACCTTTATAACCCGTACACAAAACATCCTTACGCGTTGGACGGGACGAAAAATTATCCTTCAGCAAGGTCACAGCCTGATCCCTCGTAAGCACTTCTTCCAGATAGCTCAGGTCCAGAGTATTGACCAACTGTTCGGGTGTGAGATCTAGCAGCAATTGCCAGAGCGGCACATTCCTCGATTTTGCCCAAAGATCGTAACACGCATTGACCACAGCTGCCAGTGCCAGATGTACCACTCCTTTGTGCGGCCCCAGCCAGCGGAAAGAAGGCGAATCGACCATCTTACGGTACTCCGTCCCGAAATCCGACATAAGCTCTTCAATTTCACGGCCTTTGAGCGAAACCGAAAGGTAATCTATTGCCTTGCAAACCAGATCCGTGCCTACGCCCAGCGTAAAAGCAAGCCCCGTACCTGTCACAGAAGTATCCGTTTTGAGGCTGCATACGGCATAGGCGTATTGTGGCGTCGTGTGCGTGGCGTCCGACCCAACCCCTTCGGGCAGGTCGAATCTCTTGTCATAAACTTTAATAGTAGTAATGTGCATTGTTTAAAATGTCAATATGCTACAAGTGAAAAAACAGCCAAAAGAAGCCTTCAATTTTGAAAATTGAAATATTCAGAAAAAATATAATTATTTAATAATCAATGCAGTAAAATAAAAAAAGAGAATTTTTAATGAAAGTGATTTAATAAGATGCCTTTTTTTCCTTTGTACGCTAAGGAAATTATACAAATTTATTTGCAATAAATCCATTAAGTTGATTCAAGATTATTATTTTGTGATACTATATTTGCGAAGACACTTTTTAACGATCCGGGAGCATGAAAGCCACTTACGCACTGTTACCTGATTTTGCGCAATCGCCCAAGCCTTTTCTTGTCAAGAAAATTGTCCGCCCTTACTTCGCCACGGACTTCCATTTTCACACGGAATGCCAGCTTGTGTATATACTTTCCGGCTCGGGAACGCGGATTATTGGTGATTCCATAGAACGGTTCGAAGAAGGCGACCTTACTTTTGTCGGCCCGAATGTGCCCCACGTCTGGTACAGCGAACGGGCTGAAAAAAACACGTCGGAGGAAGCGATCTCCGTGGCGCTTTACATCAATCCGGAAGCCATCATAGAGAAGCTCGACGGCCTGATCGATACGAACGAACTCCGGCATTTTTTCAGGGAATCGGAACGGGGGATCAGTATTTGCGGCGAGAAAAAAAAGCACATCATTCCTATTTTGCAGCAGATGCTGGGTTACAAAAACATTTCCCTGCTGGCTTCGTTCCTGCAGATCCTGGACCAGCTGCTGGATGCGGATGATCTTGTGTGGCTCAATGTGCCTAATCTGCTTTCGGTCTATTCCGGACAGGCCCAGGGACGCGTGCATAAACTCATGAACTATATCCAGCAAAATTTCCGGGAGGAAATCACATTAAAACAGGCTGCATCTATCGCAGGGCTGGAAATCCATTCGTTCTGCCGTTTTTTCAAAACACTGACCAACCGGACTTTTTCAGATTTTATCAATGAAATAAGAATTGGTTTTTCCACAAAACTTTTACTCCAGTCGGACCTGCCCGTTACCCAGATCGCACTCGAAAGCGGATATTCCAACATATCCTATTTTAACCGCTGTTTCAAAAAGATCAACAATACCTCTCCCAAAGAATACAGAAGCGCCAACAGAGGGAAAACGGAGCTGTAAAAATCGGTACAGTGCGGGCGGGTTCACAAAAAAAGGAGGCCTCAATAAGAGACCCCCTTTATTATGATACTAGGTTATTTCTAGCCAAAGTCCCCTTGCGAGGATCTCAGCATGCCAAATTAGTTAAATTGGTGAACAATACAAATTACTTGAATTATCTCATTGTTACGACAAATTTCCGTACCACTACATTTTGTCCTTTTGTCGAATTTTGTGACTGAAGGTGAAAAACCAAATTGCCCCCTATCTTACTTCCAATGCACTTTCTCGTGTGTTCACGACGCTTTTCAATCAGATTTTGGGATAGTGACCAGCGCCTGTATCCATACTATCCGGCAGGTTTTTTACCCTCCCCGGACTTTTACTGATTTATTTAACGGTCGAACATAATTTATACATGAATTATAAACATAGTACTACAAATGAATAACAATTATTTATAATTTTACAAGCATCTTATTATTCATAAAGACCCGCAACGTGAAAAATTTCATCCGGAACATTCTGCAAAGATCACTTGGATTCAAAAACTATCTTTTCTTCTTTTCACTCTATTCCATCAAGACCATCGACTCGGGAAATTATGAGCGGGAATTTATAAAGTTCCTGAAAATGATCAAGAAGCGAGGCATCATTCTTGACATTGGTGCCAACATCGGTATCACTGCCGCTCCCCTTGCCAAAAATGCCCCAAATGCTGAAATCCACGCATACGAACCGATTTCCGAAAATTTTTCAACACTTGGAAAAGTGACAGGTTTTCTGAAACTGAAAAACGTGAAACTTTTCAACCTCGCGCTGGGCAACCAGGAAGGCACCCTCAAAATGATTATGCCGCTGCAGGGAAATTCGAGAATGCAGGGCCTGAGCAAAGCCTACGAAGAAGGTTCAGACGAAAAAGGGATTCTGTACGAGGTTCCGTTGAAAAGACTGGATGATCTTTACCCGGCGGAAACAGAGATCAACGCTATTAAACTGGATGTCGAAAACTTTGAGCTGGAAGTGCTGAGGGGCGGAAAAAAATTACTGAAACGGAACAAGCCTATGATCTATTGTGAATTATGGGACAATGAAAACCGGAAGCTCGTTTTTGAACTCATCAAATCAATCGGCTACGATATTTATGTTTTTGATCCAAAAACTGATCATCTCGATCCGTTGGAAAGCGCCACAGACATACCCGGCAACAATTTCTTTTTTATCCATCCCGCACACCTCTGATATCAGTATTTTTCGGTCAGGATTTTCAGGTCGGAGATCGCCAGCCGGTAACTGAGCTGAGCGGCGAAAAGATCTGCTTCCGATTTAGCAAGCAGTGATTTTGTGTTCAGCACATCCGCTTCGGTATTCAATCCGGCAAACTTTTTATCGTCCTGTACCTTCATTTCTTTTTGCCTGTAAGTAACAGCACGCTCTGCGACCTGTATGAGCGACTGCGCCTGACGTATTTTCCTGTAAGCTTTTTCAACGTTATTGCTCACCTCATCGTGCTTGTCGGCAAGGTGCTGCCGGGCCTGCTCCGAAACCAGGTACCTCTGTCTCAGAACCTGTTTGTTGCTCCACAGATCCTGCACATTCCATTTCAAGCTTAGGCCGGCGAAGGGATTATTCTGGGGGAAGATAACATTCCCTTTTTGATAGGTATACCCTGCAAAAACGCCCAGATCAGGCCGGTAAGTCAACTTTGCGGCCTTAATGGCCAGCTCGCTTTTAGCCCTACCAAGAATTGCAAGCTGAATATCGACATTATTCTCCCCAGCCACTGACTTATAATCCTCCACTGTCCGGCTTGTTTCAAAAGGAAGTTCACCAACCGGTTCCAGCCTGACTTCGCCTGATCCCAGGCCGGTCAGCCGACGCATGTCTGCCATATAATCTTCGTTCTGGATATCCAGTTTGAGCAGATTCTGCTCTTCGTCCGCAATATTCGCCAGCAGGCCCGATTCATTGGAATCGATCGTCTTGCCTGAGAACCTGGCGCTTTCCAGATCATACAGTTTCAGGCGGGCAAGTTCAAGCTTGGCGCTGGCCTCCTCTTTTTGTTTTTCATTAATGAGTATTCCATAATACAGCCTCTCCACTGCCTGCATGATCTGTAAAGAAACTTTCACCTTTTCACGCTCAGCGATTTCAACATCCGTCAGAGCGACCTGCACGCCGGTTTTTATTTTACTAAGCTGTGATACAGGCTGGTAAACACTGGCCCCCGCATTGAAAGTCTGATGCCTCCCCAGGTCCACGTTCAGTTCGTTGTTGGGTAACGCCACATTTCCGGTGGGCAAGGGCAGCACACCCAATGTCCCCTCCGCAATCGAAAGCTGTCCGATATTGGCATTGTACTGGTATGTAGAGCTGACAGAAAAAGCGGGGTATGCTTTGACCCTGTCCTCCTGCACCTTTGCTGTTTTTTCCTCAACCTGCAACGATTTGATATGATACAATTTATTGTTTGCCAATGCTTTTTCAACGGCCTGGTCGAGGGTTACCGATACCTGCGCGAAAACATCGCCGGTACCCAGGCAAAGCCATGCGCCCAATGCCAGTAAATTCTTTAATAGGTTCCTAGTTTTCATGATGCTCAACAATTAAGCTCTTTTCCAATAGTTCTTTTTTGTCCTCCGGCCTGACCCAGCCAATGTAAAGTACGGGCACCGTCAGCAGCGCCATAATCATGCTCCATATCACGCCTACCGCGATTACGCTGGCGAGGGGGCTCCACATGGGCGATCCTGAGAGTATCATCGGAAGCACGCCGATGGCAGCTGCCATGGCTGTGAGAAAAATCGGACGCAAGCGCCTTTTCCCGGATTCTATGGCAGCCGTAGTAATATCCATTCGATGGTGTCGGATCAGTTCGTTGGTATGATCGATGAGGATGATGGCGTTACGGACCACAATTCCTGAAAGGCTGATCAGGCCTACAAATGCTGTAAAGCTGAAATTGTTCCCGGTAATGTAAAGCCCGAACAGCGCACCGAACAAACTGAGCGGGATCGTGAGCATGATGATCGTTACTTCTTTCAGGTTGCGGAACTGCAATAGCAGGACAAAAAATATCAGCACCAGACTAACACCCAAAACGCCTATCATCTGACTGAATGTTTCCTGTTTATTGGCATATTCACCTCCGTAAGCGATGGTATAACCTACGGGCATCGCCAGTTTGGAAATTTCCGGCTGGATCTCCGCCAGCAGCTGGGAAGGTAAGGTACCGGGCTGTGTTTCGGACTGAACGCTCAGCGTGCGCACACCATTCCGGTGCATAATTTTACCTGTAAACCATTGCGGGACAATGTTGGCAACCTGGCGCAATGGTACAGCTGCACCCGTCACCGGGGATTCCAGATAGGTATTTTCAAGATCGTCAGTAGAACGCCTGTTTTTCTCGTCCAGCCTGAGAACAATGTCAACTGCCTCGTTTCCTTCATACATTGTCGCGACAGGCGCTCCTGCGAAACCGACATAAACAGCGCCCGCGATACTGGTTGTGGTAAAACCCAGCCTGCTCGCCTCGTTATTCAATTGTATCCCGATACCGTAATAATCCTCCTTGAAATCGTTTCTCACCAGCCGGCTACCTTTTGATTTTTTGATGATCGCCGCCACCTGTGCCCCTATTTGCTTCAAACGGGCCACATCCTCTCCTATCACCCTTACCTCAACCGGCGCTTTCTGAGGCTGTCCCTGCTGCATGAGCTTCACCTGCACCACCCCTTCAGGTACCAGATTGTCGACAACGCGCGAGAGCTCTTCCGACAACTCCTCTGTTGTTTTTTCCGTCGTCGTATTGACGAGAATCTGAGCATAATTGGTCACCGGCACTTCCGGCGCAAAATTATAGTAGAACCTCGGCGCGCTCGTTCCCACAAAAGTGGCATAGGATTGTACCCGTTTATCGGCTTTGATCACTTTCTCAATTTTTGCGATAGACTGTTCGGTCCTGTCCATCTTGGTCCCCGTAGGCATCCAAAGCTCCACTACCAGCTGGTTTCTCTCAGCAGCCGGGAAAAATTGTTGTCTGATACCCTTGGTATAAAGCAATCCGGCGATCAAAATCGTGCTGAAACTGGCGGTGACGGTAGTTTTGGGATGCCTGACGCACCAGCCCAGCGCAGCATTGTACCCGTCCTGCATTTTATCGAGGAGTGAGGCTTTTTTCTTTTTCTCCGCTTCCTGATCCGAATGATCGTGAAGACCTTTTTTGATGAATGTATAACACAATAGGGGCGTGAGTACCATGGCGACGATAAACGACGAACTTAAAGCAATGGCGACCGTTACCGGCAATGCATGGATAAACTCGCCGACTGTTCCGGTAAGCAGTACCATCGGTGCGAAAGATGCGATAATGGTTACCGTTGCTGCCAGGACCGGGATCACCAGGTCACTGGCACTTCTCCATGCTGCTGTCCACCGGTCGATGCCTTCATCCAGCAGCTCCACATAGTTGTCTGCAATCACAATGGCATCATCGACCACCATACCCAGCACGACGATCAGGGCGGCCAGCGACACCTGGTGAAGCTCAATACCGAAGGCGTGCATCAAAGCAAAAGTCACGGCAACCGTCATCGGGATCGCCATTGCGGCCACCGTGGCGATCCTGAACGGCAGCAGCAGGATCACGACCACCACGACGGATATGATGGCAAGAAAAAACTCCCTGATAAAATGCGTGATATTGGAATCCACCATTTCGGGCTGGTTCACAATGGTTGTGAGCTTCACATTGTCCGGCAGCAAGGTTTTTACCTCTGCAACCTTCTTCTGTACCTCATCACCGAACTTCACAATATTATTGCCTTCCTGCATCTGCACGGTGATGATCAGGGCTTTATTTCCGTTTACAGTGGTCTTGCTGGTCGGGTCATTGTAGGTCCTTTTCAGTGTGGCCACATCGCCAAGGCGAATGGTTTCACCGGTTTTCGAAGCCCCCACAATCTGGTTCGCAATTTCACTTTCCGAGTTGTAATAGCCATCGGTATACAAAGGAGTCTGGCTGTTTTCCGTTTTGATATCCCCGGTGGCATTGATCGCATTCTGGCTCTGAAGTACCTTGATAACCTGGCTCAGACTCAGTCCGTACTGTGCTAATTTTTCCGAATTGGAACTCACCACGATCTGTTCTTTCTGCTCCCCGATCCTTTTCACTTTTGAAGTGGCCGGAACTGTCCGGATCGCATCTTCCAGCTTGCGGGCATACTCTTTCAGCTGGGCGTAACTCGCCTCATTGCTCTGAATACCGATCACCAGCGCCTCCGTATCCCCGAAGTCCGAATTCACGATGGGCCCGCGTACACCTGCAGGGAGATCCATTTGTCTGGAAATCAGCAATTGGTGCCTCAGTTTACTCCAGAAAATATCGGGTTCTTTCACCTGCTCACCCAACTCCACGTTCACTACCACCATGCCATCCTGGGTTGTAGAATAGGTTTTTGCCTTATTCACCTCACCATATTGGAAAAGATACTGTTCCAGTTTTTTGGTAACCTGATCCTCCACCTGAGCAGAGTTGGCGCCGGGAAAATAGGCGATTACCAGCCCCTGCCGTATCGTTATTTGGGGATCTTCCCGCCTGGGCATGTTCAGCAGGGAATTAACCCCGACCGCAAACAAAAGGAAAAGTACCGATAAGGTGACCTGCTTGTATTTGAGCGATGCTTCTACAAAATTCATTTTTTCTAAATTGAATGTGTATCTCAGTTGATATCCAAACCGTGTATGGTATGAACCAGTCTATTTGTTTTCAGTAATGTCGGCCCCGTCGGTCAGCTTGTTCTGTCCGGCCGTCACAATGCTTTCGCCGGCGCTGAGCCCAGCCAGTATTTCAATATAATTGTCGGTAAGCCTGCCCAGGCTCACTTTTCTTTCAAACGCCTTATTTTTCCCCTTATCTACCACGTACACAATGTTCTGGTTATTCAGGTTTCTCAAAACTGCCTCAGTAGGCACGGCCAGAAAAGTACCTTTCCGTCCGGAATTGATTTTCACTTCCGCGATCATACCCGGCCTGATCAGCAATTTTGGATTGGAGATTTTGATCTTCACGGTAAACGCTCTTGACGCCGGGTCTGCCGCAGAACCTACTTCGATGATTTTACCTTTGACAGTCTCGTCCAGTGACGAAACCAGTACAGAGGCTTCCTGTCCTATTTTTATATTCTGTAGCTCACTTTCGGGGATATACGCATTGGCTTTGACGGTACTGATATCCGAAACCACGAAAAGAGGCGTTCCCACACCGGTAATCTCTCCTACCTCGGCATTTTTTTTGAGCAATACGCCACTTATCGGTGCGTACAGCTTGGTATCCGACAGGTTTTTGGCCTGTAACTTCTGCTGCGCAACCGCCTGGTCGAGTCCGTGGCTTATTTTGGAAAAATCGCTTTCGCTGATGCTTTTTCGCTCGTGCATGATTTTTAGCCGGTCGTATTCGTCCCGCACCTGTCCTACCTGCACATCCGCGATTTCCTTGCCGATCGCATAATTGGTTGGTTCCAGACTGGCAAGCAGTTGCCCTTTGTTAATTTTCTGCCCTTCCCCCGCCGCGATATAATTGATCTTTCCCGCGACCATAAATCCCAGCCTTACCGTCGTTTCTCCTTCTATATTTCCACTGATCGAGATCTCCCGGTCAGCCTCGCGGTTTTCAACGGTGGTTGTAGCCACCGCAATCGCGTTGCCCGGCAGTTCGGTTTCGTTCTTTTGCTCCCTTGCACAGGACCCGAGCCCCAGGGCTGCAAACGCAGCTGCATAAATACCTATGTTTCTCATGATTGTATATTGATCTGACTATGGATACCAGTCTCGACATGGGCCAGCATATACCTGACTGTCAATTAGTTACTCTAAATAAACAATGCAAATCTCGGGCTATAGCGAGACTTATTTTTTAAGCTGGATTAAAAAATAAGTCATTGGGGAAAATTTTATCGCTACAGACGCTGAGCCCTCAGGACGCTCAACGTCTGTTGTGTGATGCCTATATAGGAAGCAATATGGCCAAGCGGCGCCCTTAGTAAAAGATCCGGGTGGTTGTCGACGATACTCCGGTAACGCTCCTGGGCGGATTGAAACTGGATGGAATTAAGTCGTTCTGAGAATGATCTCAAAACATCGATCAGCAATATGCTGATCATTTTATGGATAGAAGGATATACTTCGGTGAATTTCTCCACCTCGGCGTAATTCAACGAACGCACTGTCCCTGCCTCCAGCGCTTCGATACCGTATGGGGATGCCCGGTTGTAAAAAATACTTTCGAGTGGCAGGGTAAAACTGTTTTCCTTGAAAAAATGGTGGGTAATGTCTTTACCGTCTTTTAAATAGAATGTACGTAGCAGGCCTTTTTCAATGAAATAAACTTTTTTGCCAAAATTATCGGGCTCCAGTAATTTCTGCCCTTTGCTTACCTGCTCTGTTTTGAAAGTTTCGGCAAGCCTCACAGCGTCTTCTTCTGAAAATGAGTGGGATATAAAAAATGCTTTCAGATTCATGGAACTGTGCCTTGGGTTCGGATACTGAAAATAGGAAAAATTATTCAATACCACGTTTGCCAATATGCAGGAATATTTCAGGCATCAACTTTTGATCATCCTGTTTCTGAGCATAAATACCTCCTTTCTGAAACTTTCCCCGATAGGAATACATGCTTCGCCCAGCAGTACCTGGTTGCTGTCCAGACCAGTAATATGCGCGACCCCGATCAGGTACGACCGATGGACACGTATAAAGGCATTTTCGGGCAGAAGTCCGGCCAGGTATTTCATGGTCATGTGCGTGATGTAGTTGCCGCGGGTTGTATGAATGATCACATAATCCCGGATCGACTGAGCGTACACCAGGGTTTCATGTTCAATCCTGACAAGCCTGCCGTCCACCTTGAAATAGGTAAAGGCCGGTGCTGTTTCAACCTTTGTGTTTTGTTTCAGAAACTTGTTGATACTTTTTTCAAAACGGTCAAATGTGATAGGCTTTAAAAGATAATCCACGGCTTCCAGCTCATAGCTGCGCACCGCGAATTCCGAAAAAGCGGTCGTAAAAATGACAGGAGGCGGATTTTTCAGATTTTTGATAAAATCTATCCCGCTGATCGAAGGCATTTTGACATCGAGGAACATCAGATCGATACTTGTACTGCTGATCGCTTCAAAGGCCTCCATCGCGTGGGCACAGCATTTCACCAATGCCAGGTTTTCCAGCTGGCCGATGTGCCTTTCCAGCACTTTCTGCGCCAGCGGCTCGTCATCAACAACCAGACACCTAACCATTGGAGGACAAGGTTAAATTAAGACTCACTTCGTGTACTTTCGCGGATTCATTGACAACAAGCTGATGATCAGGATAGAGCAGGTTCAATCTGTTCAGGGCATTTGCCAGGCCGATACCTTTTGCCGGTTTCACGGTTTGAGAGATGGCGGACTTACTGTTCCGTACTTCCATCGTCAGTTCATTGCATGTCACACATATAATGATATGAACAAACCCCGCCCCTGTTTCTTCACGAATTCCGTGTTTAAAGGCATTTTCAATAAAAGGTAGCAGCAGGAACGGTTCAATGCAAATGGCATCATCAATGCCCTGCACATCGAAACGGATGTCGGTAGTTTCAGGATAGCGCAATGTTTCTACCTCTGCATAATTTTTCAGAAAATCAATTTCCTGACTCAACTTAACGATCTGATTTTTAGAATAATACAGAATATATCGCATCATTTCGGCATGTTTGGCAATGAGCGGCGCAGTTTGTTCGGATCGTTGCAGCGCAAGGGAATAAATGTTATTAAGGGTATTGAAAAAAAAATGCGGCTGTAACTGGATTTTCAGAAACTCCAGCTCGGTCTCTAACTGTTGCCGGCGCATAATCTGCATCTGCTTTTCCTGGCTCGACGACCTGATAAAATATGCCAGGGCAGTGAGCATCAGTAGTTCCCTGAAAACAAATATCACACTGAAACGAAACAGCAGCGGCTCGTAATCGTACCATTTCCGGGCCGACTTCACGGTCTCCGCCGGCAGAAATGTTATCCTGCCCACCAGCCAATGCCCGTATTTGGTATAAATCGTAAGCGCAACCAGGAACAGTAATACCAGTAAAGTGAACAGCAGGTACCTTTTTGCGAAAAGATATGGGATAACGATTTTGTAATAAATCAAATAGGGTACCATACCGATGATTCCGTAAACGAGCCGCTCTGTCAGCAACTCGAGCGAAGGTGTAGAACCGCCTTTTTCATAAAAATTGAATTCAAAGTCGGTGACAATCGGAAATACAAAAAAGATAACCAGGAAGAAAAAAACTTCGGTCCTGCTCAGTTTCAAGATATCATCATTCAAACCTGGTTTCATGCCCTGAATTTACTCCTTTGTTTTTTCAGCCGAAAATCATAGCGCCCGGTCAAGTCGTCATTTTCGACAAAGGCTGTGATTTTTTCGACAAAGTCCGGATTGTCTAATTTAACGGATCACAGGTCTAATACTTCATTGCAGGGCTGAAAAAGCACATAAGTTTGAAAAAACAAAAAGCGCCAGATCATGCAAAAAAGGGTTATTTTTCTTCTCTCTATTCTTCTTTCAGGTACCGGGTTATATGCGCAGAGCGCAGCTGAGATCATCGCAGCAGTACTGAAATCGCAACATTCGATCCGGACGGTTGCTTACAAAACGGTCCGCAATGACACACTCGTGACCGGCCACATCCGTACCATCACCGGCCTCGTGAAAATGCGCCAGGAATCAAGCGACCCTGTTTTGGGATTTCAGTTTTGGGCAAAAGAAGATGGCAGTAACAGCCAGCTCGTTTTCGACGGGAACATGGTATATCAAACCGACGATCTGGAAAAGCTGTATTCCATCAACACCAACGCTGCTAACATGAAAGAAATCCTGTATCATCCCGGCGGACGGGTGGTTGTGCAGGACCTTATCAGGCTTGACACTTCGGAAGCCAGCGGATTTCGGGTTTCGCAGGACAAGCATTTTTTCTACCTCACGATGTCATATCCGGATCTCACCCGGTACGACGTGTTCAAGCGATTTAAAAAAGTGACCATAGATAAAACCAATATGCTGCCCGTAGCCGTGAAAAAGCACCAGGAAACATTGGGAAAAGTCCAGGATCTCAGCTGGAATATTCAAGAACTGAGCGTAAACCAGGAAACGGCCCAATACAATTTTACTGAGCCGGATTTCGCCAGAACATACCGCCTGAAAATCCCGGAAGTCGATGACAAACACCCAATAATGACGTTAAAGGGGAAACCGGCCCCGGCATTTGTATTAAATTCTTTTGACCAAAAACAGGCTATCTCCCAGGAAATGTCGGGCAAAGTGGTGCTACTCGATTTCTGGGAGATATGGTGCGGGCCCTGCGTGGAATCGATGCCAAAAGTTGCGCAGCTTTATGAAAAATTCAGGAACAAAGGCCTGGTAGTCTACGGGATCACCAATGATGCCAAACAGCTGGAGTCTTCGAAACGGTTTGTAAGCAAACACCCGGAAATCGGTTTTCCAATGCTGGTCGGCAATGAAAAACTCAAAAAAGATTACATGATCAACGCCGTCCCGGAATATGTAATTATCGATAAAAAAGGGATGGTAAGTTTTGTCAGCCTGGGTTTTTCCGACCAAATTGAGCGGGAAATAGAAAAGGCTTTGGCTGCGGACTGAGCAGGTATTGGCAAAATTTCAGCACCTGTTAACAGTTAACTATACTGCTGCGCTGCCCTTTTCAACTGGTCTGATATCCATTTTTTAAGAATCCTCGGCCCCAGAATTTTGATCCGCGCCCCGAAGCCGAGCAGCTCGCGCTCCAGTTCGAAGTTCAGTACGACCCGGATGCTGAAAGTCTTTCCTTTCTCATCTTCGCCAAGTATTTTTTGCGAAGCATGCAGGGGTTTGGTGATCACGTAAGGTGCAGTGCGGTGATCCATCCAGAAGGTCACTTCGCAATCTTTTTGTCCAGGGGTTTTGGTAACACCGATCGCATCGGAAAAGTAAGTAGTAAAATCAATAGAATTATTTTCCCGGTAAGGTTCGTTTTTATCTTCTTCCAGCGACTGTAACCTGTCCAGCGCCAGAGTCATCAGCAAAGGATGCTTGCTGTGATTTTCTCCCAGCACAAACCAGCGGTTGCGGTACTCTTTCAGCAGATAGGGACTGAAACAATAAGTATTGGCTTGCCGCGCCTTGAAGGACTGATAGGTGATGCAAAGTGTTGTTTTCGAGACGATCGCTTTGCGGATCGGCTCAATAAATTCAAGTCCGCGCAGATGATCATTCTTTTCGAAATCTACTACAGAAGGGCTGTGCGTTTTTTGCGAATGGATTTTATCTTCCAGTTTGCTGACCATCTCGGTAAGGTCTTCAAACTGGCTGAACCCTTTGAATTGTTTCAGCAGACCCGAAACTTCACCCAGTACTTTCATATCCTGGTGACTCAGCGGAATATTGGTGATGCTGTAATTTTTATCCGCATAAGTGTAAAATTTCCTGTCGACCACGATGATCGGAGCCTCATAACCCAGCTTGTCGCTCCGCATCATTTCAATATCCGCCTGCACCGACCGCCGGCTGACACCCTTGTCAATTCCTTCAAATTCATACAATGCCTCAGAACAGGCTTCGATAAGATCTTCCAGTGTCCATTTGCGGAACCGGTTACCAAGACATTTATCAATGGTCCGGTAACGGATCAGCGCATTGCGGTTGACAGGCATAGGTTTTATTTTTTTGAAAAAATATCAAAATAAATCCAACTGCGCAAAAAGACTGCGTAGTTGGGCTATTCCTTTGTATGGTCAAGCAAATTAAATGTCATGAAAAGAGAAAAAATCAGCAACTCCGAACTGGAACAGCTGGGAGTCAATGACCTGGAATTACTGGTAGCATTCGGCCGGGTAGCCAACGGGCTGCTCAAACATGAAGTGATGGACAAAGCCACGGTACTGGCCAATCTGGAAGCGCTGATTGATGATCCAGCACCGTATGCTCTGAAAAAAAATGGCAAGTTCAAAAACATTGCAGACAAGATTCTTGAACTAAGAAATGAAGGTAAATTTTTCAAACAGCCGCGGACCATGCATCAGCTAAAAGATGAAATATCAGACTTCCCGGTTTTTGGACTGCAACATATTGAGGTGGGCGCCCTTGCACAGATGAAAACAGCGATCCAATTGCCGATCGCCGTTGCGGGCGCCCTCATGCCCGACGCGCACCAGGGATACGGACTTCCCATAGGCGGCGTGCTGGCAACAACTGCGGATACTATTATTCCCTATGCCGTGGGTGTGGACATCGCATGCCGTATGTGCCTGAGCATTTTCGACCTGCCTGCCGGCACGGTTGATACTGAAAAAGACAAACTGAAAACATTGCTGTCCGAACACACGCATTTTGGTATGGGCAGCAAAACCAAAGTGCATTTTGACACGACCCTTTTTGACCGCCCGGAGTGGAATGCGTTCAGAACGGTAAAAGTACTGAAAGACAAAGCCTATGCACAGCTGGGGACATCTGGAACCGGTAACCATTTTGTGGAATGGGGCGAGCTGACGGTATCGGAAGGTTCGCTGGAAGGAATTCCGGCTGGGTCATACCTGGCTTTGCTGTCGCATTCCGGATCAAGAGGGTTCGGTGGGAGCATTGCGAATACCTACTCGGCTATTGCCATGCAAAAAACACAGCTCCCAAAAGAAGCAAAACATCTTGCCTGGTTGGATATGCAAACGGACGAGGGGCAGGAATACTGGATTGCAATGAACCTGGCCGGCGACTATGCCTCGGCAAACCATCATGAGATCCATAATAAAATAGCCCGTGCCCTGCACCTGGAACCGGTGATGCGGATTGAAAACCACCACAATTTTGCCTGGAAAGAAAAAATGGCAGACGGAACCGAAGTAATGGTGCATAGAAAAGGCGCGACTCCGGCCGGTGAAGGTGTATTGGGAATCATACCGGGATCCATGAGTACACCCGGCTTTGTGGTGAGGGGAAAAGGAGAAGTTACTTCGCTGAACTCCGCTTCCCACGGTGCCGGACGACTGATGAGCCGCAGCGCGGCGTTCAGGACGATCAGTAAATCGGCGGTGGATGAAAACCTGCTGGCTAACAGAATTACGCTGATGGGTTCGGACATCGATGAAGCTCCGATGGTATACAAAGACATTCATGCGGTGATGGCTGCGCAAACAGAGCTTGTGGATATACTTGCCGAGTTTCAGCCAAGAATCGTAAGAATGGCCGGCGCAAAGGAAAAGCCGGAAGATTGATGAAAAATAAATTGAAAATAAATTCTGCTGCGCAGAAAGACTGCGCAGCAGCGTGTGAAATTTGAAACGACAAACAAAGAAAGGAGGCTTATTATGAAATTCAACCTGCAAAGCAGCGCAGTACAGCAAACAGTGAACCACGAAGGAGCCAAAGCTTTTGTGATGAATCCTGCCATGCAACTTTACACCGCGATCGTAACCTGGTCGCTGAATGATTCGTTCTACGAAAAAAATCACCAGCGTCTGCACAGAATTCATACACTCGTAAGCCAGACCGATCCGTTGTTTGTCGCAAAACTGGCGGTATATGCGCGGCAGAAAATGTATATGCGTTCGGCCCCGCTGGTATTGTTAACAGAATTAGCCAAAGTGCACTCGGGCGACAATCTGGTCGCCCGAGCAACCGGGAAAGTTATTGCGCGTGCGGATGAAATCACCGAAATGCTCGCATGTTATCAGTTACTGAACAGGCGTTCGGGTATCAAAAAACTGAACCGTCTGTCCAAACAATTGCAGAAAGGGTTGTCGGATGCTTTTAATAATTTCGATGATTACCAATTTGCAAAATACAACCGAAGTGACGCGGCTATAAAATTGCGGGATGCATTGTTTCTGGTCCATCCAAAAGCGAAAGACGAAGCGCAACAAGCGGTTTTCAACAAAATAGCGGCCAATAAACTGGATACGCCTTATACCTGGGAGACCGAGTTGTCGGCACTTGGACAACTCTCATTTCCTGACGAAACCACAAAAAGACAGGCTTTCAAAAACAAATGGGAGGAACTTATTGACAGCGGCAAATTGGGTTATATGGCGTTGCTGCGCAATTTGAGGAACTTTTTGGAAATGGAGATATCCCATCCGCACCTTCAGAAAGTATGCGCAACACTTGCATCCGCCGAAAAAGTGGCGAAAGCAAAACAGTTCCCGTTCCGGTATCTGGCAGCTTACCGTGAAATTGCACAAATGCCTGCTCAATTGCCGGGACCAACCGATGGTAGTGGCTACGTCGGCCAGGTATTGGATACATTGGAAAAAGCGGTGATGCAAAGCGCCGCATCGGTAAGGGGTTTTGACGAAAATACCAAAGTACTGCTAGCGTGCGACGTTTCGGGATCTATGCAGGTACCGGTTTCACCGAAATCAAAAATATTACTTTATGACATCGGACTGATGCTGGCCATGCTACTGCAGTCCCGCTGCAAAAACGTGCGGATCGGCATGTTCGGGGATACCTGGAAAACCATTTCCGTGCCTCACAACAATATCCTCGCCAATGTGCAGGAATTTTACCGGCGAGAGGGCGAGGTGGGATACGCAACCAACGGTTATCTGGTCATCAAAGACCTGCTGGATCGCAGAATCCTCATGAACAAAGTGATGCTGTTTACCGACTGCCAGCTATGGAACAGCCAAAACGGTACCCAGCACATTCATTCTTTGTGGATCCGATACAAAAGAAAAGTCGCGCCGGACGCGAAACTCTATCTCTTTGACCTCAAAGGCTACGGACAGTCGCCGGTACAGTTGATCCAGGACGATGTGTACCTCCTGGCGGGATGGAGTGACAAGATTTTTGCAATACTCGATGCCATGGAAAATGGAAGGCAAGCCCTGGCCGAGATCAATGCGATTGAATTTTAAATAACAAAGAAAAGTAAGGATGCCGTAGAAACGGGTTACTTCGTTACATCCGAATATGGTAGGGCGTTGTGGTGCAAACCATGATGGAGGTTCGAGTCCTCTCTCCCTGTGCCTGTTTCATCTGTTGCTCTTTATGAATGATATTCCAGGTGTCGTAAATGCGTGTTCCTTCGCGTCGCCGGTTCGAATCCGGCCCTTTGTTCAGGCAAAGGTAGCTCAGCCGGGTAGAGCAGAGCATCCCATGGATGTAACGTCACGCATTGCTTTTTACCCTGGAAATAAGTAGCCCTGATGGGCATGGGGCAGCGCTTTGCGTTGCCCCTCTTTTTTTCGATGGTTATAGCTTGTCCGCTTTCACCGGCGACCGTTCGATTCTGAACAATACAAGCACCTAAAAACTTCACTGACATACCGGAATCGCCGATTCCGGTTACTGGCATCCTATTTGTTGCACCAATGCAGAAATAAGTCCAAACCCAGCACCTACCTAAAACTTATTTAATACATCCTGATATGCTCCGGAATTATTTCAAAATCGCCTGGCGGAACCTTTGGAAGAGCAAAGCTTTCTCGCTGGTGAACCTTACCGGGCTGGCTGTCGGTATCACTGCCTGCCTGATGATCCTGCAATATGTTAGCTTCGAGCTGAATTTTGACCAGTTTCATAAGGATAAGGACAGGATTTTCAGGATTACAAATGACCGCTTTCAGCAAGGAAAACTGGTTCAGCACGGAACGATCACCTATCCGACGATCGGCCCGGCAATGAAAAAGGATTTCGCCGAAGTGGAAGCCTACACAACGGTATCCAACACCGGCACTTTCAAATTGAGAAAGGAAAACAAGATATTTCCGGAGAAGGGCATTTTTGCTGACGGAAATTTTCTTACGTTTTTTACTTTCCCGCTGCTGGCCGGCAATCCGCAAACCGCGCTGAATTCCCCAAATTCGATTGTTATTAATGAAACCAATGCTAAACGGATTTTCGGTGCGGAAAGCGGGGGGTACGAAAAACTCGTGGGAAAAATGCTCTACCTCGATCTGGACCCCGAACCATATCAGATAACCGGGGTTATGAAAGACACCCCGGCAACGTCGCATCTTCAATTTGGTGCGCTCATGTCCTACGAATCGCTGGTCAGGACCTGGGGCAGCTGGGTAAAGGACAGCTGGTCGGGATCGGATATGTGGCATTACCTCAAACTTCGCCCCGGTGCGGATGCTGTCGCGCTTGAAAAGAAGTTCTCGGCTTTCTCTGAACGTTATTTCCAAGGCGACAAGGTTTCCGGCAGTATAGAAAAATTCTACCTGCAGCCGCTGAACCAGGCGCACCTTTTCTCCGACTATGAATATGAAATCGGAGAGATCAATAACGGGAAGGCGGTGTGGACGATGCTGATCATCGCGGGTTTTATCCTGCTCATAGCATGGATCAACTACATCAACCTCTCCACGGCCAGATCTGTGGAACGTGCCAAAGAAGTAGGTGTGAGAAAAGTAGCAGGTGCCACCTCAGGCCAGCTTATCGGTCAAGTTTTATCCGAATCGGCTATTTTAAACCTGATTGCATTAACCCTCTCGATGATCCTGATGACATTGTTACAACCTACCCTGAACACCCTCATAGGCAAACCCCTGTCAGTTTCGCTGCTCACAGGAGGTGGCTTCGGAGGGAGTACACTGGCCATTTCACTTGTAATCGTATTTTTGCTCGGCATATTTTTGTCCGGCTTCTATCCCGCATTTGCATTGTCGGCGTTCAAGGCCATCAGCGTTCTGAAAGGAAACTTCAAGCAGTCCGACAAAGGGATCTGGGTACGCAAATCGCTGGTCGTGTTTCAATACACGGCGTCTGTTGTTTTGATTATCGGCACCTTCATTGTTTTCCGACAACTACAGTTTATGCGGAAACAGAACCTGGGTTTCAACATGGACCAGGTGCTGGTCGTACAGGGACCCGAACTTACGCTCTGGGATTCTGCTTCTATCGACCGGATCAATACCTTTAAATCGGAATTAAGAAGATATCCGAAAGTCAAATCAGCTACCGCTTCCATCAATTTGTTCGGGAACCGTTTGCCGCGCGCTTTTGATGTGCATATCGTGGGTACCAATCAGGAAAAGGGTGTGACGGTAAGCCGCATGAGCATTGATGCTGCGTTTTTTGACACCTATAAAGTAAAAGTACTGGCGGGCAGGAATTTCATTAGCACAGATTCTCATCAGGATGGACAAAAAGTAAAAAACATGGTCGTCAACCACTCCGCTGCAAAGCTGCTTGGACTGTCGGATACGGATGTGGTGGGCGAAAAAATAAAGTTTTATGGCCGGGAATGGGAGATTGTGGGGGTAGTCAGCGATTTTCATCAGCAATCCCTCAAACATCAGATCGAACCTATCATTTTTCAGCCGTTTTATACAAACGGAGGTTTTTATTCCATTAAAATTGACGCAAACGATGCCGATCAGACGATCGCACAGATAGGGAAGAAATTCGCTGAGTTTTTCCCCGGCAACGACTTCTCTTATTTTTTCATGGATGAACAGTTTAACCGTCAATACAAGGATGACCAGACTTTCGGGAAAATCGCCAGCTTCTTTTCGCTGCTAGCTGTGATTATTGCTTCGATGGGCATTTTCGGGCTTTCATCCTACACGATCAGCCAGCGTACAAAGGAGATTGGCGTCAGAAAAGTACTCGGTGCTACCGTTGCCAGCATTGTTGCCCTCCTGTCGCGTGACTTTCTCAAACTGGTGCTGATAGCGATCATTCTTGGCTCGCCGATCGCGTGGTATGCGGTTTCTCTCTGGCTGGCCGATTTCGCTTACAAGATCAATATTGAATGGTGGATGTTTATCGTAGCAGGAATTCTTGCGGTAGCCATCGCTTTTCTGACCGTCAGTTCACAAGCCATTAAAGCCGCCTTGATGAACCCTGCAAAATCGCTGAAATCGGAATAAACTATCTCCATTTTTGCCGGATATCCTTAGCGACGCGTTTTCCTGACTCCTGTTTACGGCGCAGGAAAACGTTTCGCCATGTCGCAAAATATATCATTTTAGCTACGATATCATTTGATATTTTTATCAAATCAATTTGAGCCCATCAGGTTACATATAAAATTATTTAGTTATTTTGCGACAAAATAATTCTCAATAACGTGCCTCAATGAAGACTGACATCTTAAACACCCCACAAAAAAGAAAAAACTACAAAAAGCCTGTTTTAAAACTACATGGAACGGTAAGCAAAATCACCAAACTTTCAAAGTTGGGAAGTGAATACGATGGCGGTAGCAATTTCAATTTTGCAGGGTAATTCTCTTCAATAATCCCGTACAACTTAATGTCCGACAGGTGGTAGTTGAAGGCTTTATTGCTCTTAAAAAATCTACAGATGCTTCTGCGTCTGTAACTCCTGACAATGTAGTAGTCTGTGATGCCGGATGGCTGGCTTTACGCTATCCGGCCACCAGAAGTGCGAACAACAGCACGATCCTGATTGGCACCGACCGCTCGGAAAATAAGGGCATTGAATTCAAAGAAAACAATCTTTCAGACAGTAATTGGGTTTCGGGCCTTTCCGATTCTCCGGTAGATTCGAACATTTTTGAAAGGGCGGACATAGTCGCGTGGTATCAGGAAATGAACGGGACTTTGCTTTTGTCCAGAGATATTTTCGGGACTATTCCATTGTACTACTTGCATATCCCGGGTTCTTTCCTGGCGTTTTCGACGAGTTTGGTTTCGCTGATTGAAATGCAATGTTCTAAAACATACCTGGAAATTGATAAACAGCGGGTGGCAAGCTATTGCGATTTTCAGAAGGACCAGGCAAGCAGCTACACATCCCGGACTTTTTACAAAGCCATCAAGCTGGTGCTACCAGGGCATTTCATTTCGGTTTCCTCAAACGGGTTGACTTCAGCTCCTTATGCCAGGTTTAGCCCTGAGAAATGGCTTCGATTAGGCTCAATAGAGGAATATGGAAGGGTATTCAAAGATCTTTTCCGCAGATCGGTTAAAAAATCCTCGGAGCGAACGCATAACACGGTGGCCTCGCATCTCAGCGGCGGACTGGATTCTTCTTCGGTCAGCACGATGTTTAAAGACGTATCACCCGATACAAACCTTCATACACTATATTCCGAGACGCGAACCCGTTATACTGACGAAGGGGGATTCGCTGCCTGTGTTGCTAAAAACATTGAATCTGTACATCACGATGTAGCTCCTCCAGCAAATGACTTTGAAACTATTTCGTTGTATACCTCTCTTTACGGACACCCCGAGTGCATGGTTCTCAGCCCTTCGCTCCAAGGCAGCCTCATCCAATACGCCAAAGATCTAGGCTGTGAAGTGTTATTGGCAGGACACGACGGCGATTCTGTGGTAGGAAACGGTCTAGAGCTGCCTTATGAAGCTTTTTTCTCTCGCAATTGGGAAAATTTAAAAACCCTGATTGCAGAAAGAGCCGACCATGCTCCCATGCATAAAATATACCCGGACTGGGATTCATATAGTCCCGAGTGGAAGTACAGAGCCTATGTCCGAAATTTCACGGTCTCCAGGTATTTTGAAGTGGTCAGGAAATTGCCGGCTTCCAGCGCATTCCGGCTTATGATCGACATATCTAAGAATATGAATGTCCCTCTTTCGTGTTTTTTAAAAAAAGGCTTAAAAAGTGCTGCCGGAAAGATTCGGTCCCGCGACCGCCTGCCTCTTAGTATTTTGAAAACAGGAATTTCATATAAGTCCGGAAAAGATAGAGAAAATGCAGCGGTATCCTTTGCCAAAAAGCTGCCCGAAAAATACCGCAACGCATTCGTCGCGGTTTACAATGCCCAGTCTATAATTGCCAACGAACAGTTTTTCACCCTTGGCAATTACTATGGAATCCATAACCGGTTTCCGCTGTATGATAAAGAATTGTTCGAATTATGTATGGCGACACCGCCTGAAATAAAATTCGGAAACGGATTAGGACGCGGACATTTCAGGGAAGCGATGAAAGGTTTATTACCGGAAAACGTACGTACCCGACCATCCAAAGCCAATTTCAGTCTGTACGGCAGACAGGCCGTGATCCGGCTGTATCATCAATCCAAAGATTTGATGCAGGATCGTTCTAACCCTGTCTGGAGTTATATTGACAAGAACAAATATGAAAAGGCCGTAAGTGTACTGCTGAGAGAAAATGCGCAAGAATTTTTGCACAACAGATCGCAGTTTCAGGTGCTCAGAACGATATCACTGGCGATCTGGCTTGACTGGCTGACACGCTTTCAATCGGATGGTCAATATTGAATTCGTGTATATAAAAAAAGGAGCAGGCGATCGCCTGCTCCTTTTTTATATACCGGCAGCTCGGTAGAAGGCCCCGGTTTTTTAACAGTTATTTCAATACCCAGGATTCTGCTGCAATCCCCAGGTTTGTACCTCGTTCAAAGGAATGGGAAGTACGGGAACAGGATTCACACTGCCTGCAACCGAATGCTGCTGTGCCCGGGTTTTGATCTCGCCTGACAGGGAATTCATGTAAGTTCCGTTACGAACCTGATCCCAGAAACGCAGGTGCTCCATACCCAATTCCACACGACGCTCGTGCAAGATTGCCTGAACCAGCGCTGTACCCGTAACTGTGGCCGATACATCCGGCAGAGCTGTTGCCGGGATATTTGTGGGATCATAGGTTGCAGTCCCCTCTTTGGAGCCTTTTGGCAACGTTGATCTCTTGGCTCTCTGACGCACCATGTTCAACGCCGTGCGGGCCTCGGCTTCGTTGCCTGACCGCGCTGCTGCCTCAGCCTTCATCAACAGTATTTCTGCATAGCGCATTTTGCGGATATTCTGGCCCGAAGCAGATGCTTGTGCAGGCTGCACGATAGCCGTTTTACGGTTCAGGTAACCTGTCATGTTTTCGTCAGGGAAGTTCACGGTTTGTCTCACACCAAACAGTATATAGCCGTTGCCATAAATCGTCATAGCCTTACGCGGATCATTGGCCTCAAATTCATCTGCCAGATCAGTGGTAGGATTGTTGAAACCCCAGCCCCACGTAGCCCGGTTGTTCTGGATCACATTATTGGTGGTACCGGTTTTGATCGGCCCCCAGGTCTGGCCAGATTCTTTCGCCTGTATCTCGAAAAGTGATTCCGTGTTATTTTCACTGATCTCGTCAAAAATCGCTGCATAGTTGGCAGTCAGTCCATATTGCCCCGACTGCGTAATCGCTTCCGTGAGGTCATAAACCTGCTGCCAGGTATGGTTGTTGGTATTATCCATACCCAATTGATACATGATCGCGCGCGCCAGGTAACCCCGGGCGGCACCTTTGGTAGCACGGCCGAGGTCAGGCGCCGCATATTGATTTTTCTCCGGTAGAAGCGTAATTGCCTGCTGAAGATCCGCTTCGATAAAAGCATAGGTTTCAGCCAGCGTAGAGCGCGTGGTGGCAGCATACTCCGAGGTTTTTACCGGCTCTGAAAACAATGGCATCCCTCCGAAAAGACGTACCAGATAGAAATAATAGTATGCCCTCAGGAAATGTGCCTCACCTTTGATCCGGCTCTTCAGAGTTTCGCTGATCGGCGCGGTTTCAATGTTTTTCAAAACCCAGTTGGACCGGTACACTCCAATCCACAAGTTACCCCAAACCCCGCTCACCGGCCCGTTGACCGGCAATGCGCGCCACTCTTTCAGATGTTGTATATCAATGAAATCGCTGGCTGTGCTTCCCTTTTCAGCATCGTCAGACAATACATCTCCGAACATCCATTCATAGTTGTGCGGCAGATAGTTGCCCAGGCCGTCGTTTCCTTCATCATAGGAAGCCACATCATAGGCCGCATTGATGGCAAGCAGCGTGTTGGTAGAATCTGAAAAGTAATTTGTGTCCGTCTCACGCCCCAGCGGCTCTTTATCTAAAAAATCACTGCACCCCTGTAACAACATACCTGCTACCAGAAGGCTTAGAAAATTATATTTTTTCATTTTTATCAAAATAATTAAATCCTATAATGGCCCTTTTTCTCAGAAATTCACACTCAAACCGATCCGTCCCACTCGTGGCTGCGGATAAGCACCCAGGTCCACTCCGAAATTCAGCGGATTGTTGTTGAATTCACCGATTTCTGGATCCATACCTTTGTATTTGGTGAAAGTCAGAAGATTGTCGGCCGCTATGTAAACCCTGAGATTGCTCATGCCCACTTTGCTCGTCACTGTTTTAGGTAATGTGTAACCCAAAGTCAGGTTGCGCAGGCGCATGTAATTTCCGTTGCTCACAAAACGGTCGCTGAACTGGTCATTGTTATTCGGGTTCAGCTGGGTCATTCTTGGCTCATTGGTATTTGGATTTTCAGGCGTCCAGCGGTCAAACCGGCTTGCTACCGAGTTGAACATCCCGTTTGCATTGTTCATCCAGTGACCCAATCCGTTTACAAGTTCCACGCCGGTAACGCCCTGCAAAAAGAAGCTCAGATCAAATCCTTTGTAACCCAGATTGGCATTGAAACCAAACGATAAACTTGGGGTAGCACTGCCCAGATAAGTCCGGTCCTTGTTGTCGATTACCCCGTCATTATTGAGATCGACAAATTTCACGTCACCCACCTTGGCGTTTGGCTGGATCGCCACACCTTCCCTTGCATATGCGTCAAGATCAGCCTGCGTTCTGAAGATCCCGTCGGTCCGGAGTCCATAATACACTGCAATTTCGCGGCCGACTTCCGTGCGGGTAGTCTGCCCGAGCCCTGTAACGTCTCCGCCGGCGATCGGTTCGCCCCCGCCGAGGTCGGTTACCTGGTTGATAATCTTGGTTGCATTGATACCGATATCATAGGTAAAGTCCTTAACCGAACTTCTGTAATTCAGGGCTAGTTCAATCCCTTTGTTTTTCATGCTGCCCGCATTTACATACGGAGGGCCCACACCGGCGAATACCGGAATCGGCACGCGCACGATCATATCAGAGGTATTTTTAATAAAATAATCGGCAGTCAGCGATAGACGGTTGTTGAAAAAACCCGCATCGATACCAAAGTTGGAGCTGGTTGTTGTTTCCCATTTCAGGTCCGGGTTACTTGCTACTGTTGGTGCAAAACCCTGAACAGGCGTATCACCGAAAACATACATATTGTTGCCGGAAACCGTAGTCACATAACCATAGTTTGCCGCGCTGTTCTGGTTACCTACCTGGCCCCAGCCCGCACGCAGTTTCAGCTGGCTGATAGCGGAAATGCTTTTGATAAACGTCTCTTCGGCAAGGTTATAGCCCAATGCAAATGAAGGGAATGTACCCCAGCGGTTATCAGGCAGGAAGCGCGAAGAACCGTCGCGACGCAAAGTAGCGGTCAGCAAAAGGCGTTCGTCAAAGTTATAGTTTACACGACCGAAATACGATTGTAGTGATTCATCAGACTGAGCCGTTTCCAGCAAGTAGTCGGTGCTTTTCGTAGCTGAAAGGTACCACTGAGACTTATCATTCGGCACATCCAGCACTGTCATGCGCATGTCGCTGAAAGTAGTTCTCTGGTTTTCGAAACCGGCCATCGCTGTGAAACTGTGCTTGCCGATTTCCTTTGAATACGTCAGATAGTTGGTCCAAACCCATCCCAGCTGTTCGCCTCTCCCTTCACGCAGACTGCTATGCTGGCGCTGGTCGTCATTGGCCAGGTAATACTGAGGCAGATATCTTTTATCATGCGTGGTCAGCCAGTTCACACCGAACTGAGTACGAAAGCTCAGACCTTTGGCGATTTTAGCGTCCAGGAAAAAATTGGAATTCACCAGCGTCTGATAAGCCTTGTTGTTTTTGTATTCGTCCACAATACGTGCCGGGTTATACGCACCTCCCTCGGCCACAGGACGTCTGCCCCAGAAATTGGTAGCCGGGTCCCAGGCCTTCGCCAGAGGTGAAACGGACAAAGCACTGGTCAGAACACCACCATACTGATCGCCGAAATACTGGGTTTTGTCTGTATTGGCATAAGCCGCCGAGATACCCGCGTCAAGCCATTTTGTAACGTAAAAGTCATTATTGAAACGCAGGAAAAGCTTCTTTACCGGCGAGTTTTTCACAATACCTTGTTGATCAAAATAAGTACCTGTGAGGCTGTAACGATGCTTTTCAGTACCGCCCATGACATTCAGGCTGTAATTTTGCATGATACCCGTCTGCATGACTTCGTCCTGCCAGTTGGTTCCCGGATCGCTGCTTTGCGCAAATCGGTTTAATGTCTGGTAAAGTGCCCCGTCCTGTGGCAGCACCGTGCCATCGTTGGCATAAGATTCGAGCCTTAAAGTGGCATACTGGCTTGCATTAAGCACATCCACCTTGTTCCAGGCTTTCTGAACACCGGCGTACGCATCGAAAGATATCTTTGGTGCGCCGCTCTTTCCTCTTTTCGTCGAGATCAAAATAACCCCGTTTGCGCCGCGCGAACCATAGATGGCAGTTGCGGACGCGTCTTTCAGGATTTCCATCGATGCAATGTCTCCAGGTGCCAGGAAGCTTATATCACCCGTCTGGAAACCGTCCACTACATAAAGCGGATCGCTGTTATTGATCGTACCGACACCCCGGATACGCACGCGTACCGCCGCACCCGGTTCCCCCGACTGGCTTACAATATTCACCCCAGGTACCCGTCCCTGAATCCCCTGCAACGGGTTCACAGTTGCTATTTTGGTGATTTGCTCAGCTTTCACCGAAGCCACCGCACCTGTAATATCACTTTTTTTTACGGTACCGTACCCTACTACGACTACTTCATCCAACGCACGTTCGTCGGAAAGCATGGTTATTTCAAAAGTAGTTTTACTTCCGATCTCCACTTCCATGGATTTCATCCCAACCGAACTCAACACCAAAACTGCTGCATTTTCTGGCAGTGCCAGTGTAAATTTTCCCTCTACGTCCGTAGTAGTGCCCACAGTTGTACCTTTCACAACCACTCCCACACCTGGCAATCCCTCTCCTTTTTCATCCGAGATTTTTCCGCTGACACTCTGGTTCTGGGCTATGGCCATCAGCCAGCTACCCAGGACCAGAGAAACGGTCATCAATAATTTTTTAAACATAGGTCAACTCAATGTTGGTTTATAATAAAGTCACAAATTAATAGCCTTTTTTAAACATTACATGATACTATTTTATCCATTCATGAATCTATAAAAACAAAATGCGAAATCTGCGCCAAAAAATAATTTAACAAACTATGGCTATTGTATTATTTTCAGGCGTTTTTTTGGACTATAAATAGATGTTGAATATGCAAGAAAAAAGTAACTTATCGACACTTATTATGATACTTTTACTTCAAAATAATTCTAATTTTAACTGCTATCGTCCATAAAAAAAGGTGCTTAAAAGAATGTTTCTTCTAAGCACCGGGGTAAAATAATAGAGTAAAGGGTCTGCGAGGTAAAGTCGTAATCGTTTGAGCGTAGATCTTTTAAATATGTGCTTCTTAGGGACGAACCAGTTTCACACCCAGGGAAACGCCAAGGCGGTAAGGCTGATAAAAAAATGGGGTCCTCTCGCTTGAAATTTTTCCCGGGCTGAATTCGGCGTAAGGCCCAAGATTGAGGAGCATCTGATCGGCGATAGCAAACTGTTTCCCGGCACCAATGCTTACCCAGCCAATACGCTGCCGGGAGTCCAGAGATTGGGAATATTCCAGACCGGCTTTTACAAAATACTTACTGAACTGTGATCGGCCCCACCGGACTTCCTTGGAGATACCGATCCCTAAAAGCCTGTACTTTCTCGTTTCGCTGATCTGCTCACCCTGGCGGACAATTTTGTAATTGTCTTTGTCGACCGGCTCAACAATGTAATCGCTGCCCGCAATTTCATATGAGTAGGACTGTTTGAAACCACTGTAATGCAGCATCAACTGAAAGCCGTTTTTTTCAACGCCTCCGCTGAATTTATAACCCAGGGATTGTCTCGAGAAAGTGGAAGGAAAAGCAAAATTCTGAAAGCTCTGCCCGACCGACGAAGGCACCGTCAATATCTGATACCCTTGCGATGCAGCCACATTCAGCAAGAAGCTCATACGGGTGGGTTTTGTGTTCAGCAACTTATATTTTTCAACGTCCCCGGCAAATCTAACCAATGGCAATTCCGGACTGGCTGAAGCAAAAACAGCCGGTTGCCCGGCGAGCATTTCAGGGGTAACCAGCCAAGGAGATAAAACTGCTTCATCACCAGTTGCATGTACTTCGCCCGGCTGCTCCTCACTTGCCGAAACCCAAAAAGGAGGTTTCGGGGTATCAAAGCCTGCGGAACCGTTTTTCATGTTAACCCTGTATACGTGTTGAACCGCGCTGCCGCCTGTTTGCTCTGGTTCCCTTTTCCTGATTATTCCAGTTTCAGCAGTGTTTCGAAGCGATTTTCTTAACGATACATACTCCGTTAGCTTTTTATCCGCATCAACTCCTGACCGGGCAGGAGCTATCTGTTTTTTCCCGACATGTGGCGCCATGATTTTGGCACCATTCTGAATCCCGACGGTATTTTTTTGCCTGAGCATGTGCTGGTCCAGTTTGATGCCTGCAATAAATACACTGACAAACAAGATCGTAAAAAACAGGTATTTCCAGTTCCGCGCAGGTTTCAGCTGCGCCATTATTTTTTCGAATGATGAAGGCTCAGGGGCCGCTTCAAAGTTGTCAAACTTGCGTTTAAGGGCTGCCCGCAATGCCTCATTGAGTTTATCCTCAGAAGTTTTCATGATGCACAATCCCTTTTAGTTCTAATTTTTTTAATAGCAAATTACGTCCTCTCATAAACTGGGATCTTGAGGTACCATCAGAGATTGACAACATTTTGGCTATTTCAATGTGGGTGTACCCGTCGATCAGGTGCAGGTTAATGATAGTCCGGTAACCGTCCGGCAATTCATTGATCATTTCCAGCAGATCGCTTACGTCCAGTTGGTCCATCAGTTTTTCATAATCACCCGAATCGAGCTGGATTTCAACATTATCCAGGGAATCGTGCAGCTGCTGCTGCTTCGTAGTACGGTGATAATAGTTGATGGCCGTCCGGATCACCGTCACTTTTACCCAGCTGTCTGCTGCCTCCGGATCTTTGAGTTCCTGGATATTGTCAAAAATCTTGATAAAAGCTTCCTGAAAAATATCATCTGCTTCCGCTCTTGTTTTCGCATACCGTAAACACACACCGGTAAGCCGGGATTTGTACCGCTCATAAAATACAGTCTGCGCCCGGGGATCCTGGTTTTGGCAGGATTTCACCAGACTGGTCAGATCAGCATACTTTTTTGAGCGGAAAAACTTCATATATCAGGATCCCCAGGATTTAAACACAGTGCGCGTACAGCGTATCGTTACATATTTTTATTAAAAACTTACAAAATATCTTTTGTTTAATAAAATTCCGTCCTTGTCGAAATACAATTCACAGACCTCGGCGTTGCCTTTGTTGCGCAACTTGAGATAATAGCTGGTTACACCATTGTATTCCCCTCGCCACTTGTCTGTTTCAGGCGACTGATACTGGAAGCTTTTCAGCTCTTCGGATTGCTCCAGAATGCGTGCGATGGGGTCAGGAAATGAATCGATATTAGACTCAGGGCTGTACTGATCGGGTTGGTTGAATTCTCTGCTGATCCATCTCAGAGCCCCCTTTTCATCAAACAGCATCGTGCCGGTGAGCAGCTTGTCATTTTTGGTAAAGTTCACCCGGATCACGTACTGTTTTTCATAATTCAGCAATATCCGTATTTCCCCATTCAGAAATGCCAGCCCTTTATCCGCGAGGATGTAGTCTTTTACGGTCGTCGGAAAGTCCTGGAAGTCGTTGATTGCCAGCTTGTACATAGCAAATTCAAAATTCGCAGAAGTCGGCCGGTAATTCTGTCCATTGTAACGCTGCCAGTCGAAGACATAATCTGTTCCTTTAAAGCTGTAAACCAATCTGTTTCTTCTTTCACCCGTAGAATAAAACGCAATGTCCTCCGAGTTGACCGAAAACGTACCACCCTGAAACGACGTCCCTCCCAGAAGTTCGCCAAGTAGAGCCGGGACGCTGTCGTGGTTGGCCCTGAAAGTCTCCCACATTTTGGACGTATTGGCCAGGGAAGTATACCGGTTCTTTTCCGAGGTGAACTTCACCTCCCAGATTTTCTTATCCAGCAAGGTTTTAAGGATGATATCGGTGGCATTCGGAAACTCTTTTTTCACCACTCCAATTGCTTCTTCCGGTATTCCGGGCAGATCAGGCTGCAAATCGTTCACCTGGTTACAGGCGCCGAGCATCAGAAGACAAAAGATGAATAAAATGACTTTCATAAAAACATTATACTTCGGGTGCATAAGAGCATCCCGGAAAAATGAGGACTGATAGAAAACACTTTGGGCCTGCATCAGAACACTACAAAATTTGCAAAAACCTGCTGGCCAGGTTCTTTATAGTATTGCCAGAGCGGTTTCAGGTAAACTTTATACGTAACCTCTCCGAGTTTTGCATCCGAATCTTTATAAATAAACCTGATGCGCCCCGGAACAGGTGCTGCTTTCGCTTCTTCCATCGATTTGTTGAGCCAGACGCCCGCCTTATCCACACGCGCAATTTTGTCGCTTGTTATTACAGGAAGATAGGAAGAAATACCTGATGATTCTACTACGAGTGTACCGTCCAGATCATCCCAATGGTATTTTAAATTGGTAGGAAGGGTGATGCGGGTATTCAGGCTAAAGGTTTTTGCTGATGGTTGAAATTCCGTGTTGGCGATGCTGCTGCCTCCATAAAACATAACTGAGCCCGAGACGAAAGTCAGGAAGACATTGCCCCGGTAAGCCTCGTAAATAGGGTCAGCGGTAAGCTCGACCGAATCTTTTCCAACATGGCGAAAGGCATGGGAAACATAGAAAGGATATCCTTCTATCAGCGGCATCACGTCATCCTTGTTCAGTTTTGCTGCCGGCACCTCTTCCCCGTCACCCGTTTCCTGCAGATCTACCTCTTTGTCAGAGCAGGAATTGTATACCAAAACAAACAGCAATGTCCAGACAAAGGGAATCAGGGTTTTCATGATCTTAACAGTTTATAGTGTTGAATGAAAGCACTTTCAGCTTCAAAAACACAGACACCAGCTATGGAAAGTATCGTTGCATTGGGGTTGAAATATTCTTGAAGATTTACTCTCACTTCACCGGCAAGATATCCTGGCGTCATTCGCTTTTGCCGCAAATCGAAGAAAACACAAAAATCCTGATATCTGCCTGATGAAATTTCTGTTTGACGAGAACAAACTTCTACCTCCCTTCGGAAGTCGGGATACCCAGAAAAGGATAAATGTAATTATAGAAGTCTTCCGGGATAAAAGGTTTGATAAGATAACCTGTAAAACCATTTGCCATAGCCCGCTCCTTTTCATCTTCAAAAGCAGATGCCGTCAGCGCAATAATCGGAATCTCAGCGTTGGTCTCCCGGATAAGCCTGGTACTTTCAAAGCCATCCATAACCGGCATCCGGAGGTCCATAAGGATCAGATTGTAAGCACATTGCGTAAACATCTCGAAAGCTTCCTGCCCGTTGTTGGCGGTATCGTACAGAATATTGCGGCGTTTTAAAAGCATGGTCGCGAACATCAGGTTTGTTTTATTGTCATCCACAACAAGCACCCTCGCCTGCGGATAGGAGATCGCCCCCAAAGTTTCGTCCTGATAAACCTCGTTTCCAAGTCTTTTCCTGGAATATCCCATCACAAGCTGGAAGGAAAAAACAGAACCTTTGCCTACCTCGCTTTTCAGCTCTATTTCACTTCCGAAAAGATGCAGCAGCTCTTTGGAGATAGCCAAACCCAAACCTGTGCCTTCGTGTTCGCGAGCGACAGCAGCTCTGGCCTGAGTGAATAGTTCAAAAATGACCGGTTGCTGGTCAGCGGCTATGCCAATACCTGTATCAATGACCTCAAAACGCAATTGTATAAACTGGTCGTTCCGGCTCAGTTCCTTTACTACAAACCGCACATAGCCCGTATATGTGAACTTAACTGCATTGTGGATCAGATTGGTGAGCACCTGATTGAGCCGCACCTTATCCGCCACGACCTGGGGCGGCAGCTGTGGATCGATATCAAAAATCAGCTTAAGGCCCTTTTCCTCGGTTTTAGGAACAAAAGTCTTTCTCAGGTTCTCAAAAAGCAATAAAGGATCAAAAGGCTGTGGATCGAGCACAACATAGTTGGAATTGATCTTGTTAAAATCCAGCACATCGTTTACCACGGCCATCAAGTGGTCAGATGAAAACTTCAACGTCTGTAAAAGTTCGCTGGCTGCGCCCTGGCGGCTTTCTTCCTGCATCATAATATGCACGATCCCAACGATCCCATTGAGCGGTGTGCGGATCTCGTGGCTCATCATCGACAAGAAATCCGACTTGGCACGGGTTGCGTTTTCTGCAATTACCTTTTGCGCTTCCAGGGCTTCGTTCTGCTGCTGTAAGGAATACCGGTAAAAAAACTCACTTTTGGCCCGCAGATAACCTGTGCGGGTAATGATGGGGAAAATCACGTAGCTGATCAGTAAAAAGACACCTCCGTCTTCGAAAAAAGTACTCAGTTGTTCTTTGTTACCAACATAGATCGCCAACGGATACAGTACGATGGCCAGTACAGCACATAGCAGCGCGTAACGCACCGGCCACCTCAGTACCAGCCCAGCAAATATCACCACAAGGGTCAGGTTGATGCACGAACGGGTGTATGATCCGCGCGGCTGGGCAAGCAGGTAGGCATAAAAACAGATCAGCAGCACATAGGCGGCCAGGGTCATATGCTGCCCGGATATCCTGCCCTTGTAATTTAAAAACAGCAGGATCAGTAAAAAAATACCGGATATAATGTGCACCGGGAGCAGTACGTAAAAATAAGGATCCTGGGCCAGGTAATAGCTGATCGCAGAGGCGGGGTTGCAAATGATGAAAGTAATGCAAAACAACCGGTTTGAAAAGAGTAGCCTGGACTCAATTTCTCCCCGCCAAAGACTTTCAAAAGGTTCTGTGTATGTAATATTTTTCAACAATGGCTTTCCCAAATTACAACTGATGGTGTATGTGTATATAGAATTCCAAACTTTGCTACAAACAACTCTGAAACAATATGTTATAATAGTCAAACATACACATTACCGGTCAATCAAACGGCAAGTCCTGAAAGAATTCTTTTAGCTCGCCGGCATCCAGCAGTTTTTTACACAATCCTACATTCAATGGTTTTTGCTGGTATTCGATTACTCTCTTAAATGTCAGGGCTTTTGATCTTTCCGTTTCCTCCGTGGCCGAACTGACCATCACGATCACCAGCCTTTCAAGGTAGTGCCGTTCCTGCACAGCCTCGAGGAACTCCCAGCCATTCAGAACGGGCATATTGATATCCAGAAGGATCAGAAAAGTGGTCTGCTCCGATTCATAATCGTCAAGATAGTCAAGTGCCTCTTGCCCGTTGTAGCATAATACGGTATCAAAAAGTACCCCACTTTTTTTTAAGAACATTTCATGAAGGAACAGCATGATCTTATCATCATCCACCAGAAGTATTTTCAATTCGTTACTCATTGTTGCATTGCACTTTATCAGCTTTGTAAACTATATTTTTAATAACCGTATCCAGCTCATCTGCTGAATTCCGGATATGGTGAAGGATTTCTTTTCTGCTGAGTGTATCATACTCCTCCAGCTTCAGAAGGTCTATGAGCCCCATGAGCCGCGCAAGCGGCGCCCTGACAATATGCGACTGCATCCATGCTATCTCCTTAAGTTTTTTGTTTTGAAGCTTTATTTTTAAAAGGTTCTGCTTGTAGTCCGTGATGTCTTTCAAAGACCCTACCGCCCTGATCGCAACGCCATTTGAATTCCGCAAAAATATAATCTTGTGCTCTACCAGCGCTGTTTCGCCGCAGGCTCTTGTGAACCTGAATTCGGACAACATTGTTTCTCTGTCCTTGTCGGCAACCGCAGATTTCAACTGCTCAAATATCCTGCGCCGATCTTCGGTGTGAATGTTATCGAACCAGAGATTTTTATTGTAGTATCTCAGGTCGTACCCGAAAATATCCTGAAATCCATGCCCGAATTCGATCCTGTCTTTTTCTATATCCCAGTCATATATCGCTTCGTTTGAGCCTTTTAATATCAGCTTGTAACGCTCATTGCTCAAATTGAGGGCATTGGTCTTTATCACGGTCTCGGTGATGTCACTCGAGTTGATCACTACCCCATTCACAGCTGGATCGTCGGTCAGGTCTGTTGCAGTTGTGGTGATCCACCGCCATTTCCCTTTCGAGTCCAGAAACCTGTAAGGCTCTATTTTGATCTGTTTCTTGTCGGCAAGCCCCGAAAATGCTTTTTTAACGCGGTATCTGTCCTGGGGATGAATGAAATCTATTACATTTTTATCTGTAAATTCATCGGACTTAATCCCCATAATCGGATAACTGCTCTGGCTTACAAACCGGTAGCGGCCATCTAGGTCTACAATTGCGATCAGATCTGCACTTTCACGCACCAGCGCATCCAGCCTTCGTTCGCTGGCCCTGAGCTGCTCTTCTTTTTCGACTCTCTCAGTGATATCTGTAATGACATAGAGATACACCCCCGGCAGGATGTGGGGTTTTGAATTGAAATTACCGACCATTAGCGAACCGTCCTTGCGCTGTAACCGCACGACTTCATTTCGTGTTTTTCTAATGAGGGAATTTTTTCGGGAGCGGGGAGATCCTTCTGACGGCGGAAGGTTGAATAACTGTCTGAGGTTGATCTTTTTCAGCTGCCTTCTGGTGTATCCGAACATCGCGACAGCTGCATCATTAAAGTCAATACATTTTCCGGTTTCGTCTCCGATAAACATGGCGTCACGGGTATGCTTAAATGTCGCCTTGAATTTCTCGTCGGTCCTGCGCTTGTCGATGATATCCTGGATGATGGTGGCCATAAAACCTGTGATGTCCGTAGACAAAACCAGTTCGGCCTTTCGCCCTTTGAAATTGATCATATTGCTTTGGATCTGAACATCGATGATATCCCCGTTCTTTTTCCTGTGGCGATAAGTCCCTGAATTGAAAAGCCTCCTGTTTTTCGTCGCCGTTTCACTGGCCTGGACTTCCATGGGAATATCCCGGATCGGACGCAGGTCATTAAGGGTAAGTTTCAGAAACTCAGTTTTTGAGTATCCGTAATGTCTGATCGCAGCTTTGTTAACATCCAGAAATGAGAAGGTTTCAATATCGTGAATCCACATGGACTGAGGATTAGAATCGAATAGATGATGGTAATCATACTCTGATCCTGGTTTTCTGCCTTCGGAATTTTCTAAATTCTGTCTGCCATTAATCATAAAGGGTAAAATATAATACCTACAAATGTATCTTTTGTCCAAAAAATGTGTGGCTTTTACCAATCAAGGAACGGTTACAATACAGCATCTTTGATGGCATCCAGCGATCGTGCGTCTTTTTCGCAGGTAAAGTATGCAATCTAGAATTAAATTTTCCGAATTATTGTAGAATTAGTATGACTGTGTATCGCATAAAATGCTGACTAGCAATGCAACTATTTATATATTAGACAATTATGTAGTATACTATTTATTTTACAAAACTATTTTGTCGAAAATATTTTGTAATACGGGTCGCTATTTCCCGATTTGCGCCCGATTCAGGCTTCCAAATTCATTTATTTCAAAATCAGTGCACGAAGCAAAGATCAAGGTTTCCAAGAGCGGCGCGGCGGAAACGCCCATCGCCATAAAAGTTAATCTCCGGAACACCAGAGGGAATCAGGCCCGTGAATACGTCTGGTAGCATACCTGGCATGCATTTTTACATTCAGGGATATCGCAGGCGATATTTGGTTGCCGTGTCTAAACCTTTTTCATTATGTCACCAACAATAATCGGGATTTTCGAGACTGCCGAAGAAGCACTTGAAGCCAAAGAAGCGCTGGTTAACAGCGGGTTCGACATCAATACCATTGAAGTCGGATTCCATGTCGATAATCAGGACCGCGGCCCATATACCGACGGCCAGGTCACCGATACCGGTGAACACGACAACCATCTTTACCTCAAATTTTCAGGAGATGATGAGTACGCTGACCGAACCGGGGGCACCAAACGTCAGGGTTCGCTGGTTACTGTGCACACATCAAGTCCCGAAGACGCAGCACGCGTCGCTGATATCCTGGGCGACTATGGTGCGCTGGACGTGAATGAATTTTCCGAAGGAAACCAATCTGATCAAAACCAGAAGCCGATCTGAAAAGCGATACGCGGCTTTTCTTCATTTTTTTCTTTGGGGACAAATGCGCCTACCGACAGCGTGAGAATGTCCACAGGCGCCAGCCATATTCCACCACCATAGCTGTAATGCCAGTTTCCGGAGGATTCATCCTCCAACCACACACGGCCATGATCAAAGCTACCGAATACGCCATACGTCAGCGGTAGTGCCGGATTATAATTACTTCCAATCCTTACCCGCAGATCCGTATCGTGCCATACACTGCTCTTTCCATAAAAGCGCTCGGTGCGATAACCGCGAAGCCCTTGCTTTCCTCCCAGTGTGGGCATCTGGAAGAATTCATACCCTTTACCAAAATTGACTCCCGTGCCAATTTGTGTGGCCAGTACAAAATCTTCTTTCTGGTCAAGGCTCTGGTAAAAGGAAATCTGGGCACGCAGTCCGGTAAACTGCTGGTCCTCTTTCAGGTTACTGGTCCAGTTCAGGGAGGTCCGGAAACGGATGCCTGAATGTGGGGCAAAAATATTGTCTACGCTGTTGAAATCGAACAAAAACCTTGCTCCCCCGAAATACTTGGTCTGGAAAATATCAGCGTCCAGATCGTTCTCAGCGCTGGTAATAAATCTGCCTCTCGTGGGCTGAATATCTGTCAGATCAAATGACGGGCCGAGGGCAATGAACCCGTTGTTTCCGGCAAAGTGTTTTTTGATCGCCGGGTAAATATGTACTGCTGACTGACGGACGCGGTAATAATCAGCATCATCAACCGGCCGGGTAGAATTATTCCCCAAACCGGCATAATTAAATGCATAAGTAGGCCCTCGGTAATAGGTATCGAGATAAAAATCAAAAGTTTTGAACGCATGAATAAAATCGCCCGTGTAGTTTACCTTAAAGCCCTGTGTTTTAAAGGCAAAACTTCCTCCAAAATTATGAGTAGCCGCATAAGGTTCTTTTTTGAAACCATATTTCGTAATGCCTACACTGGCCCCCAAAAGAAAGCCGTCATCAGGATTAATACCCAGTACAGGTGCCGGAATGGATATATCATAATTACTGTCGGCACTTCTGCGATCATACACATTGTACCGGTAACGGCTCGTCCTTTTATCACGGGTATCTGGTCCGGCAATAATCTTGTTATTTTTCAGATCGTCGTATACAAAAGTTTTTCCGCCTGGCGCCCTCACCCTGGCACTGTCCGTAAATACATCCTTGCCTAACCCGCCGATCAGCCGCAGCCTGATTCCTTTATCCACATCTCCGCTCACAATAAACTCATCATCATCACCATTGCCGTAAATATTGATCGACTGTGTAACGCCTGTTTCAAAGATCCTTTTGTAGTTCTGATGTTTGATGTCGCCTTTTTTATTGATTTCGTACACGGTAACACTTGTACGTTTGTTATCCAGCCGTTCTATCAAAAAACGTTCTTTTTCCTCCGTCCCGATCACATTCACCGACTTGCTCACAAAATCATAATGCGTCCTGGCGATGTTCAGCAGATTGTCCCGGCGGTGTTTGATGTTTTGGATCAATGCAGGGGCGGATATCTCCCTGGCTTTTTCCGGCCAGTTTTCGAACGCACTTTTAATCACATCATCGGTGAGATTTTGCTGGATAAACTTCACCTGCGCCTCCCACTGCCGCCACTCCAGTCGGTTCAGGAAAGTCCTGTCAAACAGCCTTGCGCTCCAAGTAGTCCATTTCGGGCTCTGGATTTCCGGCTCGAAGCTTTGCAACTGCCGCAGGAACGGCAGGGTAAGCCTTGCTACGCCCGTAAGCAATCCGTCGTACATAGAGAACGCCTGATCGCGGTCGCGCGGGATCGGTCTGTAGAGTGTTGTTCCATCTTTTTGTTTGATGGAGGCCCAAACCCACTGGTCGTCATGCCGGTCCCAGTCGCCAATGACAAAATCAAAAAGGCGCGTCCGCAATGCCCATTCCTCATCCACTTTGTTTTTGCTGTTTTCAAGCAGACTTTCCACCAGATCAGGTGTACTAACGATCTTGTCGGGATTACCGAAAAAGGCAGCCTGCTTCCATCTTTTCCCGTCCGGTCGTTCTTCAAGCAGGTTCATGGTGCCGCCAAAAGGTGTGTTAAAAGCTGCCAGAGCGGGCTGGGCAGGCACATAATACAGCCGCGGATTGGTGTGATACACCTGCACGGCATCGGCCATAGCTGGCATCAACAGCGGCGCAAAAGGATTGGTAGACAAAAAGTTGTCCTCCACCAGATATTTCGCAGCGATCATCTGGTTAAAAGGGAACGGAAGAAAACGGCTGACATCTTTGGTAAGGCCCCGAAGCGCATATTCCTTTCCATCGGCATCGCGGAGCCGCAGGGAATTGGTCTGATTTCCACCGCCCTGCTTTACCGGTACCAGGCCGCCCTTATAAACGGAAAGGTCCAATACCGGGAACTTGTATTTTTCAAGATAGAGTTTACGGTTGTGTTCTCCGAACATGAATTTATGAAAACCTCCTACGGGCTTTATTTCATTGCTGGTCACAAACTGACTGACCGAGTCGGCGTGCAGATTATACTCCGAAAATGCGGTGGTGGAATCAGGGGTTTCGGTCACAAGCCTGTCTTTGACCTTTATGCGGAATACGAGGGTGGCATCCTTTCCGTCCTCTCCTACCTGCCAGAAACTCGCCCAGGTTTCGCCTCCTTCGTAAAAGCTCAGTGTAGAGTAGCCCAGGCCGGAAGATGCAAACAATGACCCCTTTCCCAGTCCTACCGGGCTCCTTTTGGAGCCACTCCCGCTGACGATAAATTCCTGCCCGCCGTTTTCAATGTATTGCAAAGCATGCTCGTGGCCGCTGGCAAAAATGAATTTACCGTTTTTTCTTGCACCTGCCAGCACCGCTGTCCGCAGGTCCTTGTAGTGTTTGTTGGCCACATCCTGCCGCGATCCGATTGTGCTCCGGAACAGCGCGCCTATACTTCCGAGCACGGGCAACGGTATGTATAATTTGGGGTTGAGGTCCGTGAGCGGAAAAATATGCTGTCTCATCGTAAATCTACCCCCATGTGGGCCATAGGTATAGGGCGGGTGGTGCATGGCAATAACCACATTTTTACTGCGATACTTACGCACCATATTCTCAAATATGAACCTGAAATATTCCCGGTTTTTGATCTCACATCCGTCATTTACCTTCGTATCACGGTCCCAGTCGGCGAGCCACCATTGCGAGTCGACCACAATTACGACCACGTTATCGTTCAGTTCCACGGCTTCCGGTCCGGAACATCCGTCGAGCGGGAAAAAGTAATTCTCCCACTCCTCCTTGTCCTTCTTCCCCCTGCGTTCGTTCAGGTAACTGTCCACGTACTTTTGCTGCCGCTTCAGGCCCTTTACGCCCCAGCCGCGCCAGTCATGATTGCCGGGCACGAAAATAGGCCTGCCTTTGAAATCATTCAGGGTTTCCAGCTGGGAGTTCATACGAAATTCAGCTGTTTTCCGGCGGATCGAATCTTCGGCCGGCGGCATTCCGTTTTCATAAATGTTGTCCCCGAGAAACAATACCGAGCTGTTTTTATCCTCGCCGGCAAGCTTCGTTTTGAGGTATTCCAGCACCGGGGCACGGTTTGCAGGGGAATCGTTACCAGCGTCCCCAACCAGGTACATGGTATGTTTCAGTACCAACCCAGGCGCAGGTGAAGACGCCGCCCATTCTTTGGACTCACTGGTTAATTGTAATTTGTAGCTGGCGCAAGACCATACACCGGCCGACAGGATCAGAAGAAACAGAATTTGTAATTTTCGATTCATATCATGCACAGCCTAGCTGCTTTTTTTCTTCTTGAATTTCAGGATATTACCATTCGACAGATCGTCCCCTTCGTTGGAAATGTACATATTTCCGGCTTTGTCAAAAGCGATCCCCTCGGGCTGAACAAAAGTATTCCCGCTGAGGTGATAGGCTTGTTTTACTTTCCAATTGACATCTGTGACGACCAGCAGCTTATTCACCGCCGAAACAATGTACCAGTCGCTGGTAAGCGGGTTGCGTGCCAATGCCGACGGACGGAAACCTCTTTCGACCCGGTCTGAAATGGCCTTGATCTGCTTTACATCAATAGAGAATTCCCCAACTGTCTGAGTCGAATCTCCACCGGGTTTCACGATATAGCCGGTAACGCTCACCCTGGAATCGTCCTGTTTACAGTTTTTACAAAGAATATAGAGAGTACCGGATGCTTCGTCCCCGTACATGCCTTCATACTCTCCCTTAGGTACCAGGTTTTTGATTTCCCTTACATTTTCAGGTTCTTCATATATTGCTTCGGAAAGGGGCAACGTATACAATATCCCGTTGCTTTTCAAGATGACAGCCTGATCGTTCAGGATAGAAACATCTTCGTAGTCCCCCTTTTTTCCAAACTTCGCGTGCAGCTGCTTGTTCACCCCATAGCCCAACCGGAACAGCTTGCCATCCTCATCCTGAACTGCATACACCGTGTCGCTGTTCCCTTTTTTGAAGGCAATCCCTGAAATCTCGAACAAGCTTTCGGGCATATTGAATTCTTCCGGCTTTTCAAGGTCGTAGTCTTTGTAGTCTACATGCTCCTTCTGCAGGGAATTACAGCCGGAAAGCGAGGCCAGGGTAAATAGGATCAAAAATGTCAGGGGGGTAAATTTCTTTGTCATAAATTGTGTCTATAATGCCGGGTTTAAATCTTCGGTCTTTTCATTCAGCAAACGATAAATCGCTTCCTGTGAACGGATTCCGTCGGGAAGCGAAGAAATCCGCACATTGTTCAGCTCAGTGTCGATTAATACAGCCTGCCGGGTGTCCCGCCATTGCAGCGCAATAATCCTGGTGAGCTCGTGCTTTAATTTTTCATCGTAAATAGGAACACATACCTCGATCCGGCGGTAAATATTACGGTTCATCCAGTCTGCCGACCCCATATAAACCTCTGGATTATCGTTGTTGTTAAAAATGAAGACACGCCCGTGTTCCAGGAACCTGTCCACTATACGCCTGACAGTAATATTTTCGCTTTGTCCTGCAATTCCCGGAACCAGCCTGCATATACTCCGCACGATCAGATTGACCGTAACGCCTGCATTGCTTGCCTCATACAGCTTGTTGATCATCACTTCCTCTTCCAGGTTGTTCAGTTTGATGGTAATACCGCAGGGCAGCCCTTTTCCGGCATTTTCAATTTCCCTGTCAAGAAGTTCCAGGAACCTGGCCTGCAGGTTAAACTGTGCTACGAGCAAGTGCCTGAAAGATATATGATCCGTTTTCTCCGCTTTTTTCTTTTTGCTTAAAAAACCAAAAAGCTTCTCCGCTTCTTCGAGCATCGGCTGAAAAGCAGTCAGTAAAATATGGTCCGTATAGAATTTCGCTGTGCCTTCATTGAGGTTCCCGGTTGCAAAAAGGCCCAGGTATGGCAATTCATGGTGTTTTCGTTTCACCAGCGCAATTTTCGCATGCACTTTGAGCGCATTGACGCTATGGACAATTTTCACCCCGGCGGACTTCATTTTTTTAGCCCAGCGAATGTTGTTGGCCTCGTCAAACCGTGCTTTGAGTTCCACCAGCACAGTCACTTTTTTCCCGTTCTTAGCCGCACTGATCAGGGCATGCGCGATTTTGGAATCATGTGCGACCCTGTACATGGTCGTGTAAATCTCCCTCACGTCCGGATTGATCGCTGCTTCGTTAAAAAACCTCAGAATGGTATCGTAGGTCTGGTAAGGCGCGTGTACCATCATGTCCTTGCGTGAAATGGATTCAAACAGGGTCGCCCGCAATACGCTCTGCACTGCCGGCCAGCTCGGGTACGATTGTGCCGGGTTATTGAGCGGAAATGATGAGAGGTCTTTGAGGTTATGGTATCTGCCGCCTTCCACGACGGACGCGTTTTTAAGGTCGAAGGTCTGGATGATGTTCTGCAAATGCCTGAGCGGCAAACCGGGTTCATACAAAAGCCTGGTGGCAAAACCGTAATCGCGTTTGCTCAACTGTTTTTCAAATTTCTCAGCCATATCATCCCCTTCCCCGGCAAGCAGGTCCAGTTCGGCATCACGGGTAATTTTGATGTTATATGATTCAATGGAGATTGCCTTGGGAAAAAGGCTTCTGAGGTTGTTCCTGATAATGTCTTCCAGGAAAACAATGTAATTTTCGTCTCCCTCCTGCACGCTCAGAAAACGGTCCAGGTTAGCGGTTGGGATATTTACCAGCGCAACCTGCTCCTGACCAGCAGAATTCATCGTAATCACAACCAGGTACAGCAGGTTATTTTCAGGAAAAAACAATGTATCGCCTTTCAGAAAAACCGGCTGCAAAAAACCGGCGACCTGAGCAAAAAAATGGCTGGTCAGAAATGCGGATATGCTTTCGGGAGCAAGCTCTTTATAACAAAAATGAAATCCCAGGCTGCTCAGCGCAGTTATTACAGATTGGGTCAGTATTTTGCCAAACTGGTCCTGCTGACGGTTGATGATCTCAGTGGCCTCCCTATAGGCACTGCCGGCAAGATCATGAACACTGTTCTTTTGCATGACCGGTATCCTCACCCGGTAAAACTCGTCAAGATTGGATGAATATATCGATAGAAACCGGATCCGTTCCATCAGCGGCACCGACTCGCTGGCAGCTTCCATTAATACTCTTTCATTGAAAGAGAGCCAGCTTAGATCGCGGTTAAAATACCGGTAGCTTCCCATGAGCAGTCATTTCAATGTTCAAAAAGTATGGAGGCGATCACAAAAGCAAGCACCGAAACGACTACCCCAAACATAAATACGTTGTAGGCCACCCGGAGCAGCCGGTATTTTCTTCCCAGCACTACCCCCTGCGAATACACGTCTTTGGTAAGGCTTCCGTAAAGAAAATCACGGTCATTCATCATACGTTGCATGCCGTTGGCATAATCTGTATACGACATCCGGTAGAAGTTACCGAAAAAAAGCAGGTTCACGTTTTTGGTATCTATATCCTCCTGCGTAAAAGTACCATGGGGGATGGTGGGCCGGGTCGATAAGATTGAAAACACCATCGTGATCATACAGATCGTCAGCAGCAACATTGTCGGGATGATCAGATAAGTATTGTCTTCCAGTTTTCTGACGAGTACGCTCAGTAACACCGAAATGATAATGGAGGTGGTCGTGATCATGATATGTGCCTTGTTATCCGCCATATCGCTAAGCCGCTGGTGATTGTTGGAGCTGATCCGGAACATCGTTTCTATGCCTTTGTCCGGCCGGTCATTTTTTGGTTTTTTAATCTCCGTGATTTCCGGACTCTCTTCAGCATTATCGGCCACCAGCTGAATCTCGGCCGGTCCTTCATCTTCAAGGGTTGCTTCCCGGTCTTTTTCAATCAGTTTTTCGAGATTCTTCCGCTTTTGCTTATCCAGCATTTCCCTGCAGTAATCAGTCTGGTAGGTGTGCGTTTCCAGGAGCTTGATCGTGCTTTTTCTCCATTCCGACTTTTCAATCTTCTTCCCGATCCTTTGTTCTGCCTCCTTCCGCACCAGCTTGTTCCAGTCGGAAAATTCGGGCGTTCCCAAGTGAAAAAGGTCCGCATCGCAGACGATCTGCTGCAAAAAGTTTTCAGGTTTCTGGGGCCAGATCGTGGCACGGATACAACCTTTCACTTCTTCGATCACCTGTTCGTCTATACCATCGGATCTCAAAAATTCCGCAGCCATTTCGGCCCCCCGCTCTTCATGTCCTTTGGCCTCTCCGTTGCAATAGCCGGTGTCATGAAACCAGGCAGCGGTTACCACAATAAAAGTATCTTTGGCTTCCAACCGGTAATGATTCGCAATTTTGACGGCGTGAGACACAACTGACTCTGTGTGAGTAAGGTTATGATAACTCAGCTGTGACAATGCTCTTGTCCCAAAAAAATGATGAACGTGTTCTTTTACTCTATCGAGCCGATGGTTGTAATTCATGAAAAGGTCCGTTTATTTGAGTAACCGCTTAAAAGACCTGGCTTCAGTCCCAGCCTGAATCCAGATTCACTCCAATCCTTAATGCTTTGAGTCCCGTAACACCCTGCAGTTCTTCCAGGTCCAGGTACTCGAGATTGTCCTGCAAAGTATTATTTCCCTGAAGATACCTGATGTATCCCACATATTCTTCGGCTGACTTTGCATTGAAATAAACCAGCGCGATTTTGCCCGGCTGGGTGAGCCGCTCCCCGGTACCTTTGATACGGACCTTGTCGATGCGTTTTTTGATTACCTGGTAACGGATGTTATAGGCCCCCTCCACGTCGAACCGACGCTCGTCGTCCCGGAAACTGATATCTATGCTGCTCGAATGAATGAATATAAGCTGAGTCGTTTCCAGCGCCTTGACCATTTGCGGGACGAGGGAATTGGTGATCCTGGCAATAGCGGCCATAGACGTCAATTGCCACAGACGGATATTTTTAAGGTAAAGTTCGCTGAATTTTTTCTCCGGCTCGATCGCCTGGCCTATATAGATATCATACTCAATACCATCGGTCCTGAACTTCTCGAAATAACATGGGTACGACAACTGTATCTCTTTTCTGAAAAGATCAAGGTACAGGTTGACCGATGAATTGATCATCTGCATCGATGCTTCCAATGCTCTCCGGTTTGCATAGCCGGCGCCTTTCTGCTCATCGATGATCTCAAAATACTTGTCAATCACTTCTATCAGCCTGGCTTCCGTTGCTACGGCTGCTCCCGGAGTGAACCCGGACTCTTCCAGGCTGTCCTCCTTGAAATGCCTTAAAAACGGGTGAGCTTCGTTTTCAAGAAAATCCTTCACCTTCATCTCATCATTGTCGGTGCTATTTTCATTGATTTCTTCAACCCATTTTCGGCATTTGAAAATCATCTCATCGGCAAGCCCGAACCCAAGTCTTTGCTTTAAAATAGTAAAGGTTTCTATCAACGAGTTAAACTGAAGTTTTAGGTCCTCTTTAAGGGCAATGTTACGCTCTACCGTCGAATTCCGGATATCAATGGCACCGTACAATGGGTACACATTTCTGAACTGAATGTTTTCAATAACAGCCGACTGCGGATTTACTAGCTGGTCGCGCAGGTAATGCCAGGCTGTTTCACGGAACCTCCATTGTACCGCAGGCTGCAGGGACGTAAATTTCTCCCTGATCACATTGTCGATTTTACTGTTGAATTCATCGCTGTGATTTTTCATGATCTGGGCGATGAGCGGGAGCGCGGGGTCGAGTTTCGAAAGCACTTTTTCGTTCATGGCTTTTTGTTCTCTGGAATATACCTCCAGCAAACCCACAACTTTGTTGTCATAGTAAACCGGTAAAAGCGCATAGGCTTCAACACCATCGTTTTTCAGGACCCGTATAAAATCCTTTCCTTTCTCATCTTCACCGTCCAGGGTCCTCATAAAAAGCACCTTGGGTTGCTGAAAGTAGTGATTTGCCATATTCAGGTACATTTCCTCTGCATGATCGTCCTGAGTTGCCGCCTGCATGAGTTTGCTGTACAGCACCGCGCTCCGGTCGAACACCAGCTTGTTGTTCACCTTCAAAACCGGTACCAGGCCAAAATCAATGTAGCTATCCTCCACCAGCATTTTCAATGAACTGGCGATGAATTTGAAATAGGTGTTCGGATCGTTGGAAGAACGGTCAAGAATGGCATTTTTGATGTTTTCGACTGCATGCTCGGCCGTAATATCCGTGAGCGTGATCACCGAGAAGCCTTCAAAACGGAAGAGATCATCGGGAAGCAGCTGCGCAAATACATTGATATCAAAACTCTCCTGCATTTCCTTGCGGAGCTCGTCAAGATCGAGCTCTGGAAGGCTCCCTTTCGCATATACGTCACAAAAACTGTTGTCGATGTTCAGCCTGTAATATTTCTGAAGGCCTGATTTCTCGTCATTCAGCGTAATGATCATGTCCTTCTGGTAGACAGGCGGAAAATGGTAAAGCCTTTCCAGAACGAAGGAATAAAGCATCCTCACCTTTTGCCTGGCTGTAACTCCGGACTCATCGATGAGGTCGCACCTGAGCAAACCTGTGGACTTTTCGGTAACGAGGTTGTAAAAACCCGGGGTACCATAAAACACGATCGGACTTACCGGCACGCTGAGTGCCCAGTAAACCTGCTTTTCATCTGCTACCGGTGGTACAACCAGGCCGTAAATGAGGTCAAGCTGCTCTCTGAACTGTGGGATATCTTGTAGAGGGACATCACCCGAAAATGCAGGATTCCCTTTCAGCTTGTCGAGTACCATCCCAAAAAAGGTCTTTTTGACCGTCTCGGCTTCGTCCGTTTTCTTCTCGATAAAACTGATGAACTTCCGGAAAGAAATGGATGAATCTATTTTGTGGGCGTTGTAGTTCGAATTTTTTGTTAAATCAATAATAATTGGTTCCATGTTTATATATTGATTTTAACATTAGTATTACCGTCGGCGCTTCCGACGAGCATATTATTGTTAATTTTTTGATAGTCATAGGAGTAAAATCAAAGGTAAATTGGTGACCTGATTTATCCATCGGATCACCAATATTAAATTTTTGTGTTTTTAATTAAAATGAATGCATGAAGGTTTTCACCGTACATTTTCAGACGGTCTGCACCTTTTTATCTTTGATCGAAGGTTTGATGATCATTCTCAGGGACTGGTCTTTTGTAAAATAGGCTATCATCCAGTTGTACAGCGTCTTTACGCGGTTACGGTGGTTGATCAGCGAGACGAGGTGAATAAAAAGCCACGCAAGCCAGGCTGTTATGCCTTTGAAATGAACCTTTGGGGAAGGAAGGTCCACAACCGCCTTGGCCCGCCCGATAATCGCCATGGAGCCTTTGTCGTTGTAGGCAAAAGGACGTAACGGCTGATGCTCGGCTATGACATCAAAATTCGCAGCCAGGTTTTTGCCCTGCTGAATTGCTACCTGCGCAACCTGCGGGTGCCCGTTCGGGAAGTTCTTATCAGTTTGCTGCAGACAGATATCCCCGATAGCGTAAATATTGTACGAACCAACGATTTTGTTATAAGCATCCACATTGACCCGCCGCCCGCGCCCATAGGCTTCCGGAGGCAATCCTTCAAAAACCGTCCCGGTCACCCCCGCCGCCCAGATCAGCGTCTTGGTTTCGATCGTGTCACCTTCTGTAAAATACACTTTATCGTCTACAAAATCCACTACATGCGTATTCAGCTTTACCTTTACGCCAAGTTTCGTGAGCTCCTTGAACGTATCCTGCTGCGATTTGACACTCATGGGAGAGAGTAATGCGTCACCGCCGTCGACAAGATAAATTTCACTTCCTTTTCCTGCGAGCTGAGGGTATTCTTTTCTCAGTATCCCATTCCTCATTTCAGCAAACATTCCCGCTATCTCAACGCCTGTGGGGCCGCCCCCTGCAATAACAACTGTCAGCAGCTTTTTTACTTCCGCCGGATCATCGCACAACGTGGCCTGTTCCATTTGCAAAAGCATTTTATTACGCATTCCGATCGCATCTTCAAGGGTTTTCATCGGTGTGGCATTGTTTTTCACATTTTCCATCCCGAAAAAATTGGTCTCTGCCCCTGTTGCAAATACCAGGAAATCGTAAGTCAGCTCTCCGTTGGACAGGATCACCTTGTTTTCATTGGGCACAACTCTGAGAAACTCCCCCATGCGGAAATTGATGTTCTCTTTTCCTGAGAACAGCTTCCGGAAAGGATAGCTGATACTCGATGGTTCCAGAAACGCAGTAGCCACCTGGTATATCAGCGGTGGAAAAAAATTGTAGTTATTTTTATCCACGAGCGTTACTTCAAATTTATTGCTTTTCGAAAGACCCAGAGCCAGATTGACGCCGGCAAATCCTCCTCCAATGATTACAATGTTCATAATGTTAGTGATTATCAATTTAGGGGGTTATGTTCAGTAAGATGTGAGTATAATGCATCATGATAGCCTGACAGTGACAAAATCAATGCCAGCCAGCCGAAATAATTCTATAGCAAAAAGCCACGACAAAATCGCAAAGTAGCTGATAATCAACCACAAAAATAATAATCACAGCAACTTATACCGAATTAGCGATCAGTATTCAGAAAAAAAAGGGCATTATTACCCTTGAAAAAAGGGGGATTTTCTTGTTGAACAGTGTAAAACAATACAAGGTCATTTAGGCGATGCTGTCCGTCATTTTTCCCGATTTCTTTAAATATCTCACATAACCATACACTGCACCCAAAAAAATTACGATTCCGGTAAAAACAATAATTCGTGTATTACTGTCCTCGATCAGCTCCGGATACCTGAAAATCAGAATTGCAGATATACCTATCAACCATACCAGCAAGGTATTATACTCTTTTAACAACCACCGCTTATAATTGAACCTCATACCATTAAACGTCGAGGATATTCCACTAAAACTGATCAGCCACCGGTTTACCCGCTCACAATAGTCATCGAACTGCCGGCCAAATTTGTTTCTGAGAAAATTCTCCTCTGCCAGCACAATCGCCTGATAGATAAACAGAAACAACGGCATCACAATCCCCACATAAAACAGGGAATTGGACAGCACCCCTACGCCCAGCAGCATCAGGATATTTCCCACATACAGCGGGTTACGGCAATGCCTGAAAATCCCTTCGGTCACAAGCTTTTCAGCGTACACTTTTTTGTCCCGCCCGCCCCGGATGATATAGGCGAGGCCAATCGTAATACCCCGGATGATTTCGCCTGAAAAAGTGATCAGTAAACCCAGGATCACCGGCCACAGATAATAGTTTTCGCCGAACTGCTCCGCCGTAAAAATCATGGGCGACGGAACAAACAAAAGCAGATATAAAAATATGAACAGGTTATTCCTGTACTTGAAAAAGAAATTACCTATTGCTATCATGATTTTTTATAAGCTATCATTCCGGAAAAATTATACCATTTGAAAAACGTTTCGCAATCTGCAAAGCCGGCCTCCTTCAACAGGAGCAGGTTTTCAGACAGTTTGTAAGGGATCAGAACGTTTTCCAGCGCTTCCCGTTTCTGGGAAATTTCCATTTCACTGTAATGATTCCGGCGCTTATAATTATAATAGTATTTGATAAAATCACGGTTGAAAATACTGCTCTCCGCCAGCACCTTTTCCACAAGCAGCAGCACACCGCCAGGATTGAGACCTTCATAAATGTTCCTCAGCAATCTTTCGCGGTACAGTGGACGCACAAATTGGAGCGTGAGGCAAAGGATCACCACCGACGCATTGGCGATCGGAAGCTTTTCCTGGTGCAAGTCGCCTACCGTGAGTTCGTACGGACGCACAAAACCTGCCTCCTTTAACTTCACATGGCACTTGTCTATCATTTCCGGCGATTCGTCAATTCCTATAAACTTAATGTCCGATGGGATCAGTGCATCAATTCCGATCAGGGTGGTTCCGGTTGAGCAGCCGAGATCGTATACGTACGACCCCTCTTTTGCATGGTCTGCTGCAATTTCAGCCAGCATGCGCTGGGTTTCATTGTAATACGGAACCGACCGGCTCACCATGTCGTCGAAAACGTTGACTACCGTGGTACCGAATTTAAAATCCGAAACCTTTGTAATCTCATCTTTGAAAACCTGGTCCTGTCCATGATTTTTACTGTTCTCCATCGTAATAAGTTTAGTATAGATTTAATTTCAGTCCTTCCATTTGTCTGAGCCGAAGATCTTGTCCCAGAAATCTGAACTGACCCCATAACCTTTACTTGCATCGTAGTAATGGTGTTGCATATGGTGCTTTTTCAGTTTTTTCCAGAACGACGACTTAAAATTAGCATGATGAAGTGCATAATGGCTCATATCATAAAAAAGATAACCTGTAATAAATCCAGAAAAGAACGCAGCGACATAAAACTCCTTCATCATAAGCGAAAACAAATAATAAAATCCCGTGGCCAGCGGAATACTTACTGAGGGAGGCATGACGAGCCTTTTAGCATCGTTGGGATAATCATGATGCACACCGTGGAAAATAAAATGGATTCTTTCCATCCACTTGCCACGGGGGTTGAAATGAAACACAAACCTGTGCATAAAATATTCCGTAAACGTCCAAACAAACAGGCCTCCTGACACGAAGAGAACAAAATCATACCAGGGAAGGCTGCCAACTACCAGCGATTTCCAGGAGAAATAGAAAATAACCGGGACAAATATGAAAAGCGGGACACTAAAATGAACTTTTGAAAGTGATTCAAGGACATTACTTTTGAACATCCTGGAAGATTCTGTGGAGTTTGAGACATAATTTTTAGCCATGTCACGATGGTTTTATACGCTGAATAATAGTTTTGCCGGTAGCTGTATCAGTTCCTTTTAATTCTATATAAAGCACATTTGGAGACCAGAAGCTCCCACCGTCAATCCGGATGAAAACCCTGTCGAGTATACATTCCTTTGTATCTATTTTCGCATAGACATGGTATTCGTTTTTTTTGTCCCTCCGCAAAAACAACGGCAGCTTGGAGTAGGCGACAGAGCGGAGCTCAAATGCAGAATTACCAATCGGTTTTACATTGACACCATATGCAAATTTACGCTGGAGGTAGTTGAGATCCCTGCGGATCCCGCCGTCGGTGTACCTGATCCAGAACGTATTAACAGGATTCCGCTCGCTTAACCGACCCTGCTCGTCAAAGTTAAGCTGATAACAAATTGTATTCGTATTGGGGTCACGCTGAATGTAAAAAAGTAATCCGGGGATATTCTTTGGTACCGGAAATTCATCGGAATCCATGAGGGGATCTGATAAATCTCTGCCTGCAGAATGACTTCCTGAATACGGGTTTAGCAGCAGGCAAATTGCCATGAACGTGCTGACTACGTATTTCATAAGTAATAAAAACTGCTATAAATAAATTGCCTGAGCGATCATTTCGCGGTCACATTCACCAAAACGTACCACTTCTTCCACCATTTCCGCATCGCCCGAAAAAGGTCCCGACGACTGGATTTTCAATGTTGCCATGGCCGCACCGAATTCTCCTGCTTCCTGAACGCCCGCTCCTTTTACCTTTTTGCTTAAATAACCTGCCATGTAAGTATCCCCGCAACCGGTAGCATCTATGATCGCGGTGGGCTTGTATGCAGGAATCTGGAAGAAATGATCGTCTTTGTAAATAAGTGAGCCTTTGCTCCCCAATGTGATGATCACTTCTTTAACACCAAGCGCTGCGAGATACTTCGCGCCCTCGATCACATCGCTCGTACCGGTCACTACTTCCATTTCAAATTCATTTGCCTTTAAAATGGAAACGTGGGCAAGCGCCTCTTTTTTGTCCGCCCAGTCGGTATAAAACACCTTCTTGTTCTCCACGTACCTCAGGAAACCCTGAATATCCAGCGAAACCATTCCTTTGGCTGCAAGCACTTTGAGCAGGTCGACCGTGATGTCATCGGAAAGCAGCGGGCCGAGATGGAAAATCTTCGCGTCGATAGCGGGCATCTGGGCAACGGTGAAAGGGGCCGCTTTCTGCAGTACATTCTGCTCGCGGTGGTCCTGATTGGCACTATATATGTTTTCGAAGTAAACAGTATGGGCGCTGTGCTGGGAAAATACCTCAATATTTTCATCCCTCAGCCCCGCAACGATGTGGTTTTCTTGCTCAGCCAAAGCTGTCACCAGCATATAGCTGACATCAAACTTCCGGAGCGCCTTCGAAAAATAGAAGGATGTGCCGCCGGGCATATAATTAGTAGACTGGGTCGTTACCACCTTATCGAGTGTGATATGCCCTATTGTACAAATATCGTACATGATCATTAAAGTTAATTTTACCGCAACTGTTCACGCCGCGACAAAAGTTGACAACTAACCCAGACTTTTTATGGTGTCTGCCGTCCGGGCAAAATCCGTAATCTCAACATCCGCATCCGAGACATTGAGCTCGTGCCCGGAAGTTTCATCCCAACCTTTCACATTCAGCCAGATGGCCTTGCAGCCCAGTTCCTTGGCCGGCAAAATGTCTTTGGAGTAGGAATCCCCCACCACCACACATTCCTCAGGAAGCAGGCCCAACTGATCGATCCCGAGCTGGTAAATTTGCGGGTTGGGCTTCCGGACGCCAACCACAGCAGATTCCACAACGGCCTGGAAATAATCCCTGATGCCAAAATCCTGTAATACATTGCTGATGTTCCCGTAAAAATTGGAAACCATAACAATGGGGTAATTTTCAGCCAGTTGTGCCAGAACAGGCTGTGCATTTTTCACGGTAGTGTGTGCGAACCCGTTGCATTCTTTTGCAATCGCCTCGATCATACTCTCATCCAATTCGAAGCCTTTTTTTCTCAGAAAATCGAACTGCTGCCCGACTTTCAGGAACAATACATCATAAAAAACATGATGCGGCTGGATGATCGGGTTCAGGGCCAGCGCCCTTTCTCCGAATGTGTAAGCCTCTGCAAATGATGCCCTGTCAATATTTACCCGATTTTGCTGGTAACTATCCCATAATACATTGGCCCAATGCAAGCCGTTTGTATCAATTGTCCCGCCGTAATCAAGTAAAATACCTTTTATCATTTTTTATTTAATTTACTAATAATCAATCGCTTGCACCCTCTCGCTGAGCGAAGCCGCAGTGTCCCGTTTCGTCTTCTTACTCATCAATGCCAGCCCTATCGCTATCCAGACAATTTCCCTGATCCGCATCACTACACCGATAAAAATCCCCTGCGCGGCGGGTAAGCCTACGCTTTTCAAAGCCAGCGCCAGGCCGCCTTCGCGGGTACCGAGCTGCATCGGGAAAAAGAATATCAGGTTGGCGAACAAGGATGAACCGGAACTGATGATCAGCGATTCGGACAATGTCATATCCAGGCCAATAGCGTGTGCCGTAAAGAAAATCTCCAGGCAGCCCACAACACGGGCCACAAACTCATAAAAAAGGGAGGCATAAAATACGTTTCTCCGATCTGCGTACAATACCCTGATCTGTTCGTCAACCTCGTACAATGTCTCCGCATTTTTCAGTGCAAATTCACGGGCTTTGTTTTTGATAAAAGGCACTTTTTCCAGCAAACGGAAAGTGTTTACCATAAAGCCTTTTTTATATACATTGATAAACCAGTAACCCAACACAACGCCCGCTATCAAAAGCAACCCGCAGCCTGCCAGCAGCATATTGTTCAGCGGCACTACTGCCACGATCAGGATTATGGAAGCCAGCCAGAACAGTACATGCGAAAACATGTGCATCAAACTGTATAACAATACGGAAGACGTGGCTTTCTGAATTCCCAGCGCGGGTTTCAGTTCCATGATCCGGTAGGGTTCCCCGCCCAATGCTACAAAAGGCGTAATATAATTGATCGCATAACCCGATATCGTCAGCCTTAAAACAGACCAGAAAGACAGGTTACTTTCGGGCAGACGGGGCTCGCGGATGATGGCACGGAAAGCAAAGGCATTCAGGACATAGATCACCAGCCAGCTCCCGATCACGGGCACAAACCATATACCTGTTTTTTGGATTCCCTCCCAGATCACGACCGGCCCCGTGCCATAAATCATATAGCCCAGCGAAGCGATCCCGATGATCAGAAAAAGCGCCTTATATACTTTTGAACCCATTGAACTTGCCTGTCAGAATTTGCTGATGAAAATAACGGCTCACCTTTTCCTGGTTTACGATCATGTAAATCAGGATGGGGTTAAGAACAAACATATCAAAGAAGAAATAAATCCATGACTGGTCGAGAAAAAGCCATAAAAACAGAAACAAAACCCTTGTATTGAACTGTACGATGTTGGTATATTTCATCAAAGGCTTGTTCTGCGCCCGGAAGTCCGTCACCAGCTCGTGCGGTAATCCGTTGCTGAATTTCTCCCTTACTACGCCCAGCAGCTTTTGCAGATTGGGCGAAAAGCTTTCCTGTAACTTGGTATAATTGAGATAGGTACGGGCTATGAACTTCATCCCGAAATCGGATTGCCAGCTCAGGCTGTCATATTCTCTTTGAAGGTCGCGGCTGTTGTCCAGCTCGCTACCCGACGTACCTTTGATAAAAAACAAATGCACGTTCCGGTAATAATCCGCCATGGCCGACTGCACCACGTGAGAGGCCCCTGCCAATACGCCCGGCACCCATATCCAGGCGCTCCATCCTTCGTTCTGGCTGCGGAGACATATTGCAATGTGAATGGCGATAAACCAGAAATCTCCGGCAGCGCCATCGAGTATCCGGCCGAGCCTGCTTTTGTCGTTGGTCATCCGGGCAAGCTGTCCGTCGGCACTGTCGAGCGAGTTGGCAAAAACCAGCAGCAACATCCCAATCACATTGATCCAGAGTTCCTGATAATAAAACAGAATCCCCGCAGCAACCCCGAAAAAGATACTGATAATAGTGACAGGATTGGGCCTGAGTCCAATTTTGGCACAAAACAAAGCGATCTGGTAGCCGATCGGGCGGTAAAACCAGATATCGATCTGCTCCTCTGTATCGTTGGATTTCAGGGAATTTTCAAATGCTGAAACTTCCTTTCCGGCTCCTTTTTCTTCGTGCTTTTCTTGGGTAACTGTGTCCATTAATTATTGCTGGTGAATTTCTGGTAAAGCATTTGTGCAATATGACCTGCCGCCTGCTCCCGGCAAGGGGCAAAACTTGGCCAGTCGTTGAGATCGATGATCCGGAAAACACCGTCTTTGCCAACAATAGCATCGCCTCCATACACATCAATTCCCACTACACCGGCTGCTTCTGTGGCCACTTTCTGCAGTTCGGACTGATCAAACGAATAATAAACGGAATCACCATTGATGCTCTGATATTCCGAATATTTGTGATGATTGTTATCGTACGGATAAAACCAGAAAAAGAAATCAGTCCCGCGAACGCCGTAGAATTTCACCAGGTCCCCGACAAGATGTTTGGAAATCACCGCATCGGGAATATCCCGCAATGCATATTCCCTCAGAATTTCCTTGGCTTCTTCCTTTGATCTTGCAAAGGAAACATCTTCCTTATGGATTGCATGAAAATCACCTCTTTTGATCCAGTAGCCTTTTCCGGTAATACTGTCAAAAACTTCATCCCCGGTATAGCTGGTCGGCACAATGTAACTATCCGCGACCGGTATATTATTTAGGTTCAATGCGTTGGTAAGGTTGGTACGAAAGCAGTTTTCGATGCCAAATGCCGAATTCACTACGTGTGTCCCGTTTTTTTCCAGCTTCTGCAACTTGCCCACCACTTCTTTCTGGCGGGCCATTGTAAATATTTTCTGATGATTAACCGCTTCCGCATGCAGGAATTCATCTTCGCAGCAGATCGTGATCTTACATCCCAGTTTTTCAAGCTCCTTGGCCGTCAGGGAAAAAATCGCATCGTCGTTTCCGATATGGTTCGGCGAAAATTTCCTGTTACGGTGCACGCCCAGTATTTCTAATTCATTCATGTACGCTGTCGGCAGGTATACGTTCCTGCCTTTATATAATTTGGTGTCAATTCTTTTTTAAGCCGTTGGTCAGACAGCATTTTCCGGGCTCAAAAACAGCTCGGCAGTACGGATATCGGCCACATGGTCCACATCCACGATCTTTGAAAAAGGGTATGCCTGCAGCGTAATCCCGTTTTCCAGCAGTTGCCTCTGAAAATTCCGCATCCGGCTCAGCCCGCTTTCCACAGCCTGGTTTACCGACTCAATCGCCCGTTTTCTGAGGCAATAAATTCCCCCGGAAACAAATTCTGTATTGGTACTATTGGTATCGGTAAAAGCAACGATACGGCTGTTTTCATCCACAGTCACAAACAGCGGACTTTCGTCGTCGATAAAAGTAGTCACGGCCATCTGGCCCTCCATATTCTCGTTTTCTTCAAACGCTGCAATAAATTCACTAAACTCATCCTCCTTGAAAACGGTGTCTGTCGTAGTCAGGCAAACGGCATCAAGTTCCGGGTCTGACTTCAAAAGTTCGTAAACGCTATGCAGCGAACTCGGCGTTGATTTTTTAACGATATCAATAGGCAGCGTCAGGCTCAGTTCTGTGAGGTGGCTTTCCAGCCGGGGCGAATCTTCATTGATAATGATCTTGATCCGCTCCGCATTGTTGCGCATAAAAATCCCTATCAGCCTGTCGATCAGCATCTCACCATAGAGGCTCACCATAGGCTTGGGCAGATGAAAACCTTCTTGTGCCAGACGCGACCCCTCTCCTGCCGCTATTATCGCATAATTCATATAATCGGTGTTTTGTACTAAAAATCAAGCCTGAACCTTGCCCGGATGCCCCACTCGGATACATTGGGATTGTCCAGATATGTAAAACGTTTCACAAGATCGACCCGCAAAAGCTTGAAAATGTTGGCTATACCCACGCTGCCTTCAATGTAAGGCTCCCTGGAAAGTGTATAGCTGATGGGTTTGCCCTGCTCGTCGACCGGGAAGCGGTATAGTGACGGGTTAAGTGCCGGATTGTTTTCATCTCTTAAACCACCGATCAACCCTTTGAAACTGAATACTTCCCGAAGTTTCAATTTTTTCAGCAACGGTATTTTGTTAAACAAAAAGCCGTTCATATAATACTGCACATCCAGGCTCGCATAGTGGTCACTCACAAATTCCAGGAAGTTCATAAGGTTATATGAATTGAGCTGGTAAGCATAAGTCTGGTTAGCCCTGTGGATGGTCAGCAGCGGGAACTGGATTTTATTCCCAAATATATAACCGCCTTCCGTGGTCAAGTCAGCATAGCCAAATTGGGACAAATACACCCTTTTCGAAATATTGGCCAGTAAATTATGGTAGCTGTTTTGCCCTTCAAAAACACCTTTCAGACCTGCATTGTAACGGAGTGTGAAAATGGGATATTTGTTGATGATCGGCGTACGGTACAATTTACCCTGGTAAAACTTCTCGTTCGGTGCATACCGCAGCTCAAAATTGGCTTCTGTATTGTTCAGGTAACCCACATTCTGCAACTCTCCCTCCCCGTCCAGCTTCTCATAACGAAGGATACCAGCGGGTGTTTGTCTCCATCTTGTGAAACCAATGCGGTAAGAAAGGTGATTTTCCAGCTCCCGAACATATTCCATTTTATATACATCATTGTACAGCCAGCGGTTATTATCTCCCCGTTTGAAAGACAAAAGGAAGTTATCCTCCTGCACAAACTGTAAGTCCTGACCAGGAATTTTGGTATCGCGCTGGTAGCTTGCCCGGATGTAGTTCAGCGGAAAATGGTATACCGACTTGTTGTTGAACGAGTACGTTCCGCTCAGAAAGTATTTCCACTTCTGGTCTTTGAAACCATAGGCTGCGTAAGTTTCGAAATACACCCTTTTGCTGAGCTCGGTAGTAGTCCTTCCCCCGAAACGGAGCCGGAAACCTTCCACCGGATTGAAGCTGTAAAATGTATTCACCGGCCCAACTTCCACCTTCCCGAATGATTTATATCCTGCCAAAAACAGCGTGGTAATATCCATGGTACGCTTGAAAGAAGGAATAGTCTGCAGGGTATCCACATTTTTGTAAATGTCCAGCTCCATTCTTTCCAGCGGTATATGCCTGGCAGTACTCCAGAACGATTCTCCCGTTTTTACTTCCTTGTTATAGGCGATTTCCTCTCCCGGGCCGCGGTAAACGCTGTCGGGCCGGTTTTGGTTGATGGTGTAGTTCTTAAAAGTAACAACCCGCTGACCGTAAAAACCTGCATTTTTTTCGCCCAATGCGAACTCCATGCCCAGCGTTGTTTTGGCAGGGTGATACCGGCCGTCGTCGCCTTTTTCAAATTCCAGACGGGCTTCGAGGTCACGCATGAAATTGAGGTTAATATCCTTATTGACTGTCAGATAAGCATTCTGAACACCGTAATTTCCATCGAGAGTAATAAACAGCTTCCCTTCAAACAACATGTCCGTTTTGTTTCTGGGCACGAAGCCGAGCTCGATCAGCCAGGGCGTATTTGTTTTGATGGTATCCCTGATAAAATACTTGTAAAACGTAGGCGCAGCGTTGGCAATCGGGCTTAGCAGCAGGTTGGTTGCTATCGAAACATCATTATCGTAAATATTTATATCTTCATAAAGGCGGTTAAAATAGGCGCTCAAACCGTCATTGTCGATAAATTTGGCATCAAATTCAGCCCGGCGATTGGCCAGTACCAGTTGTTTTTTGGTATAAGGGCTTTTGCGGAAATAGATCTGAGACAGTTTCTCCTGAATGTATGCAGGCAGCATATTCTTGCCCCCGATCGCAGTAGAATCCTGGTCTTTGAATAAAAACTGGTAATTCTTAAAGATCCTGCGTTCCTTGAAATTGTCGGAAAGGTTGCTCAGCGCGAAAGATATCTTTTCGTACTGCTCGTATTCAACATATTCGTTGGCGGCCATTTTGTTCTGATCCTTGTGCGCAATGACCTCTCGGATCAGCTGCACAGCCGGATTATCCCTGTTCCGGTAGCGTGATTTCCCTTTGATCGTCACCTCCTTCAGCATGGCGGCGTCCACCGACATTTTTACGTTGATCGTCTGATCGGTTCCCGGCGTAATTGTTTTTTCAAGGCTCACGTAGCCTACATACGTGAATTTGACGGTAGCATAATTTCCTTTGAGTGTCATGGCGTAGCGGCCATCGGCATCGGAGGCGGTACCCATGGTGGTACCCGGTATCAGGATGGACACATAAGGTAATGTTTCTCCAGTTTTTGCATCAGTAATAGTTCCCTTGATCGTGGTATTCTGCGCTATGGCCGTTCCTGCAAAAAGCTGTGCAACACAGACTGCCAGGAGCGTTTTTAACCATACCGACTTGATTATTGTTTTCATTGTTGATTTCAGAACGTTGTTTTCATGCTAAGCCCCTGGTATTCAATTCTCATTTACGCCGGAAGTCCGGGTAGTGATCAACAGTTCAAGAAAATATTCAGAGCCATTTATTTTCTTTATACCATGTTAAGGTTTCTGTAAGTCCCTGCCTCAGATCATATTGAGGCTGGTATTGCAGGTTGGTTCGGGCTGCATCTATGCTACAGATCCAGTTTGAAGCTGTAAGCTCTTTGAGTTTTTCCCGGTTCAATACGGGTGTTACTGAGGAGAATGAATAAATAAAATCCAGAAAGCCGGCCGTCAATTCCACCAGGACCGTGGGAAGATGTGCGCGAAAAACATTTTTGCCGCTGATCTCCCGGAACCTGTCTGCCAATGCATAACGGTCATAGGACTGTCCGTCCGAAATATTGTAAACTGTAATCTCCTCCTGATCCCTGACCATGGCAGCCATTGTGGCGGCAACAAGGTCTTTTACATAAACAAAACTTAGTCGCTGCGGCCTTTTTCCGATGTAGGCATCCAGGCCGCTGTTCAATGTTTTAAACAAAACGAACAAGTCTTTTTCCCCAGGCCCGTAAACGGCAGTGGGTCGAATGATGGTAAGCGGCAGACCGCTCACGTCCCGCAGGTACGTTTCGGCAAGCAACTTGCTTTTCCCGTATTCAGTAACCGGAATGGGCAAAGTTGCCTCGGTAATCGGCTGTTCTTCTGCATAAGCCAGCGGGCCGATCGCCGCCAGGCTGCTCAGGAAAACAAATCGACGGAGCGGAATGTCCGCAGACATCGCCGCAATGGCCAGGTTCAGCGAATAGTCTGCATTGACCAGATTATATGCCTCCGCGGTTTTTGCTTTCGTAACTCCCGCTGCATGGATGATGTAGGTGTAGCCTCCTTTTTCCAGCAGCTCTTTCAACGATTCTTTTGAACCGAAATCCGTATTCACAAACACCAGGTCTTCTGATCCCGCTTCATCCGTTCCGGGCTTGCCGGTATTGGATTTCAGCTTTTTCAGAAACGCAAGGTCACTGGTTGGCCTTACTGCCGCGTGCACTTCCATGCCTGCTTCCAGTGCGGTTTTTACAAGGTGATATCCTATAAAACCGCTGGCCCCCGTGATGAATACTTTGTCTTTCATATTGCCTTTTCATACAATCTGTACCGTTTGTACAGCTTTCCGTTGATCTGCTCAATGGCGTGGTTCATGAGATAATTTTCTTCGAGCATCCATGAACATTCGCCCCCGGTGATCTTCGTTCCGTAGGTATTTTTGATAATATGGCCGTACAAGACAGCCTCGATACCCATTTTACGATAACCTTCGATTACACCCAGCGTCAATACTCTTATTCTTGTAATATTCTTTTTGCCAAATAACAGTTTGAAAATCCCTGTCGGCAGCAGGCGTCCGCGTTTGATTTTAATCAGGATCTGGTTAATGTCCGGCACGCCCAGAATAAATGCGACCAACTGTCCGTCCTTTTCTGCAACCAGGCAAAAATTCGGGTCAAGGATCATTTTAAGGTCTTTGGCCAGATAATCAAACTCATTGTCGGTGAAGGGAACGAAGCCCAGGTTTTTGTCCCAGGCTGAATTGTACACCGCCCGTATTTTTATCACCTCATTCTTAAAATCTTTGAGGTTAACCTTGCGGATCACGATCCCGCTTCTTTTCAGTCTTCCTTCCAGCGCTTCAATCAACCTGACGGATTTGTCGTTGGCCGAGTCAACATTGATCTCGTAGGCCAGCAGGTCCGTTTGTTTCACAAGGCCGTTTTTTTCAAGCAGGTCCTTGTAGTAAGGCGCATTGTAAGTCATCATCGCCATCGGCGGCCTGTCGAAACCTTCCACCAGCAAGCCGCAGGTATCATTGGTCGAAAGGTTAATGGGCCCTATAATACGTTCGCCGCCTTTTTCTTTCACCCAGGCCACCGCTTCCTTCATCAGCAGATCGACAGTTTCCTGGTCATTGATACAATCAAAAAAACCGAAAAAGCCATCATTTTTGCCATTAAAAGCAATGTGGTTACGGTTATAAATAGCCGCAATCCTGCCCGTAATCTTATCCCCATCGTAAGCCAGAAACAGCTTTAACTCGGAATGCTCGTGAAAAGGATGCTTCCCCGGGGTAAGCATATCCTGCTGAGCGATAAACAGTTCCGGCACATAGTTCTTATCGTGTTGATAGAGATCGTGCGGAAAATCAATGAACGATTTTAATTCCTTCGGAGAGTTTACGGGCGAAATGTGCTTCATAGTCTTGCTGCAACAGCTTCCGGACAGATCTGACGATATATTTTGGCCATTTTATCAACTGCTTCTTCAATCTGGCTGAAAGTATGCGTAGCCATCAGCGAGAACCGGATCAGTGAATGTTCAGGACGTACTGCAGGCGATACTACCGGATTCACGAACACGCCATCTTCCTGCAACAACCTGGTCATCAGGAATGTCTTTTCATTGTCACGGATGTACACCGGCAAGATCGGGCTTTCTGTTTTTCCCAGGTCAAAACCATTCACGAGTAATAGTTCTTTGGCATACCGGGTATTGGCCCAAAGCCGCTCGATATGATCAGGCTCCGTTTCGATGATGTCCAATGCTGCAAGCGTGCTGCCAACTGCTGCCGGCGTCATACTCGCGCTGAACATCAGTGAGCGGGCACGGTGTTTCAGATAGTCGATCGTGGCCGCGTCACCGGCTATGAAACCTCCCAGTGAAGCCAGCGACTTGCTGAACGTTCCCATGATCAGATCTGTGGATTCGGTGAGGCCAAAATAGGAGGCAGTACCGGCACCATTTTCTCCGATCACACCCAGGCTGTGCGCGTCGTCGACCAATACAGAGGCATCAAATTCTTCCGCAATTGCATTCAGCTCAGGCAGTTTCACAATGTCACCTTCCATACTGAAGATACCGTCGGTCGCGATCAGTTTTACCGATTCTTCCGGCAAGAGACTCAGTTTTTTCCTGAGGTCGTTCATGTCATTGTGCGCATACTTGATCACTTTCGAAAAAGAAAGACGACTGCCATCGATGATGGAAGCGTGATCACTTTCGTCGAGGATCAGATAATCGTTACGGCCTGTAAGGCTTGATAACGCGCCCAGGTTTGCCTGATATCCCGTACTGAAAAGAACAGAATCTTCTTTTCCCGTGTACTTCGCGAGCCTTCTTTCCAGCTCTTCGTGGATATCCAGCGTCCCGTTCAGAAAACGCGATCCTGCGCATCCTGTACCATATTTCTGAACAGCTTTTTGCGATTCTTCGATGATATAAGGATGAGAAGTAAGTCCCAGATATGAATTAGATCCAAACATGAGAACGGGCTTTCCGTTAATAATGACCTCGGTGTCCTGGCCGGATTCGATTGGCCTGAAATAAGGATAAAGACCTTTTGCTCTTATTATAGCCGCGTCTTTGAATTCGGCAATTCGGTTATTCAATTTTTTACCCATAAATAATTAATGTCAGAATCAACAGCTTCTTTTTGAGGGGTGCCAGTCGGCATCAGGTGGTAGCACCTGACAGAAGATTGATCAATTGGTATTGTAGTCTTTTCTTTCCATTTTTAGTCGTTTTAATGAACTTTGAGTCTGTTAAAATGTCAGCTTTTTCACCGGCTTCCCTCTCATTACCAATTTCATTCCAGCAACCATTTACGCCTGCGATTTTCCGGAAAGACCTGGTGTCATATCCATTTTCAAACTGCAGATTTTTACCGGATATTATCAGGTGGTAATCAAAGTTAAAAGATAAACCCGATAGCTGCCTCACTAGTTCACAAAACAACCATTCATTTTGCATTATACCGTTAAATTGAAAAATTATTCTTCCCTCAATTTGCATAACCCGATGAGTAATTGCCAAGCTCTGACCGACTTTGGTTTTCTTTACGACCAAAGTTTAAAAAAGTTAAAACAGGGATTTTTTTATGTCCGCTAACCCGGCCCCCTATACCTCCTGTGTTACAACACGCTCCTGCACCTTACCGGACCTGCCCCGAAAAGCCGCCCATTTCTCCCCAAGCCTGTCTACCAGGTAGTAGGCCATGGGTACGAGGTAGATAGTCAGCACCATAGAGCTGGTCAGCCCGCCTATTAAAACCCAGGCCAGCGAGTTTTTCCATTCCGCTCCCGCCCCTGTTGCCGTAGCGATCGGCACCATACCGATCACCATCGCAATGGTTGTCATAAGAATAGGCCTCAAACGTTCCTCTCCGGCATGTAATATGGCTTTTCTGAATGGTACACCCTGCTCTTTTTGCTGATTGGCAAAGTCCACGATCAGGATCGCATTTTTCACCACCAGCCCAATCAGCATCAGCATACCCAGGAGGGCGAAAATACCGATGTTCGATGATGATAACGCCAGGGCCAGCAACGCTCCTACCACAGCCACAGGAATGGAGAACAAAACGACGAACGGATACACAAAACTGTCGTAAAGCAGCACCATGATGAAGTATACCAGCAGCAGACCGGCAAGCATTGCAAGCCCCAGAGAACCGAAACCTTCGCTCTGGTTCTTGGCGTCACCTCCCCAAGTTAGTGTAATATCATCGGGAAGAGGATTTTTGATAAGATCCTGCTGAATATTGGCAACGAGTGTCCCCGAGCCTATACCAAGCGTATTGGCAGTAACTGTCACAGATGAACGGCGGTTTTTTCTTTCCAGTACCGAAGGACCGGTACTAAGCTTCACATCCGCAAATTCTGCCAGGCGCACCGGACGTTTCGCCGCCGGACTGAAGAAGCTGATCTCTTTCACATCGTCCGGATTTTTCCGGTCAAAGGCATCGAGCATGATACGGATGTCGTAATCTTCGCCTCCGTCACGGAATTTGGAATCGTCATTACCGGCGAACGCATTTTGCATCGTAGCTCCTACCGTCTGGATATCCAAGCCGAGTTTCGCCATTTTCTCGCGGTCGATATCTACACGAACTTCCGGGTTTCCAGCTTCTACGGACACGTTCACGTCATTGGCGCCGGGTGTCTTTTTCAGGCGATTGGCCAGATTATTTGCAGAAACAAGCGTTTCGTCCAGGTTATCTCCGGAAAGAAATATCTCAATAGGCGAAGCGCCGGAGCTCACCATCCCTATCGTGGCCGAGTTGAACTCCACACCGGCAAATTTCTGTTCAAGCTGCTTGCGCACATCGAGCATGTACGATTCCGTCGACTGCCCGTTTTCGCGGTCTTCCAGCGGTATCAGTTCGACGGTAAGCTCCGTACGGTTCGTTTCGCCTTGCCCGGAGCTGTTCAACCCAGTACTTGCACCACCTACATTTGCGAAAATCGTGCTTACTTCCGGCTTTTTCCTAAGATAGTCCTCAATGCTTCTTGCCGTCAGGTTATTCTGCTGGAGAGATGCGTTTTTATCCAGTTTCATGGTCAGCAGGAATTTCCCCTGATCACCCTGCGCCACAAACTCCGACCCTATAATCCCGAGGCTCATTACCCAGGCTGTCATACCGAACAATGCGATCAATATGCCTGAAAAAGCGAGTTTATGACCTAAAACCCATTCAAGACTGCTATGATATCCTTTGGTAAGGGCGATAAGCCCCTGTTCAAATTTTAACAAAAATGCCTGAAAAGGATTCTTGGGATCAAGATGCTCCACCCGCGCCAGTTTGGAAGTCATCCAGGGCGTGAGGGTAAAGCTCACCAGTAAGCTGATCAGTGTTGCAAAAGCGACTGTCAATGAAAACTGGCGCAGCAAATCGGCGATCACCGAATTCACCATTGTAATTGGTACAAAAACCACCACAATTACCAGCGTGATCGCAATCGCAGCAAATCCGATTTCGGTAACACCGTCGATCGTTGCCTGCCAGCGGTTTTTACCCATTTCCAAATGCCGCTGAATGTTTTCGAGGACCACAATAGAGTCATCCACCAGGATACCGATCACGAGCGAAAGTGCCAGGAGCGTCATCAGGTTCAGCGAATAACCCATTACATTCATGAACAGAAATGCGGAGATCAGTGAGGCAGGCACCGAAACCATCACGATAAATGCATTCCTGAAACTGTGCAGGAACAAAAGCATAACCGCCGCCACTAGCACCACAGCCAGGATCAGGTCATGGGTTACCGCTTCAACCGATTCCAGCGTAAAAATGCTGCTATCGTATGCAATGGCGAATTTCACCTTGTCTTTGGCATTGATCTTTTCAATATCTGCCAGCTTTTTCTGCACCGACTTACTGATCTCTACCGCATTGGCGTCGGATTGTTTTTTTATAAATAAACCAATACCATTTACGCCATTGTACCGGCTGATACTCTCCGAATCACCCAGACCGTCGGTAATGCTTGCCACGTCACCCACGCGGATCGGGCTGCCGTTCACCGGTGAAGTGATCACAAGATTGCGGATATCGTCCAGGGTAGTAAATTTCCCGGCCAGACGCAATGTCATGTTTTCGGAAGCACTTTTTACTTTTCCGGTAGGGAAATCGAGGTTGGCCTGGTTGATCACCTGGGTCACCTGTAATAAGGACAAACCGTAGAATTTGAGTTTATCATTGTTCACATTCACCCGGATCTCCCGCTGGTCACCCCCTACCATATTGATTTCCGCAACCCCCTCTATTTGCTGGAGAACGGGAAGATATTTGTCTTCTACCTGCTGATAAAACACTTCATTGGGAAGATTTGAAGTTGCGAGCAGCTGCATGATAGGCTGGTCGCTAGGCGATATTTTGGACAATGATGGTGTTTCTGCGTCGTCGGGCAGGTCGCTCAGCATATTGTTGATATCTCGCTGTGCATCTTCCAGTGCCTTGTCAATATCAGTACCGGCTTTGAACTGCACGATCACCAGCGAGGCACTTTCAAACGATTTCGAGGTAACCTCTTCTATATTGTCGAGACCCGATACTGCGTCTTCAACTTTTTTACTGATCTCTGCCTCAACTTCTGAAGGGGCAGCACCAGGATACAAGGTTGTAATGGTAATAGTAGGTACCGAAAATTCCGGCAGCAGCACGTAGCTCAGCTGATTATAGGATACCAACCCGCCCAGGAACAATATCGCGAAAAGCACGATAATCATGGACGGACGTTTGATGACTGTTTCTATGAATTTCATAATTTCTTAGTCCGGTTATATTACTGAGCGATCACCGATGTACCGTTCTGAAGATTGATCTGCCCGCTGGTCACTACCACGTCGTTGTATTTCAGACCTTTCGTGATTTCGTAATAATCATTGGTTGTCAGCCCGATCTGCACGTCGCGCAAAGCGGCCTTTCCATTTTCGACCACATATAGCTGCGGCTGCTTGGCGGAGCCCATGATAGCTTGCCTTGGTACCGTTAGTGTTTCGCCTTTCATGCCGGAAGAATTCGCGATCGAACCGTACATACCGGCTTTCAAGGGGTTGTCTTTCGAATTCTGCACGGTAATTTCTACAGGGTAATTATGCGCCTCATCACCCTCCGCGCTGATCATCGTTACTTTACCTTTAAAGCTTTTGCCGGGATAAACTTCCGTTCTCACATCAATAGTCTGGCCCGGACGAAAATGATTGACCGATTTTTCAGGGATGTTCACAACCAGCTTCAATGAAGATATATCGGTGATTTCCGCCATAGGAGTGCCCAGGGATACTACCGAGCCTTTTTCAACCAGTTTGGAAGTTACTATACCGGAAAACGGCGCTACTATATTTGTATTGGCGATCTGCTTATTAAGCTGCTTGATCTGCGCCTGCGTGCTGCGGATGCTCAGCTGCGTCCTTTCCAGGTTTACAGCCGGGACCGCGTCACCCTTCACAAGCACTTCATACCTTTTCAGGTCATTCTGGTATCCCTCCAATGTTACCTGCAAAGCCTCGACTTGGAACCTGAGCTGGTCGTCGTCCAGCTTTGCGATCTGCTGACCTGCACCAATTGCCTGGCCTTCCGTGATGTTGAGACGGATGATTTCACCTCCCGCCTGGGGACGTATCTCTACTTTTCGATTCGGAGCAAAAGATCCCAAAAAGGCCGTTTCCTGAGACAACTCCCGCATTTCGGCCCTGGCAGTTTTCACCCCGACTTTCGGATCCGCTTCGGGTATATAGACTTTCTTTTCTGTAGCTTCCTTGTTGCTCAGCAGCTTGGCTGCGGTAAGTCCTATTACTGCAATTATGCCTAAAAAAATAAAAAGACGTTTCATCGTTTCTGGTGTTTAAAGAACCGGTATCATGGCGAGGCCACCGGCGGGTTTATATATTTTGTAAATTCTTATTATTCCTTGGCTATCAATGAACCGGTCGCCTTTTTCCATTCCAGTTCTGCTTTCAGTATCTGAACGAGAGAGGTCAGATAGTTGCTTTGCGCGTCCAGAAGGCTGTTTTCTGCCTGGATCACATCGGTCAGCGACACAACCCCCTCTTTAAACTGCAATTGGATCTGTTTGTAAACCCTGTCTGCCAAAGCAACCTGTTCTTTCTTCGCATCTATATTCCGCTGCTCCACCGAAAACTTGTTTCTGGCATTCGCTTCTTCCATTTGTATCGACTGGCTCACCTGTTTCAGCTGAACCGCAAGCTTGTCATTATCTATCTCGTTCTGGCGGCGTTTTGCCTTTCTTGCATAGCCGTCAAAAACGCTCCAGTTCAACTGTAATCCCGCCCAGTAACCCGGCACCTGCTGAAAAGTGGAGTACTCACCCCCTTTTCCATAGTAAGTCAAATTTGCTGTGCCATAAGCGTTTACGGTTGGTATAAACCCTGCCTTAATGTTCTTGTCCTGTAAGGAATTCAATTCCCGCTGTTTCTCAAGAAGCATTACATCTGTACGCCTTTTTTCGTCAAAACCGCTACCCGAGGGCAACATGACTTCACTAACGCTTACAGCTATACGGAGCGGTTCGGACTGAGGTGTCCCTGTGTAAAATTTCAGAAGATTCACCAATTGCTGGTAATTATCCTTCAACGTAGCCAGCTGGGTTTCCGTAGTTGTTTTGTTGATCATGATACGGTCCTTGTCTACCCGCTGCCCCAACTGGTTCTGATAAAGCAAGTCCGAAACCTTGTAGAGACGGTCCAGTGAAAGCAGGTTACTGTCGAGAAATGCCATCTGCTGGACCACGGTCACCAAGTTGTAATATGCGTCAGTAACATTGTAAGCCACATCTTCCTTAGTTTTCACAGTACTCAGCGAGGTCAGCTCCCGGTTCAGGTTTGCCGCTTTCAGAGCGTACCTTACCGACGGATTGTACAGCGCCTGCGTTACCTGTGCAGTTGTTGACAAATTATAAGGCAATCCAAATGCCAATGTCGTGTAGGTTCCCTCCGGACCTCCGAAAGCACTAGCCGGCACAACCTGACCAGGGATCTTGATGTAACGTCTATAATCTCCCTGTACAGTTACAGACGGTAACAGGTTCGATTTTACTTCATCAATTCTTGCATTTGTTTTCTTTTCGTCCAATTGAGCGGACTGTACATCAAAATTATTTTTCAAGGCCGCATCCAGCAGCTGGTTCAGGCTTAATTCCTGCGCCTGGACGCCCTCTGCAAAAAATAAAGACAAAAGTATGGGTAAATGAAATTTCAATTTCATGGCCGCTAGACGGTAAATGTTTATTTTAAATGTTTGTTTAAGAAAAGGGCAAAAAAAATCAATCTTTCAGCATCAGGTAATTGCAGACCATGGCTTTAACATGCTCCTTCTGCTCCTGGGCATATTTTTCAAATTCGTCGTCATTCAGATTGAAAAGATTCTTGTGAATGTGTTTCCCTACATAAATAAACTCAATACAACCTTTCATTAGCGGGAGGATGTTTTCCATACGGATCGGGCGCACAGTTCCGTTTGCAATACCCTCATCAAGCTGTTTTACAAAAAGAGATGATTCAAGCAACCTGCAGATTGAATTATCTGAAAAAAGACGATCAGGCTCCTTATGCACCTCATTCATAATAAAAATGATCAGGTCCGGCTCCGTCTTCATCATCCGGAAATCGTTTTCTATCATCTCACTTATTTTCTCCTTCAGACCGATCGGCCGGTTGAGTATTTCCAGCATGTCCTTGATATATTCATCGAGAACATCCTTAAAAATCTCTAGAAAAAGCTTTTCCTTACTTCTGAAATAATAATTCGTAAGCGCAATATTCATATCCGCCTCACGTGCTATATCACGTGATGTGGTTCCGTCAAAACCTTTTTTCAGAAAAACCCTCCTGGCCGCCTCCTTGATCTTGTCCTCACTTTTTTCTGTTACGCACCTCACTTTTTTAGCTAATTAGGTTCCTACTGTGTATAGAATTTCCCTCTACTACAAACCAAAGGTCTGGAATAAAATAATATCCTGCAAGTGTTTTAAATGAATAATTTAAACAACCATTTAAAATGGTCGTTTAGTAGAAAAATTTATTCAAATAATACTATCTCAAGTTGCATAAAGTTATCATTGATGTAGTAACTCAAAGCACTCCCGAGCTATCTCAAGCTCCTCATTTGTAGGCACAACCAGTAATTTCACCTGTGACTCCGGCATATTTATCTCCCTGATCCCCTCACGGAATATTTTGTTTTTCTCGTTATCAATATGGATCTGTAAATACTCCATATTGTGACAAATTCTGGCGCGCATCCTGAAATCATTTTCTCCCACACCGGCCGTAAATAACAATGCATCCACACCATTGAGAACCGCGATATAGGCTCCAATGTATTTTTTAATACGGTAAGCATACATTTCCATCGCCAACTCTGCATCCTGGTCACCTGATTCCAGCGCTTTTCGGATATCCCGCATATCCACAGAACCTGTCAATCCCAGCAACCCCGACTCTTTATTCAGCAGGTTATGTACCTCTTCCGGAGTTTTATCTTCATGTTGCAGCAAGTGAAAGATCACAGACGGATCGATATCACCTGATCTTGTACCCATGATCAGGCCGCTCACCGGACCGAATCCCATGCTGGTATCCACAGATTTGCCACTGTCAATTGCCGCTATACTGCAACCGTTACCCAAATGGATGCTGATGATTTTAGCATCAGGTTTCCCCAGCCAGTCCATTGCTATTTTGCTTACGTACCTATGGCTGGTCCCGTGAAAACCATAAGCCCTGATCTTTTTTTCGCTATGATAATACTCGGGGATCGCATATAAAAATGCCTTTTCCGGCATGGTATGATGAAATGCAGTATCAAAAACTGCCACCTGTTTTGCAGCCGGAAAGTCCTTTTCGGCAAATTCGATACATTGATAATTGACGGGGTTATGCAGGGGCGCAAGAGAAAACAGTTCCCTGATATCCTCCTTTACCTCCTCGTTGATCACTACAGCCCCGGAAAAATATTCACCTCCATGAACCACTCTGTGCCCGACGACGTCAATTTCCTCCGGTTTTGATATCATTCCTGTTTCAGGATCACGGAGCATAGCTACAATGTGATGCAATCCTTCTTCATGGTTCGAGATCAGAATATCCCTTTCCATAATTTTGGGCTGCTCTCCGCGCAGGTCTTTGTGACGTATGAAGGCATTGGGCTCGCCGATCCGCTCAATCAGCCCTACGCATAAAGGCTCTTCAACCGGCATTTTGAAAAGCTGGTATTTTAAGGAACTGCTCCCGGAATTGATGACAAGAATATTCATTTACAAAAGAATTCGTGAAACTATTGGATGGGCTCGTGGGTTTCCTGGCACTGAATGGCAGTAATGACAACGGTATTGAAAATATCATCGACCGTGCACCCCCGGCTCAGGTCATTGATAGGCTTGTTGAGTCCCTGAAGCATCGGTCCGATCGCCAGAGCATTCGTTTCGCGCTGTACGGCTTTGTATGTGTTGTTACCGGTGTTCAGATCGGGAAAGATGAGTACGCTGGCCCGACCGGCCACTTCGGAATTAGATAATTTCTGGCTTCCTACAATCGGATCGACAGCCGCATCATATTGAATAGGCCCTTCCACTTTGAGGTCCGGCCGTCGTTGTTTCACGATTAGGGTGGCTTCTCTCACCCGGTCTACATCCTCCCCTTCGCCTGAACTCCCTGAAGAATACGACAACATGGCGATACGCGGCGGGATTCCAAAACGGGCGCTGCTTTCGGCAGACGAAATCGCTATATCCGCAAGCTGGGATGCGGTAGGGTTCGGGTTTACGGCGCAATCTCCGAAAACTGCTACGCGGTCGGGAAGGCACATGAAGAAAACCGAGGAGACAATGGAAACGCCCGGTTTGGTTTTGATAAACTGCAGAGCGGGCCTGATCGTGTGCTGGGTCGTGTGTACCGCGCCGGAAACCATGCCGTCGGCGTGGCCTTTATATACCATCATTGTTCCAAAATAGGAAACATCGGTCATAAGGTCACGGGCCATTTCGAGGTTCACATTTTTGTTTTTACGCAGTTCATAAAGGGTCTCAACATAGTCTTCGTAATGCTGCGAAGTTGCGGGATTGATAATCCTGACCGCATTCATATCGAGGTCCAGCCCAAGCCGCCTCCAGGATGCACCGATTTCCACGGGATCGCCCAGAAGCGTGAGGTCAACAATATTCTGGCTTATGAGGCGCGCTGCCGCTTTCAATATCCGGTCATCGTTCCCTTCCGGCAAAACGATATGCTTCTTCTGGCTTTTTGCCGATTTCACCAGCTGATACTGGAACATGTGCGGGGTAATTCCTTCCGGCCTGAAAGTGATGATTTTATTGTCCAGGACGGCGCTGTCGACGTATTTTTCAAATATATCAATGGCACGGCTGATCTTCACAGTATTATCGGCAGTAATCCTCGAATGGATCGCACCTATGGCTGTAGTGGTTTCAAAGGTTCCTTTTTTAACAGATAATATAGGAACGATTGTCTGAAGACCTTCGATCAGCCTGATCACCGGTTCCTCGGGCTCGGTACCCGCAGTAAGCACTATCCCTGCTACTTTCGGGTAATTGGCGGAAAGATTGGCCTGTAAAGTCCCTATCAGAATATCGCCCCGGTCGCCGGGCGTTACGATGAGTACATTTTCTTTGATATGGTTTAAAAAATTGGGCAGCATCATGGCGCCCGTAATAAAGTGGTCTGCCTGATTGGAAAGCAGCTGGCTGCCAAAAAGAACTCTGGCATCCAGAGAATCCGCGATTTCCTTCATCGTTGGGCTTTGCAGGTTTTTGTCCCAGGGAATGACCGTCAGCATAATTTCGGAGGGGAGCTGCATCAGCAGTAACTGGCGCACATCTTCAACCTGATCCTGGTGCACGCGATTGGCCACAATACCTAGTACCTGCACTTCCCGCGATTCAAAATTGCGCAGCACGTTCAAGGCGGCACTCACAATCTGTGCAGTCGACTTGTTTTCACCATTGATGATCGTCAGAACCGGCGCTCCGAGATTTTTGGCGATGGCCGCATTGGATTCAAATTCGAAAGCGACGCCTTCGCCAAGGAAATCGCTTCCTTCTATTACTGTAAAATCATAAGCATCTTCCAGCTTTTTGAACTTTTCGATAATCGTATTGATCATTTCTCCCCAATCCCCGGCTTCCGAATGCTGCAAAACATCCTGCCGGTTGAAGGCATAGGTATCCTCGTAGGCGATAGGCAGAGAGAAATAATTCAGGATCGTTTCAATATGTTTTTCCCTCGCACCAGGGACCTGCTGGGAAATGATGGGTTTAAAAAAACCGATTTTTTTTGTTTTGGCCAATAACATATTGATCAACCCGAGTGCTATTACCGACTTGCCCGAATAAGGTTCTGCGGAAGCAATAAAAATTGTTTTCGTCATGTCAGCGGTCTCAAAGTGTATAGTAATTGTATCAAAATAATGTTGCCAGCCCTAATCGAGAGTACTCCATTCCGCAACTCGCTCGTCCTGCTTTTCCACCAGCCATACTTCACTGCCGGAAAAATGCTTCATATACTTCTTGCTTTTTGCGATCCCGGCCACACTAAAAGCCGTAGCCAGGGCGTCCGCCACGGTACCGTCGGGAGAAATAACAGTGGTCCGGACATGGAACAACAAACCGATACCAGTCTGAGGGTCAACAATATGTGAATACCTCACTCCATTATATTCCATAAACCGGTAAGTAGGTCCGGAAGTAGCCAATGCTGTATTGGCCAGTTCCAGTGTTTTCAGAGAGTCGCTGCCATTCGAAATATTGATTTTCCAGCCTGATGTACCAGGGGGCGGATTCGTGAGCACAATTTTCCCCCCTGCATCCATCATGGCCGATTTAATCCCGAAATATCTCAATACCTTAATTGCCTCCTCGGCCGCAAAACCTTTCCCCAGCCCACCGATATCCAACCTCATCCCTTTTTGCGTAAGCAAGATTTTTCTTCCGGAAGGGTTCATTATCAACTTTTTATAGCCCGTTTTTGAAAGTGCCTGGGTGATTTCCGGTTTTGAAGGAAAAATGCCTTTGCGGGTAGCGTGGCGCCACATCTGTACCACGGGGCCGAGTGTAGCATCAAATGCCCCGTCGGTTTTAGCACTGATATCCTGGGAAACTGCGAGAATATCATAAAGATCTTTGCTGACCGGAATCCATTTTCCACTGCCCGACTGGGCTGAAAGAAGATTAATTTCGCTTCCATCCCGGTAATCGCTTAAAATTTCATTCAATTTTTCAATGCGGCGGAATGCACTATCAGAAGCTGTTCTGGCGATCTCGGCGTTTGCCGCGTAAAAAACGAGCTTGAAAGGTGAGCCCATCAGCCCTCTTTCAAAAGTATATCGCTGTTCCTGGCCGAAAGATGGATGAAAACAAACAGCCCCGAGTAATAACACGGTGATTTTCAGTAGGCGGAAGCGGGAAATGTATGTCAAAATGTGAAGCGCAAGCATTAAATAAAAGGTTACGGGCAGAAAATTAAGCTATTTTGACCAATTCACGGCGATTCACAGCGCCGGGCTGACAAAGATCAGCCAGCAACCTGCCATAAAGCAGAAAAGGATATGGAAACCGGTTCCATATCCTTTTTTATGATGACTTGTTTGTAAAAATTCAACCGTAGTAATTGAAATCCATGAGCGCCTTCTTGTCCACTTCATGGTTCTCCTGCAAATTCATTGCGTCCTTCAAAAGCCCGGCTCCGATGAACGGCAGCGAAATGATCGCAGATACGATCATCGCAACAAATAAAATTGTAGCGAATATTAGCTTTCCACTGTAATATATAATACCTGATATGAAATTCATTGCGTTATGATTTATGTGATACTTTTCATTACCAAAATTAAAGAAATAACTATACCAGTCAAAATAATATTAAAATTTAGTCAGATATTTATGTAATTCAAGCACTAAACGGACCTTTTTATGTTTTTTGGCGGGGTAGTTACTACTCTTCCTCGAATTAACTATTTACTTAACCTGGACGAAATGAAAACTTATTCTACATACCCACATACTATACAACCGGAAATGAATAATTTATTCATTCGCGCAATCAAAATTTTTCTGGCTGCTCTTTTTTCCCTTGCTACGGTGATTACGAGCATCATTCTGTTTCCCGCATGGCTTATTACGTGGGTGCTGGACCAGCTTAATGAAAAAACATCCAAAAAGTAAGAACAGGCTTCAAGGTTTTTTATATTGCGCCGGAACATCAACAGCGCCTTGATTCCTATGAAAAGAAGAAACTTTGTTCGCCTTACTTCAGCAGCCGGATTTTCTGCTTTTGTATTGCCCCTTGCCCAATGTCGGGAAAGCAGAGGAAACGAATCCGATGGAGGCAGCGATTTTGAACTATCCGAGCTGACGGTTTCCCAATTGCAGGCAAAAATGAAAAGCGGCGATGTTACCTCCCGATCGGTGACGCAAAGTTATCTTGACCAGATCGCAAGGCTTGATAAAGATGGGCCTATGTTAAATGCTGTGATTGAGATTAATCCCGATGCCCTCAGCATTGCCGACACCCTGGACGAAGAACGAAAAAAAGGAAAACTGCGCGGCCCTATGCATGGTATTCCGGTACTGATCAAAGACAATATCAATACTGCGGACCAAATGCAGACCACCGCCGCAGCTCTTGCCCTGGAAGGTAACATTGCGCAGTCGGACGCCTTTGTTGTGAAACAATTAAGAAATGCGGGAGCTGTTATTTTAGGCAAAACCAACCTCAGCGAATGGGCCAATTTCCGGTCCACGCGGTCCAGCAGCGGATGGAGCAGCCGGGGCGGCCAGACACTGAATCCGTACATACTTGACCGTTCACCATGCGGGTCGAGCTCAGGATCGGGCGTGGCGGTAGCCGCGAACCTTTGCGCAGTGTCAGTAGGAACTGAAACAAACGGTTCGATTGCCTGCCCGGCGTCCATGAACAGCATTGTCGGCATCAAACCAACCGTAGGCCTGGTGAGTCGCTCAGGCATTATACCGATATCTAAAACCCAGGATACAGCAGGGCCATTTGGCAGGACTGTTGCTGATGCGGCCATGCTGCTGGGTGCAATGACAGGACGCGACCCCGAAGATGCTGCAACCAGCGATACTCCGGCTAAAACCCCAACAGATTACGCCGTATATCTCGACCCTGACGGCCTAAAAGGCAAGCGGATCGGAGTTGAAAAAGATTTTTTGAACGAGCACGAAAGGGTGGACGTGCTTTTTAAGCATGCAATCGATCAGATGAAAAAGCTAGGGGCGATTGTGATAGAGGTCGACTATATGAAAACCCAGGATCTCGGCGATGCAGAATCCACGTTGCTTCAATATGAGTTCAAAGATGGCGTGAACGCCTATTTGTCCAAATCGAACGCCAAAGTAAAATCGCTGGACGATGTTATTGCATTTAACAAAAATCATGAGGACCGAGTCATGCCGGCATTCAGGCAAGAGCTGTTGGAAATAGCTACTGCCAAAGGGAACCTGGATAGCAAAGAGTATAAGGAAGCATTGCTAAAGATCCTGAATGTCAGAAAACTTCTTGCGGCTGAATTTGAAAAAAATAAACTGGACGCACTTTGCGGACCTGCCACAGGCCCGTCCTGGTGCATTGATCCGGTAAATGGCGATTTCTGGACAGGTTACGGCTCTTATGGCCCCGCCGCAGTTTCCGGATTTCCATCCATCACAGTTCCCATGGGCTATGTCAATGAAATACCCATCGGTATTTCATTTCTTGGACGGGCCTACGATGAACCGGGATTGATCAGTATTGCTTATGCCTACGAACAAGTTTCAAAAAACAGAAAAGCGCCGCGTTTTCTAAAATCGGTAAAACTGTAAAACTGAAAATAATCCCTAAACCTTTATGGATAGAAGAAAGTTTGTTAAAAATAGTTCCGCTGCCCTTTGTATTGCACCTGCGTTGAAATGGCCTGGTATTTTTCCCAAAAAGACAACAGAACAAAAAATGCCTGACTGGCTTGTTGCGCTGGTTAAACGCAATGATCTCGGGGTAGAATCCCTCCTGACTTACCAGATAAAAAACTCCGGAAGCCCGGATTTGGGCGGCGTGAAGGACGGTTTTGATATACTTAATCCACATAGTACCGCTGCGCTGATTCAGTCGGGCGCCTGGGCAGTTTTTTCTCCTGATTCAAAATTTTTCAGGTCGGCAGGACTGCTTGCCGACATGAACCTGGCCACGAAATATCTGGTCAAAACCCAGCATGCCGATGGCACCATTGACCTTTTGTCGACCAATTTCCACTCTACTCCTGATACCGGATTTTTGGTAAAAAGGCTGGCGATGGCTTACACCTTGATTGAAAAGTCAGGAACACCGGGAACGGATGCTATTCTGCCAAATCTGAAAACATTTCTGCTACACGGAGGCGAAGCACTCAGTAAGGGAGGTATTCATACGCCCAATCACCGCTGGGTGGTGTGCGCAGCACTTACCAAACTCAATGAACTCTGGCCGCACAAAAAATATACCGACCGCATTTCAGAATGGCTTGGAGAGCATATCGATATAGACCGGGACGGGCAGTTTAATGAGAAAAGCACGTTCATATATTCTTCCCTCACAGACCGCCTCTTGATTACCATTGCCAAAGGACTTAAAAAACCCGAACTGCTGGAAGTCGTAAGAAAAAACCTGAATATGACGATGTATTATGTACATCCAAACGGCGAAATTGTCACGGATGCATCGGGACGGCAGGACAAAGCGGTGATCGGGACGCTTGAAAACTATTACTATCCGTACAGATACCTGGCATTGCTGGACCGGAACGGGGAGTACGCGGCTATGTGTGACCTTATTGAAAAAACAGCGGGCCCTAAAATCGGGGGTTTTCTGGATTATTTTCTTACCGACCCTACCTTATGGGCCGACTTACCCAGCCGAAGTGCCTTACCGATCGATTATGTGAAGACATTTTCAAATTCCGGTCTTGTACGTATCCGCAGAAATAACCGGGATTGCACGCTTATCGCCAACAATCCGGTTTGGTTTACATTCATGAAAGGCGAGGCAGTTTTACAAGGTATGCGGTTTGCGACATCTTTTTTCGGCAAAGGTCAATTTCAATCCGAAAAAATAACCGAAAACGGTAAGAGCTGGGAATTGACACAAAAACTGGAAGGCCCTTATTTTCAGCCTTATCCCAAAGACTCCATCGATCCCGACGGAGACTGGGAGAAAATGCCAAGGGCAAACCGTCCGCAAAGTGAAATTCAGACACTGGAAACCAAAATATCGATCCGGGAAACAAATGACGGGATGGAAGTTGAAATCTCGACGACCGGAACAGAGCGCGTACCATTTGCCGTAGAGCTGATTTTCCGTCCGGGCGGTACACTACAGGAAGCTGCAAAGATTGAGAACAGCAAGGATTCCTGGTTATTGAAGGAAGGCAACGGCAAGTACAGTTTCAAAAATGACACCATCACTTTTGGCCCTGGCGTGGCATTGCACAAAAACATTGCATTAAGGGGTTCCCTACCTGCGATGGACGCTCCCTCCGTGTACCTGACAGGATTTACACCCGTGAAGCACGTCATTAAGTTTTCCTGAAAATCTCATAAAAAAACAAATAAAACAACCTCACTACCAATGGTATAATATCAGTTTATTGATTAAATTTGATTTCCCTCCCCCTGCAATACAGCTTCAGATTTTAAACATCTACCTATATGCTGAAAAGGGTTATACCATTCATACTGGTTCTTGTTTCGCATCATTGTTTTGCGAACACCATTCTTATCCCGATGGATCAGGCGCAGACCAATCATCTGAAAGCTTATGGCTTGTCATATATGTTGCTCAAAGGTGACATTGAAGTGGAATGGCTGCTCAATTACAGGGGAGGCAGCTTTATGGTCCAATACAGCAAGACCATCGAAAACGAATGTAAACTGCGGGCAGTTTCTTATGAGGTACTCTCAGAGGCGGACCGGCAGCAGATCGTGGCAAATATCGGGAACCCCAATGTGAATATGGATGTGGTAAAACTTTTTAAGGCGGCCAAAATCGCTGTTTACTCACCCATCAAGATCAGCCCGGCCGAATTTGAGAATACCGATGCGGTGCTGCTGGTGTTAAAATATGCAGAAATTCCGTTCGATGTGATTTACGACGAGGAGATCCTGAAAGGTGAATTACCCAAATACGACTGGCTGCATTTGCACCACGAAGATTTTACGGGACAGTTTGGCAAGAATCTCAGGCGGACTACCCAAACAGATATCAAAGCCCAGGAAGCCATAGCGAACCGGTTTGGCTACGCAAAAGTGTCCAACATGAAACTGGCGGTAGCCAAGCTGATCAAAGAATTCTGCGCCGGAGGCGGCTTTTTGTTTGCAATGTGCTCAGGAGCGGAAACTTTCGATATCGCGCTGGCTGCCGAAGGAGTTGATATTGTTGAAAATCTGGATGGTGACGGGGTTGATCCCGACGCACAGTCCAAGCTTGATTTTGATAAAACCTTTGCCTTCTACAATTTCAAATTGCAGCTGGATGAATATGAAGGCATGAATTTCTCGGATATCAATTCGTCGAATGGCAGGTTTCGCGGCTGGGATAGCAACGAATATTTTTCATTGTTCGATTTCTCTGCCAAGTGGGATGTTATACCGGCGATGCTCGTTCAAAACCATGAGCACCTGATCAAGGAATTCATGGGGCAAACCACTGCATTTTCAAAGTATACCGTAAAACCCAGCGTACTGGTAATGGGAACCAGCACATCTTCGGACCGCTATATATATGGCGAACTCGGTCGTGGCCAATGGACTTTTTATGGTGGCCATGATCCGGAGGGACGGGGCGGCGGTGGACGAAGAATGCCCACCGACCTGAATTTGTACCCTAACTCCCCTGGTTATCGCCTGATTTTGAATAATGTTCTGTTTCCGTCTGCCCGGAAGAAGAAAAGGAAGACTTGACGGGCGCTGTCGGCCGTCAGCTATCGCCTATCGGCTATCTTATTTGTAAGGTTTTTCTTTCGTAACGGCAAAGTCACCCCTTCGGGGTTGAATCCGGTTTGGTTTATCTTTTCTACAATAATTTCAGCCCATCAGGCTTTTGTTGCGGTTGCGTCCTAATCTTGAGCGGATATAATTATTTTTGTTCTATAAGAATTTCAGCCCTTCAGACTCTTGTTGCGGTTGCGTCCCAATCCCGAAGGGATGCAATTATTCTAGAAAAATGATTTCGAACAAAGCAATTAAACCCCGCAGGGGTGACATTATCAACGGGTAGGCTCAGAATCGGCAATTGCTATATTACAAATCCAGCTCCATTTTGATGTCGGCGCGTTTGTAATCCTGGCCGATCAGCGGGACTTCTATGAAACCTAGCTTTTTGTACAGATTGATTCCTGCGGCCGAGCCTTTTTTGTTTGAAAACAGAATCATTTTTTTCGCTCCCAGGTCTTTCGCTTTCTGAATGACAGCCCTGCCCAGCAAGTCACCGATCTTTTTACCTCTCATTTTTTTCGAGACCGTCATTTTACTCATCTCCATAACATCCGGACTGACTTTTTTTAAAGCGCACGTTCCGACAGGTTCATCATGGTATAAAGTGATCAAAATAGCCCCGCCCTCATTCAGATAGTACTTTTCGGGATCATTCAGTACTTTCTCATCTTCCTCTTCAACCTCATAGGTTTCGGATATCCACGAAAAATTCAGGTCGTAAAAAGCCTGGGCATATTCCGGGGCATATTCTACAATCCGGACAGCTGAATCCGTTTCCTGCTGGCTGATGCGCTGGTAGCGATCGAAGAAGCCCTCCTTTTTTAACTGGTATTCCATTTCGTCCATAGCGAGTAATAAATTATTGGCTGTATCTGCCATTTCTTCAACCGTCTGTTTCATTTTATTCCAGACAGGCTGCATCTCTTCTACGAGGTTTTTCGCTTGCGGGGTCAGGCGGACCATTCTTTTCCGCTCATCTTTCTCATTTTTGAAAGATTCGATCAGTTCTTTTTTCTCCAATTCTTTTAGCAAACTGATCGTGGAAGGATGCGCGTATCCTATTTCCTCCGACAATTCCAGAATACTTAGCGTCGATTTCAGATGAAGCGCGTAAATAACCGGAAACCATTTGGGTTCAAAATCAATGTTATTTGACTGATAAACCAAAATACCATCTTTCCTGAACTGCTCGCTCAGCCGCTGCAACCGCGTCGAAACCGAAAGTCCGCCCGCTTCATTAAAAATGTTCATAGCCTAATCTGAATGTCAGAATAAATTAATGTTCAAATATACGTAGATGACTACATATATGCAAAGTATAGAATATGGGAATTTTACGTTGTTGGGTAAAAGCGGAAAGTTTTAGTTATTTTTGATAATAATCTTTTAAAAAATGACAGAAAAAGCCATTTTATCGGAAATTCATTTGCTTCCGGAAAACCTGAAACTGGAGGTGCTGCATTTTATTTCTTTTTTAAAAAGCGAACACGGTGCGCAAAAAGTTGAAAAACCCGGAGGCAATCGTGTTTTTGGCAGAACAAAAGGAAAGTATAAGATGTCGCCTGATTTTGACGCGCCTTTGGATGATTTTAAAGACTATATGTAATGAGATACATTATTGACACACACACATTTCTATGGTTTAATGAAGGATCTGATCAGTTAAGCAAGCTATCCAGAAAAATTATTGAAGATCAGAATAATGAGATCTTCGTTAGCATTGCAAGTCTGTGGGAGATTTCGATCAAAACTGCGTTAAAGAAGCTTGAAATTTCCGGAAGCTATGAGTCCGTACTTGATGATTTGGTTCAGGCGAATATCGAGATTTTACCAATTAACTTCCTCCACACGGTTTATCAGCACAAGCTTCCACTATATCACAAAGACCCGTTCGACCGGATCATAGTCTCGCAGGCACTAGGCGAAAAACTTGACCTGCTGAGCGGGGACCAGATTCTTGATAGCTACTTCGATGAATATCCCGTGAAACGAATCTGGTAGAAAAGAATAACTTGGCTCCGCGGAGCCTCATATTACACACCAAGATACTTCACAATCAAATTCCCGGTACGCCCGGAGGCTCCGGGGCCACCTACCAGCTGGTGCAGGTTTACATAATCCTGCAATTGAATCTCTCTCCCAGCTCCCCCGAGTAAAATTTTAGCGAGTTCTTCAACAATCCGCTTTTCACTGAATTCATCCTGGATCAGCTCCTTTACAACTTCTTTTTCCATGATCAGGTTAACCAGTGAAATAAAAGGGACGCGGATCAGGCGTTTGGCTACTGCATAGGAAAAACCGCTGGTCTTATAACAAACGACTTCGGGAACATTAAAAAGTGCTGTTTCTAAGGTAGCCGTACCTGAGGCAACCAACGCAGCCTCTGCTACCGAAAGCAGATCGTAAGTGGCTTCATAAACAATATTTACATTTTGGTTGTCGCTATACCTCGCATACAACTCAGAAGGAAGGTTTCTCACTCCGGCAATAACGAACTGATGCTCCGGAAAATGCGGCTGAACTGTGAGCATCAGGTCAAGCATCCCGATAATTTCCTGACGACGGCTTCCCGGAAGCAACGCGATTATGGGTTTGCCGACGTCCAACTGATTTTTTTGTTTAAAATCAGGATCGGGCCTGAAATTGGCAATGGCATCCATTAACGGATTGCCGACGTAATCGACTTTAAAATCGAATTTTTTATAAAAATCGACTTCAAACGGAAAGATCACAAACATGTGATCAACGTTCTGTTTGATTTTTAAAGCACGTTTCTGGTTCCACGCCCAGACTTTTGGCGAAATATAGTAAAATACCTTTAGGCCTTTTGCCTTGGCAAATGATGCAATACGGAGATTGAAGCCAGGATAATCGATCAATACCAGCGCGTCGGGCTGATATTCCAGGATATCCTTTTTGCACTTTTTGAGAAAACCTGAGATTTTGTGAAGATTAAGGATCACTTCCAGGAAGCCCATGAAAGCCGTATCCTTATAATGGGTAACCAGTTCCAGTCCTTCCGCCGCCATCATATCACCTCCCCAGCCGCGAAACTGAGCATCCTGGTCATTTTCCCTGATTCCTTTGATAAGATTGGAACCATGGAGATCCCCCGACCGCTCGCCGGCAATGAGGTAATATTTCATATAGGAGCAGGAATAGCTTTAATAAAGACGAAGATCTATTCGCCGTAGTACTCTACAAAATTCTTGGGCGTTTCCACCAGTTTGATGTAATGCAGCTGCGCATTAGGAGCCTCATCGACGATTGCAGGGGCCAGTATATTCCAGATCTCCATCACGAATATTTCGCAGGATGCCATTTTCCCTGCCATGAAATCCACGTCCAGGTTCAGGTTCTTATGATCAACCTTGTCTACTATCTTTTCCTTCACCAGGTTACCTAGTACTTTGAGATCTATTACAAAACCAGTATCAGGGTCGGGTTTTCCTTTTACGGTAACAATCAGCTCAAAATTATGTCCATGCCAGTTGTTGTTGGCGCATGGACCAAACACTTCCTGGTTCTTTTCATCAGACCACGCGGGGTTAAAAAGCCGGTGGGCTGCGTTGAAATGCTCTTTTCTTGTTACGTAAATCATAATATGTATTCGCCTTACTAATTAGGATGCAAAATTACATCTTGTATCCGTAGTTTTGCAGGTAAACATGCGGATAACTAAAAAAAATCCTATTCAGAACAAAAATATAAGAGTAGATTGAAAGAATCCGGTACTCTTATCTGGCATTCTTTTTACAGTTTAACCTCTTTAAACAAATAATCTCTCCCATGATTATCGTAACAGGTGCAGCCGGATTTATTGGCAGCGGACTCATCAGCCGCCTCAATAAAGATGGCTTTCAGAACATTATTGCAGTGGATGATTTTTCCAAAATTGACAAAGCGGAAAATCTCGAAGGAAAAACAATCAAAGAAAAAGTAGAGCGGGTATCGCTTTTCGACTGGCTCGACCAGAACAACCGCGATGTTGAATTTATCTTTCACATTGGCGCCCGCACAGACACTACCGAGTTCGACAAAGAAATTTTTGATCAGCTCAATGTAAATTATTCCAAACAGATCTGGGAAAAATGTGTGGCCTATCAGATTCCTCTGGTGTACGCATCTTCAGCGGCTACTTATGGCTTGGGAGAGAATGGATATGACGACAATGAGTCTACCATTTCTCAACTCAAACCGCTGAACCCTTACGGCGACTCCAAAAATGAATTTGATATCTGGGCTTTACAGCAGGAAAAAAAACCGTTTTTCTGGGCAGGGCTGAAATTTTTCAACGTATATGGCCCTAATGAGTACCATAAGGGAAGAATGGCATCTGTGATTTTTCACGCGCATAACCAGATCAAAAAAACGGGCAGCATGAAATTGTTCCGTTCGCACAATCCTGATTTTAAGGACGGTGAACAAATGCGGGATTTCATTTATGTAAAAGACCTGATCGACGTATGCATATTCTTCATGCATCACCGCAAAAATTCAGGGATTTACAACCTCGGCAGCGGAAAGGCGCGCACTTTTAAAGACCTGGTGACGAACACTTTTGTTGCGATGGGTATCACGCCGGATATTTCGTTTGTGGACACCCCAGCAGACATCCGGGACAAATACCAGTATTTTACCCAGGCCAACATGAGCAAGCTGCGCTCCGTCGGCTATACCCGGCCGTTTTCTACGCTTGAAGAGGGAATCGATGATTATGTAAAAAATTACCTTTCCTCAGGAGCTTACCTTTAGGCTGTTTCCAACTATAAAATCCCCTCAGCCGGAACCAGCTAGCTTGGTTTCCGGCTGAGGGGATTTATCATCTAGCACGGATTTGTCGCCAATTTTCCGTATTTTTACCCTTCGCATTAAACTCAATCCCATTTCTCTGTGTTACAGTACCAACGGATACACAGTGTGATAATAATACGAATATGAGCAAAGAAGATGAATTGTTGGAGGAAATCACCAGTTCGGAATACAAATATGGATTTGTAACTGATATTGAAGCGGATGAAGCCCCCGCGGGCCTCAGTGACGATATTGTAAGGTTTATCTCCGCTAAAAAAAATGAACCGGAATGGATGCTGGAATGGCGACTGAAAGCCTATCATATGTGGCTTGGCATGACCGAGCCCAAGTGGCCGAATGTTCATTATCCCAAAATTGATTTTCAGGAAATCAAATACTACTCAGCTCCGAAAAAGAAAAAAACGGTCGAAAGTATCGATGATATCGATCCTGAACTTCGTAATACTTTCGAGCGGCTGGGCATTTCTCTGAACGAGCAAAAGCGTCTTTCGGGTGTACCTATTGCCGTTGATGCGGTAATGGACTCAGAATCGGTATTTACGACCTTCAAGGAAACATTAAAGGAAAAGGGGATCATATTCTGCTCTATCAGCGAGGCAATCCGCGAACATCCTGATCTTGTAAAAAAATACCTGGGTTCAGTTGTTCCCCCAAAAGACAACTACTATGCTGCCCTTAACTCGGCAGTTTTTTCGGACGGGTCTTTCGTCTATATTCCCAAAGGGGTACGTTGCCCGATGGAGCTCTCTACCTATTTCCGTATTAATGCTGCGGGAACAGGGCAGTTTGAGCGTACGCTGATCGTCGGTGATGCAGACAGCCACGTAAGTTACCTGGAAGGATGTACTGCTCCTATGCGGGACGAAAATCAATTGCATGCCGCTGTGGTCGAGATTTTTGCGCATGAAAATGCAAACGTCAAATATTCGACGGTTCAGAACTGGTATCCCGGCGATAAAGACGGCAAAGGTGGGATCTATAACTTTGTAACCAAACGCGGCATTTGCGATGGAGCGGGCTCCAAGATTTCCTGGACACAAGTAGAGACCGGTTCAGCGATTACCTGGAAATATCCTTCCGTGATCCTGAAAGGCGATAATTCAATCGGCGAGTTCTATTCTGTGGCTGTAACCAACAATATGCAGCAGGCAGATACCGGTACCAAGATGATCCACATTGGAAAAAACACCAAAAGCCGGATCGTTTCAAAAGGTATCTCCGCCGGCAAAAGCCAGAATTCTTACAGAGGCTTGGTGCAGGTATTTAAACGAGCTGAAAAAGCCCGCAACTTCTCCCAGTGCGACTCACTTTTGCTTGGGGACAAATGCGGCGCCCATACATTCCCATATATCGAGGTGAGTAATCCGTCGGCAACAGTGGAGCATGAGGCGACCACTTCGAAAATCGGTGAAGACATACTTTTCTATTGCAACCAGCGTGGCATACCTACGGAACAAGCGGTGGCTTTGATCGTAAATGGCTACGCAAAAGAGGTACTGAATCAGCTTCCGATGGAATTTGCCGTTGAGGCTCAAAAGTTACTGGAAATCAGCCTGGAAGGCAGCGTTGGCTGACAAGCGTTATTAAGTTTTATTCCAAGATATGCAAAAAAGCCTTTGATTCGTCGAAGGTTTTTTGTATTTTAATGCATATCTGCTTGTGTATCAACCCTAAACCCTTTTATGGCTCACGTTCCACAATTAATTGTTGATCTCTCTTTAATCCTCACCATTGCGGGTGTAATCACCCTTATTTTTAAAAAATTAAAACAGCCTATAGTTCTCGGTTACATTTTAGCCGGACTATTGGTAGGTCCCAACTTTAAGTTATTCCCGACGATTACCGACATCAAAACGATCGAAATATGGGCCGAGATCGGGGTGATATTTTTGTTGTTCAACCTGGGTCTTGAATTCAGTTTTAAAAAGCTCGTCAAAGTTGGAAACACCGCTGCAATAACCGGTCTTTTTGAAGTGTCGCTCATGCTAGTTGCCGGTTTCACCACCGGCCAGCTGTTGGGATGGAGCAAAATAGACAGTCTGTTCCTAGGAGGTATCATTGCGATTTCCTCCACTACGATCATTTTCCGTGCTTTTGATGAATTGGGATTGAAAACACAGCAATTCACCAAGATCGTTTTAGGGATTCTGGTCATAGAAGATCTAACTGCTGTTTTGTTAATGGTCTTGCTTTCCACATTATCAATCAGCCAGCAGTTTGCAGGTTTCGAACTGCTGCAATCCATATTAAAGTTGTTCTTTTTCCTAACGCTGTGGTTCCTCGGCGGGATTTTCCTGTTCCCTACATTGTTACGACGTTATCGCAACCTGATGAACGATGAAAGTGTGTTGATCACTTCAGTCGCTCTATGCTTCGGAATGGTGTTTTTGGTAACACAGGCTGGATTCTCTGCCGCATTAGGGGCGTTCATCATGGGTTCCATTTTAGCGGAAACTACCCATGCCGAAAAAATAGAGCATTTGCTTAAACCTCTTAAAGACCTCTTCGGGGCAGTATTTTTTATTTCAGTGGGAATGCTGATCAACCCTAGCCTGCTGATGGAATATGCCGTACCTACCGCTATTCTGGTGTTGGTTGTGATTATTGGTAAAACAGCGTTTGTCAGTATCGGTGCGGTTATTTCGGGACAACCCCTGAAAAAATCGATTCAATCGGGAATGAGCTTATCGCAGATCGGAGAATTTTCCTTCATTATCGCGAACCTCGGATTATCCCTGAAAGTGACTAGCGAATTCCTATATCCTATTGCAGTTGGGGTTTCGGTGATTACTACGTTCACCACGCCTTATATGATGAAAGCATCCGAACCGTTTTACAACCTGATCAATAAGATTTTACCCGAAAAATGGCGGCACTACCTTAATCGCTACAGTTCCAGCACCGGCACTATCGCACAAACCACACACTGGAACCAAATCCTGAAAGGTTATGCTCAGACAGTGATATTGAACTCAGTTGTTGTTATTGCAATTACACTCGCGGCCTCCCGACAGCTCGCGGATCAGCTGCATACCCGCGTTCCGGAAACTTTTATCACCAATTCCGTTTTATTTGGCATTACCTTCCTATTGATATCCCCATTTCTCTGGGCGCTGATCTTCAAAAGATCAAACACGAAAGCATACTCCGCGATCTGGCTGAGCCGAAAATATAGCCGCGGGCCGCTGCTGATGTTAGAGCTTTCCAGGGTTCTGATCGCCATCATATTAATGGGTTTTTTACTTATTTCTTTCTTTTCCACGCCTACGGCCCTCGGTGTCGCAGCAGGAATAATGGTGTTGGGATTTGCGATATTTTATCAAAGACTCCAGAACTTCTACGATCGCATCGAAACCCGTTTTTTGCAAAATCTGAATGCCCGTCAGCTGGAAGGGAGTGGGAAATCCAAAAAGCTTCTCTTGCCGTGGGATGCCCATTTTGCCTTCCTGGAAGTAAGTGCCGACTCCAATCTCATCGGTAAAACTTTGCGGGAATTGTCAATACGTGAGAATTTTGGAATTAACGTAGTGCTTATTGAGCGCGGAAGCAGCACTATTTATCTACCTCGTCCGACGGAAGTTTTATATCCCTGTGATCGTATAGAAGTAATAGGGACGGATGATCAGCTGGAAGTATTCCGGGGACATGTGGAAATCAGCACCAGCGGCGATGTTTATATGGCGCATGAGGATAGCATTGTGCTGGAGCGTATCGAGGTAAAAAACGAGTACAACATCCGTGGCAAAAGCATCAGAAATTCCGGAATACGTGAAAAAACGCACGGTATGATCGTCGGTCTGGAACGCCAGGGAGAGCGAATCCTAAATCCGGATTCCTCGCTGATCATCGAGAATGATGATGTCCTCTGGATAGCTGGCGAACGGGACCTGATCAAGGACTTTGTTAATACAAAAAACGCAAACAGTGACGGCGAGTTATCTCCCGTCTCCTGATAGCAAACCCTGCAGTCCACCGGTATGCACAGCCACGATGATACTTCCTCTTGGAAAAAAATCCCTGCGTATCAGGTCAAAAAGTCCGAAGAACATTTTGGCTGTATAGACCTGTTCCAATTGGATACCATAATTGTTTTTGAATTGGTCCATAAATTCAAGAAGCTCTGGTTTCACCTTTGCATAACCTCCAAAATGGTAATCTGTAAATAACGACAGATTACCATTTCGACCATGCGGTTTTATCAGATCATGGATGTCGTTTTCAAGAAATCCGCCACCTTTAAGTGCTGAAAAAGCAAGGACATTTGCACCCGATGATAAAATTCCTGCTGCGGTCCCTCCTGTACCTGCCGCTACTGCGTAATAGTCCGGAGACTTGCGCAGCTGCTTTTCAACCTCCAGTACCATTTCTCCGACACCTTGCAGAGCCAGTTCAGAAGTTCCTCCTTCCGGGATAATAAAAGGATGACCAAATTTTCCGGCGATTTCCCTCAGATGTTCTTCAGAATTCCTGAGTCTGTATTCTTGCCTGGAAACAAAATGCAGGCTCATATTCTGCTCCCTGCAAAATCTTAATGTCGGTGTCTCATTTTGCCCATAATCTTCTCCCCTTACTATTCCGATCGTCTTAAAACCCATAGCATTGCCAGCGGCGGCCGTGGCAAACAAATGGTTGGAAAAAGCCCCGCCAAATGTCAATAACGTAGTCTCGTTTTGTTTCCCGGCTTGCAGAAGATTGTACTTGAGCTTACGCCATTTATTTCCCGATACCGTTGGATGGATCAGGTCGTCTCTTTTGATGTAGAGCTTTATGCCCGACTTTTCTATCAGTTCGCCGGAAAGCTCATGCAGAGGGGTAGGAAGTAAAGAACCGGGTAAGTCCACTAATTTTGATAATTTTGTTAACAGTCAATCAAGATTAAAAAATGTCCGAAGACAATTTAGAGATTACATCTGAAGAAGATGACTTATTTGAACATTACAGAATCGTCGCCGACAAAGGTCAGGGTTTGATAAGATTGGATAAATACCTGAGTCTCCATGTAGCCAATGCATCACGCACAAAAATACAAAATGGGATCGAAGCAGAGGCCGTAAAAGTAAACGGGCAGCCCACAAAAGCAAGTTACAAGGTAAAGCCGCTTGATGTTGTTACCCTTTCGCTTCCCCAGCCTCCCCGTGACAACGAGATCATCCCGGAAAATCTTACGCTGGACATTATTTATGAAGATGATGTGCTACTGATCGTGAACAAACCTACGGGCATGGTCGTGCATCCCGCGTTCGGAAACTGGACCGGTACTTTAATAAATGGTCTGGTATATCACTTTCAGCAGCTACCAACCGGCCGAAACGGAGAAGGGCGTCCTGGCCTGGTTCACAGGATCGATAAAGACACCTCAGGACTTCTGGTAATCGCCAAGACAGAATTTGCTATGACCTTTCTGGCCAAACAGTTTTCAGACCATAGCATCGAGAGAACCTACTACGCACTCATTTGGGGCGAACCCAAACAGGAACAGGGCACCATAACGGGCAACATTGGGAGAAGTGCGAAAGACAGGCGGGTAATGGACATCTTTGAAGACGGTAGCCAGGGCAAACATGCTGTTACGCATTACAAAGTGGTCAAACCGCTGAGATACGTTTCACTGATACAATGTAATCTTGAAACAGGGAGAACACATCAGATCAGAGCACACATGCAACACATCGGGCATCCGATTTTTAACGATACTGTTTATGGGGGCGATAAAATACTCAGGGGCACTTCAAGCGGAAGTTACAAGAGCATGGTAGAAAACTGCTTTACCTTGCTGCCAGGGCAAGCACTTCATGCCAAATCACTTGGTTTTATACATCCTTCCACGAGACAATGGATTCAGTTTGATACTGATTTACCACCCAATTTTACGGCTATTCTGGAAAAATGGGAAAACTACGTAAACTATCAGTAGGAAATAGTATATTCTATTCTCTTAAATGTTTTAATGTTAAAAACCGCTTTATGAATTTCTCGACCCGACAAGGAACACTGGAAGACATCCCCTCCATTTTTGAACTGGTAAAAGAATTAGCTATCTACGAAAGGGCGTTGAACCAGGTAACCAATAACATTGAAAAAATGACCCGCGACTATAACGAAAAACTGTTTGATTTTTTCGTTGCCGAGGCTGACTCCAAAATCATAGGTATGTCGCTGTACTATTTCCGCTACTCCACCTGGAAGGGAAAAAGATTGTATATGGAGGATATTGTGGTCACAGAATCCATGCGCGGCAATGGTATCGGCAAAATTCTGTTTGATGCCACAGTTGCTGCCGCAAAACGAACGGGGTGTACAGGAATGCTGTGGCAGGTACTGGACTGGAATACCTCCGCTGTCGGATTTTACCGTAAGTACGGCACTAATTTCGATAATGAATGGATCAATTGCAGCCTGGATTTTTAGTCACTATTGCAAAAGATCCGGTCTCCTACTCTTTGTTCTGAGCAGGGATTGTTCATGTCTCCAGTCTTCAATTTTCGCTTCATGTCCGGATAATAGTATTTCCGGCACTTTATTTCCTTCAAAATCTGCCGGACGGGTATATACTGGCGGGGCCAAGAGATTGTCTTGAAAAGAATCCGTCAATGCGGAAGTTTCGTCATTCAGCACACCGGGCAGCAGTCGAATGATCGCGTCGGAAAGTACTGCTGCCGCAAGCTCCCCACCAGATAGTACATAATCGCCAATACTTACCTCCTTGGTAACAAACATATCCCTCACCCGCTGATCTACACCTTTGTAGTGCCCGCAAAGCATAATGATATTCCCAAGCAACGATAGCTGGTTGACCATTTTCTGTTGCATTTGCTCACCATCAGGCGTAAGGTAAATCACCTCATCGTAACTACGTTCGCTCGTAAGAGCACGGATGCAGCGGGCAATCGGCTCGACCTGGAGTACCATACCCGCGCCACCTCCAAAAGCATAGTCGTCAATAGTCCGGTGTTTATTGACAGCATAATCTCTGATATCATGAATCACAACTTCGACGAATCCACCCTGTTGCGCGCGTTTCAAAATAGAATGTGCAAAAAAGCTGTCCAGCAAATTAGGGACACAGGAAATAATATCAATCCGCATCGTCAGGGGTGTTATCTGCGTCGGTAGAATTATCCAAGTATACTTCCAGAAGTCCTTCTGGTAAATTCACGAGCAAAACCTTGTTTTCTTTATCAGCTTTTAAAACTATATCCTCCGCAGTGGGAATAAGTACTTCGCAGCCCTGATAATCCATTGCAATCAGATCCTGACCATTCAGGGAATAAACTTCCCTTACAACTCCCAGCTCTCCTTTTGTCTGATCATTAACCGTATAACCTTTGATTTCATGGTAATAAAAAGCCTCCCCACCCAACTCTTCCAGTTCATCCAGCGAAAGATAAAGCGCGCTGCCTACAAGTGCCTGAGCCTTTTCAATAGTGTTCACATCCTCAAAGCTCACAATCGCGTTGCTTTGCTTCTGTAGGTTGATGTTTTCGATAAAATAAGGAACCAGTTCGCCTTTTATTTCGACGTAAACAGAGTCAAGCTCGTCATAATCTTCGGGATAATCGACATCCAGAAATATCACCACATTCCCGGTTGTTCCATGGGTCCGGACGATGTAACCCAGCAAATAACAGTTATCCTGTGTCACTTTTACAGAATTAAATTGATTAGTATAAAACAGTATGAGTCTGCACGGAATACCGACAGACTCATAAAAAATGTATTTTGAACTGAATTACTCAGCAGTTTCTTCCGCCGGTGCATCTGTTGCAGCAGCCTCTTCGGCTGGTGCTTCCTCAGAAACCTCGTCAGTAACCTCAGCAGGCACTTCTTCCGCAGGAGGCGTATTTTTCTTAGCGATAGCTTCCGCCCGAGTCTGATTAACTTTACGTTCAGCGTCAAGTTTGGCTTGCTTGTCAGCATCTTTCTTCTGAGACAATGAATCGGCCGCAGTCGCTTTACGATCTGTTTTAGATTCCTTCCACTCGTCAAAACGCGCATCCGCTACTTCCTGAGTGATTGCTCCTTTGTTAACACCAACCTGCAAGTGCTTGCGCAACATTACACCCTCGTGTTGCAAGATTGAACGGGCTGTATCTGTTGGCTGTGCACCTTTCAGAAGCCAGTCAACTGCTTTTGCTGATTCCAAAACGATGGAAGCAGGGTTTGTACCAGGGTTGTAAATACCCAATTTTTCGATGAAGCGACCATCACGTGGTGCTCTGGCATCTGCGACAACGATATCATATATCGCTTTCTTTTTGCGTCCACGACGCGCTAATCTAATTTTAACTGCCATTATAGAATTTGTTATGGTCGGGAACTCGTCCCTTGATTAAACAGGGTGCAAAGGTAAGTCAAATTATTGGTTTTACTCAACATTCACCCACAAAAAAGGGAGACAATTACTTGCCTCCCTTTCCAGTTCACTCGTAACTACTAGCGGCGGAAACCAGCCGGGTAACTAGAACGTATTGTGTTATTAGGTAAGATCTTGATCTCAACGCGACGGTTTGATTGCAGACCTTCAACAGTAGTATTTTCAGCGATCGGACGATACTCACCATAATATTCTGCAATGATACGGCTAGGATCTGTAAGACCTGCACGTACAAGGAACCTCTTAGCTGCATCAACACGACGACGTGAAAGTGCTACGTTATAGCTGTCAGAAGCACGTGCATCCGTGTGACCAACCAGAACAATACGGCAATTGGTACGCATGTTCAACAGTTCAACCACTTTGCTTAAAGTTTCCTTCGAAGGATTACGGATAATTGCCTTGTCAGTATCGAATTCTATGTTGCTGAACAAAGCTTCGCACTCATCTTTGGGCAGGTTATTTTTGATGGCATCTCTGATGATTTTATCCAGATCCATCGCAACTCCACCACCGGAAACAACACTACCAGCAGGCGTATTTGCTTCTTTATCGAAAAGATCAGCTACACCATCACCGTCCGAATCTGTGTACAAACGTGGATCAACAGGCTTTGGCATATTTGCTTTTGCTATTGAATCCGCATCATCCATAGTTGGATTGTAAGGGACAGGGATCAAAGACTGAGGATTTGCCCAACGCAGGTGATAGCGTCCGCTTCCTGCATCGTATACACCTTTTTTAGCTCTTACTGCATTCTTACCAAGCTTGTAGGTTAATGCTATGGAAGCCATTCCCCATCCGTCATTTTTAGACTCACCTTTTGCAAAAGTCCAGATACCCTGTTGTGATTGGTAGTCACTAAGACCACCCACAGTCGCATCCATTTTCTCAGTATTAACGTAGTTGTAAGTAAAATCAAGACCAAGATCGAAGCGTGGAGTCAACTCATAGTGAACTGCCAAACCTGCCGGTACAACCCATTCCCTTGTGTATGTAGATCCGTTGCGTTCCCACTCACCAGAGGTTTTGGAGCTACCATCCGTGTTGGTTGACACCTTCCATTCAGTTCCAAAGAACGGACTTTCAGGATTTGTATTGGTAGCAGTTAAATCAGTATGGTAGTAAATAATACCACCTCCCAGGTGAGCATCTACCTTCCATCTTCTCAATTTTTTGTATCCGAAAAGAAGGCGGTTAAGGTTCATTGTACCATCAAGGGTAACCTGAACGAAAGATGGGCTATTGAAGAAAACATCGTAGGTGTTTCCGCTCAAGCTGCTGTAATGGCCTTGTTTGGATCCCTGAAGCTGTCCGTTAAATCCTGTTAACTGAATACCGAAAATCGGCGATAATTGTTTATTTACCGACAGTCCCCAGCCTCCCGTTAGCTTTTCGTTTTGACCTAGTTTGAAATCATACTCTTTGATATCTCCGAAAAATTTGGTGATACCACCATATCCTGTGATTGACCATGTATTCATCTTGTTTGGCCCTTCGTAGGTACGGTTTTGAGCAAAGGTGTCAAGGCTCAAAAGAAATAAACAAATAAAAGCAACGTAAAGATTCTTTTTCTTCATGGGAAACACCAGTTATGTGATTCAAATATTCACTATTTATTAAACTCTAAAATCAGAAAAAAAGATAAGCCTGTAAGCCGGATTCTGTATCCGTTCTGTCGATTTGACTCAACGAACGGCTCCTATCATTTATCCAGGATCCCGGTCACCCGGAACCTCTAACGATCTACCCGTGTTGACGCTCCGGTTAGGGAACGGGAGCGAGTAACTCCGCAAATCAACACCTATTTGATCTTTCAGCCCGTAAGGTTTACCCTGCCTCTATGGTCACCCAGAGAGCGGTGGTCTCTTACTCCACCATTTCACCCTTACCTCAACATATAAAAAACATGCCAAGGCGGTATAATTTCTGTGGCACTTGCTGTCAGCAGATCGTCTCCAGTCTGCTGCCTTCCCGTTAGGAAGTACGGTACTCTATGCTGCCCGGACTTTCCTCCCCGGCCAAAGGCCGCGGCGATAGGACGGCTTATTCCTTTCCTCTGCGCACAAAGCTAAGAAATACTTTCTTTCGATCAGCAGTCAATATACTATAAAAAGTAAAAAAAAATGGCAGACATACTGTTTATTGTACCAAATTTGTTTTAGAAACCCTTAGTTCCGTCCACTCTCAAATTCACCTTCCCATGGGCGAATACAACCGAATAAAGGTGTTTCGGAGTCAAATAAACCTTATCCGGAGTGATATCGGAAAGCGTTCCTTTCAGAATGACCCCATCAGTTACTTTATAATTGTTCAGGGCACTTTGGATCGTTTTCTTAGCCTCATTGATCTGATCGCCGACAGGAAATACCATTTTTCTCTCCATCATCCGGCTAAACTGCCCCTGAAGTAGCCAACCTGCAGTACGAACAATGGAATTTTTGGTATCAAGGTCATAATCCAGGCCCTTTAGTGAAAGCCTTCTGGTATCAGGGTCGTAATACGGAACACCCTTGAGATAAATACTCCCTTCAATACTGCCGGTCAAACCAGCTTTGATAACCAGTCTGTCGTTTTGCCCATACATTTCAACATTGTTCACCTGAACATTGTACTTACCTCCCAAAAAGGCAAAGTTCTCCCCCGCAAATTTTGTCGTTGCCAGTCGGGCCGCGTCTTCATAGGACACCAGACTGATCAGCCCAACCTTGAATTCTTCCACCACTTTATCGACAATCTTCAGATCAGGAAGCTTGTAAACTGCCGGTACCACGGGTTTCGTCGCGGATGTAATCGTCTGAGTATAACCTTGTATACCTATTACCGATCGCAGAATATTATTCTTGGCCAGCAGAGGCGTCATTACAATACCGGTGGGCACTACAACAAGCCAGGTATCGTATTCTTTTGCCAGCATCACCGGCTGACGAGCAATGTTCCAAGCCAGTTCGGCGTTCTTTTTCAGTTCAACATTATTGGCTACCTGGTCGTCGATCGCCTCCGTTATTTTATCAAAATTCTTGTTAAGCAGCCGGCTTGCCATACTTTTAATCGGTATGTTAATACCAGCTACCTTTATATTAGGTTCTGTGATCCAGTCATAGCTATCTACATAGGTATCTGATTTAAGCTGCCAGTTGGATGAGATCCCTATTTTCGAAATCAACCTTATCTTGATCGAAAATTCTGTGTCCTTGTAACCAGACATGGTTATTCCCAGCGGACTGACTTTATAACCTGCGCTAACCCAGATCTTTAACGGTACTTCAAATAAGAATGACGAGTCAATCGCAACCACGCGGATCGGGCTGATCTTCCAAACCTTCGCTTTCAGGTTGTCATTGTTATCGTCCTCATAGCTGTTATCATCGTAAATCAATCCCTTGATCTTCGCATTGATCTGGTTTTCAAGTTCCTTGATTGGAATTTCCACGGGAACATTTAATACCGATAAATGTTTTTCGTTCTGAATCTCTTTGTCGGAATACTTGTATTCTTCCATAGGCGCTTTGGGAGAGGTACTTTTTGAGCGGCACTGCCATAATCCCGGTGCCAGAATGATTAAAACCCATAGACATAAAAGTCTGCCAGGGAGGTTACTTAATTTTAACAAGGGTTGCACCGTATCCGAATTTTTCCTTTTGAGCGTCTTTATAATATTCAACATGCTGATTTTTACCCAACCGACGGTGCAGTTCGCTTCGCAGCACTCCGCTGCCCGTACCATGAATAAAAGTAATTTCCTCCATTCCGTTTGCAATTGCCAGTTCCAGGTTACTCTCAAATGCAGCAAGTTGTGTTTTCAGGATGGCATCGTTGGAGAGCCCGGAGTTTTTCGCGGTTAATTTTTCAATGTGCAGATCCACAACCTGCTGCGGTTTTTCAACCACGATTGCCTGCTTGTCGCCTCCGCCCATCATACTCATTTTCAAATCGTTTGAAAGGTTCTCTGAAACAACAATTTCCTCTTTTTTCAGACTTTCTTCATCCAGCTGGTATACAAAGGCCTCTTTGTTGATCACTGGCGCCTTTCCCTTATTTTTATAAAAAGACTGGGCTCGGCATTTGATCCGTTTGGCAAGAGCTTGCGGTAGCGTATAATTCCCATCCCTGAAATAGAGCATTTTGAATTCAAAAACGGGCCATGCCTCAAAATCCTTCATCTGCAGTTCAGTCAACTTCTGGGAAGTCCGTGGCAACAGTACCCCGGCGGCCAGCCCGGTACTCACATTTTCCTGTATTGCAATGGCAGTAAAGGGCAGTGTCCAGTCTGAATTATTGATTAGGTGTAAGGTTAAGGCCCTGTCATTCACAGACACAAATGCCATATAAATACCTTTCTCAGCAAATGCAGCTGGTCTGGAAGCAATCACGTCACTTTGAACCCCGATCTTTTTTGAGTCCGAAGATTTGACCAGGCGTTGTGATTCGACAGGCGATATGGTCACAATTTCATTTCTAAGCACCGGAATCCGGAATCCGTCTTCAATTTCTATCTCAACTATATTTCCCGGCAAAAAAGCATAAATAACCCCTTCTTCCCGGCCATGTACTAGTCTTACCTTATCCCCTATATTCATGTTTGTCAAATTAAACTTGTATCCACGATCAGCACATTACCTGTACTTTTCCTTTCTGTTATTAAAAATAAAAAGGCTTGAAATCAACCCCTTTCCTGCTTATCTGTAACGCCGGCGCTGGTATCTTGATGGAATTGGCAACGAAACCTAAAGTACGAACAAATTTACTCCGGGTTTTGATCTTAGTGAGGTCAATGTCCAGTGAAAGATAGTACTGCCGGTAAGGTCGGTAGCCCAGCTCAATACTTTTTTCAGTTTCCGCTGAAACCATATCCTGAATTCCGTAACCAACTGAAAAACATAACCATGCAGGCCAGTTGCCATTTCTGAAAAATGATCTGGGACTAGCTGAAAACCAGTAAGTTTGCCCATTATAATCTTTAAGCCATCGTTCATACTTGGTGTTTCCCAGCAACTCCGGCCGCACCTTCGATAAGGAGGTATAATGAAATGAAAATTTTGGCTGGATGCGCACTTCGTCCCAAAGCGCAATTTGCCCGAGAAAAATTACCGATCCCGTAATATTCGCCACCATATCCCCTGTTGAAAACCCGTAGTCGGGCGAAAATCCGTCCAGGATTTCAATAGGCGTTTGAAATATAATCCCTGAGATCGCCCCATAAACAAGCATCTGCCTTTTCGAAATACCCGTTTTTTTGTAAATCGCGGCGGTATGCCGGGCTATCTGGTACGATGTGTAAACGTGCCCCATTTTGTCCATTTGAAGCCACTCGTGTGTATCGTCCTTAAAGCTGAAATTGGTGAGGCGATTTTTATACCACGACTTACTCAGCCCGTACATGGTGCCCAGGTACAAAGCCGACTGGGCTGCGAAAATGCCGCGGAGCATCTTGTAATTGGGGCGGACTTCATGTGTTGTGTCAGCAAGGGCAACGACCTGAGTAGTGTCGGTTTGGGCGGATGCGGGCGTAATATGTATGCAGATCAGTAAGCAGGAAACCGACAAGTTTTTAAAAACTTTTACGCGAAATCGCAGGTTCCGGAAGATATATTTAAACAAAGCCTTGAACTCATTGCCAAACGGCGCATTACTAATATCCGCCATGGTACTTTCTTAGCCCCCATTCCGAACCCATCAATACGATCAACAGGAAAAACAGCCATTTAAGGTGGATCAGTTCGACCATTTCTTCACTGCTGTCAAGGCGGTCCGAGGGACGGTTACTCTTTAAATTATCAACAAAATCTGCCAGTGACGCTGGTGGTATGAAAGTCCCGCCCGAGCGCCCGGCCAGTTCTCTCAGCATTCCAAAATCGGCTGTGGTATTGCTCAGTTCCAAATCCAAATTTCTGATCACAAACTGGCCCGTTACACGCTCCTGACCGCTGCGCAGGGACGTGGACGCGGCATAGCGGTAAACTCCATCGGTGAGGCCGCTGATGCTGAACCGGGGATTCTCTTTTGAATGGGTGTAAGAAAATTGCCTGGTTTTACCCTTCTCATCAGTTACGTCCAGCTTTACTTCCTGCCCGAAAATCGGTTCGTAGATATCATTGTAAATTTCAGTTTGAAACACCACCTGCTCGCCTGCTTCAAATTCGTTTCTCACAGGATACACCCGGAATTTACGTTTGTCTTCCCGTACAGAAAGCACCTGTATCAGCTTCTGAAATAAGTTGTCAACCACCTCCTGTTTGCCTGTCAGCGCAAATTCTTCCTGTCTCCACTGCCATATCCCCTCTCCCGCAAGAACTGCCGTTTTTTGATCCCCACCTGTATTCAGCACTAAAAGTGGTTTATTGGTATTCAGCGTGCCCACTTTTTGGAATAATATCGTTTCGGTGCCCGAGGAAATATTGTATTCACCGAATGGCACCGATAGTGGCGGCAGGCGTTCGAGGATTTTCAGGCTTTCCGGATCAAAATTCAGCTGCTGAAACGCAGGATTGAAACGGGCTGTAACCTTATCCGTCTGATTATTAGACGCAGCAATGGCCAGCGACCGGTTGAGCGAGCTCGCCAGAGGTACGGCCGACTGATTTCCAAGAATATAAAAAACAGGTGTTCTTAAATCAATGAATTTGCGAACGAGCGAATTACCCATCCCCAGAACATTGGGTATCTGGTGCAGGATGACCAGATCATAAGGCTTGGAAAACACAGGAGGGACACTCGAAATCGAAAGAATATTGATGTCCAGCTCGTAATTGTCGTTGGCCTCGATCAGGCTCCGGATGCTTTTGATATCAGGATGCGGGGCCAATGCCATAAGAAGGATCTTTTGCCTGCCATCTATAATATCAATATAAACATCCTTTTTATTGTTCCTGATCGATGTTTCCCCGGATACCGCCCCCAGTTCCAGGGTATAATGCTGGACACCTTTCTGGTTTGATGATGCCTTAAAATCGAAGGATTTGAAATAGGATTGTCCGTCGATCACGACATTCTGGCTGGAAATCACCCTTCCGTTCTGTTTCAGGGTAATGGTTGTGGATTTACCGGCCAGGCCGTTTGCCACTATTTCCGCACGGACCGGAAATTCATTGCCCAGATAGGCGATACGGTTATTGATCACATCCTTGATCCTGATATCCAGATCTGGAACGGTATCCCCTACCGCGATTGTGTTCACTTTGAAGGGAAAACGATTGTAAGAAGGTGATATTCCCTGATTGACAATCCCGTCCGAAAGCAGGATAACATCTGTAAGATTACGACCTTCAAAATTGCTTTTTACCGTTTGCAAAAGGCCTGAAAGATCTGTTTTATTCTGGTCAAAACGGATAGAATCCGGAACGGAAGCTTTACCATTTTTATCCAAGGTCTGTACACTTACCTCAAAACCAGCCGATTCGAGTGATGCAGAGGCATCTGCAATTTGTTTCAGCAAAGGTTGACCATAATTCTTGACAGACTCTGAATTATCAATGGCAAAAACGACTTTCGCTTTGTCAACGGAGGTTTCAGTTTTACGCACGAGCGGGCTTAGCAGCAAAAAACAGATCAGAGAAACGACCAGGCCCCTGAAAAACGCAAGCAGGTAATTCAATTTTTTCCCCCATGAAGCTACCGGCTGATACAGGAAATATGCGTAGGCGCCTCCCGCAACCAGACAGAAAATAATAAACCAGTAAGGAGTTTGGAAAATAAGCTCGGACCGCATGTGTTAAAATATCGATAGCTGGCAGCGTTACAATATACAACGAAACTGCCAGCTATCCACTAACGAAGAAAACGACTAGGTTAACATACCACCATCGACCTGAATAACCTGGCCGGTGATATAACGGGACAAATCAGAAGCCAGAAATACGCACGCATCTGCAACTTCTTCCGGCTGCCCTCCCCTTTTCATAGGTATAGACTGCTTCCAGTCCTCAACAGCTTTAGCATCCACGGCATCAGTCATTTCGGTTTCGATAAATCCTGGCGCAACAGCATTGGACCGGATATTACGTGAACCCAGTTCCAACGCAATGGATTTGGTAAAACCAATGATCCCGGCTTTGGACGCCGCATAATTGGATTGTCCGGCATTTCCACGGATACCTACTACCGACGTGATATTGATGATCGAGCCGCTTTTCGCGCGGATCATGCTTTTCGTTGCTGCTTTGGTAAGATTAAAAACAGATTTCAGGTTAATGTTGATGACAGTATCCCATTGCTCCTCGCTCATACGCATCAGTAGGCCATCGCGTGTAACACCGGCATTGTTGATCAGCACATCCAGGCGTCCGAAATCGGCGATCACGTCCGTTACAAGCTGGTCGGCTGCCTGAAAATCGGAAGCATCCGAGCGGTAACCTTTGGCTTTCACACCGAAACTTTCCAGTTCCTTGGCCAATGCCTCACCTTTTTCAACACTGGACAAATAGGTAAATGCAACATCAGCACCCTCCTGGGCCAGACGCAAAGCAATAGATCGACCTATGCCACGGGATGCTCCGGTTACGAGGGCGACTTTATTTTCTACTATTTTCATAAAAGGGATTAAAATCTGTCAAATGGATCTACCGGCAAAAATAGGTTATTGACAACAGATGGGCAAAAAAGAGTTATGCATAAACTTTAATGTGACCTCCGCACGATTTGAACGTATTGAAAGAAATATTTTTCATTCAATACAAAACAGAAAAATGGGTACGTCAAATTCTCAAACAACATCCGGCGCATTTATAGCCGCCTCCTGGATCGCATTAGGAACTGGTATGCTAGGATACATTGTCGGGTTATGGAGATCCGAAATGTTGCTGAGCGAAAAGGGTTACTACTTTACTGTACTCATGTACGGTCTTTTCGCCGCTATATCTGTTCAAAAAAGTGTCAGGGACAGGCTGGAAGGCATTATGGTTACCAATCTTTATTACGGGATCAGCTGGATTTCAACCCTCTTATCCATCGTGCTCCTGGCCGTCGGGCTCTGGAATGCAGCACTTTTGCCGAGTGAAAAGGGCTTTTATGCTTTTGCGTTTCTGCTGAGCACATTCGGCGCCATTGCCGTCCAGAAAAATACACGCGATACACAGAACGACGACCGGATCAATGACAGATAATCCGGCAAAAGGTTTTTATGAGGCATAAAATTCTGTTTTTTTAAAACCTTCCGCTTCCCGCTGCTGTTAACTTGGTTCAGCATATTTTTTATTTAGCATCATACAAATGGCAGAATCAATTAAAACAGCCCTTATCACGGGCGGGTCAAAAGGAATAGGTTACGGGATAGCCGAGGTACTGATCGGCGAGGGAATTTATGTGGCTGTCACTAGCCGGTCCCAGGAAAGTGCAGATCAGGCGGCGGCTTCCCTTAATAAAATAAGGGAAGGTTTTGCAATCGGCTTGGAGTCTGACGTCAGAAATCTGGAGTCTCAGCAGAGAGCGGTCGCTACGGTATTGGGAAAATGGGGCAGACTGGATTACCTCATCGCAAACGCGGGAGTAGGTCACTTCGCTCCCATTCAGGATCTGACGGCGGAACAGTGGCAGGAAACGATCGATATTAATTTAACAGGCGTATTTTTCAGCGCAAAGGCCTCTCTGGCCGCCCTGACCGACACAAAGGGTTATTTTATTACCATATCGAGCCTTGCCGGCACCAATTTCTTCCCGAACGGAACTGCTTACAATGCAAGCAAATTCGGACTGGTAGGTTTTTCGCAGGCCATGATGATGGATGTAAGAAATGCGGGCATTAAGGTTTCCACGATTATGCCGGGATCTGTCGCTACCGAATTCAGCAACCATCAGCCTTCTGAAAAAGATGCCTGGAAAATTCAGCCGGAAGACATCGGCCAGATTGTTTCGGATCTGATCAAAATGCCGGCACGGACGCTCCCGAGCAAGGTAGAAGTAAGGCCATCAATGCCTCCGAAGTAGATTTGTCATATCACAAAAGCGACGGATATCTCCTTTATTCAAGGCGGGGTATCCGTCGTTTTGTGATACCGGCTCACACATCAGACCCGATACCATTTCGGAAAAATGTAAAGTGCAAAAATGAATATGCAGGCTGCAATCAGCAGCAAGGGGATTTTATACAAAATCAACAATGTCAGCCCGACAAAACCAAACAGAACGGTTTGAATGGAGTCTTCAAGCGACTGGCTTCTTCTATAAAAAAACACGTGGACAAAAGACAGTACCGCCAGCCCCAGCGTATACAATTGCAAGACTTCGTAAAAAGTAAGGGCACCGTTACGGACTGCCACCAGTGTCTCCGGCAAAATAATGATCGCGTGTATTGAAATTATCCTCCCCAATCGCCTCAGACCGGAAACCGGCAGCGACCGGCCCCAGAGCCACACGTCGCTTTCCCACCTATAGAGCTCATAGGATATGCCAATGTTCAGTAAATACGCCAGCGACAATCCGACTGCCGGCAGACGCAGATCATAGGTATCGGTTAAATAATACAGCAATGTGCACACAGCGACCAGAACAGAACCCAGCTTTCCGGCCAGCAGCGTCACACCTTTCTCTCTGAAAAGCCACTCAAGTGACCAGTAAATCCAGGAATTTTTTCGTGGAAAAGGCCATTTTATCCAGCTCCTGCCTTCCCTTGCCACAAAGAGTTGCGGATTTCGAATCCTCCATTCTGCCCCGGAAACGATTATAAGGATGAGGAAGAAATAAAAAAACGGAACAGCCCGGAGACGATACATTGCTTTATCCTGCACGGCAATGGAAACCAGGTAAACGCCGTAGTACAATATGGGTTGCAAAAACCCGATTGCAAGCATCGCAAACCGATAGGCTCTTTTATACAAAGGCCAGATCCGGACATGATAAATAAAAGCATAGTCGGGCTGCTTCCAGAGATTACTCACGAACTGCAGGCTCAATAAAGTATAACAAAGCCAGATCGCAAAAAGGTAAAGCATTCCGTAGGAGCCTGTCAGAAAAAACAGCGCGAAAGCCCTGTGTTCAGCTCCGCTCAGAAATCCAAAAAGCATACCCATTAACACAAAAAACATCCCCGCTCTCTGCCTGAAAAACTCGGAGACCGTCGAAAGCATCAGCATTTTCATAGCGCGGGGATGCTGACAAGCGTTTTGTTTCTGAGTGCAAAGGTCTGCGACACAGCCAGACCTTCCTGTTGGAACGTCTGGTGGGAGGAAAGCAGGAAAGTTACCCCGGATTGATGGTACGATTTGATGAGTCCAAACAAGGCAGCCCGGGCATCCTGATCTATTGTTATAAGGGGTTCGTCCAGAATAATCACCGACGGGTTTCCCAGGAACGAAATTGCGAGGGAAACCTTCTTAACCATCCCGCTGGAACAACTGCCGAACGGATTTTTCAGGTAATTGATACCGAAGGCGTCGATAAGCATATCGGCCTGGCCGGCAGGACTTCGTTTAGCTTCCGCCACAAAGGCCACCAGGTCGGCCGGTGTGAGAAATGAGGGATACAGCGGTTCGGCCTCTCCGAGGTTTAGCCGTAACCTGTATTCCACAGGGTCTGCTTTTAAATCATATTTACCATCCAGAACGATATTCCCCTGGTAAGGGAGCATGCCTGAAATCGTCCTGAAAAGCGTTGACTTTCCAGCGCCGTTCTCCCCCTGAATCCAGTAAATACCGGAATTAACCTGCCAAGATGGAACGGATAAAATTTCCAGATCGCCATACCGCTGATGAAGGTCCCGAATTGCCAGAGCCATGGATGTAAAAAGAAAATTGATGATGTAACACGCGTCATTTTTCGGGATCAATACCGAATTCGTCCCTTAAACATTGCAGGGCCACAGACTCTTCATATTTGTAAAGGTCTTTATTAAACATGGCATCGTGCCCTGCGTTTTTCAAGCTCACCCAACTGTGTGTGGCGTAGGGATCGTAGTCAAAATTGGCAAAAGTGTGTCCGGCATTGCTGACATCCGAAAACCAGGCTACCCCGGTATCCAGCTTGTTATGCACGCCAATTGGAGTAGCCTTTCCAAAAGGTGCTGTCGCCGGCCGCGCTTTTTTCATATTGATCATCGCCACGTATTCATTGAGCCGGCATTCCGGCAACGGCCACGGCACATCCTTCTCGATCACATTTTCATATAAATGGCTCCTGGATCCCGGAAATTTTGCCGTAAGCTCCATAATGCCCTTATAGTCGGGTTTGTATGAAGTATAGCTGTTTCCATCACAAACGGATGCCGAAAATGCCGGGCAGTTCCAGCACTGGCCTATTTTCCCGATCCCCGTATGCCCGTTGATATTTTCCAGATACTGACCAACAAGGTCGCCGGAAAAGTAGACGTCGTTATGGAGCAGCAGCAAGAAATCCTTATCGGTTTTTTCCCAGGCATACTGGTACCGGATCGCCTGCCGGTAAGGCCTCAGTTTCTGCAGCGGCTTACTAACCTTGTTATACCAAAACCAGAAATATGGTCTGTAGTATACCATTCTGCTCCCCAGCTGACAAAAAATAAACTGAAAATTGGTAGGTTCCGGTTGTCTTTTTTCTTCGACGAAGTAAACTTTATCGATCCATTCACCCGAATGTTTTAATAGTGTGAAAAGTGTGACAGCGGTTTGATAAGGTTTTCCATAAGCGGAAATAGCAACATCAACGCTCGCTTTTTTAGAAGTATTCATGAAATTCAAGAGTGTATAGTCTGTTATTTCTGTAAAGGTAAGCGATGAATTTATCTTCCGGCCTAGTCTCAAGGAACAAAACCAAATTCATCTTTCAGGCATTGCAGAGCAACTGCCTCCTCATGTCGGTACAAATCTTTATCAAACAGCGCCGCATGACCGGCATTTTTAAGGCTTACCCAACTATGGATAGCAAAAGGATCGTAGTCAAAGTTGGCAAAAGTATGTCCTGCGTTGTTGAGGTCTGCAAACCATTCCACGCCTATATCAATCACATTTAACACACCAAACGGAGCTGCCTTGCCCAGAGGGACAGTCGCATTCCTTGCCTTAGACATGTTAATCAAAGCCACGTATTCGTTGAGTCGGCATTCGGGCAGCGGCCAGGGCCGGGCAGGGTCTATAAATTCTTTGTAAATATCGCTTCGCGCACCGGGATATTTGGCAGACAGTTCCAGCACGTCGTCATATTGCGGACGGAATTGGGTATAGCTGTCGCCATCGCAAACATTTGCTGAAAACGCCGGGCAGTTCCAGCACTGCCCTATTTTCCCGATTCCGGTATGATCACCGATACCTTTTAAATATTCCCCTACAAGATCTCCCGTAAAATACATATCGTTATGCATGATCAGCAGATAATCCTTATCCGTTTTTTCCCAGGCATACTGATAGCGGATAGACTGACGGTACGGCCTGAACATCTGAAGGGTTTTACTTACCCGGCTTACCCAAAACCAGAAATATGGCTTGTAGTAAATAACTCTGTCACCCAATTTCTCTGTGATAAATTTAAAATCTACCGATTCAGGCTGTTTTTTTTCTTCAACAAAATAAATTTTGTCGATCCATTCACCGGAATGTTTTAATAATGTCAAAAGCGACACAGCGGTTTGATAGGGTTTTCCGTAAGCAACAACAGCGACATCGACACTAGCTTTTTGGGAAATCATGCTCAAAAATTGTAGAAGGTATTCAACTTTCAAAACCAGCCAAAATTATTCTTTTCGTCATGAACATTATCCAGCCTGGTAAAAATTATTATTTTCTTTGTCAGAACCACCACCGAATAAAAGCCTCGGAAAACGAAAGTAAATTTCAAAAAAGTTTATTTTTGTAGAACACTGCAACTACTTAACAATCTGGATCATGCAGGTACTGATTGACTATTTCGAACACATTCCCTCAGCCCACAGAAGCGCGATTCTGATCGGAGGAATCATGTTTTTCTGGTTGATCGAGGATGGCTGGCCGCTTTTCAGGTTTTCATATAATAAGTGGCGGCATGCGGGTATCAATGTCTTCTTTACACTGACTACCATAATTGTCAACTTCATGCTTGCCTTTGTACTGGTCGCCACCAGCGACTGGGCAGTCATCAACAAATTCGGCATTCTTCAGTGGGTCCAGCTTCCGCTTTGGGTGCAGGCTATTGGAGGGCTGTTGCTGCTCGATTTTGTGGGTGCCTGGTTGGCGCACTTTGTTCAGCATAAAACAAAATGGATGTGGCGTTTTCACATTATTCACCACTCCGACCAGCATGTAGATACCACTACCGCCAACAGGCATCATCCCGGCGAAAGTGTTATCCGGTTTGTCTTTACGACCTTCGCAATATTGATAGCAGGTGCCCCGATGTGGCTGGTTTTTCTGTACCAGTCCTCTTCAGTAGTACTGTCTCAATTTAACCACGCCAACATCGTACTACCCGGCCAGCTGGACGCGTTTCTGCGTATCCTGATCGTAACCCCCAATATGCATCATGTTCACCATCATTATGTGCAGCCCTATACGGATTCCAATTATGGAAACATCTTTTCCGTCTGGGACCGTATTTTCGGCACCATGCAAACGATAGACCAGAAAAGCATTATTTACGGAATTGATACGCATTTGAAACCCGAGGAAAACAGCCGGATCAACAATCTCCTCCTGATTCCTTTCCAGCGTTACAGAAAACCTGTTCAAAAATAGCCGTGCCGGATTTTGACATATATAACTGTTTTCCAGCAATTCCATATTTTATTTAGCCGTGTTAGCAGGTTGCCGTATTAAATATTGAATAAAACAGTTAAACTAAATTTTGCTACTTCATTGGCATCTAATCCTGCGACCGGTATATTTGAAAAAAAATTAAAATATCTCACACCTATATTTTAAAAAATTATTAAATATCCACAGACAGTACCTCATCTTTAAATTCACCAAAACCTGATATACACTTCGATGACCTCCAACCGTCGCTCCTTCCTTCGCTTTTCAGCACTGGCATTGCCTTTCGCCCCGGCCACGAAACTTTTCGGCAAAACTGCCGTCAACAAGCCGATCATCGTCTCCACCTGGGACAGTGGTCAGATTGCGAATGGCGCTGCATGGCCGGTTCTGGAAAAAGGCGGTAAAGCACTGGATGCTGTCGAACAGGCGGCAATAGCGATTGAAAATGATATCAACTGCTGCGTGGGCCTTGGCGGGAATCCCGACCGCGACGGACATGTGACGCTTGACGCATGCATTATGGATGAAAAGGCGAACTGCGGTGCTGTTGCGTTTTTAGAACGGATCAAACACCCGATCTCCGTCGCCCGAAAACTGATGGAAACGACCCCTCATGTTTTTCTGGTTGGTGAAGGTGCACAGCAATTTGCTTTGGCAAACGGTTTTAAACTGGAATCCGCCAAGCTATCACCCGATGCGGAAAAGTCATATAAACAATGGCTGAAAAAAGCAGAGTATAAACCTGTCATTAACATTGAACACCAGCAATCACACCCCAAAGGACATGGCCCCTTCGCCCCCTCACGGCTGGAAGACGGCTCGTTTAACCATGACACCATGGGTACAATTGCGCTGGACGCCAGCGGAGACCTTTCCGGTATGTGCACCACCAGCGGTATGGGCTTCAAAATGCGTGGCAGGGTTGGCGATTCCCCCATTATCGGCGCGGGATTGTTTGTGGACAATGAAGTGGGCGCAGCAACCTCTTCGGGACAGGGTGAAGAAGTGATCCGGGTTTGCGGCACCCACCTTGTAGTCGAGTTGATGCGTTCCGGGCTTACACCTGCCGAGGCATGTAAAAAAGCGATCGAACGCATTGTGAAGCCCAATCCCGAACGCGCCAAAACTTTCCAGGTCGGCTTCATTGCCATCAACAAACAAGGTGAAGTAGGCGCATATTCTGTGCAGAAAGGCTTTAACTATACCGTCACCGAAAAGGGCGGAAAAGGAAAGGTGTTTAATGCGGAGAGTTATTTCTCGTGATTTGGAGGAAGGAAGGTAGGTAGGTAGAATGGGACGATGGAGGAATGGAGGAACGGGAGGAACCAGATGTACGTAGCACCCACCCAAGCCTGAAAGGCTCCCATACCTCAGCCCCGAGGCACCGCCCGGGGCGAACGAGAGAGATTAAATTTAGAAGCAAAAGGAAAAATAAAAGGTCCAAAAAATAGCCTGAAAGGCTAAAATACCTCTGCCCCGAGGCACCGCCCGGGGCGAACGAGAGAGATTAAATTTAGAAGCAAAAGGAAAGAAAAAATTTTAAGTTTTTACCATAAAATAATGAAATTCAAAACGATCAAAAGCCTGTTATTGGCAGGCTTACTTTTTGCGGGAAGTCTGCATGCGCAGCAGCATTCGGAACAGGACCATTCCAAATATGTAGCGCCTACGGACCCGTTAGTTCAACAAAAACTCAGCAAATGGCAGGACGTTAAATTCGGGCTGCTGATGCACTGGGGCACGTATAGCCAGTGGGGTATTGTAGAGTCGTGGTCGCTTTGCCCGGAAGACGAAGGCTGGTGTGAAAGAAGAGGCCCTCACTCCCACGATTGGTATGAATACAAAAAAGCCTACGAGGAAATCCCTAAAACTTTCAATCCCGTGAAATTTAACCCTGAAAGATGGGCCCAGGCAGCGAAAAACGCCGGGATGAAATACGTGGTTTTTACAACCAAGCATCACGACGGTTTTGCCATGTTCGACTCCAAATACACCGATTACAAAATCACCAATACTCCTTTCAAATCCAACCCGAAAGCCAATGTAACCAAGGAGGTATTGTCGGCTTTCCGGAACCAGGGATTTATGACCGGCACCTACTTTTCCAAACCCGACTGGCATACCGAACACTACTGGTGGCCATATTTCCCGCCAAAAGACCGTAACGTATCTTATGACCCCAAGAAACGTCCTGAACTTTGGAACAAATTCAAGGATTTCACCTACAACCAGATCGAAGAGTTAATGTCTGATTACGGATCGGTCGATATCCTTTGGCTTGACGGGGGCTGGATCCGCCCTTTCAGTACCATTGATCCCAATATCAGCTGGCAAAAAACAATACCATACGACCAGGATATCGATATGGCGCGGATTGCAAAAATGGCCCGGTCACACCAGCCGGGATTGCTGGTCGTCGACCGTACTGTGACCGGCGAGTTTGAGAACTATGTAACACCCGAGCAGCAGATTCCTGATCATTATATGTCCATTCCCTGGGAATCCTGCATGACCATGGGCGATTCTTGGTCTTACATCCCGAAGGAGAATTTCAAATCCACTCAAAAACTGGTACATACCCTGGTTGATATCGTGGCAAAAGGCGGAAACCTGCTGCTGAATGTGGCACCCGGCCCGGATGGCGAATGGCACGAAGAAGCCTATCAGCGTCTTGAAGAAATCGGAAAATGGATGACTATCAATAGTATCGGCATTTACGAAACAAAACCTTTGGCACCCTATCGCAGCGGCAAATGGGCATACACAAAAAAAGGCACCACTACATACGCGTTCTATCTGGCCGATGCCGGTGAAAATCTGCCCGCCAGCCTGAAACCGGAAGGTCTGAGCCTACCGGCGAATGCCAGCATTACCCTTGCCGGCAACAAAAAAGCATTGCGTTTAAAAGACGGAACAATCTCAATTCCTCCTAAAACTATAACCGAAACAGGGCAACAACCGGCTTATTTGTTTGTTATCAATTAGATGGTGGCAGAGAAAAATGCTAAATCCGCGAAACGATTAGAAATTATCGCAAAGTCCCTTTATTTTTAAACCCACTTAGCAAATATCTTAATGCACTACATGTATAAATTACTAGCATTCGTTTTGCTTTTCGGCAATTATGCATTTGCTCAATCCCCTCCCAAATCGTACGGCGCGTTGCCAGCTCCCAGACAGATTGCCTGGCACGGCATAGAAGTGTACGGACTTATTCATTTCACGCCCACGACATTCGAAAATAAAGAATGGGGGTTTGGGGATGCTGATCCAAAAACATTTAATCCGTCTTCATTTAACGCAGAGCAGATCGTCCTGGCTGCCAAAGCGGGTGGACTGAAAGGCATTGTCCTGGTTGCAAAACACCATGATGGTTTCGCACTATGGCCAACAAAAACGACAGATTATAATATTTCCAAAAGTCCTTTCCGAGATGGAAAAGGGGATCTTGTAAAGGAGGTAGCGGACGCTGCGCGAAAACACGGGTTGAAATTCGGCGTGTACTGTTCTCCCTGGGACCGCAACAATGCGAAGTACGGAACTTCGGAATATCTTGCTATTTACCGCGAGCAGCTCCGCGAACTTTACACAAACTATGGCGAACTGTTTATGTCGTGGCATGACGGCGCAAATGGTGGTGACGGCTATTATGGGGGCGCCCGTGAAAAACGGTCTATCGACAACACAACTTACTACCAATGGGACTCTACCTGGACAAACCTGACCCGCAAATTACAGCCTACTGCCAATATTTTCAGCGACATTGGCTGGGACGTACGCTGGGCGGGAAATGAAGATGGATCCGTTGACGAAACTTCTTGGGCAACCCTCACCCCGAAACCGTCCGAAGGTAAAAATGTAGCGGTACCTGGTCAGGCCAATGCAACTGAAAACCCTGGCGGAACAAGGAACGGGAAATTCTGGATCCCGGCTGAATGCGACGTTCCCCTACGTAAGGGATGGTTTTATCACGCTGATGAAAAACCTAAAACACCTGAGAAACTTTTTGATCTGTACCTGAAAAGCGTTGGCCGCGGTGCAGCACTTGACCTGGGCCTTGCGCCGGATACCCGCGGACTGCTGCATGACGATGATGTGGCAGCACTAAAAGCATTTGGTGATCACGTAAAACAAACATTTGCCACAAACCTGATCGCAAGAGCCGGTTCAAAGGCAGTTAATGTGAGAGGTTATAATTCCATATACAGTGCGAAAAATATCCTTGACGGTAAACCCGAGACTTATTGGGCAACAGATGACGATTTCAAAACACCCGAAGTAACAGTGGATCTGAGCCAGCCAATTACCTTTGATATCATATCACTTCAGGAGTTTATCAAACTGGGACAGCGCATCGAAGAATTTGCTGTTGATACCTGGGAAGGAAACGCCTGGAAAGAAATTCATAAAGGAACAAGCGTAGGCGCGAAAAGGATCGTAAAATTGAAGGTACCGGTCACTACACAAAAAGTAAGACTGAGAATTACCAAATCCCCCGTCAGCGTCGCAATCAGCGAGTTTGGACTGTATAAGGACTCGGAATAATACCTTGCCACGGATACACGGATTTGCACGAATCAATTGGTGTAAATCCGTGTATCCGTGGCTATACCAAACCATTCCGCCTAGAAGACCCCCGCACGATCAGTTCCGTGTTCAATATCTTTTTCTGATGCAGGTCAAGATCCTCCGACTCTACCAATTGCAGGATCCACTCAGCGGTGGTTTTACCGATCAGTTGGGTCGGTTGCCGGATCGTAGTAAGGCCTGAGCCTATATAGGTAGAAATAGAATCGTCGCTGAAACCCACCACACCCAGCTCCTCTGGAATCCGGATCCCTTTTTCCTTCGCAAGAAGCATGATTTCTATCGCCGACGGATCGTTAAACGCGAATATGGCGTCAGGCTTGTTCGTTAATTCCAGCAGATGGTTTGCATATACCTTAGCCTGTTGCGGAGAGCGTATGCCATCCACCACCATAGTCTCCTCAATCACCTTCCCGTGTTTCTCCATTGCTGCCCGGTACCCTCTCAACCGCTCCTGGCTCACCAGCAAATTCAGCGGACCGCCCAGGTGGGCTATACGATGATAGCCGTTAAATATCAAATGCTCGACTGCCCAGAACGCAGCTTCAAAATCATTGACCACCACCTTCGGACTTACCACCTTATCGGACACCCTGTTGAACATGATCATAGGAATCCCTCTTTTTTCAAAGGTAATAAGATGGTCAAAATTATTGGTTTCCTGCGTGACCGATATCAGCAGCCCATCGATGCGGTTGGCCAGCATGGCATGTGTATTCGCCACTTCGGTCTGATACGATTCATTGGATTGCATGATCGTCAGGTTATAACCTGCGGCTGTCAGCACCTCATGTGCTCCGACAATGACGCTGGGAAAAAATGAGTTATGAAATTCGGGTACGATCATACCGATGGTGTTCGTACTGCTTTTCACAAGATTATACGCGAGCTGATTGGGCTGGTAATCCAGCTGGATCGCCATGTTTAACACAGCCTGCCTCGTTTCCGGACTGATATCCGCATGCCCGTGCAGCGCGCGTGAAACAGTTGAGTTCGAAACACCCAGGGATTTCGCAATATCGATGATCGTCGTTTGGTGCCTTCTGCTCTTTCTCCCCGGCGTGAGTGCGTCAGTTTCCCTCAATGTAAAAAAGTATGTACAGGACTTACAGACATACCGCTGCTTTCCTCGTATATACCCGGCCTTCATAATCATGCTTACATCATTGCACTTGGGACAACTTATCATTTCGTTTTTTGTATTATTTCAATTCAGCCTTTTTCAAATACAAGAAAAGCCATTTTTTCACCCAAAATCTAATTTACAAATTTTTTCAAATAAATCATCCGCATAATCATATATCGGTAACGTATTCGCAAACGTTACCGATACTTTTTGCGTTAATTCGGGAATAAATAGCCCTAAAAGCATCTTGATTTCGATCAAGCCTACTTTTATATTCATACAAAATCACGTTTTGGGGACGATTTGGCACTACTAAAAAACAAAAAATCAAAATGGCTCTTCACTTAAAACTTGATATTTATTTGTATTATTCCAATTTATCACACCTTTAAACTCTTCCTGATATGCTAAAAAAAATACTCTGTCTGTTTTTGCTGGTGTTCCTTGGCTGCGGTATAAGCCAGCGAACCCTCGCACAGTCTCCTACCGTCACCGGAAAGGTTACGGATGAAAAAGGCGAGGGAATTCCCGGCGCAAGCGTTACCGTAAAAGGTACGCAGCAAGGTACGCTCACAACCGTAGAAGGTACTTATTCCTTAGAGGCGGCCGGGAACGCTACGCTCGTATTCTCTTTTGTCGGCTACCTGAAAGAAGAGATCGCTGTTAACAATCGCTCGGTAATTGACATCACGCTTAAAACTGACACAAAAGCGCTGGAAGAAGTGGTAGTAGTGGGTTATGGAACCCAGCGCAAAGTCGAAACCACAGGTTCTATCGCGTCGGTAAAAGCCGCAGACCTTGTACAGACACCCGTCGCTAATATCGCTCAGGGCTTGCAGGCACGGGTTGCGGGTGTGCAGATCAATCAGAACTCCGGCTCTCCGGGTGGTAACGTCAGTGTCAGGATCCGGGGCACCAACTCCATCAACGGTTCATCAGAGCCGCTTTACGTGGTGGATGGGATACAGATTTCCAATGGAGGAGGCATTACCGACGTAAGCCCATTGTCGACTATCAATCCCAATGATATTGAATCCGTAGAGGTATTGAAAGATGCGTCGGCCTCGGCGATATATGGCGCGCGCGCTGCAAACGGCGTCGTTTTGATCACCACCAAAAGAGGAAAAAGCGGTGCGACCCGGGTGACTTTCGACAGTTACTACGGGACACAAAAGGCAAATAAAATGCTTGACGTTCTGAACGCTTCCGAATTCGCCCAACTGGAAAACGAAGTTTTCAAAAACAATAATTACCCCGATCCGGCATCATTGGGCGAAGGTGTCAACTGGCAGAAAATGATCTTCCGCGAAGCGCCGATCCAGAACCACCAGCTTTCGGTCAACGGTGGAAACGACAAAACCCAGGTAGCACTTTCCCTCAATTACTTTGATCAGAAGGGGATCATCATGAGCTCCGGCTTCAAACGCTATTCCTATCGCCTTAATCTGGATCACCGGATCAGTAAAATATTTAAAGTAGGGACGAGCATCCTCGGCAGTTATTCTGTCAATGATGGTGTGACCACAGGAATTGAAAACACCGACAGTTCCATCAATTCAATACTGGGGGCTGCACTGGGTGCTCCTCCTACATTACAGCCCTACCGTCCCGACGGCACCCTTTTCCCCTTTGGCGAGCAGGGGGCTGGTCAATACAGAGAAGTGAAAAACCCGCTTGAATTTGCCTCCGTTTTGCAGGAAAGAACCATTAAACGCTCACTGATCAACCTCTACGGGGAAGCAAATATCCTGAAAGGCCTCACCTACCGCGCCTCTTTCAATGTCGACCAGAAAGGAGAGCTTTACAACTATTACTCTCCGCGCTCCATCATCAACAGGGCCGACCTGAACGACAATTCCGGCAGCGGAAGCAAAATCAACGGCAATGCGCTGGCGCTGCTGCACGAAAGTATCCTTACCTACAGTACCAACATCGGCAAAAACCATACGTTCAAGGCAACGGGTGTGTTCGGTACGCAGATCGAGCTTGCAAACTCCAATGAGATCAGTGCGACCGGTTTTCCAAATGACGCTACCCAAAACGAGGCACTTCAGCTCGCCCTCACCAGGACCGTTAAAAGCAATCGTACCAGCCAGCGGCTCGATTCCTATATGGGACGCATCAATTACGGCTTTAAGGACAAGTTTTTCCTTGACCTTACTGCCCGTGTGGACGGTTTCAGCAATTTCGGGGCTAATAACAAATACGGCGTTTTCCCGGCAGTATCGGCCGCCTATCGTATCATTGAAGAGGATTTTGCCAAAAATATTTCCTGGCTTTCCGACCTTAAACTCCGCGGAAGCTATGGTTTAACAGGAAATGCAGCGGGCATATCGCCCTACCAGTCGCTCGCTACGGTTTCCGCTTCGGGTAAAGACTACATTTTTAACCACGCTTACCTCACAGGCATCAGCCCCACAGGTATTGCCAACCCTAACCTGCGCTGGGAACGTTCTATCCAGACCAACTTCGGACTAGACATCAGCCTGTTCGGCAACAGGCTCAGCATTATCGCCGATGCCTATCACAAAAAAACGCTCGATCTGTTGTTTGTCAAAACATTGCCGCTCAGTTCAGGTTATGCGGATATGACCGGGAACTACGCGTCCCTGCTCAACAAGGGGCTTGAACTTGCCACCAACGCGAGGATCCTTAATGGTGCATTCAAGTGGGACGTATCGGCCAACGTTACGATCAACCGGAACAAGGTACTGAGCCTGGATGAAGGTGTGACCAATGAAAAATTCATCACTACTTATACCATTCTCAAAGTCGGCGAGCCTTTGGGGTTGTTCAAATCCTATGTTTTTGACGGTGTTAACCAAACCGGCGATGCAATCCTGCCGGGTTACGACGGACGTATCGGCGGGCACAAGCTGAAAGACGTAACCGGCGACAACCAGATATCCGCTGCCGATCAAATGATCGTTGGTAACCCAAACCCTAAATTCATCTACGGTTTTTCTACCAATCTTTCCTTTAAGGGATTTGACTTCGGTGCATTTTTCTCCGGCTCGCAGGGCAATGATATCTATAACGCAAGCCGCCTGTCGTTCGAAAACCCGTTGGGTCAGCGCAACCTCATGAAAGGTGTCGCCAACCGCTGGTCACCTACTAATCCAAGCAACCAGTATGTAAGCGGGTACCAGGGAGGAAGGCTGCCGATCTCAGACTATGTGGTAGAAGACGGTTCATATCTCCGCTGCAAAAACCTGACACTGGGCTACACTATCCCAAGTTTTGGTCCGATTCACGGAATACGTTTGTACGTGAGCACCAACAACCTGTTCACCATCACCAAATACAGCGGCTACGATCCGGAAGTGAATACATACGCCGGTTCCAATACCGTCATTGGCGTGGATAATCTGGTGTACCCACAGGCAAAATCATTCTTAGGAGGTATACAAGTCACTTTCTAAACCAAACCGAAACTCATCATTGAAATGAAAACAATATTTAAAAGAACAACCTGCCTGTCGGGGATGATCGCGGCATCAATGCTGCTCGGCTCCTGCGAACTGGATGAAACAATTTACTCTTCCATTTATACCGAAGCATTTTATAAAACTGCCGCGGACGCAGAAAAAGGCCTGATCGGCGCTTATGGTGCACTGAAAAGCCTTGGAGCCGCTCCCGCGCTTACGCTCGTCGCCGATTTCAGCGATGACCTTACCTATCCGCGTGGCGTGGTGGGCCGCAATACGCTGACGCTGTTTACCTATGACGTCAATTATACCACCCAGAAAAGCAATGCGCGGGTCAACGAATCGCCTCAGCATATCTGGGCTGCTTCATACAATGGCATCGAAAACGCAAACTGGGTGATCGCCAAAGTTCCCGACGCGTCGATGGACGAGACAAGAAAAAAACAGATCATCGGGGAAGCTTATTTTCTACGCGCTTTCTACCACTGGTTTTTAACCAAAAACTTTGGTGATATCGTCATCAAAATTACGCCCAGCTATACCGAAGCAGAAGCTATTACGGCAAAAAGCCCGAAAGCGGATGTCTATAAGCAAATTTACAGCGACCTCGATCAGGCACTGGCTGCGGGTCTGTTATCCTATCCGGCAGTCGACAAAGGTCGCCCGTCGAAAGAAGTTGTGAATGCATTGTATGCCAAAGCGGCCCTTTACAATGAAGACTATGCCAAAGCGCTTGAAAAGGCCAAAGAGGTGATCAACTCCAACAAGTATGCATTGATGGCGGAGGTTAAGGATGTGTACCGGTACGATATGGAAGATGCCGCCAGAATCGAGAACATGTGGGCTTATGAAGTGGACCCGATCTCCCCGGGAAACAGCCACCAGCTGGTAGGCCTCTGCGGCCCTCCGGGAAGTGCAGCTCCCGCTTATGCCAAAACTTCCTACGGTTCGATGTTCGCTTACCAAGCATTCTTCGACTCCTTTGACCCGAAAGACAAACGCAGGACTTTGCTGGACACCAATTACATTGATAAAAACGGAAAGGTAATCGCGCAAAAAAATATTACCCCCATAACCCCTCAGGGTGTTTTGATCAAAAAATACCAGGACCCGGTTTCTACCATCGGTTTCATTCCGAACATACCCATTTTCAGATTGCCGGATATGTATCTCATCGCAGCCGAAGCTGAGGCCCGCCTGAACGGGGCCACTGCTATTGCATACGGTTTTATCAATCCTGTCAGAAAACGGGCTGGACTTGCTGACCTGCCGATCGGCCTGACAAAGGATGCATTCATTGATGCAGTTTTACAGGAAAGAGCATGGGAGTTCTTTGCGGAGGGTGATCGCTGGTACGACCTTTCCCGGACAGGCAAATTCCTGACGGTGATCCCGAAAGCGGTGAACAGCGTGTACCCGGTCAGGAACGTACAGCCCAAAAACAAATACTTCCCGATTCCGCAGGACGAAATCAATGCCAATCCAAAATTGGAACAAAATCCTGAATGGAAATAAGTAAACCTGATATGATGGGCACGCTGCTTCAAACCATTTTTTTTGTCCTGATCACCTTTTCCCCGGCATTTTGCATTCCGGGGAAAGGTGCGTCAGGTATTTTGGAAAACGGAAAAATGCCGCCCGGGAAGATCAGGGAATTTCGCATCACTGAAAATGACACGCTGACCTACACCCTGAAACTGGCGCTCGACAAAAGTGGCAGACCGCTCTATTTTTTCAGGAATATTTTCACGCCGGTCTGTTATACCAATGAATGCAAACCGGTTTACATCAATTTTTACTGGGACCTGCTGGGCAACTACACCCACTACGACCTGCCTCCCGGCAAGATCCTCACAAAGGTTGATCATGACGAATTCAAGCAAGAGGATTATGAAAAACTGCAGGAAATTATTGTGAAACCCGCCTCCATTTTCGCCGATCTGAAAATGGAAGACCTCATCACTTCCGGGACTGATAACCTGTCGGATTCGGTAGATGCCAAAACGGGCGCAACGCTGAAAACGATCAAAAATGAGGTCATCGACGGGGCCGTTTACACCTGTTTCACATTGTGGCACATCGCACATGGTAAGGTGGTACCCGAAATGCAGAAAATAACGGAAGGCTATAACAACGATGCTATGCTGCATACTTTCCTGAACAGCTCCAACCACCATTACCAGTACTGGGCGATGGACCGGGTGATCAGCATCGAAGGCAAAGCGCGCAAAGCCTATCTCGACGATATTTTGAAGCTGATCAGGCGCGATAATGTGTTTACAGCCAAATATGCATTGCAAAAACTGGCAGGTAAGCATTTCGCAGATGAGCAGATGCAGGAGTGGCTGTGGGAAACATACCAAAAGTCTAACTACACTCTGCAGATGGCGATTTTAAAAAAAATGAAAGAGATGCCGGTCGGAGGCAAACTCGCTTCCAGCCTCACCTCGAACCTATTGAAATCCAACCACGAGCAATTCACAAACATGCTTTCCATTCTCAAAGCACAGCCGCAATTGCCGGAACCTGTATTAAATCAGCTATCGGCCAGGCTGCTGGAAGCGGAAACTGACGATGCCGGTGAAATTTACAGGGTACTGGAACAATTCACTCCCCGGGATAAAGAGACACTTACCAGAATACAACAATATAAAACGAGCGTTAACTAAAAAGAAAAAATATGAAAACCACCCTCAGGATTCTTCTGCTATGCTTGCTGGCATTACAGGTTTCGGCACAGGAGCATGTATTTGTGGAAACCGAATCGTTCGCGGACAAAGGCGGATGGGTCATCGACCAGCAGTCGTTCAGTGTCATGCACTCGTCGTACCTGATGGCGCACGGCATGGGCAGACCTGTAAAAGATGCTGCCACGACTGTGAATTTCCCAAAAAAAGGCAAATACAATATCTGGGTAAGGACCAAAGACTGGGCCCCTTTTCCAAAAGGCCCGGGAAAATTTCAGCTGGTTATCGACGGCCAGGCAGTCAATAAAGTCTTCGGAGAAAGCGGCTCGGACGAATGGAAATGGTACCCGGCCGGAGAAATTGATATCAAAAACGATCAGGTAAAACTCGCGCTGAAAGACCTTACCGGCTTCAACGGCCGATGTGATGCCATCCTTTTTACAAATGCATCCAAATTCACTCCACCCAACAAAGAGGAGGAACTGCTTGCTTTCAGAAGAAAACAGCTGAACCTGACCAGCAAACCAGCCGAAGCCGGACATTTTGATCTGGTAGTAGTAGGTGGTGGCATCGCCGGTACTTGTGCGGCTATTTCGGCTTCCCGCATGGGCCTCAAAGTGGCGCTCATACAAGACAGGCCGGTTTTGGGAGGCAATAACAGCTCCGAAATCCGCGTGCATTTGATGGGTGATGTCGACAAAAACCATTACCCGAAACTGGGCAGGATTGTTCGTGAAATGGATAATGGCGATCCCGGCAACGGTAATCCGGATGCCAGGGAATATGGCGATGCAAGAAAAATCGCGATTGTGAAAGATGAAAAAAATATCAGCCTTTTCCTCAACACCCACGTAGATCAGGTCGAAAAGGAACAGGACATTATCGTGGCGGTAACCGGCCGCAACATTGCTACCAACCAGGAATACCGGTTCTCGGGATCGTTTTTCGCTGATTGTACCGGCGACGGGACACTGGGTTTTCTGGCCGGGGCCGATTTCAGGATGGGCCGCGAAAGCAAAGCCGAAACAGGGGAATCGCTGGCGTCCGAAAAGGCTGATGATTTTACGCTCGGCACTTCCAATTTATGGGCTTCTCTGGAAAAAGATTCTGTTTCTTCCTTCCCCGCCACTCCCTGGGCATTGCAGTTTTCGGACGAATACCATATCGACAAAGGAAAGGCGGATTGGGAATGGGAAACCGGCTTCGGGAATTTCAATACCATTTATGAGGCCGAAAAGATCCGTGACCATAATCTGAGGGCGATTTATGGAAACTGGTCTTACCTGAAAAACAACAAAGCAGCCAAATATGCAAAGAGCGAACTGGCCTGGGTAGCCTACATCGGAGGGAAACGCGAGTCACGCAGGTTGCTCGGCGACCATATCCTGAACCAAATGGACATTCAGGAAGGGAAATTTTACCCTGACGGCGCAGTTACCGCCACCTGGACAATCGACCTGCATTTCCCCGATCCAAAAAACAGCAAATATTTTGAAGGACAGGAATTCTTTGCAGGTACCAAACATATCAAAGTCGCCCCGTACACCATCCCCTACCGCTGCCTGTACTCCCGCAACATTGAGAACCTGTTTATGGCCGGAAGAAATATCAGCACAACCCACGTTGCATTCGGCAGCACACGCGTCATGCGGACTTGCGGAATGATGGGCGAAGTGGTGGGATTTGCGTCTTATCTGACAAAAAAACACAAAACCAGTCCGAGAGGGGTTTACCAGGATCATTTGGACGAATTGGTTACTATATTGAAAGGCGAAACGCTGGCACCCCAGCCCTAACCCTTACAAAAATTCAATGCGAAATACTGCGCTTCTTTTGATCATCACAACCATTTGGCTATCTGCCTCTTTCAAGAAACTGGCAGCCCAGGGCACCCCGTTAATCTCCATCCACGGCGAGACGCAGGGTACCACGTACAGTATCAAATATTATGACGATCAGAAGCGTGATTTCAAAAAGGATGTGGATTCGATTTTCAGGGATTTTGATCGTTGCCTGTCTACTTACCGGCCTGATTCCGAGATTTCGACATTCAATAAATCCCATGCTGTACGATTTCACGGGCCTTATTTTTACCCGGTACTGCAAAAATCAAAAGAGATTTTTCTGGCTACAAACGGCGCTTTTGACCCTACTGTGATGCCGCTGGTGGAAGCGTACGGTTTTGGGCCGAAAAAGAACCTGAACCCCGGGTTAGCCCGTATCGATTCGCTTTTGAAACTCGTCGGTTTTGAGCAGGTCAGTTTCGATTCTACGATGGTAAGTAAAAGCAGGGAGCATGTCAGACTGGATTTCAATGGCATTGCCCAAGGTTACTCGGTGGATGTGATCGGAGCTTTTTTGTCGGGTAAGGGTATAACAAGATTTATGGTGGAGATCGGCGGGGAAATCCTTTGCAAAGGCTATAAAGATGAGGGCAAACCCTGGGTAACCGGTATTGAAAACCCGCTCCTGCCCGGTACGCTTTACAGTACCGTCCGGCTCACTGACCGGGCTATGACTACGGCAGGAAATTACAGGAACCATTTTGAAAAGAACGGCCAGATTTTCAACCACATTATCAATCCCAAAACCGGATCGATGGAACAGAGTTCGATGCTGAGCGTCACCGTTTTTGCCAATGACGCGATCACCGCTGACGGATATGACACAGCTTTTTTTGTAATGGGACTGGAAGAAACGAAGCGTTTTCTCGAAAAACGAAAAGACATGGATGTGTACATCATTTATTCGGATACTTCCGGGAAACTGCGCACTTACGCCACCGATGGAATCAAGAATATGATCACCGAAACGGCAGCGAAAAATTGATAAGTGAATGAAAAAACAGACTATGACCGGACCTTTGATTTTTATCCTGCTATCGGGTGCGGTGATCTGTTTTTGCTCTTTTCTGAACCGGCAGGAAAGAAGGGAATTGGCCTTTGAAACAACCATTAAAGACAGTATTCCGGTACAGATTGATCTGATTTATGACAAAAACAATTTGCCGGACAGCTATTACAGCCGGATCAAAACACCGGTTTGTGAGGATACGCTATGCTACCTGGTAACGATCGATTTATATTGGGACCTGCTGGGAAATTTTAAAGATTACAAAACACCCAGAAAAAACCCGCTCACCAAATTTGATCACATCAGATTTACCAAAAACGATCATGCAAAACTGAAATCCATCCTGGGCAATACCGAATCGTCCCTACGTGACCATGCCGTAGAAACGCTGCTGGACCCAGATAGAAAAAAACAGTCAGCGGTTGTGGTCGATGCGGTATCCGGCGCGACGAATACGGCCATCAAAGACGAAGTCGTGGAAGGTGCGCTTTATAGTACTTACACCCTTTGGCATATTGTGAATGGCGACATTGCCAAAAAGATACAGGAACACGCCAAGCCGCTGATCGACGGGCAAATTCTAAAAAAAATGCTGGCATCGGACAATGCCCACTACCAGTATTATGCTTTGAACCAGATCGCCGATCAGGATTTTGATCAATATGCAGCGCTGGTGATACGGCTGGTTTCGGAAGGCGGTTCTTATGTGCCCTATTTTGCAATTGAAAAAATCCCTGCGCGGATATGGGCGTCGGAAGCGTATCAGCTCAATCTGGTAAAGCTGCTCGGAAAAGTAGAGTTCAAGATGCAGAACGAAATACTGAACAAATTAAAGGACACCCGGTTGACCCCGGCCGCAACGGATGCGCTGGTCGAGAACATGCCTAAATTGAATGAAAACCAGAAGCAGAAAGTACTTTCAAAGTTAAATGCAAATCCTAACCCTTAAAGAAAATGAAAACCCAGAGACGAGATTTTATCAGGTCGCTCAGTGCGGGCGCCGGCATGTTTTTCATGGACCCAATTACTATTTATGATCGGGAAGCGGAGCAAAAAGCATTCGAGATCAACAAAGACGTTTATAAAAAGAAAAAGCTCGAAACCGACTTCCTGATCGCAGGCGGAGGAATGTCGGGCGTATGTGCGGCTATTGCTGCTGCGCGGAACGGCAGTAAGGTCGTACTGATCCATAACCGCTCACGGCTGGGCGGCAATGCCAGCAGCGAAATCCGTATGCATATTTCCGGAGCGAGCGCGTTGCAGCAGGTGTGGCGGGAAACCGGGATACTCGAAGAATTGGTGCTGACCGAAGCCGTGGAAAACCCGCAGCGGTCGTACGAAATGTGGGATTTTGTGATCTATAACAAGGTGATTTCGGAAGAGAACATTACCCTTTTGCTTGACACTACTTTTTATGACCTGGAAGTAGCGGGCGACGAGATCAAAACCATCACGGCGATCTGCTCACAAACCGAGGAATTGTTTGAAATCAAAGCCAAATTCTTTGCGGACTGCACCGGTGACGGAACTTTGGGGGCACGTGCCGGGGCGGATTTCATGCGCGGACGGGAGGCCACCAGCCAGTGGGGCGAATCTTTGGCAGTAGAGAAAGCGGATTTGAACACAATGGGTAACAGCCTGCTTTTCACATCCAGCAAACATGATAAAAAAATGCCCTACACGCCACCCTCCTGGGCGAGAAAATATACGACCAAGGATTTTGTACACCGGAAAATCACGCAGTGGGAATACGGCTACTGGTGGCTGGAACTGGGTGGACTGGAAGATATCGTGGGCGACGGGCAGAAGATCCGGCACGACCTGCTGGCGACGTTGTTCGGCGTGTGGGATTATATCAAAAATTCCGGCAACCATCCCGAGTCGGAAAACTGGGCATTGTCCTGGGTGGGCATGATCCCCGGAAAACGGGAAAGCAGACGGCTCACGGGTGACTATATCATGAAGCAAGATGATATCCAAAACCCGAAAATGTTCCCCGACCGCGTGGCGTACGGCGGCTGGCCGCTCGACGATCACCCACCAGAAGGAATGAACAGCACCGGAATCGCCCCGTTCCGGTCTATCAAACTGGCCGGCCCTTACTCTATTCCTTTCCGGTCGCTTTACAGTAAAAACATCAAAAACCTGCTGATGGCGGGCAGAAACGTGAGTGTTTCCCACGTAGCATTGTCATCGACCCGTGTGATGGCTACCTGTGCCGCCATGGGCCAGGCGATGGGCACCGCCGTGGCATACTGTAATAAAAACAACATTTTGCCCTCGACCCTTGGCAACCAGGAGCAACATATTTCCAAGCTGCAACAGTTATTGTTACGCCAGGACCAGTCGCTGCTCGGTGTGCAAAACCAGGACGATAAGGATCTGGCGAAAAGTGCAAAAACAACAGCCTCATCTTCCACCAAAGACGGCGCCGCGGCAAATGTGATCGATGGCATTAACCGGAACATCAAAGACGGTAAAACGCACCAATGGCAGGCCGAAATGAAAAACGGCGAGACCTGGATTGAACTGCAATGGGACAAACCAGCCCGGATGAACCAAATCCAGCTCAGTTTTGATACCGGCTTGAACCGTTTTCTGAGGATCTCTCCGGAAGACAGCGTGTACAAAAATCAGGTACGAGGGCCACAGACTGAAACAGTTTCCGATTACACGATCGAGATCAAAAGCAAAGGAAAACCGGCAAAAACGATCAAAATACAGAACAATTTCCTAAGACTGGCCCGTCACGATTTCGAAGCCACGGAAGCCGATTCAATCAGAATAACCATTCAAAAAACCCACGGCGACCCCCTGGCGAAAATCTTTGAAATAAGGTGCTATTTGGATTGAGGGAGAAAAGGGAAGATGGAGGAAAGGGAGGAATGGCAAAGGAAACATATCAGCAGAGCCCGCAGGGCCCAATCTCCAAGAGCCCATCGGGCTCAAATACCTGAGCCCCGCGGCATCGCCCGGGGCGGACGAGAGGGAATGTAAATGGGAGAAAGGGAAAAATAAAAAAAAGACAGAGCCCAACGGGCTCAGATACCTCTGCCCGGGGCATCGCCCTGAGGGCGGAAGAAAGGGAATATAAATGGGAGAGGAAAACAATTAATTATGAATCACATGAAATCAATCCTGACCCTGATATGCTGGGCAATGTGCCTGGGTTTTGTTATGGCGCAAAAGAAATTGCCGGAAAGCCTCAGAAACGACCATATCCAAATCTTTTGGAATAATGAAAAAGATGGGTGGCATATCAGTAAATTATTGGTTAAAAAAGAAGGAAAATGGGTAGAAGCCATGGTTCCGTCAGGAGAATACACCTTGCTCTATTCCGAAACAAAGCCTTCCGCCGAACCCAAAGAGACCTTTGAAAAGATCACAGGCGGAAAATTCCCTGAGGAGAATTACCATTACCAGGAGCTGCAATGGAAAGAAAGCACTACCGACGTGGCATTGAACAAAGCCGGAAAAGCAATTCATTTTTTTCCCGAAAACATAAAACCGACGAAAGACGGAATTGAATTCAGGAAAGAAACCGAAGAGGCTACGATCATTGCAAACTGGCAGCTGGATCCGACGTTTTCGGGCGATGTAAAAGTGACGATGAAACTCCTTCCCAAAAAGAAAGGCTACTTCTCTCTGGCTACTCCTACCCTCGGTACGGCAAGCCGGGAAAAACTGGCCTGGGCGTCGGTTCCGGGTTATTTTCAGGGAAATCTCGTTCAGGAAAATTTTGCGCTTGCATTGGCCTACGGGCATGGAATTCCGGCCCGTCCTGTTGTGTACCGCGAACGTTGCGCAACCACGCTCAGCCCGCTGGTGAGCACAAAAAATGGCATTACTTTATCTGTAATACCCAATCCCGGCCTTGCACGCGATCCTTGGGCAAAGGACAAAATAACCCAGATCGACTGGCATATCGGCCTGTCCCACATGAACCGCCGGGCGCAGTTCTCTCCCACCCTTTATTACCCGGTTTTGGGTGAAGAAAAATCCCTGCGGGAGCCTGGTGAGGAGATCAGCTATGGTTTCCGGTATAGTCTGGTTGCCGGAGACTGGTTTGGAGCGGTGAAACATGCGGCTTATGATATCTACAAATTCAAGGAAACGCTGGCATTGCGGCAGAGCAAACAGTCGCTCACCGACCGTATCGAAAAAATGCACCATTACCTGACCGACCCAAAAACTTCGCTCTGGAACATTGAAGAATTCAAAGGCAGAAAGATCGGGGCGCAGTCATATCTCGGTGGCGTTGTTGGTTCCAATAAGGATGCAATGAAAAACTCCGATTACGGCGCGATGTGGATGTTATCCCACGCAACCGCTGATCCGGAGCTTGCTGAGAAAGTTCTTCCACCGGCACTGAATTTCAAGCTTGTACAGCAACAGACGGAAGACGGATTTTTCAAGGGCGCAGTCGAGGGCCAGTATTATCTTGCCAAAAGCAAAAAATTTGTGGAGGAATGGGGCGAGGTCGTTGAGCCTATCGCACTGTCCTACTATGTGATGCTGGATATTGGCAATATGCTTTTATTTGAGCCGGATAATAACGAATTGAAAGAACGCCTCAGGTTTGGGGCTGAAAAATTGCTGAGCTGGCAAAAGCCGGACGGAAGCTGGGCGGTAGCCTACGATCGTAAGACCGAAAAGGAGATTTTTCAGGATATCAAAGACGTACGCCCCACATTTTATGGCCTGATCGTAGCATACCGTATTTTAAAAGACGAAAAATACCTGAAAGCTGCTCAAAAGGGAGCCGACTGGCTGATCAAAAATTCTGTCGAAACCGGTGCTTTTCTGGGTGTATGTGGCGATGCCCGCTATGCTCCCGACTTTGCTACCGGCCAATCAGCTCAGGCATTTCTGGATTTATATGATTTTACAAAAGACAAGCGCTACCAGAATGCGGCAATCACCTGCGCCAAAATCTATACGGCATCGGTTTACACGCATCCTATCGCAAGTCGCGAAATAAAGGATGTTAATGGTGTAAAAAGGGAAGACTGGGAAATCAGTCAGACAGGCCTGAGTTTCGAACATGGCAGCACCTTCGGCTCGGCAACCCGTCACGGACCTATTCAGCTGGCTAGTCACGCGGGTATGTTCATCCGTATGTACCAACTGACGGGGGAAGAGATTTTTGCCGATATGGCGCGCTCTGCCGCTATTGGCCGGGATGCTTTTGTCGACAGCAAAACCAGCGTCGCGTCTTACTACTGGAACGCCATGAACAAAGGTGCAGGGCCTTATCCGCACCATGCATGGTGGCAGATTGGCTGGCTCACCGATTTCCTGCTATCGGAAACCGAACTACGCTCAAAAGGACAGATTATTTCCCCAAGAGGGTTTGTAACCCCGAAAGTGGGCCCGCATCAGACGTATGGTTTTGAGCCGGGGACTGTTTATGGAAACAAAGCGAAACTGGTCATCAAAGAGGGCCTGGCCATGCCCGGCAAACCGGCTATAGACTGCATCACTTTTCAGTCCTCTTCCAAAAACAGCATTTACATTGCAGTTCTCAACAACAGCGCTCTCCCGACCACTTTTGATTTAAAATTGGACAAAGACAAAATCCAGCCAGGGAAAACATCGGAAATAAAAACCCTGCACTGGATGGAGACAAAAGAAAAAGCTAACCTGGAAAACATTACGATTCCGGCATTTGGAATAAAAACCCTGGAACTCCTATTCAATTAACAAGGCCGACAGCCATCCGCTGAAAGCCGACAGCCCTATGTCCAACAACATCGATACCATTGTCATTGCCGTTTTTTCCGCGTTTGTCCTTGCAATAGGTTTACTGTTTGCAAGAACAGGCCGGAACCTCAAATCTTTCTTTGCGGGGGGAGAGGCCGTTCCCTGGTTTATTGGCGGCCTTTCATTATTCATGAGCTTTTTTTCAGCGGGTACTTTTGTAGCCTGGGGCTCCATCGCTTACAAACATGGCTGGGTGGCGATTACCATCCAGTGGACGATGTGCATAGGCGCGTTGATCACTGGTTTGTACCTCGCCCCGCGCTGGAAAAGGACCGGCGCACTTACGGCGGCTGAATTTATACGTGAACGTCTCGGGTTGCCCGTGCAAAAGACCTATATTTTCATTTTTACCCTGGTTTCCGTTTTTATCAAAGGCTCTGTGTTATATCCGGTCGCCAGGCTGGTGAGCGCATCGCTGGACTTGCCGCTGGTGCCCTGTACCATCGGACTGGGCTTGTTTATGATTGCATATACCGCCGTAGGCGGGCTTTGGGCTGTGATGGTCACGGATATTCTGCAGTTCGTGGTGCTTTGTGCGGCAGTGTTTATTCTGCTTCCGCTTTCCTTTGATCGCGTGGGCGGGCTGGAAGGTTTCACCCAAAATGTTCCGGCAGATTTTTTCAACCTGCTGAACGGCGAATATACGATTGGTTTTGTGGCTGCCTTTGTCATTTACCACATTTGTTATATTGGCGGTAACTGGACGATGGTACAGCGTTATACCAGTGTCGACAGCCAAAAATCGGCCAGAAAAGTAGCGTTTCTTTTTGCGGGATTGTACCTCATCAGCCCGGTCATCTGGATGCTGCCTCCGATGATCTACAAGGCGATTAATCCTGCCTTGACCGGACTGGACACTGAAAATGCTTACCTGATGATCTGCAAGCTTGTCCTACCCCCGGGCCTGCTCGGACTGATGCTGACGGGTATGTATTTTTCAACCTCTGCCAGTGCCAATACCGCCCTGAATGTAGTCTCAGCAGTTTTTACCAATGATATCTATAAAGGTATGGTCAACCCGAAAGCGACCGACAAGCAGCTGATACGCGTGGCAAGAGGTTCATCGTGGTTTTTCGGACTGGGTATGATCGGGATCGCGCTCATGGTTCCTGCGGCTGGCGGGATCGTAGAGGTGGTACTGAGTATTTCCGCGATTTCCGGGGGACCGTTGCTTGCGCCGCCTTTGTGGGCATTGTTTTCCAAAAGGCTCGATAGCAAAACCACGCTCTGGGTCACAGGTATTGGGTTGTCGGTCAATTTGTTTTTCAAGATATTGGCTCCTTTGCTGCTGGATTTCAAGCTTTCAAGAGGGATGGAAACGATTGTCGGCGTTGGGCTTCCCTTATCCTTGTTGCTGATTTTCGAGCTTTGGGCCAGATCAAAAAATTATGTCGCGGCCGAATACATTTCCTATCTGGAAACCAGGGAACAGAAAAGAGTGGATGCCTTGCTGGACGTTAACCCGGAGGAAGCTGTCGAGATCAGGCGGCAAAATCGTTTCGGTCTGCAGGTTATCGCGGGAGCTTTGCTTTTTACTGCCGTGATGCTTTTCATATTGAGTTTCCTGGCATCATCGGGCGCTGGCATTACGGCAGGGATTGCGGCGGTCGTTTTGGTTTCAGCATTGATACCGTTTGTAGCATCGCGGAACGTTGGGGTAGAGACAGCCCAGACACATTAGCCTTACCCATATTGGGTACCTACGGCACCCTGGCTTGCTCGGGTATCGTTTGTTACAAAGGGGTTGTCCCGATGGGACAAAAAAAATAAATTTCTAACAGACAAATAATGAATCATTTAAAAAAAATAATATTCATATTTTCCCTGTCGCTGACATCGGCATTCGCACAATACCATATCCGAAACCCCGACGCCATTCCTTTGCATGGCGAATGGTCGTTTGCGCTGGATCCGGCCGAAACGGGTATTTCCGGAAAGTGGTATATGGACCAGATCCCGCAGGGCAACCGCATCGATAAAGTGACGGTCCCCCATTGTTTTTCGTCGGATCCCCGCTACCAGTTTTACGTGGGGACTGTATGGTACCGGAAAACTTTTGCCTGGAAGCCGTCAGCGGGAAAAAGGGTGATTCTTCACTTCGATGCCGCCTATTACAAAACGCATGTATGGCTGAATAATCAGAAAGTAGGCGAACATGAAGGCGGATATACACCTTTCAGTTTCGATATCACTGAACTTTTAAAGAATGGCGATAACCTGCTAGCAGTATCGGTCAACAATGATACCTGGAAAACCGGCACCATCCCCGGCGCAAAGGATACGGGTGAGATCAACGCGCCTTTCATGGGCTGGATGAATTACGGCGGTCTGGTCAGGCCGGTGTACCTGACCATTGAACCTGAGATATATGCCGAAAATATCAAAATAGAAGCTGTTCCCGATCTTGAAAAAGGTACAGCCGTGATCCGTACCAATGTGCGTGTCCGCAATACTACGAGCCAACCGGCTTCACCAAAAATCAGCTATTCCATTCTGTCTGACGGGAAGCCTGTTCCTGTTAAATGGAAAACCGGGTCTGGTCAGGTACCGGCGGGCCAGACTGCTTTCCTTGCCGCTGAAACGAGCCTGAACGCCGCGCAAGTCAAACTCTGGAACCTGGACGATCCCAACCTTTACCAGTTAAAAGCGATTGTCGGACAGGATACCATATCCGCCAACTTCGGTATCCGCAAGGTCGAAGTGAAAAACGCACAGCTCCTGCTGAACGGAAATGTTATGAAACTCGGGGGTGGAAACCGTGTCGTGGATTATCCTGGTCTGGGCTCCGTAGAACCCGACTGGCTGATTGAAAAGGATTTTCGTCTCATGAAAGAGGCAGGCATGGAATTTCAGCGGCTGACACATTATACGCCATCCGAATATTTTTACGACCTGGCCGATCGCCACGGCATGCTGATCATTACAGAGGCTGGAAACTGGCAGCTCACGCCTAACCAGATGGACAATGATTCGATGCGAAGAAAATTCAAATCGCAGTTTGTTGAAATGGCTGAAAGGGACTGGAACCATCCTTCTGTGATCGCTTACAGTGTCGGGAACGAATACCATTCTGACAAGCCTGCCGGCCAACGGTGGACCAAAGATATGATTGCTTTTGCACGCGAAGTCGACCCTACCCGATTGTACACCTTTGCGTCTATGATGCTCAACAAACTCCCCGCCAATCCGGAAGATGAAGCCAGCCAGTATGTAGATTTTGTCTGTACCAATACCTACGGAAATCATGCAAAATCACTGGACCATATCCACAAGCTATACCCCGACAAACCGATCCTGATGAGCGAATGGGGAACACGGGCCGATACCAAAGATGAGGTATTCCAGGAACAGCATATCAGTGACATCATGGCGGAAGTCAGAAAGCGGCCGTATGTGGCGGGAACGTCCTGGTGGACTTATAATGATTACCAGAGCCGGTACCATAATACCGCTGCGAATGGTTACCGTCCCTGGGGAATTGTCGGGCCTGACCGATCCCTAAGGCCTGCCTATCAGACACATCAGAAAGAACTGGCGGTAGTTACCATTGAAAAAACGGGCTTTACAACCGGAGACAATGGTACACACCTGTTAAAATTGAAAATACTTGTCCGCCCGGATTTTCCGTCCTACGCCGTTCGCGGTTATTTGTTAAAAACCGGCAATACCACCATGACAATCCCAAACCTGAACCCTGGCGAAAGCAAGGAGCTGACTGTCAGCATTGCAGGCTTCGATCAGTATGCAAAAGTGGGCGTTTACAAACCAACCGGTTTCCTGGTTACAGAAGAATTAATTGATTTAAAATAAAAGAGCGAAAGCGCTGGAAAGCGTATACACCGGATGTTATTAATTTCCTGACAAATGATAAAAGAAGAATCAACATACAAGAGAGAACCAAAAGCCATTTCGTACAGCACAGACCTGGTGATTGTGGGTGGAGGATTAACGGGAACATGCGCGGCCATCACTGCCGCACGGGCCGGACTTAAAGTCGTTTTGTTACAGGACCGGCCAGTACTGGGCGGAAACTGTTCCAGCGAAGTGAGGCTTTGGATCCTGGGTGCCACGTCGCACATGGGAAACAACAACCGGTGGGCACGCGAGGGAGGTGTAATCGATGAAATAATGCTTGAAAACCTATACCGTAACCCCGACGGCAACCCCCTCATCTTTGATACTGTGATGCTGGAAAAGGTGGTGGAGGAAAAAAACATCACGCTTTTACTCAACACAGCGGTATTCGATCTGGATAAAAAAGATGGTGATGATGCCATCAAGGCTGTTCACGCATTCTGCAGCCAGAACAGTACCCGGTATACAGTTACGGCTCCTTTGTTCTGCGACTCGTCGGGAGATGGAATCCTGGGTTTTTTGTCCGGAGCGGCCTTTCGGATGGGCGCGGAATCGGCAGATGAGTTTGGTGAAAAATTTGCTCCCGACAAGGCTTATGGTGAGCTATTGGGTCATTCTATGTATTTCTATTCCAAAGATATAGGCAGACCGGTAAAATTCACGCCACCTTCTTTTGCATTAAAAGATATCACCGAAATTCCCCGGTACAAAACATTTAATCCCAAAGACTTCGGCTGCCGGTTATGGTGGCTGGAGTACGGAGGCCGCCTCGACACTGTGCATGATACCGAAAAAATAAAGTGGGAATTATGGAAAGTGGTTTACGGGGCCTGGAACTACATTAAAAACTCCGGCGAATTCCCCGAGGCTGAAAATATGACCCTGGAATGGGTTGGGACAATTCCGGGAAAGAGAGAGAGCAGGCGTTTTGAGGGAGACTATATGCTCAGACAGCAGGACGTTGTGGAACAAAAAACATTCGCTGATACGGTAGCATTCGGAGGATGGAGCCTTGACCTCCACCCTGCCGACGGTGTGTACAGTGACCAGTCGGGTTGCAACCAGTGGCATAGCAAAGGTGTATACAGCATTCCATACCGTTGTTATTACAGCAAAAATATCAATAACCTTTTCATTGCCGGCCGGATCATCAGTGCCACGCACGTAGCTTTTGCCTCAACGCGTGTAATGGCGACGAGCGCGGCGGGCGGACAAGCTGTAGCTATCGCTGCGGCAATTTGTAAAAAATACAATTGCAGCCCGCGGGAAGCCGGAGAACTGCATCTCGAAGAATTGCAGCAGGAACTCTGGCGTTCAGGCCAGTATTTACCACAAACTGTTGTGTCCGATACAGAAGATCTTGTTCAAAAAGCAATATCAGTTACGGCATCTTCCACTTTGCAACTCAGCGAACTTGCGGGTGGCGCTCATTGGGCGGTGATCAAACATTCCGCGGCACAAATGCTGCCAGTTTCCGGGAAAATTCCATCAGTAACCTTCTGGACAGAGGCGCTGGAAGACACTACTTTGCAGGTGGAGCTTAGGAAAAGCAGTAAAGCTTTCAACCATACACCTGATATTACCCTTGAAACAAAAAGCATGAAATTGACCAAAGGCAAACAAGAAATCAAAATCGACTGGGAGGCAACTTTTGAGGAAGATTGTTATGCTTTTGTTTGTTTTATGAAAAATGAAAAGGTTAAACTACAGTACAGTGACACAAGGATCACCGGACTTGTATCTGTTTTTAATGCAACCAATCCTGCAGTTTCCAATTATGGGAAACAGGAACCGGACGAAGATATAGGCGTTGATACTTTTGAATTCTGGTGCCCGCAGCGCAGGCCGGAAGGCAGGAATATAGCCATGAAATTAGGCACTCCGCTCTCGGCTTTTGAAACAGGTAATTTAACCAATGGTCACCATCGTCCCATATCTCGCCCCAATGCCTGGGTGGCGGATTTCACGGATAGAGAACCCATGTTAACAATCAGCTGGGACGAGCCAAAAGCTATTTCCAGGATCGATTTCGTGTTTGACGCGGACTATGATAACCCCATGGAAAATGTAATATACGTTCATCCCGAAACCGTTATGCCTTTTTGTGCCAGCAACGTAAAAGTTCTGAACTGCAACAATGAGATCGTCGGTACAATTTCGGATAACCACCAAAGCCGGGGTGCCATTCACTTTGAAAAACCCATCAATACGCAACATCTCAAAATCGTCCTTTCCGGTAACAGTGAACACGTGCCTGTCTCATTGCTGGAAGTAAGATGCTACGCCTGAAATAATCTAAATTATAATCATTTTTAATAACGAGGCAGAGGCTTCCAAAAGGGGGACTCTGCTTTTTTGCTCTTTGATAATTAACAATTAGATTCTATTTTTGTAGCCTGAATAGCAAACAGTTGTTTGCTATTTTGTTGCGATATTACTCTATAATAATAGTATACTACATAGACTTTGAAGGAAGCGGCGGACTCAATACCCTCATCTGAAACCAAGGAATCCACGGACTGGAAATCTATCCACGTAGCATATATTGCAAGTGGTGACCCGGAAGAAGACCGGCGCCTGGCGGCACTCGCACGTGAAAAAGGACAGGTCGTATTCTTAAAAGATCTGCCGGAAGAATCGGACGTTCTTTTTAGCAGTATTTATTCGATACCCGGAACACAGAGCCAGGATCCGCACCCTCATAAAAGCCCGAAAGTCCCGCTCACGTGGGAAACACTCCAGCAGAAAATATGGGCAGCTACGGTCCGCAAACGATCACGAACAGAAATCGCCGTTAACATTTTCTCCGCCATCTCGTTGATGATCGTGGGGCACCTGATATTTACCTACTTTACTTATGACCGGCTGTCCGTTCTCTGGGAGGAACTCGAACTGAATAAAAGTTTCTTCTATTACGTTCTCGGGGGGTTTGTAGCGCAAATGATCGACGGCGCGCTGGGCATGGCTTATGGCGTGACTGCGGCCACTTTCTTACTCACTTTAGGCGTCCCTCCGTCTGCGGTAAGTGCCAGTGTACATACTTCTGAAATTTTCACAAGTGGTGTTTCCGGTTACATGCATTTAAAATTCGGGAATGTTAATAGTAAATTATTCAAAAAGATCCTCTTCCCCGGCGTTTTAGGGGCAATCACGGGTGCATATCTCTTGTCATCACTCGAAAAATACATTTACATTATCAAGCCCCTGGTAGCAGTTTATACCCTGATACTGGGAATTCTTATCATTCAAAAAGCGTTGAAGAAACGTATTGAAAAGCGGCCAATCAAAAAAATCGGGTGGCTTGCTATGGCAGGGGGAACGCTGGATTCCATAGGCGGCGGCGGTTGGGGCCCTATCGTTACATCGACACTGATTGCAAGAGGGCGTCACCCTAAATACACGATCGGCTCGGTGAACCTGGCGGAGTTTTTTGTTTCGCTGGCCAGCTCGGTAACGTTTATCACTATCATCGGATTTTCGCACTGGCAGGTGGTATTGGGACTGATTCTGGGAGGAATGGTAGCTGCGCCGATCGCAGCCACACTTTCGAGACGACTGCCGATCAAAACAATGATGATCATGGTAGGAACCGTAGTGATCATTGTAAGTATGAGGATAATATATATGGTTCTTTTTTAGGTTTTCGGCTGTCAGCTATCGGCAGTCGGCTTAAACGAGATGAGATAAAGATTTTCAATAATTAATTGATTAATAAAAATAAGCTGATAGCTGACGGCCGATAGCCGATAGCCAGAACAAACAGTCCGCATGAAAAAGCAAACCAAAGCGATCCGTACCCAAACCAAGAAGACGCATTTCCGAGAGCATTCCACTCCGTTGTTTCTGACGAGCAGCTTCACTTTTGAAAGTGCAGAACAAGGAAAAGCCCTTTTCGAGGAAACTGAAGAAGGTAACATTTACAGCCGTTTTTCTAACCCTACCGTTCAGGAATTTGTAGACAAAGTTTGTCTGCTGGAAGACTGTGAAGATGGTGTTGCCACTGCAACGGGTATGGCGGCGGTGTTTGCGAGTATGGCAGCTTTGTTGAAAAGCGGCGATCATATTGTGGCGTGCCGGGCGTTGTTCGGTTCTGCGCATCAGGTGATCACGCAGATTTTGAGCAAATGGGGTATTACTTACACTTACCTGGATGCAGATGCTTCTGAGTCCGACTGGGAAGCAGCGGTACAGCCTAATACCAGAATGGTCTATCTTGAAACACCATCAAACCCTGGCCTTGACCTTGTGGACCTGGCTATGATCGGCCGTATTTGCAAAAAGCATAATCTGATATTCAACGTAGATAACTGTTTTGCCTCTCCTGCTTTACAAAACCCGGTTGAGTTTGGCGCCGACCTTATCGTACATTCCGCAACCAAATATATGGACGGACAAGGCCGTGTGCTGGGTGGAATTGTGGTAGGTAAAAAAGAATATATCAAAGAGTTGCGGTTTTTCTGTCGTCAGACCGGGCCGTCAATGTCGCCGTTTAATGCATGGGTATTGAGCAAAAGCCTTGAGACTCTGCATTTGAGAATGGAAAAACATGCTTCGAATGCTTTAAAACTGGCTACTGCGCTGGAAAAACATTCTGATGTGAAGAAAGTGAAGTATCCTTTCCTGGAATCTCACCCACAATATAACCTCGCCAAACGGCAAATGAGTGCCGGAGGTGCCATTGTCACGATTGAGCTGGAAGGCGGTTTTGAGCGTGTAGCAGGATTTATGGATGCCCTGGAAATTGCGTCTCTATCATCAAATCTTGGTGATACCCGGACGATCGTTACCAATCCTTACACCACCACGCATGCCAAATTAAAACCCGACGAAAAACTGGCTTTGGGCATAACCGAAGGCCTGATCCGTATTTCAGTTGGTCTGGAAGACGTGGAAGACCTCATCGAAGATTTCACAAATGCCGTAGAGGTGTCGGTTAAAAGTGATATATTGGAGTAAAATAAGCCATCATGAGAACGCTGACTATCACATTACCCGAATCTGTCGAGTCAGAAGAATTTGAATTAAAAATGATTCTGGCAGGACAGCTATATGAACGCGGTCGGGTAACACTCGGTCAGGCTGCGGGAATTGTTGGTATCAGCAAACGTACTTTCATAGAAATTATGGGGCGTTTTGGGTTTTCACTTTTTGGAGATTCCGCGGTAGACTTGGAAAGTGATATTCGGAATGCTTGAAAGTCTTGTGATTGCGGATACAAGCTGTTTGATTCTTTTGTCAAAAGTGGACGAGCTGGACATTTTAAGAGCAAACTACCGAAGAATACTAATTACTCCGGAAATAGCAGAAGAATTCAACCAGGATATTCCGGACTGGATTGAGGTTGTAGAAACAAAGGATAAACAATTGCAACGCCTATTGGAAGATTCTCTCGATTTGGGCGAATCAACCGCATTGACACTTTCTTTTGAAACCGAAAATTCTACGGTAATTCTCGATGATCTGAAAGCAAGAAAGATTGCTGTTAAATTAGGTTTAAAAGTGACCGGGACAATTGGAGTAGTTATTAAAGCTAAACTCAATGGAACAATCCCTTCGGCCAAAACTATATTAGATAAAATTTCAAACACTGACTTTCGTATCAATTCGCAGTTAATTGATGAGGCCGTCAGACAAGCAGGCGAATTACCATGAACACTACAATGTTACCTTCTTTAAGCGCTGCCGTCGAGGGCAAAAGTGAAACGGAGTCACTGGCTATTTTGGCTGACCTGTTTCCGGGAGAAGTCGTATTCTCTACCAGTCTGGGTTATGAAGACCAGGTAATTACCGATTTCATTTTAAAGAACAATCTGAACATTACAATTTTCACATTGGATACCGGCCGGTTGTTCAGCGAAACATATATGACGCTGCAAAAAACCAATAACCGCTACGATACCAAGGTAAAAGTATATTATCCTCAAACTGAGGCGGTGGAGCAGTTGGTGAGTACCAAAGGCCCTCTGAGCTTCTACGACTCGGTTGAAAACAGAAAGGAATGCTGCTTTATCCGCAAAGTGGAACCACTGAACCGTGCGCTGAAAGGTGCGAAAATATGGGTAACGGGTATACGGGCAGAACAGTCGGGCAACCGTCATGATATGGAAAGGCTGGAATGGGACGAGGCGCATCAGCTTTTCAAATTCCACCCGATACTAAGCTGGTCGTTTGACGAAGTAAAGCATTATGTAAAATCAAATGGTATCCCTTACAACCCTTTGCACGACAGAGGATTTGTCAGTATCGGATGCGCACCATGTACCCGGGCCATTCAGGAAGGTGAAGATTTCCGCGCCGGAAGATGGTGGTGGGAAGACGAAACAAAAAAAGAGTGTGGGTTGCACGCGAAGTAGGTTATTGGCGGTCGGCACTCAGCTGTCGGCTTTCGATATTTTTACAATGAACCTAAAACGCCGATGGCCGAAAGCCGACAGCCAATTTAATCGAATAATTGTGGTAAGATCAAATAAAAGTAAGTATGTCAATTTCAGTTAAAGAAGTGTCGGATATCAGCGAAGCAGACGCGAGACGGAAGTCGCCCGATTATCTGGATCAGTTGGAGGCCGAGGCGATTTATGTCATGCGCGAGGTGGCGGGTCAGTTCGAGCGCCCCGCATTGTTGTTTTCAGGAGGGAAAGATTCGATTACACTTGTCCGTCTGGCCCAAAAAGCATTTGCTCCCGGGAAAATTCCATTTCCGCTGGTACATGTTGATACCGGACACAATTTTATTGAAGCCATCCATTACCGTGACGAGCTGGCCGCAGCCACAGGCTCCAAGCTGATCGTTCGTTACGTAGAAGATACGATCAAGGCAAAAGGCCTGAAAGAACAAACCGGTAAAAACGCGAGCCGCAACTGGTTGCAGACTTTTACTTTGCTCGATACCATTGAAGAATTTGAATTCGACGCATGTATAGGCGGTGCACGCCGTGACGAAGAAAAAGCACGCGCAAAAGAAAGGATTTTCTCTTTCCGCGATGAATTCGGCCAGTGGGACCCGAAACGTCAGCGTCCCGAACTCTGGAACCTTTTCAACGGACGCATTCACAAAGGTGAAAATGTGCGTGTATTCCCGATTTCCAACTGGACTGAGCTGGATGTATGGGCTTATCTGAAAAGAGAGAAAATAGCCCTTCCTTCCATTTATTTCGCGCACGAACGTGAGCTGATCCTGAGAGACGGCCATTTACTGGCGAACACGCCCGTAATCGAAAAAGACGAAAACGACCAGATCGTAACACGCCAGGTACGTTTCCGGACTGTGGGCGATATGACCTGTACAGCAGCTGTTGAATCAAGCGCAGCCACCCTGGACGAGGTGATTGCCGAAATCACGGTTTCAAGGATCAGCGAACGCGGAGAAACCCGTATCGACGACCAGCAGACTGAAGCAGCTATGGAAGATCGGAAAAAGGGAGGATATTTTTAAGAGGGAGAAAAGGGAGTAAGGACGAAAGGGAAGAATGGGAGAAAAGCAAACATTCACTCATTCAGTCATTCAATCATTCAAAATTAAACAGGTGGATTTACTAAGATTTATAACAGCAGGATCGGTTGATGATGGGAAAAGTACCCTGATCGGTCGCTTGCTTTACGATACAAAGAATATATTGGCTGACCAGATGGAAGCCATCGAACGTGCCAGTAAAAGCCGAAATGTGGGAGAAATTGATCTCGCATTGCTTACGGACGGCCTTCGCTCGGAACGCGAACAGGGAATTACCATTGACGTAGCATATAAATATTTTCAGACGCCGAGCCGCAAGTTTATCAGTATTGACGCTCCCGGACATATCCAGTACACCAGAAACATGGTCACCGGTGCATCCAATGCAGATCTTGCGATTATTCTCGTAGATGCCCGTCATGGCGTGGTGGAACAAACCCGCCGGCATTCGTTGATCGCTTCTATGCTGGGAATACCGCATGTCATTGTGGCAATCAATAAAATGGATCTGGTAGGAAATTCAGAGGATGCATTTCTTGAAATAGCAAAATCATATCAGGAACTGGCCGCCAAGCTTTCCATTAAAGACCTTACCATTATTCCTGTAAGTGCACTGAACGGGGATAACATTGTTGACAGGTCTGCCAACATGCCTTGGTACACAGGCGAAACGCTGCTTTCTGTATTGGAAACGGTCAATGTATTGAAAGACCAGAATACAGAAGATGGCCGCTTCTCAGTGCAGTATGTGATCCGTCCTCAGACAGAAGAATTACATGATTACCGGGGCTATGCAGGCCGGGTTCAGAGCGGGACTTTCAAAAAAGGCGATCTGATCAAAGTTTTGCCTTCTGAACAGGAATCTAAAATTGCTAAAATCGAATTTGGAGGAAACGAAATTGAAGAGGCGTCTGTTTTAGAATCTGTAACCATCTTGCTGGAAGACGATATTGACATCAGCCGCGGAGATATCATTGTTTCTCTGAATAACTCTCCGATCGTGAGCCAGGATATTGAAGCATTGGTTTGCTGGATGGACGACAAGAAAACATTGAAGCCAGGCAACAAATACGTCCTGCAACACGGAACAGCGAGATCGAGGTGTTCGATACGGGATATAGAATACCAGATTGACATCAATTCCTACGAAAAATTGGACGAGGTTGAAAGCCTGAAGCTAAATGACGTAGCGAGAATCGTTTTAAGAACAGCGCAGCCCGTTGCTTACGATCCTTATCAGAAGAACCGGTCCAATGGCGCGGCTATCCTGATCGACGAAACGTCGAATGTCACGGTAGGTGCCTGCATGATCGAATAACACTAAAAAACCTGTCCGCCCGAGCGGAGCTGAAGGCAGGTACGCCAATACTTTCATTCCGCTTGTTGTGACAGCAAATAATACATCACCATGAGTAATTTAGTAATTTCAGAAAAAGTATCTTCAGTCGCGAAACGTGATATCATTGATTTAAACAACAAAATCAATGCATTTAACTCAGGTGAAACCCCTGAGGAGGCTTTCCGTAAGTTTCGTCTGACACGCGGCGTATATGGTCAGCGCCAGCCGGGCGTGCAAATGATCCGTATCAAGCTGCCTTATGGTCGCATCACTGCCGACCAGCTGGTCAGGATCGCTGATACTTCCGACAAATTTGCGACGGGTAACCTGCATGCCACCACGCGTCAGGATATACAATTACACTTTGTAAAACTTTCGGACTCGCCTCAGTTATGGGCCGACCTGGAAGATGCAGGAATTACGCTCAAAGAAGCTTGTGGTAATACAATCCGTAACGTTACCGCTTCGTCAGTGGCAGGTATCGATCCGGACGAACCTTTTGATGTAACACCGATCACCCATTCCATATTTACTTATTTCCTCCGGAATCCTATTAACCAGGATATGGGACGGAAATTCAAAATAGCTGTTTCTTCTTCCGAAAAGGATTCTGCCCTGGCATTTATCCATGACGTAGGTTTGATCGCGAAAATGGGTGTGAATGAAGCAGGAGAAACTGTTAAAGGTTTCAAGGTGCTGATAGGCGGCGGATTAGGAGCACAGCCTTTTTCAGCCCAAACTGCTTTCGAATTCCTGGAAGAAAAAGATGTTATTCCATTTATCGAAGCGTTGCTTCGCGTGTTCGACCGTTACGGAGAACGCGTGCGTCGTCACAAGGCGCGTATGAAATTCCTTTTGAATGACCTTGGTCTGGAAGGAATGATGGAAAAAGTGGCCGAAGAGCGTACCGCAGTTAAGAACAAAGTATTCACGATTCCTGAGGATTTGTTCGGTACAAACGAAATCGAGTCTATCAACCACGCGCCGCGGCCATCATTATCCGAGGCCGAAATTCTGAAAATCGCTGCTGAAAGTATTGAAGCATCCAAACTGGATACTTTTACCAAATGGCTGAGGACCAATACTTTTGAACAAAAACAGAAAGGTTGGTATGCTGTACAGCTAAGGGTTTTATTGGGAGATATGAGCTCCGATACCGCCCGCAGCCTGGCTGATATTGTCCGTCAATATGCCGCTGACGATATCCGTGTGACGGTGAACCAAGGGTATATATTACGTTTTATAAAAGGCGAAGATCTTGTAGCGATCTACCATGAACTGGCGAAACTCGGACTTGTAAATCCTGGCTTCGATAGCACGATGGACATTACTACTTGCCCTGGAACAGATACCTGTAACCTGGCGATTTCGAGCAGCTACGGAATTACCCGCGTACTTGAAGATGTAATGCGTGACGAATTCCCTGAAATGATCTACAATCAGGATATCAAGATCAAGATCAGTGGCTGTATGAACGGTTGCGGACAGCATAATGCTTCCAATATCGGTTTTCACGGAAGTTCGATCAAAAATGGTAAGCTGGTGCTTCCTGCTTTGCAGGTACTGCTTGGTGGTGGTTTTTCCGGGGATGGAGTCGGTCTGATCGGCGACAAGGTCATCAAAGTTCCGACCAAACGCGGACCTGAGGTGTTGCGCACGTTGTTCAACGATTTTGAAACCAACGCATACGACGGTGAATACTATAATCAGTACTACCAGCGTCAGACCAAAAATTACTTCTTTCAGCTCTTGAAACCAATTGCAGATCTGTCGACTCTTCAGGATGACGATTACCGCGACTGGGACCATGATGAATTGTTTAAAACCGAGATCGGTGTAGGTGAATGTGCCAGCGTACTTGTTGACCTTGTTGCTACAACTATTACCGAAGGACAGGAAAAACTGAATCTGGCAAAAGAAAACTTTGAATCCGGAGTTTGGGCAGATGCCATCTACCATGCTTACAATGTATTGATTACGGGAGCCAAAGGTCTGTTGATGACAAGAGATGTCACTACCAATACGCAGTACGGCATCGTTAATGATTTTGAGACGAATTTCGGTCAGGAGTTCAAATATGAAACCCCTTCTGAATTCCTTCTTGCGGACAAAGAAGAAACACCTTTCCGCTCTCTCGCTTTCAGTATCAACAAATTCGAGCCTACGGAAGCTTTTGCGACCTATTTCGTAAACACTGCCGAGCAGTTTCTCGATTTTGTACGCAATACACGCGAGGCACAGTTAATGGAAACTGGAGAACCTGTTTTGCAGGAGCTTTCATTCGGAAAAGATAGCTAAAAGGCTGTCGGTTATTAGCTTTTGGCAGTCGTTTTTTAAGGATACTTGCGAAGCCGATGACCAATTGCCAGAATATAAACTTCGGCTTTCAGCAATCAGCTATGGCTTTAACGCCGATAGCTGACGGCCGAAAGCCGAAGTAAGCATTCGCTTCTCCCTGATAAAAAATTATGAAACTTACTCTCATAGGTGCCGGACCGGGCGACCCCGATCTTATCACCTTGAAGGGGATCAAGGCATTACAAAAAGCAAAAGTTGTACTGTACGATTCCCTCGCCCACCCGGATCTTCTGGAATATTGCCCTGCTGATTGTATCAAAATCCTCGTTGGGAAACGGTTTGGGAAAACCAGTTGCGGACAGGACGATATCAACAATCTGATCGTAGATTACGCGCAACAGTATGGTGAGGTAGTTCGTCTGAAAGGCGGGGATTCTTTTATTTTCGGACGTGGGTATGAGGAAATCCTCTTCGCAGCAGAATATGGCATCGAATCGGAAGTAATCCCAGGCATTTCCAGCAGCTATGCGGTGCCGGCGCTCGCTGGTATCCCGCTCACATCAAGAGGTGTAAGTGAAAGTTTCTGGGTGATCACCGGCACTACAAAAGCACATGAGCTCTCCAAAGACATGTACCTTGCAGCCCAGTCTACGGCTACGGTTGTGGTACTCATGGGCTTGCACAAGCTGGAAGAAATCGTTGCCATGTACACGGGTTTGAATAAAGTGGATGAATCCATTTCAATCATTCAAAACGGAACGATGGCTGACCAGAAACTGGTCACGGGCAAAATCAGCAATATCATACCTCTCGCGAAATTAAGTGAAATAGCTTCCCCGGCGATCATTGTGATCGGAAAGGTCGCAGCGCTCCCCGATTTATCTTACGAGCATGTCCGGAAAATGATGGAAAATGGTAAAGCAGCCAATGTAGCTGATTAAAGCAAACTCAGGAGCCAATTGAAGTCGATCAGCTTCCCCTGCCCTCTGAACTCCAGAAAATAGATAATTCCAGCCAGCACGAGATAGCTGACAAACAGCCACTTCTTTTTCATCTCGTACTGTTCGTGGTGATGCACGTAATCGTATACCATTGAGGCAGTAAACCCGAAGATCATCAGGACAAAAGACAGCAGGCCACACTCCTGGCGGTAGTGTAAGTAAGGCCGTAAGGCTGGTGCCCCAAGCACCAGATATAAAAGCCACATGCCAAATCCCAACCTGTACAAATACATGCTCAGGCGGCGATCATTCTTGATGTCAAACAGCTCTTCTAACACAATATTTTTGGCAATTGTTTGAAATAGTGAATTTAACAAATCCCGAAAAGAAATGCTAACATTAAGTATGTATATAATATATACTTAATATATACGTATTTTTATGAAATTTGTTTTCATGAACCCCACGCTGTCGCGGATTCTCTTTTCATCCCTCAATCTAGTTTCCAGGCTTTCATGGAAAAATGCGTTCAGGCTTTCCGATATTTTATGCTGGATGCTCTTCCGCGTTGGCGGATACCGCAAAAAAGTGATCTGGCAAAACCTCAGAAACAGCTTCCCCGAAAAAACGGATGAAGAGCTCAGATGTATCGCCAGCGATTTCTACACGCACTTTACCGATCTGATCGTTGAAACAATCAAATTCCGTACAGCCAGCCCGGAATGTGTAAAGGAGCGGCTTCAGGGAGATATCAGTATGATGGACAATCTCTACTGCAGCAACACCAATATTATCTACCTGATGGGGCATCGGGGTAATTGGGAACTTGCCAATCTTTTTTCTTCACTTTGTTTTACACACGAATGCATTGTGGTATACCGCCCGCTGCAGAACCAGGCTTCCGACCAGTGGTTTCTCGATTTGCGCACCAGGTTCGGGGCAATTCTGGTCCCTATGGACGGTATTTTCCGCGAGCTCCAGAAACCGCGTAACAAGCCCTATGTAGTCGTCCTCGCAAACGACCAGTCGCCCAACCCCAAAACTGCTTTCTGGACCAACTTTCTGCACCAGGACACCGGTGTGTTCAGGGGGGTGGAAACCATCGCCCGCCGGTACAACCTCACGGTGCTTTATGCCGATTTCAGCAAAGTGGCTGACAAAAGAGGGTATTATCACGTGGACATTTCCACAATTACCATGACACCTAAGGAAGAGAGAAATAACGAGATCCTGGAAAGACAGATCCGGATTCTCGAAAAAAATATTAACCACCAGCCACATAACTGGCTATGGAGCCACCGGCGCTGGAAACACAAACGACCGGAAATTCTCAAACCGGAGCAAAAACTCGCCTGAGTCCCGTTTCTTCCCTCCACGACTGATCATCTGAAAGTGCTATTTTCAGGAACTATTTCTTTTGCATAATTGCTATTTAAAATGCAAAAGTAGCTTACCAATGAAAACAATTTTTACTCGACTTCTGCTATTTCTTCTTACAGCAATATCAAGGCTTTCATGGCGAAAATTGTACAAGCTTTCAGATATTTCCCGTTTTCTGATTTTCGAAGTAGGGCACTACCGCCGGAAGGTTATTATGACAAACCTGCAAAACAGCTTCCCCGGTTACAGCGAAAATAAAATCAAGTCAATAGCAGAAAGATACTATCGCAACTTCACGGATATTATCTTTGAAACCATCAAATTAAGGTCCGTCAGCAAGGGAGAACTGCTTCGCAGATTTGATATGGAAATGTCCTTACTCGACCATTATTATGCCCAAAAGAAAAACCTGGTGGTAGTATCAGGGCATCTTGGCAACTGGGAGATGCTGAACTTATTTGCTTCTGCCAAATTATCCTACCAAATTGTGGTCGTCTACCACGAACTGGCCAATGAAATTTTCGAAGACTGGTTCAGAAAAGTACGGACCAAGTACGGGACCGAAATGATCCCGATGCGGGAAGCGATGGTAAAGGCGATGGCACCCAGAGAAAAACCATTCCTTTTTGTGCTTATCAACGATCAATCGCCAAGTCCTGAAAAAGCATACTGGACACGCTTTCTGAACCAGGAAACCGGAGTGTTTAGGGGTGTGGAGCTGATCTCGCGAAGATTGAATGCCCCTGTTTTGTACATGGGTATCTTACGGGATGAAATTAAAAGAGGATTTTACAGATCCTATTTCAAATTAATTACGGAAAATCCGAAAGAAGAGCCGACAAACGGTATCATTCAGAGCCAGATAGAGTATCTGGAAGAGGATATCCTGAGGCAACCGGACAACTGGCTGTGGAGCCACAGACGCTGGAAACACAACCGACCGGAACATCTGCAACCTTTTCAGTTACGACAAGAAATAAAAAGTGAATAGACCGGTCAAATTTCTGATTATACGATTTTCCTCAATAGGTGATATTGTACTCACCACGCCTGTGATCAGGTGCCTCAAAGAACAATATCCCAATGCTGAAGTACATTTTGTAGTAAAGAAAAAGTTCAGACAGGTTGTAGAGCACAACCCCTATATCGATCAGCTTCATCTTCTTGATAATAACTTAAAAGAACTCGTTGCAACTTTCAAAAACGAGCATTTTGACTACATTATAGACCTTCATAAAACGTTACGGTCCTACTTACTGCGTTTCAGGTTGCGGCGCCCTACCCTAACCTTTCGGAAACTCTCGGTTGAAAAACTGATCATGAACCGTTTTCATGTTGATTTCCTGCCGAAGGGAATCCACATTGTGGAAAGGAATTTAAAATCCGTGGAGCCACTGGGCGTGAAAAATGACCATAAACCGGTCGATTACTTCATTTCGCCGGAAGAAGAAGTACCACTTTCGGAACTTCCTGTTTTACATCAAAAAGGATACGTTGCTTTTGTTATAGGCGGGCAGCATTTTACAAAAAAGCTGCCGGCGGAAAAGATCATAAATATCTGCAGAACCATCGACAAACCAATCATTTTGCTGGGCGGGCCCGAAGATGCGGCAGTTGCAAAAATCGTTGCCGAAGCCTGCGATGAGAAAATTTACGATGCTTGCGGCAAGTACAGTCTGAACCAGTCGGTTTCGCTATTAAAGTCCGCCCGGTCCGTCATTGCGCATGATACGGGGTTAATGCACATTTCCGGCGCTTTCAACAAGCCGATCGTTTCGGTCTGGGGCGGAACATCAGCCGAACATTTCGGGGTGTGGCCTTACCTCAATACCCGGCAGGTAATAGCCGAAGTAAAAGGATTATCCTGCCACCCTTGCAGCAATTTCGGACTTTCGGCCTGCCCGCAGAAACATTTCAAATGCATGCGGGAACAGGATGAAGATCTTATCGCCGGAAGCGCTGTGAGCATGTTTAATGAAACAAGTTTGACGGAGTAGCTGTTGAACAAAATAGGTATCTAAAAGACATATCGATCAGATCATAAATGAACAGGAAAGTAAATATAGGTTTGGTGCAAATGAGCTGCACCAGCAATGTCGAAGATAATTTTCAAAAGGCTGTGGATGGGATCAGGGAGGCTGCTGCAAAAGGTGCCAACATCGTCTGCCTTCAGGAATTGTTCAAGTCCTTATACTTCTGCGATGTCGAGGACCATAAAAATTTTGCGCTCGCCGAGACTATTCCGGGACCTTCTACCGAGTCTCTTAGTACACTGGCAAAGGAACTGAACGTGGTGATTATTGCTTCCCTTTTTGAAAAACGGGCCCACGGGTTATATCACAATACAACAGCTGTGCTGGATGCCGACGGAGCCTACCTCGGGAAATACCGAAAAATGCACATTCCCGACGATCCCGGCTACTACGAAAAATTTTACTTCACACCGGGAGATGCTTCTCAGGGAAATGCTGACTCTGATGGTTACAGGGTATTTGATACAAAATTTGCCAAAATCGGGGTTTTAATCTGCTGGGACCAGTGGTATCCGGAAGCTGCACGCATTACCAGCCTCATGGGCGCGGAGATCCTGTTTTACCCTACCGCAATCGGCTGGGACACAAATGAGACCGATCCGATCATCAATGAAGAACAATACGGAGCATGGCAGACGATCCAGCGCGGGCATGCGGTGGCAAACGGGGTATATGTAGTTGCCGTCAACCGGGTGGGCCGGGAAGCAGATCAGCAGTTCTGGGGCGGTTCATTTATTACCAATCCGCACGGGCGATTATTATACCTTGCACCTCATGGAGAAGAGACAACACACGTAGAGGAAATCGATTTACAAAAGCTGGATCACTACCGGACCACCTGGCCATTTTTTCGTGACAGACGTGTGGATTCATACCAGCAGATCCTGAAAAGATACATTGATTGATTTTTAAAAATATAAATATTTCTAGGTATCAAAAAAGGAGCCTCCCTGTCGGAGCTCCTTTTTTGATGGTTTTACCGTAAATCTCTAATACTAAGCTGATCACGCATAAAGTCACCACATGTGACAAGAGCAACAGCATCAAGATCCACCTAATTATCTATAATTAAGACATTTACAAGTTCTAAAAACTGCTTTACTCTATGGTTATCATAGGAAAACTTGAAAAAGCAATTTATTTAAATTTTTTATAAAATTATTGCAATAATATTTTATCATCATTTTAAATGACCAATTTTTATTGCAAAAAACTTCATTTTTTAAATTTATTCTCTTGCATTTTTTCACATTGTCAGTATATTTGACAAGTCGTTAAACGAATGACTGAACTTCTAAACCGTAGATATATTCCAGCCGCACATGAATATATCTGTCTGTGTTAAGATAAACAGCTAAAATACTTAGGACGCCAATCCATTGTCCTCTGGTATGTTTAGTCTCAACACAATATAATTTTTTCAATATAGATTACTCGGGACCGTGGACAAACATGTTTGTCGATGATAAGGCATTTTATGTCCTTGCTTTGACTTTTAATTAATGTTTGTCCTCGATTAAAGAGGGTATTGCTTTCCGGAAAAGCAGTTTTGCAAGCTTATGGCTGTGTTTGTTCTGTCCACGTGAAAGTGTGTGCGGCGCACGGAATCGTGGACACCACACAGCCATAACTTTTTCTCCCTGAATACTACTGATACCTAACTATTTAACTTCACTCCAATGCGTAAAGTTCTACTCTTATTTTTAGGGGTTATCGTGTCGTCCACGCTCTCTTATGCGCAGGTCAGACAGGTAACCGGAAAAATTCTGGCAGCCGAAGACGGAACCGGACTTGCAGGCGCTTCGGTCATTTTCAAAGGAACCAATGTTGGAACAAATGCGGATGCAGACGGGAATTTCACATTTTCAGTTCCCGGCGACGGAACGCTCGTAGTGTCCTATGTTGGCTTTTTGATTAAAGAAATAACGATAGGCAATCAGACCAATTTTGATATCAAGCTTGATGCCGACACCCGCCAGTTATCGGAGGTTGTGGTAACAGCCTTTGGTATCCAGCGCGAGAAAAAGGCACTGGGGTATACCGTGCAGGAGATAAAAGGGAGCGCACTCACTGAGTCGCGCTCGACCAATGTGGCGAACGCATTATCCGGCAAAATCGCCGGCGTAAGGATACAATCAAACGGCGGGCCCGGCAGCGGTTCCACCATCCAGATCCGCGGATCATCGTCTGTTTCGGGAAATAACCAGCCGTTGATCGTTATCGACGGGGTGCCTATGGAACAAACGGCAAACAAAACATTAGGAGGCGGAATTTCAGAAGTCAATCCGGATAATATCAAGGAAATGTCCGTTTTGAAAGGCCCCAATGCCGCAGCCCTGTACGGGTCGCGCGCCGCCAACGGGGTGATATTGATCACGACCAAAAACGGACAGGGAACCAAGGGGCTTGGTGTGGACATTAATTCCAACATCACTTTTGAGCGCCCGTGGATCAAACCCAATTTTCAAAATACATATGGTGGCGGAAACGGCTACCGCACCTGGTACAATGACGGATGGAGCGGAAATATTACCGATCCGGCCGAAATTGCCCAGTACAGATCTGTTTATGATTCAAGATATCCTCTGGCTGGGTCAGAAGGTACAGACGAAAGCTGGGGAGCTCCAATGGACGGGCGCCTGGTGAGACAGTGGTGGACTGGTGACGATGTTGCACCACTGACTCCTCAGCCTGACAACTGGGACGAATACTGGCAGACCGGCCGTACCATTACCAACAGCGTTGCCCTCAGCGGCGGAAACGACAAAGGCTTTTTCCGGCTGGGAATCAGCCGACTGGATCAGAAGGGGATCATGTACTACAACGATTTCCACCGAAACAACTTCCGGATCAACTCGGGCTATAACCTGACCAAAAATCTGAGCGTTACATTGTCCGGAGAGTACATCAAGTCGGGCTCAGACAACCGCAGCTATGCGGGAGGCCAGGAATTCATCTGGTCCCACCGTCACGTTTCATGGGATCAGCTTCGCGACTACGAAAGCTATATCGGCGTTCATAATCAGCGGGGTGCTGATACCGATCCGCCAAACTGGCAGCATACTTACTTCACGAATCCTTATTTTTCTCAGCGCGAACTCCCATCAGGCAACGAAAAAGACCGTTTGCTGGGGAATGTAGCACTTACCTACAAAATACTTCCGTCCCTGACCCTGCTGGTACGCTCAGGAACTGATTTCTGGAGTGATACAAGGATCAATGTTTCCAACTTCCTGCGTGTAAGAAACGGTGTACGCACACCTGGCCGCTTCTCAGAAGAGGTATTGCGCAGCCAGGAAACGAACTCTGATTTCATGCTTACTTTCAACAAAAACCTGACTCCGGATTTTGGCTTGAACGTACAGTTCGGAGGTATCCAGCGGAAGAATTATTACAAAAGAAATTATTTCTATGTAGGCGAAATGGTGGTGGACGGACTGTACAACGCAGGTAACTCGATCCCAAGCGCCAATACGATTGAGAGTAAAATCGAAAAGTCGGAAACGCAAAGCTTGTTCGCAACTGCCAACTTCTCATGGAAAGACGCTATTTTCCTTGATTTGACAGCGCGCAATGACTGGTCGAGCACTTTGCCCGCCAACGCACGGTCTTACTTTTATCCATCCGCATCATTGAGTGCCGTGTTGACGGAACTTCTGAACATCAAAGGAAACGTATTGTCATTCGGCAAAGTACGTGCGAGCTATGCACAGGTAGGTAACGATGCAACGCCTTACCAGTTGCAGCAAACATTCCTGGCCAAAGGTTCATGGAACGGAACAATCCCTAAGTTCTCCGAAAACATAGAGATCGCCAATAGTAACCTCAAACCCGAAATTACGACCGGACTCGAACTTGGCGCAGACCTTCGCTTTTTCAGAGGCAAAATCGGCCTGGATGTGACCTATTACGATCAGACCACCAAAGACCAGATCCTGGGTGTTGAAATCTCCAAAGCAAGCGGTTACAATACCCGTATCCTGAATGCCGGGAAAATCACCAATAAAGGAGTTGAGGTAACGATTTCAGGCACTCCGGTGAAATTGTCGAACGGATTCAGCTGGGATGTTTCGCTGAACTATGCAAGAAATCGCAACAAAGTTGTGGAACTCGCAGAAGGTTTGACCACCTATACGCTCGCAACACAAAGGGGTATGTCGTCAGAGGCCCGCGTCGGACAAGCTTACGGAACATTCTACGGAGTAGGCTTCCTGAAACATGAAGGGCAGGTGGTATATGGAGCGAACGGATTGCCCGTAACAATTGCCGGCCAGAAGCTGGGCAATGTACAGCCTGACTGGATCGGTGGTGTCATGAATACGGTAAACTTTAAAGGTTTCTCTCTGAGCGCCCTGGTTGACGCCCGCATAGGCGGCGACATTTACGACGAAGGTACAGGTACCGCCCGCTGGACAGGCCAGTATGCCGAAACCGCACTGGGCCGGGAGGAAGGTGTCATCGGCAAGGGTGTTCGCCTGGTTACAGTAGATGGCGTAGAAAGCTACATACCGAACGACATCATCGTAACAGCCAATCAGCTTTACGGTTACAGCAATCCAAGAAACTACCATGAGTCGGCAATCTTCGACGCCAGTTATGTAAAGCTGCGTGAATTGTCATTGGGATATAGTTTCAGTCCCGCAGTACTTAAAAAAATCCGTGTCCAATCGGCAAAGCTTTCGGTTGTCGGACGTAACGTTTGGATGATCTTCAAAAATACGCCGCACATCGATCCTGAAATCGATGCAAAAGGAGGAAATGGCCAGGGCTTCGGTTACGGAGAACTTCCGAGCTCACGCAGCGTAGGGATGAACCTGTCGCTGTCATTCTAAGCCACTCAACCCAATTAACGGACTTAAAAGCATTTAGAGATGAAAAAGATATTCAATCATAAGGCCATCTGGACGACCGCCCTTGCGGGGATCCTATCGGCAACCAGCTGTACCAAAGACTTTGATGACATGAACGTAAGCCCGAACAGCCCTACGGCTATCGGCGCGCAATACCTTCTTCCAGCCGGTATCGAAGCATCGATTGACCGCTACTGGGGTCACAGAGACCGTTTTGAAAGAATCAACATTGACGCAGCAGAGCTATACGTACAACATCTGACCCGGAATATTTACAGTAATGAAGGTGATGACTATACCGTTTCCCCTGCCCTGCTGGCCAACAACTGGAAAGGCTTTTTTAACGATGGGCTCCTCAACTTTCAGCGTATCATTCTTCAGACCAACGCTGAGTCTGCCAGTCCGAATGCCAATTACGAGGGCGTTGCGCTGGTGATGCGCAGCTGGGTATTCTCCCTGCTTACCGATATGTACGGCGCGATCCCTTACACAGAGGCGATCCAGGGAACGAGTGAAACGCCTAACTACACGCCGAAGTATGACGCGATGGACGTGGTGTACGCGGGTTTGCTCAACGATCTTAAAGTCGCTAATGAGAAGCTTACGGTTGGCGGGCCAGCAATTGCCGGTGACATATTGTATTCAGGCGATATTTTGAAATGGAAAAAATTTGCAAACTCACTGCGGCTCCGGCTCGCGAATCGCCAGGCTGCTAAAAAATCGGCAGAATCAAAAGCAATTATGGCTGAGATACTGGCCGATGCGGCAAAGTTTCCCATCTTCACGAGCAATGCCGACAATGCTTCACTCAAATGTACGGCCGTACTTCCCGGCAATAACGAATGGAACCAGATCCTGATCCAGGGAGGACGTACGGACTGGAATATCAGCAAAACGCTGGCGGATAAAATGAACGCGCTGGGCGACACCCGGATTACGGTGTATGCCAATCCAAATAAGGACGGACTTTATCAGGGACATGCAAACGGCCTTCCCGATGCCATCGCGACCAACTATCTCGCAACCAGCTCGACCATTGGAAGCGCATTCACAAAAGCAGAAGCGCCCGAGGTGATCATGACTTTTTCCGAGCTCAATTTCATCCTGGCGGAAGCTGCATTGGACGGGGATATTACCGGAGACGCGAAAATGTATTTTGAAGCGGGTATCAACGCATCTTTCGGCCAATACGGACTGACAACACCGGCTGCATACCTCACCACTGTCGGCCCTGTTACCCGCGAAAAAGTTTTAGACCAAAAATGGATTTCATTGTTCGCACAGGGTATAGAAGCCTGGACAGAATGGCGGAGGACAGGGTTTCCGGTTTTTCCTGCACCCGATCCCCGGGCAGTGCTGAACAACGGCGGTATCCTGCCAACGCGCTTTAATTATCCGGCTTCCGAGTATTCCCTGAATGAGGCGGCTGTAACCGCGGGCAGGGCATTAAACGGCACAGCAGACGATATGAAAACCAAATTATGGTGGGCTGAAAAGTAGCCGTTTGTTTAAAACAATCAAGACATCCGAAATTATGAAAAATATCAAAACATACTTTCCCGCACTTTGCCTGGCCGCAACGCTTACGCTCGGGTTTGTATCCTGTAAAGAAGAGGATCCGTTTCTCAATAGCAGTGTGGCTCCGGTACTCGTTGACATAGTGGGCGCACCTTTTGGCGCTCCCATTGCCAGCACGCCCTCCGTACCTTACGATAGTTCAAAACAGGAGCTCACGCTGACTTCCCGGTTGCTGGAACTTGATAAAACCAATATCCTCGACCATACCAAAGGGATTGACTCTATCCCCGTGGCCAATATCAGGATCGCAATTGCTTATGACCTGACCAAAACCGTCAAAAAAGATACGCTGAAATTCAACGGTCAGACGTACATTTTCGCTCCGGAAGTTTACAAGACGTCCGGCAAATTCGGTGATGTGACATCAGATGCAAACGGCGTGGTAACGATCAAAACCACTTACAAAGCATTGGGTCTGGAAGGTAACCGCATCCAGAGAAAAGATGATATCATCAAAGTTACCTGGACGGGAACGCACAAAGGACTTGCCTTCACCAGAACATCCCAAATGTCTGTAACTAAAAATTAATCAGCACAATAGCCGGTCAGGGGTTCCAACAAAAGAAGTTTATCATTAAATTTATAATGATAAGACCTCCCCTCTCCGGTTCCATTTCGGCTTAGCCAGTTAATCAAATTTATCGTCACATAATTTACTAAACAATAGCGCAATGAATCAGAAAATTGACCGTCGGAATCTTTTAAAATCCGGTTTAATGGCAATCGGAGGAATGACTTTGGCACCACACCTTAGCATGGGAGCTTTCGCAAACACACCCATGTCGCTGGACCCTGAAAACCGTATTTACCGCAGCCCAATGGTAAGGGAGCATTTTTTACCGGCTGATTTTAAGGCCCCTAAAATCATTGCCAAACTGAATGCGAATGAAAATCCCTACGGGCCTCCCATGTCAGCACAAAAAGCGGTTGCTGATTCTGTAAAAAACGGGAACCGTTATGCATGGAAAGAAATGTATGACCTTGTTGATAAAATTGCTAAAAAAGAAGGTGTGCCTGCCGACCACATCATGATGGGCCCCGGATCATCCGATCTGCTGGAAAAAGTGGCGCTTGTTACTTTCATGAAAGGTCAGGGAAACATCGTTTCCGCAGATCCTTGCTATATGTCGCTGGTCAGCGTTGCAAAGTCCGTTGGCGCTACCTGGAAGCCTGTTCCATGTACGGCTGACTGGTCACACGACCTGGCAGCAATGGAAGCCGCCATAGACAAGGATACCAAGCTTGTTTATGTCTGCAACCCAAACAACCCTACCGGCGCCATCACTAAAGGACAGGACCTGCTTGATTTCTGCTCCCGGGTTTCCGAAAAAGTACCGGTATTTGTCGACGAAGCCTATATTGAGCTCGCAGTAGGTGCCGATACACAGAGCATGGTGTCACTTCTTACGCAAAAGAAAAACGTGATCGTAGCCCGTACATTCTCCAAAATCATGGGAATGGCCGGTATCCGTGTCGGCTATATGGTTGCGCTTCCTTCTTATCTGCAAAGCATCAACAAAATCACTCGCGGTGGGATGGGTATTTCCTATACTTCCATCTTCGCAGCTTCTGCTAGTCTGGACGACAAAGAATTCCAGGGCAATACACGCAAGCTGAACCATGAAGCGAAATTGTATCTGTACGAAAACCTGGATAAAATGGGATACAAATACATTCCCTCCTTTACCAACTTCGTCCTCTTCCCGATCAGCATTTCAGGAAAAGAGCTTTTGACAAAAATGTCGGCAAAAGGTGTCGCCGTACGTTCTTTCGATATTCAGAACAAACCATGGTGCCGGGTAAGTCTGGGTACAATGGACGAAATGAAAGCCTTTGTCGGGGCGCTTGGGCAGCTGAGCTAACCAAACAAATGTCGAGAAGTACGGCATTTCCGATTCTTTAAGTCAAGTGTTGTCATTTATTGTCAAGCATCGTCATTTGTAGTCATGTATTGTCGCTTATCTATTAGCAATATCTAACCACAAATGATTACGCCTGACCATAAATGACAATAAGTGACACCCTCCCACCACCACCTCCCCAGCCCTCTTTAATCTTCGTTAGCACCGACTTTTACCATTCTAATTTTTGTCGATTATGAGTGACGCATTGCAAAAAACCATAACACTCCTGTTACTGATTACTTTGGGTCTTCTGCTCAAAGGAAAATTTAAGAATAAAGACCAGACCAACGGTATCAAGGAAATCATCCTTTCCGTTGCGCTTCCGTCTACTATCTTCATTTCACTCATGAAGATCGACATTGATTCGTCCATGATCATCATACCGATGGTGACCCTGGTTTTCAACTTTTTAATGTTCTTTTCCGCTCCGCTGGCATTTTCATTATTCGGCATAGAGAAAAACAGCCCGACCGGCAGAACACTCATGATGCTGATCCCTTCGCTGGCTCCCGGGCTATCCTGCTTTCCTTTCATCGCAGAATTCCTTGGTGAAAAGAGCCTGGCGATCGCCGCCCTTGCCGATGTTGGCAACAAGTTCTTTGTATTGATCTCGCTCTACATCCTGGCTATGAACATGTTTCTCAAAAACAGTGATGATAAGGAGACGAAAATAGGCGGAAAGTTGAAAAGCCTGTTTGCAAGCATGTTCCAGGAACCCATCAACATCCTCATTTTCCTTGCGATTATCCTCCTCAGTCTGGGTATAAATTACAGTACGCTCCCATCAGTGGTTACCGATCTTTTTGATAAGACCAGCGCCATGATGACGCCGCTTGTATTGCTGTTTATTGGCTTGGCCGTGCAGCTAAAGGAAGGCAAAAAGCGTATCGTAGCAAGTATACTGTTTTTCAGGGCCGGCATTACCATGCTCATCAGTGCAGGTATGATCTATGTTCTGAACATTACCGATCTTTCTATGATCCTTCTGGCAATCGTTATCCCTCTGAGTGCGGCGAGTTTCTGGCCGCTGGCACATATTTCTGCATTTAATCTGCGGGAAGATCAGAAAGCAATGCCCAAAGAAAAAAGAACTTTTGACCTTGAACTGGCAGTATTGCTACTGGCCTTTTCACTGCCATTTTCCACGATATTAATCCTCGCAATCCTTTCATCAGGTTCATTTTTCGCACATACCACTACCCTGCTCACATCCGGCCTGATCCTGATCTGCCTGGGTGCGCTGCCCAATGCTTTAAGCAAGGTATTTGTAAAAATGTCCAAAGCCTGATTTTTCAACTCAAACCAATCTTTATGCAGAAGATCCTGTTAGCATCTGTTTTTTCCATTCTGTCATTCAACATCCTTGCCCAAAGCGACAGTAATTCCGGGACCGAAGCGACCTATAAAATTTCGAAAACCAAGAAACGGTACAAATATTTTTCAGATGAAGCGCCAGTCACCATGGCCGATGGAACTGTAAAAGCCATCGCTGATGTAAAAGTAGGCGAACATGTAAAGACATGCAGGGATGGACAAAGTGTGAGCACCCAGGTCCTGCAGATTGACGTGTACAACAAACCCAATTCAAAGCTGACAGCAGTTTATCTGCGGCCCGCCTCCGAAAAAAGCGACCAGACAAGGGTACCTGCGTTGCTGCTTGAAGCTGCCCCGGATCACCGCGTTCAGACGCAGAGAGGCAAAAAAAGGTTGAAAAAGTTATCAAAAAAAGATATTCTTTATCATTACGACCCTTCAACCGGGATCGTCTCCAACTGGAAAGTCGGCGCAGTCCATAACAATGCCCGCAAAGTTACCAAAGCATATAATCTGGAAACAGAATATGGCACCTACCTGATTGATAACGTAGTGGTAGCAAATAATTAACCGCATTATTTACTCAATTTTATGAGTAAAATGGTTCCCTGGCGATAGGGAACCATTTTTACTTTTACGACATTTGCCCTTGAAACCAAAAAGGCAAATCAGTCAATATCCATCGTGCTTTCAGACAAAACTTCATCAACACCCCGCGAACTCGGTTTTACTTTTCCCGCCGAATGGCATCCGCATCGAGCTACCTGGCTTACTTTTCCGCATAATGATGCCTCGTGGCAGGGAACCCGGCTCGCTAAAATGCGCCCGCAGTATCTTGCTTTTATCAAGGCCATCAGCCAGGGTGAAAACGTCGGGATCATAGCAAATGACGAACAACTGAAAGGATTCATAACGTCGGAGCTCGGCAAGATTGGTGTGGACCTTTCGCGCATTGAGTTTATTGTAAAACCGACCAATGACGCATGGTGCCGCGACCACGGCCCTTCTTTTCTGATCAACCCGAAAACAAAAGAAAAACTGATCGTCGACTGGGGCCACAATGCCTGGGGAGGCAAATATCCTCCCTATGACGACGACAACCGCACGCCGGCTGCCGTGGCTGCATATCTTGACATTCCCATGGTAAATCCCGGGATTATCATGGAAGGCGGGGCCGTAGAATTTAACGGAGCGGGAAGTTTGCTGACGAGTAAATCATGTCTTTTGAACCCCAACAGAAACCCACATCTGAATCAGGGCCAGATCGAAGAAATCCTTTGCGGTTATTACGGGATTGAGCAGGTACTCTGGGTTGAAGGCGGGATTGTGGGCGATGATACCGACGGGCATATTGACGATACCACGCGTTTTATCAATGAAGATACGGTCATAGCATGCGTTGAAAATAACGCTGATGATGAAAATTACGGTATTCTGCAGACCAATCTTGATATGCTGAGAAAAATGCGGCTTGTTAATGGTAAGCAGCTTAATATCATTGAGATACCAATGCCTCGGGCCGTGATTATCGATGATTTCAGGACACCCGGCTCTTATGCCAATTTCCTGATCTGCAATGCCGGGGTGATTGTGCCGGTATTCAATAATCCAAATGATCAGGTTGCTGTTGACATTCTTGAAAAGGCTTTCCCGGAGCGCAAGATCATACCGCTCGAAGCTACCGAGATTATCTGGGGCCAGGGCAGTTTTCACTGTTTGAGCCAGCAGGAGCCGGTTGTATAAAATTACCGGCTAAGATCGGCCCAGTCCGACGGTTCGTGCAGGAAAACATTGTAATCCACAAAGCCGCGGATACCATCAGCCCAGCCTTTTTCGCTGTGCTGCCAGAAGAGCACCTGGGCATCCGTTGCCAGGTCGTCGACGTGTGTACGGGAATAGCCGGCCAGCCAGAGCGGATAGTCATCGAAATTTCCTTCGATGTATTTTTTATAATAGTGTTCGTTCACATAAATGATCGGCCGGACACCATAATGTTTTTCTATCAGTTCCAGCCAGTTGCGCACACCTTTTACGATGATCTCGTCCGGCTTTCTGGCGTCTGTTTCGAGGTCGAGTACAGGCGGCAAGTCGCCCGGCTCCATCCTTACCTGCCCAATAAAGTTATCCACCTGCCTGTTAGACATGACTCTGGGGTTATAAAAATGATATGCCCCGCGTTTCATCCCCACCCGCTTTGCCTCACTCCAGTTCCTTTTAAATTGCCGGTCAAGATGCGTGGCTCCTTCCGTTGCTTTGATATACACAAAATCTATCCCGACATTTTCCGAACGTGCTTTTTTTAATTTATCCCAATTGATCTTTGCATTGTGGTGCGAAACATCAATGCCATGGATCGCGTACCTGAGCGGAAGCTTGATGCCGAATTTGCTGATAAACTCCCACCGGTTCACATCTTCCTTATCATTCCACCAGACCAGCGCACCAATCAGTATGACCACAGCGCCTATAATGGCCCAGCCCTTCGCCGGCAGCGGTTTTAAATACTTGAAATTACTCTTGGTTTGGGCAGTGCGTGCCTTTCTCTTCGCCATAGGGCAGCAAAAATACAAAAAGATAGCAGCGTAGCAGAACTCTAACCGTAATTGTAATTCAATAGCATCGACCCAAAAATCACAGCCTTAAATAAATGCAGGTTTGTTACTAATTTACATTCAAAAAAGAATATGGAATCGATTATTGTGACACCAAAAAACCAGGAAGAATTCCGCCTTCTGACTGACCTTCTGGCAAAAATGGACATTTCTTCAAAGGTTCTTTCCGAAGAAGAAAAGGAAGATACCGGATTGGGGATTCTTTTGCAGGAAGCGGATCGGAATGAGAAGGTATCGCGGGAAGAAATTATGAACAAACTCGAAGAGAATTGACTGTCGAATTCCTGAGCAAATTTTCCAAGGATCTGGACAAATTCAATCAGCCACACACTAAGATAGCAGTGAGGAACCTCAAACTCGCCGTAGAGCAAGCCGCTTCTCTATCAGAAATCGCAACTATTAAAAAGCTGACAGGTTTTACACACGCCTACCGTTTCAGACTGGGCGATTACAGAGTCGGTGTTTTTACACAAAATGACACCATACAATTCGCCGGAATTGCCTACAGAAGGGATATCTACGACATATTCCCCTGATTTCTCCCAAAGCGCTGTTCATAAATCGACATCTGTCAACCATTCATTTTCCTATATCACCGCCCATGTACTTTGCAATACATAGTACCTAGCATAGCCTATATATTTGTCCTGTTCTTAATGAACATCTATTAGCCAACCTTAAATAAAATACAGCCATGAAAAAGTCAGTTAAAACCATCGTCTTTGCATTTGTTTTCAGTGCAGCATTCGCGTTTTCCGCAGTAGCATCCGACAAGGAGGCCAAGAAAGTGACAAGTTTCGCAACAGGGATCTATGTCACCAAAGAAGGAAAAATCAATCTGAACGTTGACAAGTACACCAGCTCAAAAACCACCATCCTGATCACCAACCGCGCCGGTAGTGTGATTTACAGAGAAGTACTGGGAAAAGACCTGTCGAAATTCAAACGTTCGTTGAACGTTGACGCATTGCCTTCGGGAAAATATACCCTGGAAGTTTCCAGTGACAAGGAAAAACAAATCAAGCATTTCGAGATTTCCGAAGAAGTCAAATCAAAGGAGATTACGCTTAACTGACGTTCGTTAAAGTTCTGGCAATCAAAAGCCCGAATAGCAAAAGCCGTGGTAACCCGGACAGCAAGGACAAAATCCTCGCCCCGCTTACCACGGCTTTTTTAATATACAATTAAATCACTACGTTCACTATACGTTTCGGAACGACGATCACTTTTTTTGCATCCTTACCTTCCATCCATTTCCGTACTGTCTCATTGGCAAGCACTTCCTTTTCAATTTCAGCAGCCGGTGTATCCAGCGCAAAGGGTAAGGATATCCGCACCTTACCGTTGATCTGTACCGGATATTCGAACACCGCGTCCTCAACGTGCTTCTGTTCCCATTTAGGAAACGCAGACTTGGAAACCGTGCCTTTTCCATGACCGAGCAGCTCCCATAATTCTTCGGTAATATGCGGTGCATAAGGTGATAACAGCACGACAAGCTCATTCAAAACCTCCTTACTCTGGCATTTGAGGCTTCCGAGTTCGTTCACACAAACCATGAAAGCACTTACTGCAGTATTGAATGAAAAATGTTCGATATCCTCCTCGATTTTCTTGATCGTTTTGTGGAGGATTTTCAATTCCTCGGGTTTGGCAGGAACATCTTTCACGACCCACTGGCCCGCATCATTGAAGAACAACCGCCAGAATTTCCGGATAAAGCGGTATGTCCCGTCGATACCGTTGGTATTCCAGGGTTTTGCCTGTTCCAATGGCCCCAAAAACATTTCGTACAACCGCAAAGTGTCCGCGCCGTACCTTTCGACAATATCATCCGGATTTACGACATTGAATTTCGACTTGGACATTTTCTCCACCTCTACGCCGCAATAGTATTTCCCGTCTTCCAGAATGAATTCCGCATGCTCACCGGCGATATCAGGACGTGTTGCTTTAAATTTCTCTACATCCAGGATGTCGTTTTCAACAATATTAACATCCACATGCAGAGCTGAAACTTCATATTGAGATTTAAGGCCCGCGCTAACGAATACTGGTTTACTGTAATTCTCACTTTTCACCCGGTACACGAAATTACTCCTGCCCTGGATCATTCCCTGGTTGATCAGCTTTTTAAAAGGCTCTTCCTCAGGAACGTAACCTCTGTCTTTCAGAAACTTGTTCCAGAAACGGCTGTAAAGCAAATGTCCGGTCGCATGCTCGGTGCCCCCGATGTACAAATCCACATCACGCCAGTAGCTGATCGCCTCTTTGGAAGCAAATTCGTTCTCGTTTTTCGGGTCCATATAACGGTACCAGTACCAGCTGCTGCCAGCCCAGCCCGGCATGGTACTCAGTTCGTAACCATTGCCTGAACCATGCGCCCAGTTTTCTGCACGTCCCAGCGGCGGTTCCCCGTTTTCGGTCGGCAGGTATTTATCTACCTCGGGCAAATTCAGCGGCAATTCGTTTTCTGCCAATAAATAGGGCAGCGGCTGTCCGGTGCTGTCATTTTTATAATAAACAGGAACCGGCTCACCCCAGTAACGCTGACGGCTGAAAACCGCATCACGCAGACGGTAATTGACCTTCCCTTTTCCTACGCCTTTTTCTTCAAGCCATTGGATCAAAACCTTATTAGCCTCGTGGAAGGTCATTCCGTTGATGATACCTGAATTGATATAATGTCCTTCCTTGGTGGCGTCGGCCTGTGTTTCTATATCTTTTTGTGCATCGAGGATCGGGATGATCGGCAGATCAAAATGCTTGGCAAAATTCCAGTCACGCTGGTCGCCGGAAGGTACCGCCATCACCGCGCCCGTTCCATATCCGGCCAGCACATAGTCCGCAATATAAACCGGTACTTTTTCCCCGTTAAAAGGATTAATGACATAAGCGCCCGTAAAAGCACCTGAAACCGTTTTCACATCGGCCATTCTGTCGCGCTCCGATTTCTTCTGCGTCATAGCAATGTACGCATCAATATCTCCACGCTGAGCCGGTGTCGTGATCTGATCAACAAGCTCATGTTCAGGTGCTAATACGATAAACGTCACACCGTAGATGGTGTCGACTCTTGTGGTGAAAACTTCGATTTTGGGAGTATTGGAGGAAGGGGACGAAAGGGATGACAATTCTCCCTTTCCTCCTTCCTCCATTTCCTCCTTAATCCCCAATTCGAATCGAACAAGCGCCCCCACCGACCTTCCGATCCAGTTGCGTTGCTGCTCTTTTAATGAATCCGTCCATTCAATGTTATCCAGTCCGTCCAGCAGACGCTGCGAATAAGCAGTGATGCGCATCATCCACTGACGCATCAGTTTCTGGATCACCGGAAATCCTCCGCGTTCAGAAACCCCGTCTTTTACCTCATCATTGGAAAGTACGGAACCCAGGCCCGGGCACCAGTTGACCGTAGCATCAGCCACATACGTCAGCCGGTATTTCAATGTCACTTTATATTTTTCTTCCTCTGTCCATGCGTTCCACTCAGCAGCCGTAAAAGCGGGGGTATCTTCATCGCAAGGTGCGTTGACGGGTTTGTTACCTTCTTTTTCAAAGACTGCGGTCAGGGATTCAATCGGCTCGGCTTTCTGGGTGTCGTTATTATACCAGCTGCCAAAAAGCTCCATGAAAATCCACTGCGTCCATTTGTAATAATCAGGGTCAGAAGTCCTGACTTCCCGGCTCCAGTCGTAACTAAAACCGAGGTTCTTCATTTGCTCGATATAGCGGGTAATGTTCTGTTCCGTCGTGATCGCAGGATGTTGCCCCGTCTGAATCGCATATTGCTCTGCAGGCAAACCAAAACTATCAAAGCCCATCGGATGCAGCACATTGAAACCCTTTAATCTTTTATACCTGGAATATATATCTGAGGCAATATATCCCAGCGGATGCCCCACATGCAGGCCAGCCCCGGAAGGATACGGGAACATATCCAGCACATAATATTTAGGAAGTGCTGACTCATTGGTTACCTGAAAGGTACCTTTTGAATCCCAATACTCCTGCCACTTTTTCTCTAGTTCGCGATGACTGTATTCACTCATGTTTGTTAGTTATTATTCATATTCCGGCAAAAACCAGAAATATTCCCTCAATGGGCTCTTTTTAAATTCAACTGTAACAATATTTTAGCCTGTTATTCACAATGCGACCGCAAAAATAGCTTTTTTGATTGTATTCAGATGACTTCCAGCAGCAATACATTTCGAATTGTCCGCCTGCCCTGTTGTAGAAACTACTACCCGATTAAAGTTAAAACAGCACATTCCCGGGCGGGCATGGGTTTTTAATAGTTGGTATACCAACAAATTATTCCATTTCAATTTAATAAGTGCATTTATGAAAAAAATGATGACCGCTTTCTTTGTGATCGCAATGAGTTACACAGCTATGGCGCAGTATGACCCGGGTTTCCGGTTTGGTATCAAAGCGGGCGCAAATTTGTCGAATATCAACGGTAGCAATGACCTTACGCTTTCTTCGGGAGGCAACGCATTTAATTTTCAGGATAACAGCAATCGTTCCCTCGGTTTCGTAGGCGGGGTGTTTTTCAGGTTTGGAAAAAATGTTTACATCCAGCCGGAATTCCTTTTGTCGCAGAAGGGCGGTAAGTTCAATGTATATAAAGACGGTGTTCAGAATTCCGATGGAAAAGTGGACGTTCGTTTTTCCAATCTGGATGTACCCGTGCTTTTCGGGGTGCGAGTAGCGAAGTTTTTAAGGATCAATGCAGGCCCGATGGCCTCTTTGCGGTTGTCCAGTAACGGAAAAATCGGCGATTCATTTGATGATATCACGGACGGAAATTCTAGTACAGAATTCAAAAACAGACTGGCTTACGGTTACCAGGCCGGTGTTGGCTTTGATTTTGGCAGGCTGAGCCTGGATGTCCGTTATGAAGGGAACTTTACGGATATTGTCAAGGTCAATTTTGACAACGCTACCACAGCTTCACAGTTTGGCAAGAAATCAAACCTCTTCCAGGCAACGCTTGGATTTGCGATATTCTGACGGAATGTGACAATGAGAAAACGGAGCCTGATCAACAGGCTCCGTTTTTTTGTTTTTACAGATTACCTGTGAATATCCCCGCGATTTCTACTTTTGTGTTTCTTTAATTAAATTGCCTGTAAGCAAAATCTTACAAATTCAGACCCATTCCTCCCGCACCGTGGCTATAAATACAGATAATGTAAGATTGGTTTTTGGATTAAAATTAAAACAGCTCCGTCTCGACAAAGGTATGTCACTCAGCGAGCTGTCTCAAAAATCCGGATTGTCCATTTCTTACATCAATGAGATTGAAAAAGCCAAAAAGTACCCCAAATCCGACAAGATCATCGCGCTGGCCGCAGCCATGGACGTGGACTATGATACACTCGTGTCCCTCAAACTGAGCAAACGCCTCGAACCTATCTCGGACCTGCTGAGCTCCAACGTCCTGACCGAACTTCCGCTTGAACTTTTCGGCATCGACCCTGCCAATTTGCTGGAAATTTTATCCGACGCCCCTACCAAGATCAGTGCTTTCGTGGGTACGCTTATTGAAATTGCACGGAACTATAATATGTCCATCGAGAAGTTTTACTTCTCTGCCCTGCGTACCTACCAGGAAATGCACGACAATTATTTTGAAGATATTGAACTGGAAGCCGAGCAGTTCCTGCTCGAACAAAACGTGAAACCGGAGCAGCTGCTGGATGAAACCTACCTCGCCGATATTCTTATTTCCCGCTTTAACTATAAAATCGAGTCGATCAATGAGAAGGCAAACCCGGAGTTTTCCAGTGTGCGTTCGCTGACCGTCACCAACCCCGCCGGTAACAGGCTGCTGCTCAACACACAGTTATCATCGGTACAGCGGGCATTTATATATGGTCGGGAGATCGGATATTTATACCTGAATTTAAAAAACAGGCTGCATACGACGGCACTGGTGGAAGCGGAGTCTTTTGAACAGCTTCTCAATAATTTCAAGGCTTCCTACTTTTCCAGCGCGATCATTATTAAAAGAAACCTGCTGGTAACAGCCATCGGCGATTTTTTTGCACAAACTACCTGGCAGCCCGAAAAACTGATCTCGCTGATCCATCATTTCAATACAACACCTGAATCGTTCTGTTACCGCCTCAGCAACATATTGCCGCGCTATTTCGGGATCAATCAGATCTTTTTCTCGCGTTTCAATAATTTTGTCGGACAGAACATTTTTGATATGACCAAGGAAATGCACATTTCAAAAAAGCATTATCCGCATACGGTCAAAGATGAACATTATTGCCGCCGGTGGGTAGCACTGACCATCCTCAACGATCTGGGTGAAATCATCACTGCCAAGGGCCAGCCCGGTATCCTTTGCAAGGCTCAAAAATCCACCTACATAGATACAAAGGACGAATACCTCGTGGTGAGTTTCGCTCAGCCCATGTCGCCGACGCCCAATCTGAACGTGAGCGTTTCCATGGGGATTTACCTGGACAATCAAACCAGAGAAAAGCTCGCATTTCTAAACGACCCCAATCTGAATGCCAGGGAGGTAAACCAAACTTGTGAACGCTGCTCCCTGTTTGAATGCAGGGAACGCATTGCTGCGCCTGTCATTCTTCAGAAAAAACACAAAAATGAGGAGCTCAGGAAAGCGCTCAAAAGGATGATAAATTAGGAGACTGCATAGGGGTTTGATCAGAAACAAATGTCATTGCAGAATAAGGATTACAATGCCGTACAATTGGTGAATTCCTGGATTAAAAATTACTTAGAAAGCAGCATCCAGGACATTCAAATTCTGTTCTCAACTATCTTTGTCAAACACTTGAAATACTGTTATGCCCGGCACTTATGATTTGGAGGACCTTGTATTAAAACTGTCCACCCCGTTTTATCTGTTCCTGATTTGCCTGGAAATATTCCTTACCCACAGCGTCGACCGCGATTCGCTTTCGGCCCGCACTGCCTATTCATTCAAAGATACGCTTACCAATGCCGCACTCATGCTCCTCAACGGAGGTATCGATCTGTTGTTCCGGGCTGCTTATATCGGCGTACTGATATGGTTCTATAATTTTCAGATTTTCGCCCCGATCGGAAATCCTTATCTGTACTGGTTCTCCCTTTTCCTGCTCGAAGACCTTGCCTTTTACACATTACATTATGTTGACCATCACTGCAGGCTTTTCTGGGCCGTACATGTGACACATCACTCTTCCGAACATTTCAATCTCACTACCGGCTTCCGCTCTTCAGTTTTTCAGCCTTTGTACCGGTTTGTTTATTTTATCCCGCTTGCACTCATCGGTTTCAATCCCGCAGACATTGTGATCATGTATTCGATCACGCAGATCTACGGGGTTATCGTACATACGGAGTACGTCAAGAAACTGGGCTTTTTGGAATATATCTTTGTAACACCCTCTCACCACCGCGTCCATCACGCCAGCAATATCGAATATCTTGACAAGAACATGGGTATGTGCCTGATCATCTGGGACAAGCTTTTCGGGACTTTTCAGGAGGAAATACCAACAGTGCCACCACGCTACGGACTTACCAAGCCGACGGAACATCAGGGCATCACCCAAACGATCTTTCACGAATGGAAGGAAATCGGGAAGGATTTTGAACAACCCGTCGACTTTGTGACCAAACTCAAATTCCTGCTCAAAGCACCTGGCTGGTCGCCTGACGGATCACGTCAAACCAGCAGGGAACTGCAAAAGGACCTGCATGACCACGGCAAAAAAGCCTAACTTCAAATCTTTTCTCTTTTTTGTAGTATTTTTTTCATTTTACGTAGATTTTATTCTATCTTTTCAGGAACGTAACCTTTCGGGCCTGATAGCTCGCTTTGTCGTTTATTATTAATCTTAAACAGGTTAGCCAGACAGCTGCGATGAAAAAACTTTTTACCTCTCTGAGTACATTCTGCATTTTATTATCCATTATTACCCCTTTTAAAACAAATGCGCAGATCATTTGGCGGGACGACTTCAACCGGGGAGCGCTCGGGGCTGCATGGCTGGCTTCTGATTATTCCAAATGGTCTGTTGTTTCGGGGAAGGCCTACAATTACATCGATGGAACGGGCGGCACACTGACTACCAGCAAAAAGTTCACCCAGACCAGCTACGTACTCGAGACTGTAGGGTTAACCCTGGAAAACGGCTATCACAGACAGTACAGCATTCTTTTTGGAAAGCTAGATCCCCGCAGCGAGTACGGTTATACGTTGAAATATCAGCCCAGCTACGATCAGGGCCTTACCCTGGGGCGGGCGGAAGGAAACGAATACTGGCCGATTGTACTGGCCCATAAAGATATAATCCTGGATCCGATAAAGCCGATCACGTTCAGAATTGAGAAGTATTCCAGCGGCCTGATCAAGGTTTTTCTGAACAGCGGTAACGGATATAGCAACGTCCCTGTGCTGGAAGCGACGGATACAACATATCCTGCTCTGGGTCATTTTGGATGGCGCGTAGATACGGAAACCGCTCCGGTTCCTTTTTCGGTCGACTGGATCGAGGCCAGGAGGTTGCCTTCTGTAATCACAAACCCGATCAACGATAACGGTAAAGCCTGTCACGTAGCGGTCATGTCACCTGGCTTCCCAGTGTATAGCGATCGTGACTACACCTTTTTGAAAGTACCGCCTGTTTTGAACGGTGCCGCTTTTATACAGACAGCCAATCTGGATAAATGGAATACCTCGCGATCATTCCTGAAATTCAAGCTGACAAAACAGTCAACGTTGTATGTATTATATGATCCGAGGGCAACGGCTTTGCCAGCCTGGCTCAGCGGCTGGACCAAGCTGCCCGACAGAGTGAAGACCAACGATCCTGGCACATCCTATCTTGATGTATACAGCAAAACTTTTCCTGCGGGAACCATTCACCTAGGGGGAAATCTGGCTTCTCCTGCCAAGGGTGCACTCACCCATTACCTTGTTGCTGCAAGCCTTTCCAACTCCGGCGCGCGCATGGCAGATGAATCTGAGGAAAAGGATGATAGCCCAGTTACCGCAGCGTCTGCCTTTCCCAATCCTGCCAGATCCCAGGCAACTATCCGTTACCAGCTAAGCGAAGCTGCGCCTGTTAAAATAAACTTGTTCGACTCCGGCGGCAGGCTTACTTCTGAACTCGTTAATGAATACCAGCAGCCCGGAACCTACGAAAAAGTGCTCGATGTCAGGAGCATGAAAGAAGGGATCTACATATACAGCGTACAAACCGGCATACAAACACAAACCGGCAAGTTGCTGATCGCCAGATAACACGGAACGACAATTACCCGAAAATCTGCTTTACATATACCATATCTGCCTTATGTGCTTCTATGGCGTTGGTTGTGTTCGGTGAAGTCTTTTCCAGGCATTGTTCCAGAACAAGGTGCGGCTTGACATTCATTTTTTTCAAAACATCGGCCAGCCGGGCGTAATCTATATCGCCCGGCCCGAATGTTTCCTGCCAGATACCACCCTTGGATTGGCGCAAATGCAGCTCGGCGATCCGGTTCCCATACAATTTTACAATGTCAAAAAGTGCGACCTGCGAATTGCCGGAACCCCTGTAAACCCAATGCACGTCCAGACAAAGCGACACGTTTTTCGGATCGGTGGCCAGCAGCATGTGATGGAACTCCCTGGCTGCCGCACGCAGTTCGACATCGTGGGTGTGGTACGCCAGCGACATTCCCTTTGTTTTCAGCTCGGCACCCAGCTTGTCCAGATTCCGGGCTTGTTCTGCAAGCTCCTCGTCCGATTTATCTTCCCCGCTGCCCCATTTGATCGGGTTTGGGTTGGTGACGATGATTTTAGTACCGGCTGGCTTCAAAGCATCGGCTATCGCCAGTACGGATTCCAGTGATTTGCTTGCCTCTTCTGATTGGTGCAAAGATGTATTTACATAAACTGAGGGCATTACCAGCTTGTATTTTTTCAGCAGCGGCAAAAGTTTAGGTACTTCGTCGGCATGATTAAAGGCAGGCTCATATGCTTTGATCCCCGTGGCGGCAAATTCCGATAAGGAAACATCCGGATTTGCACCCCAGTCCCGGCCTTCACGTCCAAAGAATGTGATCCAGGAATACTGGTTACAGGAAACAGGAAAGGTATTTTCGAGGCTTCCGGAAAAAGAAAGCTCCGGTAAAAAAGCCCCTCCGGCAGACAAAGCGAGCGTGTTTAGAAAGTGACGACGATTGATTGACATGATATCCGGGTTTTAGGTGATCCGGCCATTTCCCGCCGGTGAAATATCAAAGTTATCAAAAACCTTATCTTTGCACCATTAAAGGATAAATCCCTTTCCAATGCAAACTACCATTCAGCTTACACTCGCTCCCGAAATCGCCCTGGACGATGAGAATTTCCGGCAGCATATCATCAAAAAACTGAGGTTACGCCCAGGTGACAATCCCGTAATCCGGAAAACCCGCCAGTCTATCGACGCGCGCGGCCGGCAGGTAAAAATCAATGTACAGGCCGAAGTTTATGTCAATGAAATCCCGCCTTCGCTGATTCAGTTTCAACTGGAGTATCAGGACGTAAGCAAAAGCCCGGAAGCAATTATCGTGGGCTGCGGGCCGGCGGGTATGTTTGCTGCGTTAAGGCTCATTGAGCTGGGTATAAAACCGGTTTTATTTGAAAGAGGCAAAGATGTACGCACCAGACGTCGTGATCTGGCTGCGATCAACAAAGATCACATTGTCAATCCCGAATCCAACTACTGCTTCGGCGAAGGCGGCGCCGGGACGTACTCCGACGGAAAGCTATACACCCGCTCGAATAAACGCGGCGACATACGCAGGGTGCTGGAAATCTTCGTGGGGCACGGTGCCAGCGAACAGATCCTGATTGATACACATCCACATATTGGTACCAACAAACTTCCCGTAGTGGTATCTGAAATGCGGGCGAGCATTCTGAAAGCAGGTGGCGAAATCCATTTTGACACCAAGGTAACAGACCTTATTATTGGTCAGAATAAAATAAAAGGCGTAGTTACCAATGATAATCAGGAACATACGGGAATCGGCGTTATACTTGCGACCGGGCATTCCGCACGTGATATCTACGATCTGCTGCATGCCAAAAACATCCTGATCGAAAGCAAGTCTTTCGCGATGGGCGTCCGCATAGAACATCCTCAGAATACGATTGACAAAATCCAGTATCACTGCGAAACTGATCGTGGGCCTTATTTGCCGGCAGCTTCCTATAGTCTTGTAACCCAAACCAGGTACCAGGGAGTGCAGCGGGGCGTGTTTTCGTTTTGTATGTGTCCGGGCGGCTTTATTGTTCCGGCGGCAACCGATGCAGGCGAAGTGGTCGTCAACGGCATGTCACCTTCCCGGCGCGATTCCCCTTATGCCAATTCCGGCATAGTGGTTTCCATAGAGGAGGCCGATCTTTTACCCTACCGGGAATACGGACCACTGGCAGGTTTGCAAATGCAGAAAGAAATGGAAGCGACGGCCTGTAAGCTGGCGGGCGCTACGCAAACCGCCCCCGCTCAATTGGCCATGGATTTTGTAAAAGGAAAAATTTCGTCGTCTCTGCGCGAAACCTCCTATCAACCCGGACTTCACGCGGTGGATCTTCGCGAAGTTTTGCCTCCCCATATTGCATTTCCACTGCGCGATGCACTTTCAGATTTTGGGCAAAAAATGCGGGGATACCTTTCGGCAGATGCACAACTGATAGGTGTTGAAAGCAGGACGTCTTCACCCGTAAGAATTCCACGTGAGCGCGAAAGCTGCGAGCATCCGGAGATCAAAGGTTTGTTTCCCTGCGGGGAAGGCGCCGGCTATGCCGGGGGCATCATGTCAGCCGCTATGGACGGAGAACGTTGCGCCGAGCAGCTCGCAAAATTATATGCCGCTGTTTCCCAGGAATAGCCGGTTAAATCCTGTAATTGTTATTATTTATATTTGCATAATTGTATTTGACAATCATGCATTAACACACTTTAAATATGCCGGAAATTTTCAGAATGTTTGGAATGAAATTTTTCTTTTACAGTCTTGAACATTAGCCTATTCACATACGTGTGAGAAATGCCGATGGAACGGTTAAATTTACATTGAGGCCTGTCAGACTTGTGGAAAGCAGTGGTATGAAAACAAAGGATCCGGTTCTCGCTGAGGCTTTGGTAGAAGAGAATGAGTAATTGATTATTGACAAATGACATCAGTTTCATGGTCAAGAGATCATCGACGTTACAAAACTGGGAAATTATGAAAATCGATAAAGTTTGGTTTGATGAAAATAACATTTACGTCGTCACTGACAGCGGGCATACCATAGGAAACCCTTTGGCTTGGTTTAAGAGGCTCCAAAATGCTTCTCCGGAACAACGTTACAATTTTGAAATCGGGCCGGAGCACGACAGCGTCCACTGGGAAGAGCTCGACGAAGACCTGAGCCTGGAAAGCTTTTTTGATTTCAACAGGCAACTGAATTACGCAAGGATTTAAATTTAACAACGTTCGCTACTCAATCCCTCAACCTCACATGCCTACACTAGGATCATTTTCATCCTTTGTAAATCAACTGACCAAAAACCTGAAATATCCGCTGCCCGGGGAGTCGGCTCACCGGATCATGCAAGCTTCATCCAAACTCCGCCTGACTTTCAAACCCAACACGCGGACCCGAAAAAGTGCCGTCCTGATTTTATTTTATCCCTACAAAGGCGAGATCTATTTTCCGCTGATACTCCGGCCGGCTTACGACGGAGTCCATTCGGGACAAGTTGCCTTTCCCGGTGGACGTTACGAACCTTCTGACGAAGACCTGATCCGCACTGCCCTGCGCGAAGCCCAGGAAGAAATCGGATTGCGCCTGAATGATGTAAAAATCATCGGAATCCTGACCGAACTTTTCATTCCCGCGAGTAACTTTTATGTCCTGCCCGTCATTGCACACATGCCCTACCGTCCGGATTTCTACCCGGACCCCCGCGAGGTCGAAGATATTTTTGAGATCAAAATTGAAGAAATTTCTGATATTAATATTATCGGTTCCAGTGACATCCAAATACGTGGAGAACAGGTACATGCACCGCATTATATGGTCCAGGGATACAAGATTTGGGGTGCAACTGCCATGATGATCAGTGAACTTCTGACCGTTATAAATACCCCCGATCCCGACCCCAAAAGCTAAAAACTATCGCTTTATTTGTTATATTAGCAGGTAAATCAAATAACCCTTTCGGTGTTCTTCGTCCTGTTTTGTTCTTCTTGAATACATCAGTCCTGCAACGTAAGCCGGTTGGGATAATACCTTACAAAATTTACTGAATACTTAAAACCTGGTTCTTCCTTCATTTTATGGACGAAAACGGAGCTACGCCTGACGTAGAAGATAGCGGATTGCACGACAAATTACCCATCTCGGGTCTCTATGAAAGTTGGTTTCTTGATTATGCCTCTTATGTAATTCTGGAACGCGCGGTTCCGGCAATAGAAGACGGTTTAAAACCGGTACAGCGCCGGATCATGCACGCGCTGAACGAAATGGATGACGGCCGCTTCAACAAAGTGGCCAATGTGGTAGGATCATCCATGCAATACCACCCGCACGGAGATGCGTCTATTTACGACGCTATCGTGAATATCGGACAGAAAGAACTGCTTTTTGATACCCAGGGAAACTGGGGGGATATCCGCACCGGCGACAGCGCCGCGGCCGGACGTTATATTGAAGTGCGCCTTTCCCGTTTTGCCAAAGACATTGTATTTAATGATGATACCACCGAGTGGCAGCTTTCCTATGATGGCCGCAAACGCGAACCGGTAACGCTGCCCGTTAAATTTCCCCTTCTTTTATCGCTGGGCGTAGAAGGGATCGCGGTAGGATTGTCGACCAAGATACTTCCGCATAATTTCTGTGAACTGATCGAGGCTTCGATCGCTATTCTTCAGGAAAAAGAAATTACCATTTATCCCGATTTCCTGACCGGCGGGCAGATCGACATTTCCAATTACAATGACGGCCAGCGGGGCGGAAAAGTGCGTGTACGTGCCAAAATAGAGGAAGAAGACAAAAAGATGCTGGTGATCCGGGACATTCCGTTCGGCACGACCACCACTTCCCTGATCGATTCCATAGTGAAAGCCAACGACGGCGGGAAGATCAAGATCAAAAAGGTGGTCGATAATACGGCTGCCGAAGTGGAAATACAGGTACACCTGGCGCCCGGCGTTTCCCCGGATATCACCATGGATGCGCTTTACGCATTCACGGAATGTGAAGTTTCGATATCTCCCAATGCCTGTATCATTATCGCCGACAAGCCTCATTTTGTAGGGGTTACGGAAATTTTAAGGTACAATACCCAGCAGACTGTCGGGCTTTTGCAGCGCGAGCTGGAAATCAAAAGGCTGGCCTTGCTCGAAAAGATCCTGTATGGTTCTCTCGAAAAAATATTTATCGAAAACAGGATCTACCGGGACATTGAGGAATGCGAGACTTTCGAAGCCGTGATCCGAACCATCGATAAAGGACTTGATCCCTACAAACCACAGTTTTACAGGGAGATAACAGACGATGACATCGTCGCGCTCACAGAAATCAGGATCAAACGGATTTCCAAATATGACGGCTATAAAGCGGATGAGCTGATGCGCAAATGGCAGGAGGATCTTGCTGAGGCCGAGGATAACCTTGCGCACATAACCCGGTTTGCCATTGATTATTACAAAGATCTTTTAAAAAAATACGGAAAAGGAAGAGGCAGAAAAACCGAGATAAGGGCATTCAACCAAATCTCCGCAAATATTGTCGCGGCCAACAACCAGAAGCTCTACGTCAACCGGGCGGAAGGCTTCATAGGTTATGGTCTTAAAAAGGATGAATATGTCATGGACTGTTCGGACATAGACGATATCATTGTGTTCAAAGCCGACGGACGATGTCTTGTCGTAAAAGTTCAGGAAAAGGTATTCGTAGGCAAGGACATTATTTTCTGTTCGGTTTTCGTCAAAAATGATGAACGGAAAGTCTATAACCTGGTATACCTTGATGGGAAAACCGGGGTATCCTATATCAAAAGATGCCAGGTAACCGCCGTGACCCGCGACCGTGAATATGACCTGACACAGGGTTCGCCCAAGTCAAAAATCACCTATTTTTCAGCGAATGAAAATGGCGAAGCTGAGATCATTACTGTAAATCTCACCGCCCAGAGCAAGGCAAAGGTGAAGCAGTTTGACTTCAATTTTGCAGACCTCCTGATCAAAAACCGGAGCGCGATGGGCAATATCCTTACCAAATATCCGGTCAGGAAAATTACAATGAAACAGGCAGGAAGATCCACGCTCGGCGGTGTCGATATGTGGTTTGACCCGATCATCGGCCGGCTGAACCGGGACGAACGAGGTGAATATCTTGGGAATTTCGGGCCTTCCGACAGCATTCTGGTGATTTATAAAGATGGTACCTACGAGCTGACGAACTTCGACCTAACCAATCATTATGTGTCCAACGAAGTATTGCTTGTCAAGAAATTTGACCCGAAACTTGCGATCACCGCCCTGTATTACGACAGCGGGCAAAAATACCATTTCATCAAACGTTTCAATATTGAGACTTCTTCGCTTGACAAAAAGTTTCTCTTTATCAGCGACTCGAAAAACAGTAAATTGCTACTAGCAAGCACCGACAAGCGTCCGCGCCTGGAAGTGATCATTCCCAAAACCGCCCAGAAAGAGGAGATACACGAGGAGTATCTGATAGAAGAACTGGTGGACATCAGAGGCTGGCGGGCCATGGGCAACAAACTGCCAAGCGACAAATTCAAGGAAGTACGCTGGCTGCCGTCACTTCCCGATCCTGTTGAAGAGGTACCGGAAGTTGTTTCAGACGAAGAACCTGTTGACACGGATGTGGATGACGCGGAGGACGACAGCAATGAAAATGAAAATGAAAACGGGTACACAGAAAGCCTCGAAGCTACTGATCAATCCGTTGAAAATGAAACAGATGAGCCGTCTGAGAGAGAAAACCCCGAGGATATTTCAAACAGTCAAGCGAAACCTAAAAAGAAACCCAAAAAAGGGCCTGATGCTTCCGAAAGTCAGTTAGGCTTGTTTTAACAGAAACGGATGCAATTATTTCTGCCCGCATAAAGCAGCCAATTAGCAACAAAAGAGATACCCGAATGCGTACCTCTTTTAAAAGCGCTGAGTTATGCATGTACGGACGGATTATTACAAAGAGTTGGTAGATTTAGAGGGTAACTTTAAGTATACAGGTGAAAAGATTGATCAAAACCATATTAGTTTTATTATTCGTCTGCATGGTTTTCATCTTGCTTTGTAATTTTTGGATAGTTTATTGTACCCGGCAATTCAATTATTTTTCGATAGAAAGTCTTCCTTCCAACGATGTTGCGCTGGTTTTGGGAACGAGCAGGAATTTGGAGAATGGGAAAGAGAACCTGTTTTTCAAGTACCGGATGGAGGCAACGGCCCGGCTGTTCAAGGAAGGGAAAATCAAGTATATCATTCTAAGTGGAAATAATGATTCGCAATATTATAATGAGCCGCTGGACATGCAAAGGGCGCTTTTGAATCTCGGAATACCTGAAAATGTGATGACCCTGGATTACGCAGGATTCAGGACATTCGACTCCATTATCAGGTGCAAGGAGGTTTTTAACCAGGATAACTTCACGATCATTTCGCAGAATTTCCACAATGCAAGAGCTTTATACATAGCTCATAATGAAGGGATCAATGCCATTTCCTTTGCTGCGCAGGACGTTCCGGACGGGTATTCAGTACGAACGCTGATCAGGGAATACCTGGCCAGGCCAAAGGCTGTTCTGGATGTACATATCCTGCGTCCCCCCGCCGACATCACCTCCAATAATGAGATCAGGAAAAAATGAGAAAGATGAAAGCGGTAAAATGGGCATCACACACATCACTCATGAGATCCGGCAAAAAATCGATAAGACTTTTCGCATTTTTAATAGTAATAAACGCCTCATTTAAAGCATTTTCTCAAAATACATTTACTATAAAAGGAAAAGTTACGGATGCCAGCACCGGCGATCCCATTCCTTTCGCCAACATCGGGATTAAAGGCTCGGCTTCCGGCGCAGTCACCAATTTCGATGGTCTTTACCAGATCACTTACACGCCCCCTGCCGATTCCATCCTGGTTACATATGTGGGATACGTTACCAAAAGCAAAGCTATTGTTCCCGACCAGCAAAGCCAGGTCATAGACATTCAAATGTCGCCGGGCGCACTGCAATTGCGGGAAGTGAAGATTTTTGCAGGGGAAAATCCTGCGTATGCATTTATGCGAAAAATCGTTGCCCGGAAAACCAAAAACAACAGTGAAGAACTGGACGCCTACGAATATGAGAGCTACAATAAGATCCAGATCGATATAGACAATCTGTCGGAAAAATTCCGGAACAGGAAATCGGTAAAGAAAATGACCCATATTGTGGACAAATACGATGAGGTCAAAGGAGAAAACGGAGAGACTATTATCCCAATTTTCATTTCTGAATCGGTCTCAAATGTCTATTATCGCAGAAATCCAAGGAAGAAAAAGGAGGTTATCAACAAAACCAAGGTCTCAGGTGTGGGGCTTACCGACGGCAGCCTTGTTTCGCAGGTAGTTGGCTCGTCGTTTCAGCAATATAATTTTTATAACAACTGGCTGAATATCCTGGACAAGGATTTCGTATCCCCGATCTCCGACAGCTGGAAACTTTATTACGAATACTATCTGGCAGACAGTGTTTCCAATGGTTCCGGTTACGATTATCAGATCGATTTCGAACCGCGCCATGAGCAGGACCTGGCATTTACGGGGTCTTTCTGGGTGGACGGTGAAACTTTCGCGTTGACGCAAATGGATGTCAGCGTTGGAAAACGGGCTAATCTCAATTTCATCGAAAAGATCAAGATCCAGCAATCATACGAATTGTTTGAGGATGAAAAAACATGGATCCCCTCTAAAACCAGGGTCTTGATCGATGTGGACGAGCCGACCAAACAAACTGCTGGAATGCTCCTTAAATTTTACTCAGCCAACTCCAGATACAAGATCAACTCGCCCCGTGACAACCGGTTTTATGATACCGCCATTGAGCTCAAAGAGGATTACATGCAGCACGATTCAACGTTCTGGGCCAGGAGCCGGCCTGAGCCGCTGAGTGCAACCGAACTGCTTTCGTTTCAGCTTGTGGACTCGCTGAAAGTACTTCCAGTCGTTAAAACATATACCGAGATCCTCAATGTTTTTGTGAATGGATATAAGAAAATAGATAAATGGAATATCGATATCGGGCCATACCTTTTTCTGTATGCCAATAATGCGGTTGAAGGTCACCGCATACGGCTGGGATTTAAAACAGATCCCGGTTTTAGCAGGAAATGGATATTCAGCGGATATGGAGCTTATGGCACACGTGACAAAGCATTTAAATACGGAGCCGGGATTGATTATATCATCGACCGGAAACCCTGGACCATGGCCGGGATTTACTATTCCAAAGACTTGGAAAGACTGGGCGTTTCGGCGGAAACCATTGGACCCAATACTATTTTTGGCGCATTTTCCAGGTTCGGGGCTTTCCGGAGGCCTTATTGGCAGGAGGATATTTCTGCGTACTTCAAGCGCGAGCTCGTCAAAGGATTGTCCGGGAGTGTACAGCTACGCCATCGCAATTTCAACCCGTTATTTGAATTTGCCTACAAAACCGACGCCGCTTTGGGCGCAGAGTCGCCGCTGAAAAGCTCGTTTGACATTACCGAAATCAATTTCGAAACAAGGCTTGCCAGTAAGGAGACCTTCCTTCAGAATGATAATGAAAGGATCAGCATGGGCAATGGCAACTCGCCTGCCTTGACGCTGCGTTACACTGCCGGGTTTAAGCATTTTCTGGGTGGGGATTTCAGCTATAATAAATTCTCTTTCAATATTAAACACAGCTTCCGGTCTGGTGTTATCGGCCGAACTTACTATAATCTTACGCTGGGCTACATCCCGTCGACCTTACCCTACCCTTTGCTATATACTCCTTTGGGTAATGAATCCCTTTTTTATGTGGACAATGCCTATAACCTGATGCGGTATTTTGAATTTATCAGTGACAGATATATTGCGTTCCGGATGGAACACAATTTCGAAGGCCTGCTTTTCAACAGAATTCCGGCGATCCGAAAACTGAAGCTGAGAATGCTGGCAACAGGGAAGGTATTTTACGGAAGCGTCAGCGACGCCAATATTGCCCTGACGACCACCCAGGATGAGTCAGGACATGAAATCCAGACATTTAACAGGCTGAAAGATCGTCCGTATGTGGAGCTGGGTTATGGTATCGATAACATCTTCAAGGCCGGGAGGATTGATTTCGTGCACCGGCTCACATATCTTGATAACCCGAATGTGACCCCATTTGCAGTCAAAATTTCCTTCTGGTTCAGTTTGTAGAAGAGCCTCAGATACTTTTAAGGTCTTTGGCAGCGTAGGTAAGGAACACTTCCTGTCCGATTTCCAGGTCCATCCGGTTGCGATAAAATGACAGCTTTCCGCTTTTATTCACGCATCTGATCTCCCAGTGATTGCCATGGAAGCGGATCGCTTCCACTTTTCCATGCCATTTGCTTTTTTCGGGATGCCGCGTAGGTTTTATTTTTTCAGGACGTATAAAAAACTTTGTCCCACCCCTGGTTTCCTGATCAATCCAGTTGATATCGCCGGTCAGTTCAGCCACGTAACTGTTTGCCGGCTGGTTATATACTTCCTGCGGTGTTCCGATCTGAATGATCTCTCCGTTTCGCAGCACTGCTATCCTGTCCGACCAGGCGAGTGCATCGGTGGCTTCATGGGTCACAAAAATACAGCTCATCTGCTGCTGCTTCCGCATGCTTTCAATTGCATCTGCCAAAACCCTCCGGTTATGATTGTCGAGATGCGCAAAGGGTTCGTCGAGCAGTAATACATCCGGCTGCTCGGCGAGCGCCTTAGCAATAGCGGTACGCTGTTTTTCGCCTCCGGAAAGCAGCTTCGCTTTTTGATTTTTCACATAGCCCAACCCTGCCACGTCCAATAGTTCGGTAACCTTTTCAGCTTTGTATTCGGGTTCATAAAAACGAAGCGAATAAGCTATATTTTCCTCCACCGTCTGGTTGGGAAAAAGCTCAAATTCCTGATGGATCAGCTTGATAGACCCGTGCCCGGGCATGAGCTCTCCGCTAACCGGCTTCAATTTTTCTTCTTTAAAATAAACACTTCCCTGATCCTGGTCCAGAAACCGGCCCAGTATACGCAGTAAAGTGCTTTTTCCCGACCCGCTTTCTCCGAGTATACCCAGCCACTCTCCGGCACCGAGCGTCAGCTCAATACCGGAAAGCACCGTATTTGTCCCGAAGTTCCTGGAAACGGATTCGGCACGGAGTGTGGGCTTTGTTTTTTTCATTCTCAAGCCCAGGTAACCTTGTTTTCAATCGGAGTACGGCGTGCAGGTGCTTCCGGCGCATCGTGATATCCCATAAAGAAAAGTCCGAGACATTTTTGGGTACTGTCAATTCCGGCGAATTCTCCCAGCTGCGTTAAAATAGCCGGACTGCTCCAATACGAACCAATCCCGTAGGCCGTCGCCGTTAACCACATATTCTGCACCGCACAGGCCACCGACGCTGTTTCCTCCCATTCAGGAAGTTTGTCGGGATGAAGCTCGGCTGCAATGATGATTACGCAATTGGATTTTAATACTTTTTCCCCTGCGGCATCATATCTCGCTTGTGAAAACGACTCCGGCGGGGTTACTGTGCGATATCTTTCGGAAAAGAAACCCGCAAGCCTTTTCAGGCTTTCTCCTTTGAAAACAATAAAACGCCAGGGTTCAGTCAGCTTATGCGTAGGTGCATAGTTGGCATTTTCGAGTATATCGTTAATGATTTCGTTGGGAATTTCTTTTTCGATGTAGCTGGGTGGAAATATGCTGCGCCTGTTACGAATAACGTTATTTACTGCTTCTACTGAATTTTGCATCGTTACTATTAAAATTTACTGCTGTTATTTGTCAAAAAACAAAGCTAAGAATTATTGGCTGCCCTTTGTAAGAACAGGCAATGTGCATTTTCCAAATAATGAGAATATCGATGATTGTACCTAAAAATTACCGGCATCCTGTGCAACTTTACCTTTTAACAACTATTTTACAGTTAGCCTGACGGAAATCAGCTAATTTGTCCCGAAAATTTTGTAGCACTCAAACCTGATTCTTATGCTCGTTACCACTACGCCAAACATTGAAGGAAAACAAATTGTAAAATACATCGGGCTTGTCAACGGCGAGGCGATTATCGGGGCCAATTTTTTCAAAGATTTCCTGGCCGGAATTCGTGATGTAGTGGGTGGCCGTTCCGGTTCCTACGAGCAGGGACTCCGCGAAGCAAAAAGTATTGCGATCCGGGAAATGATGGATCAGGCGCAACGGCTGGGCGCCAATGCTGTAATCGGAGTTGATATAGACCTGGAAACCATCGGGGGCAACAGTTCGATGCTCATGGTCAGCGCCAACGGAACTGCCGTTTGTTACGAATAACAAACAGCAGCCTTCGTGTATCAGAATATCTTTTCAGCGATTTTCGCTACGTTATCGGATTTCCCCATGGTATAAAAATGCAGTACCGGTACGCCGTAATCGATCAGTTCCCTGCACTGCTGGACGCCCCATTCAATCCCTACCTGACGCACTTCTTTATCCGACGCACACCGGTTGGCCTCATCAACAAGTTCTTTCGGAAATTCAAGATGGAATATCTGTGACAAAACAGTCAGCTGCTTTTTGGTTGCAAGCGGTTTTAAACCCGGAATGATCGGAACGGTAATCCCTTCCGCCCTGCATCTTTCCACAAACCTGAAAAACTTCTGATTATCAAAGAACATCTGAGTAACAATGTAATTAGCCCCCAGATCGACTTTTCTTTTCAAATGTTCGTAGTCGGAATCAAAACTGACCGCGTCAAAATGTTTTTCCGGGTAGCCCGCGATACCGATACAGAAATCTGTCGGGTACATTTCAGTTTCTGCATTCAACAAAATACCTTTATTCATATCGCTGACCTGCTTCACCAGCTCGGAAGCATAAGTATGGCCGCCTGCCTTGGCTTTGAATATCCCTGCTGATTTTTCAGGATCGCCTCGTAATACCAGCACATTATCAATTCCCAGATAACTGAGGTCTATCAGAACATCCTCGGTTTCATCTTTTGTAAAACCACCGCAAATGACGTGAGGAACCGCATCAACATGGAAACGTTCCATCAGCCGCGCGCATATACCCACCGTACCAGGCCTCTTGCGAACCGGAATACGTTCCACCAGCCCGTCGGGCCCTATCCGGTCAATCAACTCTTCTCTGTGATAGGTAACATCCACAAACGGAGGCTTAAATTCCATCAACGGTTCTATCGAATTTAACAGTTCATTGATATTCTGACCTTTTAGTGGTGGGATGATCTCAATAGAGAACAGGGTTTTGCCATTAGCCTGGCGTATGAACTCGGTAACTTTGGTCATGTACTGATAATGGTGTGTTCGAAAAGAGTACAAATGAACACCATTTAAATATTCAAACCAATTCGTAAGGCACAAAAAAATGGCCTACCGCATTACAGTAGGCCATTCCACGTAAACCCTCCTCTATCAGTGTTCGTCAAAAATGTTATTGGGTGTCTGACAGGGCGTCAGTCCCAAAGCAACAATTTGCTTGACTGAATACTAATAACTAAAATTCTGTGCCAAATTATCAAACTTCTACAAGAACAACAAAAAATAGTAAAGTTTTTTAGTTTTTAATATAGAACAACTACTACAAACTGTTTTCTTTCGATGCATATCCGACTATATTGAGAGAACCCGCCACAATAATCTCTATTCACCATTTGATTATTATTTCATCATTATGGGAAAACCTTCCCCACAATGTCCTTGTCAAGCCGGCCTGGTCATTACAATATGTTCTATTTTATCTTCGAGATATACATTGCTAGACTGCTGAAAGCCAAACGATTCATAGAATTTCTTAAGGTATAACTGGGCACCTATCCGGATGATCCCCTTGCCATAAAGCTTCTCAGCGGTCATGATAGAAACATTCAGCAACTCCGCTCCAAATCCCTTTCCACGGGCATCCACTGAAGAAACGATCCGACCGATAGATACATATTCATAAGACAAACCAGGGGGAACAATGCGGGAATATACCATCAGCTTATCATTCAGGTATCCCAGCAAATGAGTACAATGCTGATCTTTGTTATCGACATCCAGGTAGCAACAGCGTTGTTCCACCACAAATACTGCACATCGCAGACCCAGCAACTGATAGAGCTCTTCGTTTGTAAGCTCATCGAAAGTTTTGATTCTCCAATCCAATTTTAAATTCATTTCGGGACCGTTGTTTCTGAAAGGATTTTATTTTTACCTGATTTTAATCGTCTTTTATAAATTTGCAGCATAATTCAGATTTGGCAATGTATCAAAAATTTAAGATTTCTGTGTGCGCGCCGTTTCCTGACAATCTTTAATCATTTTTTAAAACCTAATATTAATACACAATAAGCATGGGAAGAGCTTATGAATATAGAAAAGCGCGGATGTTCAAGCGTTGGGACAAAATGGCCAAGACTTTTACGAGGATTGGAAAAGATATAGTCCTGGCGGTGAAAAGCGGAACCGCTGATCCGAATACCAATGCCAGACTCAGGGTCCTTCTTCAGAACGCCCGTGCCGCGAACATGCCCAAAGACACCATCGAAAGGGCTATTAAAAGAGCCTCATCCAAAGACCAGGAGGATTACAAGGAAATGGTGTATGAAGGGTACGGCCCACACGGTGTTGCGATTTTGGTAGAAAGCACCACCGATAATCCGACCCGCACCGTTGCCAATGTAAGAAGTTACTTTAATAAGCTGGGGGGAAGCCTGGGAACAATGGGTATGCTCGACTTCATTTTCGACCGGAAATGTATTTTCAAAATAAAAAATACGGCTTCAAAAGACCTGGAAGAGCTTGAATTTGAATTGATCGACGTAGGCGGAGAGGAAGTTTTTCTGGACGAAGAAACCAATCAGATCAACATTTATGGAGAGTTCACAGCTTTCGGCGCACTGCAGCATTACCTGGAAGACAATGGTTACGAAATCATTGAAGCTGATTTTGAGCGGATTCCCAACGATACTAAAACCTTAACCGAGGAAGAGACTGCGGAGGTCGAAAAACTGATTGAAAAAATAGAGGACGACGATGATGTGCAGCGCGTATACCATAACATGGCCTAGCCGCCTGTTTTAGAATAACGCCAGGATCTCGTGCGTTTTCCTGAGGAAATCAAACTTGCTTCCTGCCTCCTTTCCGAGTAACGATGCCCCAACGGGTGATGAAGATGAGACTGCGATCACAGTCTCATCTTCGTATTTTATAGCTCCCAGACTCACGGAAATAAAAAACCAGCCTGCCGAAGTATGCAGCAGAGAACCGACCGCCGATCTTTTTGAAGATTCCCCCAGGCTGATCCTTTCCAGCAATAACCTCTCCTGCCTGATCTGCTCATACTGACGGGCGTGCATATTCCTGTCGAGCTGGCCCATGGACCGGGAAGTTTCATACTTATCGCCCATTGAGCTTTTGCCCTGGTCATTTGCCGACTCTTGTGCTGCTTCCATAGCCGCCCATGCAACCTGCATACTATCGTTCAAAAGCCCTTTCATGTGCTCAATTAAACCTGCCTTGTTCATCTTTCTGCTAAATCTGTATCATCGGCTCCGCAAAATTTGCGACCGTGCTGGCTTCAAAGATAAGAAAGACATTTATCGCTTGGCAATTTTCTTACTCACCAGCTGGCCGGAATTCATTTTAATGTTGATCAGATAATCGCCTTTTTGAAGTGAGGAAATATCGATCTGGTTACTTTTTGATTTGCGTAGAACGACTTTCCCACTGAGATCAAACAATATAACATCCTCCACCGTAGTGCCGTTATCGGTTACGACCTCAAGATGATGCTCAGCCGGGTTCGGAAATACGTAGTCTTCCGGTTTTCTTTCACCGGCACGAACCGCGATAATCTTGCTTAACGAAGATGTGCCGTCGTAATCTACCTGTTTAAGCCGGTAATAGGCCACTTTCGCACCCCGTGATTCATCTGTAAAGGAATACACGCTGCGCTTCTCACTATCACCCACACCCTGTATGTTCCCGATCGTTGTAAAATGGACAGCATCAGTACTTTTCAGGATTTCAAAATGATCGTTATTCGTTTCAGACGTAGTAACCCATTCAAGCTCGCTTCGGCCGTCGGCCAGCAATTTTCCATCAAAACTCACCAGCGTAACGGGCAGTGGCGGACCGGGCACAGTTGGCGGCTGTGCCATAAGGGGTTGTGCATTGGCCATTAAATTGGTGGTCTCACTCATAATCGCATCCCTCCAGAGTTCGGCGGCGCGGACCTGACCATCTGCATTAAAATGAAGCTTGTCATATCTGCCCGAATTATCGATCTGGTTCAGGTCCGCACCTCTGAAATTATACTTTGATGGGTCGATAAGATCATTTTGAGCGGCTGTAATTTCGGCTTTGACGCCATCATTGTAGCAGGAAGTTGCAATCATCCAGGCCAGTTTGGGATAGTTTGCTTCCTCTCTGGACTTGGCCATTACCATTTCGCTCCTGAAAACGAAACCAGCCCGCGTAGTATCCAAATCATTGACCCCATGGCCTGACAGAACAGCCCTGATGCCCGTTCGCGGTACATATTTGTTCATTGCATTCCTGATATTGGTGTAGGGCATCCGAATGCTGTATTTGATAAAACCATGATCAAACGGAAGGTTATAGGCCGACTTGTAAAACGACCCCATATTACTTCCTCCAAACGCGGCTCCGTAAAAAAGCACCGGAACCTGCAGCGAATTGACCAGTAAGTCCCCCAGCCTCGACCAGAACCAGGGATACTCTCCCATGGGGGCTATGCCGCAGGTCTGGCATAACGGCGTTGGCTGTAACGGCGGCAAATCATCGGCATTTCCTGAATTGAGATACTGGTTTCTCAAATTCATGTCGGCCATTGCGTCGATGGAATTGACCAGGTCACTATTGGCTCCGACCATTTCGCTTTCAGCGGCAGCCGCATTGGAATGCCCGACAATCAGGAACACTTCACCCACCCCGACCTTTTCTACTGATACAGTATTTTCTACCTGCACATTATTTTTGATACCCCTGACCTCCAGATTATACCGGCCACCTGTGGCCGTTAAAAAACCGGAAAAGACATTCCCCGAAGGACTGGCGATCTCCGTCCAGCCTACCTGTGAACCGGGCTCACCGTTTCTGGTGGTCAATCTGGCCTCGATCTTGTCCACGGCCTGTATGTACGTACCGGTGACGTATACCTTGGTATCCCCTGCCTGGTTTCTTTGGTACACCATTCTGGCTGGCGGAAAAGTGACGACAATCTGTCCGTAAACCGATGTGGCGCAAAGCGAAAACAATAACCATGTAAAAATTCTCATAAGCGTCTGAAGTAATGTTGATGTGAGATTAATATCAAAATATATAAGCAACAAATTCTACTACTCTAGTGAAATTTGTTTACATAAATATTCTCACGTGATCACGATACATTTAAGATTTACGGCGTTGTTGTTCCTTTTAAAATACAAATTCCATTTTCTCGTTGGCCGCTTCCTTATTATCTTTGCAAAACTTTCTTGAACATAAGCAATGACAAAACTTTCGGTCCGGCACTTACTTGGAATTAAAAACCTGAACGAGAATGACATTCACACCATATTAGATACGGCGACCCAATTCAAGGAAGTCATCAACCGGCCCATCAAGAAAGTACCTTCTCTAAGGGATATTACCATCGCCAACGTTTTTTTCGAAAATTCCACCCGCACCAGGCTGTCTTTCGAGCTTGCTGAGAAAAGACTTTCGGCAGATGTGGTGAATTTTTCAGCCTCCGGAAGTTCAGTAAAAAAGGGAGAAACATTGCTGGATACAGTCAACAATATCCTGGCCATGAAAGTGGACATGATCGTGATGCGGCACAGCAGCCCCGGAGCTCCTCATTTTCTCTCGTCGCGGATTCCGGCCAATGTCGTAAATGCAGGGGACGGTACGCACGAACACCCTACCCAAGCATTGCTGGATGCTTTTTCTATGCGTGAAAAACTGGGCGATCTGCAGGGAAAGAAAATCGCGATCATCGGAGACATTACGCATTCCAGGGTAGCGCTTTCCAATATTTTTTGTCTGCAGAAACTTGGCGCAGAAGTGATGGTTTGCGGGCCTTCCACATTGATCCCGAAACACCTGGACGAACTCGGCGTCAAAATCCGGCATAATGTGAAAGAGGCTTTACAGTGGTGCGATGTAGCCAATGTGCTCCGCATTCAGCTGGAAAGACAACAGATCAAATATTTCCCTTCACTTCGGGAATATTCTTTGTACTATGGCATCAACAAGGCAATGCTGGATGAGCTCGACAAAGAAATTGTGCTGATGCACCCGGGCCCGATCAACCGGGGCGTTGAACTATCCTCCGACGCAGCCGACTCCCATCATTCCATTATCCTTAACCAGGTGGAAAATGGCGTCGCAGTGCGTATGGCTGTCCTGTATTTACTGGCTCAACAGTAATATATTCCTTCTTTTTCTTAGATTTTAACAATTGCTTTCCCGGCACTCGCTTTCCGTTCTGTTTCCTTAACTTTACCCGGAAGCATCATTTCATTATATTTCACTATGGCTTACAATGAAGGAATGCTCCGCGACGGAGCGCTGGACAACAAGACAATCATCATTACTGGGGGCGGTACAGGTCTCGGCAAATCGATGGCTGCATACTTTTTAAAGCTTGGGGCGAACATCGTGATATGTAGCCGCAGATTGGAAGTACTGGAAAAAACTGCCAGGGAACTTGAAGAAACCACCGGCGGCAACGTCCTTTATGCAGCTTGCGATGTAAGGAAAACGGAGCAGATTGAAGACGTAATTGCAAAAAGCATCGAGCGGTTTGGCAGGGTAGACGGGCTGGTTAACAACTCCGCCGGAAATTTCATCAGTCCTACCGAAAGGCTGTCATTCAAAGCCGTGGACACGATCGTGGACATCGTTTTGCGCGGCACCTATTATTTTACCCTTGCCCTCGGCAAATATTGGATTGAACAAAAAATAAAGGGAACGGTTCTGAACATTTCAACGACCTACGCCTGGACAGGCTCCGGCTGGGTGGTACCATCTGCGATGGCCAAAGCCGGGGTTCTGGCCATGACCAAATCACTCGCTTTTGAATGGGCTGATCACGGGATACGCTTAAATGCCATAGCGCCGGGGCCTTTCCCTACAAAAGGTGCCTGGGAACGTCTTTTCCCCGAAGAGCTGGCCAAAAAGTTCTCATTTGAGAACAGGATCCCTTTGCAAAGGCTGGGAGAACATCAGGAACTGACCAATCTCGCAGCCTATCTGATGTCCGATTTTTCATCCTACATGACAGGTGAAGTCATCACCCTCGACGGAGGGGAAGTCCTTGCCGCCGGACAGTTCAATTTCCTGAGCGAAGTGTCTGACGACCAATGGGATTCCATTGAGGAAGAGATAAAAAACGCGAACCGTAACAGCAAGAAATCAGAATAAAAATTTTCTTACCGTTTTATTGGGTAATTTTACCCGTTCGTTCGTTATTTGACAAATGATGAAAACATGTACATGAGAACTACTTTAAGCGCTTGCATAGGTCTTTTTTCAGCTTTGGTGATAGCCGGATGTGCATCATCCAGTAAAACCATGAAGCAACTGCCGGAAGCCAAAGTGCATCCCACCCAACAGTCGGCTCAGCCGGTGTCTGCGGTTAATGAAGAACTTTCCCTCATCGCTATTCAAAGCAAATATTTAATAAAAGATACAACCCAGCTCAAAGTGTTTTTATACGTGGATGCGTACAAAGGCAAAAAACCGATCAAAGTAGAAGACTTTACTAAAATTTATAATCTTAACTACGTCATTTATTCGGATTACGGAACAAGGGACAGGCTGGGATATGGCAACGTCAAGCTGGATTCTTCAAACGTGACAAAGGTTGGTGACAAAATTGTGATTTCCTACGAGATCAAAAGTCCTAACAAGGAATATGGGGTGCTTTTAAGTGAGATCAGCCAGACCGGCACACTGAAAAAAGTGCTGAACGACCTTACCCTTCGTTTCAAGAAACATACAGTGAGTGAACAATATGGCGTTTACACTTCCGCAAGCAGCCAACCTTTACAGCGCCATTATGTCAATATCAATGAGCCTGTTACACTTAAAAACCTCACCCAATCCTCGGAGGATCTGCACGTTTTTTACTATAGCCATGATTTCGAGCCCGCAGGCTCTCCGATGAACATTGCACCGAAAAACGTCAGCAAGTCTCTGGAGGTGGACAGTACATTTACCATCAGATCGAACGAAACCATCCGCTTCGGTAAGGAAGGGTTGTATAATATTTTTTCAGATACTACCAGGTCCGAAGGCCTCGGTATACTGGTTGTCAACGAACGTTTTCCAAAACTGACCCGCCCTAATCTCCTGCTTGAACCATTGCTTTATGTCAGTACCAACAATGAGGTCAATGAGATCAAAAAAGCCGAAGATTATAAAAAAGCGCTCGACAAATACTGGCTTACGTTAATGAACGGAAATGCCCCGCTGGCCCAGCAGTCCATCCGGTCCTTCTATGGACGTGTGGAAGAAGCAAACCAGCTTTTTACAACCTATAAAGAAGGTTGGAAAACTGATAAAGGCATGATATACATTGTTCTCGGCCCGCCGGACAAGGTGCAACGCAGCAAAGACCGTGAAGTCTGGACGTACGACCAAAGAGGAAATGCCCAGAATGTTAATTTTACTTTTAATCGCAAAAACAATCAATTTGTGGATGATCACTATGAACTGGTTCGCTACGCCGAATACCAGCCTATTTGGTATCCAGTAGTAGAAGCATGGAGAAACGGAAGTATACGGTAAGAAAACCCGCACCAAGACAGTCCCAGGCCGACATGGTTTTTGGTACACAGTCTGTACTGGAAACCCTTCGTTCGGGAAAAGAAATAGAACGATTATTCATTCAAAGAGAGTTTGGTCTCGCTGAAATAGAAAAACTTGCAAAAGAGCTGGGTGTCCCCTACCAGCGCGTTCCTGTTGAAAAACTGAACCGGATTACCCGGAAAAACCATCAGGGCGTTATCGCTTTTGTGTCGCCGATCCAATATATGCCCCTGCACAATGTGCTGACGCAGGTATATGAAGAAGGAAAAACACCTTTGTTGTTACTTTTGGACAGGATTACGGACGTCCGGAATTTCGGAGCAATAGCCCGGACAGCCGAATGCGCCGGTGTGCAGGCGATCATTGTTCCAACCAAAGGTGGCGCCCAGATCAATGCCGATGCTATGAAAACATCGTCAGGCGCTCTCAACTTTCTGCCCGTCTGCCGGGAACCCAACTTGTATGAGTCATTACTTTATCTGAGAAATAGTGGGCTGCAGATTATCGCCTGTACCGAAAAAACAGAAAAATCACTTTACGACATTGACTTCTCTGTTCCTACCGTGATCATCATGGGGTCGGAAGAAGACGGGATTTCAAAAGAATTTATCCAGCTGGCCGACAGCGGCGCAAGAATTCCGCTGAACGGCCAGGTTGAATCTCTGAATGTTTCCGTCGCCAGTTCAATTGTTCTCTACGAGGCCGTGAGGCAAAGACGATGAGCAGGGAATTATAGATTTTGCATATATCAAGGAAGGCTGTCCCATACAGAGGATGGCCTTTTTTTCTCAAGTCAGGGCGACTTTTGGGCTTTTACAGGTGCTATGCTGTTCTCGGGATTGGGTCTTGTTTCATCAACTTTCACGGCTTTGACGAATTTGCGATTTAAAACCATTTTAGTTATTCCCAATAATTGCTATGCCAATATTTTGTCCGTTTTAACCCAAAATCCGCCGTTTTTAACCCGTTTTATTCCTATTTTACCTTCAGTATTTGTATATTGTTAAGATACACCTTACAAATATCTGATGAAAAGACTTCTTCTCGGATCCTTTTGGCTGCTTACTCTGATCCTTTGCAAAGCCACTGCCCAGCCAGTCCAGCTGACAAATCTTACCACGCTGTACATTACCACAGATGAAAATTTGCCTGTGGATTCAAAAAGCACCTGGCGCACGGGACAGCTAAGTATCGCTGCATCTCCTGGTACCGAAGGTGTTTATTCCGGGCCTATTGAAATCCGTGGAAGGGGAAATTCAACTTGGGAGCTAGCTAAAAAACCATATAGGATAAGGCTGGCTTCCAAATATCAGCTCCTCGGCATGCCTGCCAGGGAACGGAACTGGGTCCTGCTCGCCAACTATGCGGACAAAACCATGATGCGTAATGCACTGGCATTCGAAGTCAGCAAGTTTCTTGGGCTCCCGTACAGCTGTCCCTACCGGTTTGTAGATGTTTACCTGAACAATACTTTCGTTGGCAACTACACACTTACGGATCAGATCGAAGTAGCCGACGAAAGGGTTGAAGTTGAAGAACAGGAAGATACTGATACAGAGGAACCTGCCATAACGGGCGGATATCTGCTTGAAGCTGACGGGTTTGCCGACCAGGAGGTTTCCAAATTTACTACAGCACGCGGCATCAAGGTTACCATCAAGTATCCGGAGGACGATGAGATCAACACAGCCCAAAGCAATTATATCTCCAACTATTTTCAAAATATTGAAAACGCATTGTTTTCATCTGATTTTCAGGATCCCCAGAATGGGTATATGAAATATATGGACAAAGCTTCACTCGTGAACTGGTATCTGGCTTGCGAAATCACCGGCAATTCCGATTCATTCTGGAGCACATATATGTTCAAGAAAAAAAATGATGAAAAAATATATTTCGGGCCTCTGTGGGATTTTGATATCGCCTTCAACAATGATGAGAGACTAGGTGACGCCACTTTCAAAAGAATGTCCACAAATGGGCACTTCTCTGCAAATCGGGTCTGGATCGAACGAATGTTACAGGATGGCAACTTTCGGGCCGCGCTTTCGGAACGATGGAAACAATTAAAATCAGCCGGTTTACATTCACACTTTGACGGCCTGATCACCAGTATGACTTCCACACTCGCCCGGTCGCAAGTCAAAAACTATGAAGTATGGCCAACCCTGAACAGCAAGGTTTATCTCGAATATAATTACAGCGGCTCTTACAACGACCAGGTTGAATTTCTGAGAGACTATCTGGCAAAACGGTTGTCCTGGCTTGAACTTCAGATTACCGGCGAGCTGGGAAAAGAAACTTATTACAAAATCGTCAACAAGTCCACAGGCAAAGTACTGGCTCCCGGAAGCGACCCTTCGCTGCTGGTGCAAAAAAGCTTCGTCCAGGGCGACAACACTCTTCAATGGGCGTTGAGCAACATTGAATCCGATGGAAACAAATACTATTTCCTTTCAAACCGGGCATCCGGAAGATTGATCAGTTCGTCAGATAACAATACTTTAACGCAGCTCTCTCTGTCAACCGGACTCTCCGGTTCCCAGCAGCAGTGGCAGTTGATTTTCCTGCCTGACAATATGCATTTCGGACTGCTGAACCGGGCCAATGGAATGGCGATGGATAACTTTAACGAGCAAACGGACGAAGGCAACAAAATCATCCAGTTCGCAAACAATATCTACGCCGCCTCAAACCAGCAGTGGCAAATTGTACCGACTGAAGTAAACCAGAGTGCGTTACCGATTTACACTTCGGGCCTGAAGGCGACGACGGTAAAAAACAAGATCATATTATCCTGGGAGGTATATGATGAAAAAGGCGGATCGCATTTCGAAATCCAACGTTTCTCCGACCCAAAGAAATTTAATGCTGAAACGATCGGCACGGTACAGCTCACCGATGCCAGGACCGGCAGCTACAAATTCACCGATGAAAACCCGCTCCTGGGAATTAATTACTACCGTCTCAAACAGGTAGATATGGACGGAACGATTACGTTCAGCGCAATTGTGTCAGCCAAAAATACCGGCATCGCGCAGCTTTCGCTCTGGCCGGTACCCACTGCGGGAAAAGCGAACATTTCGTTTTCTTCTGTCTTCGCAGGCAACGGATCGCTTGAAGTGTATAACATTACCGGTCAGAAACTAGGGTTCTTTCCTTTCGCAATCCGGAATGGCGACAATAATTTCTCCTGGGATACCGCACCACTGACACAGGGCATGTACCTGCTGAAAGTAAATTACGGAGACGAGGAAGAAGCTGTTACATTAAAGCTGGTCAAAACGACCGACTGACAATTTATAGGAGAGTCATCACCGCTTCATCGCCCATTACGGCATTGGCAGGGCGGGGATGGCTCGCATTGAAAACTTCCAGCTCTTTTTGTTCCAGCACCTTTGCAGGTGTTTCATCAATATTACCTTGTGAGTCTGTAACCGCTTTCAGGTCAAGTCCCACATATTTTGCCATGAAAGCGTACATGGCTTTTCTTTTTGAAGGTCCGTAATCGTGCTTTTCATTTGCGAGATGCACACTTTCCACCAAGTTCTTTTTGCCGTAAAGCTGGTATACGCTTTGCATAAAAGGATATTCTACGGATACGGTATTCTTAGTCCAGTCGTCTCCGTCAGAGATCATAATCATGGGACGGGGCGCCGCAAGGGCGGCTATTTCCACATTATTTGTCTGAAAATCTCCTTTTTTGTGAATTGGCAACCCGCTTTCACAAACACATCCGCCGAAGAAATGAGCGGAAACCATTACTACAGGTACCGAAACTTTGACCCGGTTGTCGAGCGCAGCTAGTAGAAAGGTTTGCGTTCCGCCGCCAGACTCGCCTGTGACAGCCACCCGCTCAGGATCTACGCCGGGAATAGACAACAGGAAATCCAGCGAACGGATGCTGTTAATGGTCTGAAGTTTTAAAGCCTTTGCCATTTTATGTTCACATTGCCTGGAATCGCCCTGGCCGACCATATCCCAAACGAAAACGATAGCGCCCATACGTGCAAGCGTAGCGCAACGCTTCTGGGTTTGCTCGCGGAACCTTCCATGCGGATTTTCTCCATGTCCGTGCGGGCACAAAATCCCTGCATAGGATTTCTGCTTTTTAAGTGGTTTGTATAGATTTCCGGTCACATATATGCCCGGCATACTTTCAAAAGCTACATTTTCAATAGAATAACCATCCATTTCCCGCTTGCTGTGAATGATGGGTTTGGAGGTTGGCTTGGCAGGCAGGGTTTTCAGGTCCATTCCTTCACGGATCTGCTGTCTTATTTTCTGGCCCCGGGTTTCCCATTCCAGCTTGGTCGTCACCGCATGTTTTTTCAAAAACTCCTTCCCCTGCTCCTCGGTGAAATAAGCACCCTGACACAGTTCAACATTTTGCCCGGAGACATTTACGATCACGCCACAAGCCACAAAAAGAGATAAAACGGAAGTTCTCATTTGAAATTGAAAAGAATAGTTTTGATTATTTTGAAAAGGCAAACGAGCAGCGAAGATACTGTTGGGGCGCCTGTTGACTTTCGGCTGCCGGCGATCGGCGGTTTGTTATCGAAAGTCGCCAATGACAGTGAGCAACGCTGACAACTTTATTCGGGAGCCGACGGCCAAAAGCTGAAAGCCCTCAAGGTACCGCTACTCTAATATAGTCTTTCAATATATGCGCTTCAATATGCCTCACCATACCTTTATATTCCCCGTCAATCTGAAAATAAACTTCTTTATCGAGACATTCTATTTTTGCCTTTTCAACGGACAATACCTGCATAATTTCCGGATTAAAGTCGGTGCTGCCTGTGAGGATACGGGCGGTTTCGATGAAATCAAGTTTTTTGGCAATCACCAGCTCAAAAAAGCCGTCTGACATGTTGCCGGCCGGATTAATGGTTACCCCGGTTCCATATTTCTGGGCATTGGCAATGATAACGATCAGGGCCTCCGTCTCCACTATCTGCTGATCTGTGGTGATCCGCACCAGGAAATTTTCATGTTCAGTCAGGGTTTTGAACATTTCACGCGCATACCCGAGTTTACCACGTGTGTCGCTGCTTTCATAGTTTTTAACAAGCAACGCGTTCAATCCGATGTCACTCAGGTGCAGGCTGATTTCGCCATTGATCGATACTGCATCGATCCCAATCACGTTTTCGCCAAAAGCCACTTCCGTTACCTGGTCGAGCGAGCCCGAAACGCCAAAATCCGCAGCCAGCCCGTTGGCTGAACCAGCGGGTATTATGCCCATGATAATGTCTATATTCTGTACAGCCTCAGCCACCAGCGAGATAGTTCCGTCGCCTCCTGCTACCAGTATCCTTTCGGGGTTGATATTGCCGACAAGCTCACGGATCGCACCCAGATCGTCTTCGCCGGTTGTGAAATAGATGCGGAGATCATATCCCTTATCCTCCGTCGTTTCCTTTACTTTTTCAAAAATTGCATCCTTGTTTACATCCCCGGATATGGGATTTAGTACCAACAAAACTTTTCGTTCTGGAAACATATTGTCTAAATTAGGGACTTCAAGTCTAGGGGATAAAGATAGCTATGAAACGTTGTGACTTAAAATTGTACAGAGGATATGCCAATAAAAACGAGCTGGTTGTGTTTGGGCACGTTGTTAAAAAGTATCCCTCCGGTGATCGTAAATATACAAGGACGGGGTTCCGATATGCAAGAACAATCATTGCGCTTTTTTCAGTCAAAACAATATCGAGTCTGAAAGTGACGTTGCGCGTAGGTGACATTACTGCGGAAACCGTCGCGGAAGAGGACGGATATTTCCGGTTTCAGATCCCGTTTCAGGAACCAATGCCCAGCGGATGGCATAGCTACGAAGTGTATGTGGATGATGAAATAGATGGCAAAAAGTACCAGGCTTCGGCTCAGGAAGAGTTCTTTCTTCCATTTAAAAGCTCTTACGGGATCATTTCGGATATAGACGACACTTTTCTGGTTTCCCACAGCCGTCGCTCTTTTCGCAAGCTGTTCGTCCTTTTGGCCAAAAACGTACAAGCGCGGAAGCCCTTTGCTGACGTTGTAAAACATTACCAGCTGCTTTCTTTTGCAAGCCGTACACATCCCCACAAGGACAGCAATATTTTCTTTTATGTGTCCAGCAGCGAGTGGAACCTCTATGATATGATCGTCCGGTTTGCGGAACTCAACGGGTTGCCCAAGGCCGTACTCAAGTTAAAAAAGATCAAATCCGGGCTGGACGATTTTGTCATGACCGGCAGCGGCTCCCATGACCACAAGCTTCGCAAGATCCACAATATCCTTAAATTTTATCCCGAGCTGCAGTTTATCCTGTTGGGTGATGATTCTCAGAAAGATCCTGACATTTATGAAGAAGTATGCCGCGAATTCCCCAAGAACATCAGGGCAGTGTATATCCGTCAGACAAGAAAACGCAGCAAGCCCCAGACTACCCAGCACATGCTTACGATCCAGGCTCTGGGCATTGATACCTGCTATTTTGCACACAGTAACAAGGCCATCATACATTCACTTGAACATGGAATTGTTTTCCAGAGCCCGGCGGAGTTGCCGGAGGAAGTGCTTCCGGTTGCTCCGGAAGAATATAAACCGGTCAGCGGATCAGGAAAGACAGGCATTTGATTTTTTGTAAAAACACCATGAAAAAAATCCTGATCGTTGAAGACGACCGAAGAATTGCCCAGAATATTTTTCGTGGCTTAGCAACCGAAAATTTTGAGGCGGAAATCGCCTACGATGGTATCACCGGCAAGCAGCTGGCGCTTGACAAAAAATTCGATCTGATATTACTGGATGTCAACCTGCCGGGCATGAAAGGTTACGATGTTTGCCAGCAGATCAGGATTTATAAGCCATCCATCCCCATCATTATGCTTACCGCTTTCGGGGAAATTGAAGATAAGGTCGAAGGACTGAGCAGCGGCGCTAATGATTACATTGTTAAACCGTTCGATTTCCGGGAACTGCTTGCCCGGATCAATGCGGCGCTCCGGGTATCGGGTCTGATTAATCCTGAAACATCCGACAGGATTCTAAAGATTGCGGACCTGGAAATGAATACCGGCACCAAACAGGTTATGCGCGGCGGGAAAATCATTGAACTTACTGCCAAGGAATTCGCGCTGCTCGAATATTTTCTGCTTCATCGCGGGCGCGTTGTCTCCAAAATGGACCTCGCCGAGCATGTATGGCACCTGAATTTTGATCCCGGAACCAATGTCGTGGAAGTGTATATCAATTATTTACGAAAAAAAGTGGACAAGGATTTTACCATAAAACTGATCCACACCCGGCCTGGAATGGGGTATATCATGAAAGAAGAATAGCATGAAAATAAAAGACCGCATCGCTTTGCAGTTCACGCTTCTGGTGGCAGCGGTGCTGTTGCTTTTTTCAATTGCCATTTACAGTGTTTCTGAACATTACCGTCAGGAGGAATTTTACGACCGTCTCAGAAGCCGGGCGCGCACAACCTGTCGCCTGCTTGTGAAAGTAAAAGGTATCGACAAAGACCTGCTGAAAGCCATCGACCAGAATACACTTTCTGAAATGCTCGATGAAAAGGTACTGATCTTTGATGTCGAAAATGAGCTGATCTATTCCAGTGTGGACGATAAATTGCTGACCTACCGGTCGGCCCTGCTGAACGAAGTCAGGCAGCGGGAATACATGGAATTTCATCAGGGAGAAAGCGAGGTGATCGGTATGCTGTACCAGGAAGGCACCGAACCGCTGGTGGTATTGGCCTCAGCCTACGATACCTTCGGGCATAGCAAGCTGGCTAATCTCAGGAGCACTCTGGGCTGGGGGCTCCTGGCCGGTATCACGATCACCGTGGGGCTTGGGATTTATTTTGCCGGAAATGCGCTCAGGCCTATCAGTAAGATCAATGAGCAGGTTTCCCTGATCACAGCCCAAAATCTTTCCCAGCAACTCGACGAAGGAAACCGCAAAGATGAAATAGCACAGCTTGCTATCAATTTCAACACTGTACTCTACCGTCTCAATAAAGCGTTTGAACAGCAAAAAAGTTTTGTTTCCCACGCCTCGCACGAGCTCCGGACCCCGCTGGCTGCCCTGAAATCCGAAATTCAGCTTGGCCAGCTTTTTACCAAAAACAACCCGGATCTGGAAGAAGTATTTGCGAACCTTTTCTCGGATACCGAACGCCTGATCAGCATTACCAATAACCTGCTTTTTCTGGCCCGCTCCTATGAAAACCTGGGCAAAATGAAAATGGCCCATGTCCATATCGAAGACCTGGCCTTTCTTGCAAAAGAAGAATTGTTATCCGTTCACCCGGAATATACCGTGATCATCGACTATGAAAACATTCCGGAAAGTGAAAATGAAACGGTTATTGAAGGCAATGAAGAATTGCTGAAAACTGTTTTTTCCAACCTTCTGGACAATGCCTGCAAATATTCCCCGGATCACCAGGCGCAGATCCTGATCTCAACTGACGCCCAATCCTGCACAGTAAAAGTTCGTGACAAGGGTATCGGGATCAGCCAGGACGACCTGCCGCACATTTTCAACCCCTTTTTCAGGTCATCGAATGCTTCGGAACTGCCGGGCTTCGGCATAGGGCTTTCGATATGCCAGCGCATTACAGAGCTGCACCATGGTATCATTTCGGCCACCAGCGAAATCGGTAAAGGGAGCGAATTCCAGGTGCGTTTGAGCCATATCTGACATTCTAATTTTTTTCTAACGTTATTTTAAGGCTCCTGTAATACTAGCTGTTGAATATCGCATCTTCTAAAACAGAAATCATGCGAATCTACATCACCGCAGTTTTGAGCCTTTTGTCGGTACAACTGTACGCACAGGACACCCTTCGACTTTCTAATCGACAGGCAGACAGCCTTTTCCTGCAAAACAATCTCGAAATACTGGCTGAAAAGTATCAGATCGACATTGCCAAATCCATCGAAATACAGGATAAGCTCTGGAACAACCCAACTTTCGGCGTGGAGATCAGCGCCTACAATCCTTCCCGCGGACTGCTGGATGTGGGTCGTCAGGGGCAAAAAGCATTTACGATACAGCAACTGATCACCCGCGCCGGTAAACGCAACAAGCAGGTCGCCCTGGATGTGGAATCGATTAAGAAAAGCGAGTTCCAGTTCTACGACCTTATCCGGACACTGAAATTTGAACTTCGCCAGATCTTTTTCGAATCCTACTTCCTGGACCAGACTGTCGCTTTGTATGACAACCAGATAGGCACCCTCAATACCACGGTGACCGCATTTGAAAAAGAGTACAACCGGAAAAATATCTCGCTCAAAGAAGTGGTGCGTTTGAAAGCGCTGCTTTTCCAGCTGACAAACGACCGGGCTGATATCCTTTTTGAACTTCAGGAAAACCAAAAAGACCTGCGTATGCTGCTGAACACCGAGCAGCCTATTAAAACAATCATCGACAGCACTGAAATCCAGAAATACCAGCTGAATAACTACACCCTCGCTGCCCTGAAAGACATGGCACTGCAAAGCCGGGCGGACCTGAAAGTGGTGCAATCCTCTACTAAACAGGCTGAATTGAACTATACCTTACAGAAAGCACTTGCCAAGCCGGACATCCAGCTTGGCGCCGTGTACGATCAGGCCAGCAACTACGTCAACAATTACTTTGGTGTTTCAGCTTCGATAGACCTTCCTTTCTTCAACCGGAACCAGGGCAACATTAAGGCGGCAAAAAGCAATATCAGTTATTTCAAAACGGCTGAAACCGCCAAGCAAAACAGTGTCATTAATGAAGTGGATGCTGCAGTACAGAAAGTAGGCATCGCTGAAAAAGCATATCAGAGCGTGGAAAACCAGTTTACCGATCAGTTTCAATTGCTTAGCCGGGGTATCTACGACAACTTTCAAAAGCGGAACATTACCCTCCTGGAATTCATCGATTTTATTGAAACCTACAATGAAAGTATCAAGGAATTTAACCGCTTGCAGGCCGACCGGGTGAAGGTATACGAAGAACTCAACTTTGTGGTCGGGGAAGAGCTTTTTAACTAATTATCAGTATCCAAAATTAACGCATTTCACGGCCCCGGCCTTAATAGAATCAAAATGAAAAATCCCCTGTATATCGTCCTGTTGGCCGCAATTGGTGTTTGGTTGACGTCATGTAACAAGAAAAAAGAGCAGCCGGAAGAATCAAAAGCCTTCATGTTATCGGATACGATGATGAACCGTATCAGGCTGGACACGGTAAAAACGGAGGCTGTGCGCAACGAACTGACGCTGGTAGGTAAGGTAGTACCGGATGAAAACCAGGTGATCAAGATTTATCCGCTCGTGGGTGGGAATGTGGAAGAAGTGGATGTTGAACTCGGCGACAACGTTCGTAAGGGACAAAAACTGGCTGTGATCCGCTCCGGGGAAGTTGCGGATTTTGAGCGTCAGATGATCCAGGCCCAGTCCGATCTGCTTATTGCGAAGAAAAACCTGTCTTCTACTGAAGACCTTTATGAAAGTAAACTTGTTCCGGAGCGCGACGCTATTACAGCCCGGCAAATGGTCGACAAAGCCCAGGCCGAACTGAGCCGCGTGAAGGAAATATTCTCGATTTACGGTTTGGGTAAGTCGACAAACTACACTGTAAAGTCACCGATCAATGGTTTTATCATTGATAAAAATGTGAACCGCGGCATGCAGCTGCGTTCCGATAACTCCGAAAGCCTGTTCACTGTCGGGCAGATCGCCGATGTATGGGTGATGGCCAATGTGAATGAAAGCGATATTCCCCGGATCAGGCTGGGCATGAGCGCGGATGTACGTACGATCAGCTTTTCCGATGAAGTTTTCAAAGGCAAAGTAGACAAGATATACAATGTGCTCGATCCCGAAACCAAGGCTATGCGCATACGTATCCAGCTTCAGAACACAGGGTTTAAACTAAAACCCGAAATGCACGCTACTGTCAGTCTTAACTTCGAAGAAGGAAACCAGATGCAGGCGATCCCTTCCCAGGCGATCATTTTTGACCGCAGCAAAAACTGGGTAATGGTATACCACAGCCGTACCAAAATAGAAACCCGCCCAGTGGAAGTTTACAGGTCACTGGCCAACCGTACCTACATCAGCAACGGCCTGAAACCCGGCGAAACCGTCATTTCCAAAAACCAGCTATTGGTGTATGATGCGCTGAATGATTAGGAGGGGATTTAATTTTGAGTGAGTGAATGAGTTAATGGAGGAATGTTGAATGATTGACCGGGTCGCCGGAGCGATGACTGAATATTTTTTAATCAGTCACCTTCTGGCCGTAGGCCATTCAACCCTCTTTCTCCCTTTCCTCCATTCTCCCTCATTCACCCATTCGTCATTCCCGTTCCACAGCGGACTCATTCACTCATTCACTCATTCACTAATTCACTCATTCACTAATTCACTCATTCAAATCAGAAAATGAACAAATTCATCCGGGGGATCGTAGGTTTTTCTTTGAAAAACCGGTTCTTCATATTCTTTATGACCGGCCTTCTCATCATAGCTGGCGTCCTGAGCTATCGTGATACGCCGCTGGAAGCTTTTCCCGATGTCACCAATACGCAGATCATCATCGTGACGCAGTGGAACGGACGCAGTGCAGAAGAAATAGAACGGTTTGTGACGGTACCCATAGAGGTCGCGATGAATTCGGTCCAGCAGAAATCGAATGTGCGCAGCACGACGATGTTCGGATTGAGCATTATCAAGATCATTTTTGATGATGGCGTCGAGGATTTTTTCGCCCGGCAGCAGGTCAACAACCAGCTACGGAACATATCCCTTCCCGAAGGAGTCGAACCGGATGTACAGCCACCCTACGGCCCTACCGGAGAGATATTCAGATTTACATTAAAAAGCAAGGACCGCGACAGCCGTGAACTGCTCACATTGCATAACTGGGTCATAGACAGGCAACTTCGCAGTATCCCCGGCGTGGCGGATGTGGTTGCATTTGGCGGAAGGGAAAAAATATATGAAGTACAGGTCAACCCTACCAAACTGGTTAAATACAATATCACACCGCTGGAAGTATACGAGGCGGTAACCAAGAGCAATATCAACGTAGGCGGTGATGTCATCGAGAAAAACGGCCAGGCCTATGTGGTCCGGGGGATCGGCCTGCTCAACTCCATCCCTGACATCGAGAATATCATCGTGGAATACGTAAAAGACAACCCGGTGCTGGTAAGGGACGTGGCCACTGTAAAGGAATCGGATATGCCGCGTGTGGGCCAGGTCGGCCTGGACGACAATGATGATGTGGTGGAAGGTATTGTGGTGCAGCGGAAAGGTGAAAATCCGAGTGAGGTACTGGCAAGAATCAAGGATAAAATTGAGGAGCTTAACACAAAAATCCTGCCTCCCGATGTCAAAATGGTCACTTTTTACGACCGGGATAATCTCATCGAATTCTGCGCCCATACTGTGAAACACAACCTCGTGGAAGGAATTGTGCTGGTGACAGTGATCGTATTTCTTTTCATGGCCGACTGGCGTACCACAGTGATCGTGTCCATCATCATCCCGCTGGCACTGCTCTTTGCATTCATGTGCCTCAAACTGAAAGGAATGTCGGCCAACCTGCTGTCGATGGGGGCGATTGACTTCGGGATCATCATAGATGGTGCCGTGGTAATGGTCGAAGGGATTTTTGTAACCCTCGACCATCTCGCCCACCGCAACGGTATGGAGCGGTACAACAAACTTTCCAAACTCGGCTTGATCAAAAGAACGGGCGGAGAACTTGGTAAGGCCATTTTCTTCTCGAAGCTGATCATCATCACGGCACTGATCCCCATTTTCAGTTTTCAGAAAGTGGAAGGTAAAATGTTTACCCCCCTGGCTTATACCCTGGGTTTTGCACTCCTTGGTGCATTGCTTTACACCCTCACGCTCGTGCCGGTGCTTTGTTCTTTTTTACTGAATAAAAATGTCCGTGAAAAAAGCAATCCCGTCGTACGTTTCTTCGACAACGTCGTTTCCAAAGGTTTTGAATGGTGTTATGCACGCAAAAAGCTCAGTGTGGTATTTGCTATTGCTTTTTTGGGTACCAGCCTTTTTTCGGCCAAATTCCTGGGTACTGAGTTCCTGCCGACATTAAACGAAGGTGCCTTATGGGTGGAGGCAAAAATGCCGATGAGCAGCTCACTGAACGAAACGATCAAAATGGTAAAAACACTCCGCGCGAAGCTCAATGAATTCCCGGAAGTAAACGGCGTCTTATCGCAGACCGGCCGCTCCAACGATGGTACCGATCCCTCAGGTTTTTATTACGTCCAGATGCAGGTGAATTTAAAACCCAAAGAAGAATGGACCAGAAAAATCACCCAGGATGAACTGATCGAACAGATGGATAAAAAACTGAAGGAGTTTCAGGGGATCAACTATAATTATTCCCAGCCCATTATCGACAACGTGGCCGAAGCGGTAGCCGGGATGAACGCCAGCAACGCGGTCAAGATCTATGGAGACGACCTCGAAACGCTTAATAACAAGGCCAATGAAGTGTTGGAAGCGATCAAAGATGTACCGGGAATCAAAGACGTAGGTATCCTCAGAAACATCGGCCAGCCCGAGATCAGCGTGATCCTGCATGATCATAAAATGGCGCAGTATGGCGTAAGTACTGCTGATGTTCAAGCAGTTATTGAAATGGCGATCGGCGGAAAAACAGCTTCTATTTTGTACGAAGGTGAGCGGAAGTTTGATATCCGGCTGCGTTACGAGCAGCAGTACCGCCGGAACGTGGACGACATTCAGCAGCTGATGGTACCAACACTGACAGGCGGTAAAATTCCTCTGAAAGAAATCTCCTCCATACGTACGGTCACCGGCCCCGCCTTTGTATACCGGGACAATAACAAGCGGTTTATCGGGGTAAAATTCTCTGTGCGTGAACGTGACCTCGGAAGTACCATTGCCGATGCGCAAAGCCGTGTGAAGCCATTGCTGCAAACGCTGCCAAAGGGCTATTCAGTGAACTGGTCGGGAGAGTTTGAAAACCAGGTGCGCGCCACTGCCAGGCTCGGACAAGTGGTGCCTATCAGCCTCATCGGTATTTTCATCTTGCTTTTCATCATGTTCAGCAATGCAAAAGATGCGGGACTGGTGTTGATCAACGTCCCGTTTGCGCTGATCGGCGGAATACTTGCCTTGCATGTTACAAATATGAATTTCGGGATTTCAGCAGGGGTTGGATTTATCGCACTTTTCGGGCTTTGCGTGCAAAATGGGGTGATATTGATCTCTGTATTCAACAAAAACCTCACGGCACGGATGTCCCTGGACGACGCGATAAGAGAAGGTGTAAAATCCAGGATCAGACCGGTGATCATGACTGCCCTGATGGCGGCGATCGGATTGCTGCCGGCAGCTACCTCTACCGGGATCGGATCGGAAACCCAGAAACCCCTGGCCATTGTAGTAATAGGCGGGCTGATCACAGCCACGGTCCTTACTCTGCTCGTCTTCCCGATTATTTATGGTTTCTTTAACAGAAAGAGCAGGGGTGCGAGGATTGCTTAGCGGACTTCGACTGCAGCGCCCATGATGACATTTAGTATTTAATTTTCAATAAATTACAAACAAGACCTTAGCTGAACAGTCAAGCAAAACACCGTCACAGTTCGGCCGCCCGGCGGCCGAACTCCGAGCGACACCCTACTTAATCCTGATCGAAGAAAAATCGTAGCCCAAATGGAAAACATACCGCAATGACACACCGAAATTCCAGCCCGTACCATCTCCCTTGATTTGAGCATTCTCGATTTCGGTTCCATTCACAAAATAGGCCAGGTCGGTTGTAACGGAGGTTCCCATACCCCATTGTTTCCGGGCAAAAAAACTCATATCAACAACCCTCCCTACTTTGACAACATACTCGGCAGATACTTCCGCAAGCCCTGTCCAGGACGAGTTCGTTCTGGTTTCGCTGGTAAGGGCCAGGGTATCTACGCCCTGCCTTCGCCCCTTCTCCCGGTAACCATAGAACTCCATATAATCCTTTGTGTTTCCCGAATTCGGTACAAATCCAATCCCCGCGCCTACCCAGAAAGCAGAACGCCGTACTTTCGATTTCCCAAATAGCAATCGCCTTTTACCTCTGAGCATCAGGCTGTTCTTATCATTTTCAAGATTGTACCGCATCGGATTATCACCATTGATCAGCAATACGTTGTGAATTGCTGAGCGCGCATATTCCGCTTCCAAGGTCCATTGCTCTTGTGATACCCAGCCCACCACCGCACTCCACGCGGAAATCGTCGGCGACTGGGTGCCGATCAGTCCGTCGAAATCATTGGAGAGTGTGCTTTTATCGTTCCTCAAGAAACCATCTGCGCCTGCATACCAGCGGTTCGAGATACGCACATCACCCATAGTTTTTAAGAGCGATTCGGCTGTATGCGGTTTGGTGCCGATAGGCCGTGAATAAATCTTGCGGTAATAATCGGTATCCTGAGAAAAGGAAGTGAAGGCCGTAATGGCCATCAATAGTATCGTAGAAAGTGATTTCATAACATACCAAGCGACTTTTTCTTGAATTACGCGAAGGTAGGAATGATCGTTGCATGAAACCCCGGGAATCCCTGAGTTTCGCCGATTATTATGAAACAGTAGGAAAAGTCAATGTAAATGTGGTTCCGGCACCCATTTTCGACTGTACATCGATTCGTCCGTGGTGAGCATGAATAATACTCATTGTGGTGGCCAGACCAATACCCATTCCATTGTTTTTATTTGTAAAATAAGGCTCGAAGATTTTCTCCATATGTTCCTCATTTATGCCCGACCCATTATCCGTAAAAATCACCTGGATAGCATCTCCCTGACTCTTCGTGGTAATCCGCAGGATTCCCTTGTCCTCTTCCATCGCTTCGATAGCATTGGTAATAAGGTTAAGAAAAGCCATTTCGAGGGACACGGGATCAAGTGGCAATGCCAGATGCTCTTCTGCATACAGGTTTTCGATCTGGATCCTTTTCAGCTGCACACGGTCGAGCGCAGAACTGATGGCGTGATCCAGAACAGCATGTACCGAACTGTTCACCAGTTCAATGTCTGCAGAGCTGGAAGGCTGCAGAAGCTGCGAGATCAGGTCATTGATCCGTCCGCAGTTTCTTTTGATGATCTGGGTGTAGAATTTCTGGTCCTCATCGACCAGCTCCATTTCCAACTGTTCCGCGGAGAGATTAACGTTGGTAAGCGGATTCCTTACTTCATGCGCCAACATGCGCACCAGCCGGTCGGTTACCGCCATTTTCTCAGAAAACAGCCTTTCTCTTTCCGACTGCCTTCTGGCGGTCATATCATGAAACCTGCCCTGAATATACGGATGATCATCGTCGGTCTCCACAGAAGCAGAAAAAAGACAGTATTTTTTGTCCCCGTCCCTGGTCAGCAAACGTACTTCATAATCATGGATGGTCTGGTTACTGATGTTTTTCCATAGCATATCAAACTGAGGATCTTCAATCATTTCACGAATGTTCATCAGTTTCAGTGTCTCTTCTTGATAGCCTGTGAGCACACTGGCAGATGCGTTGAAATCTATTACATTGCCTTCCAGATCGCATATAAAGAGAAAATCTTTTGATTCTTCAAAAACTCGCCGGTATCTGCGCTCGCTATGTTTCAGCGCTTTCAGTACCGAGGTCCTTTCCAGGGCATAGCGGATACTTCTCTCCAGTTTTTCAGCATCCAGCTCGCTTTTGATCAGATAATCAGCCGCACCGAGCCGCAGAGCTTCCACAGCTATCTTTGTGTCTCCTTTGCCGGTAAGCAGTATGATAGGTTCCTCGCATTCAAACTGGCAGGCAAGTTCGATCAGGTCGATCCCCGTTTTTTCCCCCAACAGATAATCAAACAGGTACAGATCATATTTATTGGAACTGATATGCTGCTCGGCGTCCTTAAAAGTTGAGCACCAGACAATTTCGAATTTCCAGTTTACCAGGTCCTGGAAATACTCTCTGGTCAGGAAATAATCGTCCTCGTCATCGTCGACAAGCAGTACTTTAATGATTCTAGTATTCATTACAATATTTAAAATGAGCGCATTACCCTCAACCTTTTCTTGCTATATATCAAATTGCTTCATTTTATTGTAAAGGGTTTTTCTGTCGATATTAAGCAATCTTGCGGCTTTGCTTTTGTTAAAATTGACATCCCTCAATACCTGCATGATCATATCATACTCCGCCTCATTAGCCACCGTCTTCAGGCTCGGTTTAGAGTCTTCGACATCGGTAGTGTCGGCTATGCTTACTACGCCTGAAAGTTGCGAAACAGGCTCCTCGTCCAGATCTTTCAGTTTTTTATAATTGACAATTTCAAAAGGCAACGATTTTTCTTCGATCAGCTCGCCGTCAGACAGCAGAGTCGCCCGCTTGATCACATTTTTAAGTTCACGCAGGTTACCGGGCCATGAATAGCTGAGGAAATCGTTTTTAACTTCCTCCGAAAATCCTGTCACATTTTTATTAAGTTCAACATTCGTAGATTCCAGGAAGGTGGTCGCAAACACCATCAGATCGTCTTTTCTGTTTCGCAGGGCAGGAACTTCTATCGTAAATTCATTGAAGCGGTAATAAAGATCCTCCCTGAATTTGCCATTTTTTGCTGAATCCAGCAGCCGTTCGTTACTCGCGACCAGAATCCTCACATCCAGATCAATTTCCTTTGAACCTCCGATCCGGCGCATTTTACGTTCCTGCACTACACGCAGCAATGCCACCTGTATTTCGTAGGATAAATTGGATACTTCATCCAGGAACAGGGTACCACCGTTGGCCATTTCAAAATGGCCGATTTTGGTTTGCAGCGCTCCCGTAAACGAACCTTTTTCATGACCAAAAAGCTCACTACCAGCCAGTTCTTTGGATATTGCACCACAATCCATAGCTACAAAAGGCATATCTTTCCGCCTGGACCTGTTATGGATTTCCTGGGCAATTGCTTCTTTTCCCGAGCCGCTTTCGCCATAAATAATCACGCTGAAATTGGTCGGCGCCACCAGGTCCACCTGTCTGAACAGGTTTTCTGAGGTTTCGCTTTGCCCTGTCACATACCCTGCTTTGGTACGCGCGTGCATTTTCCTGACTGGCTTGGCTGTTTCTACGGCACCCGTTTCCGGAGATGCGTATTCAAGTTCTTCATTTTGGGAAGATTCGGCATCGGCGATCGCCTTTTTAACCGTCACCAATATTTCGTCCGGAAAAAGTGGCTTGGTGATATAATCGTAAGCACCCAACTTCATCACATTTACGGCTACCTTGATATCAGAATAGCCTGTAATGATCAACACCGGCAGATTTGGTCTCTTGGATTTAATAGCTGTCAACAGCTCAGTGCCCGTAATGTCACCCAGACGGAAGTCGGTCATGACAAGATCCGGTGATATTGAATCGATCAATGCCAGGCCATCCTTGCCATTTTGCGCCGTTTCTACTATAAAATCATTTTTTGATAAAAACCTCTTCAACAGGAAGCAAATGTCTGCCTCGTCATCAACAACAACAATTTTTTTCATGCCAGATTATGGGGCTTTGTCTTAGTTTGTGCTTGTGATTTTAATTAAACCTTAAATGGTCACTCTTAATCTTGCGGTAGGGATATTCAATTGTTCACGGTACTTCGCCACCGTCCTGCGCGCTACCGAATACCCTTTTTCAGAGAGCATATCCGTGATCTGCTGGTCGTTGTACGGGTGTCTCTTATCTTCTACCGCTACAATTTCCCGTATTGCCTCCTGAATTTCGCGATTGGAAACTTCCGTTCCGTCTTCATTGGTAACGCCTTCCGTAAACAGGTCTTTTAAAAGAACAATTCCGAACGGAGTCTGTACATACTTGTTCGTAGTGACCCGTGAAACCGTGGAAATATCCATATTAATGATCTCGGCAACATCTTTCAGGATCATAGGCCGGAGTTTTTTAATATCCCCAGTCTGGAAATAATCGTACTGAAGCTTTACAATTGCCCTCAGCGTGCTCAACATCGTGTTTTCGCGCTGCTTGATCGCATCTATGAACCATTTCGCAGAATTCATTTTGCTTTTCAGAAACTGATTCGTCGCCTTATCGTTTTTCTGTTCCGCCATTTGCGTGAACAGCTTGTTCAACTTAAGCGCCGGGCTGTTGCCCCATGTCAGCTGGACTTCTATTTCACCATCCTCGGTATACCTGAGCATAAAATCAGGCTTGATGCTCTCGTTAATGATCGAATCGTTCCGCAACCCAGAAGCCGGTTTCGGATTAAGCGTAGTAATGAGCTGAATGGCCTTTTTCAGAGATTCTTCGTCAAGGCCGCTGATCCGCATGATTTTATCATAGTTCCTGGAACCCAGTTCATCGAATGCATCGGTAACTATCTTGCACGCCCACCGCCAGGTTTCATCCCTGTTTTCCATCCTTTGCAGCTGGATCAGCAGACATTCGCGGAGATCATTCGCGGCTATACCGGCCGGTTCCAGCTGCTGGATCACCTTAAGCATGGCATTCACTTCATCAGTATCAATGAACATGCTGTTCGCAAACGAAATATCATCCGCGATCACATCACTCTCTCTTCTCAAGAAGCCGTCTTCATCCAGTGAATCAAGAATAAAATCGGCAATGAGCTGCTGCCTTTCATCCAGCCTTAAAAAATGCACCTGCTGCTTCAGATCATCCCGGAAGGACATTGTCTCAACCATCGGACGTGTATATAGCTCGTTGTCGGCTGACTGGTTATTTGCATAGGTTTTATAATCGGGGATATCATCGTCTCTGAACTCATCCCAATCGTAATAATCCTGTACCGAATTGTCTTCACCCGGCAACGCAGCATCGGGGTCACCGATTTCCTCGGGCGCCTCTTCGGAAGTACTCTCTTCTTTCCCTTCTTCTAAAATAGGGTTTTCTTCTAACTCTTCTTTGATTCGTTGTTCCAGCTCCATAGTTGTCAAATGCAGTAAATTCAGCATCTGAATTTGCAACGGAGAATATTTCAGGGTCTGTCTTTGCGTCTGCGTCTGTCTTTGCATCTTGCAACTAAAAATAAAATTAAAACTCTCTTTAACTGCTCCCCGGGCTCCAAAAAGGATTGTATACGTTCTGCAATCAAGCCTTTTGCCCCCTGCCGACTCCCAGGTGTGTCTTTTTACATCCTTTAAATTTACGATTCTTTATCTTACAAGCAGTAAAAAAAACTGATACGGTCCAAGATTGCGTAGTATTTTCCACAGACTGAGTATAATTATTCAGAATGTAGATTTAATACACATTTTTCGTTTAGATTCCCTCATCCCGAATACGCTGCTTTCCTTTGGAAAAACGGTCCTCGATACCCTACCGGTGATCTATTCTTACTCGCTGACCTCTCTATTATAAACGTCAGGCTACTAAACTGTTAAGTTAAAGCCTCGAAAAATAACAGGCAAAAAAAACGAATGAATATGTCGCGGCAAAAAGTAATACTACATCCAAAATCTGATAGACAGCCTCAAATCGAAAACCCGTAATCGTACAATTTCCGGTCGAATTAAAAGATCATTTTTATCAAGAAACAAATTTCTTGCCTCGGCACAAAAAGTACCTCAACAATGCGTACTACACCATTTACAACGTCTGAATTTATTGTCAAATGCAAAAGAAAACCCCCTGCGAATGCAAGGGGCCGGTTATTTGATGATAGAAGCTTCACTTTCAGGCAGTACCTACCGCAAGTTCTTCCTCGGGTTTTTCGTCAGTTACTCTTTTCAACCAGCGTAAGCCTACGAGCAGAAGCTCCCTACCGCCGTCCACCCCGTGTTTCATAATCACCTTTTCGGCAATCAGCGGGGCCAGAAAGTTAAGAGGAGCGGGCAGACCCTTTAATGCCGTCTTGGCTAGTACTGCTCCAACGCCAAGTTCAAGGCCCTTGCCAGCAGCACCGCCCGGGCCCGCTGTCAGCAAATCGCGGACGTAATTTACGGTGCCGGCCACCGGTGAACTTTCCCTGACATTTTCAGGATTCAGTGAGACGCTTTTCATAAGTTGATCAAGTTTGCTTTTTATCTAGAATTTGTTGATCTCTTTGCCCGCCGCATCCGCATATTCGTCGACTTTCGCGGCCGCCTCATCTGCATATTGACTCCCTTTTTCCTGAATTGTATCTGTCGCATCCGACACTTTTTGCTTCGATTTTTCAAGCGCTTCGATCAGGTCGCTGGCGAGACTGTTGGTTTTTCTTTTAATTTTCTTGCGCGTTTTGTAGCCATCCTCCGGAGCAATAAGCAACCCGATCAGCGCCCCTACCACAGCTGCGGTAATAATTCCTAAAAAAGCTTTATTACTTCCCATGATGTAATACCATTTAATGTGAAAAATTCATTTTGTGTAGTATCCGTCATGCTCCAAAAGCTGTACCAATCTTCCATACATTAAATTGCATATATTTAAATAACTGAATATAAGATACTTAATTCAGAACTTTAACAAAAAATGAACAGGTGCCTTTGAAATGTTGCAAAAATATCCACCTAAACGGAGCAAAAACCTGGACAACATTCCACAGCATGATCACAACCTATGGCCGCCTAAACGGTTATGCATCACCGGGGGCAAGTTTTAAATAGGGGTAGTAAATGGCAGGGTTATTGCAATTTAGTCTGCCGAACGTGTGATTTTTTACATCTCAAAAAACAAGATATATCCTCCAATGACTAAAGATCTACTTCTAACACATAGCTATGAAAATTGTAATCATTGAAGATGAACAGGATTTGGGGGTGTTGATGCGCAATTTTCTCATAAAGCAGTTGAATATTAAAATTCCCGATGCGGCGATCAGAATTGCCTCTTCACTGGCTGAGGGAATGGAGTGCGTTGCCGAAATCAGCCCGGACTGGGTGTTTATAGACAACAATTTACCAGATGGAAAGGGCATTAACCAAATCCTGAAAATTAAAAAAGCGACAGCCAATAAGAAGACGTGGATCGTCATGATGAGTGCAATGACAAACCTGCGCGAAGAAGCTTTCCGGCTTGGGGCAGACTACTTTCTGGACAAGCCGATCAGTTTTGTAGAGGTAAAGAACATTTTTAAAGATAACAACGAGAAGTCGGATCTTGCCGGCTGATACATGTGCATGAAATAGTGGAAATTATTTCTTAATCGGGGGAATACGGAGATTTGATTCGTAGAAAAAATTTCCCAATGCATGTTTGTTGTGCCCAAACTACCGATACTTCAAAAAATCACTGGGCATTTTGTACCTGACCGGCTCCTGCCCGGAAGTTTCACTTTCTGACTTCTGTATTTCACATTCTTTTTCCTGGGACCTTTGGTTTTCTTCTTCTCATAAGCCACCAGTTGGAAGTCGTAATCGGGGATAAAGTAATCTTCCTTGTACTCGGCCACTGGCAAAGGCATATAATGGCGACCGGGAAATGCCAGCACATCATATTCGTAATCATACAAATAGAGCGTCACAAAACCGTCGCGGCTGTACTTGATAGCAATGTCCGAAAAAGGGCTGTTTTCATCGGAAGAGGCCACTAGCCGCATCATTTCCTTTTGTTTCCCCTTTGCCAGAACTGTCATATTATACTGGAAAACGCGGTGCAACGAATCGATTTCCAGCGCAATCCCGAGGTAATACTTCGCATCCTTGATCCGTTCGAGTCCTGCATACATCACAGCCGTATTATTCAACGCGCTTTTATCCTGATAACTCTGGTAGCTCATTTTTGCCTCATCGTATTTCTGCATGTAGCGGTAAACATTCCCCTGGTTCACATTATAGAAACTCCTGGAAGGCGCTGTCTGCATGGCTTTCTTAAAGTCTTCAAACGCACCATCATACCGCGCATTTGCATCCTCCGTATGATGCTTCTGGTCATGCCTGTTTCCTATATACGCCTGAACAATCCCGTGGTTGTTGTGCAAAAAAGGTAACTCTGGATTCTCTTTAGTCAGGCTGTCAAATAAGGCCATGGACCGATCAAGCTGGTCGTTTTCAAGGAGTACCACACCCCAGCCGTTTTGCGCATTGATATTGGCAGGATTTAAAGAAACCGCTCTCCTGAACACTTGAAAACCTTTTTTGAACATATCAAAATGAAGCAGCAGATTTCCATAGTTGCTCCACATCCGGTCGTAATTTTTCTCATAAACCAGCGCTTTGGCCAAGTACTGCCCTGCCTCGGAAAACCGTTTCTGGTCAATCATAATGCTGCTCATACCGGCCAGAGCCTCATACCGGGCCGGATCGAGGCGGATCGCTTTGGCAAAATCCTCCTGGGCAGCAGCACTTTTTTTCAGGTAATATTCTGAAAATGCCTTGGTTACAAATAAGTCCGCAAAAAACTTGTTATCCGGATTCAATGCCTTTTCCGCTTTCTTAAAATCATCGAGCGCCAGATCATATTTTTTCTGCCCGTAATTAGCCACAGCCCGCCCGAGATAAGCAGGCAGGTAAGTAGAGTCTTTTTTGATCACCCGGTCAAAAAGCGTGTAAGCAGTCTGATATTCACGTTTAGAAAGAAATGTATTCCCAATTCCTGACTGCAGTGCCGGTGTTTCCTTTTTCAAAGTAGACGCGAGCCGGTAATATCGCTGGGCTTCAGTGATCTGTTTCAGTCCGTACAACGAGTGCCCCATACCCAGGTACGCATCTCCCCGGAACATGCGGTCCTCGCTTTCAAGGTATTTTTCGAAAACTGCCCTGGCCGCGCCAAACTGATTGAGGGAAAGCAATGCATTGGCATACCTGATCTGTGCTTTCGGATAAACGCGGGAAACTTTTTCGAAATCCTTCACGGCCCGTTTTTCATTTCCCGTACGCATCAGGATATCACCTCTCTGAAGGCGGTATGCCATTCCGTCTTTCTGCCTGATAGCCGACGAAATCTCATCTACGGCCTCGGCAAATTGTCCGTTGTACTTATAAAAAAGGCCGGTATTGTAATTCCATTTCCCGTCTGATTTTTTGGCCGGGTTCCCCCCCGCGAAATTCAAACCTTCCTGATATTTCTTTTCCTTACCGTAAGATACCAGGGCGTTGAGACTGGCCATCGTACCACCTGGCGCATCCTGAAAATCATTTCGGGCAAGCTGATATCTGCCCGATAGCATCGCGAACAATCCACGATTGTAATGCAGCTGCGGACTTTGTTCAGACAAATCGAGGTTTTCCATGACGCGCAGTGCCTTTTGAGGATTCCCGGACAAAGCCAGTATGATAGCTTCATTGTTCATCCGCTGCACTGAATCGGACGGCTCGAAATGTTCTTTATGGTAGATGGTATAAGCCGACTGCAACCGCCGCAGGGCGAGCTGATAAGATTCTTCTTTTAATAATGCCGGGTTATTTTCTTCAAAAGACCTGTTAAAGACCGGAAGTATTTCTTTAAGGATCCTCTGACATTCGCCAAAATCCTGACCCACCGACGTATCTGGGCATAAAACCATCAACATCAGCGCCAAACCTGAAAAAACACACCGGATTACACGCTTCAACATAGTGAGTGAAGATAATCAATTACCCCGTCATTATTATTTCATCCCAGCCCTGTTTGCATTACCGTAGCAAGTGCGCCTACTTCGAGTGGCCGCCCATATAATAAAATGGTGATCGGACTGTCGGTAATATTCCTGACGGACACCCCGTCTCTGGTCACTTCGATCCGCAATAAAGCGTCCCGGAAACCAATCCTGAAAGAATAGGAATTCCACTGCTCGGGGATATACGGATTGAGGGATAACGATCCGTTTTTCACGCGCTGACCTGCAAAACCTTTCACGACGCTCATCCAGGTACCGGCCATGGAAGTGATGTGCAGCCCGTCTTCCGTATCATTATTATAATCGTCGAGATCCAGACGAGCAGTACGGACATACATTTCATAGGCTTTGTCACGCAAACCTATTTTAGCCGCCAAAATAGAATGCACGCAAGGTGAAAGCGACGATTCATGAACGGTCATAGGCTCATAAAACTCAAAATTCCGCCTGATATCGTCTGCCTGAAATTCGTCTTCAAAGAAATAAAGCCCCTGCAAAACATCCGCCTGCTTGATAAAACACGACCTGAGAATACGGTCCCACGACCATTTCTGATTAATCGGCCTGTGCGCCGAGATATCATCGACGGTCAGGATTTCTTTATCCAGAAAACCGGACTGCTGTAAATAGACTTTCCTTTCCTGATCATATGGGAAATGCATATTTTCTACTATGTGCTTCCACGCGGCCATTTCACCGTTCAGGTCAAAATGTGTTTGGAGGATGATCTCGTTCAGACGACGGGAATTTTCCGTCCAGAGTTTGCCAATCACTTCCAGTGTGTAACGGAGCGTCCAGCAGGCAATGTAATTGGTATACCAGTTGTTATTGACATTATTTTCATATTCATTCGGCCCGGTCACACCCAGCATCACATATTGCTTTTTATCCTCCGACCAATTGACCCGCTGTTTCCAGAACCTCGAAATGCCGATCAAAACTTCGAGCCCATAGTCAGATAAATAGGTCTCGTCGCCTGTATACCGGGTATAGTCATAAATTGCATAAGCAATCGCCCCGTTCCGGTGTATTTCCTCAAAAGTAATTTCCCATTCATTATGGCATTCCTCGCCGTTCATGGTTACCATCGGGTAGAGCGCCGCACCATCCTGAAATCCTAGCTTTCCCGCGTTTTCAATTGCTTTTTCCAGGTGCTTAAACCTATATACGAGCAGGTTACGCGCCACTTTCTGATCGGCTGTGGAAAGATAAAATGGGATACAATAAGCTTCCGTGTCCCAATAAGTACTACCACCGTATTTCTCGCCGGTAAAGCCTTTGGGGCCAATGTTCAGGCGTTCATCTTCGCCGGTGTAAGTTTGTCCGAGGTGAAAAATATTGAACCGGATTCCCTGCTGGGCAGCGATATTCCCCTGGATCGTGATATCGTTTCTTTCCCACTTCGCCTCCCACACTTTTACATGTTCGGCATACAACTGCTCGAAGCCCTTTTCAGAAATCCGGCCGACGTAATTTTTCGCTTCCTGCACCAATACTTCTTTATCATAATTGGTAGACGATAAATTGACGGCATATTTGTAAACCGTAAGCTCCTGCCCCTCCCGTATATCGATATGCACAGTACCTGCCACATATTTTTCATATTTTACGGGCAGCGACTGATAATCCGTTTTAAGACCATTTAATTTGATATCGAAGCGCATGCCTGTCGCCACCTGAAACTGTTCCACGCCATAAGGATTTCCTTTAGTTTCCAGCACCAGATATCCTTCCGAAAAGCTCGTCTCCTTATGTATTTCCGTCCAGAAGGACTCGTCGTAATTGGAATCCCGGTTGCGGATATTTCCGTCGAGATAAGGCGTGATGGTCAGGGTATCATCAAAATTCAGGGCAGTGATTTTGTAGCAAATCGCTCCGGATTCGTCATCTGCCATGCTACAAAACCTCGTTGAATGTATTTTCAGGCGCTTTCCTCCGGGAAGTGTTACGGTTGCAGTTCTTTCCAGGATACCTTCTTTCATATTCAGCTCGCGCCGGAAATCGTCGACGGTGCAGGTGTTGAGATCCAGTACCTCCTCTCCTACTTTGATATCGATCCCTATCCAGTTGCAGGCATTGAGGACTTTTGCAAAATAGTTAGGGTAACCATTTTTCCACCAGCCGACCCGTGTTTTATCCGGAAAATACACTCCGGCTACGTAGTTACCCAATAGTGTTTTACCCGAGTAAGTCTCTTCAAAATTACCTCTTTGCCCCATTCTGCCATTTCCCAGACTCATCAAACTTTCGGTAATCTCATTGTTTGCAGCGTGGAAACCGTCTTCAACTATACTCCATTCGTGATGGGTGATGTAATTTTTCATTTAGCGTTGGGCTGTCTGATTTTCTAGAAAAAAACGTCTTGTCTTACCGGCAAGCCATTCCAAAGATGTGAAAATATGAAATAATTAAGAACCCTCCGTTACCTCGGGTCAACTACTTCGTCTAAATGCCAAAAGTTCCATTACATCGAGAATCATCAATTTATTCATTAAACAAACATGAAACACACTTTTATTACCTTATTGCTACTGTTGGGTGTTGCCATCCTCCACCATTCACTGGCTCAGTTACCCGAAGATCCGGACGACACCACGAGCATCCCAGAACCGGAAATACCCAATGTCATTCAGGCCCAAAGCGCTTTTCCCGCAGTAATTCCTTCCTCACCAAATGTATCGTCACTCGGAAAATTCATGGACATCCCCGTGAGCTACTATACCGGCACGCCTTCTATCGCAATCCCAGTTTATACTGTTAAAAACGCAGATACCGAGCTTCCCATTTCCATCCAGTACCACGGTTCAGGCATCCGTGTGGAAGAAGAGGCTTCCCAGGTCGGACTGGGCTGGGCGCTCCAGGCGGGTGGCGCGATCCGGCGGCAGATCCGCGGCCGCGATGACCTGAAAAGCGACGGAAACGCATGGCGACGGCTGGTTGAACTCACAGCAAACACTGCCCCCGCACTTTGTATCAACCTCTCCCAGGGAAATTATGGGATTTTCACAGCCAACAGCATCGGAGGCGGGAGCACGCCCGAAGGCGCCGAGCTGGCCGGAATACTGAGTGACATGACCACCATTTCCGGATTTGAGCCGGTCGTAGATGCCGAACTCGATCTTTTTTCGTACAGCATCGCCGGTTATAGCGGCCAGTTTGTGATCGAACCGCTGCCCGGCGGACTCTATACCGCCAGATCTTTGACAAAAGATGCAGTCAAAATCACTATAACCGGGGCTCAGCCTGCACAGTGGAACTTCATTCTGACATTCCCAAACGGGACAGAATACACTTTTGATCAGAGGGAAATCCAGAAGGTGATTGACCCCGGCCCTAAAAGAACTGTCAAATTCCAGAATGTGGTGGAATACGGTGGTCCGCTTTATACCTCTGCGGCCGTCGAGCACGTCGGTGCCTGGTATGTTACTAAAATAAAATCTGCAAACAGGAGTGCGGCAGATGCCATTACTTTTTCATACACCACCGGCCCCTATGTTGGGCAGCTGCCAACGGGAACAGAAACATTTTACAGCACCAATAATGGTCCTGACAGCGATCCCAATTTCCGGTGGCGGGTTTCGGAAGTACTCAGTCAGGAGGTGTTGCTGGACGAGATCGTTTTTACAAATGGCAAAGTTAAATTTTTCCGTAGCAGCCGCTCTGACCGCCCTGCCGGCAGTTTAAAACTCGACCGGATAGAAGTCCAGACACCCGGCGGAACTATTGTGAAAACCACGGCTTTCACCTACGATTATTTCAATAGCAACAGCAATGCGCCCGATGTTGTCAGAAAACGCTTAAAGCTGCTCAGCGTACAGGAGAAAAGCGGGGCCAGTACACTTCCAGCCTATCAGCTGGCGTACAATAGTGCGGTTAACCTTCCCGACAAAAATTCTTACCAGCAGGATTACTGGGGCTATTTCAACGGAGCGACCGTCAATGATACCAGAAACACTCTCCTTCCCTCCGATCAGGTGGTGAGCGGCGCCCAATTCAAATTACCAGCCGCATTGTCGACCGGCGCCGACCGTAATGCCAATGCTGCTTTTATCACCGCCAATGCTCTCACAGACATCACTTATCCGTCAGGCGGCAAAACAACTTATACCTGGGAAGCCAATACTTTCACCAACGCCAGCATACAGAATACTGTCACACCCGTGCTGAATGTGCACGACTTCATAGGAGGCGTGGAGATGGCCGGCGGCGGAACGCGCATCAAAAAGATTGAGCATAAGGAAAGCAACGGGGCTTTGAAAAAACAAAATCAGTATGAATACCAGGACCCTGGTACTGCCCAAAAAACCGGCAAGCTCATGGCCGCGCTCACATTCATGGAATGGGTGGACGGCGGCGTGCTTTACTCCTCTGCATCGCGCCACCCGATGGGCAGCAGCGCACAGGGGCACCCGGTTGGATATAATGTAGTGATCACTTTCGACGGGGCAACAAGACTCGCTAACGGATACTCGGCTTATCAGTACGAAAATAAGGTTGAGCTTACCAATAGCACCACTTTCTGTATGGCCTGGGGACAAGGCGGCGGGCAACCTGCTTGTGCGGTGCAGCCGGTTCTGTATAGTGTCGGCAGCTTCAACTGCAGTCCTTACAGCGGCCCTATTATGAACAACAAGTCCGTCACGGAAGCCAGTATGCCGAATATTGTTCATTACCTCAACGGAAGCCTGCTCAATGAAACCCATTACAATGGTCAGAACAAACCCGTCAGGGCGATTATCAACACATACGAGTCTACTGTCGACAAGTTGTTTCCACATTTCAAAGTAAAAGCCACGGACGGATTCACCTTCGGCCTTAGCTACAAAACAGAAAGTGCCTGGAACCGCCTGAAGGACAGCAGGGAAATCACCTACGATCAGGATGGGGACCTCAACCACTTTACCCAGACTGTTTCGGAGTATACTTATAGCAGCACATATCTGCAACCGGTCAAAATCGTAACCACCGACAGCAAGACAGGCCCTGCCAAAGTACCGGTTACCATCAATGCTGAGCAGGTAATGGTATACGACCGTCAGCTGGAAACTCTATTTAAATACCCTTTTGACTTCGCTGATCCCGTCTCAGTTGCCATGACTGGCAAAAACATGATTTCGGTTCCGGTTGAGACAGCCACACAGCTGGCTATTGTGAGCGGGAATGTCCAGACTTTTACCCCTGTCAAATGGCATAAGACCATCTATGCACTTTATCCGCCGCAATTATACCTGCCACAGACAGCGGAGAGTAAACTGGGCACAGCGCAGGCTGCGAGCACCGACATAGCATTTTTATCTTATGATCAGCGCGGCAATCTCTTAACATACAAGGATCGAGGCGGCAATATCACCCAACTGGAATATTTCACAACCGGTGACATCGGCAGCACCGATCTGCTGAAAAAGAAAACCGAAAGTGACGGAAATGCCCCTGCCCAAAGCATTGGTTATACTCATAAACCACTCGTAGGTGTAGAAACGGTTACCGATCCCAATGGAAAAGTCCTTTTTTATGAATACGAAGAATTCAACAGGCTCATAAACATCCGTGACAACAGTGCCGGCGGTGCACTACGGGCTTCATTTTGCTACAATCAGGCTGGGCAGAATATCGCATGCGGTCCGCTGGCACCGATCAGCGGCGTGATAAATCCGGCTTCTCTGATACTCCTTGCTGATAGCTCCGAAGTACCGCTGCCCGTAAAACTGATCCGATTTACTGCCCGAAAAGAAACTGAAACAGCCTTTCTGCAATGGGAAACAGCGGAAGAATTAAACAGCGACCAATTCGAAATTGAACGCAGCACAACAGGAAAACAGTGGGAAAGGATTGGCAGCATTCCTGCCCAAACCAATGGGCCGGCCGGTAGTATTGTTGAAAAAAACGCAAATCGCAATTACTCATTTACAGATGCCTTTCCTGTACGCGGACAGAATCTTTACCGCCTCAAAATGACCGACCTGGACAGCACATTTGCTTACAGCAAAATCGAGGCCTTAAGCTTCGACAAACCAAACGATATCATGCTTTATCCTAACCCCATCACCATGGGCGAACAGCTGAATCTGCGGCTGGAAGAGGGAAGTATCGACCAGGTGCAGATCTATGACATATATGGGAAACTGGTGCATGACACATCAAATATTCACCCTGGGCAACAGGGCGAAATCCGCACTTCACATCTGGCCGTGGGCGTGTATGTCATTAAGGTTACGCGTGCGGGCGGCGTCATAACCACCCACCGCGTTGTAAAACAGTAGTTATCCTCCATTTATAAAAAATACACACATGCATTTTTTTCTAAAATCCCTGCTGTTCCTTGCAGCATTGCAGACTGCCTTGGCCCAGAGCGGCGAGCGCAATTATGTCCTTTCACGCACCTACAAACAAACCGGTGCCAACCCCAACGATGTGGGCAAAGTTCAGGTACAGGTCCGGTACTTCGACGGGCTGGCAAGGCCAGTCCAGACGGTCCAGGTAGGCCAAAGCCCCTCGGGCGCGGATATGGTCGCCCCGGCCGAATACGATGAGTATGGCAGGGAGCCCAGGCAGTACTTGCCTTACCCCGTCACTGGCGGGGGAGGCAGTTTCCAGCCAGCGGCTGCGGCATCCCAGGCCGCCTTTTACACCGCCAACACTGCCGGCCTGAAAGCCGACAACCTGTCGAGGGCCTACCAGGAAACCTTCTTTGAAGCATCCCCCCTGGGAAGGGCCACCGGCAACCAGGCACCGGGCGGCAAAAGTGCTGCCGCCTCCGTAGTACTGGGCTCCAATGTGGCCGGTGAAGTCAAACGCTATGACTATGCCCCCAATGCCGACATCCTGCTGACGGTTTCCCAGCAAGGCAGCTATGGTGCAGGCACGCTCTTCCGCAAGCAAATCACCGACGAACAGGGCAACGTCACCCGCGAGTACACCGACCGGCAGGGCCAAATGGTCTGCCGCGTCATTGCCGGGGCCGTGACACTGGCCACCTACTATGTTTACGACGAGCTGGGCCAGCTCCGCGCCGTATTGCAGCCCCAGTACCAGGACGATGCCAATGCGGCCAATTTTGCTTTTCTGTACAGTTATGATGACAGGGGGCGGGTGGTTGTCAGCAAACTGCCCGGTGCGGGCCTTTTGGAGACGGTATTCGACCAGTACGACCGGCCCGTTTTGTCCCGCGATGCCAACCATCTGGCCCGGGGCGTGTGGGCTTTCACCAAATATGACCCGCTGAACCGGCCGGCCGTTACCGGGGAAATTGCCTCTGCCGCTACCCGTCAAAGCTGGGCGGGCGTTGTCGATGCAGGCACCCAGCACCATGAAGACCGCGCCAACGGGACCTTGGCAGGCTATACCCTCAACAAAACAGCGCCCCTCAATGCCACTGAGGCCGACCTGCTGACAATTGTTTTTTATGATGATTATGCTTTTTCAAAAGCAGCGGGCTTGTCTTATTCACCTGTTTATTACCCTGCTTTTAATAATTTGGTCAAAGGGCATGTTACCGGCGGCCGCGCGAGGGTACTGCCGGGCAACGGCGGGGCGGGCGGCTGGCTGACCAGCGTCACTTATTATGACAACGAGTACCGACCTTTGCAGGCCGTCAAACAGCTGCACGATCTGGGCGCTGCGGCCATTGAGCGGAGCTCAATGCTTTATAAGTACGACCTGGCTGCCGTGGTTTCAGAGCAGAAAACCGAACAGGTACTTGTCGGCGGCATCCAGGTACATTTGCAAGCTTTCACCTACGACCATGCCGACAGGCTGCTGGAAGTCAAAGAAAAAGTTTCTGTCGGTGGCGAGGGGAAAGAGGCCGTGACTTTGGCCCAGCGTTACAATGCCTTGGGGCAGCTCTCCCAAAAATGGCAGCATTCCGACGATGGCATCAAATTCCGCAGGCGCACCAACTACACCCACAACATCCGCGGCTGGCTGACCGAGGCCAAAACGTTTTACAAGATCAAGGAAAACGGGGCGGATTCTTCTTTTTACAACATTGCCCTGGACTATGCCAATGGCAACAGCTACACCAACGGCAACATCAGCCAGGCACAGTGGGCAGGGAAGGCCGAGGACACCTTCACCCAAGGGCTCGCTTTCAGCTACGACAATGCGGGCAGGTTAACAGGCAGCTCCGGGCTTTTCAATTACAAGGAAACCGAAAGCGGCATCACCTACGACAAAAACGGCAACATCAAGACGCTCATTAGAAATGGGGCCGCCGGGGCCATCGACAACCTGGCCTATTCCTACACCGGCAACCAGCTTTCGGCCCTCAGCGACGGCTCGGGCAGCGGCCTGGGCGTCAAGAATGGCATGAGTGCCTATGGTTACGACGGCAACGGCAACATGGTCACCGATGGCAACCGGGGCGCTGCCATCACCTACAACTACCTGGACCTGCCCAGGACCGTTACCATCGGTGCCAACGTGCTGGCCTACGATTACGATGCATCCGGCACCAAACATAAATATGTGGCCGATACCTTGACGGTCAAATATGCCGGTGGCTTCGAGTACAACGGGGCCAATGCTTTCAAAAGGCTTTCGCTTTCTGACGCCCAGGCCGTTTTCCGCAAAGATTCCCTGTGTTTTGACTATTACCTCAAAGACCACCTGGGCAATGTCCGTGTTGTTTTCGACGAAAAGGGGAAGATTTTGCAAAAAACCGATTACTATCCTTTTGGGTTGAGCATCAACCGCGACGGTGCCCCACCACAAGTCCAGAACTGGGTCAACAGGTATTTGTATAACGAAAAAGAACTGCAAGTCGGAACTGGCTATTTGGATTATGGGGCCAGGATGTATATGCCGGAAGTGGGAAGGTGGGGTGTGGTGGATCCTATGGCCGAGAAAAACCACGATGTTTCGGGTTATTCATATGTACTTAATAATCCTATTTTATACATGGACCCTTTTGGCTTGGATACCTCAAGCGCAAATGCCAACAAACCAGTAAAACAAGGTGATGTAATTGTTTTTGATGATGGGTCAAGTGCAACGCAAAGTGCAAATGAGGCAACAGTATGTGGACAAAGTAATAGTAGTCAATCGGCCAGCATGACGATGATATTACCGGGATCCTTTTCACCAACATTTAGGCCCGGTCCAACGCCAACAACGATACCGAGAGCAGCACCTTTGCTCATACCGGTTGTTTACAGTGAACTTGATACTTATCTCAAAAGGCCGTCAGCAATTGAGGAAATTGCTAGGCTATTGGAAAGATTGGGTGTGCCAAGTGATGTACTTAGGGGCCCAGAAGTTAGAAATTATACACCAGCGCCTAAAACACTTCCTGGATTTCCAAATGCAGAAAAAGTGAGCCCCAAAGCTGGCAGAGCTAGATGGAGAGATAGAAATGGAGATATTTTAGAGTGGGATTCTCAGCATGGAGAAGTAGAAGTCTATAATAAGAGTGGTAAAGTTCATAAGGGGGCAGCGGATCCCAATACTGGACAAATTAAACCAGAAAGTGCTAAACCGGGTAGAACCACACAAAACTAAAAAGAATTAGAATGGAAATCGAACGATCAATAACCGTTTATAATCGAAAAACGGAACGGCTAAAAGAAGAGATCAATATTGATTATATTGACCTTGTAGAATTAAAAAGAATATTTAAGCCAGTAGATGAAGACCCCTTGATGTATATGGCTTATGAAATTAGTGAAGATTTGGTTCAGCCTGTCAATGAATTACTAGGTAATAAAATCAAATTTGATTTACAAAAAAATTCATACTTCGTGGAATGCGCACAGCTTCCGCCTTATGATTTTGAAAAGCAAAATTAAGTTCTATTGCGGTATAAGGCTTCGATACTGAGGTCTTATACCGCGTATTGCTGTTAGCTCTAAAATCCCTGATAAAGGCATCCAGCAGGGCAAAAACGGTTTCTTTTCATCTTCGGGCAATTGTTCAATGGCTTGCAGCCGCTGAATAATTTTTTTGTCCAGGGAAGCACTTTGTCCTTCGCCTACCAGGTAATCCAGCGTCACGCCCAAAGCGTCGGCGATACGCTTTGCAAATCCGTAGTTTACCAATGGCAGCAGATAGGCACTTCTGCCAGCCGCTCTTTGATGCTTTGAAATTACCGTCCCTTCAGCCAGCCCACATCAACCGCGACGGTGCCCCACCACAAGTCCAGAACTGGGTCAATAGGTATTTGTATAACGAAAAAGAACTGCAAGTCGGAACTGGCTATTTGGATTACGGGGCCAGGATGTATATGCCGGAAGTGGGAAGGTGGGGTGTGGTGGATGCTTTGGCGGAGAAATGGGAACGGTTTCGAGTTATTCGTTTACTTTGAACAATCCCATCAATCTGATTGATCCGGACGGTATGGATGTAACTGACCTGGGCGACAGGGTCCGATATACAGGAAAAGACAAAGATGCTTTGGCAAATGAACTTGGGATTGGAAAGAAAAAAAACTCGAGTGAGGATATCGAGCTCCAATTTGATAAAAATGGAAAATACGTCCGGTCCGTTGAAGATGGTAAGAACGAATATTCTGGATCCGTGATAGATGAAGAGGGCACGATCCTGGAAAGGTTCAATTTCAATGATCAAAATGACGCAAAATTGGTCGAAAAGGGTAAATTATCTCTTGATCTGAGATTTTCGAAAATGACCAAATATTATTTGAAAAAATCTGGTGTTGATGGACAAAAAAATATTTTATACAGGTATCCATATGCATTTATTAAATCACTCGCACACGGTGACATGGATTTCGTACAATATTTAGCTCAATACTCAAAGACCGATAATGTATTGTACATAGCTGGAAATATAGCATATAACAATTACGACGCAGGTAATTTTCTCTGGGGGCTGGCAATGAAAAAATTAGGATTTGACTACGGATCAGTAGAGTTTGGTTCCGAGTTAAACGGCTTCTTTAATTCAAAACGCCAAAACGGAAAAGGTTACGGAGTAACCTTAGGCGGAGATTCTCCAGAAGACCAAAAAGCAATTCGAAAAGGATATTTTTGGAAAACAAACAAATAAAACTATGCAAAAAATATTGTATGTGTCGATGTTAATTATTATTACATTCTCATGTCGAAAGAAAAATGAATATGCACAAGATTTATTTCATGATATTGTAACGGAAGAAAGCATGGTAAAAAAATTTAATGGATACTCGATTTCAAATCGAGGAGTATACTATATATTTGAAAATGACCAAAAAGTATATTTTGTCGATAACTTTAAAATAAATAAAGAACATCGTCTAAACATCGTAAATTCCATTGAAATTACCGAGAGAAAAGAGAAGGAGCTATATCTTCTGCTTGCTTTTATGAAGAAATATAATATTATAAACGTTAAAGGGAATTTCCAGTCACCAAACGGTTTGGTAATTGAGTTCAGAACTGTTAGCAATGAAATATTAATTTACTTTGATGAATATCATTTCGATAAGAATAAATTAAAAAAATTCGAACCATCATTTAAAGAGATAAATAGAAATTGGGGATACTATATAGGCAAGAGTAGTGATTAACAATTTTGCAATAAAAAAATGTCCCAAGCTACTACCACAAACTGTCCAGAAAATTTGGCTGAATATGTTCCCTCCAATTTTCTAGCTACGGTCGGTTTCGGTGAGTTGTTAAAATATATACCGCGTCGGTCAAAATCAACAATTCATAAAATCACCATTAGCTATTTTTTTACAAATTTCAATTGTAAACGGTGATTTTGGTTCTCTTATTCGAGTGGAATTTAATTCAAAAAAGATAGGTGGCAATATTGATTTTTGGGCGCTTGGATGGTTAGGAATTTTTGTCTGGGATTATGAAACAGAAGAACAATTAATGAATGTTCTCTTAGAGCCCCATCAAGATAAGGAGAAAGAAGAAGCCTTTAAAAAATTAGAAAAGCTATTACAGTAATAGAGATGGAGCCCCAAGTTTGGGGCTTCATCGTTTTAAGAACGTGTTTGAGAATTGCAAGGAAAGGGGATAGTACCATCTCAGGGAGGTGCTGCGCGAGCAAGAGGAGCGGGACAAGAAGAGGGGTTCGTCTGATTCCCCGAATATCCGGGCGGCGGAAGCGAAACAACCATTCGGTGTAAATGCACGTTTGCAGGAAGCGAGCTGGCAACCCGGACAGCCAATTCCTGCGGTCGATGGCATCGAAAGTGATCATACTATCGATTTTGCCGTAATACCGTTTGCGAAGCCGATAGAATGGTTGGCCAAACCGCTTATTGGGTTGATTTGGGCTAGGTGGCTGGCAGTCGCCGCTAAGGGGGGAATAGCTGCAATAGAAGCAGGAGAATATACTATTACCAAGACTGTTGCTAAAAATCTTGCTACACGTCCATATATAAATTCGCCATCCACAATTACTAATATTATGAAGTCAGGTAAGGGCGTACCTGATGCTTTCTTCAAAGTTGGAATGAATTGGAAAGTGCCGGGTACATTCCAAGGTTCAAAAGGAATATTTGAGTTAGGTATCAATCCTGAAACAAATACAATCTATCATTTTTTATTCAAGCACTAAAATAGATCGAACATGAAATTTTTGATAGAAAACAATAATAAAATAGGACAGCAAGAATTACTATATCTTGAAGATGAATGTTCTTTTTATACGGAATACACAGGTATAGGGATTGATGTAGAGTTAATAGTAAATAAGATTGCTTTACAAGCTTCTGAAAGTAAAATAGTTGATTTAAGTGGATTTTGTGGTCTAAATAAATCAATGAAATCAAACTTTAAAGTTCCTGAAAGTCAAAAAGGGATATTAAAAGTTATAGATGATTTAGAAGGAGGGATTGGCTCTTATAGCGTAAACAAAGAAGATTTACCAGTGTATGTAAATACTCAAACAGGTTGGGTATGTATTGGAAACCCTGAAAAGAAAGGCAATGCAGTTGAGTTTATAAAGAATTGCGTTGCAGTTATAGACGATGATAAAGAGCTTGTATCACTTTGGTTGAAGCCTAAGAGGTTACCAAATATTTAACGCAGAAAAGCCCGGCAAGTACGGGCTTTATTTTTTTACATACGCTTGACTGGTTCTGTAATCCCGCCCCGTCACAAGTCCAGAACTGGGTCAACAGGTATTGTATAACGAAAAAGAACTGCAAGTCGGAACTGGCTATTTGGATTATGGGGCCAGGATGTATGTGCCGGAGGTGGGCGCTCGGGCGTCAGTGATTAAAAGAATATTACACAGCTTTTGGAACAGATTGGAGTGCCTGAGGAGGTTGCGGTATGGCCGACGTGTTAGTTTTGTCGAATTAAAGATCTCCCGGTATCTCTTTGCGCTTGTTTGTAGAAATCATGACGATGCCATAACGCCAATCGTTACCATATCTGGCTCTTAGCGTATCGTTACTTGTCACGATTTGGGTTTTGGAAAACTGATCTTGAAAAGCAGGCCTGGCTTCCTGCAATGACACTCTTTCACCGTCGACAACATACAAAAAGTTCGGTTTCTCAGAAGCAGTGACAACCGGTTCCTTCAATTTGGCGGCAGGCTCGACGGTCTTTGAACTTTCATCGGCACAGGAGGATAAAACGGCAAGAATGGAAACAAATGTCAGGTTTTTCATCAGGAAACTGGTTTGATACATCACTGACCAACAACGTGTTATATGACCGGTAAAGTATATATTCATCTCATTAAAACCCTCGCTAGCGCCGAGGTCTCCTCGGTGCGCTTTATGTTACCGAGCTCAGCTCGGCAGCGAGAAGATCTCTCAATCCCCCAGATCAGAAAAATGAAAACCCACAAAGCCGGGTACCACGATATCAGCTTCGGCAAGAACGGATTTCTCTCCTATTCCCACAGCCAGCATCCCAGCGGCAATAGCTGACTGAATTCCTGCCACTGCATCTTCAAATACGGCACAGTTGGCAGGTGGGGTATTCAGATCCTCCGCTCCCAGCAGAAAAACCTGCGGATCCGGTTTTCCCCGGGTAATCCGGTTGCCGTCAACAATCGTTTCGAAATAAGAAAGCATATCGATCCTTTCCAGGATCACTTTGGCATTTTTGCTGGCCGAGCCAAGACCTACCTTTACTGATCGATGTTTGAGCTCATCCAAAAAAGCACGAACGCCGGGCAGGGTATCTTCTGGCGTCATTTGCATGCAGAGTTCCAGATACCTGACGTTCTTTTCCGTTGCACGTCGTACTTTTTCCTCCTCCGACAATTCTACCCCGCCGATGGCAAGAATAATATCGAGGGACTCCATGCGGCTAATTCCTTTCAGCTGCTCATTTTGCTCCAGGGTCAAATCAAATCCCAGCTCATTGGCTAGCTGGCGCCACGCCTGGTAATGGTACTTTGCCGTATCCACAATTACTCCGTCAAGATCAAAAAGGCAGGCTTTTATTAAGGACATATCATTTCAAATTTAATATCTTGCAAAATAGTAAAAATTCCCTCGCCCGTTCCAGAAGTCTTCAATTCCGCACAATTGAAGGCATAAACCAGATAAACGACCCGGCGTTAACTACTAAAATTATAATGGCGAACACTCCAATTTCTGAAATGAAAATATCCGCGACCAATAAGGACAAACTCGTTATCTATCAGATTTTCACCCGTTTGTTTGGCAATCGGAATACGACTAACAAGGTGTACGGGACCATCGAAGAAAACGGGTGCGGAAAATTCAATGATATCACAAACCAGGCGCTGGCAGAATTGAAAAAATTCGGGATAACGCATTTGTGGTACACCGGAGTGATCGAACATGCTACGCTGACAGACTATTCCGCATACGACATCGCTGCCGATCATCCGCTGATCGTGAAAGGAATTGCCGGCTCACCCTATGCCGTGAAAGATTATTATGATGTAGATCCGGATCTGGCAACAGATGTAAATAACCGGATGCAGGAGTTTGAGGCACTTGTGAAAAGGACCCACGCCCTCGATATGAAGGTTATCATCGATTTTATCCCCAATCATGTCGCCAGGCAATATCATTCGAATGTCCGTCCTGCGGGAGTGAAGGATTTTGGTGAAGACGACGACAATACCATTGCGTTCAGTCCCGATAACAACTTTTATTACATCCCAAATCATGATTTCATTGTTCCCGAAGGCCATAAGCCGCCTTTGGACGTAACTGCCCCTTATCACGAACGCCCGGCAAAGGCTACCGGCAACGATGTTTTTCGGGCGCAGCCGAGCCAATATGACTGGTATGAAACGATCAAGCTCAATTATGGCGTCGATTATCTGAATAACCGCACCCCGTATTTTGACCCTATCCCTTCTACCTGGCTGAAAATGCGGGATATATTAAGTTTTTGGTCAGAAAAAGGTGTTGACGGTTTCCGGTGCGATATGGCGGAAATGGTACCGGTTGAATTCTGGTCATGGGTTATCCCGGAAATAAAAAAACTTTATCCGGGCATCATCTTTATTGCAGAGATATACAATCCCTACGAATACCACAATTATATCCGCATCGGGAAATTCGATTATCTCTATGATAAAGTCGGCCTCTACAATTCGTTGCGGCGGCTGATGGAGGGGCATGGCAGTGTGGAAGATATCACCCGGCTCTGGCAGCAAGAATCGGGGGACATCAGCGAAAATATGCTACGGTTTCTTGAAAACCACGACGAACAGCGTATTGCGTCACGCTATTTTGCCGGAGACCCCTGGACTGCGGTTCCGGCTATGACCTTGAGCGCAACACTCCATACCGGGCCGCTGATGCTTTATTTCGGACAGGAACTCGGGGTAAATCCGACTGTTGCAGAAGGCTTTCAGGGGGAGGACGGGCGAACTACAATTTTTGATTACTGGGGCGTACCGGAATTTCAGGATTGGGTCAATGGCGGAAAATACAATCAGGAAAAGCTGACCTGGGAACAGATCAGGCTACGTGCATTTTATGAAAGCCTGAACCACTTTGTTTTAGAAAATGAGGCGATCTACGCTGGTCAGTTTTATGATCTGCAGTATGTGAATATCGATGGGCAGAGCTTCAACTACGATAAGCAGTTTGTTTACAGTTATTTGAGATATACCGAAAATCAGGCATTCCTGTTCATCTGCAATTTTAACCTGCACCAAAAAATTGAAACCAATGTCCGTATCCCGCAGGGCGCCTGGACAGATGTGCTGAAGCTGGGAAATACCAGCGCCTATAAATTGAAACCGGTTTTCCCGTCGTTCGTGACATCCGTCAGTCCAAAAGCATCTACCATTACTTCTACCGGGATACATGTGGAGCTTCCGCCGTCTTCTGTTGTCGTTTACGCCATTGTTCCGGAATAATTTTTTTACCCGGAACCGTTGTCCGAAAGCACGGCGGACGAGCGTCGGAGAGATTGCAAATAGGGCATTTCCTGACTAATTTTACATAAACCCGGTTCTTTGAAAGGAGTATCACGGAAAGGCTTTTACTTTTACAGCAAAAAACAATTAGACTTCGGCATGATCAGAAGCATATTTCTATCCATTTTCATCCTGGCATCAGGCAACCTCTCGGCTCAGTTGAGTATACAAAAGGTTTTCGGACAAAAAATGGAATTGCCGGACAGCAGGGATATCGGCACCCAGGTATTGCGCATGAGCGAATCATTTCTCGGGACGCCTTATGTGGCTGGTACCCTGGAAGGAAACCCTGTTGAAAAGCTGGTTTGCAAGTTCGACGGCCTAGATTGTACCACCCTGGTAGAAAGTGCTGTGTCCCTTGCTGTGGCCAAAACCGAGAACCCGACTTACGAAGGCTTCAAAAATGAGCTGACCAAGCTGCGTTACCGGGATGGTAACATTGATGGCTACGCTTCCCGCCTGCATTATGTCCTCGACTGGATGTATGAGAACGAAAAACGCGGCCGCCTCGAAAACATTACTGCGAAAGTAGGCGGCGTACCTTTTAAAAAGGATATCAATTTCATGACAAACCATTCCAATCTCTACCCTGCCCTGGCTGAAAGCGCGGTTTGGGAAAAAGTGCGGGAGCAGGAAAACCTGATCAATTCGCGAGAATACAGTTACATACCTAAAACCGGCATCCAGAAAGCTGAACCGATGCTGCATAACGGAGATATCGTGGCTTTTACTTCTTCCGTCGAAGGACTGGATGTTAACCACATGGGCATTATCAGCAGGATCGGCAGCCGTGCTTATCTGATACACGCATCATTAACAGGCAAAAAAGTCATCATGTCCAGTGTGCCTCTGGCGGAGTATGTGGCTTCCGTTCCCAAACACACCGGAATGATCGTAGCCCGTCTTAATGATATCAAAGTCAATGAATGAATTCCTCGAAATATTCGATTACAAAAACTCTCCATGGGTATTTCTTCTGATAGCAGGGGTTTCAGGGCTCATCATCAGTGCTATTTTTGTTTACCTGATCAAAATTACCGCGGACAGAAAAAAGTGGCCGACAGTGAAGGCCATTCGTGAAAACCAAACCAGCGTACTGTACTTTTTCGTCCCGCTTGTACTGATTACCGCCACATCCAAAACCTATTATATTGCTCACCACGAATACGAATGGGTATTGTCGGTGAGCAAAACCCTGCTGATTGCAGTAAGTACCTGGCTCATGGCCCGCATTGTCATCATTGTCGAAAAAGTGCTGATCGAGCAACTTGATTTTAACAGCCCGGACAACAATCAGGCTCGGCGCATGTTTACCAAAATCAAGTTTGTAAAACGAATTGTGATCATCCTTATCGTTACGGTGGGTATCTCTGTACTGCTGCTGAGTTTCGAAAGCGTGAGGCAGTATGGCGTGGGATTGCTTACTTCGGCCGGTATTGCGAGTGTGATCATTGGTTTTGCGGCTCAAAAATCCCTGGCAAATCTGATGGCAGGGATACAGATCGCTTTTACCCAGCCTATTAAAATTGACGATGTAGTGATAGTGGAAGGAGAATGGGGTAGAATTGAAGAGATCAACCTGACTTACGTTGTTGTCAATATCTGGGACCTGAGGCGTATTGTTTTACCCATTACCTATTTCATTGAAAAGCCATTTCAGAACTGGACCAGAAATGAAAGTGCGCTGATCGGCACGGCGTTCTTTTATCTCAATTACCTCACACCGGTTCCGCAGTTACGTGAAAAACTGAAAGAAATCCTGCTGGAAACGCCCCAGTGGGATGGCAAATCCTGGGCTCTTCAGGTAACCGACACACAGGGGCAATTCATGGTCGTGCGGGCGCTGATGTCGGCCAGAAATTCGTCTGAAACGTTTGACCTCCGCTGTATTGTCCGCGAAAAGATGATAGAATTTATCGTATCCGAATATCCGGACGCCCTGCCCAGTTTCAGGATCGAGGAAAGTCAGGAAAAACACGTTACCATGCCCGGTTCCAAATCATAATCATCCTGACAAAAAATTGGCCTCCGACATTCCGGAAGCCATTTTCCCCTTACTACTCACCTAACTCAATTTAACTTAATACAGTTTCTCTCTGATTTCTTCTGGCTGCCAGCGGGTGATCCGACAATGCAAGATGGTGATCGAACCCAATCAGTTCCATGTGCCCTCCTGCCTGCTCGTAGTCAGTTTTAAATCTGGTTATGTTTTCCATTACGGTATGATCCACATATGGAGCGCCTGAAAAATCAATCTGAACAACTTTACCGACCGGCAGCGCTTCCAGTTTCCATTTCAGGCCCAGGTAATTTGTAAATACAGCCGCCCCCGAAAGGCTGACGAAATAAATATCCTTTTCTGCCCGTACTTCGAATTTCGGATTAAAAATATGCGACGGTTTCACTCCGTAAATCTGTTGTATGATCACTTTTACAAGTATACCACAGCCGATACCAGTCAGTATATCAGTACTTAAAGTGGCCACAATCGTTACCAGAAATATGATCAGCTGCTCTTTTCCTATGTAATAAATGTGTTTGAATTCAGCGGGAGAAGCCAGCCGGAACCCTACGAAGATCAGCATCGTTGCCAGGGCAGCAACCGGAACCATTTTGACCACCGGAGAAAGAAACACTACAAAAATCAACAGAAAAACACCGTGGAACAGGTTGGCCCAGCGTGTTTTACCGCCGTTGTAAATATTGGCAGAACTACGTGCCACCTCGGATATCATGGGAAGTCCCCCAAAAATACCCGCTATCACATTCCCTGCGCCGACTGCCTCAATGTCGCGGCTCAGGTCCGCCTTGCGTTTGAACGGGTCAAGAAGATCGATTGCTTTTGTGGTCAGCAGAGATTCAAGGCTGCCTACCAGTGCGAACATGGCCACATATTTCAGAAATGCAGGAAGCAAATCACCTTTCATTCCCCCAAAATCAACATGACAGCCGATTGAAAATTCACCCGGGTTGATCAATGGTTTAAAATCGCGGTAAGCCGGCTCAAACAAGTGAAAGAACCGACCAAGAATGATCCCTGCCACCAATACAACGAAAGCTGGCGGTATTTTTTTAAGGAAAGAAAATGAAAGATATTTCCAGCCAAACATGATCATCAGACCAACCAGGCCAATGATAGCAATATGATATTCCATGTGCAACAGGCTGTGCGGCACCATTTCAAGCAATTCTAGCGGTGTTTTTCCTTTCAGCTCCCCCGGCGCTATGCCCACTGCAAGGTGTATTTGTTTTGACATAATAATAATCCCGATCGCCGCCAGCATTCCATGTACTGCCGACAAAGGGAAAAAATCACCAAACCTGGGAAGTTTGAGCAACCCCATCAGGATCTGTATTGCGCCGGCCACTACAACCGCCCCAAGCGCAAGGTGCCAGCCCATCGCTGCATTGCCTTTTCCCAGCTCATCCACCGCGCCAGCCGCAATCACAATCAACCCGACGGCTGGTCCTTTAATAGTCAATTCCGAATTGGTAAGAAAAGAAACCAGCACCCCGCCCACAATGGCTGTCATTACACCCATGATCGGAGGGAAGCCACTGGCACCTGCAACACTCAGGCTTAACGGAAGGGCAATAAGCGAAACTAAAAAACCGGATAACAAATCATCTTTCCAGTTTTCTTTCAGCCCTTTAAAGCCCTCAGCAGGTTTCCATCTTGGTGACTTCATAACCATTGGTTGGATTGACAAATAATATCTTTCTGTGCTCCACAGACAAGCTCTGAAAAGAGTAAGAAAAAAGCACCGGGGAACGATCCAAAGCACGTAGAAATCAGATCAACTGATTTATGCTACAAAACACCTTTATGAGAGTTAAAGGCACATTAACACTGAATTAAAAGAAAATTAAAAAGGAGGGAATTTCAAGATAAATGTAGTCCCCGAACCTTCAAGGGACTCGACTTCGATACTGGCTCCCTGCATATTAATGATGCGTTTGGTTAACGCAAGCCCAATACCGTAGCCAGCTTTGCTGATGGTGGTGGCACTACGGTAAAAAGTATCGAAAATGTACGGTAGTTCTTTGGCGGCAATACCAATACCAACGTCCTTGAAATAAATTTTAATGAGGTCCTTCTGGATTTCGAGGAAGATATTTACGGTTTTGTCATTGGAATATTTGCAGGCATTGTCCATGAGGTTCATAAAGGCTGTCCGGAGGAGGCTTTCATCCCCATACCTTTTCAGCTGCTCCTCGTCATCGGGTATCTGGTCATAGTGGATATGGACTTCGTACCCCGGATTCTTTTGCTGAATCGACGATTTTGCCTGCCATAAAACTTCGTCCACGCGGATCTTGGAAAAAGTAACCTTAAAAGCATGCTCTTCGGTACGGGCGAGTTCCAGCAGCCTGCTTACCAGTTCGTTCATTTCTTTTGCTTCGGCAAGAATCCCTTTCAGGGCGTCTTCATATTCCTCTCCCGATCGTTGTTTCATCAGGCCCAGCTCAGCCTCGCTCATGATCAGCGCAAGCGGCGTCCTGAGCTCGTGGGAAGCGTGGGAAACAAAATTTTTCTGCGCTACAAAAGCAATTTCCAGACGGTTAAGCATCTGGTTGAAGGTCTGCGCAAGCAGCGCGAGCTCATCTTTTTCCCGACCTACCGTTACTTTATCATGCAAATTGCCCGCAGAGATATTGTTCACCTGGTCGATGATGTCGGAGACGGGCTTAATCGCATCATTGGCAAATTGCCAGCCCGAAACTCCCACTAGTCCCAGCGACAATAACCAACCAATCACCAGGATTTCCCGCAGCCTCTTCAACTGGTCCATCCCGGGAATATCATTGGCTACGGCAATGATCACCCAGGGTTTCCGGTGATCCTGCAAAATATGACGAATGATGATTACCTCCTTTTTCTGATATTTTGTGCGCACTTCCCTCCCCTCCCTTGCTTCTGCCAGCATGGAAGGCGAAAGCTCGAACTTCTCCTTGCCGCTCGTAAAAATTATAGAATCCGCACCATCGTAGATCGTTATTTCCTCGTCGAGCAGAATATTTTTATTCTCCTTCTCAATTTTCTCAATATCATCTTTGCTGATCCCGGTGCTCGCCTCCACCAACTGTGCGATAGTCTGTCCGCGTTCATTCAAAAACGAATAGAACTGCTTTTCGCGGTACTGGTCGTAGAAAAAATAAATGGACAGGCAAAACAAAGCCATGATGGAACCGACCAGCATGGTAAAGAGTAACGTCAGGCGGGATTTGATGTTCATTCCTCTTTGAAAATGTAACCCATTCCTACCACCGTGTGGATCAGCTTGTTGGGATAATCCTTATCTACTTTTTTTCTTAAAAAATTGATATAGACATCAATCACATTGGTACCCGTGTCGAAACGGATGTCCCAGACCTGCTCGGCAATATCCACCCGGGAAACTACCCTTCCCCTGTTTCGCATCAGGTATTCCAGCAGTGCGAATTCTTTGGCTGTGAGATCGATACGGTTTCCGGCACGGCGCGCTACTTTTTCATCCAGGTTTAATTCCAGATCGGCCAGGCTGAGTATCTGGCTGGATTGTTCCCGGTTACTATTCCTGTGTGAAAGAACCTTAATCCTGGCTATTAATTCTCTGAATTCAAATGGTTTAACCAGATAGTCATCTCCTCCCGCCTCGAAACCATCCAGCTTGTCGTCGATAGTCCCCAAGGCTGTCAGAAACAAGATAGGCGTAGTAAGTCCGTCGTTACGGAGTTGTCGTGCAAGATCATATCCGTTGAGGATAGGAAGGTTCACATCCAGGATAATGACGTCGAAACGATAATTCGAAGCCATCTTCTTTCCAACCTGCCCGTCATATGCTAACTCTACTTCCCACGATTGCTCTTCAAGTCCTCTTTTTACAAAACCGGCCAGCTTGGGTTCGTCTTCAACAATAAGTATCTTCATAGGGATGATTAGGCGGTTTGAGATGTCAAATGTTACACAGATTTCAGACTTTTCATAAAAAAAGCTATCCGAAATATCGAATAGCCTTTTCGTCTATATCCACACCATTAAAGCGCCTGTACTTCCATACATGATCCGCTCTATTATTATGCAAAATATAAAATTTAAGTTATAAACAATAAGCATTTTGCAGATTTGCAAAATTTTATTCAAGTAAATCAGTAATAATCAGTTCCGCTGTCGAAATCAGACCGGTCGTCGTAAGCGCCAAAATCGTCTTCTTCCAGCCGCATACCCTTCACAGCCTTCTTGATCAGCCCGATCTGGCCTGCATGATAAACATCGTGCTGGATCACACCATGGATCAAAGTATAATAGGAATAGTCCCTTCCCGGCACGAATTCTTCCAAAAATGCATCGCTTTCTATTTTCTCCAGCTCGGATATCAGCTCCTCCTGCGAAAGGCTCAGCTCCATCTGGATCGCCTCCCATTCAAATTCGTCCACAACCGGAAATTTCTTCCAGTCTTTATCCTGCGTCTTAATATCAAATTCAGCGTCGCCCTGGATCTTCCGTACTGCGAATATCCGCCACGTGGTCATATGGTAAACAATTTCGGCAATGGAGTGTGTGTTGGTACTCAGCCTTACCTCAGCCATCTTCGGCGTCACGTCGCGCAGTGCTTCCACTACCGAAGGGCCATACCATGCCTCTTCGCTTTCGTAGGTGTCATTCAGTACATCTATTATTCTTAAAATCTCTTCTTTTGTTTCCATATAGGTTTATAATATGCTCATCGCGAATTTAGATTATTAGAACCAAAATAATTGCAGTTTCCATTTTAGTAAAGACACATTTTAACAAAAATCATACTCCTTTTATCAGTCCCAAAATCAAGATTTTGCGTTTCTGAGCATCTGTCCGATCTTAGAAGTTCGTCTTTTACGTTCATCATGAGATACTTGCAGGCTACCATCATTACCGTGCAAACGTTTTCAGGAGAATTTACAACTAATTTTCATTCATTGTAGTCATGAAAACAGAGCCAGTTTTAAATCAAAAAAATTGGGGATAGAAATAAACAAAAATAAAATCTTCAATTTCAAATTTCGTTTATTTATCACATTTAAAGACAAGATAAAAAATGTTAAAAAAAGCTTCATTAATTATTCTGATAGCCAGCCTCGGATTAACCTCCTGCTCAAAAGACCCGATCGGGGACCTTTCCAACGAAGAGTCGCTGGTATATGCTACCAATCATGATAAATCGGCTGATTACAAGCAATACAAAACTTTCAGTATTGTAGATTCGGTGCTGGTTGTGGAAAACGGAAGATCGAGAACGACGCTTGATGAGATAGACAGAGACCTGCTGCAAAGGATTGTTACCAATATGGAAAGCATGGGGTATGAATATGTAAGCCCGAAAGCCAATCCTGATGTCGGTATCAATGCTGCATGGATCACCAATACTTATCTGAATGTGGTTTCCCAGCCGCTTTCTTCTTACTACGGCGGTTATTGGGGAGGCGGCGGTTATGGCTTCGGTTACCCTAGCTATTATTCTTATTACGAAACTGCCGAAAGCTACTGGCTGATTTCTATGCTTGATTTCAAAAATCCGAACACGGTCGACAAAACTTATAAAGTGATCTGGGATGCGCAGATCCGTGGCTCCGGTATTGGCCAGTCACAGCTTGTCGACAAAATGGTGGATTCAATTTTCGGGCAGTCCAATTATTTAAAAATCAATTAAAATGAAAAAAATAGCAGTAATAGCCCTTTTTCTTGCTGGATTTGTGCCTGGTTTCGCCCAGGATGCTCCGAAACTCTACACGCTCCCCTCCCCTTTTGAACGATACACGCATTACCTCGCGACCGCACGTTTTATGGGCGCAGCACCGCTGGGATCTTTTTCAAGCAACTATATCGACAAAGCTTCTTTCCAAAACTATTCGATTTCAATAGAATGGGTTTTGAGAAATGCATTTTCAGTAGGCGGAGAAATCGGATCGACGTATTTCGAAAAACGGATTCCGCGTGCTTTGTATCAGAGCGGTGACGAAACGATATCAGCAGTACAGACCCGTACCCTGTCGCAATACCCTGTTGAAGTTTTTGGCAATTACCATTTGCTACCCAAAACCTCCAAAATACAGCCTTATTTACAGGTAAGTGGAGGGATCAGCATTCTGGACTACACGGTTTTTTACGGATCGTTGGCGTCGCAGAACCAAAAAGTGGCGCCTAAATATGGTATAGGCGCCGGTTCTAAATTTCTGTTCAAAAAAGATGGCTCTTTCGGGATCGATGTCCGCGTAAAATACGACGGAAGTACCTATAAATATGATTACATCGAAAACGGCATTTCAACAGTAAGCGGATCCGTCGGCGTTTTCTATCGCTGGTGGTAGCTTGCCGGTTGGGCAGTTGCTAGGAAACTCTGATGTAACTGCCCAGCCATTTCAGATGCGTGCCATATTTGTGCATGATCTCCTGCACAGGTTCATCCTGAACATGGCCCAGAAATTCCACGAGAAACCATGTTCTGAATGCAGCCTCACCTCTCAACGGCCTGCTTTCGATTTTGGTGAGATTGATTCCTCTGTCATTAAAATCTTTCAGGAATTCGTACAGTACACCCGGACGGTTGGTATTAGGCAGATTTGCGATGATAGTCGTTTTGTCGTCCTCGCTTTTCACATTCAGAAAATCCTTCGCGAGAATTAAAAAGCGGGTCCTGTTCTGGTCGCTGTCCTCAATGTTATCATAAAGAATAGGCACACCAAATAGCCTCGCCGAGATAGAAGAGCAAATCGCAGCAGCGTCCACTTCCTGCGAGGCAAGCTTGGCAGCTTTGGAAGTAGATTCAACCGGGATCAGCTCTATGCCCATCCCTTCCAGATATTCGCTGATAAACTTGCCGCATTGCCTGAAGGCTATGTCTTTGGAATAAATTCGGTTGATATCTTTCAACGTATCGGACTGGGAGGCAAATGTAAAATGGACCGGGAGCAGCACCTCAGCCACGATCGAAAGATTTTTTTCGCGCAGAAAATCCACCGTTTCGATCACAATACCTTCCTGGTTATTTTCCACCGGTACCACACCGAATTTGGCACGCCCTGTTTCCACGCTTTCGAAAACGGAATGGATCGTCGGCAAAACCAGGTATTCGCTCATTCCCCCAAACCTGCTCTCGGCGGCCTGATGTGTAAAACTGCCCTCAGGGCCAAGGTATGAGACTCTTTCCGGCAATTCCAGGTTACGCGATACGGCAAATATTTCAAAAAATATGGCATCAATAGCCTGACGCGTCAGCAAGCCGTTGTTGCGCTTTTCCAGCCTGTCGAGAATTTGCTTCTCCCGCTCAGGACGATAAATAATGGATTGGGACGACCTTTTCAGGTCTCCTACCTTCTTCACAAGCTCCATCCGCTCGTTCAGGACGGTTAGTAACTGATCGTCGAGGCTATCTATTCTGTTTCTTAAATCTTGTAAATCCACAAAGAGGTATAGTATAAATGTCAGTACATATTGGAGTAGGAGGTCATATTTTAACGTGTAAAGACTTTCCTTTTCCGATATTACTTTAAATGGCCAAAGATAAGCTAAACCAATGGCTATCCTGCCAGCGCCAGCTCTTCAATATTCTTTTCGATTTTGAGGTTATCAATAATAAACCGCTGGCGTTCAGGTGTATTCTTTCCCATAAAGTAGCTTAACAATTTATTTATCGAAGTCTCCTTCTGCAAAATCACCGGTTCTACCAGCATATCCTCCCCGATGAACTTCCCGAACTCGTCAGGCGAAATTTCACCCAGACCTTTAAAACGTGTGATTTCGGGTTTGCTCCCCAGCTTGTCAATCGCAGCCTGCTTTTCCTCAGCTGAATAGCAATATATTGTTTCCTTTTTATTTCTCACCCGGAAGAGCGGAGTCTCCAGTACGAAAAGATGGCCGTTACGCACCAGATCGGGGAAAAACTGAAGGAAAAATGTCATGAGCAGCAACCTGATGTGCATTCCGTCGACATCGGCATCCGTTGCGATCACAATGCGGTTAAAACGGAGATTTTCTACACCGTTTTCTATATCCAGTGCATGCTGCAGCAAATTGAACTCTTCATTTTCATATACGATCTTTTTGGTCAGCCCGAAACAATTTAACGGCTTACCCCTTAAACTGAAAACAGCCTGGGTCTGTATATTCCTGGATTTTGTGATCGAACCGCTGGCAGAATCCCCTTCTGTAATGAAAAGTGTTGTTTCATAACGCAAGTCATTTTTCAGGTCCGTAAGATGCAACCGGCAGTCTCTCAGCTTTTTATTGTGTAAGTTCGCTTTTTTGGCCCGATCGTTGGCCAGCTTCTTGATTCCCGCCAACTCCTTGCGCTCACGTTCCGACTGCTCTATCCGTTTTTTCATCGCGTCTCTCGACTCGGGATGCATGTGCAGATAATTATCCAGCCTTTCTTTTACAAAATCATTGACAAAAGTCCGGATGGTAGTGCTGTTTGGATCAGGGGAAACAGTGTTTGAGCCGAGCTTTGTTTTTGTCTGTGACTCAAACACAGGCTCCTGCACACGGATCGCCACGGCTGCGATGATGGATGAGCGGATATCTTCCGGCGCATAATCCTTACCGAAGTGTTCCCGTACAGCCCGCACAACTGCCTCTCGGAAAGCGGTGAGATGGGTTCCGCCCTGAGTCGTATACTGGCCGTTCACAAATGAATAATACTCTTCACCGTATTGGTTGCCGTGCGTCATGGCAAACTCGATGTCTTCTCCTTTTAAATGAATGATCGGGTAACGGATAGATTCAGCATCAGATTTGCTCTGGAGCAGATCCAGCAAACCGTTCTGAGAAATATACTTTTGCCCGTTGAAATTGATGGTCAGTCCTGCGTTCAGGTAGCAATAGTTCCAGATCATGTTGTCCAGATACTGCGGTATGTACCTGAAATTCTTGAATATCGTACCGTCTGGTTCAAAGATCACGTGTGTACCGTTGCGTTGATTCGACGCTTCTTCTTTGGATTCATGTAGCAAACCTCCTTGCTGAAACTCGGCATTTTTGGTTTTCCCGTCCCGATAAGACTGTACTTTAAAGTAATGTGAGAGCGCATTTACAGCTTTTGTACCCACTCCATTCAACCCCACAGATTTCTGGAACGCGCCTGAATCGTATTTACCGCCGGTATTAATTTTGGAAACACAATCGACCACTTTTCCCAACGGAATGCCACGCCCGTAATCTCTTACCTCTACCCGGTGTTCTGAAATCTTGATCTCGATCGTCTTTCCATTGCCCATCATGTGCTCATCAATGGAATTGTCCAAAATCTCTTTGACCAATACATAGATCCCGTCATCCACCGACGAGCCATCCCCCAGCTTCCCGATATACATCCCCGGCCTCAGCCTGATGTGTTCCTTCCAATCCAACGACCTTATACTATCCTCATCGTACTGAACATTCGTGCTTTCCATAATATAATTATCCTTATAGGAGGATCCCTTATTTTGAATATTGTATTTTAATAATTTTAAATATTTATCGTTACCCTGTTATAACTTTGTAACCAGCCCCCGTCCCGGCCGGTTTAATATAAATTCTTTAAAAATAAGAAAAATCTAATTTACTTTGCCATGTTATACACATCCTGACATCAACTATGCCCGCATTAAAAATTCCAAAATACACGGTCTGATATTTAGTTTTTATAAATGATCAGCATTTCAATGGTACAATAATACTACTTATGAACACATTCAAATTGGCCAAAAACTATAAAAACATATTTCCCTATTTTTTCTGTTTACTTCTTTCCCTTCCTGCCTTATCCCAGATAACACCTTCGCTGCCTTCTTCCCAGGCTCCCGCCGGTAACGGTGCGGCACAGGGAACACAAGGCACAGGCAACCCAAGAGGAAATACGCCGACAAACACGGGAAACCAGCCAGGTACCACCAACCAGCCTCAGTCTGCCAATCCGCAATCGACGGATAACCAGGGAAATGATAAGGGAAAAACAGCTGCAGACCCCAATTCACAGGCCAAAGAGGGCTCGGATCAGAGTAAGGTAAATCAAACTACATCTACAACACTTTCTCCTGAAGAGCAGGAAAGAGAAGCGTTTCGTCAGAAAATTTACGGGTATTCTATTTTTGCAGACAAAAAATTTGACCCGATTCCTGATATGCAGATCGCCACCCCCAGCACCTATGTTTTAGGACCCGGCGACGAACTCAATATCTACATTTATAACTACGCCGAAAGTTCATATAAAACCCTTGTAAACAGGGACGGCTTTATCACAATCCCGCGTGTGGGCAACGTATATGTGGCGGGCAAAACAATAGAAGAAGTCCGTAAGATACTCATCGACAAATTCTCGAAGTTCACCCCGGGATTGATAGGTACCGGAGGCGAAACTGCCCGGACGAAACTACAGGTAACCCTTGGCGAGATCAGGACTGTAAAAGTATTTGTTACCGGAGAAGTTATCAATCCGGGAACTTACGAATTATCGTCTCTTGCGTCCGCTTTCAACGCGTTGTATCAGGCAGGAGGCCCTAATGAAATCGGATCTTTCCGGGATGTACGTGTAGTTCGCGACGGGAAGGTTGTGGCCCGTATAGATATTTACGATTACCTGGTCAACGGCAAGATCGATGGTGATGTCCGCGTGCAGGATAACGACAATATCGTAGTCGGATACTATTTGAAAAGGGCAGAAATTACCGGGATGGTCAAAAGGCCTGGCATTTACGAGTTGAAAACGGAAGAAAAGCTGGGCGACATCATCCGTTATTCCGGCGGATTCAGCGACAAAGCTTACCGTGCAAGACTTAAAATACAGCGTATAACATCTAAGGAAAGGAGGCTTCTGGATGTAGCCGAGCAGAACTATCCTACCTTTGATATTGTCACCGGGGACTCCATCAATGTAGAAACTGTCCTGGACAGATTTGAAAATATGGTTACTATTGAAGGTGCCGTGATGAGGCCGGGCAATTATTCTCTGGACAACAGCCCTTCGCTTAAAGCGCTGGTTGAGAATGCTCAGGGGCTTCGGGAAGATGCATTTGTAGGCCGGGTAAGTGTACTCAGGACCCGTCAGGATCTTACCATCCAGAATATTTCCCTCAATTATACGGATATCGTCAATAATACAGTTCCCGACCTTATGCTGACAAGGCTGGATCAGGTAATTGTCCCATCAAGATTTGACATGGCCGAAACCGCCTTTGTAAGCGTTGAAGGGGAAGTTAACAATACTAAAATTGCTGAGAACGACGGTAAGTTCCAGTACACCGCGGACATGACCTTAGAAGATTTGTTGGTGCAGGCAGGCGGGCTTAAAGAATCAGCTTACTCGTCTGAAGTAGAAGTGATCAGACGGAAAAGAAACAGTGTGGCAGGTGCTGCAAACGCTCAGATATCCGAAGTTTTTAAATTTAACGTTAACAGAGACCTCTCGCTGAACAGCAAAGAATCGAACTTTGTACTGATGCCATTTGACCAGGTTACCGTGCGCAAGTCGCCTAATTATGTTGAGCAGCAATCGGTTTTTGTCGAAGGCGAAGTGCTGGTTAACGGACCTTACACGATTATCAATAAAAATGATAAAATCAGTGACATCATCAAAAGAGCCGGCGGACTCACTGAGCTGGCTTATCCTGAAGGTGCGACTCTTCTCAGAAGAACAATTATCAAAAGCCTCGACGAGCCTACCGACTACGATCAGGCCGCTGTTACTGAAACGAGCATTAAAAAAGGCATGATCCTGGGCGATCAGGCTAATGTAAAGGAAGAGTCCATTGGTATTAAACTGAAAAATATTCTGAAAAGTCCGGGGTCTTTTGAAGATCTGGTAGTGCAGGAAGGTGATATCATACGTATTCCGAAGAGACTGGAAACTGTACAGGTTTCGGGATCTGTGCTTTATCCGACTACCGTTAAATACGGGAAAGGAATGAGTTTCTCGGACTATATTTCTCAATCGGGCGGGTTTACGACCCAGTCGCTCAGAAAAAGCTCTTACATCAAATATCCGAATGGTAATGTAGACCGTACCAGACGATATCTGTTTTTCAATGTATATCCCAGGGTAGAGCCAGGATCTGAAATTTTCGTACCTGTGCGGGCCGCACCTGTCCTTAACCCACAACAGACCATTTCAACTGCAACTGGCTTGCTGAGCTCAGTGATGGGATTAATTGTAACAATTCTCGCCTTCCGATCATTAAATTAAAATGTCGACGACCACAACCACACAACACATACCGGATGACGAGCTGACACCTAATGATGTCATTGAAAAAGTTCTGGTAGTAAAAACCGCAATTTTCCGAAACTGGAAGATTATCCTGCTTTTTCCTATTATCGGGTTTGGGATCGGCTATGCGATGGACACTTACATGAAAACCGCTAACAAGTACGAAGCCAACGTGGTTTTTAACCTGGGAGGTGGGAGCCAGTCTTCCGGGCTTGGCGATGTAGCGGGTTTGCTTGGCCTGGGTTCCCAGCCGGACGCAAATATTTTTACAGGTGAAAACTTCTTCTACTTCGTAAAATCCCGGCCTGTACTGGAAAGGAACCTTATGAAAGAGGTTACAGTGAACGGCAATAAAATGATTTTTGCTAATTTCTTCATTGATTCCAGCGGGATAAAAACAACAGAGTGGAAAGAAAGGCCTGACATGCAGAACTTCCATTTCCAATCAAATGACCTTAAGAAGCTGGATAAGAATTCAAGGATTGTTTTAAATGAAATTGTTAAAAAAGCCGGCGGATCGACGGAAATCGGGTCTCTGGACCGTAAATCTTCCTTCATTTCGATTTCCACTTCCATGGAAAACGAAAACCTGGCCGGGTTATGGGTTACAACTCTCTTGAAAACCGTCGAAGAGATGTATACCGAAAATCAGACCCAGAAAACACGCAAAACGTTACGCTTGCTTCAGCATCGTGCGGATTCGCTGGCCCTGGTTCTTGGAATTGCAGAACACAAACTTGCCAAACAGCTGGATTACAGCCAGCAGATCATCATGCCTGAGGCTAAAATTTCGGCCAATAGCATGGAACGGAAGTCTGCATTTCTTCAGCAGCTGTATTACGAAGCGATGGCCCAGGCCGAAAAAATGCGAATATCGCTGGTCCGGGAAGCGCCGCTTTTTACAGAGATCGAAGGTGTGAAAGTACCTCTGGACATGAAGTCTGAGGACAAACGCAGAGCCAAAATCGGTGTGTTGGCAGGATTATTGATCGCGCTTATTTTTACTTATTTCAGAACAGTGCTTACACCTGCACCCAAGTCAGTAAAGGCATAAAATGGCTATACAACATACTATTACCATTAAAGCAGGGGGGTCGGAGAAAGATTACTGGAAAGACCTTTGGTTGAACAGGCAATTACTCTGGATCCTTTCGAAACGCGATATTTCAGTTCGATACAAGCAAACTCTTCTGGGTGTGGCCTGGAGTGTTTTGAGACCACTCGCGACCATGATTGTCATGGTGTTTGTTTTCAGCTATGTTGCAAAGCTCAAAAGCGATCCCGGCGTTCCATATCCCCTGATGGTGTTGTGCGGTATTACTATCTGGACCTTTTTTTCAAATACATTTCAACAGATCAGCAATAGCATCCTGCTTAATTCCAATCTGGTTTCAAAGGTTTACTTCCCGAGACTGCTCATGCCGCTGAGTTCGGTGGCGGTCGGCTTCGTAGATTTTCTGGTCACATTCGGGATTTTCCTGGTCATGACCATTTTCTTCAAGCATCCGATCAGTTGGACCATTGTATTTCTTCCTTGCTTCATTTTACTAACATTTATTACATCTTTGGGATTTGGCCTCTTCTTTGCGGCGCTTAATGTGCGTTTCAGGGATATCGGTCAACTTATTCCATTTTTGGTACAGGTTGGCATGTATCTCTGTCCGGTAGCATACAGCAGCAGAGAAGTGAACAACACTTGGTACGAAAAATACTATAACCTGAACCCTCTTGTTGGAATTATTGACGGTTTTCGATGGTGCCTGCTGGGCGACAAAGCTTATTTCAATCCTCAGAGCCTGTATTCGACGGCCATAATTTCCTTTGTGATATTGATATTATCTTTGATTTACTTCCGTAAAAAAGAAAATACTTTCGTAGATCACATTTGAACTAATTAAATTTGGGCATGCCTGTAATTACAGCTGAAAATATCAGCAAGAAATATATCATCGACCATCAACGTAAGGGCGGCTCCCCGAGTCTCCGGGATGTTGTATCGGAATCGATGAATAAACTGTTTTCACGGAAGCAGGAATCACCTGATTTTGCGGAAAAAGAGGAATTCTGGGCTTTGCGGGATGTTAATTTCAGCATAGAACAGGGTGACCGTATCGGAATTGTAGGCCATAATGGCGCTGGCAAATCCACTTTACTTAAAATCCTTAGCCGGATTACAGAACCGACCACAGGAGAGATCAGGATCGAAGGCCGTATTGCGAGTTTGCTCGAAGTAGGTACCGGATTTCATCCCGAACTGACCGGCAGGGAAAATATCTTCCTTAACGGCGCGATATTAGGCATGTCAAAAAGTGAGATCAAGCAGTCTTTCGATGCAATTGTTGATTTTGCGGGCGTCGAAAAATTTCTTGATACACCTGTCAAAAGATACTCCTCCGGAATGTATGTGCGGCTTGGTTTTGCAATCGCTGCCCATCTTAACCCGGAAATCCTGATCGTCGATGAAGTGCTTGCGGTTGGCGACACTGAATTCCAGAAAAAATGCCTTGGTAAAATGCGGGACGTGTCCGAGAGCGGAAGGACGCTGCTCTTTGTAAGCCACAACCTCACGGCCATCCAGGCACTCTGCAACAAATCATTCTACTTCGAAAAAGGCCGGCTGATCGATCAGGGAGATACTACACATATAGTCACGAACTACCTGAGCAAGGTTTCACATAAATCGCTCGAAAAACATTGGGACAGCATTGAAAGCGCTCCCGGCAATGATCAGGTCAGGGTCAAAAGGTTTAAGCTTTTCCCTGAATACCAGGATGAGCTCAACCATATCGATGTGCGCACGCCGATTAACTTCCAGTTTGAGTTCTGGAATCTGGTGGAAGGCGCGAACCTGAATTTGAGCATGCACTTATACACGTTTACAGGAGAGTGTATATTTAATGTAGGTACACAATCTGAGACTTTTGCCAAAGGTCTGGTGAGAGGTGTGTGTGAGATTCCAGGCCACTTTTTGAACGACGGGTCATATGTCGTCTCCATGATGATTGTGAAAGATACCAGCACGGTACTTTATAACATGGAGGAAGCGCTCGTTTTTGACATTGAGGATTATCGTGAAAATGTTACCTGGTATGGCAAATGGCCCGGATATATTCGCCCTCAACTTAATTTTTCCATTCGCCAAACTGAACACGTAGTGAATGATTAACGTCACTAAAACCTTTTTACCCGACCAGGAAAAATATCTGCAGTACGTCCGTGAAATCTGGGAACGCGGATATGTCACCAATAACGGGCCGCTTTTACAGGAGCTCGAAGCACAGCTAAAAGATTATCTGCAGGTAGATCACCTGTATTTTTGTGGAAACGGAACGATCGTTCTGCAAATTGCCATCAAGGCGCTGGAAATAACGGGTGAAGTGATCACCACACCATTTTCATACGTTGCTACTTCCAATGCAATCCTCTGGGAAAACTGCACACCGGTTTTTGTTGATATTGATGCCAAAACGTTCAATATCAATGCTGATCTGATCGAAGCAAGCATCACGCAGGCTACAACTGCTATTCTGGCAACACATGTGTACGGCAATCCCTGTGATATTGAAAAAATCGAAGAAATAGCCAAAAAACATAATCTCAAAGTCATTTATGATGCCGCACACGCATTCGGTGTCAAATATAAAAATCGCTCATTGCTTTCGTATGGTGATCTGAGTACCTGTAGTTTTCATGCCACGAAAGTTTTTCACACTACCGAAGGTGGTGCTTTGATTTCAAACCATCCTGAACTGGATCGGAAACTTGCGCTCCTGCGCGCATTCGGGCATCAGGGCGACGAGCATTATCTGTATGCGGGGATCAACGGAAAAAATTCCGAATTCCACGCCGCTATGGGACTATGCAACCTGCCACATGTACCGGAAATCATCAGTGCCCGCAAGGAAATTTTTGATGCTTACGACAGCATACTGAACTGGGACATTCTGTTCAAACCGGCTATGCATCCCGAAATAGAATACAATTACGCCTACTACCCTGTCGTCTTCCCTTCCGAGGAAGTCATGAAAAATGTGATGGAGGCTCTGCGTGTTGAAGATATTATCCCCCGGCGATACTTTTATCCATCCCTGAATACACTTTCTTTCATGCCGCGGCAAATTGCTTGTCCGGTTTCAGAGGATATTGCGGTAAGAGTCTTAAGTTTGCCATTATATGTTGGACTTCCATATTCAGATGTAGAAAGGATATCTAATATTATCAACAGTCATCTATTACCATAACCACATGGTCTTTCTTTATTGGCTATTTTTCTTTCTGTTTTTATACAGCATTCATTACGTTGCAAAAAAAATTGCCCAGCCTTCCCTGACTGAATGGCTCATTGTGTGCTTTATCCTCTTCGCTGGAAGTGTAATTCCGGCAGGATTTGTGCTGTCGGCCCTTGATCTTACAGCTGATATCTTTGCCTGGATACCAGGAGTTTTCATCGTTCTTGGCGTTCATCTACTGCTTTGGACATTTCTCCTGCCATCGAAACCATCCTACTCGATCCGTGCAATTATTGCCAACAGGGCCGGAACTTTCAAAATATGGGGTCGCGAATTATCCGTGTACCTGAAGAGCATTTTCATTATTCTTTTTGGTACACTGGCTGTTATAGCGGTAACCAATCTTATTCTGGTCCTTTTTACTGCACCCAATGAGTGGGACAGCATGACAGGGCATCTCAACCGGGCCATCAGATACATCCAGCGCGGCACCATGGAGCACTTTGGAGGCACCAACTGGAACATGGATACCTATCCCAAGAGTCCTACTACCATCCAGATATTCACTTATCTGATCAGCGGAAACATTGAAAATGCATTCAAATTCATTCATCATGCTTCTTATTATGTTACGCTGGTTTCTGTTTTTGGTATTGCGCAGCGTATTGGAAGAAGCCTTTCCGCCAGTTTTTTTTGTGCTTTAGCCTATGGCATGTTTCTGGACTTCCTGATGCAGGCTGTCACCACTGAAACGGATATTGTACTGACGGCCTACCTGAGCTGCCTCCTCTACTTTCTATTTACATATTACACTACGCGGGATAACCGGTACCTGTACCTGGCCGGCATGGCTTTTGGAATTGCATTCGGACACAAAATCACTTTTGCCCTGCTTCTGCCATCCGTATTCGTGGTGATGCTTTACGCTGTATTTTTAGCGCCAGGATTTAAAGTCTTTTTCGAAAGAACACTAAGGCTAGGCACAGCCATTCTTCTGGCAATGCTCGTCTACACGCTCCCGACCGGGTATATCAAAAACGTAATGGTTTTCGGGCATCCGATCGGGCCGCCCACCTCTCTGAAACATCAGTCGGTTGAACGTGCGGGTTCTTTATCCAATCTCTTTGAACAGGGAAGCCGGAATGTAGTACGATATGCGTATGATTTTGCCAACCTGGACGGAATCAGAAATGCACAATGGGGTTACGATGTCAATTCCGTGATGCGGGAACCGCTGGTTGTATTGGAAGACAAATTAAACATGCGGCTTGATGACGAACTGGATTTCACGATTTTCCCATTTGCCTTTCAGCGCCGTTTTGATTTTTATAATGCTAACCCATACTGGGGAGTATTTGGCTTTGCACTGATCATTCCTTTGATTCTATTGGTTTTCATCCGTGTTTTCAGATCGCGTGTGCACTGGTTCCTGTCGCTGGCATTCTGCCTGCACTTTGCGGCTATATCCTACTCTGCACCATATGACCCGATGAAGGGACGTTATTTTATAGAAACAGGATTGTTTGGGGTGCTGTTTCTCCTTCTTTTGTTTTCGCATCACCGGTTATCGATCATCAAGCCAAGAAGAAATTTATGGAAGGGATATGTGATGACAATCGTCATTTTGGCCTGCATTTCCGCGGTTATGTCGGTATACCTCAATATCCGGTGCCTGCCTTTCAAAGCATTTGGCCACGAATCGGCGCTGAAAATGGAGCGCATCCAATTTCAGACATTTGCCCGTCCTGACGTTACCAAAGCTTACGAGACCTACGATTCCATTGTCCCACAAAACGCAACAGTGGCACTGGCAACCGTAAACAGCGATTTCGAATATCCGCTTTATGGCGAAAAATTAACACGTAAGCTGATTTCCATCAACCCGTTTGAGCAAGGCCTCAGACCAATCCCCAAGGAGGCAGACTATCTTTTTTATGCCAAAAGTGTCATCAACGACACCAGCAGGATCAAATCACTGCCTACTGATATAAGGCTCGGCTCTGATACATCCATGACCAACCTCATCGAGAAAGGACAGGACTATTACCTCAGGAAACTTAAATAGTAGCCAATGACAATTGCCATTATGCAGCCTTATATATTTCCATATATCGGGTATTTTCAGCTTATTAATGCAGTCGATAAATTCATTATCTATGATGATGTAAACTTCATTAATAAGGGATGGATCAACAGGAACAACATTCTGGTTTCGGGCCAGCCGCATCTTTTTACGGTCCCTCTTAAAGATGCAAGCCAAAATAAACTTATCCGTGCAGTAGCGCTGGCACAGGGAGAATCCTGGCAGAAAAAGTTCTTAAAGACCATTCAGCAGTCCTATCAGAAGGCTCCTTATTACGAAAAGGTTTTTGTTCTGATCGAAGAAATTGTAAATTTAGAAGTTAATACAATCCATGAACTTACCCATTCTGCATTAGAAATTACCTGTGCATTTATGGATATCCGGACCGAAATCATACCCTCTTCAACCCGATACAATAATACAGAACTGAAAGGACAGGAAAGGATCCTGGATATATGTAAGCAGGAAAATGCCAGCCATTACATCAATCCGATTGGAGGTATGGAATTATACGAAAAAGACAGATTTGCAAAAGAGGGTATCCGGCTAAGCTTCATCAAAAGTGTTGCAAGCCCATATCCCCAATTCAAAAATGCTTTCGTACCTTGGCTGTCAGTTATAGATATTCTGATGTTTAACGACCAGGAAAACATCAGCAAGCACTTAAAGGCATACGAACTTATTTAGGAATGGCGAAAGTTATCGTTTTTGGGGTGCTGGACACGGCCGAATTAGCGCACTATTATCTTACTCATGATTCTGAACATGAAGTGGTTGCTTTCACCATCAACCGGGAATATATTCAAAATGAATCATTTAAAAACCTGCCTGTTGTAGCTTTTGAAGATGTGGACACACTCTTCCCGCCTCAGGAATATTCATTCTTTGCTCCGATGACCGGGCGCAATATGAACAGAAACAGGGAGAGTATATACAACGCGGCCAAAGCAAAAGGCTACCAGTTTATTTCATATATCAGCTCCAAAGCAACGCTCTTCAATAATGTGATCGGCGACAATTGCTTTATCCTGGAAGACAACACGATTCAACCGTTTACTACGATCGGCAACAATGTGGTGATGTGGAGCGGCAACCATATAGGCCACCACGGACAAATCAAAGACCATGTCTTTTTTACATCGCATGTGGTACTTTCAGGGCACTGCTTGGTGGAATCTTATTCGTTTTTTGGTGTTAACAGCACCATCCGCGATTACACTTCCATCGCTCAGGGAACGCTGGTAGGAATGGCGTCAGCAATTACGAAGGAGACGGAGGAATGGGGCATCTACATCGGGAATCCCGCAAAAAAGGTCCCGGGTAAAAAGAGTTACGAAGCTTATTGAGCATTTGGATATCCGGACCAGGTAAAGTAAACGGGAAGTCCGATGTTGAAGATAGCAATACACTAGGGTAATGGAGCAGAAGAAAATATTATTTGTAAGTCACGACGCCAACCGGGCAGGTAGCCAGCTGCTGCTGCTGCAATTGCTCCGGCTGCTGAAAGAACGGGGAATACCCATGCACCTATTGTTGTGCAGCGGCGGAGAACTGGAACATGAGTTCGAGCAGGTTGTGAGCATTACCCGTCTTTATCAGAATTACAAAGTTTCTCCCCCGCAATTAACCGGCAGATTGCTCAAAAAAGTTAATTTATATAAAATTTACGAAGAACGCTCCAACCAAAAAATCAACGAAAAAATTACTGCTGAACTCGAAGAGCAGAATATCGGCCTGGTGTTTATCAATTCAATTGCCAATTCAGCGGTTTATTACGACTTTCTCAAATTCCTGCACCATCTGCCCGTGGTATTGTTCGTTCACGAACTCGGGATGTCCGTTAAAATTTACACACACGAAAAACACCTGAATTTTCTCCTCAAAAAAACCGACCATCTGATCGCGGTTTCCCATGCGGTGGCCAATTACTATGTCAGAGAATTTGATTTTCCCGAAAAGCTGGTCAGTACTTTCACGCTGATTGACCACGAGCACATCGATCAGAAACTTAAATCGGTACAGAAAGATATTCTAGAAAAAACGTACGACATCCCAGAAGACGCCATTGTGATCGGGGGATGTGGTAATGCAGAATGGCGCAAGGGAAATGATATTTTTAACTGGGTTGCCAAGCGGGTTATCCATAAAACCACTCCCCTCCCCGTATTTTTTGTGTGGGTCGGCGCAGGGCCGCAGCATGAAATTTACGAGCTGATCCAAAGCGACATCCGTTTAATGGGCCTAAGCGACCGGATCATCCTTGTTCCGCCTACCCCGAAAGCATTGGATTACATCAACCGTTTCGACGTATTGCTGCTCAGTTCCAGGGAAGATCCTTATCCGCTCGTTGTGCTGGAAGCTGCTTTGCAGGAAATTCCGGTTGTATGTTTTGAAGATGCAGGCGGCGCGCCCGAGCTGATCGAGTCGGATGCAGGGTTTGTCGTTCCTTACATGGACATTTCGGCGGCGTCGGAGGCAATTATAAAACTGGTACTGGATCCGTCACTCAGGGATTCCCTGGGTCAGAAAGGCCGGAAAAAAGTGTTGGAAAGGCACAATACGGAAAAAAGTTTGGCGAGTATCGAAGCCATCATTCAAAAGTATTTACCCTTACAAGTTTCGGAACAACACAATCAATGACCATTGCCTTTACCATTTGCTCCATCAATTATTTAGCGCAAGCCAGGACCTTAGGCGATTCTCTCAAATCCACTAATCCGGAAATACTGTTTTTTATAGGGCTGGTCGACTCTCTCGATGGAATTTTGTTCGAGGATTCTTTCGCTCCTGACTTTCCGATGATTGAAATTGACAAAATTGAGATCAGCGGCTTCCAGGAAATGGCCGACAGATATAATATTACCGAGCTTAATACTGCGGTTAAACCCTTCTACTTTACCTATTTTTTCAAACGTTACCCGGAAGCTGAAAACGTCATTTATTTTGACCCCGATATTATTGTTTTTCAACCACTTACGGGGTTGCTGAATTCGTTAAAAATCCATCCGGCTGTTCTTATCCCACACATTAACACGCCCATTGAGGATCGGCTGACTCCCAACGAGTTACATCATTTGAATACCGGCGTTTACAATCTCGGCTTTGTTGCGTTCAGCAGATCCGAGGAAAACGACAACTTTATTAAATGGTGGGAAGAAAAATTGAGATACGAATGTCTGATCGACCTTTGTAACGGGCTTTTCGTGGATCAGAACTGGATGAATTTCCTCCCGATTTTTGTTCCCAATACCTTAATTGAGCGAAATCCGGGATATAATGCAGCCTACTGGAACCTGCATGAACGTACTTTTTCATTTCAGGATGGCACCTTCCTGGTTAACGGGGAGCATCCGCTGATATTTTTTCATTACAGTGGTTACGATCCTGCCAAACCCGAAATACTATCGAAATACCAGGACCGTTTTGAACTCGCGCAGCGGGCTGATCTGACTGAATTGTTCAAATTATACCGGGAAAGCCTGCTCGCAAAAGGAAATGCCTATTATAGAAAATTCCAATGTTTTTACATCAAACCAACTCCCGTCCGGCGTTACCAGCGTGTACGTAAATGGCTGAACATGCCATTAAAATACATGATTGAACGCCTGGAAACCATGTAATGAAAGAGCTTGTATCCGTTATCGTTCCCATATTGAATCCGCAGATCAATCCTACGGAGGAAAAGCTCCTGCACCATTGCCTGGAAATCTTGAATAATTATCCACTGATCTTCGTGACCTACGAAGGAGCGGATTTATCGATCATCAAAGAGCACAACGAAAATATCGACGTAGTTCAGTTCCCAAAAACATACTTTCAGACACGCCAGGATCTGTCCCGGCTCTTGCTCACAGAAGATTTTTATGAACGTTTCAATTGGGCAGAATTTCTGCTTATTCATGAACTCAACAGCTGGATCGTGAAGGATGAACTCTATTACTGGTGCAAACAAGGATATGATTATTTACGGGCCGCTCCTGTCTACGCAGACTTGTATAAGCGGACTGATGGTATTATTCCGAGGATATTAGGCTTGAAAGAACCAGATAAACAGGCAGTCGGTAATGCTTACAATGACAACGGCCTGTACCTTTGCCGCATAGAACGGATGGTGGAGACTTTGAAATCAAAAAAAAGGGAGGCTTATCGGTACCGCCACAATGAAAGTTTGCCAAACTCGGATTCTGTTTTCTGGGAAATTGAAGCGAACCGTTTTTGGCCCAACTTACGGAAGCCGACTCCGGTTGTTCAAAATTATTTTGCAAAAAATGCTTTTGATATGGCTGGAAGCAAGAGTTTACCGTTTGCGCTCACCGGGGTTTTGCGCAGCAACATAGAGAGTTTGTCCTATTTTCAATCTTTGCCGGAAGCAGATTAATTGCACATGAATATTATTTACACCGTTTGCAATCGAACCAATCTGGCACACGCACTGGCTTTGTCCGAGTCCGTGCTGCGACATCAACCGGATTCTGCTTTTTACTTGTGCTGGGTAGATAACATTGCGTTGGATACCCTTCCTGATCATGTACATCGGTTGTCTGTTGGCGAGGTTGACATTCCGGGCTGGGATAAAATGCAAGCGGAATATTATGATTTTGAACTGCTTGCCGCATGCAGGCCATGGTTTGCAATCAGATTACTGGAACTGCATACGGATTGCAAAAACATAACATTTCTTGCACCAACGACTTTATTATTAAACTCTTTTGACGAATTGTTGACTTCCGGCGGTCCCGTTTCCCTGACACCGAACATTCAAAAACCTTTGTCAAAATCATCGGTACTGGACGACAAGCGCATCCTGAATGTTGGAATGTTTCATTCGGGAAGCTGGATATTAAAACCGGGTGCCGACACACGGAAAATGCTAGGCTGGTGGGCTGAACGTACCGTTGACAGGGCAAAATTTGATCTTTGTAACGGTATGAATATGGATCAGCTGTGGCTGAATTTCGTTCCGGTTTGGGTGCCGGGTACGGTTCAGATCGGGCATACGGGCTGGCATTATGGACTACATGCTGTTTTAAACAAAGAGCTGTCTCTAAAAAACGGGGAATACTTAGTTGATAACCGGAGTCTAATCTCAGTAGACTTTGCCGGACTGGATTACTTTGATCCAATCTGGTCTGACCATACGAGCTTGTTATCTCAAAACGGTATTTTTAAAAGCCTTTTTAAAAATTATAAAAGTACATTAAAGACGCCACATCAAATTTCTGTTGCTGAAAAAACGCCTGCATATGGTAAATTACCGGATATCAGAAAAAACAGAAATCTGAGAAATGGCATTGCCGGCAAGCTCAAAGCAATAACGCGATACATTGAAGAATTTTAATTTTATAAAAGCGGTATCAGGATCCTATGCACTTTCTTGAACAAAACACGCAGGACCTGCGGGCATTTATTTCTCAACTGAAAATAGTTAAAGCAGACGCTGCGGGACAAAAAAGTGGCTATCCGAAGCTGACTGTGATAACGCCTTCTTACAATCAGGCTGCATTTCTGGAACGCACGATCCTGAGTGTTTTAAACCAGAATTACCCTAACCTGGAATATATCATCGTCGACGGCGGCTCCACCGACAATAGCGTCGAGGTGATCAGAAAATATGAAAATTATCTGGCGTACTGGGTTTCAGAAAAAGACCGCGGCCAGGTTCACGCGATCAACAAAGCCCTTGAAAAAGCGACCGGGGATTATATCAGCTTCCAAAACTCCGACGATGTATATTTCCCGGGCACATTCAGTCGTTTTGGAGAAGCAGCAAAAAAAAATACAGATGATATTCTGTTTGGCGATCTGTACATGATTTCGACAGACGACGAAGTCACTGAAATCCTGAAAACAACTTCTTACAATTTCAGTTGTCAGATTCTGGAAGGGATGCAGATTCATAACCAGTCTCTATTTTTCAAACGTTCACTTGTCGAGCAATACGGAAAATTTGATGAATCTTACAGGTTTGCCTTCGACTATGAATTTATCAGCAGGTATACTTCCCACAAAACTACGACTGTACGGAAAATTGAGGGGCTGGCTGGTGCGCTGAGAGTACATGCCGATGCAAAGTCATCCACTATCGCCTCAGTAGGAAAAGAAGAACATCTCCGTGTGCATGAAATTTACATTTCATCGGTCGGCCCCCGGGCTCTCAACAAAATGAGGTATCTTTGGTGCCGGATTCGGAAAATAGGCTATTTTGCCCTGCGAATGGATTTTAAATACATACGTTTCAGATTGTCCAGATGAATTGGAGTCTTCTTAATGTAACCACAAATTTTAATAATCTCAGGTACTCTGCGGGCATCGCGATGATGTTCAACGGGTTCCCGCTGATATTTTTTTTCAGGGATACCTTGGGTATTGGACCGGCCAGCAGCGTTTTTACAGCTGCTTTTTTCACACTTGCACTGTTATTAATGACCCCTGTGCACCTTTTCAAAAGGCTGTACAAACCCAACGTCATACTGCTGAACCTGGGGCTGGGTTTTCTTTTACTTACTTTTTACTATTTCATTTTTATCAACTCCGTCGGAAAATCGGTGGCTGATATCGGTAATTATGTGTTCGTTTTCGGGTTCATAGTACTGCTGCTCCACGTTCCAAATGATGTAAAGGACACGCTGGTCATAGTCTTTTTCCTTTTTTCATTCTTCGCCAATATTACCCTGGTATATTCTCTGCTCACGGACCCAAACTGGACTCCGGGTATGCGGGCGGCAGTCAGCTTTGCGAATGATGGCGCTCAACCGGGAGGTAATCCGCATATAACAGCCAGAAACGGTGTCATTTGTATGATTTCAGCAGTGGTTATGCTCAATCGTACACCTGGTATCTTTACAAAGCTGTTCCTGTTTTTTTCTATATTGTTCAGCTTAGGCGTAGTAATACTCTCCCTGGCGAAATCCAGTTATCTGGGTATCGGCATCATGCTGGGGGCCTACTTCATCTTCCATTTCAAAGTTTCGAGCATTTTTACCGCCATCGGAAATGCCTTCAAGTTTAGAAATGTGATCATCATCTCAATCATACTTGTCGGGATCAATTACTTCCTGAACAAGTACGGCGATATCCTCAACTTACTGCTCGGCTACTGGGATGTTTTCGAAAACAGGATCATGGACGTGATTTTCACATCCACAGGTCTGAAGCTCTCTGAAACTGCGGACGTGGACTATTCAGCCATGGGACGGGTTAGCGGCTTCGGCGAGTTCCTTGAAACGTTGTTTTCCTGGCAAGTATTTCTTGGAAGAGGCTACAAAAGTGATTATCTGGATGTACCGCTTCTGGAGTCGTGGGTGAATCATGGCGTTTTCGGCTTTGTATTTTTTGCAGGATTCAATTTTTTCCTGCTCATTTTCGCAATCCGTGAAGTAAGAAGAAATACCAACCAGCTCACCACTTTTCTGGCTTACTTCTTTTTGTCCATGATGGTTCTGCTGATCACCGGCGGAAGGCCTTATGATATCGCTTTCTGGTTTCCTTATACAGTTATGATCCGGTTTTTAGGTATCAGATATCTTGATAACATCAGTAAACAACCAACGGCGAACCAGTTAACATCCGTTGCCTCCTGATGAAGGCAACCCATTTACGCATGAAAAACAGAGTTGAACAACTCGACGGACTGAGAGGCATTTTCTCTATACTGGTTATTGCACATCATCACAATGCTTTCAAAGAATCCGCCTTTTACAATAATTTCTTCGTCATCAATTCCAGCCTTTTTGTTGATTTTTTCTTTGTGCTGAGCGGTTTCGTGATTGCGATGAACTATGTAGACCGGATCAAAACCCCGGGGGACTTTGTCTCATTCATGAAAAGACGGTTCATCAGACTTTTTCCACTTCTGCTTTATACCGAAATCGCATTTCTCATCGCCAACATTTTAGGAGAAAACAGCGCCCTGAAAAACACCGGAGAAATGCCCATATCGTATTACCTGTACACAGTCCTGGATACATTAACTTTTATGGGTTCAACACCTGTTTTCGGGAACTGGATGAGCATCAATTACCCCGCATGGTCCATATCCGCCGAAATGATTTCCTATTTGGTATTCGGATTAATTGTGCTTCTCCTTCCCGCCAGAAAATATGCTGCATTTCTCTTATTAATTCTAGTGTCCGGGCTTTTCATTATTTCAAGGGGTGAGTATCTCCTGGCTTATGATTACGGTTTTGTCCGCGGGATTTTATGTTTCTCGCTGGGAATATTTACACATCTCCTGCTCAGCAAAAAATCTTTCCAGCTTTCATTTCTCGAAATTCCGTTTCTTGTTTTCCTCGTCACGGCGATGTATGCAGTACACCACTGGGACCTGAATCTGTGGAAGCTGGTATTTCCGGTCATTTTTTCAATCGGCATCATTATTTTCGCAAGCTCTACAGGCGTGGTAACGCAGCTGCTTTCAAGCAAGCCATTTCAATATCTCGGTAAAATCTCTTATTCGATCTATCTTAACCATGCGCTGGTGCTGATCATAGTGAATGTAGTACTGTTCCGGCTGCTGAAATCGCCCGTTTCAGAATGGATGATTGGTATCTCTCTGATAATTTCTGTTTCGCTGACCATACTTTATTCCAATTTTACGTACGAGTTTATAGAGAAAAGATCAGGCAAATTCCTGAGGGAAAAGCTTGGATGGTAATTCTTTTTTCAGAGGTTAATGACGTCAGCGAATGGCATGATCCTTTGAGCAAGATTATCACGACCAATTAAACCTTTACCCGTCAGGATTGGTTATTTGTATAAATAAATACTACGATTATGGCCACATTTTCAGAACTCATCAACAGCAATAAGCCTGTACTGGTTGACTTTTCCGCCGAATGGTGCGGACCTTGTAAAATGATGAAACCCATTTTGGATAAAGTAAAAGCCGAGCTGGGCGATAGCGCTACGATTATCAAGGTGGACGTTGATAAAAATCCGTCTGCTGCAAATGCTTATAAAATACAGGGCGTGCCTACGCTGATCGTTTTCAAACATGGAAAACCCATGTGGAGACAATCCGGTGTTGTTCAGGCAGACCAGCTCAAATCTGTCATCCAAAAGTATATTTAACCCTTTTCGATCAGGAAACAGCATTTTGATGATAAAAAGAAACAACATGGAATCCATCAATAATATGGATTTCACGGTGGAAGTATTGCGACAGGATAATTTCGAACAGTTCAAATTTACAAACTGCGTATTCCCGGATCTTTCCGGGATTGATTTTATAGATTGCCTTTTTGAGGATTGCAACATCAGCAATGCCCGCGTAGCCAATAGCAAGTTTTCGGACGTTGAATTTGTAAACTGCAAGCTCACTGGTGTCAACTTTTCAGAAAGCAAGGATTTTGCCTTTGCGGCCCGGTTTCAAAACTGCATTCTTGACTATGCCATTTTTGAGCGAAAAAAGCTGAATAAAAGTGAATTCATGAATTGCAAGATTCACGGTGCTGACTTCACCCAGGCGGATCTGTCTAAATCCAGGTTTCAAAATTGTGATTTTTGGGATGCTGTTTTTTCAAATACCAATCTGGCCGGTGTAGATTTTACGACCAGCAAAAATTTCAGCATCGATCCTACTTCGAACAATATCCGAAAAGCCAAGTTCCTTTCTTCGGACCTGGCGGGGCTCCTCACCAAATTCGACATTATTATCAAATAGCATTTTGACTGCCTGATCATTTTTTGTTTCTTCAACAACCAAATCCCTTCACTGAACCATGTCTGTACAACTCTTTGCGGAAAACCTTTATACCGGAACCGGGTTACTTAACAATCAATTAGTTACTACTGAGTACGGCAAAATAGAAAATATAGAGGCATCAGCGCCGAAAGAAGGGGTCAGGTCTGTAAAAAATCTTGCTGCCGGTCTTTTTGACATTCATATCAACGGGGGAGAAAAATTCCATTTTACCCAAAAAGCCGACGAAGAAACGATTGACGATATTTATCAGGCAAGTGTGCGCAGCGGAACAGCGTACGTTTTCCCTACGCTCATTACTTCTCCACAGGAAAATATCCTGAAAGGTATTGAAGCGACAAGAAATTATCAGCAAAAAAATCCCGGCTCGGGTGTGCTCGGCATGCACCTGGAAGGGCCGTTCCTGAACCCCGTCAAGCGAGGGGCGCATTTAGCAGCCTTTGTGCGCAAGCCACAGAATGCTGAGCTGGAAGAAATCATCCGTTATGGTAAAGATGTGATCCGCTTGATTACGATTGCTCCCGAAATGTTTACAGCCGACCAGATCCAAATGCTGCTGGATTCGGGCATTACCGTTTCGGCGGGTCATTCCAATGCTACCTATGACGAGGCCGCAAGAGCATTTTCACAGGGGATCCGACTGGTTACTCACCTCTACAATGCAATGTCGGCTTTTGGGCACCGCCAGCCTGGCCTTGTCGGCGCTACTTTTGATACAGAATCTGTTTATGCGCCGATTATTATCGATGGTGTACATAGTGATTACGGTGCTGCCAGTGTAGCGTATAAAATCAAAAAAGACAAACTGTTCTTGATTTCAGATGCATTGTTTTTAGGCGAAAAAGTGACTGAATTCCAATGGGAAGAATTTGACGCGCATCTGAAAGACGGTCGCTACACTAATTCGGACGGAAATCTGGCCGGGGCAACTATTGCATTGCCCGATGCTATCAGGAATGCGGTTAAAATAGTTGGAATTCCCTTGCAGGAGGCGATCGAAATGGCAACGATTCGTCCTGCCAGGGCAGTAGGTTTGTCCGACAGGATCGGAAGCGTCGCTATCGGCTATCCTGCCGTTTTCACGACCTTCGACGACAACCTCGAAAACTTCGAGGTGCTATCTCTATGACGCCGTGGTCCGTGGATCTCGATCGATCCATATCCATGATCCATAGCCCAGGACTTAAGTCCTGGGCTGGATGTGCGGCCTGGGGTATATGTGTGGCCTGGGCTATATGTGGGTCCTGGGATAGATGTGCGGCCTGGGATAGATGTGTGGCCTGGGCTGGATGTGCGGCTTGGGCTGGATGTGCGGCCTGGGCTGGATGTGGGTCCTGGGATAGATGTGCGGCCTGGGCTAGATGTGCGGCCTGGGCTGGATGTGGGTCCTGGGATAGATGTGCGGCCTGGGATAGATGTGCGGCCTGAGATGGTCGTGCCCGGAGGCCACGCATGTCCGCGGCATGTGACTTCCTGACTAGGCATCTCCCGGGCCGGGCACGTCTCTCGCAACACATGTCACTGAACTCTCCTTCTAGAGAATGAGCAACCCGCCATCCTTCAACTCTTTCCAAACTCTTGAGTTAACAAATACATCAAAACTACCCAAACCAGCTGATCCAAAATCATCTTTCAATTTTTCCAAAGAATATGGTTCAGCATTGGTGATCAGCAGTTTTGGCATGATTTCAACCAGCCACTCCCCTATTTCAGTATCCGTTTCAATAGCCCATTCTTTTTTCTTATTATAAAAAACAAGCTCGGCAATCTCGTAGACCTTCTTCCCTCTCCTTTCTTCAAAAACAGAGAGCTCAGGTAAACTACCCAGCCAGGTAACAAGCGCATTGGGCCTTATAACTGAATCAGGTAACTCGCTGATACTTTTTTCGATGTATTTTGGAGAAATCGATGTTGGCGGGACTTTGAAATCAAACCATCTGGAAAGTGGAAAATCCAGGCAAACCCCATGCATATAGTTGAAAAGCGACTTTTTCAATCCTTCTCCAAAAAGATCGTGGTCAGCACCAAGCGGGTCTGTATGTTCAAGGTCGTTGTTTGCAAACTTGCCGTCTTCCGGACTAAGCCGCATTACATCGAATCCCTCGGGATGCATTCCTACCGGGCTGTGGGCGGTCATCGCAAACCGGTGCCAAAACCCGGACTGGACAATCCCCTGCTGAAACAGCTGTCTTACCATTTCCAGGGAATCGATGGTTTCCTGGGTAGTCTGAGTAGGGAAACCGTACATTAAATACGCATGTACCATAATGCCCGCCTGCGTGAAAGCATCGGCCACACGCGCCACCTGCGCCACAGTGACCCCCTTTTTCATTCGTTCCAACAGACGGTCAGAAGCCACTTCCAGTCCGCCGGAAATGGCGATACAACCAGAAGCTTTCAGAAGAAGACACAAGTCATGTGTAAAATTCTTTTCAAACCGGATGTTAGTCCACCAAACCACCGTCAGTTTCCTCCTGACTATTTCCAGCGCAAGATCCCGAAGTAAGGCAGGAGGAGCAGCCTCATCTACAAAATGAAAACCATTTTGCTGAGTCTGCTCAATGATTTCTTCAATTCTGTCGCAGAGCAACGCAGCGGTCATAGGTTCATATCGCCGGATATAATCCAGCGATATATCACAGAAAGAGCATTTTCCCCAATAACATCCGTGCGCCAGCGTCAATTTGTTCCAGCGGCCATCGCTCCACAGCCTGTGCATCGGATTTACGATTTCTATGACCGACAAATAATCATGCAGCGGCAGGTCACTATAATCCGGAGTACCCGTGTCCCGCTGCGGCACATCCTTCTCTTTCGCGCCATTATGATAAATCACCTCTCCATTTACGCGGGCATAAACACGTTTGAGATGCGCGATTTCGCGTTCTCCATCGAGACATTCCAGCAATGATAAGAGCGGAGCCTCGCCGTCATCCAGGCAAACAAAATCGATATAATTAAAAACGCGCGGCTCTTTCAGCGAGCGCAGCTCCGTATTCGCAAACCCGCCGCCCATCACGACCTTGATATCCGGATAATGCCTTTTCAAATACTGTCCGCACTTGAAACCTCCGTAAAGATTTCCCGGAAACGGAACCGAAATACATACAATATCAGGGTTGTACTTTTGAATTTTTTGTTCTAAAATCTCAGTCAGCGTTTTTGACAAAAGTGTATCAGGTACTTCCAGAGCCTCCTCCATTTCATCAAAACTGGTCGCCGATCTCCCCAACCGCTCCGCATAACGGCTGAAACCAAAATGTGGATCCACTGCCTCCTGAATCAGATCACCCAGATCTTCCAGATACAAAGTTGCCAGGTGACGTGCTTTGTCATGAATCCCCATTGTTCCGAAAGCCCAGTCCATATCTTCCAGCTGTTGAAAACGGCCTGCCTCGGGTAAATAACTTCGGTCGCATATACTGTGCGCCAGCGTTGGATTGGCATTTTTCAGGAACCGGATAACCGGATCGATGGTCCTGATGTATTCATCACGAAGAGAATAAATCCGGAAACTGTTGTCCGTCAGTTCCGCGTCAGAACTTTCCAGGTCAGAAAAAAGCCTTTTGAGCCCTTTGGAAGAAAACAACGCCAAAATTACGTCAATACCTAGATCTGCCTGATACGAAGTCCTGCCCAGCGTATTTAAAAACCCTTTCAAATAAGCAGTAGCCGGATATGGTGTATTGAGCTGCGTAAATGGCGGAGTGACGAAGAGTGTTTTCTTTTGCAAAGTATTGTGATTTCTTTACGCAAAGTTAAGGGTTTTGAAATTGAAAGTAACCCGGTAGCTTTTACAGAACAATTTCCATGACTTAACAACTCTTGCTAATTTTGATCACTTAGGCTCAACAATACATTTTATGAATAATTGGCATAAACTGAATTGGATATATGAGTCCGGCGAGACAAATCAGCGTCGAAATAGATAAGCTAACCAGGTCAATCGAAAATGCTTGGACGGGTGAAAGCTTCACTACTGCGGTTTTGCCGCTTACATCCGACGATATGAAAGCAGTAGGAAAGACGTACTGGCTTTTTGATTGGAAAGCAGAGACCAAGAGTAAAGAGAAACAAGTTTTCAAATTGGTTATCAAGGACAATGCACATGTTATTCAAGGACTTATAAGTTTACAGGAACGAGAAGATCACGTTTTTATGCATCTCATCGAAAGTCATAAATTGAATAAGGGCGAAAAAAAGTTGTATCTAGGTGTAGCGGGAAATCTTATTGCTTTCGCTTGCAAACTATAGTTTGAAAAAGGTTTTGAGGGTTACGTTTCTTTTAAAAGTAAAACAAAACTAGTTCAACATTATCAGGAGAGTCTAGGCGCCAGCCTATTATTTGGTAACATCATGGTCATTAATTCAAATGCGGCAGTAAGGCTCATTCATCAATACTTCCCCAAAAATTCGTAACTTGTTGTGATGGTAAAAAAAGCTGACGATATAGAGTTTTTGACTACTGGCCGGCAGCCTTCCGACAGTGATTTCAAACGCATAAGTGAATGGATACGTGATCAGAAGGGTAAAAAAAACAAAAATCACAAGACGAGTTTCATCCCAAGTACAGTGCCCCCCAAAGTGTAGTTCGCATTGTTTAAAATTGCCCTGGCTCCCTCAATGCGGTTGTTTGTCCCTTAAATAGTCGTGGAAATTGATCGGGGAAGTTCTCCTGCCTTTGTTTTCTTCCATAACAGTTGCATATGCCCACAGTACGTACGACGTAATGTCGTAATAAGCATCCGAAAAGATTGGAAAAACTCCGTCCCTATGCCTTAATGCATTGGTAAACAGTACGACCGTTATGTCATTCGGGCAGGTCATCCAGATACTACGGAACCCTTTCGTCCTCTCTTTGTAAAAACCGGAATGCCACCACCCGTCGTGATAACTAAATTCTCCCAACGGTGTAACCGTGGTATAACTACCCAACCCTGACTGTATAGAATCCTGCAACGCCTGGCTAAGGATAGGGCTGTCTTTTACAAACATGCCGGAATAAATCTTGACTGCTTCGTTCGCAGAAAGATAAAATCCATAACCGCCGGCAGTTTCCCTTAAATCACCCGGATTGAAGCCCCATTCTCCATCAGTATACGGATAATCGTAGCCGAAAGTTGGAAATGCCGACGAGTTAAAGAGCAGTTCCGTAGAAAGCACTCCGGCTTTCTGGAAAATGTGTTCTTTAACATAATCCTCATATATTTTTTGGGTGTTGGCATTATCATTTTCGTCGTTTCCGGTGAATTTGTAACCGAGCATTGCCGGAATCAAAACTCTGAAAAGCCCGAAATTCGCATTCTGATAACATTGCTGATACATGTTTTCAGTCTTCACACCCTTCTTCATCAGATTTTTGAGCCCAAGCCAGTAGTTTTCAATATAGGACCCATTCTGGCAGTTATCTCCCACTCCAATAATGCCGCTCCGGTGCGTGAGCAAATCCCTGAAAGCAATCTTGTCAACATTCGGCCCTTTTGTCCATGATGCCGGGAGATAGTTTATTATTTTATCGGTTGTTTTGATGCCCTTTTCCTGCCCGATCATCAAAAAAGCAGCTGCGGTCAAGGTTTTCGACATGCTGGCGATCTGCATTTTGGTGTCCAGCGTGACCGGACGTTCACCAATATATTCAATACTTCTAGACGCCGGCCCGCCAAAGCCAGAGCCTACCAATTCATTTTTTCTGTAAACAACGAAGCTGTATCCAAATCCGCGACCTTTCAGAGAATCATCCAGAAGGGTAACAAATCGCCTGATATTCTCAATGGGCACGACAACTTCCTGATCTTTGTCTTTTTTACAGCCCCCATGAATCAAAACGATCGCGAAAAACGACAAAGCCAGGGGCAGAAATCTCTTTGAAATTTTAGAATTTTCGAACATAGTGGTGGATTTTTAAGCTATACAAATATGATCAAATTAAGGCGCATATTTAAAATCCCGGAAACTGCCGACACTAAAAATTTATATAACCTTAATACGCTTAACTAGCCTGATCAACGAAAAACGAGGTATCATTATAGATCAGAACTCAAACATTTATTATACGATGTCAGATATTACGAGACTATATTTCAAACCGGTTGCTACGTTTTTTCTACTATTTACATGTTATTATTCCGCTCATTCCCAGCAAAATAAAACCTACCCGGCATCGAAATTTCCCGATCGGGTCATTCTCGGGTTTAAAGGCGACCCGGCTGTTTCGCAGGCCGTAAACTGGCGGACAGACTCCACTGTGACCAACGCAGTTGCCGCTATATACGAAGCTACACCTTCTCCGGATTTTGTCCCAAAAGCCAGAATTACAAATGCCAATAGCCAGCCAACCGTTCTGGACGGAAAAACGGTGATTTACCATGAGGTGAATTTTACAGATCTGAAACCTGCAACCCAATATGCCTATCGTGTCGGCGATGGTGCTTACTGGAGTGAGTGGTTTCATTTCACAACTGCATCTTCCGGTAACGAACCGCTTTCTTTACTCTATTTCGGCGACGCACAAAATGATATCCGTTCGCTGTGGTCGAGGGCTGTGCGAGGCGCATACTCTACCCTGCCGAAGGCAAATTTCATGATTCATGCGGGCGATCTGATCAACCGCTCCAACAACGATTACGAGTGGGGAGAATGGTTTGAGGCAGGAGGCTGGATCAACGGGATGGTTCCCAACCTGGCTGTTCCGGGAAATCACGAATATTTTACAGATACAGACAAACAGGAAAAAGTTTCCAGACACTGGCGTCCACAATTTGCCCTGCCGGAAAATGGCCCCGACGGACTGAAAGAAACGGCATATTACATTGATTATCAAAACAAAAGATTCATATTCCTGAATTCGGAACATGCAACTATCAATGCAGAAGAGCTTAATAAACAGGCTGAATGGTTTGAAAATGTAGCTAAAAATAACCCTAAGCGCTGGTTGGTAGTTGTTCATCACCATCCAATTTATTCCACCAAAAAAGGAAGGGATAACAACGAATGGAGGGATAAAATGGAGCCGCTCTATAAAAAATACAAAGTGGATATCGTTTTACAGGGTCACGATCACACTTACGGAAGAGGCCTTAACATGCCGGTAGGCCAAAGCCGGAAAAGACCTGACGGGCCTGTTTATGTGGTTTCCGTGAGCGGGCCGAAAATGTACGATATCGGTTTGCAGGACTGGATGGACCGCGCTGCGTCCAACACGCAGCTATACCAGGCTATTACGATTGATGAAAACAAACTGGCATTTAAGGCTTTCACCGTAAACGGCGACTTATATGATTCTTTTGAACTGATCAAAGATAAAAAAGGTGTGAATTCTCTAGTTGAGTTATCCAATTCCCTCAAAATGCAGGAGCTCCTTAAACTCCCCGAACGATACGAAAAGAGCTTTAAAGAAGAAGAACTGAAACAATACAACGAGCGCTATCAGGAATACAAAAAGCGCAAAGGATTAAAATAATAATCAATAAAAAGTTGCCCCGTGAAACCAATAGAATTTACAGGGCAACTTTTTTATTGATCACTTTTTACCTGAAAACGGCGTTGCTGAAAAGTATTTTACCATTGTAGAGCATTGCCCGAAAAACGGGATCGTCTAAAAGGTAAATTACCTGTCCATTTCCCATTTCCTGCACGCCCATGATCAGCGTATTTTTTAGCTTCCCGGCTATTTTATTTCCTACAAAACCAGCCTTGTATCCCGTCTCTTCCAGATATCCGACATTCCAACCATCTTTCAGGTAGTCAATTTCATAGGCGTGGCGTACCAAAGTAAAGTATTCCTTAGCGCAGCCAAATGACAAAGGGTGCGTGGCATCCATCGTCACCTGAAACATGCTGCCAGGCGAGGAATCACCGGCACCTTCCCGCTCCTGATCACCATACTTCCTGAATACATCCGAATTCCTTTTCTTATCCGTAAATTTTTTGGTGAGGGCAAAACCCGGCTTGCCAATGAATGCATCAGTAGCCCGTTCCATGATGATGATTTTACCACCATTTTTCACCCAGTATTGGATTACTTCCAAGTGCTTTTCGCTGATCAGGTCGGCGTATTTTCCATCGGGCAGGATCAGCACATCGATCGTATTCCAGGGCAGTTCCAGCAGCCGGCTACCATTGACCATGGTTACTGGGTATTTGATCTGCTGTTCGAAATAATGCCAGATCGCACCTACCGAAGTGGCACTGATACCATCACCCGTAACTGCTACAACTTTGGGTGCTTTCAATGACGCGATATAATCACTTCCAAAGTCTGCGCCGGAGCTTACATATCCGGTTTGAGCGGCCGTCAGTTTCACATGATGCTTCGTAGCGAGCGTGGTCACCAGCTTATCGAAAGCAAGATGTTCGTTACCTTTTTTGGTGATAATCAATGTTCCAGCCTCAAAACTCCTTTTATCTATTTCAAAAGGCACATTGGAGCTTTTGACCAAAATCCTGTTTTTCAACAAATCAGCAAGAAAACCAGCATCTTCCACCTCCGACCAGGTGGCCAGATAAGCATAAGGAGATGTTGCCGGTATGGGATTTTCAATTTTTTCAGGCTGATAAGTCGCAGGGGTAAATTTTTCTTTCAAGCCATACGCCTTTAAACCATACAAATAAGCCAGGCCCCAGCTTGTCACATCATAGGTAACCGAATCTTCCAGCACCGGTTTAGGCTCAAATAAAACCCGTAGTAAATTGGATTTGGGCTGATATGCACTGATCAACAGATCATTATTTTCAATTTTCAACGTACTTTCAGCAAGTGTTGTAAGCTCGGTTCCCTTGGCAGAAATTGCCTTTCCGGCTGTTCCATACACAAATCCCTGACGGTCAAGCCACTCGCTGAACGACCTGATACGCTCTTCATTCCCTTTCGACTTGATAATATATGTTTTGAAAGAGCCCGATGGAGAATTTGCGGCATCCTCATGAAATTTGATAAACTCCGAAACCATGCGATCCTTCTGAGAAAGTACCGCTTCCAGCGTAGCCAGGCTCGTGGCATAATGATGTGATATCCGGCTTGCAAGTGTTAAAGTATCGTGCTCATCCTTCCGCTCAACTGCCAGGCCTGCCCGGCCGCCTCCACCCTGCTCGTATGTAACACCGACAGCACCATTCATCGTTGGCCAGGTATCGCCATAACTCGGATAAAATAAATCATAGTTGTACCGTGTAAAATAAGTCCACCCATTTTGATCAAAATATTTTCTGCAATACTCGCCAATGAGGTCATTAAACTGTCGCTGCCACGCAGTAACATCCTTATGAAAGGGCTTGGCAGCAGGCGGGAAATAGTAACTTCTGGTGTGTCCCATTTCGTGGAAATCGGCATGAAAATGCGGCATCCATTGATTGTACAATGCAATTCTTTCCTGCGTCTCCTTCTGTGTCTGCCATGCCCAGTCACGGTTAAGGTCGAACAGATAGTGGTTGAATCTTCCACCGGGCCACGGTTCGTCATGTTCCAGTGCAAAAGGAGTAATATCGGGCGAGACATTCTGTACACGGTTGTACCACTGGGTGTAGCGTTCGTAGCCGTCAGGATTAATGCACGGATCAATCATGATCACCATGTTTTTCAGAAAATCCTGCGTAAGCGTATTTTGTTTGTTCAGCAACTCATACACCACTTTCATGCTTGTATTTGCCGACACAGACTCATTTCCATGCACGTTATAGCTCATCCAGACAATGGGCGGAGTAGCCGCATCCGGTTTCCCTTCCATCAATTTAACGCTCTTCAGATGGTTCGTCCGGATTTTTTCGAGATTGGATATATTCTCAGCAGACGATATAAAAGCAACCACCAGCGGCCTGCCTTCATTGGTAGTACCATATTGGACCAGTTTCATCCGGTCGGGATTCTGCGACTGCAGTGATTTGATATAGTCGACAATCTGATGGTGGTAAGCAAATTTGGATCCCAGCGGGTACCCTAAAAATTGATCTGGTGTTTTGTCCTGGGCAATAGTTTGATGAAATAAAAACAGAAGTAGGATACAGCAAAGATGTCTGATCATGATAGCAAAATGAAAATGGAAAAAACAGGCAACCCAAATTTAGAAAGTTACCTCAATTTAACGTCACGGCGGAATGAATAAAAAAAGTTTCAGAACAAACACACTGGAAATGAATTGAGTACAAAATAACTTCATTTTATTTCCTACCCCTGTTTGGAATTTAAAATTCAACCCTGCATATTTGCACCACGATTTCGGAAAACGGAAACGAAAAGTGAAAGAAAGTGCTAAAAAACGCGCGAAGTAGGAGACCAGTCGGCCCATTCGTCTAGCGGTTAGGACACGACCCTTTCACGGTTGAAACAGGGGTTCGATTCCCCTATGGGTCACAAAACCGTGCGATAGCACTTTCGACATTTTGCAAAAGCCACTCTTTTCGGAGTGGTTTTTTTGTGCTCTTTTGGGACGGTTTCTGTCGGGGCGGGCTCGACTTTTTTACAACCTGTCGGCATTAGACATGCCGATAAAAATGCTTTAGAATTTAACCTACTACTTCCTCTAAATATTATTTTCGTTAAAGTGAAAAAAATTCTATTTTATCTTGTTTTTCAAGCTGCTTCCTTTGTATCCAATGCCCAGACATTAAGCCTTAACGAACTGATCGATAAAAGCAGCTGTGATGATTTCAACTGCATCAATGAGTCCATTACCAACAGGGGGTTTTGTTTTTTGAACACTAAAAAGAAATCCAGTGGCACGCTTTATACCTACGAAAGCTGCTATGAAAATGGAACCCGAAGCGATTTCATCTTTACAAAATATGATAACAATTCGACTGCGTCAAGCATCGGAACGGAGTCGGAGAGCTACGTCCGAAATTTGCTGTCTCAACTAAAACAAATGGGGTTCAAGGCAGTTAAGACGGATGATTCTAACACGCGGGTTACTTCTGTAACCTACCGGTCGCCCATATATTCCCGCATAACAATAGAACTGGCAACATCCCGGTCCAACGACTTGGAATCAACCAGCCAATATTATAGGCTAACCTGCATGCGACAAGCTAACCAGTCGGGACAGAGATTTTAGTCTGTAGCCGTTCCAACTATTGACAGGCTTACGGCATCTGTTTTAAAAAATCCACGAATTTCATGAAACAGATCCTATTCCTACTTTTTGTTTTGTTTATCCTGTCCGGATGTAAAAAGGACGACACCGACACGCCGCCGCAAATTGAGGGTATTGTCGGAAAATGGCAGCTTACAGAAACGGAAATAACTGAAAACGGCCGGACAGTCTGGCAGGAAGCTGGTGTTTATGATAAGCCCTATTATTTCAGCATTCGGTTTGACGGAGTCCTTCTGGATGATAAAGATTTACCCATGTGCTGCAGTCCGCAATCTCTTACCGTCAACGGTTTTCTATTTGCAATTGAGCCCAAGGCCAGCGTCCCCATCAATCCGCTCTGTGCTGCCGTTTCCTGTGCCCAATGCCCGAACTGGGAGATCGAGCAAACCGGTGATCAGATGATCATTACGACTTGTGGCATTTCACTAAGATCAAAATATGTGAGGAAGTAAAAGTTGTTGTTGAGAAAAGTCAAAATATTGGCAGTAAAACCATTCGCATCATGTGGGTGGTTTTATTATTTTCAGGCATTAGTCTCAAACAATTGCCCGGGAAGGTATCCCCGCAACAAATTCCAGCGCCACCGTAACGCGCTCGATCCTGTCAACTGACGTGGTTCCCTTTTGGTTTACACTTTTGCGGGTTAGTAAATATTTAAAAACTTCAATTCTTATCCAGTTTGTCGGTAATATTCGGCTTCAAAAGCTGCTGGATTTAAATAGTTCAAAGAGGA